>NZ_JAGEMM010000002.1 GCF_017921815.1 Microvirga antarctica | reverse complement strand
CTTGGGGAAATACGGCTGAAGCCGTGCCATCTGCTCGTCCGTCAGCCAGTAAAGGTCGCTCATGCTCAGTCTCCTTGCGGAACCTGAATCAGATCGAGCATCTTAAATCAATGGGTCCTGACCCTAGGTAAAACGCATATTCGGGCGGAAACACCTTCTCGGGGTTCGAGACTCCCAGTTGGCGCGCCGCCCGATAGACCCAGTTTGAATCGGCCATCAATTCTCTTCCCAGCGCGATGAGATCGGCATGCCCGTTCGCCACCGCATTCTCCGCCGACACGGGATCGATGATCAGGCCAACCGCCATGGTGGCGACCCCGGCCTTGGCGCGGATCGCCGCCGCGAGCGGAACTTGAAAGTTCGGCTTCTGTTTGAGCAGCCCGAGCGCGACAGGACCGACAATTCCTCCAGCTGAGCAGTCCACGACGTCGACTCCCCGCTCGCGGAGCGCCGTCGCAAGAACAATGCTGTCCTCGAGCGTTACACCGCCTTCCACATCGTCGATGACTGATGCGCGATAGAAGATCGGGCGGTCATGTGACGACACGCTGCGAACCGCTTCTGCCACCATCAATGCAAACCGCATGCGATTTTCGAGCGATCCGCCAAAGCGATCATTCCGCTGGTTTGCCAGCGGCGACAGGAAGCTGTGGATCAGGTAGCCGTGCGCGCCATGAATCTCGACGAAATCAAAACCGGCTTCGTAGGATCGCAGGGTCGCTGTGCGAAACGCCTCCACGATCGCCGCGATCCCATCCTCGCACAATGCCAATGGCACTGGCCACTCGGGACGGGCGGGAACCGCACTCGGCGCAACTGTCCGCCATGCCGGCTCCTCGCCATTCGCTTCCAACGGCGCGGCTCCCTCCCAGGGCCTTGCCGTGCTGCCCTTTCGACCGGCATGGCTCAGTTGAATGCCCGATAACACGCCGTGATCGCGATAGAGCTCGGTGATGCTGCGCAGACCGGAGATATGGGCATCATCGTAGATCCCGGTGCAACCGGGCGTGATGCGGCCATCGGCTGTTACGCTGGTCGCTTCGAGGATGGCTGCGCCAAGACCCCCGAGCGCGAAGCGCGAATGATGCGCGAGGTGCCATCGCCCGATATGTCCATCGACTGCCTGATACTGACACATGGGCGACAGTACTATGCGGTTTCGAAACGTCGCTGCCCTGATGGTCAGCGGCGTAAACAGGTGCGGTCCGGGTGGGTGGCGTTCCATTCTACACAAGTCGGTGGTCAAGCTGCGGCGCGCTTGCCTCCGAGTTCGATCATCAACGCGTCGAGCTCGCGAATCACAGCCATGATCTCAGAGAGCCGCTGATGTCCCTCCTCGCCGAGCGCGCGGAAGGTCGTGATTGGATCACGAACATCGCCGACCGGGTAGCCGACAGCGCCTGCCAGCGCCTTGGAATAGCATTGGTGCCCATAGGTCGGGTGGCCTGCTGCAATGATGTGATCGAACTTCGAAATCAGACGCTGGATCTTCTTGGCATCCTCGATCCGGCCTTCGACCAGATAGTCCCAGATTTTGGTCGACGCCAGCGGGATGTAGTTGCCGTATGGATTGACGTAGCCAACCGCACCCAGCAAAAATGATTCGACGATCCGCTCGCCCGCGAACACATTCATCAGGCCCTGCGTTTCATCCACGATGTCGTGGATGCGCCCGACATCCTGGCTCGCTTCCTTGATGTAGCGGATATTTTCCAGATTGTTGGTCATCCGCGTCACGAGCTTCGAGGACATGTCAACGTTCGTCGTGACAGGATTGTTGTAGAGCATGATCGGAATCGCTACCGCCTCGTTGATCGCGCGGTAGTAGTTGAAGATCTCGTCCTCGGTGGGCGTGTAGTAGTAGGGTGGCGCGATCATCAAGCCGTCCGCGCCGAGGTCTTGTGCCTCTTTGCTGTAGCGGACCGCGTTCGGAGTGTAGGCGTTCATGCTTCCTACCATCACGGGAATGCGGCCTGCTACATGCTTCACCGTCGCATCGACGAAAGCGCGGCGTTCAGCGTCACTGATGGTTAGAAACTCTCCAGTGGTGCCCAGAATGATGATCCCGGGGACGCCCACCTGCAACTGCCAATCGAGGAAACGCTGCCAGGCGGCATAGTCGATGGCGCTGCGATCTTCCGTGAAAGGCGTAATGGTAACGGTGTAGCTACCACGAAATTCTTGAGACATCAGTCACCTGTTAAAATCAGCGAATACGCGATGCGCCGGATGAGGGTTCCGAGTGTGGGCCTCGCCATCACTATGCGCATAACGCACGAATGTTAGCATGGCGCACGAAATGCTGTAAATAGCGTTCCCCAGCCTCTCGTATCGCGATGGTGCCCTCGCAGAAATTGTCCGCGGGCGCGGGAAAATGACTGTCGCCATGCTCCACGAGTCTGCCTGCGGCGCCTCAAGACATCACGCCGCGGCGCCTCAAGACATGACGTAATTCGGAGGTGCCCATCCGGCCGGAGGAGCCGCCCGGGAGGCAGGAAAAATGCCCACAGTGAAGCCGGCATCGCTGCCGTTCATTTCCTGGCGACGGGTTGAAATGCGCCAGCCGTCCACTGTCCGCACGAGGGTGTCGCGATAGGTGCCGTAGAGCGTCGCCGTCGTGCCGTCCGGCCTCTCGTGCCAGGCAATGACGTAGCTTGATGCACAGGCTTCAGAGTCCGACCGGAATGCCACTTCGACGTTTGAGAGATGATGTGATGTGCGGCGCCAGCGCCAGAGACGCGACAGATTGGAGGCGAGAGCCTGCGCGCTCCTCGCGTTCAACCTTTCGTCAGGCCCGAACTCTACGACACAGTCCAATGTGAAGAGATTGCCCACCTGATTGAGGTCCATTGTGTCGAGCATTCGGCAATAACCCGAAAGAACTTCCCCGATGAGGATCCGGTCCTCAATTTCCCGTATCTTTGTGTCCAACACCCTGCTCCTGTAATGAGACTCATCATTGCTCGTTTGTGCGTCATACGAACATATAACCGTCATCCGCACAAACTGCTTGACGCTAGAAACGCGGCCGTTCTACGATCCGTCAGGGGCTTGTTCACTCCGTCGGACAAGCTTCCAACGCAACCTCATAAAACCAGAAGGGGAATGATGATGAGGCGTCTTAATGCCGTCTACATTCTACCGGTCCTTGCTGCGCTGACGATGCTCTTCGCAGCGACGCATGCAACCGGTGTCGCAGCTCAGACGAAGACCGTATGGCGCCTCCAGAACCAATGGCTGCCAGGCAATCAGTTGACGGAAGTTGTCGAGGATTGGGCCAAGCGCGTCACTGCGATGTCCGGCGGACGACTGGAAATCCAGATGCTTCCAGCCGGCTCTGTGGTGCCGCTCGCGCAGTCCCTCGAGGCCATCAAGGCAGGCGTTCTCGACGGACACGTCTCGTACCCGACCCTCTACGCTGGTATCGACCCAGGCTTTGCGCCGCTCGGTGATATTCCAGGCGCCTTCGACTCGCCTTACCAGCTGGTCGAGTTCTGGTATTATTATGGTGGTTTGGAACTGATGCGCGAAGCGTATTCTCGGTTCAACATCTATACCATCGGTGTCGGCACCGGCTCCTTTGAGGCGATCCCGTCGCGCAAGCCACTCAATACGCTGGCAGACTTCAAGGGCCTCAAGATGCGGAGCCCGCCCGGCATTTCGAGTGCCATCTGGGAAAAACTTGGCGCGGTTCCAGTGGTGATGCCCCTCACCGAGGTGTTCTCGGCTCTCGAGAAGGGTGTCATCGACGCGGCAGACAATGGCACGCTGTCCTATAACGATCAGACGGGCGTCTACGCAGACGCCAAGTACACGCTGATCAACAGCATGCACTCCAACGGAGCGTTCGACATCTCGGTCAATAAGGCAAAGTGGGACGCGTTGCCTGCTGACCTTCGCCAGATGCTCGAACTCTCCATGCGCGATCTGATGGTTCGCTGCATCGTCCGGGTTCAGATCGACGACGCGGTGGTGCTCGCCAAGGCGGAGTCAAAGGGGCTGAAAATTTCAGAACTATCTGATGCCGAGAAGGTCCAGTATCGCAAGCTGGCCGTGCAGGCTTGGTCGGATTGGTCCAAGAAGAGCCCGCTCTCCGAGAAGGTGATCAATGCCTATCTCGACTATCTCAAGAAAACCGGAAAAATGTAAGGCGCAATGAGTTGAGGGCCTGCCGGAGGGCAGGTCCTTTTCCTGTTTAGAGGATGCACCGTGATTACTCGCTTCAATCGCGCCATCGGCGATGTCTTTTCATACGGCTACGTGATCGTCTTCCTTCTGACGTTCTACGAGGTCGTAGCCCGCTACGTGTTCAACGCTCCGACACAATACACCCTTGAGATTTCGCTGATCCTTGCCGGACTCCACTACATCCTGTGCGGCCCCCAGGTCTCCGCAGACGAGGGGCACATCGCTGTGACGACCCTCACCGACCGACTGTCACCGAGATGGCAGGTTTATACGCATAAGTTCGGGCTCGCCGTGTCCCTTGTCAGTTGCCTGATCCTCGTCTGGGCCTCGTGGAACCAGGCCGCATTCGCGATTGACGTTAACGAGCATTCAGGAACCGTTTTCAACACTCCACTGCCGGTCATCCTCAAAGTCGCTCTCGTGATTGCCTTGGCCCTCATGTCACTTCAGGCGTTCGTCTTCCTGGTCGGAAAGAAATCATGAGCCCCGAGATCGTCACTATCTTCACCTTTGGCCTCCTTTTCGGGATGGTCATCATCGGCGTTCCTCTGGCTTTCGCGACCCTCGGAACGGCTCTTGTTGTTGGGTTCACGCTCTTTGGTCCCCAGAGCACGATCATCATTGCAAGCCGGATCTACGATAATTCAACCAACTATATTCTGATCACCGTTCCTCTTTTCGTTATCATGGGTATCCTCCTTGAAAGGAGCGGTATTGCCGCCAAGATCTTCGGCGTATTGCACCTGTGGACCGCAAGGTTGCCGGGTGGAATGGCGATCAGCGTCGTTCTGGCAGGATCGCTGATGGCCGCCATGGTCGGTGTTGTCGGCGCGGAGATCATCACACTTGGGCTCGTTGCGCTGCCGACGATGTTGAAGCGCGGCTACGACAAGCAGATTGCGCTCGGCACCATTATCGCTGCCGGATCCCTCGGCGCCATGATCCCACCCAGTCTTGTCCTGGTATTTTACGCGCTCATCGCCAACGTCTCGATTGCAGAGCTCTACGCAGCGGCCCTCCTTCCCGGGCTGCTGCTCGCCGCCCTCTATGCCGGCTACATTTACATCCGCTGTGTCATCAACCCCGCGCTTGCCCCTCCCCCACCACCAGAGGAGCTGGCCCTGCCATTCAAGGAGAAAGTCCTCCTGGCGAAGGATTTGGCATTGCCCATGGCAGTCATCCTGGCGGTCCTTGGATCACTCTACTTTGGCATCGCAACTCCAACGGAGTCCGCGGCCATCGGCGTTGCCGGTGCACTCCTCGCGATCTCCCTCGGCGGGAGCAAGCTCACTCTGTCGGACATTCGCGGGATCGTGGTTGAAAGCGGTCGTGCGATCGGCCCCGTCATGTGGATCTTCTTCGGAGCGACCGCTTTCGTGGGGATCTACACATTCACGGGTGGCATCACTTATCTGTCAAATCTGATTGCTGGCCTTCCTCTCCCCCCGATCGGCATCCTCATCGTGATGCAGATCATCCTGATCCTGCTCGGTCTGCCTCTGGACTGGATCGGGATTGCACTCCTGACGATGCCGGTCTTCGTGCCTGTCATCAAGCAGTTGGGTTACGATCCCCTTTGGTTCGGCGTGCTGTTCTGCATCAATATGCAGATCGGCTACCTTTCGCCGCCATTCGGACCGTCTTCCTTCTATCTGAAGAGTGTCGCACCGCCGGAAGTCTCGCTGCAGGACATCCTTAAATCGGTTTGGCCTTTCATGGGATTGCAGGTGGTCGGCCTAATCATCGTGATGATCTTCCCGCAGATCGCCCTCTGGCTCCCGAGCCTCATGCGTTGAGCAAGGTCCTGGACGGCTCAAGCATTCTCGTGACGGGGGCTTCCAGCGGAATTGGCGAAGAGCTCGTCCGGCGCCTGTCTTCCTTCAGCGCCACGATTCACGCTACCGCACGGAGCGCCGACAAGCTGGCGGCACTTTCGGCCGAGACGGGTTGCGTGACCCACGCTCTCGACATGGTCGATCGAGAGGCAATGGAGACGCTCGTCATTCAGGCTGACCCGGATGTCGTCGTATGCAACGCCGGCAGCAATTTCGGTGGCTCGATCGGCAACGCAAGCGAGGCCGAGATCGATGATCTCGTCGAGCTCAATCTGTCGTCAGTGCTTCACCTTATTCGACTTGCCCTTCCGGGGATGAAGCGGCGCAATCACGGGCATATCGTCTTCGTCGGATCGATTGCAGGTCACCATGCATTGACCGGCGGCAATGCCGTGTATCACGCAACCAAGGCAGGCATCCGCGCCATCTCGGACCAGTTGCGGGTGGATCTATGTGGATATCGCATCCGCGTCACTGAGATTGCTCCAGGGAGAACGCGCACCGCGATTTTCGCCAAGACGATCGGCGATGCCGCAAAGGCCGAACGGGGATACTTCGATGGCTACGAGGTCCTCGAGCCAGCCGATGTCGCGGATATAATCTGCTACGCTCTCGCGGCGCCAGCGCACGTCAATATCGGCCACATCGAATTGACGCCGACGCTCCAGGTCATTGGTGGCCTGAAGACTGTTCGGCTCGATCAGGCCATGACTGCCACATCGGAAAAGGAAACAGGACAGTGATAGATCTTAGCCAAAAGACGGTTCTGTTAACCGGTGCGTCAAGTGGGATCGGTGCCGCCACCGCGCGGGTACTCGCCGATTCCGGTGCGTACATTATCGCTCATCACCGCAATGATCACGACCGCGAGGGCGCAGAGAAGGCATTGGCGGGACTTGATCCGAGCCGGCGAATATTTGTGGCGGCAGATTTTGGCAATCTCGCCGAAGTCGAACAACTCTGGCGGACTGCAACCGCCTGGCGCGGTGGCATCAATGCGCTTGTGCTGAATGCCGCCACCCTCGTGTGGGGCGGAGTCGATGACGACGATGCCACCTGGGATCGCTCCTGGACGGAGCAATTTGCCATCAACGTTCTGGCACCCGCAAGGCTGATGCGCGCTGCGGTGAGAGAGTGGCGGGGAAGCGGCGGTGTTCTTGTCACGCTTGCGAGCTGGAATGCGCAACGGGGATCAACGAATCCCGACCAGATTGCCTATGCCGCATCGAAAGCTGCGATAAAGGCCGCCGCGCAGACAATCGCCCGAGGTTATGCGCGCGAAAACATCCTGAGCTATCTGATAGCACCCGGAATCGTTCGGACCAAGATGTCGGAGGATTTTGCTGCGCTCCAACCGGGCGGTGAGGCATCCGTGACCGCGTCCCTTGCCATGGGCGAATGGGTTCCGCCGTCAGAGATCGGGGAACTGATCGCTTTCCTGGTGTCAGGAAAGGCGCGTCATCTTTCCGGCGCCACCCTGGACATGAATGGGGCGACCTACGTCCGCTGAGACCCGTCAGCGGCTGGCAACTCCTTCACCCATCGCGCGACCTCTTCATGAGTTCCGAACCAAACTCCGGGCTTGGATTTCGCATGGCGAATGAGTTCATCCAGGATCCAGATCCGTGAGCGGTATCCGATGACGAAAGGATGCATCACAAGCTGGAAGATTCCGCCTTCCGCGTAGGCCTGATCGAACTCCCTTGTAAAAATCTCCAGCACTTCCCGCGGGGGCATATAAGGCCGTGTGGCCGGATTGCGATTGAAGAGAAAATAGACGGCATCGTCCCGCAGCCACTCTACAGGAATCTCGACGACACCAGACGGTGTGCCATCGATGCAGAGTTCGTAGCACTCTTCATCCGCCATCAACGATGAATCATAGAGAAAGCCGAGCTCCTTCACGAGTGAGATGGTGTGTGGGCTGAGATCCCACTGTGCCGCTCGGTGCCCGACAGGCTCCACTCCCGTTACCTTCGCGATCTGATCCCTCGAACGCCGCATGAGGTCGCGCTCAACAGGTTCGGTCAGAAGAGATGTATTCTCATGGATCCAGCCATGAATCGCGATTTCGTGTCCCGCATCGGCAATCCGTCTCGTTTCATGTGGATCGATCAACGTCACAACCGCCGGCGTGAAGAAACTGGCTCTCACGTCGTGGCGATTGAGAATGGACAGAATACGCGGCACGCCGACGCGCCGTCCGAACTCGCCCCAGCTCAGGCGACCAACAGCCGTTCCGCCCGCGCCGAGTTCGAAAGTCTCGTGATCGCAGTCGAAGGACAGGGCCACTGCGCAGCTCGCTCCCTGCGGCCATGCCGGCGGTGCAAGACGTCGACCGGCACGAACCCGCGATACAGCGCTTCGCCACTGCTCTTCCGGCCATTCCCACGGCGCGACTGACTTTGAAGAATTGCTCATTTTAGTCCTTGGGTTATCGCGGTGGGACGACGTTAGTTTCTGGCAAAGCCGATAGATTCTCAAAGCTTAAAGCACGCCATTCGGGGAATTAGTTTGACCATTGATCGAGCAGCGTCACATATTGAACTGGAGGAATTAGCGCCAGACCTGCGCTCAGTCACGATCACACCTCGTCCATAAAATAGGCACCCCCATGCTCAAATTCTACTTCAACTTGTCGCCCAATCCGATGAAGGTTGCGCTCTTTCTCGAAGAGGCGGGTATCGCCTACGAGCCGAAGCCGATCGATACGCGCAAGGGCGAGCAATTCGCACCTGACTATCTCGCAATCAACCCGAACGGAAAGGTTCCGGCCATCGTCGATGGCGATGTGAAGGTTTTCGACAGCAATGCGATCCTTCTGTATCTCGGGGAAAAGACTGGACAGTTCCTGCCGGCCGACACGCCCGCTGACCGCGGCGAACTGCTGTCCTGGATGATGTTTGTCGCATCCGGCATGAGTCCGTTCTCCGGCCAGGCGGTCCATTTCAGGCATTTCGCTCCCGAGGTCGTTCCCTACGCGCAGAACCGCTACTTCTACGAAGCGGAACGGCACTACGGCATCCTGGATCAGCGCCTGAAAGATCATCGCTATCTGGTCGGCGAGGCCTATACGATCGCGGATATGGCAATGTGGGGCTGGGCGAGATTGGTGCCCTACGTTATGGGCGAAGGCGCTTGGGCCAAGTTTCCAAATGTCAAACGTCTCGTGGAGGAAATCAACGCACGCCCGGCAGCCATCCGGGCGGAATCCCTGAAACAGAAGCATCTGTTCAAGGCCGAACTGGATGAGGACGCCAGGCGCATTATGTATCCGCAGAACGAGCGTCTGCGTATCAAAGCCTGAGTGGGGATGAGGACTGCCGCGTGGCAACCGGAAAGCGGCGCGGCAGCCGACTTCAGAGCGTGGATTCGAGACGCGTGTTGATGGCGAATTCAGCCACGGATGCGTTGTTTGGCAGGCTCAGGATGAAGCTGACGCCATGTGCGATAACACTTGGCGTGATGCGGCCGGGGCCTGGCATCACGCCAGGTATGCCCGCGATAAGATCGGTATCCACGGCACCAGGACAGAGCGCGGTGACGCGCACGCCATCCTCCCAACCCTCGAATTTCGACGCATGGCTCATGACCACAAGTGCGTGTTTCGTCATCGCATAGCCAACAGAGACGGTGTCGCGATAGCGCTTTCCATCGGTCGAGGCGATGTTCACAATGCGCCCCTGCCCCGTCTTGCGCAGATGGGGAAGCGTCAGACACGTCAGCCTATACGGTGCGACCACATTCACGCCCCACAGCTCTTCAAGAGCGGCCTCGCCCTTTCCATCGAACAGCACCTGGCGAAGAATGCCAGCATTGTTGACCAGACCGTCAATCTGGCCAAATTTCTCGACCGTCTCGCTTACCCAACGCTCCGACGTAGACGGGTCCAGCGCGTCAAACCTCCCGAAAAGGACTCGCTCAGGATCGTGGTCGCCAAGAGCGTCCTTCGCAACATCCGGCTTGCGAGCACCGAGAGACAGGCGATAGCCGTCGGCAAGAAGACGCTTGGCAATTGCAGCACCAATGCCTCTGGACGCGCCAGAAATCATAATCACGCGGTTATCAGGCGACAGGGTCGCTTCGGTCATCGGATCAAACTCTCAAAAAATACCTTGATAGACGCCGCCGTCATTGACGATGTTCTGCGCGCTCATGAAGCCTGCCTGGGCGCTGCAGAGGTAAGCGACCAGATCGCCGCATTCCGTCGGATCGGCGAGGCGACCTGCCGGGCAGGTTCCCAATCGCTCCGCCAAAATCGCCTCGTAGCTAGTGTCGCGGCGCTCGGCATGACCATGAAGATTGGTATGCAACGCATCCGTGTCGAAGAGACCTGGGCATACAGTGTTGATGGTGACGTTATGCGGGATCAGTTCCCGCGAGATCGCCGCAACTGCGCCTGACAGCGCCAGCCTCGCGGCATGGCTGTGGGCGAACCCCACTTGCGGGAACTTGATGAAGCTCACCGACATATTCACGATGCGACCGAACTTGCGCTCAGCCATGCCAGGGGAGACTCTCTGAATCAGGCGGATGGCCGAAAAAAAGTGAACGTCGATCCAGTGTTGCCATTCGGCTCGCGACCAGGTGCGAAAATCACCAGGGACCTGGCGCACGCCGGGGTTGTTAATGAGGATATCCGGCTCCGGGCAGAGATCCAGGATCCGATCGTGCGTCGCCTCATCGTGGATATCGGCAGCAACGGTCTGTACATTGACGCCTGTCGCCCCTCGAATTTCTGCTGCGGTGGCCTCAAGCGTATCAGCGGTGCGAGCAATCAGAACGAGATCGACGCCCTCCCTTGCTAGCGAGAGGGCGCAGGCCTTGCTGAGGCCTTTGCTGGCCGCGCTGACGATGGCGCTCCGGCCACGTAATCCAAGATCCATGACGTCACGCCGTTCGATTGGTGGCTAAAGGGGCGGCAAATCGATGCCGCTGAGGAGAGAGCGTTGTCATGGCGTCACGATGATTGACGGCGACTCACGATCCTGCGGAGCGAACGACGCGGCCAACAGACGGGGCGGAACGCGGAAGCGCCCGGCCACATCTTTCAGCTGCTCACGCTCAGTGATGACCTCGGCGCGATTTCCAGAGACAAGCACGGTCGCTGGGAGAAGCTGCGCGTTGTATCGCGCCGCGCATGACTCCGTATAACCCCCGGTGTCCAGGAAAGCCACGTAATCACCGCGCTTGAACGGTGGCATCTTGCGGTGTGGACCGACTTCGTCTGAATTGCAGAGGGGACCGACGAGATCGACGATCTCGCTTCCCTCGCGGGCCGCATCTACAACGGGCAGCGCGTGATAATACCAATCAAGCGCAGCAGCCCATGACAGATGGTTGGTCGACAGATCCATGTTAACCCACTTCTTATGATCACCTTCTTTCACCGCGCCGACCATGCCAACCGCGACACCCGATGGACCGGACAAGGCACGGCCGGGTTCGAGGCGCAGCTTCGGCAACGGAAGGCCGTAGCGTGCCGTCTCTTCCTTAATCGCCGCGGAACAAAGCCGCGCGTAATCCTCGGCCGTGGGCGCTCGATCGTCGTCGAGTTGGCCATTCGGTCCCGTCCCGTACCACTTGCCGAATGTCCAGCCACCGCCGATATCGATGCAGTCGGGTATCCAGCCTGTCTCGTCCCGGATAAACGCCGACCACGCGATCATCTCTCGCGCCATGATAGCGAAGTTCTCAGGGTCGTTGGACATGCGCGACAGGTGGAAATGCGTTTCACACAGGCGCACCCGCGGCATGGATTGGGCGCGTCTGATGATGGCGACAGTCTGTTGCCGCGACATGCCCCATTTCGTGCTGTCGCTCTGCTGCTTGAGCGTCCCCGGTCCATGCATCGCCACGCCTGTCCGTCCAGCGAGCGGTTCGAGATCGAGTTTGAGGCGGATCCCGAGATCGACATTGCGGCCGAGCCGAGCCGAGATCTCTTCGATCAGATCCAGTTCGTCCATCGCGTCAATATTGATGCAAACGCCGTTGGCGATCGCCATTTCCAGTTCTTCCGGCTGTTTGTTCGAGCCATTGAGAACTAGAGTCTTGGGATTTGTGCCGGCGAGAAGCGACAGGTACATCTCGTTGACGCCGAAGCAATCGCCGCCCGCGCCCTCTTGGTTCATGATATGTCGAATTGCCAAGCCGTTGTTCGACTTGTTGGCAAACAGAATTTCTACACTGGGATAATGACGTCGAAAGGCGTCGCGAAATGCCCGATACGTGTAGCGAAACTGCGACTCGGAAATGATGTAGAGCGGCGTTCCAAATTTCTCCGCCAGATCGTTGACGTCGCAATCCTCAACCCAGAGATTCCCGTTCGGGCCGATGCCGACGAACTCACCGAACGAGATCGAGTAATCCTTCGGTTTGAGCTGCGGGGCGAAATGACCGTCGTTTGCGTGCGCATTCATGTGACGTTTTCCTTCAGGCGCTCAGCCGTTCGATCTTCGCTTGTGGGAGCAGACCCAATGCCGCGAGGCCGCGGGCTAATCCGTCGAGTTCCCTCTGGCCCAACGGTTTGAGCGGAGCCCGAAGCTCTCCGCCGGGAAGTCCCAGCAACTGCATGGCGGCTTTCGTTGACGGATATAGCGTCCGCCCTTCGGAGACGAAAAGATCGGTCAGGCGGCGACCGAGTTCCTGGAGGTCACGAGCCTCTTCGAGGCGCCCTTCCTTGGCGGCGTAGTAGAGATCCAAACCACCGGGCGCCCACACGTTCGGGAAGCAATCGATGATCCCATCCGCGCCCAGCAAGACTGCGCTGACGCCAAAGACCGAGGACGGCCCGCAGAAGACACGGAGCTTGGATTGAACGGCGATGGCCGTCGCGTAGTAATTGTTCCAATCGCCCGAGCTTTCCTTGACGGCGACCACTTTGTCCAACGAGGATAGTCGGTCAACAAGGTGAGGGCTGAGCCCGTTCACGGCATTCCCGGGGATATTGTAGAGCATGATCGGCAGGGAAACCTGCGAAGACACTGCCTCATAATGGGCAAAAATCTCGTCATCCGTGAGCTTCACGAAGTACGGAGGCAGGATGAGTGCGCCATCGGCGCCAGCCTCTTGCGCAGCATTGCTCAATTCAACCGTGTCCCGCACAGTGATGGCGCCGGTGCCTGCGATGAGCGTACCCTTGCCGGCGACAGCCTTGGCGCCGAGCTTGTAGAGATTCTTGCGCTCCTCGAGAGTCATCGCCCAGAATTCGCCCGTGCATCCTCCTACAACGAAACCGGTCGCTCCCTTCTTCAGGAGGATCTGCAAGTTTTCTGCGAACGCTGCCTCGTCGACGTTGCCACTCGCGTCGAAAGGCGTGACAACCGCCGGCATCGGGCCGGACCAGTTTACTGAATGGCGATCCATCTCACATTCTCCATCGTTTCGTTTTTGGCCACAGAACGCGGTTTCAACCGTGCCAGGCGTTTTCTCTGACGAGTTCGTCGGTGACTGCATCGACGCCCTTGCGGGCCAACGCTACCATCTCGTCAATCTCCTGCTCGTTGATCACGAGTGGCGGTGAGAAAGCGATCGTGTCGGCGGAAGGAAGCGCGCGGGTGATCAGGCCAAGCTCAAGGCAGGCCCGCGCTATTCTGGGTGCGACCTTGAGGTTGGGATCGAACGCGCGCGGGCCGTCTCTCTTCGCCACGAACTCCACCGCGCCGATCAGCGCTTTGCCGCGAATTTCGCCAACAAGCGGGTGTTGGCCGAAGGCCTCATGCAGTCTCTTATGCATGTAGGCTCCCGTGGTCGCCGCATTTGCGACGAGGTTGTCGTTCTCGATGATATCGAGGTTGGCAAGCGCCACCGCTGCCGCAAGAGGGTGCGCCGTGTAGGTGTAGCCGTGCCCGAAATTGCCGAACTTTTCTCCCCCATCTACGAGGACACGCCAGACTTTCTCGGAGACGAGACAGGCTGAGAGCGGGATATAGGCCGATGTGAGACCTTTCGCGACAGTTATCAGGTCTGGCCTCATATCCATCACGTTCGTTCCGAACATCTTGCCCAGACGGCCGAATCCACAGATCACCTCATCGGCTATCAGAAGGACATCGTATTTATCGAGCACCTTCTGGATCTCGCGGAAATAGCCTTCCGGCGGCACAATCACGCCGCCTGCACCCTGAATCGGTTCGGCAATAAAGGCCGCCACGGTCTCGGGGCCCTCGGCGACAATCAGGGATTCCAGGTCGTCCGCGAGCTTCCTGGAAAACGCCTCATCGGTCATGCCAGGCTCCGCCTCCCAGAGGCGGTGGGGCGCTGTCGTATGGCGGATCATTGGGAGGGGAAGATCGAAGCCCTTGTGTAAGCCCTCGAGACCTGTCAGCCCGGCAGACATGACCGTGACGCCGTGATATCCGCGCTGGCGCGAAATGATCTTCTTCTTCTGCGGCAAGCCCCTAGCATTGTTGTAATACCAGACAAGCTTGACCTGCGTGTCGTTAGCGTCCGATCCGCTATTGCCAAAAAATACTTTTGACATCGGGACCGGCGCCATTTTCACCAGCCGCTCCGCAAGGCGAACGGGAGTCTCCATGCTCATTGACGAGAACGCGTGATAGTATGGAAGCTTGAGAGCCTGCTCCTTCATCGCTTCGGCCAGTTCAGGCCGGCCATATCCGACATTCACGCACCAGAGTCCGGCCATTGCGTCGATGTAGTGTCGGCCATGGCTGTCGGTCAGCCTGATACCCTTTCCCTCGACAATCACTCTTGGCGGGCCACTTTTTTCGTGGTCTTTCAGAACTGTGAAGGGGTGAAAGAGATACTGGCGATCGGTTTCTTCAAGACTGGCGTCGAGCCGCGGCACGCTTGTCATGGATGCTCCTCTTAAGTTGGGCGGGTTCTGCCGAGACATAGTTCGCAGCGAACACTTTGACGATATGAGCCTCTGCTCGAGGCTCGTGTTCTTCGGACTGTTGCCTATTTCAGAAAGCCCGCAGCGCGCGGAAGGAAAAGCACAAGTTCCGGAATGTAGGTGACGAGCAGCAAGACGATCGTCATGACGCCCCAAGGGCGATAAATGTGGCGCGTGACCGCCGATATGGGTCTCTTGGCCACAATCGCTGCCACGAACAGCGTCCCGCCAAAGGGCGGCGTAATCATGCCGATCACGCTATTGAACACGAAGACGATCGCAAGGTGCACTGGTTCGAGGCCGTATGCCACACCTGCCTGAATGACGACCGGGCTGAGGAGGAGCACCATTGCGATGCTCTCCATCGGCATCCCGAAGAGCATCAGGAAGATGTTGACTATCAGCAGAAAAGTCCATGGGCTGCTGACGGTAGCCTGCAACCAACTGGCAACGAGATCCGGGAGGCCCTCAATGGCCATGAGCCAATTGAAGACGGTTGCCCCTCCCACGAGCACCATGATGCCTGCGGTGAATCCGCCAGCCTTCAGAATGATGCCAGGGATGACCTTCAGGTCGAGTTCGCGATAGACAAACTTCCCGATCAATATCGTATACACGACCGCGACGGCGGCTGCCTCTGTCGGCGTGAACGCACCACTGAAGATCCCGCCGCTGACAATCACACCGAGTCCAAGCGCGGGTAACGCATAGAAAAAGGTCGTCCAAAGCCGCTGGAGCTGAAACGGCTCTGTCACGCGGTATTGAGGCCCGCCGTTTCTGGCGTGCCACCAGGCGAGAAAGAGCAGCCCCGGGACGACGAGAAGGCCAGGAATAATGCCAGCCAGAAAGAGCGCGCTGATCGAGATGTTGTTCAGTACGCCGATCAGAACCAGCATCATGCTTGGTGGAATGATCTGTGCGAGCGTGCCCGCCGTCGCGATGAGTGCTGCCGAGAAATCGACGTCATACTTCCTGCGCTTGAGTTCGGGCTGCATGACAGCGGAGACGACCGCAGTATCGGCGCTGCCAGATCCAGACATCGCCGCGATTGCTGTCGATGCGACGACGGAAACCATGAGCAAGCTACCCGTCGCCCAGCCGACGAGAGCGGATGCAAAGTCGATGATCCGTCGCGACAATCCGCCCTGATCCATCAGCATCCCGGCAAGCAGGAAGAAGGGAATGGCCATCAGGGTGAAGTCATTGAGACCAGAATAGAACCGATGCGCAATCACCACTAGCGGAAGATCCGCCGCCCACACCGAGATAAGCGCCGATATGCCGAAGACAAACGCGATTGGTACGCCGATCAGCAGGAACACGAAGAACCCGACCCCGAGGGCGATCAAAGCAGATCCTCCTGGATGCCGGCGAAGGGAGCGTGCCAGTTCTCGATTACGTGCATGACGATTTCAATGCCCAGCAATGTCATGCCGATCGGAATGGAGATGAAAATTGTCCACATGGGGATCATCAACACTGGCGATGTCTGCCGAATGCCCTGCTCGGTCAGCAGGATTCCGCCGTAGATCATGACCCCGACGAAGATCATGTTGATTGCCGCGATCAAGATACTGAAAAATCTCGCGGGTGTCAGACTGAGGTGGCGGGTCAAGGTATCGACAGCGAAAATGGCGCCGTGGCGAAGCGCAACGCTTGCTCCAACAGCCGTTAGCCAGATCTGAGCGTAGGTCGCCGTTTCAACGGCGTTACCGATGTGGAAGTTGAGCACATAGCGGCCGGCCACCTGAACCACGACGGCGATCACCATGTAGGAGTACAGAAGGATCACCGCCACATCGACAGTGTTGCGAACCGCCGATATCGCCCTGCTGCCGAATTTTCCGCTCGCTAGCGCTGACATGGGATGGAGATCAACCTGCCAGGATGTCGGCGAGAATCTGCTTCTCCTTGTCCGTCTTCAGGAACTGATCGTAGATCGCCTTCGACTGCTCGCGGAATGGTGCCGGATCCGGATTGGTGATGTTGACACCCTTGGCTTTCAACTGATCGAGGATCTTTGCATCGCTATCGGCCCAGAGCTTGAGATGTTCGATTCCTGCCTCGCGGCCTACCGCCATCAAGGCCTTCTGACGCTCAGGTGGAAGGCGCTGGAATTTGGCTTCTGACATGATAATGCCATTGGAATAGTACAGCCATCCAATCTGCGCCCAGTTGTTGGCGACTTCATAGAATTTCTGCGTATAGTAATTTGTATTAGCAGCGTCCGCGCCATCAACGACGCCCGTCTGGAGCGCTGAATAGACTTCGTTGTAGGCGATGGCAGTGGCGTTCGCGCCGAAGGCGTTAAACGTTGCGACGTGAACCGGGTTCTGCACGGTTCGGATCTTGCGGCCTTTCAGATCAGCAATCGAATTGACCGGCTGGCGGGTCATGATGTGGCGTACGCCGGACGTCATGAAGCCGAGGAAGCGAATGTTTTTCGCAGCGGCTGCCGTTACAATTTGGTCGTAAAGCGAGCCGTTTAGAACCCGGGTGTAGTGGTCCCAGTCGCGGAACGCGAACGGCATGTTGAGCACGTTCATCTCCGGAACCCAGTTCGCCAACACCGCGCAGGATGGCGGCGCCAGGTCGATCGTGCCGAGCAGGATACCCTCTACGACATCGACCTCCCCTCCGAGCTGTGAATTCGGAATGATCGTGACGTCAAACTCCCCGCCTGTCGCATTCTTCAGTTTGTCGGCGAACGAGAGCGCGGTGACGTGGTTCGGGTCGTCTGTCACTGAAAAGTGGGCGAACCGAAGACGAGTGGCGGCCCGAGCGTTGCCCGGAATGGTGGATGCCGCAGCCAGTGCTGCTGCGCTAGCCAGAAAAGTCCTGCGTTCCATAGCTGATCCCCCACGTGCATCTTTTCGCACATTTGTCCGGTATGCGAATAAAACCTCTGGCAAAGGGGGTTGTCAAGTCGGACGCCCAGCAGCGCAAGGCAATATTTTGAGGGCAGTCGTCGGAGAACAGGCTGAGCCGAGACGGACGCTCGTGCGCTCTGTGAACAAGAATGCTAGGCGACTGAGGTCTGAGCAGGTTGCTTTGGGCCTAGGCGACGGGGATGATCTGATGAACGAAACGCGCCTCGGTTGAAATGCGGCGCCTCGTGAACATCCATTGGCCGTCGACGCGTCGATACGCGTCTTCGTAGCGGATCAGGAAATTGTGACTCAGGTCGAACGGGAACCGTCCGTTCTGGTGAAAATCCTCGTAGATATGGTAGGCCGTGCAATAGACCTCGCCCAATGCCGTGTCGCCGCTCAGGGTGATCACCTGTGTGGTCACGGAGTGTAACGTCTTCTTGTAGCGCTTCAGTTGGTCGACGGGGATCCTCATGATCTCGCTATAACCGCGAGGTTTTGAGTTTCCGCTCTCGATCACTGCATCGGCTGTGAATAACGCCGCCCAGGCCACTTGATCATTTCTGTCAAGCGCCTGCGCGTAACGGTGAGACAGTTTACAGATGGCGAACTCGTCCAGCATCGGCGCGACGGAATCTGTGCTCATGATAAATTGTCCTGAAGAGGGAGGTTCCAGCTTAGCGACGATTTCACTCGCTGCAATCCTGAACGTTTCTCACGTAAACAATCGCTCGTTGCAAAGAAATATCGCGCGCAGAGCAACATGATGATTTTCTGTTGCCATGATGCGATCCCTTGACTGAATTGCATGTCCAGACTCTCTACGCTGGATCACGTATCGACGTCGGACCCTGTCAGATTTCTGTCAAGGGGCATGATGGCAAATGACTGCGCGCATGCGTTCAGAATAAAACGCTCGGGCGACCCGCCGTCGGCGGCAAACCACCTGCCCACCCTGCTGGCCGGGCAAAATTGCTGTACTGGCGCATATCTGTGGGTCGGCGCTGAACGAGGTGGCGCGCCGGCTCGGCCGCCTTTCGCAGCACCAAGGATGCGATGACTCGTGCCTGACGGTCCCGACCGCTCGTTGGCGTGACCCTGCCTCACCGTCGCTATCCAGTGATCTGAGCTTCAATCTTGTTGAGCGTCCGGTGGTAGTGTTCCACCAGCATCTCCGTTGCCGAGAGGATCTCTCCCCCCAGAATCACGTCCATCAGAGCCCGGTGCTCTTCGAGGCCGTTGCGCCTTGGATAGGCATAAGAATCGGACACGAAGATGTATCGCTGCGCATGGTCCATCAGGACTTCGCAGAACTCCAGCATCCATGTCGATTGGCAGTTGGCAATCAGGGCGAGGTGGAAGGCACGGTGGGGAACCTCCCATTCGCTGCGCTTTGCGGGGTCCAATTCCTCTTTGGAAGCCTGGACGCGGGACAGGCGATAGAACGACAGGACGATGCCCTCCTCCCACTCCGTCGTGCGGTTCCGCATCGATTCTTCCAGCGCCTTGGTCTCCAGCCAGCAGCGCGTCTTCACGAGTTCGCGCCAGTTCTCGATGCTGATCGCAGGAACGAAGAAACCGCGTTGCTCATGACGGTCGACCAGGCGTTCAGCCGACAGGCGGTTCAACGCCTCGCGCACGGGGTTCGTCCCCGTCCCGTAACGCTCAGCAATAACATCGATCGCAAGTTTCTGGCCGGGCTCCAGGACGCCCCGGAGAATATCCTGCCTCAGCTTCCGATAGACGATGGTCGCGGCAGTGGTCTTCTCACTGATCTTGGTCACGTGCTGCGCCTTCATCTTGGTTTGGCCGAGGACCGGCGATCATTCTCACTGCCGGCGAACATATCTTATCAGTCCTGAGTGGTACTGTTCCGGTGCCAGAATACGAAACGTCGCTGAACCCAGACAACGAATCCGAACATCACCAGTCCCAATAGACTGAGGTAGATGATCAGGGAAAAGACCCGCGGCGTGTCAAGCTGGGAGGCCGCGACGCGGATCAGCTCGCCAAATCCCCGTCCCCCGCCCAGAAACTCGCCTGCGATCGCGCCCGCGACGACACTGATGGAGGCGATCTTCACACCGGTGAAGAATTGCGGAAGCCCTGTGGGAATCTTCAGCTTGATGAGGGTCTGCCAACGGCTTGCGCCGATGCTCTTGAACAGCATGCGCGCGTTGGTATCCGCAGCATGAAGACCGGCTGCCGTTCCGACGACCACGGGGAAAATCGAAATGAACGCTGCCAGTGCGACCTTGGATGAGATCCCAAATCCCATCCAGGCTACGAAAAGCGGCGCGAACGCCAGCTTCGGCATGGTGTCGATCGCCACGATATAAGGCATGACTGCACGTTCGCCGAAGGCTGTCTCCCCCACCAGGACCCCGAGTGCAACGCCGATCCCAACCGCGATGATAAAGCCAAGAACGACTTCCTGCGCGGTGACCCAGAACGCGGCCAGCATGTAATTGCCCGACAGGAGGCTTTGCCCGACGAAAACCAGCTCCTGCGCAGTGCGCCAAGGGCCCGGCAGGATGATCGGAGAGACCAAGCCAAGGCCGGTCACCAACTGCCACAAGCCCAGGAAAGCGACCAGCAATCCGATCATAGAGACCGGACGCGGCAGCGCATCGAACCAGGAGAGCTTTTCTTCCCAAACTGTATCTGCTGGCAGGATCTCTCCGGCGACGGTCGGTTGGATGCCCGTCATATGAAGGCCCCTTTGTCGAGAAGTCCGCGAATGGTCTTGGTGTAGTCACCGAAGAGCGGTGTGCTGAGCATGTCGAGAGTTCGCGGGCGAGGAAGGTCGATCTCAACCGCCCTGACAAAGCGTCCCGGACGTGGCGACATCACGTAGACGACATCGGAAAGAATGACGGCTTCGGGAATCGAATGCGTCACCAGAAATGCGGTCGCATTTCGCTCCAGACATATCCGCTGCAGTTCCATGTTCATGAAATCCCGGCTGATTTCATCAAGGGCACTGAAGGGCTCGTCCAGCAGCAGGACGTCCGGCTCGGCAATCAGCATTCGGCACATGGCCGCACGCTGTGCCATCCCGCCAGACAATTCACTGGGAAAGACCTTGTCGAAGCCATTGAGTCCGACCAGGTCGAGAAGGGCATGCGCGCGATCATGAACGGCGAGGGCGGCCTTCTTGCCATCCTGGATCTCGATCGGCAGAACGATGTTCTCAAGAGTCGTCCGCCACGGAAAAAGTGTGGCTTGCTGAAACATCATGCCGATATCCCGGCGTGGCCCAAGCACCGGCTTGCCGGACAGCATGACACTTCCCGAAGACGGCGGCGTGAGGCCTGCCATGATCTTCAGCAATGTCGACTTTCCACAGCCGCTCGCGCCGATGACCGAGGCAAACTGCCCTTCCAAAAGTGTGAGATCCACCTTGTCGAGCGCCTGCACGTTGCGGCGAGCGAAAGACTTGCTGACTCCCCGCAACTGAAAGACCGGCCGGGCGATGTGCCCGCCCGGCGCAAGCAAGTCGGGCGCCTCGATCATTGAGCGATCCCTGCATTCCAGTCCTTGACGAACTGGTTGGTATAGGCGTTCTCCAGGTCAGGCAGAGGCGCCTTCAACGCGCCACTTGCCAGGAGCGCGGCGTGCCACAGCTTCCATTGCTCGGGATGGTGATAACCCCAACCGTTCGAGAGATCGGCAGGTGTCACTCGTCCCTTCATGGCCTCGAACAGCGCGCCCGAGAACGCTTTATCCTCGCCTTCCTGCGGGTTGCCGATCTTGGCGTGCTCGAGAACCTTGGCTTTGTTGGCGGGATCGGCTGCAAATACGGATGCCTTCGCCAGCGCTCGTCCAAACCCCTTCAGGGCCTCAGGGTCCTTCTTGATGAAATCGCGGGTCGTCACGTATCCATTGCCGAAATAGGCGAGGAACTTATCAGGGGTGATCTCGCGCAACGGAACACCGCGCAGGCGCAGGATTGCGGCATCTCGCGTGCCCGACGCATAGGCATCGATGTCGCCCCGCATGAATGCTGCCGTCGCCATGCCGCCGTCACCGACCGTCAGAAATTCGTAGTCGGTGCCTTCCTTCATTTTCAGATCGTCGAGGATCGCGCGAACGAAAGCGACCTCTGCGCCGTCAGCGGTGCCCACGCCAATCTTCTTGCCCTTGAGCTGGTCAGGGATCTTGAAGGCAGAATCGTCTTTGACAACAAGGCCGAATTGGCTTTTGGCAAAGTTGTTATAGAGGAAGACCATGTCCAGGCCGGCTGCCCGCGCGGCCAGCAGAGGACCAGGACCAGGGTGGCCGATCTGTGCTTGACCTGCGGCCAGCATCTGGAGGACCTGTCCTGATCCGTTGACGCTCTCCGGCCGAACGCGCAGACCCTCCTTGTCGAAGTAGCCCTCACCAATCGCCACGTAGAACGGATAGTAGCCGACACCGCCGGGGCTGGGAAACACGACTGTGATGTCTTTGGCGGGCTGAGCCGCGGCTGGATTTGTCCAAGCAAATCCACAGGCAACGAGCGTCGCGCAGACGCCTAAAAATCCTCGACGATTTGTCATGCTTTGTCCCTCTCTCGATTGTTCTGTCTCTTGCCGAAAAGAATGCATTATTGGTTCGAGCTGTCAAAAAATATTTTTTTTGACCTTTCGCCGTGTTTATGCATTTTTCGTGGAGGGTTCTACGGGGTTGTTAAACCCTGCCAAAAATAGGGCGAGCACTTATGTCAGACAGTCTGGAATTCGTCGTGGAGGCACCCAGGACAGTGTCGCTTCCCGTAGCGGGAAGTGATCAGCGCTTCCCAGTTCGGCGCATCTACTGCATCGGCCGAAACTACGTCGCGCATGTGCGCGAGATGGGGGGAGACGAACGCCGTGATCCTCCGATCGTTTTCCAGAAGCCCACCGACAGTGTCGTGCAAAGCGGATCTATCGTTCCGTATCCGCCCATGACCGACAACTATCACTTCGAACTCGAACTGCTGGTCGCCATGAAATCTGGTGGCTACGACATTCCCGTCTCGCAAGCGCTCGACCACATCTACGGCTATGGGATCTGCCTCGACATGACCCGTCGCAGCGTCACCGAGGCGCCAGATTCTCCGCGCCTGCCTTGGGAACTCAAGAAGTCCTTCGACCAGTCTGCCCCTTGCAGCGCCATCTATCCCGTTGAGCAAGTGGGCCATGTGGCCTCTGGTGCCATTCGCCTCGACGTCGACGGTGTGCCGCACCAGAACTCCGATCTCAGTCTGATGATATGGAAGACGCCGGAGATCATCGCGACCCTCTCCCGCTACTTCTCGCTTCAGCCGGGCGACATCATCATGACCGGAACGCCAGATGGCGTTGGCCCGGTACTGCCAGGCAATGTGATGGTTGGGCATATCGAGGGGCTTGGAGATCTTACGATTACGGTGGGCGAGAGGCAAAGCTAAGCTCTCGCCCAGCGTCGTCATCCAGGTCCTTGGTGGGTCCATGCCGCGTTGGCGGTCCGATCTGACGCGTGATCCGGTTGCCATCAGGGGTCACGGGCACCGCAACCCGGTGGGTTCCGCTTGAGTGACCCTCACGCGGGCTGCGGCGTCTCTAGTGCGACCTGCAGAAATCGCTCCAGGGTCGGAGTGACGTCGCCACGTCGCCAGACGATCCCACTTTCCAGGGTCGGCCCTCCGCCGGCAAGCTCGACATAGCGAACGCCGGTGCGCGCCAGATGCCGCAGGGAATCGGGCACCATCGCAATACCCATGCCGGCCGAGACGAGGCTGATGATCGTCTGCATCTGGATCGCCTCCTGGACGATTCGGGCATTTCGCCCATGTGCGGTGAAATAGCCGGTCACCAGATCGTAAAAGGCCGGCGCCGACCGTCTGGGGAAAATGATCAGCGGCACGTCGATCAATGTCTCGGGCGCAAGCTGTCCGCCAGAGAGAGGGAGGCGCTCCTCGGCGATCCAGCTTTCGGGCACGGCAGCCACCAGAGGCTCGGACACGAGCCTGCGATAACTCAACGGCTCGGGCAGCGGCCCCCCTATTGGCGGAATGATGATGCCCACATGACCCTTCCCGGCCAGCAAGTCGGCGATTTGCAGGTCGCTCGTCGCCTCGGTCAGACAGATCTCGACCGCAGGGTACAAAGCAGCGAAGCGCCGAACAAGGACCGGCAGGATGTTGTAGTCCGCCGTGCTGACGAAAGAGAGGTCGAGACGACCGGCCTTTCCGTCGCGCAGTCGCTGGGCGGCTTCCGGCAGGGCGTCCAGCGCGGCAAGTGCCGCCTTCACATGGACGAGCCATTGCTCGCCGAAGGGTGTCAGCGCGACACTCCTCTTGCTTCTGCGGAAGAGTGCAGCTCCAAGCTCACGCTCCAGCGCCATGATCGACTGGCTGAGCGGCGGCTGGGTCATGCCGAGCTTGCTTGCCGCGCGTCCGAAATGCAGGGTTTCGGCTACGGCTGTAAAATGTCTAAGCTGTCGCGAGACCATCACTGATATCCCACAGAACCTAATAGGCTCATATTAATATACTTTGCGGCTGTCGTTCGATTTGCTATCGACGTCAATCGCAAACTGGAGCTCGACATGCCCGCCTATCGTTCCCGCACGTCTACACACGGTCGCAATATGGCAGGAGCTCGCGGTCTCTGGCGGGCGACAGGCATGAAGGATGGCGATTTCGGCAAGCCGATCATCGCAGTGGTGAATTCGTTCACCCAGTTCGTCCCTGGCCACGTCCATCTCAAGGATCTGGGTCAATTGGTGGCCCGTGAAATCGAGCGCGCCGGGGGCGTGGCCAAGGAGTTCAACACCATCGCGGTCGATGACGGGATCGCCATGGGCCACGACGGCATGCTCTACAGCCTGCCCTCCCGCGAGCTGATCGCCGATAGCGTCGAATACATGGTCAATGCCCATTGCGCCGACGCGATGGTGTGTATCTCCAATTGCGACAAGATCACGCCCGGCATGCTGATGGCCTCCCTTCGCCTGAACATCCCGACGGTGTTCGTCTCCGGCGGCCCCATGGAAGCCGGCAAGGTCGTCCTGAAGGGCAAGACGGTCGCCCTCGATCTGGTCGATGCCATGGTCGCGGCGGCGGACGACAAGATGAGCGACGAAGACGTCAAGACAATCGAACGCTCTGCCTGCCCGACCTGTGGCTCGTGCTCCGGCATGTTCACGGCCAATTCGATGAATTGCCTCACCGAGGCGCTCGGTCTGTCGCTGCCTGGCAACGGATCGACTTTGGCGACACACGTCGACCGGGAGCGCCTGTTTCTCGAAGCCGGCCACCTCATCGTCGACATCACCCGTCGGCATTACGAGCAGGACGACAACAGCGTGCTGCCCCGTTCCGTCGCCAGTTTCAAGGCGTTCGAGAACGCCATGAGCCTGGATATCGCCATGGGCGGCTCGACCAACACGATTTTGCACCTGCTGGCGGCAGCCCATGAGGGCGAGGTGCCCTTCACCATGGACGACATCGACCGCCTTTCCCGGCGGGTGCCTTGCCTGTGCAAGGTCGCCCCGGCTAAGGCCGACGTCCACATGGAAGACGTCCATCGCGCTGGCGGCGTGATGGCGATCCTGGGCCAGCTTGATCGCGCCGGGCTGATCCATGCGGATGAGCCCACGGTCCACAGTGCCACTCTGGGAGACGCCCTCAACCGTTGGGACATTTCACGCAGCAAGAGCGAGGCCGTGCACACGTTCTTCCGCGCCGCGCCCGGCGGCGTGCCAACGCAGGTGGCGTTCAGTCAGGGGCAACGCTGGGAGGACCTCGATCTCGATCGGGAAGCTGGCGTCATTCGCTCTGCAGAGTACGCCTTTTCCAAGGATGGCGGCCTTGCGGTGTTGAGCGGCAACCTGGCCCTCGATGGCTGCGTCGTGAAAACGGCCGGCGTCGATGAGGGCTCGCTTGTCTTTGCCGGCCCGGCGCGTGTGTACGAGAGCCAGGAGGCGGCGGTTAGCGGAATCCTCACGGGCAAGGTCTTGGCGGGCGATGTCGTCGTGATCCGCTACGAGGGTCCGCGCGGCGGCCCAGGCATGCAGGAAATGCTCTATCCGACCAGCTATCTGAAATCGAAGGGATTGGGAAAACTCTGCGCCCTGATAACCGATGGCCGCTTCTCCGGTGGCACCTCAGGACTCTCGATCGGACACGTCTCGCCGGAGGCCGCGGAAGGCGGCCTGATCGCACTGGTCGAGACCGGTGACAGGATCGAGATCGATATCCCCAGCCGGACCATTCACCTCAAGGTGTCGGACGCTGTACTGGCTGATCGACGCACGTCGATGTTGGCACGGGGCGCCGACGCCTGGACAGCGATGGGTCGCCCGCGAAAGATCTCGAAGGCCTTGCGCGCCTATGCGGCCTTCACCACGAGCGCGGCGCGCGGCGCCGTTCGGGACGTCGACCAACTGCGTTGAGGTCGCGTCCCGCTGGATAGCGCGGGTTCGTCTTCGCGCTTTTCCGGCCGTTGGGATTGCGCCAACAATCTTGTCTCAGCTCGCTGTCATGCGAGCATTTCCCGGCGGACGCTCACGGGTGTCCGCCGGCGCAGACGCGACACCAGGCAGCCACACCTTTGACCAAAGGTCCGGATGATCGACGCAAGCCGTCGTTCGCAGCCCGCGGCCAGCCCGTCAATCTGCCACCCGGCGAGCCCCCCTACGCGGTGCGCGGCATTGGAGACCTTGCCGGTGATGATCAGTGATGTGCGGGTGCGTAATGCGTCTCTGTTTCAGGACGAACCCACCAGGTTGGCAATGGCGCTTGCGGAATGGCGCATCTCGCGCAGAATACTGTCGCGCCTGTCGCCGCTGAGACGATCCCGCGAGCTGACAATGCTCAGGGACAGGATCGGAACGAGCTTGGGAGTGTGCACCGCGATGCCGATCCCGGCCACGCCATCCGTGAGCACGCCGTCGGCAAACGCGTAGCCATTCCGGCGTGCAATCTGCAGGCGGTGCGACAGCTTCGCTGAAATGCTGGCCCCGTAATAGGCCTCGAAGCGTTTGGCATTGGCTGCCAGGATGGAGTTCGCTTCGGCAGGCTCGAGCGCCGCCAGAAGCGCGAGTCCGCCGGCTCCAATCCCGATGGGTCGGCGCGTTCCGATCGTCATGGTCAGCACCTTGTAAGAGTGGTCGCCTTCGACACGCTCCACACAGACCATATCGAGACCGACCCGCCTTGTGAGGAAGACCGTGTCGCCGAGAGCGGTGGCCAGATCACGCAGAGGGCCGAAGCTAAACGCGCTCATGTCGTAGCTATGGGTCGCGAGCAGGCCAAGTTCGTAGACGCCACGCCCGAGGTGATAGCGGCCGCTGTTATCCTTGCGAACGAGATCCTGCTGAACAAGGCAGTCGAGAAGGCGGTGAGTGGTCGACCGGCTGAGACCTGAGCGTGCGGCAAGGTCCGTCATTCGAGCGCCCCCGATCTCAGAGGCCGCAACCTCCTTCAGGAGGGCGACGCCCCGCTCCAGGGCCTGTGTACCGGTCGGCGGCGCAACGGCCATGCCACTGACTCCTCGCCTGCAAATGATGCAGCGGCTCCCACATTATGGGAGAAAATGGTGAAATCAAGTATTGTCTCAATCGATTTTATCGACGCATCATATCACATCGCCGCAACTATCAAGTTCAAGAAAATTTCTTGCAACTATATCGCCGGCGCTCACGCGATACCACGAACCAAAGTCGACCCTCTTTAGTCTATCCGGCGATATGGGTGCCTTTTGTTATGATGAACGTTGCGACATCAAGAGAATTTGAGTCTATTACACTGTGGATTCAGTGGAGCCGCCTCATATCCATTATGGACGAGGTTGATGTTGCCCTCGTGAGGACGTCCTTCTCCACAATTGTCGGCGAGACGCGAGACTTTGCGGTTGTCATGCTCGACAAACACGCTCGTTCGATTGCCCAATCCCAAATGTCGTCGCCGGCCTTCACCTGCTCGCTGCCGAGTGCGACGCGACGCATGCTCGAGGATTTTCCGAGTTCTTCCCTGAAGCCCGGCGACGTTCTGATCACAAATGATCCCTGGATCTGCCACGGCCATCTTCCGGACTTCTACATCGTCGTGCCGATCTTTCATGAGGACGCTGTCGTTGGCTTTATTGCCACTGCAGCACACATCTCCGACATCGGCGGAAGACTTGATGAATTCGATGCGCGTGACGTCTTCGAGGAAGGTCTTCGTATCCCACCAAGCAAACTTTACGATGGGGGTGTCGCCAACGATCAGCTCTTCCGCGTGCTCGAGGCCAACATCCGCTATCCGGCGCAAGTCCTGGGCGACGTCGAGGCAATCGTCGGGGCGGGACGCCTCGGCGGGCTTCGCCTGGGCGACTTTATCAATGATTACGGACGTGACGGATTGGACCAGGCGGCAGAGGCCATCCTCGACCGGTCCGAGGCTGCTATGCGCGCCGCCATAGCCGAAATGCCATATGGTACCTATTATGGCGAGACGGCCTGCGACGGCTACAAGGTGCCCACCTACATCAAGGTCAAGATCGATGTCGGACCTGATGGCGTCGTTTGCGATTACCATGGCTCGAGCCCCGCACGGTCGGACGCGTCGGTCAATTGCGTACTGAACGTTACGCACGCGCATTCGCTCTACGCTCTGAAATGCAGCCTCGTCCCGGACATTCCAAACAACGAAGGCCTTTTTCGCCCCATCCGAACCATTGCCGAGGAAGGCTCAATCGTCCACGCGCGCTTTCCCGCGGCGGTGAAAACCCGCTCCAAGACGAGCTATCATCTCCACAACGCCATTTACGACGCACTGGGCCCTGCCCTGCCTGGCCGCGTGCAGGCAGGCAGCGGCTCGTTCTGGTCAGTCAAATGTTTCGGGACGGATTCTGACGGCACACGGTTCGCCGTTCACGTCCTCCCCAATGGCGGACGTGGTGCGATCGAAGGGCACGACGGCCAACCCACCGTCGCCTTTCCGGGGAACGGAACGATCACCCCTGTGGAGATCATCGAAAACTGGTCACCGATGGTCGTGCTGGAGCGATCGCTGAGGACGGATTCGGGAGGCGCCGGTGAGTTCCGCGGCGGGCTCGGCCAGTCCATCCGTCTCACCACGCTCGATCGGGCTGTGCGGCTGACGATCAGGCCGGACAAGATCCGCTTCCCGGCGCCCGGCCTCGGAGGCGGCCAACCGGGTGCACCCGGTGAACTGCTGCTCGACGATGCACCCATGGCGCTCGAACCGTTCGAGCTTCTGCCGGGTCAGGTCGTGAGCCTGAACCTCCCGGGTGGCGGTGGGTTCGGCAATCCCGCGGACAGGGATCGCGATCTGGTGTCCGCCGATGTTGCGGCAGGGCTGGTCAGCCCGGAAGCATCACGCACCCTCTATCGGCACGACCTGCCACTCTCAAAGACGGGAAGCTGAGCATGCCAGAAACCCTCGACGCCGTTGGCCGCCACCCCCTTGAGAAGGGCTGGCACCGCGATCTGAAACACCCTTTTGTTTTTATTGACGGGTGCGTTCAGATCTGGCCCGACGCGGATTTTTCACGACTTAAGGATTGCGGCGTCACCGCATATGTGATCACCGCGTTTCGTCCCCATGACGGGGCAGAAAACGCGTTTGACGCTATCGCCGAGTGGTGGCGCGTGGCCCGGACCTATCCGAATGACATCAGGATCGCCTTGACGGCCGCCGATATCACGGACGCGAAGGCCGCCGGGCAAGCGAGCATCGTCATCGGATCCCAAGGGGGCGATTTTCTCGGCCAGAACCTGAATCGGCTCGAGATGTTCCACCGACTTGGCCTGCGCGTCGCGATACCGGCCTATAACAGCCGCTCGACTCTCGCGGATGGTCTGATGGAGCCGGCAAATGCCGGGCTAAGCCGGATGGGCGAGCGTTTTGTGGAGGCCTGCAATCGCCTCGGTGTGCTCATCGACCTCACCCATGTGGGGGAGCGGTCGAGCCTTGAGATCCTGGCGCAGACCAAGCATCCGGTTGTCTTCTCACATTCGAATCCGCGCGCGCTTGTCGACAGTCGCCGCAATATCACCGACGAGCAGATCCGCCTGTGCGCCCAGACCGGCGGTGTGATCGGCGTCACGAACTGGGGCCCGCTGAATTTCAAGCCGGATGCAACGGATCGACCACGCCTCGACGACTACCTCGACGCGGTGTCCTACGTCGTTGACCTGGTCGGTATCGATCACGTGGGTGTCGGCACCGATATGAGTCACGGCACGTATCCGGACGGGGATCTGATCAGGAATCGCAACGCGGGCACGGCCAATCGCTACGCGCAGTTCGTCGAGGACAGCCCGCGTTCTCGCAGGCGCTACGTCGAAGGGTTTGATGATTACGGCCAGCTGATCGAGGTCACGGAAGCCATGTCCCGCAGAGGATTCTCCGGGCAGGATATCGAAAAGATTCTCGGCGGTAATCTGCTGCGCGTCTACGCCCAGGTCTGGGGAAGCTGAGGATGGCGCGCCTGGCCCAGAACCTCGATGCCATCGACCTCGAGATCCGTTGGACGCGGCTCGTGACGATCATGGACGAGGTCGACGCCGCTGTCGCCCGGACATCATTTTCCACCATCGTGGGAGAAAGCCGGGACTTTGGCGTCGTGATGTTGGACAGTCAGGGCCGCTCGCTCGCACAATCACAACTCTCGACGCCCGCCTTCACGGTCACTCTGCCGATGACCGCAAAACACCTGCTGCGCGCCTGCCCTGTCGAGACCCTTCGTCCCGGTGATGTGCTGATCACGAACGATCCGTGGCTCGGCTCCGGCCATCTCCCCGACATGACAATCATCACCCCGGTCTTCCATCGCGGGAAGGTGGCAGGCTTCATCGGCTGCGTGGCGCATATCTCCGATATCGGCGGACGCAGCGACTATCTTGACGACAAGGAGCTCTTTGAGGAAGGCCTGCGCATTCCGCCAACCTTCCTCATGCGCGACGGGGAGCCCGTCGAGGTGTTGTTCGACATTCTGGCTGCCAATGTGCGCGTTCCGCGCCTTGTCATCGGCGACATTCGCGCCCTCGTCGGTGCCGAAGCTCTGGGCGCACGTCGACTCCTCGAATTCCTCGCGGATTACGACATGGATGTTCTGGACAGCCTCGCGGACGTAATTCTGGCGCGCTCCGAAACCGCCATGGACGAGGCGATCCGCTCACTGCCGGACGGGGTCTATCATGCGGAGATGGACGCAGACGGCCATCGCCATCCGATCCACATCGCCGTGACCGCGACGATCGCGGACGGTCGGGTCACGGTCGACTTCGAGGGTTCGTCAGACGAGCAGCACGACTCGTCCATCAACTGCGTGATGAATACGACGTTTTCGGACACCTATTATCCGTTCAAGTGCAGCCTTCTGCCGGGTGTGCCGAACAATGAGGGGCTGAGCCGGTTCTTGACCGTGAAGGCGCCTAAAGGAAGCATTTTCAACGTCAACTTTCCGCGCGCAGTTCGGGCTCGCTCGAAGAGCAGCTTTCACATCCACGCCGTGCTCTACGAGGCACTCGCGCCAATCCTTGGCCAACGGGTTCAGGCCGCGAGCGGTTCGTTCTGGACTCTGGTGGCATCAGGCACCGGCACCGACGGGGAACTCTATCGCGCCCATATGCTGCCCAATGGCGGCAAGGGGGCGGTTACCGCAATGGACGGGCTGGCGACGATTGCTTTTCCCTATAACGGCATGATCACGCCGGTCGAGATTTTCGAGAACGCGGCGCCTGTCCTGATCGGTTGCCGGGAACTGATTGCCGATAGCGGCGGCGCCGGACAATACCGCGGCGGCCTCGGTCAGCGCATCACCTTCGAGCCAATCGGCCCAAATCCACTCACGGTTTTCGTCCGGCCGGACAAGTTGCGCCATCCTCCTGCCGGGCTCCTTGGCGGCCTGCCGGGCCGCGCCGGCGAAATTCTCGTCAACGGCAAACCGACACCGCCGGAGCCGACAACCCTTCAATCCGGCGACGTGTTGGAACTCCGGCTTCCAGGCGGGGGTGGGTTTGGCCAACCATCAGCCCGTGCCGGTGAGCGGCTGAAGGCAGATCTTGAAAGTGGCTATGTCTCGTCAGAGGCCAGCCGTCAGCTTTACCAATTGCAAGTGGAGTGAGAACAATGGCGTCCCGCTATCGCCTCGGTTTCGACGTCGGAGGAACGTTCACGGACTTCATGCTGGTGGACCAGGAAACCGGCACCACGTTCCTGAACAAATGTCTGACGACACCGGATGATCCGTCCCGAGGCGTCATGGACGGCTTGTTACCGCTTCTCGATCGCGCGGGTGTCGGCGGCGATGATGTGGATATCGCCATTCACGCCACGACATTGATCACAAACGCCCTGATCGAGCGAAAGGGCGCGCGCACCGCCCTCCTCACGACGCAAGGGTTCCGCGACGTTCTCGAGATGGGGACCGAGGTCCGCTACGACATCTACGACCTGTTTCTCCAGAAGCCCGAACTGCTGGTCCCGAGGAGCCGGCGATATGAGGTCACCGAGCGCCTGGACAAGGACGGCAAGGTGCTGACGGCGCTCGACGAGGACGGCGTCAGAGCAGTCGCGCAGCAACTTCGTGAGGATGGCGCCCAGGCGCTCGCAATCGTGTTCCTTCATGCTTTCCGTAACGCGGCCCACGAGCTGCGTGCGGCCGAGATCATCGCGGAGGAACTTCCGGACCTTACCGTCAGCATATCGAGTGCTGTAGCGCCCGAGATCCGCGAATACGAGCGCATGAGCACGACGACGGCCAACGCCTATGTCCAGCCCATCACCCGCGCCTATATCGACACAATCCAGCGGCGCCTGCGCGAGATGGGCTATCCGCGCAACCTCTACCTGATGATTTCGTCGGGCGGGATTGCCGGCGGGCAAACCGCCAAGGACTTTCCGATCCGGATGCTGGAATCCGGGCCGACAGCCGGCGTCCTTGCCGGCATCCACTACGGTCGCCAGATGGGGATCGGAAGTCTCGTCACATTCGACATGGGCGGGACCACCGCCAAGATCGCCCTCGTCAAGAACTATGAGGCGGCGAAATCCAACGTGTTCGAGGTCGGTCGGGTCGCTCGCTTCAAAAAGGGCAGCGGCCTTCCGGTCAAGGTCCCCATGGTCGAGTTGATCGAGATCGGCGCGGGGGGCGGAAGTATCGCGCATGTGGATCAGCTCGGCCTCCTGAAGGTTGGGCCGCTCAGCGCCGGCGCCGACCCCGGGCCAGCCTGCTACGGTCGCGGCGGCTCCCTTCCGACGGTCACGGACGCCAATCTGGTCCTCGGCTATTACGACCCCAACTTCTTCCTCGGCGGCGCCATGTCGCTGGATGTTGAGGCCGCCCGAAAGGCGTTGGAGACCCAGCTCGGTGGCGTTTTGGGCCTGTCGGCAGAGCAATGCGCACGCGGAATCTATGAGGTGGTCACGCAGAACATGCTGGCGGCCACGAAAGTCCACATTGCCGAACGCGGTGAGGATCCGCGCAAGTTCTTCCTGTTCGCGTTTGGCGGCGCCGGACCAGCCCATGCCTATGAGCTGGCGCGACTGCTGCACATGCGCGGCGTCATCGTCCCGGCAGGCGCAGGCGCAACCTCGGCTGCGGGCCTCGTGACGGCCGCTGTCTCGTTCGACTACGCACGCTCGCTTCTTGGCCGCCTCGACCGGCTTCCTTGGGAAGAGGTCAGGCGCGTCTTCGACGCCATGGCAGAGGAAGGTTTGCAGGTTCTGGAAGGTGCGGGCGTCGCACGAGATGCCCCGGGCGTCGTCGTCAAACACCAGATGGATCTCCGCCACAAGGGACAGGGCCATGAAGTGACGGTCACCGTTCCAGCCGACGTCATCGCAGATGGACAGATCGATCGCATCGCGGAAATCTTCTATGCGACCCATCGCGAGAAGTATGGGCACGCGCATGAGAACCTCCCGCTCGAACTGGTGACGTGCCGGACGACCGTGGGAGCAGCGGCCCCCGAAATCCCGATGAAACGCCTCCCTGAGGCGACAGAGACCGCCGACGTCGCCCAAAAGGGAACCCGACCTGCCTATTTCGGAGAGCTCGGACGCTTCGTGGAGACTCCTGTCTACGATCGCTATGCCCTCCGTCCTGGAATGCTTTTGCGCGGACCTGCAATCGTCGAAGAACGGGAATGCACGGTGGTGGCGGGCCCCTCCGCTGGCCTGCGCATCGACGCCTTCGGGAACCTGTTCATCGATCTCGACGAGGCCCCCATCGCAGAATCCAAGGAGGCGCGCAATGTTGAAACAGAACGGGCTTGATGCCGTCTCGCTGGAGGTTCAATGGGGCCGCCTGATCTCGATTATGGACGAAGTCGACATCGCGCTCGTGCGCACGTCGTTCTCGACAATCGTCGGCGAGAGCCGTGATTTCGCGGTGATCATGCTCGACCGGCACGGCCGCTCGATCGCGCAGTCGCAGCTCTCCTCCCCGGCTTTCACGGTCACCTTGCCGGCGACGACGAAACACCTGCTGAAGGCGTATCCGCCGGAGACACTGAAACCCGGCGACGTGCTGATCACCAACGATCCCTGGCTCGGGTCGGGACACCTTCCCGACGTGAGCATCGTGATGCCGGTGTTTTCGGACGGGACTGTCGTAGCCTTCGTGGGGGCGGTCGCCCACGTCGCCGACATCGGCGGCCGCTTGGATTTCTTCGACGCCCGCGATCTCTACGAGGAAGGATTTCGCATCCCGCCGAGCAAGATCATCATCGGCGGCGTTGAGAACGATCAGCTCATGCGTCTGATCGGCGCCAATGTCCGCGTGCCGGACATGGTGATCGGCGACATCAAGGCCATGATCGGCGCCGAGCAGCTCGGGGCGGCAAGGCTCGTCGACTTCTTCGCGGATTATGGGGGCGGACAGGGGTTTCAAAACCTCGCCGACGAGATCCTCGACAGATCGGAGGCGGCCATGCGCGCCGCGATCGCTGGGATGCCGGAAGGTGAGTTCCGCTACGGGCTGGATGCGGATGGCTACAAGACCCCTCTCCGCATTGAAGTCGCGGTCAGCAAGAAGGGCGATCAGGTACACGTGGACTATACCGGGTCGTCACCGCAATTCACCGATGCTTCTATCAACTGCACCACCAACATCACCTTCGCCGATACATACTACCCCCTCAAATGCTCGCTCGTTCCCAACATCCCCAACAATGAAGGCCTGTTTCGCCCGATCAGCATCTCGGCGCCGGTCGGGTCGGTGTTCAACACCACCATTCCGAGTTCGGTCAAGTCGCGGTCCAAGAGCAGCTTTCATATTCACGTCGCCATCTACGGCGCCCTTTCGCACGCCATTCCCGATCTCGTTCAAGCCGGTAGCGGCTCCTTTTGGGCAATGACACTTCACGGCACGAATTCCGACGACGGTTCAGTGTTCAACGTCCACATCCTGCCGAATGGCGGAAAAGGCGCGACACCGCGCACCGACGGGCTCCCCACCGTCGCATTTCCGTATAACGGAACGGTCACGCCAGTCGAAATTGTCGAGTACCAAGCGCCCATCCTCGTCCATCACAAGCGCCTCGTCGCCGATAGCGGCGGGCCTGGCACGTTTCGCGGCGGTCTTGGACAGGAGATTGCCCTCGAAGTGTTGGGACAGACCGCCATCGTCGCTTCCCTGCGCCCGGACAAAGTCAGGTTTCCCCCTCCCGGCCTGATGGGTGGGAAAGCAGGACTTGCCGGCAGTTATTCAGTCAATGATGAGGCGGTGGACGCGGTGCCGCGCACACTTCAACCGGGCGACGTTTACCGCATGCGCCTGCCGGGCGGCGGCGGCTTCGGGGACCCGCGCGCACGGCCTCTTGCCGACGTCGCGCGCGATGTCGATGACGGGTACGTGACGATCGGCGACGCCCTGACGGATTACGCGGTAAGTTTCGACGCCGCCGGTGATGCCCGCCGCAGCACGCAACCCACGGAGTGACGAGATGAAGATCGACATTGTCATCGTGAACGGAACCGTCGTCGACGGCTCGGGCGGCCCCGCCGTGAAGGCCGATATCGGGATTGCGGGTGATCGTATCGTGGCCGTCGGCGACGTTGGCAGAGTCGAAGGGGCGGCTGTCCTCGACGCGACCGGAAAGCTCGTGCTTCCGGGTTTCATCGACGCCCACGGCCATTCGGATGTGGGGCTTTACGTGAACCCTCAATGCGAAAGCAAACTGGCGCAGGGGATCACCACCGAGGTGATGGGCAATTGCGGCTACAGCCCCTTCCCACTCTTCGACAACACACGACACCGCTACCTGCTGGACCCTGCCGGCGTCGACGTGGATTGGGCGACCGCTGAAGAATATTACGACGTCGTCCGCAAGCGTGGCTTTGCCATGAATGCCGTGCCGCAGCTCGGCCACATCATGATCCGCGGCGCCGTCCTCGACAATCAGGACCGTCCGGCCACGCGCGCCGAGATCGAGCAGATGAAGGACATGGTGCGCGACGCCATGGAGGCCGGCACGCGTGGTCTCAGCACGGGACTCGACTATGCCTGTTCCACCGTCGCCGACCTTGAGGAAATCGTCGAGCTGGTCTCGGTCGTTGCCGAGTACGGCGGCTTCTACACGTCCCATCTGCGCGGCTACAGCCGCAATGTCCTCAATTCCGTCGCCGAGGCCATCGAGGTCGGGCGGCGCACCGGTGTTCGCGTACAGCTGTCCCACCTTGGTATCTTCGGACGCAAGCAGTGGGGTTACATGGACCGGATGATGGAGCTGATCGAACGCGCGCGTGCCGACGGTGTCGAAGTTGCCTGCGATATGATGCCCTATCGTACAAAAGGGTCCTGGTGGGCGCCGCGTGCGATTTTCCCAGCGGAGGTTCACGACTGGAAACGCCCGTGGACCGAGAACCTGCCGGGCATCCGCCTGCTTCTCCAGGATCCAGTGAAGCGCCAGGCACTGAAAGAAGCCGTGGAGGCAAGGCGAGCACGGCCGAAATACGGATTTCACGAAGAGTTTGTCTGGTTCAGCGACTGGCGTGACATCTACATCGAGGAGTTGCCGACCGACAGCCGTTTTCGGACGTATATCGGCGCCAGCATCGCTGAGGCGGCAGAGAAAGAAGGAATGGAGCCTTGTGATCTATATTTCGATCTGGTGCTCCACGAAGGCGAGGAATTCGGCGCCACATGCATTCAGGTCAACGAGGACGAGTTTCATCGCCTTCTTGCCGCGCCGTGGACGATGTTCGGAACCGACGCCATCGCGACGGAATTCGACCGCCTGCGTGAACCGTGGAATTCGATCCAGCCTCACCCCCGGCATTATGGCTCATTCCCCCGCGTCCTCGGAAAATTTGTGCGAGACGAAAACCGGTTTCCACTCGCCGATGCGGTTCGGCGGATGTCGGGCCTCGTCGCCGACCATTTCAGCCTGACGGACCGAGGCTATCTCAAGCCCGACCACTTTGCGGATGTGGTGATCGTCGACCCGGCGATCGTGGGAGAGACCGCGACGTGGCGCGAGCCCAACAGCTACCCGCTGGGCATTGAGCACGTCATCGTCAACGGAAAAGTTGCCTTCGAGAACGGCCATTCCACCGGGGCCATGGCCGGCCAGATGCTGACGCGTACGAACTGAAGGAAGTGGTGATGACTTTTGCTTGGGATGGAATTGCCGTCGGACCCTCAAATACCGCACATTTCGAAGTGCCGGTCTGCACGATGGCGAGCGGACATAAGCTGGCGCTCTCGGTCCACGCCGTCACCGGAAGCCGACCGGGTCCTGTTTCGCTGGTGGCCTGTGGCTCCCACGGGGAGGAATTGTGGAGTTCCGAATTCTGCCGCCGGTTGCGGGACTACCTCGTCAATGACGGCTATGACTTCGCGGGCACGATCCTGCTGGCACCCGTGCTCAATCCGCATTCCTTTGCGAGCGGAACGCGCAACACGCCGATCGACCTCCATAATCTCAACCGTGTTTTCCCTGGCTCAAAGCCTGGCAAGAACTGGTTCACCGATATGCTGGCGGGGGTGATCGCCGACAAGATCCTTCCGAAGGCCGACTTTGTTTTCGATTATCACGGAGGCGGATCGGATACCGTCATTCACTACCATTATACGGTCGATCCCAAACTCTCGTCGCGCCACGCCCTTGTGCATGACGTGGCTCTGGCGAGCGGCGCCGAAGTCCTCTGGGAGCACAACGAGCAGCGTGGCACGTTGTCGAACTGCGCCGACGACATGGGAAAGACCGCCTTCGTGGTCGAGGTCGGCGGCGGCGGCGAGATCCTTGATAGCGGCAGTTTCGATCGGGCCTACGGGGGTTTTCTCAATATGTTGCGCGTGATCGAGGTCGTTCGCGGCACGCCTAATCTCTCGCGCGCGAGGGTCGTCGTGACCAAGGGGACAACGGTCCGGCCATCCAATGGAGGAACTTTCGTTCCGGTCAGCGGACTCGAGATCCTTGGCAAAACCGTTGCCGGTGGAACGGTGCTCGGCCGTGTTATCTCGCCCTACACTTTCGAGGTTCTGGACGAGTTGATTGCGCCGTTCGACAAGACAGAAATCATGCAGGTCAGGAACCGGATCTCGAAGGTTCACCCGGGGGAATACGCCTACATCGTCGGCGACGGCGCCACCGGATACGCCATCAACACCTGACACGAGCCACCCCAGAGAAACACTCATCGGAGGTACCATGCTCTACAAGAAATCGGTTCTCGCCGCCTTTCTGCTCACTTGGCCTCTCTCGGCGCTCGCGCAGACAACGCTCATCGTTCCGCAGCTTGACGAAGCGCGCACCTTGAGCCCCGATCCGGCCGCGGACACTGGCGGGTATGCTCCCACCAGCAACATCTACAGCCATCTCGTGGTGATGGATTGGGGGGTCGTTGCGGGGACGCCCGCCTACGGGGACCTCGCCAAGACATGGGATATCTCGCCGGACGGCAAGGTTTACACCTTTCATCTGCGCCCGAACGTGAAATGGCACGACGGCAAGCCGCTGACCTCGGCTGACGTGAAGTTCACCTACGATCGCATGATCGAAAAGAAATACCCCTACGCCGCCTTCCTTCGGAACGTAGCCACGATCGAGACGCCCGACGATCAGACCGTCGTGATCACGCTGAAGTCGGTCGACATGTCGTTCGTGCCGATGATGGCCCAGGCCGCCGGCTGGACAGGCAAGATCTATCCGCAGCATCTCTGGAAGGATCAGCCGGGTTTTGACACGGGTCCGTACGTGAATGCCCCGGTAGGGAGCGGCCCCTTCAAGTTCGTGCGCTGGGACCGCGGCAGCTCCATCGAGCTTGCAGCCAACCCGGACTACTTCCTCGGCAAGCCGTCTATCGACCGGCTGATCTTCCGGCCGATCCCGGACACGAACGTGGCGCGCGCGGAGTTCGACGCGGAGCAATACCCTCATCTCCCCTATGATTACGCGCCGCCCCTTGCCGAAGTTGCTGCCCTCCAGGCCGACCCGAGCATCCAGGTGACGTTCACGCCGTCGCACTACAGCCGAGATATTCAGCTCAACACGCAGCGCGAGCCGTTCTCCAATCTCAAGGTGCGCGAGGCAATTGCCGCCGCGATCGACCGTGATGCCATGAGCCGGCTCGGTTTCGCCGGACTGTGGAAGCCCGCAATCCATGCCAATGTGGACACACAGAAACAGTGGATCAACACGGATGTCCGCTTCCCTGCCTTCGACAAGAAGCGCGCCGAGGCACTGCTGGATGAGGCGGGCTACCCGCGCGGCGCCAACGGCATGCGCTTCGCCGCCAAGGTCACAGGGCCATCCTATTCGGATTGCAAGGCGATCAACGAGGTGTTGGTGCAGCAGCTCCGCGATGTCGGCATCGATGCGAAACTCGAGCAATTCGACCAATCGACCTGGTTCCGGCGGATGCAGGAGAAGAACTTCGACATCAGCTGCTACTTCACGCGCTACGGGCCTGACCCGGACGCCTATCGCGAGCATTTCGGCACGGGTGGCCAGCGCAATTTCATGGGCTATAGCAACCCGCAATTCGACGAACTCGGCGCGCGCGCGGTCACGCTGACCAACGAGGCGGATCGGGCAAAGCTCTACAAGGAGATGCAGGTGATGCTGATCCGCGATCTCCCATACATCAACCTCTTCAATGAACAGAAGACGAGCCTCGCCCGGGCCAAATGGACAGGATTTCCGCTCCAGGAAAGCGGTTACGACAAGTCGGTCACGTGGTTTGGCTATTTCGCCGTGAAGCCACCCGGCAAGTAAGAAAAGGAGGGCGGCCGATGCGACTGCGGCGCTATTTCATCCACCGGCTTCTGCAAGTGCTGCCGGTCGCCCTCATCATCATCGTGATCAACTTCCTGCTCATCCATCTGGCGCCAGGAGACGTCTCGATCCTGCTCGCCGGCGAAGATGCCGACCCGGCCTATATGGCGGCCGTGCGCGAACGCTACGGGCTCGACAAATCGTTCTTCGATCAGCTCATCGCCTATCTCGGCCAGATCTTGCAAGGGGACCTTGGAATTTCCTATCGCACCCGCGAACCGGTCTTCGACGTTCTCATGGAGCGTGTTCCAGCAACGCTGTTGCTGGCCGGAACAAGCCTCGTGATTGCTGCGGTTCTCGGCACCTGGATCGGGACAGCCATCGCGCGTCGACCGGGCTCCCTCGCAGACACCGTGGTGGCAACCTTCTCGATCTCCCTCTTCAGCATTCCTGTTTTCTGGCTCGGCCTGATGCTGATCCTTTTCTTCGCCGTTCAGCTCCGCTGGCTCCCGTCCAGCGGAATGATCTCCATCGGCGGCCCGAGAGATGGCTTTGCGCGAATCATGGATATCGTGTGGCACATGATCCTGCCGGTTGCCGCTCTGTCGACGGTGTGGCTCGGCCAGTATATCCGGCTTGCCCGCACATCGGTCGCGGAGGTTCTGTCCGAGAGCTACGTCACCACTGCCCGGTCGATCGGATTCTCTGAACCCTATGTTCTGTTCCACCACGGCCTGCGTAATGCACTCCTTCCCATTGTCACGGTGCTGGGACTGGAACTCGGCCTCCTCTTGACCGGCGCGGTTCTCACCGAAACCGTCTTTTCGTGGCCCGGTCTCGGACGCCTGATCTATGAGGCCATTCTCGCGCGCGACACCCCAATCATCATGGGGGCGTTCATCGTCATGTCGTTCACCGTGATGCTGGCCTCGCTGGCGACCGACATTGCCTATGCGGCGCTCGATCCCCGGGTGAGCCTGTAACATGCTCGCACCCCGCCGCCTTCTCACACTGCTGTTGCAAAACCCGACGAGCGCCGCGAGCCTGTTTCTCGTCCTGTTCGCTCTTGCGATTGCCATCCTGGCGCCTTTTCTTGGCCTGCCGGATCCCGGCCAGATGGCAGCAAAACCCTATCTTCCGCCAGGAGGCGAGCATTGGCTTGGCACGGATAATTTCGGTCGGGATGTCCTCTCACGCGTGATCTGGGGAACCCGGGTTGCGCTGCTGGTCGCCGTGGGCTCGGCGGCGCTCTCCATTCTCGTCGGCGTCATCGCAGGGTCACTCGCGGGCTATTACGGAGGCTGGCTCGACAGCGTGCTCAGCCGCACCTTTGATGTCTTCCTGCTCATTCCCACCTTCTTCCTCGTTCTGCTCATCGTCGCCCTGTTCGGGTCGAGCCTCACCCTTGTCATGATCGCAATCGCGCTCACCGCGTGGCCTCGGTCGGCGAGGATCATGCGCTCGCAAGTGCTGTCGCTGAAATCGCGCGTTTATGTCCAGGCGGCGCTGGCCTCCGGGGCGTCGAGCAGCCAGACCATCGTCAAGCACATCGTTCCGAACGGCATCGGCCCCATCATCACGGACGGGACGATCCTGATGGGTCTGGCGATCCTCACCGAGGCGGGCCTCAGTTTCCTGGGACTGGGCGACCAGAATTCCGTGAGCTGGGGACGGATGATCTTCGAGGGTCAGCGCCAGCTTCGATTGGCACCCTGGATCTCGATCGCGCCGGGTGTTGCCATGCTCATCCTCGTCGCCAGCCTCAATCTGCTGGGGGATGGCATCAACCACGCCCTCAACCCGCAGATGCGTTCCCGAGGCGGAGCGCCACGGCGGCGCCCAACGGCGGCTCCGCCGGCGGATGAAAGCCCGCGTCCGGTCAGCCCGATCATCGAAGTCGACAATCTGCGTCTCACCTACTCAGTCGGCACACGGCGGATTCACGCGGTCGACGGTGTCTCGTTCACGCTCCCGCGCGGCGCGAGCCTCGGCATCGTCGGAGAGAGCGGGTGCGGCAAGAGCAGCCTTGGCAGCGCGCTGCTCCAGACGATCCCAAACAATGCCGACTTCACGGGAGGCACGGTTCGCTTCGATGGACAGAGCATCCTGCGCGACGGCAAACCGGTCTCCGAGCGTGGGCGTCTGCGCATCCAGGCCCTGCGTTGGAGCCGCATTTCGACGATCTTCCAGAGCTCGATGAACGCGCTCAATCCTGTTACGACCATCCGCAAGCAAATGGTGGCGGCCTACCGGCTGCATCGGCCGAAGGCAGGCGACGCCGAAGCAACGGCGCGGGTGGCGGAGGTGTTCGATCTCATCGGCATTCCGCGGCATCGCATGAACGCCTATCCGCATCAGCTCTCCGGCGGCATGCGACAGCGAACCATGATCGCCCTGAGTCTCATCCTGGAGCCGGACCTCGTCATCGCGGATGAACCGACGACAGCTTTGGACATGCTGATCCAGGACCAGATCCTTGCCGAAATCGACAAACTGCGCAGGCGTCTCAACCTCACCCTCATTCTGGTGTCGCACGACATGGGCGCCGTTGCCGAGACCTGCGAAATGGTCGCGGTGATGTACGCAGGCCGGATTGTCGAGATGGCGCCGACCGCGGTGATTTTCGGCAATCCCAGCCACCCCTACACCAGGGCTCTGATCGATGCGCTGCCGAGCCTGCGCGGACCGATGAAGACCTTGGCAACCCTGCCGGGCGAAGCCTTCCAGCCGACCGAGACCATCGTCGGCTGCCGGTTCGCGCCGCGCTGCCGCCATGCGACGGACCTTTGTCGGACGGAAGCGCCGCCCTCCGTCGCATTGTCTTCAGGGCATACGGCCGAGTGCCACTACGCTCGCGCGTTCGCGGCCGAACCGTTAAGGGAGCACGCCTGATGACGAAGCCCCTGATCGAACTTTCCGGTTTGCGCATGGTCTACGAGAGCAGCCACTCTTTCATGTCCATGTTCACAGGCCGCAGCGGACCCGGCGTAACCGCGGTAGACGGGATTAGCCTCACCGTCCGGTCCGGCGAGACGACGGCTATCGTCGGCGAGTCGGGATCGGGCAAGACCACCACCGGCCGCATTGCGACGCTGCAGGAACGGCCCACCGCAGGGACAGTCCGCTTTGACGGCGAAGATGTGACCGATCTGTCAGGCGCTGCGCTGAAGCGCTTCCGCCGCCAGGTCCAGATGATCTTCCAGAACCCGTATGAGGCCCTCGATCCCCGCCTCACCATTGGCCAGTCGGTCGGCGAGCCTCTGCGGCTCCACCATCTCGGCTCGCCCGGGGAGCGCCGCGCGAAGGTTCTGAAAATCCTGGCCGAAGTCGAGTTGCGGCCGGCTGAAGCCTACGCGGACCGCTATCCGGCGGACCTGTCGGGCGGGCAATTGCAGCGGGCCGCCATTGCCAGAGCGCTGATCCTGGAACCCAAGGCGGTGATCGCCGACGAGCCCGTCAGCATGCTCGACGTCTCGGTTCGTTCAGGCGTGATGAACCTCATGCGCGCCCTCCAGAGCCGGATGGGGATGTCCTACCTCTACATTACCCACGACCTGGCCGTCGCGCGCTACATGGCGAACCGGATCGCCGTCATGTATCTGGGCGCCATCGTCGAGGAAGGTCCGACCGAGCAGCTGATCGCGGCGTCCGGCCATCCCTACACGCGCCTCCTTATATCGGCCGTTCCTGAGCATCATCAGGGAGCGCGCAGGCGTCGTGTCACGCTCAGTGGCGACGCGCTGTCGGAGACCGGCATCCCGGCAGGCTGCCGTTTCCACACCCGATGCCCCATGGCCCAGCCCGTGTGCAGAAGTGTGGAGCCTTCCCGCGTCAGCCTCGGGGCCGGACATGAGGCCGCCTGCCACTTCGCGACCGATGTCGCTCGGAACGGGCTGACGGTTGCTGCCTGAGGCCACCGGGGAGCAGCCGAAACGGCAAAGGCCTACTGCAGGACGCGATGGGTCGCCGCTTCGAGACGGAAACTGAGAATTTCTACTTGATCCCGGTCATCACATTGCTGCGGATATAGTATTTCTGAAAAATCAGGAATGGAACGAGGGCCACCAAGCTCGCGATCGTCATCGACGAGAAGAGATGTCCCCACGCCGTCCCTTCCATGCTCATCGTCTGCGCGATGGCAACCTGCACGACAGTTCTCTCGGCCGAGGGAGCCGCCACGAGCGGCCAGAAGAATGCCTCAAACTGATGGAGGAAGATCATGACGCTGCCGGTCAGCACGACGGGGAACGACAAGGGCATGGCGACCCGCCAGAAGATCGTGCCCCAGGATGCACCATCGACCCGGGCTGCCTCGTACAATTCCCGCGGAAGGGCTGCGAAGAATTGGCGGAACATGAAGATCACGAAGCCATTGGCGAGGTCAGGCACGATCAGCGCCGGATAGGTGTCAATCATTCCCATGGCGTCGACAAGGAGATAGAGCGGAATGACGATGCCCTCGAAGGGCATCATGGCCGCGGCCAGGACGAAGGCAAAAAGCCAGTTGCGGCCTGGAAACTCGAAGACCGCAAAGGCGAATCCGGCAGCGGCGTTGAGGATGACGCCGCAGAACATGGCCGTGACAGCGACGAACAGGGAGTTGAAGAGAGCCCGCCCGTAATTCGTCGTCTTGAAGAGCGAGGTGTAGTTCTCAAACGTCAACTGCTCGGGAACGACAAGCCCCCATGCGAATCGTCCGGCGTGAAAGAACATTTCGCTCGGAGCGCGGAAGGACGACAGCACCAGCCACAACAACGGCAGGAGCACGGCAATCGAGAGACCCCAGAGCGCAATACGACGGGCAACGAGTGTCAGGCCAGACGGGGGCGCCAGTGTGGAACTGCTCATATCAGTCTTCCCCTTCCCGAGACCCGAGCAGACGAAGCTGGATCGCTGCGAACACGCAGATGATGAGAAGCAGGACCGTCGACAAGGCGAGCGCTCTGCCCCAGTTGATGAACACGAAGGCGCTTTCGTAGGTTCTGAACATCAGCATGTCGGTGGCGCCGTTCGGTCCGCCTTTGGTGATGATGTAGATCGGCGCGAAAAACAGAAAATTGACGGATGTGGTCGCCACGAGCACGAAGGCCAGCGGCCGTCTCATCTGAGGAATCGTGATGTACCGCAGCCGCTGTAGCCAATTCGCACCGTCGATCTCGGCCGCTTCGTAGATGTCGGCGGGAATGCGATAGAGGCCGGCGAGCAGGAAGATCATCCAGTATCCCGCGCTCTTCCACACGACGATCGCCATCATGGTCGGAAGCGCCTGAGTCTCGCTGAGGAAGAACGGCTGGCGTCCGATCCCGATGGCCGCGAGGATGGGGTTTGCGGGACCCAGATTGGGATCGAGGATCAGGCTCCAGAGCACCGCCGCAAGGCTGGTGGAAAACGTCATCGGGATAAAGAGCGCGGAACGGAACAGACCGATCCCGCGCGTTGGCGAGAACGTCAGCAGCGCCAAGCCGAACGCAATGCAGACGAGGATCGGGTTCAAGATGAGGTTGAACTTGAGTGTGGTGAGAACCGAGTGCCAAAAGCTCTCATCCGCGAAGATCGTCTCGTAATTGCCGAGACCATAGAACGACCGTTCGCCCATCAGGTTCTGACGGAAGAAGCTGCCGACAATCGAGATGACAACAGGAACCGCCCGGAAGATCACCAGGAGGGCAATGGCCGGAACGAGAAAGATGGCGATGACACCCCACGTGGGTGCCATCGGATTGAAATCGCGCGCCAGACGTCTCCCACGCCGCTTCGTCCGAAGGGTGGGAGAGACGCCGGTCGTGCTTGCGGGGTGCGAAATCGTCAAAGCCTCGCCTTATGCCTTGTACTTCGCCAGTTCGCGGTCGAGATCCTGAGCAGCCTTCTTCAGCCGCGCTGGAATGTCGGCTCCACCCTGGATCTCGCGGAAGGCGACCTTCATCACCGAATCGTATTCGAGCCAGCCAGGAGTCAGAGGACGGGGAGTCGCCGTGTTGTTCATCTCGTATTTGACGATCTGCCAATATGGCGCGCTCAGATCGGCTCCCAGGATGTTCCACGACTCATTCAAGACGGGCGGGTTGGGTCGCAGCTTGAAGAACTTTGCGACGAATTCCGGCTCGGCTGCAGCTTTGATAAAGGTAGTGACCGCCTCTTTGTGGAGGGAGCGGGGGTTGAATCCGAGGTGCCAACTGCCCGTAGGCGTCACAGCCTTGCCGCCCGCGAAGTACGGCATCGGAGCGGTGGCCCATTTCAGGTTCGGACGGGCCTGGAACGTGGAAATCACCTGAGTTGAGGAGAGGAACATGGCGGCACGGCCGCCTGCGAACATCTCGGTGGCCAGATTGTTGTCGAAGACACCCGGCGGCGAGACCTTATGCTTGACGTACAGGTCCTGGTAGAACTGCATGGACTCGATGAATTTCGGGGAGTCCACGAAGCCCGTTGCCTTCAGACCGTCGTCGCTGATGACCTGCGCGCCCTTCGATTGCGGGAACGTGATTGCCTGATAGCATTGATCGGCGACTTCGAAGGTCAGCCCCCAGATGCCAGCGTCAGCGTTGGTCAGCTTCCGGGCCGCTTCGAGGGTCTCTTCCCAGGTCCAGCGCTTGGCCGGATCGGCGGATGGCGGCGTGACGCCAGCCTTGGCGAACAGCTCCTCGTTAATGAAGAGCACATTGCTCGATGAGAACAATGGGAGCGACATGAGCTTGCCACCATAGGTCCCCTGACCGAGGCTTGCCTTCGTGTAGCGGCTGAGGTCGTTGCCGAAGATCTGATCGAGCGGCGTCAGATGCCCACGCACGGCATAGGACGGTGTCAGCGGTCCATCGACAAAGAAGACGTCCGGCAGGGCATTTCGGGCCTGCAGGCGAACTTCCAGGGTCGAGATCATTTGCGCCGCGGGAAGACGCTCGAGCTTGAGCTTCACCCCCGGGTGCTTTTCCTGAAAGTAATCCCACATGGGGATTTGCTGCGCTTCGGGCCATGACGTGCACATAAGATCGATCGTCGTGGGCGTCTGAGCCCGCAGGATCGAGGGCATGGCCACCATGCCGCCGAGCGCGACACCGGATTTGAGGAGATTTCGCCTTGTTACCATCGCCGTTCCCTTTTTTGTTGACGAGTTCGTAGCGTTGTCAGCCTCGCAAAAGACTGAACATCAGGTCGAAGAAGCGCTCGACGTCCACGTCGACGGCAATCTCCGCATTCGGCTTCTCGCCGCGCGTTCCCCAGAAATCGGCGACCGTCGCACCAAACGTGTAGGCGCCGCCCACATCGACCGCGATATGAGCTGGCCTGGTCGTGATCAAGGTCGGGTCGATCACAGCGGCAAGCGCGAGGGGATCGTGCATGGCGCCGCCGATGTTCATGGTTCTGCGATGCAGCTTGTCGTAGTAGCGCAGCCAATCCACCACCAGGCGGCCAAGCGGCGTATCGATCTTCGCGAGTTCCTCGAACTGCGGCTCCTCGATCAGGACCCGGCGTGTGACGTCAAGTCCAACCATCGTGATCGGAACGCCGCTCTCGAGCACGATCTTCAATGCTTCGGGATCGCAGAAGGCGTTGAACTCCGTAGGCGAGATGATCTCGCTCTTCCGGTAGAAGACGCCCCCCATCCAGGTGAGGTGTTTGATCTTCGCCAGCACCTGGGGATATTTCATCACGAGAAGAGCGACGTTCGTCAGCGGACCTGTGGCGACGAAATCGATCGGTTCGGGGGCCTTTGAAAGCATACGTGCCAGAAAATCCACCGCATGAACCGGCTCGATCGTCATCGTCGGATCGGGCAGATACTTTGAGCCTTCCAGCCCGCTTGGCCCATCGGCCGTTCCAAGCACGAGAGGACGCGTCAGCGGGCGCACGCAGCCTGCTGCAACGGGCACGTTTCCCGCTCCGATAAATTCCAGAATGCGAAGGGCATTCCGTGTCGTCTTGTCGATACCCGCGTTCCCGCAGGTCGTCGTGACGCCCAGGAGTTCGATTGCGGGAGAGCGGTGCGCCATGACGAGCGCGACCGCATCGTCGTGGCCGGGGTCGCAATCAATCAGTATCGGTTTAGCTTGAATGCTCATATCACGCCGCACGCTCGTAGAGCGCCATCGTATCCTTGAAGAGTGTCATGAAACGGCGTCCCTTGATGCTCGTGCAGATGCGGGTCGTCTTCGATCCGTCGCTGGTGAGGATCTGGTGGCCGCGATAGGCGACCGTCTGGCCGCGTGCGATGCCCTCCTGCAGGACAACGTCGACAAAGAGCGGATCTGTCATCTCGCAAAGGTCCGGGTGGATCGCCATGGCCACCGTGATGATGTCATCCATCGGGAATGATACGAGCCCGAAGAACTCGCGCCAGATATCGATGTAGATCGGATACTTGTCGGCGATCATGTCGACGACGGAATTTTGCGTCGCCCGTTCCTGCATGTCCGCAATGTCGTCCCGGCTCATCATGGCATCGCCAAAGCGATTGTCTTCGCAGACGTCGAGCGGAACGAGGATCTTGGGAACGTCGGTAGCCAGGACCACCCTCGCCGCTTCGGGGTCGCTCCAGATGTTCGATTCCGACACCGGTGTCATGTTGCCGGGGATCCCGAAGGTTCCGCCAAGGACCACTAGGTTCTTCAGAGCGGGCGCGACCTTCGGCTCCTGGAGAAAGGCGAGCGCCGCATTCGTGAGCGGGCCGGTTGTCACGAGCGTGATCTCGCCGGGATAGCGCAGGACTTTCTCGATGATGAAGTCGACTGCGTGCTGGGCTTGCGGTGCACGGTTCGGCGTGGGCTCGGGCGGATTTTTCTTCTTGAGACGGTCTCCAAACCGGTCTTTCATCCGGTTCTGATAAACCAGAGGCGCCTCCATGTCGGCTTTCGAATTGCCGACGAAATGACGCCAGGCGCCCGCGTGAACAGGGATGTGCTCCTTGTCGGCCAACGTGAGCAGATTGAGCACGATATTCGTGGCCTGCTCCACGCTCCCTGCGGCACCCGTGAGTGTGGTGATGCCCTCGAGCTTGATCTGGGGAGAGGCCGCGGCGAAGAGTACGGCGAGGATGTCATCGCCTGCGGAATCCACGTCAAGAATGATCCGCTGGACCGGTTCTCGGCTCATCGCGCCAAACCTCTTCTGGTCGCCCCGGCACGAGCGGGACGCGCTGCGATATCGTTTGTAGTCATACAATCGAGCCTCAAATGAATTGCGCTGTCAATAGACGCTGCGCGACTTTCCGTGACGGGCATCGCCAGCCCTCTGTGACGGCTCCATTCGCTCACCGCAGACCGTCCATTCGTGCGACCTCATCTTTGCGGAGGCCGCCGACGCGCGGGAGGGGCCTGCCCCCGTTGGTGATCGCGATGGCAACGACAATCTCGTCTGCGTGCGGCGCACCAGGGATGCGAACTTCGATTCCGTCGAAGTGACTGCGAACGTAGACTGCATCCTTGTAGCCGAGCGGAATGTCGAACGGCGCTCCCGGACCGACGCGCTTTTTTGAAGAGGGAATGATCGACAATCCTGCTTCCATGGCTGCGCGGATTGGCGCGCCGAGATTGGGATGCAACAAAGCCGCGCCGTGCTCGAGTTCGCCATCGGCGCCAATGGCGGCAGCTTTTCCAAAGCTATCGATGTCGGCGACGGAAACCCCGAGCGCAGCGATGGCACGGGTGATGAGGAGGTTTCCGAGTTCGCTCGCGCCGTCCGCAAGCTCTGTCAGGTCCTCGACATATTGGCCCGCATAGGGATTGACGACGACAGCAGCCGCCACCGCCCGACGCACCGCCGGATCGACGGGGCGTCCCTGCTCAATTCTCGTTTCTTCGACGAAGGTAACGATCCTGCGGATGTCGAGTTTCATCGCAATCCGTCCTCGCCTTTGACGTCTTCGACTGCGAGGCCGCCAAGGCGGGCGTGGACCCGCGGGCCCGTGGTCATCGCCAGCGCAAAGACCAGCTCGTTCCTCCGCGGGGCATCCGGTATGCCGATTTCGATGGCGTCGAAATGACTGCGGACGTAGGACGCATTGATGTGGGTGACCGGAATATCAAGGCGTGTACCCAATCCCCCCACCTTCTTGGCGGACGGCACGATGGCTTTCGCGTTGCCGAGGACCTCGCGCATGGAGTAGCCGCCTGGAACATGCCAGAGAGCGCCATGTTCAAGCTCGCCGGCCTCGCCAACGATCGAACCTTTGCCGTAGCCCTCGATGGCGGAGACATCCCCACCCAGCGCTTCAAGCAGCTTTTCGGCCATCTCGAGACCGAGCGGCTTCAATGTCTCCATGTAGCTGGAAATGTCCTCCACATAGCGCCCGGCAAAGGGATTTTCGATCACCGCGAGAATGACGCCCCGACGAGGCGGGTTGGCAGCAACAGGGCCACCCTCGTGAAAGATTTCCTCGATCTGGAGCACGAGTTTTCTGACGTTGACTGGATGCATATCAATTCCTCGATCTGGCCGTCAGGCCGCCTGTTTCAGGCGCGCCCGCAACTCGGCCGTCCTGTCCTCATGAACAAGTCCACTGCGGGGGTCGATCTCGACGCCGAAGAGCGAAGCGGCCTGGGCTGTACTGTAGTAGCCGAGCAGGACGTCGGTCAGAACCGCCTGCGGGTTGCGTTCGAAGGGAGGCCCGTAGCCGCCGCCGCCGGGCGTTTCCACATGAACGCGGTCTCCCGCCTTCAACCCGACATCCTGTTTCTTCGTGATGTGCGGGGGGCGGTAATCGACGCCATCCCGCCGGACGATGATCAAGCCGGGCGCGCCGTCGCTTCCACCAAGCGCCCCCTGAGGACCAACCCGCCCGTGATCCATCACGAATGACGCCCGTGCCGACCCCCGAAGGAGTTCGAGTTCGTAGGTCAGGCCGAAGCCACCGCGGGTCTTGCCAGCGCCTCCCGATCCCTCTCGAAGAGCGTACTTCGTGAACAAAACCGGGAAGACCTGCTCGGTAATTTCCACCGGCGGAGATTTGGAAATCCCGATCGTCGAACAGCCGTTCGTGATCCCGTCGGTCTCGATGTTGCCGCCGTATCCGCCACCGGAAATCTGATACATCACATATTCGCGGCCGGTGCCCGGATCATGCCCACCCAGCGCGAAATTGCCGCTCGAACCTGCCGGTGCCGCTGTCACGCGATCGGGAATAGCGTGGACCATCGCGGAGAAGACCGCCTCCGCAATCCGCTGCGACACCTCGGCAGCGCAGCCGGATACGGGGCGAGGATATTGCGCGTCAAGAAAAGTGCCCGCCGGGCTCTTGATGATGAGTGGCTCGAAAGCGCCTGCGCTGAGCGGAATATCCGGAAAAATGTGCCGGATCGCCAAGTAGACCGAAGAATGTGTGGTCGCAAGCACGCAATTCATCGGCCCAAGGCACGGTGGACTGGACCCGGCAAAGTCGAAGACCAAGTTGTCGTCGTCGGTCTTTGTGACCGAAAGCGCAATCGTCAACGGCTCGTTCACAACGCCGTCGGAATCGATATACGCCGCGCCGCGATAGACCCCTGGGGCAATACCGCGGATCGACGCCCGCATCTGGTCAGCGGAGCGCTTTCGCAACTCTGCGATGGAAGCCGCGACGGTCTCGTCACCGTACCTGTCGAGAAGTTCTGTCAGTCTTTCGGATCCAACCCGAAGAGCAGCCGCCTGTGCACGGATGTCTCCAATCCGTTGTTCGGCAACGCGGATGTTCGAGTAGATGATGGAATAAATCTCAGAATCCATCTTGCCTTTCTTGAAGAGCTTGACGGGCGGCAGACGCAGCCCCTCCTGCTCGACCGAGGTCGCCGAGGCGGAGAACCCGCCCGGCACCGCGCCCCCGATATCAGGCCAGTGGCCGATATTCGACAGCCAGCAATAGATCTCGCCATGGCGATAGAACGGCATGGCGAAGCGCACATCCATCAGGTGCGTGCCGCCCAGATACGGATCGTTCACCACGTAGATATCGCCGTCGTCCGGAGGCAGGCAGCGTCCGTCGCGGATGAATTCGATGATCGTGCGAGTCGAGGCCTGCATGGTGCCGACGAAAACCGGCAGACCGCCGATGCCCTGCGCAATGAGCGAACCGTCCTCAGCCGAATAGATTCCGTCCGACCGGTCATCTGCCTCGGAGATGATCGGCGAGAAGGCAGCTCGGGAAAAGGTGTGATCCATCTCGTCGCAGACTTGCTGGAGGCCGGCCTGGATGACCGTCAGCGTAATCGCATCGATGGGCTTCATGTGGATGACCCTACCTTGATGATGATGTTGCCCTGCGGATCGCCCTCGGCCACGTCACCCGGATTGATCACGGTCGTTGCATCGAGCTGCTCGAGGATCGCCGGGCCAGCAATGCGCACGTCCGCCGGCAGCCACTCACGCTGATAGACCGGCGTATCGTGCCAACCTCCGTCGAACCGAACCGGTCGTGTCTCGACGAGGGCCTCCTGCAAAGACGAGCGTCGTCCGGCTGCTGGGATCAGGTTCTCGAGACTGACTTCCTTGCGGACGCCGACAACGGATGTGTTGACGCTTGCCAGATTGGCTCTGACCTCCGGGAGCCGGACGCGGAAGCGCTGAAAATAAGCGTCTTCGAAGAGCGACTGAAGCGTCTCGAGATCGACCTCGCTTGACGGAAGACCGACGCGGATCAGGTGGGTCTGCCCGGCAAAATGCATGTCCGCGCTATGCTCGATCATAACATCCACTGGTCGGACCGCCTCCTTGGCGATCGCATCCAAGCCCTGGCGGCGCTGGCTGGCGAGAAGGTCGCGAACCTGTTCAAGATCCGTCTCGCGCAGCAGCGTGTTGACGGTCGAGACGAAATCATGCCGAAGATCTGCGACCGCGCAGCCGATGGCATTGGTAATTCCAGGCCGGGCCGGCACTAGCACCTTCGGGATCCCAAGCTCGCGGGCGATCGCAGCCGCATGCAGCGGGCCGGCACCGCCAAAGGCGAAGAGGATGAAGTCACGCGGATCGTTGCCCCGGGCAACGGATACCATCCGGATGGCCCCGGCCATCTTCAGATTAGCCACCCGTAGCACGGCTTCGGCGGCGTCATAGGCGTCCAGCTGAAGGCGCTCAGTGAAGGTGCGGGTGAAAGCAGCCTCGATATCGGGAACAGACACTGCCGTCTCGACAGCCAGAAGCTTTTTGGCGTTCAGGCGCCCGAGGAGCAGATTGGCGTCCGAGATCGTGGGCTCTGTGCCACCCCTTCCGTAACAGATCGGTCCAGGGCGAGAACCGGCGGATCGCGGGCCGACCTGCAGCAGGCCCGCATCATTCACCGATGCAATTGACCCCCCTCCTGCGCCGACCGTGTGGACATCCACCATCGGCACGTGGATCGGCATCGCATATTCGATTTCGATCTCGTTCGACACGAGTGGCTTGTTGTTGCGAATGAGAGCGACATCGGTTGACGTCCCGCCCATGTCGTAGGTGATCAGACGCTCCTCGCCGACCTTGGCAGCCGTATAGGCCGCAGCAATGACACCCGACGCGGGGCCGGACATTACTGTTTTGGCCGCTTCACGCGAGACAAAGCGCGACGAGATCGTCCCGCCATTGCCGTTCATGATCAAGAAATCCCGGTCGTACCCGCCCCTCTCCAGTTCCCGGCGCAGGTTCTCCACGTAGCGGTCGAGAATGGGCTGCACTGAGGCATTGACCGAGGCGGTCACGCCACGCTCGTACTCACGGGCTTCGGACAGCAGCGAGTGACCCGTGGTGATATAGGCGTTCGGCCAGATCTCGGCGGCAATCTCGGCAGCCCTGCTCTCGTGGGAGGGATTCTTGTACGCATGGAGAAAGTGGATCACCAGGGACTCACAGCCGGCTGCCAGAAGCGCCTCGACGGCGTCCCGCACCTGAGACTCATCGAGTGGCGTCCTCACACGCCCGGTCGCCTCCATCCGCTCGTCGACTTCAAGCCGCAATTGACGGGGAACGATGGGAGTGAAGGTACCGAAGAGTCCATATGGGGTCGGTCGCGTTCGTCGACCAAGTTCGATCACATCGCGAAAACCGCGTGTCGTGATCATTCCCACTTTCGAAATCCGCCGCTCGAGGAGGGCGTTAGTGGTGACTGTCGTCCCGTGGACAATGAGGTCGATGGCGGAAACCGGGTAGCCGGAATCCCGAAAGGCATTGAGCACACCCTTCGACTGATCCTCGACAGTGGAAGGCGTTTTTCCGATAACGACCGTGCCGGCCTTGTCGTCGATGATGATCAGGTCGGTGAACGTGCCTCCCACGTCGATCCCGGCCACAACCTGGCCTGCCGCAATATCGTGTGGGAATCGTGTGTCCATGCCGAATTGTGTCCGCAGATGCTCGTCGCACGGGATGCGAGGAAGAAAGGATCGTCGAGAAGACGCAGAGCGATTTGCGCCAGCGTCACGGTGTCAGTAATCGCGCCAGGAGTGACGCGGCTCGAAGCCAATGGCCTCCCTCGCCTCGGCGAGGTCGAAGATCGTGTCGCATCCAGAAATCGCACGGGTCAGACGCGTCCCCGGATAGGCGGCCTCGACCAATGTGAGAGTGTCCTCGGGCATGAAGGTGTCGATGGCGCTGATGAAGAGCCGCTTGTGGCCCTCGATCGGCTTTTCGACGGATGCCACGAACGCTGCAGCGGCGTCGCGCGCATCGATGTAACCCCAGAGGTCGCGCGGTGCGGCTCTCGCCCGCGCCCTGCGGGCCTCGACATTGGCGAGGAATCCGTCAGGCGGCTGAATCCACGGCATTCGCAGACTGACGCCGGAAAGACCGGGCCGTCGGCGGATCGCCGCATCAAGCATTTCCTCGCCCAGCCATTTGGAGACTCCGTAGGCGTCCTGCGCTTCGATCGGATGCCTGGAATCGAGCGGCAGGTAGGACGGCCGAATGGGTTGTTCATAGAACGGGTACCCCAACACGCTCATGGACGACGCGTAGACAAACCGTGTTGCACCGTTGAGAACCGCAGCTTCCATGACGCTGTAGTTGATCGCCATGTTGGTCGAGAACACTGTCGCGGGTGCCGAGCCGACAGGGCGCGGAATGCCCGCCACATGGGCGACGGCATCGACATCGCGAATGAGCTGAAGGGTCGTGCCGAGATCGCGCAGATCGGTGGTGATATGGGTCCATGCCGAGGGGGAACGGGGTGGAACGGTATCGAGGCCGCGAACCGAATGGCCGGCCTCGCAAAGCGCAGTGGCGACGTGACTTCCGAGGAGTCCGCTTGAGCCGGTGACAATGACTTTCATGACAAAGCTTCCAAAACGTGAGCCGTGAAATCGCCGGGCACGGGAATGCGCTTGCCGCTGGCGGCGTCGAACAAGTGGACCTTGGACGCGTCGATCCTGATGCCGAGCGATCCGCCCGGCGTAGCCGGAATGCGTTCTCGGAACAACAAGGTCACCGGATGCGGCCCGAGGCGCGCGACGACGAGGGTCTCTGACCCCGTCGGCTCGGACACGGTGATCTGAACGACGAGGGAGTCACCATTGCGGTCTACATGTTCGGGCCTGAAACCGTAGACGGCTGCGCGCCCCACATTTTCGGGGCTGACAGGTGGAAGCGGGAGGGTGATCCCGGCGTCAGACCGAAAGCTGCCTTGCGTCTCAATGACGCCTTCGATGAAATTCATCGACGGCGAACCGATAAATCCCGCGACAAACCGGGTCTGCGGGTAGTCGTAGAGATCGAGCGGAGCACCCATCTGCTCCACGACGCCACCATTCATGACCACGATTTTGTCGGCCATGGTCAAGGCTTCGATCTGATCGTGCGTGACGTAGATCGTCGTCGTTCCCAGACGCTGGTGGAGTTCCTTGATTTCGGCGCGCATCTGTACGCGCAGTTTCGCATCGAGGTTCGACAGCGGTTCATCGAACAGAAAGACCTTGGGATTGCGCACGATCGCCCGGCCCATCGCCACCCGCTGCCGCTGACCGCCGGACAATTGCCGCGGATACCGATCGAGCAGCGATGCAAGTCCAAGGATCTCCGCCGCGGTGCCGACGCTGGCCGCGATCTCGGCTTTGCTCTTGCGGCTGAGCTTGAGAGAAAAGCCCATATTCTCGGCAACCGTCATGTGCGGATAGAGCGCATAATTCTGGAACACCATCGCGATGTCGCGCTCTTTCGGCGGTGCGGTGTTGACGAGCTTGCCGTCGATCAGGACTTCGCCCGAGCTGATCCCCTCAAGGCCGGCGATGATCCGCAGTAGCGTCGATTTCCCACATCCGGAAGGCCCGACCAGCGCGACAAATTCGCCATGCGCGATGCCGAAGCTGACACCGGACAGAATATCCGTATCACCAAACGCCTTGCGGATTGATCTGAGATCTACGCCTGCCATTGTCCGTGCTTCACCTGCGACTGTGTCGATACCCTACGGAGAAGCGGGTCCGTTGAGACGATCCAAATATCGTCCGTACTCATACAATCAATCTCGCCTTGATGGCCTTGTCAATACGCCGTCGGAGAGATTTGTTGTGGTTTGATGGGGGACCCGAACTGGCGCGGCGACAGCGGGAAAGTTTGTACGACGTCCAACGGATTGACTCGGGCTTTACGCTGGTTCATCACGATGACGCGCGGCCCGTGTCGCAGAAGCACGAGGCGGCCGCTCAGGGAGCTCTTGAATGTCGTCTCAGGCGGGCAAGGCGAAAGCGCAGCCCCATTCCGATCCTGCCGATCGGCCGGTCGCCATGTCGGACGCCGCAGCGTTCTACATGCAATCTGGCTACGACCTACCCGATCACGCGGCTCACCTCATCCGGCGCGCGCACCAACGCGCCACCACCTGTTTCCAGACCGTCATGTCGGACTACAATCTGACCCCGACCCAGCATGCGGCGCTGGCAACGCTGCTGAAGCATGGGGAGCTTTCGCAGAATCAGCTTGGGCGCCTCACGGCCATGGATCCGTCCACGATCAGTATGGTTGTTCGAAAGCTGATGAAGGACGGACTGGTTCAGGGCGCTCCGTCGAGCACCGATCAGCGGCTCTCGATTCTGAGCCTGACCAAGAAAGGCATTCGGTTTACGATGCCGCTTCTGGAACTCAGTCTTCAGGCCGCAGACCTGTTTCTCTCGCCGCTGACGGCGCGAGAGCGCGTGACATTCGCCCGTCTGGTCAAGAAGCTTGCCGGTTCCGAGCCCTCCGCCGACTGAGCATCGACTGCTGCTGCCAAGGCCTCCGATCCGGCGCCCTCGAGAAGATGCTCACAAGGGAGACTTCATTGCCTTTACCCGACGCTTCCGTCCTGGTGCTCGCCAGCTACATGCATGACACCAGCGTTTCGGTGAAAGACTTCCCAAAGCCTGGTGAGACAATCATGTCGCTCGGGTATGTCGAGGGGCCCGGTGGCAAGGGCAGCAACCAGGCGGTCCAGTGCGCGTTGTGCGGCGTCGCCACCGCTCTCATCGGCACCATCGGTAGTGACGACGCGGGCGCGCAGGCACTCGCCTTCTGGGCTCAGAACGGGATCGACGCCTCGGCAATAGTCCGGACGCGCGCCGCCGGAACCGGTCGCGCTGCCATTACGGTCGACGGGCGCGGGCAGAACACCATCGTCGTCAGCCCCGGCGCGAACGCTCTGACAAGCGTGGAGGACGTGGAGCGGCAGGTCCACTTGATTGAGCGATGCGCGGTCCTGGTGGCCCAACTGGAAATTCCCCGCGACACCGTCCATCGCGCCTTTGGGCTCGCACGCGTTCATGGACGGATCACCGTTCTCAACGCGGCACCAGCAGACGGTCCCCTGAGCCGCGATCTGCTCGCGCTGACAGATTATCTGATCGTCAATGAAGGCGAAGCGTGTGTGTTGGCCGAGGTGGCGGATGATCCTCTCGTGTCAGCGATGGCCCTGTCGCGTCTCGTCGCCCGCGGCGTGGTTCTCACGCGAGGAGACAACGGCGCGGTTCTCTATCGCCGCGACGAAGACCCGGTCGCGAAAGGCGCCCTGCCCGTTGTCGCGGTCGATACGACAGGCGCGGGAGACTCGCTGGTCGGCGCATTTGCGGCCCGGCTGGCTGTGACCGGAGAGGCCGTCGAAGCACTCGCCTGGGGCGTGGCGGCGGGATCGCTCGCCTGCCTGAAGAGAGGAGCCGCGAGCAGCTATGCCGCCGGACAGGATATCGTCCGCCAGGTGGTCCGGCCGGGATAGTCGACCCAATCAACCGATCCGAGTGGCACGTTCCCCAACGGCATATGCGAGCAATCTCCGCCTCTTGTCTCATGGGCGCGGCCGTTGCCTCGTGGACAGCGCCCCAGCGATAGGCCCGGCGTGCGGGCAGCTGGTGCGAAGGTTGCGGTGTTTTCGCGCGCAACCTCGTCTATAGGAGAGAATATCAATCTGCCAGCACGGCGTGAAGGTGTGACAATGCGCTATCGTGACCTCGTATCCTTCATGAAGGCCAACGCCTCAAAACCGCTGTGGCTGGCAAAAGTGATCAACGCCTGGGAGTGGGGGTCGCTCCTCCCCGGCGGATTTGGGCCGAAGCCCAGCGATGCTGAAAATGTGGTGGACGTTCTCAACGCAAGCTGCGGTTGGCGCTACATCCTCACGAAAGCTCTGTTCGACGAGATCGGAATCGAGAGTCGTGCGGTCAACTTCTACAACGTGCCGTTCCAGAGCAACCACACCACAATTGAGCTTCGGATTGAAGGACGGTGGATGCTCTTCGATCCGACGTTCGGGACCTATTTCGAGCCCGCTGGAGGCGGCAATCCCCTCTCTGCCGCGGAGGCGAGAGCCCACTGGCCCGATATCGTGGTGAAGAAATCGACCTTGACCGGTTGGCAGGGCGAGCTTCTGGACCTCAGGACCGTCAATCCAACGACCACGTATAAGACGTATAAGGATTCATTTTTCTACCAATCAGAGAAATTTGCGGGCGTCGCAGACGTCATCAGCGGCGAGGTCAACAGTCTCTATTTTGGCCCAGAATCCGCGTACAGATACGGCGAACGCCGCGTCGCCATTCCGGCTGGTGACAGGACCTGGAAGACGCACATCGATAGCTCTGATTCCTACGCCTGGAAGCGCTACGTCGACAGCTTCGACGCAAACAGAAAGCTCGACTCGCAATGGGGCGTGTTCGATCCGACGGACAGTCGCTATGGATGGTTCATCGACTGGGATCAGAATCATGAACACGACTGGGCAGTGAAGAAGTTTTATATTGGAAATGCCGGCAATGCCGTTTTCAACTATTCCGTGACGATCTACGACGACAAGAGCAAGGTTATCGTCGACTACGATACGGACCCGCAGCAGGCGGATTGGAAAGTCAAGACGACATACTTCTCCGCTTCAGGAGCGCCGGACAGAGAAGAAGGGATCTTCGACAACGGTCGCCAATGGATCATCGACTGGGACCAGGTCGGCACGGCCTCGTGGAGTTCTTATCGGGATGACATGAATCCAGCCGGTGAGGTTGAGACGACCGTCTTCATCAACGACGACGGCAGTACGACGATTGTCGACTGGGCGAAGATCAACAAGATCGTAGGAGCAGCGGGAAACGACGTTCTCAACGGAGGCGACGGACGCGATTGGCTGACAGCGCTTGCCGGCAACGATATCCTGAGCGGTGGCGCTGGCCCCGACCGGATGGAAGGCGGCATGGGAAATGACATCTACTACACGGACTCTCCCGATGACATCGTGTTCGAGAGACCGAACGGCGGAACCGACACCGTGCGAGCGTCAGACACCTACGTGCTGCCAGCGAATGTTGAGAACCTTGTTCTTCTTGCCGGCGTTTACGGCACGGGCAACCGCAGCGACAACTTCATCTTCGGCAATGCCGGCCGCAACATCATCAGCGGCGGCGCCGGGAACGATCATCTGAGTGGCGGCGGCGGCAAGGACAAGCTTGTTGGCGGCCTCGGCGACGATGTCATCGAAGGGGGGTACGGCGCCGATGTCCTGATCGGGAACGCGGGGCGCGACACTTTTGTCTGGCGCGCCGCAGGCGAGACCGGATTGGCCGCGCCGACGGCCGACGTGGTCCTGGACTTCTCGGCGCGCGATGGCGACAAGCTTCATGTGAAGTTTATGGACGCGAATAGCGCGAAATCAGGCCATCAGGCGTTTGCCTTTATCGGCAAGGGATCTTTCACCGAACCGGGGCAGATCCGTTATGTTCATGCCGCAGGCGAAACCCGCATTCTGCTGAACACGGACAGCGATCACGCTTACGAGGCGATGATCCGCCTGAAGGGCGTCGTCAAGCCGGACGCTTCGTGGTTTGTCCTCTAGAACACTTCTTCAGGAGTGCAGTCCGAACAGAGACGTCCCGCGCGATGTCAAGCAACTGCCGCGGCTTGATCTGATCTGGGGAAGGCCTGCCTCAACGGTCCGCAACGTTTGCTGTTCTAGCCTCTTGGATCCCCGCCATGACGATGGCGGTGGTGCGGCTTCGGTTCGTGCCGGTGCAGTATGCCGTGAAAGCACGCATTCCGCGGCGTGACGGCCCAATCCCTCGTCTGTTGATGACAATGGGATACTCGACGCCGATCGAGCCGTGTCCACTCGGCCATTCAGAAGGGGATCGCAAGCCGAGCGCTGACCTCTTGCGATAGATAATCCCGTCCGAAATCTGCCCGGTACTCGGCCTTGATTTCATAGCCCTTTGTGTTGAACAACTGGGCGCCGACCGTCAGGTTTCCGAGAATATCGGGGATCGCCACGTCCGCCACGAAGGGCGAAACGGCAGCGTTCGTGTCGGAGAAACGCAGCTTTACGGGTAGGCTGTCCTTTGCGAGGACCGTCATGCCTACGGAGGCGTAGGGCCGCAGCCACATGTCAGGTGCAACGTCCAGCCGCGCGCCGAATTCGATGTTCGGGCTGACAGCGACATTCCATTGTTGCGCGGAGGAAAAGGCCAGGCTCGCCCCCAGTCCCGATTCAGTGTGACCGGGAAGCGAGGTGTGGATCACGTCAAGATCCGCATACGGCTTCACGTACCAGGTTGGGAATGTGAACTCGTAGCTGGCGCGGAAGCGTCCGGCGGCCGTCATCACGGAAGAGGTTCCCTGCGACGTCCCGGTGCTGGAACCCAGGCCGAGGATCCGTTGTGTCTCGTAGCGGCCGTATCCGACGTGGCCGGAGGCGGCAAGGAGCCATGGCCCGACCTGGCGCTTGAGAGAGATGGCGAGGTCGCCCGCATTTCCCTCGGTGTTGGAGAACCCATCCGAATCCGCCAGCGAGGATTGCGTGAACCCGGCCGTCGCGCCCAGGAACCAGTCTGGAGCGATCTCTCGCTGGAGGCCTGCCCGGAGGGTGACGGAATCCCGGCGATATCCGGCCCCGTCTTCCGAACTGTTTTGATGCGTCCAGTTTCCGATCATGCGGGCCCACGCACAGCTCGTCTCTTCCATGAGGGTGCCAGTGCCGGCGAAGACAGGGCAACTCAACGCGAAATGCATCGAGTCACGCGCGGCGAGCGCCTGCATGGTCGTTGTGCTGGCCGATTCTTCCGGCGAGTATTTGTCCACGGCACTCAGGTAGTCCTGGACAGACGCGACGCGCGCGAAGTCTCCGAAGCGGCGTGCATCTGCATCCGTCATCGCCCCGGAGGTCCAGATCCGCTGCAGGTATTCCATGGCGTTGCGTTCGCTCGAGGTCGTCGACGCACCGGCCGGGACGCCGAAGCTGGCACTGGGCGTCACCGTCACCGTTTTTCCACGAACCCCCGCCTCCCACGTGAAAGGCGCGGCCGGGTTGCCCGCGCCGGTCGCGGTGCTCGAAAAATCGCTCTTGGCGGATAGGACCGTGAACGTCTCCGGCCTCAGATCCCCCACCACATGGGCCATGACGCGTCCCCCAAGGCGCGTGGCTCCCGTGATCGTGAGAAGATCGCTGCGCTCCCTGCCGGCAGGCGGCGAGGACGTAACGTCGACGACGAGCGTTCCTGTCGCCCTCTGGTCGAAATGTCCGGTCAAGGTTGAGGCGGCGATAAGTCCGGTTCCGCCGACATCGAAGGCGCCGTCGTTCAGGAAGAAGCCCATCGTCCCGACATTGACACTGCCTTTCGGGCCCGTCTGGTAGGTCCCTAGAGCGCGGTTGAAGAAGCGGTTCTCTTCGATCGCCGCAGGATTGCCGTGAACGAGATCGAGATCGCCCACGATCGTTCCGTCATTCAGGACAGTCTCCCGGCCGAACGATCCGAGGATCGCCGTTCCCGAGATCGCGCTCACACGGGAGTTTGCTTTCACGACAACCTCATTTTCGTTGTTGCCACCATCGATCCGTATCGCGGCGCCGGTTCCCGCCCCGCCGACCAGCTTGCCGTCATGGTGAAACGAGATGGCGTTCCCCTTCCGGCTCGGGTCAAGTGTCCCGTCCGTCAGTTGGACGCCGCTCTGGCCGTAGAACCCGTAAGACCCGGCCCCGCTGGCCTCGATGCTGCCGCGCGTCGACACAAAGATGCCTCCGCCCTCGCCCATTGCGCGACGACGAGACTGGCCGGAAGCTGGCGTCGTGAAGGCCTTGCCGTTGACGTCAAAGACAATACCGCCCCCGCCACCGATGCTTTGCGCCTGGATGCCATGGGCGCGGCTACCATTCGTCGTAATAGCAATAGTGCTTGACGGATCGTCCTTGTCCATCTCAAGCCGGATCCACCTGCCCGCATTGCCGCTCGTGGCCTCGTCCCGAACGAGAGGCATGTTGAAGGGCATCTTGAAAGCGCCGGTGCCGCCATACCCACCGCCTCCACCGATCGATTGCAGAAAGATCGCCGTTGCGCCCTCGCCGCTCGTCGTGATCGAGGACTTGCGCTCGAGGTTGACCTGAATGTTTCCGCCTTTGCCTCCGACTCCATTGCCGCCGCCGAGTGAAAGGCCGGCCTCCACGTAGCCGATCTTGCTCGCATCGACTCCGAATCCGCCACCGCCGCCGACTGACTGGGCAAAGATCCCGAACGCTCCTGGCCCGCGGGTGATGATCTCGCCCGAATGGGTGACGGTGACATCGCCACCATCGCCCCCACCGCCACCGCTACCGCCAAAGCCGATCGTGAGGCTCGGCATCGCCATGATGCTGGTGGATTTGTCGAGGATGCTACCGCCTTCGATCATCCCGATATTCTTCAGGAAGCCGAAAGCGGCCTCCAGAGCCTCCTTCTCGTTGGTCGACTTGGCCAGAACGGTGGGATCCGCCGGATCGACCCTGGTGACGAATGACACGCCGCCGCCGCCGCCAACGCTCTGTGCGACGAGCGCATGGGCATCGCGTCCCTGAGTGGTAATCGTGCCGCTGTTATCCACCGCGGCCCGCCCGCCGGAGGACGGTTTTCCGCCGCTTCCGCCGACCTTGATGTTGCCCGAGAGCGAGACGGTGTTTGCGCTAGTGGCGACGCCACCGATGCCACCTCCTCCGCCGACGCTTTGTGCCAGAACGCCGAACGCACCCGCTCCAGAAGTTGCAATTGTCCCGCGTTGCGCAATCTCGACTGAGCCGCCGTCACCGCCGTCGCCCCCGCTCCCGCCGATCGACAGATTGAGGTTCACCTTGTTGTTGCCGGTTGAGAGACCAGCGCCGGCGGCGCCTCCGCCCCCGCCGACGGACTGGGCAAACAGCGCCCAGCTGTTATCCGCGTGGGTAATGACCGAGCCCTCATTCCAGACGGTGACGTCGCGGCCCTTGCCGCCCTTGCCGCCTGCCCCGCCCACCGCAACGGTAAACTCGACCTCCGGAACCTTCTCGATCTTCTTGCCGGCATACTCCTTCTTCACAAGGTCCTTGAACTTCGTCAGAACGACGCCGCCGGCCAGAGTTCCCACAGATTGCCCGATGCGGCTGGCCCAGCTCTTGTCCTTGTCGGTCAGAACTTTCAAGGCCGAAAGGATATCCTTGGCCAGCGCCAGCTTCTTCTGTACAGGCGCGTTCTTGTCCAGGAACTTGTACTGCTCAACCTTCTCCTTCTTGTCCTTGTCGCCAAAAAAAAGACAAGGACCTGATCGGACTTCAGGAGCTCTTCCGTCAGCTGATGGATGAATTTTGGCGGATTGTCGTCCCACTCGACCGCGCTCTTCTTCTTGCCGCCGAAAGCGCCGCCAGATCCACCGCCGCCGCCGATGCTCTGGGCGACGATCCCGGCCGATCCGCTCCCGTGGGTTTCGATCACGGCTCCGGCGGAATTGTTGACGCTCACCGATCCGCCGGATCCGCCCCCGCCCCCTTTGCCGCCCACGTCCAGTTTACCGCTGGCAGTGCCCTGCTTGATGGCGGCAGGCGCATCGGCCTTCCCGCTGGCCTGATAGCCTCCCCCGTCGCCGCCACCGCCGCCAAGGCTTTGCGCAAAGATGCCCCGGGCATTATCACCATGCGTGAGGATGAGCCCCTCGTTGGCGGCGCTCACCGAACGGCCATCGCCGCCCTTGCCGCCTTTCCCCCCGATCTCATATTTCCCCGTCACAGAACTCGCGAGCGGAAGGGCTGATTTCGTGATCTCGCCGATCGTCTCGTTCCATGACAGACCGGAAGCGGCCGAAGCAGAGGCCGCACCGCCATCACCGCCGCCACCGCCAATGCTCTGAGCCATGATGCCGGTGGCAAAACCGCCGTGGGTTTCGATAACTCCGGAGGTGAAGGCCCCGTCCTTGTCCTTTGCGCCCTCGTTGACGACCGTCACGGCACCGCCATTGCCCCCGCCGCCGCTCGATCCACCGATTGAAACAGCGAGTCCGAAATTGAGATAGAAGCCCATGAGGTCTACTGTGGAGGCCGCCGCTCCGCTGTTGCCACCGCCCCCGCCGATGCTCATGGCCTGGATCCCATAGCCCTTTTCGCCTTTGGTCGTGACCGTGGAGAGATTGGTGACGCTGACAGACTTGCCCGAACCGCCCTCGCCGCCCGATCCCCCGACGGAGAAGCTGACCCCGAGACCCGGAGTCTCTGGCGGCGCGATCGCGAGCGCATAGGCTTTCGTATTGCCGGCCGCGCCGCCTCCGCCGCCGATGCTCTTGGCCTGGATGCCGAAGGCCTCTATGCCGGCCGTCGAAACGTCTGAGGTGTTCACCACGCTCACGTGGCCGCCATCACCGCCCTTCCCGCCGGACCCTCCCACCGCAACCGAGATCGAGGCGACGATGCCTGTGGATTGGGCGGACGCCGTGCCGCCCGCACCTCCGCCGCCACCGATGCTCTGCGCCACGATGGCAGACGAGAGCTTTCCCTCCGTCGACACGAGCGGCCGAGGGCTGCTTCCTGCGGAAAAACTGCTTCCGGGAAGAGGCGCGGGCGTGACGAAGACGTCGCCGCCGTTCCCGCCCCCACCGCCAGCGCCGCCGATCGCAACGCCGGCGAAAACATTGAAGGAATCCGAGCTTCCACCGCGCCCGCCGCCGCCGCCGATACTTTGAGCGAGGATGCCGTAGGCGCTCTCGCCGCTCGTGGTGATGGTGCCACCCTGGGCGACCGTGACCTTCGCACCGTCACCGCCCGTTCCTCCATTGCCTCCCTTGCCGATGAAGAGGCTGCTGCCGCCTGACCCACCACCGGCGCCGGATAGCGGGCCCGGCCTGATGGCGGTCACGGCAAAGGCGTTGATGGCGTTTCCGCCGCCGACACTCTGCGCAACGATGCCGTGGGCGCCGAGGCCGCGCGTGGAGATCTCGCCCTGATTGGTGACAGTGACCTCGTCGGCGCCTCCTGCCTTGCCACCGTCTCCGCCGCCAAAGAAGCCGGGTCCACCACGGCCGCCGCTGCCGCCAACCGACTGGGCAACGATGCCGAAGCTGTAGTCGCCCACCGTGGCAATCCTGCCGTCGTTCGTGCCGGTGACCTTGCCGGAGCCTCCACCCATGCCACCGGGCTGGCCGCCATCCGATAGTTGATGCTGCTCACCGCCCTGGCCGCCGATGCTCTGGAGCAGCACCGCCGGCGAGGACGGCCCTGCGACGGTAATGGTACCCCTGTTCAGAAAGGTCACGGCGCCGCCTTCGCCTCCATTGGTGACATACGGGGCGGCCCAGGTTGTGCTGTAGGAGCGCTTCGAGCCTGCGCCGCCGAGCGATTTCGCGATGATGGCCGGTGCGTTGCTTCCCTTTGTTGCAATGATTGCGTCAGAGCCCACCGTCACGGCGACGTCACCGCCCGAGCCGCCGGGAGACCGGTTTCGCAGTTCCTCGGTGATGCTGCCTTCTCGCGTGCCCGAACGTCCGCCGAGTGACTGCGCCCACACCCCCGCGTAGTTCGTCCCAACCGCGCGCGCATTCTTGTTCACCACCAGCGACACCTCGCCGCCGTCGCCGCCGCGCGGGACGGCGGTCAGGTGATTTCCGCTGGCGCCACCGCGGGAATAGACGAAGAGGAGGGAAGTCGGCGCAGCCTGATCGCCCTTGCCGTCCAGTGCGCCTTCCTGGGTGACGATGACGCGGCCACCGGAAGCGCCTGGCATTGCCGCCTCACCCCCTGTCAAGAACACCTCGCGGAAGCCCGACCCGCCTCGCCCGCCGATCGACCCGATCTCGACCGCCGTCCCATTGGCGCCACCGGCGGTGAAGGTGTTGACGATGCTCAGATTGCCCCCCGGTTTCGCCTTTGTGGCTGCCTTGCTTCTGAACCATGTCAGTTGTTCCGCATCCTTGCCGTTCTCTCCCACGCTCACCGAACGGCTGACGCTTTCAGCACGAGCGGGTGCGCCGCCGATCATGGGCAGGATGAATGGCGAAACGCAGACCCCGCACAGCAGGTTCTGCATGGTTCGCCGCGTCACGGGGCGCGACCGCGCGACTACGCAAGAGAAAATAAGCATCACGACCCCGGAGACGAGCACGAATTTGCAATAGGTTTTTAAACCAACTTTCCGCTTAGGAAAGTGCACATGTGCAACACATCTTTCCCTACGTCATACGGCGGGCTGTAAAGATCGACGACGGGATCAGAGCGGAGAAGCGAGGGAGCTCGTGCTGCCAGCCATCGGCTCTCTCAAGGCTAAGACGCGTCACCTCGCGCGGCCTCAGAGGTGTCACCATGGCTGTGGCGATGATGAAGATCCGGGTAGTGCGGATGCTTGTGCCGCAAGGGTTCATGCCTGTGCATGTGAGAATGCGGCTCGGTTACCCGACCAGCTTGATGATGCTGATGATGATCGTCGTGAACATGGCTGTGATCGTGTTCGAGATCCTGATGGACATGCTCATGATCGTGACTCTCTGTCAGATGCAGCCAAAGCCCCAAGGCCATTAGGAGGCCGGCCAGTCCAAATTGCAGGGTCAATTCCTCACGGAACATGGCAAGCGCCAGCCCCGAACCAATGAATGGAGCCAGGGAGAAATACGCGCCCGTCCGTGCCGTGCCCAAGTGGCGCAACCCGAGCATGAACATGACGAGGCTGACCCCAATGCCGAGGAAGCCGACCAAAGCCCCCATGCCAATCAGACTGGCGCCGGGCAGGACAGCACCGAGGCCGAGAGCGAGGGCGCAGTTCGTCACTCCGGCAACAACACCTTTCACCATAGCGATCTGGACGGGGTCGGCTGACGCGAGCTTGCGCGTCAGATTGTTGTCGATACCCCAGCATAAGCACGCCGCAGCAATGAGAACCCCGCCCGTATCAAGGCTGAACGCCTGACCGTTCCACGACAGCAGCACGGCACCGCTTAGTATAGCGGCTGCTCCCAGCAGCAGCCGCCGGTCGACATTTTCGCGGAATACAATCCACGCGATTGCCATCGTGGCAAGCCCCTCAAGATTGAGCAGCAGAGATCCCGAGGCCGCGGACGTCTGCGATAGGCCCAGCATCAGGAGCAACGGCCCGAGCACGCCGCCAAAGAGAATGACAGCGGCGAGCCAAAGAAGGTCACGCCTCTGGAGAGGGGCCTCGATACTGGCCAGACCGAGCCTCGGACGTCCCCAATGGACGACGGCGAGACCCGCACCCGCCCCGAGGTAAAGAATGCCCGCCAGCAACCATGGGTCAATGGGCCCAATCAGCAGTTTCGAAAAGGGCGCAGAAGCGCCAAATAGGACGGCCGAGCCAAGCGCGAGCGGGACGCCGGGCCAGAGATGGGAATGGTTGCTGTTGGTCATGCGAAAGCCCTCGTGCAAAGCCCCATATCGCGAGTCAATGCCGACGCTGAAGAGTGACGAGGCCGTCGCGCGATATCTCCGCCATGCTGGGGAACACCGCCATCGGCCGGCCGGGAAATGCTAGACGGCAGAGCGCCGGCCAGCATAGGGCAGGCCCCACAGCCGAATGAGTGGGGACTACGGGTCCTCACGACTTCCGCGCGCGACGACCGCCAGTGCGCCATCATGAAGGGGGCGCTGAAGCCTCAGAGCGTCCTCGACAGGACCGGTCAGCCATGTCTCGAACGCATCCTGCGTGGTCAGAACTGCCGGCATGGCCTTCGGGTGAATGGCCCCGACTTCGGCATTCGGCTCCGTCGTGAGAAAGCTGAAAAGACGATGCTCGCCCTCAACGGGTGCGGCCTTCGTCCCGCGGGTCCCTGTCCAGGGACGCCAGATCCCCGCAAAGGCCGCGAGCGGTCTATCGTCCGAAAGGGCGAACCATGTAGGCGTCTTCCTCGGCTTGGTGTCCTCGTATTCGCAGAAGGATGTGAACGGGACGAGGCAACGGAACTCGGCCTTCAGCCATCCTCGCCAGTACGGGCTCTGTGTATTGCGCACATTGGTGACGGGCACCTTTGAAAGGTTCGGCGGCCCTGGGAAACCCCAGCGCATCATCTCGAGCTGCCGTTCCCCATCGCGCGCATTGCTGATCACCGGCGCCATCTGATCGGGGAAGATGGCGGGCAGCGAGGGCAGATTTCCGCCGAGATCGCGCGTTACCCGAAACAGTTCGCGGATCGCCTGCTGGCCCTTGGTCAAAGAATAGAGATTGCACATGGGGCGTGCCGATCGTGACGGGGCCTCTGATGATCGTGCTCAACACGCGTACCGCTGAGATTCGGCAACGCTGGCCGCGGCGGGATCCCCGAAGAGTCCGCCGCGGCTGGTGGCAATGTTACGATTTGGGGCTCACGTCGAATTTGAACCACTTCTCCGAGAGCGTCTTCATCGTGCCGTCGGCAATCATCGATGTGAGGGCCGGATCGAGCTTTGCCTTGAGATCCTCCTCGCCCTTGCGAATGCCGAGGCAGGTATCGGTCGCCATGATACCGCCGACGAGGAGAGGACCGGCCATCACGACCTCTTCGTTGCCCGGACGGGTCACCGCGTCCCGCAGATAGACAATGTTGTCGAAGACGGCATCGACCCGGCCGGCCAGCAGATCGAGCGTATGCTGTTCAGACGACTTGTAGGTCTTCACGGTGACATCGCCCTTGAAGGTCTCCTCGACGAATTGCTGCTGGCTCGTCGATAGCGGCACGCCGATCGTCTTTCCCTTGAGCGCCGTTTGAATCTGCTCGAGCACAGGCTGCCATGCAGCCTTGTCGTTGGTGGACATGGCCTCGCCGGTCTTGGGGAGTTTTGCGAGCGGCGAGGACTTGAGAACACCGAACGTGTTGGATGTCCGCGCGTAGGGAACTGTGAAGTCCATGACCTCGCGGCGCTTTGGATTGGGGCCCATCGTCAGGACAGCGTCAAACTTCTTCGCCAACAGAGCCGGCACCTGGCTGTCCCAATCCTGAGCAACAATGTCGCATTTGAGATTCGCGCGTTTGCACATCTCATTGGCGACGTCGATGTCGTAGCCGACAACCTTCCCGTCGGACGACGTAGCGTTGTAGGGCGGGAACGCGCCCTCCACGCCGATGGTGATCTGGGTCCATTCCTTCGCCTGGAGCGGCTGCGCAAAGGCAGCGGCAACCGCGAAAACCGAAGCGGCGCAAAGCACGAATTTCTGCATCTTCATTACGTTTCTCTCACTGATCTCATGTTCTGTTCGACTTGGCGAGGGCGACCCTGTTCTTGTCGAACGAGCCGGCTCTGGCGACGCTCAAACTAGCGGCCCGGTTGCGCGGTGCAAGTCAAAAGCCTACCTGCGCAGGTGCAAGCATCAGCCCATGCTGGCATGCTCGACGAAGACCATAAGGCGTGACTGCGCCGCAGGAGGAAACAACGATGAGCACTGATACCGACATCGAAGGCGAGCCGTATGAGTGGCCGGAATCCAAATGGCGTGAGATCGTCGGACGCGCGCGCGCCGGACGCGATCTGACACCTGCGGCGTGGCCGGACGGCGCGCGTTGCGCAGTCGCACTCTCGTTCGATGCCGACCACGATACGATCCCGCTCCGAGACGGGCTGAAAAGCCCGATGCTGATCAGCCAGGGACATTACGGTTCTCGACGGGGCGTTCCGAGGATCCGAGCCATTCTCGAGAGAGAACAGATTGCAGCGACGTTTTTCTATCCGGCGGTCTCCGCCATGCTCTATCCCGACGAGGTTCGTGGCGTCGTCCATGATGGACATGAGATCGGGATCCATTCCTGGATTCACGAACGCAACAATCTCCTCCCATATAAGGTCGAGCGAGAGTTGAGTTATCGTGCGGCCGAAAAGCTGGCGGAAATTTCGGGGCGTGACCCGGTGGGAATGCGGACGGCCAGCTGGGACTTCTCGCCGAATACACTCGAGATCATTCGCGAGATGGGCCTGCTCTACGATTCCAGCCTCATGGCCGACGACGAGCCATACGAGTTGCTTTTAAACGACCAGCCGACCGGTATCGTCGAACTTCCCCCCGAGTGGATCAGGGACGACGCCGCCTATCTGGTTATGGATCGTTTCTCGGCCCTGCGCCCCTATACTGCGCCCTCAGCAGTGGAGGAGATCTTCACAGCTGAATTCGACGAGGCGTGGGAAGAAGGCGGGTTGTTCCTGCTGACCATGCACCCCGATGTCATCGGCCATCGCAGCCGCATCGGCATCCTGCGACGTCTCATTGCCCACATGAAGGCGCGCGGCGGGTGCTGGTTCGCCACGCATGCCCACGTGGCGCAGTGGTGCAAGGACAAGGGCGGGATTCTGTCGCCGGCACCGTGAAGAAGCCTATCGCGAGCGGGTGCGACCGCCCTCGGGTCAGGCGCTTCGCCTGACCCGAGTTTAGGGCTGTTCATCTCCCCGGGAGGTGAAGGTGTGAAAGCTCCGTCTGCGGACTGGCCACTCAATCCTCATCAGTCGAACCCGGCCGGACTTGCGGAATGTTCGAATAGACGACATTCCCAATTGAACAGGTACGGCCTTTCGTGTTTCGGACACTCATGTGGCAGTCGCGGCGCGGCATTGGGCGGACGCTCACGTGCTTGAGCGTCGATCACTTCTTTCGGTTATAGACGTCGAGGGAGACGGCGGCGAGCAGCACGAGGCCCTTGATGACCTGCTGGTAATCGATGCCAATTCCCAAAATTGACATCCCGTTATTCATCACGCCCATCACGAAGGCGCCGATTACGGCACCCGTCACCTTGCCGACGCCGCCAGTGGCGGAGGCGCCGCCGATGAAGACCGCGGCAATCACGTCGAGCTCGAAGCCGAGACCGGCCTTTGGCGTCGCGGTGTTGAGGCGTGCAGCAAAGATCAGGCCGGCAAGGCCCGCGAGCACGCCCATATTGACGAAAGTGAGGAAGGTCAGTCGCTCGGTCTTGATGCCCGAGAGCTTGGCTGCCTTCTCGTTGCCGCCCAGGGCATAGATGCGCCGGCCGATGGTGGTGCGATTGGTGACAAAAGCATAGAGGGCGATCAGCACCGCCATGATGACGAGGACGTTCGGCAGGCCGCGATAGGTCGCAAGCAGATAGCAGAACCCGATGACAAGAAAAGCGAGCAGGACGTTCTTGAACGCAAACAGGCCGAATGGCACTGTCTCGACCGCGTGCTTGATCTGATTGGCGCGGCTGCGCAAGCTGAAATAGATCATGACCGCGATGCTTGCGACGCCCAGAAACAAAGCGGTGACGTTGAAGCCCTGGCCGCCGAACACGTCCGGAAGAAAGCCGGAGCTGAGGCGTTGGAATCCGACCGGGAAGGGACCGACCGACATGCCGCCCAGGAGGGCCAGCGTCAGGCCCTTGAAGACGAGCATGCCCGCGAGAGTGACGATGAAGGACGGAACCTTGAAGTAGGCCACCCAATAGCCCTGCGCCGCGCCGATCAGGCCGCCGGCGATCAGGCAGGCGATGGTTGTCGTGACCGGATCGAAGCCCCATCGCACCATCATCATGGCGGCCAAGCCGCCGAGGAAGCCGACGATGGAGCCGACAGAAAGGTCGATATGCCCGGCCACGATCACGAGCAGCATGCCGAGCGCCATGATGACGATGTAACTGTTCTGCAGCACGAGGTTCGTGAGATTGAGCGGCCGCAGCAGCGTGCCATCCGTCACAACCTGGAAGAACAGCATGATAAAGAGCAACGACAGCAGCATGCCGTAATCGCGGAAATGGGTCTTTACGAATTCCATCCGCGACGTCTTGTGCCGGGGCGCCTCAATCTCGTCGGCGGTTCTGGTGTCCATCTCAGCGTCTCCCCGACTTTACGATGGCGTGCATGATTTTTTCCTGGGATGCCTCGGCGCTGTCGAGTTCGGCAATCATTGCGCCTTCGTTCATGACGTAGATCCGGTCGCACATGCCGAGCAGTTCGGGCATCTCCGAGGAGATCATGAGAACACCCTTGCCAGCGTCGGCCAGCCTGTTGATGATCATATAGATCTCGTATTTCGCGCCCACATCGATGCCGCGGGTGGGCTCGTCAAGGATCAGGATCTCGGGGTCGGCGAAGAGCCACTTGCTCAGCACCACCTTCTGCTGGTTTCCACCGGAAAGGTTGACGGTCTCCTGGAAGACGCTCGGGCTGCGGATGCGCATTTTGGCGCGGTAATCATTGGCGACCGCCAGTTCCTGCATCTCGTCGATGACGAAATTCTTGGAGACGCCCTCGAGATGAGCGAGCGTGACATTCTTGCGGATGTCCTCACCCAGAACGAGGCCATAAGTCTTCCTGTCCTCGGTGGCATAGGCGATCCCGTTGGCGACGGCCTTTTCCACCGTGCTGACATCGATCTCCTTGCCGCCCAGGCCTACCCGGCCTGAGATCTTCTGCCCATAGCTGCGGCCGAAAAGGCTCATGGCGAACTCGGTCCGCCCTGCCCCCATCAGTCCGGCGATTCCGACGATCTCGCCGCGCCGGATGTGGAGGTTGACGTTCTTGACCACCTGCACATGCTTGTGGAGCGGGTGATAGGCCGACCAGTTCTCGACCTTGAAAATGGTCTCGCCGATCTTCGGCTCCCGCGTCGGATAGCGCTCGTCCATGGTGCGGCCCACCATGCCGCGAATGATATGGTCCTCGCTCACCTCTTGCGTCCGGCAGTCGAGCGTCTCGACTGCGCCGCCGTCGCGAAGGACCGTGATGGAATCGGCAACCTTCGAGATCTCGTTGAGCTTGTGCGAAATCAGGATCGAGGAGATGCCCTGCTCCTTGAAACGGAGCAGCAGGTTCAGGAGCGCGTCGCTGTCCTGCTCGTTGAGGCTCGCCGTGGGCTCGTCGAGGATCAGAAGCTTTACCTTCTTTGAGAGCGCCTTGGCGATTTCCACGAGCTGCTGCTTGCCGACGCCGAGATTGGTGACCAGCACGTCGGGCGCTTCGTTCAGGCCGACGAGCTTCAAGAGTTCCTTCGTCCGCATGAATGTGAGGGACCGGTCGATAACGCCGAATGTGGCCTGCTCGTTACCGAGGAAGATGTTCTCGGCGATCGACAGGAGCGGCACGAGAGCGAGCTCCTGATGGATGATGATGATGCCGAGCTTCTCGCTGTCGGCGATGCCCGAGAAACGCCGCTCCTGGCCCTCGTAGTGGATCTCGCCCGAATAGGAGCCGTGCGGGTACACGCCGCTCAGAACCTTCATCAGCGTCGATTTGCCGGCGCCGTTCTCGCCCACCAGCGCATGAATCTCGCCGTCCTTGACCGCGATGTTGACGTTGTCCAGCGCCTTCACGCCAGGGAACGTCTTGGTGATCCCACGCATCTCAAGGATCGCGTTCATCGCATGACCTCGGGCAACGAACCTTCAGGAATCGAGCGAGGACCCCGCGCGGGCGCGCAGGGTCCAGTGTACGTCAAAACCAGTTACTTGAACTGGCTTTCCTTGTAATAGCCGCTGCCGATCAGAACGTCCTTCCAGTTGGACGCATCGACGCTGACCGGCTTCAGGAGATAGGACGGGACAACCTTCATGCCGTTCTCGTAAGTCTTGGTGTCATTGACTTCTGGCTGCTTGTTGGAGAGCACGGAGTCGACCATGTTGGCAGCCACCTTGGCGAGTTCGCGGGTATCCTTGAACACGGTCGCGGTCTGCTCTTTGGCGAGGATCGACTTGACCGATTGCACTTCCGCATCCTGTCCGGTGATCACCGGCATCGGCTGCTGCGGCGTGCCGTAGCCGACCCCCTTGAGAGAGGAGATGATGCCGATGCTCAGGCCATCGTAAGGCGACAGAACCGCATCGACGCGCTTGTCGGGATAGAAGGCGGAGAGCAGGTTATCCATGCGGGCCTGCGCGACGGCACCGTCCCAACGCAGGGTCGAGACCTTGTCCATGCCGGTCTGGCCGCTCACCACCTTGAGCTTCCCGCTCTTGATGTAAGGATCGAGCACCGACATGGCGCCGTTATAGAAGAAATAGGCGTTGTTGTCGTCAGGCGAACCACCGAACAGTTCGACGTTGAACGGACCCTTGCCCTCCTTGAGCCCCAGCGCCTTCTCGATATAGCCGCCCTGGAGCACGCCGACCTGGAAGTTGTCGAACGTGGCGTAGTAGTCGACGTTCTTGGAGTTGCGGATCAGGCGATCATAGGCAATCACCTTGATGCCTTTGTCGGCCGCCTGCTGCAGCGCGTCGGAAAGCGTGGTGCCATCGATGGCCGCGATTACCAGCACCTTCGAGCCCTTGGTGATCATGTTCTCAATCTGCGAGAGCTGGTTCGGAATGTCGTCTTCCGCATATTGCAGATCGACGGCGTAGCCCTTCTCTTTGAGCACCTTGACCATGTTGTTGCCGTCGTCGATCCAACGCGCGGACGACTTCGTCGGCATGGCCACGCCGACGGTCCCCTTATCCTGCGCGTGAGCAGCGCCAAGGATGCTGGAGGCTCCAAGGGCCACGGCTGCCAGTGTCATCGTGAATGTCTTCAAGGTCGTTCTCCCTATCGTCCATGCCCGGAACGTCGACAGCGCGCCCGGTGCAACGTCAGTCTTCTTCACTCTGGACCCAGGTGAGCATGCGGTTGCCAGTAGAGCCGGCGCCCGCTCCTCACCCATCACGGCGGAGCGACTTCTGGAGTAGCCCCGCCTTCGGTCAGCCGAGTGTTAGACCTGTGAGCTGACCCAATAAATCATACTATAATACTAATCGCCAGAAGACGTCACGGCGATCCCGGGGCCGTCTCGCTTACGCGACACCCGAGAAGGCATGGATCTGGACCGTCGTGAGGGCGCTTTCCCCATGCTTGATCTGTATCCGTTCCGCGGCCTGAAGGATGAGGGCCGACATGGCCTCGCTGGCCGCGACCGGATTGCGCTGCGCGATTCCATCGAGCACCGCCTGATGCTGCCGCATCACCGCTTTGAAGCGCGCGTCGCTGGAAACCGGCGAGCTGATTGTGAACGAGGTCGCCAGCGCCGCACCGATCATGGAACCGATCGATTGCAGGAAGGGATTGGCGGATGCCTCCAGAATGGCCTGGTGGAAGGCGAGGTCCGCCTTGGTGAAGCCCTGTCGGCTCGTCTCGCACAGATACATGGCCTCCAGCGCCCGCTGCATCTCCTCGAGCTGGTCCGGCGTGCGGCGCATGGCGGCGGTGGCACAAGCAAGGGGCTCCAGCATCTGCCGGATCTCGAACAGCCATCCCAGGAAGCGGGCGTCGACGCCCATCTCCAGATGCCAGTCCAGAATGTCGGCGTCGAACATGTTCCAGTTGTTGCGGTCGAGAACCTTCGTGCCGACCTTGGTCTTGGATTCGATCAGGCCCTTTGCCGCGAGAGTCTTCAGGGCTTCGCGCAGGGATGTGCGCGAAACGCCGTACAGCTCCATCAGATCCGCGTCTCCCGGCAGAATGCTGCCGATGGGAAAGCGTCCCTGCATGATGTTCTGGCCGATCCCGCGTGCGACGAGATCATGGGCCGATCGCGCGCGTACAGGCCTCCGCAAACCGTTCAGCAACATCAAATCTCCTCTTCCAGACTACCGCGTTCGCAGGGAAGCCGCCGACAGGCCCCGCTGCAGCACAATGAATGCGAACAGCAATGCGCCGATGGCGATTTTCGTCCACCAGGAACTCAAGGTCCCCTCGAACGTGATGTAGGTCTGGATCAAACCCTGAATGAGCACGCCAACCAGCGTGCCGATGATCGTTCCGTAACCGCCCGTCAGCAGCGTGCCACCGATGACGACCGCCGCGATGGTGTCGAGCTCGACCCCGGTGGCAGCAAGGGAATAGCCTGCGGAGGTGTAAAAAGAAAAGACGATTCCGGCCACGCCCGCCAGGAAGCTCGACAGCAGGTAGATGCGGATGGTGGTCTTGGCCACTGGAACGCCCATCAGTTCCGCCGAGGTCCGGTTGCCGCCCAGCGCATAGACATTCGCGCCAAATCGCGTGAAATGCGCCAGGACGATGCCGGCGGCGAAGGTCAGCAGCATGACGATGGCGATGAAGGTCAGGCGCCCCCCGCCCGGCAGGGCAAAGGCGATATCCGTGATCAGGCCATAGGCGGGCGCGTTGATCGGGATCGAATCCGTGGTCAGAACGAAGCACAGGCCACGCGCCAGGAACATGCCTGCCAATGTGACGATGAAGGCCGGGATCTGGAAAGTGTGGATCACGAAGCCCATGCCGGCGCCGAATAGCGACGCGATACCCAAGACAAGAATGAAGGCCAGATAAGGATTGAGCCCATACTTCTCGATGCTGACGGCCAGGAAAACGCTCGTGAAGGCGATGACCGAGCCGACCGAAAGATCGATGCCGCCGGAGAGAATGACGAAGGTCATGCCGACGGCGACAATTCCGATGAAGGCGTTGTCGGTCAAAAGATTGCCGATCACGCGGGTCGAAGCGAAGCTCGGGAACTGCGCCAGACAGATCAGGTAGCCGACGATGAAGACAGCCAGCGTGATGAGGACGGGAAGGTGACGCCGGATCATGCTCTTGCCTTCAACACGGCGCTGACGGCCGACAGGACGGGCGATTGGGCGAGAAGCACGGCGAGAACCACGATCGCCTTCACGATGAGGTTGTATTCCGGCGGATAGCCGCTCAGCAGGATGCCGGTGTTCATCGCCTGGATGATGAGGGCTCCGACGACGGCAAGCCCGAGATGGAATCGTCCTCCGAAGAGGGACGTTCCGCCGATCACCACGGCGAGGATCGCATCCAGTTCGAGCCACAGGCCGGCGTTGTTGGCGTCCGCCCCACGGATGTCGGCCGTCACGATGAGGCCCGCAATCGCCGCGCACAGGCCGCACCACATATAGACTGCGATGGTCACGACTTTGGTGCCGATGCCCGCATAGGCGGTTGAACGCACATTGGCACCGATGGACTCGATGAAAAGCCCTAATGCCGTGTAGCGGACGATGGCATGCGTGATGACGAGCATCACGATGGCGATCAGCACCGGAACGGGCAGCATGAGGAAGGAACCGCTGCCGATGGCCGCAAAACTGTCGCTGGTGAAGGTGATGATCTGGCCTTCGGTGATCAGCTGCGCGAAGCCGCGTCCCGCCACCATCAGGATCAGGGTGGCAACGAAGGGCTGGATCTCGAGCACCGCCACGAGAACGCCGTTCCAAAGGCCGCAGGCAAGGCCGATGCCGGCAGCGGCGGCGAGTGCCACGGGCAACGGATAGCCCTGTGCTGTCAGCGTCGCGGCCATCGCGCCTGCTATCGCCATGACGGCACCGACCGAAAGATCGATGCCGCGCGTCGCGATGACAAGGGTCATCCCTAAGGCGAGGATGGCCAACGGCGCACCGCGATTCAGCACATCGATGAGACTGCCGAAGAGGCGTCCGTCCTGCAGACGCAAGGCAAAGAAGTCGCGGAAGACGAGCCAGTTGACGAAGAAGACGAGAACCAGCGCAGCAAGCTGCGGAAGCCCCTTGGGAAGAGCGCGGGACGATCTGGCCTGGATCATGCCGCTCATTCAATGGCCCGCAATGGTTGTCATGATGGTGTCGGCGCTCACATCCGAGCCGGAGAGTTCGCGCACGTGCCGCCGGTCGCGCAGGACCACGACACGGTCGCTGTAGGAGGCGATCTCCTCCAGCTCCGACGAGATGACGAGAAGGGCGAGCCCTTCCTCGCACAGGCGCTCGATCACGCGAATGATCTCCGCATGCGCCCCCACGTCGATGCCGCGCGTCGGCTCGTCCAGGATGAGGAAACGTGGCTCGGTGGCAAGCCAGCGCGCCAGCAACGCCTTCTGCTGATTGCCGCCGGAAAGGAGGCCGATGGGCTTTTCCGCATCCGGCGTGCGGATGTCGAGAAGCTTGATGAAACGGTCGGCGATTTCTTCCTGCTTGCGCCGCGGGATCAGCCGCAGCCAGCCGCGTTGCGCCTGGAGCGCGAGAATGATGTTCTCGCGAACGGACAATTCCGCCACGATGCCTTCTGTCTTGCGATCCTCCGGCGTGAACCCGAACCGCAGCCGCGCCCCATCCCGCGGCGTGGCGATGCGCACCGGCTTGCCGTCGACGAAGGCCTGCCCGCTATCGGCGCGTTCGATGCCGAAAACCAGTTTCGCCGTTTCCGTGCGGCCGGACCCGAGAAGGCCCGCAAGACCCACCACCTCGCCGGGGCGAACCTCCAGATCGAACGGCTCCATGAGACGGCGCTTGCCGTAATCCTTGAACGTGACGAGCGGTTCGCCCGTGACCGTTTTACGCTGGTTGCGATGCAGTGCTTCGGCAGCCAGCTCCCGCCCCAGCATCATCGAGACGAGCGCGATACGCGGCAGTTCCGCGATCGGGCGCGAGCCTACAAGACGTCCATTGCGCAACACGGTGATCCGGTCGCAGATCGCATACACCTGATCGAGAAAATGCGTGACGAACAGGATGCCGATACCCCGGCTCCTGAGATCCCGCAGGATCCCGAAAAGAGTTTCGACCTCCTGCGCGTCGAGGCTCGCCGTCGGCTCGTCGAGGATCAGCACCTTGGCCGAGAGATCCACCGCACGGGCGATGGCGACGATCTGCTGGACGGCGACCGAATAGGTGCCCAGCGGATTGGCGACGTCGATGTCGAGGCCGTAGCCGGCCAGGAGCTTTTCCGAGAGGCGGCGCATCTCACCCGTGCGCACGAGGCCGAAGCGATGCGGCTGACGGCCGATGAAGAGGTTCTCCGCCACCGACAGATTGGGCAGAAGATTGACCTCCTGATAGACGGTCCCGATGCCGAGCGCGAGCGCATCCGCTGGATCGCGCGCCGCGATGTCATCCCCGTCGAGGCGGATGGTGCCGGCATCGCGCTTGAAGACGCCGGTGAGCACCTTGATCAACGTGGATTTACCGGCCCCGTTCTCACCCAGCAGGCCGTGAATCTCCCCCGCATGCAGCGTGAAGTCCACGTGGTGAAGCGCCTGCACGCCCGGGAAACCCTTCGTGAGATCTCGGATCTCGAGAAGCTGGGGCTGTTCCGTCACTGATGGCATCCCATCCTTGCCGTTCCACAGGCGAGACAGCAGGCGATTGTCCGCCTGCCGCTCCGGCGATTTGCGGATCTTAGTAGAGGTCCTTGCGCCGGTCGTATTCGGCCTTTGCCGTCGCGGGCAGGAAGACCTTCGACTCCGTCTGGATCCACTTCTTCGGCACCGTACCGTTCTTTTTGAACGCGATGAGCGCGTCGAAAGCCGGCCCGCTCATGTTCGGCGTCAGCTCGACCGTGACGTTGGCTTCGCCGTCGGCCATGGCTTTGAAGATATCCGGAACGCCGTCGATGGAGACGATCTTGATGTCTGTGCCGGGCTTCAGGCCGGCTTCCTTGATGGCTTGGATGGCGCCGATCGCCATGTCGTCGTTATGCGCGTAGACGGCGCAGATATTCTTGCCGCCGCCCTCCGCCTTGATGAAGCTTTCCATGACTTCCTTCCCCTTGGTGCGGGTGAAGTCGCCGGATTGCGTGCGGATGATCTTCATGCCGGGATGGGCGGCAACGACCTGATCGAAACCCTTCTTGCGGTTGATCGCGGGGCTCGAGCCGACAGTCCCCTGCAGCTCGACAACGTTGCACTTGCCGCCGGTTTCCTTGGCGAGCCACTCGCCGGCCACCTTGCCCTCATAGACCGTGTCCGACGTGACGGCAGTGAGGTAGAGCGACGGGTCTTTCGTGTCGATGGAGCGGTCGAGCAGCACGACCGGGATCTTGGCATCCTTGGCCTCTTTGAGAACCGCATCCCAGCCCGTCGAGACGACCGGGGCGATGAAGATCGCATCGACGCCCTGGGCAATGAAGGAGCGCACCGCGCGGATCTGGTTTTCCTGCTTCTGCTGCGCATCGGAGATCTTCAGGTCGATGCCACGCTTGTCGGCTTCGATCTTCGAGACCTTCGTCTCAGCCGCCCGCCAGCCGGATTCCGAACCGACCTGCGAGAATCCGACGGTCATTTTTGCTTGGGCATAGGCGGCGCCTGAGGACAGCATGAGGGCAGTCATGCCGATCGTCGTCAGAAGATGACGGGCTTTCATGAGTTTCTCCCTGAAATTGTCGTTGCTCTTCGACTTTAGCAGCCTTATCAGCTGACTATTAGTACTATTATATGAATCAAATCGAGAGCCTATTCAACCAAAGTCTCGTTCGCGAGAGGCCGCGCCGGACAGCGCGATATACAGTTTCAAGGGCATTGGAAGAATGACCGCAGTCAGGAAACGCCCGTTGCGCAGCCAGGCCTGGTTTGGCCGCCAGGACAAGATGGGCTTCTATTATCGCTCGTTCCTCAAAAACAGCGGATTGCCGCAGGACCAGTTCGAGGACCGGCCTGTGATCGGCATCTGCAACACATGGTCCGAGTTGACGCCCTGCAACGCGCATTTTCGCAATCTTGCCGAGCATGTGAAATTCGGCGTGCTGGATGCGGGCGGCTTCCCGCTTGAATTTCCGGTCTCATCGCTCGGCGAGGTGACCATGCGGCCGACGGCCATGCTGTTTCGCAACCTCGCCGCCATGGACGTGGAAGAGGCGATTCGGGCCCATCCCCTGGATGGCGTCGTGCTCCTCATGGGGTGCGACAAGACGACCCCTGCCCTGCTGATGGGCGCCGCCTCGGCGGACCTGCCGACCCTCGGCTTGTCGGGCGGCCCGCAATTGCGCGGTGTCTATCGCGGCAAATATATCGGCTCGGGCACCAACATCATTTCCATGAGCGAGCAACTTCGCGCTGGCGAGGTGACGCTCGAGGAATTTCACGAAGCGGAGGCCGGCATGAACCGCTCGGCCGGCCATTGCATGACCATGGGCACCGGGTCGACCATGGCGTCCATGGTTGAGGCCCTGGGTGTCGGCCTGCCGGAGAATGCTGCGATCCCGGCCGCGGACGCACGACGCAACCACCTCGCCCGCATGGCCGGCCGGCGCATCGTTGAAATGGTCAACGAGGACCTGGTTCTCTCAAAGGTGTTGACGCGCGAAGCCTTCGAGAACGCCATCCGCACGCTCGCCGCCATCGGCGGCTCGACCAATGCGGTGGTGCATCTTCTTGCCATTGCGGGACGCGTCGGCATCGACCTCACGCTCGACGATTTTGACAGGCTCGGCCGCGAGATCCACTGCCTCGTCGACCTCATGCCCTCCGGCCAGTTCCTGATGGAGGATTTCTACTATGCGGGTGGCCTGCCGGTGGTGCTGCGCACGCTCGGCGAGCGCGGCCTGCTGCACAAGGATGCGCTCACCGTCAACGGCAAGCCGATCTGGGAGAACGTGAAGGACGCGCCGTGCTGGAACCGCGAGGTGATCACCACCTTCGAGGAGCCGTTCAAGCCGGATGCGGGCATTGCCATCTTGCGCGGCAACCTTGCTCCCGACGGCGCGGTCATCAAACCCTCCGCCGCCTCGCCCGAGCTCATGAAACATACCGGTCGCGCGGTCGTGTTCGAGACCGTCGAGGAGATGCACCATCTCGTCGACGATGACGATCTCGACATCGACGAGACCTGCATCATGGTGCTCAAGAACTGCGGCCCAAAGGGCTATCCGGGCATGGCGGAGGTTGGCAACATGCCGCTGCCGCAGAAGCTGCTCAGGAACGGCGTGCGCGACATGATCCGCGTTTCGGATGCGCGCATGTCCGGCACGGCCTACGGCACGGTGGTGCTGCACGTGGCGCCGGAGGCCGCCGCCGGTGGGCCGCTCGCGCTGGTGCAGAACGGCGACCTCATCACCCTCGATGTCCCCGCACGCAGCCTTCATCTTCACGTCGAAGCGGAAGAAATGGAGCGCCGTCGCGCCGCCTGGGTGCCGCCCGCGCCCCATGCCGAGCGCGGTTGGACGAAGCTCTACATCGACCATGTTCTGCAGGCCGACAAAGGTGCCGATCTGGACTTTCTGGTCGGACGCACGGGCTCGCCCGTTCCACGCGACAATCACTGACAATAGAAGACATTGCGAAGACTTTGAAGGGAGAAACCATGTCCGCGTCCGGCCAGTCGTCCACGCGCCCCTATCGCGGCGTCTTTCCCGTGGCTCCGACCATCTTTCATGAGAACGGTCAGTTCGACCGCGAAGGCCAGAACCGCGCCATCGATTTCATGATCGATGCAGGCTCCCACGGCCTCTGCATCCTCGCGAACTTCTCCGAGCAGTTCCTGCTCGATGACGCCGAGCGCGAGACGGTCATGACGACCGTCCTCGATCACGTCGCCGGGCGCGTTCCCGTCATCGTCACCACGAGCCATTTCTCGACCCAGGTCTGCGCCGCGCGCTGCCGTCGGGCGCAAGATGCGGGCGCGGCCATGGTCATGATCATGCCGCCTTTCTTCGGCGCGACCTTGCGCGTCTCCGAAGCCGGGATCGACGCGTTCTTCCGCCGGGTCTCTGACGCCATCTCGATCCCGATCATGATCCAGGACGCGCCGATGGCCGGCACCTTCCTGTCAGCGGCTTTCCTTGCGCGCATGGCCAGGGAGATCGCCAACGTGTCCTATTTCAAGATCGAGGTGCCCGGCGCCGCCGTCAAACTCCGCGAGTTGATCGCGCTTGGTCAGGATGCCATCGCAGGCCCTTGGGACGGCGAGGAGGCGATCACCCTCATGGCCGATCTCGATGCCGGCGCCACGGGCGCGATGACAGGCGGCGGCTATCCCGACGGCATCCGCACAATCATCGACCCCTATTTCGCCGGCAACCGGGAACAGGCTCTCGTCGCCTATGAGCGGTGGCTGCCGCTGATCAACTACGAGAACCGGCAATGCGGCCTCTCGGCCGCCAAGGCGCTCATGAAGGAAGGCGGCGTGATCCGATCCGATGCCCTGCGCCATCCCCTGCAACCCCTGCATCCGGAAGCCCGCAAAGGCTTGGTCGAGGTCGCCCGCCGGCTCGACCCGATGGTGCTGCGCTGGGGGCGATGAGCCCACACGGAAGGGTTACGCCGCGGCCCTAGAGGCTGCCACCATTGCACCAACCCGCTGATAACCGGCCGATGATCGACGCGCGGCTTGCCTCTCCCATGGCGGAGGCAATGGGGTTCAATCCGCGCGAAGTCCTGCCAGTCAGCGAGACACGAGCCGATTCCCTGGGAATCTCCTGTCGGGATCCGTGAACCGCAACTGCCCGACCCGAAAAATTTTTTATGGGACTGGACCCTAGGGATAGGGGTCACCCAGACCGTCCTTCACCTTCGCCGGATCCTGTCCGGCGATCGACAGGAAGGCGGTTCCGGGGCGGGCGATGCGGGAGAACAGCCGTCCGAAAACAACGCCGTCGGTTCGCGATCTGAGGATGGTACGAGGCGTCGAAAGCGGAGCCTCCGGCGAGACGATCTCGGCCACGATCTGCCCTTCGACGACAGACTCGCCGAGCGCCACCTTGTGCACAATGATCCCGGGGGTGAACGCCCGCACATGGTCGACGGCGTCGACCGGCGTCGCGTCGCAGAGAGCGTCCGGAATCTCTCCCGGGTCGCCGGTGATCGCGCCGCTGCGCTGGAGGAAACGGATGATGGCGTCGGCGTCGAAGGCGGCAAGGTCGTCGCTCACATCCGCCTGTCCGCGATATTCCATCGTCACGGCAATACAACCATGGGCGAGTGGAACGTCGGGATAGGCTTCCTTGATACGAACCCACGGAAGATCGCAGGCCTCGTCGAAGCTGCCGCCCGCGCCACCGGTCGACAGGAGCGTGGCGACGCTCTGTGCTTGCGCCGACAGCGCCGCGGCAGCGGGCCACCCTGCATCGTTACAATAGAGATACGTGACGCCCTCGAAGTGGCAATGAAGGTCGAGAACGATGTTGGCGTCGATCGCAAGGCCGAGCAACGTCGCGCGGAGAGCATCAAGTTCGAGATAACCACGCAAGGCCCGCGTTGACTCTCGCAAGGCAGTCCGCACAAGTCGGTCGTTCTCCCGGGCATCCTTTCCGAGTAGCCCTTTCAGGCTGGCTATGGCGGCAGAGGACACATCGGGAAAGTTGCGGTTGAAATTGCCGCCGCCAGCCAGATCACCCCGGCCGATATGCATGTTGAGCATCCGCTGCGAGAGACCAAGCGGATTGGCGAACGGCACCACCACGATCTCGCCCGCAATCTGGCCGGCATCGTCCGCTTCAACGAGTCGGTGCAGGAGATGGTGGGCAACGAGCATCGCCGGCGTCTCGTCCGCGTGCAGGGCCGCTTGAACATAGATCTTCGGTCCCGCGCTTGGCTCACCGAAACGGTGAACCGGCAACCAACGCGTGGTCCCGAAACTGCCCTGCGGAATCTCGATCTCTTCAACCTGATGCATCGCGTGTCTCCTCCTGTCGCGTGGACGCGCGTTTGACGCGGCGCGGCCTTCACGGTTCTGTATCACCCGGCTCGCGATTCGCGTATGCGAACGCCGCGAGGGGTGCCAGCGTACCAGGCTGGACAGACAAGGCAGTGGACGATGGACCGGGCAAACGCGATATCGAGCGCAGAACGCTATTTCGATTCCGGTGCGTTTCAAGAGAGACTCACGCGTCTCGTCTCGCTCCCCACCGAGAGCCAGGACAGCAACCGCGCAGACACTCTGCAACGTTACCTCGAATCCGAAATTCGCCCTTGGCTCGAGACCTTGGGTTTCACCTGCACGATACTGCCTCATCCGCGCGCGAAGAGCTCATTCCTGTTCGCGGAACGGATCGAACATGCGGGTTATCCGACCGTGTTCGGTTACGGTCACGGTGATGTGGTGCGCGGCATGGAATCCGCGTGGCGCGAAGGTCTCTCTCCGTGGACGGTCACGTGTGTCGGAGATCGATGGTACGGACGCGGCACTGCCGACAACAAGGGGCAGCACGCCCTGTGCATCGCGGCCTTGCAATCCGTTCTCGAGGTCAGGGGCAAGCTCGGCTTCAACGCCAAATTTCTGATCGAGATGGGCGAGGAGGTCGGCTCGCCGGGGCTGCGCGAATTGTGTACCGACCATCACCACCGCTTTCAGGCCGATGTTCTGATCGCCTCCGACGGCCCCCGTCTCACGGCCGACCGTCCGACCATCTTTCTCGGCACGCGTGGGGTGGCGACATTCGACCTTTCGATCGTGGCAAGAGACGGCGGGCATCATTCCGGGAACTGGGGAGGCGTCCTGTCGGATCCGGCTATTCAGCTTGCGCATGCCATGAGCACGATCACGTCACCCACCGGGCGGATCGCGGTGGCCGAGTGGCGTCCCGACGGGATTCCGGACTCTGTGCGCGCCGTCCTCAAGGATTTCAAGATCGATTCGGGGCCGGATGGGCCGATTATGGATCCCGAGTGGGGCGAGCCGGGACTCACACCGGAGGAGCAGGTGTTCGGATGGTGCTCGTTCGACGTGCTGGCCATGCGGGCTGGCAATCCGGAGACCCCGGTCAATGCCGTCCCTCCCGACGCATGGGCGCGGTGCCAGCTCCGGTTTGTCAAAGGGATTGACCCGGAACAGATCGTGCCAGCCCTCCGCCGTCATCTGGCGCGCCATGGATGGAGCGGCGTGACGGTCGAGGAGGTCGAAGAGATGTCCCTCGCGACACGACTCGATCCGGCCGATCCCTGGGTCACATGGGCGGCGGGGTCGATCGCGCGCACGACCGGAAAGGATCCGGCAATCCTGCCCAATCTTGGCGGCACCTTGCCCAATGACATTTTCGCGGATGTCCTGGGCCTCCCCACGATCTGGGTTCCCCATTCCTACCCCGGCTGTCAGCAGCATGGTCCTGACGAGCACCTGCTGGCGCCGCTCGCCCGCGAGGGCCTCGCGATCATGGCAGGCCTCTACTGGGATCTTGGCTCAAGACCCTAAGGGCGCGCCTCGCCATCGCTCTGTCATCAAAGCCGGGCAGCACTGTCATCCGGGTTGCCCCACGCCAGCCTCTGCGCGAAATGCCTCACGTCCGGCGGCCACGAGAGAGTGTGTGTGGCAAACCCCTCGCGGTCATCGGCAAACAGGGCCCGGCACGCTTCCTCGAAACCCGGAAAATCGCCCCCCAGCGCCGCCATGAAACGGTAGGCTGCCTCCCGCGCGGCCCGCGCTCTGCCCTCACCGTCATCGGCCTGCCGGGCCTGATCGATCATCCGTCTGAGCGCCTGCGATGCCCCGCCCCTCTGAGTGGCGAGCCAATCCCAATGGCGGGGCAGCAGCGTCACTTCCCGGGCGACAACGCCCAATCTGGGCCTGCCTCGTCCCCTCGCGGGGTTGCCTGCGCCCTGTACCTCAGGCTCGGGCCGAAGCGCGCCGGTTGGATAGGAGGCCAAGAGACGCGCCCGGATGTCGTCCTCGGTGCCGCGGAGATCGAGATCAATCACCGCTCCAGTCTCGTCGTCGAAAGTGAGGATGGCAGCGTCCGGATTTCGGCACAGAGCAGCCTTTACCCCCACAGCGACCTCGATCAGGGGTCCGCAGACAAGGACGGCGCCGCGTTCGAAGGCGCGACAAGGCGTAGACAAGGTGTGGGACAAGGCGGAGTCTCCGGTGACATTTCCATCATGACCCTGATTCAGTCGTTGCGTCAATATTACCCGGATGTTAATCGAAGTCACGGCGAAGCTTTCTCCGCCGTGAAAGAGGACACGGACCATGAAAAGCGCTGATCGAAAAGCGGCTACCGCTGCCTACAAGGAGCGGAAAACGGCCCCGGGAATTTACGTGGTGCGCTGCATTCCGACCGGAGACCAATGGGTCGGACGGGCTCCCGATCTCGCCACCATACAGAACCGGATCTGGTTCAGCCTCGCTCAGGGCGCGCAGCCCCAGCGGGCTCTTCAGGCTGCGTGGACGACCCACGGAGCCGAAAGCTTTGTGTTTGAAGAGGTGGAGCGTCTCGAGGATGAGGAAACGCTCGCGTACGTGAGGGACGGCATCCTCAAGGAGCGGCTCGCCCATTGGTGCGCCACCCTCGGCGCAAAGGCTATCTGACCACAACGGCCTCAAGTGCGTCTGTTCGATACCGTCCAATGGTCAAGCAGACGGCGCCTTGCCGCACCCGGTCGCGCTCAGCCTCGTCCGCCTAGATGACGAAAAAGTCGTGATAGGTGAGCTTCAGACCCTTCTTCAGGCTTGCGATCTCGATGGCCTTTCCGGCTCCCGATCCGTCCGCGTCGTAGGACAGGACGCCTGTTTTGTTGTCGTAGATCAGGTAGTCGTTCTTGTCCTTGGCCTCGCTGCCGACTGTGAAAAAGGCCTTGTTGAGAGCGACCGGCTTCGCCTCGGTGCCCTTCCCGAGCTTGCCGAACACCGCATTGTCGAGCCAGACGGAATCGTCTCTGACGTTGAAGTCCGTGATGGTGTCGAGGTTGGTCGCCTTGTTGGGGCGAGCATTGAACACGAAGATGTCCCGGCCCGAATCGCCCGTCAGGATATCCCGGTCCTGACCGCCGAAGAGCGTGTCATTACCGGTCCCGCCGGCGAGCCTGTCAGCGCCCTTGCCACCCACCAGGCGGTCGTCGCCGGCGCCACCGGACAGACGGTCATCGCCGCTGTCGCCGCCGATGACGTCATCCCCGGTGCTGCCAGCGATGGCGTTATCAAAACTGTTCCCGGACAGCCGGAACGGGCCTGTGCCGATCGCTTTGAGATTCTCGATCTCGGATCCGCGCGCCAGCGTGTAGCTGACGCTCGTCCGGACGGTGTCTTTCCCGCCGTCGCCGATCTCCTTCACGATATCCCGGGCGTTGTCGACCACATAGATATCGTTACCCGTTCCACCGATCATGACGTCCGCACCGCCGCGGCCGATCAGGTAATCGTTGCCGGCGCCGCCGGTGAGGGAATTGACCCCGTCGTCGCCGAAGAGCCGGTCGGATCCGGCGCCGCCGATCAGGTTTTCAATGCCAATCAGCACATCCGCACCGGTCTGGCTGCCGGAGGCACTTCCGGTCATAAGATCCATATAGACAGCCGTTTTCGCGCTCGCATAGGTGACGGTGTCGATGCCGCTGCCACCGTCGAGGGTGTCGGCTCCCGCGCCGCCCTCGAGGAGATCGTATCCGCCGCCGCCGCTGAGATGGTTGTTGCCGGCATCGCCGCGAAGCGAGTCGGCCCCGTCGCCGCCGACGATGTTCTCAATCGAAATCAGAACGTCGCCGGTGGCTTCTCCGCCCGAGGCCTTGCCCGCAGCAAGGTCGACGAAGACCGCCGCAGAACCGCGGTAAACGGCGGTATCGTTGCCGTTGCCGCCGTCAAGGGTGTCGCCGCCTGCGCCGCCCGCGAGACTGTTGTTGCCGCCGTTTCCGCGCAAGCTGTCGGCTCCCGAGCCGCCAATCAGATTTTCGATGGACGTGAGGGTATCACCGGTCGCGTCACCGCTTGAGGCTGTGCCGGCCGCCAGATCGATGGCCACCGCCGTCGAGCCCGCGTAGCTCGCCGTGTCGTTGCCTGCCCCGCCGTCGATACGATCGGCGCCGGCGCCGCCTTCCAGGATGTCGTCGTCAGCCTCGCCGTCGAGCCAGTCGCTTCCCGCACCGCCAAAGAGGCTGTCGTGCCCGGCCCCGCCATGGAGATCATCGTCGCCGTTGCCGCCGCTGGCGGCGTCGTCGCCGCCGTAACCCATCATCAGATCTTTCTTGGAAGTCCCGTTGAGCGACTCGCCGCCCTCGGTGCCGCCGATGCGCTGATGGGACGCGAAGGCGTCGTGGTAGACATATGTGATGCCGCTGGTGCGGCCGATGATGTCGGCCAGAGAAGTGGATTTGATCTCGTTCAGCAGGCTCGTCTCGCCGCTGAGGCGATTCTCGTAGTAGAACCGGTCGCCGTCGCGCAGGTTTTCGAACTGCTTGCTCGTGAGGTCGGTGAAGGTCACTCCGAGTTGCGAACCGCTGACATGCCTCTCAAGCAGACCGCCGATGATGGAATCCAGCTTGGTGATATCGTTGGCATAAACCAACTTGAGCGCAGCCAGCGTCGCGCTGTCGACGCCGTTCTCCGCGGCAAACGTGTCGAAGCTGGTATAGGTCGAAAGACCGAGCCCTGCCCGGAGGGTATTGTAATCGCCCACGCCATGATCGCGGCCGCGCTGGGTGTCCAGCACTGTCAGATCGATGCTGGCCCCGGTGCCGTTGCCGTTGCTTTGGCCGAAGAGCAGATTGCGGTTGCCTTCAACGACCTTGCCGTCGATCTCCTGCGTCTGATGCGCCAACTGACCGCGCACCCACTCGTCGAGACTGGCACCATTGCGGATCGCGTTCGACGCGTTCGCCAGTTCGAAGGACTGAGCGAGGGTGAAGGCCCCGTTCGAGGTGCCATTCTCGGCCAGAATATCGAGCACGTTGCTCGACTGGTCATGACCGAAGCGGAAAGCGACCGTCGTCCATTCGTTGATGACCGACGGGTTCACATCGGATTTATAGCCCGTATAGGCGCCAACCGCGCCGGCACCGAGAAGCTTCGGCAGATATTCCGAATAGACGATATGCTGCCATTCGGCTTCCGTGATGGCCCGGGCAGCCTGGAAGAGCTGCTCCTGAGTCCAGCTCGGAAACTCCTGCGCGAGGCGATCGACCTGCCAGTTATGTTCGCGCGCCCACAAGGTGTGATGCGTGAGCAGCGCCGCGCTCTGGTTGGTGCGGTCGTCGCCCGTCACGAAGAGCGTGGGCGCAAACCCTCCGAGAGCGGTCAGGCCGTTGTTGATGGTGCGGACCTGATCGATCGTCTGACCGGAATCGGCGGCGACCTGGGCAAAGGTGGGAAGCAGATCCTCGGAATCGCCAGATGTGAGAAGCCTGGCGCCCTGGACCCCGTTCACATCGTCGCGCAACAGGTCGAGCATGGTCTGGTTGACGCCGTAGACGGTCGACAGATCGAGGAAGCTGGTCTCGGTCGTCTGCTGCTGGCGAACCCCGTTGACGAGCGTGAACGGCGTGCGGATGAACGGAAACGGCAGCCCGGCGAGATTGACCGGCGCGTCTACGCTCGGGCTGCCTGCGGCCTCAGCGACGTCGTGGGTGAGAAACTGCCCGAAAAACTGGAAGAATTCGTTGGTCTCTGCGGCATTCGGCAGGTTGACGTCATTCCCGAAGCCATCCTTCGGCTGCGCGAGAATCTGGTCGCTGATGACGCGCGGGATCGGCGTCAGCGACATCTGGCCCGCGCCATCGAGATAGCTGTCAGGCGTCACTCGGACATAGAAATCGCCGGCGGATCCCCAAAGCGGGTTGGCGATGTTGTTGCCGATGCCGGTCGGATCGCGGGCGATGAGGCTTGAGGCAAAGTTTGCCGAGATTCCGGATGACATGTGCAATTCCCCTCGCGCACCACGAACTCGATGTGAGCACAGGTCAGACACGCACAAATCAATTCGACGAAATATAATTTAGAATACGCAGCACCCTTCCCTAGAGAAACTCACTGGGGAGGGACGCTTGCGGCGTATTCTGAAGACCTTCGACAGAACAACTTCGGCATCTGGGTGCCAAAAAACACTGGCATGACGGGCCTGATTTGACAATTTTCCTGAGGTATTACCGCTTAAGAGATGGTTTTTTCGCTTGCCATATGAGCAGCCGCTCGGCAGCGCGGAAGTTCGAAAAAGTGATTCTGCCGCTGAAAACAAGCGTGGCCGGACAATGGTTTAGTCAAGCTAGACAGGCATGCCGGGCGGCTCGATTTGATCCAACAAGCATTGATCGGGACGCTTGTCCGGCCGCCATCTTAGCAATTTCGTTCCGTGGCGAAAGCGATTGCCTGTGACGTGATCGAACCGAACCTCGACCACGAGTTCCGGTCGCAAAGGCTGCCATTCGCTGCTTCGCTCCGTGCTCCACCGGCTCGGCCCACCCGGCGCCTTGCCCGTGAAGCCCGGAGGCTCGCGCAGCGCCTCAAGCCTGCGGGTCAGCTCGGCCCGCTCCGCAGCCGGAATGGTCGAGGTGAAACCCACATGGTCGAGCTTGCCCGCATCGTTGTAGAGCCCCAGGAGGAGCGATCCGACATTCCGGCTGGCACTTTCGTAGCGGAAGCCCCCGACGACGCAGTCCGCCGTTCTGAGGCGCTTGACCTTGATCATCGTTCTCTGGCCAGGCTCGTAAGGGCTGCGAAGCCGTTTGGCCACAACCCCATCCGTCTGGCCGTCGAGAGAGCCTTCAAGCCATTCGGCCGCGATGGCTCGATCGTCGGTTGAAGGCGACAGGACAAGTCTCTCCGGCAGAGCAGCCTCGCTCATGAAGGCCTCGAGCGCCTTCCGGCGCACGTCGAGCGCATCCCGCCATGTCTCACCTCCATCTGGACAGATCAGCATATCGAAGACGGTCAGACGCGCAGGCGTGGAAGCCGAGAGGGTCCGGATCCGACTTTCGGCCGGGTGAAGGCGCATCTGCAGGGCATCGAAAGCGAGCGCGCCGTCCTGTTCGATCAGCAGCTCGCCGTCGAGGACGAAGCTGCGTGGACGGATGTCCCTCAGCATGCTGACGACTTCGGGAAAATAGCGCCCCAGGGGCTTTCCCGACTTTGCCCGCAGCTCGACCGCGTCGCCGTTCTTGAAGGCGAGGCAGCGAAAGCCGTCCCATTTCGGCTCATATTGCCAGGGCCCGTCCTCCTCCGGCAGCTCTGGCGCGGACTTGGCCTCCATGGGAGGAGTGTCAAGCGGTAGCGCAAACGGTGTCTCGGATGGCGACGCCGTTGCGGTTTTTGACGAACGTGGTGACACAGGGTGTCCTCTCTCAGAGCCGTCTCAGGCCGCAAGCCTTGCTTTACCGAGTTTCTTGATGGCGTCTTCGAGCGACCCTTCGCTGTCGCCATACTCCGCCCAAGCCTTGCTTTTCCCGATCAGCGTCGGAACCGAACGGATCGTGTAGCGGGCCGGGTCGAGATCCGCCTTCACTTGCGCCCATGTGAGGGGCATCGATACGAGGGCTCCGGGCCTCGCACGGGGGGACAGCGGGGAAACGGCGGTCGCCATGCGGTCATTGCGCAGATAGTCGAGAAAGATGCGACCTTCTCGAAGCTTCTTGGCCATGTTGACCACGTATCGCTGCGGCTCGTCCTTCGCCAGCCGGAGGCAGACCTCACGGGCGAAAGTTTTGGCGTCGGGCCAAGTCGACTTGCGACGCCCGGTTGACGCAAGAGGCGTCACCACATGCAGCCCCTTCCCGCCCGTGGTCTTGCAGAAACTGGTAAGGCCGAGGTCGTCCAACCGCGTCCGCAGGGCCTTGGCGGCCTCCACGACGGTCGAGAAGGCGACGCCGGGGCCCGGATCGAGGTCGAAGACGAGACGTCCGGGGATCTCGGGTTCGCCGGGGCGACAGTTCGAGGGATGCAGCTCCATGCCGGCCACTTGCGCAACGGCCGCAAGCCCCTCGATCCTGTCGATCTGAAGGTAGGGCTTCTTGTCTCCGAACACGGTGACGAGTTCGAGGAGGTTGGAGGTTCCGGGCATGGCATGGCGCTGGAAGAACTGTTCGCCTCCCAGCCCGTCAGGGGCCCGGATGATCGAGCAGGGCCGGCCGTGCAGATGCGGCATCATCCAGGCGCCGACCGCCTCGAAATAAGCGGCAAGATCGCGCTTGCTGACCGGAACGCCGTCCCCCGCATCCGGCCAGAGCGCCTTGTCGGGGCTGGAAATCGTGACTCCCATGACCACGGCCTTTCCGGACTTTCCCGTCCGCGACTTTGCGGGGGACCGCGGCGCTGCCGGTTCCGGCACCTCCGTGGCCGCGGCACTTGCGGGCCTCTCCGCTTCGACCTCGGCCGCAGGCTTGTCCGCCCGCAGCCCCTTGAAGGCTGCCTGGCGAACCATCCCCGCGCCTGTCCAGCCCGCGAATTCGATCTCGGCCACGAGGTCAGGCTTGGTCCAGTGGGTGTTCGCGTCCTTTTTCGGCGCACCGATCCCAGTGAAAGGCGAGACAGTCGATTCCGTCGCCCGCAAAGCCTCCAGAAGAGGTTTGACCTTGGCCGCGCTAAAGCCGGTCCCGACCCGACCGAGATAGACGAAATGATCGCCCCGGTGGACCCCTGCAAGGAGCGAGCGAAACTTTCCCTGCGTCGTTGTCCACCCGCCGATGACGACTTCGTGGCCGGCGCGACACTTGGCTTTCGTCCAGCTTTTGGTGCGGCCCGAGCGATAGGGCGCATCCAGCCGCTTGGATACGATGCCCTCCAGCGAGAGGCGGCAGGCCGATTGCAGCACGGCGTCGCCGCCGGTCTCGAAATGCTCGACAAAGCGGATCAGCGTCGCCGGCACCTTGTCCAGCCCTTGCAGCAACGCCTCCAGGCGGATTTTCCGATCTGCCAAGGACTCGGACCGCAGGTCCCGCCCGACGTCATAGAGGAGGTCGAACCCATAAAAAATGAGATCGTCGGTTTCGCCTTCCGACAAAGCGGCCTGAAGGGCCGCGAAATCCGGAGCGCCGTCATGGTCGAGAGCAACGATCTCGCCGTCGATGATCGCATCCGGCAACCCGCTGGCTGCCCGCGCGATCGCCCCGAACTTCGCCGTCCAGTCGAGACCCTTGCGGGTTTTCAGGGTGGCCTGTCCGCCGGCAATCCGCAGCTGCATCCGATAGCCGTCGAACTTGATCTCGTGCGCCCAGCCGTCGCCAGAGGGCGGGCGCTCCACCGGCTCACAGAGCTGGGGCGGGATGAAGTCTGGCAGCGATGTTGACGCCGCGGCCTTGGATTTCGGTGGAGCGCGCCGCAAGGTCTTGGACGTCGCGGCCCCCTTTTCCCGTTCGCTGGCTGCCAGGCCCTGGCTGCTGTCCCAAACGGCATCCGGGCCGGCCGCCTTTTTCCCGGACAGCATGAAGGGCGTCGGACCCTTGCCCTTGCCGGCAGCGATATCCGCCATCGAACGGCCAGAGGCGACGGATTGATCGTCCTTGAGAACAGCCTCGCCATTACCGTCACTGCTGAACGAGTCCCGATGCTTGATCAGGAGCCAGTTCGTCCGCTTGCCGCCGTTGCGGTCTTTCTTCATGCGCACCAGCACCCAGCCGCCATGGAGCCGGTCGCCTTGGAGGGTAAACTTGAAGTCGCCTTTGGCCAGTTGTTCTTCGGGAGTGCCCTCCCCGTCGGGCTCCCAGAACCCGCGATCCCAGAGCTGCACCGTTCCGCCGCCATACTCGCCTTTCGGGATGGTGCCTTCGAAGTCACCATACTCAAGGGGATGGTCTTCGACCTCGACGGCCAGACGCTTGTCATGCGGGTCGAGCGACGGACCGCGGGTCACGGCCCAGGATTTGAACACGCCATCCATCTCGAGACGCAGGTCATAATGGAGACGGGTGGCCGCATGTTTCTGGATGACAAACCGGCCGCCGCTGGCGTGGGCTCCGCCCGCCTCGCCGCTCGGCTCACTGGTCTTCGTGAAATCGCGCTTTGCCCGATAGGTTGAGAGTTTGCTGTTGCCTGACACGAAGCGTCACCCCGTTTTGTCATCGCCCTTGCGCGAGCGGCATGCAGTAACGCCGCGAGGGTGGCGTTGGTTCTGGCAGTTCGGGACGCCCAGGAACGATGATCCCGGTCCCTGGTTGTGCGTCTGTGACCGCGCAGGCTGAGGGACACCATGGCACCGAAGACATTCTGGAAGGGCTACCTGAAGCTGTCATTCGTGACATGCGCCGTTACCATGACACCGGCCGTCTCCGAGGGCGAGAAGGTCAAATTTCACACCCTCAACCGCGCCACCGGCAACCGGATCGAAAGCCGCTATGTGGATTCAGAGACCGGCGCGGTGGTCGAGGGAGACGATGAGGTCAAGGGCTACGAGGTTGGCGAGAATGAATACGTGATCCTCGAGGACGACGAACTCGAGGCCGTAAAACTCGAAAGCACCCGGACGATCGAAATCGACATGTTCGTGCCGAAAGATTCGATCGAGTGGATCTGGTACGACCGTCCGCACTACCTCATGCCCGCGGATTCCGTGGCCCGGGAGGCCTATTCCGTCGTCCGCGAGGCGATGAAGGCCACGGATATGGTGGGGATCTCGCGGGTGGTCCTCTACCGCCGGGAGCGCGCTGTCATGCTCGAACCCCGCGACAACGGGATCGTCCTGTGGACCCTGCGCTATGGCGACGAGGTCCGGAAGGAGGATGTGTATTTCGACGAGATCGAGAAGGTGAAAGTCGAGCCGCCCCTGAAAGCCATGGTCACCACCTTGATCAAGGAACGCTCGCGCAAGTGGGATCCGGCCATGGTGCGTGATCCGGTCCAATTGAAACTGAAGGACATTATCGCCGCCAAGTCCAAACGCGGCGGAAAGCCCGCGGCGCGGAAAAAGCCCGGACCGGAGCGCCCGAACAACGTGGTCAACATCATGGATGCGCTGAAGAAAAGTCTCGCTGCAGAAACAGGCAAGAAGGCGCCGCCCAAGCGAAAGTGAGTGGCTTTTCGCGAGCCATCATCCGGCCTTTCGCTTCGGCGCGGCGGACGCCGCTGCGCGCTTGGCGGGGGCCTTGGCTTTGGCCTTACCGGAAGACGATGCGGCTGATTTTTTAGCACCCTTGCCGGCAGCTCCTGCAGCCCCCGCGCTCTTCCGCAGGGCCTCCATCAGGTCGATGACCTTCGCCTCGGGCTTGGCCGAGGGACGGGCGAAGGGCTTGCTCTCGCGCTTGGCGCGCACAAGATCCGCGAGCGCGCTCTCGTAGCGATCATCGAAAGCGGCGGGGTCGAAGGTGCCGCGCTTGGTGGCAATGATATGCTTGGCGAGATCGAGCATCTCGCCCTCGATCTTCATTGCCGGGATGTCGTCGAACGCGTCTTTCGACGAGCGGATTTCGTAGTCGAAATTCAACGTCGTGGCGATCAACCCCTCGTCGTGGACCCGGATCAGCACCGTCCGAACCCGACGGAACAGAACCGTGCGCGCTAGCGCCGCCACATTGCCCGCTCGCATGCCCTCCCGGATCAGCGCAAAGGCCTCCTGGGCTGCCGGGCTGCTCGGGGTGAGATAATAGGGACGGTCGAAATAGACGTCATCGATATCGCTGCAGGCTACAAACGCCTCGACATTCAGGGTCTTGTCACTGTCAGGGACAGCCGCCGCAATCTCGTCCGGCTCCAGCATCACGTATTCGCCCTTACCGGTCTCATAGCCCTTCACTTGCTCGTCCGCCCCGACCGGTTTTCCCGTTTCCGGATCCACGAACTGGCGGCGGACCCGGTGGCCTGTTTTCCGATTGAGCGTGTGGAAGGCGATCCGGTCCGAACTCGAGGCCGCGGTATAGAGGGCTACCGGACAGGACAACTCGCCGACTTTCAGAAACCCCTTCCAGTTCGCGCGCACGGCCATGGCTGTCCTCCGATTGATCCAACTCAACTCGGCGCTACCCGTGACGTTCCTCATCGCGCATCAGCGTCATCGCGGCGTCGCGCGACAAGGGCAGAGTCTCCGCTTGCACCGGATCCCTTGCGGATTCATGATTGATGGACAAGCGGCACAGTCAATTGCCGCGTTGGAGGACGCCATGACTTCCCGACGACTCGCTTCTTTTTGTGCGGCAATTTCAATCCTGACGCTCCCGCTCGTCGCTTTGACAGCACAGCCCGCCGCTTCTGCCGATACGGCGCTGGGCGAGCGGGTTCTGAAGCTGACGCGAGGCACCAAGTGGGAGCCGGTCACGGCCATCAAGATTCCGTTCAAGACCTTCCATCCCCAGGGCATGATCAAAATCGGCGATGATTTCTTTGTCTCGTCCGTCGATATCCAGACGCCGACCACGCGCTATACCGAGATGAAAGACGGCTATGACCGCGACACCGGCAAGGGTCAGGGCCACCTGTTCAAGATCGGTCCAGACGGCAAGCTTTTGGGCGACCTTATCCTGGGAGAAGGAACGGTCTATCATCCCGGCGGGATGGATTACGATGGGGAATTCCTCTGGGTACCGGTGGCAGAATACCGGCCCAACAGCCAGGCGATCATCTACAAGGTCGATCCCAAAACCATGAAAGCCCTCGAAGTCTTCAGGTTCAAGGATCATATCGGCGGCATCGTCCACAACGCCGAGAACAAGTCCCTGCACGGAGTCTCATGGGGTTCCCGCCGCTTCTATGCGTGGCCGATCGGTGCGGACGGCAAGGTGACCAACGCTGATGCGAAGCCCGAAGAGCTGCGGGTGATGAACCCGGCGCAGTACATCGATTACCAGGATTGTCATTCTCTCGCCGGCCAGCGGATGCTGTGCTCTGGCCTGAATGCCTACAAGGCGAGCGCTGACGGCCCGGTCTTCCGTCTCGGCGGATTCGAAGTGGTCGATCTCAAGGATAACCGGCCCGTCTGGCAGGTGCCGATCGAACTCTGGTCGCCCTCCGGCCTGCCCATGACCCAGAACCCGTTCTTCGTCGAATCAACCGCCACCGGTTTGCGTGCGTATTTCATGCCTGACGACGATGATTCCACGCTGTTTGTCTACGACGCCGCCATCAAGTGACCGATCACCCGCCGGGCGACCGATGCGCCCGGCGGTTCTGTCCCCTGTGTTCCCTTGACTTTGATTTGGCCATCGGCAGTGATGCGCTGAATGGCGAACCCTAGGGAAGGCGCCGATTCAGGGATCTGGGACCATGGGGCATCTGGTACGCCGCTCGCTTTGCGCAATGCTTTTGCCAATGTGTCTGGCAGGTTTATCCGTCACGGCTCAGGCAGCCGACATCCCCTACCCATCCCCCGTGCCCATCGAGGCACCGCTCGCGGTTACCTCGCCGTGGAGCTATCGGTTCATCCCCTATGGGTGGCTGGTGTCCATGAACGGCAATCAAACGGTGCGAGGGCGCACCGTCAAGGTCGACGCCACTTTCGTTGATATTGTTGAGAAATCCGATACGCTTCTGGCACTAATGGGGAATTTCGAGGCGCGCAACGGTGCGCTCGCCCTCTACGCGGATGCGGTCTGGACCAAAATCGGTCTGGATGGAAACACTGTCAGGACGCGCTCGCTGGCCCCCGGCGTGGTCGGGTCCCTGGGCGCTGCCGCCGATTTCAGCACGCAGCTTGCGGTCGTCGAGGTTGGGGCTGCCTATCAGGTGGCGAGCGCCGGCGCGCTCAAATTCGATATCCTCGGTGGCGTGCGCTACTGGTACCAGGAGGCCGATCTCTCGCTCGATCTGGTTGGAACCCTGAACCTTGCCGGCCTTGAGCTTATCGGGGGCCGCGCAGTGGCGAAATCAGGCGCCGTGGACTGGGTCGACCCGGTCATCGGCGCGCGAATCCGTTATGATCTCGCTCCGGGCCACGAACTCTTCGTGCGCGGCGATATCGGCGGCTTTGGCGTCGGCAGCAAGTTCTCGTGGCAGGCCATTGCCGGGTACGGCATGGAGTTCGGCACCTACCAGGGTGTGACCTATTCGGGCGTGATCGGCTACCGCGCGCTCGGCGTGGACTATGCCCAGGGCTCGGGCACCCGCCGCTACGAGTTCGACATGGTGTTGCACGGCCCCGTGGTCGGACTGAGCATGAAATTCTGATCGGACGGTTCTCTTCATGAGCCTCGAATCCGTCCGGGCGTTCCTCGCCGAGAAGGCGCCCCAACTCACGATCATCGAACTATCGACGAGCACCGCCACGGTGGAGCTGGCTGCGGCGGGTCACGGGGTCGTCCCCGGCCAGATCGCCAAGACCCTGTCGCTCAGGATCGGCGATCGCGTCGTTCTTGTGGTCACGCGGGGCGATGCCAGGCTGGACAATCGCAAGATCAAAGCGACGTTTGGCGGAAAGGCCCGGATGCTTGCCGGCGACGAGGTGGAGGCCGTGACCGGTCATCCCGTCGGCGGTGTCTGTCCCTTCGGGCTGGCAACCGCGCTGCCGGTCTATTGCGATGTGTCCCTCAAGGCCTTCGATGAGGTGATCCCGGCGGCTGGCGCGATCCACAGTGCTGTCAGGGTTTCGCCTGACCTTATGGCTGATCTTGCATCCGCCGCCTGGGTCGATGTCTGTCAGGCGGAGGCGGTCGCTCCGACCTGACACCAGGGACATCAGTCGAGGCGCGGGACCGTCCGGCGCACTCGCCGTTTGCATTGGAACCGGAATTGGCTATCTCTGGCCGCAACCCTGGCCCCTCATTCGGAATTCGCGACCTATGACCGACACCCCTCCCGATCGCCTGTCCGGCAACCCGAACAGCCCCTTTTACGATGAGAAGCTGCTCGAGCGCGGCGTGGGTGTCCGCTTCAAGGGCGTCGACAAGACCAATGTCGATGAGTATTGCGTCAGCGAAGGCTGGGTGCGCCTGACCGCGGGAACGGCCAAGGATCGGGCCGGCAACCTGATGACGATCAAGCTCAAGGGCCTTGTCGAGCCGTACTTCCGGGACGTCGAGTAAGGGTCGCTCAACCCCACGACCATCAGAATATCCTTGCAAATCCGGCTGTGATGGTGTCTCACGACCCGCCCAGCCCGTTTTGTCGTGACTGCGTGCCGCCCGCCACAGGGTGCCGGCCTGGGCAGTTCAAACACGTGTCAGAGATGGATGCCCGCGGATGAATGCTCCCGCTCCAAAAGTGTCGTTCGTATCGCTGGGATGCCCCAAGGCCCTGGTCGATTCGGAGCGGATCATCACGCAATTGCGGTCGCAGGGCTATGAACTGACCAAGAAACACGACGGCGCGGACGTGGTCATCGTCAATACCTGCGGCTTTCTCGACAGCGCCAAGGCGGAATCCCTCGACGCCATCGGCCTCGCCATGGCGGAAAACGGCAAGGTGATCGTCACCGGCTGCATGGGCGCGGAGCCAGAGCAGATCCGCGACCGGTTCCCAAACGTTCTGGCGATCACCGGACCGCAGCAATATGAGAGCGTGGTCGGTGCGGTGCACTTGGCAGCCCCGCCGGTCCACGACCCCTTTCTCGACCTCGTGCCCCCGCAGGGCATCAAGCTCACCCCCCGGCACTATGCCTACCTGAAGATTTCCGAGGGCTGCAACAACCGCTGCTCGTTCTGCATCATCCCGAAGCTGCGCGGCGATCTCGTCAGCCGGCCGATCGGCGAAGTGCTGCGCGAGGCCGAGAAACTGGCCAAGGCCGGGGTCAAGGAATTGCTCGTGATCTCGCAGGATACGAGCGCCTACGGCCTGGACATCAAGTACCAGCCCAGCCTTTGGCAGGACCGGGAGGTCCGGACCCGCTTCTATGAGCTGGCGCGGGAGTTGGGCGAGATGGGGATGTGGGTGCGCATGCACTATGTCTATCCGTATCCTCACGTTGACGAAGTCATCCCCCTCATGGCCGAGGGCAAGATCCTGCCTTACCTCGACATCCCCTTCCAGCACGCCTCCCCGTCTGTCCTCAAGGCCATGCGGCGGCCAGCTCACCAGGAAAAGACCCTCGAGCGCATCCGCCGGTGGCGTGAAATCTGCCCGGATCTGGCGATCCGCTCGACATTCATCGTCGGTTTCCCGGGCGAGACGGAGGCCGATGTCGATTTCCTCATGGAATGGCTCGCGGAGGCCAAGCTCGACCGGGTCGGCTGCTTCCGGTACGAACCGGTCGACGGCGCACCCGCCAACGCGCTGGGGGGGCCCGTTCCGCCCGAAGTGAAGGACGCCCGCTGGCACCGTTTCATGAAAACCCAGCGCGATATCAGCGCGCGGATCCAGAAGGCAAAGGTCGGCAAACGCCTTCAGGTCATCATTGACGAGCCCGGCACGACTGTGGCGCGCGGCCGCTCAAAATATGACGCGCCGGAAATCGACGGCTCGGTCTATGTGGGGTCCCGCAGGCCCCTGCGCGCCGGCGATATCGTGACGGTGAAAATCGAACGCGCGGATGAATACGACCTCCACGGGGTCGCCGTCTAACGGCAGTTCAATTCTGGTCATCCAGATTCGAACTGTCGATGACGGCGACTCCGGCCGCAGCCAGATCGGTCCGGATGACATCCAGCGACCCATTGGTGTCGATGGCCCGCGACGCATCGGCGATCAGCAGCGTCTCGAAACCCGCAGCCTGGGCGTCCAGTGCTGTCCAGCCGACACAGAAATCGGTGGCGAGGCCGGCCACGAAGATCCGCCGAAAGCCACGCTCGCGCAGATAACCAGTCAGGCCGGTCTTCGTGCTTCTGTCAGCCTCGATAAAAGCCGAATAACTGTCGATGCCGGGCTCATAGCCTTTGCGGATGATGAGTTCCGCATGCGGAATGTGGAGGTCGCGCGAGATTTCTGCGCCGAAAGTCCCCTGGACGCAGTGATCGGGCCAGAGGATTTGCTGCCCGTAGGGCGCCTTCATTGTCTCGAACGGGCGTCGGCCATGATGGCTTGAGGCAAAGGAGAGATGGCCCGGAGGATGCCAGTCCTGCGTCAGGATGACGTGGCGAAAGAGACCGGCGATCCTGTTGATCGGCCCCAGAATCTCGTGCCCGTTTGCAACCGCCAGCGCTCCGCCCGGGAGGAAATCGTGCTGGACGTCGGTGACGATGAGCAGGTCCGTCGACAGCATGGCGTTGCCCTGATCGGTCAGACCGGGAGCCGGTACTGAAGAAAACCGCTCCGCACCGCAACCTTGTCGTAGAGCGCCCGGGCCGTCTCGTTGGTCTCGTGAGTATTCCAGTAGAGCCTGGCGGCGCCTGCTTCACGGGCCCGGTCTGCGACGGCCTCGATCAGGTGACGCCCGATGCCGCGATTGCGCGCCTTGTCGGAGGCATAGAGATCCTCGAGATAGCAGTAGGAACCCTTTGTCCAGGTCGAAAGATGGAAAAGGTAATGGACGATGCCTACGACATCGCCGTTCAGGACTGCCACGAGGCCATGAACTGGCTCCGAAGGATCGTGGAGGCGGGCCCAGGTGGACTGCGTGATGTCAGGCGAGAGAGCCGCCTTGTAGAAGGCAAGATATCCCTCCCACAGCGCCTGCCATGCCTCTCGGTCGCCGGGCTCTACGGGGCGGATCAGGATCACCGGTTCACCCATGGCTCCCTCGGCTTCACAAGCGACGAATTCCTTCCTCGCCTATTAGGCGAGGAAGGAAGTGTAACGTCTTAATCCAGATGGAATTTCGACAGTTCCCGGTGCTCGCCGAAGATGCGCCGGACCGTGCCGGTTGCCGACCGGTAGACAATCGTCTCGGTGGTGATCACCTTCTCGCCGAACTTGACGCCCTTGAGGAGGCCGCCATCGGTGACCCCGGTCGCGGCCACGATCACGTCGCCGCGGGCCAGGTCCTTCATGTCGTATTTCCGGTTCGGATCGGTCACTCCCATCTGCAGGGCGCGAGAGCGACTTTCCTCGGTGTCGAGGATGAGCCGCGCCTGCATCTGGCCACCGATGCACCGCAAGGCGCCGGCCGCCAGCACGCCCTCAGGGGCAGCGCCGATGCCGAGATAGATATCGATGCCGGTCTCCTGCGGCTGGGTCGTGAAGATCACGCCGGCCACGTCGCCGTCCGAGATCAGGCGAACGCCGACGCCGAGCTTGCGCAGAGACGCGATCAGCGCCTCGTGGCGCGGCCGATCAAGCACGAGGGCTGTCAGTTCCTGGACCTTCACGCCCTTGGCCTTGGCCAGATTGTTGAGGTTCTCTTCCGGTGACGCATCGAGATCGATGGTGCCCTGGGGATAGCCGGGGCCGATGGCGATCTTGTGCATATAGACGTCGGGAGCGGCCAGCAGCGTGCCGGATTCGGCCATGGCCATCACGGCGATGGAGCCCGGCATGTCCTTGGCGCACAGCGTCGTGCCTTCGAGGGGATCGACGGCGATATCCACCTTCGGGCCGTTCTTGTTGCCGACCTTCTCGCCGATGAACAGCATCGGCGCCTCGTCGCGCTCGCCCTCGCCGATCACAACCGTGCCGTCGATGGGAAGCTTGTTCAGTTCCCGCCGCATGGCGTCCACGGCCGCCTGGTCGGCCGCCTTCTCGTTACCGCGTCCGCGCAGTCTGGCGGAGGCAACTGCCGCGCGCTCGGTGACGCGCACGAGTTCGAGGGTCAGGATGCGTTCGATGAGCTGGCCCGGCTGGACTGTGATGCCCTGCGACATGGATGGATCGTCTCCCTTTTGCAGGCGGAGCCAGTCGGCTCTCTGCGCTTGAATGGCGGACCCGCAGGCCCGTTCGATTATTCGCGTTCGATCCGGATCACCTGAGGTGGCTCCGCGATCAGCCCGTCCTCCGAGATCCGCTCGACGGCCGACCGGATTGCCGATTCCGTGGCCGCGTAGGTGATGAGCACCAGCGGGACCGGCGCACCTGAACGTCCGTGCGGATCCTGATTAGCAGCTTTCTCGGATCGTTTCTGCAGAATGCTTTCAAGCGAAATATCAGCCTCGGCCATCCGGGTGGCAACACCTGCCGCGACGCCCGGGCGGTCATGCACAGTCAGGCGAATGTAGTAGCCGCCCTCGTGCCGCTGCATCGGCGAGCGCGTCGCCTTCTCAAGCCTGTCGACGGAGCATCCGAACGGGTGATCGGCCTTCCCGAGCACGACATCGGCGATATCTGCGACCACGGCCGAGGCAGTGGCATCGCCTCCGGCTCCAGGGCCGATCAAGGTCAGTTCCTTGATGGCGTCGGCGTCGATCGTCACCGCGTTCGTGACGCCCATCACCTGCGCGATGGCAGAGCTCTTGGGCACCATCGTGGGATGGACCCGCTGCTCAATGCCCATGGCGTTGCGCTCGGCCACGCCCAGAAGCTTGATCCGGAAACCGAGTTCGGACGCCATCGTGAGATCAAGCGGCGTGATGGACGAAATCCCCTCGACGTAGATCGCCTCAAGGTCGACCTCCGTCTCGAACGCCAGACTGGTCAGGATGGCGAGCTTGTGGGCGGTGTCGAAGCCTTCCACGTCAAACGTCGGGTCCGCTTCCGCATAGCCCAGGCGCTGCGCGTCCTTCAGGCATTCCTGGAATGTCAGACCCTCAATCTCCATTCGCGAGAGGATGTAGTTGCAGGTCCCATTGAGAATTCCGTAGAGCCGCGAGATGGCATTGCCCGGTAGCGCCTCGCGCAGGGTCTTGATCACCGGGATGCCGCCCGCCACCGACGCCTCGAAGGCGAGCGCCACGCCATTCGCCTCGGCAAGGCGCGCAAGTTCCAGACCGTGCTGGGCGAGAAGCGCCTTGTTGGCGGTGACCACGTGCTTGCCAGCGCGCAACGCGGCCTCGACGATTTCCCGGCCCGCCCCTTCGGAACCTCCGACAAGCTCGACCACGCAATCCACGTCAGGCGAGGTCGCGAGCGCGATCGGATCGTCGAACCATTGATAGTCGGCGACATCAAAGCCGCGGTTCTTCGTCCGGTCCCGTGCCGAGACAGCCGTGACCTCGACCGGACGGCCGTAGCGCTGCGTCAGAACTGCATTGCGGCGGGCGAGGATCTTGATGACCGAGGCACCAACCGTGCCAAGGCCGGCAATGCCGACCCGAAGAGGACGTGTCACGGAGAAGGGCTCCTATGGAAAAGTCGCTGCTCTTTACGACTGCTCTGGGCCCATGTCCATGCGAAGCGGCAGACGCCGCGCCTCAGACCGCCTTGCTCAACGGAATGATGTTGTGGAGGGTCGAATCCGCGCCGTCGAAGAATTTCCGGACATTGCGCGCGGCCTGACGGATGCGTTGCTCGTTTTCGACGAGGGCGATCCGCACGTAATCGTCGCCGAACTCGCCAAAACCGATCCCGGGCGCGACCGCGAGGTCGGCCTTCTCGACGAGCAGCTTCGAGAACTCGAGGCTGCCGAGAGAGCGGAACTTCTCCGGAATCGGCACCCATGCGAACATCGACGCCGTGGGAGTGGGCAGCGCCCAGCCAGCCTTCCCAAAGGACTCGATCAGCACGTCGCGGCGACGCTTGTAGGTGGCGCGCATCTCGCGGATGCAATCGTCCGGACCGTTGAGCGCGGCCGTGGCCGCCACCTGAACGGGCGTGAAGGCGCCGTAATCGAGATAGGACTTCACCCGCGCCAAAGCGGCGAGCAGGCGCTCGTTGCCGACCGCGAAGCCGATCCGCCAGCCCGCCATGGAAAAGGTCTTCGACATCGAGGTGAATTCGACAGCGACATCGATCGCGCCCGGAACCTGGAGGATCGACGGCGGCGGGTTTGAATCGTCGAAATAGACCTCCGAATAGGCCAGATCCGACAGCAGAATGAGGTCGTGTTTCTTCGCGAAAGCAACGAGATCGCGGTAGAAATCGAGCGACGCAACGTAAGCGGTGGGGTTCGACGGATAGCAGACCACCAAAGCCACCGGCTTGGGGATGGAGTGCGCGACGGCCCGTTCGGCGGCGGGGAAGAATGCCGGCGTCGGCTCGGCCGGCACCGACCGGATCACCCCGCCGGCCATCAGGAAGCCGAAGGCGTGGATCGGATAGCTGGGATTGGGAACAAGCACCACGTCGCCCGGGGCGGTGATGGCCTGAGCCATGTTGGCGAAGCCCTCTTTCGAGCCGAGCGTGGCCACCACCTGGGTGTCCGGGTTGAGCTTCACCCCGAAGCGGCGCTCATAATAGGCGGCCTGGGCCCGGCGCAAACCGACGATGCCCTTCGAGGCAGAATACCGATCGGTGCGCGGCTTTCCGACGGTCTCGACGAGCTTGTCGATGACGTGCTTTGGCGCCGGAAGATCGGGATTTCCCATTCCGAGATCGACAATATCCGCTCCACCGGCCCGGGCAGCGGCCTTGATGCGATTGACCTGCTCAAACACGTAGGGCGGCAGGCGCTTGATGCGATGGAAATCGGACATGGGTGACCCTCGAGGCAAATCGTGGCGGTTCTGCGGTCTCACCGCGTCTTGGCGGCCGGTGGTGTGACCGCGGGCGGCGGCGCCGTTCCCCCCAGCGTTGCTGCGGCGGTCCCGGCCGCAAGGTTGCGGTCGCGGATCGCATCAAGCTCGGCCTCTGCCGCCTTGACCTCCGCAAGCGTCCGGGGCTTCTCCGGCCGGCCTGGATTGGCGGTGCCGATTGTCATGTACTCAAGCGAGTCAGGGCGAGACTGCGTGACGAAGTCGGGTCGCGCGGCGAGCTTGGGGCCGAATCCGGTGGACGAGACGAGTTCGCCCGCAGCATTCGGGCTGGCGCACGCGGACAGCGTCCCTGCCAGAACGGCAGCCGCCAAAAGAGCGACGCACCGGGGCGCCGCGGTCGGAAAATTCATTTTAATCCCACGATCCATGACATTGCTCTGGCATGTATGATGCCTCAATCGCTAAAATGTCGGAAACGCGGCCCAGGAGCAATGCCTGCGGGCACCTGAGGGAGATCGCCTGATGGACAAGCCGCCGGGACCGGACAAGCCGACGTTGAAATCGCCCGATTTCGACGAACTTTCCCGCAATGTGGCGCTGTTTCTGGATGGTGTGGGTAAAGCGACGGCTGCGTATTTGAAACCCTCGCAAGAGGGTTCGACTCCGTCGAATTTTTCCGAGGAGGCAGCCGAGGCCGTCAAGACCTTCGGCCACGTTGCCGAATCATGGATGTCCGACCCCACCAAGACGCTTGAGGCCCAGACCCGGCTCGGGACGCAGTTCTTCGATCTCTGGACATCGACGCTCAAGCGCGCGCAGGGCGATGCGGCTGACCCTGTGGCGCGCCCGGAGCCGAAGGATTCGCGGTTTCAGGACCCGCAATGGTCCCAGAACCCGGTCTTCGACTTTCTGAAGCAGGCCTATCTCATCACGTCGCGATGGGCCGACGATGTGGTCGAAGGCGCCGAGCACGTCGACGAACCCACCAGACAGAAGGCGCGGTTCTATCTCAAGCAACTCTCCAGCGCCCTGTCCCCGTCGAACTTTCTCCTCACCAATCCGGAGCTGATCCGCGAGACCCTTCACCACAATGGCGCCAACCTGGTCCGGGGTGTCGCTATGCTGGCCGAGGACATCGAGGCTGGCGGAGGGTCGCTGCGCATCCGCCAGTCCGATCCGAGCTTTTTCAAGGTGGGAGTCAATGTCGCAACGACCCCCGGAAAGGTCATTTTTCAGAATGATCTCATGGAGTTGCTACAATATTCTCCCACGACGGATAAAGTCCTGAAGCGGCCGCTCTTGATCGTCCCGCCCTGGATCAACAAGTTCTACATCCTCGATCTCAACCCGGAGAAGAGCTTCATTCGCTGGGCGGTCTCGCAGGGCCTGACGGTGTTCTGCATTTCGTGGGTCAACCCGCGGGCGGAGCATGCCGAGAAGAGCTTCGAGCATTATATGCGCGAGGGCATTTTTGCGGCCCTCGACGCGATCGCGGAGACGACGGGCGAGAAGAAAGTGACGGCCATCGGCTATTGTGTCGGAGGGACCCTGTTGGCCACGACGCTTGCCTACATGGCGGCCAAACGCGACAAGCGCATCGACAGCGCGACGCTCTTCACGGCGCAGGTGGACTTCACCTTTTCGGGCGACCTGAAGGTTTTCGCCAATGCGGAGCAAATTGGCGCGCTCGAGAAAACCATGAAGAAACGTGGCTATCTCGAGGGCAGCCACATGGCCAATGCCTTCAACATGCTGCGGCCGAATGACCTGATCTGGCCTTACGTGGTCAACGTCTACATGAAGGGCAATGCACCCTTCCCGTTCGACCTGCTTTACTGGAACGCGGATTCGACCCGCATGCCGGCTGCCAATCACGCCTTCTACCTGCGCAATTGCTATCTCGACAACAAGCTCTCCAAGGGTGAATTGGAACTCGGCGGCGTGAAACTGGACCTCAAGAAGGTCAAGGTGCCGATCTTCAACCTGGCGACCCGTGAGGATCACATCGCGCCGGCCCAATCCGTCTTTTACGGCTCGGCGCGCTTCGGCGGGCCAGTCGATTTCGTGGTGGCTGGCTCCGGCCACATTGCGGGCGTGGTCAATCCGGTCGCCAAGCCGAAATACCAGTTCTGGACGGGTGGACCGGCTGTGGGAGAGCTGAAAGACTGGATGGCACAGGCGACGGAGACCGAGGGAAGCTGGTGGCCCTACTGGTTCTCCTGGGTGGAAAAACAAGCGCCCAAGCGCGTCCCGGCTCGCGATCCTGCCAAGGGTAAGCTCGCGCCTCTGGCCGATGCCCCCGGCACCTATGTGATGGAGCGGTCCTGATCGAACGGCCGCGTCGCAGGAGATCACCGGTCCCGATTGTGGAGCAAGCTGGCTGATGTGGCCCGGCGGACTTATGGGCCTCCAGAATGCGACCGGTGACGACGGCTGAGGCGCCGGAAATCTTGTCGCGTGTCGAAGGACACAGGACGATCGAACGAAACACGCGCAACATTGTTCTATCCATCAGTGGGTGATCCGTTGGGTCACCGAGAGGAGATGACAATGGCAACCGTGAGAGAGATTCCCGGCAAAGGCTACGGCAACGTCTTTATCGATTCCCTCATTTGGGGCGCCGAGAAATGGGCCAATCCATCCGCCGATCCCGTCACCTACTTCTTTGGGTCGCGCCGTGATTTCAAGGTGGCGGCAGAGATTCATCCGGGCGGAAACAAAGTCCATGAGGGACGGGTGTTCTTCGATGAGCTCAACAAGATGGCTTCAAAGTGGAAGCAGACGGAGAAGCAGGCCTTCGCGTCGGCTCTCTCCCTCTATGAGAGTGTCTGCGGGCTGAAATTCACGCCGAGCACCTCTCCTCAGCACACCAACATCGCATGGTGGCAAACCGCGCTTGGGGACGACATCCTTGGCGCCCATGAGACTCCCGCGGCCGAGCAAAGCTGGGGTATTTTCAATCAATACGATCCGACCTGGAAAAATCTCAAACCCGGCTCCTCCGGGTTCTACACCATCCTCCACGAACTGGGGCACGGGATGGGCTTGGCCCACCCCCACGATGGCGGCGGTAGCGGTGACTCGACCCGCTTCCCGGGCGTCTATGATGCGGAGGACAAGGGAACAGGACACGTGAACCAAGGGGTTTTCACCGTCATGTCCTATAACCGCGCTTGGGATCATGCACCGAAAACGAAGAGTTACGGCCAAATGGCGTCTCTCGGCGCTCTCGATATCGCCGCCTTGCAGACGCTTTACGGGGCCAACAAGCATACGCAGACGAGCGACAATCTGTATGCCTTGCCCAAAGTAAGCAGACCTGGTGCCACATGGTCATGCATCTGGGACGCCGCCGGGAACGATACGATCACGGGTGCAGGCAGCGGCGTTGGCGTCACGATCGACCTGCGCGGAGCGACTCTCCGACCGGGAGACGAGCACGCTGGGGGGTTCATCTCGCAAGCAAAGGGGATCGCCGGCGGCTTTACGATCGCTCACCGAGTCCGGATTGAAAATGCGATCGGCAGCAAACTCAAAGATGTTCTCACTGGCAACGCTGTCGCCAACAAGCTCCTCGGGCACGCCGGCTCCGACACGCTAGAGGGCTTTGGCGGTAACGATTACCTTGATGGAGGCGCGGGAAGCGATCGCCTGAGCGGCGGCTTTGGCGCAGATACATTTGCCTTCACCACGCGGCTGAAAACCGGAGAGATCGAGTCAATCTCGGATTTCAAGCCGGGGACAGACACGATGTCCCTCGCCCATCAGGTGTTCGACAGGATCGGACATCGGGGCGTACTCCAATGGGACGCGTTTGTCTCGGGGTCACAGGCACACGATGCGCACGATCGCATCCTCTACGACGAACAGACAGGTCTCCTCTCCTATGATCCCGACGGATCGGGCGCCATGGCGGCTCATGTGATCGCGCAACTCTCGACAGGGTTGAGACTGTCGCACACCGATTTTCTCGTGAGCTGACAGAGCCTGCCATTCGTCGAGGACGAGGGGGCATCTCTCCCGCCAGAGACCCTTTCAAACGAAAGACCGGCTCGAGGCCGGCCTTTCGTCCGTTCACGTTGGTGGGTGTCAGTATTTGCGCACGATCGGAGCCGGGATCGCAACAGCGGGGTTATCCCACCGGTACTTGACCGAGGCCGAGATCAGGTCGACTGACGAGTCCACATTGGCAGCGAAAACCACGCCGCGCGTCGGGAAGATCGAATTGCCTGGGGCGATGTTGATGTCGGTATTTCCCACCGAGAAGATGTGCGTGTAGGCGACATCGAAGGAGAGCTGATCGCTCCACGCATAGGTGGCGCCGAGCGAGAGCCAGACGCGATCGGAATCGGGCAGACGCGGGTTGCGGTTGTCGAGTTCGATGGGCGAGATCTCGTAGCCGAGGCCCGCCCGGACTTTCCAGGCCGTGTTGACCTGATATTCGCCACCCAGCGAGAAATACCAGCCATCCTCATAATTCAGCGGAAGATAAGGGGCCGATGCGAGCAGACCTCCGGTCAGCTGATTGACCACCCGGGGGGAGCCGAGGCGGCTCCAGTTGGTCCATTCACCGGTCGCATGCAGCGTGAACGCATCGCCGATTTTCTGGCTGAGGCCGACGGAGACCGATTCCGGCAACATCAGATTGGCCTGGATCGGGACGCCGAAATACTGGAACGACCCGTCGAGCTTGTGCTCGACCGCCGAGCGGAAGCCGACGCCGATCTCCGTGCCGCTGAAGGGCGTGAAGGTCGCGCCCAGCGAATAGCCAAACCCGACATTGTCACCTTCAAGACCGGCGCTGGCGGCAAGCGGCGACGGATTGGCGGGCGACGGCCCGACCGCCGAGAAATACCGCACCTTCAGGTACTGGACGCGAACGCCGGCGCCGACGGACAGCCAGTCATTGACCTTGTAGCCGATGGTCGGCATCGCCTCGAGGGAGAAGATCGATGTGGTGCGGGCGTAGAGCTGGCCTGCCCAGATCTCGTTCGGCTTGGTGGCAAGGCCGAAGGGCGCGCCGCTGTAGAGACCGAGCCAGAGGCGATCATTGACCTGGTAGCTGGAGTAGCTGGTCGGCAGGAACGCATCGAGGCCGATATCGCCGGAGGGGCCGAGCGAGGAGAGGCCCCCGGGGATCGTGTAGATCGGGCTGATCTTGGATTCCGGGATGATCGCCGTGGCGTGGAACTCGGACTGGAAGCCTGGCGCCATCGTGATGGTCGCCGGGTTCCAGTACATCGACGAAACGCCGCCGGAACCGGATGCGACGCCGGCGAATGACATCCCCTGCCCCGTGGCGCTCTGCTCGCGAAGCGCGAAAGCACCGGCTTGCGCGCCGTTCTGGGCGCTGATGAGGGTCGCAAGGGAGATCGCGGCCAAGGCTACTGAACGGATCGAATGGCTCATGTAAATTTCCTGCCCTCTCGGACTATCGTCTCTTGATGGCGGACGAATCCGCTGCAGTCCCCACTCTGCCAATGCTGCATTTTCGCCGCAATCTCCGAATTGCAGCAGCCCGTCGGCACAGAGCTCGCCCCCATGAGTCAGGATCTCCTCCGATACTATACGATTAAGGAGTATCTACCTTCGATATCTGCGCGTCTGCTTCTCGGGCCAAGACCCGGCCTGTATTCGCGCGCCTTTGCTTGCAGTCGTCGCTCCCTGGTCCGGCCGTGCAGTCGTCGCGCTTTGACGAGCCGCGTGACAAAACCGCAACATCGGCGCTTGGGAAAAAAGGTCGTTGCGTTCAAACGGCGTTTTGCTCGATAACCCTTCACGCTGCGACAGGAGATCTGGATGAAATTGCTGAGGTTTGGTGAATTCGGGCACGAGAAACCCGGAATGTTGGACGGGGACGGCAACATCCGCGACCTTTCGGGCGTCGTGCCCGATATCGCACGCGATGTCCTCGTCTCCGCCAGTCTGGAACGCCTGAAGGCCATCGATCCGGCCTCGCTGCCACTCGCGCCAGCCGGACAGAGGATCGGCGCCTGCATCGGGAGTGTCGGCAATTTCATCGCGATCGGTCTCAACTATGCGGACCACGCGGCCGAGACCGGCGCGGCGATCCCGGCTGAGCCCATCATCTTCAACAAGGCCCCCTCCTGCATCGTCGGCCCCGACGACGATGTCGTCATTCCCCGGGGGTCGGTGAAAACCGACTGGGAAGTCGAGCTGGCAATCGTCATCGGCGACCGGGCGTCCTACGTCGCCGTCAATGAGGCGATGTCGTTTGTGGCCGGCTACTGTGTCTGCAACGACGTCTCGGAGCGCGAGTACCAGCTCGAGCGCGGTGGCACCTGGTCAAAGGGCAAGGGTTGCGCGACCTTCGGGCCGCTGGGGCCGGTCCTCGTCACCCGGGACGAAATCCCTGACCCGCAGAACCTCTCCATGTGGCTCGATGTGAACGGGGAGCGTCGCCAGACGGGCTCGACCCGGACCATGATCTTCGATGTGGCGAAGATCGTGTCTTACGTGTCCCACTTCATGATCCTTGAGCCCGGCGACGTGATCACCACGGGAACGCCGCCCGGCGTCGGAATGGCCATGAAGCCGCCGCGCTATCTGGCGGCCGGCGACACGATCAAGCTCGGCATCGAGGGGCTTGGCGAGCAAAGCCAGCGTGTGGTCGCCTTCGAGGACAGGGGGACTGACACCAGCCACGGCAAAGCCCGCAGCTGAGTCGATCCGGCGCGGTTCGGGCTCCCCGATACCGCGCCGCTCGCCTAGATGTGGATGACCCGGTCGTAAGCGTCGAGCACGCTTTCGTGCATGGTCTCCGACAGGGTCGGATGCGGGAACACCGCGTGGATCAGTTCTTCCTCGGTTGTCTCGAGGTTCATGGCGATCACGAAGCCCTGAATCAGCTCGGTCACCTCGGCGCCCACTAGGTGCGCCCCCAGCAACTTGCCGGTCTTCCTATCGAAAATCGTCTTCACCAGACCCTCGGGCTCGCCTAGCGCAATCGCCTTGCCATTGCCCACGAAGGGGAAGCGACCGATCCGGACGTCGAGGCCCTGCTCCTTGGCCTTCGCTTCCGTCAGCCCCACCGAGGCGATCTGCGGCTGGCAATAGGTGCAGCCGGGGATCATCAACTTGTCCATCGGATGGGTGTGGAGACCCTTGATGGTCTCGACGCAGATGACGCCCTCGTGCTCCGCCTTATGGGCGAGCATCGGCGGTCCCGCGACGTCGCCGATGGCGTAGATGCCCGGCACATTGGTGCGGCCGAGACCGTCGGTCACGATGGTTCCCCGCTCGATGGCGACGCCCAGCTTCTCCAGGCCGAGATTCTCGATATTGCCGACGACGCCGACCGCCGAAATCATCCGGTCGGCCGTGATTGTCTGGGTTCCTTTGCCGTCGTCGATGGTGGCGGTAATGGAATCCGCCCCCTTCTCGACCTTCGTGACCTTGGCGCCGGTGAGGATCTTGATGCCCTGCTTCTCGAACCGCTTGCGCGCATGGGCCGCGATTTCCGCATCCTCGACCGGGAGGATCTGCGGCAGCACTTCCACCACCGTCACTTCGGAACCCATGGTGCGGTAGAACGAGGCGAACTCGATCCCGATGGCCCCCGACCCCATGACGATCAGCGATTTCGGGATCGCGGCCGGTTTCATCGCCTCGAAATAGGTCCAGATCAGCTTGCCGTCAGGCTCCAGCCCGGGCAGCGCGCGGGGACGCGCACCGGTAGCCACAAGGATGTGCTTGGCCTGATAGGTCCCGGCCGGGAGCGTGTTCTTGGGCGGCGGCGTCTGCGGCTGCACCGCAGGCTTTTTCGGCGCCGTCACGACGACCTCACCGGGCTTGGTGATGGTCGCCTCGCCCCAGATCACGTCGATCTTGTTCTTCTTCATCAGCATGCCGATGCCGCCATTGAGGCGACCCGACACGCCCCGCGAGCGCTGGACCACTGCTGCCGCGTCGTAGCCGATCTTCTCGGCGATCAGCCCGTAATCCTTGGCGTGCTGCATGTAGTGATAGATTTCGGCCGTGCGCAGCAAAGCCTTGGTGGGAATGCAGCCCCAGTTGAGGCAGATGCCGCCGAGATGCTCCCGCTCCACGACGGCGGTCTTGAAGCCCAGTTGGGCCGCCCGGATCGCCGCCACATAGCCGCCCGGTCCGCCGCCGATGACGATGATGTCGTAGGGGTCTGCCATCGATGCCTCCAATTCCCCTTTCCGCACGCAACGGGTCGGGGCGGGGTGATGCGGACGAGCGCCGCATGTGAAACTTGCTCGAGCGTCCCGTCCGCCAATGGATGGGACCGCTGAGTCGCGGTGCGAGCCTTAGACCAGCATGCTCATGGGCTGCTCGATCAGCACCTTGAAGGCGGATAGCAGTTCGGCGCCGAGCGCGCCGTCCACGACCCGGTGGTCGCAGGACAGGGTCACGCTCATGGCCTGGACGATCGCCGGCGCGTCGTTCTTGACGACGACACGCTTTTCACCCGCGCCGACCGCCAGGATGGTGCCCTGCGGCGGGTTGATGACCGCCAGGAAGTTCTTGATGCCGAACATCCCGAGATTGGAGACCGCCGTCGAACCGCCGGTATATTCCTCGGGCTTCAGACGGCGGGTCCGTGCGCGGGCCGCCAGATCCTTCATCTCGGCCGAAATCGCCGTGAGCGTCTTCGTTTCCGCGTGGCGGATGATGGGCGTAAAAAGCCCGCCCTCGACCGCGACGGCGACACCCACATCCGAATGCTTCAGCCGCAGGATGCGGTCCTCCGCCCAGACGGAATTGGCCGCCGGAACGCGCTGGAGCGCGATTGCCAGGGCCTTGATGACGAAGTCGTTGACCGACAGCTTGTAGGCGGGCTTGCCGTCCTTGTCCTTGCCGGCCGCCGCATTGATCTGCTCGCGCAAGGCCATCAGCGCGTCGAGTTCGCAATCGAGCGACAGATAGAAATGCGGAACCGTCTGCTTGGATTCCACGAGGCGCTTGGCAATTGTCTTGCGCATGCCGTCGAGCGCGATCTCCTCGTAGGAGCCCGGTTCGAACATCGCCTTGACCTGATCGGCCGAGGCGCTCGCGGCCAGTGGTGCTGTCGCGGGCTTGACTGCGGGCGCGCTTGCCGGCACGGCGGTCGCCGGGGCCTGGGCCGCCCCGCCTTGGCCGGCTGCCCGCACATCCTTCTCGATGATGCGGCCATGCGGCCCTGAGCCCTTGAGGGCCGAGAGATCGATGCCGGAGTCCTTGGCGACGCGTCGGGCCAGCGGCGAGGCGAAGAGCCTTTCGCCCGCAGGTTTCGGCTCGGCAGGCTTTGCGGCAGGCGCGGGAGCAGCCGCAGGTGTCGCGACCGCCGGGGCGACGGCGACAGGCGCTTCGGCCTTCGGCTCGGGCGCTGGCGCGGGAGCAGAAGCATCCGTTTTGGGAGCGGGCCCGCCGGCTGCCGCACCCGTGATGGATTTCGGATCTTCCCCCTCACCCGCGATCACCGCGATCGGCTGGTTGACGGGGACGTCGGCGGTGCCTTCGGCGATGAGGATCTTGGCCAAGATGCCCTCATCCACGGCCTCCACCTCCATCGTCGCCTTGTCGGTCTCGATTTCGGCGATTACATCGCCGGATTTGACCGTGTCGCCTTCCTTCTTCAGCCACTTGGCAAGGTTGCCCTTTTCCATTGTGGGCGACAGGGCGGGCATCAGGATATTGATGGGCATGGCGTTGGGGATCCTGATCGATTGTTTCAGTTGATGGCCTGGGTCGGGCCGGGATCGGAGGGATCGTTCAGTTCGGTCTGGATTCCGGCGCTGATCTCGGCCAGCGCCTCCTCCTCGGAGAATTCGGTTTCGGCGGCGTAGACCCGCGCGGCATGGCGCGCGAGATCGACCAAGAGAACCCCCCAGGTGAAGGGGTCGTCGAACGCCCGACGCAGGGCGACGCTGACCGCGCCGTCGACCACGGAAGCCCGCAGGATTTCGACACCGCCCTTCTCGAGCGCGTCAGGCGGCGCGGTGAGGGCTTCGAACTTGCGCTCGCTCATAGCATCACCTGTAGCAGACAGCCTTTGCGGCCCGCACCACGTCGGCAACGCTCGGCAGGGCGAGTTTCTCGAGATTGGCAGCGTAGGGCATCGGGACGTCCTTGCCGGTCACCCGGATGACGGGGGCATCGAGATAATCGAACGCATGCTCCATGATCCGCGCCGAGATTTCAGCACCCACGCCGGATTGTGGATAGCCTTCCTCGATCGTGACGCAGCGCCCGGTCTTCATCACCGAGGCCACGATGGTGTCGGTGTCCATCGGCCGGATGGTCCGAAGGTCCACTACCTCGGCGCTGATACCTTCCTTCTCGAGTTCCTGCGCGGCCTTCAGCGCATAGCTGACGCCGATCGAGAACGAGACCAGCGTCACGTCCTTGCCTTCGCGATGAATGCGGGCCTTGCCGATCGGAACCGTGAAGTCGTCGAGTTTGGGGACCGGGAAGGACTGGCCGTAGAGAATTTCGTTCTCGAGGAAGATCACCGGATTGGGATCGCGGATCGCGCTCTTGAGCAGGCCCTTGGCGTCGGCCGCCGTATAGGGAGAAACGACCTTCAGGCCGGGTACGGCCGAATACCAGGCCGAGAAGTCCTGGCTGTGCTGCGCGCCGACACGGGAGGCCGCGCCGTTGGGGCCGCGGAAGACGATCGGCGCGCCAAGCTGGCCGCCGGACATATAGAGCGTCTTGGCGGCGGAATTGATGAGCTGGTCGATCGCCTGCATGGCGAAGTTGAAGGTCATGAACTCGACGATCGGACGAAGCCCGGTAAACGCCGCGCCGACGCCGACACCCGCAAAACCATGCTCGGTGATCGGGGTGTCGATCACCCGCCGGTCGCCGAATTCCTGCAGCAGCCCTTGGGTGACCTTGTAGGCGCCCTGGTATTCGGCAACCTCTTCGCCCATGACGAAGACGTTGGGGTCCTTGCGCATCTCCTCGGCCATGGCATCCCGGAGCGCTTCGCGCACCGTCATGGTGACCATCTCGGTCCCTTCCGGGATCTCGGCCATCGCGTCGTGGGCGGAGACGCTGGAGATGATCGAGGGTGCTGCCGGGACCGCGTCCGGACTCGTATCGGGTCCGCGCCCCATGGCGGATGACCGGTCGGCGAGACCTTCAGCTTCCGCATCCGGCGTGGGCGCTGCCTGTGCTTCGGTTTTCGGAGCCGCGGGCGCTGCGGCGCTCGCCGTCGAGACGTCCTCGCCGTCCATGGCCAGGACGCCGATCGGCGTGTTCACCGGCACATTGTCGGTTCCGTCGGCGATCAGGATCTTGGCCAGTACGCCCTCGTCGATCGCCTCGACCTCCATCGTCGCCTTGTCGGTCTCGATTTCGGCCAGCACATCGCCGGGCTTGACCGGGTCGCCCTCTTTTTTCAGCCATTTGGCCAGTTTGCCCTGTTCCATGGTGGGAGACAGGGCAGGCATCAGAATGTCGATCGCCATGGAAGACTCTTTTCCAGTTGCCGCTTCGGCGAAGATCTCAGGGGCGAAGAGAGGCGCTTAATGCGCTTCCAGCAGGATGTCGGTGTAGAGCTCCGACGGATCGGGCTCAGGATCGTGCGTGGCGAACTCGGCCGCCTCGTTGACGATCTCGCGCACCTTGCTGTCGATCGCCTTCAACTCGTCCTCGGACAGCTTCCAGCTCTCCAGAAGGCGACGGCGCACTTGCTCGATCGGATCGTGCTCCTCCCGCATGCGGGTGACCTCGTCCTTGGTGCGATACTTCGCCGGATCGGACATGGAATGGCCGCGATAGCGATAGGTCTGCATCTCGAGGATATAGGGACCCTTTCCGGAGCGTGCATGCTCGACGGCCCTCTGCCCGGCAGCGTAGACCGCGCGGATATCCATGCCGTCGACCTGCTCGCCGGGAATGCCGAACGAGACGCCGCGCTTGGAAAAATCCGTCTGCGCGGAGGCGCGATTGACGGAGGTGCCCATGGCGTAGCGGTTGTTCTCGATGATGTAGACGACGGGCAGCTTCCACAGCTGCGCCATGTTGAAGCTCTCGTAGACCTGCCCCTGGTTGGCAGCGCCGTCACCGAAATAGGTCAGGCAGACATTGCCGTTCTGGCGGTAGCGGTTCGCGAAGGCGATGCCCGTGCCCAGCGACACCTGCGCACCGACGATGCCATGACCTCCGTAGAAGTTCTTCTCTTTCGAGAACATGTGCATCGAGCCGCCCTTGCCCTTCGACAGGCCGCCGCGACGGCCGGTCAACTCGGCCATCACGCCCTTCGCCTCCATGCCGCAAGCCAGCATGTGTCCGTGGTCGCGATAGCCGGTGATGACCTCATCGCCCGGCTGGGTGGTGAGCTGCATGCCGACGACGACCGCCTCCTGCCCGATATAGAGGTGGCAGAAACCGCCGATGAGTCCCATGCCATACATCTGGCCGGACTTCTCCTCGAAGCGGCGGATCAGCAGCATCTCGCGATAGGCGGCGAGGTCCTGATCCTTGTCGAACTGGGGCGAATTGGGGACGGCTTTTCTTGCCGGGTTCTTGATTGGCGTGGACTTGTTTGCCTTGCGGGCAGCAACAGCCATCGGGTCCTCCGAAGGGTTTCCTCGACGAAAGTTGTAGCGCAGTCGGTTAAGGAAATCGAGAGGGCCGCGAGGCTGTTTCAACGATACAATTAATGCGCCAAGTAATTGATTTTATGATTTTAATTTTGATCAACTCGTTTTCAGTTGATTAGAAAACTTCGTTAATTTCAGTTCTCGCCCAGGATAATCACGAGATCGCTGCGGTGCACACGTCCGAGCATGATCCGGGCCCGTTCTTCGAGAAGATCGCGATCGATCTGGTCGCTGCGCAACAGCGCGATGCGGCGATCCCAGTCGCTTCTCTCCGAGCGCACGATGGCAAGTTCGTTGGTCAGGTCCTGCGCCTGGGCTTCGTATTGCTCGCGCGCATCGAAACCACGCGCCCCACTATGCGCGTGATGAATGAAATACCCGACGACTCCAGCCGACAGGCTGTAGAGCACGAGGGGAACCAAGAATCGGCGGGCGCGTCTGCGAATGACCATGGACATGACCAGTACGTCGCCATGGTTAAAAAGGCGTTAGGATCTCTGTCCGCATCGCGGGAAGCCGCGCGACACGTCCCCTTCAAAGCGAAGCCCCGCCGGCTGGGTCGCCGACGGGGCTTGATGCTTGGGCGCGCGACGGCTGTCAGGTCAGGCGAAGGCCTTGAGGGCGGACCGGCCAGCATAGCGTGCCTGCTCCCCAAGCTCCTCCTCGATCCGGATGAGCTGGTTGTATTTCGCGGTGCGGTCTGAGCGGGCGAGCGAGCCGGTTTTGATCTGGCCGCAATTGGTGGCGACAGAAAGGTCGGCAATCGTCGCGTCCTCTGTCTCGCCCGACCGGTGGGACATGACGCAGGTATAGCCGGCGCGATGCGCCATCTCGACGGCCGCAAGAGTCTCCGTCAGCGTGCCGATCTGGTTGACCTTCACCAGAAGTGAATTGGCAACGCCATTCTTGATGCCGTCCGACAGGCGGCTCACATTGGTCACGAACAGATCGTCGCCCACAAGCTGGCACTTGGAGCCGACAAGATCGGTCAGGATCTTCCAGCCCTCCCAATCGTCTTCCGCCATTCCGTCCTCGATGGTGGCGATGGGATAGGCGCCGACAAGCTTTGCCAGATATTCCGCCTGCTCCTTCGGCTTCAAGGTTTTTCCAGCACCTTCATAAAGATAGGCGCCATTCTTGAAGAACTCGGTTGAAGCGCAATCGAGGCCGATGACGATGTCCTTCCCGGGCTTGAAGCCCGCCTGCTCGATCGACTTCATGACGAAATCGAGGGCGGCTTCGGCGCTCGGCAAGTTCGGCGCGAAGCCACCTTCGTCGCCAACATTGGTGTTGTGGCCGGCGTCCTTGAGGGCTTTCTTCAGGGTGTGGAAGACCTCAGCGCCCATGCGGACCGCCTCGGACAGGGTCGGCGCGCCGACGGGCAGGATCATGAATTCCTGGAAGTCGATCGGATTGTCCGCGTGCGCGCCGCCATTGATGATGTTCATCATCGGCACCGGCAGGACCCGCGCCTGCGTGCCGCCCACGTAGCGGTAGAGGGGAAGCGTGGAGGCGTCGGCCGCCGCCTTGGCGACCGCCAGCGAGACGCCCAGGATCGCATTCGCACCGAGCCGGGCCTTGTTGGCCGTGCCGTCGAGTTCGATCATCGTCTCGTCGATGAGGATCTGCTCCTCCGCATCGAGGCCGCCGATGGCATCGAGGATCTCGGTGTTGACCGCCTCGAGGGCCTTCAGAACGCCCTTTCCGCCATAGCGGCCCTTGTCGCCGTCCCGCAGCTCGACCGCCTCGTGCGCGCCCGTTGAAGCCCCGGACGGGACAGCCGCCCTCCCCATGGACCCGTCTTCGAGGGTCACGTCCACCTCCACGGTCGGATTGCCCCGGCTGTCGAGAATTTCGCGAGCGTGAATGTCGATGATCGCGGTCATGGCAAGTGAGCTCCTGCGGCTGAAGGGCGGCCGATGCGGCCTTAAGTCATCGAACGGCTTATTGACCGAAACGGCCGGGCGGGCAAGGACGGGAAGACAAGTCCCTTCACCAGACCCAAGGTCATCCCATGACGGACGCCCCCACCCTGCTCGGTCACGCCAGCGCCCTGCCCGCCTCGCCCGATGAGGCCCAGCTGGACCGGGTTCCGAACCCGCACGAGGATACGAATTATGTGGCGCGGTTCACCTGCCCCGAATTCACGTCTCTCTGCCCGGTGACCGGGCAGCCCGACTTCGCTATCCTGGTGATCGACTACGTCCCAGGCCCCTGGCTGGTGGAATCCAAATCCCTGAAACTTTATTTCCACAGCTTTCGCAACCATGGGGCGTTTCACGAGGATTGCACGGTGGCGATCGGCAAGCGCCTTGCCGCGCTCCTTCAACCGCGCTTTTTGAGAATCGGCGGGTATTGGTATCCCCGCGGCGGCATCCCCATCGACGTATTCTGGCAGACCGGGGAGATGCCCCAATCCCTTTTTCTGCCCGACCAGGGCGTCTCGCCTTACAGGGCTCGCGGCTGAGCCGGCGGCCGGCTGAGAACGAACGCGGCGGTCAAACCCACCCCGAGGGCGACCGCCGCCGCCAGACCGAGCGAAACCTGCCATCCGATGTGATGGAGGCCGTAGCCGAGCGCCACGACGCCGATGGCCTGGCCGCAGAAGAACGAGAAGGCATGCAGGGCCACCGCTGAGGCGCGGGCATGAGGCGCCACCTCGGTTACCTGCGCCTGAAACGTGTTGTGCAGCATGTAGAAGCCGAGGCCCAGGAACAGCATGGCGGCGGCGTAGAGCCGCCAGTCGGCTGCCGATCCGATGGCCAGGAGTGCGCATGCGCCGACAACGCCGCCGCCGATCAGGATCCGGGGAATGCCCAGCACACGCAGCATCCAGGAGATGAGCACAGAATAGACCAGCCCGCCGACAGCGAAGCCTGCAATCGCGAGGCCCGCCTGGGAGGCGCCGCCGCCGAGATCCTCGATGAGCGGAGCGAGATAGGGGAAGAGCCCGAAGAACGCCATCGACTCGACGAAGACGAACCCGAACAGCGCGAGCGCCCGGGGATTCGACAGGATCTCCCGATAGCGCTGCAAGGCGTATTTGAGGTTGAACGGACCGCCTGGAGCAGCCCCGCGAAAGCCGAGGAACGTCGCCACGAGCGCGAGCGCCATCATCCCTGTCGAGATCATGAAGACGCCGCGCCAGCCGATCGTATCGGCCAGAAGGCCGGCGAGCGATGACCCGGCGAGCTGTCCGGAAATGACCGCCACGAGGTAGCGGCTGAGCGCCACCTGCCGCGTCTTCATCGGGACCCGGTCCCCGATCATGGCAAGCGACAGCGGCACTGCCCCACCCGCGGCCGCGCCCGCGAGAACCCGCATGGCGAAGAGCGTGGTCGTGTCGGGCGCCATGGAAGCCCCCGCCAGGGCCACCAAGAGAAGGGTGAGCGCCACCCGCATCACCCGCTCCTTGCCGATGGCATCGCCAACCGGTCCGAGGATGGGCTGGACGATGGCGTAAGGCAGGGCGAAGGCGGCAGAGAGAAGCGCGATGGTCGACGGCGTGGAGCCTAGGTCGCGGGCCATGACACCCACCATAGGATCAACGGCACGGCCTGAGAAACTGCTCGCAAAGCCGCTAGTCGCCAGGATCAGGATCAGATTGCGGGGAGTCATGACGCCGTGTCGGTGAGGGCTCGGAACGCATTGCGCCCGTCGTGCTTAGCACGGTCCCGCGAAACGGCGACCTGCCCGGACGCACACCTGCCCTCACCTAATGTCATGGCCGATCGGCCGTTGTGTCACGCCTTCGCGAGGGCGTCGAACGCCTGCAGGCGCGCCAGCAGCGCCTCGAGGTCGCGCAGTGGGACCATATTGGGCCCATCCGACGGGGCCTTATCCGGGTCCTGATGGGTCTCGATGAACACGCCGGCGACGCCCACCGCCACGGCGGCGCGCGCCAGAACCGGAACGAATTCCCGCTCGCCCCCGGTCGTTCCGCCGCGACCTCCGGGCTGCTGTACCGAATGGGTGGCGTCGAAAATCACCGGGGCACCGGTGCGCGCCATGATCGGCAAGGCGCGCATATCCGAGACCAACGTGTTGTAGCCAAACGACACGCCACGTTCGGTCAGCATGACGTTGGGATTGCCCGCATCCGTGATCTTGGCCGCCACGTTGACCATGTCCCAGGGCGCTAGAAACTGACCCTTCTTGACATTGATCGCCCGCCCCGTCGCTGCTGCCGCGAGCAGAAGGTCGGTCTGGCGGCACAGAAAGGCCGGGATCTGGAGGATGTCGACCACCTCGCCTACCGGGGCGCATTGTTCCTTCGCATGGACATCCGTGATGACGGGCAGACCCAGGGTTTCCTTCACCTCGGCGAAGACCGAAAGGGCCTGATCGAGGCCGATGCCCCGCGCGCTCGAACCCGACGTCCGGTTCGCCTTGTCGAAGGAGGACTTGTAGACGAGCCCCATGCCGAGACGCGTCGTCATCTCCTTGAGTGCAATGGCCATTTCCAGCGCGTGGGCGCGGCTTTCCATGGCGCAGGGACCGGCAATCAGGGCCAGCGGCAGGTGGTTGGCAAACCGAACATGGCCGGCCGTCACGATCGCGGATTTCTGTGGGGTCTGTGTCATGGCGGGTCCCCTACCTCGTTTTGCGCTCGCAGGCAAAGGGCCTGCTGACAGCTAGAAGGTCATGGCGGCGGCGTTGATGATCCCGGCTGCCAGCGAGGCAGCGCCGAGAAACAGGGCGGCGGCCATTTCGCCCTTGGCGATGCGCAGCGACAGGTTCGGCATGACGATCCGCACCAGCCAATAGACGAGGATCTGCACGGCCAAAGCCACGAGCCCCCAGATCAGGCAATCGACGATAGTCTGCGCATGGACGATAGCGCTGGCGAGCGGCAGGGCAAAACCCACCAGACTGAGGCCAAGGGCCGTGGCGGCCGAAATGACGTTGAGGCGGATGAGCGCAAACTCGTTATGCATCGTCACCAGTGTGTAGACCGCCAGATAAAGCGCGATGAGCGCCGTCGCGACGACGAACAGGATGATGAAATCCAAAAGGCCGGCCAGTGTCGAAGTCATGGAAATTCCCCCCAGAGAATCCGCAAAAGTGAAGCACGGCGGCGACATGACGGCATCGCGCCGATTCGTGCCCGATACTACGTTGCTTCGAAGGCGATCGCGACGCCGAATGCGGCACTGGCCGGAACGACAAGCCGCGTTCCCATGCGGCTGAACGGAATGTGGGCATCCGCAAGGCGTCGTTCCTGGGCATGCAGGTCGTCGACGCGCACGGTATAGGCCACGAACGCGGGCTGATCGAGCTCCGCCTCTACCGAGCCATAGAGTTCGCCCGCATCATCCGGCGTCATGACGTCGAGATGCCCGCCGCCTGCAAGCGGATACGCGAGATCGTGGAACGCCGGATGGGTTGGAGCCACGCCCGCGAAGGCCGACAGAAAAGCCTCCATATCTTCCGGCGACGGAGCGGAAAGGGCCACGACCTCCACATCCTGCGCCCCGTTGCCGTGACGCTGATAGGCCGCGTTCCAGAAGTTTTCCGGGAAGTGCTGCTGGCAGACGAAAAATCCGGCGAGCGGCGCCGTAATCGCCTGCGCAAATGCCAGCGTGAAAGCAACGTGAACCGGCGAGCCGTCAGGCTTGCGTCCGCTCCGTTCGAAGAAGAAGGGCTCGAAATCGCCGATGCCGGCCTGGCGAAACGTCAGGGCGTCCGCTTTCGCGTCCGCGGTGTCGAGGACCAGCATGGCGAGGCCCTCACGACGGGCGAGATAATTTTTTACAAACGCGCCGAAACTGAATGTCGTCGCCTCATCCGGCGCCATCGCGACACCGGCGCTTGCCGTGATCAACTCGATGAACGACGTCCGCATCTGGACGATCCGGTTCTCGGTCCCCCATGGGTGGCGGTTGCGGGCGCCGACCTGAAATCCCAGACGTTCGTAGAAGGCCGCCGCTCCGTCGAGGTCTTGGACGGCAACAACCAGATGATCGATGCGGCGCTGCATGAGACATTCCTGTTTTGGCTCAAGGCGGAGTCGGCAGGCCCACCCGATCGGGTGCATTTACCAACGTTATATCGTCTGATAAGCATAAGCTTGACTGGGGCGATGATCGCGCCGTCGAGGCGCCCACCCCTCGTCGCTTCCATTCCCCGCCGCGCATCTACTTCCCGAAGCGAACCCAGGACAAGACGTTTTCCCATGGCATTTACCATCACCAGCGAGTTCAAGGTCAACAGCGCAACACCGGGCCAAGCCAATGCGAATCTCACGCCCTTGAGCGATGGCGGGTGGGTGGCTGTATGGATCAATCAGAATCAGAACTCCTCCTCGATCGGACTCGTCCAGCAGCGATACGGTTCTGATTCCCGACCCGTGGGAGAGATGACACAGGTCAATGCGGACGGCGGGAGTTCGTATTCTCCCCATGTCACGGCCCTTAAGGGCGGCGGTTGGGTCGTTTCCTGGGAGAAATGGACCGGTACAGACTACGATATCCACCAGCAGCGTTTCGCTGCCGATGGCGCAAAAGTCCAGCAATCGACGACGGTGGTCAACGCCACCACCGCGGGCGACCAGAGTAATTCGACCATCGTCGGATTGGAGGATGGCGGATGGCTCGTCAGCTGGCAGGGACCCGACCCACTGACGAATCGCGAGGCGATCTATATGCAGCGATACTCGTCCGCGGGCAGCCTGGTGGGCGGCGAAACCCAGATCTCTCCTTCAACCAGTGAGAATAGATACCAACCATGCATGACAGCCCTCTCGGATGGGGGATGGATTGCGACCTGGGTCGCGCCGGATACCAACAGTGAAGGCATCTTTCAGCAACGATTTAGTGCTGCCGGAATCGGAAGCGCCGTATCCCATGTGGAGGCGACCGATGCCGGCGGGTCTCTTAGGCCCAGCACGGCTGTCCTGGCTGATCATGGTTGGATAACAACATGGCTATCACAGGCGACAGGGCGCCCTGAAGTTCATTTCAGGCGCTTCGCTGCCGACGGAACGGCCACGGACGAGGTGGCAGCGACGGCCTCAGGGACCTATCACGACAAGGTTCAGGTAGCGGCCTTGGCCGATGGCGGCTGGATCCTCACTTGGGCATCGTTCGCGCAAAAAATCGCTGAGGCAGATACGTACCAGCAGCGCTACGATGCCCTTGGGCAAAAGGTCGGTCCGGAAGTTCTCGTGAATTCGGTCACGCAGGGTTCGCAGTTGCCGACGGATGTGATTGGCCTTGCCGATGGAAGCTGGCTGGTGGCTTGGAACTCGGTAACGGACCCTGCATCATCTTCGGTCCCTTCCGCGAACCTGAGCCGCATCATCCCACCAGAGAATGGCCTTCGGCCCGGAGCGGAATATGCCAGCGGGACCGATGCCAATGAAACGCTCTCCGTGGTCGCGGGAGGGCTCGACGCCGGCGACCGGGTGCTGGGAGGGGGCGGAACCGACACGCTGCTGATGTCGGGACCGGGCACGCTGGATCTGACCGCGCCCGCAAGTTTCGCGGGTTTCGAAATCCTCACAGGCTCGGCGGGCGACGACACGATCATCGCGGACGCAGCTCGGCTCAATGGCCTCACCTCTATCGACGGAAAGGCAGGAAGCAATACACTTCTGCTGGCAGGGGGCTGCTCATTCGATCTCAGAAGCAGCGCCACCGCTGTGACCGGGTTTGACCTGATTTCGCTGACCGACCCCGATGGCACCAGCGTCGCCGCTAACGACTGGACCACGGCCTCACTGTTGCGCGCCGCGATCGGCCGCGCAGACAGCCTCGCGATCGAGAACCTTGTCCTTTCAAGACAGCAGCGAGCGACACTCTTCGCAAACGGCTTCGAAGTCGTCAAAGACAAGGCAGGCACCTCTACGGCGCCGACCGATATCAAGCTGACAGGCGGGGCTGTGACGGAGCATGCGGCCGTCGGCGACATCGTCGCGAGGTTAACGACAACGGATGCAGATACCGGGGAAAATCATACTTACACGATCGTCGCAAACGCCGCCGGCGACCCGTTGCCGGCCACCGGATCGCTCTTCGCGATCACTGGCGACACGATCACCGTTCGTACCGCGTTGGATGATGTCGATGTCGGATCCCACGACCTGTGGGTCAAATCGGAGGACGCCGCCGGCGCATCCGTCATCAAGAAGCTGACTGTCTCGATTACGAACGTCGCCGAGGCACCCACCGACATCACACTGACAGGCGGGGTTGCGACGGAGCACGCGGCCGTTGGCGACATCGTCGCGAGGTTGACGACAAAGGATCCCGATACCGGGGAAAATCATACTTACACGATCGTCGCAAACGCCGCCGGCGACCCGTTGCCGGCCACCGGATCGCTCTTCGCGATCACAGGCGACACAATCACCGTTCGTACCGCGTTGGATGCTGGCGATGTTGGATCCCACGACCTGTGGGTCAAATCGGAGGACGCCGCCGGCGCATCCGTCATCAAGAAGCTGACTCTCTCGATCACGGACGTCGCCGACGCGCCCACCGATATCACGCTGACAGGCGGGGTTGCGACGGAGCACGCGGCCGTTGGCGCCATCGTCGCGAGGTTGACGACAAAGGATCCCGATACCGGGGAAAATCATACTTACACGATCGTCGCAAACGCCGCCGGCGACCCGTTGCCGGCCACCGGATCGCTCTTTGCGATCACCGGCGACACGATCACCGTTCGTACCGCGTTGGATGCTGGCGATGTCGGATCCCACGACCTGTGGGTCAAATCGGAGGACGCCGCCGGCGCATCCGTCATCAAGAAGCTGACTGTCTCGATCACGGACGTCGCCGACGCGCCCACCGAGTTCACCGCGAACGGCCTCACGGTTGACGAACTTGCCGCCCCGGGGACTGCCGTCGGCAAATTCTCAAGCAAGGACCCTGACGCGGGGGACAAGGCCACCTACACGCTCACCGATGATGCTGGCGGACGGTTCGCGCTGATCGGTGATCAGATTGTCGTCAAGAACGGCTTCCTCCTGGATTTCGAGCAGGCCGCAAGCCATTCCATCACCGCGCGGGCCACGGATGCTTCTGGACTGACGCTGGAACGGACCTTCGTGATCAACGTGGGCGACGTCGGCGTTGAAGTCACCGCCGGGAGTGATGCAGCGGACGTTTTTATCGCTGGAGCCGGCGCGGACAAATTGTCCGGGGCAGCCGGAGACGATGTCCTCAAAGGCGGCGCGGGAGCCGACTCTCTCAATGGCGGCAGCGGCAACGACCGACTCTATGGCGGGCTCGGCAACGACATGCTGACCGGCGGTGCAGGACGGGACGTCTTCGTTCTCGACACGAAGCCGAGCAAAGCAGCGAACCGTGACAAGGTCGCGGACTTCTCGGTGAAGGACGACACGATCTGGCTCGACAACGCGATCTTCCGGAAACTGGGCCAGGGCTCGGAAGCGAAACCCGGGAAGCTGAAAAAGGGCTTCTTCGCCCTCGACAAGGCGCAGGACGCAGACGACTTCCTTGCCTATAGCAAGACCACGGGCATCGTGACCTATGACGTCGACGGTTCCGGGTCCGGCAAAGCCATCGAGATCCTTGTCCTGAAGAAGGGCCTTGCGCTGACGTCAGCGGATTTTCTCATCATCTGACGAAATGTCAGCGAAAGCCAAATCGCCGGACCCTCGAGGTCCGGCGATTTGGGAGGCAATCTCCAGGCGACGCGGCTGCGTCGCGCTCAGACCAACCGGCTCTGTTCCACCGCCGCGTGTACAAAACTCTTGAACAGCGGATGCGGCTCGAAGGGGCGCGACTTCAGTTCGGGGTGATACTGCACGCCGATGAACCACGGATGATTGTCGTACTCAACGATCTCCGGCAGTACGCCGTCCGGGGAGACGCCCGAGAAGCGCAAGCCCTTCTGCTCGAGGCGGTCCCGATAGGTCATGTTGACCTCGTAGCGGTGACGATGCCGCTCGGAAATCTCCGTGCCGCCATAGATCTGCGCGACCTTGCTGCCGGGCGTCAGGGAAGCCTTGAAGGCGCCGAGACGCATGGTGCCGCCAAGGTCTCCGCCGGCCGCCCGCTTCTCGAGTTCGTTGCCGCGCAGCCACTCGGTCAGGAGGCCGACGACGGGTTCTGATGTGGGGCCAAACTCGGTGGAGTTGGCTGTCGGAACGCCGCCAAGGGAGCGCGCCGCCTCGATGACGGCCATCTGCATGCCGAAGCAGATGCCGAAATACGGCACCGAGCGCTCGCGAGCGAACCGTGCGGCGCGGATCTTGCCTTCCGAGCCGCGCTGACCGAAGCCGCCGGGCACCAGAATGCCGTGGATGCCTTCGAGGAACGGCGCCGGGTCCTCGTTTTCGAAGATCTCGCTTTCGATCCAATGCAGGTTGACCTTGACCTGATTGGCGATGCCGCCGTGATGGAGCGCCTCGATGAGGGATTTGTAGGCGTCCTTCAGGCCCGTATATTTGCCCACGATGGCGATGTTGACCTCGCCCTCGGGGTTGTGAACGCGCTCGGAGATCGTCGTCCAGCGGGTCAGATCGGGGGTCGGCGCGTCGTCGATGCCGAAGGCCGCCAGGATCTCGCCGTCGAGGCCAGCCTGGTGATAGGCCAGCGGCACATCATAGATGGACGGGGCGTCGCGCGCCTCGATAACGGCCGTCTCGCGGACATTGCAGAACAGCGCGAGCTTGCGGCGTTCGTCCCGGGGAATTTCGCGGTCGGTCCGGCACAGCAGGATGTCGGGCTGGATACCGATCGAGCGCAGTTCGGCCACCGAATGCTGAGTCGGCTTGGTCTTCAGCTCTCCGGCTGACGGAATGTAGGGCAGAAGGGTCAGGTGGGTGTAGATCGCCTGGCCGCGCGGGAGGTCGTTGCCGAGTTGGCGGATGGCTTCAAAGAACGGGAGGCCCTCGATGTCGCCGACCGTGCCGCCGATCTCGACGAGCACAAAATCGAACCCGTCGTTGCCGGTCAGGACGAAGTCCTTGATGGCGTTCGTGACGTGCGGAATCACCTGGATCGTCGCGCCGAGATAGTCCCCGCGCCGCTCCTTGGTGATGATGTCGAGGTAGATCCGGCCCGTCGTGATGTTATCGGCCTTGGTGGCCGGCACACCCGTGAAGCGCTCGTAGTGCCCGAGATCGAGGTCGGTCTCGGCGCCGTCATCGGTAACGAACACCTCACCGTGCTGATACGGGCTCATGGTCCCCGGATCGACGTTGAGATATGGGTCGAGCTTGCGAAGCCGGACCGTGTAGCCGCGCGCCTGGAGAAGCGCTCCAAGGGCGGCCGAAGCCAATCCCTTCCCGAGCGAAGACACCACGCCGCCGGTGATGAATACGTACCGCGTCATGGACCCCTATCCAAAAGAAAGGGTGCCGATTCGCAAACGCCAAATCAGCACCGAGATTACCATCCACAAAAAGAAAGGGCCGGAAGCTCCGGCCCTGGTCGTCAGCCTTACTGCGACTGGGGGACCTGCGGGGCGGCCGGAGCCGCCGGAGCGGTCGGCGCGGGGAAGGCGGGCGACGTCGGTGCGGGGAGCCCCGTCGCCGGTGCTGCCGGCTGGTCGCCCTGAAGGCGCTGAAGCTGCTCGAGCACGTTGCCGCCCGACGTTCCCGCCGGCGCCTGCTGACCCGCCGGAGCTGCGGGGGCAGCGCCGTCGAGAATCGAACGGGGCGCCCGGCTCCATCCGGCCATGATCGTCAGGCCAAGGCTCGTGACGAAGAAGAGGGCCGCCAGGATCGCCGTGGCGCGGGTTAGCACACTGGCCTGCCCGCGGCCGGTCATGAACCCGGAAACCCCGCCGCCGCCGCTCAGACCCATGCCGCCGCCTTCTGAGCGCTGCAGCAGGACCACGCAGATCAACGCCAGGACAATGATCAGGTGGACAATGATGAGGATTGTTTGCATCGTTTCCAAATACCTCAAGCGGCCGCGCCAAGGCACTGACCGCTCGTCTTTCCATTCGTTGGCCGGGCTGTAGCATAGGTGTGTACGGGATCAAAGGGCTGCAAGCGCCTATTTCCCGCAAGCTATGCCCGCCCCTATTCCGACCGGCACCAGCCTCCGGCCGAGCCTTATGCGTGATAGGCGTTGGCGATCCCCAGGAAATCGGCCGCCACCAGGCTCGCACCTCCCACCAGCGCCCCGTTGACGTTCGGAACCGCCATCAATTCGGCCGCGTTCGACGGCTTGACCGAACCGCCATAGAGAATTCGCACACGGCCCTGCTCCTCGGCTCCGACCAACGCCCCGAGCGAGGCGCGAATGACCGCGTGAACCTCCTCCACGTCGGAAGCGGTCGGGGTCAGACCGGTGCCGATGGCCCAGACCGGCTCGTAGGCGACGATGAGGTTCTGGCTCGTCGAGCCGTCAGGAACCGAGCCTGCCAGTTGCGTGCGCACCACGTCGAGGGTCTTGCCGGCCTCGCGCTCATCCTTCGTTTCGCCGATGCAGACAATGGCGACCAGGCCGGCGCGATGGGCCGCCAATGCCTTCGCGGCGACCTCGGAATCGGTCTCCCCATGGTACTGGCGCCGCTCCGAGTGGCCGACGAGTACATAGGTCGCACCCATATCCGCCAGCATCTCGGCCGACAGATCGCCCGTGAAGGCTCCGGCCGCCTTCGCGTGGCAATCCTGTCCTCCGATCCCGATAGCGGAGCCGGCCGCCATCTCTGTGAAACGCCCCACCAGGGTCGCCGGAGGGCAAATTGCGAGGTCGACCCTGCTCCGCAAGGCCGGAACGTAGCCTGCCAGAATCTCGGTCAGAACAGCCGTCTGGGCCTTCAGGCCATTCATTTTCCAGTTCCCGGCGACCAGCGGGCGCGGCGGTTCGACGCTCATTCGGGCACTCCTGTCAGGCTCAAGTCACACGCACTAGCAGAGGCAAGGGGCGTCTTTCAACACGTCTTGCCCTTTTCGCCGCGCCTCTGATCGGCTATCGGCGTCTGTAACGAGTTTCAGGGAACGGATTTACCGATGCTTCGAGGAATACGCACCGCCGGGCAGAGCCTGGTCGGCAAGATCATCGCCACGATCCTTTTCGGGTTTCTGATCATCAGCTTCGCCATCTGGGGCATCGGCGACATTTTCCGCAATGCGCCGCCCACCGTCGTGGCCCAGGTCGGCAAGACCCCGGTCTCGGTCGACCAGGTCCGCACCGCCTATACCAATGAATTGCAGCGGCTTGGCCGGCAGTTCCGGACGGTGATCACGCCGGAGCAGGCCCGCACGTTCGGCATCGACCAGCGAGTGCTGTCCAATCTGGTGACGGAAGCGGTGATGACCGAGCAGGCGAAGGCCCTCGGTCTCAGCCTGCCCGACCAGGCCGTGGCGCGGTCCATCCTCGAGGATCCGAATTTCCGCGGCCCCGATGGTCAGTTCAACCGGGCGCTGTTTGATCAGGCCCTGCGCAATGCCTCGCTCGCCGAGCCCGCCTTCCTGCGCGAGCAGCGCGCCGCCATGGCGCGCATTCATCTGGCCGAGGCGCTAGCCGGCGACCTCACCGTCCCGATTGCGGCGCAGGATGCCCTCCACCGCTATACCAGCGAGCGCCGCGCCGCCGCCTACTTCCTGCTGACACCGGAAGCTGCGGGCGAGATCCCGGCGCCGACGCCGGAGCAGCTCCAGGCTTTCTACAATGACCGCAAGGCATCGTTCCAGGCGCCCGAGTTCCGGGCGGTATCGGTTTTGGCCGTCGACGCCACGACCCTCGCCCAGCCCGCCTCGATCACCGAGGCCGATGCTCGCGCCCGGTACGAGCAGGAAAAGGGCAAGTTCGGCACTCCTGAACGGCGCACCGTGCAGCAGATGACCTTCCCCAGCCAGGCGGAGGCCGATGCCGCAGCGGCCAAGATGAAAGAGGGCGCGACCTTCGACGCTGTCGCCTTGGAGCGCGCCATCGCCCCGGCGGATCTCGACCTCGGCACATTCGCCAAGACCGAGATGCTTGACCAGGCCGTCGCCGCAGCAGCCTTCGCGCTCGACAAGGACGCGGTCAGCGCTCCGATCGCCGGGCGCTTCGGACCGGTCATCGTGCGCGTCACCGACATCCAGCCAGAGACCGTACGCCCCTTCGAAGAGGTTGCGGCAGACATCCGGACCGAACTCGCCCAGTCGCGCGCCAAGGCGGAAATCGAAGCCGTCCATGACGCGATCGAGGACCAACGCGCCGGCGCGCGCCCCCTCGCCGAAATCGCCAAGGGCAAGGGCCTGACGCTCGTGCAGATTCCTGCTGTCGACAATGCGGGCCTGGACAAGTCCGGCGCCGCGGTCACCCTGCCGGAACGCGACGCCCTGCTGAAGGCGATTTTCGCCTCCGATTTTGGCGCCGACAACGAGCCCCTGCGCGTCGCCAATGGCGGGTATGTCTGGTACGATGTGACGGCGATCGATCCCGCGCGCGAGAAGTCGCTGGACGAGGTGCGCGAGCAGGTGGCCGGGTTGTGGCGCGATGAGGAAGTGGCCCAGCGCCTGTCCCAGAAGGCGCGGCTTCTGACGGAACGTCTCGATAAGGGAGAGGCGATGGACGTTGTTGCCAAGGAAGCAGGCGCCCCGGTGAAACAGGCGGACGACCTCGCGCGCAACGCTGCCAAGGATGATCTCTCGGCCGAGGCGGTCAACCGGATCTTCGCCGTGCCCGTCGACAAGGGCGGCAATGTCGCCAATGGCGCCGGGGGACGCGCGGTCTTCAAGGTCACCGCAGCGACGGCCCCCACTTTCGTCACAACGACACAGGAAGCCGACAAAGTGGCCACCCAGCTCAAGAACAGCATGGCGGACGACCTGATCAACGAATACATCGCCAAAGTCCGCCAGGATCTCGGCGTCACCATCAACCAGCAGGCGCTGAGACAGGCGACCGGCAACAGCGATCTGTAGCGCCATGTCCCTCGCCATGCCGGAATTCGACACCTTCGCGAGAGCCTACGCGGCCGGCGAATCCGGCGTGGTCCGCACGACCCTGGTGGGGGATCTGCTGACTCCCGTCGCGGCGTTTCTGAAACTCCGTCACGAGCGGAGGGGCCCTGCCTTTCTGCTCGAATCTGTTGAAGGAGGCGCGGTTCGCGGCCGCTTCTCGATGATCGGCCTCGATCCCGATCTGATCTGGCGCTGCCAGGATGGCGTCGCCTCCATCGACCGGCAGGCCCTCGCGCGGACAGGTGCGTTCGAACCTCTCGCGGGTTCGCCGCTGGACAGCCTTCGCAGCCTGATTGAGGAAAGCGCCCTGCCGCTCGGAGACGAGCTACCCCCCATGGCGGCCGGGCTCTTCGGTTATCTCGGCTACGACATGGTGCGCCAGATGGAGCGCCTGGCGGAGCCGAACGCCGATGTGCTGCAGGTTCCCGACGCCATCCTGATCCGCCCGACGGTCATGGTCGTGTTCGATGGGGTGAAGGACGAGATTTCACTGATCACGCCCGTGCGCGTCCAGCCGGGCGTCTCGGCAAAGACCGCCTACGAGTCGGCCCTCCTGCGGTTGGACGAGGTGACGACAGCGCTCGAGCGGCCCCTGCCCCTCGACACGCGGACGGACCCGCGCGCGATCGATTTCGAGCCGCCGGTCTCAAACACCAGCCCGGCCGAGTTCGAGGCGATGGTGGCCACTGCCAAGGATTACATCCGGGCGGGCGACATCTTCCAGGTCGTACTCTCCCAGCGCTTCGAATCCGCCTTCCCGCTTCCGGCCTTCGCGCTCTATCGGTCGCTGCGGCGGATCAATCCCGCGCCCTTCCTCTGCTATCTCGATTTCGAGGATTTCCAGATCGTCTGCTCGTCGCCGGAAATTCTGGTGCGCGTGCGCGACGGCAAGGTGACGATCCGGCCTATCGCCGGTACGCGGCCCCGTGGGGCGACGGCGGCCGAGGACAAGGCGCATGCGGATTCGCTGCTCGCGGACCAGAAGGAACGCGCCGAGCACTTGATGCTGCTCGATCTCGGCCGCAATGACGTGGGTCGGGTCGCCGAGATGGGCTCGGTCACAGTCACCGATTCATTCTTCCTCGAGTTCTACAGCCAGGTGATGCACATCGTGTCGAACGTGGAGGGTCGCCTGGACCCGCGCCACGACGCCCTGCAGGCACTGGTGGCTGGCTTTCCCGCCGGCACCGTGTCGGGTGCGCCGAAGGTGCGCGCGATGCAGATCATCGACGATCTGGAAAAGCACAAGCGCGGTCCCTATGGCGGGTGCATCGGCTATTTCGGGGCCAATGGCGAGATGGATACCTGCATCGTTCTGCGCACCGCCCTTGTGAAGGACGGGCGCATGGCCGTGCAGGCCGGCGCCGGCATCGTCTATGATTCCGATCCCGCATCCGAGCAGCAGGAATGCGTCAACAAGGCCAAGGCGCTGTTTCGCGCGGCGGAGGACGCGGTCCGGTTCGCAAGCCGTGCGAGGCTCGGCCAATGAAGACGCGTCCCTTGACCCCGCGTTCCCCATACGCAAACGTCGCGTCATGACCCGCGTCCTCGTCATCGACAATTACGACAGCTTCACCTGGAACCTGGTGCATCTGCTTGGTCCGCTCGTGACCAGCGTCGACGTGGTACGCAATGACGCCATCACCACGGACGAGATCCTCGCCGATCGCCCGGACGCCATCATCCTGTCGCCGGGTCCCTGCACGCCGAACGAGGCCGGCATCTGCCTCGATCTCGTCACGCGCGCAGGACCGACGATCCCGCTCTTCGGCGTGTGCCTCGGCCTGCAGACGATCGGTCAGGCTTTTGGCGGTACGGTTTCACGCGCGCCCCTGCCGATGCATGGGAAAGTTTCAGAAGTTGAGCACGGGGGCCAGTCGGTCTTCCGCGGCATCAACGGTCCCTTCAAGGCCACGCGCTACCATTCGCTGATCGTCGAACGCTCCTCCTGCCCGCCGGATTTGACCGTGACGGCCCAGACCAGCGACGGGCTGATCATGGGCCTGTCGCATCGCGATTTTCCCCTTCACGGGGTGCAGTTCCATCCGGAGAGCATCCTGTCCGAGCATGGCGTGACGATCATGCGCAACTTCTTCGATCTTGCGGGGGCGTGGAATGCCAGGTCTCGCGCACATCCCGACAATCAGCGCGCGAGCGCCCCCTCTTCAGCAAGCTGAGCCTCATGGAATCCTTCAAATCCTACCTCGCCAAGGTCGCCACCGGCGCCTCGCTCACCCGCGAAGAGGCGCGTTCCGCCTTTGACGACATTCTGTCGGGCCAGGTGACGCCTGCGCAAAGTGGAGCGTTTCTGATGGCGCTTCGGGTGCGCGGCGAAGGGCTCGAGGAAATCGTCGGCGCGGTGTCGGCCATGCGCGGCCGGATGACGAAGGTCGAGGCGCCGGCAAACGCCATGGATATTGTCGGCACCGGCGGCGATCACTCCGGCAGCTACAATATCTCGACGCTCGCCGCCATCATCGTGGCAGCGACCGGCGTTCCTGTCGCCAAGCACGGCAACCGGGCGGCGTCGTCGAAATCCGGTACGGCGGATGTGCTGTCGGCGTTGGGCGTGAAACTCGGACTCGAAGCGGCTGGCCTGCAGCGCTGCCTGCGCGAGGCCGGGCTATGCTTCATGTTCGCCCAGACGCATCACGCCGCCATGCGGCATGTGGCGCCCGTCCGGGTGGAGCTTGGCACCCGCACGATCTTCAATCTGCTCGGCCCGCTCTCCAACCCGGCCAGCGTCTCCCGGCAGCTCCTCGGCGTTTTCTCGGAAGTCTGGCTCGAGCCTTTGACGCAGGTGTTGAAGGAACTGGGCTCCAAGCGGGTCTGGGCCGTCTATGGCTCCGACGGGCTCGACGAGATGACCACCACCGGCCCCACGCATGTGGCGGCGCTGGAGGATGGCCGCATCCGCCGATTCACCGTCACCCCCGAGGAGGTCGGCCTGCCGATAGCCCGGCTCGAGGACCTGAAGGGCGCCGACCCGGCGCATAATGCCGCGCAGCTTCGCGCCGTGCTCGACGGCGTGCGGATCCCCTACCGGGATATCGCACTGCTGAACGCCGCCGCGTCCCTTGTCATTGCGGAGCAGGCCACCGATCTGCGGGACGGGCTCGACCGGGCTGCACGGGCGCTTGATAGCGGCGCTGCGCGCGCAACCCTCGATCGCCTTGTCGAAGCCTCGAACGCCTGACCCGAAGAGGCCGAACCCATGAGCGACGTACTCGCCCGCATCGAAGCCTACAAGCGACAGGAAATCGCCGCCGCGAAAGCGGCCGTTCCACAGGGTGAAATCGAACGCCTCGCCAGTGCGGCCTCAGCGCCCCGTGGCTTTTCGGCGGCCATCGAAAAGCATCTGAAGGCGGGTCGGCCTGCCCTCATCGCCGAGATCAAGAAGGCGAGCCCGTCGAAGGGATTGATCCGCCCGGATTTCGATCCTCCGGCATTGGCCAGAGCCTATGCGGCGGGTGGGGCTACCTGTCTGTCGGTTCTGACCGACGGGCCCTCATTCCAGGGCAAGCCTGACTATCTGACAATGGCCCGCGACGCCTCCGGCCTGCCCGCCCTGCGCAAGGATTTCCTGTTCGATCCCTATCAGGTCTACGAGGCGCGCGCGTGGGGCGCCGACTGCATCCTCGTCATCATGGCCAGCGTCACCGATGAGGAGGCGCGCGCCCTGATTGATGTCGCACACGGGCTCGCCATGGACGTCCTCGTGGAGGTTCACGACAGATCCGAGCTCGACCGGGCGCTGCCGCTGGGCACGAAACTGATCGGCATCAACAACCGGAACCTGCGCACTTTCGAGGTCTCGCTTTCCGTCAGCGAGGAACTTGCGCCGCTGATTCCGGCCGACCGTATCATCGTCGGCGAGAGCGGTGTCTTCACCCGCGAAGACATGACCCGGCTCGCGCGCGTCGGCATCAGGACCTGTCTGGTGGGCGAGAGCCTGATGCGCCAGCAGGATGTGGCGGCCGCCACCCATCGCCTGCTCTTCGGCGAGCCCGCATGACCACCCTCACCCACCTCGATGCCACCGGTGAGGCCAACATGGTGGACGTGTCCGGCAAGCCGGTGACCCACCGGGTGGCGGTAGCCGAGGGTTGCATCGTGATGCAGCCCGAAACCCTCGCCTTGATCCGTCAGGGCGATGCGAAGAAGGGCGACGTGCTGGGCACGGCGCGTCTCGCAGGCATCATGGCGGCCAAACGCACCCATGATTTGATCCCGCTCTGCCACCCCCTTCTCATCACGAAGATCTCCGTCGACTGCCAACTCGACGAGGGCCTTCCGGGCGTTCGCGTCACCGCCGAGGTCAAGGTGGCGGGCCAGACCGGTGTCGAGATGGAGGCACTGACGGCGGTGTCCGTGGCCTGCCTGACGATCTACGACATGGTCAAGGCCGCCGATCGCGGCATGCGCATCGAGGCCGTGCAGGTTCGCGCCAAAAGCGGCGGGCGCTCCGGGACCTACGAGAAGCCATGACGCTCCTTGCGGTGGCGGATGCGCTCCGGAACGTCCTTGCGGGAATTGCGGGACCGACCGAGGCCGAGGACGTGGCGCTGTCTCAAGCCACCGGGCGTGTTCTGGCCGACAATGTGGCGGCGCTGCGCGACCAGCCGCCTTTTTCGGCCTCCGCGATGGATGGCTACGCGGTCCGATTTTCGGACCTTGCAACGATCCCTGCCCGACTGAACGTTGTGGGAACAAGCGCCGCAGGACAGCGATTTTCCGGATCGATGAGCGCTGGTCAGGCGGTGCGCATTTTCACCGGCGCGCCAGTCCCCGAAGGCGCCGACACCATTGTCATGCAGGAGAATACGCAGGCCGGCGGCGACGCAGTTTCGATCCTCGAAGCTTCGGCGCAAGGACGGCACATCCGGCCGGCCGGCCTCGATTTCAAGGCCGGCGAGGTGCTGCTGTCGTCCGGTCGACTTTTAGATGCCCGCGACATCGCTCTCGCAGCCGCCATGGGCCACGGTCACCTGAAAGTCCGACGTAGGCCCCGCATTGCGATCCTCGCGACCGGCGACGAACTCGTGCTGCCGGGAGAGGTTCCGGGCCCGGATCAGATCACCGCCGCCAGCCTTCCGGCCCTTGTGGCCATGGCTGAGAAAGCCGGGGCCGAGGTCACCGATCTCGGCATCGCGGGCGACACACTCTCTTCGCTCGATGAGAAGATCACAGGTGCGCAAACGGCTCGCGCCGACATGCTCGTGACGCTCGGCGGTGCCTCCGTGGGGGACCACGATCTCGTCCAGCAGGCCCTTGCCCGTCGCGGGATGGCGCTGGGTTTCTGGCGCGTGGCGTTGCGGCCGGGAAAGCCGCTCATGCACGGCCAGCTGGGTTCCACCGCCCTTCTCGGACTGCCCGGAAACCCTGTCTCGTCGCTCGTCTGCGCGATCCTGTTTCTCGTGCCCGCCATTCACAAGATGCTGGCGCGGCCTGATTTCGGCAGCGATCAAACGGAGGGGGCGATTCTCGGCGCGGATCTCCCGGCCAATGGCGACCGGCAGGATTACATGCGCGCCTCACTCCTCATGACTGATGCGGGACCGCCTGTCGTTACGCCGCACGCGGTCCAGGATTCATCCATGCTCGCCGTTCTGGCCAGGTCTGACGCGTTGCTTGTGCGAGCCCCGCACGCCACTGCCGCACGGGCGGGCGATCCGTGCCGGATCATTCGCCTCGCGCGCTATTGCTAGCGGGTCGTCGAGCGACGGGACCGGCGGATCGGGCGGATGACCTGACAGACAAACCCGCTCGCACGTCTTGATGCCGTCAGAATGGGATTGGTTCTCATCACCGACCTGCCACACCCTTCGAGACGCGGCTGCCATGATGCGAAATGGGATGGCACGCGTGGTTACGGGGATGCCATCCCATCTTGTCGTGTCACACCGCGTCAGATGATCAGGAAGTCCGCCTTCGTGAGCGCTGCCTTGTTCTTCAACACGGCAATTTCGACCTGCGCGCCGCCGCCGTTGCCATCCTTGTCGTAGTACAGAAAACCAGTCTTCTTGTTATAGATGACGCGGTCGTCGCCATCATGGGCTTTCGCACCGACATAAAACTTGGCGGCGTCGAGCTTTGCGGGCTTTGACAGCGAGCCTTTCTTGCCGAGCGCGGTGAAGATCGCGTTCTCGAGATAGATCGTATCGTCCACGGGCTTGAAGTCCACGACCTTGTCGAGGTTCGTCTTATTGTTCAACTTGCTGTCGAACACGAAGATATCCTTGCCCGTGCCGCCATTGAGGATGTCGATGCCGGTCCCGCCATAGAGCGTGTCGTTGCCGGCATCGCCATTCAGCGCATCATTGCCATCGCCGCCGCGGAGCAGATCATTGTCATTGCCGCCATTGAGGCTGTCATTGCCACCAAGACCGATCAGCGTGTCGTTGCCGCCGAAGCCCCAGAGCGCGTTGGCCGAGCCGTTGCCTGTGAGCGTATTGGCCGCGTCATTACCCGAAACGTTTCCGCCGGAGCCGCCGACCACCACATTCTCGATGGTCGAATAGTTGGTGATCGACGCGGATCCGGACACGATGACGGTGTCGACGCCCCCCGTATCGATGACCACGTCGCCGATATTGTCCGCATAGTACGTGTCGTTTCCGTCGCCGCCCTTCATGGTGTCGGCGCCGACACCACCCACGATGGTGTCGTTGCCGGACGTCCCCATGATGACATTGTCGAGGCTGTTGCCGGTCAGCACGAGGCCCGTGCTACCCGTCCCCGTGAGGTTCTCGATATAGGGGCCGAGCGCGAAATTGACGGAGGTGATGACCGTGTCGACGCCGCCATCGGCAGCCTCGGTGACCTGATCGCCCGCATTGTCGACAGTGTAGGTGTCGTTGCCAGCCCCACCGATGAGGACGTCGGCGCCCGCGCCGCCGCTGATGATGTCATCGCCACCGCCGCCGGTGATCACGTTGACCTGAGCGTCACCGGTCAGCGTATCCGCGAGGTCGGTACCGATGAGATTCTCGATGCCCGAAAAGGTGTCGCCCTCTGCGTCACCGCCCGTGCCCTTGTTGTTGGCGAGATCAACCACGACCGCCGCCGCAGCGCCGGCATAGGAGGCCGTATCGATACCCGAGCCGCCAACGAGCGCGTCTGCGCCTGCGCCGCCGGTGAGGACATCGTTGCCCGCACCGCCATCGAGCTTGTTGACCCCATCGTCGCCGGTCAGCGTGTCGTCCGATTTCGATCCGAGCAGGTTCTCGATGCCGTCGTAAGTGTCGCCAGCGGCCTCGCCCTCTGTCCCGACTTTGGTTTTCAGGTTGGCTGTGACAGAACCGATCGCGTATTGGAACGACGCCGTATCAGTTCCCTCACCCCCCCGCATGTCGTCAGCGCCATCGCCGCCGATCAAAACGTCGTCGCCGCCGACGCCGGACAGCACGTCTTCAAACTTTGTACCCACATAAATGTCGTTATGCGACGTTCCAAACACGTCGACGCCCGCTGTGCGGGCATCGACGATGACCGTTTCAGTGAAGCCTGCCCCAACCGTGTTGTTGTGCCAGGTGACCGCCAGCCGACCGTCCGCCATTTCGGAGATCGCCGGGGTGTCTTCAACCCCGACTGCACTGCCGATCAGCAGCGGATCGGAAACATTTCCGCCGCTGTCGACGACCTTCACGAAGATGTTGCCATTGACGTCTGTCGTCGTCTTCTCGTTGTACACGACTGCATAGCCGCCATCGTAAAGCGCTGTGCCGCCCATGTAGCTGGGAGCTCCCGAATCGAGTTTCGCGCCGCCGATCGCTACGTGCGTGACGGTGTCGCTGTCGACATAGGTGTAGGCATCGACCCCAACGTTCCCGTTCTCGGCCAGAACCACGAACTTGCCATTCGGGAGACCGTCGTTGCCGAGCAAGCTGATGATCTGAGCCTTGGTCGCAGGGATTTTAGCGACCGCGTTCGTAACGGTTGAACCGACAACGGTGCTAAAGGAAAACTGCGTTGCGCTGGCGGAGGTCTTGTAAATCACGCCGTACGTATTGGTGCCGAGCCAGGCAACCGACGGGGCCGTCGCGCCAACGGCCGGAATATCGACGGAGACCGTCTCCGTCCCATCCACACTGTAAGTCTTGAGCTTCACGCTATCGGCGTTTCCGACCTTTTCGACATAAACCGTTGCCCAACCACCGTCTGGCGCGGCGGAAATCTGAGAAGTCAGCTTGTCGCTCCCGGTCACAACGGTGATGGCTGGACCTTGCGGTGCGCCTCCGAGATCAAATTTCTGCGTGACGACATTCTTAGTGCTGCTCACCCAGCTGATGGCAAAGCCTCCATCCGTATCGATGGCCTGGACACGTGCGAAGGATGCGGCGTTGATGGAAGAGGCTCCGGTGTCGACAGCGCCGCCCACTTTCTCCCCGTGCCCGTCATAGAGCTGGAAGTACATCTTCGAGTTTTCGGTCCATGTGGCAACATAGCCGCCATTTGCCAGCATCGAGACCGAACCGTGATCAACCGCGACGGTGCTGGAGTGGACGCTCGATTTGGTGTTCCAGAGGGTGGGTGTCATCTCTCGTCTCCTGGTGGGGCAAAGTGAGGGGCCGCGCCGCGGCTCACCTTTTGAAAAGAAAAGACGGTGGCCCAGGGCAGAGGGAGCCGGCCGCGATGGAAGGACTCGCTTCGAGCAATCGATGGGACCAGAGCTGCCAGTGCGCCATCATTCTCGAATCGATTTTGAAGTGCACCTAACGTAAACCTGTCTGTAATCCCGCAATTTCGCCGTCACAACTCCCTGTTCAGAGAGGTATTTCGACGCCCTTGCCCCGCTTCGTCGCAGACCTGTCATAGGAATTTCTTGTGAGGCGGCTGTGCGATGGCGCACGTTGCTTGGAACATGGCGATGGGATGCCAGAGCGGGCGCTGCGGCGCCGTTCGCGCGAGACAGAACACTTGCGTCGAACATAGGAGTAACGCCCCCACCTGCCCGGCTCAACCTGCCAAAGGTTTCTCTAAGCCAGCTCAGCCCGGCGCGCCGCGACTTGCGATGATCCATGCCTCTGCGGAGCGTTGGAGCGATGCGCCCTGATGCGTGTCGGAACCCTTGAGAAACGAGGCCCGCCCGCCCGGGTCTCCCATGTGGCTTGTAGTGCGCGATGCTTTTGTCCTGGGTGTATGCGAAACGCGCAGCGAACCACATGCGCATCCGGTCGACCTGCCAGAGGGCGGAAACAGACTCCACCTGGTCGCCGGCAGACCTCACCCCGCCACGACAATGCCTTTGCGGCAGCGTCATCCACCGCTAGCGCCTGCACGCGGAGGGCCAATTGTGGCTTGGTGGGCCCGCTGCCAGCGCGCGACGATGCGAAGCTGACGCGCCATCCCCTCGACTGTCCTCCTCCAACGTGGTGTCACCGGCCTGTGCCGGCCAGAACGCAAAGGACGTGCTCCGCCGAGCGCCAGTGGTCGCACCCGCCATCTGTGGCCAACGAGCGACGGCAGAAAGGCAAAGTGTCGAGCAAGCCCCTCGGTTGGATCGTCCTTCACCGGAACCAGATGAGAGCGCCAACGAGATGTGTGACTGCGATGAATTGCCTGTCGAGCCGATCGTATCGTGCGGCGAAGCGCCGAATGTGCGTGGTCATCCTGAACAGCGTTCGATGCGGTTGCGTTGCCTGTCATGCGCCTGATCCCCGGCGATTGAGCTCTCTCGTGACCGGGTTGACGGTCGCCGCAACACCCATGAGAGCGATGCGCTGAAGAACGGCTGCGGAATCGTAAGCCCGGTCGGCGAGAAGGCTCAGCGCGTCATGCCGTCGATCAGTGGAGGCGCGAGCAGCTCTCTCGGCTCTGGCCGGCGCGAGGGTGGAGCGCATCGGCCGATCTAGGGCATCGGCGGCCATGTGGATTGCGGTCGCCAATGCTGCTTGGAAACACCCAACAGCCGGATCGCGCTCGACCTCTTTTGGCCGGAACCCTGGCCTTGATCGCCTGCTGGCAGGTCCGAAGCAGCGTCTAGCGCGGCATATTGGACCGGTTGCCGCGGTCCTTCATCAGGTTGACGAGACCCGTTCCCATACGCCTGCTGCCGACGGGCGACTGACGCGCGTGTGCACGTCTTTCCATCGGTCGTGCCGCTCGGGCGGTTTGCGCCGGTTGGCATCCGACCTCAGCACCATACATCCCGTCGACGGATAACGGTTGTCGGTGCCCGTGCGGTCAGAATCCTTTGCCTACGGAGGCAGCGAAAGCGCGAGACGCTCCACCCTGCGTTTCACTCAACTCCCTGCGTTTGACACCCGTTAGAACATCCACGCGACGCGGCGTCAGTTAAATCCCGCATCAGAGCATCGGGGAAAGTCCGCATGCCGATTGACTCTGGGCTCGGCCAGTGCGGCGCGACGGGATCGTTCCAACCAGAACGACGGGATTCCAGGGCTGCGGGCACGGCGTATGTGGGGGGGCTCGTCGAGACAGCTCGCACGCAGGGACCGGTCTCGCGCGTCGTGGCACTCGTTGCCAACCGAACCAGTTTGCCCGCTGAGAGGCGAACTCTGGCTCAGCCCTGAGTTTTCGCCGCAACCACTTGAGGCTGTCAACGCGCCTGCTGGACGGCTCTCTGAGTCTGCTCCTGTGTGTCCCCAAGCGAGGCGGGCAACCGTTCCACCGCGGACGACCGGCAACGCGGCGCAGGATCGTTGGCGAGCCTCGACCGGAAACAAAGAGCCCGCTCGGACCAGTGCCTGAGCGGGCTCCCTAGGTTATAACGGAAGACGGACAACCAAAACGGGTCGGTAGCCTCTGCGGCCGTCGCGAGATGAGCGATTTGCCTCCGCGCAGAACAGGAATCCCGCTCAGGCAATGCCTGAGCGGGGCGTTATCAGGCTAGATGAAGAACAACTCGCTGCCCGAGAAGTGAGCCAGTGCCTTGTTATTCGTGAAGGTCGCGATCGCCACGGCAGCCTTCCCACCAGATCCGTCCACGTCATAGGAGAGCGTATGCTTCGTCGCGTCGTAGACGAAGAAGTCGTCCTTGTCTTTCGCATGATCGAGCGAGAAGAATTTCGACTTCATCTTCATCGGCTTCAGGCCTGTTCCTTTCTTGATCGCGGCGTACAGGACCTTGTTCGATTTGAAGAGGTCGTTTTCCAACCAGATCGAATCGTCCTTGACGCTGTAATCCTTGATCGTGTCCTTGTTCTTCGACTTGTTGAATTTCGTGTCGAAGCCGAACACGTCCTTGCCCTTGCCTCCCGTCAGGATGTCATTGCCCAGACCACCGAAGAGCTTGTCGTTGCCGAGATTGCCACCGAGCTTGTCCTTACCGGCGCCGCCCTTGAAGTAGTCGGCGGCAAGCGTGCCGGTCGTGACCTCAGGGTTGACGTCGATTACAGCCACATCGATCGTTTGGGTCAGCGAGCCGCCCTTGCCGTCCGTAACCTTGACCGAGATGGCATTGGACTTCGCCTGCTCGAAGTCGAGCTTGAAGCCGTCCGCCACCAGGATCTTGTTGCCGGAGAGAGAGTAGCGCCCGCCTGCATTATCGAGCAGGGCGTAAGTGAGGGTGTCGCCGTCCGCATCCGTTGCGGAAAGCTGGCCGACTTCTGTTCCGACGGCTGCATATTCCGCGGCACCGATTCCGGAGAGTTTCATTGCAGCCGGATCGTGGTTGCTGCCCTCGGCGAGGTCATTCAGGTTGATTCGAATGACCTGTTCCTTGGCCATCCCATCAGCATCGGTCGCCGTGACAGTGATGTCATAGTACTTGGCGCCAGTGGCGAGCGCCTCGTAGTCGAGCTTCGAGCCGTCCGCCACGAGGATCTTCGTGTGGGTCGTATCGAGCTTGAACCGGCCATCGGCGCTGTCCTTCAGGGCGAACGTGACCGCCTTTCCTTCGGGATCGACCGCCGTCAGTGTCCCGACAACTGAATCGGTGGCCTTGTTCTCGTCCAGTGCGACAGCTGTCGCATTGTTCAACTTGACGCTTTCCGGCGCCTCGTTGAGATCCTTGATGTTGATGGTGAACGTCTTGACTTCGGACAGACCACCGCCATCGGTCGCCTTCACGGCGACCGTGACGAACTTCTGGCCGGCGGGAAGCGATTCGAAGTCGAACGTTGCGCCCGCCGCAAGCTTGAGAGTTCCGCCAACGATCTGGAACTTGGCGTTGGCGGTGCCCGCCACAGTATTGTCGAGGGTCCAGGTGGGCTGCTGGCCGCTGTCGTCAGACGCGGTCAACACGCCCTGGAACGTCCCGTCATTCTCGTCGATCGTCACCGCCGCGCCGGCGTTGAGCTGGAGATTGAACGGTGCGTTGTTGCCGGGGGCAACGTTCTTGACCGTCACGCTCACCGTGCCCGGAGTCGACAGCGTCCCGTCCGATGCAAAGATCCTATAGTCGACCTTGCTGCCGGCAGCGTCGACATCGGGCAAGGCAGCATTCACCTTAATCTGATTGCCGGAGATGACGAAACGACCGTCGGCACTCGTCAACCCGCCTCCTTGGAACGTGTAGGTGATGAGTTGGCCGTCCGCGTCCTTGTCAGTCAGCGTTGCGACGAGGGCATTCACCTGTGCAGTCTCCAGCACGTCAAAGCTGCCGGTCGGAGCAGGTGGGGCCGTGTTGAGAGCCGTAACGGTGATATCGACGGCTTTGATATAGGACAGGCCTGTGCCGCCCTGGTCGGTCACTTTGACGAACAGATGCGAGACGGTTGATGCATCGACATTCGGAAGGCCATCCGCTCCCACCTTGATGGCGCCCGTCGCGGCGTCGATGGCAAAGTTGGTGCCCGTATAGTCCGTTGCGTTGGCATCCGCCGAATTCACCAGCTTGTAGGTGAAATTCCGGTTGGCCGCGACCGTATCCGGGTCGGCGACCGTCGGTGCCGCCGCAATCTGCTGGCCTGATGCTACGTCCTCACGCACCGACGACAGCACGTAGGTCAGATCCGTCGGCTTCTCGTTCACATCGTCGAGATAGACCTTCACCTTCGTGATGGGATACGTGAGTCCGCCTGTCCCAGACTCCCGGGCGCGAACCTCGACTTCGAAATACTTCTTCTCGTTCGCCTGACCCGCATTCTCGGTCTTCAGTCCAATCGTCGTCGATTCATAGTCGGCGCCACCGGCAAATGAGAGCTTGCCCGTTGTGGCATTGATCGAAAACAGATTGCCGGGATTGGTGACGATCTCATACGACAAGCTCGTCCCGCCGACGTTGTCGTCGATGGACGACACAATCGAAATATCCGCAGTCGCAGCACCGTTCTCAGACAGAGCCGACACAGCCGTATAGGTCGGCGTGCCCGGTGCCGTGTTGGTCGCAGCCAGCGGCGTAACGGTGATATCGACGGCTTTGATATAGGATAGGCCTGTGCCGCCCTGGTCGGTCACTTTGACGAACAGATGCGAGACGGTTGATGCATCGACATTCGGAAGGCCATCCGCTCCCACCTTGATGGCGCCCGTCGCGGCGTCGATGGCAAAGTTGGTGCCCGTATAGTCCGTTGCGTTGGCATCCGCCGAATTCACCAGCTTGTAGGTGAAATTCCGGTTGGCCGCGACCGTATCCGGGTCGGCGACAGTCGGTGCCGCCGCAATCTGCTGGCCTGATGCTACGTCCTCACGCACCGACGACAGCACGTAGGTCAGATCCGTCGGCTTCTCGTTCACATCGTCGAGATAGACCTTCACCTTCGTGATGGGAGACGTGAGTCCGCCTGTCCCAGACTCCCGGGCGCGAACCTCGACTTCGAAATACTTCTTCTCGTTCGCCTGACCCGCATTCTCGGTCTTCAGTCCAATCGTCGTCGATTCATAGTCGGCGCCACCGGCAAATGAGAGCTTGCCCGTTGTGGCATTGATCGAAAACAGATTGCCGGGATTGGTGACGATCTCATACGACAAGCTCGTCCCGCCGACGTTGTCGTCGATGGACGACACAATCGAAATATCCGCAGTCGCAGCACCGTTCTCAGACAGAGCCGACACAGCCGTATAGGTCGGCGTGCCCGGTGCCGTGTTGGTCGGTTGCGCAACATAGACCTTGACTGTTTCAATGCTTGACTTCGCCGTAGCGGGAACCTGTGCACTATTTTCGTCGTACCCGCCTTCGTCCGTGACCTTGACGTTGACCTCGTAGTAGTGGCGTCCGTCGGTTTCCACCTTTGGTGCGCCCGCATAGCTGAGAGAAGTGTTGGTCTTGAGTCTCAACATATTGTTGGGGCCGACTTCGAACAGAGCGCTGTTCAGACCCGTATCGATCGCATAATGCAGAACGCCGCCTCCGTTGAAGTCGTCATCCTGGTCGGTCGCAGAGAGCGTTCCAACATTGGCCGCGAGGGCCCCGCTTGCAACCGCAGTTCCATTGTGGACGACATGGGTGGGCGCATCGTTCACGTCCTGAATCACCACGTCGAAAGATGCAATGTATGTATTCGAGGTGGTACTGGTGAATTGGAAGGCGTTCGAATAAACACTAGCGACATCTTCGTAGTCGAATTTCGACGTTCCGTCCGCGTTCGTCGCAGCCTTGATGCGAACGATCCAGTCGCCAACAGCCCACGCATGCCTGGTGGTATCGGGGTCTGCAGTCGTTGCCTTGACAACTTCGAACCGTCCAAGATCGTCTCCGGGATCCACCGCGCCGAAAACGGCCGCAGCCTTGTCGGTTGCATTTAAGAAGCCGGTAAAGACACCGATGACCTCTCCCTGCCGCGGGTTCTCGCCGAATTGAAGCATTCGGGCGTTCCCGCTGACTTGTGTCGAAGAGCCAGCAATAGGACTGATATTGAGGTTAACGGTGGTCATGGTTCTACTCCAAGGACGTGAGGTGAATATGCTATATCATTTCGTTTAATGGATGGTCTAGATGCAAAATCGACGCCCCCCGGCCCTACGCGATGATATCGAAGTCTGCGAGGCCGAGGGTTGGCTTGATGGTTGTGAACTGTGCGACCAGGACCTTGAGGCTCGCCCCGCTGCCATCCGCGTCGTAGTAGAGCTTCGCGGTAGTGGCCGTCTTCTCGTAGATCAGGCGCTGGGTCGCAAGCGTGGCATCCGACCCGAGGATGAACTTGTCTGCAGTGAGGTCACCGCGCACAGCGCCGAGCCGAAAGACCGATGCCTTCAACTGCAGTTGGTCTTCCCCAGCCGTAAAGTCAACGATCGTGTCCGAACTGGCAGAAGTCGGAGATTTGTCGAAGAGGAAGAAGTCGTTCCCGGTTCCACCCGTCAACACGTCCTTGCCGAGACCGCCCCCAAGGGTATCGTTCCCGCCAAAACCCTTGATGACATCATTGCCGATGTTGGCGATCAGACGTTCTGAGGCGTCCAACCCCGTGATGTTCTCCCCCGCAACGTCACGCAGCGCGATAGTCAAGGGTTGGCTGTCAAGATGCCAGTCAGCCGGATCCGTGTGACCGGTCTTCATGACCCGAATGGTGAGGGACCAATCGCGCTGGGTTTCAAAGTCGAGACCCAGTCGCGTGTCATTGAAGAGCTGACCGTCGACGATCTTGAAGCGACCGTCCGAATCGACCAGCACCTCGTTGTCTTGAGCGTCCCGCGTGACGATCTTGTAGACATAGCTTCCCGCCTTGTCCGTCGAGAGCTCGCCAATGAAGGTGTCTGCCAGCGGGTATTCGCGGATCGAGTTGTCCGACAGCAGAACGGTCGTTGGGTCGGTGTCCGCCGTATCCGTCGGAACACCAGCAATCGAGAAGACTTCCTCAATGCCCGCAGCCCGGTAGATATCGGCCCAGTGATCAAAATCAGCCTGATCGGCATACTGACCGGTGTAAAGGAACGCCACATCATGATCGCCGTTGGCGGTCGTGCTGCCGGAACCGTCCTTTTCGCCCGCGATGAGGTCGCCCTTCTGGGTGATGATATAGGTGTCGTTGCCTGCACCGCCATTCATCGTGTGCTGGAGTTGGCGGCCGTCAAAGCCGCCGTCGAGGGTATCGTCGCCGCCGGCGCCGAGCAGGGTTGCCGAGAGGTCGTTGCCGGTCAGATGCACGCCCGTTGTGCTGGTGGGCGACACCATCAGGGTCTCGATGCTGATGCCCTTCGCCAGGTGGTAGGCCGTGGCGCCCGACACCTCGAGGATGTCGGCGCCCTCGTCGGCTGCCTCCACCACGATGTCGGTGGCGTTGTGGACGATGTAGTGATCATCCCCCATCCCGCCGACCAGGCGATCGACAGCACCCGCCCCGCCGTCGAGCGTGTCGTTGCCCTGCCCGCCCTCCAGGGTATTGGCCTGGGCGTTGCCCGTGATGTGGTTGGCCTCGTCGTTGCCGATCAGCGTCACCTCGCCGCTCGAGCCACTGGCCTGGAGATCCTCCACATGGGCGGTCAGCGTGTAGCTCGTCCAGGCGGCGTCGAAGGTCACGTTGTCGAAGCGCACGGTGTCGTGGCCGGTCGCATCGGTGCCATCGCTGGCGATCTCCGAGACCACGTCGTCCTTGCTGTGAAGGAAGTAGGTGTCGTTGCCCGCGCCGCCATTCAGGCTGTCGGCCGTGCCGTTGCCGTGGATGCCGTCCAGCGTGTCGTTGCCGATGCCGCCGACGAGGGTGTTGGCGCCATCGTTGCCCAGGATGCGGTTGTCCTCATTGTTGCCGATGAGGGTCACGTCGCCCGTGGAGCCGGAGGCATCGAGCACCTCCAGGTTGTCGCCCAGCGTATAGCTGCTCCAGGCGGCGTCGAAGTGCATGCCCACGAGCTGGACCGTGTCGTGACCCGTGCCGGCGCCCGCATCCTCGTTGATGATGCTGCCCTGATCGTGGACCACATAGGTGTCGTCGCCCAGACCGCCCTGCAGGATGTCGTGCCTGCCCGCCACCGTCTCGCCCCCGACGCCGCCGCCATCGAGCATGTCGCCGAATTTGCTGCCGATGATCGTGTTGGCGAGGTTGTTGCCCGTCAGGCTGATGCCGTTAAGGACGGATCCCGCAGCCTCGATGGTCTCGACGCCGATCGTGTTGTCGAGGACATACGTGTTGATCGATACGATCACCTTGTCGAACCCACCAACCGCCTGGTCGAGCGGTTCGATGACCAAATCGATGTCGCTCTGGCTGTTGACGAGCCAGATGGTGTCGTTGGTGCTCGGGCCGTTGACCGTGGTGACCACCTGGATGTGGCTGTCGGTCGCGGGGAACGGGTGGTGAATGTCGTTCACCGTGATGGTGAAGGTCGTGGCGATCGGATCCGGGCTCGACGCATCCCGGTCCTTCGGATCAAAGGTGAGATGATCGAGGATCTCCTTAATCTCAGCCGCCGTTCCGCTGAACGTGTAGGTGATCGTCTGACCGTCCTTGTGGCCAAGCGGCATGGTCGTCAGACCGCCCAACGTGCCGTCATCGTCCTTGAACGAGATCGTCACCGTCAGGATGTCGTCCGCATTGGCATCGCTGATCGTCACCTTGTTGAGGAACGGGTTGACCTCGCCACCGCGGTCCGTCGCACCCGTCTTGCCATCCCCGGCGATGGTGATCACCGGCGCCGCGTTGTCCACCGCATTGCCAGACGCAGTGGCGTCAACCGTCACGTGCTTGATGGCGGTGCCGTTTTTGGAATCGGTGACCTGAATGCTGAAGTCGTTGTGCTCGACCTGCCCGACTTGATCTGGGTGGTTGACGGGGTTGAAGCGCACCGCGTTCAGGTAGGCGGTGATGTTCTCAGCGGTGCCCCGTAGGTCCAGCATAAATGGATCATCGGAGCCGCTGTTCGGGTCAGACGTCAGGACAACCGAGTATGCGGTCGGGTCCGGTAGAATGTAGGTGCCAGCCTCGCTGGTTCCATTGCTCAGTTCGATATGGACGGACATCGTGCCACCGCTGACGCTATCTTCCGCATCAAAAATAATCAGGTCGCGGAAGGGCGCGACGATATCTGTGTCCTCAATGTGCCATTCCGCTGTGCCGTTCACTGCGACCCTGATTTCGGGGGCGGTGTTGTCAGGGTTGACATCCGTGACGATGATTTTGATCGGCTGTGACGAAGACCAATCCACACCGTCGAACACGGACACGGAGGCTTCATACCATTTGATGACCTTGCCGTCCGCGTCCAGCCCACCTTCGTGCAACCGGGAATCGCTGTCGTAGTCCAGCGGGCCCTTCGCGTAGACATACCAGAACCCGTCCGCGGCCTTCTTGACTTCAAAGAGCCCGCCCACGTCGTTATCGAGACGGAAGCCCACGATCGTGTCGCCATCCTGGTCGACCGCCGTGAGGGACATCAACGGAATGCCCGTCCCCGTATCCTCGGGGTTTTTCCAGCTTTCGAGGGATGTGACAGTCGCCGCGTGATTGCCTGTCGTGGCATCCACCGTGACTTGGATACCGTCGGTGGCACCATGGACGTCGGTCACGTCAACGGCGAAGGTGGTCGTATGATGCGTTCCGCGCGCATCGCCGTGATTGTCGGGATTGAAGGAGAGTCCCCGCAGGAAGAGCGACACCGCGCTCTGGGTCCCGGTCACGGTGAGAATGCCGGCGGTATAATCGATGGAATCGATGTCCGTCGGCAGGTGCAGGGAATCCGGCACGTTCTCGAAGTGGCCGTCCGCTCCACTCGGGAAAACCCGAACCGTCAACTTGTCGGTGGCATCCGGGTCGACGAATGTCAGGTTCTGGAAGGGCGCGATGGTCGACGTGTCGTCCACCAACCAATCGATCTTTCCTTGCGGATCGACGACGACGGTCGGGGAATTGTTCTGCAGGCCGGTCGATGTGACGCGAACTGTCACGTCCTTGGCTTCCATCAAGCCTTCCGAGTCGATCGCCATGACGGTCATTTTGATGCCCTGCAGGCCATCGGAAACCGGACGATCGGTGGGATTGAACTGAAGCCCCTGCACAATGGCGTTGATCTGGTCGCGCGTTCCCGTGACAGTGAGGAAGCCGTTGCCCGGCGTGTACGAGAAGCTGACGCCTGTCGGAAGGTTATTCATGTCAGGCAAATTCTCGAAAACGCCTTCAACGCCGGTCCCGAATACGACGTCCACCCTCATAATGTGCGGTGGGGTCGCAGCGTCATCCTCGGCATCCCAAATGAACAGATCGCGGAATGGCGCAACCGTGCCAACGTCATCGATCGACCAGGTGGTGTTGCCCTGTGGCTTAACGTCGATGTGAGGCTTATGATTCAACGCGCTTGTCGGCACGATATGAACGGTGAGTTCCTGATCGAAGAACCCGCCATGGGCATCCCATTCGCGCACGGTGACGTGGTAGTCGCCGTTGGCCAGCTGCTCGTTGTCCTTGAGCTTCAACAGCCCTGTTGTCGGCGATAGATCGAACTTGTGCGTGCCGTCGGACAGAATTTCGTACCGCAGCAGCCCGAGATCGTTGGCATCCGGGTCGGTGCCGATGAGCAATCCTACGATCGCTCCGTCGATACCCCCTTCGATGGTCGCCTCGGTTCTCTGTGACACGAAGGTCAGGCTGGTCGGGTTGTGGTTGAGCGCGTCTGCCGGATCATCGCCAACTTTGATCTTGAAGAGTTGATCAAACGACAGGCCCTGCGGATCAGTGACGCTAACGCTGACTTCGTAGAACTTATGGTCCGCCGGAAGCGAGTCCCAATCGAGAGCCGCCCATTCCTTCAACTTGAGGACATTGCCGACGACCTCAAACCTTCCGCTGGGATCAGCCAGAAGTTTATACTTCAGGCTCGTTTCCGCATTGTCCGGATCGTGACCAACGAGCGTGCCGATGTTAACGCCACGCAGGTTCTCCGCGACGGTCGCCTCGATTGTCGTATCGCTGAACTTCAATGAATCGGGACGCACATTGGCCGGATTGGTGTCAAGGATCTGGATGGACACGACGCTGTGGGTGGTTCCACCGTGCGTGTCGACCGCAATGACCTCATACGGGACGGTCGTGTTCCTGTTGACCGTCAGGTCGGCTCCGACCGCTACCACGATGGAGCCATCGTCGAGGATCTCGAAATGCCCATCCGCACTGATGCGACCGTTGGAATTGACCTTCGCGTCGGCGAAAATGAATTCGGAAAAATCGCCGTCCACATCAGTCGCCGACAAGGCTCCGACGGCCGCCCCCCCGGTTGCGGTTTCGGATACGGTGCCACGCGTCAAAACTGGCGCAGTTGGCGCGTTGTTGACGTTGTCGATGTCGATCCGGATGGAACCGGGCGTGGTGTCGTTATGCCTATCGACGGCAAGCACATCGTAGTTCAGGGATGTGGCGTCCTGCACGTGAATATCCGCGTTCTGGGCGACGACAACACGCCCATCCGCGAGGATCTCGAACAACCCATCCTTGCTGATCTTGCCGAGTGACCCTGCTTTTGCGTCGGCGAAGACAAAGTGCACCGCATCGCCGTCCAGATCGGTCGACGTCAGCGTGCCCACGGGGCTGCCGCTGATGGCAGTTTCAAGAATCGATCCGCCCGCCCAGCTTGGGGCATTGGGAGCGTGATTCACATTGGTGATGGTGATCGTGACGAGGCCTGTCGTGATCCCAAGATGAGAATCGATGGCACTGATTCCATAGGCCGTGGGCGTATCGTCATCGACCGACAAGTTCGCGCCCTGGGCAACGACGATCGTCCCGTCCGGCTTGATCTCGTAGCGCCCGTCGGCGCTGAGCTTGCCGAGGCTGCCCGCTTTCGCATTCGTGAATTGATACGTGACGGCATCGCCATCCACATCGGTGGCTGACAAGGTTCCGACAAAGGCTCCCGGCCCGGCAGTCTCAAGCACAGATCCGCCCGCCAAGGAAGGTTGGCCCGGTTCGTGGTTGACGTAAGTGATGGTCAGAATGACGGAACCCGTCGTCGACGCCCCCAGCGTATCCTTCGAGATAATGTTGTATGAGGTTGGCGTATCTTGCCTGACGTCGAGATTGGCGTTCTGTGCGACGACAATCTTGCCGTTGGGGAGAATTTCGAAGCGGCCATCTGCACTGATGGTTCCGAGGCTGCCCGCCTTTGCGTTCGCGAAGGTGAATCCAACCGCGTTCCCGTCCGGATCGGTTGCCGTCAGTTCGCCGACGAACGAACCGCCTCCGGCGTCTTCGCTGACGGTGCCACCAACCTTCAGGCTGGGCGCTGACGGCGGATCGTTCACGTCCGTCACATAGATCTTGATATCCTGCGTGACCGACAGCGGCGTCTTGCCCCCCGTCGGAACATCGGTCACCTTCACCTTGACAATATAGTAGCTCCCCCCGGTGTCATTTTTGATCAAGGGATCTTCAAAGTTCAAGGCGAACGGCTTGGCGCTGAGCTGAAAGCCGCCGGCGCCGTTCGAGGCAATTGTGAAAATGTCGAGGATGTTGGCCGGGTTGGACGCGTCCAGCGACCATGACAGCGCATCCGAGTCAGGATCGATGGCTGACAACGTGCCGAGAGACGTCGTGTTTTCCGGCAGCGTGAGCTGCGTCGCATTTGCGACGCGAATGGTGTTGGGCGCCTCGTTGACGTCGTTGATCAGGATCTTGATCGTCGTCGTGTCGGATTGGAGAGCTGCTGGGTCAGCCGAGGATTCGGCCGAATAGACCTGGAGATTGAAGTATCTCTGCTCCTGCGGGGTGCCCCTGTTGGCAATAATGAGGCCAAACGTGGCGTCATCCTCATAGTTGATCGTCTTCAAGAGCGTGATGACACCCGAGACGGGGTCAATAGAGAACGTCTTGTTGAAATCATCGACGAGGTGATAGCGCAGCGGTCCCATCTTTCCATCGGTATCGACGGAGTTCATCTTGGCGACTGCGCCGGTCGCGTTCTCGTTGATGGCGAGCGCGAAGTTCCCCGTGTCGATCGCGACAGGCGTGGTCGGCGCATAATTGAGACTGCCGTTGCCGACAAAAATCACGTGCTCGATCGACGACGTGAGAGGATCGACCTTGCGCGCATCGTAATTGGCGACGGAAATATAGACGGTGTCGTTCGCTCCGCCGCCCGTTCCGTTGAACTCGCTTACCACGTCATTGAGATCGTCGATGTAATAGGTATCGTCGCCATTGCCGCCGATCATCGTATCGACGCCGGTCGCGCCAGCGACCGTGTTGCCGGCCGTATAGTCAAACGTATCGGTGCCGTCGCCCCCGCGGAGCATGTCGTTGCCAGTCCCGCCCATCAGGCTGTCGTTCTGGCTCCCGCCGTCCAGAGTGTCGGCCCCGGTCCCGCCGTTGAGCGTGTCGTTTCCGTCACCGCCGAGGAGGGAGTCCGCCTCGCTGCCGCCGAGCAAACTGTCATTGCCGCTGCCGCCATCCAGCGTGTCCGAGCCCGCGCCGCCATCCAGCGTATTTGCGGAAGCGTTACCCGTGAGAGCGTTATTGTTGGTGTTGCCCGTGAGGGAGACCGCAGAGGTGCCCGTCGCAATGGCATCATCGAGCCCTTGGCTCGTTAGCGAATAGTTGATGCTCGTATAGACTGTATCCCGGCCCTGAACGCCCTGCTCGATGATGACATCGCCTACATCGTCCACGTAGTAGACATCGGATCCCTCGCCTCCGTCCATCGTATCGGCGCCCGTACCGCCATCGAGCACGTCATTCTCCGAGCCACCATCGAGTTGATCGTTGCCGCTTCCGCCCAGAAGTAAATCGTTGCCGGCGCCGCCATAGAGTCGATCGTCGCCGCCGCGGCCATCAAGCGTGTCATTGCCGGACATCCCCGCCAACCAGTTGCTGACGTCCAAGTCTTGAGCCGCGATAGCATCGTCGAAACTTGTCCCCGCGATGTCGTAGATGTATTGGAGCAGATCAAGGTGCCCGTCGCCTTTGTTGATTGATCCCACCTGGAGATCGCCTGTGATTCCACGTGTCCAGCCGCTGTAATCGACTGCGCCGCCCACATCCCCGCCACCTGAACCGCCTTGGTAATAGTCGTTGCCGCCCGATGCGAAGAAGATGTCATAGCCTGCTTCGCCCCTGAAGGTGTCGTTGGCAGCGCTTCCATAAAAGGTGTCGTTGCCAGCGCCGCCATTAATGGTGACGTCGTAGGTTCCAGAGATGAACGTATCGTTTCCGGAACCGCCATTTACTCCAGAGAGGGAAATCAAAACATCCTGATAGCCGCCGTGGAGCGCGATGCCGTTTGCAAGATCGACGCTGATAGGATCAGCCCCGGTATAGACGGCGATCCCCCCCTGGAGGGTGTTGCCTTGGCCCTCGCCATACAACAGGTCCCATGCGTCGCCGATCAGGAAATCGTATCCGTCGCCGCCGTACAACGTATCGATGGCTTGGTCGTTGGTGCCTTGAGAAGCGTAAAGGACGTCATCGCCACCATTGCCGTAAATCAGGTCCGCACCGTTCCCGCCGTCGATCGTGTCGCCACTCCAGGCCTCACCACCTTGCATCGTGTCATTGCCGCCATAGCCAAAGAACACGAGAGGGCCGCCCGTGTAGCTGGTAGCAAGAAAATAATCCGCGATGTTGGTTCCGCCAAACATCTCGACGCTATCGACAGTGTCCATAGCAACGTAGCTGTCGAGGATCTGGTTCGTGTGCAAGACGTTGCCGTTTGACAGCCCGAAATCTTGGCCGGATAAGTTGACTAGGACTCCATAGCTACCGCCGTCATATAGATATGAAATGAAATCCTTTCCATTCCCGCCGCTGATCGTATCGTAGCCCCCACGTCCGATGAATATGTCACCTCCCTCACCGCCGAGTATAGAGTCGCTGGATGATGTGCCGATAATGAGATCAGCTCCGCCATAGCCGTAAAAAACGTAGGTGCCATCTATGAAGGGCAGAGACCGACCGTCTAACGTGTCTGCGCCTTCAGTCCCGAGAACAGGCTGAGACCAAGAAGCGCTTTGACTGAACTCCGTGATGAAATCATCAGCGGTCGGAGCCGTTACTAATCTCGAATGATCATCACTGTAAAAATTGGTTGAAAGATGATTTATTTCTGCTGGCTGAACTGATTGAACCTCAATTTGAAACTGAGCAACATGATAATTATATTCAGATTTTTCTAGGTAATTTTGATCATTATACGCACCGCCAGAACTGCTATAGTTCTCGGCTGAACCTCGCACACGAGAATGATCATGCCAGAGATCGGGTCCAGAAAGCTGATTGTTCTCTCTGAACGCCGGGTCATTGAATTCGTCGGCGACCTTGCGAGCGAAACCATACTGAAGAGCATCGACGGCCGAGGAAGTCTCGTCTTCCCAGGCATGGTGATCAACCGGCTTGTGCGCGTCTGCGACAGAGGTATCCAGGTCGCCCAGTCCCCCGTCTCCAGCACCATCCGTCGAGGCGCGGCGATTGCCGTCGGAACCGGCGTCTGGGTCATGGCCGTCATCGTGGCTCCCGTGGATGGCTGCCGTGTTGATCAAGTGATCATCGCCGAAATCGTAGGACCTCTTCTCGGACAGGTAATCTTCCAGCCCGTCGACACCGACGATGTGAGAGCGGTCAGTGGCGTTTGGGGGAGCCGGGACAGATGGATTGGCCGGGCCTGCGGGCGTCGTGACGGTGTCGCTGCTCGCAGCGACCCAGTCCGTGGAATGCGCACTCTTTGTCGGCCCATCAACGGCGAGCGGCGGAACCACATTCTCTCCGTTCGGGACACCGACGGTGGCCATTTCATCGGGTGCCGCTGCGACTGCTGCTGCATCGTCGAGGAACTGCGAGGAAGGATTGCGCGACTTGGCCATGTTTGGTCCCCTGGAAAGACACGTCAAAAAGTCTTAAAGAATGTTGTAACATCGCAGTTACGTCCTTGCAACCTTGCTGCGAATGCTTTGCCGACACGCGTTCGCTTCTGGGCATCGAAAACGCAAAAAAAGGCGTGGCTTATCGTTATATTTCATCCACTTAATCAGCCGATGTCGGCGTTAATCACGTTCACGAGGACCATCATCGCGTTGATTTTTTCCACGCTGATAGTGCGTCGACCCAGTGACGGGAATAAATGCGCATGGGGAATGGAAGCAACCTGTGCTTACATTTAAGTAATTTACACAACTATTAGTAACCAACTTGACCATTGGCCGAGATCAGTATTTCGCTGCAGTGACCAGATGCCCGTCGTCTGCCGCAGAGATATGCACGGGGTGACGAGGCGGGCCGCGAAGAGCGCGCAGCGGCCGTTCACGCCGACCAAGACGACGTGAGATGATGGCACTGCCGAGCCGGGCTTGCGGAACACACGGGGAACAGTTACGGTGTTCCTGCTTTGTTTCAGAATCGCTCCTCGCCTCGACGGAGCAGTAAAGGCCAGCCATGCTGACGCGAAAACAGCACGAACTGCTCCGCTTTATCCATGAACGTCTGCGCGAGTCAGGCGTCCCGCCGTCTTTCGACGAAATGAAGGACGCGCTCGACCTCAAGTCGAAATCCGGCATTCACCGGTTGATCACGGCTTTGGAGGAACGCGGCTTCATTCGCCGCCTGCCGAACCGGGCGCGCGCGCTGGAGGTGATCCGCCTGCCGGAGACGGTCGGGGGCACTGCCGGTCAGAAGCGATTTACGCCAAGCGTGGTCGAGGGCGGGCTCGCGAGCCGAGCCAAGACTCCGCCGGCGCCGGCACAGGAAGAGCGCGGCCGCGACGTCTCGATCCCCGTCATGGGGCGGATCGCTGCGGGCACGCCCATCTCCGCGATCCAGAACCGCAGCCATTCGATCACCCTGTCGAACGACTTTCTCAGCCAGGGCGAACATTATGCCCTCGAGGTGCGCGGCGACTCGATGGTCGAGGCCGGCATTCTCGACGGCGACCTCGTGGTGATCCGCAAGCAGGACAACGCCAATACGGGTGACATCATCGTGGCGCTCATCGACGAGGAAGAGGCGACGCTCAAGCGCTTCCGTCGCCGTGGCTCGTCGATCGCCCTCGAGGCCGCCAACCAGGCCTATGAGACCCGGGTTCTGGGCCCCGACCGGGTGAAGATCCAGGGCAAGCTCGTCAGTCTGGTTCGCCGCTACTGACCTCACCGTCCGGCGGGTCGGCATCGGGGAGATCGCGCTCCGGGAGCGCTCGCACGCGAGCCGGCGCCGCCGCACCCGGCGGCTGCGGCGATGGTGCCAACCGGGCAACGGTTTCATCACCCTTATGGACGGAGCGAATGGCGATGGCAGCGGCGCCGAGGCGAAGTGTCGTTGCCCCTCTGGCGGCGAGAGTCTCCCGGTCGAGCACGAGAAGCGCCTTGCAGGTCGACGGCGCTTTCAGCCGGGTGATGACGATTTCGGCGCGGCGGCAATCCTCCGCGAACGCGGACGCGTTCAGGACGAAAGCCACAGAGTGACCGTCCGGCACGTCGACCACGCAGCCGGCCGGATCGCAGCGGGAGCCGCCGTGGAGGCTTGCATCATCTGGATCGCGGGCGTCGCCGTCGGCCTTGAGCCATTGCTCCGCCACGAAGGCTGACGTCTTGCCGACGAACGTCAAGGCTCCGTCGCGACCGCGGATAGCCGCGCCCTGCCCGTCCCGGTCGATGTAGAGATCGGCTCGCATCGGGGTTGCCGCAAAAGCCATTCCGATGGCTGCCGGCATGAGTGCCAACCATCGCAGGGATGAGGCGGCGAGCACCGCGATGAGAAGCGCCAGGCTCAGCAGCGCGACCGCGCCCAATCCGAGCGCCGGAACCACGAGGGTCGAGCCACCAAAGCCACCCACCCAGGTCGCGATATCGAGCACCTGGGCAACAGCTGCACCCATCATCTGCCAGATGGGCCGATCGAGCCCGAAAGGGAAGGCGAGGACGCCGAGGACGGCGGCAGGCATGACCACCAGCGACACGAGGGGGAGCGCCACCGCATTGCCGACCAAGCCATAGGGATTGAGCGTCTGAAAGTGATAAGCGCTGAAGGGCGCTGTCGCCACGGTGGCGATCAGGGTCGTGGTCACCAATCCCATGGCGTGGCCGCCGACGAAGCGCAGACCCCTATCGATCAGGCCGGTGGGTCGACCATTCGGCGCCCGCCGTTGCAGAAGCGGCATGAAGGCCGACAACGCCGCCACGGCGGCGAACGACATCTGGAAGCTCGGTCCGAGGAGAGATTCGGGCTCCCGGGCCAGCACGATCAGCGCAGAGATGGCAAGGTTGCGCACGCTCACGGCCGGACGGTCGACCAGGACTGCGCCGAACATCACAAGGGTCATCAGGAGGGAGCGAACCGTCGCCACGTCGGAGCCCGAAAAGACGCAATATCCAAGAGCGCCGGCCATTGCGATGACCGCCGCCAATTTCTTGATCGGCCAAAGCAGCGCCAGCGTCGGAAAAAGGCTCAGGAAGGCGCGCGCCAGCCAGAAGAACGTGCCCGCGGCGAGCACCATGTGAAGTCCGGAAATCGAGACGATGTGGTAGATCCCGGCAGCCCGCAGGACATCGTTGGTGGGCTCCGGGATGAGGCCTCTCTTGCCGGTCACGAGAGCTGCGCCGACGCCGCCCGCGGGTCCGCCGATGGCGCTGGCGATCCGCTGCGTCAGCACGTTGCGGGCCTCGTCCACGGCGGCGCCGAGACGAAAGCGCAGGGGCGCGAGGGTGGGTGGATCGATAATCCTCACCGTGCCAAGCACCGAGCCGACGCCGCCGATCCCGCGAAAATAGGCATCCCGCCCGAAGTCGTAGCCTCCCGGCCACGCCGGCTGCGGCGGCGGCAACAGGCGCGCGTTACCGGTGATGAATTGCCCGGCGACCAGCGGGTCGTTCCGCCTCACGCTCACGCGGACGAGCACGGGTCGATCGGCTTCGGTCACACCCTTGAGGTCCCCGACACGCACCAGCAGGCGCTTGCCATCCGGCCGATCCTCGACCGCTTCGATGAACCCTGAGAACGATCCAATGACGATCCTGCGCAGGATGGGCGCATCGACCGCGCGGGTGCGGATGGCTCCCGTCGTGAAGCCTGCGAACACCATCGCAAAACCGATGCAGACTGCCAGCGCCGGCAGATGGGCCCGCAATGCGATCGCCAGGACCGCGAAGGCCACAAGTCCACAGACAGGCGCCCAGAGCGCAGGCTTGCCCTCGGCCTGAAAGAACAGCAGGATTCCCGCACCGTAACACACTGCCGTCCAGGGAAAGAGCCGGCGCTGCTCCAGTTCCCGCGACCACGCCTGGGAAAGCCATTGCCGGCCATCAGCCACGCGCCACCCGAGCGCAGGCTGCCACTGACGCGGCAGCGCCAATGCCCGCGCGGAAGAGCGCTGACTCGAACCAGGCTCGGGATTGTCGGGCAGATGCATCGGTTCGACTTAACGTCCGGCGGGTTTACATGGTAGACGACGCCTCACAGGGGCGAACCCTCCGTTTGGAGGTCCCTCGCCCGCCGGCGTTCTGCGCCCCAAACTCGTCCGACAAGGTTCTGCATTGATGAGCGTCATTACTCGTTTCGCCCCCTCGCCCACCGGTTTCCTGCATATCGGCGGCGCACGCACGGCCCTGTTCAACTGGCTCTATGCGAAGCGGCAAGGCGGCAAGATGCTGCTGCGGATCGAGGATACGGACCGGGAGCGCTCGACCGAACCCGCCATCAAGGCGATCCTCGACGGCCTCACCTGGCTCGGGCTCGATTGGGATGGGGACGTCGTCTACCAGTTCACCCGTGCAGCCCGCCACAAGGAGGTGGCGGAATCTCTCCTGGCATCCGGCCGCGCCTATTATTGCTATGCCAGCCAGGAGGAGCTCGAGGCCATGCGTGCCGAGGCGCGCAAGGAGGGAAAACCTTTGCGCTATGACGGCCGCTGGCGCGACCGCGATCCTGCGGAGGCGCCTGACGGCGTCAAGCCGGTGATCCGCCTGAAGGCTCCGCTCGAGGGCGAGACCGTCGTCGAGGATGCGGTGCAGGGCCGCGTCGTGTGGCAGAACAAGGATCTCGACGATCTGGTGCTGCTGCGATCGGACGGGACGCCCACCTACATGCTGGCGGTTGTCGTCGACGACCACGACATGGATGTCACCCATATCATCCGCGGCGACGATCACCTCACCAACGGCGCGCGGCAGACCCAGATCTATCAGGCGCTCGGCTGGGACGTGCCGAACATGTCGCATATCCCTCTCATTCACGGGCCGGATGGTTCCAAGCTCTCCAAGCGGCATGGTGCCCTGGGGATCGAGGCGTATCGCAGCATGGGTTATCTGCCCGTGGCGCTGCGCAACTATCTGGTCCGCCTCGGCTGGAGCCACGGCGATCAGGAGTTCTTCTCCACCGAGGAAATGATCGCCGCCTTCGATCTCGGCAGCATCGGGCGCTCGCCTGCCCGCTTCGACTTCGTCAAACTCGAGAACATCAACGGGCATTACATGCGCCAGACTCCGGACGCGGAGTTGGTCGACGCCATGGAGCAGCTTTTGCCGGAGATCGGCGCACAGCGACAGCTCGGCGACACCTTCACCCCTGCTTTGCGCGCAAAGCTCATCGCCGCCATGCCGGGTCTCAAGGAGCGGGCGAAGAACGTGGTCGAGCTTCTCGACAGCGCGTATTACCTCTACGCCCAGCGGCCTTTGATCCTCGACGAGAAAGCCGCGGGCCTGCTGGCCGATGGACGCGTCAGGCTTGCGGGCATCGTCGAAAAGCTTGAGGCCGTGTCTGACTGGACATCGGCCAATGTCGAGGGGGTGGTGCGCGAGCATGCGGAGACGCTGGGCGCAAAGCTTGGCCAGATCGCCCAGCCCTTGCGCGCCGCGCTCACCGGTCGCGCCACCTCGCCCGGACTCTTCGACGTCATGGTCGTTCTCGGCCGGGACGAAACCCTGTCACGCCTGCGCGATCAATTGAGTGCTGCGTCGGCTGCATAGCCGGCCGCTTCACGCTTCGCCGCGCTTGCCCCCTCCATACGGATAAGCTACCCACAGCCACATGATCCCCGACGGGCGAACCTCGGACCGGACATCCGCACGGAGACCTCTTCTCCAGCCGCGCGGCTGCCCTACGTAAAGCCCGGCCTCCTGTTGAAAGGGCGAAGACGCATGAGCGCAGATATTGCAAAGCTGACTGTTGATGACAAAGCCGTCGATCTGACGGTCAAACACGGCACCATCGGCCCGAGCGTCGTGGACATCTCCAAGCTCTACGCGCAGACTGGAGCCTTCACCTACGATCCGGGCTTCACATCGACCGCCAGCTGCGAGTCGAAGATCACCTATATCGATGGCGACCAGGGCATCCTGCTCTATCGCGGTTATCCGATCGAACAGCTCGCCGAGCACGGCGACTTCCTCGAGACCTGCTACCTGCTGCTCTACGGTGAGCTTCCGACCGCAGCCCAGAAGGCAGATTTCGACTATCGCGTCACGCGCCACACGATGGTGCATGACCAGATGAACCGGTTTTTTCAGGGCTTCCGCCGGGACGCGCACCCGATGGCCATCATGGTGGCATCGGTGGGCGCGCTGTCGGCGTTCTATCACGACTCAACGGACATCTCCGATCCGCAGCAGCGCATGATCGCGTCCATGCGGATGATCGCCAAGATGCCGACGCTTGCCGCGATGGCCTACAAGTATTCGGTGGGTCAGCCCTTCGTCTATCCGCAGAACGACCTCGACTACACGTCGAACTTCCTGCGTATGTGCTTTGCGGTTCCCTGCGAGGACTACAAGGTCAACCCGGTGCTGTCCCGTGCGCTGGACCGGATCTTCATTCTTCATGCGGATCACGAACAGAATGCGTCGACCTCGACCGTTCGCCTTGCCGGCTCGTCCGGTGCGAACCCATTTGCCTGCATCGCAGCGGGCATTGCCTGCCTGTGGGGACCCGCCCATGGTGGCGCCAACGAGGCGGCGCTCAAGATGCTGGAAGAGATCGGCACGCCCGACCGCATTCCGCATTACATCGCGCGCGCAAAGGACAAGAACGATCCCTTCCGCCTGATGGGCTTCGGACACCGGGTCTACAAGAACTACGATCCGCGCGCCCGCATCATGCAGAAGACCACCCACGAGGTTCTGAACGAGCTCGGAATCAAAGACGATCCGTTGCTGGACGTCGCCGTGGAACTCGAGCAGATCGCACTCAAGGACGAGTACTTCCTCGAGAAGAAGCTCTATCCGAATATCGACTTCTATTCGGGCATCACCCTGAAGGCGATGGGCTTCCCGACCTCGATGTTCACCGTGCTGTTCGCCCTCGCGCGCACGGTCGGCTGGATCGCCCAGTGGAGCGAGATGATCGAGGACCCCTCGCAGCGCATCGGCCGTCCGCGCCAGCTCTATGTGGGCGCACCGCAGCGCGATTACGCAACGGTCGCCTCGCGGGGGTGACCTGCCTCAGGCAACAGGCAACTAAAGCTCCCCCCGTCAAATCGGGTCCGTCGTCCCGGGCCCGGGACGACGGGGGCACTCTCCGCCGAAGCTCAGACATTGCGGCTATTTTGCTTCAAGGGTGCTGCGGGTAGGCAATTCCTATCGTCTTTACTCTGGGCCGTACGGCCCTCATCTTTTGATCGTCAGAGTCGAATTCCTCGTCGCTCGCCACTCTCCGCCGATCCGCCTCGTCGCCGTTTTCATCAGCTGCGAAGATTACAATGAGGTTGCAGCCGCCTGAATTGTGAGCGAGCGTTCCCCCCTTCCAATCCACGGCCCTTCCTCAGGAGGTCCTGTCGAAGCCATAGAGCGTGAACGATCTGCCGTTGATGCGGGCGATCTGCTCGAGCGACATGCCGACCCGAATGCCAGACGGCGCCGACCAATTGGCGCTTGACGAATGAATGCTCGATGGCCATCGACGGGCTTTTGAATTCCACCACACGACCTCGACACGCCGGAGCGGATCATTGGGGAAGATGACGCTTGCAGGAATCGCTATTCCCTCATCACGCATCCATTCCCGCACCACATTGGTCTTGCCGAAAACCTTGGCGAGGCGCTTCTGTGTTGTGTCCGACGCAAATGGCCCCGTGCAGGTCAACTCTCCGGCGCTTGCCTGGTGGAACACGAAAAATCCCAGGATGATGCCAGCAAAGCGATCACACTGGCGCATTCCCTGAACCTTTCTCCAGACGGTTGGCCTCCGACGCGGACGACGGATCTCGCAGGATGGCGGCGACGATGCGGGCGGCGCGTTCGCTTGGGGCTTCGTCTCCGATCCGCATGAGAGCATCGAGACGCCTGAAGGCCTCTTCCTGTCGGCGCCGCTCCTGGGAATCCGACAACAGCGGCAATAACGCGTCTGCCAGTTTTTCGGGCGTGCAATCCCATTGGATGAATTCGGGAATGACGTTCTCGTGCAGCACAAGGTTTGTCAGCACGATGGAATGGGCCTTGATCAGGTACTTGAGCACCTCTTCGATCTTCGAGACCCGATAGGCGACGATCATCGGCACGCCTGAAAGTCCGAGTTCGAGGGTCACGGTGCCGGAGGCCGCAAGGGCCGCATCGCCGGACCGGAACGCCGCCCACTTTGCGGCCTCTCCGGTGACGATGACAGGTGTGACCGGCCAGTTCTCGGCGCGACGGGCGATCTCTTCCACGAGATGCGCGACGGCCGGAATGGTCACCGTGAACGGGCGGTTCGAGCGCTCACGCAGCAGTCCGATGGCCGCGCCGAAGGGCTCCATGAGCCGGCTGACCTCGGTCCTTCGGCTTCCCGGCAGAACGAGAAGCTTGAACGGCCCGTCCGGTCTGCCCGCACGCTCACCCGCTGCCGGCCTGATCTCGGTCAATCGCTCGATGAGCGGATGGCCCACATAGGTTGTCGGCGGCCCGCCCAATCGTTCATGCGCCTCGGGCTCGAAGGGTAGCAGGGCCAGCAGATGATCCACATAGGCACGCATCTTTCGCGCCCGCCCCGGCCGCCAGGCCCACACGGAAGGGCTGACATAGTCGACGATCGGAATGTGGGGTGCACGCCTGCGCACGGCCTTGGCGACCCGGTGCGTGAAATCCGGGCTGTCGATGATGACGAGCATGTCCGGATTGACGGCGACCACCGCATCAGCAGTCTGGCGGATGCGCCGTAGAATGGTCGGCAGCCGGTTGATGACAGCCGAAAAACCCATGACCGCGATGTCCTCGAGCGGAAACAGGCTGATTTGGCCCTCGGCTGCCATTGCATGGCCGCCGACGCCGCCGAAAGTTACGCGCGGGAGACCCGCTTGATGCTTGAGGGCGCGCATGAGCTTGGCACCGAGCTGGTCGCCCGATTCCTCTCCGGCGACGATCCAGATGGCAGGCGGTGCATCAGGAACCATGGTCGGCGTCCATCCAAGGGAGTTCGACCGCGATCAGGAACAGGCCCAACCGGTCGGCAAGGGCGATGGTCCTGTCCTGATCGAGCACAAGCGTCGAGCCTGCGCCGACGGCAATGCCCGAGAGGCCGGCGCGGGCAGCCTCCGCAACCGTCCGTGGACCGATGGCCGGCATGTCCACGCGGAGATCCTGGCCGCGCTTGGCGGCCTTGATCAGCACGCCGCCCTCGCGTCGCCTGCGCAATCCGAGAAACGATCGCCGCATCCGGCCAACGCGCGCCAGCATCCGGTCGGTCCCCTCTGGGCCTTCCACGGCAAGCACGTGTTCGCGTGCGACGATGGCCGCCTGGCCGATGTCGAACGCCGAGAGCGACGACAACAGGTCGAGCCCGATGGAGACGGCCTGCCGATCGTCAGCGGAGGGCGCAAGGCGGCCGGCCATCGTCACGGGCGCCACGAGGCCCGGCGCGAGCTCATGGGCGCCCACGACCCTGTAGCCGCGCTCTTCCAGCAGCATGACGGCGCCGCGAAGGACCTGATCGTCGCCCCGCGCGATGACCTCGCGGACCTCCTGGCGATTCCGCAGCAGCGAGAAGGCCCCCAACAGGGCCGAGAAGCCTGGTCGCCGCACTGCGCCGACGAGGGCCACGGCGCGCGGCTTCCACGCATCGAGGCGCTGCATGATCGTCCTGAGGTCGAGAAGATCGACGGTCGCGTCCGCCCGTCCGCGCAGCTCCGCCGAGACAAACCCGCGGAAGGCCATGACCCGGCAATCCTGCCCGGTCTGCTCGAGGTGATGCACGAGCTGGATCGGCAACTGCCCCGACCCCGCGAGGATGGCTACCGGACCGTCCTCACGCTGGGGAAGTCGCGCGCCCGACGGCGCGGTCAATGCGACGAGACAGGGTCCCGGGGCGTGCAGATCGCCCGGTCCTTGCCCTCGCGGATGAAGTCGAGGATCTCGTGAACGAAGGGATGCGTGGCGAATTCGCCCGCCACGTCCTCGACCCGCTCGGACAACGTGCCCTCGTCCGCAAAGAGAAGACGGTAGGCGCGGCGGATATCGTGGATCTGGTCCCGCGTGAAGCCGCGCCGGCGCAACCCGATGATGTTGAGGCCCGCGAGATGAGCCCGGTTCCCCGTCGCCATGCCGTAGGGGATCAGGTCATTCTCGAGGCCAGTCAGACCCCCGACGAATGCATGGGAGCCCACGCGCGCGAACTGGATCACCGCCGAGCCGCCGCCAAAAATCACGAAATCGCCGACCGTGACGTGCCCCGCCAGCATCACGTTATTCGACAGGATCACATCGCTGCCAACCCGCGTGTCGTGCCCCACATGGGAATTGGCCAGGAATGAGCAGCGGTCACCCACGACCGTCGCCAGACCGCCTCCGGCGGTGCCCGGGTTCATCGTCACGCCTTCGCGGATGGTGCAATCCGACCCGATAGTGAGCGTCGAGGGCTCGCCGCGATATTTCAGATCCTGCGGGATATGACCGATGGATGCGAAAGGGAAAATCCGGGCACGGGGGCCGATGGTGGTGCGGCCGGCAAGGGCCACATGGCTCACGAGGCTCGAACCCTCGCCCAGTTCGACTTCCGGACCGATCATGCAGAAGGGGCCGATCGATGAGCCGGCGCCGATGACCGCGCCGTCTTCGACGACAGCGCTCGGATGAATGAAGGTCTCCATCAATCCATCACCAGCATGGCGCTCACTTCGGCCTCGCAGACGAGAACGCCGTCCACCCTCGCCTCGCCCTTGTACCACCACATGTTGCGGCGGTTGTTGAGCTTGCGCATATGGAATTCGACCCGGTCGCCGGGCTCCACGGGTTTGCGAAACTTCACCTTGTCGATGGTCATGAAGAAGACCTGCTTGGGCTTTGCCTGCTCGGCGATCTTGAAAGCGACGCAGATGGCGCCCGCCGTCTGGGCCATCCCCTCGATGAGATAGACACCAGGAAAGATCGGCCGCGAGGGAAAATGCCCGGTGAATTGCGGCTCGTTATAGGTGACGTTCTTGATCCCGATACAGGACCGGTCGCCATCGATCTCAATAATCTTGTCGACCAGAAGAAAAGGATACCGATGCGGAAGCAGATCGAGGATCTGCACGATATCGGCGGTCTGAAGCGTACTTGGCGCTTCGCTCATGTCATCGTCTCCGGCTGTACCAATGTCTTTAAGGGTCAGAAGACATCCCGTCACGGCTGCGGGAATCGCCGGAATCGTCTTTCGATGCAAGTTTTTTCAGGGCATTGATCTCACGGAACCAGTCGCGCATGGGTCGCGCGGGGACCCCGCCCCACCTGGCGCCCGCGGGAACATCGCCGTTGACGCCGCTGGTCGCGGCGATCTGGGCGCCCATCCCGATCCGGGCATGGCCGCGGACCGCAACCTGCCCGCCAAGTGCGACGAAATCCTCAAGGGTGGTGGAGCCCGCGATTCCCACCTGAGCCACGATGACGCAATGTCGCCCGATCACCACGTTGTGGGCGATCTGGACGAGGTTGTCGATTTTCGTTCCTTCGCCGATCACCGTGTCGCGGCTCGCACCGCGGTCGACGGTGCTGTTGGCCCCGATCTCGACGTCGTCCTGAATGATCACGCGGCCGACCTGCGGCACCTTCAAGTGCCCCTGAGGCCCCATGGCGAACCCGAAACCGTCCTGCCCGATGCGCACGCCAGCGTGCAGGATGACGCGGTTTCCCAGATAGGCATGGGAGATGCTCACATGGGGGCCGATCGCGCAATCACGCCCGATCATCACCCCTTCGCCGATCACCGCATGGGCGCCGACAAGCGACCCTGCGCCAATTTCAGCCCCCGGCCCCACGACCGCTCCAGGATCGACCGTCACGCCATGCTCGAGGCGGGCGGTCGGATGCACGAACGAACCCGGCGAGATCCCGCGCGCCGCGAAAGACGATTGGGGCCGCATGGCAGTCGGGAAAAGTCTGGCCAGGACCTGCGCAAAAACCCGGTAGGCCTGAGGTGTGACGATGGCGACCGTCCCGGCCGGCACCTTGCTGGCAAAGCGCGGGGTCACAAGCACCGCGCCCGCTTTCGTGGCGCCGAGCGCCTGCCCATAGGCGGCATTGTCCATGTAGGCGAGATCGGTCGGCCCTGCAGTCTCAAGGGGCCCGACACCCGTCACGGCGAATGCTCCGTCGACCCCTTCCGGAAGCGGCGCCTGCGCCAACTCGGCGACCTCCTGCAGGAGAAGCGCCCGGGCGGGTGAAAAGAAACGTGTCTCGGTCATGAAAAAATGAGGGCGCCACAGGGGCGCCCTCTCCATCTGAAATGGTTTCGGTTCAACAAGACCAAGGCATAACGAACCTTGCGCGGTCCCTGTCCAATCGATCCGCCTCTCCCGTCTCCAGGATTCCGGATCATGCCTTAGAAGCGCGACCCACCGGTGAAGCGGAACGCCTGTGTGCGGTCGCCACCGATCTTGACACCGAGAGGCGTCATGACACCCTCGTCCTTCGAGAGAGCGAAGGCGTAGTCGAACCGGATCGGGCCGAGCGGCGAGGTCCAGAGGATCGAGGCACCGACCGAAGACCGGATCGTCTTGCTGTCACGCACCTGGATACATTCCTGCGAAACCTGCGCCTGAATGGTGCAGCCGGTCGTCGGGCTGTAGCCGTCGATGATGCTGTTGCCGTTGTTGTCGAACACCGTCGGGCCCTTGTAGCCGAACAGAGTACCGGCATCGGCGAAGACAGCGCCCTTCAGGCCGAGTTCCCGCGGAAGGCCCCAGATCGGGAACTGGACTTCCAGCGAGCCGCCGAAATAGGTCGTGCCGCCGATGGCATTGGCATTCGTGTCGAGGCTCGAGATGTCACGCGGGCCGATGCCGTTCGTGGCAAAGCCGCGGACGAGCGACGGGCCGAGGAAGAACTGGTCGACGATGCGCAGATCACCGCCCGAACCGTACGTGCCCTTGTCGCCGCCATCGAAGCCATAGATCTGGCCGCCCTGAACGCGGGCGATACCGATGATGTCATCCCAAAGCTCGCGATAGTAGCGCGCATCGCCAGTTGCCCGGAAGAAGCGCGAATCGCCGCCGAGACCGGCAAAATCCGTCTTCACTTCGGCGTAGAAGCCGTTACGCGGGTTCTTGGTGCTGTCGAGCGTGTTGTAGTTGAAGGTCAGGCCCGCGAGCGACGTCAGGGTGCGGCCCTGCGATTCCTTGATGGCGAGCGATGCCTCGCCGTCGCCTTCGCAGAAGAGACGGTTGGGCGTGCCATTCGGGTTGAGCTGGGTATATCCGGCGAGCGGGATCGAGCAGTCATTGTAAGGCTGCTTGTAATCGTTCGGGATGTTGAGATCCTGCTGGTACAGCGAATACCGCAGCGTCAGCGTGAACTCTTCGGTGAAGGGCAGGCCGAGGCGCAGCTGGCCGCCGGTCATCCGGTTTTCGTAGCGGGCATACTGCGTCTGGTCGCTGAACTTGGAGAACAGGTCGATACCCGCAGCCATCCGGTAGCCGAGGAAATACGGCTCGGTGAAGGAGAAGTCGACGCCGTTGGTGCGCTGGCCGAGCTGGCCGGCGACACGGACGAACTGGCCACGGCCGAGGAAGTTGGACTCGCTGACCGCGACCTCGCCGATGAAGCCGTCCGAGGTCGAGTAACCGCCCGAGACCGAGAAGGCACCGGTCGACTGATCCTCGACGTCCACGTTGACCACCACACGGTCAGGCGCGGAGCCCGGTTCGTTGGAGATCCGGACGGTCTTGAAGTAGCCGAGGTTGTTGAGGCGGCGTTCTGCCCGGTCGACAAGCACCCGGTTGTAGGGATCCCCTTCGCCGAGATCGAACTCGCGACGGATCACGTAGTCGCGGGTGCGGCTGTTTCCGCGGACGTTGATCCGCTCGATGTAGACGCGCGGACCGTCCTCGACGACGTAGCCGAGATTGATGGTCTGTGAAGCGGGATCGCGGGTGCCGACGGGGCGAACCTGCGCGAACGCATAGCCCTTGCGGGCCGCATCGGCGGTCACGTCCTGCAGCGACTTCTGCACGGCGTCCGCATTGTAGACGGAGCCAGCCGAAGTCGAGAGGTTCTTGCGGACCACGTCCTCGCCGAGTTCCGGGATGCGCGACTCGACGTTGACGGCACCGACGCGATATTGCGGGCCTTCCTCGACCGCGATCGTCACGACATAGCCACCGCCGGTCGGGTCGAACTGCACGTCGCTGGAAACGATGCGGAAATCCGCATAGCCGTTCTTCAGGTAGTAGCGCCGGATAAGCTCCAGATCGGCTGCGATCCGGTTGGGATCGTAGACGTCGGTGCTCTTGAGGAAGCTGAGGATATTGGTCTCGGTGGTGCCCATCACGCCACGCAGGCGGGTGGCCGAAACCTGATTGTTGCCAATGAAGCGGATTTCCTTGACGCCGGTCTTATCGCCTTCGTTGATGCCGTAGATGATGTCGACCGTGCCATTCGGCAGATCGACAACCCGCGGCGTCACCGTGGCGAGGCCACGGCCCTGACGGCGATAGACTTCGAGAATGCGCTGGACGTCGGCGTCCACGGTCGCCTGGTTGTATGCCCGGCGGGACTGCGCCTCGAGGGCGCCTTCGATGGCCGCCTTCTCGACGCGCTTGTTGCCCTCGATGACAACGCGATTAACGACGGGACCCTGTGACACCGCTGCTCTGCGATTGCCCTGAGGTGCCCCCTGCGCGAAAGCCGTCTCTGCGGCAGTCACTCCGGCAATCATCGCACTCATCGCGATGATGGCTGTGGTGGCCGGCTTCTTCCGGCGTTTCGTGGTCGTCGACATCATCAACTGGCCCGTCTCTTTATATTTGCCTAAGCGGGTCGTCCCGCCAGGTCAGCGACATAAGACGCAAACCCTATCGGTGCGGTCCGCTTGTACAAACTTTCGCCGTCATTGCAAACGGCGGATTACCCAACAGAGTACCAATTCTACCGGGCGTGGCGTCCTTGTCACGTTCCTCGCGCCATAAAACTTGCACCAAGGTGAACAATATCATTCCAAGTGGCGAACAGCATGAGCATCGCCACCAGCGCAAAGCCAATCCGGAACCCGATTTCCTGGGCTTTTTCGCTCAATGGGCGGCCTCGGATGGCCTCCACCGCGTAGAACAGAAGGTGTCCGCCATCGAGCAACGGAATGGGGAAAAGGTTAATGAGACCGATCGAAACCGACATGAAACCGATCAATCCGACGAGGCTGTAGACGCCGCCGACGTCGAATGCCGTTCCGGAGGCCCGAGCGATGCCGATGGGTCCGGAGAGCTGGTCTGCCGATTCTTTGCCGGTCACCAGCCGCCGCAGAAAATTCATGGTGCGATCGACCAGATTCCACGTCTCGACGGCCCCGGCCTTGATGGCTCCCAAGGGGGTATAGGACAGGCGCTTGACCGCGGCCGGATCCCGCGAGGCCTCGACGCCGAGAAGCCCGATCCGCTGCTTGCCAAAGGGGGTCGTCCGCTCTGTAAAATTCGGCGTCGCGCTGAGCGCCACGGTCTGGCCGCTGCGATCGACCGTGAAGGCAAGTGCCTCTCCGGCGCTGGAACTGACCAGCAGCTGCATGTCCGCGAAGGTCTCGATGCGCCTCCCGTCGATGGTCAGGATCAGGTCCTTGGGGAGAAACCCTGCCCGTTCGGCAGCGCTCCCCGGCTGGACCGACTCGATTCGAGGCTCGATGACCTGACGGCCGCTGAAATAGTTGAAGCCGGCGAAAATCGCGATCGCCAGGATAAAATTGGCAATCGGCCCCGCCGCCACGATGGCAGCGCGCTTGGCGACACTTTGGTGCGGAAAACTGACGGCGCGTTCGGCCGCCGTCATCTGAGGAAGATGGTCCTGGTCCGGCATGCTCGCGGCGTTGAGATCGCCGACGAACTTCACGTAGCCGCCGAGCGGCACGGCCGAGATCTTCCACCGCGTGCCGTGCCGATCCGTCCAGCCCAGCAACTCCTTGCCGAATCCGATCGAGAAGGCCGTGACCCCGACGCCGCACAGGCGTCCAACCCAGAAATGGCCGAATTCATGGATGAACACGACCACGCTGAGGACCACCACGAACGAAACAAGTGTCAGAAACACCGACCCTGTCGCTCCCGTAATCGCTGCTAGCCAATCCATTACTGTCCCTTTCGCGTGCCAGAGGCCGCGCTGATCGTCATCGGGCCGACAGAGACTGTCGTGAAAGACCCCGTGCTTCTCGGTCGAGCGCAAGGGCATCCGCAACCGTCGCGGGCGCGGTCAGCGCACGTCCCGCAAAGGTCGAGCAAACGCCCTCAACCAACTCTGAAATCTCATAAAACCCGATGCGCCCTTCCATGAAGGCTGCGACGGCTATCTCGTTGGCGGCGTTCAAGATCGTCGGCATCGCTCCACCGTCCCGCAAAGCAGCCCTCGCCAGCGCCAGGCACGGAAACCGCATGTCGTCGGCCCTGTCGAACGTTAAGCGCCCAATCGCGGCAAGATCGAGACGCGGCAGGTCCATGGCAAGCCGGTCCTCGCCGCGCAGGGCGTTGGCGATCGGAACCTTCATGTCGGGGAGCGCCAGACCGGCGGTCAGCGCGCCGTCTCGCCACTGGACCAGGCCGTGAAAGATCGCCTCGGGATGGACCAGCACGTCGAGCCGGTCGGGTTCGAGATCGAACAGATGATGGGCCTCGATGAGTTCGAGGCCCTTGTTCATCAGTGTCGCGGAGTCGATGTTGATCTTCGACCCCATGGACCACACCGGATGGGCTGCCGCCTCGGCCGGGCTGGCGGCAGCAATCCGCTCCCGCGTCCAGGTTCGGAAGGGGCCCCCGGTCGCCGTGATGATGGCCTTCTCGACATCGCGGTTCTGGCCCGCGGAGAGCGCCTGCTCAAGGGCGTTGTGCTCAGAATCGACCGGCATGAGGCGCACGCCCAGACGGCGCGATTCCCGCATGAAGGCTGCTCCCGCACAGACCAGACTTTCCTTGTTGGCAAGGGCCAGCGTTCTGCCCGGACGCAGCGCCGCCGCCGTGGGTCCCAGGCCTGCGGTCCCGCTGATCGCGGCAAGCACGATGTCGGCGTCACGCTCCACCGCTTCCAGAACCGCAATGGCGCCAGCGCCACTGGCAATTCCCGAGCCGGACAAAGCCTCCCGCAAGGCGGCCCCGCCCTGCTCGTCGGCCAGCGCCGCAAACTGCGCGCCGAGTTGACGGGCCACCCGCGCGAGGGCGTCCGCATCCCGGCCGCCGACGACAGAGACGATCCGGAAAGCGTCCGGGTGGGCGAGAACGACCTCAACGGTGGAGCGGCCGACGGAGCCGGTTGCTCCCAGAATCGTAAGAGTGCGGGTCATGAGCGCGTCACCCTGCCATCCAGGTGATGAACAGGACCATGCCGAGAATGAGCGACACTGCCCAGAACCCGTCGAGGCGATCCATCACACCCCCATGGCCGGGGATCAGGTGGCTCGAATCCTTCACGTCGCAATGCCGCTTGAGCGCGGATTCCCCGAGATCGCCAAGCTGGCTCGCAACGGCCGCCACCATGGACAGCATGATGGTGTTACGCAGGCTGAATGGCTGCATCCAGCCAAGCCGTTGCGCAAGCCAGGCGACAAGAAAACCCGCGATTGCGGCCGCCACCACCCCACCCAGAAAGCCCGACCAGGTCTTCTTCGGGCTGACCCGGGGCCACAATTTGGGACCGCCGAGCGCCCGGCCGGTGAAATAGCCGGCAATATCCGTCGCCCACACCACTGCAAACATCCACAACAGACCGACCAGGCCGAGATTGGGATGGGCCCGCACGATAGGCGGCACAAGAACGATGATCAGCGCGTACAGGAAACCAGAGGCTGCCCAGAGCCTGTCGCGCTGCGTGCGGCCCAGGACCAGGGCGACAACGACAGCCCCCAGCGCCAGCCACACAAACCAGACCGTTTCCATACCCAGGAGCAGAAGCAGGGTGAACGCCGCCAGCGCGCAGGCCAACGCGATCTGGATCGGGCGCGCAGGCGCGACCGCGGTCATGCTGGTCCACTCCCACATCATGGCAATTCCGGCAGCAAGCCAGAACAGCGCGAAGGGCCATCCGCCCGCGAAGGCGGTGACCAGGGCAAGCGGGATCAGGATGATGGCGGAGAAGACGCGCTTCTTCAGTTCGCTCATGGCGGGGGCGGCCGGTGGGGCGGGGCCCTCATTTGCGGCCATGCTCAACCCACCCGCGCGCTGAGGCCACCGAAGCGGCGGTCGCGGCGGCAATATTCGTCGATGGCGGCCCGGAAAGTCGCGTCGTCGAAATCGGGCCAGAAATCCGGGATGAAGAGGAATTCCGAATAGGCGGTCTGCCAGGTCAGGAAGTTCGACACGCGCTGTTCGCCCGAGGTGCGGATGACGAGGTCGGGGTCCGGTATGCCGTGTGTATCGAGATGCTGCTCAACCAAGGCGGAATCGATGGCCTCTGGATCGAGCGTGCCCGCCCTCACCTTCTCGGCGATGGCCCGCACGGCGCTGACGATTTCCTGCCGTCCGCCGTAATTGAACGCGATGACAAGGGTCAGGCCGGTATTCTGGCGCGTCAGGTTCTCGGCCTCGTCGAGGAGAAGAGCGATGTCGCCGGTCAGTCCGCGGCGTTCGCCGATGATGCGTACGCGGATATTGTTGGCGTGAAGCTCCGCGAGATCATGCCGGACAAAACGCTTCAGCAGGCCCATCAGGTCGGACACCTCCTGAGCGGGACGTCGCCAGTTCTCGGCCGAAAAACTGTAGACCGTCAGGTAGCGGATGCCGAGATCGCCGGCCGAACGCACGGCCCGCCGGATCGCCTCGACCCCCCGGCGATGACCCTCGAACCTGGGCAGCCCGCGCTTGGCGGCCCAGCGCCCGTTGCCGTCCATGATGATGGCGACATGCGTCGGCACGCCCTCGCCCGCAGGTTTGCAGGCGAGGCTTTGAGCCGACAGCTTGGCTTCACCGCTCATGATCGATCTTCCGGATGCCGGTCCAATCCTAGACCTGCATGATTTCCTTTTCCTTCGCCACGAGCAGAGAGTCTATGTCGGAAACGTATTGATCCGTCGCCTTCTGCACCTGATCGGCGTGACGCTTGCTGTCATCCTCGCTGATGGCGCTGTCCTTCTCGAGTTTCTTGAGAAGATCGAGCCCGTCGCGACGCACGTGGCGGACCGCCACCTTCGCCTCCTCGGCGTATTTATGCGCGACCTTCACCATCTCCTTGCGGCGCTGCTCGTTCATCTCCGGAATGCGCAGGCGGATGACCTGGCCCTCGGTCTGCGGGTTGAGGCCCAGATCCGACTCGCGGATCGCCTTCTCGACGGGGCCGACCATGCTCCGGTCCCAGACCTGAACGCTCAGGAGCCGGGGCTCGGGAACGCTGACGGTAGCCACCTGCGTGATCGGCATGGCCGAGCCATAGGCGTCGACCTGGATCGGGTCGAGCAAGGTCGGCGATGCCCGACCCGTCCGCAGGCTGCCAAGGTCATGCTTGAAGGCATTGATCGCGCCCGTCATGCGGCGCTTTACGTCATCGAGGTCAAAAGATTGTGCCATCTCGATTGAATCCTTACTCGAACTGCATGGAGAGGGGCTTACGCTTCCCTCGGCTTGGCATCAAGGGGCGACGATCGTCGACGGCACAGTCCCCTGCAGGATCGCCGTGACGGAGCTGGGGGCGTGGATCGACCCGACGATAATCGGGATTCGACTCTCGCGCGCCAGCGCGAAGGCCGCCGTGTCCATGACTTTCAGATCGCGTGAAATCGCCTCGTCATGGGTCAGCCGCTCGTAGCGGACCGCCTTCGGATCGGTCTTCGGATCGGCCGAGTAGACACCGTCGACCTGGGTCGCCTTCAGCACAGCGTCGCACCTCAGCTCGGCAGCACGCAGAACCGCCGCGGTGTCAGTGGTGAAGAACGGGTTCCCGGTGCCGCCCGCAAGCACGAGGACCTGCCCCTTCTGCAGATGATGGAGAGCCGGCTGGCGCGCATAGGTCTCGCAGATGGACGGCATCGACACCGCCGACATCGTGCGGGCCGAGATGCCAGCCGCGTTGAGGGCGGTCTCGATAGCGAGCGAATTCATGGCGGTTCCGAGCATGCCCATCGAATCCGCCGTCGGGCGGTCGATCCAGCCGGCGGCACTCATGCGCGCGCCACGGATGATGTTGCCGCCGCCGATGACGATGGCGATCTCGAAGCCGGCCCGTGTCGCCCGACCGATATCCTCGGCAAGGCCGGAGAGCGTCTGCGGATCGAGCCAGAACCCGTCGGAGGCCATCAGGGCCTCACCGGAAAGCTTTACCAGAATGCGCCGGAATTGTTTCACTGCCAGACCCCTCGTCGGTTGGGTGGCGGAGCCCCGGTCAGGGCCGGCGCTCCCGTTCCACGTCACAAGTCGATGCGCCCGTCTCGGAAGGACCTGGGGCCGCTTGTCCGGATGGCGCGTCGGCCTCTCAAGAAAACGGCGGCTGAAACGCCGCCGTTTTGCTGGAACGATGTCAGGCCTTCACGCCCGCCGCCGCAGCCACTTCGGCCGCGAAATCGGGAGCCTCTTCCTTCTCGATGCCCTCACCGAGGGCATAACGGACGAAGGCCTTCAGGGTCACGGGCTTGCCGGCCTTCGACTCTGCTTCCTTCAGCACCTGCGCGACCGTCTTCGACGGATCGTGCACGAAGGATTGCTCGAGGAGGGTGACCTCCTTGTAGTAGCTCTTCAGGCCGCTCTCGATGATCTTCTGCATGACGTTTTCCGGCTTGCCGGCATTCTTGTCACGCAGGATCGCGCTCTCGCGCTCGAGGGTCGCCGCATCGACGCCAGAGGCATCGACCGCCACCGGGCTGGTTGCCGCCACATGCATCGCGATCTGCCGTCCAAGGGTCGACAGCGCGGTGACGTCGCCTTCGGATTCCAGCGCCACGAGGACGCCGATCTTGCCGAGGCCGTCGCTGACGGCGTTATGAATGTAGGTGGCGATCACGCCCTTCGACACTTCGAGCTTGGCGACCCGCCGCAGCGTCATGTTCTCGCCGATCGTGGCGATCAGCTCCTGCAGGCGGTCCTTGATCGTGACCTGCGAGCCGGGGAAATGCGCCGTCTCGAGGGATTCGACGGTGCCGTTGCCCATGAGCGCAATCTTGGCGGCTTCGCGGGCGAACGCCTGGAACTGGTCGTTGCGGGCCACGAAATCGGTCTCGGAGTTCACTTCGAGGATGGTTGCCGTGTGACCCGACGATTCGACCGCGACGAGGCCTTCTGCGGCCACGCGGCCAGCCTTCTTGGCGGCCTTCGAGAGACCCTTCTTGCGCAGCCAGTCGACCGCAGCCTCGATGTCGCCGCCCGTCTCGTTGAGGGCGTTCTTGCAATCCATCATGCCGGCGCTGGTCGTTTCGCGCAGCTCCTTCACCATCGCAGCGGTAATGTTCGCCATGGCTCGTCCTTTCACAGGTTCACAGATAGTAGGGAGCCCGGCGCTCAGGGAACGCCGGGCTTGATCCATTGACTCAAGGTCGCGCCGCGGTCAGGTCGTTCCAAGACGGCCTTGGCCGTCCTGAACGCCCCAAGACTGGGCGACGATCGCTCGGGCTGGCGTTATGCCGCCTCGATCATCGAACGGGCCTGACCAAGCCAGCCGTCGCGCTCGATGCGGCCGTTCAGCTTGGCGTCCTTGTCGAGCAGTTCCACATCGGCGGGCTGCATCGCGGCAAACTGCCAGTAGTGGAAGATCCCGGCTTCGTTCAGCTTCTTCTCGAGCTGCGGGCCGACACCGGTCAGCTTCGTCAGATCGTCCGGAGCGCCGCGGGGAGCCGCCAGGCGCTCGAACTGCTCGCCCTGCTCCGGAGCAACGGCGTCGTTGGCGGGCACTTCTTCGGCCATCGGGTTTTCCGAAGCGCCGATATCGATGCCCATGGCGCCGGCGCCGCGGGAGATGCCGTCAAGCGCCGCGCGGGCGATGAGGTCGCAATACAGGGTGATGGCGCGGCCCGCGTCGTCGTTGGCCGGAACCGGGAAGGTGATGCCGTCGGGATCGCAGTTCGTGTCGACGATCGCCGCCACCGGAATGCCAAGGCGCTTGGCTTCCTGAATGGCAAGTTGCTCCTTGTTGGTGTCGATGACGAAGATCAGGTCGGGCGTGCCGCCCATATCCTTGATGCCGCCGAGTGCGCGCTCGAGCTTTTCCTTCTCGCGCGAGAGCATCAGGCGCTCTTTCTTGGTCAGGCCGGTGCCGCCGCCGCCGAGGATCTCGTCGACCTTGCGCAGGCGCGAGATGGAGCCCGAAATCGTCTTCCAGTTGGTCAGCATGCCGCCGAGCCAGCGGGAGTTCACATAATACTGGGCCGAACGCTTGGCCGCATCAGCAACCGAATCCGCTGCCTGGCGCTTGGTGCCGACGAAGAGCACGCGACCGCCCTTGGCGACCGTGTCGCTCACGGCCTGCAGGGCGCGGTGCAGCATCGGGACCGTCTGGGCGAGGTCGATGATGTGGATGTTGTTACGGGTGCCGAAGATATACTGGCCCATCTTGGGGTTCCAGCGGTGCGACTGGTGACCAAAGTGAGCGCCGGCTTCGAGCAGCGAACGCATGGAAAATTCAGGTAGTGCCATAATCAATCTCCGGTTAGGCCTCCGCGGAGCAGTGGACCGGATAACCGGCCACCGGTGGCAGCCCGATTAAATCATCGAGCAAGCTCCGCGTGTGGGATGAGCGCGCCTATAGGGGAGAATCGGCACGAAGGCAAGCCGGATGAGACCGGGCGTGGCTGGCGTCTCCATCCCCGCCCTTGGGCTCCGCCGCGCCGCATGCAACTCCCGCCCCACCCGGCGTGGTGGCCGGGCAACACCGCGACGGAGAGCGCTGAAGAGGTCCCGATCCCAAATGACCAAAGCAAGAGTTTCGACCTGGAAGGTTACTTAACGTCATTTGGGTCCTTGCTATACGCTCAAGGCCGCATTGTCGGTCCGTTTCTGAGGCAGGAAAGGCGGCTCGCGAAGATTGAGGGCGGCCCATGACCCCACCGGACCTGTTTGACCTGCAACGTTTCGTTACCGCCCAGTCCGAGACCTTCGACAGGGCTCTGGCCGAGTTGGAGGCAGGACGAAAGACAACCCATTGGATCTGGTTCGTCTTCCCGCAGTTGCGTGATCTCGGACGCTCGTCGATGGCGCTGTTCTACGGCATCGGGTCGCTGGCAGAGGCCCGCGCCTATCTGACCCACCCGGTCCTCGCGCCTCGGTTGATGCGCGTCACGCAGGCCGTGATCGACGCCCCGGCGCCGACCCTTCACGCCCTCTTCGGATCCCCGGATGACATGAAGTTTCGCTCCTCCATGACCCTTTTCGCCATGGCCGCGGACGATGAACCCATTTTCCAGCTGGCCTTGGATCGATGGTGCGCGGGTGAAACCGATCCGCGCACCCTTGCGATCATCGCAAGCGAGAGGGAGGGCCAGACGCCGGCCCCGCCCGCTCCTTAATACAGCCTCAGCCGCCGGGACGGAGCACCACCTTGATGACGCCATCCTCCTTGTCCCGGAACTTCTTGTACATCTCCGGCGCGTCCTCGAGGCTTGCAGGGTGCGTGACGACAAAGCTCGGGTCGATCTCGCCGGCTTCGATTTTGGCGAGAAGCGGCTTCGTGTAGGCCTGCACGTGGGTTTGGCCCATCTTGAAGGTGAGGCCCTTGTTCATGGCGGCGCCGAGCGGGATCTTGTCGCCCATGCCTACATAGACGCCCGGAATCGAGATCGTGCCGGCCTTGCGGCAGCTCATGATGGCCTCCCGCAGCACGTGGACCCGGTCGGTCGCCATGTGGGCTGCGGCCTTGACCTTGTCGAGGATCGCATCCGCCGCACCATGGCCGGAGGCTTCGCAGCCGACCGCATCGATGCAGCTGTCCGGACCGCGGTTATTGGTGCGGGACATCAGCTCGTCATAGACATCGGTCTTCGAGAAATCGATCGTCTCGGCCCCGCCGGCTTCGGCCATTGCAAGGCGCTCGGGAACCTCGTCGATGGCGATGACGCGGCCGGCGCCCATCATCAGCGCGGACCGGATCGCGAACTGGCCTACCGGTCCACAGCCCCAGATGGCGACCGTATCGCCGTCCTTGATCTGCGCATTCTCGGCCGCCATGTAGCCGGTGGGAAAGATGTCGGAGAGGAACAGGGCCTGCTCGTCCGTCACGTTGTCTGGGACCTTGATCGGGCCGACATCCGCCATCGGCACGCGCAGATATTCCGCCTGCCCGCCACTATAACCGCCGAGCATGTGGCTGAAGCCGAACAGACCGGCGGGCGAATGGCCCATGGCCTTGATGGCCATGTCGGCATTGGGGTTGGTGGTGTCGCAGCAGGAGAACAATCCCTGTTTGCAGAACCAGCACTCCCCGCAGCTGATGGTGAACGGCACCACCACCCGGTCACCTTTTTTGAGGTTCTTGACCTCGGGGCCGACCTCGACCACCTCGCCCATGTTCTCATGGCCCAGAATGTCTCCGGATTCCATGGTCGGCTGATAGCCATCCAGCAGGTGCAGATCAGATCCGCAGATCGCGCAGCAGGAAATCTTGATGATGGCATCCCGCGGGTGCTGAATTTTCGGGTCCGGAACCGTGTCCACCCGAACGTCGCCTTTACCGTGCCAACATAGTGCGCGCATCACATCTCTCCTTGAAGGTTGCCAGCCAACAAACAGAGAGGGTGTGCGGTTCCTGCTTTATCCCGGCGATCACAACGCCCAACGCGACGCAACCCCGTTACATCCGAAGGCCCGGCGCCTCCTGGCCCGTGCGCGCCACATATTCGGTGTAGCCGCCCCCATATTGATGAACGCCATCGGGAGTGAGTTCAAGGACACGGTTGGACAGGGCCGATAGAAAATGCCGATCGTGCGACACGAACAGCATGGTGCCCTCATAGCGCGCGAGCGCCTCGATCAGCATCTCCTTGGTGGCCATGTCGAGATGGTTCGTCGGCTCGTCGAGGACCAGAAAGTTTGGCGGATCGAACAGCATCTTGGCCATGACCAGGCGGGCCTTCTCGCCGCCTGACAAAACGCGACATTTCTTCTCCGCATCGTCGCCGGAAAAGCCAAAGCACCCTGCCAGCGATCTCAGCGACCCCTGCCCCGCCTGGGGAAACGAATCCTCCAGCCATTGAAACACAGTGCTGTCGCCCTCCAGCACCTCCATGGCGTGCTGGGCGAAATAGCCCATCTTCACGCTGCCGCCCAAGGCAGCGGTGCCCTGGTCGGGGGACGTGGTGCCCGCGACCAGCTTCAGCAGCGTCGACTTGCCCGCCCCGTTGACGCCCATGACGCACCAGCGCTCCTTGCGACGCACCGTGAAGTCGAGCCCTTCATAGATGCTCCGGCTCCCGTACCGCTTGTGGACGTTCTTCAGGCTGACGACATCGTCTCCGGAACGCGGCGCGGGCTGGAACTCGAACGCCACGCTCTGCCGCCGCCGGGGCGGCTCCACCCGGTCGATCTTGTCGAGCTTCTTCACCCGGCTCTGCACCTGCGCGGCGTGGGAGGCGCGCGCCTTGAAGCGTTCGATGAACTTGATCTCCTTGGCGAGCATTGCCTGCTGGCGCTCGAACTGCGCCTGCTGCTGCTTCTCGTTGAGCGCGCGCTGCTGCTCGTAGAACTCGTAATCGCCCGAATAGGTGGTAAGCGTTCCGCCGTCGATCTCCAGGACCTTGTTGACGATCCGGTTCATGAAGGCCCGGTCGTGCGAGGTCATCAGCAGCGCGCCGTCGTACCCTTTCAGGAACCCTTCCAGCCAGATGATGCTTTCCAGGTCGAGGTGGTTGCTCGGCTCGTCAAGAAGCATCACGTCGGGCCGCATCAGCAGAATGCGGGCCAGCGCGACGCGCATCTTCCACCCGCCCGACAGGCCGCCCACATCGCCGTCCATCATCTCCTGGCTGAAACCGAGGCCGGCCAGAACCTCCCGGGCGCGGGCCTCGAGGGAGTAGCCGTCCAGTTCCTCGTAGCGCGCCTGGACCTCTCCATAACGCTCCAGGACCTCATCAAGATCGCCCAACCGTTCCGGGTCGACCATCGCGGTTTCGAGCTCCCGCAATTCGGCCGCCACCGCGCTGACCGGCCCAACTCCGTCCATCACCTCCGCGGCCGCGCTGCGGCCGGCCATTTCGCCGACATCCTGGCTGAAATAACCGATCGTCACGCCGCGATCGACGGAGACCTGACCCTCGTCCGGCTGTTCTTCCTTCGTGATAATGCGAAACAGCGTCGTCTTGCCCGCGCCGTTGGGGCCGACCAGGCCCACCTTTTCGTCCTTCTGCAACGAAGCGGAGGCCTCGATGAAGAGGATGCGGTGGCTGTTTTGCTTGCTGACGTTCTCGACGCGAATCATGGACCTGGGACCTGGACAAAATGCGGCGGCCTTATGCCATGGGTTGCGCCCAGCGACGAGGCCGCAGAAGGCGACATATCGCCGGTCAAATCATCATTGTTGGCGTTCCGGTGGATGAACGCTCGCGCACATCGTGCTACGGTCGACGCTATCCACCGCCTGAACCGGGTCGCCAGCCGACCGGTCAGCGCCCTCACCCGGCAAGCCTGCCCCCGGCCTCGCGCCGCCCTCAGGAGTTCCCATGAACCGTCTCGTCGCGACCCTCGTGCTGTCCACCGGCATCTGGAGCGCCCTGGAAAGACCCGCTTTCGCAGCCTTCGACTGTCCCCTTGTGAGCGACATGGATTCCAAGGCAACCCAGGCGAAAATCGCCCAAATCCTTCCAGGCGACGACGACCTCACGAACCCGGACAAGCTGAAGGCTGCCATCGTCAACCTCAAGGCGGGCGGCATCGGCACCGACCTCGCGGTCAACAACCTGATCGCCGCCTATTGCCCGAAGGTCGCGGCGAACGCCAAGCTCTCCGACACCGAGAAGACCGACCGGGTGCAGTCCTTCGCCGCGATGATCACGCAGCTCGTCTACACGATGGATCCGTAGCGCATTTACAGATCGTTGCTCTGGGGTAGGATTACCAAATCCCGGATGGTGACATTGCGTGGCCGCGTGAGCATGAAGAGCACGGCCTCGGCCACCTCCACCGGCTCCATCAGGCCGCCGGCCGCAAGTTCGGCCTCCAGCTTGTCCTTCGGCCAGTCCTTGATTAGCGCGGTCACGACCGGGCCCGGCAACACCGCGCCGACCCGCAGCCCGTGTTTTGCCACCTGACGGCGCAATGTGTGCACGAAAGCCTGCACCGCATGTTTAGAGGCGGTGTAGATCGGCTCGTGCACCACCGGCACGACGCCGGCAATCGAACTGGTGACGATGACATCGCCGGTTCTGCGCTCGACCATATGGGGCAGCACCGCGTGGACGGTGCGGAAGACCGCGTTGATGTTGAGGTTGAGCATGCGATCCCAGGCATCGGGGTCGCCGTCGACCACTTGCCCGCCCACATAGGAGCCGGCATTGGCATGGAAAATGTCAAGCTGTCCGGTCTGCCGGAGAATCGCGGGCAGCATGGCGGACACGCTCGCCTTATCCGTCACGTCGACCACCAGCGGAATGGCCTCCTTGCCGAGATCCGCGCAAATGGTCGAAAGCGCGTCCCTGTCGCGGTCGACCAGCACCACCCGGACGCCGGCGTTCAACAGGGCCTTGGCGCATTCGAGACCGATGCCTGAGGCAGCGCCGGTGATCGCCGCAACCTTGCCGCCCATATCAAGACTCATCGTCAACTCTCCTGGTGAATTGTTCAGGCGGCAAACAGGTGCGCGGCGTCGGGCTCGAAGACAAATTCGACAGCACTTCCCGTCTCGAACACCTCGTCCTGCGGAATAACCGCAAGCGCTCTCTCGCCGGAGGCCGTCTCAAGGCTGACGATCGTCTCGGCGCCAAGCCGCTCGGCGAGCGAAACCGTGCCGCGGATAACGCCGAGGCCGGGCTGCTGCTGCCCACGGCGAAGCAGTTGCGGCCGCACTCCGAGCACCGCCCGGTCGCCGACCGAGAAGCCCTCGGCTTCGATGGCGACGGAAGCCACCGTCGGCGATTCCACCGTGACTGCGCCATTCGACACACCCGTCACCCGCACGTCCAGAAAGTTCATTTTGGGCGATCCGATGAACCCGGCAACGAAGCGGTTGGCCGGCTTCTTGTAGAGATCGATGGGCCTGCCGATCTGCTGCACCTTGCCGGCATCAAGCACGACGATCTTGTCGGCCAGCGTCATCGCCTCCACCTGGTCATGCGTGACGTAGATCATGGTGGCGCCGAGCTCCTTGTGCAGCCGGGCGATCTCCATGCGCATATCCATCCGCAGGGCAGCATCGAGGTTTGACAGGGGCTCGTCGAACAGGAACACGGCAGGCTTGCGGATGATCGCGCGGCCGATGGCGACCCGCTGACGCTGTCCGCCTGACAGGTTGGCGGGCTTGCGATCGAGCAGTTCCTCGAGCTTGAGGATGCGCGCGGCCTCTCGCACCCGCGTCTCGATCTCGGCCTTGGGCGTCTTGCTCAGCGTGAGCCCGAAGCTCATGTTGTCGTAGACGGTCAGGTGCGGATAGAGCGCGTAGGACTGGAACACCATGGCGATGCCCCGGTCGCGCGGCTCCATGTCGTTGCAGCGCTGATCGCCGATGAAAAGGTCGCCGGCGGTAATGTCTTCCAGCCCGGCGATCATGCGGAGCAAGGTGGATTTTCCACAACCGGAGGGACCGACGAACACCACGAACTCGCCGTCGGCGATGTCGATATCGACGCCCTTGATGATCTGGGCAGCACCGAAGGCTTTGCGTAGTTTCTGCAGGCGCAGGCCGGCCATCTCAAGTCTCCGTCGTCTGAATGCGGCTGTCGCGCGCGGCCCGCTGGAGCGCCTCGAAAGCCGAAAAACGCTGCGTGTGTTGAGCGATGAGGGATTCGTCCCGCGTTGGCTGGAACAGGTCGGCGGCGCCGGTCATCGCGTCCATGGCAGCGGCAAGATCCAAGAAGGATCCGCTCGCCGTCGCGCCGAGCATCGCGCTGCCGAGAAGCACCGGCTCGGCCTGCCGCGACACGGCGACCGGCACCCGGGTGCAATCCGCAAGAAGCTGGCGCACGAGCGGGTGCCGGCCAGCACCGCCGCTCAGCGCGATGGTGTCGATGACCGCGCCTTTGGCACGGCTCGCCGCGATGATCTGACGGAGTCCATAGCCGAGGCCGAGGATTCCCGCGACGTAATGGGCCACGAGATTGTCGCGATCGCGCTCCATCCCGAGCCCAGCAATGATCGCGCGCGCGTCGGGGTCCGCATGGGGCGAGCGATTGCCGAGGAAGTCCGGCACGATCACGAGACCGCCCGCCCAACCAATGGCATCAGACAAAGAGGCGGCCTTGTTGACCGCAAGCTCTGCCAGGAAATCCGGCACGGACTGGCCGCGTGATTCAGCGAGTGCGCGCGCCTCACCGGCAGAGGGGTGGAGATGCACGATCTGATCGATCGCAGCGCCAGCGCTCGATTGTCCACCTTCATTCAGCCAGAGGCCCGGCACCATCGCGCTGAAATACGGACCCCAGACGCCCGGGATGAAGATTGGCTCAACACTGCTCGCCATCGTGCAGGCCGAGGTGCCAAGCACATAGGCCATCGTGGTGGTGGCCGATCCACCGACTGTGCCGATGCCGCCCGCATGGGCATCGATGAGGCCGGCACCGACCGGTGTCCCAGGCTTCAGGCCGAGATCCTGTGCGGCTTGCGCCGTGAGACCCGCGCCAAGCGCATTCCCGGCCGGCACGATGTCGGTGCCGATGCGCGCGAAGGCGTCATCGGCCAGATCGCCGAGACCGATCTGGCGGAAGAAGCTCTCATCCCAGCGGCTTTCATGGGCCATGTAGGTCCATTTACACGTGACGGTGCATGCGGACCGAGCGAGGCTTCCTGTGGCCCGCCAGGTGAGGAAGTCGACGAGATCGAAAAACTGCCAGGCCGACCCGTAGGTCGAAGGAAGGTTCTCCTTCAGCCAGAGCAATTTGGGCGTTTCCATCTCCGGCGAGATGACTCCTCCCACATAGTCGAGCACGCGATGGCCAAGGCGGTTGATCCGTTGTGCGTTCTCGGTCGCCCGATGATCCATCCAGACGATGATGTTGCGTTCATCATCGCCGTGGGGCCCGACCGCCAGCGGCGCGCCCTCGGGTCCGACGACCACCAGCGAGCAGGTGGCATCAAAACCGATGCCCGCGATGGCGTCAGCTTCGAGGTCAGCCTCCGCCAGCGCCTCGCGCACACTGGCTGCGACGGCCTGCCAGATGTCGTCGCTGGACTGCTCCGCGATGTCAGGACCGTCCTGCCAGAGCCTGATGTCGCGCTTGGCCGTGGCGACGAGCGTGCCGTCGCGCCGGAAAATTCCGGCGCGCGCGCTGCCCGTTCCGACGTCTACGCCGATGTAATGATCCGTCGCCATGCGGCTCTACCGTTCCTTGCTCGATGGTGCTCAGGCGGCCGGCGCCAGGCCTTCTGGCATTGTCCGGCTGCCGTCGGGATTGCGCAGATAGACGCCCCGCTGCAGCTGCTGACGCCGCAAATCCCCGACGTCGATATCGGCAGGCGTCCGGTTGCCGCGCACGGAGATCTTGGCTGCCCGACCGGCGGCCTCGCCCATCGCCATGCAGGTGGCCATGACACGGATTGCGCCCATCGCCTCGTGGGTGGCGGAGATCGAGCGGCCGGCGACGAGCAGGTTGGACACTTTTTGCGGCACGAGCGAGCGATACGGGATGTCGTAGCAATCGCCACACCAGATCAGCGTGCAGCCCTCGTCGCCGGGACGATGGATGTCGATGGGATAGGACGCGACAGCGATGGAATCGTCGAAGTGGCGGCAGGACAGAACGTCGTCCTGGGTCATCATGTACTGCCCCACGATGCGGCGCGTTTCACGGATGCCGAGGAACGGCGCCGTCTTGGTGAAATAGGCGTTCTCAAAACCCGCCACGTAGTGGATGAGGTAGGTGACGATATCGTCGATCTGGGCGCGGCCTTCGATCTCGCCCTCGGTGAGGCTGCGGGCGTCGGTGCCGTCGGTACCGGTCACGCGCGTCATGTTGATCCACACCTCGCCCTTCTTCAGGCCGGTGATGATGATGGTCCGTTCGTTGGGGATGCTGAGGCCGCGCTCGGCCTTGGCCTTGGCCATGAGTTCGCGCAGGCCCACGACGATGAACTGGTTGTTCTGGCCGAAATACTCGGCGGGAATGAAGTCCGTCAGATAGGTGCGCGCCTCCTTGGGCGCGTTGGCGATGGTCATGCGCAGCTTTTCGGTGTCGACTCCGCCGAGGCAGAACATGAGCGTCGGCGGCTGCATGCCCCCGTGCTCGTCACCTTTCTCGCACGGCACGCCGGCGCGGTAGGCCACGTCCGCGTCACCCGTGCAGTCGATCACCACCTTGGCGAGGACCGCGGAACGCCCGCTCTTGCTCTCGGTGATGATGCCGCGGATGCTGTCGCCATCCATGATCGCGCCGGCAAAAAACGTGTAGAACAGCACATCGACGCCCGCCTCGGTCAGCATCTCGAGCGCCACCGTCTTGACGGCCTCTGGCTCGACAAGCGTGATGCCCATATGCAGCGGGCACGGCCGGTGTTCGCTCGCACCATCGCGCTCGGTCCGCAGGCGTTTGATGAACTTCTCGGGCAGGCCGTCAATGATCTGGTTGCCCTTCTGGCCGAGGAAGCCCAGCACCGGCAATCCGATCGTCATGTTGCCGCCGACAAAGCTGCGGCTCTCGATCAGGCCGACGCGCAATCCGTCCTCGGAAGCGGCAAGCGCGGCGGTGAGGCCGGACGGCCCGCCCCCGACGACGAGCACGTCATACTCGGCCGAGACGGGAATGGAACGGGCGGGTTCCTGAATGGACTTGACGGTGGTGCTGGGCATTGTTCTCAACCTCGACGGAAATGGCTTTGCGATCTGCTGGCAGGTTTCATGGGGTTGCAGGCCCGTGCAATCGGCAGCACGGGCCTGAAGGATTTTCGCCGACTAGGCAGGCATCAACGGCTTCACGCGCTGGATGATCGCCGCAACCGCCTCCTTGACGGGCTTGCGGCCGAGGACAGCGAGCTGAACCTCTTCGAGCATGGTGGCCTGCGCGCGTGCGGCTTCCGGGAAGGGCGGGAAGGTCGCGCGCGCCGTCGCAAGCGCCTTCGCCTCGACCGCAGCGACCGGGCTCTTCTGAATGAGCGCCGGATCGGCATAGGTCGACACACGCACCGGGCCGTTGCCGTTCAGCGCCATGCCCAGCGTGACGCGCTTGCTCGACACTTCCTTGATGAACGACCAGGCAAGCGCCTTGTCCTTGGTGTTCTTCGGAATCACCATCGCCCAGGCTTCCGTCACCGAGGCCATGGGCGTCTTGCCGACGAGCGCTGCCGAGACCGGGAACTCGATCGCCTTGATCTTGCCGGGATACTTGCTCTGATCGGGATTGTTCAACTGGGCGAAGCGCGCGAACGGCAGCACGGTGAAGGCGGCCCTGCCCTGCTGCATCCAGGTCACCTGATCGTCGTTCTTGGTGGTCGCGTAGCTGCGCGGCAAGGCGCCGGCCGCAAACATCGCCCGAAGCGTCTCCAATGCCTTTTCCATCGCCACCGGGTCCGGCACAAGTGCGAAATCCTTGGTGATGAAATCGCCCCCGAAGGCGCGCGCGAACATCACCGGAAAGACCGCCAGATCGCTCGCCAGGATCATGCCCGTCACCGGCGTGCCGGCCTTGGACGTAAAGGTGAGCTTCTTGGCCTGTTCGACGAGTTCCTCAAGGGTGGTCGGGGGCGCCGAGATGCCGGCCTCCTCAAGCAGCGCCTCGTTGTAGAACAAACCCTGCGTGGCATGGCGAACCGGGATGCCGATGAGCTTCCGGTTGATGGTCATGCCCTGCACCAGCCCAGGAGCGATATCGGCAAAATCCTCGATCGGATCGCTTTTCAGCTTCTCGTCCAGCGGCTCGAACAACGACGCGATCTCGGCCGTTGGGCGATTGTCGACCATGAAACCGACGCCGTAATCGGTCTCGGAGAGACTTGCCTCGCGGAAAAGACGGTCCTGGAGCGGATTGGAATCGAAGGTCGTGAACGTCACGGCCGCATCGTTGGCGGTCTTCCAGTTCTTCAAGAGGTCGGTCTCGCCGGTGCCGAGCACGGTCTCGTGCACCTTGTGGCTGAGGACGTTCAGCGTTTTCGCGGCGGCCCAGGACGGGCGCGACGCGAGAACGGCGGCGGCACCCATGGTGGTGCCGAGGAAGCGGCGGCGGGTCAATGCGAGTGTAGACGTGTTTTTCATGCTTGTTTACCTCCCTGCAGACGGTTGATCATCCCTTGGTGGCGCCGGCCGTCAGTCCAGCGACGAGATAGCGATTCATGAGCACGACGAAGAGAAGAACAGGGGCCAGTTGCACCGTTGACGCGGCGAACAGAATGCCCCAGTCGACCCCGTCGATGGAGCCGATCATCTCCGAGATCACCAGAGGCGTCGTCTTGGCCTTGGTGGCAGTGAAGATGAAGGCAAAGAGGAACTCGTTCCACGAGAACACAACGACGAACACGGCGACCGCCAGAATGCCCGGCGCCGCCAGCGGCACGATGACCCGCAACAGGATGGTGAGCGGTTTCGCGCCGTCGATCTGTGCCGCCTCGTCCAGTTCGCGCGGAATCTGGTCGATGAAGGTGCGCATCAGGATTGCACCCAGCGACACGAAGAACGTCGCGTAGAGCACGATCAGCACGATGTGCGTATCGTTCAGCCCCATGGCGTTGATGATGGGGAAAAGTGGCAGCGTGACTACGATGGGCGGAATCAGCCGGACGACGATGAGAAACACGACGCTGGCATTGAGAAATCGCCCGGCATTGCGCGAATAGACGTAGCCCGCGCAGGTGCTGGCGCTCACCGCAAGCGCTGTCGCGCCCGCCGTGACGATGGTGCTGTTGAGCAATCCGTCGAAGAACGATCCCCAGCGGTTCCAAAGCGAGGCGTAGTTCTCGAAGGTCGGGGTGAACAGATAGGCGGGCGGGACCGCGAAGATCTCCTGCCCGGGCTTCAGCGACGACATGACGATGAAGGCGATCGGAAACAGCGACCAGAACAGCAGCGCTGCGACAGCCAGCGTCTTCCCCAAACCGATGGAAAGTCTCTTAGTGCGCATTGCCGGTCACCTGTTTGCGCAGCAGGAAGACGTAACCGCTGGCCAGCACAAGCGAGGCCGCCACCATGATCCACGCTGTCGCGGCAGCGGACCCGAAGGCGTTGTAGCTGAACGCCTCCTGGTAGAGGTAGACCGCCACGACCTCGGTGGACCGGGCGGGGCCGCCGCCGGTCAACAGCCAGACTTCGGAGAAGATGCGGAACGCGAAGATGTAGCGGAACAGCAGCGCCACCATGACGGCCGGACCCAGCAGCGGGAAGGTCACCCGACGAAACGCCTGGAAGGGTGTCGCGCCGTCGATGCGGGCGGCCTCGTAGAGATCGCTCGGGATGGCCAGTCGCGCCGCGTAGAGGATGATGAACGTGAAGGGCAGGTGCAGCCAGATGGTAAGCAACGCGATCAGCACCATGGCGTGGGTCGGCTCGAACGACCAGTCGAGGATGGGAAGGCCGAGCGCCTTCAGGGCGAGCGTGATCGGGCCGGCATCGGGGTCGAAGAGGAAACGCCACATGACGACCGCGATCACCTCGCTCACCGCATAGGGCGCGAGCACCGCGACGAGCAGGAAACGCCGGAACCAGAGGCCACTGGCGAAAAGCAGCGCGACAAGGAGCCCGACCGCAAGCTCGATATGGACGGCGCAGACAACGATAACGATAGTGTTCCAGAGCGCCCTGCGGAAGGCAGGATCGGACAGCACGCGAATATAGTTCTCGAGCCCGACAAAAGACGGGTCCTGCCCGAATGTGGACTTCGTCACGCTGAGCCAGACAACGAAGGCTGACGGAATGACAATGACACTCAGAATCAGCATGTGAACTGGAGCGATCAGCGGCAATGACTGGGCAAGGCTCTTTGTGCGCACGATGTCCTCCTCGACCTTATCCTGCACGGTTCATGGGTGTGATCCGTCCGCTTCTTACTCGCCGGGAACCGGCGCGTGCTTGCGGGGCAGAACAGGCCTGGCATTTGCGGTCATGCTGAGATCGCGCACGGAATCGCGAACCTGCAGCGATGTATTGAGCTCGATGCGGCGTGGCGGTGAATCGTCGCCGCCGATGCGCGCCTTCAACCGGTCCCAAAGCATCCCTGCCATGGCGTCAACCGGCTGGCGAACAGCCGTCAACGCCGTTTTGCGTGCGCTCATCCAGGCATAATCGTCGAAGCCGATGAGCGAGATCTGCTCCGGCAGATCGATGCGACGCGCCGCCAGCGCCGAGAGCACGGCGAGCGTCGTCACGTTGGTGAGCGCGAGGATCGCCGTCGGGCGCGCATTCCGGTCCAGCCAGTCCGCAAAAATGTCCGCACCGCGGTCACTGTTGGAACCAAGCTCGACCACGCGAGCTCCCTCTCCGAATTCGCCGAACAGAACGCTGTCGGCGCCGCGGACGCGCTCGCGGATAGGCGCGAACGAAAGATGGGAGGCCGCGATAACCACGTCGCGATGCCCCAAGGCCACGAGATGGCTCGCGGCCATGGCTCCTGCTTCGTGGTTATCAATTGTTACAGCATCCGCAAAGGTGCTGATCCCGGCAACGCGGTCGGCCAGCACGATCGGCAACCGATGCGCCTCGTCGGCCAAAATCTGCGGAATCTCGTCGTTGTTGGGTACCGCAATCAGGCCGGACGGCCGCCAACCGAGCAGAGCTCGCAGGCGCGACCGCTCAAGCTCCGGGTTGTCACGGGATGAGGCGACGATGACATCATATCCGTCTTCCTGCGCCCTCACCTCGAGCCGCGAAACCAGCGAGGTAAAGAACACGTCGTCGAGGTCCGGCACGAGCACGCCCACGACTTTCGTTTGCCCGGAGCGCAACTGCGATGCGGCACGGTCAACGTGATAGGATAACGCTCGGGCTGCTCCCTCGACACGTTCCCTCAATTCGGCGTTCACGGGCTTCGAGCCACTAAACACGTTCGAGACGGTCGCGGTCGACACCCCGGCCCGTTTGGCCACGTCTTTGATGGTTGAGCGCTTGGGAGCCATGAACAGCCGCTGTTAATCGTTTAACTGTTAATCGTTTAACTCGACGTTTCCGTTATGGCAACCGCCACAAGCAAAAAATGGCACGCCGATGCTCCGGCGTTTTTCAAACCGGGTTGCGGACCTTTGTGACCCGCCTCGGAGGCAACGAGGTCGGGTGGACGACAGGCTTTGGCCGCGCAGGTCTCAAGATCGATCCCCGGTTGCGGAATCCGGTCTAGGGCTGGGCCTTATCCCTACGGGGACCTGAACATCTCGCCATGGTCCAGGCACTCACACAGCTCGCGATAGACAGATTGCAGTCTCATGCGAGAGGGCTCCGGCCCCGCCGCAAGTTCGATCCGATGCGCGAGACAGCCATGATCGATCAACTTCGCCCAGTGCGGAGCCCATACCGATGGATCGATCACTCCCCTGTCCGGGAACCGGCCCATGATGTGTCGCCACAGATCGCCGGCGCGACAGGTTTGTCCGGAAAATCCGAAAAGACTCAAAAAATCCACGTCGTCGATCAGCGCGTGATCCGCGAACCGAACGCAGGCGTCAAACAGGCGGACAAGACGCCCCGTCGGTATTGGCTTGTGACCGAAGCGCTGATCGGCAGAATTTTCAAAGAGCTGATGGACGGCGGCCGTGATCGCGGCTGCAACGGCAAGGTCGGCCGCCGGGCATTCCTGTGAGTCGATCACGCGGATCTCGATGGAGTTGCGGTCAAAGCGAGGGATTGCTCCTCTCGAATTGAGCCAGTCGTACCGCAATGCGCCTCGGGGATCCTGCGCGGCGAGTGATGCGTACATCGGCTCGAGGATTGTCGTCTCATACGCCGCGCGGCTCTCGACGGAATCGGGGATCACGCAACCCGTGATGAGCGGATATGCTGCCGCATTGTGCCGGTAGCAGTGCATCCGGAAGTCGCGATAGGCCGTCACCCTGCCGTCCGCGATCCCCGAGCTTGCGCACAAGGATGGGATGATCGGCAGGAGGAGACGAATGCTTTCGTGCAGTCGGACGAACTCAGCATCATCCGCGAATGGCAGGTTGAGGTGCATGCTCTGCAAGTTTCCCCAACCATGGGACCGAGTGTCGAAGATGCGTCGATAGGCGCGATAGACACCAAACGGATCGACCTCCCAGTGGCGCATATCGGTGAGTGGGTTCATCCACGGATGCATCGACGTCGGCATCAGGCGGCCGCCGTGTGGGCGGAGCACATCGTTGACCGCGCCGACCTGTCGCTGAAAGGGAGAGACGAGATGCTCCAGTTTCCCGACAGGGCTAGGGTTTTTCATTTCCAGCACATGAAGCGCGAACTCATTCGACCACGCGGCAGGATCAGTTTCGGACACCGGCAAAGAGGCGATGTCGGCCAGGATCCGATCAGCAATGGGCCGGCATTCGAGGTCGTTGATGCCGACGATGCAATACTCGATCTCGACTCCAAACCCGGAAAACGCCGTCAGGGCCGTCATCGTCCCGCGCTGCCGATGCGCTTCACGAAGACCCGCATGATCCGCTCGTAGAGCTGAAGGCCCATTTTCGCATCTTCGTTTCCCGCATCGACGTTCGGATTATCATTGATTTCGATGACGACGCATCTGCCGCCAAGCTCTTTCAGGTCGACCCCATAAAACCCGTCACCAATGAGATCTGCGGCGGCAAGGGCAGTCTCGCGCACGTTTGACGGCACGTCCCGGAAATCAACCGCCTCGGTCCGGCCCTCGATATACTGGCCGCCGTTGTGCTTGACGACCTGCCAATGGTTTTCAACCATGTGATATTTGCAGGCGAAAAGCAGCTCTCGATCGATAATTCCAATACGCCAGTCGTAGGGCGTCGGCAGATAATCCTGGATAATCAGAAGCGACGACAACCCGAAAAGATCGCGACAGATCCTGCGCAGCTCTGTTTCGTCATTAGCCCGATAAACGCCTTTCGAGAACGATGACTCGGGCAGTTTGACGACACAGGGAAAGGCGGTCGCGGCCAGCGCAGCCTCGACATTGTCTTGATGGACAAGCACCGTTCCAGGTACCGGAAGACCCGAATGGGCGAGGAGCTCAAATAGAAAGGCTTTGTTGGCGCACCTCAGAATGGAAGCTGGGTCGTCCACAAGGGCAAGGCCGAGATCCCTCGCCTGCCGAGACAATTCATAGGTGTCATCGTCAAGTCGTGTGTGATCACGAATGAGCAGACCGGCAAAATCCCTGATCCGATCGGCCTCAAAACGGGAAATGAGCCGGGCGTCGAGATTGAGCGAAGCAGCAGCGGCGAGAAATCTTCGAAGCGCTTCGGGATTGGATGGTGTGAGCGCCCGCCCCGGCGTGTGGAGGATCGCAAGAGACGGCGGGGCCATTCGCCGCCTCACTGAGAAGGTCTCGACCGGCGAGGGCCGCCTGTCTGTCAGCCAGATATCGGCGGTCTCGTCCACACGGCAGGCCATTTCGATCCGCGTGTTGAGCCAGACTCCGGCGTGTCGCTCGAACCAGAGCGTACATGAGGGAAGTCGCAGGGTGTCGAAAATCCTCTGAGCGAGGCCGTGATACACTCCATCGACATCTTCATTGAGTGCACAGCCGAGAACCTGCGCGTCGGCATCCAGATGGGCAAACGTGGCCTTGATCTCGCCAGCAAGATCATGGTTCACACGAGCGATCGCGCGTCCCGAGTAGAGATCCTCCAGCGCCTCGACATCAGGCAGCGGACATTGTCCCCGCGCGTCCGCGATCAATGAAACGTAGTGACAGAGATCATGGCGTTGGGTTGCAGGCACAAGATTGAGGACAGGGCTGGACCCGAAACCACGCTCCGCATGATGGGCAAGGTAATTCACCGCCCCCGAGCAGCCATGAGGCAGCGACACTCTAGGCAATCTTTCGCTGACAACTATCACGAATCAACCTTCAGGGCGCGACCGAGTGTCTGGCGAGATTATCGGAGTGTCCACTCTCAACCTCCCCGTCAAGGTTGGAGAGCACTCCAATCCTCAGGGCGTGCAGGGCAGCGGCGAGATGCGCTCCCGAACCATCCGCGACGCGGCAACGCAGACATTGGCGGGGCGGGAGGTCCGTTCGCAAGTGCTCTCGTCGCGACGATCCGCGCGGTCACGGAGGACAAGCCCGGATAGCTGCCAGCGGCGACCTGAACGCACAGTTTGCGACAGCGGCTGCTCCTGCACATTCGCTCCGAAAACCAGGAGTTTCCCTTTTCGTCGCCGGCGCCCTCGGCCACCTCGGTCCGATCTCGTCATCCACCCAGTCTCTTGGTGCGGATGCGTCGATTCTCCAAATATGCGAGGCAGTCGCTGATCCGGCAGGCGGCCATCGCCAGACATTCCGAACGCGGAAGGAACAGGGAGGCAGACTCTGGAGCAGCTGTGTCGGCAGCTCAGAGAAAACCGACGCTCATGACAAGCATGTAGATCGCAACGACGATGATCATCGTCGCGAATACGCTATTGAGTGCCCCTTCCTTGCTGGCTAGCCCGTGTGCGGCCCGGGCCCCGACCAAGCCGCCGAGAATGCCGCCGCCGATGAAGACAAGCGCAAGAGGCCAGTCAATCAGTCCGGACAGGGCATAGTTTGACGTTGTGGTCAGGCCGAAGGCCGACACTGCGACGAGCGAGGAGCCCACCGCGTTCAGGATCGGCATGCCGGTCGCCATGATCAGCCCCGGCACGATGAGGAAGCCCCCACCAATCCCGAAAAATCCCGACAGCGCTCCTGTCGCCATACCGATGCCGACAAGCTTCAGGACGTTTTCCCGTCCAAGGCGGACTTGCGGGTTGCCCTCGCCCCGGCGCTTTCGGAGCATCAGACCCGCAACGATCAGCATCAGGACCGCAAAAAGCGTGAGCAGCTTTTGGCCGTCCACCATCTTGCCGAGCGTGGAACCTCCAAAGGCCCCGACAATGCCGGAGGCGGCAAAAACGAGCGCACAGCGCCATTTCACGTGCCCAGCACGCGCGTGGCTCAACAGGCTGGCCGCAGCGTTCACAGAGACCGCGATCGCACTCGTTCCGATGGCCACATGGGGGTTTGTCACTCCGACCACGTACACCAGAAGCGGCACGGCGAGGATCGAGCCGCCCCCTCCCACGAGCCCCAGGGAGAAGCCTACGAGTGAGCCCGAGGCAAGTGCGAGGAGGCTTTGAGTGAGGGACAGCATTGGTTTCTCCAGCGCTGGCGTTAGGCGGCGCGTGTCGGATTGGAGCTCGAATGGAGAGCAGCGTTCCAGGGCGCCTTTGTGAGAATTCTTGCCATCCCGCAAAAGCCAGTGACGCCGGCCAGCGTCAGTCCAGCCCCAACGAAAGCAGGTACGATAAGGAACCAAGGTGAGACAAACACGCCAAGAGCAGTGCCAAGCAAGCCCAACATGCCAGCGCCGATCTGCACCTGCCGTTGCAGCTCGAGCGGTTGGCGACGGTCGATTTCGACAGGAAGGCCGGCCTTCTTCCAGCCGTCCAGCCCGCCCTCAAGAAGAGACGCCTCGCAATTTCCTGCCGCCTTGCTGGCCAGCCGTGCCGCGTTGGCCACAGTCCGTGCACCGCTTTTGCAATGAAAGATGACCTTCCTGCCAGCGTGCGGCATGCCCTCCGCCTCGTCGAGTTTCGACAGCGGCATCAGGAACGCTCCCGGAATTTTTTCACGGGCGTGCTCATCGGGTTCGCGAATATCGACAAGCAAGGCCCCCTGATCGAGGAGGCGTTTGGCCTGTTCAGGCGTGAGTGTGGAAAGGGACATGCGCAATCTCCGTTCAGTCATCAATTCAGGAGCGGCAGAAAAGTCGGTGCAAATTGGCGAAGAGGTCTTCAATCCGCGGGTCGGCGATCCGGTACCAGAGGGTCTGACTCTCCCGGCGGAAGGTCACAATCCCTTCGTCCCGCATCTTGGCGAGATGCTGCGAGAGGGCGGATTGCGACAGCCCAACTTCCGACGCCAGCGAGGTCACGCTGCCCTCGCCCCACTCCACGAGCTTGCACAGGATCATGAGGCGCCGCTCGTTTGCGATGGCCCGAAGAATCCCCGCAACCTCGGTGGCCTTTCCCTCGAAGGTCTTCAGATCGAAAGACGGCTGCGCCATCTACATCCCCATTAATTAGTCATTGCTTATTTAGCGTTCTCTAATATATTGTCAAGGACGAAACGCACGACACAGACGAAAGGCGAGCACCATGTCAGGCACACCCGTGATCAGCGCATTTTTTGACGAGCCCACAAATACGGTCAGCTATCTCGTCGCCGATCCAGCCACGAAGGCGGCTGCGGTGATCGACCCCGTTCTCGACTACGATCACAACTCAGGCACGGTGGACACGCGATCGGTTGAGGCGATTGTTACGGCCGCCCGAACGGCGGGCTACGCTGTCGAATGGGTGCTCGAAACCCACGCCCATGCCGATCATCTATCCGGCGCGCCCTACATCAAGGCGAAGACGGGCGCGAAGATCGGGATCGGCGAGCACATCAAGGACGTTCAGAGAATCTTCCGACCGATCTTCAACGCTACCGATCTGGAAACGAACGGCAGCGACTTCGATCACCTCTTCAAGGATGGCGAACGCTTCAAGATTGGCGAACTCGAGGTCGAGGTGCTTCATACGCCAGGCCACACACCGGCCGATATTTCCTACAAGATCGCGGATAATGTGTTCATTGGCGATACGATGTTCATGCCGGATTACGGTACCGCCCGAGCCGATTTCCCCGGCGGCGATGCCCGCCAACTCTTCAGGTACATCCGGCGATTACTGGCCCTCCCGCCGCAGACGCGGTTGTTCATGTGCCACGATTACAAGGCGCCTGGGCGCGATACATACGCCTGGGAGACCTCGGCCTCAGAACAGCGCGAGCGTAACGTGCACGTAAAGGACGGCGTCGCGGAAGACGAGTTCGTCGCCATGCGCACCGAGCGGGACACCAAGCTTGCAGCACCGAGACTTCTCCTGCCGTCAATCCAGGTCAATATACGCGCCGGAAAGTTCCCGCCCGCGGAGGCAAATGGGGTCCGCTACCTCATGATCCCTGTGAAAATCAAACCTGGATCAGGGGTAGCCTAAGCAGGACCGGAACCGGGAATGCGAGGATCCGCGAGGCCCAGGCATGAACGGTGTGCGACAGCATGGAACCCAGTCGTGCCGCGGGTCGTATGACTTCGCGGCAGAAACGCAACGGTCCTTGCCGATGCGCGCGGCAGACCGAACGCAAGCGCGCTTTCGGTAACGCGATCCTTTCTGTACTATCGTTCAAAACTCGTTGCGGAGCACAGGACCGTTCAGTGATCCTGTTCGGTCCGCGTCCGTATCACATCGTTGAACGAAGAGCCCGGCATGCCCTACGGACGCAGCTATACCAGCCACGCGATGGCTGTCGAGTTGGTGGATCTCTTTCGGCATCAGCTTGAGATGTGCAGGCTTCGCCCGGAAGAGCTCTGCCTCTGCATCACCGACACCGCCTGGAACCCGGCCTACGCGGCTGCTTGCATGGGCGCTGCGCACGCGCTGGGGGCGCAGGCCTATCAGTTGGTCTTTCCGACCGATCGACTGCTGCCGACGAAGTCCCTCGCGAGTTCATGGCGGGAGGCCGACCTGATCGTATATATGACGTCTCATACGTTGCATTATCGGCCGGAAATCCGCGCTGCACTCGATGCAGGGACCCGCGTGCTGTGCGTTATGCAACCCATTCACGTCATGCAACGGTTGAAGGCTGATCCCGAGGTTCGCCGGCGCACGCGCGCGGGTGCCGAACTCCTTGACGCGGCGAGGATTATTCGCATCACGTCCGACGCCGGCACTGATCTCGTCATGGATAAGACCGGTCGGCCAGGGCTTGCTCACTACGGCGCGGCGGACCAGCCCGGCCATCTCGATTTCTGGGGTGCCGCCATGGCGCAATCGGCACAAATGGAATTCACCCTCGAGGGTCAACTCGTCCTCGACGTGGGCGATTGCTGTTTCTTCCTAGGGCGGCTTGTTGAGGACCCCGTGGTCATCACCTTTAGAGAGGGCAGAGCCGTTTCATTCGACGGCGGACTCGATGCGTTCCTGATTAAGTCGGCTCTCGAGGAGGCCGGTGGCGAGGCCGCCTTTGTAGCCGGACATATGGCCTGGGGAACCGACCAGCGCGCAAAGTGGCTTCAGCCCCTTATCCAGACGCCGGATGCAGGAGGTGGTGGCGCGGATACGGAGGGCTATTACGGCGCCATCCAGATTGAAATTGGCAGCAACAACGACGTCGTCTTCGGCGGTCGAAATGCAAGCCCTGCGCATCTTGGACTCTGTTTTCGAAATAGCAGCCTCGCGCTGGACGGACATCCGATCATCGAGCGGGGCGAATTCGTCATTGAATCCCTGCGATAATCGACCGCTTCATGGTCTGGTCCCCATGCGACGGACCGAGCGCGCTCCGACACGGACCGCTGCCACAACAGGGGCAGATCACGCGCTGCTCGTTACTTCCGGTAGATTCTGGCGAACTCGACCGGGACATGGAGGCGCATGGACGTGCCAAGGACGGGCTGCTCTTCTCTGCTCGAGAACTGGACCTGCGCATTCCCCCATCCAACCGCTCGCCCGACCACCCTTCTGTTCGCACCCACGAACAACGAGGTTGCCTGCTCAAAGGCCCATTCGTTGATTCCCGTGGACGTCGTGGCCGACAGAAGCCGGCACTTTTCCGGACGAGCAATGACGCTCACTTCCTCGCCGACAGCAAGATCATCCTGGCCGAGAACGCCCGTGATGGGGCCGGCATCGGTGGAGACTGTGGCGCTGCCGCCCGGGCCCAGAGTGACGATCCGTCCCATGACTTCGTTTGCTGCGCCGATAAATTTTGCCACGTATCGATCGGCCGGCTTGTCGTAGATGTTTTGGGGTGAATCCAGTTGCGCGACCCTGCCCTTGTTCAACACCGCAATCCGGTCGGCGAGCTCCATCGCCTCGTCCTGATCGTGTGTGACATAGATCGCCGCAAATCCGATTTGCTGCTGCATCCGCCGGATCTCAAACCGCAGCTGCTCGCGAACCTTCGCGTCCACGTTTGAGAGTGGTTCGTCGAACAACAGAAGACCGTCGCTCGACACCAACGCGCGCGCGAGGGCAACCCGCTGCTGCTGACCGCCCGACAGCTGACCTGGAAACTGCTCCGCGAGATCCTCGACGCCAACCGTGCGCATCACATTCATGACGCGTTCGCGAATCTCGGCGCGGGGTACTTTCTTCACTTGCAGCGGATAAGCCACATTCGTGAAGACCTTCATGTGGGGCCACAGCGCATAGGACTGAAAGACCATTCCAAGTTTTCGCCGATCCGGCGAGGAATCGACATTGTCAGCCGACGAATAATGCTCCTCGCCATGGATCGTGATGACCCCTTGATCTGGCGATTCAAGGCCCGCGATGCACCGCAGGAGCGTCGTCTTTCCGCAACCTGAAGGCCCGAGAAGAACGACGAACTCGCCTTGCGCGACACAAAGATCGATTCCGTCCACCGCTGGCACCCGCGTGCCATCGCGACGTTTGAAATATTTCTGGATGCCTCTCAGCTTCAGTGCATCGCCGGTCCCAGTCCCCTTATTGGAGGAGAAAACCCGCGCCGCCCGCGTCTCGGCGTCAAGCATATTCATGTTGCGTCTTCCTCAAAAATACGCGGCTTGCTCTGCGGTCGAGAATGTTCATGCACGGAACAGAGCCGCATTGCGGCCGGAAGACCCGCGGCCGATCCGTCGCTCGAAAACATGGGCCGCCGACAGCACCACCACATTGATGGCGGTCAGGATCAGCGCCAGCGACGCGAGCACCGCGAACCCTCCGGTTTGAAAGATCTGGAGGATCTGAAACCCGATCACAGGAACGCGCGTGCCCGAGACCATGATCGATGCATTGAGCTCGCCGGTCATCCAGACGAACAGCAACCCCCAGCCGGCTATCAACCCCGGCACCATGAGGGGCAGGCTGATGCGCAGAAATGTCATCCCGCCTCTGGCGCCGGAAACCCAGGATGCCTCCGACAACTGCTTGTCGACCTGTGCTGCGGCCGCATCAGCCGAAATGGTCGCCTGGGGAAGAAAAAGAACCACGTAACAGAGGAGCAGGATCGCGTACGTGTTACCGAGCTGGAAAGGCGGACCCGCAAACGCGAGGACGAAGCCGAGGCCGATCACGATTGCCGAAAGCGCAGACGGTAGCTTGATGATTCCGTCGAGCGTGAGTGCCCAGCGGGAATGCGCGTGACGCAGATAGAGCGAAAAAATCGCCGCGACAAGCATCGCAATCGTTGCACCGATAACAGCCAGGCTGAAGCTGTTCACGAGCGAACGCGACGCCGCGCGGTTCTCGGTTGCACCCATCCACAGATTGGCGACGTTCAATTCACCCCAGCTGATATCGATGGTCCAGTAACCGTTGAGCGCGACCAGGATGAGCGCGAGAAGCGGAAGCACGAATGTCAACACCGCATAGACGATGAGCAGGGTCTGCCCCCAGACGCGAAGTTTTCCGAGGCGAAGCGTTGCCGTCCGTTGCCCCTTGCCGCCGATCGATGCGTGCCGGTTTGCCCGCAAGATGCGGCCCTGGAAATACCATGCGGTGCCGAGGGCGATGACGAGGAAGACGCTCAGCCCGATGGCGACGGCGACGTCTGACGGATATGTGAAGGTCACAAGGCGCACGATTTCGACAGCCAGCACCCTCACACGCAGTTCGTTTCCGATGACCACCGGAACGGAGAAAAACGAAAATCCGAACCAGATAATGTAGAGAGCGGCCGCGCCTAGGCTGGGCCGCAGCACCGGAATGGTGATCTGCCAGAGGGTTTGAAAGAGGGATGCACCGCTGATGCGGGCCGCCTCCTCCATGCTGGGGTCGCTGTTCCGAAGGCCTGTCGACACCATCAGAAAGGCAAAGGGGATCATGTAGGCAGTATAGAGAAGGATGATGCCCGGCCAGCTATAGATGTTCAGCGGACCTGATGCGACAGCGATGCCGAACCAGCCCAGCGCCGCGCGCAACATCCCGTTGATGAAACCGGCCTGGGGAGCGAGGAGGAAGACCCATCCGATAGCACCGGCGATGGGCAGGAGGATCATCGAAAACATCGGCAGCAGCCCAGCCAGCCAATCGATTCTTGCATCCGTTCGCTCCATCAGCCAGGCGAACAAGGAACCGATGACAAGCGCGAGGATCATGCTGCTCGTCACGATGACGACTGTGTTGAGGAGGATGGTCGAGAGGTCCCGATAAGCCAGAACACGCGCAAAGACATCGGTGTCGAAGTGGCCGTCATTGAAGAAGAGGCGCAGGGCGAGACGCACGACGAGGTACACAACGATCGCTGCGAAGACCGTGCCGATGGTTCCGCTGATAACGTTGAACCATCCGCCCCTGAAGGCGCGCAGATTTACAAACGGGCGAAGGGTCGGTGCCGGAGCATCCCCACGATCCCGCTCCTGCCCTTGAGCACGCTGAGCTTCCTTCAAGTCACAACTATCCTTCACCAGAGAGGTCGAGGCGGGGAGGCTGTGGAAAGCCTCCCCGGACGATCATTTGCGGCCAAGGAGCTTGAGGACCTGTTCCTTCCGGTCGGCGGCGTCCGGAGCCGCCTTCAATGCTGCAATCTGCGCCGGGGACTTCGACGGATCGAGGACCCAGATGTTGTCGCCGATGGTCGCCTGCTGCTCGTTGCCTTCAGGTGAAAGCAGGTACTGGGCGAAGAGCTTGGCGGCATTGGGATGGCCGACCTTCTTAGGATTGATGAATCCCAATTCCATCTGTGTGCCTGTGGTGACTGCCGGTGTGAGGGCCTTCACGGGCGCTCGTTTTGGCAGGGCAGCGATTCCGGGACCGGAGACGGGACCGGCGATTGCGCATTCGCCCGCGCCAAGGGCAGACGAGGCCGCAGCGGCGCTCTCGTAGACCTTCGGGTTGTTCGCCGCGACACCAGCGAGGGTTTTCTCGCCGAACTCGGCGCGAACGCGATCCCAGATCTCGATGTAGGCGAGCGCCACCTCGGGATTTGGCATGCAGACAAGGCCTTTGTACTTCGGGTCAGCGAGATCAGCGAAGGATTTCGGGGCATCCGCTTCCTTCACCAGGTCGGTGTTGTAGGCAAGAATCCACGGATTGTAGGCAATCGTTGCAGTGCTCTTGTTAAGGAAGTCAGCCGGGTAGCTGCCTGAATCGAGCGCAGGGATGCCGGCGGTCTTGATCGGGATCATCCATCCTTTAGGCCCGTAGTCGTTGGTGACGACGTTGTCGAAACCAGCGCCAATGATGATGTCCGCATTGAAGGAACCGGCGGTCAGTTCGGACGCGAAACGCTGCAGAAGGGTCCCGGCGGGAAGTCCCAGCGGCTCAACCGTGATGCCGTATTTCTTTTCGAACGCCCGGGCGACGTGCTCTGTGCCCGGGACCGGATTGGCGCTGTAAAACACAACGGTGCCCTCAGCCTTCGCAGCCTTGATCAATTCGGCCGACGGTTCACTGGCGGCATTCGCTGCTGAACCGGGAGCTATCATTGCTGCAACGAGACCAAGGATCGTCGCGGTCCCTGCTGCCAGGGTGGTAGAGTAATATCGCATCATTCCCTCCTTCCATTATTTGTTTTTTTGACCAGCTTAATATAGCGATCCACGATGACATGGCGCCAGCTTTTGCGGCCTCGTGGCAACCGCGTCGGCGAGAAACACATATGCGTTAAATCGTTGGCGGCGATGCCGAACGGCGAGCAGGACTAGCGAGATTGCGACGCTGCCTCATGCGCCTCATCGCAGCAGTTTGCGAATAGAATTACAAAAGCGTGTTGATGCGCCCGCCATCGATGACCGTCAGTTGACCAGTGATGAAGTTCGCACGCGTCGAGCAAAGGAACGCCACAAGGGCAGCCACTTCCTCCGGGGCCCCAGCCCTGCCAAGGGGCACGGGCTTGAGGCGCCTGGCAATCAATTCCTCGACTGGAACGCCCTGCTCGTCGGCCGCCGCCTGATAGGTTCGGCGGAACGAGGAGCCCTCTCCACCGTCGATGGATCCTGTCGCTATCGAGTTCACGGTGATGCCGAATTTGCCGTATTCGTTGGCGAGTGTCCGGCTCAATCCGACCGCAGCAGGCCGAGCAAGGTTATGAAGCACCAGCGGGATGTCACGATGGGGCTCCTTGGCGGCGATCGACGCCATGTTGATGATGCGCCCCCATTGTCTCGCTTTCATGCCGTCCGCGACCTCGCGGACGCACCACGCCAATCCCTTGACCAAAGCGTTATAGGCCTCGTCGAACTCGTCATCGGTCGCCGTCTCGAAAAGGGCATCAGGTGGCCCCCCGTTATTGTAGACAAGGATATCGATGGAATCGGACTGCTCGCGCACCTTGGCAAAGATCGCTCGAATGTCGTTTCGGTTGCAGGCGTCGCCCGACACCGGGTGGACGTCGAGCCCCCGCGCGCGCAGGAGGGCGACAGCCTCCTCGAGACGCGCCTCATTGCGCGCTACCATGAAGGTGCGGCACCCCTCACTTGCCAATTCCGTCGCAATGGCCAGCCCGAGACCACGGCTTGCGCCCGTGACCACCGCCACCTTGTCGCCTAAACCCAGATCCATAACGCCCCCAATCCGCACCATTGCCGAAAGGCAATGGCGTTCGTGTCCCATCGGTGGTCGAAGTCTGTCCGCACCCAAAACGGCAGCTTTGGCGATAACCACCTTCGCTGGATTTCACGGGTGGGTGCAATGCTGCACTTTGATGGATGGCGGCGGCAGCGAACACAATGGACCGCGTGCAAACGAGGGGTTTATCACCAGTGTGATTTCGTCCTGCGATCCGCCAGATCGACACCTGTCCCCGGCGATCTGAATTATAGTTCTGGCCAGGCCAAATCACGATATGTGGCGGTTCGGACAGGACCACGGCCACCACATTGCCCGCGGGCAGTCGTGTTCACACGGGAGGAAATTCCACATGAGCGACCCTTTCAACGGCACGTGGGGCATCGATAGTAGCGAGTCGTTCGTCTGGGACGACGAGCGCAAGAAGCATGTTGTCGATGAGATCGGTGAAGAAGTGATCACCCTACGCATCGAGAATGGTGTCCAGGACTACGAGGTCCTCTACGGCGATCAGCCCAAGATCCGCATCGGCTACACAGCGCCCTACGATGGCAAGGAATGGGTGCCCTATGCTGTCCGCGAGATCATCAGCACGGCTGACGATCCGGCAGCGGAACTTGAAGCGTTCAAGCGGCGCATCAAGGCCAGCGGCGGAGAACGGGAACGGCGGTTCGAGGTGGGCCACCCCTACGGCTTCGTGCGCCTCGTCTATACCGACGAGCGGACTCATTACCGGGTGAGCCGCAACCCAACGAACGGCAATGCGCAACACATCATGCTTCGGCGCATGGCAGACGATGGTCGATCCTATCTCGCGACGGTTCTCGATGTGCACGGTATCACATATCGCATTCGCAAGTTCGTTCGTCTCGAGTGATCGGACCGTGGGACCCGCGGTTGCTGGGTTTACTTCTTGATGAACTCCGGGAAGCCGTTTGCAATGGCGGCCTCGGAGCGCTCTCGATAGATATAGGCGCCGCCGCGATACTGAACGACTCGCCGTTCCAGCCTTCCCTCTCTGTTCGCGTTCACGCCCGTGAACCAGGAATCGACCTCGTCGACGAGCAACGCCGACTGAACGTCTCGCGCGTGCGCGGTCCATTGCTCAGCTGCGGCGGGGTCAGGCTCGATATAAGTCAAGCCGTTCTCGTTCATGTATCGAACGAGTTCAGCGACCCAAACTGCGTTGTATTCACAGGTGCGAGGGATGTTGCCCTGCGCGCTTAAGGGCCCAGCCGACATGAAGAAATTCGGGAAGCCGGGCGTCATGAGCCCGAGATAGGTGACCGGGCCGTCTCTCCACTCCGCTCTCAGTTCGCGACCGTCAACGCCCACGATATCGATTGCCTCGAAGGCGCCGGTGACTGCGTCAAAACCTGTCGCGTAGATCAGCATGTCCAATTCGTGGAAGCCCTCGCTCGTCCGAATTCCATCAGGAGCGATGACTTCGAACGGCGTCGCTTTCAGATCGACGAGGGTCACGTTCGGCTGGTTGTAGACCTCGAAGTAATTTGTCTCGTGCGGGACGCGGCGCGTTCCAAAGCCGTGGTCCTTCGGCACAAGTTTTTCTGCGGTCTGCGGGTCCTTGACCCTTTCCCGGATCTTGCGGCGGATAAAATCAGAGATCAGATCGTTGGCGGCCCGGTCGGTCAGAATGTCCCGAAAGTTGCCCTGCCAGATCGCCATTCCGCGTGCATTGTACCGCTCTTCGAAGAACCTCTCACGATCATCGTCGGACAAGTCGAAGATGCTGCGCGGATCGGGAGAATGGAGAAACCACGCATATGTCGAGCTGACGCGAGCCTTGAGCTCGTCGTATCTGGACTGGATTCCCGTCTGTTCCTCCGGCGTCACAGGCCCATTTTTGAGGGGTGCCATGTAGTTTGCGGTTCGTTGAAACACCGTCAGGTGGCGGGCCGTCTTCGCGACTTCCTGGATGACCTGAACACCCGACGCCCCCGTCCCGATCACGCCGACGCGCTTGCCCGCAAAGTCGACCGGATGATGGGGCCAGCGGGCCGTGTGATAGGCCTCGCCGGCGTAAGACTCAATCCCCGCAATCCGAGGGAGTTGCGGCGTCGTCAACGGACCGACCGCCGCGATCAGCCATCGCGCGCGGCAGGTCGTGCCGTCTGCCAGTGCGACTTCCCACACATTTTCCCCTTCGATGAAGCGGGCGGCGCTGACACGTGTCGCAAATTGCATGTCCTTGCGTAGATCGAACCGGTCGACCACGTAGTTGAAATAGGCTTCCGTCTCGGGCTGTCCCGAGAAATGCTCCGACCAGTTCCATTCCCGAAACAGGTCCGGTGAGAAGAAGAATCCGTAGGAATAGCTTTCGGAATCGAAGCGGGCGCCGGGATAACGGTTCCAGTACCATGCCCCGCCAGGCCCCTCCCCTGCCTCGAAAAGTCTGCACGTCAGACCGAGGTTTCGAAGGTGGATCAACGCGGAGATGCCTCCTGCGCCGGCGCCAATGATGACGGCGTCATAATTGTCCGCAACGCTTGCGCGCGAGGACGTGTCTGGGGCAGCCATTGTGATCACCGTCTTGTCGTTGTGGACCGAAGCGTGGAGGTCGTTCGAAACAAAGATGCTAACGCTGGAAATTCAACGTCAAACCGGGTCGGGTCCAGTCGAACGAGATAAGACGCCCGCTCTGGGAGAGCGTCACATAGGCTGTGCTCATCTCCGGCCCGCCGAAACAGATGTTGGTGACGAAGAGGTCCGGGAGCGCAATATGCTCCACGCTCGTGCCATCGGGCGAAATGACGGTGATGCCGCCATTCATGAGGGTGGCGACGCAAATGTTGCCAGCCGAGTCGACAGCAAGGGAATCGAGCAGCTGGTAGTCCGCCAGGCCCACGAGCAGTCGGCCGCCCTGAGGAGATGGAAAATCTCTCTTGCGGATCACGCCGGGGCTGGCGATCTCGAATTCCCAAAGCCGTCCGGTGATTGTCTCGGCCACATACAGCCGATCCTCATCAGGCGAGAGACCGATGCCGTTTGGCTGCCACATGGGATGGACGGCGGTGACCAGCGGCGCTCCCGTGATCGTCCCGTAATAGACCCCACCTCGATGCACCGCGGTTGCGGTCGCTTTGCCGGTATCGGTGAACCAGAAGCCGCCGGAACGGTCGAAAACAATATCGTTCGGGCCTCGAAACTTCACAGGGCCAGCACCGTCGTAGACTTTCTCGACATGTCCGGTTTCCAGATCGACACGCTCGATCCATCCCACCGGATCGCCGTCCGGCGCGCCGGCGGGACGCAGACCGAGTTGATCCTCGTGCCAGGCAAATCCACCGTTGTTGCAGACATAGACCTTGCCATCCGGACCGAGGGCGGCCCCGTTGGGCCCCCCATCGAGCTGGGCGATGACCGTCCGCGCGCCGTCCGGGCCGATCCGAAGCAAGGTGCGGGCTTCGATCTCGACAAGAAGGATCGTCCCGTCCTTCAGGACGATCGGCCCCTCGGGAAAGCGCAAGCCCTCGGCAATTGTCGTGCAGGCAACCATGTCAGCAACTCCTACGAATGCGCCACAAGATCATGAAAACGGAGCGCGGCGAGAGGGGTCCAGGGTCGGATGACCCGACAATTGCATATGAATTTCGCAATCCCGTCTCGCAGCGCCGCCGCAAGAGAGCACGTCGGGCATCGGCGCACGCTCGTATTCCCGCTTCAGCGCGCGTCAGCCAGGATCATCGCGGCCGCCTTCTCACCGATCATGAGGCATGCGGCGTTCGTATTGGATGCCGGCATCGTGGGCATGATGGAGGCATCGGCGACGCGCAGGCGTTCGATGCCGTGCACCTTCAACTGGGGATCGACGACGGCCTGTGAATCTATCCCCATTCGGCAGGTGCCGATGGGATGATAGGAGGTCTGCCCACTGTCGCGAATGTACTCGACGAGTTCGTGGTCGGACACAGCATCTGGCCCCGGCCGGAGTTCCTTCACGATATAGTCGGAGAGAGCAGGTTGCGAGGCCACCTGTCGCGCGAGCCGAAGCCCTGCGGTCAAGACCCGCACGTCTTCCGGGTGGGACAACTGGTTTGGCCGAATGCTCGGAGGGGCGTCCGAAGACGGCCCGGAAAGGTGGAGGCTTCCCCGCGATTGGGGAGAAAGCTGGACGACCCCGAAAGTGAGCCCCGGATGCGGGTCAATTCCGAGCTCCTTCGAGTAGGCCATTCGGTCCTTGCCGCTGAAATGATGGAGTTGAACCTTCAGGTCGGGGCGCAGAAGGTGGGGCGAAGACCGCACCACGGCCTGCGCTGTCGCCAGCGGTGTCGTCATCAGTCCCTTGCCGAAAAACAGAAATTGCGCGCCGATCCAATACTTGTACAACGGCCGCCTGATGATCTCGTTCAAGCCGCGCGTATTGCGAGCCTCGAAACTGACGCGCGTCTGGAGATGATCGATCAGGTTCTCACCGACGCCCGGGAGCACGACGCGAGGCGCGATGCCGTGCCGCCGCAGGATATCCGGGTTTCCAATCCCGGAGAGTTCGAGCAGGTGCGGCGTTCCGATCGAGCCGGCTGAAATGATGACCTCCCGACCCGCCCGCGCCGTGTGAGCGACCCCCCCGATGGAGTAGGATACGCCGTCAGCCCTGTTCCCGGAGACGTTGATCTGCGTGACCATTGCGTCGGTCACGATCTTTAGATTGGCGCGCCCCTTGGCAGGACGGAGATAACCCACCGCGGCGCTCTGACGGCGCCCGAACTTCGTGTTGTATTGCAGGAAACTCGCGCCATAGCACTCTGCTGCATTGTAGTCTTCGTTTTCGGGCAGGCCGGTTTGTCGGCAAGCCTCGACAAACGCCTCCGAAACCGGAAGTCGCGCGTTCAGGCGTTCCACGGAGATCGGTCCGTTTCTGCCACGCCAGTGCGGGTCCCCGCCTGCAAAGGACTCAAACTTCTTGAAGTACGGCAGAAGGTCGTCAAAGGCCCAGCCGGTTGCGCCCCGCGCGGCCCAGTCGTCGTAGTGCCAGTGATCGCCGCGGACGAACAGCGTGCCATTGACCGAGCTCGATCCCCCAAGCGTCTTGCCACGGGGCCAGCGCAGGCGGCGGCCACGCAGCTCTGGGTTAGGCTCGGTCTCGTACTGCCAGATCACATCTTCGCGGCGCAGCATTTGACCCGTTCCGAGAGGAGCCCGCATCCAGAACAGATGATCGGGCCCGCCCGCCTCGAGCAACAGGACCCGATGCCTCCCGCATTCCGACAAGCGGGCCGCGATGACCGAGCCCGCAGAGCCAGAACCGACGACGATATAGTCCCAATCTTCCGTTACTGGTTTTTCCATTGCGGCCATTCTGTCCTCGACCCAGAAGGCTGCCAAGACAACCCCGATGAGTGCATCTGCTCTGACGTGCCGTCGGATCGTCGAACGCCCTGGGCACCGATACGTTGCAGTGAACATAAACCGGCGCAGCCGTGCTCGATAGCAAGTCGACCGCTTTCCGCCGCCGCCCCGGGTGAAATTGCATACGCGTTCTGACAAGGCTGTCTGTTCGCGACGAGAGGTTGCAGCACTAACCTCAAGCGATCCCGATCTCTATCACATGCGCAATAGTCAGAGACGGCGGACGGCTGAGCTTCCTTCGATCGAAAAATGATTGCAGGGTCTCAAACCTGCGACGCCCGCCGCGCTGAGCGAACGCGCGTAGCTGACGCTGCGACGTCAATTCAAGCCGGCATCGCGACAATCCGCGAATGCGAAAAGAGGTGGGAAATGCCAACTTTCAACAACCAGAAAATATGTCTCGTGACCGGCGGAGCGTCGGGCCTCGGACGTGCGACCGCGCAGTCGCTCGCGTCCCACGGCAACGTCGTGATCATCGGCGATATTCTGGAAGATGAGGGGCGCCAGACCGCATCCGATATCGCAGCTGCCGGAGGACAGGCATTTTTTGCACCCCTCGATGTGACTGATCGGGAACAGGTCAAAGCGTTTATCGAGATGATCGCCCAACGCCATGGGAGGATCGATTGCGCGGTTAACAACGCCGGGATCGAAGGCTCGTTGCACAAGGTCGATGCCTATCCCGACGAGGATTGGCAGCGGGTGATCGATGTCAACCTCACCGGCGTGTTCTCTTGCATGAAGCATGAACTCGCCGTGATGGCTGCGCAGGGCGGAGGGTCGATTGTGAATGTCGGCTCGACCGGTTCCCTCCGCGGCATCGGCATGATGTCGGCCTACATCGCTTCGAAGCACGCCATGCTCGGGCTGACACGAACGGCCGCGCTGGAATACGGAGCGCAGAACGTCCGCGTGAATATCCTGTGCCCCGGCGGCTTCCATACGCCGATGAGTGACCGTCTCTACCACGGAGATTTCAGCGGAATCGTGTCCGGTACGCCGCTCGGGCGGATGGCCCCCGCAGACGAAATCGCGACCGTCATTACATGGCTATGTTCCGATGAAGCCAGTTTCGTGACGGGTGCTGCGTATCAGGTCGATGGCGGCCGGATGGCCGGGCCCGTGCTGCCGAGTTAGGTTCGACACAAGACGCAGAGGAGAGGCGGTTCCGATCGCGAAGACAGGCGCGAGTGCCTGATCTTGCCTCCCGTCTACGCCTCAAGCCAAGGCAGGGAACTCCGTCTCTCGAGGAAACGCCGCGATAAGATCCGCCTCATATTCCGACAGCGTGTCTGACAAACTCTGCATGATCGAGTCGCGGCGAGGCGTTATGTGTGTCCGATCGCCTCCGACCCCGACGGCGATATGCCGTCCGGCAATCCGCATCGGCAAGACAGTCGCGATCGAAGCGGCTTCGTTGAGCCGTGTATTGACCATGTAGAAGACGGTGTTGGAGCGGATCTCTCGCAGCATCGCCGTCGTATGAGCGACGTCGACCTTGCACTCCGGAACACGTTCGCGGGCGTTGATAAGGCGCACGACGCGATCGATCTGGGCATCGCTTTCGCGGCTCAGAAGCACGCAACCGTAGGAAGACCAGATGAGCGGTAGCGCTGCTCCTTCGCAGAGCGGAGGATCATGTGATAAAGTCTCGCCGACAATCCGGTGCCACTGAACGAAGATGTCATTCTGGCTGGTGAGCGAGATCGTGTGGCCCGTCCTGGTTCTGAGGTCGGCAAGCAGCTCGGTCAGGACACCGTGGCGGAACATCTGTTCATAGCCGAGATCCTCCAGCCACTTGCCAAGCTGGTAAACCTCCGGCGCGGGCAGATAAGTTCGCCGTTTTCGATCGAATGAAAGATACCCTGCGCTCACCAGGCTCTTCAGCAGAAAGGTTGCGCTTGATTGCGGATATCCCAGCCGAAGAATGATTTCCTTCTGAGTGAGATCGCGGCGCAGTTCCGAAAACAGCTTGAGTATATCGAGTGCTCTTACGGCAGATTTGACAGGTTCACGCGTCATGCGAATGCCCCCCCTGCCCGCCATATTGCGCCTTGCGTTGGAGAACGACAAGGCTGCGCAACGGAGGCCATGCCGCTGGCCGTGGATGTCAGGTTAGGCGGTCCGATGGGCCGCCTTGGCGGATAGCTCGTTTCCCGTCAATCTCGTCCCCGCCCAGCAATCTCATCACCCCGCGACCCGGTTCAGCAGGGATGCCTTCTCGCGTGGAGCAGACCATCGATCGCCCTTTGCATGACGTGGACACGCCAGGGGGGCCTCAAACAGACTCCTCTGCCTGCTCCCTTGCCTCACTCAGTCCATTGATTTCGCGTCGGCAAAAGCATCTGCAGCGAGCGCTTTGCGAAAGGACTCGAGCCTGGAGCGGTACCCTTCGGCATCACCGTATTCCAGGAAGCTTTGGTAACGGCGATGTGGATCGCTGACCCGTAGCGCATGCTTGATTGGGCACCAATACTGCTCCGTTCGGCTGCCGATCTCTCGAACATAGGCGATGACTCCGTTCGAGTAGCCACAATAGAGACAGTTCAAAATCTCGATCCAGTTCAGGTACCGGAGATGGCGCCTGTCAAAATTGATGTAGTCGCGTCGGGCAACGCGCGGAATCCCATAAATTCGGAAGCAGATTTCTTGATAGATGGTCGCCCAAACATCAAGCAGGGCAATCGGCACGATCAGGGAATAGATGACCGGCGCGCTGATGATCTTCGCCAGTCCAGAATCCGCCAAAAAGCTTGCGACACTCACCCGCAACCGACGATGTTCGAATGCAATACCGTGCTCGAAGGCGACGAACCGCTCTTTGATGCTCCAACCCAGGATCTTGCGCCGAGCTTCGATCTCGCGGTCAAGTTCGGTCTGGAGGCGTATGATCTCAGTCGCCAGCTCCTGCATGCGGTGTGTCATCGGATTTTCATTCCCGGTTGCCAGCTTGACACTGCCTTATTGCACGAAATTGCGATCTCTGTTCGCTGACAGGCGCTGAACAGGCGCCCGATTCAATCTTGGGCCACAAAGGCCCGCGAGTCGGGGCGATCGGCCATCGAGAGCGCCAGCTCAGGCACGCACAGCCAATCCGCCTGCTATCATGTCGAATCGCCTGAAGGCATTTGCACGGGATCGCTCCATGAAGAAGATCGGCTTTCTCTCATTTGGGCACTGGTCGCCCTCACCGCAGTCCCGGACGCGGTCGGCCCGTGATACCCTCCTCCAATCCATTGACCTTGCCGTGGCCGCCGAGGAACTCGGCGCGGACGGCGCATACTTTCGCGTCCATCACTTCGCGCGCCAGCTCGCCTCACCCTTCCCGCTGTTGGCGGCAATCGGCGCGAAAACGAGCCGTATCGAGATCGGCACCGCCGTCATCGACATGCGGTACGAGAACCCTCTCTATATGGCCGAGGATGCGGGCGCGGCCGATCTGATCAGCGGAGGGCGTCTCCAACTCGGCATCAGTCGCGGTTCACCTGAGCAAGTCCTCGAGGGCTGGCGCTATTTCGGTTACGTGCCCGAGGAGGGCCAAAGCGACGCCGACATGGGCCGCCGCCGCGCAGAAGTGCTTCTAAACGTCCTCAAGGGCGAGCGCTTTGCCGAGCCGAACCCACGCACGATGTTTCCCAACCCGCCTGGCTTGCTGCGCATCGAGCCGCATTCGGAGGGCCTGAGCGACCGTATCTGGTGGGGCTCCGCCTCCAACGCCACCGCGGTATGGGCCGCGCAGCGGGGCATGAACCTTCAGAGTTCGACCCTGAAAGCGGACGAGACAGGCGAGCCCCTGCACGTCCAGCAGGCGAGGCAGATCCGCCTTTACAGGGAAGCGTGGAAGGAAGCGGGGCATGTCCGCGAGCCCCGCGTCTCCGTCTCACGCTCGATCTTCGCGCTTGTGGACGACCGCGACCGCGAATATTTCGGCCACGACAAGGACAGCGACCAGGTCGGCGTCATCGACAACATGCGCGCCATCTTCGGGCGCTCTTACGCTGCAGAACCGGACAGGCTTGTCGATATGCTGAAGGCGGACGAGGCGATTGCGGAGGCAGATACGCTGCTTTTGACCGTGCCCAACCAGCTCGGCGTCGACTATAATGTCCATGTCATCGACGCCATCCTCAAGCACGTCGCTCCGGGGGTGGGCTGGCGATGATGATCGGTCCCCGGACCACTTCAGCAAGCTGATCGCCGCGATGTCAGGGCTGACGCCCGACGTTTCGCGGCACGGCCGCCATGTCTCTCCATGACGCTGCGCGCGAGAGTATCGCTGCTTCGAACGTCAAGGTTCGACATCCCGAAGAGGGCCAGACCTGGAGACCGGCACGGTCGCTCGCCAGCGACTGTCGAGTTTTGCCAGCTGGCTGGTGAAGCCCTCCTTCTGCATGATTGTGGTCGGGCGATCGTGCATGGGGCTCAGCGTGACGACCATGCGCGCGGTGCCGGCCGCCATTGCCAGGAAGTCGACCGCAATGGTGCTGTCATAGGGCGCGACCCCGGGCAGGAAATCGATGACCTGTGTCAGGACCAGGCGATCATTGGGCTTGAACTCCCTGAACATCCCGCGGCACACTTGTGATGTCGGTGCGCCCATGCGCTCCATGGCGGCGATCGCCTCAGGGGTGTCGGCCACCATGGTGTAGTGAAGGGCGCCGCCCTGACGAGGCTCGATCGTGATCACGTCCGCGCGGAACTGATCGGGGCCCCACCACGACTCGAAGCCGTCTTTCGTGGTCCACAGGTCCCAGAGTTCAGCAACGTCCGCCTTGTAAGTCCGCTCGATGATGAGGCTTGGCTCGACGTCTTTGCTCATGTGTCCGACTCCGTTTCGCGTTCACGACGCTGCTGGCGGACCTCGAGTGCGGCGCCGAAGCGGTCAAGCCGCGCCTCCCAAAGCCCGCGATAGGTGGCAAGCCAATCGTCCAGTTCACGAAACCGGTCGGGCTTCAGGGAATAAAGGCGCCGCTGCCCCTCCGGCCGCACGACGACAAATCCTGCTTCGAGGAGAATCCTGAGATGACGGGAAACCCCCGACTGGCGAATGCCAATGCCCGCAACGAGGTCATTCACCTGCTGCTCGCCGCGGCTCAGTGCGTCGACCACTCTGCGACGGGTCGGGTCGGCCAATGTCTGGAAGGCGTCTATATCCATCTTGGTGAATATACATATTGATGGATATAGCGCAACTTCGGCGCAGGCGTGCGATATCAGCCGGGACTTGCGGGCAGATTGCGATGCCAGCTGAAACGCGCCAATACAGGCTTGAGGCCTTCAGCTTGTCGGGACGGTCATCGCGTTGACCAATGCTGGCAGTCCATCCGGCCCCGAGATGGCCCATTCCTCGATCGTTGCAGGGTCCAGCCCCCGCGCGCGCATCGCCTCGGCAAACGCGTGTACATCCTTGCGGTTGAGGGCGGCGATGTGCTCGGCGATGCCGGGCCCGATCTTGTGTCCGATCGCCTGAAGAATGAAGCTGCCGCCGCTGCTATGCGCCAATGCGCCTTGCAACGCGCGCAGATCGACCCCCGCTGCCTTCGCCAGGGCAAACGCTTCGACGATATTGCGGAGGTTGGACACCGTCAGCACGTTGTTGATGAGCTTGGTCATCTGGCCGGCGCCCGGCCCGCCCATGGAGGCGATCGTTCGGCTGTGGCACGCGATGACGGGTCGGCACGCATCCAATGTCTCAGCCTTGCCGCCGACGAAGCAGGTCAACGTCCCCTCGACCGCACCGGAGCGCCCCCACTGACCGGGGCATCGAGATAGCCGAGCCCCATTCGCGCAAGCGCCTCTGCGATCTGCATCGCGGCGCCGGGGTCACCGGTGGCGTGGTTGATGACGATGCCGCCGCCAGGAAGGGCGTTCGCCACGCCGTCCGCGAACAGCAGCTCCCTCAACTCCGCGTCCCCCGGAAGACACAGGCAGAGGATATCGACGCTGCGAGCGAGCGCCTGCGGATCACGGGCCCGCACAAACCGCACAGGGCCGAGTTCGGCATACGCGGCGTCGCGGCGCGCAAAGACGTGCAGGTCATGGCGCAATGCCAATGCCGCTGCCATCGGGGCGCCCTGATCGCCCAGCCCGATGAAACCCACGCGCCGCTTCATGCCACGCCTCCGATCATGGCGCTGGCCATGGACCACAGGCGATCCGCGTTCGCGGGATTCAGAGCGTAGGCTGCCACACCGGAGGCGCGGCCTTGGGGACGCTCGCTGACTGTTGCGACCTCATTGCAATCCTCGAAATAGCGGCCGGACACACCGTCGAGGAACGGCGAGGCTGCCAGCAGGACGGCGGTTGCCGCTCCCTGTTCTGGCGTCTTTCTGTACGCTTCAGGCGTGCGAAGTCCTCCCGTGTGGCGCTGGAGATTGGTTGCGATCGCGCCGGGATGGAGCGCGTTGGACGTGATCCCAGTCGCGGCCCATCGCTGCGCGATGGCGACCGACAGAAGGATGCACGCCGTCTTGGACTGGGCATAGGCGAGCAGAGGGTCGTACTGGACGAAGCGGAAATCAGGATCGTCCCACATCACGGGGCCGAAAAGACTGCCTGTCGAAGCAACGGAAACGACACGACCGCCGCGCTCCCTCAGCCATGGCTGAAGACCGCACGTCAGCGCGAAATGGCCAAGGAAGTTGGTGGCAAATTGCAACTCCCGCCCGTCCGGCGTGCGTTGCAGCTGCGGCAACGCCATGATCCCGGCATTATTGACGAGCGCGTCGATCGGCCTGTTCCATTCCGCGACGAACCGATGGACCGAAGCAAGGCTCGACAGGTCAAGCGCGCGGACCTCGACGTGCGGGTTGCCGGTCGTCTTGCGCAGTTCCGCCACGAGCGGCGCCGCTGCCTCGGCATCCCGGGCGGATACGATGACCGCAGCGCCTGCATTCGCGAGCGCTCGACCGATCTCCTTTCCGATTCCGCCACTGCCTCCGGTGATGATCACCGTCTTGCCGGACAGATCGACCCCCGCGAGGACATCATCGGCGGTTGAGCCGAATGCGAAAGGTGTTTGCAACGTTGCCATGTCCAATCCTCCAAAGTCTGGACCGGATGTAGCAAAAGGCCGGTGTTTCGATTAGGGAGACAAAATGGAACGCGATGATGAGACATTTCGCACAGTCGCGCGGCTAGCCCCCTCGGAACTGGCGGCATTCGATGCTGTCATGCGTCACGGCGGCTTTCGGGCGGCGGCGCGCGCCACCGGTGCCAGCCCATCCGCATTGAGCCACGCCGTCGCGGCGCTCGAACGACGGCTGGCGACACAGCTTGTTTTGCGAAGCACCCGTCATGTGTCTCTGACGGAGGCCGGGCGACGATTTCTTGACGCGCTCCGCCCCGCGCTCGACCAGTTGAGCGCGGCGGTCGCTGAGCTTGCGTCAAGCGATGCCGAACCGACCGGACTCATTCGCATCAATGCTTCCGTGGTCGCTGTCGAGCAGGTGATGGAAGCGCTTTTGATCCCTTTCATGCAGTCGGCGCCGGGCGTGCGGGTCGACATCCATGGGGAAGGCGCGCTTGTCGATATCGCCGAAGGTGGCTTCGACTGCGGCATCCGTTTGGCAGAACTCGTGCCCGACGATTGCGTCGCCATACCGATCGGGGCGGCGACGCAACAGCATATTGTCATCGGTTCGCCCACTTATCTTGAACATGCGCCTCATCTGGTCTCGCCCTCCGACTTGACGGCGCATCAGTGCATTCAGCTGCGCCTGGCGCCCGATGCCCTCTATCGGTGGGAATTCGCGAAAGACGGCGAAAGCTTCACGGTGCGGACTGTCGGCCGTCTCGTCGTGGGTTCAACCAAGTTGGCGCTCGCCGCTGCGGTCGGTGGTCTGGGCCTGGCCTATGTGACCCGCGCCTTGGCGGAAGAAGCCTTGCACAGCGCGCGGGTGGTGCAGGTCCTCGGGAGTTGGACACCGCCCTATCCCGGCCTCGCGCTCTACTACTCGCGGCATCGTCACATGAGCTCTGCAATGCAGGCGCTCGTCAGCTATCTGAGACGCGAGCGCACCAGCGCCTAACCGATGGGCGGCAACGAGCGGTCAATCCGGGACCATGAAGAGATGCTGATCCCGGATACACGCGGGCCGCCTCATTCTTGCGGCCACGCCGCCATTGTCGCGCCGACGATGGCGAGCAGGAAAGAGCGTGATGCTCCGTCACGCGCCAGCACCGACATTCCCTGAGCGACAGCCATAACGAGGCCAGCAAGCGCAGCTGCGTCGGTGGCAGCGGATAGTTTTCCGGTCGCCACATCGTTCCTGATTCTTGCCTCGAGGCAGGAAGCCATGGACTTCCGGATGTCGGCAATCGCGCCCTGAACCTCGCAGGCCGCGGCCGAACCGCTGGCGGTCGCGCTGGCGAGCAGACATCCCTTGGGGGTAGCGTCCCCTGTATAGATGACGGCGGCATTGGTCAGCATCGCGTTCGCAGCGTCATACGCGCTTGGCGCGCCTTGGATGTCGCGCGCCATCGCCTCAGGATCGCCTGCGTAGAGGCGTGCGGCTTCGAGAAACAACCGCTTCTTGTCGCCGAACGCGCTGTACAGGCTGGGTGCCGTCACCCCCATCGCCGTCGTGAGATCGACGATTGAGGTCGTCTCATAACCATGCCGCCAGAAGGTCAGCATCGCTTGTTCGAGCGCTGCGTCGCGGTCGAACGACAGCGGCCGTCCGGTCTTGCGGCGGGGGGGAGAACCGTCGTCTGGATTTTTCATAGTGATCACTCTGAAACAAATTGACTCGTCTCGAGCGGTCTATCATAATTTTCGTAACAAACACTATGAAAGCTGGCTCATGTCCCTCTCCGATTTCGTGACGCTTGGCCGGTCCGGCCTCGTCGTCAGCCCGCTTGCACTCGGGACAATGACCTTTGGCCCGGGCGACTGGGGTGCCGACGAAGCGACGTCCCGCGCAATTTTCAATGCATATCGGGAGGCAGGCGGCAATTTCGTCGACACCGCCGACATCTACGCGGGCGGCGAGAGCGAGACGTTGGTGGGCAGGTTCATCGCTGACAGTGGAAGCCGCGACGAGATCGTGCTGGCGACCAAGTTCGCGTTCAACGGCTCGGCGAACCCCCTCGCCGCGACCCAGGCCGGGCGCGGAAACCCCAATGCGGGCGGCGCGGGCGCGAAGAACATCCACCGCGCGCTCGACGCCTCGCTCAAGCGGCTGGGAACCGACTATGTCGATCTCTACTGGATGCATATCTGGGACGGCGTGACGCCGGTCGAGGAAATCGTCCAGACCCTTGGCGATCTCGTTCGTGCGGGCAAGATCCGCTATTATGGCCTGTCGGACATGCCTGCATGGATGGCCATGAAGGCAGCGACCATCGCCAGCGAACGCCGGGTTCCTGGCCCGATCGCGATGCAGCTCGAATATTCGTTGGTCGCGCGCGACGTGGAAGCGGAGCATTTCCCCGTGGCGCGCGAAGGCGCGATGGGGGTCATGCCGTGGAGCCCTCTCGCGGGTGGCTTCCTCACGGGCAAATATTCGCGCGGGAACACGGCGGACACCGGCCGATTGAGCGGCGCCAATCCATTCGGCAACAGCAAGTTCGTCGATCGAAACTGGGAGATTCTTGATGTATTGCAGGCCGTTGCAAGAGACCTCGATCGACCGGCCGCGCAGGTGGCGCTGGCCTGGACGTTGAGCCGCCCAGGCGTGACATCGACACTGATCGGCGCGAGCAGGCTGTCGCAGCTGGAAAGCAACATTGCTGCAGCAGAGATACGCATGACCGCCGAACAGATGCAGCGGCTCGACACCGCCAGCGCGCCAGTGCCAGGATTCAGCTCCTCGCTAACGCAGCCTTGGATTCGCCGCATGATCTTTGGCGGCCACGGTGTCGCTGGATGGGGAGAGTGACTGACGGGGAGTGCCGATCTCACGCCATTTCTTCGTTCAGCGACTCAGAGAATGGACCGTGTCAGCCACTCCCGTCGGTCGCATTCTGGCAATGCCCAGATGTCTACCAGTCCACAAACGATGTCTCAGAAATCCCGTGAAAACCACGCGTTTGCTCACGAAGGCGACGTCGGGAATGATCCTCAGCAGATCGCTCGTCCTTTAAACGCCCTAGGATTGTGGCGCATCTGAAATGCGCGATCATTCCGGCCACCTCCCTTCCCGGCCAGAACACCTCCCCCGTCCTCGTCGCGGCGAGCGCCCATTCGCTTCTGCCTGAGACGCTCTTGTCCATGCCTCCGATTGGGTTGTTCACACGGTCGGCACGGTTCCGCCGTCGATGACATATTCCGACCCCGTGATGGTGCCTGCGCGATCGGATGCCAGGAAGGCGATAAGGCTTGCCACTTCCTCCGGCTTCGAGGGGCGACCTATCGGTATCCCGCCAAGCGAATCCATGATCATTCTCTTGCCTTGCTCGACGTCACCGCCATGGTCCGCCGCCAGCCGCGTCGCCAGCTGAACGGACGCCTCGGTTTCGATCCAGCCGGGGGACACGCGAACGACGCGGACGCCGTGGGGCGATACCTGCTTTGAAAGGCTCTTGCTGTATGTCGACAGAGCCGCCTTTGCTGCAGCATAGGCCGTCGTCGCCTCGGGCAGAGGCAGTTGACGTTGAATGGATGTCACGTGGATGACGACGCCAGATCCGCGCGACACCATATCTGGAACGAGTTCGCGATCCAGGCGGACCGCCGGCATGAGATTGAGATCAAGTTCCTTGCGCCAAATCGCATCGGTCAAAGCCTCGAAACCGCCGCTGGGGGCAGAAGAGCCGCCCAACATATGGACGATGATGTCCACGCCTCCCAAACGCTCCCGCACGGCGGCGGCCAATGCGGCGCAGCCATCGGTGCTGGTCAGATCGGCGGCGACGAACAGCGAGTCAGGCAAGTCGGCGGGCTGGGTACGGGCGGTTGTCACAATCTGTGCGCCGAGGTCACGAAAGAGGGCAAACGTCGCCGCTCCGGCACCGCGCGTGCCGGACGTGATCAACGCCCGTTTCCCCTTCAAGTTCATGAACGGGATGATACCGGCGTCCTGCTTCGCGCTCTGGATATCCGCTCTCATGGCGTGATCTCCAACGCCGCGATCTTCTCGCCTTCCAGAACGAAGGCGTAGCGAAGATCGACAGGGCTGCCGGGAAAATCGCCGACGACATGGCTCGTGACGACCGTCCGATCGCCCTCACGCGCGATCGAGAAGGGCTCGACGGTGTAGGTATATTTTTGCGAGGCACCCGCCTTCCATTGTCGGATCGCGCTGCGACCGGTGTAGGTACTCCCCTCGTCTCGAACCACCGCGTCGTCGGTGAAGTATCGGGAAAGAGCGTCAGCAGCTTGCTCTCTGTCCGCAGCGAAATACGCGGCAACTGTTTTGGGGAGTTCGACAGCCATCGTTATTCTCCATCGTGAGTTTGTTCGGATTGGCGGATCGTCAGCAACGATCTGCCCGCGACCCTCACCCCAAATTAGAGATGGACGTCAGCGTTGATAATCAGGATAAATCGCGATGAAACGTTGCGAAAAGCAGGACAATGAGCGGACATAACTTGATCGCGTTCGATTCCGTTCTCGCAATTGCGCGCAGGGGCTCGTTCCGGGCGGCAGCCCTCGATCTGGAAATGTCGACGACCGCGCTCAGCAACGCCATTGGCAAGCTGGAGCGCCAGCTAGGAGTCCGCTTATTCAACCGGACGACCCGAAGCGTCTCGCTGACGGATGCCGGACGTAACTTCGTCGATAAGATCGGTCCTGCGCTGCAAGATCTGCACGATGCAATGGAAGGCGCGCGTTCGCAGCAGGAAACGCCATCGGGAACGCTGCGGATAAATGCGTATGCAACCGCCGCGCGTGAGATACTGGCGCCGCTTCTGCTTCGTTTCCTGCGACGACACCCCAAGGTGCATATCGATCTCGTCACCGAGGGCCGGCTTGTCGACATCATCGCGGATGGCTTTGACATCGGCATCCGGAACGCGGATCTCGTCCCCAGCGACATGATCGCGATCCCGCTGGGGCATCCCCGTCGTTATGCGGCAGTCGCCTCCCCGGCTTACTTCCAGAGCAACGACAGACCGCGCGTGCCTCCCGACCTTGCTGATCACTCCTGCGTACGCGTCCGGCTGCCAAATGGAGCACTTTACCGATGGCATTTCGAAAAGGACGGGCAACCGATCCTTATCGACGTTCACGGAGCGATCACGCTCGATGAGGCCAGCCTTTCGCGAATAGCCGTACTGGACGATTTCGGCATTGGTTTCTTCATGGAATCGGACGTTCGCGACGACATTGCGACGGGGCGTCTCGTGCGCGTCCTGGAAGACTGGACGCCGCCACTTGCGCCACTGTGCCTTTACTACCCGAGCCGACGCAATCCCTCGGCAGCGTTTCGAGCCTTCATCGACCTTGCTCGCGACTTCGCCAATCAAGGATAGCGAATGGCGCCATGTGCCGAGGCGAGTGTCCGAATCGCCTCTCTCCTACCGCGTTCCACCAGCAGCGAAGCGATTTCGAGACCGTTTATTGCCGCTGAACACAGCCATTTCCAGTGACCCTCACTCCCACTCGATCGTCCCCGGCGGCTTTGATGTGATGTCGTAGGTGACCCGGTTGATGCCCTTGACTTCGTTGATGATCCGGGTGGCGACGCGGCCGAGGAAGGACATCTCGAAGGGGTAGAAATCGGCCGTCATGCCGTCGACGGAGGTGACGGCGCGCAGCGCACAGACGAAATCATAGGTGCGGCCGTCGCCCATGACGCCCACGGTCTTCACCGGCAGCAGCACGGCGAAGGCCTGCCAGATGTCGTCGTAGAGGCCGGCCTTGCGGATCTCGTCGAGATAGACCGTGTCGGCCTTGCGCAGGATGTCGAGCTTTTCGCGGGTGATCTCGCCCGGCAGGCGGATGGCGAGGCCCGGGCCGGGGAACGGATGGCGGCCGACGAAGGCTTGTGGCAGGCCGAGTTCCCGGCCGAGCTTGCGGACCTCGTCCTTGAACAGCTCGCGCAGGGGCTCCACGAGCTTCATGTTCATGCGCTCGGGCAGGCCGCCCACATTGTGGTGGCTCTTGATGGTCACCGAGGGGCCGCCTGTAAACGAGACGCTTTCGATCACATCCGGATAGAGCGTGCCCTGGGCGAGGAAATCGGCGCCGCCGATCTTGCGCGCCTCCTCCTCGAACACGTCGATGAAGAGCTTGCCGATGGTCTTGCGCTTCACCTCCGGATCGGACACGCCCTCGAGCGCGCCGATGAACAGGTCCTGCGCCTGCACATGCACCAGCGGGATGTTGTAGGAATCGCGGAACAGGGTGACGACCTGCTCGGCCTCCGACTCGCGCATCAGGCCGTGATCGACGAACACACACGTGAGCTGGTCGCCGATCGCTTCGTGGATCAGCACAGCGGCGACGGCCGAATCCACGCCGCCCGACAGGCCGCAGATCACGCGGCCCTTGCCGACCTGCTCGCGGATGCGCGCAATCGACTCGTCGCGGAACGCCTTCATGGTCCAGTCGCCGCGGCAGCCGGCAATGTCGCGCACGAAATTGCGGATCAGCTTTTCGCCTTGCGGGGTATGGACAACCTCCGGGTGGAACTGCACGCCGTAGAACTTGCGCGCCTCGTCGGCCACGACCGCGAAAGGCGCGTTGTCCGACACCGCCAGCGTCTTGAAACCCTCGGGCAGCCGGGTGACCCGGTCGCCGTGGCTCATCCAGACCGGATGCTTCTCGCCCACATGCCAGACGCCCTTGAAGAGCGGGCTGTCGGCGGTGATCTCGATTTCGGCCCGGCCGAATTCCGCATGGTGGCCGCCCTCGACCTCGCCGCCGAGCTGGTCCGCCATCGCCTGCTGGCCGTAGCAGATGCCGAACACGGGGACATCGGCGTCGAACAGCGCATGCGGCGCGCGGGGCGAGGCGTCGGTGGTGACCGATTCCGGTCCGCCGGAGAGGATGACCGCCTTCGGCTTCATCTCACGAAAAGCCGCTTCGGCCTTCTGAAACGGCACCACCTCGCAATAGACCCCGTCCTCCCGCACGCGGCGGGCGATGAGCTGGGTCACCTGGGAGCCGAAATCGACGATGAGGATCTTGTCGTGGGTCTGGGTCATGGCAACGTCTCTACGGCTGTGGCGTCTTTTCGGCAAGAATGGGTCAAGGCGGTTCAGGTTTTTCGCAGCATGGCCACGTAGAACCCATCCGTCCCGGTCTTAAGCGGCGTCATCTGGAGACCATGGGTCGTCCGGCGGATGACCGGGGCAAGGTGCTCGAGGCCTGCGGCCTTCAGCATGTCGTCGACAGGGACAGCCGCAAAACCGGGCGTGCGGTCGAGGAAGGCGCTGACCGCGCCGTCGTTCTCTTCCGGCAGGATCGAGCAGGTGATGTAGAGCACCCGGCCTCCGGATTTGACCAGGGCCCCTGCCCGGTCGAGCACGATCGCCTGCTCGTTGCGCCGCACATCGAGGCTGCCGGGACGCAGACGCCACTTGGCGTCCGGGTTGCGACGCCAGGTGCCGATGCCGGTGCAGGGCGCATCGACCACGACGCAGTCGATCTTGCCGTCGAGATCGGCCACCGCATCGGCCTTGGCCCGCGGTGTCCGGATCTGGACGTTGCGCACGCCCGCCCGAGTCACCCGCTCGTGGATGGGCGCCAGCCGCCGGGCATCCGAATCGGTGGCGTAGAGCTGGCCGTGATTGTTCATGATCGCTGCGAGCGCCAGGGTCTTGCCGCCGCCGCCGGCGCAGAGATCGACCACCTGCTCGTCCGGCTGTACGCCCGAGAGCTGGGCTGCGAGCTGCGAGCCCTCGTCCTGGATCTCGATCCAGCCCTTGATGAATTCCGGCTCGGACTGGACAGCGGGTCCCCGCCCGTCCTCACCCGGCTGAATCCGTAATCCCCAGGCCGACAGGGGCGTCTCGACCGCACCGAGATGGGGCAGCATGTCATGGGCCTCGGAGCGAGCCGTGACTTTCAGGGCGTTCACCCGCAGGTCGAGGGGCGCCCGCGCGGTCAGCGCCTGCATCTCGGGCACGAGATCGTCGCCGAAGACGCTGCGGAGCGAAGGTTCGATCCAGTCCGGAAAATCCCCCGCGATGGCGGCCGGCGCCTTGCTCAGATCCGCGCCCTCGATGCGGGCGCGTTCCTCGCCGGTTGGCGGTTCGGCCGCAAAGCGCTCGCCGGAGAACAGCCGGGAAATGTCTGCGAAGGACAAACGGCGCTGCAGCACCAGCATGCCCAGCACCACGCCGCGCGGGGTAGCGTCGTCCATGATCCAGGCGGCCGAGGCCTTGCGGCGAAGGGAATCGTAGACAAGGCTGGCGATGGCTGCCCGGTCCTTGGACCCGGCAAAGCGATGCGACAGGCCCCAATCCTTGAGGGCGTCGGTCGCCGGGCGGCGGCGGGTTTCGATATCGCCCAGAACCTCGATGGCGGCGGAGATGCGTGCTGCAGGTGTCATCGGAACATCACACTCGGCCCTGGTCGTACAATAGACACATTATATCCTAGCTTCTGTCGCGATCCGGATCGTAGTTTCAGACGCGTGCATGTCGCACGTGGTCCTTCCGGAGCCATATCACAATGCTGACTGTCCTGACGCGTCTTGCCGCCGTGGTGCTCACTGTGGCGGTTGCCGCCTGCGCCACCACACCGCCGCCCGCTGACTTTTCGGCTCCGCCGCGCAAACAGACGGACGCCAAGACGCAGCTCGAGAGCGGAAGACGGACCTAGCCGCTTTCGCCCTGTCAGTGCAACCGACCCGAACCGAACCGGCCGGCTGGCCCTGCAAGGCCCGCCATGCCGGTTCGGAAAGGGTCTTAAATGCCCGCCTCGGCGGCGATGATGCGCATGGCAAACATGATCCACATGAGCGCCAGGATCAGCGCGCCGATCAGGAACACCATGAAACGCTGCTGCACCTTGTTGGAGGTGACGTGGACGAAGGCATGAACCAGCCGCGTCACCACGAAGATCCAGGACATCACCACGAAAACCAGATCGGCCTTCCGCGTGATGATCGCCAGCGCCACGAGGATCAGGAAGAGCACCGGCAGCTCGAACTGGTTGCCATAAGCGTTCGAGATCTGCTGCGTGCGGGTGGGCCATGAGCCGTTGTTCAGCGCGATCTCGCCGATCGCGACGTCGCCGCGTCGCAGATGTCCGATGCGGGAGCGGCCCATTCCGATCATCAGCACGAAGATCAGGGCGACCTGCACGAAGACCGGCAGAAGGATGGCTGTGATGGTCATGAGGGCACTTTCGGGCAAAAATGGGCGACAGGTCCGGCCGGGGCCGCGCCTGTCACGGGGTCAGGCTGAACTCACGAACGCCCGGGGTAATTGGGGCTTTCCCGGGTGATGGTGACATCGTGCACGTGGCTTTCGCGCAGGCCCGCATTGGTGATGCGGATGAACTGCGCCTTCGCGTGAAACTCGGCGAGATCCGCGGCGCCCACATAGCCCATGGAGGCGCGAAGGCCGCCTGAGAGCTGGTGCAGGACGCCGGAGACCGGGCCCTTGTAGGCCACCTGTCCCTCGATTCCTTCCGGGACGAGTTTCAGGGTGTCGCGCACCTCCGCCTGGAAGTAGCGATCGGCGGAGCCGCGCGCCATGGCGCCCACCGATCCCATGCCGCGATAGGATTTGTAGGACCTTCCCTGGTAGAGGAAGACGTCGCCGGGGGTCTCGTCCGTTCCCGCGAGCAGCGATCCCACCATGGCGCAGGAGGCGCCGGCCGCGATCGCCTTGGCGAGGTCGCCGGAGAACTTGATGCCGCCATCGGCGATGACGGGGATGCCCGCCTCCACGGCGGCCTCGACCGCCTCCATGATGGCGGTGAGCTGCGGAACGCCGACGCCGGCGACGATGCGGGTGGTGCAGATCGAGCCCGGACCGATGCCGACCTTGACCGCGTCCGCCCCAGCATCGATGAGCGCCTTGGCGCCTTCCCGGGTCGCGACGTTGCCGGCGATGACCTGAACGGCGTTCGACAGCTTCTTCGCCCGTGTCACACTTTCCAGCACCCGCACGGAATGCCCGTGGGCCGTATCCACGACGATGACATCGCAGCCCGCATCGATCAGACGCTCGGAGCGCTCGAACCCCTGCTCGCCGGTGGTCGTCGCGGCAGCGACCCGCAGCCGACCTTGCGAATCCTTGGCGGCGTTGGGATGGGCGACCTGCTTCTCGATATCCTTGACGGTGATCAAGCCGATGCAGCGGTAATGATCGTCGACGACGAGCAGCTTCTCGATGCGGAACTGGTGCAGCAGCCGGCGGGCCTCGTCCTGGTTGACCCCCTCCCGGACGGTGATCAGCCGATCCTTGGTCATGAGTTCGGAGACGGGCTGTGCCGTGTTGTTGGCAAACCGGACATCCCGGTTGGTCAGGATGCCCACGAGCTTGCCATTGGAGCCCGCAGGACCGCGCTCGACGACGGGAATGCCCGAAATGCCGTGATGCTTCATCAGGGCGAACGCGTCGGCCAGGGTCTCGTCCGGGTGGATGGTGATGGGGTTCATCACCATGCCCGACTCGTAGCGCTTGACCAGACGCACCTGCTCGGCCTGCGCGTCCGGCTCGAGATTGCGGTGGATGACGCCGATGCCGCCGTGCTGGGCCATGGCGATGGCCATCTTGCCCTCCGTCACCGTATCCATGGCGGACGCAATGATCGGGAGGTTGAGGGAAATCGTCTTGGTGAGCTGCGTGGCGATGTTCACGTCGCTTGGCAGAACTTCGGAGCGGCCGGGCCGCAACAGGACGTCATCGAAGGTCAGTCCTTCGATGAGCTGATCGATAATGCGGGCCATGGCCAACTCCTGGAACAAGTGGTGAACGTGCCGAGCGTGGCTGCGGCATCGAGTTGGCGAGGGTCCGTAGCACGGGCGTCCGGTTTCTCAAAGCGTTCCCGCAAGCAATGACCGAAGACCTGCCGTGCGTCCGATTTGGTTTGCAACTTCGCCGCAGGGCGCTAAATCCAGAGAGTCATGCGACCCTCCCGCCTTCTGCCCCTGATTATCGCGACCGCGCTCTTTATGGAGAACACGGATTCGACGGTCATCGCGACCTCGTTGCCGATGATCGCCATGGATATCGGTGTCGAGCCGATCGCCCTGAAGCTCGCGTTGACTTCCTACCTCGTGGGCCTTGCCATCTTCATCCCGGTCTCCGGCTGGATGGCCGACCGCTTTGGCGCCAAGACGATTTTTACGGCAGCGCTCGGCGTGTTCATGGCGGGCTCCCTCTCCTGCGCATGGGCGAACTCCCTTGAGGGTTTCGTGTTCGCCCGGTTTGTCCAGGGGATGGGCGGCGCCATGATGGTGCCGGTCGGACGTTTGGTGCTGCTGCGCAGCATTCCGCGCAACGAGATCGTCCAGGCGCTGGCGACATTGACGATCCCGGCCACCATCGGGCCGATTTTCGGGCCGGTGCTCGGCGGTTTCATCACCACCTATTTCGACTGGCGCTGGATCTTCTTCATCAACATTCCCATCGGCATCCTCGGGATATTCCTGTCGATCCGGTTCATTCCCAACATCAAGGAAGAGCAGATCCCGCCACTCGACATTGTCGGGTTCCTGCTGTCGGGCATGGGCCTCGCGCTGCTGATGATGGGGTTTGCCTCGGGCGGTCACCTGGTACCGCTGCGGGTGTCCATCGCCTGCGTGCTTCTCGGCACGCTCTGCATCGTGCTTTTCGTGCTCCATGCACGACGAACTCCCCATCCGGTGATGAAGCTCGGGTTGTTCCGGCTGCCGACGTTCCGTGCCAGCATCATCGGCGGCTCGATGTTCCGGGTCGGAATCGGGGCTATTCCGTTCCTGCTGCCTCTCTTGCTGCAGATCGGCTTCGGCCTCTCGCCTCTCGCCTCCGGTTCGCTGACTTTCATCTCGGCCGTCGGGGCCCTGTTCACCAAGACCCTCGCCAAGCGGGTGCTCGAACTCACCGGGTTCCGCCGCCTGCTGATCGTCAACTCGCTCATCGGCGCGGCCTTCATCGCCATCAACGGCCTGTTCACCCCCATGACGCCCCATTGGGCGATCATGCTCCTGCTGTTCGCCGGCGGGTGTTTCCGGTCCATGCAATTCACCAGCCTGAACGCCATTGCGTATGCGGACGTGTCGCAACGCGACATGAGTTCGGCCACCAGCCTGTCCAGCGTGGCGCAGCAGGTTTCGTTAAGCACCGGGGTGGCGATTGGTGCTGCGGCGCTCGAGACGTCCGTCTGGATGCGAGGCGCCGGCACCATGGGCGTGCCGGATTTCGCCGTCGCCTTCTGGTCGGTTGCGATCATCGCCGCCCTCTCCTCGCTGGTCTTCCTCAAGCTTCCGCCCGATGCGGGGGCCGAGATGTCCGGTCACCGGGCCTTTCCGCGTCCGCAGCCGTCCTCAGGGATGGAAACAGGTGTGGAACCGCGCTGAACTTGCCCTATCTTGTGGGCTGGCAATGCAGAAAGAGCCCCCATGGATAGACGCATCATCGACCTCTACGACGACTTCACCCATGGCGGCATGAACCGCCGCACCTTCATCGACCGGCTTGCTTCGCTGGCAGGCTCCACCGCCGCAGCGACCGCCCTGCTGCCGATGCTGCAGAACAACTACGCGCAGGCCCAGACCATCGCCGAGACCGACCCGCGCATCGTTGCCGAGATGGTCGACATCCCCGGCGCGCCGGGCCTCAAGGGCTATCTCGTCAAGCCGAAAACCGGCGGCAAACTGCCCGCCGTCATCGTCATTCACGAAAACCGCGGTCTCAATCCGCACATCAAGGACGTCACCCGCCACATGGCGGCCGAGGGATTCCTGGCGCTGGGGCTCGATTACCTCAGTCCGATGGGCGGCACGCCTGCCGACGAGGATAAGGGCCGCGACATGATCGGGACATTGAAGCAGCCCGACGTGCTGGCCTATGGCCGCGCGGCCGTGGCTTATCTCAAGGGATTGCCGGACAGCAACGGCAAGGTCGGGGCGATGGGCTTCTGCTGGGGTGGCGGCGCGGTCAACGCGCTGGCCGTGGCGGAGCCCGACCTCGCGGCCGGCATCGCCTATTACGGCGGACAGCCCAAGGCCGAAGATGTGCCCAAGATCAAGGCGGCCATGATGCTGCATTATGGCGGCCTCGACCAGCGCATCAATGCGGGCATTCCCGCCTACGAGGCAGCGCTGAAACAGGGCGGCAAGACCTACGAGATCTTCGTCTACGAGGGCGTGGACCACGCCTTCAACAACGACACGAACGCCGCCCGTTTCGACAAGACGGCCTCGGATCTGGCCTGGAGCCGGACGGTCGCGTTCCTGAAGAAGCAACTTGCCTGAAGAAGCAACTTGCCTGACGACGAGGGCCGCCGCCGGCGGCCCTTTTTTCGTTAAAGGGGGGTGGGTCGGTCAGCCGCGCCGTGCCGCCTGGATGGCCGCGACGTCGATTTTCGTCATGGTCATCATGGCTTCAAAGGCGCGCTTGGCTTCATCGCCGCCGGCCGCAATACCCTCGGTGAGCACCCGCGGCGTGATCTGCCAGGAAATGCCCCACCGGTCCTTGCACCAGCCGCACGCGCTTTCCTGGCCGCCATTGCCCACGATGGCGTTCCAATAAAGATCGGTCTCGGCCTGATCGTCGGTGGCGATCTGGAACGAAAAGGCCTCGGTGTGCGTGATGGCTGGACCGCCGTTGAGGCCGAGGCAGGCGACACCCGCCACCGTGAACTCGACGGTGAGCACGTCGCCCGCCTTGCCCGACGGGTAGTCACCGGGCGCCCGGTGGATTGCTGTCACGAAGCTGTCGGGAAACGTCTCGGCGTAAAAGCGGGCAGCGGCCTCGGCGTCCTTGTCGTACCAGACGCAAATCGTGTTCTTCGCCATCTCGTTTCCTTTCGCGATGCGGCAAATCCCTGGACTACCCTGCCTTGGGGGGTGTCGCGTCCGTGAAGGGATCGACGCTTAACCGGCGGCCGATCATGAACGCGTCGGCCACGAGCCGGAACGGGATGTCGTCGACTTCGGACTGACCTTTTGACAGAAGGGCGTCGAATTGCCGGTAGACACCCTCATACTCCGCCGAGGCCTCGTCGAGGACAACCTTGCCGTCGATCTCAAGGCAACTTCCGCCCTTCGTCAGCAGAAGACGCGTACCCGCCACCGTCTCGATTTCGATGTCCCAGATCTGCGTTCCGGTCTCCCGCCAGTCGAACACGGCCTGGAGGTCCGCGTCCGCGCGAGACGACGAAAAGGTCAACGCGGCGGCGATCGGCGCATCGCGGTTGCTCGGAAATTCCAGTGTCGCCTGCCGCACGAAGATCGGGTCAGGGGCGATGCGGCTGAGGATCGACAGGGCATTGATGCCCGGGTCGAACACGCCGAAGCCGCCCGCCTGCCAGATCCATTCCTGTCCCGGATGCCAGTGCCGCACATCCTCCTTCCAGGTGATCCTCAGGCGTTTGATGGACTGCCCGGCCAAGGCCTTGGCGGCCGCTGTGACCCCCGCATTGTGCTGGGCATGCCAGGCGGTGAAGAGGGTCTTGTTCGCCTTTCCGGCAATCCCCTTCAGGTCTTCCAGTTCGCTCAAGGTCGCGGCGGGGGGCTTCTCCAGCAGCGCGCTCTTGCCAGCGAGCAACGCCTGCTTGGCGATGTCGTGGCGGACCTGCGGCGGCGTGCAGATTGCGACCGCATCGAGATCCGGCAGCTTCAGCATCTCACGGTAATCGGTGAACGTGTATTTGGCGTCCTCAGGCGACAGGCCGCGTTGGCTCGACACCGCGAGCAGCTCGAAATCAGGATTGGCGCGGATCGCCGGCAGATGCTGATCCTGCGCGATTTTGCCAAACCCGATGATGCCGATGCGATGCGGAGCCATGGCGTATGTCCTTGGTCGGCGGAAAATTCCGCTTGTCGGCGAGCGCCTCCAGGCCCCGAGACCCGACCCTGCGGCCTGTCCGCGGGCGTCGGGAAAAGCCTCTAATAGTCCGGCTGGGCGTTCCCGGCCGTGCCTCTGAAACCGGTGGCCATCACGTAGAGTTCCGCCGAATCGGACCGGCTGGCGGCGGGCTTCACGTGGCGAACGACGGAAAAATCGCGCTTGAGGTCGGTCAGCAGCTGTCCTTCGGTGCCGCCCTGAAAGACCTTCGCGACGAAACTTCCGCCCGGCGCCAGAACTTCGCGGGCAAAGAAAATCGCTGCCTCCGCGAGGCCCATGATGCGCAGGTGGTCGGTTTTCTTGTGGCCGGTGGTGTTGGCCGCCATGTCCGACATCACCACGTCGGCCGGGCCGCCGAGCAATTCCATCAACTGCGCCGGCGCGCCCTCGTCGAGGAAGTCGAGCTCGATGAATTCCACGCCCGGCATCGGGTCGATGTGCAGGAGATCGATGCCCACCACCCTGCCCTTGGCGCCGACCTTGCGGGCGGCGATCTGCGACCAGCCGCCCGGGGCGGCGCCGAGGTCGACCACCCGCTGGCCGGGTTTCAGCAGGTTGTATTTCTCGTCGATCTCCAAAAGCTTGAAAGCAGCCCGCGAGCGATAGCCCTCACGCTTGGCGCGGGCCACATAGGGGTCATTGAGCTGGCGCTCGAGCCAAATCTTCGAGGACAGCGACCGCTTGTTGGCCGTCTTGACGCGCTGCTTCATGTTGCGCACGCCCGAGCCGGGTTTGCTCGCGCTGCCCGATCCCGCCTTGCTGTCGGTCATCGGTAGGCCTCCTGCCGCCAGACCCCGTCGTGACGCATCATGTTCATCAATATTCCTTCGCGCAGGCCGCGATCGGCAATGCGCAGCCTTTCCGACGGAAACGCCAGCCGGATGGCTTCCAGGATGGCGCAACCGGCGAGCACGAGGTCGGCGCGATCCCGGCCGATGCAGGGATTGGCCGCCCGCTCGTGATAGTCGCAACTCAGCAGCCGTTCGAGCACCGCCGAGATCTCCGCGCTCTGCATCCACAGGCCATCGACCCGGCGCCGATCGTAGCGTGGCAGGCCGAGATGAATGCCCCCGACGGTCGTGACCGTTCCCGACGTGCCAAGCAGGTGGAAATTCGCACCCTCGCTCGAGGTGGAGGCCGCGAGGTTGAAGTTCATCAGGAGGTCGGTCACCTCCTCGACCATGCCGCGGAAGCTCTCGCGGGTCACATGGACGCCGCCATGCCGTTCAGCCAGGGTCACCACTCCGACGGGAAGCGAATCCCAGGCGCGGATCCGCTTGCAGGGATCGACCAGCATGTTGGTAGCGGGCCCGTCGAGCCAGGCGATTTCCGTCGAGCCGCCGCCGATATCGAACACCACCACCGAATCGGCGTCGTGATCGACCAGGGATGCGCAGCCTGTGACAGCCAGATAGGCCTCGGTCTTGCGGTCGAGAATTTCCAGCGTCAGCCCCAATTCTTCGCGCACACGCTCCACGAAGGCCGGGCCGTTGGTCGCCAGACGACAGGCCTCGGTCGCCACGAGACGCGCCCGCGCCACGTCCTTCGCGGCCATCTTGTCGCGACAGACGCGCAGGGCCTCGATGGTCCGATCGATCGCGTCCTGGCCCAGTTCGTTGCCATGGCCGAGGCCTTCGCCCAGCCGGACGATCCGCGAAAAAGCGTCGGTGACGCGGAACCCGAAATGGGCCGGTTCAGCGATCAGCAGGCGGCAATTGTTGGTGCCGAGGTCGAGCGCAGCATAGCCTCGTCCGGCACGTTTCGGTTCGGGCCTGAGAGAGGGCTGCTCCGGTTCGGCCCAGCGCGAATCCCGCTCGGGCCCCGCCCCCGACCGGGCCTTCTGGGACTCGGCAATCGCGTCATACTTCGTCAAAACGTCATCCTTGGCATCGGCTTCCGACGCCACTGTTGACCGCAGAGTACCCGCCCGCCCCGGCTTCGCCAAGGGCAGCCGGTTGGATTGTGCCGCACGTCCCAGGCTCAGACGGAGTAGCCTCGCAGACGGTCAGTCAATCCGGCAAGGACATCCGCGCCCACATTGGCGAACGCCACCCTCACCTGACGCTCCTGATCTGGGCCGAAATAGCTGCCGGGAAGAACAAGGACGCCACGCTCGGTGGCAAGCTTCTCGGCCACGTCCTGGGCGCTGCGACCGGCAAAGGGGTGCGTCAGATAGGCGAAGTAGGCCCCTACCGAATCGATCCGCCATTCCGGCAGCGGCGCGAGCGCCTCTCGGAAAACCTCGGCGCGGCGGTTGATGTCGGTCCGGTTGGCGTCGCGCCAGGAACGCAGGCCTTCGATCGCCCACGGAAGCACGGCCTGGGCCGGGCGCGGCGCGCAGATCTGGAGACAATCCAGAACCTTGCCCACCTGGGCGATGAGGTGGTGATCGGCCGTGATGGCGCCGGCCCGGTGGCCCGGAATCGCGTAGGATTTGGAGAACGAGTAGAGCTGAATGACGCTCGACCGCCACGACTCGGTGGCAAAGAGCCCGTGGGCGCGGTTCATGCCGGACGGCAGGAAATCCCGGTATGTCTCATCGATGACGAGATAAATTCCCTTTTCGCGGCACAGATTTGCGAAGCTTTCGATGACGTGATCGGGATAGACGGCGCCGGTTGGATTATTCGGCGTGACGAGCACGATCGCCCGGACCTTGTGGTCGATCAGCGCCGCAGCGTCCGCGACCCGCGGCACAAAACCGTCCTCGGCGCGGCATGGCAGAGGGCGGGCCTCGACGCCGAGCATGTCGAGGGTCATCTGATGGTTGAAGTACCATGGCGACGGCAGGAGCACGGTGTCACCGTGCCGGGCGAGCAGCATCATGGTGGCAAAGAACGCCATGTTGCAGCCCGCCGTCACAGCGACGTCGCGGCTCTCGATGGCGCCCTCGTACAGCCGCGACAGATCCGCCGCGTAGGCGCTGCGAAGGGCCTCGTCGCCGCTGATCAGACCGTAGGTGGCGGACACAGGCGAGCCCGCGCTGTCGGCAAGGCGAGCCAGCATCTCCGGGTGAGGCGCTGTGCCGGGGACAGCCTGCGATAGGTTGATGGCCGGGCCTCGGCTGCCGTCGTAACGGGCGAGCCATGCCTGCGCCTGTGGAATAGGCGGGGTTCCCACATCGCTGACGAGCGGGTTGATGTGAGGCAGGGCAGCGACAGGCATGGACGTGATCCTCATGGCAGCCCCAGGGCTTAGCAACGCGCCGCTCCGCGGTCCAATCCAGCGCACGGACTATTGCACCAAAGCCACTATCGTAAAGTCAATGCGATGGAGCGAGTCACCTTACGGAATGTCCGTTGCACAAGGCATCGTCCCACCCTTATACCGGATTCCGTAATTTGATCTGGGGTGAGTAAAAATGCGGCATCGTTCTCTGAAGTCCTCCTACGGCGCCGTCGCCGGGATGCTGGTGCCGCCTTCCCTCGCCCTTCTCGCCTTCGCGAGTTTCGCAACCCCTGCCCGCTCGCAAGCGTTCAACTGTCAAGACACTTACGGCTCAATCAGTGGCTTTACTGGCCCGAACGCCCTTGCCTGCGGCTCGGGCGCCAACGCGTTCGGAGTGAACAGTTCAGCCATCGGCAACGGAGCAACGGTCGACTTCACCGGAACCAATGCGGTCGCCATCGGCTACAATTCGGTCGCCGATGAGGCAGACACCGTCTCGGTGGGCAATACGACCAATCGCCGTCGCGTGGTGAATGTCGCGGCCGGCGTCGACGGCACCGACGCGGTCAACATGAACCAGCTCGAGACGCTCTCCCTCTTCGTCGGCTTCAACGCCGGCGCGACGATCGTGCTCTACGACCAGGTCGTCGGCCTGAGCAACGGCACCATCGGCATCGTGCAGCAGAACGGGGTCGCGGCTCCCATCACCGTCGGCAACGCCACCGACGGGACCGTGGTCGACTTCACCGGCACGGACGGCACCCGCACCCTCACCGGCGTGCGCGACGGAGCGATCGCCCTTGGCAGCCAGGAGGCCGTGACCGGCAACCAGCTCTTTGCCACCAACAACCGGGTCACCGCCACCGAGACGAGCATCACGAACCTCACCACCAACGTGAATAACGGCACGGTCGGCCTCGTCCAGCGCGATACCCTCACGAACGCCATCACGGTCGCCAGCACCTTCGGCGGAACCTCCGTCGACTTCACCGGCACGGACGGTGCGCGCGTGCTGAGCGGCGTTGCCAACGGCATCGCTGCCACCGACGCGGTCAACCTCAGCCAGCTCAACGCAGCTTTATCGGGCCTGACCGTCAACATGCCCATCGTGGGCAACAACACGAGCGGATTCGCGGCACCTGCTGCAACCGGCGCGGATGCGCTGGCAGCAGGCTACGGCAGCCGCGCATCCGGCGCCAACAGCCTTGCGGTCGGCACGAACGCGCAGGCCACCTTTGAAGGGGCGACCGCCATCGGTGCAGGCGCCCGGGCCACTGCCGACCCGACGACGGCCGTTGGCTTCCAGGCTGCGGCCACCGGCAACAACGCCTCCGCGTTCGGCGGCAATTCCGTGGCGTCCGCCGTCAACTCCACCGCCATCGGCCAGGACGCGCAGGCCACCGCCACCGCGGCGACGGCGCTCGGGCAGGGATCGCGGGCAGCTTTTGCGGGCTCGACCGCTGTCGGCGCGGGTGCTGCAACGACGCGGACCAATCAGGTCGCCGTCGGCACCGCGGCCAGCACCTACACGCTCGCCGGCATCAACTCCGCCGCCAGCCGGTCCGCCCAGACCGGGACGACCCGCCTCGTCACGGCCGACCAGGCCGGCAATCTCGGCGTCTCGGATTTCGACTTCACCAGCATCGCGGCGCTTGACGGTCGCGTGGGCAACCTCGAGACCGGCCTCGCGAACCTGACCCGCTTCTCCTACGAGTCCCGTCGCGAAGCCCGCCAGGGTGTGGCGGCCGCCATGGCCATGACGACGGCCTCGATGCCATCCGCCCCCGGCCGCACCAGCTGGTCGATGAACGGCGCGAGCTTCAAGGGCGAATACGCCTTCGGCGGATCGCTGGCTCACCGGTTCGACACGCAGATGCCGCTGGCCATAACGGCAGGCTACGCCTATGCGGGTGACAACAGCCACGGGGTGCGCGTCGGCCTCGCGGGCGAGTTCTAGAGTTGCCCATCCTGACACGGGGCGGCGCCCTTGTGGCGCTGTCCTTCGCCCTCTTGCCGATTTCCGCGCAAAGCCAGGCGCCGGCCCAGCCCCCCGCCCAGACGGAGGCCCAGAAGGCCGCGGAGCAGTTCAAGCCGTTGCAGATGGACCGGAACGGCGTCCTGATCCTCGTCCGCTCGACGCTGCTCGCCGTCCAGCAGGCCAACGAGACGGGCAATTACAGTGTTCTGCGGGAGCTGGGCTCACCGGGTTTCCAGCAGGGCAATTCCTCCGCCAAGCTGTCGGAGATCTTTGCCAATCTGCGCAATCAGAACGTGGATCTTTCGGGAGTCGCGGTCCTTGAACCCCAATTGACCCGCCTGCCGGAGGTCAACGGCAACGGCTTCATGCGGATGGCAGGCTTCTTTCCGTCCGTTCCCGTGCAGGTGAATTTCGATCTCGTCTTCGCGTCCGTCGCCGGCCGCTGGCGGCTCTTTGGCATCGCCATCAATCTCGGCCAGTCCTCGCCGGTCCCGCCTGCCCCCGCCCCGGAGGCTGCGGCAACCCCCGCCGCACCGGCCACGCGGCCCGCCACCCCGGCCCGCCCCAAAACGCCATAAAAAAACGCGGCTCGAAGGCCGCGTTCCTGATCGTCTCCAACCGGAAAGGCTCAGTCCTTGGCACGTTCCACGTAGGAGCAGTCCTCGGTCATGATCACTACCCGGGTTCCGGGCACGATATGGCCGGGCACAAGGGTCCGCAGGCCGTTCGACAGGATGGCGGGCTTGTAGGACGAGGAGGCCGTCTGGCCCTTGACGACCGGCTCCGTCTCCATGATCTCGAGCGTCACGCGGGCGGGAAGCTCGAGCGAGATCGGCACGCCATTGTGGGTCGAGAGCATGACGGCCATGCCCTCCTGCAGATAAGCCTTCATGTCGCCGACGATATCCACCGGGACCATGACCTGATCGAAGTTCTCAGGGTTCATGAAATGGTAGCCCTCGCCGTCGCCGTAGAGAAACGTGTGCTCGCGGTCTTCCACGAAGGCGCGCTCGACCTGCTCGGTGGTGCGATAGCGCTCGGACACCTTCACGCCGTCGGATATGCGGCGCATGTCGAGCTGGGTGACAGGCGTCCCCTTGCCGGGATGGATGTTCTGGGCGGTGAGCACCACATAGAGCCTGCCGTCGACTTCGACGACGTTGCCTTTGCGGAGCGTAGAGGCGATGACCTTCACGGCAAGCATTCCTTGTGACAGATAGGGGGGATGTCGGCGGGCCGCGGTTTTCGCCCCGGAGACACCGGAAAACTGTTTCACCGCCGCACTAGCCTATCTCCAGACAAATCGCCAGCCTGAGCGGCCAAAACCTGAACGTGATCGTGAATTCGACCCTGTCACCGCCCCTCCCCAGCCCTGCCGCGTCGCCGTGGTGGCAGCCGCATGTCCATCAGGACCGGCGGCCCTTCCTGCTCGGGCGAAACCGCATCCAGCAGGCGTTCCGGGGGTTTTTCGCGGGAGCCGACTTTGTCGAGGTCGATACGGCCACGCTTCAGGTCTCGCCCGGCAACGAGGCGCATCTGCATGCCTTCGCCACCGAGGCCATCGCCCCCGATGGAGGGCGGACGCCGCTTTATCTCCATACCTCTCCGGAATTCGCCTGCAAGAAGCTTCTCGCAGCAGGCGAAGCCCGCCTGAACTGCTTTTCGCATGTGTACCGCAACCGCGAGCGTGGACCGCTCCACCATCCGGAATTCACGATGCTGGAATGGTACCGGGCCGGCGAGCCCTACGCGGTCCTCATGCAGGATTGCGGAAAGCTGCTGGCGCTCGCCGCCGAGAGCGCGGGACGGCCGATACTGTCGTTCCGGGATCGGCAGGCCGACCCGTTCCTCGAGCCGGAGCGGCTCTCCGTCACCGAGGCCTTCGACCGTTATGCCGGCATCGATCTTCTCGCGAGCCTCTCGCCTGACGGCAGGCAGACGGACGCGCCCCGGCTTGCGGCTGCCCTCGTCGCGGCTGGCCTGCGCGTCGCCTCGGACGACACCTGGTCGGACCTCTTCAGCCGGGTCATCGTCGAGCGGATCGAGCCGCGGCTCGGTATCGGGCGGGCGACTATTCTCGACGAATACCCGGTCATCGAGGCAGCGCTTGCCCGGCCGACGGTCCATGATCCGCGCGTCGCGGAACGCTTCGAGCTTTACGCCTGCGGCGTCGAGCTCGCCAACGCCTTCGGGGAACTGACGGACCCTGTGGAACAGGCCCGGCGGTTTGCCGTCGAGATGGATGAGAAGATGCGCGTCTACGGCGAACGCTATCCCGTCGACGACGATTTCCTCGCAGCGCTCGCCCACATGCCGGAGGCCTCCGGCATCGCGTTGGGCTTCGACCGGCTGGTCATGCTCGCCACCGGCGCATCCCGCATCGAGCAGGTGCTCTGGGCGCCCGTGGCGGAGACCCGCCGATGAACGCCCCAACCCTGCGAAACGGCGCTGCGATGGTTGCGGCGGGACTTGTCGCACCGGAGCGTGAAAGCGCGATTGACCGCGTCGCCGAGCGCTACGCGGTGGCGATCAGCCCGGCCATGGCGGCGCTGATCGACCCGTCGGACCCGCACGACCCGATCGCCCGGCAATTCGTGCCCCAGCTCGATGAATTGATCAGCACCCTCGATGAGCGTCCCGACCCGATCGGCGATTTCGCCCACAGCCCCGTCGAAGGGATCGTCCACCGCTATCCGGATCGCGTGCTGCTGAAGGCCGTGCATGTGTGCCCGGTCTATTGCCGCTTCTGCTTCCGGCGCGAGATGGTCGGGCCGCAAGGCTTGGGAACCCTGTCACCCGACGCCATGGAGGCGGCTTTCGCCTATATCGCAGCCCATTCCGAGATCTGGGAGGTGATCCTGACGGGCGGCGACCCGCTGGTGCTGTCGCCGCGCCGGATCGCGGAGATCATGCGGCGGCTGCGCGCCATCGACCATGTGAAAATCGTCCGGTTTCACACACGGGTCCCGGTGGTCGATCCCGATCATGTGGATCTAGACCTCGTCGATGCCCTCAAGGCGAGCGGCAAGACCACCTATGTGGCGCTCCACGCCAATCATCCGCGCGAACTCACCGCACAGGCGCGCGCAGCCTGTGCGCGTCTGGTGGATGCGGGAATCGTGATGGTGAGCCAGTCGGTGCTGTTGCGCGGCGTCAATGACGATCCGGACGTGCTGGCGGATCTCATGCGCGCCTTCGTCGAGACGCGGATCAAGCCGTATTATCTCCACCATCCGGACCTTGCGCCGGGCACCGGCCATTTCCGGCTTTCGATTGCGGAAGGACAGGCTTTGGTGGCGGGCCTGCGCGGCCGGATCTCCGGGCTCTGCCAGCCGACCTACATTCTCGATCTGCCGGGCGGCCACGGCAAGGCGGAACTCGCCGCCTCCCGGGTCACACCGACCGCAGACGGCCGCTATGCCATTACGGATCATCGCGGCGGCGAACATCTCTATCCGCCGCCGGTGGAATAGCTTTCGGGCCGCTTATTGCGGCAGCTTGTCATCGATGCCCTTCACGTAGAAGTTCATGCCAAGCACCTGCTCGTCCGACAGGGCGCCGTTGCCCTTGCACTCAACCGTGGTCCCGTCCTGCTTGACGATGGGGCACTTGAACGGGTTGAGGGTGCCGGCCTTGATCGCGGCTTCGGTTTCCTCGGCGAGCTTCTTCACGTCGTCCGGCATGTTCTTGAACGGCGACATGACGACCATGCCCTTGTCGAACCCGCCCCAGAGATCTTCCGACTTCCAGGTGCCGTCGAGAACCGCCTTCGTGCGGGCCACGTAGTAATCCGACCAGTTGTCGACGATCGCCGTCAGCTGGGCCTTGGGGGCAAAGCGCTCCATGTCGGAGGCCTGTCCGAAACCGAACTTGCCACGGGCCTCGGCCGCCTGGAGCGGGGCCGGGCTGTCGGTGTGCTGGGCGAGGACATCGACACCCTGATCGAGGAGGGCCTTGCCGGCATCGGCTTCCTTGGCAGGGTCGTACCAGGAATTGGCCCACACCACCTTCAGCTTGACGCCCGGATTGACCGACTGCGCGCCGAGAAAATACGAGTTGATGCCGGCCACGACTTCGGGGATCGGGAAAGCGCCCACATAGCCGATGGTGCCGCTCTTGGTCATCTTGCCGGCGATCTGGCCAATGACGTAGCGGCCTTCGTGGAACTTGGCCGCATAGGTGGACAGGTTCGGTGCCCGTTTGAAACCGGTCGCGTGTTCGAATTTGATGTTGGGGTACTTCTTGGCGACCTTCAGGGTCGGCTCCATGAAGCCGAAGGACGTGGTGAAGATCAGCCCATGGCCCGTACGGGCGAGTTGTTCGATCGCCCGTTCGGAATCCGCTTCCGGCACGCTTTCCACGTAGGTCGTCTCGACATTGTCGCCGAAGGCCTTCTCGATCGCCTTGCGGCCCACATCGTGCTGGTAGCTCCAGCCGTGGTCGCCCACCGGGCCCACATAGATGAAGCCGACTTTCAGCTTCTGCTGGGCGTCCGCGCCGCCAGCTGAGAATGCGAGAGCGGCCGCTCCCACCAGGGCGCCAATAAGGGTTCGTGACGACATGCTTGCTTCCCTAGGATTCGACAGTGGCGTTATTTCTCGCAGGTCGCGGGTCTTGCCGCAACATTGCGCAGTGATGACAATAGCACCGCTGTGCCTATCGGTCAGGCACGAACGGCACACCCAGCGAGCCGGGCGTGCCGATCGCCCGGCCGTGTCGCAGCGACAGAAGAAGGAGCGCCAGGATCGTGGCGAGATACGGCACGGCCGACAGCAATTGCGACGGCACACCGAATTGCGCGGCCTGGGCGTGGAGCTGCAGCACCGTCGCGGCCCCGAACACGTAAGCCCCGATGAGCACCCATTTCGGACGCCAGGCCGCAAAGACGACGAGCGCCAGCGCGATCCAGCCGCGCCCGGCGGTCATGCCGGGGGACCAGAAGCGTGTGTAGACAAGGGACAGATAGGCTCCCGCCAGACCCGCGCAGGCGCCGCCGAACAGGATCGCGAGAAACCGCGTCTTCAGAACCGGCAGCCCGAGGCCGTGGGCCGAGGCATGGTTCTCGCCGATGGAGCGCAGGATCAGCCCGGCGCGGGTCCGGTTGAGATAGAGCGCGACCGCGAGTGTGAGCACCAGCGACCCATAGACGAACAGGTCCTGCCCAAAAAAGAGGCGGCCGATCACCGGCAGATCCGTGAGGCCCGGAAGATGAAGGGGGGCTACCGGATCGCGCCGCGCGCCGACGAAGGGGGCTCCGATAAGCCCGGACAGACCCAGCCCGAAAATCGTCACCGCCAGCCCCGAACCCACCTGGTTGGCGGCAAAGCCCAGCACCACCAGCGCGAACAAAGCCGCCATGACGGCTCCCGCCAGAACACCGGCCCCGACCCCGATGGCGGTCGAGTTGAAGGTGACGGCAGCAGCAAAGCTGCAGGCCGCGCCCATCGCCATCATGCCCTCGACGCCGAGGTTGAGAACGCCGGAGCGCTCCGCCACCAGTTCCCCGAGCGAAGCGATCAGGAGCGGCGTGGAGGCCGTGACGATGGTGAGCAGGATGGCCTCAAAGGTGGTCATCGGACGCCTCCCCGGCTGACGATACGGACACGGTTGCTCACCAGCGCGTCGGCGGCAAGCACGCACAGCAGCAGGATGCCCTGGAACGCCTGCGTGAGATCGAGCGGCAGCTTGAGCATGATCTGCGCGCTCTCCCCGCCGATGAAGGTCAGCGAGACCACCAGCGCGGCAACGAGAATTCCAATGGGATTGAGCCGGCCGAGATAGGCCACCGTGATGGCCGTAAACCCGTAGCCGGGCGAGATGGAGGGCTGCAACTGGCCGATCTGGCCCGCGACCTCGGAAATCCCCGCGAGCCCCGCAAGGCCGCCCGAGATGGCAAAGACCGCCAGCGTGGTGGTCTTGGCGCTGAACCCGGCAAAGCGCGCGGCGCGCGGGGCATCGCCGGTGAGGCGCAGCCGATAGCCGAACAGGGTGCGGCCGAGGACCACGGCGGTGACGAGAACCGCAACGGCCGCAAACACCGCCCCATAATGCACCCGCCCGGCGTCGAAGATCGGCGGCAGGGTCGCTGCCGGATCGAAGGTCACGGATTGCGGAAAGTTGAAACCCTTCGGGTCGCGCCACGGTCCGCGCACCAGATAATCGAGGACGAGTTGGGCGATGTAGACGAGCATCAGGCTCGTCAGGATTTCGTTGACGCCGAACCGCGTTTTGAGAAAGGCCGGGATCAGGCCATAGAGCGCGCCGCCGAGAATGCCGGCCGCCAGCATCGCCGGCAGCACCCAGGCCCCCGCATCGGTGCCGTGAGTCTTGAGCGCGATCCAGCTGCCAACCACCGCGCCGATCACATACTGGCCTTCGGCGCCGATATTCCACAGATTGGCGCGGAAGCAGTAGGACAGGCCGATGGCAATGAGCGCGAGCGGCGTCGCCTTGACGAGAATTTCCTGCAGCGCCCACGGGTCGCTCAAGGGCTGGCTGACGTAGACCTGAAACGCCGCGATCGGCGATCGGCCCATCAGCCAGATGACGAAGCCGGCGATCAGGAACGCGGTCACGAAGGCAAGCACCGGCGCAATGGCGCGCCAGATCGGTGAGACCGACGCGCGGGGAGACAATTCAATGCGCATGGGCAGCCTCGTGGGACGATCCGGCCACGCCCAGCATTTCCAGGCCGACGCTTTCCCGCGTCCAGGCCGAGATCGGCTTGAGGGGGCTCAGATGCCCCTGGTGGATGACGGACATGCGGTCGGCGATCTCGAACAGTTCGTCGAGGTCCTGGCTGATGACGATGACGGCGCTGCCTGCGGTTGCCAGATCGACGATGGCCTGGCGGATGAGCCGCGCCGCGCCCGCATCGACGCCCCAGGTGGGCTGGTCGACCACCAGAACCGCGGGACGGCGGATCATCTCCCGGCCGATGACGAATTTTTGCAGGTTGCCGCCCGACAGCTTGCGCGCCTGCGGATCCGGCCCCGACATGCGCACGTCGAAGCTTTCGATGATCGACCGGGCGAACCGGCGCGCGGCCCGCAGGAGGATGAAGCCGGACCGACTGACCTCGGCGGCCGCGTGCGAAATCAAGGTGTTTTCACTGAGGCTGTGGGTGGGTGCGGCGGCGTGGCCGAGCCGCTCCTCTGGCACGAAGGCCGCCCCCAGCCGCCGCCTTGCATCGATGCCGGCAAGGCCGCACGGGCGGCCCGCGATGACGATGGCGGCGTTGCTCGCGGCGACACGCTCGCCGGAAAGGGCAGCAAACAGCTCGCTCTGTCCGTTACCGGCAACGCCCGCAATCCCCACCACCTCTCCGGCGCGGGCCACCAGATCGATATCCTTCAGCGCAAGTCCGTGCACGGAATCGGCCGGCAGCGACAGGCTGTTCACCTGGAGCATCTCGCCCTTGGGCACATGCGGCGCGGTACTGCGGACATCGCCGACCTCCGCGCCGACCATCAGGGCCGCGATCTCGCGGGCGCTGCGCTGGCGCGGGTCGATCGAGGCCACCACCTTGCCGGCGCGCAGGATCGTGGCAGTCTGGCAGAGCCGCCTCACCTCTTCCAGCTTGTGGGAAATGTAGAGGATCGACACGCCCTCCGCCGACAGCTTGTCGAGGGTCACGAACAGATGCTCGGCCTCCTGCGGCGTCAGCACCGATGTCGGCTCGTCGAGAATGAGAAGGCGCGGCTCCTGCAGCAGGCAGCGGACGATCTCGATGCGCTGCCGCTCGCCGGCCGACAGGGTCCAGACCGCCCGGTCGGCTTCCAGCGCCAGTCCGTAATTGCGGGAGATGTCGCCGAGCTTGGCGCGCACCGCCGACAGGGTCCAGGTGTCCGACAGAGCCACCGCGATGTTTTCAGCGACGGTCAGTTCGTCGAACAGGGAAAAGTGCTGGAACACCATGCCGATGCCGAGGTCCCGCGCCTGCACCGGCGACGCGATGGCGACGGGTCGCCCCTCCCACAGGATCTCGCCCGCGGTCGGTTCCACCACGCCGTACATGATCTTGACGAGGGTCGATTTGCCTGCCCCGTTCTCGCCCAGCAAGGCATGGATTTCCCCTGGCCGGATGGCAATGTCGATGCCGTCATTGGCCAGAAGGTCACCGTAACGCTTGCTGATCCCGCGCAGTTCGACGAGGGGCCGTGTCGCTGTTGAAAGGTCTTCCTTCACGCACTGAAACTCTGACTGAAAAGGTGAAAGACGGCTTTTGCGGGAGGATGTTGACGGCTGTATTGAACGCGATGCTTGCGCCAGATCCGGCATCGACATCGCGCGACGATGCGATCATAGGGATCAGGCACACTCATCGGCAATGGCGAATGCATCGATTATGGTGCGTTGGCAAGCACCCCTTGATCGAATGCTGGGCGTGCCTGAGAGAGAGGGCAGCATGTCGGATCGACACTTCGAGATTGTGATCGTCGGCGCAGGCGCGGCAGGACTTGCGGCCGGTCTCGCCTTTGCCCGCGATGGTTATCGGACCGCCCTCATCGGCCCCCTCGATTCGCCTCGCGATGGTCGCACGGTGGCCCTGCTCAACGGATCGGTCCGTTTCTTGGAAGCGCTGGGGCTTTGGCCCGCCATCGCCAATCACGCCGCGCCCCTCGAGACGATGCGGATCATCGACGATACGGGAAGCCTCTTTCGGCCGCCGCCGGTGGCCTTCAGGGCCTCCGAGATCGACCTTCCCGCCTTCGGTTTCAATATCGAGAACGCGGACTTCGTGGAAATCCTGGCGGAGGCCGCGCGGTCGCGCGAGGGCCTGACCCTCATCGACGGTCAGGCCAGTTCCCACTCCGGCGACAGCGAACTTGCCCATGTGACGTTGGGGGACGGCGGGTCGATTGCCGGGAAGCTGATCGTGGCTGCCGACGGGCGACGCTCGCGTCTGCGCGAGGAGGCCGGGATCGAAGGCCGCACGTGGTCCTACCCGCAGACGGCCGTCACCGCGATCCTCGCCCATGTCCGGCCCCATCGGGAGACGTCGACGGAATTTCACACCCGTCACGGACCCTTCACCCTCGTTCCCCTGCCCGGACACCGGTCGAGCCTCGTGTGGGTGACGAGCCCAGAGCACGCGTCGGAACTCTCGGCCCTCCACGACGCGGCCCTGGCCTTACGGATCGAGCGGCAGGCCCAATCGGTTCTCGGCGCGATGCGAATCGACGGGCCGCGCGGATCGTTTCCCATGACCGGAATGGCGGTTGACCGCTTCACCGCTGCACGGCTGGCCCTCGTCGGCGAGGCGGCCCACGTTTTCCCGCCCATCGGGGCGCAGGGACTGAATCTCGGCCTGCGCGACGTTGCGGCCCTGAGAGACGCAGTGATCGATGCCGGCGACGAGGGCGAAGATCCCGGCTCCTCGAACGCGCTGCGTCGGTATCAGCGCGGCCGTGACATCGACGTCCGCCTGCGGACTGCCGCGGTGGACGGGCTCAACCGGACCCTTCTCAGTGGCTACCTCCCGCTAGATTTCATGCGCGGGGCAGGCCTTCTCGGCCTTGCCACCATCGGCCCCCTCCGACGTGCCGTGATGCGGGAAGGCGTGCTGCCGCGGATGGGGACGCCGCGGCTCATGCAGGCGGCGGTGTAGACCTACGGAAACAGGTCGTAGGGCAGGCTTCCGATCCGGATGACGTAGAGAACCGCCGTCAGGGTGGCGACAGACGCAATCGTGCCGATCAGCACGCAGGCGGAGGCGCGCTCGACGCCGACATCGTACTGGGTTGCCACCACGAAGATGTTCAGCGCCGGCGGCAGCGCCGCCATGGTGATGGCCGCATAGGTCCAGACCGCACCGAAATCGCCGATGGCGGACAGCAGCACCCAGACCAGAAGCGGGTGCAGGATGAGCTTGATCGCCGCGAGAGCCGGCACCCCGTCGGGAATCCGCCAGAGCGGGCGCATGGCGACCGTCACGCCCAGGATGAACAGGGCACAGGGTGCGGCAGCGCCGGAGAGCCAATTGACCATCTGATCGGCGGCCTGCGGCAGGCGCAGGTGAAAGTAGCTCGCCGCAATGCCCAAGGCCGTTGCCACGTTGAAGGGGTGGGTCACGATCCGCCAGGCGATCCTGCGGATCGTCGCCCCGACGCTCAGGCGCTCGACCCCGGCCACTGACATCAGGAGCGGCACGAGTGAGAACAGGAGCAGATTGTCGAACACGAAGATCAGCACCACCGGCGCGCTGGCCGCGATCCCGATGGCACCGAGCACCAGGGGCGGACCCATATAGCCGATGTTTGAATAGGACCCCGCCACCCCCTGCATCACCGCCTGGGGCAGGTCGCGTGTCTGCCGCCAGCCGATCGTGAAGGCCGACACGAAGACAAGGAACGTCGCCAGTGTGGTTCCCGCGATGAAGGGCCAGTTTGCCAACTCGTCCAGGGGCTTGTCGGCGATGAGGCGGAAGAACAGGCACGGCAGGGCGACGTAGATCAGGAAGAACTGCATCCACGCGAGCCCGGCCTCCGGCTGCTTCACGACCTTGCCGCAGAAGAATCCGAGTCCGATGAGGCCGAAAAAGGGGGCTAGCAGATTGAAAAGCCCGATTAAATCGGACATCGGCGGCTCCGCGCGACGGGGGTGACGGCATTCTTCTGACGAGTTTCCGCGCGTACCACAATCCCGGTTGGCGCCCGTCCCCCGTTCCGCGTTTGCAGGCCTTGCGTCGTAAGGGCGCATGACCGGTCCGGAAGGCCCAAGGGGCCGCCAAGGCTTGTGCGGTTCGTTAACGCCCTCGCCATAACGTGAGGCAAAGCAGGTTTGCGGTTGAGTGGGCTGCCTCTATATGCGGGTCAAGGAGTCAAGACCAATGAAGGCTAGTTCAGCGAGATTCGCGATCGGCCAGGTGGTGAAACACAGATTGTTCGATTTCCGTGGCCTGATTTTCGATGTGGACCCCGAATTCGACAATACTGAAGAATGGTGGCTGGCGATCCCGGAGAATATCCGGCCGCACAAGGAGCAACCCTTCTACCATCTGTTCGCCGAAAACGCCGATACCGAATACGTCGCCTATGTGTCGGAACAGAATTTGTTGCCCGACACGTCGCGCGAACCGCTCCGTAACGCTCTGATCGCCGACCTGTTCGTGCGCGACGAAAGCGGGGTCTACCGGGCGAAGCCGACTTTCGCCCACTAGGAAGCCGGGGCGGTCCCCATAAAAAACGCCGGGCGCGAGGCCCGGCGTTTTTTGTGTTTCGTCGAACGTCCGATCAGGGCTTCGGAGCGGGCGTTGCCGGAGCAGCCGGAGCGCCGGGCGCTGCGGGAGCGGCACCTGCGCCGAGCTGCTTGCGAAGCTCTTCGCTCTTCTTCTCGAGCTCTTCCTGCAGCTTCTTCTGCTGCTCTTCGAGCACCTTCGGATCGATGGCCGGGCCGTCGAAGGCCTTGGCGAAGCCAGCGGCCGGGACCGCGAAGGTCACTTCACGACCGCCCTGGTTCTGGACGCTCACATTGAGGTTCGCGCCCTTCTTCAGCGCCGCGATGAAATCGTCCTTGACCGGTGCTTCGGCGAAGCAGCCGTTGGGGAAGCAAACCGCGTAGCGGCCAGCGGTCGGCTGGCCCTGATCGACCGTGAAGCGGATGCCCGGCTGCAGGAGCAGGCCAAGCGGCATCAGGAAGCGGACGATCTTCTGGGCCTGCGGGCCGCCCTTCACGTCGTATAGAGCGACGGCCAGAACCGGCTGGCCCTGGTCCGACACGAAGTCGCGGGTGGTGTAGCAGATCTCGTTGTTGGTGCCCTGATCCTTGCCGCAGACCTTGGTCCATTCCGGCTGGGAGGGTTCGGCCTTGACCTGCACCACCATGGGGCCAGTGCCCTGCGCGGCGGCGTTGGGAGCCGCAGGAGCGCCGGCGGCCGGCGGTGCGGCAGGGCGAGGCGTCGCGGGCGCAGGAGCCGCCGGGCGCGGTGCCGCGGGCGTGGTCTGTGCCAGGACCGGCGAAGCGGCTAGCGTAAGGGCGAGAGCCGTGGCCAGGCCCCGGGTGCCCCCCAGGCTCGCGAGGCGGGTCGCGAATGACATGTCGTGGATCCTCTTCAATCGAAAGGTCGGCTTTTGCGAAAGGTCGGCTTTTGCGCAAGGTCGGCTTTTTGTGAGTGCCGTATGACTCGGCGCGGTTCGTAACCTTCAAGGACGGTGAATCTTTGCCGATTAAGGCGAAGACATGACGTGTTGCGCTCCTTTAACCTTTCGGGGGTTAGGTTTCCAGTCATGCGGAGCAACTTTCTTTACACTATCCAGGGGTGGTCGCCCTCCTCGCCAGCCGCCCGAGCGCCAGCGCGCAACAGCCTCCGGGGGTTCAGGAATTGCCTCTTCGGCATGCTGCTTCTGGGTGCCTGTGGATCTGCCGCCGCGGCCGAGCCGATTCGGCGCGGGATCGCGATGCACGGCGAACCGGCCATGGGCCCGAACGCGCAGCCTCTCTCTTACGTGAACCCGGATGCGCCCCGTGGGGGCCGAATCGTTCTGGCGCTTCAGGGCTCCTTCGACAGCCTCAATCCCCTCATCGTGCTGGGCGTCGCCCCGGACGTGGTGCCGCGCTACGTCCTGCAAAGCATGATGATCCGGTCGCTGGACGAGCCCTTCTCGGTCTATGGGCTGGTGGCCGAATCCGTGGAGATGCCGGAGGACCGCAGCGAGATCATCTTCAACCTCGACCCCCGCGCGCGATTCTCCGACGGCCACCCGCTCACCACCGAGGATGTGAGGTTCACGTTTGAAGCCTTGAAGAAGGACGGGAAACCTTTCCACCGCTCCACCTTCGGCCAGGTGAAGGCGGTGGAAATCCTGTCACCGCATCGCATCCGTTTCGACCTTTCGGGCACGGGCGATTGGGAGCTTCCCCTCATCATCGCCACGATGCCGATCTTTGCCGCCCATGCGACCGATGCGGAGGCCTTTTCCAAGACAAGCCTCACCGCGCCCATCGGGTCCGGTCCCTACCGGCTGAGCGAGGTCAAGCCCGGCGAACGCGTCGTCCTGACCCGCCGCAGCGACTATTGGGGCGAGGATCTGCCGATCACCCGAGGGCTCTATAACTTCGACCAGATCCGTTACGATTTCTATCGTGACGCCAATACGTTGTTCGAGGCTTTCAAGACGGGACTTTATGATTTCCGGCTCGAAGGGGACGCCAGCCGGTGGGCTACCGGGTACGATTTTCCCGCCGTCCGCGACGGGCGCATCGTGCGGGAGACGCTCCCGATCCGCGCACCCAAGGGCATGAGCGGCTTCGTTTTCAACACGCGGCGCGCCCAGTTCGCCGATGTGCGCGTGCGGGAGGCTCTGGGCTATCTGTTCGATTTCGACTGGGTCAACCGCAACCTGTATTTCGGGCTCCTGACCCGGTCCGACAGCTATTTCGCCGGCTCCGACCTGTCGTCTGCCGGCCGGCCGCCGACCCCCGAGGAACGCGCCCTGCTCGCTCCGTTCGCGCAGGACCTGAACCCGGCCATTTTCGCGGGACGGTGGAAGCCGCCCGCCTCCGATGGGTCAGGGCGCGACCGGCGCTCCGCCCGCGACGCCCTCGCCTTGCTGGCAGAGGCCGGCTGGGCTCTCGACGGACGGGTGTTGCGACACCGGGAGACGGGGCAGCCATTCGTGTTCGAACTGCTGGTCAATTCCCGCCAGCAGGAGCGCCTCGCCCTCAATTTCGCCGAATCCCTCACCCGGATCGGCGTTCAGGCCAAGGTCCGCCTCGTCGACGACGTGCAATACTGGCGACGCCTGTCGACTTTCGATTTCGACATGGTGCAATCGTCCTGGTCCGCCACCGCCTCCCCCGGTAACGAGCAGCGCAACCGATGGGCGTCAGCTGCGGCCGGCCGCCAGGGCTCCCTCAACTACGCAGGCGCTGCCTCGCCGGCCGTCGACGCCATGATCGACGCCCTGCTGCGGGCCACCAGCCGGGAGGACTTCGTCGCGGCCGTGCGGGGTCTCGACAGGGCGCTGCTGTCAGGATTCTACGTGGTGCCGCTGTTTTATGTGGGCGATCAATGGCTTGCCCACGATTCCCGCCTTCAGCGACCGGAGACGGTGCCTCTTCTGGGAACCACCATCGATCCGTGGTGGCGGGCGCGAAAGTAGCGATCCGAAAGGGCGATGGACTTTCATGTTGCAGTGCCGTTCATCTGGCGCGTGAAACAAACAGCGCGACGGTGCGTTGGAGCGGATAGTCCGCCCCTTTCCCATGTTGCACTGCAGGAATTTGTCATGACCGCGTTGCCGAAAGTCCTCGTCGTCGATAGCTGCCGCAGAGCCCAGGACACCGCCTTGTCCACGGAATTGGCCGAAATGGGCTATGCCAGCGTCACCGCGCCGTTCGAGGCGGCCGACGATGTCCTGGCGATGATGGGAAGCCCTGTGGCGATCGTCCTGCAGATGTCCCGCCATGGGGATGCGGCCGAACAAACCCGGTTCCACGCACTTGCCGCGCGCCTTCGCTCGGCAGTGGCGCCCCACGGTACCCCCGTGATTGTCACCGGCGGCCCGCTCGGCGCTGCCACCAAATTGCAGGACCAGCTCTGCCGGCAGGCAGCCAGCTAGGCCGCGCCCAAAGCGCTATGCGGCCTTTTTCTCGGCGATCTGCACCAGTTCCCGCAGGATAATCCGCGCCGTCTTGAGGCGCTCCACCGGCGTGTCGATCTCGCGGATGAAGACGATCTTCATGTCGGGCCGGACCTTTGCGAAGGACGCCTGCTCCGTCACGTAGGAGACGAGGCCGGTCGGGTTGGCGAAGGAATTGTTCCGGAACGACACAATGAGCCCCTTGGGCCCGCCATCGACCTTTTCGATATTGGCGCGGCGGCACAGCACCTTGATGGCCATGATCTTGAGGAGCTGGTCGACCTCCGACGGTAACGGTCCGAAGCGGTCGATGAGTTCCGCCCCGAAGCTGTCGATCTCGGCATCGGTCTCGAGGGTCGACAGGCGACGGTAGAGGCCGAGCCGCAATTGCAGATCCTGGACATAGGTTTCCGGGATCATCACCGGCGCGCCCACAGCAATCGTCGGCGACCACTGGTCCTCGGTCGGCTCCTCGATGCCGGCCTTCAGCTGGGAGACGGCCTCTTCCAGCATCTGCTGATAGAGCTCGTAGCCCACCTCCTTGATGTGGCCCGATTGCTCGTCGCCCAGCAGGTTGCCCGCGCCGCGGATGTCGAGATCGTGCGAGGCGAGCTGGAAGCCCGCGCCGAGGGTGTCGAGGGTCTGGAGCACCTTGAGGCGGCGCTCCGCCTGCACGGTCAGCGGTTTGGTGGCCGATACCGAAAACACCGCGTAAGCCCGGGTCTTGGACCGGCCGACACGGCCACGGAGCTGATAGAGCTGCGACAGGCCGAACATGTCGGCGCGGTGGACGATCAGCGTGTTGGCGGTCGGGATGTCGAGGCCGGATTCCACGATCGTGGTCGAGAGCAGGATGTCGTATTTGCCCTCGTAGAAGGCTGTCATCACGTCCTCGAGCTGGCCCGCGGCCATCTGCCCGTGGGCCACCGCGACTTTCGCCTCCGGCACCTCGCGGTCGAGGAAGGCCTTCACCTCGGCCAGATCGTCGAGCCGCGGGACGACGTAGAAGGCCTGCCCGCCGCGATAGCGCTCGCGCAGCAGGGCCTCGCGCACGAGGAGCGGATCGAACGGCGTGATGAAGGTGCGCACCGCCAGCCGGTCGACCGGAGGTGTCGTGATGAGCGACAATTCGCGCACGCCCGTCAGAGCCAGTTGCAGGGTGCGCGGGATCGGTGTGGCCGAGAGCGTCAGCACGTGGACCTCCGCCCGCAGCTCCTTGAGGCGCTCCTTATGGCTCACGCCGAAATGCTGTTCCTCGTCGACGACGATCAGCCCGAGATCCTTGAAACCGATGGCCTTGCCGAGCAGCGCATGGGTGCCGACGACGATATCGACCGAGCCGTCCTTCAGGCCTTCCTTGACCTTCTTCATCTCGGCCGCCGGCACGAAGCGGGAGGCCTGTCCGATGGTCAGGGGCAATCCGCGGAAGCGATCCGTAAAGGTCTTGAAATGCTGGCGCGCCAGCAGCGTGGTCGGCACCACCACAGCCACCTGCTTGCCGTTCATGGCGGAAACGAAAGCCGCCCTCAGGGCGACCTCGGTCTTGCCGAAGCCGACGTCGCCGCAGACCAGCCGGTCCATCGGACGGCCGGAACCCATATCGTCGAGCACCGCCTCGATGGCGTTGAGCTGGTCCTCGGTCTCGTCATAGGGGAAGCGCGCCGCGAACTCGTCGTAGAGCCCTTCGGGCGGCGTCAGGCGGGGTGCCTCCTTGAGAATGCGGGCGGCGGCAATCTTCATGAGCGCTCCCGCCATCTCGCGGATGCGCTGCTTCATGCGGGCCTTGCGGGACTGCCATGCCCCGCCCCCGAGCTTGTCGAGCTGGACCTCGGTCTCTTCCGAGCCGTAGCGCGTCAGCAATTCGATATTCTCGACGGGCAGGAACAGCCTGTCGCCGCCGGCATAATGCAGCTCGAGACAATCGTGCGGCGCGCCCGCGGCCTCGATGGTCTTGAGACCCGCGAACCGGCCGATGCCGTGATCCACGTGGACGACCAGATCGCCCGGTGTCAGCGCCGCGACCTCAGTCAGGAAATCCTGCGGGCGCTTGGACTTGCGCTTCTGCCGCACGAGCCGGTCGCCCAGGATGTCCTGTTCGCTGATGACCGCGAGATCGCCCACCTCGAACCCTGATTCCAGGCTCCAGACGCCCACCGGCACCTCGTTGCGCGGATAGGCCATGGCCTGCGCGAATTTCGAGATCGGCTTGGTCTGCCGCAGGTCGTGATCCTGAAGCACATGCGTGAGCCGTTCGCGGGAGCCCTCCGACCAGGCCCCCAGAATGACCCGGATCTTGCGGGACTGGAGATCGCGGATATGGGCAATCGCGGCCTCGAACACGTTGGCGCTCTCGTCGGCCCGCTCCGCGATGAAATTACGCCCCCGCCGCGCATCGCAATCCACGACAATCCGACCGCTTTGCTCGGGCACGGCGAACGGGGTCAGGCGCGCCACTGTGATATCGGCGGTCCGCTTCGCCCATTCGTCCGGCGACAGGTAAAGCGCGTCCGGCGGCAGCGGCCGATAGGGCGCGACGCCGGTCTGCTTCTGGGACATGGCCTCGCGGCGGGCGTCGTAATAGTCCTTTACCTGGGCCAGCCTTTCGGCAGCCGCATCGTCCACCATGCTGTCGAACACGACAGGGATATCGGGCACATAATCGAGGATCGTATCGAGGCGGTCGTGGAACAGCGGCAGCCAGTGCTCGTGGCCCGGATAACGACGCCCCTCGCTGATGGCCTCGTAGAGCCGGTCGTCCCGCGTCGGCGCGCCAAAGGCCGCCACATAGGTCTGCCGGAAGCGCTTGATGCTCTCGGTCGTGAGCTGGACCTCGCTCATGGGCACGAGATCGAGGGAGCGCAGGGTCCCGACCGTGCGCTGGGTCTCGGGATCGAAGGAGCGGATCGATTCCAGCGCGTCGCCAAAGAAGTCGAGGCGGACCGGATTGGGCAGGCCTGCCGGAAACAGATCGATGATACCGCCGCGGACCGCATATTCGCCCGTGTCGCGCACCGTGCCGGTGCGTACGAACCCGTTGGTCTCCAGCCAGCTCACCAGCAGCACCGTGTCGACCACGTTGCCGGGCGCCGCCGAAAAGGTCTCGGCCGCGATCCGCGACCGGGGCGGGACCCGCTGGACGAGGGCGTTGACCGTCGTCGAAAGGATACGGGGCTTGTCCTCCGACGTCTTGGAGCGGGCAAGCCGCGACAGCGTCGTCATGCGCTGCGCGGTGACGGCGGTGTTGGGCGAGACGCGGTCGTAGGGCTGGCAATCCCAGGCCGGGAATTGCAACACCTCGATCTCTGGCGCCACAAACCCGAGGCCGTTGATGAAATTCTGCTGCCGCTGACCATCCCGCGACACGTGGACGAGGACCGCCGGCCCCTCGATCTTGCCGGACAGGCCGCGCGCGAGATCGGCGACGGCCAGCACATCGAACCCGTCGGGGACGCTCGACAGCGTGAGGCTCTGGCCCTTCTTGAGGGCATCCAGGGCACGGATCAGGGGAGACTTCATGTCAATCAGTCGGACCGGTCAGCGAGGGGCGTGATGCAGCGGCATCACACATGGATGGGCGAGGCGTGGTCGTGAAAGGCCTTCATGCGGCCAAACAGCGGCGTGTCGTATTCGGGAGGCACCGGCGCCTCGCCGGTGATCCAGGCCAGAAGATCGCGATCGACCGCGTCGATCAGATGCTCGAAGGCCGAGAGTTCAGCCTCGGGCAGGTCTGCGATCTCCGCATCGGCGAAGCGGCCCATGATCAGGTCCATTTCCCGCATGCCGCGATGCCAGGCCCGAAACAGGATCTGCTTGCGGCGGACATCGAGGCCGGCACTGCTGCGCGTGGTTCCGCTCATGACATGGCTCCGGGACAAGGGCGTCGCCTTCAGGCGGCATTGCGGCTATATAACCGCCCTCACTCATCTTGCCACCCGTTTGAATGTCATTGCGCCCTTTCATTCTCGATCCGCTCTTCGCGCCGGCGCATACGCTTGCGGGTGTCGGGCCCAAGATCGCCCCGCTGCTGGACCGGCTGCTGGGTGAGCCGGGCCGCCCTGCCCGCGTGGCGGACCTCTTGTTTCACCTGCCCACCAGCGGGATCGCCCGGGAATTGAGAGGCGCCATCGCCGACGCGCCGGTCGGCGAGCCGGTGACGCTCTCCGTCACCGTCGCTTCCCATCGCCCGCCCCCGCCCGGCCGCCGCGGACCCCACCGGGTCGTGGTGGAGGATGCGACCGGCGACATCACGCTGGCCTTCTTCAACGGCCACAAGGGACGCCTGGAGAAACTGCTGCCGCTGGGCGAACGCCGCTACATTTCGGGCAAGATCGAGATGTGGGAGGGCATGCGGCAGATGGTGCATCCCGACCGGGTGCTGGACGAGCGCGGACTTGCCGAGCTTCCGGCCGTCGAGGCGATCTACGGCCTGACGGAGGGCCTGTCCTCCCGCATGGTCGGGCGCTACATGAACGCGGCGCTCGCCAAGGTGCCGGTCCTGCCCGAATGGCAGGACGCGGCGTTCCTGCGCCGAAACGGCTCGCCGCCCTTCCATGAGGCGCTGGCCGCCCTCCATCGTCCCGACGACGCCAAGGCGCTGACGGAGGACGTGCTCGCCAAATCCGTTCCCCGCCGACGACTGGCCTATGATGAGCTGCTGGCCTCCCAGCTCGCTCTTGCGCTGGTCAGAAGCCGCATGCGGCGGCTTCCGGGCCGGGTCAATGCCGGCGACGGGCGTCTCGTCGCGCGGCTGCGGGACCTCCTGCCCTTCGGCCTCACCGGCGCGCAGGAACAGGCGATCGCCGATATCCGGCAGGATCTCGTGTCGGACAAGAAAATGCTGCGGCTGCTGCAGGGCGATGTGGGCTCGGGCAAGACGGTGGTGGGTCTGCTCGCTATGGCGAGCGCCATCGAGGCAGGCCGACAGGCGGCGCTGATGGCCCCGACGGAAATTCTGGCGCGCCAGCATTTCGAGCGCATCGCTCCGATGGCCCGCGAGGCCGGGCTCTCACTCGCCCTGCTCACCGGCCGGGACAAGGGCGCGGAGCGCAAGGCCGTGCTCGCAGGTCTCAGCGACGGGACAATCCAGATCGTCGTCGGCACCCACGCGCTGTTCCAGGAGGGCGTCGTGTTCCACGACCTCGGCGTCGCGGTGGTGGACGAGCAGCATCGCTTCGGCGTCCATCAGCGTCTGGCGCTCGGCGCCAAGGGCGAAGCCGTCGACATCCTCGTCATGACCGCGACGCCGATCCCGCGCACGCTGGCGCTGACCTATTTCGGCGACATGGACGTCTCGGTGCTGGACGAGAAGCCGGCGGGCCGCAAGCCGATCGCCACCAAGCTCATCTCCATCGACAGGCTGGATGAAGTCGTTGGCGGCATCGGGCGCGCCATCGCGTCAGGCGATCAGGTCTATTGGGTCTGCCCCCTCGTGGGTGAATCGGAATCCCTCGACCTCGCGGCGGCCGAGGAACGCTACGAGCAGCTGCGCATGATCTTCGGTGAGTGTGTCGGCCTGATCCACGGCAAGCTGCCCGGGCGCGACAAGGACGCCGCCATGGAGCGCTTTTCCTCTGGCGAGACGAAGATCCTCGTCTCCACGACAGTGATCGAGGTCGGCGTCGACGTGCCTCAGGCCACCATCATGGTCATCGAACACGCGGAGCGGTTCGGGCTCGCCCAGTTGCATCAGCTCCGCGGCCGGATCGGCCGGGGGGCGCGGGCCTCGACCTGTCTTCTGCTCTACAAGGGCCCGCTCGGACAGACGGCGCAGGCACGGCTCGAAATGATGCGCGAGACCGAGGACGGCTTCCGCATCGCCGAAGAGGACCTGCGCCTGCGCGGCGAGGGCGAGGTGCTGGGCACCCGCCAATCCGGCCTCCCCGGCTTCCGACTCGCCCGCCTCGAGAGCGACGCGGATCTGTTGGCCGCCGCCCGGGACGATGCCCGTCTCGTGGTGGACCGGGACGCCGATCTGACGAGCGAGCGCGGGCAGGCGCTTCGGGTGCTTCTCTATCTCTTCGAGCGGGACGCTGCGATCCGCCTGCTGCGGGCGGGGTAACGGCTACTCCACCGTCACGGATTTCGCGAGGTTGCGCGGCTGGTCCACGTCCTTCCCCATGAAAACCGCCGTGTGGTAAGCGAGAAGCTGGATCGGGATCGAATGGACGATGGGGGCGACGACCGGATGGGCTGAGGGCATGACGATGGTCGCCATGGTTTCCAGGTCGGTCTCCATTGCGCCGGCCTCGTCGGTGATCAGGATGATGCGGCCGCCACGGGCGGCGACCTCCTGCATGTTCGACACGGTCTTCTCGAACACGGCATCATGCGGTGCGATCACGATCACCGGCATCGTCTCGTCGATCAGCGCGATCGGCCCGTGCTTGAGTTCGCCCGCCGCATAACCCTCGGCGTGGATGTAGGAGATTTCCTTGAGTTTCAGCGCTCCTTCGAGCGCGAGCGGATACGAGGTGCCGCGGCCGAGATAGAGCACGTCCTTGGCCTTGGACAATTCCCGCGCCAGCATCTCGAGCTGGTGCTCGCGCTTGATCGCCTCGCTCATCAGGCCGGGCACGCCGATCAGGGCATCGACCAGTTCTTTTTCCGCCTCCGCCGACAAGGTGCCCCGCGCCCGTCCGGCCGCGATGGCAAGACAGAGCAGAACCGTGAGCTGGCAGGTGAAGGCCTTGGTGGACGCAACCCCGATCTCGACACCTGCCAGGGTCGAGGCCACGACGTCGCTCTCGCGCGCCATCGTGGAGGTGGGCACGTTGACCACGCAGATCGTGTGCTGCTGCTCGGCGCTGGCATAGCGCAGGGAGGCGAGCGTGTCGGCGGTCTCGCCGGATTGCGACACGAACAGCGCGAGACTTCCGGGGTCGAGGGGCGCCTCGCGGTAGCGGAATTCCGACGCCACATCGATCTCGACGGGGATGCGCGCCAGCTTTTCGAACCAGTATTTGGACACCAGACCGGCGAGATAAGCGGTCCCACAGGCCGAGATCGAAATGCGCTTGAGATCCTTGAAGTCGAACGGCAATTCGAAAGGTAATTCAACACGTCCGGCCGTGAAGTTCACGTAATGGGCGAGCGTGCGACCAACGACTTCCGGCTGCTCGTGGATCTCCTTCACCATGAAATGCCGGTGGTTGCCCTTGTCGGCCAGGAACGACCCGGTGACGATCTTGTGCCGTGTCCGGTGGACCATGTGGCCGTCCGCATCGCGGATGTCGACGCCCTTGCGATTGAGGATCGCCCAGTCGCCGTCGTCAAGATAGGCGACCTCGTCGGTAAACGGCGCGAGCGCCAAGGCATCCGAGCCGAGATAATTCTCCCCGTGACCGTAACCGATCGCCAGCGGCGCCCCGTGCCGGGCACCGATCATCAGATCGTCTTCGCCGGCGAAGATGAAGCCCAACGCAAACGCGCCCCGCAGACGCGGCAGGGTCACGGCCACGGCCTCGATGGGGCCGCGGCCCTGATGCATCTCATAGGTGACGAGTTGCGCCACGACCTCGGTATCGGTTTCGGTCTGGAACCGGATGCCCTTGGCTTCCAGGCCTGTCTTCAGCTCGCGGAAATTCTCGATGATGCCGTTATGGACGACGGCGAGCTTGTCGGTGGCGTGGGGATGAGCGTTGGTCTCGTTGGGCTTGCCGTGGGTCGCCCAGCGGGTATGGCCGATTCCGATCATGCCCGGCAGGGGCGAGGCGGCGAGTTTGGCCTCCAGATTGCGTAACTTGCCCTCAGCCCGACGCCGGTCGAGGACACCGTCCTCCAGCGTGGCGACGCCCGCCGAATCGTAGCCCCGATATTCGAGACGCTTGAGGGCCTCGACGATCTGCTCGGCCACCTGCTGGTTCCCGATAATTCCTACGATTCCACACATGGGTCGGAGCGTCTTTCTGGCGCACGTCTCGCCGATTAAGCTTATCGCGGTGCCGCAGCGGGCACCAAGTCATCTCGCATCAACTTGCGTGACGGATTGTGACAGAGGTTCGAGGGACCGGAATCATTTCTTTTTCGCCGCCAGGGCGGCCTCGCGAAACGCCGTCGCCCAGCCGGCCTTCGTGACCTGCCGGCCCCGGCCCAGCGCCAGCGCGCCGTCCGGCACGTCCTCTGTCACCACCGAGCCAGAGCCAACAAAGGCACCGGCGCCGATCCGGATTGGCGCGACAAGGGAGACGTTCGAGCCGACGAAAGCGCCCTGCCCGATCTCCGTGCGGTACTTCGAAAACCCGTCATAGTTGCAGGTGATGGCCCCGGCGCCGATATTCGCGCCAGCGCCGATGCCGGCATCGCCCACATAGGTCAGATGATTGACCTTCGCGCCCTCGCCCACGACCGCATTCTTGATCTCGACGAAATTGCCGACCTTGGCCTTCACGCCGATCTCGGCGCCGGGCCGAAGCCGGGCAAACGGCCCGATCGCGGCCTGGGCGGCGATGTGCGCCCCCTCGAGATGGCTGAAACTATGAATGACCGCGCCCGTGTCGACGGTGACGCCGGGGCCGAACACCACATGCGGCTCGACCAGGACATCCCCGCCCAGGCGCGTGTCGTGACTGAAGAAGACGGTCTCGGGCGCGACCAGCGTCACCCCGGACACCATTGCGGCTTTGCGCAACCGGCCCTGGATCATCCGCTCCGCATCCGCGAGCTGGGCCCGATCATTGACGCCGTGAACTTCCTCTTCCGGCACGACCACGACTGCCGCGCGGTGGCCCTGCTGGCGCGCGATCGCCACCGCGTCGGTGAGATAGTATTCGCCCTTGGCGTTGGCATTGCCGATCTTGTCGAGGATGGCGAGCGCCACATCGCCGCGCAGGGCCATCAGGCCTCCGTTGCACAGGGTGATCTCCCGCTCGGCCTCGCTCGCATCCTTGTGCTCGCGGATGTCGACCAGTTCGTCGTCCTCCAGAATCAGCCGCCCGTAGCCGGTGGGATCGCGCGCCTCGAACCCGAGGGACACCACCGCCGCGCCGCGCGCCAAGGGTTCGCGCAACTGGGCGAGGGTCACGGTGCTGACGAGGGGCGTATCCGCATAGACGATGATGACGTCATTTTCCTCGCGCTGGAGGGCGTCGCGCGCCATGAGGACCGCGTGGCCGGTCCCAAGACGCTCCCGCTGCACGAAAATCTCGGCTCCGTCCGCGTGGCGAGTGGCCTCTGCCGCCACCATCTCGCTGTCAGGCCCGACGACGACCGCCACCGCAGTCGCTCCGGCATCCTGCACCGCTGCCAGCACGTGGCCGAGCATCGACCGATTGGCGATCTCGTGAAGAACCTTCGAGCGGCCGGAGCGCATCCGGGTGCCCTCTCCGGCGGCCAGAACGATCGCCAGGCAGCTGCGTGCAGTCTCTTGGGGGGAAGCGCTTGCGTTCGTCATCAGGTGTCGGTCCAACGATGCTTTGACAGGGAGCTACCTTACAAACGGGCTCCCCTGCAACGTCTTGCCCACAAATTGCCAGGATCACTCACCAACTCGTTTACTTCGCGCCCGTGATTGCTGATATGTACGGCCATCAATCAATGGGCTGAATGGCCTCCGTTCGGACAAGAGTATCATCGTGCCGGTATTGCCTAGGGGTCCGTCCCCTTTCCATCCTCGCCGGCGCGACATGCTGGCCTATCTTGGCGCGACCGTCGCGGGAGCAGCTTACGCGTCGAGCGCCCGGGCTCAAACGCCGCCCGCGATCATCCAGACCACCCTCGGCGAGGGCCAACGCTTCGATTCGGCGATTGTCATGAACCTCGCGCGCCAGATTTCGCGCAAACCGTTCGTTCCCGTCCCCAACGACCTGCCGGATGCGTTTTCGAAACTGGATTACGATCAGTACGTGGCGATCAAATCCCAACGTCCGCCGATCTGGGGCGCGGATGGCCGCGGAATCGCCTTCGAGCCCCTCCATCGCGGCTTTGTGTTCGCCAACGCCATCGATCTGTTCATCGTCGAGGACGGCATCGTGCGGCGCGTGTCCTATGACCCGACGCAATTCGATTACGGCAAGATCAACCTCCCGAACAATCTCGGCGACGTGGGTTATTCGGGCTTCCGCCTGATCTCCACCGCCGGCGACGGCAAGCCGTTCGACTTCGCGATCATCCAGGGCGCAACCTTCTTTCGCGCCATCGCGCGGGGCCAGAATTTCGGTGCCATCGCCCGTGCGCTGACCCTCAAACCTGCCGACCCGAAGGGCGAGGAGTTCCCGATCTTCCGCGCCTTCTGGCTGGAGCGGCCGCCGGTCGGCAGCACCAGCATCACCATCCATGGCGTGATCGATTCCGAATCGACCAGCGGCGCAATCCGCATGACGTTCCGCCCCGGCGACATGACCATCGTGGACGTGGAAACCACGCTCTTCCCGCGGGTCAATCTGGAGCACGTGGGCCTCGGCGGGATCGGATCGACGTACTTTCACGGGCCCAATGACCGCTCGAACGCTGACGATATCCGTCCGGCCGTCTACGAATCGACAGGGCTCCAGATGCTCAACGGCAAGGGCGAATGGCTCTGGCGGCCGCTGCAAAATCCCGACACGCTGCAGATTTCCGCCTTTGTCGACCAATCGCCGAAGGGCTTCGGCCTGCTCCAGCGCGACCGCGCCTTCGAGACGTTCCAGGATGACGACCAACGGTTCGAGCGCCGTCCGAGCCTGTGGATCGAGCCGCTGGGCGATTGGGACCTGGGGAGCGTGCAGCTCCTCGAGATCCCGACCGATGCGGAAATCAACGACAACATCCTGACCTATTGGCGGCCGAAAGCGCCCATGGCGGCCGGCAGCGAAGTGCCCTTCGCCTATCGGCAATACTGGTGCTGGACGCCGCCGGAGCGCCCGCCGCTCGCCACCGTCGTCAGCACCCGCATCGGGCGGGGCACCAGCGGCCGCAAGCGTCGATTCGCCGTTGAATTCTCCGGCGACGCCCTCGGCGAGGCCCCGGCCCAGGACCTCAGGTCGGTCTTGACGGTGGGGCCGGGCGTCTTCCAGAATCTCAAGCTGTGGTCCTACCCCGAGCGAAAGGCTGTCCGCGTCGTATTCGAGCTTGACCCGGGCAATGAAAACGCGTGTGAAATGCGCTTGATCCTCGAAGCTGGCGGAAAACCGATTAGCGAGACATGGCTTTATCGTTGGACACCCTGAGTCCCGAACCTGGTCCGACCGCCTCGCGGTCCGAGCCCGTCATGCCCCCTGAGTGCCGTCTGGAGATGCCCACGCAATCTCTGCGGCGCTGGTCCGCATCGCAGGAGCGCAAACCCGTTGTCGATCGCTCGAAGGCGCGGACGCAGCTCGCGCGCCTGTTCGTGTTCGGCGGCGGGCTGCTGCTCACCGCCTTTGGCACCTACGAGATGTACCAGGTGGTGTCGATCAGCCGCACCACTGTCCTCCAGTGGGTCCTGGTCGCACTCTTCACGGTCAATTTCTCCTGGATCGCGGTAGCCTTCACCAGCGCGGTGCTCGGCTTCGTGACGCTGCTCACGACACGACGGGCCCCCATGGGGATGCCGGCGAGCCTGTCCCATCGCACTGCCGTGGTCATGCCCGTCTATAACGAGCAGACGTCACGGACCTACGCGGCCCTCGAGGCGATCTATGAATCCGTCGAGGCAACTGGCCTCGGCGCGAATTTCGACTATTTCATCCTGTCCGACACCACCGATCCGGATGCCTGGATCGCGGAAGAGCGCGCCTTCCTCGCCCTGCGCGACAGACTGGGGCCGGACGCGCGGTTCTATTATCGGCACCGGGAAAAGAACCACCACCGCAAGGCCGGCAACATCGCGGATTTCGTCAAGCGCTGGGGCGGGCATTACGAGCACACGCTGGTGCTCGATGCCGACAGCCTGATGACCGGCGACTGCATCGTGCGCCTGGCCGGCGCCATGGAAGCCGATCCCGATGCGGGGATCATCCAGTCGCTGCCGTTGATCATCAACCGCAACACCCTTTTTGCCCGCCTGCAGCAATTCGCTGCCCGGGTCACCGGACCCGTGATCGCCACCGGATTGTCGGTCTGGATGGGCCGGGACGGCAATTACTGGGGCCACAATGCCATCATCCGCACCGAGGCATTTGCCGCCCAGGGCGGCCTGCCTGATCTGAAGGGCAAGCCTCCGCTCGGCGGCCACATCCTCAGCCACGACTTCGTCGAGGCGGCCCTCCTCCGGCGCGCCGGCTGGGACGTCTACATGCTGGCGGATCTCGGCGGTTCCTTCGAGGAGAGCCCGCCCTCGCTGATCGACCTCTCGGCCCGCGACCGGCGCTGGTGCCAGGGCAATCTGCAGCATACGCGCGTGATCGGCGCGAAGGGGCTGAAATGGCCGACCCGACAGCATTTCGCGACCGGGATCATGTCCTATCTCGCCTCGCCGTTCTGGCTCTTCCAGTTGATCGTCGGTATCGCGCTCGTCCTTCAGACAACCTACATCCGGCCTGAATATTTCGCCCGTGACTTCCGCCTCTACCCTGTCTGGCCGCGGTTCGATCCCGAACGCGCGTTGATGCTGTTTGCCATCACCATGGGGATCCTGCTCGCGCCCAAGATCTTCGGCCTCATCCTGATGCTGGTGCGAGGGAACGACCGCCGCGCCTCGGGCGGGGCCATCAGGCTCGTGATCTCGGCCATTCTCGAAATGATCCTGTCGGCGCTGCTCGCCCCGATCCTGATGCTTATCCAGTCGGGCTCGGTGTTCCAGATTCTGCTCGGCCGCGACACCGGCTGGCAGCCGCAACGACGCGATGACGGCTCCATTCCGTTCAAGGACATCGTCCGGCGCCACCGGTCGCACACGGTCCTGGGCGCCCTTGCGGGAATTTCGGCCTTTCTCATCGCCACCTCGCTGTTCCTCTGGATGTCCCCGACCATCCTCGGCCTTTTGCTGGCCATTCCCCTGTCTTGGCTCAGCGGGCAGCTCGGGGCGGGTCTCGCCCTGAAGCGGCTCGGTCTGCTGATGACGCCGGAGGAGCATACCCCTCCGCCGATCGCCACCCGCGCCAATGCCCTGCAGCTGCGCAACGCGACGTTCGATTTCGACGACAAGGACGGCCTGGCAGCGCTCTATGCGGATGCAGGCCTGCGCGCCCGGCATGCGGAAATGCTGCCGCCCGCGACACCCCGTCGTCGCGGCGAGATCGAGACGGAGCGGGCGCTTGCCGAGGCCAAGCTCAGCGACGCGGAGAGCATCGAGGACGCGCTTGTCTGGCTCAAACCCAAGGAGCGCATGGTGGTCATGCGGGATTCAGCCCTGCTCGAGCGGCTGGTCCAGCTCAAGCAGGCCGCGCCTGAGCTGGCAAGGGCCGCCGAATAGCAGCGGGATCAGGACCGGATAGGCGGCCCACTCGGGTTCGCGGACGGGGCGGCATCGTAGCTCAGGGCCCAGTCGGGCCCCACATACCAACAGCGTCCGACCGGAGCTGGCGTCTTCCAGATAAGACTGCCGACGAATTCAATGCCGCCCTTCTGAAAGGCCGCCGTGAGGGCCGTGGCCGCGCTGCGCTCGGCGAGAGAGCCTTCCGCGCACACGAAGGACGCCGGCCCGAGCCACCCCGCCGCATAGCCGTTGTCTTCCCGCGAGATCCGCAACCCTGCCCCATAGAGCGTATGAGATCCTCCCGTGGGGGTCCGGTTCGGCCGGGGCACGCCGAGAGGGAAAATCAATCGACCGCCCGACTTCAGAGTCTCGATCCAGCATTCTGCGGGAGCCATGGCGGCGAAGTTGACATAGACGACGTCCACCGGTTCACGCGGCCACACCGCACCATCGCCCTCGACCAGGGTGACATTCCGGGCGGTGGCGAGATTGCGCCTTGCGCGGTGGGCCAGGTCGGCATCGCATTCAACGGCCAGCACGTGCCCCGCATCTCCTACGAGATGGGCGAGGATCGCCGTGTAGTAGCCGGTTCCAGCGCCGATATGAGCAACCCGATCCCCGCGCTGAACGCCTGCCGCGTGCAGCCATCTGGCATGAAGCGATGGCGAGCCGTTATTGACGCCGCGATCCGCGCGAAGCCCGATATTGATGTCCTGATAGACGGCCGCCGGATCGCGCGAAGCAAGCTCCTGGTAACCGAGGCGGGAAATGAACTGCCAGGGCGCCTCCCCCACAAACATCTCCCGCGGAACGCTGGCAAATGCATCTTCAAGGCCAGGGTCATGGACGATGCCCCCGACAGCCAGCATCTGGCGAGCAAAGGCGCGACGAACGATCCGCAGCTCGTCCTCGTCGAACTTGCCGTCATCCAGCATAACCGTTCTCCTTGGGACCGGTGACTGCGCCCGTAGCTGCGCCTCAAGGTCCGGCATTCCCGCGGCGTTCAGCCGAGGCGTTGGCCATCTGCGCGCCTCAGCATCTCTCGGCGCATCAGCGCCGCGAGATGGAAGCGCCTGAGCGCGGACCATTGTCGACTGGAAAGCTCCGAGAGAGGCTGACCGGTGGATCGACTTTACGAGGTGAGCCGGCTGGGCTTGAGATCGCCGCTCTGCTCCAGCAGGGAATGGGCCGTGGATGCAATATGCGCTTCGATCCGCTTGAGGTCACGCACGATGTCGAGCTGCAACGCCCCCGTGTCGCCAACCGATTTGCCCGACCGCAACTGCTCGAAATGGCGCTGGGTGATGGTGCGCTCGAACTCGCGGAAACGCTCCTTCTCCTCGACCAGCCGGCGGGCCGAGCCGATGTCCTGGAACATCAGCACGGAGGCCGCCAGATGCAGGTGCTCCAGCAGTTTGGCGTGCATCTGGTCGATATCGGCCAGACTGTCCTTGGGCAGGCGCAGGTGATTCTTGATGCGCTTGGCCGCCAGCTCCATGAGGTTCTTGTCGATGATGTCGCCGGCATGTTCGAGATTGATGGCGAAGGCCAGGATGTCGGACAGGCGCTTGGCTTCCTCGTCGTTGAGGGCCTCGTGGTTGATGGAACTGAGATAGCGACGCACGGCGCTGTAGAGGCGGTCGACCACGTCGTCGGTCCGGCTGATCGCCTCGACCTCCTTCATGTCCCCGTCGTGAAAAAGGTCCTGCGACCCCCTCAGCATCGTCTCGACGATATCGCCCATGCGCAGGACCTCGCGCGCCGCATTCGACAGGGCGACCGAGGGTGTATCGAGCGCATCGTTGTCCAGATATTGCGGAACGCCGGGATCGGACGAGCGGACCTTGTCGGGAAAGGTCCGCAGCAGCAGCCGGGCGATCCACGGCAGCGGCAGGATGAAGGCCGCGGCCAGCACCACGTTGAACAGCGTATGGAAATTCGCCGCCAACCGAGACGGTGTCGGATCGAACATCGTCAGATAGCCCAGAATGGGATTGATCAGCGGCAGCGCCACGATGACGCCGACGAGCCGTATCGCGAGATTGCCGATCGGCACGCGCAGCTTCACGGGATCGCCGCCGGACGCCTCCAGCAGAGGGTTGAGCGCGGTGCCCAGATTGGCCCCCAGCACCATGGCCATGGCCGAATGGGCATCGATGACGCCCGCCGAGGCCAGCGACATGATGAACAGCAGCGCCGCGACGCTCGAATGGGCAGCCCAGGCGAGAAGCGTCGCCAGCAGGACGAGGATCAGCGGATCGGGCGCGATGACGGCCAGAACGCTCTTCAGCACGACCGACGATTCGATCGGACGGATCGTCTCCGACAGCAGGTGCAGCGAAAGCAGCATCAACCCGAGGCCGATGGCCACCCGTCCGAGATCGCGCAGCCGGCTCGACGAGCCCCGGCGATAGGCAACATAGCCGACGAAAATCAGCATCGGGAAAATCAGGGTGATGTCGAAGGAGAGCACCTGGACGATCAGCGTCGTCCCGACATTCGCCCCGAGCATCACCGCAAGCGCCGGCACGAGGTCGACGGCTCCCCCAGCCGTGAAGGACGACACCATCAACGCGGTGGCTGTACTGCTCTGGAGCACGGTCGTCACACCGAGGCCGGCGAGAAATGCCCGCATGCGCGTGCGCAGCCCGACGCCGAGGATCCACCTCAGATCGCTGCCGAAAGCCCGCTGGACCCCGCTATTGACCATGTTGATGCCCCAGAGAAGCAGGGCGATCTCACCGAACAGGTGAATCAGGACGGCAGTCGCGGACATTCATTCCTCAGGGTTGTGGTCAGGTGCCAAACCTTCTGCTTAATCCTGTCGGACCCATCCGGCAATCAGGTTGCCGGCTAATCATGCCCTCGCGATGATAAATCCGCTGAAAATCTCATGGGATACGCGGATAACACCCGCGGCCCTCTCCGTTTGACGGGGCGTTCTCAGATCGGCGGCAGCTTCAACCACTCGGCGACCGCCGAGAGGATCAGGTTCACCGACAAGGCGGCGAGGATCACACCCATGACCCGGCGCATGACATTGGTGCCGCCGCGCCCGATCGCCTTGAAGATGATGTCGCCCATGAGAAAGATGGTCAGAAGGAGGCCCAGCACCACCGCCAGGACACCAAAAGTCGCCACTTGCTCGGAGAGCGTGAAACGGTTGTTGTCGGTCAGCAGGATGATCGCCAGCATGCTGCCCGGCCCCGCGATGATGGGGGTTGCGAGCGGATAGATGGCAACGCCAAGCGCCGACTCAGGCGCTTCCTCGGCGGCTTTGGTCGCCGCGAGCGGCTGGCCCAGCACCATCGAGATCGAGAACAGCAGAAGGATGATGCCGCCCGCGATCTGGAACGACATCAGTGAAATTCCCATCGCACTCAACACGTGTTGTCCGATGAAGCCGAAGAAGAGCAGAACCGCGTAGGAGAACAGGACGGCGAGGATCGCGGCTCGGCGGCGTTCCTGCGATGACAGGTCTGCGGTCGCCCCCAGGAAGAGCGGCAGATGGCTGATCGGGTCGAGCATCGCCCACAGCGTGAAGAACTGGTTCAGGAGCAGTTTCTGATCTTCCAGCATCGGCAACTCGCGATCGGTAGGAGGCCCGGGAACTCATCGACGATGTGCGACTGTCAGAAAACATATTTTCCGGCGAGAGCGACTAGGAGGCTTTTTCGCGCGACTGCCCATCCTGCCGCTGCCATGGCCAGCGCCCGTCGATTTCCACTTCGAGGGAGAAGCTGAGGAAGGTCCGGATGAGGATGATGCCAGCCAGAATGGCGAGACTCTGGAGGGTCGGCTCGATGGCGACCGTGTTGATGATATCGGCCGCCACCAGAAACTCGAGCCCCAGCAGAATCGCCCGTCCCACGCTCGACCGATAGCCCGAATACGCCTCGGTGCCGGGCGCACCGACCACCAGACGACGCAGATAGCCGATGGTTCCGGCCATCAACCCGATGACGATGATGGCGATCCCGCCGATTTCGATCAGGCGCGTTGTCATCCGCAGGGCTGAGGTAAACCACTCGTCCATCGTCATCCCATCGGCCATTCGCAGGTTGATCAAAGCACAGGCGGCTTCTTGACGAAATACCCGCCAGGCTCACGCGGTGACGTTGGTGGTAGCACAGGCGTACGGCGTTGACCGCGCCAATTCGGGCAACCAACTGCGTTTCGGTGAAAGAGAATTGGTCCCATGGTGTCGACCGCGTTAGAATGCCGATCATGCAAAAGCCTCTCACCGACGGACCGCCGATGACCACACCGCCTGATCAGGTTGCAACCCTTCAGCGCGAGCTGGAGGATGCGTTTCAGAACCGCGCCCACCTCTATCGCCTAATGCTCGACGAACTCGAAAGCGCGTACGGCCATGATGAGGCCGTTGCGCTGATGTCCCGGGCGCTGGAACGACGCGGCCGCGAAGTGGCCGCAGCACTCTTCAAGGATACCCCGGCCGAACCGGAGGCGGTCGGCCGTCGTTTTCTGTCGGTGAGTCCGGACGGGGGCCGCATGTATCCGCACGAGGCCAGCGTCAGCGCGGACGCGATGGACATCCGTGTCCATCGCTGTCCACTGAAGGACGCCTGGCGGGCATCCGATTTGCCAAGCGAGCGCGTCGCCACGCTCTGCAGCCTTGCAGGCGCGTTCGACAAAGGCCTGTTCGAGGCGGCGGGCCTGCAGTTCTCGAACCAGACCTGGAGCGAAGAGCGGGGCGGCGGATGCTGCTGGATCAGGCTCGAACGTGCTGAGAGCCATACGCCATAAAACCGCCAATACGCCTTGAGCCTTGTCCCTCTCAACACCGGACCATCCATCGTGACGCATCCCATTCTCGATCACGTCGTCGTCAACGTCATGGGCAACCTCGATGGCGCCCTGCAGCAATATCGCCGGCTCGGGTTCCAGCTCAGCGAACGCGGACATCACACGCTGGGTTCGAGCAATCACCTCGCCATCTTCGGCGAGAACTACCTCGAATTGCTGGGCTTCGAGCCCGGCCGCCAGACCCAACGGGCCGATCTCTGGACGCATCCGGTCGGCCTCACCGGCCTCGTGTTCAAGACATCCGATGCGCTGCGCCTGCATGGCGACCTGGACACGCAAGGGCTTGCCGTCGACAACCCGTCCGATTTCTCCCGTCCCGTGCGGCTCGCCGATGGGCTTCACGACGCGGCCTTCCGGGTCGTTCGCCTCGGGTCCTCGCTCGTGCCGAACGGGCGCGTCTTCTTCTGCCAGCATTTCACGCCGGACCTCGTCTGGCGGGACGAATGGCGGCAGCATCAAAACGGTGTGGTCGATATCGTGGAATTTGTCATCGCGGCGTCGGACCCACAGAAAACCGGCGATCTCTACCGGACGATTTTCGGCTCGCAGGCCCTGACCGACATCAAAGGCGGCGTCGCGATGAAGGCCGGCCGCGCGACCGTGCTGTTTCTGACGCCGCAGGATGCTGAGAGCCGCTTCCCCGGCGCGGTGCCCACCAGCACCGACGGGTCCGACCGCATGGTCGCACTGACCTTCAAGGCCCGATCGGTCGGCAGCGTTGCCGACCTGCTGGCCAAGAACGCTGTGCCACACACCCGTGACGCCGACCGGGTCGTGGTGCCGCACGACGCGGCTGGCGGCGTCGCTTTGGCGTTCGTGGAATAGCTCTTACGGCTGCACGAAGAACGGCGTGTCCTGCAATTCGGGCTCGTCGAAAGCTTCGAGGTCGCGGCGGACCACGTCGATGTCCTCGCGGAAGAGGCTCTTGGTGATGGCGACGGCCACGCGTTCGGCCGCAACGTTGACGCCGGGGATGTCGCTGGCGATGGCGCCGTGGCTCAGGGCTGCGCCGTGGTTCAAGAGATGGATGCGCGACAGATCCGGGCATGTCCCAGTCTCGCGCTCCAGAAGTTCGAAACCATCGCCCAGATACGGAAAGTCACCCAGGCCCGGCCGCCTCAGGTCCTCTGGCGGCTCGTAGCGATCGCGCCATCGGGCCACAAACGGCGCCAGCCCGGCAATTTCCGGAATTGCTGCGGCATCCACCTGAAAGCCCGTCCCGACAATGAGGAAGTCGTGGCGGCGGGGCGTTTCCTCGCCCCGGATTGTCACCGCGGCCTGCGCGTCCTGCCGAAAGGCGCGTGTCACCGGCTTGCCGAGATGGATGTGGAAGTTCGGCTGCCTCAATGCCCGCCGCACCGTCTCGTGCGGCGGAGGCGCCTGCACGTCGTTCAAATAGACGGACAGCCCCCATTTGTCGGAATCCGCAAGGGCGGCCCAGCCATGAAAATAGCCGGGGGTTGCGGAGCCCCGTCCCTTGTTGATCTGTGGCAGGCTCTCCCGGCGCACATACATGTCCACCCGTCCGGCGCCCTTCTCGAGCGCCGTCGCTGCGTTGTCCCAGGCCGATGCGCCACCGCCGACGATGCCGATGCTGCGTCCCCGCAACTGATTGAAATCGACAAAGTCGTTGGTGTGGGCAGCCAGATCCGGCCAGAGGGTCGCATCGATGAAGTCCGGGATCTTGTCGCCACCTGCGCCGCCGCGCCCGGTCGCGAGCAGCACACGGCGGGCAAAGACCACGCTGTCGCCCGCGGCTGACCCAATCTCGACCCGCAGAAATCCGCCCACCGGCTTGATCGCGTGAACCGCCGTGTCGTGTTCGACAGGGAGCTTCAGCACCCGCTGGAGAAAGGACAGGTAATCCACCCAGTCGCCATTGTCGATCTTGTACAGATCGTGCCACGCTTCCACGCCGAACGAGGCCTCATACCATGCCCGAAAGCTCAAGGATGGAATGCCGAGGGCCGGCCCGGGCAATGTCTTGGGAGAGCGCAGCGTATCCATCCGCGCAAAGGTGCGCCATGGGCCTTCGCGGCCTGCCGATGCCCGCTCGAGAATGCGGATGTGACGAACGCCCTTGAACAACAGGGCGGCGGCGGCGGCGATGCCGTTCATCCCTGCGCCCACCACGACAACGTCGGTGGCGGGTCTCCCGTCAGGGCCATCCTTCCGCGCGGGCCAGTTCGCCGCCGGAAGGTTGAGAACCTCGAGATCGCGCGCGATCCGGCGCTCGAGGTCGTCAGTCGAACGCTGGGTGGCACGCACGATGCTGTTGAGAAGATGGTCCACGTCGGGTCCAGTTCAGGCTTGGGGTCGCGTCAGGTCTGGGCATCCGCCTCGTAGCGGTAGCGGAAGTCGCAATGGCTTGCGCCTTCCATGATGGTTTGGGTCCGCGTCATCTTCAGCTTTGGATCATACCCCTCGCAGAAGGAGCCGTCGCGGTTGCATGACAGCAGACCGCCGATCTCTCCCATTCCCATCGCCTTGTACATCTCGGCATAACGACAGCGGGTCACGTTGAAGTCGAAATGCGTCGCGTCCCGATGCAGGGGCTCGATCTCGAGCGCGTTTTCGGCGGTCCAGTTGGACTGGATGTCGACAAAACTCTGGAGACTGGTGCCGCCCTCGGCCTGCGCGGCAAACTGCGCCGCCTGTGCGATCGAGGATCGCCGCACGGATTCGGACACCACGCGGCGCGCTTCCTCCTTGCCATGGCGCTCCACGAGCGTGGTGTAGACCTCTTTCAGCAGCTCGGCCTCGATCCGCCGGCGTTCGATGATGGGAAGGGACGACGTCATGCGCGCTATCTCCTTGAGATGTTGATGGGGTCGGGGACGGGGGCCGCCGCGGCGCCGTGACCAGTCAGGACGTCCGGCGACACCGGGGGAATCCAGTCGCGCCCGGGAACGGACGCGAGAAGCGCTCTGGTATAAGGATGGCGCGGAGCGGTGAACACGTCTGCGGTCAATCCCTCCTCGACGACCGCGCCATCCTTCATGACGGCGATCCGATCGCAAATCTGGGCTGCCACCCGCAGGTCGTGGGTGATGAAGATCATCGAGAGGCCGAGGCGGCTGCGCAGATCAGCCAGCAGACGCAGCACCTGCGCCTGGACCGACACGTCGAGCGCGGAAACGGGCTCGTCCGCCACCAGCACTTCGGGATTGAGCGCAAGCGCGCGCGCGAGACCGATCCGCTGGCGCTGGCCGCCGGAGAATTCGTGCGGGAAGCGCTCGGTCGAATCGGGATCGAGCCCGACAAGGGCGAACAGCTCCTTCACGCGGGCCTGCGCCAGCGCCCGTGATTCCCCATGGATGATCGGCCCCTGGGCCACGAGTTCGCCGGCCCGTCGGCGTGGGTTGAGGGACGCGAAAGGGTCCTGGTAGACCATTTGAATGCGTTGCGTCGCGGCGCGCATGTCCTTGCGCGACAGGGTCGCCAGATCCGTGTCGCCAAGCCAGATCGATCCTTTGTCCGGATCGAGAAGGCGCACCATGCAGCGCGCCAGGGTCGACTTGCCGGAACCGCTCTCGCCCACGATCCCGAGGGTCCCTCCGCGCGGTAGCGACAGCGTGACGTCGTTCACCGCGTGGGTCACACGGCGGCTGCGCGCCAGAAGCCCGCCCTTGCGATAGGTCTTCGAGACGTGTTCGATGCGCAGGATGATATCGCTGCCGGTCTGCTGTGCCGGCGGCGGAAGCAGGGGTGGCACGGCCGCGATCAGGGCCCGCGTATAGGAGTGCTGCGGATGATTCAGAACGTCGTCTGCGAGACCCTCCTCGACGAGCCGTCCCTTCTGCATCACCGCGACCCGGTCGGCGATCTCGGCCACCACGCCGAAATCGTGGGTGATGAAGAGGACCGCCGTTCCCTTGCGCTGCTGAAGCTCGCGGATCAGCTTGAGGATTTGCGCCTGCGTCGTCACATCGAGCGCCGTGGTCGGCTCATCGGCAATCAGAAGGCGGGGCTCGAGCGCCAGCGCCATGGCGATCATCGCCCTCTGCCGCTGCCCGCCGGACAACTCGTGCGGATAGGCCCGGCGCGCGGCTTCCGGATCGGGAATATGGACGTCGCGCAACAGGTCGAGCACGCGATCGCGGATGATTCCAGCGCCCAGATCCGTGTGCGTCTCGAACATCTCGGCGATCTGGTCGCCGATGGTCAAAAGTGGATTGAGCGCCGTCATCGGTTCCTGAAAAATCATGCCGATGCGCGCGCCGCGGATCTTTTGCAGAGCCTCGTCGCTGAAGGCGAGCAGGTTCTCGCCCTCGAGCACGACCTTGCCGGCCGTGGCATACACGTCGTCGGGCAGCAGGCCGAGAATCGCGCCGGCCATCATCGACTTGCCCGAGCCGCTCTCGCCCACGACGCACAGAATCTCGTTGGGGCGGAGCGCCAGCGAGACGTCTTCGAGCGCGAAGGAACGATCCGCGCCCGGCGGCAGCGAGACCGTCAGGCCTTCGAGGGAAAGGATCGCGCTCATCGCCGCTTCAGCCTTGGGTTCAGCGCATCGTTCAGCCCCTGCCCGACCAGCGAGACGGCCAGAACCGTGAGCAGGATCACCACGCCGGGGATCGCCGACACATACCACTGGGTGCGCAGAACGGAACGCCCCGTTCCGATGAGATTGCCCCAAGACGGCACGTTCGGATCCGAGAGATTGAGGAAGGCGAGCGCGCTTTCGAGCAGAATGGCCGTCGCCATGATGACGCTCGCATAAACGATGACCGGCGGCAGGGCGTTGGGCAGGATCTCGCGGAAAATGATCTGCACATCCCGCATGCCCAATGTGCGTGAGGCCTGGACGAACTCGCGGCTGCGCAGGGAAAGGAATTCCGCGCGGGTGAGGCGCGCGGAGGCAGGCCAGGACACCAGGCCGATGGCGATCGTCACGGTCTTGATGTCGGAGCCGAACACGGCAACGAGAACGAGGAGCAGGAGGAAATTCGGCAGGGTCTGGAACGCCTCGGTAATGCGCATCAGCACGTCGTCGACGAGACCGCCATAATAGCCGGCAAGCGCTCCCAGCGCGATCCCGATGGAGATCGACAACGCCGTGGCGATCACGCCGATCAGCAGCGACACGCGCGCGCCATGGAAGATCTGCGCCGCGATATCCCGGCCCGTCGTGTCAGTGCCGAGCCAGAACCGCGGATTGGCGAAGGGCCATTGCAGGGGTCTGCCGGCAAGGCTCAGCGGGTCCTTGGGGTACAGGAAAGGCGCGGCAAACGCCATTGCCACGACGACCAGAAGGAGGAGAAGGCCGACGATGGCCGCCGGACTTTTCGCAAGCCGTCCAAGGGTTTCCATGACCGGCCTCAGGTGACGATGCGCGGATCGAGGCGCGCATAGAGGAGATCGACGATGAAGTTGACGGCAATCACCAACAGCGCTGACACGAACACGATCCCGAGTAGAGTATTGAGGTCGCGCTGCACGACGGATTCGTAGGCAAGACGCCCCAGTCCCGGCAGCGCGAAGACGCTCTCGACGACGATGGAGCCCCCGAGCATGGTGCCGGCCTGCAGCCCGACCAGCGTCACCATCGGCAACAGAGCGTTGCGCATCACGTGCCGCCGCACCACGCGACCGGGACTCAGGCCCTTTGCCCGGGCGGTGCGCACGAAGTCCAGGTTGAGCACTTCCAGCATCGAGGCGCGCATGATCCGGAGATAGGTGGCGAGGAAGATCAGCGCGAGGGTCAGGGTCGGAAGGAGAAGATGCCACCCGATATCGACGAGGCGGCGCAGTCCCGAATGACCCGCGCCGATTTCCTCGAGGCCACCAGCCGGCAGCCAGCCGAGATTGACCGCGAAGATGACGATCCCCATCAGGCCGAACCAGAACGACGGCGTGGCGTAGAAGATCAACCCCAGGGTCGAGATCAAGGTATCGGGCCACCGGTTGACCTTGCGCGCGGCCACGACCCCAAGCGCCATGCCACCCGCGAACGCGAAACTGAGGGCCGATCCCATCAGCAGGAGCGTGGCCGGCAGACGCTCAAGGATCACCGTTGACACCGGCTTGCCATAGATCGCCGAATATCCCAGATCGAGTTGGAGAAGCCGCCACACATACCGTCCAAGCTGCACGGGCACCGATACATCGAGGCCGTAGAACCGCCTCAGTTCCTCGATCATCACCGCATCGCCGCCGCCCATCTGGGCGACGAGCGCGTCGACCGTGTCGCCGGGGGCGAGTTGCAACAGCAGGAAAAGGCCAGCCAGCACCACGAAGAGCGTGGGCAGGCTGGCCGCCAGACGGCGCAGGGCGAGATAAAGAACGCGCATCACGTTAGGATGACGCGATCCAGGTGTCGTGCCAATCGCTGGAATCCCAACGCGGGACGTTGTGATGGTTCTGCACCTGCTTGTTCGTGGCCGCGAAGAACTGGCGCTCGGTGATCATCCAGACCGGGATCTCCTCGTTGACCACCGAAACCCAATCCGCATAGAGCGCCTTGCGCTTGACCGGGTCGATTTCGCTCGCGGCCTGGTCGATGAGCTGATCGACCTTGTCGGATTGCCAACCGAACTGGTTCGTCCACGGCGAGCCTTTGGGCGAGCCGGACCGGTACCAGACCGTCGTGGAGACGGCCGGATCGCCGCGATATTGGTGCCAGCCTGTCGCAAGGTCGAAATTCCAGTCGCGATAGACGGTCGTGAGGGCGCCGGCGACGTCGAGCTGGACGATCTCCACCTTGATGCCGATCTCACCCAGGGACTGTTGGATGAAGGTGGCGAGCAGCGGGACATCCTCGCCGTTCATGATGGGAACGAGCTTGAGCGAGAAGCGGGTGCCGTCAGGCCCGGGCTTGTAGCCTGCCTCATCGAGCAGCGCCTGGGCCTTCTTCTTGTCGAATGGATAGGGCGGCTTGCCGGCGGGATAGAACGCGGGCGACGACGACGGGATCGGACCGGTCGCGGGCTTGGCCTGACCGTAGAGAAAGTTTTCGATGAAGAAGTCCACGTCAACCGCGTGGGCGATGGCGCGACGGACGCGGACATCCGACAGCTCCTTGCGACGGGTGTTGAACTCCAGCGTGTTGTTGAAGGCGTTGGCCTCGATGCCGCGGGTCGACACCTCGAAGCGCTTGTCGCTCTTGAGACGGTCGAGATCGGACAGTGACAGGCCGTTATAGGAGCTGAGCTGGATCTGCCCCGTCTCGAGGGCAGCCGCGACCGCCGACTTGTCGGTGATGACCCGCCAGACGATCCGCTCGAGATACGGGAAATCCTTGCGCCAATAGGTCGGGTTGCGCTCGGCAATGATGAACTGGCCGCGCTCGTATTGCACGAACTTGAAGGGCCCGGTGCCGATCGGCGCGGTATTGGCCGGGTTCTCGAGAATGTTCGTTCCCTCGAACACGTGACGGGGGGCGATGTAGCCGAGATCGCACAGCGCCCGCAGCAGAAGATTGAGCGGCATCGGACGCGCGTAGCGGAACACCGCCGTGTGGGCGTCCGGCGTGTCGACCGCTTCGAGAAACTGCTGGAGCTGCGTGCCGTAGTTGAGATGCTTCTTCCACATCTCCATGGCGGTGTACTGGACGTCGGCAGAGGTGAACGGCTTGCCGTCGTGCCAGCTGACACCCTCGCGCAGCTTGAACGTTACGGTCTTGCCGTCGGGCGCGGCATCCCAGCTCACGGCCAAGACCGGCGCCGGATTGCCGCTGGCGTCGAGGTCGACGAGCGCCTCCATGATCTTGCTGGTGATAAGATACACGCCGGTGGAGGCGCGCAAAGCCGGGTTCAGGATACGCTGCTCAGACCCAAGATGCGCCGTGAGCACGCCACCGCGCTTGGGCGTCGCCTGCGCGAAGGCGCCGCGAGGAAGAAACGCGCTCGCCGCAAAGGCGGTTGCGGACAGCAAAGCGTGACGGCGGGTGAGGCGCATCTGACAAATATCCTTCTTCTCGATAGGTCAGCAGAGCTTACGAATTGGTTCGCCGGAGTCAACGAGAATGTTCTTTTTACAGAACCCGACGGCAACGCATTTTCTTCTCTATCGTAGCAGCTTTGGAGAATTCCATTCCCCCTCACCCCGATTCAGCCACCCGCAGGAAAACACCTTTCTTCATCCGCGTCGGATGCCCGGAATTTCTTCTCCGTGCTCGCCCTCCCGTCGTTCTATATAACGGACGCCACTTCAGACGCCTGGGACGACCCTGCGGCGCGCAACAAAAGCCAGGTGCCGCGTCGAGACATCTTAACTCTGTCGCCCCATCGGCTCCCTTTTCGGATGTTCACGTTTGCCCAACCTGGGCAGCGGGCGGTATACGCAGACCATGATCACCCGCCCCGCTTGGCGATGGGCGACTACATGCGGAGTGAAACCGAATGGACGCGATTTGGGCGATTGGTCTGATGACCGGCACGGTCCTTGACGGCAACATCGACATTGCGCTGATCCGGACCGATGGCGTCGAGATCCAGGAATTCGGCCCGTGGACTCTCGCGCCCTACCCCGTCGCACTCGGCCCCATTCTCCGTGAGGCCATGGAGAAGGCGCGGGACTGGGCGTTCGAAGGCCCGGAGCCGGCGATTTTTGCGCAGGCGGAAGACGCCCTGACCCGCGCCCAATCCGCGGCCGTGATCGCCTTTTTGGCCGACTATAACCTCAGCCCGAAGGATATCGGTGTCGTCGGTTTTCACGGGCAGACCATGCTGCACCGGGCCCCGACAGCAAGCCGCGTCGGCCAGACGCGCCAGCTGGGGGACGGCAAGCTGATGGCCGATCTCGTTGGCGCGACCGTCGCGTACGATTTCCGCAGCGCCGACATGAAAGCCGGTGGGCAGGGCGCCCCTCTGGCGGCGAGCTATCATGTGGCGCTCATGCGCCGTCTGGGCCAGCAGGCGAACGCCGCCGTTCTCAATCTGGGCGGCGTGAGCAACATCACCTGGTGGAACGGTGACACGATGGTGGCCTTCGATACCGGGCCCGCCAACGCCCCTCTGAATGACTGGATGCGCCGACACGGACTTGGCGACATGGACCGCGACGGGGCCCTGGCTGCCACGGGAACAGTGGACGAGGAGCGACTGGGGCGCTTGCTGCAACACCCCTACCTGTCTGCGCCGTCACCGAAATCGCTCGATCGAAATGACTTCACCGCCACGATGGCGGACGGCCTCAGTGTCGCCGACGGCGCCGCCACGCTCACAGCCTTCACGGCGGGCGCGGTGGGCAAAGCCCTGGATCTGCTGCCCCAGCGCCCGAACCAACTGATCCTGTGCGGTGGCGGGCGGCGCAACCCGACCCTGGTCGCAGCCATCCGGCAGCGAGCGGGGGTCGAACCCGTTCTGGCGGAAGCTGTCGGTTGGAGAGGTGACGCCGTCGAGGCGGAATGTTTCGCGTTTCTTGCCGTGCGGGCGTTACGGGGCTTGCCCATCAGCTTCCCCCTGACCACCGGGGTGAAGACGCCCATGACCGGGGGACGGATCGCCCAACCGGCATGATTGTCATGGGGCGTCCGATCCTTCGCGAACCGGACGTGTGCATGGAGCACGGCTCTGCCCCTCCGTTTGCGGCGGAGACAGACGCCGTTAATGCGTGTAGTTCCAGATCCCAATGGCGAAGAATATCACCTGCGTCAGGTATATGATCTTGAGAAGTCTGGTTTCGGATTTCTCGTCTGTGTCCGGCATGGCAACTGTCCTTGGGCAATGCGGACGATCTAGACCCGCACGACTAACGACTCCTTACCCGAAGGGCGTTAGGAATTTAAACTGTGGGGGCCTGTGGATGAAGTGTGGCCGCAATGTGCGCCCGCGTTTTGTTTCGGAACCACTTGCCCTTCTCAACCCTTTCCTGAAGCGTCTTCGCTCTCCGACCCCGGCCAACCCCTTTTTCTCCCGCCGTCGCGACAGCCTGTCTTTCACTCTCCGTCGAACTGGATCGTGCCAATGATGAAATCCTGGATGAAACTTGCGTCCGATCTGTCGATGCTGGCGGTCGAGTCGAATTCAGTGATCATGACGCGCATGACGATGATGGCCACCGGTCGCGGCAGCACGGCGGAGAACTCGCGCATGATCTCCGAGAAGGTGTTGGCAGCGACGGAGGCGGCCATCACCATGGCGACCGGCGGCTCAGCTGAAAAGGTTGTGCGCGGCTACCGCAAGCACGTGAGAGCCAATGCTCGCCGCCTGACGCGGGCCTGACGCAACCCCTTCGGCTGACAGGCCGTTCAGCCTGGCGGAAAAGTGGAACAGCGAGCGTTCTGCTAGTCGTCGGTGTCGAGGTGTGGCGACACCCTCTCGGCCCAACAGCGCGTCTCGGGCCGCCCTGACATTGATTGTCCAGAATGGAAGCGTCATCGCAGCATTGTTGCGATCAGGCGTGGCTCGCGCTTGCAATGGAAAGCCTTCGATTCGCTCCGGGGGGGCGGATTGCGCCAGTCCCCTGTTCTGCGGTGAACGATCGGAGTCTCGACTGCAACGAGACCGATCGAAAGCAAACCTTTTTCCCTGGTCGATTGCACCGTATGCGGGCACCCCGTGCTCAAGGGATGGTCGATCGCGCCTGCGATCAACCCTTCGTGCTTTCGAAAAAGGCACGGCCGCGAATGCCGAGGTTTGTCATCCACGGGCTGTATAATCGTTAGACAAACTTTTGTGTCGCTGTTAAGTTTTAGGCCTCCCTCGACGGTCCCCGCGACCTGGCGAGACACCACTCGACCACGAGGCCTTTTTGCGTAAAGTCACCGCCATCCGGAGCGCCGCCTGGACGATCGCGTGGAGCGAAGCCGAAGGTCGCCACGTCTATTTGCAGGATGCGGATTTTGTCTTTGACGATTCCGGAGCAATCCTGTCCGTCGGCCCCGTTTGGACCGGCCCCGTGGATCGCGAAATTGACGGACGCCGTCTCTTCCTGATGCCGGGCCTGATCAATCTGCACTGCCATCCCTCCACTGAAACGATGCGGCGCGGCCTGACAGAGGAAATTGGCAGTCCCCTGCTCTATGGCAGCACTCTCTTCGAGTATCTGAGCGTCTGGGTCTCCGACGTCGACGCAAAGGTCGCCTGCGCCGAGGCCGCCCTGTGCGAGTTGCTGCTCAGCGGCTGCACCACCATCACGGACCTGTCGTTTCCGTATGTCGGATGGCTCGACGTCCTGAGCCGCAGCGGCATTCGGGCCGTGGTGGCGCCGATGTTCAAGGACGCCACATGGACGACTGCAAACGGTCACGCCGTCGAGTATCGATGGGACCTTGAGCAGGGACGACGGGAATTTGCGGCGGCCCTTGCCGTCCTCGACGAGGTTGCGGCCGATCAATCGGGCCGGCTCAGTGGCATGCTGGCGCCCGCCCAGGTCGATACCTGCACGCCAGAGCTGCTGCGCGACGCCATGGATGAGGCCGTCCGCCGTGACCTGCCGCTGACCCTTCACATATCCCAGAGCCACACGGAGTTCTTCGAGATCGTCCGACGCCACGGGTGCACGCCGATCGAGTGGATCGAGAAACTCGGCCTGCTCGGGCCGCGCACCATCCTCGGTCACGCGGTCTATGTGGACAGCCATAGCTGGATCAATTGGCCCGAGCAGCGCGACATCGCGCGGCTGGGGTCGAGCGGGACATCGGTCGCGCATTGCCCGACGGTTTTCTCCCGGCGCGGTGCGATCCTCCAGGGTATGCGCAGCTATCTCGACGCAGGTGTGAACGTGGTCATCGGGACCGATACGTTTCCGCACAACATGGCCGAAGAATTGCGCCTTGCCTCGACCATGGCGCGGGTTGCGGGGCGGTCCGTCGCCTCGCTGCCGTCCGAGGAGCTGTTCGGCGCCGCCACCACCCGCGGCGCGAGGGCCCTCAAGCGCGATGACATCGGCAAGCTCGTAGTAGGAGCGAAGGCCGATTTCGTTCTCGTCGACCTCGATTGCCCGGCCATGCGCCCCCTGCGGGAGCCGCTGCGCAACTTCATCTTCGAGGCCGGGGATCGCGCCGTTCGCGATGTCTTCGTCGACGGCCGGCAACTGGTTGAGAATGGCAAGGTCCTGACCCTCGATCAGGACGATGCTCTCGCCCGCGTCGAACAGGGCCAGCAGCGGGCCATGGTCGGCACGGCCTCGAAGGATTGGGCCGGTCGCGACACGGATGCGCTGGCTCCCATGGCCCTGCCGATCCGGCCCATCGTTTCATAGGAGCCGGGCACATGGCGCGGGGCAACGTTCAAGACATTCTCTCCGGCCTTCTGTTTCTCGCCATCGGCCTGATCGGCGCCGTTGCGTCGACCGCGTACGACATCGGCACAGCGCGCCAGATGGGCCCGGGTTACATGCCGGTCGGCCTGTTCGGGATCATGGCTGTGATCGGGGCCATCATCGCCATTCGCGGCGGTCTGCAGCAATTCACGCCCGCGCCAACGCCCGCCTTGCGCCCGCTTCTCATGGTCCTCGTCGCGACCGGAGCCTTCGCCGCGCTGATCAGGACCGGCGGACTTTTCCTCGCCACCCTGGTGCTGGTCGTCACCGCAAGTTTTGCCGATCACGAGGCGCGACTTCGCGAGGCGCTGATCGCAGCGGCGGCGCTGGCGATTTTCGCGGCACTGGTTTTCTCCGTGGGGCTCGGCGTCCCGCTTCCCCTTTGGCCCTGGTCGGATTGACGCCATGATTGAAATCCTCGGCCATTTCGCCGACGGCCTCGCCATTGCGGCGACGCCTTCCAACCTGTTGTTCTGCCTGATCGGTGCCCTGCTCGGAACGCTGATCGGCGTCCTGCCCGGCATCGGGCCGTTGGCCACGATGGCCCTGCTGCTGCCTATCACCTACTACCTGCCGCCACTGGCTGCGCTCATCATGCTGTCGGGCATCTATTACGGCGCGCAATACGGCGGATCGACCACTGCCATCCTGGTGAACCTGCCGGGCGAAACCTCGTCGATGGTCACCATGATCGACGGCCACGCCATGGCGCGGCGCGGACGCGCCGGCGCAGCCCTCTCCATTGCGGCGATCGGCTCGTTCTTTGCGGGCTGCGTCGGCACCCTGATGATCGCGCTGTTCGCACCCGTGCTGACAACCCTGGCGCTTCGTTTCTCCGCGCCCGAATATTTTTCCCTGATGGTTCTCGGACTGGTCGCCGCGGTCGTCCTCGCCCAAGGGTCGCTGTTGAAAGCGCTCGCCATGATGCTGCTCGGCCTGGCGCTCGGGCTCATCGGCATGGACGTCAACTCCGCGACCCCGCGTTTCACCTTTGGCGTGTCGGAGCTTTATGACGGTATCGGCTTCGTGCCGGTCGCCATGGGCTTGTTCGGTATCGCGGAAGTCATCGCCAATCTGGAACGGCCCGAGCGGCGGGACGTGATGACCCGCACCATCGGCTCATTGCTCCCGAGCATGCAGGAATTCCGCGATTCCATCGGTCCCATCATCAGGGGAACCGGCCTTGGCGCGATCCTCGGCCTGCTGCCGGGGGGCGGCGCCATGCTGGCCTCGATCGGCTCCTATGCGCTCGAGAAACAGGTGGCCAAGGACCCCTCGACCTTCGGGCGGGGCGCGATCCAGGGAGTGGCCGGTCCTGAATCCGCCAACAACGCCGCCGCCCAGTTGAGCTTCGTGCCGCTCCTGACCCTCGGCATTCCGGGGAATCCCGTGATCGCGATGATGCTCGCCGCAATGGTGATCCACGGAATCCAGCCCGGGCCGCAGGTGATGACCCAGAGGCCTGACCTCTTCTGGGGATTCATCGCCAGCATGTGGTTCGGCAACCTCATGCTTCTCATCATTAACCTGCCGCTGGTCGGCATCTGGGTGCAGTTGCTGAAAATCCCCTACCGGCTGCTGTTCCCCGCCATCCTGTTCTTCTGCTGCGTCGGCGCGTTCAGTCTCAACAACTCGGTGTTCGAGGTGGCTCTGGCGGTCGGCTTCGGCGCTCTGGGCTACATCTTCATCAAACTCAACTGCGAGCCCGCGCCCTTGCTGCTCGGCTTCGTCCTTGGCCCCGCCATGGAAGAAAACCTGAGACGTGCGCTGCTGATCTCGCGCGGCGACTGGACGGTTCTCATCACGCGACCGCTCAGCCTCAGCTTCCTCCTGCTTGCTGTCGTCATGATGGCAGCGATTGCCATTCCGACTATTTCACGCCGCCGTTCCGAAGCATTTGACCAAGGGGATTCGCTATGAAACGCCGCCTTTCCGCAGTTCTCGCCGCCGCCGTTCTCGGCGTGACCTTGAGCGCGCAAGCCGCACTGGCCCAGGCCTATCCGTCCAAACCCATTCGCATCATCGTGCCGTTTCCGGCGGGCGGCTCGGCGGACCTTCAGACCCGTGCCTTCGCGGATGCGTTCAGCGTCGCCATGGGACAGCCGGTGGTGGTCGATAACCGGGCGGGCGCCGCCGGCAATATCGGCACGGAGGCTGCCGCGCGCGCCACGCCCGACGGGTATACCCTCGTCATCGGTGGTCCGAACGTCATCAACAACGGCTACCTCTACAAGACGGTGCCCTACGACTGGAAGAAGGACCTGATGCCCCTCGGCCTCATGTTCGCCAATCCGAACGTGCTCATCGTCAACAACAAGCTGCCCGCCACAAACGTGAAGGAGTTCATCGCGCTCCTGAAAGCGTCCCCCGACAAGTACTCGTTCGGCTCGTCCGGCGCGGGCGGTTCGATCCACCTGTCGGCCATGCTCTTCATGCACATGACCGGCACGCAGATGCAGCACATTCCCTACAAGGGCGATGCGCTGGCAAAGACCGACCTTTTGGCGGGCGAAATCCAGGTCATGTTCAACGCCCTGTCCTCCTCGCTTGAAAACATCCGCGCGAACCAGTGGCGGGCGCTGGCCACAACGGGTGCGAAGCGCTCGCCCCAGCTTCCCGACGTCCCCACGGTGGAAGAGAGCGGCCTGCCCGGCTATGTCGTCACAAGCTGGCAGGGCCTGTTTGGACCGGCTGGCCTGCCGGCCGATGTGGTCGCCAAGATCCGCACGGGCTTCGAGGCCGTCTATGCCAACCCGGCGACCTTGAAGCGGTTCGAAGAGATCGGCACCCAGCCCAACCCGTCTACGCCGGCCGAACACGCGGCCTTCATGGCAGCGCAGGACGCCATCTGGGCGCCCGTCTTCAAGGCCGCCAACCTTACGCCCCAATAAGCAGGAGCCGTCTCGTGATCGATCTCTATAGCGCCCGCACGACCAATGGGCTGCGCGCCTCCATCATGCTTGAGGAGCTCGGACTTCCGTACCGCGTCCACGCCGTCGATTTCGACGCGGATAACGCAACCAAGCCTGCGGAGATGATGGCTGTGAACCCGGCGGGATCGATCCCTGTTCTGATCGATCACGAGACGGGTGTCAGCCTGAGCCAGTCCTTCGCGATCATGCTCTATCTTTGCGAAAAGACCGGACGTTTCCTCCCGCAGGAGCCGGTGGCGCGAGCGCAGGTCCTGCAATGGATGAGTTTCGTGATGACGGACGTCATATCGGCCACCCATCCGATCTTCGTCCTCACGAGCGAGTTGAAGGACACGCCAGAGCCGATCATCCGCCATTACGAGGCTCGGCTCATGCGTTTCCTCGGGCAGGCCGACGCCCAACTGGGGCGAACGCCCTTCCTCGCTGGTGATGAAATCAGTGTGGCGGATTTCGCGCTTTACCCGACCGCCGCGTTTCGACAGAAGCTGCTCGATCGCGTCGGCGGCGTCCCCAATCTGCGCCGCTGGCTGACAGAGGTGGGCGCGCGCCAAGGCGTCGCGCGTGGGATGGCCGTGCCGGAAACGCCCGCCCACTGATCCACGCCTCCCCATCCTCCCAAGACAATGTCCGCAAGGAGATAAGACCGTGACACGAACACCCCTGCCCGCAGAGCTTCGGGCGAAACTCGAACGCTGCTCGGTTCCCACCCTGAATTCCATCATGGTCAAGTCGGGCCTTGGGACCAACCACATGCGCGGCCTCGACGCCGTCGGCTCAGCACGACGTTTTGTCGGCGTTGCCACGACCCTGCGCGCTGTCCCGATGCGGGAGGACTTCCGCCGCAAGGTCGCGGCCGGCGAGTTGCCAGACCTGCAGGCCCGCGCCTTCGAACAAACCGAGGCCGGCGAAACGTTGATCATCGCCGCCGGCGGCGATACCCGCGCGTCGGTCTTCGGCGACATCATGACGACCTACCTTCAGGTCAAGGGTGCTGCGGGAATCGTCATCGATGGCAGCGTCTCCGACCCGGAAGCGATCTCGTCGATCGGCATCCCGGTCTTCGCCGGAGGCAACTCGGCCTTGTCGGCCGCCACCTTCCTGCATTTCACGGAGATCGATATTCCGGTCGGCTGTGACGGGGTTGCCGTCTGTGCCGGCGACGTGGTGGTGGGAGACGGCAACGGCGTCGTCGTCATTCCGCGCATGTTCGCCGAGGAGGTTGCCACCGCAGCCTTCGAGCGCGAGGAGCTGGAGCTTTTCGTTCTCGAGCGGATCAAGGGTGGGGCAAGGCTGGTCGGCACCTATCCGCCGGACGACGCCACCCGCGCGGCCTACCAGGAATGGCGCAAGGCGCGCGCCCAGCAAGGCTGAACAGCCGAACCGGCGCCGGCTTCTAGACGATGTAGAAGTCGGCTGCGCTCAACAACAACATCTTGGGCAGGATTGCGAAGATCACGGCAGGGGCCGCCCCCGCCCCATCGGGGTCGAACGACAGACCGCCGGTCTTCGGATCGTAGATGACGGCGTGATGATCACCCGCCGCCTCTCCGATGTCGAAGGCGGTCTTCTTGAGCATGCGCGGATTGCTCTCGGAGCCCTTGCCAAGGCCCTTGAAGACCGCATTGTCGAGAAGGATTCGGTCATGGCGGGGGTCGAAATCCGTCACTCTGTCGACATTCGCCTTGCCGTTCAGTCGCGCGTCGAACAGAAACGTGTCGGATCCGGCGCCGCCGCTCAGCACATCGCGGCCCGCGCCACCGCTCAGCGTATCGTTGCCCTGTCGCCCGGCGAGCCGATCGGACCCCGCCCGGCCCTCCAGGACGTTGGCTCCCACATTGCCGAGCAGCGTGTCATCGCCCGACCCGCCCGTGGCGTTTTCGATCAGGGATCGGACGTTGCCGCGGTAGAGTTCCGCATTGGCGATGTTGCCGGCGGCAAAGTTGAAGTAGCCCCCGAGGTCAGCGAGCTGGCGCTCCGAGACCGTCGACCAGCACCCTGGCCGCAGATCGACCGACAGATCGGTGCGATAATTCGAGAAATCATACGTATCGACGCCGCCGCCGTCCCAGATCGTCGAGAAGATGCGGTTGCCACCGGGAGGCGCTTCCCCGACGCCGTCCACGAAGGCCCGGCCGGTGGTCGGGCTCCAGCGATAGGTCGTGTCGCCGGCATGCGTGGAGAAATTCGCCCCGTACATCTGCTGCAGGGCCGCGATGTCGCCCACCATCAGAGACTGCGCATAGCCCCACGTCTCATTGACGAGCGCGTCGCCTTTGGCTCCCACAGAGGAGCGATAGCTCATCACGGAGAATTCCATCGCGTTGCGGTCGTTCGGCAAAGTGCCGAAACCGCCCGGATCGTGGCCATGCTTGAGCCCGAGTTCGTGGCCGATCTCATGGAGGAAGGTCCAGAACCCGTAGCCGGCCGGAATGGGCGCCGAGAACCAACCCGATCCGTTGCCGAACCAGCTATCGCCGCTGGCGGCGCCCTCGTCGAGGGTATAGGTCCAGGCCGGGCTCGCAACCTCGGATGTGGCAAGGCGCAGGGTCGCGTGGCTGGTGGCCGTCTCCTCAATCTCGCTGAACGACAGACGGCTGACTGCCGCCACCATATCGAAGACGGACCGAGCAGCGTCAGCCTGAACGGGATTGAACGGCGCGAAATGACGCTGCGGTTCTCCCTCACCATAGGAAGGGCCATAAACGGATGCGAGCGCCGGAAAACTGAAAGTGAGATGCAAGTCATTCCACTTCAATCCGGACAAGATGCCGTCGATCGATCGATCGTTTGCGCGCTGCGCAGTGCCTGAAGTCGTCATCGCATCCCCGGGGAGTTGCGACGACTATGAGCGTCCCCGGGTCATTGCTTCAGTGTTACTGGGGATTACTTCCCGGGTCCGCCGACTCACCCGAGTCTCGTCGGAATTACCGATCACGATGAAACTCTCTTCCGGAGGAGTAATCATCCGGAGAGATGCGCGCTTTTGCAGATCAACAGGCGGAGGACATCGCGGGGATCGGCAACGGAGACGGACGCCAATTCCGCGGGTCCCGCAATCAGACCCCCCCTCTTGTCCGTGCGCTGCGCGCAGACGATGTGCTAGGTCAATTAAAGACGCCATACTGTCGGCCTCCGCACTTTCTCCTCTCATACGTGAACCACGATGCCCCTGACCGTTCTCTTTCTTCACCAGAACTTTCCCGGTCAGTACAAGCTCCTGGCGGACCACCTATCGCGCAGTGAGGACGTGACCGTCGTCGCGGTCGGCCAGAAATCGCCGTCCCAACAGGATTTTGGGCGGGTCCGCTATGAAAGCTACAGCGCGCGCGCGGATTTCGGGCCTGAGCATTTTCCGCCGCTTCACTTTTTCTCGGAGCAGGTTCGTCGCGGCGACATGGTGCGCTGGAAGCTGCTGGCGCTGAAACACAAGGGCTTCTCGCCCGACATCTGCTTCGTCCACCCGGCCTGGGGGGAGGCGCTGTTTCTGCGCGACGTCTTTCCGAACACGAAGATCGTGTCGCATCTCGAATTCTACTATCGCGGGACCGGCAGCGATCTCGATTTCGATCCCGAATTTCCTGTGCCTGCGACAGACCTCCATTACGTCTCGCTTCGCAACCTCCCCACCCTGCAGACGGCGGCGATCTCGGACATCCTCGTGTCGCCCACAGTGTGGCAGGCAAATACGTTCCCGACTGCGCTCAGCCAACGCGCCAAAGTGATCCACGAAGGGATCGACACGGCGCTTGCCAGCCCCGCACCGGCATCGCCCCTCCATCTGGGATCGGGCCTCACCCTTGCGCCTGGCGGAACGCTGATCACCTACGTGGCGCGATCCATGGAACCCTATCGCGGATTTCACACCTTCATGCGGGCATTGCCGCATCTTCTCAGGCTTCTGCCGCACGCGCAGGTCGCCATCGTCGGCAAGGACGAGCCAAGCTACGGACGTCGGCCCGCACAAGGGGGCAGTTGGAAACAGGCAATGCTCGCGGAGGTCGGCGCGCAGATTGATCGCGACCGTGTCCATTTTCTGGGCACGCTTACTTATTCAGACCTCATCGCCCTGTTCAGGCTTTCCACCGTCCACGCCTATCTGACCTATCCGTTCGTCTTGTCCTGGTCGCTGTTGGACGGGATGGCGTGCGGATGCGCGGTCGTCGGCTCAGCCACCGCGCCGGTGATGGAAGTCATCCGCGATGGGCAGAACGGCGTACTCGCGGATTTCTTCGACGCGCGGGCCCTGGCCGAGACAATCGCGGCCACGGCTGAGAACGCTCGATTGCGAGCTCACATCACCATCAACGCGCGACAGACGATCATGGACTCGTACGACTTCAGGGGCGTCTCCCTGCCCGCATACGAGAGCCTTATCCGGACGGCTCTGGACGCCTGAGGCGAGAATCGTCGGGAAGCTCCTCAGCGAACTGGCGCACGTCCGCGCGGGGGCTTGGCGGGAGCAGAAGGAGATGTCTGCGGCGCCTTTGTGCGTTTGCCTTTGACCGCTTCGAGGCAATCCGCATACGCGTCGAGGAGCCAGTCGCGATCGAAGACCACGCCGGTCTGGCTGGCCCGCTCCTGTTCCAGCTGCGCGAGGTAGCGCATCAGCGCAAACGCCACCAACTCGGGGCTGTCACCTTCGAGACCGACTGGGCGACCTCCCGAGGCGGCCTCACTCGACGCGTGTGCTGAACGTCCATTCGACATGGTCTGTCCTCATTGTTCTTTCAGAGCGAAATCATAGATCTTGAAAACGGGGTCGAGAAAATACGCCAGGATGGTGCGTTTGCCGGTTTCGATCGTCACCTGTGCCGGCATTCCAGGCAGCATCTCGACTTTCGCCTCCTCGATGGCGTCAGGGGCGACTTTCACAATCCCCTTGTAGAAGTATTTCTTGGTCGCTGGATCCTCGAAGCGATCGGCCGAGACTTTCTCCAGCGTGCCTTCGATGGCCTTTGCGTATCGTTGTCGATAGGGGAGAAAATGCACGCTGGCATTCTGTCCCGGCCGGACACGGGCGATATCCGTGGGCTCGATCTCCACGGATATCACCATGGGCTGATCCTTGGGCACAATCTCCAGCACGGTCTGGCTCGGTGTGAGCGATGCGCCGGGGCCGAAGACCGACAGGCCGTAAACGTAGCCCCCTTCAGGAGCGACGATAACCGCCTGCTCCATGCGTCTCAGCGCGGACGCGAGACGGGGCACGATCTCAGATAACCGGGCATCGTTCTCCGCCGTATCCTTCGCAATACTCTCAAGACGGTCCTTCGTCAGCTGCGCAATCTGGATCTCCGCCGCGCGCGCCTTGTCGTCTTCGGCCACGATGAGGTTTGCAATCTGCACAATGTCGCCGCGCAGGCTCGACGCGCTGCGGTCAAGGCCCAACACCCGAGGGCGCGCGACGAGACCCTTGTCGAGCAGCGGTTGGAGAGACTTCAACTCCTCTTCGATGCTATCGAGCTGAGCCTGGGTGGTCTTCGTGCGGCCATGCAGCCCTTCGACCTGTCGCCGGCTGCCGTCAATCTGCTGCCTGAGAAAGTTGATCTGGCCGAGATAGGCCGAACGCCGCGCGGCGAGAAGCCCAAGTTCCTGCTGATGGAACAGCTGGATCTGAGGATCGCTCTTCTGTGCAAGGAGTGCGCTCGGAAACACCATCTCGCTGGAATCCGCCCGCTCCGTCTCGAGACGGGCAGCGTGGAAGAGGGCCGCAATCCGGTTGTTGGCAAGGACCGTCGCCTCCGCCTTGGCGTCGGCGAGTTCGAGCTGGATGAGCTTCTCGCCCTTCTCGACCAATTGACCTTCACGCACAAAAACGATGCCGACTTCGCCGCCATTGGGATGCTGCACCGCCTTGCGGCTGCCCTCGACCGTGACCTTGCCGGATGTGATCGCGGCGCTGGCAACCGACATGGTCGACGACCATGCGGCGACGGCCGCCATGAGAACCAGTGCTGCGAGACCGCCGACCAGCACCGGTCCGAATGCGGAATCCTTGAACGGCTTCGCATCAAGGGGAGACGGGAGTTTCAGGTCAGGCATTCGCGCCTCCCATCTTCTTGACGACGGTTGGCCGTCCGAGCTGCTTGAAGATGTCCTGCGTGGGCCCGAAATTGACGAGCATGCCCTCGCGCAGAACCGCCGCGTGATCGAGATGGACAACCAAATTGGGTCGGTGGGTGATGAGAATAACGGTCGTGCCGAGTTCCTTCAAACCCTCGATGCACGCGATGAGGGCTTCCTCACCGGGTCCGTCGAGGTTCGAGTTGGGCTCGTCGAGGACGACGAAAGCGGGCTTTCCGACGATCGCACGGGCGAGCGCAATCAACTGCCGCTGACCGCCCGAGAACATGAGGTTCTCATCGAGCGGAGTCTCATAGCCCTGCGGCAAACGCAGCACGAGATCGTGCACACGGGCCCGCTTGGCCGCATCGATGATCTCGTCATCCGAGAATGTGCCGAACCGGCCGATGTTGTCGGCCACAGTTCCAGGCAGGAGACTCACACTCTGCGGAAGATACCCGACGAAACGTCCGAATGCCTCATTGCTCCATTGGTCGAGTTCAGCTCCGTCGATCCTGACGCTTCCCGCGGTCGGGTGCATGCTTCCCGTGAGAATGCGCGCGAGCGTCGACTTGCCGGATCCGTTCAGGCCAATGAGCCCAAGACTTTGCCCGGCCTGAAGAAAGAAACTGATCCGCTTGAGGATCGGTTTGTCCGAACCGGGCGGCACGAAGGTCACTTCCCGGCATGCGATGGACCCGCTCGGCCGGGGGAGGTGCAGGCTGACCGCCGTGTCGGAGACATCGGCCAAGGCCGCGTCGATCCGATTCATGGCCTGTTTGACGTTGTGATACTCTTCCCAGGCACCGATGGCCTGATCGATCGGCCGCATGGCGAATTGGAACACGATGACGGCCGCGAACATCACGCCGCCCGGTATCAGCCCGTTGATGAGCTGGACCGCCCCCGCCGCCATCAGCACGCCCTGCATCAGGATGCGCGCAGAGCCCATGAAGGAGGAGAACACCACGCCTCGCCCACTGGCAATGAACTGCTCGTGGATCGCCCGGTCGCGCTCGCCGCGCCATCGACGGACGACGGCGCTCAGCATGCCCAACCCCATCACGGCCTCAGCCGTGCGCGTGACGGCTTCGCCGAATTGCTGGGATGAATTTCCGACCACATTGGCCTTGATCAGGGCGCGTTTCGTGAAGACGGAGTTCGCGATCGTGGCAACGGCGGATATGAAAATACAGATCAGCGCGACGACCCCCATGAGCGAGTCGACCACAAAGATGACGCCGAGAAACACGAAGCCCCAGGGCAGATCGATGAAGGCGATTCCGCCTCGTCCGGTGGCGAACTGACGGAAGCCGTCCAGGTCGCGCATCAGCTGCGCATTCGCCGGGCCGGACCCTGCTCCAGAGCGGCGAACGATCGTCTGAAAAAGCCGGTCGGCAAGCCGCCCCTCGATGCGTGCCGATGCGCGCACGAGCAACGTTCCGCGGACCCATTGGAAAATTCCCTGGGCGCAGACGCTGATGGCGAGCCCGAAGACGAGGGCGATCAACGTCTCCCAGCTTCTGCCGGGAATGACCCTGTCGAAGACCTGGATCATGAAGACCGGATAGGCGAGCATCAGAACGTTGACGAAGGAATTGAAGAAGAACGCAAAGATGAAATGCGCCTTGCACGACCAGAGAGTCGCCCTGATGTCGTGTTCCTTGTCGTGGCTGCCTGCGTAGGTGCTCATCATCTATCTTCGGTCAAGGAGGGGCGCCCGCGCAGCATGATCAGGCCGTTCTGCGTTGCGGGCTTGCGCGCCGACGTCGCGAAGCAAGAAATGATTTCAGAGACTCTTGCACGCTGTGACCATCCAGCCGCGCTTGAAATGGGTTCGCCTGCGCGGTTGCGCCGCTTTGAATGAAGTTTAACTCCGGCGCGGCAAAAACCGGAAGGCCGCGTTCCAGAGCGATGATCGCCTCGGAAATCGCGAAGGCATCCCAGCAAAACATGCGCGGCGCATCGATCTGGCTCGGTTCAAACCGGGACGATGTGGCGACAGCAACGCAGTTCTCGAGGACAGACGAATGCCCCGCCACAAGCATCTTCTCGAACGGTTCCGGCAGAGTTCTCGCTTCTCGACGGATTGTCGGGCCAGCACTCAGGCCGAGTAACAGTGAATGTCCACCAAGGTCCAATCGCTTCAGAAGACCGGCAAGCCAGTCTCTATCACGCGGCACGGCGCCTGCGCGGCAAAAGACCTGCGGGCAACGGGCCCGCGTCGCTGTCACAAACACGTCGGCCTCCGATGCCCCGGAGGTAAAGCCGGATACCTGGACCGGTAGGGCGTAAAGGCCTGCCCAACGATCGATCAGCGGCAGAAAGGCGCTGAGATCGGCACATCCAATCTGGCAAAGTTTCACCCGGAACGCTCTGTCGCGCGATGTGAACGACAGGCCCAACAAGGTACGGTGGACCGCCTCGATATCGTCGCTCGCGAAAACGACGACATCGGCCGCCGCCTTGTCGCAGGCCGGACCGAAATCGCGTTGAAAGGCAAGCGGCGGCGTCCCTCGTGCTGCCGCGGCCGTTGCGACAGGATGAAGGATCGCTGCAAAGACTTCCGCGCTGACGGCCTCGATCGCGCGGAACTGCTCAGCCAGCGCAAAAGCGGCCGGATGATAACGATCGGTCTCGCGAATCCAGACAGAACAGGAGTCACCGTTCAGGCTGACGGACAGGTTGTGGCAGGTCGCTGCGGAATCGATCGTGCCGGCCCTTAGGATGATCTGCCGTCGCCAACCCTGCGCGTCAGGCTCATGTGCGTCACGACTTACACTCCCGATCGAGGCCGCTTCTTCTGCCCCGAAGGACACGACGGAGACAGCCCTCAGGGAGACCGTCGCGTCGTCCACCCCAAGAAAGATTGCCAGATCCCCACCAGGAAGGCGAATTGCTCCTGCCACGTCGAGCGTGGCGCCGTTGACAGCCAGCCGTTCGCGAGGCTTGGCGAGATGGAAGATCCATTGGCGAAGCGCCTCCGAGGGTGAGGGCACGACCTCATGGAGCGAACTGATCAAGGTCTGCGAGGCGGGTAACGTGACAGCCGCCTTGCCGTGCTTCACCACCGTGCGGATGAGATTGCCCGCAACGACCAGATAGGCATGCGCGGGCATACCGCCTTCGAACCAGAGGGTTGCCTCGCCATCGGTGCCCGGCAGCGTGGTCACAGGAAGGCTCCTCAAGCCTTCGGCAGTCACCGCGAACGCGGCGACATCCTCGCCTTCTGCGGAAGCGGCGACCTGCACGACCTGCCCATCCTCGAATGTCGCGACCACGTGGCTCGGCGCGAGCCATTCGCTGATGAGATCGAGAAACCGGACGAGGACGTGCGGGGCTTGCTCGCGCGGAGAAAATCGCCGCGCGATGAGATTCAGGACACGACCAGTATCCGGATTTTCCCAGCGCGCCAGATGCGCTTCCACGTCGTACGTGCGCACGTCGTCGTTCGGTGAGGACAGCTCCAGCTCGCACGGGATTCCATCCCGCAGCTCAGCGGAATGGACGAGAAGAACCTCGAGATTGCGGCCGGGTTGAAAGAGCTTCTTGCGTTCGACGATGGTCGCGATGAGACCCGCGACCCGCAGTTCCTGAACGACGGATTCGTCAGAGCTTGTGCACCAGACGTAAGCAAGGCCCACGGAGTGCGGGATGACAAAAAGGGAGAATGCCCCCTGCTCGTCGTGAGCAGGAGGCATCCTCGTCATAGGTTGAGACATGCATCAGAAGTGGAAAAAGGAAGAATCGATGTCGTGCGGATCGTAGCCGATGAGCTTGAACTGCGTTCCGTCGGCCTTGACCGTCACGATCGTGTTGCCTTCCGAATCGCTGTTGAACGCCAGGCCCTTCATTTTCGTCTTGTGAGCAGCCGTGCCCGACAGGTCGATCACGTCTTCCTTGGCGTTGAAGTCGCGGATCGTATCCAGGTCGCCGACCGCGCCCTTTTCAATCATGAAGACATCGGCGCCTTCGTTGCCGCGCAAGCTGTCGGAGCCGAGTCCGCCCCAAAGCGTGTCATCGCCTGCACCTCCAAGGAGAGTGTCGTTGCCCGCGCCGCCGAAGAGCTTGTCGTCGCCGGTCATGCCGCTGACGAGGTCGTTGTCCGCGCCGCCGTCGAGGCTGTCATTGCCCGTGCCGCCGAACAAGCTGTCCTCACCAGCACCGCCCACGAGCTTGTCGTTTCCGGCATCGCCGTAGAGGGTATCATCGCCTTCGTCGCCGTATAGCGTGTCGTTACCGTCACCGCCGAAGAGCCGGTCGTGTCCGTCGCCGCCGCGCAGGTAATCCTTGCCGTCGCCGCCGACGATCTTGTCGTTTCCGGCATCGCCGAAGAGTTTGTCGTCGCCGGCATCACCGAAGAGACTGTCGTTGCCGTTGCCGCCCGAGACGATGTCATTGCCATCGCTGGCGCGGACGGTGTTCTTGCCGTCGTTGCCCACGATGTTCTCGTTGAGATCACCGCCCTTGACCGTTGCGTTGATCGTACCGGTCAGCACGACACCCTTAAATCCCGTTCCGGCAAGATTGACGCTGCTGCCCGTCTCAACGACGTCATAGCCCTTGGCCTCGCCAACCAGCTTGCCCAACTTGTCACCTCTGCCGAGGATCACATAATCCGACTTGCTCGTGGGCTTGAATGTCGAGGCATAGGTCGATGTCGACCCGTCAACGAGCTTCAAGGGCGCGTTTCTCTCGGCTGCCGGGATATTTCGCAGCATGTAACTATATGCCGCGGGACTTACTTCACTCTGAAAGAATGCGCCGGCAACTGTAGCCATTTTGGATTACCTCGAGACAGACCCGTCTGCCTATTTATCGCTGAAGTTCTACTTCTTTTTGGGTATCACGTAGCGTCAGCAATTCGCAATCGGATTCGTGGTGCGATGCAAATATTATCCTAGGAATGACCTCCTTGTTGCCTCTTTGCATCAACCGGTCGGGCCACGGCCGGGGTGGGCGCATGGCTCGCCCCTCTTAGCGCCGGTGGCGCTCCCGGTAGCGCCAGGGAAATTGGGCCAAATCGGACGCCGCGTCGGTGCGAATCAGAGCTCGTCCTTCTGCAGTTGCTCCAGCAACGACCGGCCGTACTTGGTCTTGGACAATTTGTTTGCCGAGGCCTCAAAGACGTCGCGCCCGATCCAGCGCTGGCGATAGGCGATCTCCTCCGGCGAGGCGATCAGCAGGCCCTGCCGGGATTGGATGACGTGGACAAACTGAGAGGCCTCCAGCAAGGATTCGTGGGTGCCGGCGTCGAGCCACGTGAAGCCCCGGCCGAGTTGCTCCACATATAGACTCCCCTGCCTGAGATATGCGTTGTTCAGGTCTGTGATTTCGAGTTCACCGCGTGAAGAAGGAACGAGGCCTTTGGCAATGTCAACGACCTGCTCGTCATAGAAGTACAGGCCGATCACAGCCCAGTGTGACTTCGGTTGATGCGGCTTCTCCTCGATGGAGGTCACCTGCCCGTCGGAGTCGAATGCGACAATTCCATAACGCTGCGGGTCCTCCACCCGATAGCCGAAGACGGTTGCGCCCTTTCTTCGGTTATCCGCAGAAAGCAGCACCTCGGGCAGCCCGTGGCCGTGAATGAGATTATCGCCCAGCACAAGGCAGGCGGGATGCCCGTTGAGAAAGCTCTCGCCAATAATGAAGGCCTGGGCCAACCCGTCCGGGCTTGGCTGCACCGCATAATCGAGCTTGAGGCCCCATTGCTTGCCCGTTCCCAGCAGACGCTCGAAGGACGCCTGGTCTTCCGGCGTGGTGATGACGAGGATCTCGCGGATCCCTGCAAACATCAGCGTCGTCAGCGCGTAGTAGATCATCGGCTTGTCGTAGACCGGCAGCAACTGCTTCGAGGTCACCAATGTCAGGGGGTGCAGCCGCGTCCCCGACCCGCCCGCAAGGATAATGCCCTTCCGATCCATGATATTCTCCTGTAGCGGCTCGCCCGAAGGGCCAGCCCGCCATTCAACCAATTGCGCAGAGGCTATCCCACGATTTCCGGGGCGGCCTGATCCCGGAGCGTGGTCGATAATCGGCAGGCGCTGTCGACGCGATGACGCTCACGTGGACTGCCCGAGGCGTTCGCCGCGATAGACGCCCGATCTGATCCGCTCCCACCAGGGCCGGTTGTCGAGATACCAGCGTACGGTCTTGGCGAGACCGGTCTCGAAGGTCTCCAGCGGCGTCCAGCCGAGATCGCGGCCGATTTTGGCCGCGTCGATCGCGTAGCGCCTGTCATGGCCGGGACGATCCTTGACGAAGGCGATCAGATTTTCCCGCGGACCGATGGTCGCGCTCGGGGCGATCTCATCGAGAATGGCACAGACAGCGCGGACCACTTCCAGGTTCGTCCGCTCGTTGTGACCGCCCACATTGTAGCTCTCCCCGACTCTGCCGGTTTCCGCGATCTGAAGCAGGGCTTGAGCGTGGTCCTCGACATAAAGCCAGTCGCGCACATTCGAACCGTCCCCATACACGGGCAGCGGTTTGCCTTCCAGGGCATTGAGAATGACCAGCGGGATCAGTTTCTCGGGGAAGTGATAAGGGCCGTAATTGTTGGAGCAATTGCTCACCACAACCGGCAACCCGTAGGTGTGATGCCAGGCCCGAACCAGATGATCGGAGGCGGCCTTTGAGGCGGAATAGGGTGAGCGCGGGTCATACGCGGTGTCTTCGGTGAAATATCCGGCAGTCCCCAGCGAGCCGAAGACTTCATCGGTCGAGATATGGTGGAACCTGAACGCGCCCTGTTCGGCGCTGGACAAACTTCGCCAATAGGCGAGCACAGCCTCGAGCAGCGTGTAGGTCCCAACGATGTTGGTCTGGACGAAATCCGCCGGGCCGTCGATCGACCGGTCCACATGACTCTCCGCAGCCAAGTGCATGACGAGCGTCGGGCGGAAGGTCGCCAGGACGTTCGCAACCGCAGCCGCATCGAGGATATCAGCCTTGACGAAGGCAAATCGGCGGTCGCTTGCGATCGGTGCCAGCGAATCCAGGTTGCCCGCATAGGTGAGCTTGTCGAGAACGAGAACCTGATGGTCGGTTTCGCCGATCAGCAGGCGGGCAACCGCAGAGCCGATGAAACCAGCTCCGCCCGTAATCAGAACCCGCTGTGGCGGCTTTCGTGCTGTCATGGCGGGGATGAACCTCGGGTCACGAATTTAAGACAGACCATCAGCGGCCTCATCGGCATGCCCATGGCGAAAGGGGGAGACGAAATCCGCAAATGCGGGCAACACCCGGTCCTTATCCGACAAAATCGCGTCGTCGGCGGAAACTGGCCAGGAAATGGCAAGCGTCGGGTCGTCCCAGGCCAGGCCCGAGTCGCATGAGGGAGAATAAAATCCATCGACTTTGTAGGCCACCTCTGTGTCCGGCTCGAGCGTGCAATATCCATGGGCGAAGCCACGCGGCACGAAAAGCTGCTCGCCACCCGAAGCGGTGAGGGTTTCGCCCACCCACATCCCATAAGTGGGAGACCCGGCCCGCAGATCGACTGCCACGTCGAAGATGGCCCCGCGAAGCACCCGCACGAGCTTGGCCTGCGGCGTCGGCGGACGCTGAAAATGAAGGCCCCGCACCGTTCCCTTGAGACTGGAGAACGCCTGGTTGTCCTGAACGAACACAGTCCTCCCCAAGGCGTCTCCGAATGTTTGAGCGTTATAGGTTTCGATGAACCACCCGCGAGCATCGCCGAAGCGTCGCGGCACGATCAGGACGACGTCGCTGATCTTCGTCCTGGTGACTCTCAGACCTGACATGCCGACTGACTCACTTCGATGACAAGGGCTCCGCCGAAGGGCGGCGATAAGGCTTCGCAGGACTGCCCGCCGCAGTTGGCGCCACGCTCACCCCCTGGGCTGCCGCGCCTTCCGCTTGACTGTAACAGTGGCAACAGAATTACCGTATGGGGCGGAATCGTCAACGTTGACCTGCCCGAATGCTGCGGTCACGGGGGCGGGCACCAGAGAAAGCGCGTTCGCGTCCAGAAGGCGTCGATAGACGGCACTGTGCTCGTCGAAATAGTCCTCGTCCACATCGGCGCGCGCGAGGGCAAGATGGTTAAGCGTCGTCGGGGCGACAGGCGTGTCCCGCTCCAGAATGCGCCTCAACACCTCTGCCAGAGCGCCCGGACTCTTGGCGGTAAAAAGATGGTCGGTTGCCGCATTCATCTTCTCGGCCATCCCGCCGATATTGGCGCAGATCAGGGGTCGGCCGGCCATCTTTGCCTCCTGGATGACGACCGGCGAATTCTCCCACCAGACAGAGGGAACAATCACGAAGGCGCACGCCGCCATCAGGTCGCTGACGTCCTCGTTGCGATAGCTTCCCATCAGCCGCACGACATCCTCCGTATCCGCCAGGAGACTGTCAATGCGCGCGCCAAACGCGGTGTCCTTGAAATGCCGGTTTTCGCCGTGAATACGGATTTCCAAACGCAAGCGAAGCGATTCAGGAAGCATCGCTGTCGCCTGCAACAGCAGATCGACGCCCTTGAAGGGGTTGATCTGGCCGAAATAACCGATGACGACACGGCCACCCCCGCCAGTCTCGCCGCTTTGGGCCGGAATCACCCCGGTGGAGACGCGCAGCCGCCCGCGCGCGATCACATCCGGATCGAGCAGGTTCTCGATGACGCCGATCCGCTCATCGTCGATCCCCCAGGCGGCATATCGCCCCTTCAAGAAGGCGCTTGGGGAGACGAAATAATCGACGTCGGCGAAGAGGGATTTCAGAATCGTATTTCTGACGAAGAACTTCCCCGCACTCATGGTCGGGAAGCACATGCCGCATTCGGCCGGCGAGGCGGCGTGACACAGACGGCCATCCACCTTCACCATCTGTCCGAAATTGGCGCAGATGGCAGCGAATTCATGGATGGTGAAGACGACTTTGACCCCTGCCCGCTTGAACATCTCGAAAATCTCGATGCCCCAGAAAACAAAGTGATGCACGTGCACAACGTCGGGCCGGATTGAGCTGATCAACTCGCCGACGAGCTGCTTCAGAACGTCATAGCCGAGGGTCTGAAAGGTGAAACCGTCCACCTGGGGAGGCGAGACCAAAATTTCGTCGGGACGCCCGCGAAAGCTGCCGAAGAACGCGCTATGACCGATCGCCTGCGGCTCAGCTCTGGCGACAAAAACAGCCTTCTCCACACCCGGATCACGCTTCAAACGCTGAAAGAGCGAGTAAGCCGCTCGCTCCGCCCCGCCCATGCTCAATTCAGGATGGCCGTGAGACAGGATCAGGATTCTCATCGTGCCCCCTCTCGGCGCAGGACGCGTCCGACCATCGCGGCCGCGCGCGCTTCTTCTGGAGCGCCTTTCATGCCGAACCTGCTCACGCGCGCTTCCTCGACACAATCTGGTGGACGCGCTTGCCTGTCGCCATTGGCGCAGGTTCGGACAGGTGGTCTTCCCAGCGCCGGTTGAAAGTGACGCAGTTGAGGTAGGTCACCATGCCTCTGAGATCGTGATCGCCCATGCTGGGGATCGACTGCCGCTCCAGATGATAAAGGCCTTCGCTCACATGGACCTCCATGTCTGCGCCAAGCTGTTCCGCCCGCAGGCAGAGGTCCGCATCCTCAAAATCCCCGCGGACATAGACGGAATCGAAGCCGCCCAGGTCGCGGTAGAGATCCGCCGACAGGCACATGAGCGCCGCCGTGACGGCTCTCACCTTGATGACGGGTCCGCCGCTGTAGAGTGCGTAGGGCAATCCCTTCATCGGATGGTCGGCCAGCCGCATGTTTCCCACTTGCGACGAGCGCGGAAATTCCATGCCGATGTGCTGGATGGTGTTGTCCTCGTAAAGCAGCGAGAAGCCGACGACGAGTTCAGGCAGCCGCTGCGCCTTGCGCCCGCGGATCGCCTCGGCCGCACCCCGAAGCGGTGCCGCATCGAGAACCATGATGTCCGAATTCATCAGCAGCACCACATCTCCTGACGCTGCGAGAAACCCGAGGTTGTTGGCGCGGCCATAGCCATAATTCTCTGCGTTCTGGAGCAAAACCGTCGGCACGGTGATGGCGGTGCTGCGATTGTTGAGATTGTTGTAGATCTCGGAAAAGATGCGGGCGTCGTCGACCACGAGAACAAGTTCGAAGCCCTCGCCAAGAACGCGCTGGAGGTGGTGGATGCAATTGATGAAGAAGCCGTCGCCGTAGAAGGGCACGATTATGGAGACGAGAGGCACGCCCGACGGGAGTGACGGTCCGAACCGGAATGGCCTGGCAATCGCTTCGTTCTCCGGCTTTGCAAGGAGCGGATGATAAATCTGGCTCGCGAGGTGCCGGGGGAGCGACTGGATATCTCCAAACGCACTTCGAACGAGGAGAATGGCCTCGGCGTCATCCTTGGTCGTGGTCGCATGAATGGGTCCGAACCAAGCCGCCGTTTGGGCGTCCGGCTCCAAAGCCACGAGATAGTAGCTTTTGTCCACCGCCTCGTCGGCGTTCGGTACGATCGCCACGAAGCCGTGCTCGTTGGAGCGGGTCGTCAGTGCCTGTATGCTTGCGAGATGGTCGTGAACATCCTGCCGCGCGCGCAGCGCCCAGGCGGATTGCGGCACCCAGGAACCGAAATCGGACGTGACCAGATGCATCTGCCGTCCAGGCAGATTGGCAATCCAGCCATCGACCAGAAGCGCCGAACCGCCAGCGATGACGCGGTCCACATGAGACGGCCCAAGCCCCTCGGCATGCTCGATCCGGGTCGTCGCTTTTAACACCATCGCGATATCGGGACGCTCGGCATTTTGGAAAACACCGGCCATCAATTTGCCAATGGGCGTCGTGGCAAGCCGCTCGGCGTTGAACGCCGTGAAGGAGAGTGTCGTGCGCGCAAGATTCTGATCGCCTCGGGAGACGCTCGCTTGCCAAGAGCCCCTGAGATCCGGCGCAGTATGGCCCGGCGCCTCCGACAGCGGCACGAGATAAACATCCGTCCGCAGCTTTCGCGAGGCTGCCGTTCGCCGAGACGGATGAACCCTCTGAAGTGGAACCTGCTCGACCCGATCGAGAAGCAACCACCGCTGCACCGGGGACACAAGACGCACTTCATCGCGGACGACCTCGAACAGACCGTCCCGCAGGATATCGTCGGCCTCGGCGTCGCTCACGCGAACGACAGCGAATTGAACGCCGCAGAACGAGAACAACTCGTCAATCCCGCAGACCATCGTTCAATTGCCCCGCACTATTAAGAAAATACTTTGATTGCTCTTGATCTACTTATGATCCGGCACCGTTTCTTATGGTGACGGCCTCATGTGCGGTCAAGAATATTCGGCAGCATCGCAATGGCGTTCTCGAGGTTGGACCGATGCGCAGTGCCACACGATGAGTCACGCCAGCCTCTGCATCGCTCTTTTTCATCACCATCATACCATCACGTCGACTCGACACGTTCGTTTCGACAGGCACGTGTCGCAGACTGCGTTCCACGCTCTTCACGCCGGGCGCTTTGGTTTCCGTGCGCCACCTGCCGCTGCCCGGCTTTTGCCCGATAGCTGCTTCAGTTGAAGATACGCATTGCGCTCCTCATTGCGCCCGTAGCGGATCCAATGGTCGGTCGCGCTGGCGACGCCACCCGACTCGATACCTTCGGCAATATCGGGATAAAGCGTCAGGTAGGCCTCCTCGTCGACAACCACATCGCAGGGGATGCGGTCTTCGTAAAAACCGTGCTCAACGTAGTGCTGCGAGGCGCTGGCCACATCGCCCGCCCTGGTCGCCTCATCGACGTCCGGATAACGGGATCGATAAAATTGCTCGTCCACAGGGATGGATCGCGCCATGACATCCAGCAGCCGGTCAATCGCGGCCTGCGGATAGACTGTTTGCGTGTCGAGCTTGATCGCGAGACTGTCGAGTTCGCCCTGAAGCTTTTCGAAATTCCAAACCGCCATGTGCGATCTCCTGCTAGAATGCGGCGGCTGAACGGTGAAGGCCGGACGAGACCGGAAAGGCATGCGTCCAATACCCATTCAGACGTACCCACTTTGTAAACGGATGCGCCACACTGCCCGCCCCGGCGATGTCGCGCCGGCTTCGCGAGCACAGTTCGCGGCCGCGAACGGTCGTCGCAAACGCCACCCGTCCTCGCCACGCCACACGAGAAATGGCCCGTCTGCCGCGAGAAATTGAGATAAAGCTCATAGACTTAGCAGACGATGACGCCATTATAGCCGAACCGGACATGCAAATTCTCGACGTCAGTCCTCATGGCGCTCGGCTGCCGATTTTTTGAAGGCATTCCGATGAGGCGTGCTCGTCGTTCTGCTTTCGTAAGGTCAATGCCGATGGGATGCAATACCTAAACGGATTACTCCTAAAGAATCTAATCAGCTGGCACCTCGGTGCGTGTCGACGGCGCAACTGTTCCGTGCACGACCTGCAGCAATCTGCCCGATGGGCCTCAGAATTGAATCCGCAATGGGTTGGGACGGCAAACACTCATTTGCCAGACAACCTCCCATGCGCTTGCAACTGCGAGCACTCGGTATCGCTCGACTGGCCGCAACGCGGCCACCGAAAGAGTGAGCGAAAAACAAGGCTGGCAGCGCTAGGTCACCGGTTGCAGCTCACGTCATTCACACCCGCAACCTCGCCGGAAGTTCCAGCCCGCCCCGACTGATTTATCGGACCCGAGCGATTGTCACTGGACGAATATCCAGCAGCAACCTAGTAAATCTGACAATCCTGCCAAATCTGCTTCGAACTCGATTATGTTTAGCGCAAGGGCATCATCATGACCGCTGTCAAACGCATTGCTCTCATGGCAACCGCGAGAAGTGTGCCCGACCTGTATCAGGCCGACGCCGAGACATTGTACAATTTTCAGGGCGGAAACACTGGCAACGTCGCCTTTGTTAACGCGATTTCCTCCCATTTGAGCGGCGACGTGACCGTCGTTTCCTGGAATGCCAGCGCGGATGAACTGAAGCGCGCCGGCGACATCGTTGTGATTGCGTGCGCCAACCAGCTCGGTTCTCATACGGATCTTGGAAAGACGGCCAGCAACCTCGACGGTGCAGGCCTGCCCATCGTTGCAATCGGGCTTGGTGCGCAAGCCGACTCGCAAGCGAAGGACGCGACTATCACTGAGGGCACGCGCCGCTGGGTTGAGGTCATCGCCGCACACAGGTCCACTGAGCGCCCCAATATCGGTGTTCGGGGGCAATACACTCTCGAACAGATGGACAAGCTCGGCCTCGCCGAGCAAGCGGTCGTCGCCGGGTGCCCGTCAAATCTGACCAATTTATCGTTTGATTTCGTATCGCTCGTCGAAGCACGGGTGAAGCAGAAAGTCGCACTGGTCGCCTCCGCCATCGGGCATCCGTTCTCGCCGGAACTGGCCGACATCGAGCGTCAGATCCTCAACTTGGTGGATCAGACAGAAGGCACTTGCATCGTTCAGCATGGTTTGAGCATGATCCGACTTGCAACGGCGGAATTCGACAAGATCGATGCAGCGCTGCTAGAGACGTCGCGTCGTTATTTCCGGCCCAACCTCACCCTTGATGAGTTTCGGATTTGGTGCCGGAAGCGCATGCTGGCTTTTGGCGACGCGGACAGCTGGATGACCTGGACGAAGAGGTACGATTTTGTCATCGGACCGCGATTCCATGGTGTCATGCTGGCCATCCAGGCAGGCGTGCCGGCGGGTTGTGTCGCTCATGACAGTCGGACACTCGAGTTGTGCCAGACCATGGCAATCCCGGTGCGGATGTACGACAGTTTTAAGTCACCTCTCACGCTGGACAACTTGTCTGAGACGTTCCAGTTCGATGCAGCGTCCTACCGGGCCACCCGCGCCAGCTTGGCTAAAGCCTATGTCGGACTTTATGCTGCGGCGGGTATCTCATACGACGGCAGATTGGATAAAGTCGTTGCAAACTCGGCCGGCAAGCAGCATCAGGCAGCCTGAAGTTGACGCAAGAGGATGGACGCTCCTCACCCGTCCTCACCTGCCCGCCAACGTCCCTTGTCTGATTTTCACCCGGCCGCGGCACTCTCCCGCCCCTTCCCGCGCAGCCGCTCCAGCGTCACCTGCGCCCAATCCCAGTCTGGCGCCAGCGCGGCGCAGTGGGATGCCTCTTCGATGGCTTCTGGGCGGTTGTTCAGAAGTTCATGCAGTCGGGCGCGGACCATGTGGATCTCGGCGCGCTTGCGGGGTTCGAGCGTGAAGGCGAGCAGCGTGTCGGTGGCGCGCAGGCCTGCCTCGGGCTGCGTTCCGGTGTTGGCGCGCAGATTTGCGAGCTTCAGCAGCGGCCAGACCCAGTCCGGCTTGGTCGCGGCAGCTTTCTCATAAGCGTCGGCTGCATCCTCGACATGGTTGAGGCCCTCGTGACTGCGTGCAAGAAGCTGCCACGCATCCGGCGAGCGTGGATGTCGGGCGATGTACGGCCGCAGCTCGGCGATGGCGGCATCAAACTTCTGCTGTCGAAACAGGACCTGCGAAAGCTGATAGCTCCACCAATCCACGCCGGGCTTGAGGGCAATGGCCTTGCGAAGTTCGATTTCCGCGAGATCCGGGCGATCCAGCCGCATGAGCGTGAGCGCCAACTGGTGCCGCGACCGGCCGTTCCAGGGCTCGGCCGCGACCGCGCGGGTCGCGAACGCATGCGCCGCGTCGAGCCTGTCGCCGGTACGTGACAGTTCGACTGACAGGAGGTGCTGAGCCTCTGGATTGTCAGCATGATGCTCTTCGAGTTTTCCCACCAGGTCGGCTGAGAGGGCGTGGCCCGCCTGGGCACGCAGAAGCGCTTCATAGATTGGCGCGAGCGGGAAGATCGCTGGGTCGACGGTCGCAACCTGACCGTCGAGTTCGATGAGATCGACAGGCGTCAGCAATTTCAGCTTGTCCCGCACGACAGACACATAGGTGAATGAGGCGGTATCAACGGGCGGCTCAACCAAAAACCGTTCAACGAACTGGGCCAGCACAACGTCCGGCCTATAAGCTTCGATCAGCTCGCGATCGAATGTCTTGCCATAGACATAGACGAGCGTGCTGAAGCTCTCTTTCAAATAGGGAAGAAGATTGCCGCCGAAGGAATCGCCGAACATGACGCAACGCGGCAATGTCGCGTCCCTGTTGACGAAGACCCGGATGCGGCCGCGGTTTGGGATGCGATTGTCGAACGCCAGTCTTCCGGACGGCGCAGCAATCCGCGCCGACAAGGTTGGCGCAGAGACCTGCGGTTCCAACTTCACGCCGAGATCACCCACAAAATCGACGGTCGCGAAACTGAGCCGTGACGGATCGAGACGCAGGGGCTCGATACCGCAATCCGAAAGGCCGTCGCACAAGGCCTGATAACCGATATAAGCGCCAAGCCCGCTCCAGTGGGTGTCGGTGCGCGGATAGACGATGCCCTGCCCTTTTCCCTCTCTGATGGCGTCCAGAGGATAGATGATCTGCCTTGCCCGTTCCGGGTCGAGAGCCGTCATGATCTGTTGGACGGGCCGATCCGTCGCAATCTCGATATGCGACGGCAGGTTCTCGGAGTAGACCAGTTCCTTGTTGGGCGCCACGAACATCAAGTGGCGCGCCCCGATGGAGGCCGCGTAGGCGTCGCGTCCTTCGATCAGCGTCACCCAATCGTCCAGGCCCGCCGCGTCGAGCGCGTAACGGCCCGTGATCTGGTCGATCACGCGGTTCGAATCCTGGTCGAGGAAAATCCATCCGTCCGTACCGAGAAGGTACTTCTTGCTTCGATCCGTGCGAGAGGTCGACTCAAGATCGTCAATCATTGGCACCACCGCGAAGCCGTTGGCCGGCCGTCCTGGTTCTGGAAGATTCGCACCTGTCGAACGACTGTGGCGGCGCCGCTTACGTCGCCATCGTCCTTTCCAGCAAAGCCCGCCACTGCGTTGCTGATGAGCAATTGCGCGGGCGTGTGAGCAAACGTGTTCTCGACCTCGTAAATGGGTTCGTCATCGAAGAAGAACTGGAACCTGTCCGCCTCCCACAACATACCATAGCGATGGAAAGACGATGCCAGGTTCAATTCTGCCCGATGGGTCTTTGACAGGACCATGCGATCGGGCAGCCAGCGTCGTGCCGTCACCTGGACAACGTTGGGAAACTTCGCCTCCACCACATCGAGCTCGAACCGCGTGTCTCCCTCTGTCGGGCGATCGGAGGTGAGCCAGAACGCATTGTTGACGCCGGGCTCGTTCGCGATGCGCATCTCGCATTCGAAATAGCCATATTGCTGCCTGAAGGCCCGCGTTCGCACATAGCCGCCCACATAAGGGCGCCTTGTATCGTCGCGATCAGGATTGCGTCGGAGCTGCAGCGCGAGCCCATCGGGCGACACGGCCACATTCTCCGGCAACCGCACCGATTTGGTGACACCGCTCTTTTCAGAGACCTTGATCCACCGCTCGTCGAAAGCGGCAGCATCCGTGAAATCATCCGCAAACGACGTCGTCCATGTTCCACAGAGCCTTTGCAGGGCGACAGGCAGGGGAGCGTCCCGGAGCGCCCAGGCCGGCTGTCCACGCAGGCCCGCCGAAGCCGCTCCGAGCGCCGCAAAGCCGAGGAGGGAACGGCGGCTGAGACCGCCGCGCAGGGGCTGGAAAGCCCTCATACGGCGACCTTCGCTGCCGGTTCAGGGGCTTTCTTGCCGTTGGCGGCCCGCAAGGCCGTTTCGAGATTCCAGGCGCGATTGCGCAGGGTTTCGACTTCGCCGGTCATGAAGTCGATCTCGCTGCGAAACCATCCGACAGCTTCCTGAACGCCATGGGGCACCTGCACCAGATTGGGAGTCGAGAGCGGCTTTTCGGGCGGCGCGGCGACCGGCTTGGCGAGAACGTGATGAAGGCCGTTCTCGGTGAGGAACCGATGATACTCGGCATAGTTCAGGCGGTAGACGTGCTGCGCCTTGGAGAAATCCGCCCGCTCAAGCGTCTTCTCAAGATTGATCGGCAGATAATCCTCGATCTCGATCGACGGGACGGCGAAGAGCGAGGCGAGTTCGCGAATGCGCGAATCGTAGGTGAAGAAGATGGCGGGAATGCCCTGGTGGAGCGCGATGACGTTGCCATGCAGCCGGAAGCCCACCATGACGTCGACATTCGCCGCTGCGTCTGCGGCCCATTCGTCGATATCGAAGAACGCGCCCATCCGGTTGTTGAGCATCTCCTCCGCCTCGGGATGGCCGAGAAGGTTGAACTTGGTCAGGATCGCCTTGATGTTGTTCTGCTTGTCCTGGCCGGTTGAAAAAATCGCGAGCGTCTCCTCTCGTTCTCCCTGGGAGTAGAGCCGGCTTGAGGGTCGCTTGGCCACCGCATCGATGAGCGCGCGCTGCATGCGGTTCGTCTTGGTGGCATTGCTCGCATAGTCGGCCGAGAGATACTTGTTCAGTGTCAGGCCGATGCGGGCCGTCGTCGGGTCGATCGACTTGATCGTGATGGACGGCTTGAGCGATCGATAGAAGCTTGGGCACCCAATGACGCGCACGTTCTTGATGCCGAGATCGTTGAAGATTTCCGCGCTGTAGAAACCGCGCACCCCGATGGTCTCGCATTTGTCGGCAATGATCTTCCAGGCTTCCACCGTTCCCTTCGGAACCGCAAGTTTCTTGTATTTTCCGGCCTGGGCGCCAACGCCGATGGCCACGACGTTGCCCTTCAGCTTCTTCAAAAGGGGCACCACGTGGCCGAGATCGACAGTCTCTGTCAGGTAGTTCGAGCCACGGATGACCGTGGCGTCGTACATATCGTCCTTCGGCCAGAGCGCCTCGTTGGCCGCATGCGAAAACTGCAGGTTCCGCACCTCGTCATAGGCCAGCGCCTTCAGCGTGGCATCATAGACGAGAACGTCCCCGGTATTGATGCCGCCCTTGTTGAAGGCCGCGAGCGGATCGTCAAATTTCAGGTAGGCGGATTTGTTGCCCGGCTTGACGGCCGCACCGCCGTTCAAAACAAAAAGTCGTTTCATCACTTGACCCTCAAATGGAACATGTTGGCTGATCGCGCCGCAGCAACCTGCGGCGGCCTGTGCGCCGGGAGATCGCCCCGGTCGCGTGTTTTTGACTCTCGTGGCGTCCTCTGGCCCGAGGAAGCGGCCTCGGCAGGCGGATCAACGGCCGGCGGCTCGACAAGTCTGAGCGCGCTCTCGGGTGGTGAGACAGCAAGTCGATCCGGGAACCACTCCGACAATTGCTGCACCAGTGGCGCCACATTGCGGTCCCAGGTCAGCGAAGCGTTCCGCTCTGCCGCGGTCTCCGACAGGCGCCGCACCCGCGCCGGATCTCCGGCGAGCGCCGTGATCACTGCGGTGAGGTCACGAATGACGGCTCCGTCGTCGCTGGACCGGATCACCACGCCGTCGACGTCGTCCGCGATGAGTTCTTCGACCGCACCCACGGCCGTCGCAATGGGGACACAGCCCAGACGCTGCGCTTCGAGAATGGTCAAGGGCGCACCTTCCCAGCGGGACGGCAGCACGATGGCATCAGCCCAGTTGAAGGCCCTGCTGAGATGGCGGCTCGAATAGACCGGCGATTCGACTGTGAGGCCGATTTCATTGAACCGGCTCTTCCAGGAGCCGCCTCCCGCTTGATCGAGAACCTCGCTGCCGATGACACGCCAGTTGACCGGAACCCCCTGCGCCAGGAGGTCTCGCGCCGTCGCGAAGAGCCGCTCGATCCCCTTTTGGGCGTCGAGCCGCCCAAGAAAAAGCAGGTTCAGCTTCTCACGCTGCGGACGGTTGCGTCGCGCCGTCAGCTGGGTGTCGCGTTCCTTTGCCGACATGGCGTAGCTCGCGGCATTCCGGATATGCATCAGCTTGGCACTGGGCACGCCCATGGCGTGGAGCCACTCGGTCATGTCGTGAGAGCACGTCAGGATCTTGTCGTAGACATGCTCGAACGCCAGGCTCAGATAGGGGTGGCCTGCATCGCGTCCCATCCTGGTCTTGTCGAGCACGTGCACGTAGTTGAGAACCTTGACCCCGCGTCGACGCAGGTCGCCCAGCACGGCGTTCACGGGCGCAACCTGGTTGTTGATCACGACATCCAGGCCCGAGAGAAATCCCAGGATATGATCGGCTTTGGCGCCGGCGTCATGACCCATCAGCAGATCATGGCCGGCGAATTGATTCGGGCCGCCCCAGAGCGGGTAATCATCCGCCAGAAAATTCACCGATTTGAACACGCCGTCGTTTTCCGGGACCCGGTTGTAGACCGGCTTGCCCATCAGAAAGAGGTGTACCTCGCAACCCGCGGCCTTGAGGGCCTGGGCAACCGCGTAGGCGACCTTCTCAACTCCGCCGAAACTGGCGATCGGCAACAGGAAGCCGACGCGCAGCGGATTTGCCCGATGCGGGAGCCGTGGCATGACCGGCGTTGCACCGACCGCCTTGCGGAGAAGTTCGAAATAGCGGTTGCGGTTGGGCAGGTAGGCGCTTCGCCACAGCCACCTTTCGCGCGGCTGCAGACGGTAGCCGGAATCGCGGAGCGCCCCCAGTGTCGCCAACAGTGCGTGGGTCTGGGACAGAGCCGTACTCTGAATCTCCCGCGCGGTGAAAGGACCCGTCACGACGATCTCGACGACGTCCGGAGCCGGGACCGCCCGCTTCAGCGACCGGATCCAATCGTCCGAGGCGTCTTCGGCGCAGGTGGAAAAGATGTCGAGCGAACACATCCATCCGAAGGGCTTGTCGCCAAGATGCTGGGTTTCGCTGATCTTGCGCAGATCAATCCCGACCTTCGTCGTGCTGCTCTCCAGCCGGATCGCGACGAAATGGTGTTTGGCGCAGAGACGCTCGCCAAGCCACAGCAGATTGTGAATGAGGCCAAGACGCGTCAACGCCTCCCGATGGGCTGCGGTCAACCAGATCAGGAATGGCGGAATGCCAAACGTCTCTGGCTCGGATTTCGCCGCCCAGAAACGGGTAACGAACTCCTCGAGGCTGCATTTCGGGTGGCTTGCCGTCGGATCGGTAAACAGGTCGACCGCGTAGGAGCCGATCCCGATGGCTACGTAGCGGGGCGCTTCCTCATGCTCCCATGTGAGCAAGGTGTCGGCTCCAAAGAGCTTTTTATGTTTCTGGTGAAGGTAGGTCAGAATGCCTTCACGGGTGCGATTGGAATCGCGCAGCATGCTCTCGGCGCGCTGCCGATATTCGAAGCCGAAGAAGGGGTAGTTCGCGCCCAGAAACCCGCGTCCGATGGCCTGAAGCCAGAAGTCCCAATCCTCGAACCCCGACGTCATGCTCTCATCGAAGCGGATGCCGGCATCGAGCAGGCGCCGCGACACGAGGCTTCCGGCCTCGCAGATATTGTCGAACGTCAGATGCAGCAGGCGCGAATATTGCGTGGCGTAGTTGCCGCTCCACTCGATGCCGAACTTGTCAATATTGGGATAGACCCAGTCTACCGTGTCGTCGGACTTGAGGAACGCCAGGACGTCGCGCATCGCGGTCGGCGTGATGCGATTATCGGCGTCGAGAAAATAGACAGCCTCGAGATCCGGGAAATGGCGCAGGGCGAACTCAATCCCGTAATTCCGCGCCGAGCTCAGGCCGCCATTGGCTTTGCGGAGATAGAACACGTTCTCGTGGGCCAGCGCATACGTGCGACCGGTTTCGGCGGTCTCCGGATAGGGGCAGCCGTCATCGACGATCACCGCCGCCACATCGAATGGAGCATCCTGGGCGAGAGCCGATTCGATGGCCTCTGAAAGCAGCACGGAATGCTTGTAGGCCGGGATCAGGATGGCCACGCGCGGGGAGAAGCGTGCAGGTCCAGGCTCGATCTCGGGCGGCGCGGCGATGGCGGTCAGGTGGTGTTTGACAAGGTCGAGCATCACGCCATCACTCCTTGAGCAACAGGCTGATGTCGCGGAACTTGGCCCAGGCGAAACTGCTGTCGCCAGGATCGGCCATGCGCGTCGCGAAGTAGACGTTCTGCCAGACACCGGCCTGCTCGCCGATAAAGCCGTTCAGCCGAGGCTCGTCGCCGACCGCCGCGCGCACCCATCCGGAAAACGCCTCGCCGCATTCCGGGCCCCGCTTTTCCTCGAGAAGCTGACGCGCGCCTTCGAGAGTGCCGGCGACAGCCAGCGCGAATTCCACATCCTGCGATTTCTCGTTGTTGATGATCGCATTGGCTGAAATGCGAAGGGTCTGTGGCGGACAGGCTGCCGGCAGCCGGCCGATGGTCATGCCCACGCTGGGCGGATGGCAGGCAATCGCCCGCTCCTGCGGCAACGGCAGAATGGCCGGAAACTCAAACGAGATCTCGTCACTGTTGGCCAGAGTGGCAAGTTCGAGAATGCTTGGAGCGACAGGGACGGCGGCAAACCCACCCTCCCCCGTGCGACGTGATTGAGCCGGCATGTAGTTGGCCCAGGCGGGAAGGACGACGCCCGGCATGCCACACCAGACCTGCAGGGCCAGGCTGTTCTTGACCAAGGAGGCGTTGTGGGCCGTGTCGCGGACATGAAACATGTCGAGCGGCTGCAGCCCTCCCAGGGACAGAAGTGGCATCTCATCGTCAGCGCCCTCAACCCGCAGGCGCAGCTTGAGAGTCCGCCGCAGGCCCGCAAGGCTTTTGGAGAGACCGAAATGGTTCCACCCGGCGGTGCATTTGGAAAGCGCCACCACCCAGGTCTCGACCACCCGGCCGTCTTCCATCGTGACGAGCTCCGCGTGAAGAACCGACTCGTCCCGCTTGCCGAGGCGCTCGAAATGAATCGCCACCGCACTCACACCGGCGCTTGCAACCGGGAGGATCTGTGAGATTCCATCCTGCGAGGCATCCGCCAGAACGTTGGATCGGGACGAGCTGCTGACGGGCTCGTTTGAAAAAGCCAGATCGAAAGGCTGAAGGCCCTGGCGATCGAGAAAGCTCTCGATGGTGGCGAAGCGATTCTGAAGGTTGTCGTTCAGGATGCGCAGCGCGCTCAGCTCGCGGGTGGATGATGCGATCCGCTTGGCGTCTGAGACAAGCAATCCGGCGAGCTTCTGGACAATCAACGCGACTGTGTCGACCTCCCGGCCGGAATGCCACTCCACCACCGGGGGAGGCACAGGAACGCCTCGGTCGCGGAGCCAGTCAAGGAGGCGCTTCTCCCGCCCGCGATGAAGGGGATTGATCAATATGGCCAAGGGGCAGAGTGGCGCTTCCCGAAGCTCGAACTTGTCGCCAAAGGCGTTGCACAGGATCGCCGAGTCATCTTTGACGCCTTCGAAGCCCAAAATCGTCACAGCATTCGACAGGCCGCGCGGAAATTCATCGTGCTCAATCCCCATGCGGAGCAGGACAGGCTCCCGCAGAACATCCAGCGCCAGCTGCGATGCGGGTGATGTCAGGCTTTGGTAGGAAATCTGAACCGTCATTTCTCTCATTCGTCCCCGGAGGTCGGAAGGCCATGCCTCATAAGAATACGATGACTATAAGAGAAGCGTGTCACAGATTTATATTGCAGCGCAACAATAAAAATACTTGCGCTTATAATATTGGCTTCCGTATCTAAATCTTGTTGTTATCGTTCTGAATTGTTTCGAAATTGAAACTAAATGCACGCCAAAGATCATTTGCGGCAATTATCCTTACCGCAACGCTCGTCGCTGCCGATAGTGACAAGTTCGGAGCGCGGTTCTTCGCGGCCAGCGACGCGGAAAAGGTCTGTCGGTCTGTGAGGACACGCGACTTGTGACGGGTTCACCCGCAGGCTGGAGCAGTCGGACCGGTTTGGAAGTGGGTCTCCGGCGTCAAGACACGACCGTGTTGCGCCCGCGATCCTTCGCCTCGTAGAGATTTCGATCAGCGGCCCGCATGACCTGCGCAAAGGTCACGCCGCCTGCGGCGGCAGCAATCCCGATGCTGACCGTGAGAACGTGGCGCTGGCCCTGCGGCAATCCGAATGGCAGACGCTCGATGCGCTGCCGGATCCGATCGGCCAGGTCGGCGGCTTCTGGCAGGGAGGTTCCGGCGGGGAGATACACGGCAAACTCCTCGCCGCCAATTCGCCCGGCGAGATCGCCGTCTCGCAAAGACCCTGCAATCTCGTTCGAGATCGCCACGAGAGCCTCGTCGCCAACGGCATGCCCGTAGGTGTCATTCACGCTTTTGAAGTGATCGACATCGAGCAGGAGAAGGGCCCCTTCCGGAGCCGACTCGCGTCGGACGGCTCTGACCATCGTCAAGAATGCCTCTCGGTTCAGAAGCCCGGTCAGATGATCGACCGTGGCGCGGCGCTCGAGAAGCGTGTGCGCAGCCGACAATTCCGCCAAGGCGGACCTGAGCCGGTCATGCTGCCAGAAGATATAGAGGGCGGTCGGGAAGGCTGTGAGAACGGGCAGAATCGCATTCATGACGAACACGAACATCGTGAATGGCTGATTGTTCGACCAACGAGCTGCGAAAGACACGATCTGGCTCACGGCCACGATAGTCGCCGTGACCAGAAAGGCCTTCCAGATGGTCTTGAGCATTATCGGCCTTCCGATCTGATGGTCCGCGCCTTCTATCGACGCGTTGCGGAAGGCGCGCAAGCGGCAGGGGCCGGAGAGTCGTTCGTGAACCTGACGCACAACACCATGGCCGAGCGCGGATCTTCATTGCCTACGCGACGATCTGGCGATCGGGCGCACGATGGGCTAGTCAACAACGATGTTGCGCTGGACAGGCTTCATCCGGGTGTTCCTCGTCGCCATCGTGGCCGGCGTGGCGTCGGCGAGCGCGTTGTCGCTCCTGTCTGACCCCTACTGGGCGTTTCGGAGCGATCCTCCCTGGTTGCGGGGTTCTTACGCGACGAACCGTCTTCTCGATACGGATGGCCGACTGGCAAAGCCGCTGCAATTTATTCTGAGGCCGCCACCTGAGACGGTGCTGCTCGGGAGTTCGGTGATGTATCGCGGGCTCGATCCGTCCACGCTGCCGATATCCCGAACACCGGCGTACAATTTCGGTCTCTCGGCGCTCATGGCCTATGAATTGCCGACCCTCGCCCGGCTCATCGTCTCCCGGCCGAGCCCACGCACCATCGTGATCGGCCTGGACTATTTCTCCTTCACACGCTTTCCCCTCGCGGCGCCTCTCAGCCCGGATCTCGATACGCCTGGGGGCCGCGCGCTGTTCGTCACCAACCGGGTCCTGAGCTGGCGCAGCCTCAGCGGCATTGGGATCGCGTTCGGTGGAGAAACCTACGAGCCGGGGGGCTGGGCTCTCAACGGGTTTCGCCAAACACCCGACCGCGATGCGCGGCTGACGGCTCAGGATGACGGTCGCCAGTTGGACAACCTCCTGCCCTTTGAACCGACCGCTCTGGTTGGGCTCGATGAGGCGCTGTCGATACTGCGCGACCGCCACGTCGTCCTGTATCTCTCTCCCCTCAGCAACGCGCAGCGGCGGATCTTCGCCGCAAAAGGCCTCGAGGGCGATCTCGATCGCTGGCGCTCGGCCGTCGCCGCGAGCGCCGCGACCCATGGGGTGCCGTTCCACGATTTGACCGATGACCGTCAGTTTGACGACTTCGATCCCCAGGTCGGCTCATCGCCCTCGTGGTTCGACAACCTGCATTTCAAACCTGCTGTCGGGCAGTGGGTGGTCGACGCCATCGACGTCGCCGGATTAGACGCACGTTAGCACCGGGCCGGCACCCAGCCCGCCGCCGTCAATTCATGTGGACGTCGACCACCCCAGGCACGGCCCGGAGCGCGCCCGCGATCTGCGGGGAGGCCATGTATTTTCCGGGAAGCTTCACCTCGACCTCGCGATCCCCATCGTCGAGGATCAGCACCAAGGACACCTCGCCCTCGCCCTTTGCCTTCAGGCGTTCGAACACGCTGCCGATGGGCCGCTCGTCACGCAGGAAGATCCGCATTCCTTTCTGGTGCTTCGAGATCGCCTCCTCAAGAGGCTCAGCCATCCCGATCCGCGCGCGGACCTCATCGCCCTCGAGACCCGCGGTCACCATCAGCACGACGGCGCTGCCCGGCTCGAGGATCTCGCGGAAGCGCTGCAATCCTTCCGAGAACACGATCGCCTCGAAATGTCCGGTCTGATCGGACAGGGTGAGGATGCCCATCTTGTTGCCGGTCCGCGTGCGCCGCTCCTGCCGGTCGAGAACCGTCGCGGCGATCCGCCCGACGGAATTGCCGGCCTTCACGGACCGGCAGAACTCCGTCCAGGTCTGAACCCGTAACTTCTTCAGGAGATCGCCGTACTCGTCCAGGGGATGGCCCGAGATGAAAAATCCAACGGCGTCGTATTCGCGCTGAAGCTTCTCGGAAGCGGGCCATGGCTCGTAGGGCGGAATGCGCAGCTGAACGTCGGACGAGCCGACGCCGCCGAACATGTCGATCATCCCGCCATTGGCCGCCTCCACCGCCTGCTGGGCAAGGCTCATCATGGCGTCGATGGACGCGCTTGCCCTGGCGCGGTCTGGTTCGAGCTCGTCCAGTGCGCCCGCGGCGATCAGGTTCTCGAGCGTGCGCTTGTTGAGGGAGCGCGGATTGATGCGCCGTGCGAAATCCGCGAGGTCCTTGAAAGGCACATCGCCGCGGGCCTCCATCAACGCCTCGATCGCTTGCCGGCCGACGCCCTTCACGGCCGCAAGCGCATACAGGATCGCCCCCTGCCCTTCGGCATCGTAATGCACGTCGAACACGACGCCGGACCGGTTTACCGAGGGCGGCTCGACCTTCAACCCGAGCCGCTGGGCTTCGCGCCTGAATTCGGACAGCTTGTCGGTGTTGTCGAGGTCGAGCGTCATCGACGCCGCGAGGAATTCGACCGGATAGTTGGCTTTCAGGTAGGCCGTCTGGAAGGCGACGAGCGCGTAGGCTGCGGCATGACTCTTGTTGAAGCCGTAATCGGCGAATTTTGCCAGCAGATCGAAGATCTCGTTCGCATTGCCCTTGTCGAGGCCGCCCGCGATGGCGCCTGACACGAACCGCTCGCGCTGGTCGTCCATCTCCTTCTTGATCTTCTTGCCCATGGCCCGGCGCAGCAGGTCGGCGTCCCCGAGCGAATAGCCGGAGAGGACCTTGGCCACCTCCATGACCTGCTCCTGGTAGACGATGATGCCGAAGGTCTCGCGCAACACCGGCTCGAGCTTGGGGTGGGGATACCAGTGCTTCTTGTTGTGCTCGTCCTTGCCGAGCTTGCGCGCGCAATAGACCGGAATATTGGCCATGGGACCCGGCCGGTAGAGCGCCACGAGGGCGATGAGGTCCTCGAAACGGTCGGCCTCCATCTCCACCAGCGCCTTGCGCATGCCGGCGCTTTCCACCTGGAACACGCCGACCGTCTCGCCGCGGCACAGGGCCTCGTAAGACTTGGTGTCGTCGAGCGGGAGCGCCGACAGATCGATCTCGATTCCGCGGCGAAGGACGAGGTCGACCGCTGTCCGCAGCACGGTCAGTGTCTTCAGGCCGAGGAAGTCGAACTTCACCAGCCCCGCCTGCTCGACCCATTTCATGTTGTACTGGGTCACGCGCATCCCGGTCTTGGGATCGCGATAGAGCGGCACGAGCTCCTGCAACGGACGGTCGCCGATGACCACACCGGCAGCGTGGGTGGAGGCATGGCGGTGAAGCCCCTCGAGCTTCTGGGCGATGGTCAGCATGCGGGCAACGACAGGCTCCTCCTCGATGGCCGCCTGCAGCTTCGGCTCGCCTTCGATAGCCTGTTTGAGGGTGACCGGATTGGCCGGATTCTGCGGCACCAGCTTGGTGAGCTTGTCGACCTGCCCGTACGGCATTTCCAGCACACGGCCGACGTCGCGGATCACGCCGCGGGCCAGCAGCGTTCCGAAAGTGATGATCTGGGCGACCTGCTCCTCGCCGTAGCGCTTCTGCACATACTCGATGACACGCTCGCGGCCATCGACGCAGAAATCGATGTCGAAGTCGGGCATCGAGACGCGTTCCGGATTGAGAAACCGCTCGAAGAGCAGGCCGAACCGGAGCGGATCGAGATCCGTCACGGTGAGCGCGTAGGCCACCAGCGACCCGGCGCCGGAGCCACGGCCCGGACCGACGGGAATGTCGTTGTCCTTCGCCCATTTGATGAAATCGGCCACGATCAGGAAGTAACCGGGAAACTTCATGCGCTGGATGACGCCGATCTCGAAGGCGAGCCGGTCGTGGTAGTCCTGCTCGGTCAATCCGGGCGCCGTGCCGTGGGCCGCAAGGCGCAGCACAAGCCCCTCCTCGGCCTGCCGCTTCAGTTCCGCATCCTCATCGAGCGGGACAAGATCGGAATCCGTTCCGAACCGGGGCAGGATGGGCTTGCGGGTGGTCACGCGGGTTGAGCACCGCATGGCGATCTCGACGCTGGCCTGCAGCGCATCGGGCAGATCCGCGAACAGCTCCATCATCTGCCGGCGCGTCTTGAAATCATGCTGGGGCGACAGGCGGCGACGGCTGCCATCCGACACCACGCGGCCGCTGGAGATCGCGAGCAGCGCGTCATGCGCCTCGAAATCACCAGTGGCCGAAAAGAACGGTTCGTTGGTGGCGACGATCGGAAGGCTGTTGCGGTCCGCGAGCGCGATCAGCTCGGCTTCGACAAGACGTTGCTCGTCGAGTCCGTGGCGCTGAATTTCCACATAGAGCTGGTGCCCGAAGGCCTGCTTGAGAACGTCCAGCCGGGCCTGTGCCACGTCAGGACGGCCACTGTCGCGCAGTGCCAAATCGAGGGGGCCGGTCAACCCGCCGGTCAGCGCGATGAGACCCTCGCAATGGGCCGCCAGGGCCGTTGACGGAAGACTTGGCGCATCTCCCAGCGGCACGCCGAAATAGGCGCGGCTCACAAGCCGCATGAGATTGCGATAGCCCTCATCGGTCTGGGCGAGGAGGACGATATTGGGCGGCTGCGGCGGCAGCCGGATGGTCGGATCAGGCTCCTCGAAACACACCGAGAGCTGAACCCCGGCTATCGGCTGGATGCCGGAGCCTGCCAGTTTCTCGGAAAATTCGAGGGCGCCGAAGAGATTGTTGGTGTCCGTCAGAGCAAGGGCGGGCTGCTTGTCGGCCTTGGCCAGTTCCGCGAGCTTCCCGATCTTCAACGCCCCCTCGAGAAGCGAGTAGGAGGAGTGCACGTGAAGATGCACAAAACCGATATCTTGAAGAATGCGCGCCATGAAACCCCGACTCAGACAGGGGTCTGTTTTCGCATGCGGCGGACCGGCCTCGCCAGACCCGACACCGCCGAATATCGACGCATGCCCGGTTTGGTTGTGAATGAGGCGCGGAGCCTGTGAATTGCGGGATCAGGCAAAGGGCGAGAGCGCCAGCGCCCAGATGGCCACCATGCCGCCAAACAGAGCCAGAGAGGTGATTTCAGCCGTTGTTTCGAGAAGGATGCGAACCATGTCGGTATCTCCATGTTCCTGACATGTTCATTATTGTTCGCTGTATGTTCTGTGTAAAGCTGTGAATTGTTCGTCCGGCGCGGGGAGTCAATGAAAGCTTAACGCGACGGAAGGTCTGTGACGAAGGGGTCGGTGCAGCCTCTGGGCTATAACTCTCGCCGCTGCCGACGCGCTCGCCCTCGCCGACCCGGATACTTCTCGTGGTCAGAACCCGCCTCTCGGCGACTGCTTGCGTCGAATCAAGCGAGCCTGTCGAGAATATCCGTCGCGCGATGGTCGTCAGCGACGCCGTCGATCAGGATGACATCCGAGGTGGAGTGGTCGGTCCGCAAGCTCAGGATCGCCCGATAGGCGGGAGAGGCGTACCACGCCCGAGCCTCTTGCCGGCTCGGGAACTGGATGGCGACCAGATCGCCGGACCAGTCCCCTTCGAGCACCTCGACCGGATCGCCGTGGAGAACAAACCGGCCGCCAAAGGGCACCAGCGTCGAGTCGATCCGCCGGAGATATTCGACAATGGCGGGGCCGATCTCGACGTTGCGAAGGCGGGCAATGGCAAAGGTTGGCATGGGGACGGCTCCATCGTTCAGGCGATGGGCCAACTCTGCCTGTGTCACGCGATGGGCGCGATAACCTGTGAGGTCATTGGATTTGCGCTTCAGCGGAGCGGCACGATGAGGCCGTCCCGGATGGTCACCTGTCGATCCATCCGCGCGGCGAGGTCAAGATTGTGGGTGGCGATCAGCGCGGCGAGCTTGGAGGCGCGCACGATGGCGACCAGCGTCTGGAAGACCCGATCGGCCGTCGTTGGGTCGAGATTGCCGGTCGGCTCGTCTGCCAGGAGCAGGCGCGGGGCGTTGGCGACGGCGCGTGCGATGGCGACCCGCTGCTGCTCGCCGCCGGACAATTCCCCCGGCCGATGATCGAGGCGCTTGCCGAGCCCCAGGAAGGTCAACAACTGGCTCGCGCGCTGGCGTCCGTCAGCCTTGCTGTACCCCCGGATCAGTTGCGGGATCACGACGTTTTCAAGAGCCGAGAATTCAGGCAGGAGATGGTGGAACTGATAAATAAAACCGAGGTCCTCCCGACGGATCCGGGTCCGACCGGCATCGTCCATCGCCGCTGTCGGTAACCCGCCCACATAGACCTCGCCGCCATCCGGCTTTTCGAGCAGTCCTGCCACATGCAGGAGCGTGGACTTGCCGGTGCCAGAGGGCGCCACGAGAGCGACGATCTCGCCGGGCCAGATGGCAAGATCCGCCCCGCGCAACACCTCGAGGGAGCCCTCCCCTTGCGCGTAACGGCGTTCGACCTTGGAGAGGAAAAGAGCAGGCTGGGGCTGGCCGGAGGACATGATTCTATCCGTAACGAAGGGCTTCGACCGGGTCGAGCTTTGCGGCGCGCCAGGACGGATAGAGCGTGGCGAGGAGCGAGAGAACCATGGCCATCAGCAGGATCGTCAGCACTTCGGTCGGATTGACGTCGGCAGGAAGCCTGCTCAGAAAATAGAGCTCCGCCGGAAACAGGTTCGTGCTGGTGAGCCGCGAGATGAAGCTGCGGATGCTCTCCACATTGAGCGCGAGAAGCAGGCCGAGGGCAAAGCCCGCGATGGTTCCCACAATGCCAATCGACGCGCCGGTGATGAGGAACACCCGCATCACCGCCCCCTTGGTGGCTCCCATGGTGCGCAGGATCGCGATGTCGCTGGATTTGTCCTTCACCAGCATGATCAGCCCTGAAATGATGTTGAGCGCGGCCACCAGGACGATGAGGGTCAGGATGAGGAACATCACGTTACGCTCCACCTCGAGGGCGCCGAAAAAGGTTCGGTTGCGCTGGCGCCAGTCCGTCATCAGGATCGGTCGGCCGGCGGCGGTTTCGATGGCGGCGCGCGCCTCGTCGACCTTGTCGGCATCGTTGAGATAGACCTCGATCAACTGGACGTCGTCGGGACGGTTGAAATAGCTCTGCGCCTCCGCAAGCGGCATGTAGACGAAGGTCGAGTCGAATTCCGACATGCCGATCTCGAACACCGCCTTGACCGGGTAGCCCTTGATGCGGGGCGCCGTGCCGAAGGGTGTCGATGCGCCGCGCGGGGTGATCAGCGTGAAGGTGTCGCCGGCCTGCAGCGAGAGCGACTCGGCAAGCCGCCGCCCGATGGCGACGCCCTCCCCCTTGTCGAAATCCTCCAGCGTTCCCTGCTGGATATTGCCGGCAATGTGCTCGATCTTCTTCAGATCCTTGGCCCGCACGCCGCGCACCAGCACGCCGCTGCCGCTATATTGCGACGAGCCGAAGGCCTGGCCTTCCACGAGCGGCATGGCGCGTTTTACGCCGGGCGCCGCGGCGATCCGTTTGGCGACCGCATCGTAATCGGTCAGCGGCGTCTCGATGGGCGCCACGAAGATATGACCGTTGATGCCGACGATCTTGTCGAGGAGTTCCTTGCGGAATCCGTTCATCACCGACAGCACCACGATCAGCGTGGCGACGCCAAGCATGATGCCGAGAAACGAGAATCCGGCGATGACGGAGACGAACCCTTCCCGACGCCGCGTCCGCAGATACCGACCCGCGAGCATCCACTCGAAAAGCGAAAATGGCTTCGTGCCGGACGTCACCTTCGGGGCCGCTTTGGGGGCAGTCGATGCGGTCATTGGGCCGGTCAACGCGGCGCCGTCAGGCGCGCGACCACGTCGTCGAGCGGCACGACCTGTTTATCACCCGTCGCGCGGTGCTTCAGCTCGACAGTGCCGTCCGCCAGACCCTTCGGCCCGATGACCACCTGCCACGGAATGCCGATGAGATCTGCGGTTGCGAACTTGCCGCCCGGACGCTCGTCGCGATCATCGTAGAGCACGTCGCGGCCGGCCGCCGTGAGTTCGCGATAGATCCGGCCGCAGGCCTCGTCGGTGGCAGAATCCCCGGCCTTGAGGTTCAAGAGCGCGACGTCGAACGGCGCCACCGCTTCCGGCCAGATGATTCCGTTCTCATCATGACTGGCTTCAATGATCGCCGCGATCAGGCGGCTCGGCCCGATGCCGTAGGAGCCCATATGGACGTCGTGATCCTTGCCGTCGGGCCCCGTAACCTTGGCGCCCATGGGAGCGGAATACTTCGTTCCGAAATAGAAGATGTGGCCGACCTCGATGCCGCGCGCGGAGATCTTGCGGTCGTCGGGCATCGCCTCGAAGGCTGCGCCGTCGTGCATCTCGGAGGTGGCGGCATAAAGGGACGTCCACCGATCGACCAGGGCCTGGAGGCCGTCGCGACTGTCGAAATCGGTGTCGATGGCAGGCGTCTCGTAATCGAGATAATCCGCGTGGCAGAACACTTCGCTTTCGCCGGTCGATGCGAGAATGATGAATTCATGGCTGAGGTCGCCGCCGATGGGGCCGGTATCGGCGCGCATCGGGATCGCCTTCAGGCCCATGCGGGCGAAGGTGCGCAGGTAGGCCACGAACATCCGGTTGTAGGAATGCCGCGCGCCCTCCTGGTCGAGGTCGAACGAATACGCGTCTTTCATGAGGAATTCGCGCGAGCGCATCACGCCGAAGCGCGGCCTGACCTCATCGCGGAACTTCCATTGGATATGGTAGAGATTGAGCGGCAGGTCCTTGTAGGAACGCACGTAGCCGCGAAAGATCTCGGTGATCATCTCCTCGTTCGTCGGACCGAAGAGCATGTCGCGCTCATGACGATCCTTGATCCGCAGCATTTCCTTGCCATACGCATCGTAGCGGCCGGATTCGCGCCAGAGATCGGCTGACTGGATCGTCGGCATCAGCAATTCGACCGCGCCGGAACGGTTCTGCTCCTCGCGCACGATTGCGTTGACCTTGTTGAGCACGCGAAGACCCAGCGGAAGCCATGCGTAGATGCCTGCCGATTCCTGCCGGATCATGCCGGCGCGCAGCATGAGGCGATGCGAGACGATCTCCGCTTCCTTGGGGGTTTCGCGGAGGATGGGCAGAAAGAAACGGCTCAAACGCATGGAACGCCTTCAGAATCGAACAGGTTGGCGGAAACGGTGGGACACCGGACGCGACTCGCAACAGCACACAACACAGCCATCTCCGAAAAGACAAGCGCGGATCGACCTGCCGTGGAAGCGCGGCTCCTTCTAATACCAAAGATCAATACTGGTGGTGCCGAAAATTGCGTCAGGGGGTGCTCAAAAAAGATGACATCATCTGTCGGGACGTTTATGAAGAGAATACTAACCTCTAAAACCTTCCAAGGTCAGAGGAGACGGTCCGAGTTTCGGGAGGAAAAAGGTCCTCGTGCGCCTTTCAGGCGACGGCGTGAGAAAGCCAAGGATTAAAATTGCCAAAAGGCATGTTAGGCAAGGCGAAAGCCTTGCTTTTTCTTTTTTGAACTGCGTGATCCGGACACAGATAGACTTTAACCAGTCTTGCTATTGGATGCACAATCCCCCCGCTGCGCCGATTAAAACCTCGCAGGGGCGTAGCCCTTAAAGCCCAGCCAGGGGCAGGACGCCCGCGGCGAAAACAAGCACAAAAGCTGCGACCAAAGTCGTCCAGAGCGCCTTTTCACGTAGCGCAGGTGTTGCCGGCGCACCGGGCTCGCTGCCCGCCACCACCTCTCCGGCCTCCGCCTGGCTCTTCACGCCAAAGGGCAGGATGGCGAAGAGCAGCGTCCACCAGATGATGAAAAAGAGGGCAGTGCCGCCGCTGATGCGCAGGCCGAAGGCCGCGACGACGATGCCGATGGCAATGATCGAAACCACAAGGATCGCGCCGAGTGTGAGCCAGAGCGAGCCGGCGAGTGTCTTCAGGCATGTGACCATCGACTGATCCCTTACGCTTGCTCGAGTTCAACGAGCGTGCCGTTGAAATCCTTGGGATGAAGAAAAAGCACGGGCTTTCCATGGGCGCCAATCCGCGCTTCGCCCGAACCGAGCACGCGCGCCCCATCGCGGACCAGGCTCTCGCGGGCCGTGACGAGATCGGGGACCTCGTAGCAGATGTGGTGAATGCCCCCGTCAGGATTGCGCTCGAGAAATCGGCCGATCGGCGAGTCGGTGCCAAGGGGTTCGAGCAACTCGATCTTGGTATTCGGGAGGTTCACGAAGACGACCGTCACGCCGTGCTCGGGCAGTGGCTCGGGCGCCGAGACGTCGGCGCCCAGCGTATCGCGATAGAGGGCGGACGCTGCCGCCAAATCGCGAACGGCAATGGCCACGTGGTTGAGACGACCGATCATCAAGCTTCCTCAGTGCAACCTATTGGCGCGCCCGGGATAGGGCGCACCGGTTCTATACCTCAATGACGAGCACGTGACAGGCGGGCTTCTTGCCCCAGGCCTCGTTCACGGCCGACCGGACGGCCCGCTGGACCGCATTCTCAACCGCCTCGGCATCGCGCCTTTTCACCTTCGACAAGCCGTCGAGAAGATTGCCCACCACATCCGCGATGATGTCGGTGAGATCATGGCCCTTCCGGTTCTTCGAGGGCAGGCCCATGGTTTCCACCACAGGATCGCCCGCGATCTCGCCCTTCGCATCGATGGCGATGGCCACGGTCACGATGCCCGCGAAAGCGAGCTTGCGCCTCTCCGGCAGCGCACGTTCACCGCCCTCGATGACGATATTGCCGTCCTTGTAGAGCCGGCCGACCGGAACGCTGTCGATAATCTTGGCGGCCCCGGGAGCCAGACGGACGTAGGATCCGTTGCGGGCACGAACCACTTCGGGAACCCCGAGGCTCTCGGCGAGCTTGGCGTGTTCGGCCAGGTGCAACGCTTCGCCATGGGCGGGAATGGCGATGCGCGGCCGTGTCCATTCGTACATGCGCGCCAGCTCGCCCCGCCGCGGATGCCCGGACACATGGACCATCTCGGTGCGGTCCGTGATGACCTCGACTCCCTGCTCGATCAGGCTGTTGATGATGGCGCCCACCGCCTTCTCGTTCCCCGGGATCGTGCGCGACGAGAAGATGACCCGGTCCCCCTTCGAGAGAGCGATATCGGGATGCTCGTCCTGGGCAATCCGCGCCAATGCGGCCCTTGGCTCGCCCTGCGAGCCAGTCAGAAGGGCCACGACCTTGTCGCGGGGCAGGTAGCCGAACGTCTCGGGCGGCCGGAATTCCGGGATCCCCTCGAGGTAGCCGCAATCATCGGCCACGCCGGACGTGCGATCCATGGCGCGCCCCACCATCACGACCTCGCGGCCGCATTCCCGCGCCGCTTCGGCAACCGACCGGATGCGGGCGACGTTCGACGCGAAGGTGGTGATCGCCACGCGATAGGGCGCATCGCGGATCAACTCGGCAAGCCTCCGGGCGACATCAGCCTCGCTGGGGCTGGTGCCGTCGCGCACGACGTTGGTGGAATCGCAGATGAGGGCCAGCACGCCTTCATCGCCGAGGGCCCGGAACGTGTCCTCGGAGGTCAGGCTGCCGAGATAGGGCGTGTTGTCGAGCTTCCAGTCGCCCGTATGGACCACGAGGCCATGCGGGGTCCGGATCGCCAGCGCATTCGATTCGGGAATCGAATGGGCGACCGGGATATATTCCACATTGAACGGCCCGATCTGCAGCGGCTCGTGTGTCTTGATTTCCCGCAGGTCGATCTTTGGCGCACCGGCTTCAGAAAGCCGCCGCGTTTCCAGCAGGCCAATGGCAAATTTCGTCGCATAGACCGGAGCGCGAAGCCGCGGCCACAGCTCCACCAGCGCACCGATGTGATCTTCGTGCGCGTGGGTGATGAAGATACCGAGCAGGTTGTCGCGCTCGTCCTCAATGAATCGGAGGTCGGGATAGACCACGTCGATTCCGGGCAGGTGCTCCTCGCCGCCAAAGCCCATGCCGCAATCGACCAGGATCCACTTGCGGCGGTTCTCCGGTCCGAAGCCGTAGAGGGCGGCATTCATCCCGATCTCGCCGAGGCCGCCGAGCGGGACGAAAACGAGTTCATCATTGGGGGAATTCATCGATCAAAACCTTGTGGTGCCAGGCACTAAGCCGGCGCTATCTGATTGCAAATTGGGAAAATATAGGTCGCCTGCATCAATGAGCTCCACACCCGAGGAGCTTTTCAACCGAAGACGCCCGAAAGGATCGAGACCGTCGAAAGTACCATTCTTCTGACCGGAGGGGAGCCGCACTGCGACCTCCTGCCCGATCCCGGCAGCGCGCTCCAGCCAGAGGCGGCGAATGCCCGCGAAGGGATCGTCGGGCGAGTGGCGCGCCGCCGCGCGCCACGCCGAGAACGCTTCCGCGAAACGCGCGGAAAGCGCCGCAAACACCGATTCGGGCTCCAGCCGAGGCGCGATCTGGCGCAGAGCAGCCGTCGGATACGGCGCAGCGGCCGGAGATAGCGCCACGTTCACCCCGAACCCGATCACGATCGCCAGTTTCTGCGAAGGTCCCACCCGGTGCCCCTCGAGAAGAAGGCCCGACACCTTGGCTCCGTCAAGCAGAAGGTCGTTGGGCCATTTGAGGGCCAGGCGCGGAGCACCCCAGCCGATCACGGACTCGACGGCCTCATGCAGCGCCAACCCGGCAACGAACCCCAGCTGCGGCGCTGTCGCCGGCGGGCAAGGATCAACGAGCAGAAGGCTGGCATAAACATTCCCGGGAGGCGACGACCAGGTCCGGCCGTGGCGCCCCCTCCCCGCGCGCTGTTCCCGCGCGACAATCCACAACTGACCCGGATCACCCGCCTGCGCCGCGCGCACAGCGTCGTCGTTGGTGGATTCGGTCGCAGAGAGCGCGAGAAGCCTGTATCCGGCGGATTCTGTCTCGGGCGCTAGCTGCACGTCAGAACAAGGAGCGCGCGGCGGCGCCTGCGGCCGCTGTCAGCGGAGCGGGAATCAACACATAGAGCACCACGAACGCACTCGACAGCGCCAGTACGAACCGGACGCCGGACGGCATCGGATCGTAGGCTGCGACCGCCTCGTCGAAATACATGACCTTGACGATGCGCAGGTAGTAATAGGCACCCACCACGCTGGTGACGACGCCGATGACGGCGAGCGCGACGAGATTGGCCTGAATAGCCGCTGTGAAGATGGCGAATTTGGCAAAGAAACCCGCGAGCGGAGGAATGCCCGCCAGCGAAAACATCATCATGGCGAGACAGAACGCGATGACAGGGTGAGTTCGCGCCAATCCCGACAGATCATCGACCGTCTCGAACATGACATTGCCGCGGCGAAGGCTGAGAATGCACGCGAAGGTCCCCAGCGTCATGGCGAGATAGATCGCCATGTACACGGCCACGCCCTGAATGCCCTCCGGCGTGCCGGCGGCGAGTCCGATCAGCGCGTAGCCCACATTGCCGATGGACGAATAGGCCATCAGGCGCTTGATGTTGCGCTGTCCGATGGCGGCAAAGGAGCCAAGGACCATCGAGGCAATCGAGATGAAGACGATGATCTGCTGCCACTGGCCGATAATGCCCGGAAACGCGTCGATGAAGACCCGGGTCGCCATGGCCATGCCGGCCATCTTGGGGGCCGCCGCGAAAAAGGCCGTGACTGGCGTGGGCGCGCCTTCATAGACGTCGGGGGTCCACATGTGAAACGGCACGGCCGAAATCTTGAAGGCGATGCCGGCCGCAACGAAAACGAGACCGAAGATCACGCCAAATCCGGCATTCCCCTGAAGTGTCGCCGCGATCGTCGGAAACGAGACACTGCCGGTGAAGCCATAGACCAGCGATGCGCCGTAAAGCAGCATGCCCGACGAAAGCGCGCCGAGAACGAAGTATTTCAACCCCGCCTCGGTCGAGCGCACATTGTCCCGGTCGAAGGCCGCGATCACGTAGGACGACAGGCTGAGCAGTTCGAGACCGAGATACAGCGCGATCAGGTCGTTCGACGAGATCACCATCAGCATGCCGATGGTCGAGAGCAGAATCAGGATCGGATATTCGAAGCGGTCGATACCAGCCCGGCGCATGAAATCGATCGACAGGATGATGCCGCCCGCGGACGCCACCAAGGTCAGCGATTTCATGAACTTGGCGAAGGAATCGATGACGAAGGACCCGTTCATCGTCTCGATGCGGTCGGACGGCAGCATGAGGACGGCGATCAAGGCCGCCCCTATCAGCGCGAGCGCCAGAACGTTCATGATGCCCGAAGAGCGTTCGCCGCGGATCGCACCGAACAGGACGAGCACGAGCACCCCCACCGCGAGAATGATCTCGGGGAGGACCGGGGCGAAGGCGGGGATAGCGAGGGCGGAATTCATCGTGACCTCAGTGTGCGGCAAGCGCCGCAGTTTTCACGGTGTGGAGCGCGGCCTCGTAGCTCTTCATGAGAGCCTCCGTCGGCGCGGCGAACGCGTCGAGGATGGGAGCCGGCTGCACGCCGTAATAAATGACGAGCAGAACGAGAGGTGCGAGGATGAGAATCTCGCGGCTGTTGAGATCCGTGATGGTCTTGAGCTGCGGCTTGTCCAGCACCCCGAAGACGACCCGCCGATAGAGCCAAAGGGCGTAGGCGGCCGACAGGATCACGCCTGTCGTGGCGAGGAGCGACACGGTGGTGTTCGCCTGGAAAGCCCCCAAGAGCGTGAGGAATTCACCCACGAAACCCGAGGTCCCCGGCAGCCCCACATTGGCCATGGTGAAGATCATGAACGCGACGGCGTAAAGCGGCATACGCTCGACGAGGCCGCCGTAAGCCTTGATCTCGCGGGTATGGATGCGGTCGTAGACGACACCGACGCACAGGAACAGCGCGCCCGACACCAGTCCATGCGACACCATCTGGAACATGGCCCCCTGCACGCCCTGCGGGTTCATGCTGAACAGGCCCATGGTCACGAAGCCCATATGGGCGACCGACGAATAGGCGATGAGCTTCTTCATGTCGGTCTGCACCAGCGCCACAAGCGAGGTGTAGATGATCGCCACCACCGACAGCGCGAACACCATCGGGGCGAAATAGACCGACGCATCCGGGAACATCGGCAGCGACACCCGGATGAAGCCGTACCCGCCCATTTTCAGCAGAATGCCGGCCAGGATCACCGAGCCTGCCGTCGGCGCCTCCACGTGCGCGTCGGGAAGCCAGGTGTGGACAGGCCACATGGGCATTTTCACCGCGAACGAGGCGAAGAAGGCAAGCCACAGCCATGTCTGCAGGTTTGACGCGAACTTGAACTGGAGCAGCGTCGGGATGTCGGTGGTGCCGGCCGCCCAGTACATCGCCATGATGGCGAGCAGCATCAGCACCGAGCCGAGCAGCGTGAAGAGAAAGAACTTGAAGCTCGCATAGATCCGGCGTTTTCCGCCCCAGATGCCGATGATCAGGAACATCGGGATCAGGCCCGCCTCGAAGAACAGGTAGAAGAGCACGAGATCGAGCGACGCGAAGACGCCGATCATCGTCATCTCGAGGACGAGGAACGCGACGAAATATTCCTTGATCCGAGTCTGGATCGAATTCCACGAGGCCAGGATGCAGAACGGCATCAGGAACGTGGTGAGCAGGATGAACGGCAGCGAGAAACCATCGACGCCGAGCTTGAAGCGGATCGTGTCGGTGAGCCAGGCATGGCTCTCGACGAGCTGGAACGCCGCCGATCCGGTATCGAAGCGGTTCCAGGCGACGAGCGACAGGAGGAAGGTCAGGACGGTCGTGGCCAAAGCCGCCCAGCGGGCGTTGCCGTTTGCCGCTTCGCTGTCGCCGCGCAAGGTCAGGATGAAGGCTGCTCCCACCAGGGGGAGGAGAAGCAGGCCCGAGAGAATGCCGAACCCGAGCATTAATGTGCCCCCCCGGAAGAGATAGAAGGTGATGAACGCCGCCACGCCGATGAGCATCGCGAAGGCGTAATGGTAGACATATCCGGTCTGGACACGCACGACGCCGCGGGTGACGTCGAGAACACGCGCCGAGATCCCGTCAGGCCCGAGCCCATCGATGATGCGCTGGTCGCCCATCCGCCACAGGAAGCGCCCAACGGCGAGCGAGGGGCGAACGAAGATCGCGTCGTAGAGCTCGTCGAAATACCACTTGTTCAGCAGGAAGCGGTACAGCACCGGATGATCGGCTGCGAGCTGGACGGGCTTCTTGGCGTCGATGATGTACATGTAGACGGCGAGCAGAAACCCGAGCGCCATCATCAGGGTCGGGATCAGCGGCACCCAGCCCGGCAGATGATGCATGGTCTCGAGAATGTGGTTGTCAGGCCGCGTATAGATTGCGCCCTTCCAGAATTCTTCAGAACCCTCGCCGATGAACGCCCCGTGGAAGATGAGGCCGGCGACGAGTGCGCCCAGCGCCAAAACAGCGAGCGGCACGAGCATGACCAGCGGGCTCTCATGCGGCTTGTGGTCCCCGTGATGGGCGTGGTCGTGATCCGCGTGGGCAGCGGGCTCCACATCATGGTTATGGTCGTCATGCTCGACGCCTTCGTGGCTGCCGGCGGCATGGTGGTCATGGGCATGGCCACCGGCCCAGCGCGAGGGTCCCTCGAAGGTGAGGAAGAAGAGACGCCAGGAGTAGAACGAGGTCATGAAGGCGGCAACGACAGTCGCCACGAACGCGAAGGTCCCGGCGCTCGAATGGGCCGCGTAGGCCGCCTCGATGACCGCATCCTTCGAGTAATAGCCAGCCGTGAACGGAAAGCCGGTGAGCGCCAGCGTTCCGATCGCCATCATGGCGGTGGTGAAGGGGATGTATTTGCGAAGCGCGCCCATATTGCGCATGTCCTGCTCGTGATGCATCGCGTGGATGACCGAGCCGGCGCCAAGAAACAGGAGCGCCTTGAAGAAGGCATGCGTGAAGAGGTGGAAGACGCCCACTCCGTAGGCGCCGACGCCCAAAGCCACGAACATGTAGCCGAGCTGCGAACAGGTCGAGTAGGCGATCACGCGTTTGATGTCGTTTTGCACCAATCCGACGGTGGCGGCGAAGAAGGCCGTGATCCCGCCGATCACCGTCACGAAGGTCAGCGCGGTCGGCGCGTATTCGAAGACGGGCGACATCCGGGCGACCATGAAGACGCCCGCGGTCACCATCGTGGCCGCATGGATCAGCGCCGAGACCGGCGTCGGGCCTTCCATCGCGTCAGGCAACCAGGTGTGCAGGAGAAACTGGGCCGACTTGCCCATGGCGCCCATGAAGAGCAGCAGGGCGGCGACCGTCATCGCGTGCCATTCGTGGCCGAGGAAGACGAAGCGCTGATCGGCAAGCTCCGACACGCGCGGGAAGATCTGTTCGAAGGACACGCTCTTGAACAGCACGAACAGGGTAAAGATGCCGAGCAGGAAGCCGAAATCGCCGACGCGGTTGACGATGAACGCCTTCATGGCGGCCGCGTTGGCCGATTCCTTCTGATACCAGAATCCGATCAGCAGATACGAGGCAAGGCCCACCCCTTCCCACCCGAAGAACATCTGGACGAGGTTGTCGGCCGTCACCAGCATCAACATCGCGAAGGTGAACAGCGACAGATAGGCAAAGAACCGCGACCGGTGCGGGTCCTCGTGCATGTAGCCGATGGAATAGAGATGAACGAGGGCCGACACCGTATTGACGACGACGAGCATCACCACCGTCAGCGTATCGATGCGAAACGCCCAATCCACCACCAGATCGCCGACCGACATCCACTGGGCGATCTGGATGCGGGTCGCGCCAGAGCCGAAGCCGACCTGAAAGAACGCCACCCATGACAAGACCGCGGCCACGAACAGGAGCGCCGTCGTGACGATCTCGCTCGGGCGCGGTCCGAGGATCCGCCCGAACAGGCCTGCGATGAGGAAGCCGACGAGCGGCAGGAAGACGATTGCGTGATACATGTCGCGATACTTCTGGGCCTCAGCCCCTCATCATGTTGACGTCTTCAACCGCGATGGAGCCGCGGTTGCGATAGAACACCACCAGAATGGCAAGTCCGATTGCCGCCTCTGCCGCCGCGACGGTGAGAATCAGCAGCGCGAAGACCTGGCCGACGATGTCGTTCATATGCGTCGAGAACGCCACCATGTTGATGTTGACGGCGAGCAGGATCAGCTCGACCGACATCAGGATGACGATCACGTTCTTCCGGTTGAGGAAGATGCCGAAAACGCCCAGCGTGAACAGCAGAGCCGCGACGGTGAGATAGTGGCTTAGTCCGATGACCATCCCGTGTCTCCTTAAAGGCCCTGGCGGAAGGGAACTTTCCGCACCTGCACGTCCTGCGCGGTCCGGGCGTTCTGGACCGAGATGTTCTGCCGGCGCACGCCGACCCGGTCCCGCAGCGTCAGCACGATCGCCCCGATCATGGCCACGAGCAGGATCAGACCGGCGGCCTGGAAGAAGTAGAAATAACGGGTGTAGAGCACCTGCCCCAGCGCCTCGGTATTCGTCATGATGTCGGGTGACGGGATGGGAACCGACGGCGAGCGCACGAGGGCGGGATCGATGATGTAGGCGCCGATCACAAGAGTGATTTCGAGGAAGAACACCACGCCGATCAGCGCGCCAAAGGGGAGATATTGCAGGAATCCCTGCCGCAGTTCGGCGAAATCCACGTCGAGCATCATGGTGACGAACAGGAACAGGACCGCGACCGCCCCCACATAGACGATCACCAGGATCATCGCCAGGAACTCGGCCCCCATCATCAGAAAGAGCCCCGCCGCATTGACGAAGGCCAGGATGAGGAACAGCACGGATTGCACGGGATTGCGCGAGGCGATCACCATGAAACCGGACGCGACCGTGATCGTCGCGAAAAGATAGAAGAAGGCGGCGGTAACCGTCATGCTCAAGCTCAGGCCGCGCTGTGCGGCCCCCTTCCGACGTGACTGCCGGCACGTCGTCCGGTCGCCCGTCTATAGTGTTTCACGTCAAGCGGGACAACCCGCCCGACTTCTCTCATCCCTGCCCTCGCCGGGCCGGGATCTCGTCACGATCTGGCGCGCCCTTACCGGTCGGGCGGATTCTTACCGGTAGGGCGCATTCTTACCGGTAGGGCGCATTCTTGGCGATGTTCTGCGCGATCTCGCGCTCCCACCGGTCCCCGTTATCGAGAAGCTTGGCCTTATCGTAATAGAGCTCCTCGCGGGTCTCGACGGAGAATTCGAGATTCGGGCCTTCCACGATGGCGTCCACCGGGCAGGCCTCCTGGCAGAGGCCGCAATAGATGCACTTCACCATGTCGATGTCGTAGCGGGTGGTGCGGCGGGTGCCATCGTTGCGGCGGGGGCCGGCCTCGATGGTGATCGCCTGGGCCGGACAGATCGCCTCGCAGAGCTTGCAGGCAATGCAGCGCTCTTCCCCGTTGGGATAGCGACGCAAGGCATGCTCGCCCCGGAAGCGCGGCCCGCGATGGCCCATTTCGAACGGATAGTTGATCGTCGCCTTCGGTTTGAAGAAATACCGCATGGCGAGGACGAACCCCGTCACGAATTCCTTCAAGAGAAGCGATTGTGCGGCCTGACCGAGTTTCATCGCGATCGATCTCCTCTTATCGCATGCCCGGCGCAAGGCCGGTTGCCATGAGCACGGTGGCCACGATGACGACCATGGCGAGCGAAATCGGCAGGAACACCTTCCAGCCGAGGCGCATGAGCTGATCGTAACGGTAGCGGGGCACCATGGCCTTCGCCATGGCCATCATGAAGAACAGGAAGCTCGCCTTCAGGATAAACCAGATCACGCCCGGCACCCAGGTGAAGGGCGCGAAGGGAATCGGCGACAGCCAGCCGCCCAGGAACAGGATCGTCCCGATCGAGCACATGGTCATGATGGCCACGTACTCGCCCAGCATGAACAGCAGGTAGGGCGTGGACGAATATTCCACCATGTAGCCGGCCACAAGCTCGGATTCCGCTTCCGGCAGATCGAAGGGCGGGCGGTTGGTCTCCGCCATGGCGGAGATGAAGAACACCACGAACATCGGGAACAGCGGCAGCCAATACCAGCCGAGCAGGCCGAAGCTCGAATTCTGCGCCTCGACGATCTTCGACAGGTTCAGGGTCCCGGCGCACATGAGGACCGTCACGATCACGAAGCCGATGGACACCTCGTAGGAGACCATCTGGGCTGCGGATCGCAGGGCGCCGAGGAACGGATACTTCGAATTGGACGCCCAGCCGCCCATGATGACGCCGTAAACGCCCAGCGACGAGATCGCGAAGATATAGAGGATGCCCACATTGATGTCGGCGATGGCCCAGCCGGCATTGAGCGGGATGACCGCCCAGGCGGCCAGCGACAGCACGCAGAACAAGAGGGGCGCCAGCAGGAACATGCCCTTGTTGGCAGGCGCCGGAATGACCGGCTCCTTCAGGACGAACTTCAAGAGGTCGGCGAAGGATTGCAGCAATCCCCAGGGACCCACGACGTTCGGTCCGCGACGAAGCTGAACGGCGGCCCAGATCTTGCGGTCGGCGAGAAGCGCATAGGCGATGAAGATCAGCAGGGCGACGAGCAGCAACAGGCTCTTGCCCAGCATGATGGCGACGGCGAGGACGATATCTCCGAATTCCATGATCGGTCCTCTTACTCTGCGGCTTCAAGCCGGAGATTACGGGCAAGTGCGGAGCACTCGGCCATGACCTGCGACGACCGGGCGATCGGGTTCGTGAGATAGAAGTCCTTGACGGGACTTGTGAAAGCCTCGCGTCCAGGGCTTCCGCCAAGGGCCGCCAGCGCGTTGAGGCCGGCCGCGCCATCGCTCGGAGCGATGCTGTCGATGGCCGCAAAATGCGGATGTTCCGCATAAAGCCGCTGCCGCAGGGCGGCAAGCGAGTCGAATGGAAGGCGATGGCCGAGGACGTCCGACAGCGCGCGCAGAATGGCCCAGTCTTCGCGGGCATCGCCGGGCGCGAACGCCGCGCGATTGGCCATCTGCACCCGGCCTTCGGTGTTGACGTAGGTGCCGGACTTCTCCGTGTAAGTGGCGCCCGGCAGGATCACGTCGGCGCGGTGCGCGCCGCGATCGCCGTGGGTGCCCTGATAGATCACGAAGGCGCCCGGCGCGATGTCGACCTCATCCGCGCCGAGGTTGAACAGCACCTCGACCGCGCCGTCCGCCATCTCGCGGGCGCTCAATGCGCCCTCTCCCGGCACGAAACCGAGGTCGAGAGCGCCGACGCGCGAGGCGGCCGTGTGCAGGACCGAGAAGCCGTTCCACTCGTCGGACACCGCCCCGACGGTCACCGCCAGCTGCGCCGCGAGCGACAACACGGCAAGACCGTTGGCGCCCGCGTAGGCTCCGGGGCCGACGATGATCAGAGGCCGCTTCGCGCCCTTGAGGGTGTCGAGGAAGCTGTGGCGGCCGGCCGCCACATCGGCGAGGGTCTCGGCTCCGGCACCGAGATAAGCATAAGGATAGGTCAGATCGACCCGCTCGCCGATCAACGCGATCGGGGGCGGCGCCATGCGCCAGCGCTTGCGGATGCGCACGTTGACGAGGGAGGCCTCGATGCGGGGGTTGGAGCCCACGATCAGGATTGCGTCAGCCTCTTCGATGCCCGCGATCGTGGCGTTGAACAGATAGGACGCGCGGCCATGGGCCGGCGACATCTGGCTGCCATCCTGGCGCGCATCGATGTTGGCAACGCCGAGCGCCGTCATCAGGCTCTTCAAGGCGAAGAGATCCTCGACGGATGCGAGATCGCCCGCGATGGCGCCGATCTTGTTGCGGTGCGTGCCCTTGACCCGCTCCGCGATAGCGGCGAACGCCTGCGGCCAGGTGGCAACCTGCAGGCGTCCATCGACCCGCACGAACGGCCGGTCGAGACGCTGGAGGCGCAGGCCGTCGACGATATGGCGCGCCTTGTCGGTGATCCATTCCTCGTTCACCGCCTCGTTCACGCGGGGAAGGATCCGCATGACCTCGCGGCCGCGGGAATCGACACGGATGGACGAGCCAACCGCATCCATCACGTCCACGGAATCGGTCTTGCTCAATTCCCACGGCCGGTAGTGGAACGCCTCCGGCTTGTGGGTCAGCGCGCCCACCGGGCAGAGATCGGCCGCATTGGACTGAAGCTCGGACCCGAGCGCCTTTTCGAGATAGCTCGTGATCTCCATGTCCTCGCCGCGCCAGATCGCGCCGAGGTCCTCGACGCCCGCCACTTCCGTGGTGAAGCGAATGCAGCGGGTGCAATGGATGCACCGGTTCATCGAGGTCTTGATGAGCGGTCCGAGATACTTGTCGGGCACCGCCCGCTTGTTCTCGTGATAGCGGCTCGTGTCGACCCCATAGGCCATGGCCTGGTCCTGGAGGTCGCACTGGCCGCCCTGGTCGCAGATCGGGCAATCGAGCGGATGGTTGATGAGGAGGAACTCCATCACCCCTTCGCGCGCCTTCTTGACCGTCGACGATTTCGTCAGAATTTCGGGCGGCTCGCCGTTCGGGCCCGGACGACAGTCGCGCACACCCCAGGCGCAGGATGCCACCGGCTTGGGCGCGCCCTTCACCTCGACGAGGCACATGCGGCAATTGCCGGCGATCGACAGGCGTTCATGGAAGCAGAAACGCGGGATTTCCGCACCCGCCGCTTCGGCGGCCTGCAGCAGCGTGAATTCCGGCGGGACGTCGACCTCGACGCCATCAACGATGATTTTTGCCATCTCGCTTCTCTACTCCGCCGCCAGCATGACGGATTCGGAATGCGGGTTGGCCGCATAATCGTCGATCCGCTTTTCGATTTCATGCCTGAAGTGCCGGATCAGGCCCTGGACCGGCCATGCCGCCGCGTCGCCGAGCGCGCAGATGGTGTGGCCTTCGATCTGTGTCGACACTTCGAGCAGCATGTCGATCTCGCGCCGCTGGGCGCGACCTTCCGACATGCGGGTGAGGACACGCCACATCCAGCCGGTGCCTTCCCGGCATGGGGTGCACTGGCCACAGCTCTCGTGCTTGTAGAAATAGGAGATACGCGTGATCGCCCGCACAATATCCGTCGACTTGTCCATGACGATCACGGCCGCTGTGCCGAGGCCGGATTTGAGGTTCCGCAGCGTGTCGAAATCCATGTAGGCGTCCATGATCTCGTGCGCAGGAACGCATGGCACCGAGGACCCGCCGGGGATCACAGCCAGAAGGTTGTCCCAGCCGCCGCGAATGCCGCCGCAATGAGTGTCGATCAGTTCGCGGAACGTGAGACCCATGGCCTCTTCGACGTTGCACGGCTTCTCCACATGACCGGACACGCAGAACAGCTTGGTGCCGACATTGTTGGGCCGTCCGATGGCGGAGAACCACGACGCGCCACGCCGCAGGATCGTCCCCGCAACCGCGATCGACTCGACGTTGTTGACCGTCGTCGGGCAACCATAGAGGCCCATATTGGCCGGGAACGGCGGCTTGAGGCGCGGCATTCCCTTCTTGCCCTCGAGGCTTTCGAGCAGGGCCGTCTCCTCGCCGCAGATATAGGCGCCGGCGCCGTGATGCAGGTAAAGCTCAAACGGGAAGCCGTGGATGTTGTCCTGGCCGATCAGGCGCGCCTCATAGGCCTCGTCGATGGCCTTCTGCAGCGCATAACGCTCGGCGACGTACTCGCCGCGAATGTAGATATAGGCGGCGTTCGCGTTCATCGCGAAGGACGCGATGAGGCAACCCTCGATCAGCAGATGCGGGTCGTGCCGCATGATCTCCCGATCCTTGCAGGTGCCGGGCTCCGACTCGTCCGCATTGACCACGAGATAGCTCGGACGGCCGTCCGATTGCTTGGGCATGAACGACCACTTCATGCCGGTCGGGAAACCTGCGCCGCCCCGGCCGCGCAGGCCGGACTTCTTCATCTCGTCGATGATCCAGTCGCGGCCCTTTTCCAGCAGGAACTTCGTGCCGTCCCAGTTTCCGCGCATCTTGGCGGCCGCAAGGTCCGGCGACTGAAGGCCGTAGAGGTTTGTGAAGATACGATCTCTGTCCTGAAGCATGTCACATCACTCCGTCAGGACGGTTTCTTGGTGGGATCGACGACGACGTCCGGCTTGCTTTCGCTGCCGTCGCGGCGCGCAGGCGCGTCGGACGGCGGCGTTCCTGCAACGGGAGTGGTCGGGGCATCGGGTGTCGCCTGACCGCTGCCGGGTTTCGAGGGCGTCGCCCCGTAGGATTTGTCGCTCTGCGGCGTCGGCACCGCGCCTTTGGACGTCTGGTCCACCGAGGCTCGGGTCTGGTCCGCCGCATCCTTGCGCTCGGCAGCGCTGACAGGCGCGTCGCCTTCCTTGACGCGCTTGGCAGGCGTATCAGCCGATTCCGTACCGATCGCCCGACCGGCATCCGGCTTGGCGGGCTTCGGGTTGGCAGCGGCAGTCGCCGTCGCGTTGGCCGCTTCGCCGGTTTCCACCGCCTTGATGGCCTCTTCCTCGAACCGCTTGCGCCATGCCCCAACGACAGAGCCGTCGTAAAGGGCGGGATCGGTCAGGGTCTTGACCGCGTCGGCGGGCTCGGACGAGCGCCGACCGCTCTGAGGACCGGGCTTGACGGGCCGTCCAGCCGCCAGATCGTCCAGCAGTTTCTCAAAATTCTCAGGCGCTAGATCCTCATAATAATCATGATTGATCTGCACCATTGGCGCATTGCAGCAGGCGCCCAGACACTCGACCTCAAGCCACGAAAAGTTGCCGTCGGCCGACACATGGCTCTGCTCGCCAACGCGCCGCTCGAGGATCTTTTTGATCTCGCCCGCGCCCCGCAACGCGCAAGGCGTCGTCCCGCAGAACTGGATGAAATGCTTGCCCACCGGGTCGAGGTTGAACATCGTGTAGAAGGTTGCCACTTCCAGCACGCGGATATCGGGCATGTCGAGGCGCACCGCGATTGCTTCGATGGCCTTGCGCGGCAGCCAGCCGCCCGTCTGCTCCTGGGCGCGCCACAGCAGCGGAATCACCGCCGAGGCCTGTCGGCCGGGCGGATATTTGGCGATCTGCTCCTGCGCAAAGATCTCGTTCTCGGGCGAGAACGCGAAGCTCTTGGGCTGGATGTCATCGGGCGCGAGCCTACGAACGGCCATTCACTTTCTCCTCATCGCCCTGGCCGGCTTGTGACCGGCCACCTGCGACTTGAACCTTGTCGCCCCATCGCTCCGAGGGGGCCTTCCCGGCAGCTGCCGGGTTAAATCAATCAGCGATCGACCTCGCCGAACACGATGTCGAGCGATCCGAGAATGCCCGCGACGTCGGCCAGCATGTGCCCGCGGCACATGAAGTCCATCGCCTGCAGATGCGCGAATCCCGGCGCGCGGATCTTGCAGCGGTAAGGCTTGTTGGTGCCGTCTGCCACGAGGTAGACGCCGAACTCCCCCTTGGGGGCTTCGACCGCCGCATAGACCTCGCCCGCCGGCACGTGAAAGCCCTCGGTGAAGAGCTTGAAGTGATGGATGAGCGCCTCCATCGAGCGCTTCATGTCCTTGCGCGAGGGCGGCGCGACCTTGCCGTCAAGCGTCGAGACAGGCCCTTGTCCGGCAGGCTCGCGCAGCTTGGCGACGCATTGCTTCATGATGCGCACGCTCTGGCGCATCTCTTCCATGCGGATGACCTGGCGATCGTAGTTGTCGCAGTTCTTGCCGACCGGAATGTCGAAATCCAGCTCTTCGTAGCATTCATAGGGCTGCGACTTGCGCAGATCCCACGCGGCGCCCGAGCCGCGCACCATGACGCCCGAAAAACCCCACTTCCAGCAATCCTCCAGCGACACCACGCCGATATCGACGTTGCGCTGCTTGAAGATGCGGTTGCCGATCACGAGCGTATCGAGATCGTCCACCACTTTCAGGAACGGATCGCAGAAGGCCTCGATATCGTCGATGAGCGCTGGCGGCAGGTCCATGCTGACGCCGCCTGGACGAATGTAGTTGGCGTGCATGCGCGACCCCGATGCGCGCTCGTAGAAGATCATCAGCTTCTCGCGCTCCTCGAATCCCCACAAGGGCGGGGTGAGCGCACCGACGTCCATGGCCTGGGTCGTCACGTTGAGAAGATGCGACAGCAGCCGGCCGATCTCGGAATACAAAACCCGGATCAGCTGCGCGCGACGGGGTACGGTGAGGCCAAGCAGCTTTTCCACCGCAAGGCAGAAGGCGTGTTCCTGATTCATCGGCGCGACATAGTCAAGCCGGTCGAAATAGGGGGTGGCCTGCGTATAGGTCTTGTATTCGATCAGCTTTTCGGTGCCGCGATGAAGAAGACCGATATGCGGATCGACCCGCTCGACGATCTCGCCGTCAAGCTCGAGCACCAGGCGCAGCACGCCGTGCGCTGCCGGATGCTGCGGTCCGAAATTGATCGAGAAGTTGCGGATGTTGTGTTCGGTCATGGCGGCCTCCTACCCCTTCGCCTTCTCGTCGCCCGGAAGCACATAATCGGTGCCCTCCCACGGCGACAGGAAGTCGAAGTTGCGGAACTCCTGGTTGAGCTTTACGGGCTCGTAGACGACGCGCCCCTGCCCTTCGTCGTAGCGAACCTCGACATAGCCGGTAAGCGGGAAGTCCTTGCGCAAGGGATAGCCCTCAAAACCGTAATCCGTGAGGATGCGGCGCAGGTCGGGATGGCCGGAAAACAGGATGCCGTATAGATCGTAGGCTTCACGCTCAAACCAGTTGGCGGCCGGAAACAGATCGATCACCGACGGAACCGGCGTCACCTCATCGGCCTCCACCTTCACGCGGATTCGGTGGTTCAGATGCGGGGACAGCAGGTGATAGACCACATCGAAACGCTGCTCGCGGCCCGGATAATCGGCGCCGCAGATATCGATGAACGAGATGAACCGGCAGCGCGGATCGTCGCGCAGGAACGCCAGAGTCCGCACGATGTCCTGCGACCGCACGACGATTGTCAACTCGTCGTAGGCAATGGCCTGTGCCGTGACGACATCGCCCAGCGACGCGCCCACATGATCGCTCAGAGCCTGGAGTTCAGCCTGCATGACCAGATCCTCGCTCAACGCTCGATGGTGCCGGTGCGGCGGATCTTCTTCTGCAGCAGGAGAACCCCGTAGAGAAGCGCCTCGGCCGTCGGCGGGCAGCCCGGCACGTAGATGTCGACGGGAACGATACGGTCGCAGCCGCGCACGACCGCATATGAGTAATGATAGTAGCCGCCGCCATTGGCGCAGGAGCCCATTGAGATCACGTAGCGCGGCTCCGGCATCTGGTCGTAGACCTTGCGGAGCGCGGGAGCCATCTTGTTGGTCAGGGTGCCGGCAACGATCATCACGTCCGATTGGCGCGGCGAGGCCCGGGGCGCAAAGCCGAAGCGCTCCACGTCGTAGCGCGGCATCGACATCTGCATCATCTCGACGGCGCAGCATGCGAGCCCGAACGTCATCCACATGAGCGAGCCCGTGCGCGCCCAGGTGACCAGATCCTCTGTCGAGGTGATCAGGAAGCCCTTGTCGGAAAGCTCGTCCTTGACGGACAGGAAATAGGGGTCAGAGGCGCCGATCGGCTGCCCGGTCGCCGGATCGAGAGCGCCGACGGGCTGCGGAGCGATCAGGGTGCCGGTGTGGGGGTTTGCGATCAATCCCATTCGAGGGCGCCCTTCTTCCATTCGTAGACAAAGCCCACCGTCAGAACACCCAGGAACATCATCATGGACAGGAAGCCGAACCACCCCAGGCCGCCGAACGTGATGGCCCAGGGGAACAGGAACGCGACTTCGAGGTCGAAGATGATGAACAGGATGGCCACGAGATAGAACCGCACGTCAAACTTCATGCGGGCATCGTCGAAGGCGTTGAACCCGCACTCGTAGGCGGACAGCTTCTCGACGTCGGGACGGCTATAGGCCACGATGAACGGAGCCACGAGCAACGCCAGCCCGATCACGAGCGAGACGCCGATAAAGATGACAAGAGGCAGGTAGTCGGCGAGAAGATTCGTCATGCGACACCTAACAAACCAAGGCAGGCAAAAAGCCTGAGGCAAACCATGAATTTAAGCCGCGACCGACTCTTTGGAAGGGCCTGCGACAATCCACGGATTGCGCGCGAGGCTTAGCTGAGATCCCCTTCCCTGACAAGTGTTTGCAGCGCAGCAAAAGAACCCTTCTAAACTAAGTGCCCGGGGTCCCGGGGGCCCCTTTCCTATCGTCGCCGGGGGTGGTTTTGCCCGGAACTTCACCGCCTTCGCACTCCACGTTGGACCCGGACTGCCTGAGGATCCTGTCGCGCTCTTCCCGAGACATGCGTTCAATCCCGACGAAAACCTCGCGGGACCGGCTTGCTCGGAGCCTTCGTCAAGCTTGGCCTGCATCGCCACACCGTCGCGATTTGGGTGTTCGGATCAGAAGACCATCAGGGAGGTGATGATGGTCGTGCCGATGTTCACGGTGAGCTGCCACAGATCCGTAGAGGCAAGGACCCACCCGCTCGCCGCCCTGACACGATGATCCCGGTTTGCCGGCAGCATGGGCAGCCCGCAGTGGAGAATCGGGTGAAATTGGCGGAGGCCCTTCAAGCTCAGCGGACATCGACGCTCAGCTTCGATGAGCAGGCGCAGTATTGAGCAGAGAAACTGAGAGGCCCGATCTGGCGTATCGAAAAGCACGCAACAGCAGCAGGGTCACGGTCTCATCAGGACGGCCTGACGGACGAAGTGGCGCGGGTGACGGGGCTCGAACCCGCGACCTCCGGCGTGACAGGCCGGCACTCTAACCAACTGAGCTACACCCGCGTAGGTGACCCGCCGAAGCGGTGTGGGGGCGGTATAAGGGGGGGTACTAACCGCTGTCAAGCGATCCCACACCTGCGGGTCCAAAAACATGGGTGGCGGCACCGATGCCTCGACCGGCGACGCTTCTGCGGGGTGCAAATACGCCTCGCGACACCTTAATCCGCGTTGAACTGGACGAAGGAAATCGACGGTGTGTGCGCCTTCGGCGGTGTCCAGAAACAGACCCAACTGTTGTAGGCGGCACTTGCCATGAAGCACACATGCGTGTCGGTTCTCGAGCGACCGCCCTGCCCCTGGAACTGGCCGTTGTTCCGTGTGCTGATATCGGCATCCCGATGAGGCTGAGCACAGCGGATGTCGGGGCGATTTTTGTTGGTGGCGAAGTCACTCAGGAAATCGCGTGTCCCGCCGCTCGCGTTGGAAAATGCGCGGGGCACATCCGACAGAACCCAGCCCCCCCGGTCGACGGCGACGACCGCCCGCAAGGCGCCGTCCCGCGCGAGGACGAGTCCCATTTGCTGCGCCCCGCGCGGGCTGCTCCGACACAGGGAGGAGTTCGCGACGAGACGGGAGCCTGGAAAGCTCGCCTCGAGCGTCGCGGCAAGCTTGGGCGGAAGCGATGCGTTCGCGGCGGCCGCGCGCAGTGCCGGACCGGACACCAGTAGAAATACTGCGAGGAATAAAACGCCTGCGCGCATGGACAAACCTCCTGGTCGCAGAGGCTTGGGCGTGGTGGGCGGTGACGGGCTCGAACCGCCGACCCTCTCGGTGTAAACGAGATGCTCTACCAACTGAGCTAACCGCCCATCAGGCACGTTCTGCGACTTTGTGCGAGCCGCGGAGGGACCTGAAGCGGTCCCGGAGATTGCCGTCTCGCCTCACATAAAAAGAGAAGGCCGACAACGCAAGCGCCGTCAGCCTTCTCAAGACGTAAAAGCCCGCGAAAAGCGCGCTTACTTGTTGTTGACGGCATCCTTCAAGCCCGCGCCCGCGCGGAACTTGGGGGTCTTCGACGCCGGAACCTTGACCTTTTCGCCGGTGCGCGGATTGCGCGCCTCGCCGGCGGCACGGTTCGTCACCACGAATGTGCCGAAGCCAACGATTTTCACCTCGTCGCCCTTCTTCAGAGCGCCGGTGATGGTCTCGATGGCGGCGTCGATCGCCTCACCGGCCTGGCCGCGAGACAGATTGACCTTCTCAGCGACAGCCGCAACGAGCTCGCCTTTGTTCATCCTGATGTCCTCCAGTGATCACGCGGGCAGCGTAACTTTGTGCCAACGTTTCAGGACGACTCGTGTGGCGCAAACGCCCACAGGGCGCAACCCCCGAAAGAACAGCCGCGGCCCGTTTTCCCTCCCACTTTGCCAAAAAAAGGCCCCCGAATCGACGATTCGGGGGCCAAAAACACTGACGTTGCGTCAGTTTAGTGTGCGATGACACCGCTCGTGTCATCTTCGGCCGCAGCCGGGTTCGGGTTGGCGCGAACCGGTGGCTCGTCCCACTCGATCGGCTCAGGCATCCGCACGAGGGCGTGCTGGAGGACCTGATCCATGCGCGAGACCGGAACGATCTCGAGCCCGTTCTTCACGCTGGCGGGAATGTCCACCAGGTCCTTGGCGTTCTCTTCGGGGATCAGCACCTTCTTGATGCCGCCCCTCAGGGCCGCCAGGAGCTTCTCCTTGAGACCGCCGATCGGCAGGACGCGTCCGCGCAGGGTGACCTCGCCCGTCATCGCGATATCCCGGCGGACCGGAATTCCCGTGATGACCGAGACGATGGCCGTGCCCATCGCGATGCCGGCCGAAGGACCATCCTTGGGCGTCGCACCTTCCGGCACGTGCACGTGGATATCCCGACGATCGAACATGGGCGGCTCGACGCCGAAATCGAGAGCCCGGGAACGGACGTAGGACGCCGCTGCAGAGATCGATTCCTTCATGACGTCCCGGAGGTTGCCGGTGACGGTCATCTTGCCCTTGCCCGGCATCATGATGCCTTCGATGGTCAGAAGCTCGCCGCCGACTTCCGTCCAGGCCAGACCCGTGACGGCGCCCACCATGTCCTCGGTTTCGACCTCGCCGTAGCGGAAGCGAGGCGGACCGAGGAACTCGGGCAGGTTTGCCGCCGTCACCGCGACAGACTTCACCTTGGAGATCAGGATCTCCTTGACGGCCTTGCGGTTCAGGTTGGCGATCTCACGCTCAAGGTTACGCACGCCCGCTTCGCGGGTGTAGCGACGGATGAGCAGGAGCAGACCTTCGTCGTCGATGGACCATTCCGACGGAGCCAGACCATGTTTCTTGGTGGCTGACGGAATGAGGTGCGTCCGTGCGATCTCGGCCTTCTCTTCCTCGGTGTAACCCGCGATGCGGATGACCTCCATACGGTCGAGAAGCGGTGCCGGGATGTTCAGCGTATTGGCGGTCGTCACGAACATCACGTTCGAGAGATCGTAGTCGACCTCAAGGTAATGGTCGTTGAACGCCTTGTTCTGCTCGGGGTCGAGAACCTCGAGCAACGCTGCCGACGGGTCGCCGCGGAAATCCATGCCCATCTTGTCGATCTCGTCGAGAAGGATCAGCGGGTTGGACGTCTTGGCCTTGCGCATCGACTGGATGATCTTGCCGGGCATCGAGCCGATATAGGTCCGACGGTGGCCCCGAATCTCGGATTCGTCACGCACGCCGCCAAGCGAGATGCGGATGAATTCGCGACCGGTTGCCTTCGCGATCGACTTTCCAAGCGACGTCTTGCCTACGCCCGGAGGTCCGACGAGGCAGAGGATCGGGCCGGTCAGCTTGTTGGCACGCTGCTGCACGGCAAGATACTCGACGATCCGCTCCTTGACCTTGTCGAGTCCGTAATGATCGGAATCGAGCAGGTTCTGGGCAGCCGTCAAATCCTTCTTCATCTTGGAACGGCGGTTCCACGGGATGCTGAGGATCCAGTCGAGATAGTTGCGCACGACCGTGGCCTCGGCAGACATCGGCGACATCTGGCGCAGCTTCTTCAGCTCGTTCTGGGCCTTTTCACGGGCCTCCTTCGTGAGCTTGGTCTTCTCGATCTTGTCCTCGAGCTCGGCCAACTCGTCACGACCTTCGTCGTCGCCGAGCTCCTTCTGGATCGCCTTCATCTGCTCGTTGAGATAGTACTCGCGCTGCGTCTTCTCCATCTGACGCTTCACGCGTGTCCTGATCCGCTTCTCGACCTGCAGAACGGAGATTTCACTCTCCATCAGGCCCAGAACCTTCTCCAGACGCTGCGCAACGGTCGGGATCTCGAGGATCGCCTGCTTGTCGGCAATCTTGATCGCGAGGTGCGACGCGATGGTATCGGCAAGCTTGGCCGGTTCGTCGAGCTGGGTCACGGCGGACACGACCTCGGGCGAAACCTTCTTGTTCAGCTTGACGTAATTCTCGAACTCCGAGACGACGGAGCGTGCGAGAGCCTCGGCCTCGATCTGGTCACCGACCTCGTCCGCGAGCGCTTCTGCCTCGGCTTCGTAATATTCATCGGTCCGGGTGTAGGCCTTCACCTGCGCGCGGCTCTGGCCCTCGACCAGCACCTTCACGGTGCCGTCCGGGAGTTTCAGGAGCTGCAACACGCTGGCGAGCGTTCCGACCTTGTAGATGGCGTCGGTGGCCGGATCGTCATCCGTCGCATCGATCTGGGTGGCCAGAAGAATGTGACGGTCCCCCTTGACCACTTCCTCAAGCGCGCGGATCGACTTCTCGCGGCCGACGAAGAGCGGCACGATCATATGCGGGAAGACGACGATGTCGCGCAGAGGCAGGACCGCGTAGGTCCCGGTCGAGCCCGGAATGACGGGCTGACGTGGCTTTGCTTGTGTCATGAAACGACATCCTTTCGACAGCGTCCACGAAGGGCCTCACCATGAGCACACTTGCGGACGAACAACCGGAACGCTCAAGCTCGTAATATGGGCTGCTTCCGGTACCCGGCACCACCCCTTGAATGATAAGCGGGCAATGACCGTGCGAGCATTGATGTGGAGAGGCAGGCACAATGTTTCAAGAAGTGAGACTGCCCCGTCGTGGTCAACTGCATAACCTCGAAATCGCGGAGCCTGTATGGGGGCCAGTCGGGCAACTTTCCCCGTCTCAGGCTCTTCCTTTTTATGGTCTGGATCACGCCTTTTGGCCATGGCCGCGGGCGGTTTCCGGTCCGCGGGCGGCGTCCTCTGTGAGGCCGTCCGCGCCGCGATCATCTTTTCGTGTCCCGCCCCGCGACCTACGCATGGCGGACCCTCACCTTACGCACTCACGCTCGCGGCCGGTTCGCCGCGATCGCCGTGGATAAAGAGCGGCTTGGCTTTCCCTTCAATCACCTCGGGGCCGATCACCACCTGCTCGACCGAATCGAGGCCTGGCAGGTCGTACATGGTCTCGAGGAGAATACCCTCCATGATGGAGCGCAGGCCCCGGGCGCCGGTCTTCCGGTCGATCGCCTTGCGGGCGATCATCGACAGGGCCTCGTCCTGGAAGGTCAGGTTGACGTTCTCCATCTCGAACAGGCGCTGATACTGCTTGACGAGCGCGTTCTTGGGCTCCTGCAGGATCTTCTTGAGGGCGTCCTCGTCGAGATCCTCGAGGGTCGCCAGGACCGGGAGACGGCCGACGAACTCTGGAATGAGGCCGAACTTCAACAGATCCTCAGGCTCGACGGAGCGGAAGATCTCGCCCGTCCGGCGATCGTCAGGGGCTTCCACCGAAGCCCCGAAGCCGATCGACGTCCCCTTGCCGCGGCTCGAGATGATCCGCTCGAGCCCCGAGAAGGCGCCGCCGCAGATGAACAGGATGTTGGTGGTATCGACCTGAAGAAATTCCTGCTGGGGATGCTTCCTTCCGCCCTGGGGCGGAACGGACGCGACCGTGCCTTCCATGATCTTCAGAAGGGCCTGCTGGACGCCCTCGCCCGACACGTCGCGGGTGATCGAGGGGTTGTCGGATTTGCGGGAAATCTTGTCGATCTCGTCGATGTAGACGATGCCGCGCTGGGCGCGCTCAACGTTGTAATCGGAAGCCTGCAACAGCTTGAGGATGATGTTTTCCACATCCTCGCCCACGTAGCCGGCCTCGGTGAGGGTCGTGGCATCCGCCATGGTGAACGGCACATCGAGGATGCGGGCGAGCGTCTGGGCCAGAAGGGTCTTGCCCGAGCCGGTCGGGCCAATCAGCAGGATATTGGACTTGGCCAGTTCCACGTCGTTGTGCTTGGTCGCGTGGGCGAGGCGCTTGTAATGGTTGTGGACCGCAACCGAGAGCACCTTCTTGGCGTGCTCCTGGCCGATCACGTAGTCGTCCAGAACGTGACTGATCTCCTTGGGCGTCGGAACGCCGTCGCGAGACTTCACGAGGGAGGATTTCGACTCCTCGCGAATGATGTCCATGCACAGCTCGACGCACTCATCACAGATGAAAACCGTCGGGCCGGCGATCAGTTTACGAACCTCGTGCTGGCTCTTGCCGCAAAAGGAGCAGTAAAGCGTGCTCTTGGAGTCGCTGCCGCCAGCTTTGGTCATTGTCACATCTCCAAATCGGAGCAGGTCCGGCGCACGCCGTCCTCCCACTCCTCTTAAGTTTAGGCGCGTCGGAACTAATGAAAGGTTCCGACGCTAAAAAAACAGTCGCTTAAATCCCTGGCTTCCCGAATCCTCATGCAAACACGCAAAACACTCGTGAGCAATAGGAACGGGCGAGCACGCTAAAAAGACGCACCGCTGAGGTTGCCAGGCTCAGCGCCACATGGCTTACACGGGTGGAGTTGCGCTTTCAGGACGCTTGGTAAGCACTTGATCGATAATACCAAATTCCTGGGCAGCCTCAGCCGTCATGAAGTTGTCCCGCTCGAGCGCCTGTTCGACCGAGGCGATGTCCCGGCCGGTGTGCTTCACGTAGATTTCATTGAGCCGGCGCTTCAGCGCTTCGCTCTCGCGGGCATGGATCATGATGTCGGTGACCTGCCCCTGGTACCCGCCCGACGGCTGATGGACCATGATTCGGGCATTCGACAGGGCAAAGCGCTGACCGGCCTCGCCGGCGCAGAGCAGCAGCGAGCCCATGGACGCGGCCTGTCCCACGCACAGGGTGGAAACCGGGCAGCGGATGAACTGCATGGTGTCGTAGATCGACAGGCCGGACGTCACGACGCCGCCGGGCGAATTGATATAGAAGGAGATTTCCTTCTTGGGATTGTCGGCCTCCAGGAACAGAAGCTGCGCCACAATCAACGATGCGGTGTAGTCTTCAACCGGTCCTGTCAGGAAGATAATCCGTTCCCGAAGGAGGCGCGAATAGATATCGAATGCGCGTTCGCCGCGATTCGACTGTTCGACGACCATCGGGACGAGGGTATTTGCGTAGAGGGCGACCGGGTCTCTCATCGTCTCACTGCTCCAAAGGACGACCGCGCATCGGCGCGGCCGTCAAGATGATGCAAGCGCGAGACGCTGAAAATCCGCGTTACTCGCTCTTGCTGGCTTTCTTCGCGCCCTTGCTCTTCGTCGACTTGGGCGCGGGCTTGGAGTCTGTCTCCTCGCCGTCCTCGTCGCCGAACAGGACCTCCTTGGAAACGGCCTCGTCGACCACCGTCACCTGGGACAGGATCTGATCGACCACCTTTTCCTCGAACAAGGGAGCCCGGATTTCGGCAAGGGCCTGCGGGTTCTTCTGATAGAAATCCCAGACCTGCTTTTCCTGACCCGGATACTGGCGAATCCGCTCGACGAGAGCCTGCGAGACCTCGTCGTCGGAAATCTTGATATCGGACTTCTCACCGATCTGCGCAAGGACCAAGCCGAGGCGGACCCGGCGCTCTGCGATCTTGCGGTAATCGGAGCGGGCGTCCTCCTCGGTGGTGTCTTCATCCGCGAAGGTGCGGTTGTTGGACTTCATGTCGCCTTCGACCTGCGCCCAGACAGCTGTGAATTCCTGCTCGACGAGGCTCGGGGGAAGCTCGAAGCTGTACTTGGCGTCCAGCGCGTCGAGGAGTTCCTTCTTCACCTTGCGGCGGGACTGGGCGTCGAAATCGCGCTGAACGGCGCCGCGCACGGCATCCTTCAGCTTGTCGAGCGATTCCATGCCGAAGCCCTTGGCCAGTTCGTCGTCGATCACGAGCTCGCCCGGCGCTTCCACGTCCTTCACGGTGACATCGAACTCAGCGGCCTTCCCGGCCAGATGAGGCGCAAGATAGTTCTCGGGGAAAGAGACTTTCACCAGCTTCGTATCGCCGGCCTTGACGCCGAGCAGCTGCTCTTCAAAGCCGGGAATGAAGGTGTTTGAGCCAAGCTCCACGCGAATGTCCTGGCCCGTGCCGCCTTCGAACTCGGTGCCGTCGATGCGACCGACGAAATCGACCACAACCCGGTCGCCGTCCTCAGCCTTGCCGGCCTTGGTTTCAAACGACCGGTTCTGCTTGGCCATCCGCTCAAGCGATTCGGTGACTTCCGAATCGGCCACTTCGAGGACGGGCTTCTTGACGGTGACGTCCTTGAGGTCGACCAGTTCGAACACCGGCAACACTTCCAGAGCGACCGTGAAAGCGAGATCGCCCTTGGCGTCCATCGCCTTCTCGATCTCGTCCTTGTCCTCTGGGAACTGGACCTGCGGCTCGAAAGCGAGCTTCAGGCTGTTGTCTTCGATGATCTTGCGGTTGGCTTCGTTTACGGCGTTCTGGACCACGTCCCCCATGACCGAGCGGCCATAGACGCGGCGCAGATGCCCAACCGGGACTTTGCCCGGCCGGAAGCCGTTGATCTTCACCCGGTCCTTGAGGTTCGCCAGCTCATCGTTGAGCCGCTTTTCCAGCTCCGTTGCCGGGAGTACGACCTTGAATTCCCGCTTCAAGCCCTGGGACAGAGTTTCCGTCACCTGCATGGTTCTAACCGCCTTCATTCTCGAAAAAATCTTTGTCCCAGGCCACGGCCGACGCAAGCTGCGCACGACCGGACCGACGGGCCCATCCGGAAACCAACCCTGACGGGATTGGTGCGGGCGGAGGGACTCGAACCCCCACGACTTTCGCCGCTGGTACCTAAAACCAGTGCGTCTACCAATTCCGCCACGCCCGCGCGGGAGGCGGCGCGCTGCACACGCGCCCCTCGTCCGGGACGGCGCTCTATAACACGCTCTGCAACGGGCGCATCAAAAAAGTTCGTGTTCACAATGGGCGGAAAGCCGGTCTGCCGCAACCGAACTTGGCCGGTCACGTTCAACCGTGTACCGGATAACACCACTTCGCAGCCGAGGCCTCTCCCGTATGATCACCCGACGCACCGCTACGGCAGGCCTCGCGAGCTCCCTCGCCTCCCTCTCCGGCAGGGCGAGCGCCCAATCTGCGCCATCCGTGCCACCTCGGTCGTCCGACGGGATCATGAGCGCGTTGAGGGCGGCCCCCGCCCCGACGCGCCTGAAGGAAGGATCTGTGGCAGCGGATCTCTGGCTGCTCGACGGCAAGCTTGCGCCTGCTTTCAGGATGGCCCACGGCTCCGAACTGCGCATGGCGCTCCGCAACGACACCGCCCTGCCCCTGTCCCTGCATCTCCATGGGGTCCGAGGCCCCAACGCCATGGATGGCGTCGGCGGCCTCACGCAGCAATCGATCCCTCCCGCCGGGACCTTTGAATACAAGCTCACGCCGCCCGATGCCGGCACCTATCTGATCCGGCCGTGCGTCATTGGCGGCAGCGCCCGTCCTCTCGAGCGGGGCCTGTCCGGTCTCCTGATCGTCGAGGAGAAAAATCCGCCGAAGGTCGATCGCGACGAGGCTTTGCTCATCGACGATTGGCGCCTCGAGGACGACGGGGCGCTGTCGCCGTTCGACGCCGACCCCATGGGCCGGCTCGGCAATGTGCTCAGCGTGAACGGTCGCAGCATCCCGCTGAAGATCGAGGCAAGGCCGGGGAGCCGCGTTCGCCTGAGGCTCGCCAACGGGTGCAACGCACGCATCATGCGCCTGCGATTCGACCGGCTGAAGCCCTATGTCATCGCCATCGACGGTCAGCCGACAGACACGTTCGAGCCGCTGAAATCATCCCTGCCCTTCGCCCCTGGAAACCGCTACGACGTGGTCGTGGACATGCCTGACGAGGCCGGGGCGAACGGGACCGTCACCGCTCTCATCGGCGAGGGCATCGCGCTGGTCGAGTTGGTCTGCATGGGCGAGCCCGTGGCGGCCCGCGAGTCCCTGACCCCCATCCCCACCAATCCCCGGCTGCCGGAGGCGATCAGGCTCCAGAACGCCTCCCGCAAGGACCTCGTCATCCGCTTCGGCGGCGAGGGCGCAAAAGTGCCCTGGACCATCAACGGGGCAGCGGGAGATGTGAAGGGCGCGGCTCTCAAGGTGAAGCGCGGGTCGCCCGTCGTCCTCGCGCTCAATAACCAGACCCCCGTCGTCCAGCCCTTTCACCTGCACGGCCACGCCTTCCGGCTGCTGCACGGCCTCGACGATGGCTGGGAACCCTACTTTCTCGACACCTTGCAGGTTCCGGAAAACCGCACCGTGCGCATTGCCTTCGTGGCCGACAATCCCGGCCGCTGGCTGCTGGCCTCAACCGTGATGGAGCGCTTCGATTCCGGGCTCTGGACCTGGATCGACGTCAGCTGAGAAGCCCCTGGAGAACCTGAGGAATAAGCTCCGGAAGGTCCTCGGAGATCAGTCCCGGACCGAACGCCGCTCCCGCTTCGGCGTGGATCCACACCCCCGCGGCGGCGGCCTCGAACGCGGGCAAACCCTGCGCCATCAACCCGGCGATGATACCGCCCAGGACATCGCCCGAGCCGGCCGTCGCCAGATACGGCGTCCCATTGACATTGACGGCCGCCCGCCCGTCCGGCGCGCCGATCGTCGTGTCCGCCCCCTTGAGCACGACGACGGCCCCGAGATACGAGGCCGCCCTTCGGACACGTTCGATTTTCGAAGGCGGATCAAGGATATCCGCATGGTCTTTGAACAACCGTTCGAATTCGCCGTCATGCGGGGTCAGGACGGCCGGCGACGAGCGAAACGCCTGATGCAGTTCCGACGCCAGGCCTTCGAAGGAGGTGAGCGCGTCGGCATCGAGCACCAGGCGCCGTCGGGCTTGGACCGCCACCGCGACCATGGCACGGGTCGCGGCCGTCACGCCAAGGGCTGGGCCCAGCACAAGCGCATTGAAGCGAGAATCGGCGAGGATCCCATGCAGTCCCTCGGCGCCGTCGCATCCACGCAGCATGACGGAGGTGAGCTGGGCTGCGATCACCCCGAGGGCTTCGGGCGGAGCGGCAATGGTCACGAGGCCAGCCCCAATCCTCAGCGCCGCCCGTGCGGCAAGCCTTGCCGCGCCCGTGCGGGTTGCTCCGCCCGAAGCCACGAGCACATGCCCGCGGTCGTATTTGTGCGAGGATGCTTCAGGCCGTGGGATGGCATCCTGCCAGAGAGCGGGAGCGTTGATGAAAGCCCGCGCCCCGGAGGCGGCAAGATCATCCGGCCCGACACCGATATCGGCGAGGGTCAATTGGCCCGGATAGGTTCGGCCCGGCATCAACACCTGGCCCGGTTTACGGGCCGCGAACGTGACCGTGCGGCTGGCCCGAACAGCGATCCCCCTCACCTGTCCGGTGCTGCCATCGATTCCGGACGGGAGATCGACCGCCAGAACCGGCGCGCCGCAGCCATTGACCGCCTCGACGGCGCGCCTTGCCGCGCCCTCAAGGTCACGGGACAGCCCGCCGCCGAACAACGCGTCGATGACAAGGTCAGCATCGAAGAACGAGAGGTCGGCGATCGGCAGGAAGCGGCCGTGCCATTCGGAGGCGACGATGGCGGCGTCCCCCACCAGAGCGGACGCTGAACCCAGCAGGCCGACCGAAACGTCATATCCCCGCTGGTACAGACGGGATGCGGCCACGAGGCCGTCGCCGCCGTTCTGGCCGGGTCCCACCAGAACGACGATCCGGGCGCCGGCGGAAACCATCGCTTCTGCCTCTTTGGCGACCGCTTCGCCCGCTGATCGCATGAGGATGACACCGGGCGTTCCGCGCCGGATGGCAGATGCATCGGCCAGATTCATCTCCCGGGGGGTCAAAAGGAGCTCCGGGGCCATCGAAAACGCTCTCATCGGGCCTCGCAGGAGGGGAAAAGGGGCCAATCGACCGGGAAATTCGCAGTTGCATAAACTTTAGCCACGACATGCCTCCCAAGGCAGCAGAACTTGCCAGAACGAAAACACGAGGCCGTGGAAGCGACCGATTTCTGGTGCTAAAAGCGGCAAATCCTCGAACTCAAGCGGTTGTCGGATGAAAAAGATCGAAGCCATCATCAAGCCCTTCAAGCTTGATGAAGTCAAAGAAGCCCTCCAGGAAGTCGGCCTGCAGGGAATTACCGTCATCGAGGCCAAGGGTTTCGGTCGTCAGAAGGGCCACACAGAGCTCTATCGCGGCGCCGAGTACGTCGTCGACTTCCTCCCGAAGGTGAAGCTCGAGATCGTGCTTCCCGACGACCTGGTTGACGCAGCCATCGATGCGATCCGCAAGGCGGCGCAGACCGGCCGGATCGGCGACGGCAAGATTTTCGTATCGACGGTCGAAGAAGCCGTCCGAATCAGAACTGGCGAGACCGGATCCGACGCGATCTGAGCTTGCTTTCCAAACCACGGCGATCAGCCGGGTATACACTCTAAGGGCAGAAGAGGACGACACGATCATGCAGACCGCCAAGGATGTGCTCAAGGCGATCAAGGATAACGACATCAAGTATGTCGATTTCCGTTTCACGGATCCGCGCGGCAAGTGGCAGCACGTGACCTTCGACATCGCGATTGTCGATGAGGAAGCGTTTGCCGACGGCGTGATGTTCGACGGTTCGTCGATCGCCGGCTGGAAGGCGATCAACGAATCCGACATGACACTCATGCCCGATCCGACGACCGCGCAATTCGACCCCTTCTTCTCCGCCTCGACCCTGTCGATCGTGTGCGACATTCTCGATCCGGCCACCGGCGAGCCCTATAACCGCGACCCGCGCGGCATCGCCAAGAAGGCCGAGGCCTATCTGAAGTCGACCGGCATCGGCGACACGATCTTCATCGGCCCGGAAGCCGAGTTCTTCGTGTTCGACGACGTGAAGTTCATGGCGTCGCCGTACAACACCGGCTTCAAGCTCGATTCGTCGGAACTTCCGACCAACGGCGACACCGATTATGAGGGCGGCAACCTCGGCCACCGCATTCCCACCAAGGGCGGTTACTTCCCCGTCCCGCCGCTCGATTCCGCACAGGACATGCGCGGCGAGATGCTCGCCGCCATGGCGTCCATGGGCGTCAAGGTCGAGAAGCACCATCACGAGGTGGCCTCGGCCCAGCACGAACTCGGCGTGAAGTTCGACACGCTCGTCCACATGGGCGACCAGATGCAGATCTATAAGTACTGCATCCACAACGTCGCGCAGTCCTACGGCAAGACCGCCACCTTCATGCCCAAGCCCGTCTTCGGCGACAACGGCTCGGGCATGCACGTGCACCAGTCGATCTGGAAGGGCGGCAAGCCGCTGTTCGCCGGCAACAAATATGCCGACCTCAGCCAGGAATGCCTGTGGTACATCGGCGGCATCATCAAGCACGCCAAGGCGCTGAACGCCTTCACCAATCCGTCGACGAACTCCTACAAGCGTCTCGTCCCGGGCTATGAGGCACCGGTGCTGCTGGCCTATTCGGCACGCAACCGTTCGGCCTCCTGCCGTATTCCGTGGACGACGTCGCCGAAGGCCAAGCGCGTCGAGGTTCGCTTCCCCGATCCCACAGCCAACCCCTATCTGGCTTTCGCCGCCATGCTGATGGCCGGTCTCGACGGCATCACCAACAAGATCGATCCGGGCGCTGCCATGGACAAGGATCTCTACGACCTGCCGCCGCGCGAGTTGAAGAAGATCCCGACCGTCTGCGGCTCGCTCCGCGAGGCGCTGGCCAGCCTCGACAAGGACCGCGCCTTCCTCAAGACCGGCGGCGTGTTCAGCGACGATTTCATCGACAGCTTCATCGAGCTGAAGATGACCGAAGTCGCCCGTTTCGAGATGACCCCGCACCCGGTCGAGTTCGAAATGTACTATTCCTGCTAAGCAGGCCGACATGCCACGTGCGGGCCTTAACCCCGCAGGCTTTCCTCAGCCGGGGCCCTCACGGGCTCCGGCTTTTTCGTGGCTGTCGTCGACGATCGCCATGGGGCGCTCCAAAGACGAGGGAGGCTCTTTCCCCAAACAAGGGAGCCTCGGTCAGCGAAAGCCGCTGTCGGGTGCCCCACCGCCGCGACGGCACGCGCCGGTCGCTGCCTCTCACCGACAGTCTGCTCGGCAAAAGCGGACGCGCCCCTGCGTCCCTGCGCTGGATCCTATGGCGCGGGTCGAGAGCATTCTCTCGACAAGCACAGGAGTGCGGCCCACGCGCGCCAGCGACGGATGCCCTTGCGCAGTGATCTCGGTCGGGTCGCGACGGGTTCGCAGCTTCTGCTTTGCATCCGACTTTGAGGACATGCGACGGCCGGAAGGATCGCCGCACGCGCCCAAGCGCCCGAGCGACTGAGCGACTGCGCGACTGAGCAGGCATTCCAGCAACAAAAAGGCCCGGGATCACCCCGGGCCTCTCTCGACGTCGCCGAAGCGACGGATCTTAGTAGGTGCTGAACTTGTAGTTCAGGCCGGCGCGCACGACGCCGAACTCGCGGTCGTTGTTGCGGCCTGCCAGCAGCGGACCATAGTAGCGGTCGTTGCTGTCGAGGTTCACGTAGAGGCCTTCCAGCTTCGCGGTCAGGTTGTTGGTGAAAGCGTATTCCACGCCGCCGCCTGCCGTCCAGCCGAAGTCGGAATCAGCGTAAGCGATACCGCCCGTGGCGTAGACCATAAACCGATCGAAGGCGACACCGACGCGAGCGCGGGTGGTGCCGAAGAACTCGTTGTCCGAGCCACGGCCAAAGTTCGCCTCGCCGATGTAGCGGCTGTTGTTGTTGCCGAGATCGGCGTACTGGATGTCCGTCTCGAGACCGATGACGAACTGGCCCATCTGGTAGTTGTAGCCGATCTGGCCGCCGCCGACGAAGCCGCCGTCGTTGTTGTTGCCGACGTTACCAAACACCGGGTCGATGTAGCTGTTGTTGTCGTTGGCCCAGCCGTAACCGGCGTTCACGCCGACGTAGAACCCGGTCCAGGTGAACATGGGAACTGCAGCGTCGACCATCGGAGCCCGGCGGCGCGACGGAAGGTCAGCCGCCGAAGCCGTGACCGACAGAGCAAGCAAGGCAACAGTGGAGAGAAGGATTTTTTTCATAGCGTTGATGGTCCTGATTCGTGAAACCCAATCACGCTATTACATCACTGCAACGTAATGTTCTGTCACTCTTGTGCAACACAGATGCAGTTTGACGTCAGGGCCGCTCCAGCCACAGGCGAAGGGCCGCGGTGACAGCCTCGGGCTCATCCAGGGCGGACAGGTGCCCCGCGCCCCGGACGACGAACAGGGAAGACCATTCGATCATCTCGGCCATTTCCCGCGCGGTCTCCACCGGCGTAATGGCGTCGCCCTCGCCCACCAGGACCAGCGTCGGGATCTCGATTTCCGACAAGGTCGGGCGCGAATCCGGCCGGCTCATGATCGCGCGCTGCTGTCGGATATAGGCAGCGGGGCCGGTTTCCCGCAGCATGTCGGCAACCACTTCCTTCAGGACCTCGTTGTCGCGGTGCCGGGCATGGACGAGCTTCGGCCAGGTATCGGCCAAGACGCCATCGAGATCGTCGGCTTCGGCCAGAGCGATCAATCTTTCGCGATTGTCACGGGCCTCGGCGGTGTCCGCGCCCGCGGTCGTATCGAGCAAGGCCAGCCGTTCGACACGCTCGGGTGCCTGGCGCATGATTTCCATGGCCACATAGCCCCCCATCGACAAGCCCGCGAGAGCAAAGCGGGCGGGCGCCCCTGCCAGGGCCCGCGCGGCGATTCCGGCAACCGTGTCGTCCTGGCGATGGTCCGCGACGGCAACGCTCATGAGTCCGCGGAAGGTTGCGATCTGGTGCTCGAAGAGCCGTTCTGTGTTGCCGAGACCGGGAATCAGGAGGAGCGTGTCAGCCATCGTCAAAATTTCCTTGGATTGACAAGCTGCTACCTTGTCCTATGGTCCGGCCGCACCTTTGCTTGAGCGGATCGCTCAGGTAGAACTCGTTTTGCGCCGGTTTGTTGCCGCCTCGAGCGGTCGGGATCGAAAGCGCCTCCAGACCCCATTGGTTATACCCCTCATGTCTTTCGCCGATCTCGGACTCAGCGAGAAAGTTCTACAGGCGGTCGCAGCCTCCGGTTACACGGAGCCGACTCCGATCCAGGCACAGGCCATTCCGCATGTGCTCAACCGCCGCGATGTCCTCGGCATTGCGCAGACCGGCACCGGCAAGACGGCGGCCTTCGTGCTGCCGATGCTGACCCGGCTTGAAAGCGGCCGGGCGCGGGCGCGCATGCCCCGCACTCTCATCCTGGAACCGACCCGCGAACTCGCCGCGCAGGTGCAGGAAAACTTCGACAAATACGGCATCAATCACAAACTCAACGTGGCCCTTCTCATCGGCGGCGTCTCCTTCGGCGACCAGGATGCCAAGATCGCCCGCGGCGTCGACGTGCTGATCGCCACGCCCGGCCGCCTGCTCGATCATATCGAGCGCGGAAAGCTGCTTCTCAGCGGCGTCGAGCTGCTGGTGATCGACGAAGCCGACCGGATGCTCGACATGGGCTTCATTCCCGACATCGAGCGCATCGTCAAAATGGTGCCGTTCACCCGCCAGACCCTGTTTTTCTCGGCCACGATGCCGCCGGAGATCCAGCGGCTCGCGGACGCGTTCCTGCACACACCCGTCAAGGTCGAGGTCGCTCGCGCCGCCTCGACGGCGGCCACGATCACGCAGCGGCTGGTCGCCACCGGCCGGGAGGACTTCGCCAAGCGCGAGACCCTCCGCGCCCTCATCAACGGTGCGACCGACCTGCAGAACGCCATCGTGTTCTGCAACCGCAAACGCGACGTGGCGGTCCTCCATCGTTCGCTTCTCAAGCACGGTTTCAACGTGGCGGCGCTCCATGGCGACATGGATCAGCGCTCGCGCACGGCAGCGCTTGACGATTTCCGCAGCGGGCTCGTTCCCCTGCTGGTCGCCAGCGACGTTGCAGCGCGCGGCCTGGATATCCCGGCCGTCAGCCACGTGTTCAACTACGACATCCCGCACCATGCCGAAGATTACGTCCATCGCATCGGTCGCACGGGACGTGCGGGCCGCGCAGGCGCTGCCTTCACGCTCGTGGCTCCGGGCGATGAGAAATCGCTCGCGGCGATCGAGAAGCTGATCACGGAGACCGTGGAATGGGACGGCCCGACCCTGGCCGACCGGCCGCCATCGGCGCCCTCCTCGGACCGACCCACCAAACGGCGGGTCCGCACCGGTTCGACTGATCGTGCCCGCGGCGGCCGACGCTCATCCGCAGAGGCCGAGGCGCCAACGGACCGTCCCGTCGAGGTCGTGGAGGATGCACCGCCCCGCGCCGAGCGCCCTGCCCGCACCCCGCGGCCACCTCGCTCGAATGACCGGCCACCTCGCTCAAGTGACCGGCCACCTGGCTCAAGTGACCGGCCTGTCGCAGAGGCCGAGGCTCCGCGTGCCGCACGGCCGCCCCGCGAGGAACGGCCCGCTCCGCGATCCGAGCCACGCACGGATCGACAGCACGAGCGGCCTGCGCGGTCGTCCGAGGACCGCTCCCGTCGCAATGATCACGATTCCGAGCCAGCGGTGCTAGGCCTCGGAGAACATGTGCCGGCCTTCCTGATGCGGTCGACCGCACCGAAGAAGCCGAAGGCCGAGTAGGTTTGGGCGGGCGCACGCAGCGCTGTGCCCGCACGGCCTAAGGATCTTTCTCCGACAGTGACTTCGTCTTCGCCGTCCTCGTTCTGGAGGGCGGCTTCGCCTTCGGGGCTGCCTTGGCCCTTGATCGTCGGGCCGCGCCCAGCGCCAAGGCGGCGAGGATTGCTGCCTCCTCGGGATCGTCGAGGGCGCTGTCAGGCATCAGCCAATAGCTTGTCGGCATGGGGTCGCCCGAGCGCCCTGTCACCATGAAGGGACGGGACCCGGAGGTCCGGAACCCTTCGATGGTCTCCTGATCGGTCTTGAGAAAAAGGCTCCCGCGGGCCTCGAGCGCAAACATCACCCCGTCCCGGTAGATCCCCTGTCCGCCGAACATCCGCCGGATTGCAACCTGCCCCAGATCTCGAAAAATCTCGCGGATCGCATCGGCGTCCATGGTCAATGCGCGGGCTGGAGCGCGTCCGGTGTCGCGGGCGTAATGGCGACCGATTCCCCGCATCCGCAGGCCGAGGTCTGGTTGGGGTTCCGAAACACAAATTGCGATGCGAGCTTGGTGGTTTCGAAATCCATTTCGGTGCCGAGAAGGAACAGAACCGCCTTGGGATCGACCAGAACGGTGACGCCCTTGTCTTCGACCACCTCGTCGCGGGGCTCCACCGCCTCCGCATAATCCATCGTGTACGACATGCCGGCGCAGCCGCCGTTCTTCACGCCGATGCGCACACCGACAATCGGCCGGTCGGCCTTGCCGATGATGTCCTTGACGCGGCTTGCCGCCGCGTCGGTCAAGGTGACCACCTTGAATCCCGCTAGTGTCATCGAGTCTCTCCTGACGACCGGGTTCAAGGCCCGGGCAGAACGAGGAATGTCTCCTACAGATAGGAGGTGGAAGTCCCAACGTCGAGATTTTTCCCCGAGAGGGTCGGGTTTTGGTTGACGATTCGGTGCCTTATCCAATCTAACGAAGCGGAACATTCAATCGAAAAGGAGAGCAGATGCCGCATCATACCCCACTGATTTCAACCATTGTGGTCGGTCTGGTCATGGCATTCGCTCTCGGTTCCCTGGCGCACCGCGTCAAGATATCCCCCCTCGTCGGCTACCTCGTGGCGGGGGTGCTCGTCGGGCCTTTCACGCCGGGTTACGTGGCAGACCAAGGGCTGGCGAACCAGCTTGCCGAAATCGGCGTCATCCTGCTGATGTTCGGCGTCGGGCTGCACTTTTCCCTCAAGGATCTCCTGGCCGTAAAGACCATCGCGATTCCAGGCGCGGTCGTGCAGATCGCCTTTGCGACAGTTCTGGGAATGGGCCTGTCCTGGATGCTTGGCTGGTCGATCGGGGCAGGCATCGTCTTCGGTCTTGCCTTGTCGGTCGCCAGTACGGTCGTCCTACTGCGCGCCCTTCAGGAGCGGCGGCTTGTGGAGACGGCTCGCGGCCATATCGCCGTGGGCTGGCTCATCGTCGAGGATCTGGCGATGGTGCTGGCGCTGGTCCTGCTGCCGGCCATCGCCAACGCGCTGAAGGATACCAACGCCGACCCGTGGATGCTGTGGGAATCGCTGGCGATCACTCTCGGCAAGGTGGCGGCCTTCGTGGCGATCATGCTGGTGGGCGGACGTCGGCTGATTCCCTGGCTTCTCCACTTCACGGCTCATACCGGATCGCGGGAACTCTTCAGGCTGTCCGTGCTCGCCATCGCTTTGGGCATCGCTTACGGGGCTGCCGTGTTGTTCGGCGTGTCGTTCGCGCTGGGAGCATTCTTCGCGGGCATGATTCTCAGCGAGTCGGAACTGAGCCAGCGCGCCGCCTCCGAAACGCTCCCGCTCCGGGACGCCTTTGCGGTGCTGTTCTTCGTGTCCGTCGGCATGCTGTTCGACCCGACGATCCTGATCCGCGATTTCGGCCCGGTGCTCGCGACCTTCCTGATCATCGTCGTCGGGAAATCGCTGGCGGCGCTTGCCATCGTGCGGCTGTTCGGCCACGGCAATGCCACCGCGCTGACGATTGCGGCGAGCCTCGCGCAGATTGGCGAATTTTCGTTCATTCTCGCGGGTTTGGGCGTCGATCTTGAGATTTTGCCCGAACGTGGCCGCGATCTCATTCTGGCAGGCGCGATCCTGTCCATCATCGTCAACCCGTTCCTGTTCACCTGGCTGGACCGCTGGACTGCCCGTGGCGAGGCGCGAAAGGCCGCCACCCTGGATGCCGTCGAGCCCATGGTGCCGGAGCCCGTCACGGCGCTCGTGACCACCGCGCTCACGGACCACGTGGTCCTTGTCGGCTACGGCCGGGTGGGCAAGTTCATCAGCGCGAAGCTGAAGGCCCGCGAGATTCCGTTTGTCGTCATCGAGAGCAACGAGGACAAGCTCGACCAGCTCAAGCAGGACGGCATCACGCCGATCATCGGAAATGCCGCCGATCCCGAGGTTGCGGCCGCCGGCAATATCGGGGCAGCCCGCTGCCTGCTGGTGGCCATCCCGGATTCGTTCGAGAGCGGTCAGGTCGTGGAGCAAGCGCGCGCGATCAACGCGGAACTCCCCATCATCGCCCGCGCCCATTCGGATGCCGAGCGCGAGCATCTGACCAAATATGGCGCAACGGCCATCATCATGGGCGAGCAGGAGATCGCCCGGGCGATGGTCAAGGGCATTCCCTGGGCCGACCCCGCGGCTCCGGTCCAGCACCCGCCCTCGCCTGGGCCGGACAATCCCCCGGTCTTCCCGGGACCGAGCGATCTTCCCGACCCCAAGCCTATGGCGGGGTGAAGGCGGGCGTCTCGATGTGTTCGGGCTGGAATCCCATCCCGACAATACGAGCGGGAATGCGCCGGAACAGCGGAATGCCAGCCAGAACACGCAGCAGCAGCGGGGCCGACAGGTTCCCTCTGCTCGCGAGCACTGGACTGATCAGGCGGTTTTGCATCATGACCTGAAAGGCCTGCGTGGTGCGGGTCGCCCAGTCGCGCCGGGCCTGAACCTTCGCCAAGAGCGCCATATCCGGCGCACCCTCGCGCAAGCGGGCGCTCAGAATATTGGCGGTCGCCACCGCATCCTGGATTGCCAGATTGATGCCGATCCCCCCGATCGGCGACATGGCATGCGCCGCGTCCCCGATGCAGAGCAGGCCGGGGCGCGCCCAGCGCACGAGGCGGTCCACCGTCACCGTCAAAAGCTTTACCTGATCCCAAGTCGCCAGCTCCTCGGCGCGGTTGCCGATGAACGGGGCAAGCTCCAAGATCCTTGCTCGGAACGCCGCAAGGCCGGCCGCGCGAAGATCGGCAAAGGTGCCTTTGGGGATCACGAAGGCGCATTGCCAATAGGTGTCGCGGTCGATCATCACCAGCATCTGGCCGGCACCGACCTTGCCGAGCAACTGGTCGGGATCGCCGGCCTGGCGAGAGAGCCGCATCCACAGCACATCCATGGGAGCGCCGATGTCGGTGACGACCAGCCCCGCCTTGTCGCGCACGACAGAGCGGCGCCCATCGGCACCAACCACGAGATCGGCCGCGACTTCCACGACGCCCTTCGGCGTGTTGACGCGCACTCCGGACACCGCTCCGTCCCCCGTGAGCAGGCCGGTACATTCGGCTTCCATCCAGAGCCGGAAATTTGGGTATTGGCGCGCGTGGTCGGCGAGGAAGTCGAGGAAATCCCACTGCGGCATGAGGGCCACGAACTTGCAGCGGGTCGGCAGGTGCGAGAAGTCGCCCAGGACCATCGGCGTGCCGCCAACCGTCAGGCTGACGGTCTGGGCCTCCTGATGCGGACGGGTGAGGAATTCGTCCAGGATGCCGAGTTCATGGAGGACCTCGAGCGTCGAGGGGTGGATCGTATCGCCGCGGAAATCCCGGAGGAAGTCGACATGTTTCTCGAGCACCAGGACCTCGACGCCGGCACGCGCGAGCAGCAGCCCGAGCATCATGCCTGCCGGCCCGCCGCCGACGATGCAGCAACGCGTTTTGTCCGTGGTGGTCACTGCCGCCAAAGCGGGAAGATCAGCCGTCATCGCAAGCCCCTCAGCGGGGCGTTTAAGCCTCCGATGGAGGCGAGATTACCACATGTCCAGGGCGACGCGCGCTTCATCCGACATCCGGCTCTGGTCCCACGGCGGATCGAACACCATGCTGACGGTCACGCTCTGGACCCCCGGCACCGCCGCAACGGCGTTCTCGACCCAACCGGGCATCTCGCCCGCCACGGGGCAGCCCGGCGCCGTGAGCGTCATGTCGATGGCCACGTTGCGGTCGTCGTCGATATCGACGCGGTAAATCAGGCCGAGTTCGTAGATGTCAGAGGGAATTTCCGGATCGTAGACGGTCTTCAGGGACGCGATGATGTCATCGGTCATCCGGTCCAATTCCTCCGGCGGTATGCCGGAAGTTTGGGAAACCTGAGGCGCGTTCGGCGCAGTCTCGACGGGGGTGTGGTCGTTCACAGGTCAATCCTCACGAGAACAAGGCCTCGGCCTTTTGCAGGGCCTCCGCCAGTTTATCGACTTCCGCCCGGGTGTTGTAGAGCCCAAATGAGGCGCGACAGGTGGAGGTGACGCCGAAACGCTCGAGCAGCGGCATCGCGCAATGGGTTCCGGCGCGGACCGCCACGCCCTGCCGGTCGATGACGGTCGCGACATCGTGGGCGTGGGCTCCCGCCATTTCGAACGCGATGATAGCGCCCTTACCCTTGGCCTTGCCGATGATCCGAATCGAATTCATCGCGCCGAGACGCTCGTGCGCGTAGTCCGACAGCGCAGCTTCATGAGCCCGAATCCGGTCGCGGCCAAGGGCCATCATGTAGCGCAAGGCCGCGCCAAGGCCGACGGCCTCGATGATGGCCGGCGTGCCGGCCTCGAAACGATGGGGCGGGTCATTATAGGTGATGGAATCGGTGCGGACCTCGCGGATCATCTCGCCACCGCCCTGATAGGGCGGCATCTGCGACAGCAGCTCCATCTTGCCATAGAGGACGCCGATGCCCGTGGGCCCATAGACCTTGTGGCCTGTCAGGACATAGAAATCCGCATCGAGATCGCGCACGTCCACGTCGAGATGCACGGCACCCTGCGCGCCGTCCACCAGCACGGGAACGCCATGGGCGTGGGCGATGCGGATGATGTCCTTGATCGGCGTCACGGTGCCCAGCACATTGGACATGTGGGTGATCGCCACGATCTTGGTGCGGGGGGAGATCAGTTTCTCGAATTCGTCGAGGAGAAAGTTGCCGTCGTCATCGACCGGCGCCCACTTGATCACCGCGCCCTTCCGCTCGCGCAGGAAATGCCACGGCACGATGTTGGAATGGTGCTCCATGATGGACAGGATGATCTCGTCACCCTCTCCGATCGCCATCCGGCCGAAGGAATCGGCCACGAGGTTGTAGGCCTCGGTCGCGGATTTCGTGAACACGATCTCGTCCACCGAGCCCGCGTTGAGGAATTCCCGGACGGTCTCGCGCGCCTGCTCGAAGGATTCGGTTGCGGCATTCGCCATGAAATGCAGCCCGCGATGCACGTTCGAGTAGCCGGTCTCCATGACGGTCGCCATCGCGTCGATCACCGCGCGGGGCTTCTGGGCCGAGGCGGCGTTGTCGAGGTAGACGAGAGGTTTGCCGTAGACCTGTTGGGCCAAAATGGGAAATTCAGCCCGAACAGCCTCGATATCATAAGGCGCGACGAGGGGTGCGTTCATATCCGGTGATCCTCTTGCGCCGCCACGACCTGATGGCGCATTGCCGATGCTAGGCGCGCGCCTTGAGCCATCCCTCGACGCTGGCGATCAACGAATCCCGCGCGGACTCGTTCTCCACGAACTCGATTGCCTGTCCCAAGAACGCCTGAACCAGAAGGCTCTCGGCCTCCTTGCGCGGCAGGCCACGGGCCATGAGATAGAACAGCAGCTCGTCGTCGAGCTGACCGCAGGTCGCCCCGTGGGCGCATTGCACGTCGTCGGCGAAGATTTCCAACTCGGGCTTGTTGTACATCGTGCCGCCGTCGGACAGCAGAAGGGCCGCCGACATCATGCGTCCGTCGGTCTTCTGCGCGTGCGACGGAACGATGATCTTTCCCTGAAACACCCCCGTGGCTTCACCGTCGATGACCGTCTTGAAGAGTTCGCGGCTTTCGCAATGGGGCACCGCATGCTCGACCATCAGGGTCGAATCCGCGTGCTGGCGTCCGGTGATCATCGTGACGCCGTTGATCTGCGCCTTGGAATTCTCGCCGTTGAACATGGCGAAGACCTGATGCCGTGACACAGCCGATCCCGCCACGACGTTGATGCTATTGAGGAAAGCATCCGCGCCGATCTTCACCGCCAGGGTCGACAGGGCCAGCGCCTCGTCGCCCTCGCCATTGAGGCGTACGTGCTGCACGTTCGTGTTGTCGCCGGCAACCAGTTCGATCACATCGTTGGGCTGATGGGCCGCCCCATGCGGGCTCTCATGGGTCTCGAGGATCGTCACCGATGCCCCGTCGTCGACCAGCACCAGAACGCGGGTTGCGGTGGCGACGGCGGCCGTGCTGGCGGTCACGAACCGCAGGTGAATCGGCGTTGCGACGGCGCCCGTCACCTTGATCATGACCCCGTCGGCCATGAACGAGGAATTGAGCTGGTAGACAGGGTTGTCCTTCGCCCACGGCACGGGGCTGAGGTGGGCCAGCCAGTCGTGGCCGGACGCGAGCGCCTCGGCGAGCGGGACGATCTCGACGCCTTCCGGGAGCTGATCGAAGGCAATCCCGTCCGACACGAAGTGGCCATCCACAAAAGGCACCTGCAAGGCCTCGACACCCACAAAGGCGCGGGCGGCCGAAAGCGCCGCTGCGGCGGTCGTGGATGATGGTTTGACCGCAAACGGAGCAACATCGTGCATGAGCTTGCGCAGGTCCGTGTACTTGAACTCCTCAACCCGCCGATGTGGCAGGCCGTTGCGGTTGAACGTCTCGAACGCCTGCGCGCGGGATTCCACATCCCCCGGCAGATAGGCCTTTGCGGCATCGAACGCCTGGACGAGAGCGGTCTCGGTCGGCGTCCTCATCAAGGTGACCTGGGCCATATCAGGCGGCCTCGGTCTGGCGATAATCGGCATAGCCGGTGGCCTCGAGCTCGATCGCGAGTTCCTTGCCGCCTGTCTTCACGATGCGACCCGCAGACATCACGTGCACCGTATCCGGCACGATATAGTTCAGCAGGCGCTGGTAGTGGGTGATGACGAGGAACGACCGATCGGGCGAGCGGAGCGAATTGACGCCCTCCGAGACGATCCGCAGGGCGTCGATGTCGAGGCCGGAATCGGTCTCGTCGAGGATGCAGAAGCGGGGCTCCAGCAACGCCATCTGGAGAATTTCCATGCGCTTCTTCTCGCCGCCTGAGAAGCCCACATTGAGACCGCGACGCAGCATGTCCTTGGGCACCTCGAGCTTCGCGGCCGCTGCGTTGACCCGCTTGATGAAGTCGGGCGTCGTCAGTTCGGTCTCGCCCCGCGCCTTGCGCTGCGCGTTGAGCGCGGCCTTCAGGAACGTCATGGACGCGACGCCGGGAATTTCGAGCGGATACTGGAAGGCCAGGAACAGGCCGGCGGCCGCGCGCTCGTCGGGGCCCATCTCCAGGATGTTCTCGCCGTCGAGGAGAATTTCACCGTCCAGCACCTCGTAGTCCGCCTTGCCGGCGATCACATAGGAGAGGGTCGATTTCCCCGAGCCGTTCGGCCCCATGATGGCGGCGACCTCCCCGTTATTCACCGTGAGGTCGAGGCCGTTGAGAATGCGCTTGTCCTCGATCTGGACGACGAGGTTCTTGATCTGAAGCATATCGAATTCCTTCATCTCGTCCTGCGGCGCGCATCGCGCGTCTCACGGGACGGTTCTTTGATCGTGCGCCGCGATGCCCGGGAGACGCCGCCTTGAGCGTCTCCTCCGGTTGCGCAGCCGATGGGGTGTTAGCCGACCGATCCCTCGAGCGAGATCGAAATCAGCTTTTGGGCCTCGACCGCGAACTCCATCGGGAGGTGCTGCAGCACATCCTTGACGAAGCCGTTGACGATGAGGGCCGTGGCCTCCTCGGCCGAGAGACCGCGCTGCTGGCAATAGAACAGCTGATCCTCGGAGATCTTGGAGGTGGTCGCCTCATGCTCGAAGACCGCACTGGCGTTTTTCGACTCGATGTACGGCACCGTGTGAGCGCCGCATCGATTGCCGATCAGCAGCGAGTCGCAATTGGTGAAGTTGCGGGCGTTGGTCGCCTTGCGGTGCGCCGAGACGAGACCCCGATAGGTGTTGTCGGAGCGTCCGGCGGCGATCCCCTTCGAGATCACACGGCTTGTCGTGTTGCGGCCGAGATGGATCATCTTGGTGCCGGAATCGACCTGCTGCATGCCGTTCGACACCGCAATCGAGTAGAACTCGCCCCGCGAACCGTCGCCGCGCAGGATGCAGGACGGGTATTTCCAGGTGATCGCCGACCCGGTTTCGACCTGGGTCCACGTGATGATCGAGTTCTTGCCGCGACAATCGCCCCGCTTGGTGACGAAGTTGTAGATGCCGCCGCGGCCTTCCGAATCGCCCGGGTACCAGTTCTGAACCGTCGAATACTTGATCTCGGCATCGTCGAGCGCGATCAGCTCGACCACCGCCGCGTGGAGCTGGTTCTCGTCCCGCATCGGGGCGGTGCAGCCCTCGAGATAGGACACATAGGAGCCCTTGTCGGCAATGATGAGCGTCCGCTCGAACTGGCCGGTGTTCTTCTCGTTGATGCGGAAATAGGTAGACAGCTCCATCGGGCAGCGCACGCCCGGCGGGATGTAGACGAACGATCCGTCGGTGAAGACGGCCGAATTCAAGGTGGCGAAGAAGTTGTCTGACACCGGCACGACGGTGCCGAGATACTGGCGCACCAGGTCCGGATATTCGCGGATCGCCTCTGAAATCGGCATGAAGATCACGCCGGCCTTGGCCAATTCGGCCTTGAAGGTCGTGGCGACCGAAACCGAGTCGAACACCGCATCCACCGCGACGCGGTTCTTGGGCTCGACTCCGGCCAGAACCTCCTGCTCGCGAAGCGGAATGCCGAGCTTCTCGTAGGTCCGGAGAATTTCGGGATCGACCTCGTCGAGGGATTTCGGCGACGGGAAGTTCTTCGGCCCCGCGTAGTAGTACATGTCGTTGTAGTCGATCTTGTCGTACGACACGCGCGCCCAGTTCGGCTCCGTCATGGTGAGCCAGCGCTTGTAGGCGTCAAACCGCCATTGCAGCATCCATTCCGGCTCGCCCTTTTTGGCCGAGATGAAACGAATCGTGTCTTCGGAGAGGCCCTTGGGAGCCTTCTCCATTTCGACATCGGTTTCGAAACCGTACTTGTATTGGTCGACGTCGATCAGGCGCACCTGATCGATTGTTTCCTGCACAGCAGGCATCTGTCTCTCCCACCGCTCACGGTTTCAAGGACCGCGGGTTGATGACATGGAACGAAAACACGCCCTCTCAGGCAGCGTCCGCTTTCCGCTTATATAGGGTGCCGGTCACTCTTTCGCACGTTTCCGCAAAGCGGACCACGTCCTCGTGAGTGGTCGTCCACCCCAGGCTCACTCGCAGGACACCGTCCGCCAGAACGGGGTCAACCCCCATGGCGTCCAGAACATGCGATCGTTTGACTTTCCCCGACGAACAGGCCGAACCCGACGACAGGGCGATGCCCTGGAGGTCGAAGGCGATCAGCGCCGTTTCGGCTTTCAGGCCGGGTATGGCAAACGCAAAGGTATTGGGCAACCGTTCTGATTGCTCGGCGATGATGATGGCTGACGGGGCGACGGCGCGAAGCCGCTCCTCGGCCTCCATGCGGAGGGCCAGAAGCCTGGCAGCCTCCGACTCCAGCGACGCCGCCGCGAGCGATGCCGCTTCACCGAACCCGACGATTGCGGGCACGTTTTCGGTTCCGGCGCGCGCGCCGCGCTCCTGTCCACCGCCCCGGATCAGGCGGTCGGCAATCTCCAACTGATCGGTGCCGAGAATCACCGCGCCCACGCCCTTGGGGCCGGCAATCTTGTGCGCCGACAGGGTCAGGGCATCGGCCCCGGTCTGAGGCAGGTCGATCGCGAGCCGGCCCGCCGCCTGGACCGCATCCACATGCAGAAGGCCCTGGTAGTGCCGGACCAGCGCGGAGACGGCAGCGACGGGTTGGACGATTCCAGTCTCATTGTTGGCCCATTGCACCGAGACCAGGGTTCGTCCCTCGCCGCTCTTTCCCAGATAGACCTCCAGCCAGTCCAGATCGATGACGCCATCGTGTCCGCAAGGCGCCAGCGCCACCTCGGAGAGGTCGAACCGGTGGCCGTTGAGGCCGCAGGGATGTTCGGTCGAAAGAAGGACGAGGCGCGCGGTTCGCCCATCGCCCAGCCGGCGGAAGGACGGGCTGAGCACCATATTGGCGGCCTCGGTCCCGCCGCTGGTGAAGATGACGTTCTTGGCCTTCGCGCCGACGAGCCGTGCCACCTGATCGCGGGCTGTCTCGATCGCCGCTCGGGCCGCGCGACCCTCCGCATGAACCGAGGATGGGTTTCCGGACAGGGTGAGCGCACGCGCCACAGCCGCCTGAACCTCGGGCCGGACCGGCGAGGTGGCGTTGTGATCAAGATAGACGCGCCCGTTCAAGGCCATAGGCTCGGAAGTCCTCACGAAAGTCTTGCAATTGACCTGGGTTGTCATGCTAAAGCACGGCAACCACATGAACTCGCGTTCACGGCGCCTCTGGCCGCCACGCGAATGATACGATAAAACAGTTTAGAATAGTTCTAAGACTTTACCGGGGTTGCCGGGCTCAAGTCAAGCCGGCACCGCCTTTCCCTCCCCATGGCGAGGGTGATCAAGAGGTCCAAATTCATGCCTGAGGTCGTCTTCACGGGTCCTGCCGGTCGTCTCGAAGGGCGCTATCAGCCTGCCAAGCAGCGCGGCGCGCCGATCGCCATCGTCCTGCACCCGCACCCGCAATTCGGCGGCACGATGAACAACCAGATCGTCTATAATCTCTATTATGACTTTGTGAACCGGGGGTTCTCGGTCCTGCGCTTCAATTTCCGCGGCGTTGGTCGCAGCCAGGGCGCGTTCGATCACGGCCAGGGCGAGCTCTCGGACGCCGCCGCAGCCCTCGACTGGGCCCAGGCCATGAACCCCGATGCGCGGGCCTGCTGGATTGCCGGCGTGTCATTCGGGGCCTGGATCGGCATGCAACTGCTCATGCGCCGTCCCGAGATCGAGGGCTTCATCTCGATCGCCGCCATGGCAAACCGATACGACTTCTCATTCCTCGCCCCCTGCCCGTCCTCCGGCCTCTTCGTCCACGGCTCCGAGGATCGCGTCGCACCGGTGAAGGATGTCGTCAGCGTCATCGAGAAGGTGAAAACCCAGAAGGGCGTCAAGCTCGAGCACGCGGTGATCGAGGGCGCCAACCACTTCTTCGACGGCCGCGTCGAGGAGCTGATGACCGCGGTCGGCGGCTATCTCGACATGCGCCTCGGCCCCACGGAAGAAGCCGCCTGACACGACCCTTGAGACGCCAATTGACAAACGGCAGGTCGCGGGACCTGCCGTTTTCGTTTGGCCGATTGTGGTGCTTTGGAACCGTCCCGCGTGCCGCAGATCGCCGCGACTGACGACGACGGTCGGTGTGCAGGGAACCGCCAAGAATCCCTGATCAGATGTTCATGAAGATGAAGTCGTTTGCCTGCAGCTTTGCCAGCTGAACGTTCACAAGTTCAATGCCGAAATCGCCCTTGGTGATAGACACATTGTTGCCATTCTGAACCGCTGCAGCGCTCACCTCCGCAAAGCTGGCAAAGATGTTCTTGTAGATCATGATCTCGTCCGGCGTCCCCGCGCCGGCGGCAAAATCGAGGATCTTTGCCTTCGTGCCGGGAAAAACGACGAAACGGTCATCACCTGCCCCACCTGTCATGGTGGCAGAGCCGCCATCGGTGACGATCAGCATATCGTCACCATCCTCACCGGTCAGCCAGTCGTTGCCACCGGAGCCAACGATCTGGTCGCCGCCGCTTCCGCCGAAAATGGCGTTGTCGCCTGCCGAACCGTAGAGCACGTCGTTGCCGAACGATCCGATGATGTTCTCAAACCCTGAGATCCGGTCGCCGTTGGCGATACCCCCGGAGGCCGTGTTCGTGCCGATATTGACGTTCACCCCCACGGCGGAATCGCTGTATCCGATCGTGTCGTAGGTGCCTGCGCCGCCATCCAGCGTATCCGCGCCAGCCCCGCCGGAGATGAGGTCGACCCCGTCGCCGCCCAGAAGCCTGTCGTTCCCGGTCCCGCCCGAAAGGGTGTCGTCGCCCGCATTGCCAGTGAGGACATTGTCCGCGGCATTGCCACGAATGTCGTCATTGCCGGTGCCACCCACGGCGTTCTCGATCAGGGAGCGCGGGTCATCATGGAATTGGAACGCGTTGTAGACGTTCCCGTGGGCATAGACGGATGAGCCACGATAGGCGAGTTGCTCTTGCGAAAACTTCACATAGCCGCCCGGCGCAAGATCGATCGATGTCGCCCCGTGATAATTCGAGACGTCATAAGTGTCGTTGCCGCCGCCATCCCAGACAGTCATGAAGATGTAGTTCCGGGCGGGCGCACCCTGTCCGACGCCATTGACGAACGCTTCGCCGGTGGTCGGGGACCAGTTATAGACGGTATTTCCGCTATTGGTCGTGAAGTCCGCGCCATACATCGCCTGCAAGGCGGCGACGTCATACTGCATGAAGGTTTGGGGCGAATCCGAGAATGTCTTGTACGACATCACGGTATATTCAACACTGTCGTGCTCGGCGCTCATCGTCGGCAATGAGCCACCGGACTCGTGAGAATGCTTCAAACCGAGTGAGTGGCCAAGTTCGTGCAAGGCCAAATATGCATTGTAGGTCCCCGTCGCCGTCACGTCGTAGTGCAGCCAGACATCGCCACTATAGAAGGGCACTCCCGGATAGTAGGCATGGCTCCGGTTGATCACGCTGCCGGGATTGAAGCCAGAGATCTGCAACGTCGCGTCATTGCGGCCGGCATATTCCAGAGACAGATTGGTGAAGCTCTCGACCGAGGTCATCCCCATTTTAGGGCCACCGGCATAGGGACTGTATCCCTCGAGCGCATAGCGCACCGCCTGCTCCGTCCCGAACTGTGCCGTGCGGTAGCCGGACGCGCTCGGGTTGATCAACTGGTAGTCCCAGCGCGAATCCGGGAAGCTGTAGGTCACGACGGACTTGTTCCACTCCGACCCTGACAACAGTGCGCGCACATCGGACGGCAGATCGTTGTGGGTCGAGAACTTGACTCCTGGCATCGAATAGGGGGCCGTGTCTGCAAGGGCCGAGAAGATGCCGAGGGGCGCGCCCGAAACATTGTTGGACACGTAATTATAGACCGCGCTCACCTGTTGAGACACCCAGTTCCCGACGGTGGTCCAGATCGGAGCGCCTGCTGCCATCAGAGCAGGATCCATGCCGTTCAAAGACGATGGAGCCTCGAGACTTTCGCCGTTCGGACCCCACAACGGCGCGGAACCTTCAGTGTCACTTTGACCCGTCGAGGAGGCGCTTACCAGGGGCGTGCCTCCACTAGTCGCTTGAGTGTGGTTGCGCATCGTAAAGCCCCCTCATGCTCTTAACGTTTTGTTATACTATCACGCAAACCGCATGCGTCAATGGCGTCGCCGGGGCGAAGAGATGCTCTTGGGGGCAGCAGGCTTTTCCAGCGCTGCGGCGAACGCCCTTATCTGAAATCTCTTGTGGGTATAGGGACACGCCGATAGAGGTTTGGCCTCCATTCCACTGTCCGAGACTCGAGAAACGCGATGAACGCGCCGAAATCCGATTTTCTGAAGGTGCTCACCGAGCGCGGCTTCATTCACCAGACCTCCGATTTCGAGGGTATCGATGCGGCGGCCATTGAGGGCCGACTCACGACCTATGTGGGATATGACTGCACCGGCCCCTCTCTCCATGTGGGGCACCTGCTGTCGATCATGATGCTGCACTGGCTTCAGGAGACGGGAGCCGGAAAGCCGATCGCGCTCATGGGTGGCGGCACGACCCGCGTCGGAGATCCATCCGGCAAGGACGAGAGCCGTAAACTGCTGACGCCCGAGCAGATCGAGGACAACAAGACGAGCCTGAAGGGCGTTTTCGCCCGTCTCATCACGTTCGGCGACGGCCCGCGCGACGCGATCATGGTCGATAACGCCGAATGGCTGACCAAGCTCAACTACATCGAGTTCCTCCGCGATGTCGGCCGCCACTTCTCCGTCAACCGCATGCTGTCCTTCGATAGCGTGAAGCTCAGGCTCGAGCGCGAGCACGAGCTGTCGTTCCTCGAATTCAACTACATGATCCTGCAGGCCTACGATTTCGTGGAATTGCACAAGCGCTACGGCTGCATCCTGCAGATGGGCGGATCGGACCAGTGGGGCAACATCGTCAACGGGATCGACCTGGGCCGCCGCTCGGGAACCTCGCAACTCTACGCCGTGACCTGCCCGCTCCTCACCACCGCGTCCGGGGCCAAGATGGGCAAGACTGCCTCCGGCGCCGTTTGGCTCAACGCCGATATGCTCAGCGCCTATGATTACTGGCAGTTCTGGCGCAACACCGAAGACGCCGATGTGATCCGCTTCCTGAAGCTCTTCACGCTGCTGGGGATGGACGAGATCCATAAGCTCGCAGCGCTTGAGGGCGCCGGCGTCAACGAGGCCAAGAAGGTGCTGGCGACCGAGGCCACCGCTCTCCTTCACGGGCGCGAGGCCGCCGAGGTGGCGGCCGAGACCGCACGCCAGACGTTCGAGCAGGGAGCCCTTTCCGAAAGTCTCCCGACCGTGGAGATCCCGGCCTCGTCACTCGATGCGGGGCTCGGCGTCCTGACGGCCTTCGGGCCGGAATACGCCAAGCTTCTCCCCTCCACCGGGGAAGCGCGCCGTCAGGTGAAGAGCGGCGGCTTGCGGGTGAACGATCAGATTGTCACGGACGAGCGCGGGGTCCTGCGCACCGCCAACCTCACACCCGAGGGCGTCATCAAGCTCTCGTTCGGCAAGAAGCGCCACGTGCTGCTGCGCGCCGTCTGACCCTGTCGGTCAGCGTTCGGGCGTCGTCGGGAGCGATCCCGTCGGCGCCTCGCCGCCCGCGCCGAACAGCTTGCGGAGGAAACCCGGCGCCACGGCCGAAAGCGGGTTGACGGTGAGCGTCGGTCCCGCCACCGGACCGCTGACGCGGAAATTCACCGCAAACAGACCCTCATATTGTCCGCCGCCCAGAAGCGGGCCGAAGAGCGGGACCTGCGCAAAGGCGTTGTTCAACCCGTAGGCCGGCACGAAGGTGCCCGACACATCCATCTTGTCGCGGGCATTGTCGATATAGCCCCCAAGAGTGAAGCCAACCTGACTGCCGAAGACAGCCGCATCCTTGAAATCGAGACGCCCGGCCGAGCGCGTGAAATCCACCCGCGCCTTGCTGAACCGGGCCTCGTTCACGTCGACGCGAACCGCCTGCGGCTTGCCCGCGCTGTCCTGCCCCGCCACCACCTGCGTCTGTGTCGGGATGATCCGCCGCAGGGCCGGCTCGTTGCTGAGCGAGAAGTCGCGCACGGTCAGGACACCGGCCTGGGGCCCGTCGCCGGTCCCCATCTGCAGGACGAGATCGCCGCCGCCCATGCGCTTGTAGATGTCGAGAAACCGCAGAAGCGAACCCGCATTGTCGGATTGCACGACAATCTGCGGGCTCCCACCGGGAGCGCTCACGGTCCGAGCGGTGAGGTTCGTCGCCCCGAGCCGGCCCTTGAGATCGAGCTGGCGCATATTGTCCTTGCGGACCGAGGCTTTGACAGCGGCGTTGGTGATCGCCTCCTCGTTGAAGCCTGTCAGGATATTGAGATTGAGGTCGAGGTCGAAGTCCCGGCTGTCGCGGGTCGAGCCGGCGTTTCGGCCCGTCGCCGGCGGCGCGTCGGCCGCCTTCGCGAAGGGTCGGGCATCGCCCACATTGCCACGTATCACAACCTTGTAGACGCCCCCGGAGCGATCGACCTGCGCGCGCATGTCGTCGCCCGGCGACAACTTGAACGTCGAGAGATCCGCCTTGTCGAGACCGCCATCGGCGTTGAGGCTGGCGCTTCCGCGAAACTGCGTCGCTCCGCTATCGAGCTGGAGATCGCGAATTTCGGTCGCGGACGCGTCTGTCGTGGTGAAGGACAGCTTGGCGGCTCGGCCAGCGGGCTTGACCCAACCGGGAACGAGTTGGTCGATGGCGACCTTGGTGAGATCCGCATCCACGCGCAGCCCGGGTTTTGCTTCCTTGCCCAGGGGTACCACAACCCTCAGGGGCAACGTCCCGGTCAGTTGGCTGCCGAAGGACAGTCCACGCTTGGCACGCGCCGCCTCGTCGAGATTGAAGGTCACGTTCGCCTCGCCCCCGCCTGGCGTCTGGTGAAGGTCGATGACGGCCGGGCTCCCGCCGATCCTGCCATCCCCCTTGATGGTGAGATCGCCCTTGTCGTACGCGATGGCGACCTTGGCCCCTTCCAGCTTGTCCTTCCCGAAGATCTTGTCGATGCCCAGATCGGTGACTGTTCCGCTGACCGCAATGGGCAAATCGGCGAAGGGCGGGATATGCTTGACCGGCAGTCCGACCCTCACTTTCAGGTCGGCATTGCCCTTCATGGCCGCAGGATCCACCTCGAAGCCCGCCATCTCGTGCACGAGCGGCTGCTGCAGCAGCGCGCCCAGGCCATCAGCGCCGCCGGTCAGGCGGAAATCGATGGCCGCGGCCGCATCCGGCCGCCAGTAATTCTCCAGAACGAAAGACCCGTCAGACCCGGTCATGTGGCGGCCGCCGTCGAGATCGACCCGCGCGGACGGGGCGCGCAACCGCACATCGACGCCGCTCACCACGCCCGTCACATTGGCCTGCGACAGGGGCGCCAGCCCTTGGGCAGGAAAGAACACGCCATCGGTAATGGCAAAATCGATTGCCAGCGACTCAGGAGCGATGGGGCCGCCGTTGACGGCGCGCGTCATCTCGGCCCCGGACATGGCAACTTTCAGATCCATGGACTCGACCCGCCCGCCCTTGAGGCTGCCGATCAGGAACTGCCGGACCGGAAGATTGGCGGCTTCCGGCCAAAGGCGGAGCGCCGTGCGCACGGAGGTCTTGGCGCCTCGCACCTTGAGCGCCAAGGCACCCGGATCCGTGGCCGACGCCAGCACGCCGTCGATCTCCGCCGACAGATCCTCTCCGCGCAGCCGCAAGGATTTGAGCACAACCCCTTCGGGCCCTGACAGCTCTCCCGCCAGACTGGCGATGCGCACGGGCGAGTCGCCGGCAGCCGCCCCTGACAGCACGATGTCCTTGCCGGCGAGCGCGAGGGTCCAGCCGTCATGGGGCACCCGCGTCGTAAGCCGGCCGGTCAGCGTTACCTCGTTCTGTCCGCCGCGCATGTGCAACCTGACGAGATCGAGGGCCTTGGCGGCCTCGTCCCACGAGACGGCAATATCGGAATGCTCGACGATGATGGGCGAGGTGTCCTTGTCATGAACCTGGACCTGACCGGCCTCGCTCGACAGGGTGGCCTTGAGCTCGGTCACACGTCCCGCCGAATAGGCAGCGTCGACCCGTCCCGAAAACGCGAGGTCCGTGGTTGCGGGCAGGGCCGACTGACCAGCCAGGAGCAGGATGTCCTGGATCGGCGCGCCTTTCGCGTGAATCTCCGCACGATAACCGCCGGCGCCATCGGGATCGGCATCGCCGTTCAGCTCCCAGGCACCCTGCGAGCCCTCGAGACTGGCTTCGAATCGGCGTCCGCCGTCATCGGCCCAGTCGAAGGTGGCATCGACCCGGTTGAAAGCTGCGCGCTGGCGCTGGTCGGCGTCGACGAAGATCAGTCGCGCATTTGTCAGCCGCGCGCGATCAAGGGAGTTCAGGATGCTCTGCGGGCCAACGATAAGGTCGAAGAGCGAGCCGACCACGTTCGAAACAGGTGACGCATCGGGTGCCGCAACGCCCGGCCGGGGCGCAACCTCGATCAAGGGCCCTGGTCCGGTCGGAGCAGGCTGCTCTCCCCCCTCCCCGGGCGGCACCGGCGAGAACGTCAGGGCCCCGTCACGGGCAACAAGCACCCGCAATTGAAGGTCTCTCACCTCAATGGATTTCGGCTGCAGATTCCCGGTGAGAAGGGAAACGCCATCGACGCTGACCACGGCGGAGGGCGCCCGCAGCACCAGTCCGCCGGCAGGATCGCGCACGTCGAGCCCGTTGGCCCGCAAGGCGGGAGCGCCGCCGTGAAGTTCCAGCGCCGTATCTCGCAATGTCACGGACCAACCGGGCCCGATGCGGGCCGCAATCGATTCCGCGACCCGGTCCGGAAGGCTTCCGAAGCTGAGCGGTCCCGCCGACAGGCGCATGTAGAGGAGGCCGAATGCCACGGCGATCAGGACAGCGACGGCCACACACGAATAGGCCGATCCGCGCACGACCCGCGCAACCCGGCTCCGCTTGACCGGTTTGCTCCGGCGGGACTTGAGTCTGGATAACGGCTTCATTCTGATGTCGTCTGCAACCCGGCTCAAGTAATCATGGAAGGGAATCAGAGGGAGACCTTAGCCCTCTTGCGCACGCGCCGCGACCATGTCTTTCAATGATTGCGGCTGTTTCCAATCATCACAATCCGTCGAAAGGAAGGCGATCCATGACCCTAGCAGCAGGCGATACCGCCCCGGCTTTCACGTTGCCGGCTACTGGTGGACAGATGCTGACACTGGATGGCCTGAAGGGGCGCAAGGTGGTGCTGTATTTCTACCCGAAGGACGATACCAGCGGGTGCACACTGGAGGCGCAGGCTTTCCAGCAGATGAAGGCGGATTTTGCCAAAGCCGATACCGAGATCGTCGGTGTCTCGCCGGATGCCATGAAAAGCCACGACAAGTTCCGGGCGAAATACGATCTCGATTTCACGCTCGCGTCCGACGAGACGAAGACCATGCTCGAGGCCTACGGGGTGTGGGTCGAGAAGAGCATGTACGGACGCAAATACATGGGCGTCGAGCGCACGACCCTGTTGATTGACCGCGACGGCAAGATCGCGCGCGTGTGGGAGAAGGTGAAAGTCCCTGGTCACGTAGAGGAAGTGCTGGCTGCAGCCCGCGCTCTATGAGCGCATGTCTAGGTCTTTGCTCGTCGTGTAGGATCAATTCACCGAGAGTCGTGCATGCCATGTTCATCGGCAACCTGCTTTCATCCTCAGGTAACGGGAGATTTGGTGAATGTATGCGCCGCGCGTCGCTGAACAGGGGCATGGCTGGGACGATTCCGGCGCCCAGGCGCTGAGCGCCCCGGCCTATAGTGCCGGGCCGGCGGTCAGGGTGTCGGATTTTCGCGGCATCCTGTCGGGGGAGAGCTGGGTGTCGTCGCCCACGCTGAAGGCCACCGCGAAGCCGGGCTTCATCACGTATTCGTTCCCGAAGGCCATGACGCTGGGCGACCGGGAGGTGCTGGGATCGATTCGCGACAGTTGGGCGCCGTTCGCCACGCAGGACATCCTCGATGCCCGTGCGGCCCTCAAACAATGGGGCGACGCATCGGGAATCCGGTTCCTTGAGACCAAGAGCAATCACGGCGACATCCAGTTCAGCTGGATTTCGTCAAACAGCTCTGCTTTCGCCTATTACCCCTCGACCGAGACGGAGAACGTCAGGACCCTAACGTATTTTACATCGTTCGGCGACATTTCAGGCAATGTCTACCTGAACCCGGCCTATCGCAGTTATTTCAAGGAAGACACGGCCTTCAAGGCCTACACGCTGCTTCATGAGGTCGGCCATGCAATCGGCCTGAAGCATCCCTTCGCGACCTCGAACCTGAACAAGCGCCTGCTCTCCTCATCCGTCGATCACGTCAAAGCGACGGTCATGGCCTACACGTCGGGAGATGATGCGTCGCCGACCGCCCTCGGACCGCTAGATCTTCAAGCTGTCCAGCACATCTACGGAAAGTCCGGAACGGACGGCAAGCATCTGGCGAGTTGGGCCTGGAATGCGAAATCGGAGGTCCTGGCGCAGACCGGGAAGGTCGGAAACGACGTGATCCTCGGCACCAGCGTGCGGGACGTCATCAAGGGGATGGCGGGCAACGACCGGCTGCAGGGGCTGGTGGGCAACGACGTCCTGATCGGCGGTGCCGGCAGCGACATCCTGATCGGCGGCCCGGGCCGCGATACCTTTCGGTTCGACACCAAGACCGTCTCGTCTCGCTATGCCGACAAGATCATCGACTTCGTCGTGACGGAGGATCACATCCAGTTCACCCGGGCGGCCTTCGCAAAGGTGGGGGCGAAGGGGCATCTCAAAGAGAATGCCTTCGCGTTCGGCACGAAAGCGACGTTGGACACCTCACGGGTCATGTACGACAAGGACCACACCGGCGCGGTCTTCTATGATCCTGACGGAACCGGCTCGCAAGCTGCGGTCAAGCTTGCCACGCTCTCATCCGGGCTCAACATCAAGGCGAGCCATTTCCTGATCATCTGAGGAAATGGCCCGCAACGTTGCTAGTCGATATCCTCGACCTCCGCCTCGTTGCCGTAAACGCGCTGCGCCAGCGAGGCTTCCATGAAGGGATCAAGATCGCCGTCGAGCACATCCTGCGGGCTGGTCGATTGCGTGCCCGTGCGCAGATCCTTGACCATCTGGTACGGCTGCAGCACGTAGGACCGAATCTGGTGACCCCAGCCGATCTCGGATTTCGAGGCTGCTTCCGCGCTCGCCTTTTCCTCGCGACGTTTTAGCTCGGCCTCGTAGAGGCGGGCGCGCAGCATGTTCCAGGCGGTGGCCCGGTTCTTGTGCTGGGAGCGCTCCTGCTGGCAGGCGACCACGATGCCGCTCGGGATATGGGTGATGCGGACCGCAGAATCCGTCGTGTTCACGTGCTGGCCGCCGGCGCCCGAGGAGCGGAACGTGTCGATCCGACAATCGGATTCCTTGATCTCGATGTTAATCCGGTCATCCACCACCGGATAGACCCACACGGACGCAAAGCTCGTATGGCGGCGGGCGTTTGAATCGTAGGGGGAAATCCGCACGAGCCGATGGACACCGGATTCGGTCTTGAGCCAGCCATAAGCGTTATGGCCCTTGATCAGCAGCGTGGCGCTCTTGATCCCGGCCTCTTCGCCGTCGGTGACCTCCAGCAGTTCGACCTTGTATTTCCGGCGCTCGCCCCAGCGGGCATACATGCGCTGCAGCATCGAGGCCCAATCCTGGCTCTCCGTTCCGCCGGCGCCCGAATGGACTTCCACATAGCTGTCGTTGCTGTCAGCCTCGCCGGACAGAAGCGTCTCGACCTGCCGGCGCGCGGCCTCCGCATGGGCGGCGCGGATCAGTTCCTCGCTGTCCTTGACGGTTGCGGCGTCGCCCTCGGCATCGCCCAGTTCGATCAGCGTGATCGCATCCTCGAGGTCTTGCTCGAGGCGGCGGATCGCCGAGATCTGGTCCTCGAGCGAGGTCCGCTCGCGCATGATCTTCTGCGCCGCGTCGGCATCGTTCCAAAGGTTGGGATCTTCGGCGAAGGAATTCAGTTCGGCGAGGCGGCGCTGGGCGTTGTCCCAGTCAAAGATGCCTCCTCAGCAGTCCGATCGACTGCTTGGATTCGTCTACGAGATGTTCGATTTCGGCGCGCATGGTCTCTCAAAACTTCCGACTAGGGGTCGCGGCGTCATACTTTCAGGACCGACAGCTGTAAAGCCGCCGGCCTCTACGTCACATATGGATGAGGGTGAGTTTAATACAATCCGCCGACACTTCCCGGGGGCAGCGCACGCTGCGCCTCGGGGGCGAAATTCTGAGGAGGCTCGACCTCGACCGGAATGTAGCTTTCCGGCGGACCGGTGCCCGGCTTGAACGCCTCGACGATCACGCCGCCACCCTCTCCCGAGCCGGCACGAAGGCCCGTCGAGGCATTGACCCGGATCAGCTTGATGCCCGGCGGCACACGGAACGGCGTGGCCGGCTTGTCCTTGAGCGCCATCTGCATGAAGTCACGGAACACCGGAGCAGCGTACTGCCCGGCAGTCGCGGCATTGCCCAGCGAGGCGGGCTTGTCGTAGCCGATGAACACGCCGACGGCGAGATCCGGCGAGAAGCCGACAAACCACACGTCCTTGGCGTCGTTGGTCGTGCCTGTCTTGCCGGCGAGCGGCTTGCCGACCGCCTTGACGCTCTGCGCGGTGCCACGCTGGACCACGCCTTCGAGGATCGACGTGACCTGATAGGCCGTCAGCGGATCGATGACCTGCTCGCGATTGTCGGTCAGGCGCGGCGCCGCGCCGCCATCCCACTCGGCCGCATCGCAGCCGGTGCATTTGCGGTCGTCATGGCGATAGATCGTCTTGCCGGAACGGTCCTGAATGCGGTCGATCAACGTGGGCTTGATGCGGCGGCCGCCATTCACAAACATGGAATAGGCAGCCGTCATCCGCATGACCGTCGTCTCGCCGGCGCCCAGCGACATCGACAGCAGGGGCAGCATGTCGTCATAGACGCCGAACCGCCGCGCATATTCCGAGATGGCCGGCATGCCGACCTCGTTGGCGAGACGCACCGTCATCAGGTTCTTGGAATGCTCGACGCCATAGCGCAGCGTCCGCAGGCCCGCCGACTTGCCGTCATAGTTCGAGGGTGCCCAGGCCGCCTGCCCTGGTCCCATATCGAGCACGAACGGTGCGTCGAGAACCTGGCTTGAGGGCGTGTAGCCCTTGTCGAGGGCGGTCGCGTAAACGATCGGCTTGAAGGACGAGCCCGGCTGGCGCATCGCCTGGTTGGCGCGGTTGAACTCGCTCTGGTCGAACGAGAAGCCGCCGACCATCGCGTGAACGCGGCCCGTATAGGGGTCCATGGCCACGATGGCGCCGGAGATTTCAGGAATCTGACGGAGGCGGAACTGGTCGGGCTTGCCGTCGATCGGCTCGACATAGATCACGTCGCCGCTGGCGAGCGCCTTCTCGACCCCGCGCCGCGTCCATTTCACGCCGTCGGCGCCCACGTAACCGATCTGGCGATCCACGACGACCTGTCCGGAACCGCCCTTCTTGGGCTGGAGGCCGATCCGCGCCCGTCCACCCGCAACCTCGAGGACGACCGCGAGCCGCCAGGGCTGGACGTCGCCGAGGACCGGAACCTCGGCCAGCGCCAGGCCCCATTCGCGACCGGTGAGTTCGAGTTTCTGCTGCGACCCGCGCCAGCCCCGCGCCTCGTCGAAGCGCACAAGGCCATCGACCAGCGCCTTGCGGGCCATGGCCTGCATCTGCGGGTCGAGGGTGGAGCGGATCAGGAGACCGCCTTCGTAGAGGGTCTCTTCCCCGTAACGGTCCGCGATGTCGCGGCGGACGCCCTCGGCGAAATACCCCGACGCGATGCTATTGGGCGAAATCGACCGGGGAGAGACGACAAGCGGCTCCTTCTTGGCGACGTCACCGTCTTCACGCTTCACATAACCGTTATCGACCATGCGATCGATGACCCAGTTCCGGCGGTCCAGGGCCGCCTGCTTCTGCCGGTAGGGATGATAGTTGTTCGGTGCCTTCGGAAGAGCCGCCAGATAGGCCACTTCCGCGACGGTCAGTTCATGGACCGACTTGCCGAAATAGTTAAGGGCCGCCGCCGCGACGCCGTAATTCCCCAGACCGAGATAGATCTCGTTGAGATAGAGCTCGAGGATCTTGTCCTTCGGGAAGGTCGCCTCGATCCGCAGCGCCAGCAGCGCCTCGCGGATCTTGCGCTGGTAGGTGCGCTCATTGGACAGCAGGAAGTTCTTGGCGACCTGCTGCGTGATGGTCGAGGCCCCCTGCTCGCGGCGTCCGCCCGAGCGGAAATTGGCCACGATGGCGCGCACGATGCCCTCGGGATCGATACCCGCATGTTTGTAGAAATTTTTGTCTTCGGCCGACAGGAACGCCTCGATGACGAGCTTCGGCATGGCCTGCATCGGCATGTAGAGCCGCCGCTCGCGGGCATATTCGGCGATCAGCGAGCCATCAGAGGCGTGCACGCGGGTCATCACCGGCGGCTCGTAATCGGCCAGCTGGGCGTGATCGGGCAGGTCCTTGGAGAACATGAAATAGCCGACAGCCAGACCAGCCGCCGCGATCAGGAAAAAGATGGTCCCGACGCTGAACAGAAACCCGAAAAATCTAAGGACGAAGCGCATCCGAAAGTGTTCCGTTCTCGGCGCCCTGCGCCCGGTTATGCTGATCTGCCGACGCAACCGCCGGCCTCGAGACCGGCCGGCACCGTTGGCCTGTCCGTTCTGTTAACCGAGGAATCGCGTCCCCGCCACGGATATCCACACGGTTTCTATGGTGAAACTGCGGCAGCCCCTTGGCGCGCCAGTCTTTGGGCGAAAAAGCGGTCAATGGCGACGGCCATCGAGCCGATCGCCTTGCCGCGCCACTCATCGGACACCAGCAGATCGAGGTCCTTGCGGCTCGACAGGTAACCGAGTTCCAACAGGACCGACGGTACGTCATGCGCGCGCAGGACCCGGAAGCCGGCCTCGCGCCGGGGATTCTTGTTCAACTGGGCGACCGAGTCGAGCTCGCCCACGAGCCGGCCAGCGAAGCGATGGGAGAAGCTTCGCGTCTCCCGGGACGTCAGTTCCTGCAGGATATCGACGACCTCGTCGGGGCCGTCGGTGGAATCCATGCCGGCCGCCGCATCGGCCTTGTTCTCGCGGTCTGCCAGGCGTGCCGATTCCGCGTCCGAGGCCCGCTCGGCGCCGGTATAGACCGTCAGTCCGCGAACACCCTGGCCGCCCGAGATCGAATCGGCATGAATGGAGATGAAGAGATCGGCCTTCGCGCCCCGCGCGGCACGCACGCGGTCTCCGAGTGAGATGAACACGTCCTCATCGCGCGTTAAGACAACGCGGTAATAGCCTGAATTCGAGAGTCTTTTTCTCAGTTCACGGGCGAAGGTGAGGACCAGATCCTTCTCGACGATCCCATTGGCGCCGTTGGCACCCGGATCGATGCCCCCATGACCCGGGTCGATGACGATGATCGGGCGCTCGTCTGCCTTCTCGGCCACCGCCTCCCGCTCAGGTCCGACCTTGGCTGACTTGGCAGGGTTCGCCGCCATGACCTTGCGAAACTCGTCGCGGTCAGCGTGTTTCAATTCGATGATCAGAACCGCGGCGCCGCCGGGCGCATCCGTCTGCACCCTGATATCGGCCACCGTTGCCGGCTGGCTGAGATCGATCACGACCCGCGACCGTCCGGGAGCGAACAGGCCAAAACGGTAGGAGGCGATCAACCCTTCCCGCTTGCTGCCCTGATCTGTGGGGACGTGGAAGGCGACCTCAGGCAAATCGACGATGACACGGTCCGGACCTTCCATCAGATGGGCGTTCGCTTCGACCGGTTCCGAGAGAGTGACAGAAAAGAGGGTGCGGTCCGCCTCGGCGCGGACCGTCACCGCAGCGGCGATGACACTCGTCGATGCGGGCCGTGCGATGCCGTTGCCGCCCTGTGCCCACGCGTCCGGAACGCCCGCGACTGCAACAGCCGCCAGAATCATAACGCAAAGAAGGTGAGTAAGCCGTTCGATGTGCATCCCGAGCGCCAACCGTTCCGAGTGCCCCTCCATAACCCATAGGCAGTGTTAGGTTAACGAATTGTCACGGAGAAAGGCCGAAACATGCAGCACTGTTGCACGCGCGGCACAGTGGTGGGGGCTTGCCTGTTCATCACGTTGACCTTGCGGCTGCATCTCACCTTGCCAAACGCTGTCGAGGCTCTGTAATGATGGGCGTCCCGTCCGGCATGGCCGAATCTGACGACGGGTCCGCGGAGACGGTTGTGTTGACCGATCCTCTGGACCCCACGTCACCTCGACAGGCTCACGGACAGGCAAAGTGGCGATGTGATCGCCGTATATCCCGATGGCCGGCTTGGTCCGGTTCATCGATTTCGAAAGGGCCGTCGTTGAATGGTTGCGGTAGCGATGTCAGTTATGACTGTCGTCTCAGCATCGTTCAATGCGCGTGATCGGTTTCGCGCCCGCCCATGTTCCGCTCAACCCGGCATGGCGTCGGCCCAATTCAACCCAGAATGCGCCCTTGTGAGGCGCACGATGGCGATCGACAGTAATTTGAACGCAATACAAGCCCGCTGCCGACTTTCGCGGCGAGGCCTCCCGCCCCTTTCGCGGCTCCTGCCTCAGGTTCTGCCCCCGGTCGCCATGTCGAGAGTTCAACATGGCAAACAAGATGCTTATCGATGCCTCCCACCCGGAAGAGACCCGGGTCGTGGTGGTACGTGGCCAAAAGGTCGAGGAATTCGACTTTGAGTCCGCAACCCGCAAACAATTGCGGGGCAATATCTATCTGGCCAAGGTAACGCGCGTCGAGCCGTCCCTCCAGGCAGCCTTCGTGGAATATGGCGGCAACCGCCACGGCTTCCTCGCCTTCAGCGAAATCCATCCGGATTATTACCAGATCCCGGTCGCCGACCGTCAGGCGCTCCTCGAGGCCGATGCGGAAGCGCAGCGCGAAGAGGAACGTGAGGAAGAGCAAAAGCGCAACCGCCGTCGTCGGTCCGCGCCAAAACGGACGCGCCATGACCCTGCGGTTATCTCCGCCGAGGGCGACGCCCTCCCGATGGGCGAGAATGGCGAGGCCCTGGAATCCTCTCCCGAGGCGACCGATGGCGACGTTGAAATCACGAGCGAGACCGCCGAGGACATGACGCTCGCGGCTCCGAGCACGGAGCCCGCGGATTTTGTTCCGCCGATAGAAAGCCTTGCGACCAGCACGGCGGACCTGCCCGAGATGAATGCCGTGACATCCACCGAGGCCGGTGACACAGCCGAAGCGTCCGACGAGGATGCCGAGGACGACGAGCATGGCGATGACGAGCACGGGGAAGAAGACCCCGACCAGATCGTCGAGCAGCTCGGCGGCGGCGATGCCGAGGAGGACATTCCTCATCGGCCGCGCGTGGCCCGCAAGCAGTACAAGATTCAGGAAGTCATCAAGCGTCGCCAGATCCTGCTGGTGCAGGTCGTCAAGGAAGAGCGCGGCAACAAGGGCGCGGCGCTCACCACCTACCTGTCGCTGGCCGGCCGCTACTCGGTGCTGATGCCCAATACGGGACGGGGCGGCGGCATCTCGCGCAAGATCACCAACACGGCCGACCGCAAGCGTCTCAAGGAGATCGCCCAGGACCTGTCAGTGCCCGAGGGCATGGGGATCATCCTGCGCACCGCCGGCGCCTCGCGGACCAAGCCCGAGATCAAGCGCGACTACGAATATCTGATGCGCCTGTGGGAGAGCGTGCGCGAACTGACGCTCAGCTCGTCCGCACCGTCGCTGGTCTACGAGGAAGGCTCGCTGATCAAGCGCGCCATCCGCGACCTCTACAACAAGGATATCGACGACGTCACGGTGTCCGGCGAGGAGGGCTACCGGGAGGCCAAGGACTTCATGCGCATGCTCATGCCGAGCCATGCCAAGATCGTCCAGCCCTATCGGGATCCGCAGCCGCTGTTTGCCAAGCACGGGGTCGAAGCCCAGCTCGACGCCATGTTCTCCAACAACGTCACGCTGAAATCCGGCGGTTATCTCGTCATCAGCCCCACCGAGGCGCTGGTCTCCATCGACGTGAACTCCGGGCGCTCGACCCGGGAGCACAATATCGAGGACACCGCCTACCGCACCAACCTCGAAGCGGCGGAAGAAATCGCCCGTCAGCTCCGCCTGCGGGATCTCGCCGGCCTCATCGTCATCGACTTCATCGACATGGAAGAGAAGCGGAACAACCGCACCGTCGAGAAGAAGCTAAACGAATGCCTCAAGAACGACCGCGCCCGGATCCAGGTGGGCCGCATCTCCCCCTTCGGCCTGCTCGAGATGTCGCGCCAGCGCATCCGGACCGGCGTCCTGGAATCGTCGTCCATCCCGTGCGTCCATTGCGCCGGCACCGGATTCGTCCGCTCGACTCCCTCGGTTGCCCTGCATGTGCTGCGCTCGATCGAAGAGACGCTCATCAAGAATGCCGGCTACAACCTGATCGTGCGCACGCGCATGGAGGCGGCGTTCTACATCCTCAACCAGAAGCGCATTCACCTGCGTGAACTGGAGACCCGGTTCGGCGTCGCCATCAGCATCGTGGCCGATGACAGCCTTCTCGGCACCACCAACTACGCCATCGAGCGCGGCGAGCCTGCCCTGCGGGTCGAACACAAGGCCGCAGCCACCGGCGTGCAGATCGACACGATCCTGCCCGTCGACGAGGCTGCGGATGCGGACCTCGAGATCGAAGACGAGATCGAGGTCGAAGTCGAGATCGAGGGTGAGGAAACCGACGTGGAAGCCGGCAGCGAGGCGCGCTCGCCGGACGACGAGCGGGACGAAGAGGGTGACGGCACCCGCCGCCGCCGCCGTCGGCGTCGCCGTCGCGGTCGGGATCGGGATGCGTCCGGCGCAGAGATCGGGTCCGATTCCGAGACGGGCGAAGCGCTTGCTGCCGATGAATCGGACGGCGAGTCCGAAGGGACCGTCGAGCCCGCAGAAGCTGGCGAACGTGTCATGTCGGAGGCCGAGACCGCCGAGGCGGAAGAGCGCGCCGGTCGCCGTCGTCGCCGGGGACGCCGGGGCGGTCGGGGTCGCAGCCGTGAAGACGGCGCCGAGACCACGTCCGAGTTGGCCGAGGTGTCCGACACAGCGGCCGTTGACGATTTGCCTGCGCCCATCGCGGGCGACGAGAGCATCGAACAGCCCATCGATGAGCCGGCCCCGCAGCGCCGCGAAGAGATCCGCTCCGTGCCGATCGTCGAGTCGATTACGAAAACGCCCGAGCCTGAGCCTGAGGCCGAACCTGAAGCCGTTGCTGCGCGGCCCGTCGCTCCCGCGCCGGAGCCCGTGGCCGTCGTGCTGACGCCGACGGACCCCGACCGGCCGAAGCGGGCGGGCTGGTGGTCCAAAGCCAAGTCGGTCATCAGCGGGCATTGATGGCTAGGAGGGGCGCGCCCCTCCTGCCCGATCCTGCGGGAAAGTCTCTATTTCAGCCAGGTCGCGAGGCGGGACACCGTCTCGCGACAATCGTTTTCGGACCCCGCGAAGGAGAGGCGCATGTAATGCGCACCGTCGACCGGGTCAAAATCCAGCCCCGGCGTCGCGGCAATCCCCGTCTCGTCCAGCATGCGCCGGCAAAAGCCGATGGAATCGTTCGTGAAACGGGCGATGTCCGCATAGATGTAGAACGCACCGTCGACGGGGTGCATGTCGGCGATTCCGATCCTCGGCAATTCCTCAAGCAGAATAGCGCGGTTGCGGGCATAGCCGGCCTTGACGGCCTCCAGTTCCTCAATGGCGTCGAAGGCTGAAAGGGCGGCCACCTGCGACAGGAACGGCGGCGAGATATAGAGGTTCTGCGCCAGCCGCTCGATGGGCCGCACCGCCCGCTCGGGCACGACCATCCAGCCGATCCGCCAGCCGGTCATGCAGTAATACTTCGAGAACGAGTTGATAATCACCGCGTCGTCGTCCGAGGACAGCGCGGTCGAGGCCGGCGCCGCATAGGTCAAGCCGTGGTAGATTTCGTCCGAGATGAACCACAGCCCAAGCCTTCGGCAGGTCGCGCCGAGGGCGGACAGGGCATCGCGGCCGATCATGGTGCCGGACGGGTTGGCAGGGCTCATGGCCAGAATGCCGTGGATCGGTTTTTCCCGATGGGCCGCTTCCACCGCCTGCGCGGTCATGATCCATCCGTCCGCCTGCGTCAGCGGAATTACCACCGGCTCGAGATCGAGCGCCTCGAGAATGTTGCGATAGGCTGGATAGCCCGGTGCCGTGATGGCGATCCGCTGGCCCGGGTCGAAGAGACTGAGGAATGCCAGCACGAAACCCGCCGACGAGCCGGTCGTCGCCACGACCCGCTGCGGCGAAACACTGACCCCATAGGTGTCCTGATAGTGCCGCGCGATCCGTTCGCGCAGAGCCGACAGTCCCAAAGCCTCTGTGTAGCCGATCCGTCCGGATTCGAGCGCCCGCATGGCCGCGTCCCGGGCCGCCCGGGGTGCCGGCGCCGATGGCTGCCCCACTTCCATGTGCACGACGTCGCCACCTTGCCTTTCTTTTGCCGCGGCGGCGCTCAACACATCCATGGCCAGAAACGACGAGACGCGTTCGACGCGGCGCGAGACCATGGGCAGGCGAGGGTTCGCAAGAGCTTTTGTCATGCTCGCGTCCTAGCGCCTTGGCGTCCGCGTCTCAAGACTTTCCGATTCCTCGAGGCGCGCCACGAAGGCGTGAATTGAGATATCGACGCGAAACCGCTAATTCTGCTGGGGAATCAAGCTTTCGATGGACGCTCCCCGATCCGTCTCCGGCGACCCTCACACCGGTCGTCGCGCCAACAAGGACCTCCGATGCGATTTTCGCTCACCCGCTCCCTTCCCGTCGCCGCCCTCATGGGCGCCCTCGCCTTCGGCTCAACCGCGATGGCCCAGGCCCCAACTTTTTCCGATTCCCAGCGCCAGGCGATCGGTGAGATCGTACGGGATTACCTCATGAAGAACCCCGAGGTGCTGCAGGAGGTGATCGGCGAGCTCGAAAAGCGCCAGGCCGATGCCCAGCGCGTCTCGCAGGCCGGCGCTCTGAAGGAGACGCGCGACACCCTGCTGAACTCGCCCCATTCCCTCGTGGTCGGCAATCCGGCCGGCGACGTCACCCTGGTGGAATTCTTCGACTATAATTGCGGCTACTGCAAAAAGGCGCTCGCTGACGTTCACAGCCTGGTCAAGAGCGACCCCAAGCTGCGCATCGTCCTGAAGGATTTTCCTGTTCTCGGACCGGATTCCGTCGAGGCAAGCCGCGTCGGGCTGGCGGTGAAGAACCAGATCCAGGGCGACAAGCTCTACGATTATCACGTCAAGCTGATGGAAAGCCGCGGCCGCGTGAACGGCGAGCGCGCTCTGGCGGTTGCCAAGGAGATGGGCCTCGACGTCGCGCGCCTGCAGAAGGAGATGGCCGGCGCCGAGGTGAAGGCTGCCATCGAGGAGAATGCGGGTCTGGGCGACAAACTCGGGCTGACGGGCACGCCGGCTTTTATCATCGGCGAGGAGATCATCCCCGGCGCGGTCGGGCTCGAGCCCCTCAAGCTTGTCGTGGCCAATACCCGCAAATGCGGCAAGGCCACTTGCTGATCGCCATCCGGGCGACGGGGCCGAATTCCTCTCGCGGGAGCGGAGCCCTCGCGTGAATTCGATGGCCCGTGGCAGTGTTTCCCGCCCGCCTGATCAACAAGCAGCGCGGGACTGTCACGGGAAAGACTTGGTTTTACCCTTCCCCCTGCGCGGGGATTTGGCTAAGACGAGCGTTCGGCTCCAGTCTTCGGGGCTTCCCGGAACATTTCTCTCGCAATGATCACCGTCCACGTCCTGAACGGACCCAACCTCAACCTTCTCGGCCGTCGCGAGCCGCAGGTCTACGGCCACATGACGCTGGCCGAGATCGAGCGGATGGTCCGCGAGCGGGCGACCGGCATGGGCGTGGCAGTGACGTTCCGTCAATCCAATCACGAGGGTCAGCTCGTCGACTGGATTCAGGAGGCGGGCGCCCAGGGAGCCGGCATCGTGATCAATGCGGGCGCCTACACCCACACGTCGATCGCCCTCCGGGATGCCATTGCCGGCAGCGGTGCCCCGACGGTCGAGGTTCACCTGTCGAATGTTCACGCCCGCGAGACGTTTCGCCACCGGTCCCTGATCGCGCCTGTCTCGCTTGGCGTGATCTGCGGATTTGGGCCGATGAGCTATCTGTTGGGCCTCGAGGCCATCCACCGCGCGCTTGCGGAGCGCTCGCCCCAGGACACGCCGTCCAAGCATTAGTTTGAAATGACACTCGTTCCTCAAGTATGAGAGGCAGCCTGATGGCCAAAGACACCCCTTTCGACCCCGATCTCGTGCGCGAACTCGCAGCCCTGATCTCCAATACTGACCTGACCGAAATCGAGGTTGAAAAGGGCGATCTGCGCATTCGCGTCGCGCGCATGGTCAACGCTGCGCCTGCCATATCCTATGCTCCGCCGGTGCAGAGCGCCGTCATCGCTCCGCCGCCCACCGTTGCCGAGGCTGCCTCCACCGCCAAGGCCGCCGCAGCAGCCCATCCGGGCGCCGTGCTGTCGCCGATGGTCGGCACCGCCTATCGCAAGCCATCGCCGGAGGCGAAGAACTTCGTCGAGGTGGGCTCCAAGGTGCAGGTCGGCGACAAGGTGCTGCTGGTCGAGGCCATGAAGACGTTCAACGAGATCACCGCGCCCCGCGCCGGCACGGTCACGGCGCTCTATGTCGAAGACGGAACGCCGGTGGAATATGGCGAACCGCTCTTCGTCATCGAGTGACGGCGATGTTCGACAAGATTCTCATCGCCAATCGGGGCGAAATCGCTCTTCGCATCCTGCGCGCCGCCAAGGAATTGGGGATCGCGACCGTCGCCGTCCATTCGACAGCCGACGCTGATGCCATGCATGTGCGGCTCGCCGACGAAAGCGTCTGCATCGGCCCGCCGGCCGCCCGCGACAGCTATCTCAACATCCCGGCGCTGATCGCCGCCTGCGAGATCACCGGCGCCGATGCGGTCCATCCGGGCTACGGCTTTCTTTCGGAGAATGCCCGGTTTGCCGAGGTGCTGGATCATCATAACATCGCCTTCATCGGCCCGAAGGCGGAGCATATCCGCATCATGGGCGACAAGATCGAGGCCAAGCGGACCGCCAAACGCCTCGGTATCCCGTGCGTCCCCGGCTCCGAAGGCGGCGTGACCGATGAGGGCGAGGCCCTGCGCATTGCCAAGGACATCGGTTTCCCGGTGATCATCAAGGCCGCTGCCGGCGGCGGCGGACGCGGCATGAAGGTCGCCCGCACCGAGGCGGACCTCGTCCACGCGCTGCAGACGGCCAGAACGGAGGCGAAGGCGGCGTTTGGGGACGATGCGGTCTATATCGAGAAATATCTCGAGAAGCCGCGTCACATCGAAATTCAGGTGCTCGGCGACGGCAAGGGCAATGCGATCCATCTGGGCGAGCGCGATTGCTCCCTCCAGCGCCGGCACCAGAAGGTCTGGGAAGAAGGGCCTTCCCCTGCCCTCAACCTGGAGATGCGCGAGCGCATCGGCGGGGTCTGCGCCCGCGCCATGCAGGACCTGCACTATAGCGGCGCCGGCACGATCGAGTTTCTCTATGAGGACGGCGAGTTCTATTTCATCGAGATGAACACCCGCATCCAGGTCGAGCATCCGGTCACCGAGATGATCACCGGGATCGATCTGGTGAACGAGCAGATCCGCATTGCTGCCGGGGCCCCCCTGTCGGTGAAGCAGGAAGACGTCCGCTTCGATGGGCATGCGATCGAATGCCGGGTCAATGCAGAGCACCCATCGACGTTTCGTCCCTCGCCGGGCACGATCAGTTATTTCCACACCCCGGGAGGCCTTGGGGTGCGGGTCGATTCGGCTGCCTATCAGGGCTACCGAATCCCCCCGCACTACGATTCCCTCGTCGGCAAGCTGATTGTCCACGGCCGCACGCGCAACGAATGCCTCATGCGGCTGCGGCGTTCGCTGGACGAATTTGTCGTCGACGGCGTCGACACCACCCTGCCGCTGTTCCGCACGCTGGTTCGCAACCCGGACATTCAGAACGGCCAGTACGATATCCACTGGCTCGAGAATTTCCTGAAGACCGGCGGCATCGCGGACGTGGACAACATCTGACCATTCGGGTGATTCGGAATTCCTGCGCCGACCCGGATCATTTTTGGGCGGATTGCTGTAAAATCCCGGCGACCGGCCTGACATCCGGTCCCGCGCGGCCTATTCTGGGCTGCTACGAACGGGTTTTTGCCGGATGAGTCGAGCCTCGGATCGCGCTCTCGAGATCACCCCTGAAATTCTGCTCAGGGCCTACGCGGCCGGCATTTTCCCGATGGCGGAGGATGCGGACGACCCCAGCCTGTTCTGGGTCGAGCCGCGCGAGCGTGGCATCATCCCCCTGCAGGGCTTCCACGTCTCCAAGCGTCTCGCGCGCACCATCCGCTCCGACATTTTCGAGATCCGGGTCGATGAGGATTTCGACGCCGTGATCGACGGCTGTGCGGCGCCGGATTTCGACCGCGAGAAAACCTGGATCAGCGGCCGCATCCGGCACCTTTATGGTGAATTGTTCGATGCCGGTTTCTGCCACACGGTCGAAGTCTACCGGGACAATGTGCTCGTCGGCGGGCTCTACGGGGTGCGGCTGCAGGGGGCCTTTTTTGGCGAGAGCATGTTTCATCGAGACCGGGATGCCTCCAAGGTCGCCCTCGTTCACCTCGTCGCCCGGTTGAAAAAGGGCGGGTTCACGCTCCTCGACACCCAGTTCGTGACGCCTCACCTCGCGCAGTTCGGCGCCATGGAAGTGCCGCGCCGCACCTATAAGCAGATGCTTCGTTCAGCCATGGAACACAGCGCCGCGTGGGACGTGTGGCCGGACGGAGAAGTCATCAGCGGCGAGGAAGCCCTGGCGGCGATCGCTCTTTCCGAGCGCCACTGAGGCCCCTATCGGTCGTTGGTGCGATCGTTGTTGATGATCGGAGCCGCCGGGGCGCGCCTGATGGGCACCTGAGGCCGCAGAGGTGCCGTGTCGATGGGCGGCGGCGGCGGAGCTGTCTGGGCACCGGGAGCCGGGGTCATGATGTCGCCTGGCCGAGCGGCTTCGGTCGGCGGCGGCCTTGTCTCGTCGATCGGCGGCAATTCCTCGACCGCATCCTTGGGCTCGGGGATGATCTCCCTGCCGCCTTTGCAATCGACGAGCCAGATATCGTAGACCGGGTGCTCGATGCCGTGGAGCCCGGGGCTCGAGGCGAACATCCAACCGGAGAAAACCTTGCGGGCCTTGCCGTCAGGACCGGTTTCCTCGACTTCGACGAACGAGGTTGTGTTGGGGTTCTCGTTCGGCGGCTTGGTGAAACAAACCCGCGACTGCATCCGCAGCGCCCCGAATTGGACGGTTTCGTCGACACCCACTTCGAAGGAGACGATCCGCCCCGTGATCTTGTCGAGGCCCGAGAAAACCGCGGTCGGGTTCTTGATGCGGTCGGCCTGCGCGCCGGACGCGCCACCGATCAAGGCCGCGAGAATGAGGGCAGCCCGCTTCGATCCGATATTCATAGGGAAACCACACTCTCGTTCGACCGGCCAAGCGTGGCCGTCCGTCTCTTCCTGCATCGCGTTAACATGCCAACAGTGTTGGAAAAAGGGCATCAATCGGGAAAGCCTCGCGCGGCGTGTGAATATCGCGCCCACGATCGCACTCACGCTCTCGCCGTCCGCCCTGCCCTCACGACCACCCCTGCCAGAGCGCGAGCACCTTCCGCCATTTCGGCACGTCCACCAGGGTATTGAACGGATCGTAGCCCCGGCGCTCCATCTGGCGGAGATAAGGCTCGATGAGGGCGAGCGAGCGATAGGCCGGCCGCGCCTCTACCGTGATGGTCGCCCTCAGACCCCGCACCTGCTGCGCGTGCCAGCGGGCGACCGCCCGCATGTCAGCCAGCGCCCCGATCAGACCCGGCCCGCCGCGTCCGTTCACGATATCGTCCCGCACCACCCCATGGCGCGACAGGATATCGGCCGGAAGATAGATCTGTCCCCTGCGGGCATGCCAGGGGAAGGCGCGCAGCAACCCGACGATGGCATAGGCTACGCCCGCATGTCCCGCTGCATCGGCACTTCCGCCATCCGCGCCGCCCGACAGGATGATCGAGGACAACCGGAACAGGCTGGACGACGTCTCGCCGCAATAGCCTTCCAGATCGTTCATGCTCGGCATCGGATCGTCGTAGAGATCGAACACCCGGGCGTCGATGAGATCGACAAGCGCCTGGCGCGGCAGACGAAACTTCACGATGGTGTCGTCGAGGGCGGCAGCCAGCGGATTGGCCTTCACGTCGCCACGGGCCTCCCCCTGCAGCGCATCGCGCCACCATTGCAGGCGGATCTCGCCGATCATGGCCTCGCGGACGGAATCGCGCACGCGGGCAATCTCGTGGCTGAAGGCCGCAAGGGCATAGAGATGCGTGCGCTTGTCGGCCGGAGCAAACTGCGCGGCGAGGAATCGATCCTCGTCGGCCTCGCGCACGAGATCCTGGGCATGGTGATAGGCGAATGCGAGCGGATTGTCGGCCATGTCAGGGCACGGCGATCAAGGCCGCGCCGACCTTGCGGTTTTCCGCCAGCAGAATGTTGTAGGTCCGCGCCGCAGCCCCGGTCTGCATGACATCGAGACCGATCCCGGCCTCCCGAATCTGCGCCCGCAGACTCGCGGGAAACGCTGCGATGTCGAGGCCGGTGCCAAACAGGAGCAGTTCCAGCTCCGATCCTTCGCCAAAGATTGGCGCGAGGCTCGCGGCCGTCAGTTCGGCCATCGATGTGACCGGCCAGGCCACAACGCCGGACGGCAGGGCCAGGATGGAGCCGCGATGGGACATTTCGGCGAACCGGAAGCCCCCATTGCCATAGGCGTCGATCAGGTGCCGCCCGGGCACGAAGCCGTCATAGATGCGGCCGCTGCTCATGGCCTCACTCCGCCGGCGCGACCTTGCCCCCGACGGTCCTCGCCGCTTCCGAGCCGCGCAGGCCGATATAGATCAGCATCGGCGACGAGATGAAGATGGCCGAATAGGTGCAGATCACAACGCCGTAGAGCATCACCTGGGCAAAGCCCTCGATGGCCCGTCCGCCGAACATCACCAGCGCCAGCAAGGAAAGGGCGGTGGTGACCGCCGTCATCACCGTGCGCGACATCGTGTTGTTGATGGACAGGTTCAACAGTTCCACCGACGGCATCGTCTTGTAGCGGCGCATCAGTTCGCGCGTGCGGTCGAACACCACGACCGTCTCGTTCAGCGAATAGCCGACGATGGTCAGGATCGCCGCAATCGACGTCATGTTGAATTCGTGGCGGGTGATGACGAAGAAGCCGAGCGTCAGGACGATGTCGTGCAGGGTGCCGATGATCGCGCCGACAGCCAGTTCACGCTCGAACCGGAACCACAGATAGAACAGCACCGCGATGACGGCCAGAATGATGCCGATGGTGCCCGATTGCACGAGCTCGCCGGAGACGCGCGGTCCCACGGTCTCAACACGCTGGAAGTCGTATTCAGCCCCGAAGGTGTCGCGCGCCTTCTGGACGACAGCGCTTTGGGCTGCTTCCCCGCCGGACTGGATGGCAAAGCGCAACGAGATGCCACCGGCGCTGCCGAATTCCTGCACCTCGACTTCGCCGAAGCCGAAGCCTTCCGCGGCGCCGCGCACCTTGGCGACATCGGCCTTGCCCGACTTCGCCTGCAATTCCATGAGCGTGCCGCCCTTGAAATCGATGCCGAAGTTGAGACCGACCGTCAGCAGCAGGATAACCGTGGCGAGCGACAGGATGGCCGAGAACGGAAACGAAAACCGCCGGAACTTCATGAAGTCGAAACGGGAGTCGTCGGGCCAGAGGCGGATGAGGCGCACGATGAGAGCTCCTTAGAACGGAAGGGTTTTCGGACGCATCCAATGATACCAGAGCGCGATCATCATACGCGTCAGGGTCACGGCGGTAAGAACCGTGGTCAGGATGCCGAGAATGAAGACGACCGCGAACCCGCGCACCGGACCCGAGCCGAGGAAGAACAAGATCACGGCGGCAATCGCCATCGTGCTGTTCGAATCGATGATCGTGGCGAAGGCCCGGTCGAAGCCGGCCTGGATGGCCGAGACCATGGATCGGCCGGAGCGGAACTCCTCGCGGATGCGCTCATAGATCAGCACGTTCGAATCGACCGCCGTGCCGATGGTGAGCACGATGCCGGCAATGCCGGGCAGCGTCAGCGTCGCCTCGAGAATCGACATGAGCCCGAAGATCAGCCCCACATGGACGACCAGCGCGATGTTGGCGAAGAGACCGAACAATCCGTAGGTGGCGAACATGAAGATGACGACGAAGATGGTCGCCACATAGGTGGCTTTCTTGCCCGCCTCGATCGAATCCTGTCCGAGGCCCGGCCCGACGGTGCGCTCCTCCACGATGGTCAGCTTGGCCGGCAGGGCGCCGGCGCGCAGCAGGATCGACAGGTCGTTGACCTGCTGGACGGTGAAGCGGCCCGAGATCTGCCCGGCTCCGCCGGTGATCGCCGACTGGATGGTCGGCGCCGAGATGACCTCGTTGTCCAGAACAATGGCGAGCGGACGGCCGATCGCCTCCGTGGTCGCCTGTCCGAAGCGCTGGGCGCCGCGGATGTTGAACCGGAAATTGACGATGGGCTCCTGGGTCCGGCTGTCGAAGGCCGGCTGGGCGTCCACGAGGTCGCTGCCGTCGACGATGACCCGGCGCTCGACAGGAACGCGATTGCCCGCTTCCTCCCGCATGGGAAGCATGTCCACGTCGGCCGCGCCCGGCTGGGCGAGCAGGCGGAACTCGAGCTTGGCGGTCCGTCCGAGCAGTTCTTTCAGCCGCTGCGGATCCTGCAGGCCCGGGACCTGCACGAGGATGCGGTCGGCGCCCTGGCGCTGGATGCTGGGCTCCGTCGTGCCGGTGACGTCAATCCGTCGGCGAATGACCTCGATGGCCTGCTCGACGGCGCGACGGACCTTCTCGTTCACGCCGGCTTCGGAGTAGGTCAGCGTGATCAGGCCGTCCGGCGTCACCGCCACGTCGAGATCGCGGCTTCCGCCCTGCCCCAGCACGGCGCTGCCGAGCGGCTGCGACAATTCCCGCAGCTTGGGCAGCACCCGGTCGCGCTCGGCGACATCCGGAACCCTGATCTGGGCGCCGCGGGGGGTGACCTGAATGCCGCCGGCCGGCGACACGCGGGTCTCGCGGAGAATCCGGCGGACATCGTCTCGCAGCTGGACCGTCTGCGTGCGCATCAGGTCCTGCACATCGACCTCGAGCAGGACGTGAGAACCGCCCTGCAGGTCGAGGCCGAGCACAATGGCGCGGGAGGGAATCAGCCAGGACGGCACCCATCCGGGCAGGGAGCGCTGAAACGACAGGCGCTGCTCGCGGCTCATCATGCTCGGAACGGCGAGCAGAAGGCCGATAACGATGATCCCCATCGTGAAGATGATCTTCGATTTCGAGAAGCGCAGCATCGTCAGCTCAACCTTTTCTTACGCAACAGGCGGGATTCAAGCCTTGACCGGCTCGCCCTTGGTGCGCACTTCCGAGACCATGGCGCGCGCCACCTTGACGTTGACGCCGGTGGCGATCTCGACGTCGATGTCGGGCGAACCCTCGACCACCTTCGTGACCTTGCCGATGATCCCGCCCGAGGTCACGACCGTGTCGCCACGCCGCACATTCTTGATCATCTCCTGGTGCTCGCGCACCCGACGCTGCTGCGGGCGGATGATCAGGAACCACATGATCACGAAGATCAGGATGAACGGCACGAGGTTCGTGATGAGGGAGGTCATCCCCTCCCCGCTGGGGAGGCCTTGCGCGAAAGCGGGCGAAATGAACAAGAGGCTCTCCATGAATGATGGCGCGTGGCTTGCCCGAAAAGGGGCCTGCCCGCGCCATATGAGGTTAAAACGTGCCGGACTATACCCATCGACTTCACGAAATCAATGAAGTTGCGGGCTTTTCCAGAGGAGCCGTGCATGGACCGGCCCTGCCTTGTGCGCTAAGCACATCCGTCACCCCTCCCGAGCCCCCATGACGCATTCATCGCCACCTCCCCCGCCCAGCCCGCTTTCTCCTGACGCCATGGCGCTTTTTCAGCGCATTGCCGATGCCCTCGAGCGCCTGGCTCCCCCGGTCCGCCACGGAGCCGATTTCGGCAGCGCCGACGCCTTCGTCTGGCATGCGGCCGGCCGCAGGCTGTCGCCGGTTCCCAAGGTCAACCGGGTCGAGATGAGCCTGCTGCGGGGAATCGACCGGGTCCGCGATATCCTGTCCGAGAACACCACCCGTTTCGCAAAAGGTCTTCCGGCCAACAACGCCCTTCTCTGGGGCGCCCGGGGCATGGGCAAATCCTCCTTGGTGAAGGCCGTCCATGCGGAGATCAATCACCTGCGCGACACGCAGGCGCTGCCGCTCAAGCTGATCGAGATTCATCGGGAGGATATCGAGACGCTCCCCGACCTCATGAGCCTCATCCGCGTCGATCCGCACCGCTTCATCATCTTCTGCGACGATCTCTCGTTCGACTCGGACGACACCACCTACAAGTCCCTGAAGGCGGTGCTCGAAGGCGGCATCGAGGGTCGGCCGGACAATGTCATCTTCTACGCCACCTCGAACCGAAGGCACCTGATGCCCCGAGAGATGGTGGATAACGAGCGCTCCACCGCCATCAATCCGGGCGAAGCCGTCGAGGAGAAGGTGTCGCTGTCGGATCGGTTCGGGCTCTGGCTCGGCTTTCACAAATGCAGCCAGGACGAATATCTCGACATGGTCTTCGCCTACGTGGCCCATATCGGCCTTGTGGTCGACGCCGACACGACCCGCGCAGAGGCGCTCGAATGGGCGACGACCCGGGGCGCGCGATCGGGCCGTACGGCCTGGCAATTCATCCAGGATCTGGCCGGCCGTAACGGCAAGGCGATCTGACCGGCTCCTGCCGCCGCGCATAAAAAAGGGACGGCGGCTGAGCCCGCCGTCCCCCATGCGGCCGACCCCGATGGGGGACGGCCGGTAAACCGTGTGACAGCCTAGCCGCCGAGATGTTTCATCGGGTCGACGGGCGTTGCGCCCTTGCGGATCTCGAAGTGAAGCTGGGGCGAAGTGACGTTGCCGGACTGGCCCGACGTCGCGATGACCTGGCCGCGCTTGACCGCCTCGCCGCGCTTGACGCTGAGCGCGCCGTTATGGGCGTAAGCCGACACGAAGCCGTTCTCGTGGCGGATCAGGACGAGGTTGCCGTAGCCCTTCACCTCGCTGCCCGCATAGGTCACCGTGCCGGCCTCGGTGGCCTTGACGGGGGTGCCTTCGGGCACCGCGATATTGATGCCTTCATTGCCGCCATTGGCGCCGAAGCCCGCGATCACGCGGCCTCGGGCAGGCCAGCGGAATTCACCCGACGACGTGTCGGCGGAGACGCTGGCGGTCTGTTCCGGATCGGCGACCGGCGCCTTGGCGACGGCGGGCGCTGCCGTGACGGCCGGCGCAACGGGGGCTGGCTTGACCGGCTGGACGGCCGGAAGAGCCGCGACCTTCTGCGGCGCAGACGCGGCAACCGGTGCGGGAGCCGACACCAGCGGTTCGGCCGTGGCTGACGCCACCTTGACCGGCTGGGCTGCGACTGCCGCGGGCTGGCTTGCCACCATGCCCGGACGCACGCGCTTGGGGGCCTCGACCACTTGGACGGGAGCGGTGGTCTTCGAGGAATCCACCAGGCGGAACTTGGTATTGCCCGCGGGCTGCGCGGATGCGGTGACGCTGCGGACCGGGGCTGCTGCGACCTGCATCGGAGCGCTTGACTGGGCCAGCGCCGCGGTGCCGTGGGCCGGGATCGTCAGCCGCGTGCCGGTCGTGATCTGGTTTGCGTTCGACATGCCGTTGGCAGCAAGGATCGTGCTGGCCGACACGCCGTAGCGCTGGGAAATCATGGTCAGGCTGTCGTTGCTCGACACGGTGATCTGGGTGCCACCGCCAGCATGAGCCGCCTGCTGGGACTGCATCGGCGGAAGCGCCTGGGTCTGGATGGAGGCGGTCTGCATCGGCTGCATGCCGGCAGAGGACGATGCGGCCGGCGCGGCACTCGCCGTCTCGGCCCGCGCGCTATTCGAAAACGGGTTCGAAAACGGCGTGTCCGTAAACCGCATGGTGTCCGAACTGCAGGCCGCAGCCGCACTGCCGACCAAGCTCACCAGAGCGATCCGCGATACCGCGACCCAATGCCCCGAACCCACACGCTGACGCATAATCCACCCCAACCACAACGCAACTCGATGACGTGATTAAAAACAGATTCAGGTTAAGCAACCGTTGCCGGGTCAGACTTTGTCGAATGGTTCCGATGAAATTTTTGAGGCATTTTCAGAGGGTGGTGGCGGCACCCTCGAGCAGCGCGGCGAGCCTCAGATTCGCGCCGTAATCCTGGCGGAACTCATCGTCGTCGAGACGGTCCACCCGCACGAGGCGCGGCAGCCCCTCGGTCTTCAAGGCGCCGACCACCCGGCCGCCGGGGGCCACCAGCGCGAGAAGCGGCGCCGGAATATCGCCCCAGGCGCCGTTGAGAAGAATACGGTCGAACCGCTCGCGCGGGCGCGCGGCGAGCCCGTCGCCGACTTCGATGCGGGCGGTCGTTGCCTCGACGATCCTGAGGTGCTGAACGGCGCTCGCCGCGAGGGTGTTGAAGCGCTCGACGGACACCACCTCGCCGCCGAGCTTGGCCAGCAGCGCCGTGACGTAGCCGCTCCCCGTCCCGATCTCGAGGATGCGGTGGCCCGGCTGGACGCCAAGCGCCAACAGCATCGTGGCGACCGTGCGCGGCGCGGTCATCGTCTGGCCGCAAGCGAGCGGCAGAGACACGTCGGTCCGCGACAGATCGGTGAAGCGGCGGGGCGCGAAGACGTCGCGCGGCACCAGCTCCATGGCTCGCAGCAGGGCGATGTCGCGAATGCCCCGCGCGCGAAGGGAGAGGATGAACGACGCCGCGCCGACGGCCTCGTCGCCCGCCTCATCGGCGAGCGCGTCATATCCGAGCCCTTCCGCATCGAACGGCAAATACATCTGGTTCGCGCGCGGAATTTTGCCCGTCATGGGATGTGCCGTTTTCCTAATCGAAAAGCTGCGCGTAGCGGGTCAGCGTGGGTTCGTCCGTCATGTCCAGACGCAAGGGCGTCACGGAGATGCGGCGGTTGGCGATGGCCCAGAGGTCCGTGCCGTTGCCGGGGGTGAAAGGTTTGCGCTCGAAGCCGATCCAGAAATAGGCATTGCCGCGCCCATCCATGCGCTCGTCGAGCTTGAGCAGCTCCTGCGTGCGTTGCCCTTGCGTGGAAACGCCGTAGCCTTCCACGTCCTCGGGCTCGCAATCGGGGAAGTTGACGTTGACCAGGATGCCCTTGTCGATCCCCGCCTCGAGAATGCGGCGAATGACCTTCGGGCCGTGATGCTCGGCGCATTGCCATTTGAGGTCGTTCCGGCTTGTCGCCCCGTATGCCTGCGACAGGGCTATCGACGGGACGCCCAGAATGGTGCCCTCGATGGCGCCCGCCACCGTGCCCGAATACGTCACATCCTCGGCCACGTTCTGGCCGCGATTGACGCCGGACAGAATCAAATCGGGCCTGGCGTCGCGCATGAGGTGGCGCACGCCCATGATGACGCAATCGGTGGGCGTGCCCTTGACGGCAAAATGCCGGTTCGAAATCTCGCGCAGGCGCAGCGGGTCGTTGAGCGACAGAGAATGCGCAACGCCGCTCTGGTCGGTCTCCGGCGCCACGACCCAGACATCGTCGGACAGGGCGCGCGCAATCGTCTCGAGGGTCTTGAGGCCGGGGGCGTGGATACCGTCGTCGTTGGTGCAGAGAATGCGCATGTCAGTCATGTCGTTCGATGCGGGTGAGGCCGCCCATATAGGGCTGAAGCACGGAAGGGATTGTGACGCTGCCGTCCTCGTTCTGGTAATTCTCCAGCACCGCGACGAGCGTGCGGCCGACAGCGAGCCCCGACCCGTTGAGGGTGTGGACGAAGCGGGGCTGCTTGTCGCCGGGCGCCCGATAGCGGGCATTCATGCGCCGCGCCTGGAAATCGGTGCAGACCGAGCAGCTGGAAATCTCGCGATACATCCCCTGCCCCGGCAACCAGACCTCGATGTCGTAGGTCTTGGCGGAGGCAAAGCCCATATCGCCGGTGCACAACGTCATGGTCCGGAACGGAAGGTCGAGCTTCTTGAGCACGGCCTCGGCGCTTGCCAGCATACGCTCGTGCTCGTCGGCCGACGTCTCCGGTGTCGTGATCGAGACCAGCTCGCATTTGACGAACTGGTGCTGCCTGATCATGCCGCGCGTATCGCGCCCGGCCGATCCCGCCTCGGCCCGGAAGGACGGCGTCAGCGCGGTGAAGCGGAGCGGCAACTCGGCCTCGCTGAGGATCGATTCCCTGACGAGATTGGTCAGCGTGACCTCAGCGGTCGGAATCAGGCCGAAGCGCGAGTCCTTGAAGGCCTTGCGCATGGCCTCCGGCTCAACGGCGCCGGCGGCCAGCGCTGCTACGAACCCGTCGAGCGCCGAGCCCGGAAAAGCCCAGAACTGGTCATCCTCGAATTTCGGCAGTTGCGCGGTGCCGAACATGGCGGCGTCGCGCACCAGCAGCGGCGGGCTGATTTCCGTATAGCCGTGCTCGGTGGTGTGCAGGTCGATCATGAACTGGCCGAGCGCGCGCTCAAGGCGCGCAAGACCGTGCCGGAGCACGACGAAACGCGCGCCGGACATCTTGGCCGCGGCCTCGAAATCCATCATCCCGAGATCTTCGCCGATCTCGAAATGCTGTTTGGCGGCGGCGAGATTCTTCGGGTTTCCGACCCGGTGACGCTCCACGTTGCCGTGCTCGTCCGTACCCAGCGGCACGTCGTCCTTCGGCAGGTTCGGGATCGCGGCCAATGCCGCATGAAGCGCGGCCTCGGCCTCGCGCTCGGCGTGCTCGAGCTGGGGGGTGCTTTCCTTGAGCGCCGAAACCTGCGCCATCAGCTCCTGCGCGCGCGCCTCGTCCTTCCGGCCCTTCGCCTGGCCGATCTCTTTCGACAGGGCGTTCCGGCTCTCGGTTGCGGCCTGGAGGGCCGAAATCGCGCCCTTGCGGCGGTCGTCCAGCGTGATCAGGCCGGCTGACAGCGGCTCCAGGCCCCGGCGCGCAAGGCCCGTATCGAAACCTGCGGGGTTATCGCGGATGGAACGGATGTCATGCATGGGAAAGAACCGTGCTCACAAGACGCGGTCCCTGTCGCCGAAAACATGACCGCCTCGCCAGAATGCCAAGGGTGGCGGTCGCCTGATAGTGCCAGATGGCCCTAGTCGGCTGCCGCGCGCGCGGCCTCGGATTCCGCACGCTTCTTCTCGACCATTCGGACCGAGAGGATGGAAGCCTCGTAAAGAAGCAACGTTGGCACCGCAAGGGCGAACTGGCTGATCACGTCCGGCGGCGTCAGGACGGCGGCGAGAATGAACACCACCACGACGGCGTAGCGCCGCTTGTCCTTGAGGAACTGCGAATCGATGATTCCGGCCCGGGCCAGCAGCGTCAGGACCACCGGCAGCTGGAAACAGACGCCGAAGGCGAAGATCAGCGTCATGATCAGGGAGAGGTATTCGCTGACCTTGGGCAGGAATTCGATCGCCGGGCTGGTATCGGTCGCGAGTTGCTGCATACCGACAGAAAACCGCATGAGGAGCGGCATGGCGATGAAGTAAACAACCGACGCGCCAAGCGCGAACAGAACCGGCGTCGCCACCAGATACGGCACGAAGGCACGCCGCTCGTTCTTGTAGAGGCCGGGGGCGACGAACTTGTAGATCTGGCCGGCAATGACCGGAAATGCCAGGAAACCCGCGCCGAAGGCCGCCACCTGAAGCTGGGTGAAGAGATATTCGAGCCCGTGGGTATAAACGAGATGCGCCTTCTCGGGCGAGCCAACGGCCACCACGTACGGCCAGACGAGGATGTTGTAGATCGTCTTCGCACCGGCAAAGCACAGGAAAAACATCAGAACGAACGCCACCATCGCCTTGATGAGGCGGGACCGGAGTTCAGTGAGATGCTGGATCAGCGGGGCGCGCGACGCCTCGACTTCGTCCTCGTCAACTTTTACGTCGCTCATTCGGCTTTTGCGTCCGGTTTCACGGAGGGCGTCACGGGCGCGGCCGCTTGCTGGATCTCTGCGGGTTTCGGTTGTTCGATGGCGGGCGGCTCGGCAATCGGGGCCAGCTCCCTGGAGGCTCTCAGTTCGTCCGACAGGTCTTCGGCCCGATTGGCCTCGGCCTCCCGGTTGAGGTTGGCCGTGTAAGTCGCGAGGGGATCGACGAGCGGCGGCGTCGAGGGAACCGACATGACCACAGGCGGCTCGAGAGGCGACGCGGAACCCGCCTCGCCCCTGCCTTGCGAGGCGGCATCGGAGGCGCTTTCGCCCGCTGTCTTCTCGGACGACGAGGCTGGCGCCTCGATGGCGCCCTTCAGCTCATCGCGAATCGCCTGGATCGGATTGATGCCCTTGTGAATGGTCGACACCGACTCGTTCATCCCCTGAAGCTGCTTCTTCACGTCGTCGAGCTCGGCCTCGCGCATCGCCTCGTTGAACTGACCCTGAAACTCGGCAGCCATTCGCCGTACCTTGGCGGTCATGTTGCCGACAGTGCGCAGCGCCTTTGGCAGATCCTTCGGGCCAATAACGATCAACGCAACGGCGCCGATCACCATCACCTCACCCCAGCTCATGTCCAACATGAAGCGGTCCCGACCTTGCCTTTGATGGGAAGAATGTCAGCCGATCGGCACGGGGCCGGTCAGCCGATCTTGTGGTCCGAGGTCGCGCTGGTCGTGGTCGCGCCGGGGGGCGTGCGATGATCGATCGTGTGCACGACCGGATCGACAGGCGGCACCACTGGCTTGTCGGGCGCGTCCTCCTCGGACATGCCCTTCTTGAAGGCTTTGATGCCCTTTGCGACATCGCCCATCATATCGGAGATCTTGCCGCGTCCGAACAACAGGACGACGATCAGACCGACGACGATCCAGTGCCAAATGCTAGCACCACCCATGGCAACCCTCCTGCGCCTCGTTGGGCGCGGCATATGAATGCGTAACGTGCGGCCAACCTAGGGATCGGACGCGGCGAAAACAAGGACATCCTTCGCGTTGATCTCGATACCCACATCCTGACCTTCCCGAACGCCAGCGGAATCGCGGATTCGGCCCTGGAGAGGACGGTCGACGCCCTGGACGTCGATATGGACCAGATCGACCTCGCCCAGGAAGCGCCGGGAGACCACCCGGCCCGGCAGGCAGAAGCCCGCAGGCTTCAGGCGAAGACCCTGCGGCCGGATGCAGACGACGGCAGGACCGTCGGGCAGGCCCGGCGCGGGAAAGACGCCGACCGGGCAGGAAACGCGGCCATTCTTCACCTCGCCGGGGATTTCATTGAAATCGCAGAAAAAGCGCGCGGCGAACAGATTGGCCGGGGCGGAATAGAGTTCCTCCGAGGGCCCTTGCTGGATGATCCGGCCCGCCCGCATCAGCACGATCCGGTCGGCGATTCGCATGGCCTCCTCGGGGTCGTGCGTCACCACGATGGTCGTGGCGCCGGTTTCCCGCAGAATGGCCACGGTCTCGTCGCGCACGGCGTCGCGCATGCGCCGGTCGAGATTGGAAAACGGCTCGTCCATCAGGAGAACGCCTGGCCGCGGAGCAATCGAGCGGGCGAGTGCCACCCGCTGCTGCTCGCCGCCGGACAGGGTGTGCGGAAACTCGTCCGCATAGCGTTCCAGCCCGACACGAGACAGCGCCCGGCGGGCGGCGATGCCGGCCTCGGCGGCCGACAGGCCGGTGAGGCCGAACATGACGTTCTGCTGCACGCTCATGTGTGGGAAGAGGGCATAGTCCTGAAACATCAAGCCAATGCCCCGGGCCTCCGGCTCGATAAAACGGCCAGGGCCGCTCGCCTGCTGGCGGTCGATGAGGACCCGCCCGGAGGTGGGCGTCTCCACACCGGCCGCGATCCGCAGGAGGGTGGTTTTGCCGCAGCCGGAATGGCCGAGCAGACACACCAGTTCGCCCGCCTCGATCGTCAGCGAGATGCCGTCGAGGACATCGATGGCGCCGTAGGTCTGGACGATGTTCTCGAAGGTGAGTTGCGCCGGGATCGACGCCCCCGTGGTCCCTCGCTGGCCCCACCGCGGCAGACGAAACCGGTCCCGGACGGGCTCCGGTGCGGGGTCGCTCATTCGTCGCCGTCCCCCAGTTCCATGGGGAGGAACAGGTCATCCTGGTCGAGCGGATCCTCGTCGGGCCGGAGCGTATCGTCGTCGGACGGGATCGGCACGGACAGGTCGGACGGGACCCTCCCCTCCAGGAAGCCCGCGCCCTTCAGTTCCTCGAGCCCGGGCAGGTCGTCGATGGCGTCGAGCCCGAAATGGTCGAGAAAATGGGGGGTCGTGCCGTAGGTGACCGGGCGTCCGGGCGCCCGTCTGCGGCCGCGCAGGCGCACCCAGCCGGTCTCAAGCAGCAGATCGAGGGTGCCTTTGGAGGTTGCGACGCCGCGAATTTCCTCGATTTCGGCCCGCGTCACGGGCTGGTGGTAGGCGACGATGGCCAATGTCTCCATGGCGGCGCGCGACAGCTTTTTCTGTTCGACGACGTCGCGGGCGAGAACGAAGGACAGATCGCTTGCAGTCCGGAAGGCCCAGCGGCCCGACACGCGCACCAGATTGACCCCGCGCCCGGCATATTGCGCCGATAATTCGTCGAGGATCGCCGCGACGTCGACGCCTTCCGGCAGGCGACCGGCAAGCTCCTCGACGCTGAACGGTTCGGCCGAGGCGAACAGAAGCGCCTCGGCGATGCGGAGGGCCTCGCCGCGGTCCGGCCCGGCCGAAGGCGCGTCGACCATCTCGGTCTCGTCCGCGACATCCTCCCTCATGCTTTCCATCTCAGGCTCCTGCATCCGCCGGGTCCGGCACGGCCCTCACCCAGACGGGGGCGAATGCCTTTTCCTGGCGGACGCTCAGTTTTCCCTCGCGCACCATTTCGAGGGTCGCGGACAATGTCGAGGCGAGAATGGTCGGGCGCATGGCAGGCTCGACCATGTAGGTCATCAGATAGGCATCGAGGCTGGTCCAGTCCTTCAGATGGCCCACAAGGCGCTCCAGCGCTTCCCGCGCCTCGGCCAGGGACCACACATTGCGCTGATGCAGTTGCACCCGGGCGTTGAACTGCTTCTGCCGCTGCCGGGCATAGGCCGCCAGCAGGTCGTAAAGAGTCGCCTGATACTGTGAATCCTTGTGGACGACGACCGCTTCGGGCGCTCCGCGACCGAAAACGTCACGGCCGAGCCAGTTGCGCTCTCCGAGCTTGCGGGCCGCTTCGCGGATCACTTCGAGGCGGCGAAGGCGCAGCGCGAGCGCGGTGGCAAGGTCCTCGGCGCTGGGTTCCTCGCCCTTTGGCGGCTCCGGGAGAAGGAGGCGAGATTTCAGATAGGCAAGCCACGCGGCCATCACCAGGTAATCGGCCGCAAGTTCGAGGCGCATGCGCCGGGCGGCCTCGATGAAGGCGATGTATTGCTCAGCCAGCGCGAGGATCGAGATCTTGTGCAGATCGACCTTCTGCCGCCGGGCGAGTTCGAGCAACAGGTCGAGCGGGCCTTCGAATCCGTCCACATCCACGAGGAGCGCCGGTTCCCCGTCCGCTCGCTCGACGCGTTCGACATCCTCGAAGGGAAGTACGTTCGCCATCAATCCATCAACCCAGATCTGCTGATTCGCAGCTTCCGCCCCTTAGGCGACCATCGCAAGCGCGGCGTCAAGCCGGGCCCGGGCGTCCACAGGATCGAGCGGCTCAGGCTCGTGGCGGACCCGCTGGAGCGCCGCGTCGGCGCGCCGCAGGGCGTCTCCCGACAGCAGCGGGGCCGCATCCGCGACCGCCGCCATCTCGTCCATGACGCCGTTGCAATGGAGAGCCATGTCGCAGCCTGCGGCGAAGGCCGCCTCCGTCTTCTCCCGGAACGTCCCGCTCAGCGCCCGCATCGAAAGATCGTCGGTCATGACAAGGCCGTCATACTGGAGATGGCCGCGCACGACCTCGTCCATGACAATGCGCGAGGTCGTGGCCGGCCCGTCGCGGTCGAGGGCCGTGTAGACCACATGGGCGGTCATCGCGAGAGGCATGTCGCTCAACATGCGGAACGGCGCGAAATCATGCTGTTCGAGATCCGCGCGCGACGCATCGACGATCGGCAGGGCGAGATGGCTGTCCGCGCCGGCCCGGCCATGTCCGGGCATGTGCTTGATGACGGGCAGGACGCCGCCCGCGAGCAATCCCTCGGCGGCGGCCCGTCCGAGCACGGCCACCTGTTCGGGCGTCCGCCCATAGGCACGGTCACCGATGACGTCGTGCGCTCCCTCGGTGGGGACATCGAGAACCGGCATGCAGTCAACAGTGATGCCGACGGCTTTCAGGTCATGCGCCATCAGCCGTGCGCCGAGGCGAACGATTTCCCGGCCGAGCAGCGGGTCGCTGGCGTGAAGGTTTCCGTAGACACGGCCAGAGGGGTATTTGGGCCAGTGCGGCGGACCCATCCGCTGAACCCGGCCGCCCTCCTGGTCGATGAGGATAGGCGCGTCCCATCCGACGGTGTCCCGCAGGGCGGTGCAAAGAGCTCGCACCTGCCCGGGGGAGTCGATATTGCGCTTGAAGAGAATGAAGCCCCAGGGCGACGCGTCCCTGTAGAAGGCCGCTTCATCGGGGCTGAGGGTCAATCCGGAACATCCGGCAATCAAGGCGCGGGAGATCATGCCCGCGCCTTACGGTTCCTGTCGGGCCCGGTCAAGCCGCGGCCTTCGACGGTCCGGAAAGCCAACTCAGTTCTTGGCGACGAAGCACTGGCCGCCCTGGCCCTGCACGGACGAGCAGAGGGAGGACGCGTCGTCGCGGGACATCGGCCCGGCGCGGACGCGGAAGACCGTGTTGCCGTTGACCTCGGCCTTGCGAATCATCGCGACCTGCCCGGCCAGCTCCGGATATTTCTTCTGGAACTGGCTGAAAGCGGATTGCGCCTCCTTTTCGGTGCCCCGCACGGCAAGCTGAACCGAGAAGCCGCTGACGGAAGCCTCTGACGTCGTCGCGCCGGCCGTGGCTGCAGGAGCCGTCGGCTGGATCGACGCCACGCGCTGCGGCGCTGCGGCCGGGGTCTCGGCGGAAGCGACCGCTACGGGCTTTGCCGCCGGAGTCGTTGCGGCAGCCCGGGGGGCTGCGGGCGGTGCCGCGCCAGCCGGCATCGTCATGGCGGCCGGAGCCGCGACGGGCGCTTTCGCCTCGGTGTCCTGGCGCGCCAGGGTGCCGTCCGGCCTGATGGCGATGGTGCGGACCTTCTTGGGCTCACCCAGATTGAGACCGGGAGCGGCCGGCGGATGCGCGGGGCCGGCCGAGCCGGTGGATTCCGCAACGGCACCGCCATTCATGCGAACCGTCTGCTTCACGTCGACAGGCTGCTCGGAATTGCTCACCACCTTGGTCTCGCCGCTCTGCGCACGCTCGTAGATCTGCTTGTTCTGGTTTGGAATCTCGACACCGCCGGGGTTCTGCGGCGCGACCTTGATCGGCTCGTTGCTCGCCGCGATCAGCGGAGGCTCGCCGCTGCTCACCGCGGACGAACGACCGCCCAGGACGAACGCGCCGGCCCCGCCGATCACCACCACGCCAAGAACCGCGCCTAAGGCAAGCGCAGCCTTGCGCGACCGGCCTCGCGGCGGCGGCGCGTAGGCTGCCTCATCGTAAGAAGCGGCCTGCGGGGCGGCCTGGCCGTCGTAATAATCCTGGGCGTAGCCGCCCTGGTCATAGGCCTGGGGGTCGCAGGCGGCCGGGTCTACGGCCGCCGGCTGCTGATAGGCATAGCCGTCCGGCAGGGCCCGGGTCGCTGCCGCATGCTGGGCATGGTGGGCGTCATCCTCATAGTCGTAACCCGTCGGCTCTCGCCGGCCATACGGGTCGAACGCCGCCGCAGGTGCGACATCGCCACGCACCGCGAAAAGCTGATCGTGGGACGCCTGAGCCCCGCCGCGGGAACGGGACGGCTCGTTGGAGAGCAGGGACGCGAAGGGATCGTCCTGCCCGCCGATCCGGGCCAGATCCGCGAGCGGATCGTGACGATGGCCGACCGATGGCGCTGGCGCGCCCGATTGGGCCTGCGCGAGTTGGCGCTCGATCTCATTCAGATCGACCGCGAAATGGGGCTTCTGTGTTCCGCTCATAGCGCCGAACCTCCGGTAATCCGACGCCCGCGATGGCGGCTGCGTCGGCACGACGGAACGGCTTCCGAGCGCTACACCAGAAACGATATTCCGTTCCGGGCAATCTAACGCATTTCGTCGGGAGCCGTCACGCCCAGGATAGCCAGACCAGACGCCAGGACGCCCTTGAGGGCATACACAACAGCGAGTCTCGCTTTCGTTGAATCTTCATCAGTTTGATTAACAAAGCGTAATTGCGGCAAGTCTTTGCCCTTATTCCACAAAGAATGGAACGCGCTGGCGAGATCATAGAGGTAGAATGCCGCACGATGAGGCTCGTGCGCGAGGGCCGCGGCCTCGATCATCCGCGGAAATTGCGCGATCCGGTGAATCACGTCGCGTTCCGCATCGTCAGTGAGAATCGACAGATCAGAGCCGGCCAGAGCCTTCGGCGAGAGGTCCGCGTTCGGAAATGCCTCGCCGGCCTGCCGAAGAACCGAGGCGCACCGCGCATGGGCGTATTGGACATAAAAGACCGGATTGTCCTTCGACTGCTCGACGACCTTGGCGAGGTCGAAGTCGAGCGTCGCGTCATTCTTGCGAAACAGCATCATGAAGCGGACAGCGTCACGACCCACTTCATCCACCACTTCACGCAACGTCACGAAGTCGCCGGAACGCTTGGACATTTTGACAGGCTCGCCGTCGCGCAAAAGCTTCACGAGCTGGCACAGCTTGACGTCGAGATCGCCCTTGTTGTCGGTGACGGCTTTCACGGCGGCCTGCATCCTCTTGACGTAGCCGCCGTGATCGGCGCCCCACACATCGATCATCGAGGCGAAGCCGCGCTCGAACTTGGAGCGGTGATAGGCGATATCCGAGGCGAAATAGGTGAACGATCCGTCGGATTTCAAAAGCGGCCGGTCGACCTCGTCGCCGAAGGCGGTGGCGCGGAACAGAAGCTGCTCCCGGTCGTCCCAGTCCTCGTCCTTCTGGCCCTTCGGCGGCGCAAGCCGGCCCATATAGACGAGATCGCGTTCGCGCAGTTCAGCGATCGTGCGGGCAACCGCGCCGCCATCATTTTCCTGCAGGGAGCGCTCCGAGAAAAAGACATCGTGATGAATGTCGAGGGCTGCCAGATCCTCGCGGATCATGTCCATCATGGCGTCGATCGCCACGTTGCGGACGAGCGGCAGCCATTCCGCCTCTGTCTTGCCGAGCAGGCTGTCGCCATGCTCCCGGGCGAGGCGTTCCCCCACCGGCTTGAGGTAATCACCCGGATAGAGCCCCTCCGGCACCGCGCCGATATCCTCGCCCAGCGCCTCGCGGTAGCGCAGATAGGCCGACCGGGCCAGCACATCGACCTGGGCGCCGGCGTCATTGATGTAATATTCGCGGCTGACCTTGTGGCCGGCATAGTGCAGCAGCTCCGACAACGCGTCGCCGAAGACGGCGCCCCGGCCGTGGCCCACATGCATGGGCCCGGTGGGATTGGCCGACACGAATTCCACATTCACCGGCACGCCTCCCCCCTGCCCGCTGCGGCCGAATCCGTCCGTGTCGAGGACGGCGGCCCGCAGGATTTCGTGCAGGACGTGGGCTTCGAGCTTGATGTTGATGAAGCCCGGGCCGGCAATATCGACTTTCACGATGCGCGGATCGCCGGCGAGATCGGCCACGAGCAAATCGGCGAGGGCGCGGGGATTCATCCGCGCTTCCTTGGCCAGAACCATGGCGGCGTTGGTGGACAGGTCCCCGTGCGTGCTGTCGCGAGGCGGCTCCACCACCACGCGGCTCGAATCGAGACCGGCCGGAATCTGGCCTGCTGCGGCGAGCCGGCCGAGGGCGTCGGCAACACGTTTCTCAAACAGACCGAAAATGTTCATCAGGTTCAATCTCGATAGGGCCACGAGCCCTTGAAAGCTTTGGCGCGCCTAGCGCAAGTCCGGCGTGACGTCAAACAGGCGGCGGTGCTCGAGGAGCGCATAACGGTCGGTCATTCCGGCGATGTAGTCAGCCACCCGGCGCGCCAGCCGGGGCGTGTCGTCGCGCGCCACGCCGTCATGCCACTCGTCCGGCATCGCCGTCGGATCGCCCATGAACCGCGCAAAAAGGTCGTTCAGTACCGCATCGGCTTCCTTGCGGACGGCCATGACCTTGGGGTGGCGGTACATGTGCGGATAGAGGAAACCCTTGATCGCCGCGTCGGCCGCCTGGAGGGCAGCGGAGAAGCAGATGGTCGTTTCCCCAGCACCGCGGATTGCCGCGGCGCTGTCCGGGCAAAGCAGGCCCAGCCGCCGCTCGGCCTCCGCCACCACGTCCTCGACGAAGCGGGTGATGACCCGGCGCACGAGTTCGTGGATGCGCCGGGACGGATCGAGCCCGGGATACAGCGCATCGATCTCGCGCAGCAGATCGTCGAGAAACGCCACCTCGCGCAGGGCCTCGATCGAAAACAGCCCCGCCCTCAACCCATCGTCGATGTCATGGGCATTGTAGGCGATGTCGTCCGCGATGGCGGCCGCCTGGGCCTCCCCGCCCGCATGGGTCGACAATTCGAGATCCTGGAGGCCGTTGTATTCGAGGATCGCCAGCGGCACGCCGCGCTTGCGGTAGCGGAATGTCGGCCGTCCCGCCGCGTCGGTGAGCGGGGCGTTATGCTTGACAAGCCCTTCGAGGGTTTCCCAGGTGAGATTCAGGCCGTCATAAGCGGCATAACGGCGTTCCAGCCGGGTGACGATCCGCAACGCCTGGGCATTATGGTCGAACCCGCCGTAGGCGGCCATGCAGGCCTCCAGCACGTCCTCGCCCGTATGGCCGAAAGGCGTGTGGCCGAGATCGTGCGAGAGGGCCAGGGCCTCGGCCAGATCCTCGTCCAGGCCCAGGGAGCGAGCGAGCGCCCGGGCGATCTGGCTGACCTCGAGCGTGTGGGTCAGGCGGGTCCGGAAGTGGTCGCCCTCATGATAGACGAAGACCTGGGTCTTGTGCTTGAGCCGGCGAAAGGCGGATGAATGGATGATCCGGTCCCGATCGCGCTGGAAGTCGCTCCGGGTGGGCGACACGGCTTCCGGATAGAGCCGGCCACGGCTCTCCCAGGGATTGCTCGCATAAAGCGCCCGCCATCGTTCGCCAAAGGGCCGCACGCATCATCCCCCGGGTTGAAGCTTCCTCGACGGGCCCTTACCTTGCTCTTAGGACGTTGTCCAAGATAACGTCCGCCCGAGGACTGGATCCACGATGAGCGACATTACCCTGACCGAGCGCGCCGCGCGACGGATCAACGAAATCATGCAGGCCGAGCCGGAAGGCTCAATGCTGCGCATCAGCGTGAATGGCGGCGGCTGTTCGGGCTTTCAATACGCGTTCGATGTCGATGCCGACCGGCAGGATGCCGACCTCGTCATCGAGCGGGACGGCGCGACGGTCCTGGTCGACGACGTGTCGATCCAATACATCGACGGCTCGGTCATCGATTTCGTCGACGATCTCATGGGCCAGTCGTTCAAGATCGAAAACCCCCACGCGACTGCGTCGTGCGGCTGCGGGACGTCGTTTTCGCTCTAAACTCCGCCCTCGCATCCAGACGGATCATTTGATACACAGTTCGGCGCCATCCCGGCGCCGATTTTCTTTGGCCGGAGGGGGCCCCATGAAGCGACTGACTCGGTGCGGCCTGAGCGGCCTTGCAGCCATCATCGGATTTTCGGCCTGGCAATGGGAGCCGACGGTCGGCCACAACCTGGCGACTGAGTTCGATGGTGGCACCCTTTCCGTGGGCGCGATCCGGGCGCCGCTCTGGAATGTCGCTTTTGCCCAGAGCGCCAACACCCTCACCCTGGACAATGTCACCCTGACATCCGGCACCACGGGATATCAGGCCAAGCGGATCGAGTTCTCGGGCCTCACGTCCTCCAGAGGCGATATCGACGCCCTCCTGTCGAAGACCTCATCGGAACCCTTCGCGGTTCGGCTGGCCCGTCTCAACGCCCAGCAGATCCGCATCCCCGAGCTCAAAGCCGTTGAGAAGGTCGGCCCCGAGACGCAGACGGTTACCTATCGAAACGTCGTTCTGAGCGACGTCAAAGAGGGGCGGGTCTCAGAGGTCGTGGCCGAGGCCACTGTCGGGCAAATCACCAGCGGTAAAATCAAATCGACGTTCAATTACGGTCGCGCCGCGATCAGCGCCCTCGACATCCCGGCGCTCATTCGCGTGTACGAAACGAAAGCCCCGGCAGGAGACAATCCCTTCGCGCGGATCCATGGCGCATTCTCCGTTGACGGCATTGCCGTGGACAGCGGCCAGGATGGCATCGTGAAGGTGGGTCGTATTTCCGGCCGCGATTTCATGGCCCGGCCCATCGCCGATTCGTGGGTCGGCGGGTCGGCCTTCCTCGCGGAGGTGTCGGGCAAAGATGACCTGTCCCCGGACCAGCAGAGCCGTCTCATCGCCACGATTGCCGATTTCCTGGGCAGCTTTGAAATCGGCTCCATCGAGGCCACCGACTTCACCATGACGGGCGGCAAGGCCCAGCCTGGAACAACGGCCAGGATCGGCCGGATGTCCTATCGCGGCGCGACCGCCACGCAGCCGGGCGAATCGCGGATGGAGGGGTTCGAAATCGTCGAGCCCAAGACCCGGGTGGCCATCGCCGGCATGGCGATGACGGGTTTCTCGCTGACGCCGACCATTGAGGGACTGAAGAAGCTTCGGGGCAAGTCGTTCGAAGATGTGGACGCCGCGACCCTGCGCAGCCTCACCCCCACGCTCGGCGCCGTGAAAATCGAGGGCATCGATATCGATTCTCTGACGCCGTCAGTCGGCAGCACGTTCACGCCCGGCGTTCCCGGGAAGACGAACAAGGTGCGCTCGGCGATCCGCTCAATCGAGTTCCTGGCCGACCAACCGGTCAATGGCATTCCCACCAACTTGCGGTTCGCTCTGCAGAACCTGACGGTCGCGCTCCCTGCAACGAGTGAGGCCGACGGTCTGAAGGATCTGCTGGCACTGGGCTACAAGAACGTCGACATGTCCTTCGCCATGGCCGGGCAGTGGAGCGAGGGGAGCGGAGAATTCAATTTGCGCGACCTGTCGTTCCAGGGCGCGGACATGGCCAATCTCGCCCTGTCGGGCAGCCTCGGCAACATCACCAAGGACGTGTTCGATCCCGACACCGCCGTCGCGACCGTCGCCTTCATGGCAGCCCGCATCAAGAGTCTCGATCTGCGTCTTGAAAACAAGGGTCTGTTTGAACGCTTCATCGCCAAGACGGCCAAGGAAGAAAAGACGACGCCGGAATCCCTGCGCCAGACCTACGGCATGGGTGCGGCAATCGTCGTGCCATCGCTGATCGGGAACTCTGAACAGGCCTCGCGCCTTAGCCAGGCCATCGCCCGGTTCGTCGCCAAGCCGGGCCTCCTCATGATCAGCGCGAAGACCAAGGACCCGTCGGGCCTGGGCGTCGTCGAGGCGCTGTCGTTCGACGACCCGAAGGCTGCATTCGACAAGCTGGATATCACCGCCAGGGCGGAATAAGCGCTTCCTTAGAGGCGATCAGGCGGAGAGGACAAGCTCCTCGCCCGCCTGGGCCTCGACCACCGCGATCGCCGTCAGGTTGACGATGCCACGGGCCGTTACCGACGGGGTCAGCACGTGCGCGGGCTTGGCGGGGCCGATCAGGATCGGGCCGACGGGCAGGGAATCGGCCAGGATCTTGGTGAACTGGAACGCGATGTTGGCCGCATCCAGGTTCGGCATGATCAGCACGTTCGCGGCCCCCTTGAGTCGCGAGGCCGGATAGACCCGCTCGCGGATCAGTTCGGACAATGCCGCATCGGCCTGCATCTCGCCGTCGACCTCGAGTTCCGGTGCCCGCGCGCGGATGAGTTCGAGGGCGTCGCGCATCTTGATGGCCGAGCGGGTATCCGCCGCGCCGAAATCCGCATGGGACAGCAAGGCGATCTTGGGCTCGAGTCCGAACCGCCGCACATGGCTCGCGCAGGCGATCGTCATGTCGGCGATTTCCTGCGCGTTGGGATCGGGCTGCACATGGGTGTCGGCAAGGAAATACGCGCCCTTCGACGTGATCACGAGCGACAGGGCCGCCATGTCGCGCACCCCCGGCGCGAGGCCGATGATGTCCTTGATGTGCTTGAGGCGGGATTGAAACCGCCCTTCCAGCCCGCAGATGAGCGCGTCCGCATCGCCCCGGCGCACGGCGAGCGCGCCGATGACGGTGCTGTTGGTGCGCACGAGGGTTTTGGCGGCATCGGGGGTGATTCCCTTGCGGCCGGCGGCCTCCACGTAGGTGGCCACATAATCGCGATAGCGCGGATCGTCCTCCGGATTCACCAGTTCGAAATGCCGGCCGATCTCGAGTGACAGGCCGTAGCGCACGATGCGGGCCTCGACGACGTTGGGTCGCCCGATCAGGATCGGTCGCGCGATGCCTTCCTCCACGATCACCTGCACGGCGCGCAGGACGCGCTCGTCCTCGCCTTCCGCATAGATGACCCGCTTCGGGTTGGCCTTCGCCTTCGAGAACAGCGGCTTCATGATGAAGCCGGAGCGGAACACGAACCGCGTCAAGGAATCCGCGTAGGCGTCGAGGTCGTCCAGCGGCGACTTGGCGACGCCGGAATCCATGGCGGCCTTGGCGACCGCAGGGGCGATGCGCAGGATCAGGCGCGGGTCGAAGGGGCTCGGGATAAGGGATTTGGCGCCGAACGGATGCGCCTCGCCCCCATAGGCCCGCGCGACGACCTCGGACGGCGCTTCGCGGGCGAGCGACGCGATCGCCTTGACGGCAGCGGCCTTCATCTCTTCGTTGATGGTGGTGGCGCCCACATCCAGCGCGCCCCGGAAGATATAGGGGAAGCACAGGACGTTGTTGACCTGGTTCGGGTAGTCGGACCGCCCGGTGCAGATCATCGCGTCGGGCCGTGCGGCCTCCGCCAGTTCGGGCATGATCTCCGGATAGGGATTGGCCAGCGCCATGATGAGCGGACGCGGCGCCATGCGCGCGAGAAGCTCGGGCTTGAGCACGCCGCCGGCGGAGACACCGAGGAACACGTCCGCATCGGTGATGATGTCCGACAGGGTGCGGGCGTCTGTGCGCTGCGCATAGACCGATTTCCAGCGATCCATGAGAACCTCGCGGCCCTCATAAACAACGCCCTCGATATCCGACAGCCAGATGTTCTCGCGCCTTGCGCCGAGCGACACCAGCAGGTTGAGACAGGCGAGCGCCGCGGCGCCCGCGCCCGAGGTGACGATCTTCACGTCCTCGATGCGCTTGCCCGCGATTTCGAGCGCATTCGTCACCGCCGCCCCGACGATGATCGCGGTGCCGTGCTGGTCGTCGTGGAAGACCGGGATGCCCATGCGGGCCTTCAGGCGCTCCTCGACCTCGAAGCATTCCGGCGCCTTGATGTCCTCGAGGTTGATGCCGCCGAAAGTCGGCTCGAGTGCGGCGATCACGTCGACGAGCCGGTCGACGTTCTTCTCGTCGATCTCGATGTCGAACACGTCGATACCCGAGAATTTCTTGAACAGGACGGCCTTGCCCTCCATCACCGGTTTCGAGGCGAGCGGGCCGATATCGCCCAGCCCCAGCACGGCGGTGCCGTTGGTGATGACCGCCACGAGGTTCTGGCGCGAGGTGAGGTTGGCGGCCTCGGCCGGATCGGCCGCGATCGCCTCGCAGGGGGCAGCGACACCCGGCGTATAGGCAAGCGCGAGGTCGCGCTGGTTCCCAAGCGGTTTGGTGGGCTGGATCTCGAGCTTTCCCGGACGCGGGAAGCGGTGGTAAAACAACGCGCCCTGCTTTAGATCCTGCGAGATGTTATCAGCCATCCCCAACGCTCCTCACGCCAAGTGCCAGTTCGTTTTCGTCACGTGCCCTTGTGCGCGCCTTGCCGGGTGGCGTCAACGCCGGCCCCAGAGCGGTCCCTGACCCATGGGACTTGGTCATCGCCTGAAAAACTGGCGCAATCCCGATAACCAGACCGACGTGCATCTCAGCCGGCTCGCGGCGCGTCACGGCTTTGACATCGGCGCGTTCAGCTATGGACGGCCCAAGGTGCGTTTCGCCGAATCGGGCAGGAAGCTGACCATCGGCCGCTATTGCTCCATCGCCGACAAGGTGGAGATCCTGCTCGGTGGGAATCACCGGGTCGACTGGGCGACGACCTATCCGTTTTCAGCCCTGCGGAGCCTGTGGCCATCCGCGCCCGAAACGAACGATTACCACGGCTCGCGCGGAGACGTGACGATCGGGAATGACGTGTGGCTCGGGTCGGGCGCGACCATCCTGTCGGGCGTGACGGTGGGGCATGGTGCGGTCGTCGCCGCCCATGCGCTGGTGACCAAGGACGTCCCGCCTTACGCGATCGTTGGCGGCAATCCGGCCAAACTCATCCGCTACCGGTTCGACGAGGCGACGATTGCGGCGCTGCTCGAGGCCCGATGGTGGGACCTGCCGCGCGAGCGGATCGCCACGCTGATCCATCTGCTCCAGAGCGACCGCATCCGCGAGCTGATCGCGGCCGTCAAGGTGCTGCGGGCTCAATCGTCTTAAGGGTCCGCCGTCCCAGCGCCCTCGCCTTCAGGGCCAAGGCGGGCTTTTCGACGCCCATCCACGACAGGGACGCGATCGCGAGCGTCAGTACCAGCGCCGGCACGAGCAGCGCGAGGGGCGCCACCAGCGGAAACAGGGCGTGCAGACTCTGCTGGACGGGCCAGCCGTACAGATAGGTGCCATATGACAGGTCCTGTCGCGGCTCAAGGCTCCAGCGCGATAAAGCCGGCGACAGCGCAATCCAGATCATCGCGTAAGCGGTGCCGGTGAAGAGCAGCGGGGTGTAGAGCGCGGTGGATGCAAGCAGGAACGTCAGCGCGGCAAATGCGACAACAATCATCGCCGACAGCCGGACCGTGTCCCGCCACACATAGAGCGCACCGCCGCAGGCGAAAATCAGCGGAAGACGCAACGCCGTCTCGATGCCCTTGGGCACTGCGGGATCAGTCCACGCGAGAGCGAGAAGGGCAACGAACAGCCCCCCGACGAGCGCTGCCGCAAAGATCCGCGACCTGAGAAGACCCGTCACACCGAGAAGCAGCACGCCGCCGTAGCACAGCACTTCATATTTCAGCGTCCAGACCGTTCCCATCGGGAACCGGAACGGATTGTTCTCGAAGACTCCCGGCAGCGCGATGTTGCTCTTGTAGGTCGTCAACGTCGCCACGATGAAGCGCCAGACGCCTTCGCTGCGCCAATACGTCCCCAGCGGCAACACGGTCATGACACTGCCGAAGACGAGCGCCACCACCAGCGTTGCCACGATCAGCCCGGGCGCGATTCGCAAGGCGCGGGCGAGAACGTAGTCCCGAAAGCCGCGACGGTCGAAGCTCATGGTGACGAGAAAGCCCGAGATCGCGAAGAAGCCGTTGACCGCGTGTTCGCCGAGGGTGAAGCCCGTGGCCCGCGTGAGCGGCTCGTCCTCGATCGTGCCGGTGGTGACGCTGAACGCGTGCGACAGCACCACCGCCAGGGCAAGTGCCAGCCGCAGCACCGTGAAGTGATTGTTCTCCCGCACCATCGCGGACGAGAGGGTTGGCATGCTGGCGAAAAACCGCTTCACGACAGCCCCTCCCGCCCCAGTGCGGTCCGGCCGCGCAGAAACGCAAAGGCGCCGGCGGCAGATCCCGCATAGCGCTCGATGAGGGCGCGCCGGAAGGTGAGGCACACGCCGAGCGTCTTCAGGGCATTGACCAGAAACATTCCCAGCGCGGGCGCGGGAAGATTGTACTTCCGGCTCACATAGGCGCGCGACCACGCCTGATGCCAGCGGGCACGAAAGATCCGGCCGGGTTTCGGCCCGCTCGAGCGCCCTCGCCCGTGCCGGACGACGGCCTGCGGAACATAGACGAGCGCCGCGCCGCTATCGGCGATCCGGCGGCAGAGATCGTCATCCTCGTAGAACAGGAAGATGTGGGGATCGAAGCCGCCGAGTTGGAGAAACAGCGCGCGGCGGACGAGAAAGCACGCACCCGAAAAGAACGGCGCGCAGGCTTCCCCATCCGGGAGAGCCAATGCGCCGCGCGGGTTCGTGAGGTACGGCGCGAGCAGCGAACGCGGCTGGAAGAACACCCGGCCGCTCGGTTCCACGATCTGCGGCGCGAACAGGCCCGCATCCGGATAGCGCGCGGCGGCATCGAGAAGGGCCGCGACAGCCCCGGCCTCGACGATGACATCGGGATTGACCACCAGCACGAAGTCGCTCTCGGCGGCGCGCGCGCCGAGATTGTTCGCCCGGCCATAGCCTTCGTTGCGCAGGTTGCGGACGACCCTTGCACCGAAAGCCTCGGCAATGGCCACCGTGTCGTCGAGGGACGCGTTGTCGACGACGACGACCGGCACCTGCTCGGCCTTCAGGGCCGCGAGACAATCCGGCAGCGCGTGGGCGCTGTCGAAGGTCACGACGATGGCCGTCGCCGGGATCATTTCTCCTGCAGGTTCAGACGAATGTGCGATTCGCGCAGCTGCTTGGGCGAGACCTCGGACGGCGCACCGAGCAGAAGATCCTCGGCCCGCTGGTTCATCGGGAAGATCGTGATCTCGCGCAGGTTCACCGCGCCGCAGAGCAGCATCACGATACGGTCGATGCCCGCCGCCATGCCGCCGTGCGGCGGCGCGCCGTAATGGAACGCGCGATACATGCCGCCGAACTTGTCCTCAAGCGTCTTCTCGTCATAGCCGGCAATACCGAACGCCTTCTTCATCACGTCCGGACGATGGTTGCGGATCGCCCCCGAGGCGAGCTCGAAGCCGTTGCACACCATGTCGTATTGATAAGCGGTGAGCGTGAGGATGCGCTCCTTGTCGGCATCGGTGAGCGCGAGAAAGTCCTCCGCCTCGATGGCCGGCATCGAGAACGGGTTGTGCGAGAAGTCGATCTTCTTCTCGTCCTCGTTCCACTCATATTGCGGGAAATCGACGATCCACGCGAAAGCGAACTGGTTCCTGTCGCCGAGCCCCAGCTCGTCGCCGATGCGAACGCGCGCCTTGCCGGCAAGCGAGGCGGCCTTGTCCTCGGTTCCGGCCGAGAAGAACACCGCGTCGCCGGCCTTCAGACCGGCCTTCTCGCGGATCGCGGCCTGCGCCTCGGCGGGGATGAACTTCGCAATCGGACCCTTGCCGACGATCGCCCCGCCCTCTTCCTCGAACACCACATAGCCGAGGCCGGGCGCGCCTTCCGTGCGGGCCCATTCGTTGAGCTTGTCGAAGAACGAGCGCGGCTGGGCGGCCGCCCCCGTGGCCGGGATCGCGCGCACGACCCCGCCCGACTTGATGACGTTCTTGAAGGCGTTGAAGCTTACATCGTCGCGGGAGAACTCGTCCGACACGTCCACGATGACGAGCGGGTTGCGCAGGTCGGGCTTGTCGGTGCCGTATTTCAGCAGGGCGTCGAAGTACTTGATGCGGGGAAAGACGTCGGTCACCGGCTTGCCGTCGGCGAAATCCTTGAAGGTGTCGCGGATGACCGGCTCCATGGTCTGGAACACGTCCTCCTGGGTGACAAAGCTCATTTCCACGTCGATCTGGTAGAACTCGCCCGGCAGGCGGTCGGCGCGGGGGTCCTCGTCGCGGAAGCAGGGCGCGATCTGGAAATAGCGGTCGAAGCCCGAGATCATGATGAGCTGCTTGAACTGCTGCGGCGCCTGCGGCAGGGCGTAGAACTTGCCCGGATGCAGGCGCGACGGCACAAGAAAGTCGCGCGCGCCCTCGGGCGAGGAGGCAGTCAGGATCGGGGTCGTGAATTCCGTGAAGCTGCTCTCCTTCATGCGGCGGCGGATGGCGTCGATGATCGCCCCGCGCTTCATGATGTTCTGGTGCAGCTTGTCCCGGCGCAGATCGAGATAGCGATAACGAAGGCGGGTCTCCTCCGGGTATTCCTGGTCGCCGAAGACCGGCATCGGCAATTCGTCGGCCGGGCCCAGCACCTCGATCTCGGTGATGTAGAGTTCGATCAGGCCGGTCGGGAGATCGGCGTTTTCAGTACCGGCGGGACGCTTGCGCACCTTGCCGTCGACGCGGATCACCCATTCGGAGCGGGCACTCTCGGCGAGCTTGAAGGCCGGCGAATCCGGATCGATGACGCATTGCGTCATGCCGTAATGATCGCGCAGGTCGATGAAGAGGACACCGCCGTGATCGCGGATACGGTGGCACCAACCGGACAGGCGGGCCGTGCCGCCGACATCGGTGTCGCGGAGCGCGCCGCAGGTATGGGAGCGGTAGCGGTGCATTGGGGCGGTCATGGGAGCCTGCTCAGAATGGTGTTTTGCCGCACCATTCATGGCCGCCGGGCGATGTCAAGGCGGGCCGGGGTTCGACGGGGCTTTTGTCATGGACTGAGCCTCATCGAACCCCTCAAAAGCGCCTGGGCTTTTGCCGTGATCCGGAATCAGCCGGTGACGACCGGAAGTTCCGGGTCCTTGCCGCCGATGCAGGGGCGACGACCGCCGGACACCAGAGCGTATTCAGCCGCATCCAACGCGATGATCGCCATCGTATCGACGGCGAGATCGGCCTGGTTCGCGGCAGTCTCAGAGCGAGCAGTTTTGACGAGAACGTCCATTTCAACTCTCCATTCCAAGGTGGGGCGATCGCTTGGCGGCCCGGCAGGGTTGTCGAACCACGGTACAGCGACCTCACCTTAACGTTATTACATTAAGAGTAACATGTAGAGTCAAGCCTGCCGGGCGTTGGCGGCACTATTGTCGCAGCATTCGGCGTTTCGGACGCGACTGCCCAACGGAGTCTTATTTTGCCGGTGTTTTCGCATCGACAATCAGGATTTGGGAGCGCGTTCCGTTTATTACTCAGGTTGCAATATTTAAATGCTTCAATCTTAAATTGCCGCTCTTTGCTCGTCGGACTTCTTGCAATCCCGGGCAAATCGGGGGCTCAGAGCCGTTTCAGAGGAGGGGGACGTTCGACTCTGACGCTTCCGCGACACACAGGTGCGCCACCGCACAAGGATGCAGGCGCACGATCCGGAACACCCAGCGGTTGTTTGACGATACACTGTAACACTTCATAATGCCGACGAACCGGCGTCGCGTCCGGAGCGTGTGGGCGATGCCGCTTCTCCGCGCGGCTCAACAAAGGGAAACCAAAGCATGACTGAACACGACATCACGATCCAGGCCCCCGAAGCGCTGTGCGCGCCCCTGCCTTCCGAGATTCCCGCTCCTGCGACCCTGAGTGACAACGAGCTCGCCGCGGTTTCGGGCGGCATGACTCGGAAGGTCAACGAATACGAAGGCCAGCACTGACACTCGTCGCAATCGCCAGCCTTCGGAGCGCTGCGTCGTTCGCAAAACCGGCCGACGCGACAGAAGGCGCGCCGGCCATGACTCTCGTCGAAGGGAAGCCTGAGCTCCCCTTCGACAGGATCGATTTCTAAATGTCGAAGACGCTTAGCAGCACCTGAAATTAGGGTCCCGCTTCGGCAGCGGCGGCTCTTTCGGCAATTCGATAATCTTGTTCGGCGTAATCAGGATCGGATCCATGTACATTACGGGCTTCTTCGGTTTGGCTGAGGTTCCTCCCCCGCCATCTCCGGCGGACCCGCCACCGCTGCCGATCAGATCCATGAACTCAACGAAGTCATTGGAATATATCCCGCCCGACACGCGCGCCAAGTCATCGTCGCAAAGGGCCAACATAATCGTATCCGTTAAAATCTCGTCGCTCTGAAATTCTTGAGATAGACCTCCCCGACGGAGAGGTCGGCTTCAAGAACCGCGCAATTCAATAATGTTGCTGTTCACGCATTATGATAAATCCCGTTGCGTCAATTTGAGCAATTACCCCGCATATTCTTCAAGCCACAGCCCGATTTTATCTAGGCAAAGGAGGATTGAAATCTACAAGAGCTATCCGTTTAGATAGCTAACATTGTGATTGTGGTGTGCTATCGATAATTCTACTTACAGTATCTGGTTCTATATTTGATTTTCACAAGGCGGACTTGCCTTCTTGCTGTTTGTGCAACACTCTTTCATTAGCTTCATTGTTTGATTGAAAGCCCGAGGACAGGCCGTGACACAGAGCTTCTTTCGTCCGCAGGTCCTGGCGGGTGCGGACGAAACAGCGGCGTCCATGCCGGCTTCCCCCATGTCCTGGCACCTGCTCGGCGGCTTTCTGTTTCTCGCGACAGCCGTCTCGATCGCGTTCGCGGCCAATGCGGGCTATTCCCGCAAGGAGATGGCGTCCGGGGCGCTCGTCTCGAGCGCAGGTCTCGTGCGGGTGGCGGCGCGTCGCGACGGCATCGTGACCGACATCAGAATCCGCGAGGGCGATAGCGTGGCCGCCGGCCAGGCGCTTTTTACCGTCGACACGCAGCAGGGACTGGCGGGTGGCGGCACGCTCGGCACCGCGCTCTTTGCTTCGCTCGACGCCCAGGCCCGCCTGCTCCGCGAGCAGATCGCGGCCGATCCCGCCCGCGTCGCCAACGAGAGCATCCGGCTCGATGCCGCCATCGCAAGCGTCAAGGCCCAAAGAACCGCCATCGCCGCACAGCGCGACCTGCAGGCGCAGCATATCGAGGCCGTCGACGACCGGCGGCAGACGCTCGCCGAACTCTATCGCAAAGGGAACGCCACCAAGGTCGCACTGCAGGAGCAGGAGGCCAATCTGCTGGCCAGCCGTCAAAGCCTCGCCGACCTTGAGCGCCAGATGGCCGCGGTCGATCGCGAGCTCGAGCAGATCCAGCTCCAGCGCGAGCAATTGCCGGTGCAGCAGAACGAGCGTGTCTCGCAGCTGCGTCTCGCCCTGGCAGACCGGGAGCGCGATCGCGCCGAAGTGGAGGCGCGGGGCGCGCAGGTCGTCCGGGCGCCGATCGCCGGGCGCGTCACCGCGCTCCAGGCCAATGCGGGGCAGATCGTCGATGCGAGCCGCCCTCTCCTGACCCTGGTGCCCGACGGCGCCGAGCTCCTCGTCGAACTCTTCGTGCCGAGCCGGGCCATCGGCTTCGTGCGCGTCGGCCAGCGGGTGCGCCTCATGGTCGACGCGTTTCCCTATCAGCGGTTCGGAATCGTCGAGGGCCATGTGGAGACGGTCTCGCAGGCCGTCCTCGCGCCGAACGAAACGTATGGCAAGGTCGCCCTGAAGGAGCCTTCCTATCGGGTTGCCGTCGCCCTGCGCCAGCAGAGCATCGAGGCCTTCGGACATTCCGTCGCGCTGCAACCGGATATGTCCGTTCAGGCCGATATCATCCTGGAGGAACGCTCCCTTCTCGCGTGGCTGTTCGAGCCACTCCTGAGTGTCCGGGGGCGCATGTGAGCCTGCTCGACAAGCTCGACATTCTCGGCCGCCCGCAGCTGCCCCTGATCCGACAGACGGAGGCGGCCGAATGCGGATTGGCCTGCCTTGCCATGGTCGCCTCCTACCACGGCTACGCGCTCGACCTGATCAGCCTGCGCCGAAAGTTTTCGATCTCTCTCAAGGGCACCACCCTCAAGGACTTGCTCACGCTCGCGCAGCGCATCGGCCTGATGGGGCGGGGCCTGCGACTTGAACCAGAACAGCTGGGGCGCATCGCGACTCCGTGCATCCTGCACTGGGACATGAACCATTTTGTGGTGCTCAAGGAAGTCCGCGGACGGAAGCTCGTCATCCACGATCCCGCCTCGGGCCTGCGCACCTACACGCTGAAGGAGGCCGGACGCCACTTTACCGGCATTGCCCTGGAACTGTCGCCCACCCGCAGCTTCGAGAAAAAGCAGGAGACCAGCAGGCTGCCGCTGTCGGCCTTCTGGGGCCGTCTCAAGGGCATGAACCGCGCCCTTGGGCAGGCCCTCGTACTATCCGCCATCCTGCAGATCGTGACCCTGGCGAGCCCGTTCTACATGCAATTGGCGGTTGATGACGCCATCATGAAGAGCGATGCCGGCCTGCTCGGGGCGCTGGCACTCGGGTTTAGCCTGCTGCTCGTGATCAATACCGGGGCGGCGTGGCTGCGCGCGCAGGTGCTGATGTTCCTCGGCAACGCCCTGAACTTTCAGATGAGCGCGAACCTCTTCAACCACCTGGTCCGGCTGCCGCTGGAATGGTTCGAGAAACGGCATATCGGCGACGTCGTCTCACGCTTCGGTGCGACCGCGCCCATCCAGAGCCTGTTCTCGCAGGGCCTCATCGGCGCGGTGGTCGACGGGGTGATGGCGGTCCTGACGCTGGGGATGATCCTTGTCTACAGTCCCGCCCTGTCGGCCGTCGTTCTTTCGGTGCTGGCCTTGTATGCGGTGCTGCGCATCGCGTCGTATCTGTTGTCGCGCCAAATGCAGGAAGAGGTCATCGAAGCGGCAGCCCGGGAAAGCACGACCTTCATCGAGACCGTGAGGGCGATCCAGAGCATCAAGATCTTCGGTCGCGAGGCGGACCGGGAGGCGCTGTGGCAGAACCGCCATGCGGACGCCATCAACCGGGGCATGAAACAGGCCCGCCTCGCGCTCGGGTTCAACACGGCCAACCAGCTGCTCTACGGGCTCGAAAACGTGCTGGTCGTGTATCTGGGCGCGCGGGCCGCCATGGCGGGCGAGATCACCATCGGCATGCTCTATGCCTTCATGGCCTACAAAGAGCAGTTCCTCGGCAAGGCCACCAATCTGATCGAGATGGCGCTCCAATACCGGATGCTGGACCTTTACGTGTCCCGCCTGTCGGATATTGCGCTGACCGAGAAGGAGCCCGGCCATGGGCGTCGCGGCCTCATCGACCGGCCGATCAGCGGGGACATCGAGGTCCGATCGGTCCATTACCGCTATGCCGACATAGAACCGGAGGTGCTGTCCGGCGCGAGCTTCTCGGCAAGCCCCGGCGAATTCGTCGCCATCACCGGCCCGTCCGGTGGCGGCAAGACGACCCTGCTCAAGGTCATGCTGGGCCTGCTGACCCCGAGAGACGGATCCGTGCTGGTGGATGGCGTCCCGCTCGACCATGTGGGATTGCAGGCCTTCCGGTCGCAGGTCGGCGTCGTCATGCAGGACGATCACCTTCTCTCCGGCACCCTTGCGGACAACATCTGCTTCTTCGACGCGACCCTGGATGTGGACTGGATGCGGCGCTGCGCGGAGATGGCCGGCATCGACGACGAGATCATGGCGATGCCGATGAACTACAACACCCTGATCGGCGATATGGGCACGACCCTGTCGGGCGGCCAGCGCCAACGGGTTCTCCTCGCCCGCGCGCTTTATCGGCGGCCCAGGATCCTGTTCATGGACGAGGGCACGTCCAATCTCGACCTCGACAAGGAGCGGGAGGTGAACCGGGCGCTGGCCGAACTCGCCATCACCCGCATCGTCATCGCACACCGCCCGGATACCATCCGGGCCGCGGACCGCATCGTCGTCCTGCGCGGCGGCCAGCTCTCGGCCCCGATCGATTCCGAAGCCCTCGCTTTCGTCGAGACCGCCCGCTCCCATGGCAGCGTCGCATGAGGTCCTGATAAACACCCGCTAACCGTTGCGGGCCAACGGTCACCCCGGCACAAAGGCCCTCCACCGGTCGGTCGCCATGTCCCCGGTTTTGCGCGTCTGGCACCAAGTCAGGAGTCGCAGGAACGCCCGGCTTCGGCTAAAAGCCTTGACCATGGATTTGATCACTTCCACCGACGCCCTTGCGGCAGCCTGTGCCCGTCTTGCCGCCCACCCGTTCGTGACGGTCGATACGGAGTTTCTGCGAGAAACCACGTATTATCCCAAGCTCTGCCTGATCCAGATGGCGGGGCCGGATCCGGACGACGCCTTCCTGATCGATCCGCTGGCGGAGGGCATCAGTCTCGATCCCTTCATGGCCCTGATGGCCGACCCGGCCGTGACAAAGGTCTTCCACTCGGCCCGGCAGGATCTGGAGATCGTGTGGAATATCGGCCAGATGGTCCCCGCCCCGCTTTTCGACACCCAGATTGCCGCCATGGTCTGCGGCTACGGCGATTCGGTCTCCTACGAGCAACTGGTCAACGATTTGGCGAAGGCCCGCGTCGACAAGTCGTCGCGCTTTACCGATTGGTCGCGCCGGCCGCTCACCGAGGCGCAACTCACCTACGCCTTGTCGGACGTCACCTATCTGGTGACCGTCTATCAGGAATTGCTCGCCCAGCTCCAGAAGAGCGGCCGGCTCGCTTGGTTGAGCGAAGAAATGGCGGTGCTCACCGCGCCCGAGACCTACCAGGCCGATCCCGAAAACGCGTGGCGTCGCCTTGTGGGCCGCCTGCGCAAGCCCAAGGAGGTCGCCGTCCTGATGGAGATCGCCGCCTGGCGCGAGCGTGAGGCCCAGAGTCGCGATGTCCCCCGGGGACGGATCCTCAAGGACGACGCCGTCGTCGACCTCGCGGTTTCAGCCCCGCGCAACGTGGAGGCCCTCGGCCGGCTCCGGTCGATTCCCAACGGTTTCGAGCGCTCCCGCACCGGCGGGGACATTCTCGAGGCGGTGGAGCGCGGTCTTGCCCGTGATCCCTCCACGGTTCCGGCCCCCGAGCGCTCCCGAGGCCGCGGTGCGGCCGGCGCCGTCGTCGAACTGCTGAAGGTTCTCCTGAAGGCGATCGCCGAGGAAGAGGGCGTCGCGCCCAAGATCATCGCCACGGTGGACGAGCTGGAGGCCATCGCCGAGAGCGACAGCGCCGATGTGCCGTCCCTGAAAGGCTGGCGTCGGACCCTTTTCGGCGAGAAGGCCCTGGCCCTCAAGAACGGGGAATTCGGGCTGGTTCTGGAGCGCGGCCGGGTGAAGGTTCGGCCGATCCATGCGGCTGCGGCGGCGACCGCACCTGTCTGAACACGGCAGACGGAAACACCGGGCAATCCCGGTGTTTTGCTCGTCCTCGCGACATCGAGGGCTGGCGAGAGGCTTGCTGCCAGCAGGATTGCTCAGATCACTTCAATCACCGGATCCAGATTCGTGAGCTTGCCCAACGCTTTCATGCGTCCGGCGAGGCGCTCATTGGCAAGGTCCGCCATGGCCTTCGGCAGGCTGAGCACGATGTTTCGGCCGCGCACGACGAGTGGCGTGCGGGGCAGCACGCCTTCCATGGCGACCGAGACCGGATAAGCGATCCGCATCAGGGCGGCGAGGAAACGGGCGCGTTCCATCAACCGGGTTCCGGCCAGCACCTTGATGCGCGACCCGACCTTGTCGGGGGACAGGCCCTCATGCCGGAAGAAGATCGACAGCGCAAGATAGGCGCGCCCCGCATGGTCGAGGCCCGCAAAGGACCCGTAGGCGATGAGGTTGAGGCTCTGCTCGCCCCGGTAATCCGGGTGGGCGCGCCAGCCGATATCGGCCAGCAGACAGGCGGCCCGTCTCAGGCGACGCTCCGCATCCGTTTCCGGCAGGCCGACCGAGTCGATGAACTGGCTCGTCCAGGCCCACAATTCGTCGCCATGCCCGGGCGAGCGCGAGCGCAGCAGGTTGAGGTCGGCGGCGGCCGCTACCAGCGGATCGAGCTGCTGGGTCTCGTTGTCGAGCTTCTGGTAGAGCACCCCCTCGCGGACGCCATAGGCGGAGATGGCGACGTCCTTCGGTTGCCCGAGGCGGATGATTTCCTCAAGCAGAATCGCCCCGTAGGCGAGCAGCGGCCGGCGCGCTTCTGAAACGCTCTCGATGTCTTTCAGCGTCTTGGCGTCTGCCTCCTCCACCAGGTGGAGAAAGTCGAGGCTGCCGCCCGGATCGATGGTGTAGGCGTGCATGACGTGGAGGGGATAATCCGTCGCCGCCTGATGAAGCCGCGCCAGGGATCGCCAGGTGCCGCCCACCGCGTAGAAGGTCCGGCCATGGAGCTTTTCGAGATAGTCGGGTGCTCGTTCGAGCGACGCGCGGATGATCTTCTGGGCTTTCTTCACCGAGCCCCCGCTGAGGTCCTGGAGAGCAAGGCCGCCGAGCGGCATCGTCACGCCCACGCCCACATGACCTGCCCTGACATCCACCAGTTCGAGGCTGCCGCCGCCCATGTCGCCCACCAGGCCGTCCGGCGTGTGGAAGCCGGAGAGGACGCCGAGGGCTGACAGGCGGGCTTCCTCAGCCCCGGAGAGCAGCGCGATTTCGCGGCCGCAGGCTCTGGATGCCGCCTCAAGGAAGGCAGGCCCGTTCGACGCGTCCCGCGCGGCGGCGGTGGCGAGGACGAACACGTCCGAGACGTTCATGGTCGCGCACAGAACCCGGAACCGGGCAAGCGCCCGAAGCGCACGGCCGACCGCATCATCATCGAGACGGCCGGTGGTGGCTACATGACGGCCGAGGCCGCACAGGACCTTCTCGTTGTAGATCGGCGTCAGAGAGCGAACGAGGCCCTCGTAGGCCACGAGGCGGACCGAGTTCGAGCCGATATCGATGATCGCGATGGGCTGGCCCACCTTGAGCCGGCCCTGTGCCTCGCGCCGGTTGAGAAGCTGCATGTCAGCGCTGCCCACGTTTGGCCAGCGCTTTCGGGCTGGACGTCTTGAGCGACTTGCCGCGTCCGGACAAGCTGGGATTGGTCATGAAATACCGATGGGCGTTGAAGGGTTCCTCGCCTTTCGACAACGTGATCCGCTGGCTGGAGCCATCCGACAGGACGGTCCAGCTCTGCTCGTTGTCGAGGAGGTTGGCGAGCATGATCTGGTCGAGCACCTGCTGGTGAACGGTCGGGTTGAGGATCGGCAGGAGCGCCTCCACGCGCCGGTCGAGATTGCGCGACATGAGGTCCGCGGACGAGATGTACACATGCGCTTTCGGATTCGGCAGGCTCTTGCCGTTGCCGAAGGCGTAAATGCGGGTGTGTTCGAGGAACCGCCCGACGATCGACTTGACGCGGATATTCTCCGACAGGCCCTTGATGCCCGGCCTGAGGCAGCAGATGCCGCGCACGATGAGATCGACCTGCACGCCGGCAGCGCTCGCATCGTAGAGCGCATCGATGATCTCCTGATCGACGAGCGAGTTGCACTTGCACCAGATCGCGCCGGGGAGACCCGCCTTCGCGTTGGCGATCTCCTCGCCGATATGCTGGAGCAGGCGCTTCTTGAGCGTCAGCGGCGACACCGCCATCCGCTCGAGTTCGGCCGGCTCCGCATAGCCCGTGATGTAGTTGAAGATGCGGCCCACATCGCGCCCGATCACCGGATCGGCGGTGAAGAACGAGAGGTCGGTGTAAACCCGCGCCGTGATCGGGTGGTAGTTGCCGGTGCCCACATGGCAATAGGTGATGAGCTGGCCACCCTCCCGGCGCACCACCATCGACAGCTTGGCATGCGTCTTCAGCTCGATGAAGCCGAACACCACCTGGGCGCCGGCCCGCTCGAGATCCCGCGCCCAGCGGATATTGGCCTCTTCGTCGAAGCGGGCCTTCAGCTCGACCAGTGCAGTGACGGCCTTGCCCGACTCGGCCGCCTCGGCAAGTGCGGCGACGATGGGCGAATTGGACGAGGTCCGATAGAGCGTCTGCTTGATCGCCACCACGTTGGGATCGGCCGCCGCCTGACGCAGGAACTGCACCACCGCGTCGAACGACTCGTAGGGGTGATGGACGATCAGGTCCTTCTCGCGGATGGCGGCGAAACAATCGCCGCTATGCTCGCGGATGCGCTCCGGGAAGCGCGCATTATAAGGTTTGAACTTCAGATCGGGCCGCTCGAGCGCCACCAGATGCGACAGCTCGTCGAGCCCCAGCATGCCTTCCACGACGAACATTTCATCGCCGGAGATCTCGAGCTCCTCGGCCACGAAGAGGCGCAGATCCTCCGGCATCGCGGCCTCGACCTCAAGCCGGATCACGCTGCCGCGGCGGCGTTGCTTCAGGGCGCTCTCAAAGAGGCGGACGAGATCCTCGGCCTCTTCCTCGATTTCCAGATCGCTGTCGCGGATGACGCGGAACGCCCCCTGCCCCTGCATGTCGTAGCCGGGGAACAGCCGGTTGGTGTAGAGCGCGATCACCTGCTCCAGCGCGATGAAGCGGGTTGCGCCGGTCTCGGCGAAATCCGGCAGGCGGATGAAGCGGTCGGCCTTCGTCGGCAGGCGGATCAGGGCGTTGAGCACCTTGCCGTCGCTTTGGCGCGCCAGCTTGAGCGCGATGGACGCGCCAAGGTTCGGAATGAACGGGAAGGGATGGGCCGGATCGATGGCGAGCGGCGTGAGCAGCGGAAAGACGTGATTGAGGAAGTAATCCTCGAGCCAGGAGGCCTCGGGCTTGGTAAGGCCGGTCGCGCCGTCCACGAGGACGATGCCCTCCTCCAGCAAGGCGTCCTTGAGTTCCCGCCAGCGGCGCTGCTGGTCGGAGGCCAGCGCCGACACCGCGACGCTGATGCGGTTCAACTGCTCCTGTGGCGTCAATCCATCCTGCGAGGGCGCGGAGATACCCGAGCGGACCTGTCCGCGCAGGCCCGCCACGCGGACCATGAAGAACTCATCGAGATTGCCGGCCGAGATGGACAGGAAGCGCAACTGCTCGAGCAACGGATGCGAGCGGTTAGAGGCCTCCTCGAGAACCCGGCGGTTGAATTGCAGCCAGGACAATTCGCGATTGATGAATCGCTGGGGAAACTGGCGCAGCACGGCCCCGTCGAACTCGATATCCGGCGGCGCCTTCGGGGATGGCGCTTCGCTGACGATATCGTCCAGATCCAGGCTATTCCGCACGTCGCTCTCCGTCGCTGCTTTCAGGGTGACCTTCGGCGTCCGTTTTGGTTTGGACTGCGTGACGGTTTCACGACGGGGGGGCGTAAGGGGCTTCAATCGATGTCATCCATTTCCTGCGCGGCCCCGAGAATCTCAGCCGCCATGGCCCGCGACACGCGGCGGCCCCGACTCAGCGCTTCCTTATCGAGGATTTTCACCAGCTCGTCTGCCTTGGCGAGCGAGCGTTCGATCCTCAACGCGATATAGTCAACAACACTGGTATCCACCACCAGCTGTCTGTCCACGAAGAGCTTGACGAGGACGGCCTTGAGGAGCGCGTCGTCGGGCGCGCCGATCGATACGCCAGGCGCAAGACGGAGCCGTGACAGCAGGTCCGGCGTGCGCAATCCCCAGAGATCAGGCGGTTTCTCGCAGGTCAGCAGGAGGAAAGCGCGCTTTTCCCGCGCCAGATTGAGCAGATGAAACAGGGCCGCCTCGTCGCGGTCAGGCCCGTCGGCGTTCTCGATGGCAAGCGCCCCGCTCGACACCAGATGCGGCACCTGCGCTTCGCCGATCTCGAACGCGTCGATGGTCCAGGCATGGGCGGCGGCTGCCCAGATCGAGGCCAGATGGCTCTTGCCGCTGCCTTTGGGACCGGACAGGAGGAGGATCGTGTCGGTCCATGCGGGCCAGCGTTCGATTTGCGCATAGGCCAGCTCGTTCGACGGGGAGACCAGAAAATCCTCCCGTCCGAACCGGGGATCGAGCGGCAGATCGAAAGCGAGCTGCCGCGGTGGCTCACGCATCGAGATCGACCCTCGGCGTGATGATGGCAGGATCAGTGCCGCGATAGAGCGGGCTGGTCAGGTATTGGTGAAGACCGAAGCGGGCCACGACGCCAATTGCCGCGGCGAGCGGCACCGCCAGCAGCAAGCCGACGAAGCCGAAGACCGAGCCGAAGGCCAGAAGCGCGAACATCAGCCAGACCGGATGCAGCCCGACGCTTTCGCCCACGAGCTTGGGCGACAGGATGTTGCCCTCGACGAACTGGCCGAACACGAAAATGCCGAGGGTGGCGACGATCAGCGTCCAATCCGGCCAGAACTGCACGATGGCCACGCCCATGGACAGGATGAGGCCCGTCAGCGAGCCCACATAGGGAATGAAGCTAAGGATGCCCGATGTCATGCCGATCATGGCGCCGAAATTGAGCCCCAGCAGGGACAGCGCGACCGCGTAGAAGGTGCCGAGAATGATGCAGACCAGCGCCTGACCGCGCACGAAGCCCGCAATCGCCTTGTCGATATCGCGGGCAATCGCCCGGATCGTGTCGCGGTGGCGCATCGGCATCCAGGAATCGACGGTGGTGACCATGCGGTCCCAGTCGATCAGCATGTAGAACGCGACAACCGGTGTCACCACCAGCAGGGAGAAGATGCCCAGCAGCGCCTGCCCGCCCGACCACAGGGACTGGAGGAACGACCCCATCCAGGCCATTCCCTGCGAAATCAGATTTCCGACCGAGGTCTGCATGTCCTTGAGGGCGTTGGAGCCCCCCAGCCGCTCGATGAGCGGCCCGCCCTGCTCGACGGCCAATTGCTGCAGCCGCGCGACGTAGCTTGGCAGCCGCTCGACGAACTCGCCCAGCTGCTGGGCGATCAGCGGCACGACGACCATCAGGCCGACGATGAAGATCAGCACGAAGAGCACAAGGATGATGAGGCTTGCTCCGAGGCGGCCGAGACCGACGCGCTGTAGCCGGTCCGCCAACGGGTCGAGGAGGTAGGCCAAGGCAAATCCTGCGACGAACGGCAGCAGGATGGTGCTGAAGACCGCAAGCAGGCCGGCAACAATGAAAAGGCTGACGAGCCAGAAAATCATCTGCCGTTGGAATGTCATCGTGGCACCACTCGGAATGTCGCAAGCCGGCTCTGCCGACCAAACCCCGAAATAGGCACCCTGGCGCATGCGGGTCAAGGCTGTGCTCCCCGGCTGGCCTTCCCCTTCGTCAGCACCGCTCCGGCCGCGTTGCGGACAACCGACTGTGCGACACCCTCGCGATTGCGACAAAAAATGCGAGTATCGCTTGCCTCTCGGCAGCGCTCGTCTTACTGCCGCCGGGACACGGGGTGAGCGGATGACCGAGAAACTGCCGAACGGGATGACCTATGCTGAGGCAGGCGTCGATATCGATGCCGGCAACGCCATGGTCGATCAGATCAAGCCCCTCGTGCGCTCCACGCGGCGGCCGGGGGCCGATGCCGAGATCGGCGGCTTCGGCGGCCTCTTCGACCTGAAGGCGGCGGGTTTTTCCGATCCGATCCTGGTCGCGGCCAATGACGGGGTCGGCACGAAGGTCAAGATCGCCATCGACACCGGCATCCACGACACCATCGGCATCGATCTCGTGGCCATGTGCGTGAACGACATCATCGTGCAGGGCGCCGAGCCCTTGTTCTTTCTCGACTATTTCGCCACCGGCAAGCTGACACCGGAAATCGGCGTCGCCATCGTCAAGGGCATCGCGGCAGGCTGCGTACAGGCCGGCTGTGCCCTCGTGGGCGGCGAGACGGCCGAGATGCCCGGACTTTACGCGCGCGGCGACTACGATCTGGCAGGCTTTGCGGTGGGTGCGGCCGAACGTGGTACCCTGCTACCGAAGGGCGTGGTCGCGGGCGACGTGCTGATCGGCCTGCCGTCGTCGGGCGTCCATTCGAACGGCTTCTCGCTCGTCCGCCGCATCGTCGAGGCCTCCGGCCTGCCGTGGGATGCGCCGGCCCCCTTCGCGCCAGGCCGCAGCCTCGGCCAGGCCCTGCTCGATCCGACGCGGATCTACGTGAAGCCGCTGCTGTCCGCCCTGAAAGCTGGTGCTGGGATCAAGGCGCTGGCCCATATCACCGGCGGAGGCTTCCCGGACAACATTCCGCGGGTACTCCCCGATGGCGTGGGCGTGCTTCTCGACCTCGACGCCATTCCGGTCCCGCCGGTCTTCGGGTGGCTGTCCCGCACCGGCGGCGTCACCGAGGCCGAGATGCTGCGCACCTTCAACTGCGGGATCGGGATGATCGTCGTGGCCGCATCCGACGACGCCGAAGCAGTGATGCAGAGCCTCCGCGACGCCGGGGAAAGCCCTGTTCTTGTTGGCAAAACCGTTGTTCATACCGACGGCGAGCAGGTTCGCGCTTCGGGCCGATTGAAGGTCTGATGCGCCGACGCCGCATTGCCATTCTGATCTCGGGACGGGGCTCCAACAGCGCCACGCTCATGGCAGCCGCGCGGTCGACGGAATTCCCCGGTGAGGTCGTCCTCGTGATGTCGAACCGGCCGGAGGCCGAAGGGCTCGCGCGGGCCCGGGAGGCCGGGATTGCGACGGGGGTGGTCGATCACACATCCTACAACGATCGGGAGAGCTTCGACGAAGCACTTCATGCGATGCTTGAAGCCCACGCCGTCGACGTCGTGTGCCTGGCTGGGTTCATGCGGGTCCTGACGGACGCCTTCGTCGAGCGGTGGGCGGGGCGGATGATCAATATCCATCCGTCGCTCCTTCCGCTCTTCCGCGGCACCAAGACCCACCAACGGGCGCTCGATGCCGGGGTGCTCGTGCATGGCTGCACCGTGCATTTCGTGGTCCCGGAACTCGATGCCGGACCCATCATCGCCCAGGCGGCAATCCCGGTCGTGCCGGGCGATACGGCAGAGGCCCTGTCAGCGCGTGTGCTCGCGCAGGAACATCTGCTCTATCCGCGGGCGCTGCAGATGGTCTGTGATGGGTCGGCAACCCTCGTGGGCGAGCGTGTCGTGTTCGCGGGATCCTGGGCTCCGACGGGTTCAATGCGATCCCCGGATTGACCGGGCGCGGGTGCGGAAACGACAGTGGCCGGGTCAGGCCCGGCCACGACGTTCAGATTATCAGTGTCGGCACCTGCGGAAGTACAGCGAGCGGATCCGACCGCTCGGCCAGTCAGAGCGCCGGGCGCTGGAGCTTGCACGACTCGAGCGCGGCGAGGGCCTTGCCCCGGGCCGTGTCGTTGAAGACTCCCGTGTCGCGGTAGGCCTGGACTTCGTCGGCAGACATCGTCCGCAACGTACGGCCGGCATAGCAATCGCATTTGCGCGACAGCGAGGTCTCGCTGACGCCCTGGAGCTTGGCCTGCGTGACACCGCAGGCCTGACGGATGCGCGCCTGCAACTGGCTGACGCTTTCCGTCTTCAGCGCGGGGTCGGGCTGGTACATCGTCGGGGTGTTCGACGCGGATGCCAGAACCGCCGACGCGGACACGGTGAGGAATGCGGCTGCCAGCAGCGCGCGGAGGGCGGGTTTCATCGGAACTCCATGGGGCAACGATACAATCGTGCCCTAAGAATAGCCTCCTTGTGAGGCCGTCAAGGGGGATGCGCAAACAGCCTTAAAACTTAGGCAAGAGCACCCCTCCCCGGCACAAAAAAGGCCGCCCGGAGGCGGCCTCTTCGTGCCGGAGCTTCGGGATCAGCCGACGATTTCGTTGCCGGAGAAGAACTGCGCCATCTCAAGCTTGGCATTGTCCTGGCTGTCCGAGCCGTGCACCGAGTTCTCGCCGATGGACTTGGCGTAGAGCTTGCGGATCGTGCCCTCGGCGGCGCTTTCCGGGTTGGTCGCGCCCATGATCTCGCGATACTTCACGACGGCGTTGTCGCCTTCGAGAACCTGGACGACGACCGGACCGGAGACCATGAAATCGACCAGCTCACCGAAAAACGGGCGTTCCTTGTGAACGGCGTAGAAGGTCTCGGCCTCGCGACGGCTCATGAGGATCCGCTTCTGGGCGACGACCCGCAGACCGGCCTTTTCGATGACGGCATTGACGGCGCCCGTGAGGTTCCGCTCGGTCGCGTCCGGCTTGATGATGGAAAATGTGCGCTCGGTGGCCATGAAACTCACTCTCGGGATGAAATAGGGAAGGTGGCGCGCTTATAGCCGCGCGCTCCCCTGCCCTCAAGGGGCCTTTTCGCATCTGCGAAGATTCGCAAGGCCTGGCCATGGCGGCAGCCACGCTGCGCCCTACCTCTTCGGTCTGACACAACGGAGATGCTGTCATGAAGTGGATCAGCCTTGCGGCCTTTGCGGCGGCGCTCAGTGTGTCTTCCGTGTCCGCGCAGACGGCCGATCCCAGTGGGGTCTATGTCAACGAGACCGGCGAGACCCGGGTGCGTGTCGCCCGCTGCGGCCCCGTCCATTGCGGGACGATCATCGGCGTGAACGGGCAGACCATCGACGAGAACAATCCCGATCCATCGCTGAGGGCCCGCAGCCTCATCGGGGTCCTGATGATCGCCGATATCAAACCGGCCGAAGGCGGGTTTTCCGGGCAGCTCTACAATTACAAAGACGGTCGCACCTATGCGGGCAAGGCGGTCTTCGAGGGCGGCGCCATGCGGCTCTCGGGCTGTGTGCTCGGCGGCCTGATCTGCCGGACGCAGGTCTGGGCGCGCGCCAACTGACAATGCACCGCAAGACCAGTGGGAACCCGTCGGATCCCCACTGGTGCTTGTCGAAAGGTCAGCGCGCCTTCTGTCCGAAGAGCACGGCCTGCACGGCGGGATCTTTCATGTCGTAAGATCCGCGATCTTCCGCGCCGACCTCGATCCCCTTCTTCACGGCCGGCCGGCCGAGAACGACATCGAGCCAGCGCTTCACGTTCGGAAAGTCCTCGATGTTCTGACCCTGCCGTTCCCACAGCTTCGCCCACGGGGCGATTGCCATGTCGGCGATGGAATACGCGCCGGCGACGAAATCGCGATCGGCCAAACGCTTGTCGAGGATGCCATAGAGACGATTGGTCTCGTTGGTGTAGCGGTCGATGGCGTATTGCACCTTCTCGGGCGCATAGATGCGGAAATGGTGGGTCTGGCCGAGCATCGGGCCGAAACCGCCCATCTGCCAGAACAGCCATTGATCGACCTCGACCCGCTGGCGTTCATCGGTCGGGTAGAACTGCCCGGTCTTGCGACCAAGATATTGCAGGATCGCGCCGGATTCGAACACCGAGATGGGTTTGCCGTCAGGACCAGCAGGGTCGACAATCGCCGGCATCTTGTTGTTGGGCGAAATCGCCAGGAAGTCGGGTTTGAACTGATCGCCCTTGCCGATATTCACCGGGTGGATGCGATAGGGAAGACCCGCCTCCTCCAGCATGATGGTGACCTTCCATCCGTTCGGAGTCGGCCAGTAATACAGATCGATGGGTGGTTGGGCGGAAGCCGCCATAGCATACCTCTCCTTGGCTCACGATCGGGCGCGAATTGCGACGTTAGGGCAAAACGATGGATTGCGGCACCCTCTCCCCGCGCGCAAATGCGGTGGATAGAACGCATGGCTGCGCGTTAATGCTTGAATGTTTTAACATTGCGCAGGATGTTTGCTCGAGCACCGTCCACCATGGGTGCGCTTTAGGGGAAACATATGACGAAACGAATTCTACGGTCCGCACTCGCCTGCGCCCTCGCAATCGCCCCGCTCGGCAGCGCGCTGGCGGAAAGCGCCGAGAAGCCCGCGAAGGAATTGACCGTCGGGCAGAAGGCCGCGCGTGAGCGCATGACCCAATGCAGCACGGAGTGGAAAGCCGCAAAGGCCGCGGGAAAAACCGAGGCGGCGACGACGTGGCCGAAGTTCTGGAGCGCCTGCAACACCCGCCTGAAAGCAGTGAAGGCCTGAGCAGAGACATCTGCGGGCAGTTCCGAGCAGCGGAAGGCGTCGTCATGGCCGGTCTCAGAGCGCCTTCTTGAAGCCCTCGTGCGACCTCACATAGCCGATGCGCTCATAGAAGCGGTGCGCGTCCTTGCGAGCCTTGTTGGACGATAGCTCCAGCAGGCTCGCACCTCGGGCGCGCGCCTCGGTGGCGGCAAAATCCATCATCCTCGCACCGATGCCGGTCGAGCGCCGACTCGCCTTCACCTTCACGCTCTCCACCTTGGCCCGCAATGCGCCACGTCCGGTCAGGTTTGGAATGAAGGTGATCTGGAACGTGCCGACGACGACACCCTCCTCGACCGCGACAAACAACCGGTTGTCGGGGCTGCGCGCGATCGCCTCGAAAGCCCGCTCGTAGGAGAGCCGGTTTTCCGCCGTCCACACATCGCCATGGGCGCCAAGGTCATCCTCTTCATGGAGGCGGATGATGGCTTCCAGATCGGCTGGCATCGCCTCGCGGATGTCCAGGATGGTCACGCTTTTCTCCCCTGCTGGCAGGCTTATAGACGCGCGGTCGCGGTGCGCAAAGCATCGCCGCAAACGGTGCGCGGCATATGGTTGAAAAACGAGGTGTTCAAACGGCAAGGATTGATCTCTTGTCCGGAAGGATCAAAATCGGCGCAGGAGGACCACGGATGACGAAACTGGAACAGGAACGGCGGCGCCTGCAGCAGGCCGTGGCGCTGGCAGCCCTCATTCCGGTGGCGACAGGCCTCTACGGCGTCCTCTTCGGGCAAGCGTTGACGGGAGATTCGGTGAGCATTTCGGCAGAGAGCCATTTCCGGTTTCTCTCCGGCCTGCTCCTGGGCATCGGCGTCTTGTTCTGGACGACCGTGCCCCGGATCGAGATCCGGACCGATCGTTTCCGCATTCTCACGCTTCTGATCGTCATCGGCGGCCTTGCGCGGCTCGCAGCCTTCGCGCTGACCGGCCTGCCGTCCCTGTTCATGATCGGCGGCCTCGTCATGGAACTGGTCGTCACACCAGTGCTCTGCCTGTGGCAGACGCGGATCGCAAACCGCTATGCGGACGCATTCGGGGTCGCTTAAGCGGACGTTCGGGGCAAGCCCCACGGGCCGCGCCCCGCCACCAGGCGGATCACAAGTCCCGTTGGAAATGGAACTCGACCGTCCCCGAAATGTCGCCGATCGGCCTCTCGCCGGGCTGCAGGCCATAGCCGAGAGACTGGTAGAGCCGGTGCGCCGCTGAGAAGCGGGTGTCCGACCAGAGAACGATCCGGACGGCCCCGCGATCGCGCGCATAGGCTTCCACATGAGCGACGAGACGGGCGCCAAGGCCCCGACGACGCTGATCGGGGCGGACATAGAGCCGGTGCAGCTCGGCAGTCCCCGGTTCCGGAAACCCGATCGCCACGCAGGCGCAGACCCGACCGCGTTCATCCTCGAGAACCCAAAAGGCTTCGTCCTTCTGGACAAAGGCCCGGCTCGGCTCCCGCAGATCCTGCAGGTCCTCATGGGGGTCGACAAAACAGCCGGGATAATCGGCGAAGCATAGCGACAGCAACCCGAAGAGGTCCTGCGAATCGTCATCACGCGCCAGCCGGAGCGCAAGGGCCGGTGCCTGCGGAGCCTCGATCATCGTCGCGATCTCCTCACTCGATGCCGAGCTTGGCTTTCAGCAGCTCGTTGACCGCCTGTGGATTGGCCTTTCCACCGGTGGATTTCATCACCTGCCCGACGAACCATCCCAGCAGGGTCGGCTTGGCCTTCGCCTGCTCGACCTTTTCCGGATTGGACGCGATGATGGCATCGATCGCCGCCTCGATGGCGCCCGTATCCGTCACCTGCTTCATGCCGCGGGTTTCGACGATCTGGCGCGGGTCGCCGCCTTCGTTGTAGACGATCTCGAACAGGTCCTTGGCGATCTTGCCCGAAATCACGCCCTCGCCGATGAGATCGACGATTTCGCCGAGCTGGGCTGCCGACATGGGCGAGGCCGCGATATCCTCGCCCTTCTTGTTCAGGCGCCCGAACAGCTCGTTGATGACCCAGTTGGCCGCCGTCTTGCCGTCCCGGCCCTTGGCCACATCCTCGAAGAAGTCCGCCGAGGAGCGCTCGGCGACGAGGACGCCAGCATCATAGGCGGTCAGCGCGTAATCGGCGATAAAGCGCGTCTTCTTGGCATCCGGCAATTCGGGCAGGTGCTGGGCGAGGTCGTCCACATAGGCCTGATCGAATTCCAGCGGCAGCAGGTCGGGATCCGGGAAGTAGCGGTAATCATGCGCCTCTTCCTTCGAGCGCATAGAGCGCGTTTCGCCCTTGCCGGGATCGAACAGGCGGGTCTCCTGGTCGATGGAGCCGCCATCCTCCAGAATGCCGATCTGACGCCGCGCCTCATATTCGATCGCCTGGCCGATGAAGCGGATGGAATTGACGTTCTTGATCTCGCAGCGCGTGCCGAGCTCCTCACCCGGACGCCGGACAGACACGTTCACGTCGGCGCGCAGGTTGCCCTTCTCCATGTCGCCGTCGCAGGTGCCGAGATAGCGCAGGATGGTGCGCAACTTCGTCACAAAGGCCTTGGCCTCCTCAGACGAGCGCATATCGGGCTTGGACACGATTTCCATCAGGGCCACGCCCGACCGGTTGAGATCGACGAAGCTCAGGGTCGGGTGCAGGTCGTGGATCGACTTGCCGGCATCCTGCTCAAGGTGCAGGCGCTCGATGCGCACCGTAATCGTCTCGTTGTCGCTGACGTCGACGATGACCTCGCCCTCGCCCACGATCGGGCTCTTGAACTGGCTGATCTGGTAGCCCTGCGGCAGGTCCGGATAGAAGTAGTTCTTGCGGTCGAAGGTGCTGCGCAGGTTGACCTGGGCATTGAGCCCCAGACCGGTCCGGATGGCCTGCCGCACGCATTCTTCGTTGATGACCGGCAACATGCCGGGCATGGCCGCATCGACCAGCGAGACGTGGCTGTTGGGGTCACCCCCGAATTCCGTCGAGGCGCCCGAGAACAGCTTGGCCTGTGAATTGACCTGGGCGTGAATCTCCAGGCCGAGGACGATTTCCCAATCGCCGGTCGCGCCCTTGATCAGCTTCTTCGAATTGACTGGAGCGTTCATGCGCCTCGCGCCCTTTTATCGTGCATTTCAAGCCCGGAGTAAGTGCCATCGCGTGTCGGGGTCAACCCCCTTTGCGCGGCGGGAACCCTGACAGTCCAGGCGCGCCGCCAAGCTTAATTGAAGAGCCATTTGGAACTCGGAAGGCAAAAAGGCCAAGCCGATTTGAAACCTCACGGCGAATTGAACGTTGAGCCTGTATAACAGACGAAGGAGATGATAATGGCCATCGATCCCATCGACCGCGATCCCAACGTCGTTAATCGCGAAACCAACGTTTACGAGACCGAACCCCGGAGTTCCAACACTCTAGCCTACTTGATCGGCGGACTTGTTGTGGCGCTCGGCCTTCTGGCGTTCCTGTTCTATGACGGCGGCGCCCGGGACGTAAGCACCACCGGCAGCACGACGCCTCAAACCCAGACGATCCCGTCAAATCCGAGCGCGCCCACGACTCCCATGAGCCCCATGGCGCCGGCTCCGATGGCTCCGGCCGCTCCGGCGACCCCGGCGCCGCAGTAACCTCGACCACAACGCTATGCGACAAGGGCCCGATTTCGATCGGGCCCTTTTTGGTTACGAACGGGCGAACGCCCGGCGCGCCGCATAGCCGACGATCGCCCAGGCAAGCGCCGCTATCGTCCTGACGGGATAAAGCGTCGGGTAGTCGCCGCCGATCGGCGCAATCCAGGGCAGGCCCGTGGCGGTGATGGCCCAGGACACGAGAACAGATCCGGCCAAGGCCGCAATGGCGGCGATAAACACTTTGCCGAATTGATCCGCCTTCCAGCCCAGGATCACCGCGATGGCGATGAGGACTGGGTCGAACGCCGCGAGCAGCCAGACGGCGGCGGGAATGACCGGTGGGGTCATGCCTTCGCCCACCAGGCGGAGGGCAGCGCGATCCGTCCGGCGGCGTTTTCGATCACCTGTCCGGCAGCAAACAGCGTTTCCTCATCAAAGGCCCGCCCGATCAGCTGCAACCCCAAGGGGAGCCCCTGCGGATCAAGCCCTGCCGGAACCGCAATTCCCGGCAAACCCGCCATGTTCACCGTGACGGTGAAAATGTCGTTGAGATACATCTCGACCGGGTCGGCCGCGCCCTTTTCGCCGATGCCGAAAGCGGCTGTCGGAGTGGCGGGCGTAAGAATGGCGTGGACGCCCTTCGCGTAGACGTCCTCGAAATCGCGCTTGATCAGGGTGCGGATCTTCTGGGCCCGGACGTAGTAAGCATCGTAATAGCCCGCCGACAGCACATACGTGCCAATCATGATCCGGCGCTTGACCTCGCGACCAAAGCCTTCGGCCCGCGTGTTCTCGTACATCTCGGCGATATCGCGCCCCGGAACCCGCAATCCATAGCGCACGCCGTCGTAACGGGCGAGGTTAGACGACGCTTCGGCGGGTGCCACGATGTAATACGCCGGCAGCGCATATTTCGTATGGGGCAGAGAGACTTCGACGATCTCGGCGCCGGCGTCCCGCAGCCATTCCGCACCCTTGCTCCAGAGCGCCTCGATTTCGGGGGACATGCCCTCGACCCGATATTCCTTCGGAATGCCGATCTTGAGGCCCTTGACGCCACGGGACACGGCAGCCTCGAAATCGGGGACCGCAAGATCCGCGCTGGTGGTGTCCTTCAGGTCGAGGCCTGCCATCGACCGCAGCATGATGGCGGAATCCCGCACCGTGCGGGTGATCGGTCCGGCCTGGTCGAGCGAGGAGGCAAAGGCCACCGTTCCCCAGCGCGAGCAGCGCCCGTAGGTGGGCTTGATGCCGACGGTGCCCGTAAAGGCCGCCGGCTGGCGGATCGAACCGCCCGTATCGGTGGCCGTCGCTCCCAGGCACAGATGAGCCGCAACGGCCGATGCCGAGCCACCGGAGGAGCCGCCCGGGACGAGATGCGTCCCCTCGATTCCCCCAGCCCCGGCAGCGCCGACATTCGAGCCCGTCCGCCGCCACGGCGACACGACCGGCCCGAAGGCGCTGGTCTCGTTCGACGAGCCCATGGCGAACTCGTCCATGTTGAGCTTGCCCAGCATGACCGCGCCGTCGTTCCACAGGTTCTTCGTCACCGTGGATTCGTAGGGCGGATTGAACGTCTTGAGGATGTTGGAGCCCGCGGTGGACACGACGCCTTCGGTACAGAACAGGTCCTTGATCCCGAGCGGAATGCCCTCGAGCGGCCCCGCAGTGCCGGCGGCGATCTTCGCGTCCGAGGCCTTGGCCATGGCGAGCGCTTTTTCGGGCGTCTCGAGCACATAGGCGTTCAGCGCCCGCGCCTGCGCGATGGCCGCCACATGGGCGGTGGCGAGTTCGACGGCCGAGAAGGATTTGGCCTTCAGGCCATCCCGGGCTTCGGCGAGCGTCAGATGGGTCAGTTCGGTCACGACGTTCGATCCTCGTCATCCCGGCGACGGCAGCGATCCGGGAGCGTCATGGAGAGTTCACGGGAAGGCCTCGCCCCGGCAACCGGCCGGAGCAGGCGCGGGAGGGCGGCTCTCTTATTCGACCACCTTGGGCACCAGGAAGAAGTTGTCCTCGGCGGCGGGGGCATTGAGCAGGATCTTGTCCACGCAATACCCGTCCGTCACCCCGTCCTGGCGCTTGCGCATGGTCATCGGCGTGACGGATGTCATGGGCTCGATGCCATCCACATCCACTTCGTTGAGCTGCTCGACGAACGACAGGATCGCATTGAGTTCGCCCTGAAGGTGCGGAACCTCTTCGTCCGTCACCGCAATGCGCGCCAGATGCGCGATGCGGCGAACCGTTTTCTCATCGACCGACATGGATCGCCAACCCTTTTGATGTTGCGGGGGCTATAGCACCGGGGCGCCGTGAGCCGCAATGTCAGATGCGCAGGCCCACGGTCTTGTGGGGCACCACCACCTGAACCCCACTGCCCTCGAGGGCCGCGACGAAACGGTCGGCATTGGGCTCAAGCCCGGGGAACGAGCCGTAATGGCACGGGATCGCCGCCTTGACCTGGAAATACCGCCTGACGGCGAGCGCCGCCACATCGGGGCCCATGGTGTAGCGATCTCCGATCGGCACGATCACCACGTCCGGGCGATGGATTTCGGCGATCAGCGCCATGTCGCCAAAAATATCCGTGTCGCCCATGTGATAGACGGTAGGCTCGCCCGGCGCCTTGACGATGACGCCGTTGGCATTCCCGACCGGCCCGGCGGCTCCCATTTCGGTGAGGCTCGCGGAATGGTCGGCCCGTACCAGGGTGACGGTGAAGCCGCCCTGATCGGTGGTGCCGCCGGTGTTCATCGAGTCCAGCGATTCCACTCCTTGCGAACCGAGAAACCCGCAGAGGTCGGCATTGGTGACGATGGTCGCGCCGCTATCCCGCGCGATCGACACCGCATCGCCCACGTGGTCACCATGACCGTGGGTCAGGAGAATGTGCGTCACACCGCTCGACGCCGTCGCGACATCGCTCGAGAATGCCGGATTGCCGGTAAAGAACGGATCGATGAGCACGACCTTGTCGGCGAAATCGAGCCGGAAAGCGGAATGACCGAACCAGGTGATCTTCATGATGTCCTCGCTTGAAATTGCCCCGTTGAGCTAGGGCATTGCAGAGAAATTGGCTATAACCGCGGCGCCGGCCACAGGGGCCCGAGGGAAATTCGGTGAACGACAGCGACAAGGATCTGATCGCCCTCATTGATGGCCTGGCTCCCCGCGCCCGCCTCGTTGGCATGGATCTGGGCACGAAGACCATCGGGCTTGCCCTGTCGGATGTGGAGCGCCGGATTGCAACGCCGCTGGAAACCCTCAAGCGGGTGAAGTTCACCGCCGACGCCGAGCGCATCAAGGGGCTCCTGTCCCGCTATGATGTGGGCGGCCTCGTCATCGGCCTGCCGCTCAACATGGACGGCACCGAGGGGCCGCGCTCGCAGGCGACGCGCGCTTTCGTGCGCAATCTGAAAGGATTGGTGGGGCTGCCGATCCTGTTCTGGGACGAGCGGCTGTCGACCGTTGCCGTCACCCGCACGCTTCTCGATGCGGATGCGTCCCGCGCCAAGCGGGCGGAGTCGGTCGACAAGATGGCGGCTGCCTACATTCTCCAGGGTGCGCTCGATCGCTATGAGCGCATTCTCCGGGACCGCGACGACGCGGCCGAAGAAGAAGCCTTGAGGGCCGAACGGGAAACGCCGCCCGAAGGCGGCGCTCTCGACGACTGAAAAAACTCGCTCAGAACCCGTTTGCCCGGTTCCAGGCGCGAACCTGGTCCTTGGTGTAATAGGATGGCGGACGCCGCGGATAATTATTGCCGTACCGGGGCGGCGGATTGCCGTAGCGTGGCGGAGGATTGCCGTAGCGGGGCGGCGGCGGGTAGTAGGCCGGCGGCGGCGGCGGCGGATAATAGGCCGGCGGCGGGTAATCCGGATAGTAGCGACGCGGCGGCGGACCGTAATAGACCGGCGGCGGCGGATCGTCATCGAAGAAGAACTGCACTGTCTGTGCGGAAGGGGCAATCTCCACCGGCCATGCCGGCAGGGGCGCCGCCGTCGCGCCAACGGCACCGAGGGCGAGGACCGCCGCAACCGTACCGAGAACCAAACGCCTTGACCTCATCATTCCAACTCTCCTGCCCGCCGAATCCGGAAGGCTTTTCATGGGCGATCCTGACCCGATGAACTTGAACAATCAATGAACCCGGTTGTCCGCGCGCGGCTGCCCTTGCGGAGGGCTGTCGCCGGTGCGAACGCCTGCAAGGTCTGAACCCATAGCGAGGGCTTCCCGTTCCGTCGTCCCCTCGGCCATTCGGCGGTCGAGGAACCGCATGACGGGCGTCACGGTCGCGCCGTGGATCAGGATCGAGATGAGGATCACGAGACCAAGGGTACTCCACAGCAGGTCCGGCTCGGCAAACACGCCTCGCGTCAGGGCATACGCCAAGTAGTAGATCGACCCGATCCCGCGAATGCCGAAAAAGCTGATCACCGCGCGCTCGGAGGCGGGACAGCCCACACGGGAAAGGCTGACCCAGGCGGCGATGGGGCGGACCAGGAACACAACGATCACTGCGAATGCGACCGCCTGCCAGGTCAGCCCGCGCAACAACTCGCCGCTCGTCACCATGCCGCCAAGCATCACGAGGACCACCATCATGAGGAGCCGTTCGAGCTGTTCGGCAAAATCGTGGAGCTTCTCGTGATAATGGTGATTGCGTTCCGTGGCGCGCATGGCGAGCGCCGAGACGAACACCGCCACGAATCCGTAGCCGTGGACCATTTCGGTGACCGCGTAGACCAGGCAGGTCACGCCGAGGGCGACGAACCCATCGCCCGTTCGCGACAACCGCGCGCGGTTTGGCATGTGGAACAGAAGCCAGCCAAGCGCCGCGCCGGCCGCAAGGCCGATTGCGACACCGCAGGCGAGACGCCACACCACGTCGACCGCGGCCCATTGCCAGAACCACGCCGCTCCGCTCTCGCCCGCTTTCGACAGCGCGATGGCCGCCATCACGAACGGAAAGGCGAGGCTGTCGTTGAGACCCGCTTCCGACGTCAGCGCGAAGCGGGTCTCATCCTCTTCGCCGGTCTGGGGCGGCCCCACCTGCACGTCGCTTGCCAGAACCGGATCGGTGGGGGCAAGCGATGCGGCGAGAAGCAAGGCCGTGGCCACACCGAGCCCGAGAAGCCAATGCCCGAGGATCACGATGGCGGCGATGGTCAGCGGCATCGCGAAAGCCAGCAAGCGCCATGTCACCCGCCACGACCGAAATCCGGCAGGCCGGTCGATCTTCAGGCCGGCGCCCATCAGCGAGATGATGACCACCAATTCGCTCACGTGTTCGACAATTGTCGCGTGCTCGCCAGGATGCGGCATCGCTCCACGCAAGGCGGGCAGCCAGAACAGCGCCATGCCGATGGCGACGCAGACGATCGGCAGGGACAGGGGCGCCTCGCGCAGCAGCATCGGCAGCCATGCGGTCAGCAGAACGAGGGCGCCGAAGGCCGCCAGAACGAGAATGTAGGAGGTCATCGCTGCGAACGCGCGTTATCCCGTTTCGTTCCGATCTCTTGGCCACGCCCGAGGTTGCGCCCCTGGATGCATCGGCGCTGCGCTAGACGATTCGCCATTTATGCAATGTTATGACGTCTTTAACTCTCCGGCTGCTATCGGGAGATCCTGATGTCGGAGACCGGTTCATGTTTCGTCTTGCTCTTGCAATTGTTGCCCTGACCCTCGGCACAAGCCTCGTCGGGGCCCCGCCTGCAAACGCCCAGGGCCTGGTCCCTTGCGCGCCGGAGAATGGGTTCTGCCGGGTGCCCTACCCGACCCGCGTGATCTACGGGGTGCCCGGTCGCGATGCGGCCCGCGACGTGGGCGAGCGCGGCATTCCCTGCAACAATCAGGTCTTCGGCGACCCTGCTCCGGGAATTCCCAAGCGGTGCGCTTACATCGCCCGCGGTTACGGTGGTTTCGAGGACGCCCCCCGACCCCACCATCGCCCCGACGGCCCGCGCCACGGGAGACCGACCGGCGATGACGAATGGTCCGACGCAGAAAGGCCACGCCCGGATGAACGTTGGGGCTGGCGCACCTGCGCACGCGAGAATGATTTCTGCGAGTTCCGCGGACGCATGCGCGTCCGCTACGGCGCCGCCGGCCGCTTCGCCGAGGGCGTTTTCCGGGACGGGGTCCCCTGCGACAACGCCACCTTCGGCGACTCCGCCCCCGGCATCCGCAAGTTCTGCCAGGTCAGAGACTGACCACGGCACCCCGCCAACGGAGGAACGGGTCGACGGTCCAGCCAGAAAAAAGCCCGCTAAGTCACTGACCGAGCGGGCGAAATCGATTGGCTGGGGGACAAGGACTCGAACCTTGACTAGCGGAGTCAGAGAACTCTCGGAAGCGTTACGCCATAAGGCTTTGACCTGACCGTGTTGCATCCGTGTTGCAACATTAGCTGAAAAGCCTTTCCTCGATCGCGCGCATTGCGCGCTGGTCCGCTTCATCGTCGCTGAACAAATGGCCGTAGACGTCGAACGTCACCTGGATCGACGAATGGCCCATGACAGTCTGCACCCTTTTCGCGTTCATGCCGCTCTCGATGAACATCGAGGCGGCCGCATGCCGGAGAGAATGAAAGTTGTACTTGGCCTTCGCAATCTTGATCGGTTTCCCCTCTTTGTCGGTGCCGTCCTCATAGGTGGCGACACCGGCCTCGATCTGGATCGGCGCCCAGCCACGATTCACGATATTGGGATGATGCTCGACCTGTCCCGCCCCACTCGGAAAGACGAGATCGAGGTCGCCTTTTGGACAGGCGAGCTTCCATTCCCTGAGCGTGTTGACGACCATCGGAGCCAGGGGGACGTCGCGGGTCCCGGCCTCGCTCTTCGGGGCTCCGATCCTCTTCCAGGCATCCGCTCGCTGCGAGACGGTCAGGACTGCCCGTTTAAGGTCGACATCGGCCCAGCGTAGCCCGCGAAGCTCCGACGCCCTCAGTCCCGTGAAAACGGCCGTGACGATGAGCGGCCGCCACCTTCCCGCCGCCGCGCCAAGGATCGCCCTCAGCTCTTCCTTGGTCGGAATCTCCGGTCGAGCCTTGCCCCGTTTCGAGACGCGCATGGTCACGTCCGCCACCGGATTGATACCGGCCAATCCCCTGCCCTTGGCGAATCGGAAGATGCGCCCAAGGGATTGCACCGCGCGGCGGGTCGTTTCGGCAGAACGGCCCTTCGCCTTCAGGTCATCGATGAACGCATAGACCCGGGGCGTTGTGACCGTCGTCAGTTTCAGGCCGCCGACAAGAGGCCGAATGTGTTCGTTCACATGCTGCCGGTAGTGCAGGACGGTTGAATGTTCGAGCCCGCTCTCTTCGACGTGCTTCAGCCAGAGATCGGCCGCCTGGCCCACCGTCACACTTTGCGACTCGGCAACGTGGACGCCCGCTGACACCTGGCCGCGTGCGAGCACCAGGAACGCGTCGGCGTCCGCCTTCCGTATGAACTGCTTCGAGCGACGCTTTCCCGCTCCGTCGACGTAATCAGCCAACCACACGGCCTTGCCGCTTGGGAGCGTTCGTTTTCGGATAGAAGCCATTGCCTCATTCCTTCGTTGCGGGGGCAGTCAATTGTGCGTTCAATTGTCGGAGCGTGTCGCCGATGTTGATCATGAGCGCTCTGCGTTTCTCGCCTGTTAGCGAAAACGAAACGTGGCCCAATCCCACTTGCCAACCTGCGGTTCGGAGTCCTGCCAGGCTTTCGTCCGCAGGCTCCCACGATGCCGACATCATGCCAACCGTCAGTATCAAGATCCTATCAGCGGAGCGCTTGGACGATTGGGCGGCCTCTCTCATTGCATCAAGAAATATCTTGTCCCAGCACTGTTGAATCATCTTAACGATTGTGACGGGATCAACCCCGCATTGTGCGAGTTCTAGGGCGAGGGCAAGTTGCCAAACTTGTCCTTCTGAATACTTGATCCGTTTTCCCTTACCAGGCTTATCTCCCAGGGGGAGACCTAAGCGCTGGAGGTGTTTCAGGCGCCCGCGAAAAGCGCCGCGCTGAACTTCGGGCCCGGCTCCATGCATGTGGGCAAGGGCAGTTTCCAACTCTGCGTATCCATACATTCCGAGTCTTTCTTAAACGCGGCCGCCTATAGCTATACGATTCCATATCTAGTGCAAGTTTACACTTGACCTCAAAATTTTTCATAATTAACACGTTATAGCGTAAGTTTACACTTAATCTTTGGAGGATCGCGTGCTGATATCTGAGCGTGACACGATCAAGGGTGACCTTCTCGAAGGCGCAGACGAAATTGCCCGGTTCATGTTTGATGACCCCGGAAAGCGCCGCAAGATCTACCACCTCGCAGACAAGGCCGAGTTGCCCGTCTTTCGGCTTGGCACCGTTATCTGCGCTCGGAAAAGCACTCTGATGGCATGGATTGAGAGCCGCGAGCGGAGCGCTGTTTCGGGAGGCGAAACAGCCACGCGCGACGCTGCGGGGGCCTGATCTATGACGGCCACGATTTATCCCTTCCCGGCGACGCGCCGGCGAAGTCTCATCAAGAAAACTGCGGGCTACATGGCTTCGACAACCGCCTCTGTCGCGGAGAGCCATCTCAAGAATCAGCTTTCCCGCCTCGAGTCGCGCTTGCGAAAAGCGGGCGTTTCAGAGACGGCGATCCTCGGAGAACGCCGGGCGTATGAGGCTGCCATCCGTTCGGAGCTTTGGCGGCAAGTGCTCACGCCCGGGGGCGCCGCATGAGTCATGCTTTCCGTCGAGCGGCCACCGAACGTATCCACCGCATCGGGAATGAAGTCGAACCCTCAAGCGGATCGGCGCTGTCGAGTGCCCCGCCCGTCCCATCTTCTCAGCGTCTGGCGAGTTCGTTCGTTGTCGCGAAGCTGCGGTGGATTGACCAGATTCGCCTCGATGGGCGGCTCACGCCCACGTCAGTCATGGTCGGCCTTGCGATTGCGCAGCACGTCAACAGCAAGAGCCTGCTCGCGTGGCCACAACAGGCAACACTGTCAGCGGAGGTTCGACTGAGCGAGCGCACCATCCGTGAAGAGATTGGCAAGCTGGTCGAGTTTGGCCACCTGGCCCGTGGCAAAAAGGGCAAAGGCAACCTGAATTGTTACGGTTGGATCTTGTGGCAGCCGGTCCGCGGCTGAGGCAATCCAAACCGGCAACCAGCTTCCGGTTCACGTTGCGTTAAACCGGCAATCAACTACCGGTTCGCACTATGTCCAAACCGGAAGCCCACTGCCGGTTAAACCGGAAGCCCATTGCCGGTTTAAACCGGAAGCCCAGTTCCTCCAGAACACTTTGATAGAACACATTGAAGAACACGGGCCAACGAGAGCGGCGGGCGGGCGTGCCCTCAAGGGCCGCCAGAGCCCGGCCGACGCGTTCCAGCGAGACGCCTGTTTCTTCGATTTGATCATTCGCAATCCCCATCGAGATATGCCCAGCCTCACGCCAGGCCGGATCACCACCAGCCTGCTCGCTCGCAGCCCTGGGGGCCGCTCGCAGGCTGTCACCCTGTCGCCGCCCACCCCCCCGGGTGGCTGGGTCCTTCCCGCGCGCCCCTCCCCAGCGGGGGACCTTCCCCCCGGTTTTTGAACGTATTCGGACACCGCCAAATCCCATTTTGATTTGATTCAGCCTCAGAAAATTCGTCGCTTGACGAAGTTCACGGTGCGTTCTATATATTTCGTCACATAGCGAATTTTGGATTGCGACATGATCGGCACAACTGAACTGCTGGCTCTGGTTGAACGGGAATACGGTTGGTGGGACAGCCTTTGCCGGCGAGCGCGCGAATCAACGTCGGATGCGGCTCTCCTGCCGGTGAAGGATCTAGGCGGTCGAAAGTGGGCCAAGTTCGATCTCGAAGATTCGTTCTGCCTGAAACTCGCGCTCGATATCGAACGTGGCCTTGGAATCAGCTTCCGACAGGCGACGAAGCTCGTTTTCAATGCCGGTGCTCTCGAACTCCTGACCCGTTCGGAGGATGAACCAGATTTTTGGATCGCCTTCGTCCAGGACGCACCAGAAGGTCGTCGCCACCTATCGGGCTCCCTTGCCGATGTCCTGTCCGCATTCTCCAAGCACGCGCCGGCCTCTGGCGATGCGGTCGCCCTCGCATTCGGTTGCGTCAATGCAAGTTTGAGTTTTCGGGAGCTCCGTGAGCGAGCGCGAATCCTCGACTTGACAGACGCCCTTGGAGTCTGAGGCCAAGCCGATGCCGAGCACCGCTCTCGAAAACGTTCGTCACGCTCCCGAAGGCTGGACTCCAGGCCAGATCGAAAGCCGCTACGTCGCGGCGCAAAGTCTGACGCCACGCTCCTACAACGAGAAAGACCGGACAATTGAGGCCGTCTTTGCGACAGGCTATCGGGTGCGGCGCTGGTTCGGCTGGGAAGAGCTGGCGATCCGCGACGACGCCATCAACCTGCAGCGCGTCGGCCTGGGCAAGGTGCGGCTTCTCGACCACCACAACCAGTTTGAGCGGAATGCGGTCCTCGGGGTCGTGACCGATGCGCGGATCGCGAACGGCGCTCTCGTCGGCACCATTCGGTTTTCCGACAGCGATGCGGGCCTCGCGGCCGAGCGTCAGGTGTCGAGCGGAGAGCTGACGGGCATCTCCGTCGGCTATCGCATCAACAAACTGATCCTGTCCGAGACCGGTGAGGATGACGACGTTTACCGGGCCGATGCCTGGGAATTGCTCGAAGTCTCGCTCGTCTCCGTTCCTGCCGATCCGCACGCGGGCGTGCGATCGGCCGACACACTTCCAAGGAAAAGCCAGATGCTTGAAACTGAAACGACGACTGCGGCCGAACGCCAGCGCACGGCGGATATCACGTTCATCGGCCGCAAGGCTGGCCTCGACGACGAGGTGATCCAGTCTGCCATCCGCAACAACACGTCGCTTTCCGACTTCCGGCAGCTCGCCTTCGACAAGCTGGCTGCAGACGCCGACAAGATCCGCATTTCTGCGGTACATACCAGCGTCGAGTTTGGTCGACAGGATTCCGACGAGACGTTGCAAACGGCTATCACGGGAGCGTTGGTCTCACGGATGAGCGGCGCGGCCCCAGAGGGCCCCGCCCGCGAGTATGCGGGCCGTAGCCTTCTCGAACTCGGGTCCGCTCTGCTGCAAGCGCGTGGCGAGCGCGTTTCCTGGCTCGGCCGCGACCAGCTTGCCGAGAGGATCATGGCCCGGGGAATGCACTCGACGAGCGATTTCCCGGCGCTCTTGAATACTGCCGGCAATCGCGTGCTGGCCGATTCGTACAAGGTCGCTCAAAGCCCCTTGAAGGCTCTGGCACGGCGACGCACGAGGGTCGATTTTCGCGATGTGACGGGCATCAACCTGTCCGAGCCCCCGCGCCTTCTCAAAGTCAACGAGTCGGGCGAAATCCGCCACGGCAGCCGGGTCGAGGAAAGCCGGCCCCGGTACAAGATCGACGACTACGGGCGCATCTTCGCATTGACCCGCCGCGCCCTCGTGAATGACGATCTGTCGGCATTCGGTGACGCCCTCAGCGCCTTCGGTAGGGGCGCGGCGGCGACGGAAGCCGACCTGCTTGCGGACCTGTTTCTCACGAACGGCGGCAACGGAACGACCCTCTGGGACAACAAGCCCCTGTTCCATGCCGATCACCGCAACAGGGCTCCCTCGGGTGCTCCGCTTTCGATTGACAGCCTGGGGCAGGCCCGCCAGGCGATGCGCGAGCAAACCGATATCGACGGCAAGTCGCTCATCAACGTGTCGCCGCGGCACTTGGTCGTCGGACCGGCATTGGAAACTGCGGCCGAGCAGATCCTTGCAACGATAGCCGCCACGCAATCGGACCACGTCAATCCGTTCGCCGGTCGGCTGACGCTGCACGTCGAGCCGCGATTTACCGGGAATGCCTGGCGGCTGTTTGCAGATCCTGCCGAGCTGCCGTGCATCGAAGTTGCGTATCTTGAGGGCAACGAGGGTCCGCAACTGTCCATGAAGGAAGGATGGACCACGCTTGGCCAAGAGTTCCGAGCGCTGCTCACCTTCGGTTGCGGTGTCGTCGAGTTCCGGAGCGCTTACCTGAACCCTGGCGCCTGATAATTCTGCGCGGCAACTCGTGGGGGCGCCGCAGCTCGCCCGCTCAAGACCGCGACCCTCCCTGCGCCGCGCAGGGGCCGTGATATCAAGGGTCAAGGGTCGCGATGCTGCTCCCTCCCGCCTTTCAAGGCGGGAGGGAAACCAATTCAGCTTGGTCCACCGTGAGGACCGCCGGACGGGGCCCGGCGCGGATGTACCGCCGGGCCTCGTCTCCCCCAGTTGGAGGTCGCTGAGTCCTTGCCTTTGTGACGGCTGGCTGCCCTCGGTGCCGGAGGTTTGCCATGCCTTGCGACAAGCCCCTTCGCTTTAAGTCTCAGCTGGGGTCCGCTCGATCAACTCGCGGATCAAACGCGGCATTAATCGCGCTTGACGCGATTAATGCCGAGTGACGCCAGCTCTGCCTCATTCGCGATGATGACGCGCCGGATATCGGCTGGCTGAGCCATTCCAAGCGCCGCCGCCGCCAGGTCAGTGTCGAGCACGCGAGTTTTGGGGGTGTCGTATAGCGCGACACCCTCGTCTCTGCTCACCGAGCCGATGTCCGGACGCTCATCAACAAAAACCGGAAAGAATTGGAGAGCTTCGGAGATTTATCGGCCGCGCCGATAATTCACTCTGGAGCGGGCCGCCTTGGGACCGCTTTCCTTGTCAACGAATTGGAGAGTTTCGGGAGTTTGATGGCGAGGCCGACAAACTCCGGAACCAAAGGTGGCCGGCCCGCCATTGCCCACTTTCTCAACGAGATGGCGAGGGCTTCGAGGTTTACCGTCTTCGCCGGCAAACCCCGGTTCGAGCGGCCGTCTTTTCACCCGCGAGGTGAAAACTGGTGGCAGTGCCTACAGTTTCCGGAACCCAAGGGCTGGCAAATGCCCAGGTTTGCCCTCGCCGCGGGCAAACCTCCTGAGGTCTCAAATTCATTCCGGTTTGCCCTATTAATACAGGTCTCGGAGCCGGAGGTTATTTCGCACTACGAAAGAACCTAAGGGAGCGAGCTGACCATCAGTTGCCGTTGGGCCTGGGGCAGAGGATGCGCATGGCTCACGCGCAGCGTGAACCATGCCGGCCATCATCACGATCGACAGCCTATGGCTGATCGAGAACGAGCCTCGGGTGCTCGATACAGATCTGGCGGCGGCGCTTGGGATGGCTCGGCCCACAAATATCCGAGGGCTCATCGAGACGAATAGGCAGGAGCTTGAGAACTTCGGATCATTGCACACCAAGCGTGCAGTGATCCAAGCCGGGAAGGGGGCGAACCGCGAGGTCGCCATGTTCCTCTTGAATGAAGAACAGTCCCTCCCAATTTGCATGCTCTCCCGCGCTGACCGCGCCAAACAGGTCCGCGCCGACATCATAACGGTCTTCGTCGCCTACCGGCGACAGGGATGGCGAACCCGACGCATATCCGGCAAAACGTATCGCTCCGAACCGGCACGAACTTTCATCATTCGGCGGTTTAGCTGTTGAGCAGCGAAACCCCGGCTCAAAGGGTGGGCAGTTTGGCGTCCTCGCCGCGTCCGCCAATGCGGTCGTCCGTGGGCGTGGGCGCACCATCAAGTCGAACATCGGAGAACTTGAGTCCTTCGGGGGCGTTCACACCGCGAACACCCTCGCTTCCAAAAACGCAGCGGTGGCCTTTGCTTGAACGAGGACAAGGCCGGTATTCCCTATGCGGCGATTGCCTTTGGAGCAGCTTCGACGGTCACGAGGCGAGACGTTGCGCTCAAAACCCCAATGTGCGGCGTCTTGTCCCTGTTTGCTAAGACGGAAAACCGGATCAACCGATCTGCGTCATGACTGCGGCTGATATCAAGGAATTTAGTGACCGTCGCGTTGACCGAATTTGCGTTCGCCGAGACCATTTCAAGAATCGCGGGCCTCTCGGGGTGAAGCACGAGGGCATCAACTTTCCACGTTGAGGCTGCTCCATTTACTTCCGCGTCGCGAACAACATTCTTAACGCCAAAAGCCGATTCCAGACGTCCAAACAGGTCCTCAAGTTGAGTCTCGTTTCGACGCTCCGCTAGCCGAAAAGCCGTAAGCTCGACCGCAGTCTTGGACGCATTTGCGACGACCATAGCGGCCGTCACTAGAGCCTGCCGCGGCACGTCAACATCAAAAATCAAATCGCTATCAAAACGAATGTCGTTGATCACGGCCTGCTCGCGAGCGATTCTGGCGAATAAACGGGAGCCTCCGAGAAGCTCGGCCTCTCTAGCCCCATAGCCGGCGTCACTCACAAAAAAGCCGCGGGGATGCTGTCGCAGGCTCAGCACCACACGTGAACCGCCAGGATAAAGCAGCGGCGTCACAATTAGCGGCGCCTCGCCGGCTCCCTTAGTGAACGCAAGGGATCGAGCAATTTCGTCAGCGACCGCATACAGATCCGGTTTTGTGAAGCTCACGGCTCGGGTTGAAATTTCGGTGGAGATCACAGCATGCTCTCCTGGACAGGTGGACGCCTGAGGTCTTCTAAGCCCTGAACATTAAATGCAGTTCCCACGACCTTCATGAAATCTCTAAAGGATTGAGGCTCTTCGTCAATGGGAACGGCTACCTGGAGGTTTCCCTCGGGTGGGAACGCCTGACGGCCGAGAAGGGCGTTCTCGTAAAAAGGGTGGTGGTGCGACCCTGCAATCTCTGGGAGGCAGTTGAAGCGACGCCAGTGCTTATTGGCGTGAGGCGAAGTCGGAGCAACGTCGACCCTACTGATGCAAAGAGATTTTCCCTCATGGGATATTTCCAAGATGGCAGTCATATCCCGCAGAAGGTGATGCTTCCAAACCATAATCCGAACGCCCGCACCTTCAATGGCAGCCCCAGAACCATCGTCAAGCAATACGCGCAGGGTCAGCCGTTCGGCATCCTCAGAGTAAAACGGCTGCCTTCCGGCTCTCTGAGCGTCCTTTTTGCTCTCTCGCGACAGCTTACCCTCGTCCCAGTCAGGCCAACCAAATACAGTTTTTGGCTTCTTGACAAATGCCTGCCAGATATCGAGGGGGTAAGGAAAGGCCATGTGATATGTGGAACCGAATAAACGGAACTAGGCATCTGAGTTGTACTCTTCCTACACTATCGAGGTGTGGTTGTGTCCCTCCGTTGAATTGCACCTGGGAATTAGTTACGTTGATGGTTAATCGGTTCTTGCTGTTTCCAACCTTTTCCGCAGCCGAACCCCTGGCCCCTCCCCGTTCTCCGCAATGAAGATGACGCCGGCGGCTTCGAGAGCCGCCTTAACGGCGTCTACCGTTCGCTCTTTCAGTTCCTCGCCAGCCTCAAGTCGAGTGATCGTGTTGGTTGAAACCTTTGCCAGCTCAGCAAGCTTCCGCACACCGATCCCTAAGCCTGCCCTGGCCATTCTGCACTGCTCGGGGGACATTTCGCTACCTCATCAATTTTTCGCTTGTGTGTAGCGATTTAACTGATATTCGTTAACACACAGTAGCGATTTCAATACAAATTGCAAGGAACACGCCATGATCCCCCTTGGCAGTGAACGGGAGAGGTGCGCCGCGCTTGCGGACGCATACCAGGCTTTGAACGACCTTCGGACCGTTCGGGTCGAACTGTTGTTCGACCTGGACGGCAGGAAATTCGCCTTCATGGAGTCGGAGGGGCCGCCGCACTCTGACGAAGAATGCGCCGAGTTCGCTCGGATCAAGGGGCGCATCCGGACCGATCGCGCACTGAGGGAGGCCCTGCCGACCCTCCTGACCGATCACACCGCCGCCCCTTGGGCGCGGCAGGCGGAAGGGGCCTCGCGATGACGAGGGTCAATCACGGCCGGTTCCGGCGCCAGAAAATCCACGAGCCGGACGTCCCGGAAGAATTCCGCCAGGAACGCCCTCCGGGGCCCACCAAGGCGGAATTGAGGGCGTGGGCAGAGAAAGCCACCGCCGAGTACAGAAAGCCCGTCAGCAAGCTTCCTACGGCGTCCGCTGTGTCAGGGCGTCTTAAGCGGACCGATTCCTAGTAGTCGAACAATTCGATTCCAAAGCTTTTCGCGCAGATCGGCCGGGTCGGTCCAGAAGATGTGATTGTACTGCCGCGTGTCGAAATGAATTTCCTTCTCCATGCGCTCATGCGCCGTCCAGATCACGGGCACGTTCAGGCCAAGGGCAAAGCCTGCCTCGAAATAGACCCCGCCCCGCGGCTTATCTTTCTCCGACGTGAAGTCTGCTACCAGGAAACGCGACGTCCGAATCTGGGCGAGGATTTCGTCATCGATACGGTTCACATGCTCATGCTTGTCAATTCGAAAGGCTTCATAGCCCGCGTCTCCGATGGCCGGCTCGAGCCCATCCTGCCAGGCCGCACTCATTTCGCCGCCAAACCACATTGCAACAAAAGCGCGAGTGGAGCTTGAAATCTGCCGTTGCTCGCTTTCGCGGTATATGAAAGCCTCAGGCTGGACCCCAGCAAAAGCGACGCCGTTGGTGATCGATATAGAAATAAATCCTCTCTTTTGTAGGTAACTCAAGAAAAACATCAGCTCTTTTTCGTGCTCGCTGCCAATAATCGTCCCTGCTTCTACTGTGGTATCACTGCCCGGCTCGAAGGACACTGTTCGAGTGAGGGGTTTTGCTTTCGAAACCATGAGTTCCAGAAGGTCGTCGACGCGCCGTGAGAAGGACGGCATCGGCGAAAGCTCTGCCGCCAAATAATCACTCGTGACCTTGAGCGCGGCCCCCGCTTGGTTCGCCTCCCACATCTTGCGGCGTAGAAGGAGGAGCTTTTCCGCCGGCATCCCTCCTATTCCAGCGAGGGCAGATCCAGAGATCCAGAACCTGCCGCCAACGGCATCCGCAATCCCTGCGAAATTATCACCTTGCGAAGGTTCGAGACTGACCTTGCCCGGAAGCAGCTTCCTCAAATTTTCTGGAATCTCTGACATAAGATCGGTCCTTCTAGGCTCAATCCGTGTTGCATCCGTGTTGCATGGACCAAAATGCAACACATGCGAAACCCTTGTAAACTAAGGGAACGTGTTGCAACCATTTGCAACACGAAAGCCCCTAAATTGGACATTAAAAAAACCCGCTAAGTCACTGACTGAGCGGGCGAAATCGATTGGCTGGGGGACAAGGACTCGAACCTTGACTAGCGGAGTCAGAGTCCGCTGTTCTACCATTAAACTATCCCCCAACGAAGGTGTTGAATGAGCACGCATATTTCAGCGGACTCGCTCCCCGGGGGAGTCATCTTCAACCGTCGTGGTGGCGCTCAAATAGGGGCTTTTTGGATGGCGGTCAACCGATGTGTGGACCTCTTTCCGGGCAAAATACCGGCCGACTCGGCCATGCCGTCATAGCGGTCCCGCGGGCAATCCACGTCGGGACGCGACAGTGGCGCCGACCCCGCGAGAGTTGCCTTACCTTTGCGCCGCTTCGTCCGGCGTTGCAGGTCTCATGCGCAGCGAACTTGTGAGCGCGGCGACGAGGGCAAAGACGACCGCAAGCTGAAGGCATGCAGTGGCGGCGCTCTGGGGAAAGAGGGCGAACAAGGAGGCCACGAGAGCGGCACCGATGGTCTGGCCGATGAGCCGCGCCGCCGATTGCAGCGCGCTGGCGGCACCGCTTCGGTGGATGGGCGAGCCGGACACAATCGCCCGGCTGTTGGGCGCCTGGAACAACCCGAATCCGAGGCCGCACACGCCCATGCGCCACAGAATGTTCAGGACGGAGGGATCAGCAGGAAGCAGCACGAGGGATGCGATGCCGAGCGCCAGCAGGACCAGCCCGATCGTGCCGAGAATACCCGGCGGGAAGCGGTCGGACAGGCGGCCGGCCAAAGGTGAGACGAACGCGATGGCGAGCGGCCAGGGCGTCATCAGCACGCCAACCGCCACAAGACCGAATCCGAGCGCGCCATGAAAATAGAACGGCAAGGCGATGTAGCACAGGCTCTGAACGACGTAGGAGGCGAGCGCCGTTGCGGATGACAGGCCGACGAGACGGACCTTGAGAAGGTCGATGGGAATCACCGGGTGGGGCTTGGCCCTCTGGTCGCGATAGAGCCAGACCAGGAGCAGCAAGCTGAGAGCAAACAAGGAAGCGGGCGCGGTCCAGGTCTGACTGCGGCCGAAGCCGTCGATGGCGAGAACCAGCGTGCCGATGGCGACAGCGGTCAGCAGCGCGCCCGTGCCGTCGAAACGCCGTGACGAGAGCGGGTTGGTCGGCAGCGCCCAGGCGCCCACCGCAAGGGCCGCGATTCCCAACGGCAGATTGACGGCAAACAGCCAGGGCCAGGCGGCGACGGAAAGAAGCGCTGCGGCGACTGACGGACCGGCGGTGGCGGAGAGAGCCACGATCAGCGTGTTGTAGCCGATGCCGCGGCCAAGGGATTGTTTGGGGTAGATGAACCGGATCAGCGCGATGTTGACGCACATGATGCCGGACGCGCCAAGCCCCTGCAGGATTCGCGCAGTAATCAGCGCGGGCGCACTTGCGGCCATCGCGCAGGCTGCCGACGCGATGGTGAACAGGATCAGGCCGCCGCAATAGACCCGGCGATAGCCGATCTTTTCCCCGAGTGCCGACAAGGGAAAAAGCGAGAGCGCGATGGTCAGTTGATACGCGCTGACAACCCACACGACCACGGACGGGCTGACTGCAAGATCGCGCGCGATGGTGGGCAGCGCCAGGTTGATCAGGGTCCCGTCCATCACCGCCATGGTGACGGCGATGGCAACGGCCGTCATCGCCCAGTAGCGGCGCGGTGCCGGCAAGCCGTCGCTGTGCGTTGCGCTCGCCGTCACCGCTCGATCCTCCGCGCTTCGGTCTTACGCTGCGTCCCGCATCGGATCGACCGGGTGGCGCGCCAGCGGATGAACGACGATGTCGTGCATCCACGGATTGGCGGGCAGGCCCGTGATGGTCTCGTGCAGCTCGGTGGCATCCTTGGCCCGCCAGATGCCCCAATTCTCGAAACGGCAGGGGACCCGCCACATGCGGACCAGGCGGCCTTCCTTGATGAGCTCGGCAGCATGCGCGCGCTCCTCGTGGATGATGCGCTCCTTAAGCTCCGGGTCCATGTTTTCCGACCAGCGCAGTTTGATATTGACGAGGAATTCCATTTTATTCTCCTGAGGTGCCCGCGCGCGTCTGGCCCGCGAGATCGTTGATGACGGCATTGCTTGCGTTGAAGCCCGGAATGCCAGTGACGTACCCGCCCGGCCACGTTCCCGCGCCCGACAGATAGAAACCCTTGAGCGGCGTGCGGTAATCGTGAGCCGCCCGGTGCGGTCGTGCGCCGAACAGGGCGCCCGGCAGCATGTCGCCGTGGGTAATGTTGGCGTGGACGAGGCCAAGCTCATCCTGCAACGTGACAGGGTCGACGAAGCGATGATCGACGATGCAATCCTTGAGGTCGGGCATGAACTGCGTCAGCGTGTCGATGCAACGCTGGCCGAAAACGTCCCGCTCTGTGCTCCAATCGCCCTCCCGCAGGTCATAGGGTGCGTGCCACACATTGACGCTGAGCAGATGGTGGCCTTCCGGAGCGAGGCCCGGCGACGTCACGGACGGGATCAACCCCCACATGATCGGTTCGCGGGACGATCGCCCGCCAAGACCGTCAGCAACCGCCTTTTCGATGTAGTCGACGGACGGCGCGATGCGGAACTGCACCGCCGCCGCCTGCTCGGACGACACGTCGGCCGGCAGGCCGGCATAATGGGGCAGACCGTCGAGGGCGAGGACGAGCTTGAATGCGGAACCGCGCATGGGCACCGCCGCCACCTCGTGGCGGATGTCGGCGCCCACCGCTTCGTCGTCCAGAAGGTCGGCAAACAACGTGCGAGGATTGATCGCCGAGACGACAACCGGTGCGGTATACTCGTCGCCGCCCGCGAGCGCGACGCCGGTCACGCGGCCGTCGCGATGAAGGACCTGCGCGACCCTCGCGCCGGTCGCGATGTGAACGCCATGGTGCCGGCAGCAGGCTTCGAGCGCGTCGATGATGGCGCCCATTCCGCCAAGGGGCAGGCCGGTCGACCCACGCAGGGCGGCGCGGCGGGGATCGTCCTGGTCGAGCGCTGGCGAGGAGGCCAGCGACAAGGGGCGCATCATCAGACCGACCGCTGTTCCCGGCGCCGAGGGCGGCGTGAAAGTCGCGTTGAGCGCAACCATGCCCAGCAGCGCCTTGGCCTCTTCCGAGCGCAGCTCCTCGTCGAGGATCTGCCGCAGGCTGCCGAAGAACACCCGGTTGAACAGGCTCTCCTGTTCGCGCGGGAGATGGCGCGCGATGGTTGCGAGGTCCGGCGAGGGCGCGAACAGCGAGGTACCAAGGTGCTGCCCGAGGGTCTCGAGCTTGGACAGGAACGCAAAATAGCGGGCCGCCTCGCCTGCTGCGAAATGATCGAGCTGTGCCGCGATCCGGTCACGGTCGCGCCAGCCGATAAACGTCTTGCTGGGGAAGGGATGAACGACGGTCGGATCGGTCCGCACGAAGGTGAGCCCGAAGGAGGCAAGGTCGAGTTCCTGAATGAAACGCGGCTCGAAGCTGCCGGGCGAGTTGGTAAAGGCAGTGCGGTAGCCCGGCATGAATTCATAGGTCCCGCAGGGCCCCCCGAGGGTCTCGCGCGATTCCAGAACCGCCACCTTCAGGCCCGCACGGCCCAGATAGGCTGCGGCAATCAGGCCGTTATGTCCGCCGCCCACAATAATGGCGTCGAACCGATGACCGGTGTCTTTCGAGGTCTCGAGCATCCTGGAATCCTGTCATGCGTCCGCGGCGCCCGCGCCGTGATGCGCGAGCTTTTGCGGTCATCGAAAAATGAAGGCCGTGAGCGGCGCGCGAAGCGACCGTTAGGGGGCCAGAAAGGCGTTGGAGAAATAGCTCGCCGAGTCCTTGCGCCCCGTCATCCCGCCATATTGCTCCAGCGTCTTGTTCATCGAGTCCCAATCCCCGGCAGACATCACGCCGGTCGGCTTGCCCTCGGTGCCAGCGGTGTGGAGGGACGCCTCATAGGATTCCAGCGCGCTCTTGTGAAAGCTTGCCGGCTGCGTGTTGCCGGTCAGCTTGATGAAGAGCTGAACCGCCTCGTCCTTGTTGGCGAAGGTATAGTCGAGCCCTTTGCGCGTGGCGGCGAGAAAGCGCCGGACGACGTCGGGATTGTCTTTCAGGAACGTGTTGTTGACGATGATGCCGAAGCTGAGGTTGGTGACGCCCCAATCCGCATAGCGCAGGATCGACACGGTCTTGCCCTGCGCGATGAGCTGCGGCGCGTAGTAGTAGTCGTCGCCGCTGATGCAATCGAGCTGACCCGATGAGATGGCGGCGAACTTGGCGTCACCCGGCATGTTCACCAGCGAGATGTCCTTCACGTCCAGGCCATTGGCGCGCAGGAACGCTGGCAGGACCTGACCGTCGGAGCCGGTCGGCGTGGAGCCGACGCGTTTGCCCTTGACGTCAGCGGGCTTCTTGACGGTGTCGCCAAGACAGATCAGCGAGATCGGGCCCTTCTGCCAAAATCCTGCGACCGCCGTGATGGGCACGCCAGCGGAAATGGACTGCGCCGCCGTCGACAGGCTGGCATGGCCGATGGGATCGCGATTCTCGCCGACCACGAGCGTGGTGGTCTTGGACCCCTGCCCCTGCAGGATATCGACCTCCAGGCCGGCGTCCTTGTAGAATCCCTTCTCCTTGGCGACGAGCATCGGTGTCTGTCCGGGCCACCAGCTCCAGTCGAGCCTCACGCTCACCTTGTCGGCGGCATAGGCGGCGCTCGCGCTCAGGAGCGAGAGCGCAACCGCGCCGGCCATTATCCGAAACGTCGTCTTCATAGTGCCATCTCCGCATCCTGGGGGGTCGATTGGTCGTCCTCGTCGTCACGGATCACGCCCATGCGCTGGAAATGGCGCAGGATCTCGTTGACGATCGCATTGAAGGCTGGGGTGCCGCGGACGGAGAGCCGCCGCGGCCGCGGAAGGTCGACGTCGATGACCGCCTCGACGCGTCCCGGCCGCGGCGCCATCACCACGATCCGGTCGGCGAGGAAGACCGCCTCCTGAACGCTGTGCGTGACGAACAGAACGGTGGGACGGGATCGCAGCCACAGCTTCTGGAGATCGACCATCATCTGGTCGCGCGTGAGCGCATCCAGAGCCCCGAACGGCTCGTCCATCAACAGCAGGGCCGGGTCATGCACGAGGGCGCGACACACGCTCACGCGCTGGCTCATGCCGCCGGAGAGCTGATGGGGATAGGCCCCCTCGAAACCGTCGAGCCCCGCCGCGCCGAGCAGGTCGCGGGCGCGCTTGAGATAGAGATCCCGCGGGAGCTTTCGGGCCTCCGCCTGAATCATCACGTTGTCGAGAACGGTCCGCCAGTCGAGCAGGACCGGGCTTTGAAACACAATTCCGACATCCGTTTCCGGCTTGTCGACAACCCGGGTTCCGATCGACACGCGGCCCTTGGTGGCACTGTCGAGTCCAGCCACGATCCGCAGCAACGTGCTCTTGCCGCATCCGCTGGGACCCACGATGGAGACGAACTCTCCCTCGGCGACCGTCAGGCTTGTGGGCGAGAGAGCCTCCATGCCGTTATAGGACTTGGTCGCCTGCTCGATCCGGATCGGCTGTCCCATGCTTCTGGTCCCTCGCATCGTCAATGCCCCGCATCCTGCCGAACCGAGCTGTGCCATGGCATCAGGCGGCCCTCGGCCCATTGCACGATGGCAAAACTCGTGACCCCGATAAGGATCAGGAAGATCAGCGCGGCAAACATCAAGGCTGTCTGCAACTGCCCGCTGGCGAGCAGGATGAGATAGCCGAGGCCGCGATCAGCGCCCACGAATTCACCCACCACCGCGCCCACCACCGCGAGGGTGATGCAGACTTTAAGGCCGCCGAAAATGCTCGGCAGCGCGTAGGGAAAGTAGATCTTGCGGAACATCTCCCCGGCGGACAGGCCCATGGAGCGACCCAGATACGTCATGTCCTTGGGCACGCTCTTCAGGCCCACCACCGCGCTGATGACGACGGGGAAAAACGCCACGAGCACGCCGATCATCACCTTTGTGCTCAATCCGAAGCCGAGCCAGACCAGGATGAGAGGCGCTAGCGCCACCTTGGGCACGGCCTGGCTGATCACCAGGACGGGATAGATCGTCTCCTCGAACCACTTGTAGCGCGCGATCATGAAGGCGAGCGGCATGGCGACGACGATGCTGAACACAAATGCCAGCGTCGTCTCGAAGGCCGTGATCCCCGTGTGATAGATCAGCGCCGGAAATTCACTGACGATGACGTTCGCAACCGCAATGGGAGACGGCAGCAGATAGGGTGCTGGTTTGAACAGCACGACGCCGAGATGCCAGGCGATGAGAAGCACCGCCAGCGACAGGAAGGGATAGAACGCCTTCATCTTTCGCCACGACGGCGTCGGCGCTGCCGAAACGGATAATGTCGCGTCCGCTTGTCCCATTCGTCTCTCCGATCGTGATTGTCAGGCCCTGCGCCGATCATTCAACGGCGCAGGGCTCGCATGCAAGCGCGTCCGGTGCCTTAAGCGGCGCTGGCCTCGGCCTGCACCTGCTGCGGCGCAAAGCTCTCGTCGAAGAGGCGCAGCCAGTTGCCGCCGGCGATCTTGGCAATCTCATCTTCCGAGAAGCCACGTTTGGCCATTCCTTCGAGGATCTTGGGAAAATCGACCGATGACTGGAACCAGGACGGCCAGGCCGAGAATCCCTTGATTGGGATGGCGCTCTCGCGTGACCAGCGACCGGCGCGCCACCACTTGATCTCGCTCTCGGGCCAGCCGTCGTAGTAGTCGGTTCCCAATCCCACGGCGTCGACGCCCACGAGATCCACGGTCCAGGCCGTCATGTCGAGGAAGGTGTCGAGGGTGCAGTTCGAGCCATCGCGCATGATCTTCGGATACATGCTGAGCCCGATCACCCCGCCACGTTCCGCCAGCCGCTTGATCAGCGGCGTCGACTTGTTGCGACGGTTGAGCTCGATGTCGGTGCCGACGAATTCAGACGGGTTGGCGTGGGTAACGGCGATCGGTCGCGAGGAGTACTCGATCGCGTCGAAGCAGCTGCGCTCGGTGCAGTGCGACACGTCGACCAGCATCCCGAGCCGGTTCATCTCGTTGATCACATTGCGGCCGAAGAATTTCGACACGCCGTTCTCGTCGGGCTCCCAGCAGCCGGATGCAACACGGTTCTGCACGTTGTAGGTGAGCTGCGCGATGCGCACGCCGAGCTGGTAGAAGATCTCGACCAGCTCGATATCGTCCTCGAACGGCGAGGTATCCTGAAAGCCGTAGACGATGGCGGTGCGACCGGACGCGGCGATGCGCTGGATGTCCTCGCCGCTGGTGGCAAGCGCCACGAGATCCGCATTGTGCTCGAGCAGCCGGTTCCACTCGCCGATCACCGCGAGCGTCTCGCGTGCGTTCTCCCAGATGGCGAGTGTGACGTGGACGCATCCGACGCCCCCATCGCGCCATTCCTTGAAGCGGGCGCGCTCCGGCTTGTTGTATTGCAAGGCATCGATCAGGAGAGGCTTGCGGGCGAGTGAAGTGGTCATGTCGGCTCCTTTCGTCTTTTGGATGTCATTGGGCAAAGGGATCGCTCGCGGGTCCGTATTCCGTGACGATGGCTTTGACCTGTGAGAATTCGTCGAGGGCCTCGAGGCCGTTTTCACGCCCGATCCCCGATTGCTTGTAGCCCCCGAACGGGACGCGCAGATTGATCGCCCGATAAGTGTTGATCCACACCGTGCCGGCCTGCAGGCGCCGCGATACGCGACGGGCACGGGCGAGGTCCTTGGTCCAGAACCCTGCCGCCAGACCGTATTCGACGCCGTTGGCGATCGCGATCGCCTCGTCCTCGGTCGCAAAACTCTGGACCGTCACGACGGGGCCGAAAATCTCCTCGCGGCAGACGCGCATATCGCTGGTGACGTCGACCAGCACCGTCGGCGCGACCCAGAATCCGCCCGCAAGCGCGTCATCGACGACAGGTGCCGCACCGCCCAGAACAGCCCGCGCCCCATTGGCGACGGCCTCCGCCACAAAGCCGTTCACGCGCTCGAACTGGCGGCGCGAGGCGACGGGGCCGATATGGCTTGACGGTGACGACGGCACGCCCAGCCGGATGCGCTTTGCGGACGCGATGTAGCGTTCGAGAAAGGTGTCGTAGAGCGATTGATGGACGAGCACGCGGGAGCCGGCGACGCAGGTCTGGCCCGCGGCCGAGAAGGCTCCTTGCGTCGCGGCGATGACGGCAGCATCCAGATCCGCGTCCTCGAAAATGATGTGCGCGGATTTACCGCCCGCCTCGCAGACAAAGCGCTTCATGCCGGCGGCGATCTTGGCGCCGAGCAGGCGCGCGGTTGCCGTGCTGCCGGTAAAGCTCACCATGGCGACGTCCGGATGGGTCGCCAATTGTTCGCTCAGTGGCGCATCCGCGATGACGACGTTCACGAGGCCTTTTGGGAAGCCCGCTTCGATTGCAAGTTCGGCAAGGCGGATCGAGGAGCCGGGAGCCTCCGCGGGAGGCTTCAGGATCACCGCGTTGCCCATGGCGAGCGCGGGGGCGAGCTTCCAGGAGCCGAGAGAGAGCGCGCCGTTGAAGGGCGTGATGGCCACCACCACACCCAGAGCCTCGCGGATGATCTCCGCCTCGGCTGTGCGTGAGATCGTGCGATGGAGGCCCTGATGGGTCTCGAGCGCACTGGCGTAATAATGATACCATTGCGCCGTGGCGCGCATTTCTGCGGCGGTGGCCGCGTGGCTTTTGCCGTTGGCGAGGCTTTCGAGTTCGCCGAGTGCAGGCGCATTGGCGGCGATCAGATCACCCAGCCGGCGCAGGAGGGCGGCGCGCTCGGCCGGCGCCAGGACCGACCAGGGTTCGCTATCGAAGGCAGCCGACGCGCTGGCGATCGCAAGCGGCACCGCGCTCGGATTGATGCAGGACTGTGCCCAGACAGCGCCGGTCGCAGGGTCGACGAGGTCCAGCCTGTCGCCGGCTGGCGGCAGGGCGGCACCGTCAACATACGACGTGAAGGCGGGTGCGCGGGAGGTGGAAGAGGTCATCAGGACAAGGCTCCATGGCTTGCGCGCGACAAGGCTTCGCGCACCAGCGGTTCATCCATGCGGTGGCATGCCGCGACGTGGCGGCTGTCATGCGAACCGATGGGGCGAAGGACAGGACGTTCGATCTGGCAGCGGGAGATCGCAAAGGCGCAGGAGCGCTGGAAGCGGCAGCCCGGGAGCGGCGCGGACGGATCCGGCGGCTCGGAGCGGACTTCCAGGCGCGCCCGGGCGCGCTCGATCCTGGGATCGGGCACCGGAACCGCCGACAGCAGAGCCGAGGTATAGGGATGCAAGGGCTGCGCGAAAAGACTGTCGCGCGGCCCCATCTCCATGATCTGCCCGCCGTAGAGCACTACGATGCTGTGGGACACATGCCGGACGATGCTGAGATCGTGGGTGATGAAGAGGTAGGTCAGATTACGCTGGCGCTGAAGGTCCTGCAGCAGATTGACGATCTGACCCTGGATGCTCACATCGAGCGCCGACACGACCTCGTCGAGCACGATGAATTTCGGCTCAATGGCGAGCGCTCGCGCAATCGCCACGCGCTGCCGCTGGCCGCCGGAGAGCGCATGCGGATGCCGCTCGGCGGTTTCACGCCGAAGCCCCACATCGTCGAGCAGCTTGGCGACCCGGGCGCCGATCTCGGCTGGCGGCACAAGGCGATGCACGTGAAGAACCTCGCCCAGCGTCTCGCCGATGGTCATGCGGGGATTGAGGCTGGCATAGGGGTCCTGGAAGACGAGCTGGCTGATCCGCGGCAGCGCGCCGCGATCGCGCTTGAGCGCTGCCAGATCCTGGCCGAAGCACTCCACCGTGCCGCCGCTGAGGTGCGACAGGCCGAGAAGGCCGCGGCCCGTCGTGCTTTTGCCGCTGCCGCTTTCACCCACCAGACCGACGGTTTCACCCTCGTTGATATCGAACGAAATGGAATCGACCGCCCTCACCTCACCGACGACGCGCCGCAGCACGCCTTTGCGAATGGGGAAGCGGATCGAGACGTCCTTCAACCTGATTGCCGGAGTGCTCATCGCGCCGCCTCCCCTGCTCGCCGGGCAGGCGCGGTTACGAACGGATCGACAAAACAGCGCACCGGGTGTTCCCCGCCGGCGATGCCGTCCACCAGTTGCGGCAGGTCTTGGTGGCAGACGTCGCGCACATAGGAACAGCGTGGGTGGAAGGCGCAGCCGGACACGGGCGAGCGCGGATCGGGCGGCAGACCGGGGATCGGGCTCAGACGGTCGGAGACCTGGCCCTCAATCCGGGCGGTCGAGTCGAGCAGCGCCTTGGTATAGGGGTGGCGCGGCGAGGCGAACAGGTCCTCGGTCGTGGCGGTCTCGACGACGCGCCCGGCATACATCACCGCAACCCGATCGGTGACCCCGGCCACCACGCCGAGATCATGCGTGATGAGAATGAGCGCCATGCCGAGATCGCGGCGCAAGCGATCGATGAGCTGCAGGATCTGGGCCTGCGTCGTCACGTCGAGTGCGGTGGTCGGCTCGTCGGCGATGAGAACCTTCGGGTTCGCGCTGATCGCCATGGCAATGAGCGCGCGCTGGCGCATGCCCCCGGACAATTCGTGCGGATAGGAGCCGAGCCGCGAGGTCGCACCGGGGATGCCGACGAGATCGAGCAGTTCGGCGCAGCGCTTGCGGGCCTGCGCACCGGAAACCCCATCGTAGTGGATGAGCGGCTCGGCCATCTGGGTGCCAATGGTCATGGCCGGGTTCAGCGCCGTCAGCGCATCCTGCGAGATGAGCGCCAGACCGTGGCCCCGGATGCCGCGAACATCGCGCGCCGAGAGGGCAAGGACGTCGCGTCCATCGAAGCGCACCGCGCCGCCGCTTACCCGGCCGCCGCGCGGCAACAGTCGCAGCACCGCCAGCATCGTCTGGCTCTTGCCGCAGCCGGATTCGCCAACAATTCCCAACGCCTCGCCGGGCGACACAGCGAGCGACACGTCGTGAACGACCTGCACCTTGCGCGCATCGTTGCCATAGGCGACGCCAAGATGGCTGACCTCGAGGATCGGCGCGGCGGGAGATGGGGCGGCGTTGGAATGCATCGTCATGCCAACTTAATTTTCGGGTTGAAATAGGCGTAGAGAATGTCGACCACGAAGTTGATCAGCACGAAGGCGATCGCCAGGACGAGGATGCCGCCCTGGATCAGCGGAATATCGCGGGTCGAGATGGCCTGGTACATGGCAAGCCCGATGCCCGGCCACGAGAAGACGGTCTCGGTCAGCACCGCACCGCTGAGCAGGAAGCCCATCTGCATGCCGATGACCGTGATGACGGTTGGCATGGCATTCGGCAGGGCATGGCGCAGCACGATCCGCGCCTCACTCACGCCGCGGCTGCGCGCCGTGCGAATGTAGTCGCTGTTGATCACATCGAGGATCGCCGATCGGGTCATGCGGGCGATGACCGCCAATGACCAGGCGGCAAGCGTAAATGTCGGCAGCACCATGTGGGCTGCAAGGCCCGCAAGGCTGCCGGTCGCATCGTCCATGCCGCCCACGGGCAGCAGGCGCAGATGCAATCCGAAGATCAGGATCAGCACCAGACCGAGCCAGAACGACGGCATGCTGTTGAAGAACAGGACGACGACCGACAAACCCTGGTCGCGGATCGATCCCGGCTTCAGCGCCGCCCAGGTTCCGGCGGCCACGCCGACGATCGACGCGAGGATGATGGCCGCAATCGCCAGCAGCGAGGTGTTGAAGAGACGCGAAACGAGCACTTGCGTGACCGGCTCCGCGAAGGTGAAGGACTGGCCGAGATCGCCCTGCAGGAGGTTTTTCAGGTAGATTCCGTATTGGATATAGACGGGCTCGCTGAGACCCAGTGCCGTGCGCAGTTCCTGGCGGGTCTCTTCGGACGCGGTGCTGCCGAGCAGCACGTCGGCGGGGTCGCCTGGAATGATCTGCGCCAGCAGAAAGGTCGCGATCGTCACGCCGATGATCACGGGGATGATCTGCAGTGCGCGGTTGAGGATGAAGGAGAGCATGGCCTGTCAGCTCCGCTCTTTGGTGAAGCGCGGGTCCATCATGTCGCGCGCGCCGTCGCCGATGAGGTTGAAGCCAATCGCCAGAAGGACGATGGCAAGGCCGGGGATTGTTGCCACATGCGCTGCTGTTGCGATGGCCGTGCGGCCGCTTGCGAGCATCTGCCCCCATTCCGGCGTCGGCGGCTGCGGGCCAAGCCCCAGAAAGCTCAGGCTTGCCGAGAGAATGACGTTGCGGCCCGTCTGCAGCGTGCCGTACACGACGGCCGGCCCCAGAACGTTGGGCAGGATGTGGCGCAGCGCGATGCGGGCATGGCTGTAACCCAGCGTCCGCGCCGCCTCCACATAGAGTTCTTCCTTGATGCCGAGGACGACGCCGCGCACGATGCGGCCGAAGGCGGGGATCGTGACGACCACCATCGCGATGATCATCGATGTGAGTCCAGGGCCGAGCGCCGCGCTGATCCCGAGCGCCAGCAGAATGCCGGGAAACGCGAACATGATGTCGAACACACGCATGATCACGGTATCCCCGATCCCGCCCGCATAGCCGGCAAGAAGGCCGATCGCACCCCCGATCACGAGCGCGATCAGAGTGGGGAGAATGGCGACCAGCAGGGCGAACCGTGCGCCGTAGATCAGGCGGCTGAGAATATCGCGGCCGATCTCGTCGGTGCCGAGAATGTGCCAGCCTGAGAAAGGTCGCTGATAGCGTGCCAGCGGGTCCACATGGAGCGGGTCGAAGGGAGCGATCCAGTGAGCGAAGACGGCAGCAAAAATGATGATGGCGACGATGATCAATCCGATCACCAGCGAGCCGTTGGAGAGAACGCGACGAAGCACGCTCTCCTTCTGTTCGCTCGCTGCAGGAATGGATTGGGTCATCGTCGCCATCGTCATGTTACTCCTGTGGCTCAGCCGCTCAGGCGACGGTCCAGAGCTTGCCGAGGTTCGGGATCTGGTCCGGCAAACCGACGGCGCGCAGCGCCCGCCAGAGAGTTGCCTGGTTGCTCGAAATCACGGGAACGCCGGTATCCATCTCGAGATAAGGCAGGATCTCGAAGGTCCGGTAGGTGCCGCAGGAAATGAGGATCGCGTCGGCCGTCCCGGCTTCCTTGAGGGCCGCCTTGCCGAGCCGATAGGCGCTGTCGGCGTCATGGACGCTCGCATCGAACGGATCGGTGATCTGCAGGCCGATCATCGACTTGATGGTGAAGCCGTAGGACTCCATGTAGCTCGCCATCTTCCGGTTGACCTCGTCGGAATAGACCGTGCCGACCGCGATGGTTTTTGCGCCGAGCGCCTTGAGGCCCTCCATCTGGGCGCCCATCATGGTGATGGCCGGAATCCCGGTCTCTTTTTCGATGTCGGCGCAGACCGTCTCGTCATGGCCGGGGCCACGCAGGAAGGTTCCGGGCGCGCCGCATTGCACGATGAGATCGACCCGGGCGGTGGCAAGCTGACGGGCGGCCTCCATGACTTGGCCCATCATGACCTTCAGGCCCTCTTCGTCCACACGCGGCACGATCGTGCGTGCATCCGCGAAGGCGACGCCGACGGGGGCGACGGTGCGCCATTCCTCAGCGCCTTCGATGGCAGTGGCAGGCCTCATTTGGCCGATGCGCGCGCGCCAACCTAACATCATGTGATGAACTCCTGATAAAAGCGGAAAGGAAGAGAGAGGGACAGCGATGTCTCAGCGGACGCCAATGGCCGCGTAGTCGAAGAACACCGAGCGTGCGGGAACGATTCCGGTAACCCGTGCGCGCAACACGCGCGGCAACCGGTCCTGATACATGAAGATCCACGGTGCATCGGTGGCGATCAGCGCAGCCGCCTGGCGATAGAGCGCGTTGCGTTTGGCGTCGTCGCTCTCGCCGCGGGCGGCCGCGAAGAGGCGGTCCACCTCGGGGTTTTCATACCATCCGCGATTGACGCCGCTCGGGGGCTGCTGGGCTCCGCTGAACATCCGCTCGAGCCAATAGGTGCTGTCCGCTCCTGTCGTCCATCCGTTGAACGAGCCCTGGACATCGTCCTTGTAGCCGGGGCCCTCGGTCGACACGAGAGTGGCGAATTCGAGGAATTGCGGCTGCAGGTCGATGCCGACTGCTTTCAGGTCCTGTTGCAGCAGCGCGATGATCTGCGACGCCTGTCCGAAGCCAGGTCCGCTGTTGGGCGCGAGGATCTTGATCCTCGCCGGCGTGGCGATGCCGGCCGTGGCCAGCAATTGTTTGGCCTTGGCGGGATCGTAGGAATATGGCGCGGTTGACGGATCGCGCGGCAGTTCGTTGCCGGCGGGAACCGGACCCGTCGCCGGCGTCACCTGGCCATCGAGCAGCGCCGCAAGGCTGTCGCGGTTGATCGCATAGTTGAGCGCCTGGCGGAATTGCGGGTTCTTCGTCAGTTCAGCGCGGGCATTCAGACGCACGAAGTACTGGTTCGCAGGCTCCGCATATTGCACCTGAAGACTCGGATCGACCTTGAGCTGCGCGACCTGCTGGGAACTGGCGCTGGGGATGATGTCGATCTGCCCCGTCTGCATGGCGATGGCCATGGCGGTGGGATCCGTCATCGGACGGAACACGATCTGATCGAGCGCCGGCTTCTGTCCCCAGTAGGAGGCGTTCCGCGGCAGCGTGAGTTGCTGGCCCTGCTGGAATGCCGCCAGCGTGAAAGGCCCGGTGCCAACCGGGCGCAGGCCCAGTTGGTCGCCCTTGTGCTGCTCGATGGCGGCGGGGCTGATCATGCCGACTCGGCGATCGCTCAAAAGCCGCGGAAACCCAGAAAATGCCTCCTTCAACACAACCTGGAAGGTCGAAGGATCGACGACTTTGGTGCTTTTGATCCACCGGGTCAGAAACGTCATGTTGCCCGCGGCCCGGCTGTCGAAGACCGGCGATTCCTTGTTCATCATCCGGGCGAAATTGACGTCGGCCGCCGCTGCGTTGAATTCGGTTCCGTCATGAAATTTGACGCCCTTGCGCAGGACGAGCGTGTAGGTGAGACCATCGGCCGACACGCTCCAGGATTCCGCGAGGCCACCTTTCAGCTGCGGTGCCGTGTCGGTTGGCTTGCTGAGATCCTCGCGGATGAGCGGATCGAAGATCGCATCGATGACGCGCAGGCCGGGCGTCCCCGTCATGCGATGCGGATCGAGGGGCGGCACCGCGCCTTCCGATCCGATGATGATTGAAGCCCCGACCGCAGGGGCCGCCGACAGCAGGAGGGCCGGGCTTGTCGTCAAGGCGAGTGCAAACAGGATTGCAGGCGGGCGAGCCGTCGTGAAATTGCGCATCTTCGTTCCCCGTTATGGCGCGTCATCACATCGAGGGGACGTGAGCGGCCTGTTAGATCGAATGGACCGCACTCCGCCAGCTGAGGCAAATTTAAAAAATTTGCGTATTAATGTGGTTTACTTATAATTCACCGGGCGCACGAAAACGGAGGAGCCAACGGGTGACCCGACGACCCTCACCACTCGATAAGGCGTTTCAGGTCCCCGCGTCCTACACGGTCTCGATCAAGCATCTGAGAGCCTTCCTGCGCCTGGCTCACCACAGAAGCTTTACCCGCGCGGCCATGGACCTGCACATGTCGCAGCCCTCCCTGACGATGACGATCCGCCAGCTTGAGGACATCATCGGCAGCTCGCTCTTCGACCGCACAACCCGCAACGTGATCCTGACCCCGGAAGGACAGGACTTCGTGCCCATCGCGGAGCGCGTCGTCGGCGATTTTGACCTTGCGATCCAGAACATCCGGGTCGCCGCCTCGGCGCGCAAGGGACGGATCGGGATTGCGCTGAACCACTCCGTGGCCATCAAGGTCATTCCCAAAGTGCTTGAGAGTTTCCTCGCCGACCACCCAGGACTTCATGTCCAGTTGCGCGACGGAAACTCGGCCGATGTCCGCCGCCGCGTGCGGCGAAACGAGGTCGATATCGGCTTTGGCAGCAAGGACGAGGAAGACACGGATCTCGATTTCCGCCCGCTGTTCCGGGACCGCATGGGCTTGCTGGCGCGCAGCGATCATCCACTCGCCGCGAAACAAGCCTCGTTGGAATGGGCCGATCTTGCCGGATATGATTTCGTCGGCCTCACCTCGGACACGGCCACCGGACGCATTCTCGACCAGATCGCATACCTGCCGCCCTCTGTCACGGCGCCGCGCTATGAGGTTTCCACCAATCCGACACTCTGGGCGCTTCTCGAAAGCGGAATCGGCATCACGACAGCGCCGGCGATGTCGGTGGAGAACAACCCGAACCCGTTGCTGCGGTTCTTCCCGCTGAGCAACCCTGTGGCATGGCGGGACGTGTACCTGATCACCAGGCGCGGACGCATTCTCACGCCCACCGCTAACGATATCGTGCGTCGCGTCAGCAAGGAGGTGGCGGCGATTGCGCGCGGTCACACGCTCATCGAACCTTACGCCCTTTAAGGGTCTGGCTTGTCCCGGCTGGCCGTGTCCGCCCGGAAGCCCATCATGGAATCTCGCACGCGCCTATCGCGTCGGGGCGAGTTTCGCAGGCGCGGCTTTTCCGACTGCGCTGACGCTCGCCATGTCGTCCAGAATGGGGCAATCGGGCCGGCCGTCCCCGTGGCAATGGCTGGCGAGGTGGCGAAGAGTCCGGCACATGCCCTCGAGCTCGGCGATCTTGCCCTCGAGGTCGGCCAGATGTTTCAGGGCGAACGATTTGACGTCGGCGCTCGCGCGGGTCTTGTCACGCCAGAGGGCGAGCAGCCCAGCGGTTTCCTCGACCGAAAACCCAAGTCCGCGCGCGCGCCGGATGAAGCGGAGCGTGTGGATATCCTCGCTGCGATAAACGCGATATCCGCTCTCGGTGCGCAAGGCCGGCTGGATGAGCCCGATGCTCTCATAATAGCGTACCATCTTGGCCGAAAGCCCTGTTTCGCGTGCCGCCTCGCCGATGTTCATCTCGTCTCTCCGTCGTCTTGCACAGTGGTCACGCGACCGGTTGGGGATGGAGGGTCACCGGAATCTCCCGCGCGCTGCGCAACGGTGGCGTGAAACGACGAAGCCGCAGGGCATTGCCCACGACGCTGACGCTCGACAGCGCCATCGCAAGGCCCGCCACCATCGGCGACAGCAGGATCCCGAAATTTGGATACAACACGCCGGCCGCGACCGGAATCAGGATCGCGTTGTAGCCGAACGCCCAGAACAGGTTCTCGACGATGTTGCGGATGGTTGCCTTCGAGAGCGCGATGGCATTGGGCACGTTGCGCAGGTCGCCCGACATCAGGACCACGTCGGCGCTCTCGATGGCGATGTCCGTGCCCGTGCCGATCGCGAGCCCGACATCGGCCTGCGCCAGCGCCGGCGCGTCGTTGATGCCGTCGCCCACAAACGCAACGGCGACGCCGCCTGCCTGCAGACGCTTGACGACCGATGCCTTGTCGGTCGGCAGGACTTCGGCCACGACCTCGTCCACGCCCAATGTGCGGGCGATGGCGTCGGCCGTGCGGCGGTTGTCGCCGGTGATCATCACGATCCGCAGGCCCAGGGCGCGAAGCGCGTCGAGCGCTTCAGGCGTCGTCGCCTTGATCGGGTCGGCAACCGCGATGATGGCCGCGAGACGGCCGTCGATGGCCACATAGAGCGGCGACTTGCCCTGTTCGCCAAGCCGTTGAGCAACAGCCTGGAACGCTCCCACATCGAGACCGCGCTGAGCCATCAGCCTGTCGGCACCAACCGCGAGGGTGCGGCCACGCACAGTGGCCACAATGCCGTATCCCGGCAGGCTCTCGAAGGTCCCAGGCTCGTTCAAGGACAGTCCGCGACGACGCGCCTCCGCAACGATCGCCTCGGCGATGGGATGCTCGGAACGCATTTCGACGGACGCGACGAGGGCCAGAACCTCCGCTTCGTCGAACCCCTCGGCCACCTGCAGGTCGGTGAGTTTCGGGCGGCCTTCGGTGAGCGTGCCGGTCTTGTCGAGGGCGACAATCCGGGCATTCCGAAGGGCCTGGAGCGCTTCGCCGCGACGGAACAGGATTCCGAGTTCAGCCGCCTTCCCGGTGCCGACCATGATCGAGGTGGGCGTCGCCAATCCCATGGCGCAGGGGCACGCGATAATGAGCACCGCGACCGCGTTGACCATGGCGAAGCTCAGCGCCGGCGCGGGACCAAAGATGAGCCAGATCACAAACGTAACAGCAGCGCATGCCAGGACCGCCGGGACGAACCACATGGTGATCCGGTCGACGATGGCTTGAATGGGAAGCTTTGCGCCCTGGGCTGTCTCGACCGTCCGCACGATCTGCGCCAGCACCGTGTCGCTGCCGACCTTGGCGGCCTCGAACTGGAACGCGCCGGTCTTGTTGACCGTGCCGCCGACGACTTCGGAACCGGCATTCTTCTGCGACGGGATCGGCTCGCCCGTGATCATCGACTCGTCCACGAATGACGAACCGGATGTCACACGGCCATCGACGGGCACGCGCTCGCCCGGCCGCACCACGACGATGTCGCCGACACGGACCTCCTCGACGGGCACGTCGGCCTCTTCGGAATCCCGCACCACACGCGCGGTTTTGGGCTGCAGCGTGAGCAGCCGGCGGATCGCGTCGCCCGTCCGGCCCTTGGCGCGCGCTTCGAAATAGCGGCCGAGGAGGATCAGTGTCACGACCACCGCGCCGGCCTCGAAATACGTGTAGTCCATCCCGGCCGGCAGCAGCCATGGCGCGAAAGTGGCGATGACGGAATAGCCATAGGCCGTGCTCGTGCCGATCATCACGAGCGCGTTCATGTCCGGCGCACCGCGCATCAAGGCCGGCCATCCCTTCGCGTAGAACACCCGCCCCGGGCCGAACTGGACGATGCTCGCGAGAATGAAGCTCAGCCAGCCGATTAGGGTCTCGCCGATCGTTTCCGCGAGCGCATGGTGCAGGGCGTCCGAGAGGTGCGATCCCATCTCGAAAATCAGCAGCGGCACCGTGGCGATGGCCGCAACCACGATGGCGCCGCGCAGGCGTGCGGTGTCGGCAGCCTTGGATGTCGCCTCGCTGTCGCGCCGGTCGGCGGCGATCCCCACCGGCTCTGCCGGGTAGCCGACCTTCGCCGAGGCCGCGCGGATGGCAGCAACGGTGTCCACGCCTCCCACATAGCGCACATGTGCCCGCTCGGTGGCAAGATTGACGGCGGCGGAGATCACCCCAGGGACCGTTGAAATTGCCCGCTCGACCCGGCCGACGCAGGATGCGCAGGTCATACCCGAGATTGCCAGATCGGCAGTCTCCTCCCGGGGTTCGTAGCCGGCTTTGCGGATCGCGTCGAGGATGGGTGCGACATCACCGTCGCGGGTGACAATGTCAGCCCGTTCGGTCGCCAGGTTGACGGCGGCGCGATCCACGCCGGGAACCGCCAGAATTGCCTTCTCGACGCGGCCGACGCAGGACGCACACGTCATCCCCTCCACGGGAATGGAGAGCGCTGTGGCTGACAAGGTGGGTGGGCGAAGCATATCCGTCACGAGGGAATTCCTTTGAAATCTCGAGTCGGCTGTTGTGATAAACCTTCCCCTCGTAGGAAGGTCAAGCGCTCATTCCGGGCTGCGGATGGTGTCTGAGAATGTCGCTTGACCTTCCCATATGGGAACGCCGCAGGGTCGCTTCACGCCTTGAAAAGGAGATTCTCATGTGCGGTTGTTCCCAGCATACCAATGGCGCTGCCACCCAGGCGGCGACCACCTCCGGCCTTTCGATGCATGTCGAGGACATGACGTGCGGGCATTGCGCCAGCACCATCACCAGCGCCATCGAGACAGCTTTCCCCGGGACCCGCGTCGTCGCCGATCCGGCGGCAAAGCGCGTCACGGTCGAGGGTGCGGTCGACGCGGCCCGCCTCGGTCAGGTCATCGCCCTTGCCGGCTACACGCCCACGGCTGACAGGCTCTGACACATAGCCCCCTAGCCCGATTCCACAAAAAGGATCTGGAAGCATGCACACTGCGCATTGGTTCGCGGCCGGCCTGACGGCGGCACTCTTCACCACCGCCGTGGCGATCGCGGCGCCCGGCGGTGCCGGCCATCATCACGGCGAGATGGGTCCGGGCAAAGCCGGCGATACGTCGACGGCATCGCGCGTCATACCTATCACCCTGACCGATCGGGATGACGGCGCCATGCGGTTCTTTCCCGAGCGCGTCGAGGTCAGGACCGGCGAGCAGGTCCGATTCGTCCTGCGCAACAGCGGCAAGGTCGAGCACGAATTCGTGCTCGATACGCCCGCCAACAACGCCGCCCACAAGCAAGCGATGATGGCCGACCCGGCGATGGCGCACGACGATCCGAACGCCCGGCGTCTCGCCGCCAGCGCAAGCGGCGAGATCGTCTGGCAATTCACCGCGCCCGGAGAATACGAGTATGCCTGCCTCATCCCCGGTCACTACGAAGCCGGCATGAGAGGCACGGTCGTCGTCAGGTGAGGCTCAGCCGCGCCCGATAAAGGGCATTTTCGTCGCCATGACGGTCATGAACTGCACATTGGCGTCGAGCGGCAGGCTCGCCATGTAGACGATCGCGTCCGCCACGCGCTGCGGGTCGATGGTCGGCTCGATCGCAAACGACCCATCGGCCTGCACGATGCCCTTTGTCATGCGCTGGGTCATGTCCGTAAGGGCGTTGCCGATATCGATCTGTCCGCAGGCGATGTCGAAGGCGCGCCCGTCGAGCGAGGTGGAGCGAGTGAGACCGGTGATCGCGTGCTTGGTCGCCGTGTAGGGCGCGGAGAGCGGGCGCGGCACGTGCGCGGAAATCGAGCCGTTGTTGATGATCCGGCCGCCCTGCGGCTGTTGCGCTTTCATCAGCCTGAAGGCCCCCTGGGTGCACAGGAAGGCCCCCGTCAGATTCGTGTCGACCACTGTCTTCCACTGCGCGTAGGTGATGTCCTCGATCGGGACCGCCGGCGCGCCAACCCCGGCATTGTTGAAAAGCAGGTCGAGCCTTCCGAAAGCCGCGTGGATCGCGGCAAAGAGGGCTGCCACAGAGTCAGGGTCCGACACGTCACTGGGCACGACCAACGTGCGCTCGGGCGCTGCGGACGATGAAGCCACGGCCGCGAGCGGCGCCTGCCGGCGTCCCGTCAGCACCACATGGTAACCTGCCTGCACGAGTGCGAGGGCCACGGCGCGTCCGACGCCGCTGCCAGCGCCGGTGACGAGCGCGATCTTCGGAACGACAGTCATGGGCGCGATCCCTTTTGCGGTTGATGAGGACCAAGCTGATAGCCCATTTGGGCGCTTCCGGTCTCGGTCGGTTCTAACATCCGATTGGAAAGCCGCCTGATCTGAGGCATAGCTACGCGGACTTTCCTCCCAAAATCGCGGATCCATGACACTCTCAGATCTCGAAATGGTGGGCCGCCTCGCGCTGGCGGCCGGCCTTGGCAGCATGATCGGCTTCGAACGCGAGCGGCTGCTCTGGGCTGCGGGTCTGCGCACTCATATGCTGGTCGCGGTCGGCTCCTGCCTCATCATGATCGTGTCAGCGTTCGGCTTCGCCGATGTGCTCGGAACACCGAACGTCAATCTCGATCCATCGCGCATTGCGGCGCAGGTCGTTTCCGGGATCGGGTTCCTGGGCGCCGGTGCCATTCTCCTGCGGGGTGAAATCATCCGTGGGCTGACCACGGCGGCCAGTCTCTGGACGGTCGCGGGGATCGGCCTTGCAGTCGGTAGCGGTCTGTACATGGCGGCAACGGCCACCACCGTGATCGTGCTGGTGATCCTGGCAGGCCTCAAGCCGCTGGAAGCCCGCTTCCGCAACCGGAATCAATCGGCGCAGATCCGGATCATGGCCGATCGGGGCGCCTTCACGACCGACGTGGCGCGCCAGGCGCTGGGCTACCGCTTCGACTCGCTCCGGCAATTCGTGTCCTGCCCGTCCGACCACGGCGACAGCGACGAGATCAGCCTCACGATCGAGCGCATTTCGCACGACGAGGCCATCCACCTCACCGAGCAGCTCCGGAGCCTGAAGGACGTCAAATCCGTGGAGCTTGCCTGATCCGTGCCAAGCCTCCCCGCGTGCCCATCAGGCAGGTTTCTTTGGCCGACAGGCGATGATCGAGGCCAGAAAGCCGGGAAAGCGCTCGTCCAGATCCGCACGGCGCAGGCTGATGAGGCGCTTGGTGCCCTCTGGCTGCACATTGACAAGCCCCGCTTCCCGCAGCTTGGCCAGATGATAGCTGAGCCCCGTCTTCGAGCCGAGGTGCAGGAACTGGCTGCAGGTCATCGCGTCGTCGTCGTTGGCCGCCAGCGTTCCGACAATGGCAAGCCGCGTCTCGTCACCGAGGGCTGCCAGCACCTGGGCGAGGTCGAGTTCGTCGAGACGGGGATGCGGCAGCGTGCTCATGGCGGGAGACTAACCACGCCATGGAGGTAGTTCAAGAGGCGTTGAACTAACCCTTGACACAGCGTCGGGTTGGGAATCAATTGTTCAACATTCATTGAACAAGGCAAGCGACATGAACAGACGTCTGTTATGGCTGGCGCTCGGCACTTTCGCCATCGGCGCGGAGGCGTTCGTGATTTCGTCGCTGCTGCCGCAGATCGCCGAGGATACCGGGGTGTCCCTGATCGAGGCAGGGTATCTGGTGGTGAGCTTCGCCCTCGCCTATGCGTTCGGCGCACCGGTTCTCACCGCCTTGACGGGGGCGAGCGACCGCCGCCGGGTTCTCGTGATCAGCGCCCTCGTGTTTGCTGCCGGCGCACTCGCCGCCGCCTTCACCCCCAGCTACGCCGTCCTGATGATGGTGCGAACCGTCATCGCAGGGGCGGCCGGGCTCTATGCGGCGACGGCCCAGGCCACCGCCGTCGCCATCTCCCAGCCGGACCACCGGGCGCGCGCGATTTCCATCGTCGTCGGCGGCACCTCGCTCGCGGTGGCGCTCGGAGCCCCCCTGGGCGCCCTCATCGCTTCCGTTGCCGGCTGGCGGGGCACGTATCTCACCATTGCGGGTGCGGGCCTGACAGCCGCGGCCGCGATCTGGATCATGCTGCCGAAAGGAATCCGCGGCGAGCGACTGACGTTGCGGGAGCGCGTCGGGGTGCTGGCTCAACCCAACGTCCTGCCGACCCTGGTGACCACCCTGCTCTACATGACCGGCTGCTTTGCCGTGTTCACCTATATTGCGCCCCTGACGCTGCAGGCAGCGGGCCTCGGACGCAGCATGATCCCGACCGTCCTGCTGATCTACGGGATCGGTGCCGCCGTCGGCAATTACGTGGGCGGGCAGCTGGCCGACCGCTGGGGTGCGCAGCGCACGGTGGTCACGGCGATCATCCTCAATATCGGCATGCTGATCCTGTTCTCCGTGGTCGGACGCCTTCCGGATGGGTGGGGTGCGCCGGTCTTCCTTGTCGCCTTGGCGCCATGGGGAATCATGTCGTGGTCCTTTCCCCCGGCCCAGGCCAGCCGGATCCTCGCGGTCGCACCGGACAGCGCCCCGCTGGCGCTGTCGCTGAACGGGTCCGCACTCTATCTCGGGGTTGCGCTGGGCTCGTTCGTCGGAGGCCTCGTTTTGCGCTACGGAACGGTGATGGATATCGGCTGGATCTCGTCCTTCTTCCTGCTGGCCGCGCTGGGACTGATCTGGCGCAGTGCGCGCCGTCGCGCCAAAACCCTTTCCCTCTCAGCTCTCAATGCCTGACGCCGTCACTGGACTTGCCCAGGCGGAACACCACATCACACCTGCGCGCCACCACCTTCACAGGAGACTTCCCATGCAGAAGCGTCATCTCGGCAAACTTGAAGTCTCGGCCATGGGGCTCGGCTGCATGGGCATGTCGGATTTCTACGGCGGCCGCGACGAGCAGGAGGCGATTGCCACCCTGCATCGCGCCATCGAACTCGGCGTGACATTTCTCGATACCGCCGACATGTACGGCGTCGGTCGCAACGAGGAACTGGTCGGCCGCGCGGTGCGCGACCGCCGCGACGCGGTCGTCATCGCCACCAAATTCGGCAATGTCCGGGCACCCGATGGAACGTCGCTCGGCATCAACGGTCGGCCCGAATATGTCCGGCAGGCCTGTGACGCCAGCCTCAAGCGGCTCGGCATCGACACGATCGATCTCTATTATCAGCACCGGGTCGATCCCAACACGCCCATCGAGGACACGGTCGGGGCCATGGCGGAGCTCGTTCAAGCGGGAAAGGTGCGATACCTTGGCCTGTCAGAGGCCGGACCGCAGACGATCAGGAAAGCCCATGCGGTTCACCCGATCACCGCACTCCAGACCGAGTATTCCCTGTGGAGCCGCGATCCTGAGGCCGAGATCCTGCCGACCTTGCGAGAGCTGGGCATCGGCTTCGTGGCCTATTCGCCGCTCGGTCGCGGCTTCCTGACCGGACAGATCAAGAGCGTCGATGATCTCGAGGACGGCGATTATCGCCGGACGACGCCGCGCTTCCAGGGCGAAAACTTCCAGAAGAATCTCGACCTCGTGGGCGAGATCGAGACGATGGCGAAGGACAAGGGCTGCACACCCGCCCAGCTCGCGCTTGCCTGGGTTATGGCGCAGGCAACGGACATCGTCCCCATCCCCGGCACGAAGCGGCGGCGCTATCTCGAGGACAATGCCGGAGCGCTCCAGGTGACGCTCACGCCGGCTGACCTCGCGCGCCTCGACAGCATTATCCCGCCCGGAGCGGCCGCAGGCAGCCGCTATGCGGCCGCGCAGATGCAGAATCTCGGACGCTGAAGGGGTGGCTCAGGCCTCGTGCGCCGGCACGAGGTTCTGGGCGCTGCCCGTCGACAAATGGGCGGCATTGGCGGCCTGCAAGGCGACACGCTTGATGTCGCGGCGGCCGATTCCGAGATCCGACAATTCGCGCTCGCCGAGGCTTTCGAGCTCGAACACCGTCTCCCGGTACGAGAGCCAGGTCTGCACTTTCTTCATCACGATCGACATCAACATGGAATGAACTTTCGGAGACGAAAAGGATGCCCCGGGGGACCGGGGAGATCGGATGCGGGCAAATTAACGCTGGCTGAAGCGCTCGCCGAGCTGGCGTTCGATGGTGTCGTTGAAGACGCCGCCATTGTTCACGATGAAGCGGCCGATTTCCCGGTGAGCGCGCCGCTCATTGGCGAGGGAGATTGCCTCGACGATGCCTGACACCAGCGCTTTCGCACGGGCGGCCAGGGACGGGGTGACGGCGCGGGCTGCAGTGGTCGCTTCAAAATACGCGGCGACCGGGCTTGCGATAGACATAGGGTTCATCTCCTGGCGTGGTTGGACACCGATGATCCCGAGCGCTTCCGTCGTTGTTGTTTGTTGACACCAATCTACACGCTTTGCTGCGCTGCGGTATAAAGGTCAGCGCATATGACCTATGCGCCTCGGTCAAAGGTTTATCCGCCGATGGCGCTGAATGAGGCGAAGCCGTGCGCAATCACGCGGCAACAGCATGCGCGTGTGGCAGAGTGCCGGTTAAGCGGGCGCTTCCGTTAGGTCGGGACCAGGACCAACTCGCACGTCACGCAAACCGGGTTGTCGCCGCGCACGATCTCACCCACGGCGACCCTGCCGGACATGTCGACGACAGCAATGTCGATACGGGCACGCACGCCCTGACCTTCCGGCCCGACCCGGCCGTGGCGGATCAGGATTTCGGTCGCGTAAGAACTGACCTGCCGACCATCAGCGAACCGGACTTCATTGAGACTGCCGATCCCGTGCACCTCTGCGCTCTCTATGCCATGGGCTTCACAGACGGCTTCGATGGCCTGACAGAGATCCTCGTTCGGTCGAATTCTGAGCAGCAGGGCCGATGGGGCGCCTCCGCGATCGCTGCCTCCCGTTGGCTCGAACAGGGTGAAACCGCTCTCCTCATCCGGCATGGAGCGGAAGGTCGCGTTCCGGAAGCCAAAACCCGCAGCCATGACGGGAGCCGTCAGAACGCAGAGTGGGGTGAGCATGTGGCCCATGCAGAGCCCTGTTGCCGTGTGCCACAGGCCGTGACAGTGACCATAGAGCTGCCCGTCCCGTAGCCCCACGATCGCACCGCATTGGCGCAGGTCCACAGGCCCTTCCGGCGTGAGCGGTGCGCTATACCAGGCGGCATGCCCGTCATCGGGCGAGGCTGCGGGGATGACGTATTGGAAAGGCGCGCAGGTTCCACCCTCGAAGCCGACAAAACCACCGATGCAACCGGCGGCTTCGAACCCTCTTGCAAGGGCGTGGTCGACGCGCTCGCCTGCATCGAGCCGGAAATTCAAGCGAATGGGACGGTCCGCGGCGGTCACGGTCCGGGCACCGGCGACCGGCCCGGGATGATGGAGATGTCTGATCGTTTCCTCCTGGTCACAGCCTCGACGGATCCGTGCGCGGTTGAGAAAACGATACACCGGCATCGCTCCATTGCAATGACGGCAGCCGGCTACTAGCCTCCTGCCGACGATCGCCCACGGTGGCAAAGGATTGCTGTTGACCGCACCCATGACTGAGATGCCCATCAGCCCCGTCTCAAAGCGCGTCATGAACCTGTCGCATCTTGTCCGGCAGGCGGCCCGTCGCTTCGGCCAAGAAATTGGATTCGTGTGGGGCGAGACAACCTGGACCTGGTTGGATCTCGACCGGCGCATCAACGCGATGGCGTCGGTCCTCCTGTCGCGCGGCGTGAGCAAGGGCGATCGGGTTCTTGTGCAGGCCAGAAACAGCAATCAGCTTTTCGAGTCGATGTTCGCCTGTTTTCGCATCGGCGCGGTCTGGGTCCCGACGAATTTCAGGCAGACGCCAGCCGAGGTCGCGTTCCTGGCACAGGCGAGCGGAGCGTCAGCGCTCATTTGCCAGAACGATTTCCCCGACCATGTGGCGGCCGTTCGCGCCGCCCTTCCCGATCTGCGTTTCGTCATCTCGATCGGCGAGTCCACTTTCGGCGGCGATTACGATGGGCTTGTCAGGGAGGCGCTCGGTCAATCCGTGCCGGACGCGTCCGTCGCCTATGACGATCCGTGCTGGTTTTTCTTCACCTCGGGCACCACCGGTCGCCCGAAAGGCGCGATCCTTACTCACGGGCAATTGGCGTTCGTGATCACGAACCATCTGAGCGACCTCATGCCCGGCACGACGCAGGCCGACGCGTCCCTGGTGGTCGCGCCCCTGTCGCATGGGGCCGGCATCCATCAACTCGTCCAGACCGCGCGCGGGGCCAAGACCGTGTTGATGACGAGCGAGAAATTCGATCCTGCGGAGGCCTGGGCGCTCGTCGAACGGTGGCGGATCACCAACATGTTCACGGTGCCGACGATCGTGAAAATCCTCACCGAGCATCCCTCCGTGGACACGCACGACCATCGTTCGCTGCGCTATGTGATTTACGCCGGCGCGCCCATGTATCGTGAGGATCAGAAACATGCGTTGAGGAAACTCGGCAAGGTCCTGGTGCAATATTTCGGCCTCGGGGAAGTCACCGGAAACATCACCGTGCTGCCACCTGACATGCATGAGATCGAGGATCACGACGACCTGAGGCGCGGGACCTGCGGGTATGAACGCACCGGCATGCAGGTCTCCATTCAGGACAGTTCCGGCCGCGAGGTCGGTGCTGGCGAGACAGGCGAGATCTGCGTGTGCGGCCCCGCCGTCTTCGCCGGCTATTACAGAAATCCGGACGCCAATGCCAAGGCCTTCCGGGAGGGCTGGTTCCGGACCGGGGATCTCGGCCACATGGACCAGGAGGGATTCCTCTTCATCACTGGACGCGCCTCCGACATGTACATCTCCGGCGGGTCCAATGTGTATCCGCGCGAAACGGAAGAGACGTTGCTCGAGCACCCGGCCATCGCGGAGGTCGCGATCCTTGGCGTTCCTGACAGAACCTGGGGCGAGGTGGGCGTCGCAGTCTGTGTTCTGCGACCGGAAGCAACACTCGACGAACCCGGCCTGCTCGCCTGGATGGACGGCCGGGTTGCCCGTTACAAATGTCCGAAGCGCGTGTTCTTTTGGGATGCGTTGCCGAAATCGGGCTACGGCAAGATCACGAAGCTCGCCATCCGCGCGGAACTCGAAGCCCGCGGCAACCTGCCCCTCGAGACTGCCCCTTGAAGCCGCTCCCGCCCTATCGGACGATGAGGCGTGCGGTTCACAACGACCTAAACCGGAGAAAGCCATGATGACGCGCGCCATCCGCATGGAGACCCATGGCGGCCCCGAGGTGCTGCAATTGCGCGAGGTCGACATCGGTTCGCCTGACGCGGGACAGGTCCTCGTGGGCCAGACCGCCTGCGGGGTCAACTTCCTCGACGTGTATCATCGCACCGGCGCCTACCCGCTTCCCTTGCCCGGCGGCTGCGGGAGTGAGGCTGCCGGAACCGTCGAGGCCGTCGGGGCGGGCGTGACGGCTTTCAGCATTGGCGATCGTGTCGCCTATCAGGGTGGAGAGCCCGGTTCCTACGCGCAAAAGCGCATCCTTCCCGCTGCCCGGCTGGTGAAGGTCCCGGACGGCGTCACCGACGAGCAGGCCGCCGCCGTCCTCCTGAAAGGCATGACGGTCGAGTATCTGCTGAACCGGTGCGTGGACCTGAAAAGCGGTGATTTCGCCCTGATGTACGCGGCCGCGGGAGGGGTCGGTCTGCTCGCGGGGCAATGGGCAAAGCATCGCGGCATTCGGCTGATCGGCGTTGCAGCGGGCGCTGCCAAATGCGCGAAGGCGCTCGCCAACGGCTACGAGGTGGTCATCGACCGCAACAGTGAGGACGTCCTCGCGCGCATCCGCGAGATCACGGGCGGAAAGGGGGTACCCGTCGTGTTCGACTCGATCGGCAAGGCGACCTTCACGACCTCGATCGACTGCCTTGCTCCGCGCGGAATCCTTGTGTCCTTCGGCGCCACGTCCGGTCCGCCGCCGCCCGTCGAGGCCTCCCTGTTGCAGAAGAAAGGGTCGCTGTATTTCACCCGCCCCACCCTTGCCACCTATGCCGTTTCCCCAGAGGAATATGCAGCATCGTCCGGGGAAGTGTTCGCCATGGTGGCCAACTTTGCGCTCAGACCGGAGATCGGTCAGCGCTACCCGCTCGCAGACGCCGCGAAGGCCCACGAGGACCTCGAGGCGGGGCGCACCAGCGGCTCCACAATCCTGATCCCGTAAAGCACCTGCCGGTGCCCCGCCGGATGAGGCGGGACACCGGATGGGGTCAGGCTATCGCAGGCAGCACGGCCTCGATCTCGGCGCGTCGCTTCTCAAGGAAGGCGGGAAGCTTCAGGGCTTGCCCGAGCGCGTCAGCCGCCTCGTCGACCGCAAAGCCAGGATCATCGGTGGCAATCTCGAACAGCAGACCGCCCGGCTCGCGGAAATACACGGCCCGGAAATAGTCGCGGTTCTTCGGCTCGGTTGCGACGATCCCGTGATTTCGGGCCAGTTTCTCAACCATCTCGGTCTGCACGGCATCGCTTGCGGCCCGGAACGCCACATGGTGAACCGTCCCGGCCCCGGGGCGTCCTTTGAGAAAGCCCCCGGCTTCGCGCAGATCGACGATGCCGCCGAGGGCGGTGTCGCCTGACGCGAACCGCACGAGCGATCCTTCCCGCGCAACTTCCTTGAAGCCCAGCACATCCGTCAGGATCGCTCCCGTCGGTGCTGCTTCAGCCACCAGAAGACTGACGGAATGGAATCCCCTGATCGCAGCCTCTGCCGGAATGTCGGACCCGTTCCAGAACGGCGCATCGTCGATGCCGGCAATGCCGACCACGGCGAGGCGGGTTCCGTCAGGGTCTTTGAAGGACAAGACTGTCTCGCCGAACCGCTTCTCGGGCGCCTCGTGCAACACGCCCTTCTCCACAAACCGGTGCGTCCAGAATCCAATCGAAGCCTGCGGCACGCGGAACACCGTCTCCTGCGTCTCGCCCACACCGAGACGACCCGGTGCGGCATGTTCCCAGGGGAAAAACGTGAGGATCGTCCCAGGCTGCCCTGCCGCATCCCCATAATAGAGATGGTAGGTGCTCGGATCGTCGAAATTGACCGTTTTCTTGACGAGCCGGAGTCCAAGGACCTGCGTGTAGAAGTCCAGATTCCGGCTCGCCGGTCCCGCAATCGCCGTGACGTGATGAATGCCGTGCTGACGCATGATCCTGTTCCTCGATGGGGCGAGAGCCGCCCTGTGTGGCGCTCAAGATAAGCCTGCGGGCAATCCACGCCAGAGGCAGGTCAATGCATTCACGCAAAGTCAAAAGCGCGTTTCGGCTGATGGGAGTGCGTCTGAGGCGAAAACAGAATCGGCGGACGCACACATTCCCGTCCCCGGAATCGGCCCGACGATTGATCGCCGCCCTGCGCCTCGAGGCGTGTTTCACGCACGCCAGTCCCCCCTTGGGACGGGCGCATGATTCCGGCCATCCAATATCAGCGGAGAGCCGGCCCATATCTCGGCTCCACAACCCCACCCTCTACAGGCGCATCGGGGCGCTCATCTCTCTCCAGAGCAAGCCCACTTACCCGTCTGGATTATAGCCAGCGGGTGGCGTGAGACGGTAGGCCTGAAGGATCGTAACGTGTTTCGGAGGCGCCGCGGAATGGATCTCGAGGACGATATGAAGCCGTATCCCCGTTGGCTGCCATTCGCCATTGTGGCCATCGTCGTGGCGGGCGCCGTCTACGGGTTCCGAATGATGGGGGCCTAGCGTTCGTGCAGACAGGATAGCGCCCCGGATCGGGGCGCTATCGAAGTGTCACAGAATGCGCAGTGTCAGAGAACGAAGAAGTCGGTCGAGGCGACAGTCTTGGGAGCACCCATGAGGGTCGCGATATGGACCTGCGCAGCCGCACCGGTCCCGTCGGAATCGTAGTAAATTGCGCCGGTGTTGTCGTCGTAGATGATCCGGTCGCTCATGGACGTGGCGGTATTGCCGATGTGAAACGCCGAGGTTGGGACGACGCCCTTGCCGAGTCCGAGGAAGACAGAGCTCGCAAGCTCGATTTTGTCCGAGCCGTGAGTGAAATCCTTGATCTTGTCGAGATTGGCGCTCAGCGGCGAGGCATTGATCACGAACGTGTCCTTGCCCTTGCCGCCCGTCATGATGTCGTGGCCCTTGCCGCCCACGAGGCGATCGTTACCGTCGCCACCATAAAGGATGTCGTTGCCGGTGCCGCCAAGGATGGTGTCATGGTCGGCCCCGCCGAGCAGGCGATCATTGCCCGCATCGCCGCGCAGAACATCCCTGCCAGCCCCGCCGAAGAGAACGTCCTTGCCGCTGCCGCCGAACAGGCGGTCGCTGCCACTGCCGCCTTCGAGCCGATCGTGACCGGCCGAACCGTAGAGGTAATCATTGCCGCCCTGGCCCAGAAGAGTGTCATTACCGGCCCCGCCGACAAGCCGATCGTGGCCAGCACCGCCGTCAATTCTGTCGTTTCCACCCAAGCCGTAGAGAGTGTCCCTGCCGGAATACCCGTTCAGGTGGTCATCACCGGGCGTGCCGGTGAGGTGATCGTCAGTGCTCTTGCCATTCTGGACGGAGCGGGCGACCGGTGCCGCCACGGAGGGCTCGGACGTTGCGCTGAACGCACCTGCGCCGACGCGGATACTCAGGTCCTTGAAGCTCACCGCCGTCGTTTCGGAAGCCGATGAGCGGTAGACGCCTTCTTTCCAGTAGGTCTGGGTCTGGTCCGTGTAGCCGAGCGCACCGTTATAGTCGACGATCTTGACGCCATCGCGCCAGATATCGGCGCTGCCGTTGCCGCTGGCATCCAGCTTGATGTTCAGCTTCATCGTATACCATTTGCCCCGGACGATATCCTGGCTGTCCTGGTACAGGTCGCGATAGACGATGTTGCTGCTGGATCCGGACTTGCCGGAAATCGCCATCTTGTCGTTGCCGTTAAACTTAATCTCGACGGGGGGCGTGACGCCCATTCCGGAGTGCAACTGGCCGACGACCATCCACTTAGCCGTGTTCTTGGTGCCAGGTTCGATCATGAACTTGTATTCGACGCTGATTTCCTGCCGCATGCCGTAGCGGGCGGAATCGCTCATTTCAGCGCGTTCGACGCCTTGAATGTCAGTGTAATAACTGCTGGTGAACTGGTCGCCCTTGCGAACTTCGAAACGAACCGTGTTGTTGTCGGTCGACGTGAAGCTCCAGGATTTTTCGCCAGCGATATAAAATTGCCTGCCAAGATAAGAAATCGGTGTGTTGTCGTTGAGGTTCTCGAGAAACTGCGAAGGCAAAATAGCCATATTTTAGAATCCATTCAGTTTTCGCGTGGTCAAGTATTGCCGTTAAATACGCATTACAAATACACTCAGAAACCGTCGGATGGACGATCTATAACTAAAAAATACGGCGATTGACCGCGAGATGTTGCGTTTAGTCTAGCGCAGCCTACGAATAGACACTGCCCCATGCTTTAGTCTTGTCTTCCGATGCCAGTTATTTACCAATCCCTGCCAGTTAACTTGGCTTTGCCAAACCAAGGAGATCAGCTGAATTCGGCACACGGTTACGCAAGGTTACAAAGAAACAAAAAGAGCGCGGACTGAGCTTTTGAAAGAACGATGGTTGGCCCTCCGGGGAGGAGAGCGGTGGAATTCAAGCCGCAAGATTGCCGGGGAGACAACAAATACGGCCTACCTCTGAAGAGCTTAACAATGGGGCGAGAAAATGGCCATATGGCAAAGCTTAAGATTTTGCAAAAATTCTTCGTTTGAGCCGAAAAATTTCTCAACTGCCTCTGCGGCAGATCACGGCCGAACCCACCATCGCGCCGAGGCGCAGCCTTCGGCAGTCTGAGGCTACGCTTGTGCTGCGCCGCACACCAAGAGCAGAATAACCCCTGTGTGGGAATTGCCCTAACGTCAGCCACGTGATTTATCCCCCGAAACTTCTGCATCGGGGACCCCATGGCGACGATCACCTGGAAGGCATCTTACGGCCTCGCGCTGAAAGACCTCAACTTCGCAAGCCTCTATTACGGCAGCAAGTATGTTCGGTCCTCCGGCACCTTCGCAGTCCACTACGACCTCGACAAGCTCGGGTACTTTCGCGACGAGTTCCGTGGGTCTGGGTTCACTTACGATGCGGCGGGCATTCCGATCGCCGGCACGGTGAAGAGCTACACCTTCGTCCTCGATGGCAAGGCCCTTGGGATCGTATCAGGCATCGCGGCGCCAGTGACTTCGATCGTGAAGGCTGCGAGGTCCAAATCCACCAGCGACGACATGGCCGTGTACCGCCTCGCCTTGGCGGGTGACGACACGATCACGGGCGGGCGCGCCAGTGACCTGCTTGAGGGCTTCGCCGGCAAGGACAAACTCCAGGGCGGAATAGGGTCCGACAAGCTCTTCGGGGGCGCCGGGGCCGATAGCTTCGTCTACAAGTCGATCCGCGACAGCACGGTCGACTTCGCCGGCCGCGATCGGATCCAGGATTTTTCACGGAGCGAGAAGGACAAGATCGATCTCTCCGGAATCGACGCCAATCTCGAACGCGCCGGCAATCAGGCCTTCACGTTCCTCGGAACGGGCGCCTTCCACCAGACAAAGGGCGAACTACGCTACGAGAAGGCCGGCGGCCAGACCCACGTGTACGGCGATGTGAATGGCGACGGGGTGGCCGATTTCGCGGTGACGTCGAAAGGCTATGTGACGTTGGCGAAAGGCGATTTCTTTCTCTAGATCGCCCGTGGCCTCCAACTGACTTGCGCACGAGTGACGCCTGGGCCAGGAATGAGATTCCCCACTTAGCCGCAGAAAGAGAATTTTGTTCTCTTTGCGCGTTAGAAATGAGGCAACTTACCTTATCAGAACGCGCGCTCTTGCCAAACCGGAGAATTCTTTTCTACATCGACACAATCAACCGATGTGGAGAGCGACATGGACCGCCGTCACTTCCTGACACTATGCGGGGCAATTGCCGCCATGCCGCTGTTGGGCGCGAGCCCCTGGGCGCAGGGTGCCGTCAAGGCCCGCGTCGGCGTCATTCCGGTTCTGGGTGCCGCCCCGCTTTTCGTTGCCGAAAAGGAAGGTTACCTCAAGGAGGGCGGCCTCGAGATCGGTGTCACGACGTTCGAGTCGGGTCCGAACATGATCCAGGCGCTGGCCTCCGGCACCATCGACATCTACGTGGCCGGCGTTGCGCCTTTGGCCGTCGCCCGTTCCAAGGGAATCGACGTCCGGGTCGTTGCCGCAACGGCCGTGGCTGAAAACGTGTTCGTGGCGACCCCGAAGCTTGCCAAATACTTCACGCCGGGCACAAGCCCTGCTGCTGCCTTCAAGGCCTATCGGACGGCGGAAGGCAAACCTGCGCGGGTGGCGACGCAGCCCCCCGGCTCGGTTCCGAATACCACCTTGCAGTACTGGCTGTGGGAGACCGCCAAGATCGAAAAGGCCGACGTGGAGGTGATCTCCATGGGAATCGACGCGACGCAGCAAGCCGTCCTCGCCGGCGCTGTCGAGGGCGCCTCGATTCGCGAGCCGGCCGTCTCGATCGTCATGGGGCGCAATCCCGCCATCAAGCTCGTGGCGCTCGGCGACGAGATGTTCCCAGGCCAGCCGGGAACGGTGGTCGCCGTCGCCGGCGCATTCGCCGACAAGAACCCGGCTGCCGTGCAAACCCTTGTCAACGCTCTGGTGAGGGCGGCAGCCCTTATCGAGGCAGCGCCCGACCGCGCCGCGCCCGCCATCGAGGCGGCCCTCGGCAAGGGGATCGTCGACACCGCCACCATTCGCACCGCCCTCGCCTCCCCGGCCACCAGGTTCATCGTCGATCCCCGAGCCATCATCGAGCCGGCGCGCGCCATGCAGAGCTATCAGGTCAAGCTTGGATCGCTGGAGAAGGAACTCCCCTTCGACGGGCTGTTCGACACCCGCTTTTACGAGCGCGCCCTGAAGGGTGGCTGAGCGCCCCGATGCGCAGCCTCACTCTGGCGTTTCTCGGGCTCCTGGCCTTTCTGGGTCTGTGGGAGCTTGTCCCACGGCTCGGCCTCGTCAATGCGGCCCTGCTTTCCGTGCCGAGCGTTCTTCCGGCTGCTTTCCTGAAGGAGTTGGCAAGCGGCGAATGGGCGAAGGCGGTGTCCAGCAGTCTTTCCCATTATCTCATGGGCCTCTCGGTCGGGGCGGGGCTCGGGGTGGGCCTGGGCATTCTGACGGGGATGTATCCGGATGCGGAATCGTTCACTGCCTGGATCGTGCGGGTTCTGCGGCCGGTCCCAGGGCTCGCCTGGGTCCCGTTCGCGATCCTGTGGTTCGGGGTCAGCACCGGCGCCGCGGTTTTCATCATCACCATGGGCGTGTTCTGGATCGTGTATTTTGCCGCCCACGGAGCGGTTCGCGCGGTCGATCGCGACCTGATCGAGGTTGCTGAGGCCTTCGGCTTTCATTCCGGTCTCCAGCGCCTCCAGAAGATCCTCCTGCCCGCCGCGACGCCCGGGATTCTTGTCGGACTTCGAACCGCCCTCGGGCAGGCCTGGATGGCGGTCGTGGCAGCCGAGATCTTCGGCGTAGCCGGCCTCGGCCAGCGGATGATGCAGGCATCGAGCCTCCTCGCGACCGACGTGGTGGTGGTCTACATGCTGACGATGGCGGCGCTCTACGGACTTCTCGACACGGCCTTTGTGGCCTTGCAAGGAAGGCTGCTCAGATGGCGAGCGTAATCGAGATCAGGGACCTGTCGCTGACCTTCGAGCGCGACGGCGAGCGCACCGCCGTGCTGGAACATCTGGACCTGACAGTCGAGCGGGGCGAGTTCCTCGCCATCGTCGGTCCTTCCGGCGTCGGCAAGTCGACTCTCCTGCGTGTGTTGGCGGGACTCGCCACGTCCAGCTCGGGCACAGTGACAATCACGCCGACCGAAAGCGTCCGGCGGGCCGTGGCGCTGGTTTTCCAGGATTCGCGGCTTCTGCCATGGCGACGGGTGAGTGACAACGTGTCTTTCGGCCTGGAGCATGGCGGCCTGTCGCAGCGCGAGCGCAGGGCTGCGGCCGATGCGTGCCTCGATCTGGTGGGGCTGAGCGCCTTGTCGGAGCGCTGGCCGCACCAGTTGTCGGGCGGCCAGCGACAGCGGGTGTCGCTCGCGCGCGCACTGGCCGTCGAACCGGAGGTGCTTCTGATGGACGAACCCTTCTCCGCCCTCGACGCCATCACGCGGGAAGGCCTGCAGGACGAGCTGATCCGGGTCTGGCAGGCGACGGGCAAAACCGTCCTTTTCGTCACCCACGATATCGAGGAGGCGACCTATCTGGCCGACCGGGTGATCGTGCTGTCGGGCGCTCCGGGGCGCATCAGCGCCGCCTTTCCGGTCGAAACTGCCAGACCGCGCCATCGCCAGGACCCCGCCCTCTTCGACACCGCCAGGGCGCTGCGCGCCGGGCTGACCTCCGACATCGTCACGGATGGCGGCATGATCTGAGAGAGGCGGTCCCCCGCCGCCCCTCGCGAAGTCGTGCAGAGACCGAGCGACCGGAATGTGAAATGGGGGCGATCTGCTCTATGTTCCGGGCGGACCCGTTCGGCCGCCATGAGACCGCATCTCCGCATGCAAGCCCCGCTCTTTCTCACATCAATCCGCAGGATCCGCCTGCGGGAAATTCGGCTCGTCTCCGGGCTGGTACTGGGCCTGTTTCTGGTCACCCACTTCTCCAACCACGCGCTGGGCCTGATCTCGCTCGAGGCGATGGAGACCGGCCGCGCCGTGTTCAATCTGCTTTGGCGGAGCTGGCTGGGGACGGTGCTGCTCTATGGCGCGCTTTCTGGCCATTTCCTGCTCGCCCTCGTTGCCCTGTTCCGCAGGCGGACATTGCGGATGCCGGTAAGGGAGGCCGTCCAACTGGCCTTCGGCCTCGCCCTCCCCTTTCTGCTCATCCCGCATGTGGTCGGCACCCGGGTGGACTTCGCCCTCACGGGCCGCGGGGTCGGCTACGCGGATGTGGTTCGCAATCTGTGGATCCTGTCGCCTGATCTCGGGCTTAAACAAACCGTCGCGCTGGTCATCGCCTGGCTGCATTTTTGCGTCGGGCTTTATTTCTGGCTGCGCAACAAGGCCTGGTTCGCCCGAGTCGGGCTGACGCTTTATTCAGCAGCCCTTCTTGTTCCGGTCCTGGCTCTGCTCGGTTTTGCCGAAGCCGGTCGCGCGCTTTCGGAGGATCCTCTGAGGTATCCGGAGACGCCCATGATCCCCGGTGCCGAACAGGTGCTACCGGTTGTGCGGGACAGCCTGTTCGTGGCCATTTCGCTTTCGATCGCGGCGGTACTGGCGGCTCGCATGCTGCGCTATTACCTGCGCCGCTCCAGACGGGTCCAGGTGACCTATCCGGGCGGTCGCACGATCACCATCCTCCAAGGCTTCAGCGTCCTCGAAGGAAGCCGGCAGGCCGGCATCCCGCACCAATCCGTCTGCGGCGGGCGGGGACGCTGTTCGACCTGCCGCGTCCGCGTGATCGAAGGCCTGAGCGAGCAGCCGTCACCGACGCCGCAGGAGCGCGCGACGCTGGCCCGGATCGATGCGGGGCCCAACATTCGCCTGGCCTGTCAGCTGCGCCCGAGCCACGACCTGACCATCGCGCCGGTCCTGTCGGCGAACCGCCTCGGGCCGGTCCTGCTTGCCAGCGGCAGCCCGGCGGCGCGCGGCCGCGAGCGCGACCTCGCGGTGCTGTTCTGCGATCTGCGGGGATTCACGCGTCTCACGGAACATCGCCTGCCATACGACACGGTCTTTCTCCTCAACAGTTACTTCGAGGTTGTCGGACAGGCGGTGGAAAGTGCTGGCGGGCACCTCGACAAGTTCATCGGCGATGGGGCGCTTGCACTGTTCGGCCTGACCGACACGCCGGACGTCGCCTCGCGACAGGCCTTCGATGCCGCGCTGCGCATCTTCGAGGGCGTGCGCCACCTCAATGAGACCTACGCCAGCGAACTCGACCAACCGCTCCGTCTGGCGTTGAGCCTTCATGTGGGGCCTGCCATCGCAGGCGAAATGGGTTATGGCCACGCCATGGGCCTCACGGCGGTGGGAGACACCATCAATGCCGGCAGTCGTCTCGAAAACCTCGCCAAGGAATTGGATGCGGAACTCGTGATCTCGGCAGAGCTTGCGGCCCGTGCGGGCCTCGATCTGACGGCGCATGAGCGGCGGACGGTGAAGATCCGCGGCCGCAATCAGCCGATCGACGCCTGGATCATCACACAGGTCGGCGACATGACGGGAGCGGCAAGCATGTCAAATCGCGCGTTCAGGACGCCCTGATCGCGCATTTGCGTGAGATCGCTCGGGAACCTTAGCCGCTCCAAACCATTGTCCGGTTCTACAATGCTTATAAGGAGCCAAAAATAATGCGCCGTACCCTTATCGCTCTCGCTGCGACCTCCATGTTTGCCGGAGCGGCAATCGCCCAAACGGCCATCACCGTTCAGCCTGAGACCTTCGTCGTCGCCAAGCCGACCGACGTTCTCACGCACAACCTCATTGGCCTCAACGTCGTGAACGACGCCAACGACAAGATCGGCGAGATCAAGGATCTCATCCTGTCGCAGGGCGACCTGACTGGCTACATCGTCTCCGTCGGCGGTTTCCTCGGCATGGGCGAGCGCAACGTCATCGTGCGTCCGAATGCCGTGAAGGTCACCTATGTCGAAAACGACAAGAAGTGGCATGCTGTCATGAACGCGACGAAGGATCAGCTCAAGGCTGCGCCCGAGTTCAAGTACGACGGCAAGTGGAAGCGCTAAGCGCGCCCTTCACTCTTCACGCAAGCGGGTCCTTCGGGACCCGTTTGTCGTTTCAGCTGGCCCTGAGATACGCGTCAACCATGAGCGTGCCGGTGGTTGCGCGCTCCACATGGATGCCCACTCCGTAGGCGTCCTCGATCGCCCCGCCGTCGAGCACCTCGTGGGGCGAACCGTCGGCTACGATCACGCCGCTGTCGAGGAGCAGAAAGCGGTCGGCGAAGCGGCTCGCGAGCGACAGATCGTGCAGCGCCACGAGCGTGACGATGTTCCGCGCGATCGTGACCTTTCGGACCAGTTCCATCACCTCCAGCTGGCGTCGCAGATCGAGCGCACTCGTGGGCTCATCCAGCAACAGCACCTGCGGCTCGCGGACAAAGGCCTGCGCGGTCGCGACAAGCTGCTGCTGCCCGCCTGACAGATCCGTTACGTGCCGGTCAGACAGATGGTCGATACCGAGTTCACACAGGATCGTTTCGACGCGCGCGAGATCGTCTGGTGTCGTGCGCCCGCCGCGCCCGCTCTTGCGCGCCAGCAGCACGAGGTCGAAGACTGTGAGCGCGGCGCGGATGGCCACATGCTGCGACAGGAAGAAGACCGTCTCGTGCCGACGTCTCTGCGGGAGCGTTGCAAGGTCGGTTCCATCGAGCGAGAGGGAACCGCGCCGGGGCAACCTCAGGCCGGCGATCAACCGGAAGAGCGAGGACTTGCCGACGCCATTGGGCCCGACCACCGCGGTGATGGTTCCACGCCGCAGACCTGTCGCGCCGAGGCCCCGAAACAGGGGGACTTTGCCATAGCCGAAATGAATGTCGTTGATCGCGAGACTCATCACCAGTTTTCCCGTCGCACGGACATCACGAGGCTGAGGAAGAACGGCACGCCCACCAGCGCCGTGATGATTCCGATGGGATAGATGATGCCCGGTGTGATGGCCTTGGAGAGTGTCGAGGCGACGGACAGGATGACCGCGCCGGAGGCCGCCGAGACGGGAAGAAAATAGCGCTGATCTTCGCCTACCAGCAGGCGGGCGATGTGCGGGCCGACCAGTCCGATAAAGCCGATGGTCCCCACGAACGCTACGGCGGTCGAGGCCAGCAGCGAGATGCAGGCCAGCATCTCCAGCCGCAACCGGGCGACCGGGATGCCGAGGCTCGCGGCGCGGTCGTCTCCCATGGTGAGCGCGGTGAGCATCCAGCTGCGGCGCATGCAGATGGGAACAATCACCGCCAACAACCCGGCGCAGACCGCGATCTTGGTCCAAGTAGCGCGCGCCAGTGAGCCCATCATCCAGAAAATGATCTGCTGGAGCTGGGTTTCAGAGGCCTGATACTGGATGAAGGCGAGCAGCGCGTTGAAGGTGAAGAACAGCGCGATGCCGACCAGGATGAACGTTTCGATGGTCACGCCGCGCATGCGGGTGAACAGGAACAGGATGATCGAGGTGGCGAGCGCGAAGACAAACGCGTTGGCTGTCACCAGAAACGCGCCGGCGAAAGGCACAAGCCCGATCCCCGTGCCGATGGCGAGCGCTGCGCCAAAACTCGCGGCCGACGAGATGCCGAGGGTGAAGGGATCGGCCAGGGGATTGTTGAGGATCGTCTGCATCTGCGCTCCTGCAACACCGAGCATCGCGCCGACGAGTACGGCCATGACGGCCACCGGCAAGCGGACATTCCAGACGATGACGTCGACCTTCGGTCCCTGCGATCCTGGATCGACAATAGCCGACAGGACCTGCAGGAGACTGAAGTTTCCAGGTCCCACCGCAACGTCTGTGATCAGGGCCGCAAGAAGCACTGCAAGCGCTCCCGCCACGATTGCGACTTTGCGGGCGGCGCGGCGGCGATACCGGATTCCCGCGCCGTCCATCGTCAGGTCTGCCATTGAAAGCCCCATGCCGGGCTGGCGCGAGCCGGTGAGGACTCGCGCCACGCGACTACTTGAGTTCGGTCCAGAACACGCCCGTCAACGCGATGGGAAGGAACTGCTTGTGCATGTCGTCGAACGTCGCCTTCGGATCGAGATCCTTGAACGCGTCCGGATGGAGCCACTTGGCGAGCGCCTGAATGGCCACGAAGTGATACGGGCTCTGATAGAACTGATGATATATGGCCATCACGCGCTTGTTCTTGACGGCAGACGTTTCCTTGAAGCCGGGACGCTCGATGAGACCCTTGATCTGCTCCTGCGCGGACGCCTCCTTGGTCTCGTAGCCCAGCCACACAGCCTTGTTGCCGGGGTTTGAATTCGACCAGTTGGCGCCCGTCATGAGCAGGAAGGCCGGATCGTCGACAACGATCTTCTCGGGATTGACGAGACCGCCTGCGCCCGAGAAGAATTTGGAACCCCAGTTGAGGCCGCCCGCTTCCGCGACGAATTCGCCGAAGTTGAAATTGCCGAAGGTACGGCAGCACGCCGTCGGATCGAGACCGGCGGCCTGTTCGGCGAAGACCAGCGGGCGCTCGTTCTGCTTCAGCTTCGAGGTCACGTTGTAGACCCGCCGCATCTGCTGGAGATAATAATCGACGAAGGCCTGTGCCTGCTCCTGCCGGTCGAACACGCGCCCGAGCAGCAGCATGCTTGGCACGGTGTTCTGGGTCGGCCGCTCACGAAAATCGATGAAGATCGTCGGGATGCCAGCCTTGGCGAGGTTGTCGACGATGCCGGTCTCGTTGGCCTTGTCCAGGAACCCGAGCGAGAGGATGACCAGATCGGCGTTAAGCGAGATCGCCTTCTCGACACTGAAGTCACTGGACGCCAGCGCACCGACCTGCGTGACGGCTTTGGCCTCCGGCACCTTGGCCAGGTATTGATGCCAGCTGTCAGGATCGAACTTCTCGAGATCGTCGCCGATCGCCGCGAGCTGCGCGAAGGGCTTGTCCTTATTGAGGACGACGGTCGCATAGAAGAGACGGCCTTCTCCGAGAATGGCGTGCTGGACACCCTTCTTGACGGAAACAGTCCGACCCGCAAGGTCCGTCACCTTGATCATCTCGTCCGCAGCCTGCGCGGGGAGTGCCGCCGCAAGCGACGGCATCGCAAGCGCGCAGGCAACGGCAAGATGGCGCGACAGGCGGGTCAGGTGCGACCACGGTCGCTGATCGGTCAAACGGACGTTCGGCATGTCAATCCTCAATCGGTGGGTTAAAGGCCCAGCGTTGAAAGAAATCCTTCAAGCCAGAGAAGGACTCTCGGGTTTGCGGGCGGCGATCGCAAAACGATCCTGGCTTGCACGCTCTAGTCGTTGGCGCAGGCGCATGTTGCGGCCCTGCCCCCGATGAATGGCGGTGAGATCGCGGTCGACGACAATGTCGGTAAAGCCCGCGGCAGAAAGAAGCGCCACGATGCGGTCCGCTTCCGCGCCTTGCGAGAAATAGACCTGCGAGACGATGCGATCGTGAGTGGCGCGGTCGATGACGTGGCCTGTTGCACCCTTCTGGAAACGCCCGACAAGCCGCGCCATCGCGCGCAGCCATGCTGCCTTGAGGGTGCGCGGGACCGGCGTATCCGCGTCCACGATGAGAAGGCGGCCGCCGGGCTTGAGCACGCGAAACCATTCGGCGAACGCCACGTCGGGATTGACGAGGGTCCAGACCAGATGCCGGTTCACGAGGGCGTCATAGGTCGCGTCCGGCTCGAGTGTCTGCTCAGCATCGCCGAGCACGAAACGGATGGGCGCGCCCTTGCGGGCAATCTTGTCCCGCGCGCGGGCGAGCATCGGTTCGGCGAAGTCGATTCCGGTGACGGAAAATCCGATGTCATGAAGCAGCAGCGAGATGACCCCGGTTCCGCTCGCCACATCGAGCACCTGGCGCCCCTGCCCGGCGCCGAGGTGGCGACGGAACAACGCATGCCAGCCAGTGCGTTCTTCCTCGTTGAAAATCTCGTGGCCAGGTGAAAGGTCGAACGTTTCCGAACGCTTGCCCCAGTACTCGCGAATATCGTCTTTGACAGTGTGATTCAGGGCCACGTTCGAACTCATCGACAACACCAATTCCATGCCGGCGACCGAGCGTATAGATATGTATTCGGGCGATGTCACGCCAAAAAATGCGCCTTATATCAAGTTTTACTTTTAGATTGTTCTAATTAAAATGTAGCGACGCAATCGAAGATTCGCGATTACTTTGGAAGCTTTCGAAACTGCGCATGACAGATGGCGCCAGGGCGTCACCGTGCCGAGGCCGCAGCGACTGTGCGACAGGCGATGTCACGGGATGACTTGTGTGGGGCAAGCCCTACAATGAGGGGCATCGGCCGCAGAGCCGCCTGGAGTCATCCGCACCATGACGACCGAACTCACGCTTCTCGCCTGGACGCTCGTCCTCGCTCTCGTTCAGATCGGGCTGACAGCCATGCTGCGAACGAAGGAGACCGGCAGCGCGTATAATGCCGGTCCGCGGGATGAGCCCGGCCCGCCTGTCGGCCCGCTGACGGGGCGCATGCAACGGGCGCAGCGCAACCTCTTCGAGACGCTCCCGCTCTTTGCGGCCGCTATCTTGATCGCGCACGTGGCCGATCGCGACGGAACGCTGACGCGGTGGGGCGCGATGTTGTATTTCTGGTCCCGCGTCGCTTACGTGCCGCTCTACGCCTTCGGTGTTCCCTATATCCGCTCGCTCGTCTGGATGGTCGGGCTCGGCGGCACCATCATGGTGATCTGCGCCACCCTGCTGCCAACCTGAGCGCCGATCAGGCCGCAGTCTCAATCGCGAGTGCGGCAGGACAGCGGTCAAGCACCCACGCTCTGGCCGCCCGCACCTGCTCTCCGACCAGAACATGCTCGAGATAGATTGTCTGGCGCGCAGGGTCAGCGCCGGCAGCAACCCGATAGACATGGGTAAACGTGCCGGCCGACCGGTGGACGACGATGTACAGGGACGATGGCTCTGTCCGTCGCCCAGCTCGCGACCAGTCCATATTGGCCACGAAGATCGACATGTCACTCGTCGCAACAGTCAGGTGCCGTGCAGGGGGGCCGTTCGCGCTCATCGCTTCACACTCCGTACGAAAGAGGCGCGCTGACGAGGTGGCTGTGTTCCGTTTCGTTGCCGGTCGGGCCACATCCTTCCTTTCGGAAGCGCCACCTTGCTCGGACAGCAGGTTGGCGTTGGACGTCAGCCCAACTCTTGATGTGCGGCCTTGATATCCCGTCGACGCCGGCGATTCAAGACAGAATGCGACTACTCGGCTTCAGCCGGACAGGGCCAGGAACTGGGTGCCGTCAACCCTGCCGGGAGTTTGGTCGTGCCGTCACCGCAGGCGATATCGATCTGCGCCTGAGTCAGCCCCTTGGCCTTCGCCAGGTTCGCGCCGGCGAATTGGGTCAGGAAAACATAAGATCGCGTCAGGTCCACGGCGTCGAGATCGGCACCTGCGAGATTGGCCCGCGAGAGGTTCGAGAGGCTGAAATTCACCCCGCCGAGTTTTGCTTTGGCAAAGCCCGCGCGAGCGAGTTCAGCCCGCGACATATCGGCCCCGGTCAGGTCGGCGCTGCTGAAATCCGACCGGTTCATCTCCGACTTGCCGAGATTGGCGCCCGCAAGGTTGGCCTGAACGAAGGATGACCGACTCATATCGGCGCTGTGGAAATTGGCCTTGGCCAGATTGGCCTTGGTAAAATTGGCCCGCCAGCCGATCGCCTTGGTGAAATCCGCATCCGAGAGAACCGCCCCCTCGAATCGGGTGCGCGTGACCTCCGTCTCGTTGAGCTTTGCGCCCACCATGGAGGAACCGGCGAAATCGCTCGCGCTCAGGGCGGCCTTGGTCAGCACGCTGCCCGAAAAGTCGTCGCCGGCGAGCATCAGGCGCGCCTTCGAGCACCCCGTCCAGTTGATGTTGGGGCCGGGGTTATCGGAACAGCCGGCATACGCACCACTCGTCATGAGGACGCCGATCGCGCAGGTCCCGAGGAGCAGCCAAGGCCCTCTCATGCGGCTTTCGGCCTGCGGGGAGCTCTTACACAGCATGATACGACCTCGCTCTCAGCATCACTGTCCCTTGGAATGTGGTGCCAGGGCCCGCAGCAGGGAAGGCCCGACTGCTCATTTGCGGTTCAGAGGGCAAAAAAAGGCCCCGACGACGAGCGGCGGGGCCAGGTTCTCTCCTCGTACCATTCCCCAGCTGCCACTGAAAAATCGCAGTGAATGAGTGCATTTTGGAAACCCTCGGTCAAGAACACACTGTATCTATTGGTAAATATGATTAAATCAAACCGTACTGATATTAGGTTTCATTTCACATTTTGTTAGCGCTGTTGCCAAAGAGCCATATCAAAGCGCGTGACGTTTGGGTAAGTTGGGATCTCTGAAAACACGAACAAGGGAAACTCCCATGCGCTCTACTCTCCTCAGCCTGCTCGCCGGTACGGCAGCCCTGGCGATTGCTGCATCCGCTGCCCAGGCTGCGGACCTGCCGTCGCGTTACGCTCCTCCTCCGATGGTCGCCGCTATCCCCGTCTTCACCTGGACGGGCTTCTACGTCGGTGTGAACGCTGGTTACGGCTGGAACACGAGCAACAATAACAACGCATTCTACAATGGCGTTGGCTATTATGGCAGCAGCAGCAACGACGGCGGCTTCGTCGGCGGCGGTCAGGTCGGCTACAACTACCAGATGGGTCAGTTCGTCCTCGGTCTCGAGACGGACATCCAGTACGCTGACATCGGCGGCGGCAACAACAACTACGCCTTCAACGGCATCTATGGCGGCAACGGCGGCAGCGATGGCTACTTCGGCACCGTGCGCGCTCGCGCTGGTTTTGCCATTGACCGCGCTCTCATCTACGTGACCGGCGGTTTCGCTTACGGCGACGTTGGCACCACCGCTTCTAACTTCGGCTACTCGAGCAACAGCAGCACGAACACCGGCTGGGTTCTCGGCGGCGGCGTGGAATACGCCTTCACCAACAACCTGACTGCCAAGATCGAAGGTCTGTACGTCAACCTCGGCAGCAAGAACGATTACGGCTACGCCGGTGTCGCTCCGATCGCCGTCTACGACTACAGCAAGAAGGACAACGAGTTCGGCGTCATCCGCGCCGGCCTGAACTACAAGTTCAGCTCGTACTAAGATCTCGCGATCAACGAAAAGGCCCGGTGGAAACACCGGGCCTTTTTTCATGGCGTCCGCACGACAAGGGCTTTTCCCGCGCCGGCCTCGACATGGCGAGCCCTCCAATTCCATAATCCGTCGCACCAGAAGGATATCGTCCATGCGCAGGCTGATCGCACCGCCCGCTCTCGTTCTGATCGCGCTCTCACTGTCCGGCTGCAACACCGGGGCTCCGCAGGGCGTTCTGCCCCGCACGTCGGTCCCGCCGCCGCCCTCGCTGGCCGGCCCCGATTCGCGACGCAATTCCGCCTCGGCGGAAAAAGCAGCCGCAACCCAGCGCCGCCCTGTCAGCGTGCCCAGCACCTTGTCCACACCAGCGCCCGCTGAGAGCACCATTCAGCCGGTCATGACCGGCAGTGGCGTGGGTGCAGGGTTCAAATTCTGACGGTTGAGCCGTATCCCAATAGCGCGGATCTCATCGGTGATCAGGGCGGGCATAACAGCCCGTCCTTCGGGGGAGACACCGCCAGGGCACGTCAGGGCGCGACCATCAGGGCGGCACCGTCGCGCGCGACGATCCGGCCGGCTTTCATGACCAGTTTGCGCGGCCTGCGACTGACGATGGCTTCAGCCAGCGTTTCGCCGTCGAGCAGAACGAGATCCGCACGGGAGCCGGGTGCCAAACCGTAGTTTTCCAGCCCCATCATCCGCGCTCCGCCCCACGTGCAGGTATCAAGCGCCATCGCGACCTCGTCGTCGCGGCGAAGATTGTTGCGCAAGCCGACGAATACCGCGCGCTCGAGCATGTCGGCATTGCCGTAGGGCCCCCATGTATCGCGCACGCCGTCCGAACCCGCCGCCACCACAACGCCCGCATCCATCAGTCGCTTGACCGGCGGGACCGCCTTGAACGACGGCGCCGTGGTCAGAATGTGCACCCTCGCCTCTGCCAAAGCGTCGATCAGCAGACCCACCTGATCCTGCTCGGGCATCCCGAGGCAGAACGCATGGCTGATCGTCACGCGGCCCTGCAGGCCCAGCGCTCTGGTGCGCTCGATGATCAATTCCATCGAGAAAGCGCCGAGTTCGCCGGTTTCATGGAGATGAATGTCGACCGGGCGGCCGTATCGGTCGGCGAGGCCGAAGATGACGTCCAGATGCCCCTTCGGATCACGATCAATGGCGGACGGGTCGAGGCCACCGACGACCTGCGCCCCGAGTTTCAGCGCTTCCTCCATCAACGTCGCGGTTCCCGGGCGAATCAGCATGCCGCTCTGCGGGAAGGCGACGACCTCGATGTCCACGATGTCGCGCAGGCGCTCGCTCGTCTCAAGGACGCCCTCGATCCCGGCAAGGCCCATATCCGTGTCCACATCCACGTGCGAACGGATATGCGTCGAACCCAGCGAGGCCGACAGTAACGCCTGCCGCATGGACTGGCGGGCCGGCTCAATCCCCAGCAGCCGCTTCTGCGCGCGCTCGTTGTCGATCTTGTCCACAAGCCGGGGGCCCACATCGTTGCGGTACCAGGGCATGCCGAGCAGGGTCTTGTCGAGGTGGGTATGCGCCTCCACCAGGCCGGGGATCAGAATCGCCCCGTCGCCGTCGATCGATCGGGCGTCCTCGGGAGCATGGTCCCCATAAGCCACGATGGCCCCGTCGCGGATGGTGACCGACGTCGCATCGCCACCCATCGGCCGGACATTCGTCAGGAAGACCTCTTCGCTCATCTGTCATGCCCCTGTTTGTCGCGATGCCGGTGCCGCCCGACGGCGAAAGTTGGCATATCGGCGGACAATTATCGTATACAGCCGTGAACACAATTCATAGAACGGATTGGGCTTTTGTGCGAGATCGAAATGCATGCAAGATGGTGGAAACCGTTCCTCGCGTCCTCGGACCCGGTGCCCATGGCCCTCAATGCGCTCAAGACCAGTAAAATCCCCCGCAGCGATGCGGTTTATTTCGGCCTGCGACGGGCGATTATTGAACAGGCCCTGATGCCGGGCGACAAGATGACCGAAGACGTGATCGGCGATCGATTCGGCGTCAGCCGGACCATCGTCCGCACGGCCCTTGCCCGCCTTCATGCGGAAGGGCTGGTTGATCTTCAACCCAACAAGGGCGCGGCCATCGCCCAGCCCAGCCTGTCCGAGGCGCATGACATCTTCGAGGCCCGCATGTGCCTCGAGCGGCAGGTGTTGACCCGCCTCGCCGCCAAGGTCACTGACCGCGACATCGCCCTGCTCGAAAAGCACATCGCGCTCGAGCGCAAGGCGAGCCCTGCCGACGGGCCCGCCTCGATCCGGCTTGCGGGGGAGTTTCATATCCTGCTGGCCGACCTTTCCGGCAATACGGTGCTGGCGCGGTTTGTCGACGAGGTGGTGTCGCGCTGTTCGCTCATTCTCGCCCTGTACGGCAGGCCGCATTCGTCCGATTGCTCCCTGACCGAGCATGAGCAGATCATCGAGGCCCTGCGACAGCGCGACGGGGCCGGCGCCGTCGCCAGCATGGACCATCATCTCCACGCCGTAACCGAGCGGGCGCTGCTGTCCTCCACCGCCGACCGGCATCGCGACATCCGGTCGATCCTTGATCATTACGCAAAGTAATATCGAGTTGCGACAGTGCATGGACGATATCGCGCCGGCTCTAATTTACCCGTGAAGAGGCCCGATTAGTCGCGCTCAACTCTATCGGTCGGCGGGACTTCTGGAATACTCTCCGGGCTGGACTGCCGCAGAGGCCCGCGCAGAATCTTGCTTGGATCACGCCTCAATGTGCCCGATTGTGCATGCGGGAGCGTTGACGGCGAAATTTCTGTATGCAAGTTTTGCGTTGATTGTATCCAATAACAACGAACCAGAAGGCTCGTGGAGGTTCTTCATGACGATCAAGCTTGCCGCCACCCTGTCCGTCGCGCTCGGCGCCCTGATGGGGCTCTCGGCCGAGGCCAAGACCCTGCGCTGGTCTTCGCCGACCGACATCACGACGCTCGATCCGTATGCTCACACGGAAAGCTTCACGACGAGCATGCTGCACCATGTCTTCGACCCTCTGGTGCGCCGCGGCCGCACCCTTGAGCTCGAGCCGGCACTTGCGGTGAGTTGGAAGAACGTTAAGCCGGACACGTGGCGCTTCGAACTGCGTCGCAACGTGAAATTCCACAACGGCAATCCGTTTACGGCCGACGATGTGGTGGCGTCCTTCGCCCGCTTGCTCGACCCCGGCGCGCGGGCGCGGGGCAACATCGCGAACGTGCTGCGCGCCGAAAAGGTGGATGACTTCACGGTCGACATCGTCACCAAGGGCCCCTACCCGCTTCTGCTCAACGATCTCGCGGGCGTCTACATCCTCGACAAGGAGTGGATGGAGGCCAACGGCGCCCTGAAGCCGGGCAACATCGCCACCGGCGTCACCACCGCAGCCTCGACCACCGCCATCGGCACCGGCCCGTTCAAGGTCGAATCCTACAAGCCGGATTCGGGCACGAATTTCGTCGTCAATCCCGATTGGTGGGATAAGCCGCAGCACAACCTGACGCGGATCGAGTTCAAGCCGGTCAAGTCCGACGCCACCCGCGTCGCGGCGCTTCTGTCCGGCGAACTCGACCTCATCGCGCCGGCGCCCCTGCAGGATCTGGCGCGCATCGGCAATGCCCCGGGCTTCAAGGTGATCGAGGAGCCGTCGTTGCGCCTCATCATGCTGTCGCTCAACTTCCGCCCCGAATTGAAGGCGATGCCGGGTCAGAAGAACCCGCTGCTCGACCCCAAGGTCCGCCAGGCAATGTGGCATGCGATCGACATGGAGACGATCAAGAAGCGCGTGATGCGCGACAAGTCCCGCAACACCGGCACCCTCGTGGCGCCCCCGGTGCCCGGCTATGCCAAGGAGAACGACACGGTTCTGGCCTATGACGGCGCCAAGGCGAAGGCTCTGCTGGCGGAGGCGGGTTATCCCAACGGCTTCAAGGTGAAGCTCAACTGCCCGAACGACCGCTACATCAACGACGAGCAGACCTGCGTGGCGCTGGCCGCCATGTGGACGCGGGCGGGCATCCAGGCCGACCTGCAGACCGAGTCGCGCGCGACCTATTTTCCGCGCCAGGATCGCGGCGAGTTCGACGTGTCGATGGTCGGCTGGGCGACACTCCCGCCCATGGACGGCTTCAGCGTGCTGTCGGCCCTGCTGACGGCGCAGAAGGACGGCTATGGCGGCTCGAACTCCAGCACCTATGAGAACGCCCGCATCGAAGCCCTGACCCGTCAGGCGGCCTCCGAGCTCGACGAGCCGAAGCGCCGCGCCATGCTGGTCGAGGCGCTGAAGGTCGCGCATGACGACGTCGCCTATATCCCGCTTCACCAGCAGCCGCTGGCATGGGCGGCGCGCGACAACATCGACGTGCCCCAGTTCCCGGACGAATACGTCCGTCTCTGGTTCGCGACCGTCAAATAGACCCGCTTCGGGAAAGACGCGGCCCGCTTCATGACGAGGCGGGCCGCAGGTGAGAACCATGTTCAAAGTTCTTCTCTCACGGCTCGGCCAGGCAGCCCTCGTGATGCTTGTGGTCTCGGCCGTGTCGTTCGTGATGTTTCGCTATGTCGGCGATCCGGTCGCCACCATGGCGCGCGAGAACGCCTCCATCGCCGAGAAGGAGGAATTGCGCCAATCCCTCGGGCTCGATCAATCGATCGTCACCCAGTACGGCCGGTTTCTCAAGCGCACCCTGTCGGGCGATCTCGGCATCAGCTATCGCAACCAGCGGCCCGTGACACAGTTGATCGCGGAGCGCCTGCCGGCCACGATGGAACTGGTGATCGTCGCGACCTTCCTGTCGCTTGCCCTCGGGATCCCGCTCGGCGTCCTGTGCGCGTTGCGGCCCAACGGCGCAACCGCGCGCCTCGTCCAGGCGATCTCGCTCATCGGCATCTCGACGCCCACCTTCGTCACCGGCATCGTGCTGATCCTCGTCTTCGCCGTCACGCTCGGATGGCTGCCCTCCTTCGGGAGAGGACAGGTCGTCGATCTCGGCTGGTGGTCGACCGGCTTTCTCACCTGGAGCGGGATCAAGTCGCTGATCCTGCCGGGCATCACGCTCGCGCTCTACCAGCTCACCCTGATCATGCGGCTGGTGCGCTCGGAGATGATCGACGTGCTGTCGACGGACTACATCCGCTTCGCACGGGCGCGGGGATTGCCGACGCGCTACATCCATTTCCATCTGGCGCTGCGCAATGCCCTGATGCCGGTCATCACCGTGACCGGTCTCCAGATCGGATCGCTCATCGCGTTTGCGATCGTCACCGAGACGGTCTTCCAATGGCCCGGAATGGGACTGCTCTTCATCCAGGCGGTGAGCTTCGTCGATATCCCCGTGATGGCCGCCTACCTGCTCTTCGTCGGCCTTCTCTTCGTCATCATCAACACGATCGTCGACGTGCTCTATGCGGTCGTCGATCCCCGCCTGCGCGCGAGGTCCGCATGAACACCCTCGCGTCTCCCGGTCTGCGCCACCGCATCGGAGCGCCGATATCGGTGATGCTCGCCGCACTCCTGGCGCTCGTCATCATCGGCTGCGCGCTGTTTGCCGGCTGGCTCGCGCCCTATGACCCGACCGATCTGTCGACCTTCGACCTGATCAACGCCGAGATCCCGCCCGCCTTCACGGCCGATGGCGACGCTCGCTTCCTGCTGGGCACCGACAACCAGGGTCGCGACCTGCTCTCGGCCATGATGTACGGCGCGCGCGTGTCGATTGCCATCGGCGGCGGCGCGGTGCTGCTGGCCGCATCGATCGGTGTGTTCCTCGGTCTCGTCGCGGGCTATTTTGGCGGCAAGGTCGATGCACTCATCATGCGGATCGGCGACGTGATCCTGAGCTTCCCGACGATCCTGCTGGCGCTGCTCGTGAGCGGCATCGCGCGGGCGCTGTTTCCGCAGGCCGCCACGGCGCAATGGGCCCCTGTCATCCTGATCTGCGCCATCTCCATCCACGAATGGGTGCAATATGCCCGCACCGTGCGCGCCGCCACGATGGTGGAGACGGCGAAGGACTACGTGAAAGCCGTCAAGGTCATCGGATTGCCGTCCCGCCGCATCATGCTGCGCCACATCCTGCCCAACGTGATGGGACCGGTGCTGGTGATCGCCACGATCAATCTGGCGGGCGCCATCCTGACGGAAGCGACGCTCTCGTTCCTCGGCGTCGGCATGCCGCCGACCTACCCGTCGCTCGGCACCCTGATCCGCATCGGCAATGAATTCGTCTTCTCGGGAATCTGGTGGATCGCGCTCTTTCCGGCGCTCGTGCTCGTGCTTCTCGTCCTGGCCGTCAACGTGGTGGGCGACTGGCTGCGCGATCGCTTCAATCCCAAACTGCGGGTGAAACGATGACCGATCGCGCCCCGCCCGCCCTCGCCATCGACGGCCTGCGCGTTGAATATCCCCTCGCCAATGGCGGTCTTTTTACCGCTGTCGAGAATGCCTCGCTGATCATTCAACCCGGCGAGATCCATGCGCTCGTCGGCGAATCCGGCGCCGGCAAGACCACCATCGGCAATGCGGTCATGGGGCTTCTCGAGAAGCCGGGCCGCATCGCCGCGGGCTCGATCCACATAGCCGGCAAGAAGCTCGATCCCGCGAGCGGCTCCGCAGACGGGGTCATCCTCGGCCGCGATGTGGGGGCGGTGTTTCAGGATCCGATGACGAGCCTCAACCCGCTCTTCACGGTGGAAAGTCAGCTCACCGAGACCCTGCGCGCGCATCTCAAGCTCGACAAAGCCGCCGCACGCCAGCGCGCCTTGGAGCTGATGCGGTCCGTCGGCATTCCCGAGCCCGAACGGCGGCTGAAGGCCTATCCGCATCAATTGTCGGGTGGCCAGCGCCAGCGGGTCGTCATCGCGGCGGCCCTGTCATGCGATCCCGCACTGGTCGTCGCGGACGAACCGACGACAGCGCTCGACGTGTCGGTGCAGGCGCAGATCCTCAAGCTTCTGCGCGACCTGGCCGACAACCGTCGCATCGGCATTCTGCTCGTCACGCACAATATGGGCGTGGTCGCCCAGATCGCCGATCGCGTCACGATCATGCATCGCGGCCTCATCGTCGAGAGCGGAACCACGGCAGAGGTTCTCCGGCGTCCGAAGGCCGATTACGCCAAAGCGCTGATCGGCGCGGTGCCGCGGATCGATATGCGGCTCGATCGCTTCCCCGTCGTCGGCGAGGAGGCCAAGGGCCGCGCCGCCGATGCCCGCGAGGCCATCCGCACCAAGGCCTTTCGCGAGGTCGAGACGGTGGATGGATCCGAGATCCTGTCGGTTCGCAATCTGTGCGTCGACTACGTGACCAGCGGGCTGCTGCCGGGCTCCAAAGGCCACCGCTTCCGCGCCGTCGACGATGTGAGTTTCACCGTCCGCAGCGGCGAGGTGTTCGGCCTTGTGGGGGAATCCGGGTGCGGCAAGACGACGATCGCCAATGTGGTGGCGGGCCTCGTCAAGCCCACATCCGGACAGGTCCTGTATCAGGGCAAGCCCATCGCCGGGGACGGCGCCATAAGGCGGACCGGTCCGGTCCGGCAGGCGATCCAGATGATCTTTCAGGATCCCTATTCATCGCTCAACAGCCGCATCCGCATCGGCTCCATCCTGGCCGAGCCGATCCTGTTCTACAAACTGGCGCCGAGCCGCGCCGAGGCCGAAGCCGATGTGGCGCAGTTGATCGAAGCCGTCGGTCTCGATGCGGATTCGGCAGGGCGTTATGCACATGCCTTCTCGGGCGGACAACGCCAGCGCCTCTCGATCGCCCGAGCCCTCGGTGCGCGTCCGAGGCTGATCGTGTGCGATGAGCCGACCTCGTCCCTCGATGTCTCGGTCCAGGCCCAGATCCTGAACCTCTTGAAGGACCTGCGCGACGCCACCGGCCTCACCCTCCTGCTGATCAGCCACGACCTCGCGGTGGTTCGCCAGATGTGCGACCGCATCGCCGTCATGAAAAGCGGGAAGCTCGTCGAGGAAGCGGCGGCCGAGACGCTCTTCGAATCCCCGCAGCACCCCTACACACGCGAATTGCTGTCGCTGGTTCCGACGCTGGACCGCATTCGCGGCGAAGCCGACGCCACCTGAAACTGTCCCTACGCCTGACTGGAGAAACGTGAATGGCCGATATCATCATCACCCATGGCATTGTCGTCACGATGGATGAGGAGCGCCGTGTCATCGAGGATGGCGCCGTCGCCATCACCAACGACCGTATCGTGGCCGTCGGGACGACCGCTGACGTCATGGCGGCCCATCAGGCCCCGACGGTGATCGACGCCCGCAACAAGATCGTCATGCCGGGTCTGATCGACGGCCATGCCCATGCGGGCCACGGCCTCATCAAGACGATGGGCGGCGGCGACAGCGAGAAATGGTATGACGCGTGCCACGCCGCCTACACCGTCGCGTCCACTCCTGAATTCTGGCGCGCCGAGGCACGCCTCGCGGCGCTCGAGCGCCTGCGTTTCGGGGTCACCACCGGCATCTCCCTGCTGGGCGGTGGCGACACCATCCTGCGCACCGACGATCCGATCTATGGCGACGCCCATTGCGAGGGCGTGCGCGAGGTCGGCACCCGCTCCGTGGTGGCCGTCGGCCCGACCCGTCCGCCGCATCCGCGCACCTATGCGCGCATCGAGAACGAAGTCGCGCACGAATACCCGGTCGATTTCGAGCAGCAATACGCCACCTCCGTCAAGCTGATCGACACGTGGCACGGCACCCATGGCGGTAGGCTCAACATCGCCCTCATCACACCGACCCTACGCGCCGAGCATGTGGAAACCCTGGGCGCCGAAGAACTCGGCAAGGCGCGCGACCAGGCAGTGAAAGTGGCGGGCCTTGCCCGCGAGCGCGGCCTCGTCTTCACCCAGGACGGGCACAAGAAGGGCAGCGTTCTCTACGCCCAGGAGCTCGGCATTCTCGGCCCCAATGCCTTGCTGTCGCATTCCACCGATCTCACCGCGGAAGAGATCCGCATCGTGGCCGACACCGGCACGCACATCGCGCATAATCCCAGCGCCATTGGTTCGATTCTCGGCCGGTGCCCGGTGCCTGAACTGCTGGAGGCCGGCGCCAATGTGTGCCTCGGTTCGGACGCGACGGCACCGGACCGCTCCGGCGACATGTTCCGGCACATGCAGCAATGCATGCATTATCACCGCACCTTCTTCAAGGACCCGACCTGGCTGCCGCCGGGCCGCGTGCTGGAGATGTGCACCATCGATGCCGCGAAGGCGCTTGGCATGGACAAGGATATCGGCTCGCTCGAAGTCGGAAAGAAGGCCGACGTGGTGCTCGTCGATATGCGCCGCCCCCACCTCTATCCGCTCAACATGCCGGTTTCGCGCCTGATCTACTTCGCCAATGGCAACGATGTGGACACGGTGATCGTCGACGGCCGCATCGCTTTGAAGGGCCGGGCCGCGCAGTTCGTCAACGAGGACGAAGTGCTCGACGACGCCCAGCGCGAGACCGAGCTGATGCTCGACCGCACCGGCTTCCGGTCGATGCTGGAGACCCCGAAGATGTTCTGGAAGCACGTGCGCGCCACCGACCAGATCGAGGCCTAGGTCGCGGCCCAGCCGCTCTTTTCAACTCTCCCGTCAGGAGCCCGGCGCGCCGGGCTCCTCGCCTTCCCTTGCGCCGAGGTTACGCGATGCTCCAGGAACGACCGGTCCCGACCGCGAAGGCTCCCGTGATCCTCCTGTCGTCCGGATTTATCGGGCTTTGCCTGCTGGCCGCCGCGTTCAACCTCCGCCCGGCGCTCACGAGCCTTGCCACCATGCTGGCGGAGATCCAGGCCGGGCTCGACATCAGCAGTTTCCAGGCTGGTATCCTCACCACCATCCCGGTCCTGTGCTTTGGCGTCTTCGGGCCGCTCGCCCCCATGGTGTCGGCGCGTTTCGGTATCGAGAAGGCGATCGCGATCCTGCTCCTCGTCCTGGCGGCCGGGCTTGGCCTGCGCACCATCGGCAGCACGACAGCGTTGGTCAGCTCGACGTTGCTCGCTGGTGCCACCATCGGAATGGCGGGCGTCCTCCTTCCGGTGATCATCCGGCGCGATTTCCCCCATCGTCTCGGCCTGATGACGGGTCTCTACACGATGATCCTCAGCGTCGGCGGGGCGAGCGCTGCCGGTTTGACGCCGATGATCGAGCGGAGCTTGAGCAGTTGGACCTTGGCGCTGGCCGTCTGGTGCGTGCCGGTCCTGCTGGCCGCTGGCCTGTGGGGTGCCCTTGCGGCCGGTCGACAGGGTGCCTTCAAGGTTGCGCGCATGCCGCGCTTCACACGGCTGTTCCGGGATCCGACAGCCTGGGCAGTCACCGGCTTCATGGGCCTGCAGGCGGCACTGGCGTTCATCGTCCTCGGCTGGCTGCCGACCCTGCTGCGCGATCGGGGTATCGACGTGGTCGAGGCGGGCCTCGTCACTTCCGTGTCGATCATCGCCCAGACTCTCACCGCGCTGGCCGTTCCGGTTCTGGCCACGCGCCGGCTACCCCCCGGCCTGCTGGTGGTCGGCGTGCTCGCGGCCTCCGCGACCGGCTTCGTGGGGCTGCTTGTTGCCCCCCCGGTGACGGCGATCTTCTGGGGCTTCGTCCTCGGCCTCGGACAGGGTGGGCTCTTTGGCCTCGCCCTGCTGTTTATCTCCCTGCGCTCCCCATCGGCCGAGATCGCCGCCATGCTGTCCGGGATGTCCCAGAGCATCGGCTATCTTGGTGCCTCCCTCGGCCCTCTCGCGGTCAGCCTGCTGCGCGACGTGGCATACGGTCCCCAGGGGACAGCGGCGCTTTTCGTGGTCATCGCGTGCCTGGCGGGAATTTGCGGTCTTGGCGCAGCCCGCCCCCGTATGGTTCTGTCGGGCTGAATGGCGGGTGCGCCGACGCATATCGCGCTGACACCCGGCCACGATTGGTATATGCCGCAGCGGAATTAGCGAACGTCGGATGGTGCACATGACGTGGGTTGAAGCGATCGGGTGGCTCGGCGCCGCCCTGGCCATTGCCGGCAGCGCGATGAAGACGATCATCCCGCTGCGCTGCATCGGGATCGTCACCAATCTCACGTCGCTCGTCTACGCGTCATCGATGGGGCTCTATCCCAGCATGGCCGTCAACATGGTGCTCCTGCCCCTCAACGGCATCCGGCTCTACCAGATGCTGCGTCTGATCCAGAAGGTGAAAGTGGCCTCGCGCAGCGACCTGACGATGGATTGGCTCAAGCCCTTCATGGGCCGGCGCACCGTCAAAAGCGGCGAGGTGCTGTTTGCCAAGGGCGACACGGCCAATTGCATGTTCTACACCCTGTCCGGCCGCTACTTCCTCAAGGAACTGGGGATCGAAATTCCGCAAGGCCGGGTGGTGGGCGAAATGGGTTTCCTGTCGCCGGACCATACCCGCTCGCAGACCCTGCAATGTCTGGAGGCCGGCGACGTGCTCAGCATCACCTACGACGAGGTGCGCCAGCTCTACTTCCAGAACCCGGAATTCGGCTTCTACTTTCTGCGCCTCAGCAGCGAGCGGTTGTTCGAGAACAACAAGAAGCTCGAGGCCGAGATCGCCCGCCTGCGCAATGCCGCCGTCGAGCCCGGCATGGTGGAGCGATCGGTCTCGACCTAGCGACCCCTGCATCGGACAGGCCACCCCACATGAAATGGCCCCGCACACATCGTGCCGGGGCCATTTCGAGACATTGCTGCAGCGATCGGTTCAGGCCGCGTCGGACCGCGCGCCGTCCAGTTTCACGCGGAACGTCGCGTCGGTCTTCTGGGTGATTTCCTCGACACTGACACCCTCGGCCAGTTCGATCAGGGTCATCCCTCCATCGCCCTTCTTGTCGATGGAAAACACACCCAGATCCGTAATCACGAGATCGACGACCCGTGCGCCGGTGATCGGCAGGTTGCATTCCTTGAGGAGCTTGGGCGCGTCCTTGGCGGTATGCTCCATGACCACGACGACGCGCTTGACGCCCGCCACCAGATCCATGGCGCCGCCCATCCCCTTGACCATCTTGCCCGGGATCATCCAGTTGGCGAGATCGCCGTTCTGCGCCACCTGCATGGCGCCCAGAATGGACAGGTCGATATGGCCGCCCCGGATCATGCCGAACGAGTCCGCGCTCGAAAAGAAACTCGTCGTCGGCAGCTCGGTGATGGTCTGCTTGCCGGCGTTGATGAGGTCGGCATCCTCCTCGCCCTCGAGGGGGAACGGGCCCATGCCCAGCATGCCATTTTCGGATTGAAGCTGCACGCTCATGCCATGCGGAATGTTGTTCGACACGAGGGTCGGGATACCGATGCCCAGATTGACATAATATCCGTCGCGCAATTCCTTCGCGGCCCGAGCCGCCATCTGGTCGCGTGTCCAGGCCATCAGATTTCCTCCCCTGCCCCGGCGGGCACGGCTGGTTGATCGCGTTTGCGGGTTGTTCTGTGTTCGATGTGCTTGACCGGGTTGGGCACGTGAACGAGGCGCTTCACAAAGATCCCGGGCGTGTGGATCTGATCCGGGTCGATGTCGCCGGCGCTCACCAGATGCTCGACCTGCGCGACCGTCATTTTCGAGGCCGTGGCCATCATCGGGTTAAAGTTGCGGGCGGACTTGCGGTAGACAAGGTTACCTTCCGTGTCGCCCTTCCACGCATGCACGATGGACAGATCGGCCACGATTCCGCGTTCCATGATGTAGCGCTCGCCATCGAACTCGCGTTCCTCCTTGCCTTCGGCGATCAACGTTCCGACGCCCGTCTTGGTGAAGAAGGCAGGAATGCCCGCGCCACCGGCGCGGATGCGCTCGGCAAGGGTGCCCTGCGGGGTAAATTCCAGCTCGAGTTCGCCGGAAAGAAACTGCTGCGCGAAAAGCTTGTTCTCGCCCACATAGGAGGAGATCATCTTCCGGATCTGGCGGGTCTCCAGGAGACGCCCGAGGCCAATCCCGTCGACACCGGCATTGTTGGAGATGAAGGTGAGGTTCTTGGCGCCCGAATCACGGATGGCCTCGATGAGAATCTCGGGAATGCCGCACAGGCCGAACCCCCCGGCCATGATGGTCATCCCATCCTTGAGCAGCTCGGCCATGGCCGAGTGCGCATCCTTGTAGACCTTCTTCATTCCAAATCTCTCCCGCACCGCAGCCCTGGTCACGCCAAGGTCGTTCTTCACACCCTCCCGGGGGCACTCGGCGACACCCTGCAACTTGGCCTCAATTTAGACAATCCCTTCCTGTGCATATATGAAAAGCAAGCGGCGAGGCCGGGCAACCAGGCCATCGTCCGATTCGGTGCGGTTCTCCCAACGGCATCGCGGACCCGGATTTTTACTGAATGTCACGACGCGCCGTCCTGTCCATTGCGGTTGTCTGCCTGCTCGTGCTGGCTGTAGCAGCGGTGCCGTGGACGCTCCCCAAAGGGGGCTTGTCGGCGAGGATCGCGTCCCACCTCAAGCAGCAATACGATATCGACTTCGCCGTCTCGGGACGCAGCACCTTCGCGTTGCTGCCGACCCCCCGGATCAAGTTCGAAGACGTGCACCTCGAGGCTCCGGGACCTGCCGTGATCGCACAAGGCGGAACGTTGCGGGCCGAGCTCAATATTATCCCGCTTTTTCTTGGCAGGCTGGAGATGGGCGCGATTTCGCTAAGCGAGAGCAAGCTCAGCGCCTCATTCGAGCAGTTGAGACGCCACGATTGGTCGGGGGCAATCGCCGACGAGGCCCAACACATGCGTCTTTCCCGCGTGGTGATCGCCGGCTCGACCCTGCGATGGACTGACAGGCCGGACGACGGCCTCAGCAGTATTAACGCCATTCTGGCCTGGGCCGCCCTCGACGATACCCTGAGCGCGGTCGGCTCGTTTTCGTGGCGGGGCGAGACCGTCGCGGTCGAGCAGGCGCAGTTTCAGCCGCTGGCCCTGTCATCGGACCGCCCCGGTGCTCTCTCCTTCACGCTGGCGCTGCCGGCGGCGCGTGTGAGCGTGGACGGGACGGCGCAACTGGGCTCGGACCCGCGCTTCACTGGCAAGAGCCAGATCAAGGCCACGTCAGTTCGCGACTTCACCCGCTGGAGCGGACTTGACCTGCCGTTCGGCTCGTTGCTGAAGGCTGTCTCCGTCGATGGCATGCTGTCTTTCGATCGGCGCCGCCTCTCCTGGCCGTCCGTCACCGTCAAACTCGGCCCCGATGCACTCGAGGGCACCCTGGCGGTCCGCCTCGACGGGGAACGACCCCTGATCACCGGGACCCTTGCGGCAGACGAAGTCGATTTCTCCGATGTCGTGATGCCGCTGTCCTCCGTGACGACCTCCGCCGGAACCTGGAGCGACGAGGTCATCGACCTGTCGAGCGCCACCGGAAGCGATCTCGACCTGCGCCTCTCGGCCACCACGGCACAACTCGGCCGCATGCGCTTGGGTGACATGGCCATGAGCGTGCTCGTGCGGCCCGGCCGCGTCGAGGCCTCGTTGGGACGCGGAACCTTCCACGACGGCACCCTCAAAGGGCGGCTGTCGCTGACCCGCGTCGACGAGGGCACGGAATTGCGCGCCCAGGGCGCGTTTGACCGCGTCGACATGGCGGCCTTCCTCGCCGCGACGGGCCAGGGGCGGTGGATCCAGGGCCCCGGCCAGGGACAGTTCGCCATCGAGGGAACCGGGCGCACTCCCTCCGACCTCGTCCGGCACGCCAATGGGCGGAGCACCGTGACGATCAAGGACGGCGAGTTGATCGGCATTGGTCTGGACGAAGCTATCCGCCGGGTGGAGAAACGCCCGCTCGCGGCCTCGCTGGGCTGGAAAGGCGGCCGTACGCCGTTCGATCAGGCGCAGGTGCAATTCAACATCGTCGACGGCCTGGCGGACATCGCCGACAGCCGCCTGACGGCCTCCGGATTCGTGACCACCCTGCGCGGGCAGATCTCTCTCATCGAACGGGATCTGGATCTGAAGGCGGATGTCTCCGCCGCCAGCGCCACCACGCCGCTACCGCCGGCCATCGTGTTCGGCGTCTCTGGTCGCTGGCACAACGTCATCGTGACGCCGGATGCCCGGTCGCTTATCGAACGGTCAGGGGCCGCAAAGCCCCTCTTCGGACAGGCTCACCCGCTCGCAACCAGCGTCATGCCACGCCCCATCGCGACCTCGCAGTAGCCGAGATGCTCCGGGTTTGCGCGTGCGCCGATCGGTCTTCGGGACATCGCAACGCCGCGCTGCTGCTCCCTACCACAACGCAATAGTTCTGATGACTGTCGTTCAATGCCCGCCTCCGGCCCCGGGCGGGGCTGCCCGCGGTTTACGGATCAGCGGCAGCGCGAAGATGAACGAGATGAACAGGACCGTCAGCAGCAGAAACACATCGGCAAACGCCATCACCAGCGCTTCGCGGCGCAGCATGTTGGACATGGTGCGCAGAGCGGCGGCCGTCGCGTCGGAGCCAAGCCCATGGTACTTCTGCGTCAGGTTGTTGAGGGTTTCGATGGCGGTCTGACTGCCCCAGTTGACGTTTTCCCGCAGCCGCTGAAGGTGCAGATCCCACCGGTTGTTGAGGATCGTGTTGATCAGGGCGAGGCCCATCGCGCCGCCGAGGTTCCGCGTGAGGTTGTAGAGGCCGGACGCGTTCTTCAGCCGATGCGGCGGCAATGTCCCCAAGGCGATATTGTTGATCGGCACCATGCAGATCATCAGTCCCACGCCCCGGAAGACCTGGGGAATGAAGAGTTCCCAGAAATCCCAGTCCTTCGTGAGGCCGGTGATCAGCCACGTGCCGATGGCAAACGACGCAAAGCCCATTCCCATCATGACCCGCGGATCGAGCTTGCGCGACATGATGCCCGCCACCGGAGCCATCAGGAACATGCAGGCGCCCGAGACGAACATGGTCTCGCCGATCTGAAGGGAGGAATATCCGCGCACACGGCTGAGATAGACCGGATAGAGATAGGTCAGGCCGTAGAGCCCGATGCCCAGCACAAAGCTGAAGGCCGACCCGGCCGCGAAGTTCCGATCCTGGAACGCACGCAGGTCCACGATGGGATGCTCGGCGGTCAACGCCCGATAGAAGAACGCGATGCCACCCACGGCGCCCGCAACCGACAGGATCAACACCGTCCCGTCCTGGAACCAGTCGTTGACCGGCCCCTCTTCGAGAACGAATTCCAGGCTGCCCAGAAACACCGCCATGAAGGCAAGGCCAGCCCAGTCGAAGGTCTTGAACAGACTGAGATCCGGTTCGTCGAAATCGACCAGCAGATAGGTCGAGACGGTGACGAATATCCCCGGGATGATGTTGACGAGAAACAGCCAGTGCCAGGAGAACATGTCGGTGAGGTAGCCGCCGATGGTCGGCCCAATGGTCGGGGCCAACGTCGCCACTAGGCCGATGATCGGCGAGATAACCGGGCGCTTTTCGGGCGGGAAGATCGTGAACGCGGAGGCAAACACGGTCGGGATCATGCCGCCGCCGATGAAGCCCTGCAGCGCCCGCCAGACGATCATCTCCTCGATCGACGTTGAGGTGGCGCACATCAGGCTCATGAGCGTGAAGCCGCCGGCCGAAATGACGAACATCCACCTCGTCGACAACACGCGCGAGAGCGTGCCCGACAGGGGGATCATGATCACCTCGGCAATGAGGTAGCTGGTCTGAACCCACGAGATTTCATCGGACGAGGCCGAGAGGCCCGCCTGGATCTCGGCCAGCGAGGCCGAGACGATCTGGATGTCCAGGATCGCCATGAACATCCCGAACACCATGCAGATGAACGCGAATGTCCGCTTGCGCTCCTGTGCCGGGGTGCGAGGAAGCGGCCTTGCGCCGATGGGGGCATTGATCGCAGCCGTGCCGGCCATGAGGGTGGGTCTTTCAGCGCTCGGCGGTCTTGGGCGCGTTCGCGGGTGCGCGGGTGTCCACATCCACGACCACCGACATGCCCGGTCGCAGGAGGCCCTGTCGGGCCACCTCGGGACTGACCTTGATCCGCACAGGCACGCGCTGGACGATCTTGGTGAAGTTGCCTGTGGCGTTCTCCGGCGGCAGCAGGCTGAACACGGAGCCCGAGGCCGGGGACACGCTCTCGATCACGCCGGTGATATCGGCATCCGGATAGGCATCCACCTCGATGCGCACCGTCTGTCCGCTTTTGACGGCTGCGAGCTGCGTTTCTTTGAAGTTGGCTTCCACATGCACCGATTCCAGCGGCACGATGGCCGCCAGCCGCGTGCCCGGCTGCACGAAGGTTCCGACCTCGACGGCCTTGTTGCCCACGACTCCATCGACCGGCGCGCGCATCTCCGTGAAGGACAGATCGCGCTCCGCCTTGGCGACCGCCGTCTGCAGCTCGGCAGCCAGGCGCTGGGCCTCCACCTGCTGGGCTGCCAGCACATCCACATTGGCCTGCGCGGCGCGGAAGGCTGCCTGTGCGCTTCTTACGTTCGCGTCCGACCGATCGCGGCCTGCTTCGGCGGACTCGAAGGTCGCCTTGCTGGCGTAATCCGACTTGGCCAGTTGCTGCTGACGGGCGAAATCGGACGCTGCCCGGCGCGCATCGGCCTGCGCTGCGGCAATCTGGGCATCGGCCTGCGCGACCGAGGCCTTCTCAGCCTCGATCTGCCGCCCGATGCGCAGGATCGCGCTCTGCTGGGTATCGAGCTTGTCCTTGGCAGCCTGGAGCGCCAGGCGATAATCACCATCGTCGAGGGTGGCGATCAAATCGCCCGCCTTGACGCTCTGGTTGTGAGCCACCGCGACGGAGGCCACGTAGCCTGAGACTTTGGCCGACAGGATGGTGATATCGGCCTGCACATAGGCATCGTCGGTCGACACGAAGAAGCGGCCTGTCTGCCACCAATGGACACCCTTGTACCCTCCGAAAATGAGGGCAGCGGCAACGACCACGAGGACCACAAGCCGTTTTGCACGGCCGGATTTACCCGTTGCCGGCGCGCCGGTGGGAGCCTGCGCGGGCGGGGTGGCGACGGCGTTGCCGGCGGGCGCGGGTTCGCGCGGGAGGGCCGGGTTCGATTCGCCCCGGGCCCGTGAATCTTTATCGCGATAAGCCATATCAAGCCTCGTCGTCGGCGTCAGGCAGGCCGGGCAATTCCTCCGCAGCCAGCTCTAGACGTCCGACTTTACGGCGTCTATATGCTATGACTGAACGGTTCGGTCAATAGTCGTGAGGTAACAAAAAAGCGTATGGACGACGTGAAGGAGAGCGCCACTTTTCCCTGCCCGAAAGCCGATGATAGCGGAGAAGGGCTGAAGCGGCGGCAAATTCTGCAAGGGGCGCGAAACGTCTTTCTGGCGCACGGATTCGATGGCGCCAGCATGGGCGAGATCGCCCGCGCGGCCGGCGTTTCCAAGGGCACCCTGTATGTCTACTTCGACAGCAAGGAGAAGCTTTTCGAAGCCCTGACCCTTGAGCAGAAAGGCGTCCTGGCGGAAGTCCTGTTCAAGCTGAACCCGGACAATCCCGATGTTCGCTCCGTACTCGTCGAACTGGGACGGACCTTTCTCAAGTTCATGTGCGAGCCCGCCCATGTGTCGTCCGTGCGGATGGTGATGGGCGCCGCCGAGAAGGTCCCGGCGGTCGGACAAGCATTTTATGAGGGTGGACCCAGCAAGGGGATCGCGCGCCTGAGTGCCTATCTGTCGCAACAGGCGCAGGCTGGCAGGTTGACCATCGACGACCCAGAGACGGCCGCCGAGCATTTCCTCGCCCTCTGCCAGTCAGAGACCATGAAGAGATTGCTGTTCGCCGTCGGCGCGCCTCCGGATGAGGCGCAGATCGACATCAAGGTGCAGAAGGCCGTGCGGGTTTTCCTGGCAGCCTACGGACCCGCCGCCTGAGCGCGTCTCAGGCGTCCTCGCGCATCGCATCGGCGACCCGCGCGCGCAAGATATCGGGCTTGCAGAGAACGAGGGCGCCGCGCGTGCGCTCAATGAGACCCTCGTGCGACATCATGGTGAATTCCCGTGTCACCTGCTCCCGCCGGCAGCCGATGCGCGAGGCAATGATGTGATGAAAGGGCGGCGGCGTGATCACGCGTTCGTCGGCGCGCTCGTGACGCGGCGCTGAGAGGCGCAGCAGTTCCGAATACAGGCGATGCCTCAGATCGAGGACGGTCTGTTCCACGAAGCGCTCATTGAGTTCGCGGATTCGCGAGGCCAGCAGGCAGAACAGGCGTCCTGCCACGATCTTGTTGGAGAAAACCAGCTCCCGGAACGCCGTTGCCGGCATCACCGCCGCCTCCCCGCGCGTTAGCGCGGTGACATTGGCGGATCGCTTGATTCCATCCATGGCGGCCAGCTCGCCAAACAACTCGTTTGGCTTGAGCTCGTCGAGGATGACCTCTTTGCCCGATGCCGTGCGCATGAGGACACGCACCTCGCCCGAGAGGAGAAAGTAGACGTCCGACGACAGATCGTCGAAATCGACCAGCGTCTCCTCCATGTCGAAGCGGCGCCAGTTGCAGCGCGCCTCGAAGGGAGCAAGATCCAGATCCACGTCCTTGAATAGCAGCGCGTTGGTCAGCCGACCCATACCCATCCCCTGACGCATCCCAAATTGGGACACGGTTGTATCTCAACGTCAACATGATCGACCGTTACGGTATTTCATAACGAGGAAAGGCCGCATCGGTTCCGACACGGCCTTTCGATTCCTGATCTGACGTGCGGGTCGCCTATTCGGCGGCGGCCCGGCGCTGTTTGACCATGGCGTCCTTGACGGCTGCGATCACCCGATCCTGGACGGCCTCTGTCAGGTACGGATGCATGGGCAGGCTGACGACTTCCAGTGCGAGGCGCTCGGAGACCGGCAGGCCGTTGCCGGCGACCGGATAGCCCTTGTAGGCCGTCTGCTGGTGGAGCGGCTTGGGGTAATAGACGGCCGTCGGAACGCCCGCAGCCTTGAGATCGGCCTGGAACTGCTCGCGATCGAAACCAGCCATTCGCAGGGTGTATTGCGCCCAGACCGACGTGTAGCCTTCAGGCGTCTCCGGCACGACCGCGATGTCGCGCAGATGCGCGTTATAGCGCTTGGCGACCTTGTCGCGCGCCTCGATCTCGCTCGGGAAGATCTTCAGCTTCTCGATGAGAACGGCGGCCTGCATCGTGTCGAGGCGGCCGTTCATGCCGATCCGCACGTTGTCGTACTTGTCGCTGCCCTGCCCGTGCACGCGGATCGAGCGCATCACGGCAGCGAGTTCGTCATCATTGGTGAAGACCGCACCGCCGTCGCCGTAGCAGCCCAGGGGCTTGGCCGGGAAGAAGCTGGTGGTGGTGGCAAGGCCCATCGAGCCGACCTTGTGGCCCTTGTAACTCGCGCCGAAGCTCTGTGCGGCGTCGCACAGCATCCACATGCCCTCGCGCTCACAGACAGCCTCGATGGCATCATAATCGGCCGGAAGGCCGAAGAGATCGACCGGGATGACGGCGACCGGGTTGAGACCCAGTTTGCGGGCTGTCTTCACGCCTGCCTCGAGGCTCGCGATGTCGAGATTGAACGTGTCTTCGCGCACATCGATGAAGATGGGCGTGGCGCCGGTCCAGGCAACGACTTCGGCGGTGGCCGCGAAGGTGAAGGACGGGCAAAGGACCGCGTCGCATTCCTTGACGCCCTTGGCCATCAGTACGAAGCCGAGCGCATCGGTGCCGTTGGCGCACGAGATGGTGTGCTTGGCGCCGCAGAAGGCCGACAGGTCGGCTTCGAGCGTCTTGACCTCGGGGCCCATGATGTAGCCGCCGTGATTGACGACGCGCAGGATGGCCTCGTCCACGCGGGAGCCCAGGCGCTCGCGCTGGGCGGCAAGATCGATGAACGCAATCGGGTCCGACATCACACAATCTCCTCAAGTGTGTTGAGTCCGGTCTCGCGATAGCGCCGACCGGTTTCGGGGCAGACAAGATCGGCGCCGAGCTTGGCGCCCACATGGCTCATCCAGCCGATGCGCTTGGCGGGAACGCCCGCCATCAGCGCGAAGGCCGGAACGTCCTTGGCAACGACAGCACCCGCCGCGATGAACGCGTATTCGCCCAGGGTGTGGCCGCACACGATGGTGGCGTTGGCGCCGATGGACGCTCCGCGCTTGACCAGCGTCGGACGGTATTCGCTCTTGCGGGCGACTTCCGAGCGCGGGTTGTTCACGTTGGTGAAAACGCAGGACGGACCGCAGAACACGCCGTCCTCCAGCGTCACGCCTTCATAGACCGACACGTTGTTCTGGATTTTGACGTCGTTGCCGACACTGACCTTCGGGCCGATGACAACGTTCTGGCCGATATTGACGCGCTTGCCGAGGGAGACCTGCCCGAGAATATGGCTGAAGTGCCAGATCTTGGTGCCCTCGCCGATCTCGACGCCCGCATCCACATAAGCCGTCTCGTGGATCGTGACGCCCGGATAATCCTTGGCCACGCGCGGCTTTGCTGCGGAGGCGGCGGGAGCCTCGGCGACGGCGGGCGTGCCCCGCGCCTGGCGCAGAGATTCGGCGGCGCGCGACAGCACGGAGAGAACGCGCATGCCTTCGCGTCCGTCGGTTCGCGGCGTTTCGCCGGAGCGGGCGCAATCGATAAAGTGCTGGCACTCCTGCTTCAGCGGCTCGTCCTGCGGCACCGCGATGGCGACCGGATCGGCCTTGAGCGGCACCGGCATGCCATCCTTCCACTCGACCTTGTGCGGATAGAGCAGGAGCTTGCGCTCCCATGCTTCGCCATCGTCGAACACCGCCATGGCGTCGGAGCCGACGACCACGAGTTTCTGCTCCTTGAACGGATGCAGCCACGACACGAAGACGTGCGCGCGCTCTCCACCAGGGAAGGACAGATGCGTGGTTGTGACGTCGGCGATGGCGTCGTGCAGATAGTAACCGCCGACTGCCTCGACCTTGTCTGGCTCACTGCCGATCAGGGACAGGATCATCGAGAGATCGTGCGGCGCGAACGACCAGAGGATGTCCTCCTCGCGCCGGATCTTGCCGAGATTCAGGCGGTTCGAATAGACGTATTGCAGGCGACCCAACCGGCCATCCGCCACAAGCTTCTTCAACTCGAGGAAGATCGGATGATACTGCAGGAGGTGGCCCACCATCAGGCGGCGGTCGAGACGATCGGCGATGGCGCAAAGCTCGCGCGCTTCCTCCACCTCGAGCGACAGCGGCTTCTCGACGAAGACGTGCTTTCCGGCCTCCAGGCCGCGCTTGGCCAGCGTGTAGTGCAGTGCCGCCGGAGCAGCGATGGCGAGCGCGTGGACGTTGGCATCGGCCAACGCTTCCTCAAAGCTCAGTGCGCGACCGCCATGCTTGGCGATGAGTGCGTCGACGCTGGGCTTGTGCGCGTCGACGAGCGCTTCCAGGGCACCGAGTTCAGCGAAGTTGCGGACGAGGTTCTTGCCCCAATATCCGCAGCCGACAACGGCTACCCGAACGTCGCTTGCCATGTTCAACCGTTCCTCTTCGCTTCTCTGGTTCTGCCGTTAGGCCTTGACGACGCGGGCATCGGAGATCCCGGCCCGGGCGCAGGCGTTGCGCGTATCGACGACGACTTTCGAATGCGCCACGGTCAGGTTGTAATCGACATTGTCATGGTCGGTCGCAATGAGCACCGCGTCAAAGCCTGCGAGCGTCTTGGCATCGAGGATCACCGAACGACGGCCGGCGAGCTCCGCGTGTTCGCGCGTCATCGGAATCACCGGGATATAGGGGTCGTAGTAATCAACATGGGCGCCACGGCCCTCCATCAGCTCGATGAGCTTGAGAGACGGGCTTTCGCGCATGTCGTCGACGTTCTTCTTGTAGGCAATGCCGAGCAACAGGATCTTGGACCCGGTGAAGGCCTTGCCGCTGCGGTCGACAGCCTCGGCGAGCTTGTTCACCACATGATACGGCATCTGCGTGTTGATCTGGCCGGCCAGCTCGATGAAGCGGGTCGCGATGTCGAACTCGCGCGCCTTCCAGGTCAGGTAGAACGGATCGATGGGGATGCAGTGGCCGCCGAGCCCAGGGCCCGGATAGAACGGCATGAAGCCGAAAGGCTTGGTCTTGGCAGCGTCAATGACTTCCCACACGTCAATGCCCATGGCCGCGTAGACGACCTTCAGTTCATTGACGAGCGCGATGTTGACCGCACGGAAGATGTTCTCCGTCAGCTTGACCGCTTCGGCGGTCGCAGCCGACGAGACCGGGACGGTCTTGACGATGAGCTGGCTGTAGAGCGTGTCCGCCAGCGACAACGCCTCTGCGCCGTCGCCGCCGACGACCTTCGGGATGGTGGAGGTGCCAAAATCCGGATTGCCGGGATCTTCGCGCTCGGGCGAGAAGGCGAGGAAGAAATCGACGCCGCTCTTCAGGCCGGTCGCCTCGAAGATCGGGCGGATCACCTCGTCGGTGGTGCCCGGATAGGTGGTCGATTCGAGAACGATCAGCTGACCCTTGCGCAGGCGCGGCGCGATGGCGCGGGCCGTGTTGACCACATAGGAAAGGTCCGGCTCCCGGTGCTTTGTGAGCGGCGTGGGCACGCAGATGAGGATCGCGTCAGGCTCGGCGAGCCGGGCAAAATCGGCGGTCGCTTCGAACTTTCCGCTCGTCACGATCTCGGAGATGAGCGCTGAATCGATATGCTTGATGAAGCTTTCGCCACGGTTGATCTGGTCGACCCGCGGCGCATCGATGTCGTAGCCGATGACCTTGAACCCGGCTTTGGCGGCCGTGATGGCAAGGGGAATGCCCACATAGCCGAGGCCGACGATGCCGATTCGGGCAGAACGGTCCTTGAAGCGGGCCAGCGTGTCAGTGATGTCCACGGGCGCCCTATCGGCATTCACCGGGCGTTTTGCATGCATCTCAAGCTCCTGACTGTTCCTTGCGCGACACCAACAGGGTGTTTCAAGGCGGGGAACGCGCGGCCGCGATGGCACCGCTGATTTTGGGCGTTCTGTGGTGTGATTACTTTACAAAGTCAAGTCACAGCGCGGGTCGGATGGCCGCATGGCGGTGCGCCGGTCCTCCGACCGGCCCGGTGAGAACGCCTTGCCAGAGGGCTGTTCCCTTGTCAAAAGGCCTGATGCTCCACGCCAACGACCTCACCTACCGCATCGGCGCCCGCGTTCTGTTCGACAAGGCCTCGTTCGCCCTGCCGACCGGCAGCAAAGTGGGCCTTGTGGGGCGCAACGGCGCCGGCAAGACGACCCTGTTCCGCATCATCCAAGGCGAGATTTCGCCCGAAAGCGGCGATGTCACCCTCCCCCGCGGTTTGCGCATCGGTGCGGTGGCCCAGGAGGCCCCCGGCGGCCCCGAGAGTCTCATCGACGTGGTGCTGGCTGCCGACAAGGAGCGCACCGCCCTGCTCATTGAGGCTGAGACGGCCGAAGGGTTTCGCCGCGCCGAGATCGAGATGCGCCTGAACGATATCGGGGCCTATTCGGCTCCCGCCCGCGCCGCCACCATCCTGCACGGCCTTGGCTTCGATGCGGCGGCTCAGAACCGGCCCTGCTCGTCGTTTTCCGGGGGCTGGCGGATGCGGGTGGCGCTAGCAGCCATCCTGTTCTCGGAACCTGACCTGCTCCTTCTGGACGAGCCCACCAACTACCTCGATCTGGAGGGCACGCTCTGGCTCTACGACTACTTGAGCCGTTATCCGCACACGGTCCTGGTCATCAGCCACGACCGGGAACTGCTCGATACCAGCGTCAGTCACATTCTCCACCTCGACCAGGCCAAGTTGTCGATCTATCGGGGCGGCTACACGTCCTTCGCCAAGCAGTTTGCCGAAAAGCGGGAGCTGACGGCCAAGGCCAAGGTGAAGCAGGACGCGGAGCGCAAGCATCTGCAGGCCTTTGTGGACCGGTTCAAGGCCAAGGCTTCCAAGGCCCGCCAGGCGCAATCCCGCGTCAAGCGGCTGGCCAAGCTCGATCCGATTTCCACCATCGTCGAGGACGATGTCCTGCCCTTCGACCTGCCTTCGCCGGAGCGCATGCTCGCGCCGCCCCTCATTGCCGTGGAGGGCGTGGCCGTGGGGTATGGAGACCGGGTTATCCTCGATCGCCTCAACCTCACCATCCAGCCGGATGATCGAATCGCGCTGCTTGGCGCCAACGGCAACGGGAAGTCGACCTTCTGCAAACTGATCGGCGGACGGCTCGCGCCTCTCAAGGGCGAGGTCAAGCGTCCGGCGAAGATGGATGTGGCCTATTTCGCGCAGCATCAGGTCGACGAACTCAATCCCAATGCCACCGCCTATGATCACGTGGCCCAGCGGATGCCGGACGCGCCGGTGGCCAAAGCGCGGGCGCGCGCTGCCCGCTTCGGGTTCGGCGGCGCAAAGTCGGAGACGCCGGTCTCCAACCTGTCAGGCGGCGAGAAAGCCCGGCTTCTCATGGGATTGGCAGCCTTCAACGGTCCCAATCTGCTGATCCTGGACGAGCCCACCAACCACCTCGACATCGATAGTCGCACCGCGCTGATGGAAGCGATCAACGACTACGAAGGCGCCGTCATCCTCGTCAGCCATGACCGGTTTCTCATCGAGGCCTGCGCCGACCGCCTGTGGATCGTGGGCGACGGGACCGTCAGGACGTTTGAAGGCGATATGGACGATTACCGCCAGCTCGTGCTGTCCGGCGATCTCGATCCGCAGAAGCGGGACGAGAAACCCGACATCACAGCTGCCTCCCGCGTCGACGAGCGCCGCGCCGCCGCCGAACGCCGCGTGGCGCTGGCGCCGCTGCGCAAGAAGCTCGAGGCCCTCGAATCCCGTATGGCCAAGCTCACGGACGTCATCGCAAAGGTCGATTCCGCGCTGGCCGATGGCACGGCCTTTCTCAAGGATCCGGCGAAAGCAACCGGCCTGTCGAAGATGCGCGCCGAAGCCGCCGGGACGTTGGAGGCCGCCGAGGAAGAATGGCTCACGATCAGCGCCGCCATCGAGACAGCGAGCGCCTGACGGATTATTTGAGAATGCGGTCGAGCCGGTTGTCGACAAACAGGTAGAGCTCGCGGCCGCCAGGCTCCGAATAAAGCACCTGCACTTCGCGCGTGCCCTTGCCCTCCCCGATCAGCACATCGGTGGGCGGCTTGCCCTTGAGGCGAACGAGGTCGCATTCACCGATGCCCGGGGCGATTGCGCCGGCAGCTCCGGCCGAGGTGCCGGTGCAGCGTCCGTCACTGGTGAGGACGGGCCCGAAATCGGGTCCTGCGCTCATTGCCGGCATGGTGGTCGGCGCTACCGCTGCAGACGTCAACGGCTGCTGCGAGCCGGTGCTGCCGCAGGCCGACAGTCCGAGCGTCGCAAAAACGACCGTCGCGATGACCTTGGGATGCATGGACATTCAGTTTCCGTTCGGGTTGGCGCGCGCCTTGAGGGCGTCGTCGTAGAGTTGCCGCACGTCGTCGCGAAAGGCCCGGCGCGAGGCAGCCCGCGAATAGAACATGTGCCCGCCGTCGTAAACCTTGAGCGCGACCCGTCGCTGCGCCCCGAGGTCGGGCATCTGGTTCAGCAGCAGCTGCGTGGCGTAATAGGGCGTCACGAGATCGGTGAAGCCGTGCGAGATGAGCACCCGGAGATTGCCATCGAGCGCCAGGGCCTGCTGCAATTCACCGAGGTTTTCCGGAGCGCTTCGCCCGCTATCCCACTTCCACGCCCGGTTGACCGCGTTGCTGAGGAGTTCGTAGCGTCCCTCCGGCCGATAGTTCAGCGTCCGGCTCAAATGGTCGATCATTGCGCTGGTGAGGGGGCCGGTCATCGCGGTGAGGACCGGATCCTCGAAACGCGAGGACTGACTGAACGGATTGGGATCGGCGCTCGACACGTTCGTGTCGTAGGCACTGACCACCCGTGATTGATCACGCAGCATTTCGCGCTGGAAGGTCCGCGTATCGATCCGCCCGGCAAGACGCTTCGTCAGCGCGGGGTCGAGGCCGGTCAGGGCACTGGTTCGCGTCGCGACGCGGTCGAGCGCCGCGGGATCGACCACGCCGCGCAGGAGGTCGACGATATACTCGCCTGACGCATAGCGTTCGGCCTCGCTCAGATCCGCACGGGAAACCGGGCCTTTCTTTGCCAGAGCCGCCGCCGCCATGGAGGGCAGGCGCGCCGCATCGCTCCAGAGCGCATGCGAGGATTGCTCGATCCAGTTGAAGTCGAGCACCGGAGAAACCAGCACCAGACCGCTGACGCCAATGCCGAGATCGCTTTGCAGCTTTTCGGCCAATAGAGGTCCACGAAACCCGCCGTAGCTTTCGCCGGCGATGAATTTGGGAGACCGCAGCCTGTTCTTCTCCTTCAGCCACCGGACGATGAAGGCCGACAGGCCATCGATATCACCCTGGACGGAATAGAACCGCTCGCGCACCTGATCGGCACCGAGAACCCGGCTGTAACCGGTGCCGGGCGGATCGATGAAGACGAGATCGGTGAAATCGAGCCAGGTCTCGGCATTGGGCGCGAGTGCGGGCGGGGCCGACGGGCTGATGCTGGGACCGTCGAGCGACAGCCGCCACGGCCCGATGGCAAGGAGATTGAGATAGGCCGAGGATGCGCCGGGACCGCCGTTGACCGCAAAGGTGACAGGCCGCTCGACCTGATCCTCCTCATCCCGCACATAGGCGACGAACCCGTATTCGGCCTGGGGCGTGCCATCCGGGCTGGTGAGCGTGAGGCTGCCCGCCGTCGCCGTCAGCTTGATCGTCCGCCCGGGCAATTCAATCGTATGGCGGGTCACTGATTCAGGCGGAAGGCGCGATTCGGGCTGCGGACGCCGCGCCTCCGCACGCTCGGTTGGCGCAGCGCGGGGCGCATCCTGCGCGACAGCGGAAAGCGGCAAAACGAGCGCGAGACAGAGGGTCGGAAACAGCGGCAAACGCGACAACAGGGTCATCCAGGCAATCCTCATGGGCTTTGCGTCCAATGGAACAGGGGGCGATGCGTTCCGAGCGGCTCGGGGATATCAGGCCTTGCGCTCCCACCTCCCGTTCTCGTCCTGCTGCCAGTAGGTCGCCTCGTGGCCGCCCTGCTTGACGGAGCGCCATTGATCGCGGGCAACCGCCAGCGCGCGGTCGTCGTCGCCGTCAAAGAGGATGGCGACGCGCTCATAGGCCCCGAGATCCGTCGGTAAGTCAGCGCTTTCCACGAGAAAGCGGATCGCAGCACCATTCGCATTGCCGGGCGACAGGGTGAGCAGGATGGGTTGCTCCTCCCCCAGAGGCTCCCGGTCGGTGCCGTGCGGCAGAAAGCTGTCGTCCGCAAATGTCCAGAGATGGTCGTCGAGGGCCGAAAGACGCTCGTCGGTCGTGGCCTGCACGACCGCCCGCCAGCCCCGCCCCAGTGTCTTCTGGAGCAGGGTCGGCAGGACCGCCTCGAGAGGCTGTCGCTGCAGGTGGTAGAAAAGGACGTCAGGCATGGGATCCCGTCCGGCCGAGGCCGGTCTTCCAGCCCTTATGCAGGGTCATGACCTGTCTCATCGCTCGTAATGGTCGTGGACCAGCCGGTCGAGGAGCCTCACGCCCCAGCCCGATGCCCAGCCCTTGTTCGTCTCGGTCTGGGGGGAACTCATGGCGGTTCCGGCAATGTCGAGATGCGCCCACGGCACATCGTTGACGAAGCGCTGCAGGAGAGCCGCCGCCGTGCTCGACCCGCCATAGCGCCCTGCCGCATTCTTCATGTCGGCGAATTTCGACTCGATCATCTTGTCGAATTCGGGACCGAGCGGCATCCGCCACACCCGTTCGCCGGTTTCGCGACCGGCTACGCTCAGGCGCTCGGCAAGTTCATCGTTGTTCGAGAACAGCCCGGCATATTCCTGCGCCAAAGCAACGAGGATGGCGCCAGTGAGCGTTGCCAGATTGATCATGAATGTCGGCTTGAAGCGGTCCTGCACGTACCAGAGGAGATCAGCCAGGACGAGGCGACCCTCGGCGTCGGTATTGATGATCTCGATGGTCTGGCCGGACATGGTCGTGACGATGTCGCCGGGACGCTGTGCATTCCCGTCCGGCATGTTCTCCACGAGGCCGATCGCGCCGACGACGTTGACCTTGGCCTTTCGGCTGGCCAAGGCGTGCATGAGTCCGACCACGCTGGCAGCGCCGGCCATGTCGCCCTTCATGTCTTCCATCCCGCCGCCCGGCTTGATGGAGATGCCGCCCGAATCGAAAACGACGCCCTTGCCCACGAAGGCGATAGGCGCGTCAGACGATTTGCCGCCATTCCACCGCATGATGGCGACGCGACTGCCGCGCGAGGAGCCCTGCCCCACCGCAAGCAGCGCCCGCATGCCGAGCTTTTCCATCGCTTTCTCGTGGAGAATCTCCACTTCGACGCCAAGCTTGCTCAGCGCTTCGGCGCGGGCGGCGAATTCCTTGGGTCCGAGCACGTTCGGCGGTTCGTTGACAAGGTCGCGGGCAAGCAGGACGCCTGACGCCACCCCATCCCTTAGCTTGTGCGCCTTCTTCGTGGCTGCCGGATCGGCGACCTGCAGGGTCAGCTTGGTGGGGCCGCCGGGCTTCTTGTCGTCCTTCTTGGTCTTGTAGCGGTCGAAATGGTAGGCGCGCAGGCGGGCGCCCATGACGAGGTCGGCGACGTTCTCGGGCGACGGGTTGACCCCCGGCAGATCCAGCACAAGGGTCGCCGCGCGCCCGGCCACCTTGGCTCCCACGACGCCGCCGAGCTGTGGATAATCGATTTTCTCGAGATCCTTCTCGCCGCCGATCCCAACGACGATGAGCCGGTCGGCCTGGATTCCCGCAGGGACCGGGATCGTCATGACCGCTTTGGATTTCCCGGTGAATTTTTCTGCCGCAGCCGCCTTTGCGAGCAGGCTCGCGGCCGGATGTCCAAGCCGCTTGGCCACGGCGGAGCTTGGCTTGAGGGTCTCACCGACGAAAATCACAAGATCCCCGCCTTCCAAATCGCCAAAAGGCTGGAAGTCGATTTTTAAGCTGTCGGCCATAAGATCCTCGTGCCTGTTGGGGTCCGGTCGCGCGCTGCGACGTTTCGGACATACAGCAATTCCCATCCGGGATCACGCGGGCTTTGCCGCGAAAGCGGCGCAATCGCAAGTTCTTGAGTGCCCTGCTTCCCGACGGGACGCGCGGTCGTCTTGCCTGACAAGATGTGACAGGGTACCGAAGTCCTCATGACACTGCTCGAGCGTTACATCTTCAAGATCTCGTTCACGGCCTTCGCCGCGTGTCTGCTTGCGCTCACCGGCGTGATCTGGATCACGCAGGCCCTGCGCGAACTGGACTTGCTGACCGGCAAGGGTCAGACGATCTTCATCTTCCTGACCGTGACGGGTTTGTCCCTTCCGGCTCTGATCAACGTGATCTCCCCCGTCGCGCTGTTTCTCGCGACCCTCTATGCGCTGAACAAGCTCAACGGCGATTCCGAACTAATTGTCATGAGCGCTGCCGGCATGTCGCCACAGCGGCTGATGCGGCCGTTCCTTGCCCTTGGGATCTTCGTGTCGGTGATCGTGGGCCTGATCACGATCTACATCATGCCGGCAAGCTTCCAGGAGATGCGCAATCTCGTCACCAAGATCAGGGCCGATTTCGTGGCCACCATGGCCAAGGAGGGACAGTTCATCACCCTCGATAACGGGATTACGTTCCATTACCGCGAGCGGTCGGGGGATGCCCTGCTGGGAATCTTCATGGAAGACCAGCGGGACAAGAACAAGGTCGTGGTCTATCTGGCCGAGCGGGGCCAGACGGTGGAATCGAACGGCACCGCCTATCTCGTGCTGGAACAGGGCAGCGTCCAGCGCAAGGAGGCCGACAGCAAGGACAGTTCGATCGTCGCTTTCGAGCGTTACGCGGTCGATCTGTCGGCCTTCAACCAGGAGGGCGGCGACATCGTCTACAAGCCCCGCGAACGCGGCACGACACAGCTCCTTTTTCCCGACAAGGACGAGTTTTTCTATCAGTTTCAGGAAGGTCGCTTCCGCGCGGAACTCCACGACAGGTTGTCCTCCTGGCTTTACCCGCTCGCCATGATGGCGATCGCCTTCGCGGCTTTGGGCGATGCCCGCACGACCCGGCAGGGACGCGGGGTGGCGATGGCTCTCGCGGTTCTGGCGGTTGTCGTGTTGCGGGTGGCGGGCTTTGCAGCCTCGAGCGCCGTGGTGCGCAGCTCCTGGGCGACCATCGGCGTCTACGGCGCACCGCTTCTGGCCATCACCATCTCGCTCATGCTGATCCTCCAGGGTGCGGCGATCCGAAAAGCCCGGTCGCGAATCGCAGCCATAGGCCGAGCGCTCATGCCGTCTCGCGCCGACCGCCTGCAGAAGGCTTGACGATGCTCATCGGCGCGACCCTCGGCGGGTATTTTTCCCGGCAATTCCTGAAGACGATCTTTCTCGTTTTCGCCACCGTCTTCTCCCTCGTCTACACCCTCGACTTCGTCGAGCTGATGCGGCGCGCCGGCGACGCGGAGAATGCCACCGCAGGCCTGATGGCGCAGCTGGCGTTGTTCCGTACACCGGCGATCGCCGAGCAGGTCATGCCGTTTGCGGTCCTGTTCGGCAGCATGGCCGCGCTGCTGCAGCTCAGCCGCAAGCTGGAACTGGTAATTGCCCGAGCGGCAGGGGTGTCTGCCTGGCAGTTCCTGCAGCCCGGCCTGTTCGTCGCCCTCGTCATCGGCGTTGGCTCGGTGGCGATCTACAACCCGGTTTCGGCGTTGCTGAAACAGCGGGCAGCGGAGCTTGAGACGCGGATCTTCTCCCGCACCCTGCAGACGAACGGCAAGCCGATCTGGCTGCGGCAGCGGAGCACCGACGGACAGGCCATTTTCCGCGCGGCCGGGTCGGTCAACGACACCACGACGATCACCGGCGTGACTGTCTACACGTTTACCAATACGGGCACGTTCACCCAGCGAATCGAGGCGCCGGAGGCCACCCTCCACGAGGGTTTCTGGTCACTGAAAAACGCCCGCGTTCTCACCGCCACGGAGCATCCCCAGACGTTCGAGCAATACGTCATTGCGTCGAATCTCGAGCCGTCCCAGGTCAGGCAGAGCTTCATCGATCCGGACGCCGTGCCCTTCTGGGATCTTAAAAGCACGATCGACAGGCTCGAGCGCGCCGACCTGAACACCACCGCCTACAGGTTGCATTACGACGTGCTCCTCGCACGGCCCCTTCTGTTCATTGCGATGGTGCTTGTGGCCGCTTCCGTTTCGTTAAGATTCTTTCGATTTGGTGGCGTGGCCATGATGGTTCTGGGTGGCGTGGCCGCTGGCTTCATGCTTTATGTCGCCACTGAGCTAATGGTGGAGCTTGGCGCCGCCGGCATCATCAGCTCGACAGTCGCCGCATGGCTTCCGGCGATTGTTGGAAGTCTGCTAGGAATACTTGCCCTGTTATACCAGGAGGACGGTTGATGCGCCTCGTGGTGAAGGCTTCGCGAGGAGTGAGGATGGACCGGATTAAGACAACGATCGCACCGTTTGCGGTCGCGATGGCGCTTTTCTGCGCCGTCGGGTCGACACCCGTGCTGTCCCAGGGCCTGAACTCCCTCATGAGCAACCAGGCCCAGTCGAAGACCGGCGAAAAAGACCGCCTGCTCGTCGACGCCAAGGAAATCGTCTACAACAACGACAAGAATACTATTTCTGCCTCAGGCGACGTCCAGCTCAACTATCAGGGCCGTTCCCTGCAGGCCGACAAGGTCATTTACGACCGCAATACCGGCCGGGTTTACGCCGAGGGCAATGCGAAGCTGACGGACGAGAAGGGCGCGGTCATGAACGCCGCCCGATTCGAGCTGACGGACGATTTCAAGAGCGGCTTCATCGATTCCCTGCGCCTGGTTCAGACCTCCGTCGATAACGGCGTGACCGTGACGACCCGTTTCTCCTCGCCACGGGCCGAGCGTTCCGAAGGCGAGACGACCACGTTCGAGCGCGGCACCTACACGGCCTGCGAGCCCTGTAAGGACCATCCCGAGAAGCCGCCCCTCTGGCAGGTGCGCGCGGCCAAGATTATCCACAACAACAGCGAGCAGACGATCTACTACGAGGACGCGACCCTCGAGATCCTCGGCCTGCCCGTCGCCTACATGCCGTATTTCTGGACCCCGGACCCCACGGTTAAACGGAAGACCGGCTTTCTGGCCCCCAATTACATCGTGTCAAACTCGCTCGGATACGGGGGATCGGTCCCGTTCTTCTGGGCAATCGCGCCGAATTACGACCTGACGCTCAACCCAACCTTCCTGAGCCGGCAGGGCCTGCTGGCGCAAGCCGAGTGGCGTCACCGGCTTGAGACAGGCGCCTACAACATCCGGGCAGCCGGGATTTTCCAGCGGGACGGCGACGCCTTCTTGAAATCCCCCTACGGAGCGGGTGACCGGGACTTCCGCGGCTCGCTCGAATCGGCCGGTATTTTCCATATCAACGAAAGATGGAAGTGGGGCTGGGACGTCGCCCTGCTCTCGGACAAGTGGTTCCTGCAAAACTACGGTGTGAAGAGCGAAAGCATCAACTCGATTTACATCAAGGAATCGATCTCGACGCTCTACCTTCAGGGCCAGGGCGACCGGTCGTTCTTCGACATGCGGGGTTACTACTTCCAGGGCCTCTCCACCACCGACTGGCAGAAGCAGCAGCCCGTCGTGCTTCCCGTCGTCGACTACAACAAGCGCATTACTCCATCGACGATCGGTGGCGAACTATCCATCGACGTCAACGTGACGAGCCTGTCGCGGCAGGCCGCTCAATATGAGCAGGTGCCCATCCCCACCGCAGCCCTGTTCGGCCTCTACGAGACCTGCAGCGTCTTCCAGGCCGGCAAATGCCTGGTCCGCGGCATCAGCGGGACGACCTCGCGCGCTTCCGTCAATGTGTCCTGGCGCCGGGAATTCATCGATCCGGCCGGGCAGGTCTGGACGCCCTTCGCCTTCTTCAAGGGCGACGCCTATAAAGTTTCGGCTGATTTCACCGGCTACCAGAACGCCCAGTTGTCCAACTTCTTCAGCGGCAACGACAATGTCGATTTCCGCGGCATGCCGGGCGTCGGGCTTGAATACCGCTTCCCGTTCGTGGGCACGATCGGCACCTCCGGCACCCAGACCCTGGAGCCGATTGCCCAGATCATCGCGCGCCCGAACGAGACGCTCATCGGCAAGGTGCCCAACGAGGATGCGCAAAGCCTCGTTTTCGAGGACACGTCCCTGTTCGAGTGGAACAAGTTCACCGGTTACGATCGCAGCGAGGGCGGCGTTCGCGCCAATGTGGGGCTGCAATACACCGTCACGGGCGCGAACGATTTCTACGCCAATGTGCTGTTCGGACAATCCTATCAGGTGGCAGGCAGGAACTCGTTCTCCAAGGCCGACTTCGTCAATACCGGTCTTGATTCGGGCCTCGATCAGACCCAGTCGGATTATGTTGGCCGGTTCCAGATCTCGCCCAATAGGAACTTCTCGTTCGTGACGCGCGGACGGTTCGATCATGAGGATTTCGGCCTCAACCGGATCGAGACCAGCGCGATCATGAACTTCAACCCCTACCTGCCGATCAGCACTTCGCTGACTTATGCGCGCTATGCGGCACAGCCGGAAATCGGGTTCGCGCGCCGCCGTGAGGGCGTATCCGCCTCGGCGACCTGGAGCATCACCCCTAACTGGTCGATTTCGGGCTCCGTCCTGCTCGATCTCGACCGTTATCTCCTTGCGCGGGACACCTATGCGGCCGCCTACGCCATCAACCCGGCGACAGCGGTCTATAACCGCCAGGACAGTGCCTACATCACGGGCATGAGCGTCGGGCTCGGCTACGTCGACGAGTGCACGACCTTCTCGGTGAGCTATACCGTGTCTCCCCGCGATATCGCCGTGACGTCCGGCGAAAAGGACAAGAACCAGACCGTGATGTTCCGGCTCGAGCTGCGGACACTCGGCGAGGTCGCCTTCAATCAGAACATCGGGACGGCGGCCTCCAACGACGGCGTTGCAGCGCAGTGATCTCTGACGGACGCAGTCCGCTCCTTCTTCTGACGCAGGGCGATCCGGCAGGGATAGGGCCTGAACTGACCCTGCGGGCCTGGATGGAGCGTCTGGATCTGGGAATAGCACCCTTCGCGGTGCTCACCGATCCTGACTATATCGCCTCTGTCGCTCGATCATTCGGCTGGAACATCCCGGTGGCAGTGGTCGGCCCGCAGGACGCAGCCGCGGCCTTCACCAACGCCCTGCCGGTGATCCCCCTCTCCACCACGGTCTCGGCGGAACCCGGGAAGCCAGATCCTCTGGCTGCTGCCTCCACCATCGAATCCATCGAGAGTGCCGTTGCCCTGGTGAGCAGCGGGCAGGCGGACGCCGTGGTGACCAACCCGATCTCGAAACATGTGTTGTATCAGGCAGGGTTTCCTCATCCCGGCCATACGGAATTCCTGGCGGCCCTTGCAAGCGCGCGGGCCGGGCATCCCGTCCACCCGGTCATGATGCTCTGGAGCGAGGAGCTGGCTGTCGTGCCGGTGACGGTTCACATTCCGCTGTCTGCGGTCTCATCTGCCCTGACCACGGCGCTGATCGTCGAGACGGGTCGGATCGTGGCGCGGGAGCTGAGGGAACGCTTCGGGCTGCATCGCCCCCGCCTCGCTGTCGCGGGCCTGAACCCGCATGCGGGCGAAAACGGCGCGATGGGCCAGGAAGATGACGCCATCATCGCACCGGCTGTCGAGATTCTGAGGGCCGAAGGCATCGACACCGTCGGGCCTCTTCCGGCCGACACGATGTTCCACGCCCGCGCCCGCAGCCGTTTCGATGCGGCGCTGGCGATGTATCACGATCAGGCGCTGATCCCGATCAAGACGCTGGCCTTCGACGAGGCCGTCAACATTACCCTCGGCCTGCCTTTTGTCCGGACCTCGCCGGATCATGGGACCGCGTTCGATATTGCGGGCAAGGGCGTCGCCCGTCCGGACAGCCTGATCGCCGCCCTGAAGCTCGCCGCCCGCCTCACCAGAAGGCCGTCCGCGTGAGCCGGATCGATGACCTTCCGCCGCTGCGGGACGTGGTGCGCGATCATGGCCTGCTGGCCAAGAAATCCCTCGGGCAGAACTTCCTGTTCGACCTCAACCTCACGAGCCGGATTGCCCGATCGGCAGGTCCCCTTACCGATTGTACGGTGATCGAAGTCGGGCCAGGACCAGGCGGGCTCACCCGGGCCATCCTGGCGGCTGGCGCCCGCAAGGTCATCGCCATCGAGCGCGACCCCCGTTGCCTTCCGGCGCTGGCACAGATCGCCGCGCATTACCCCGGCAGGCTCGAAGTCGTGGAGGCGGATGCGCTGACGTTCGATCCGCGCCCCCTCGTGCAGGACGCACCCGTCCGCATCATCTCCAACCTTCCCTACAATGTCGGCACAGCCCTGCTGACGGGCTGGATCACGACCGAGCCGTGGCCGCCCTGGTGGCTGTCGCTGACGCTGATGTTCCAGCGTGAGGTGGCTGAGCGCATTGTCGGCGACGAGAGCGATCCGCGGGATTACGGCCGGTTGGGCGTGCTGTGCGGCTGGCGGACCGAGGCGAGCATTCTGTTCGACGTGCCGCCATCCGCGTTCGTCCCGCCGCCGAAGATCACGTCGAGCGTGGTCCACCTGACCCCGAGGGCAGAGCCCCTGCCCTGTCGGCTGAAGGCCCTGGAAGCCGTCACCCGAGCGGCCTTCGGACAACGGCGCAAGATGCTGCGGCAGAGCCTGAAATCCATCGCGCCGCAGCCGGGGATCATCATTGCAGAGGCCGGGCTTCTCGAGACCAGCCGGGCCGAAGAGGTGCCAGTGGCAGGATTTGTTGCCCTCGCGAATGCCTATGACCGCTCGCGGGCGGAATAGGCGAAAACCTATTCGACGGCAGCCGACAGCAGGGTCTCGATAAATCCGCTCAATTCGACCTGACGCTCACGGCGCAGGCGCTCGGCCGCCAGAATCGCCTTCAGGTCGCTGAATGTCCGGTCGAGGTCGTCATTGACGAGGACGTAATCGTAGGCCTCCCATTGCGCGATCTCGTCACGCGCATTTCTCAGGCGTCGGGCAATGACATCGGGCAGATCCTCCGCGCGGCGCTCAAGCCGGGCTTTGAGTTCCTCCATGGACGGGGGGAGAATGAAGACGCTCACCACGTCCGAGCGCATTTTCTCGACGATCTGCTTAGTGCCCTGCCAGTCGATATCGAACATCACGTCCTCGCCGCGGGACAAGGCCTGCTCGACCGCCTTGCGCGGCGTGCCGTAGTAATTGCCGTGGACCTGGGCCCATTCCAGAAGATCGCCCCGGTCGCGTTTTTCCTCGAATTCCGCGACATTCTCCATGAAGGTGTAGTGGACGTTGTTGATCTCGGACGGACGCTTGTGCCGCGTGGTCACGGAGATGGAGAGCCTGATGCCGCGGTCCTCCCGCACCAGGTTGCGCGTCAGGGTGGATTTTCCCGCGCCGGACGGGGACGACAGGATGAGGAGGAGGCCACGTCGCTTCAAGGGCACCACTGTCGTCTCCATCACTCGACGTTTTGAACCTGCTCGCGGAATTGCTCGATAACCGCCTTCAGTTCAAGCCCGATCCGCGAGAGAGACACATCGTTGGCCTTTGCACACAAGGTATTGGCCTCGCGACCGAATTCCTGTGCGAGAAAATCGAGGCGCCGTCCAGCGGGACCGCCTTCGTCGAGGAGACCGATGGCTGCCTCCACATGGGCGCGAAGACGGTCGAGTTCCTCGCGGATATCGGCCCGACCGGCGATCAGCACGGCCTCCTGATGCAGCCGATCTGGATCCAGCGTGGCCTGGCCGGCAAAGAGCTGGCTGATCTGGGACTCCAGCCGCGCCCGAATGGCCTCCGGCTGCCGCGAGGGCGACGCCTCCGCGTCGTCAACGAGAGAGGCGACCAACGCGAGTTGCTGACGCAAAACGGTGGCGAGGGCTTGCCCTTCCCGCAGGCGAGCCTCTTTCAACGCGGCGAGCAGGCTGGCGACTCCGCCTTTGAGCGCCGGCGCGAGGTCAGGGTCCTGACCGGGTTCGATCGCCTCCTCGTCGAGCTCCACGACGCCCCGGATCGCCAACAGGCCATCAAGCGAGGCAGGACGCACGCTGGCGGGGAGGTCGAGTGTGGCCACAGCGTCGATGAGCGACCGCAGGATATCCGTGTTGACCCGCAAGCGCGGAGCCGATGTCGCCTTGCTGACGGAGAGGGTCAACTGGCCCTGCCCGCGGCTCAGGCCCTTCAGCATCAGGCCTCGGGCCTCCTCCCCCAGGCCATCGAGGCCGGTGGGTGTGCGTACGCGGATCTCGAGACCGCGGCCATTCACGGTCTTGATCTCCCAGGCCCATTGATAGGATCCGGTCACGCCCGCCTCGCGGGCAAAACCCGTCATGCTCGCAATCGACACGCGTCACCTCGAACGAAAGATAGGGAAAGCCGAACCTTAGTCCGGCGACCGTCCGGTCACAAGCAGCCGGGTCCACCCCACGCGGGCGATCAGGGCTGTTTCAGCGCCGGCACATTCTTGGGGGTGGTCAGGTCGAAGGACTTGTTCTTGAGCGGGTCTTTCGCCGTCCCCTCGCTGGCGTCGAACCCTCTCGGCCTGCCGGTGCGCGGCAGGCTTCCGTCCTGCGCCACCGCCCCGGCGGGGGTCAGCTGGCTACGGCTGTCCGGGTCCGGCTCGGTTCGATCGACGGCATTGTCGTCCGGCGCAGCCTTGGCCTTCTCAAGCTGGCGCCAGCGGGTGACGTTGCGCAAATGCTGGTCATAGGTTTCGGCAAAGGCGTGTCCGCCTGAGCCATCCGCGACGAAATACAGGTCCTTCGTCCGCGACGGGTTGGCGACGGCCTCGAGAGCGGCCCGGCCCGGATTGGCGATCGGGCCCGGCGGCAGACCCTCGATCACGTAGGTGTTGTAGGGAGTCGCACTCTCGATCTCGCTGCGCATGATCCCCCGGCCGAGGGTTCCCTTGCCGCCCACCAGCCCGTAGACGATCGTCGGGTCCGATTGCAGTTTCATGCGCTTCATGAGGCGGTTGATGAACACGCCGGCGACGCGGGTGCGCTCGTCGGCACGGCCGGTTTCCTTCTCGACAATGGACGCCAGAATCACGAGTTCCTGCGCGGTCTTCACAGGCAGTTCGGGCGAGCGTCGCTGCCAGATCTGCGCCAGCGCCTGCCGATGGGCGGCCTGCATGGCGTTGACGATCTGCTGCCGGGTCATGCCACGCTCGAACTTGTAGGTATCGGGCAGGACGGTGCCCTCGCGCGGCGTCTCGGCGATCTCGCCGGTGAGAATGTCGTTGTCGAACAGGCGCGACATGATCTGTTCGCTCGTCAGACCCTCGGGAATCGTGATCGAGTGCAGGATCGCCTTGCCCTCCACGAGGGTGTCGATGGCGGATTCGATGCTCGTTCCGGCTTTGAACTGGAACTCGCCGGCTTTCAGCTGACCGCGCCGCCGATTGAGGAGCGCATAGGTCTCGAACAACATGGGTTGGGTTATGACGCCCTCGCGCCGGAGGATGTCGGCGATCTCGTTCGTGCCGGTGTTGCGCGGAATGACCACGACCTTCTCGGTCTGAAGCGGCCCCGGGGCCGTCACCTCCCGCTCCAGGACGCTGAAGCCGAACACCACCGCGATCGCGATGGCGACAAAAAGGGTCAACAATCCGCTGGCAACCGACAACATGCCACCGCGCTTGCGGCGGATGCGGGGCGGTGGCGGGGGCGCAGCCATGGGCTTGATCGCCTCGCTCGGGGAACGCGGCGAAAGACGCGGTTGCTGCTCCTCTGCCTGCGATTCGGGCGAGTTGAGAAGAGTCTGCTTTTTTCTGCCGAACATCACTGCGCTTTTCTGGTGTCGACAACGCGTCGCCGTCTGTCGAACACCCTAAGAGGGATTATGGCGAAAAGCCGTAACGTCGCTCCACGATCCTCAAGATAACCGGATCCTCAAGATAACCGGATCCTCAAGATAACTGGATCCTCAAGATAACTGGATCCTCAAGATAACCGAATCTTTAAGGGAACCGAAACCTCAAGAGACACGCCGGAAGATCACTGACGCATTGGTGCCGCCGAACCCGAACGAGTTCGACAGGGCCACATTGACCTCCTTGCGTTTGGCAACATGCGGCACAAGGTCAATCACGGTGTCGACGGACGGGTTGTCGAGATTGAGCGTCGGCGGGATCATGCCGTCCCTGATCGCCAGCATGGAGAAGATCGCCTCGATCGCGCCCGCCGCCCCCAGCAGGTGGCCCACGGCAGACTTGGTCGACGACATGGTGAGCGTCGCAGCGGCATCCCCGACGACGCGCTCGACCGCCTTGAGCTCAAGTTCGTCGCCGAGGGGCGTCGAGGTGCCATGGGCGTTCACATAGTCGATCTCGGACGGCGCGATGCCGGCCCGTTTGATGGCTGCCTGCATGCAACGGAACGCCCCATCCCCGTCTTCGGCTGGCGATGTGATGTGGAAGGCATCGCCCGACATGCCATAGCCGATCACCTCGGCATACATTTTCGCCCCACGGGCCTTGGCATGCCCGTACTCTTCCAGCACGACCATGCCCGCGCCCTCGCCCATGACGAAGCCGTCACGGTCCTTGTCATAGGGACGGGAGGCCCGGGTCGGGTCGTCGTTGAAGCCGGTCGACAGGGCCCGGCAGGCCGCAAACCCTGCAATGGACAGGCGGTTGATGGGCGATTCGGTGCCCCCCGCCACCATCACGTCGGCATCGCCGAGGCCGACGAGGCGGGCCGCGTCGCCGATGGCGTGGGAGCCGGTCGAGCAGGCGGTAACGACCGCGTGGTTCGGTCCCTTGAGACCGTGGGCGATCGAAACGTAGCCGCCCGCCAGATTGATCAGGCGGCCAGGAATGAAAAACGGAGAAATGCGGCGCGGCCCGCGCTCGATCAGGGTCGCCGAGGCCTCATAGATGCCGCCGATGCCGCCGATGCCGGAGCCGATGAGGACGCCGGATGCGCATTGATCCTCGTAGGTGGTGGGGTTCCAGCCCGCATCGTCGAGGGCCTGGGTGGCGGCCGCCATCGCGTAGACGATGAAGGGATCGACCTTGCGCTGCTCCTTGGGCTCCATCCACTGGTCGGGCGCAAAGGTGCCGTCCGTGCCATCTCCGAGGGGGATCTGGCAGGCGATCTGGCAGGCGAGGTCGTCGATCCTGAAACCTTCGATTCGGTTGGCGCCGCTCCGGCCCTCCAGAAGACGCGACCAAGTCGGCTCGACCCCGCAACCGAGCGGAGTGACCATGCCGAGACCCGTGACAACGACCCGCCTCATGCTGATTCCTGCCCTTTGGCGCATGTCAGCGAAAAGTTGCGCGACCTTCCGATGAACACCATGCCCAAGATGATGATGGGAAGCGGGCTATCGACGGCCGAACGTGCGGTGCGACCGGAACGCGCTCCAGACGAAAATCGGGCGCCGAACCTCAAGGTCCGGCGCCCGAGGGCGTGATTACGCCGCGTTCTTCTCAAGAAACTTGATCGCGTCACCCACCGTTACGATGGTCTCTGCGGCATCGTCGGGGATTTCGACGTTGAACTCTTCTTCGAACGCCATGACGAGCTCGACGGTGTCAAGGCTGTCCGCGCCCAAGTCATCGATGAAGTTCGCATTGTCGACCACCTTATCGGCCTCTACGCCCAGGTGCTCGACAACGATCTTCTTCACGCGATCAGCGACGTCACTCATCGTTTTTTCCTCAGTGGCTGCCGCCTCAGGATAGGGCGGTTGAAAATGGAAACTCAGATCAGCTGCTCAGCTGAGAACGCTGGAACGACTGCCTTGTGCCGTGCAAAGCCGCATTTTTCAGCGCCGGTCAACCCCTCCGACCCGAACTGGACCATGATTAACACAAGCGTATCGGCTCTGGCGAGGGGCGCGAAACGGATCGCAGGATGATTCCGCAATTGCCCCCAAGACCTTCTAGAACATGGCCATTCCGCCGTTGATATGCAGGGTCTGGCCGGTCATGTAGGCGGCTTCGGAGGAGGCGAGATAAACCACGGAGGCCGCGATTTCATCGCCCTGCCCAAGGCGTCCCATGGGAATCGTCGTCAGGATGGCGTCGCGCTGCTTCTCGTTGAGAGCGTCCGTCATCGGCGAACCGATGAAGCCGGGAGCGACGCAATTGACCGTGATGTTGCGGCTGGCAACCTCCGCCCCGAGCGCCTTGGTCATCCCCACGAGGCCTGCCTTTGACGCCGCGTAATTCGCCTGTCCGGGGTTCCCTGTCGCCCCTACGACCGAACCGATATTGACGATGCGCCCGTATCGGCGGCGCATCATGCCCTTGACGGCTGCGCGGGAGAGGCGGAAGGCCGCCGTGAGATTGACGGTCAGCACCGTCTCCCACTCCTCGTCCTTCATGCGCATAAACAGGTTGTCGCGGGTCACGCCCGCATTGTTGACCAGGATGTCGAGACCCTCCATGGCCAATTCCGCAGCCGGAACAAGAGCTTCGACCGAATCCTTGTCGGCGAGATTCGCCTCCGCCACATGGACCCGTTCGCCGAGTTCCGCAGCGAGCGCGTCAAGGGCGCTCCGACGGGTCCCGGACAGCATGACGGTCGCGCCCTGGGCATGAAGCGCCCGCGCAATCGCGCCGCCAATGCCGCCTGTCGCGCCGGTCACCAGAGCCTTCCGGCCAGTGAGATCGAACATGATGATGTGTCCTTACCCTTGAAGAGAGGCCGCGAAGGCGGCGACGTCGTCCGGCGTCCCGATCACGCTTGCGGCGGCGCCGGGCGCAATGCGTTTCGCGAGTCCGGTCAGAACCTTGCCCGACCCAACCTCATAAAATGATTCAACGCCCTGGGCTGCCATGAAGGCAACGCTCTCGCGCCAGCGCACGGTGCCTGTCACCTGACGCACAAGGCCATCGCGGATGGCGTCGGGATCCGTCACCGGCCCGGCGGTGACGTTCGACACCAGGGGGACGACGGGGACGTTGACCGTCACGCCGGCGAGCGCCGCGCGCATCGCGTCCGCGGCCGGCTGCATGAGCGCGCAGTGGAATGGCGCCGAGACGGCGAGCATGATGGCGCGTTTGGCGCCGCGCTCCTGCGCGATGCGGATCGCCCGTTCGACCGCCGCCTTGTTGCCGGACACGACCACCTGCGCGCCGCCATTGTCGTTGGCGGCATCGCACACCTCGCCTTCGCGGGCGGCTATCGCCACCTCGAGAGCGGCGTCGTATTCCAGCCCGAGCAGCGCCGCCATAGCCCCCTCGCCGACCGGGACCGCGCCCTGCATGGCGTTGCCACGGATGCGCAGGAGACGCGCCGTGTCCCCGATCGACAGGCTGCCAGCGGCGGCAAGCGCTGAATATTCGCCAAGCGAGTGTCCCGCCACAAAGGTCGCGTGGCGTTTGAGATCGAGACCGGCTTCGGCTTCCAGCACCCGCATGGCCGCAAGGCTGACTGCCATCAGGGCCGGCTGGGTGTTGGCCGTCAGCGTCAGGTCCTCGGCCGGACCCTCCCACATGACCGCCGACAGTTTCTGGGAGAGCGCTTCGTCGACTTCGTCGAAGACGGCTCTCGCTTGCGGAAAAGCATCGGCGAGCGCCTTGCCCATCCCGACAACCTGACTTCCCTGACCCGGAAATACGAATGCGCGTTTCATGCGGGACCGCCCTCTGAAGGAGAAAACCGGGCGGGACTCGCACTCCGGGAAGAGGGAGTCAAGGCAACGCGACCGGGTCGTGCGGGAATGGCGATACAAAAACGCCCCTGGCTCGGACGAGAGACAGGGGGCGGGTGGGGCGGTGTCGCGGGGCGGGCGGCGAAGGGGATCCGCGCCCGACCGCGTGGTCCGCTAGACGATCATGAAGTCGCTCAGGGCCAGCTTGTCCTTGGCCTGCAGGGTCGCAAACTTGATCTGCTCCGCGCCGCCATTGCCATCGCGATCATAGTAGAGAGAATTCTTGGTCTGGTCGTAGATGATCCGGTCCGATCCATCGGCAGCCGCTTTTCCGACATGGAAGGCGTCAGCCTTGAGGTGGCCCTTCTGGTTGCTCTCGTAATCGACCGTCGCGCCTTCCCGTAGAGCCAGCTTGCCGTCAACAATCGCGAACCTGTTGTTTGGATCATTGACGATCGCGTTCGCAAAGGTCCCAGCGCTCGAACCGAACGCGCTCAGCGCGCCGATCACCGTCCCGCCGACGCTGTTCTCGAGGAGCCGGCGCCCTCGAGATTGATCGTCTCGACCTGGTCGGAGACGCTGATCGTATTGACCCATTTTCTTGGCTTGCCGCTTTGTCGGTCATCCGTCAGCGCCGCGCGCTCTCACAGATCCCCTGCTCGTGGTCCCAGCGCCCACTCCGGTCGAGGCAGGCGTCGATCCGGGTGAACTCCAGACAATTCACCACGATCCACACGACCATCAGCAGCAGGGTGAGTGCGAAGGCGATGGGCCAGGTGGGTCTCATCGGCCTGCCCTGCCCGGAAAGGATGCGCGTTTAGCGGGTGGTGGGGCTTCACGCCCAACGTGCCTCGTTGCCGCGTGCCGCCAGTCTGTACGACCGGCGGCACGCGGGGAAAGTCTCCCGCACTCAATAGATGACGACATCGAGGGCCGTGAGGTGCAGCTTCTTGCTGAGGGTGCAGATCTCGACGGCAGCGTGTTTGCCGGAGCCATCGGCATCGAACGAGACCACGCCGGTCTTGGCCGAGTAGAGAATGTAGTCGTTCTTGTCCTTGGCGTGGCCATCGCCCGAGAAGAAGGCCTTCTTGAGCTTGCCGGGGTGGAACTCCGACCCCTTCCCGATCTTCTTGAAGATCGCGTCGTCGAGCGCCAACGTATCGTCCTTCACGTTGAAGTCGGTGATCTTGTCGAGGTTCGTCTTCTTGTTCGGCCGGCTGCTGAACACGAACACATCGCGGCCCGCGCCACCGATCAGCACGTCCTTGCCGAGGTCGCCAGAAAGCACGTCGTCGCCGATGCCGCCCGACAGGACGTCCCGGCCCATGCCCCCGATCAGCCTGTCATGGCCTGCGTTGCCCACCAGGGTGTTGGCCGCAGCATTCCCGAGAAGCTTGTTGTCACGGTCATTGCCGGACAGCGTGAGTGCATTCGCGCCCGACGCGATGAGGGTCTCGACATTCGCCCCGAGAACATAGTCGATGGCCGTCACGACCGTATCGGTTCCGCCCGACGCCTCCTCGACGATGCGGTCGCCAGCGGAATCGATCTGGTAAGTGTCATCGCCGGCGCCGCCCGTCAGCACGTCATTGCCGGCCCGCCCATCGAGGCTGTCATTGCCATCGCCGCCCGCGAGGGCGTTGGCACCGCCGTCGCCGATGAGCGTATCGGCGAAAGTCGAGCCCCGGATGCTACCGATCTTCACGAAGCGGTCGCCCGCAGCCTCGCCGGTGTTTTGGGAGCCGTCGGTTGCCGACAGATTCACGGTCACGGCCTGAGTCGCGTGTTGATAGGTGACCGAGCTGTCCCCGTCGGTGCCGTCGAACGTGTCGGCACCCGCGCCGCCGTCGAGCAGGTTGGCGCCCTTTCCGCCCTTCAGCACATCATTGCCGCCGCCACCGCTCAGGGTATCGTTGCCGTCTTTGCCCGACAGGGTATTGGCCGCGTCGTTGCCCGTGATCGCGTTGTCGCTGGCATTGCCCTGGAGCGTGATCGCTCCATTGCCCGTGGCGATGCCGATCTCGACCTCATCATCCAGGGTGTAGTTGATCGATACCTTGATGGTGTCGATGCCCTCGCCTTTCGATTCAATCGCGAAGTCCAAACCGTTATCGACCACATAGGTGTCGTCGCCCTTCCCGCCGACCATGTCGTCTTTGCCAGCGCCGCCATCGAGGGTATCGTTCCCTTCTCCGCCCTCTAGAATGTTATGGCCTGCGGTGCCGGTCAGGTTGTCGGAGAAGGTGGTGCCTATGACGCCGCTGATATTGAGCAGCCTGTCATTGGCCGCCTCGCCGGTGTTGCGCGAGCTGTCGCTTTGCGAGAGGTCGACGGTCACGGCGGCCTTCTCGTGCTCATAGGAGGCGATGCTGATGCCCCCGGTACCATCGAGAATGTCGCGCCCCGACCCGCCTTCCAGGATGTTCTTGCCACTGTCGCCCTTCAACTGATCGTCGCCGTCGCCACCCATCATGTGATCGTCGCCGTCCAATCCGTACATGAGATTGCCAGCGGCGTTGCCCCAGATCGTGTTGTTTTCATTGTTTCCCGTCAGGGACATGCCCCGGACGCCGATCGCTCGGAGATTCTCGACATTCTGGGCCAGAGCGAAGTCGATGGTGGTTTCGACCGTGTCGACCCCGTCGTGCTCCAGTTCCACGACCACGTCGAACCGGCTATCGACCCGATAAACGTCATCCGCAGCGCCGCCGGTCATCCGGTCGCCGTCGAGCCCGCCATCAAGGGTGTCATTGCCTATCCCACCATCGAGCAAATCGTTATTCTCACCACCCGCCAGCAGATCGTCGCCAATCCCACCAAAAAGAGAGTCGTTCCCGGCTCCTCCGGTCAGTGTGTCATGGCCCGCATCGCCCACGATCCAGTTGTCTTGGGCGTCTCCGCCGATCACGTCGGCAAACGCCGATCCCCAGACGCTCTCGATATTGATGAAATGGTCGTCCCGCGCCTCGCCAAGATTGCTTGAGCCATCCACTTTCGAAAGGTCGACCGTGACGGCCTGCGACGCATGACTATAGGACGCGACGCTGGCGCCGCCGGAGCCGTCGATGGTGTCGCCGCCGGCGCCGCCCTCCAGCAGGTTGCTGCCACCGCCGCCCAGCAGAACGTCCGCGCCGTCGCCACCAAGAAGCGTGTCGTCCCCCCCACCGCCGTCGAGCTGGTTTGCTGAGACGTTGCCGGTCAAATGATCGGCGCCGGCGCCGGCCCGGATATTCTCGATGGCGGCGAGGATGTCGTTGCCTTCGCCAGTATCTTGCGAACGGGTCAGAGACAGGTCGATGGTGTGGCTGACATTCGCGTCGTAGATGACGGTGTCGCTACCGCCGCGGCCGTCGATCGTGTCGGCACCTGAGCCGCCGAGGAACGTCTCGCTGCCCTCCCCGCCAATGGCGAAGTCGTCGCCGGCACCGAGATCGATCACGCCCGTTACGGTGCCGCCCCTGCCGTCATATGTATCGGCGCCGTCCTGAAGAAGCAGAGCCTTGGGGCCCTCGATGTGGCCTTTGTTGGTGACGATATCGTTGTAGATGCCACCCTGGATGCCGATCTTTCCACCATCGATGGTTCCCGTGTTGGTAACCTGCATTCTGCCTCCCGCGACATCACCCTCCTTAAAGAAGATCCCGACCTCGCCCGAATGAATCGTTCCGCGATTATCGACACCCATGCCCCAGTGGCCTTCCACCGCATGTTTCGACGCCGATATCGTCCCTTCGTTGACCGTGATGCTGCCACTTCCATAGCGAACGCCGTTATCTCCACCGACGATCCGTCCTGTTTTCCCAACAGTCACATTCCCGTAACTGAGGTCGACGGCGGTCCCGGTGGCCCCCGAATTATGGACGAAGCCGTCGACTTTCAGCTGGCCGAGGCTCACTGAAACGACACAGTTGTTGGCAGTGACGACTTCACCCTTTGCCGTAACGGTGACGGTGTCAGTGACGCCAACAACGACTGTGTCTGTGACCTGATGGTCGATGATTACCTCTGACATTGAAACCTCTTCTCCATTGCGGTGTTAACGCCGGCATCCCATCCCGCGAGACGGCCAGCAGGTAACGCTCCAACGTTGCTTTTTAGGATTAGGTCCCTCTCATGCGGCGGATCGCGTGCCGCAGGGTACCATCCCGCACACTGCGCCGGTTCGAGGCCCCCCTGTCCGCCTCCCTTGCCTTCGGCCCGCATCCGGTGTAATCACGCCCGCTTCCGCTATTCCTTGAACCACGAAAAGGAGCCTCTTCATGGCTCGTGTGACCGTCGAAGATTGCATCGACAAGGTCGACAACCGGTTTGAGCTCGTGCTGCTCGCCAGCCACCGCGCCCGTCTCATTTCCTCGGGTTCGCCGCTCACCATCGACCGCGACCGCGACAAGAACCCCGTCGTCGCCCTGCGCGAAATCGCCGATGAGACCATTGCTCCGGACGATCTGAAGGAGCAGCTGATCCATTCGATGCAGAAATACGTCGAGGTGGACGAGCCAGAGGCCGAGACCGTTCCGCTGCTTGGCAATACGGCTGCTGCCGCAACGGCACGCAATGACAGCGACACGGACGTCACCTTCGATCGCATGAGCGAGGACGACCTGCTCCGCGGCCTGGAAGGCCTCGTTCCTCCGAGCAGCAGCGCGGATGACGACGAGCGCGAATAAGCGCCAAAAAACCTGATTTCATCAAAAGCCCGGCCTGAAGCCGGGCTTTTTCATGTCTGCATGGCCCCATTCCGAGAGAAACCTTGCAGTTTGGAGGCGTTGCACAATATCCTTTTAACTTCAGCCCGTTAAACCGCTGTGAGGAGATCGCCGCCGGATGATGCGCCAGTACGAACTAGTCGAGCGGGTGAAGCGCTATAACCCGTCGACTGACGAGGCGCTTCTGAACCGTGCTTACGTGTATGCCATGATGGCGCATGGCAACCAGAAGCGCGCATCCGGCGACCTGTTCTTTGGCCATCCGCTTGAAGTGGCGGCCATTCTCACCGACCTGAAACTCGACGACGCCACCATCGCGGCCGCCGTCCTCCACGACACTGTCGAGGACACCCAGGCGACGCTCGAGGAAATCACCAAGTCGTTCGGGCCGCAAATCGGCGCTCTCGTGGACGGTCTCACCAAGATCAAGCGCCTCGATCTGGTGTCCCGGCGCGCGGCCCAGGGTGAGAACTTCCGCAAGCTCCTGCTGGCGGTGGCCGATGACGTACGGGTGCTTCTGGTCAAGCTGGCCGACCGCCTGCACAACATGCGCACCTTGCAATTCATGCCGCCCGACAAGCGCCACCGGATCGCCGAGGAGACCCTCGACATCTACGCGCCGCTGGCCGGCCGCATGGGTATCCAGGAGATCCGCGAGGAACTCGAGGACCTGTCCTTCCACACGCTCGACCCGGAGGCCTACGAGGCGATCAGCCGGCATCTCAACGAGGTGACGGCCAAGAGCGAGAAGCTCGTCGAGGAAATCGAGCAGACGCTGACCGCCAAGCTGAAGGCGCAGGGCATCAATGCGGAGGTCTCGGGCCGGCAGAAGCGACCCTATTCGATCTGGCGCAAGATGGAACGCAAGTCCGTGTCCTTCGAACAGCTCTCCGACATCTTCGGGTTCCGCGTGATCGTCGACACGGTTGACGAATGCTACCGGGCGCTTGGCGTGGTGCATACCAGCTGGCCGATGATCCCCGGCCGCTACAAGGACTATATTTCGACGCCGAAGCAGAACGATTACCGCTCGCTCCACACCACCGTCATCGGACCGAGCCGGCAGCGTGTGGAATTGCAGATCCGCACCGTCGCCATGGAAGAGGTCGCCGAATACGGCATCGCCGCGCACGCCCTCTACAAGGAGGGCGTCAATGACAATTCGCGTCTGGCGGTGGAGAGCCGGGCATACCAGTGGCTGCGCCGCACGATCGATCTGCTGGCCGAAGGCGACAACCCGGAGGAATTCCTTGAGCACACCAAGCTCGAGCTGTTCCACGATCAGGTCTTCTGCTTCACGCCGAAAGCGCGCCTCATCGCCCTGCCGCGCGGCGCTACTCCGATCGATTTCGCCTATGCGGTCCACACCGATGTCGGCAATACGGCGGTGGGCTGCAAGATCAACGGACGGATGTCCCCGCTTCTGACCGAGTTGCAGAACGGCGACGAGGTCGAGATCGTCCGGGCCGAGGGCCAGACGCCGCCAGCCGCCTGGGAATCGCTGGTGGTGACCGGGAAGGCCCGCGCCTCGATCCGCCGGGCGACCCGGGCCGCGGTGCGACAGCAATATACCGGTCTCGGCACGCAGATTCTCGAACGCGCCTTCGAGCGCGCCAACCGGGCCTATTCCCACGAGAAGCTGAAGGGCGCCCTTCCGCGCCTTGCCCGCGGGTCGACCGAGGACGTCCTGGCGGCGGTGGGCAGGGGTGAGATGTTTTCCGGCGATGTCGTGCGCGCCGTTTATCCCGACTACAAGGAGGATCGCCGCGCCGGCCTTGCCGACCAGTCGGCAGCCATCGAGCGGCCGGGCGGTTCAAGCGAAACGGTGACCGACGGCATTCCGATCCGCGGCCTCAACGACGACCTGCCGGTGCATTTCGCCCCCAACGGCGGAGCGGTGCCGGGCGACCGTATCGTCGGCATCCTGACGCCCGGCGAAGGGGTGACGATCTACCCGATTCAATCCGCCTCTCTCGCGGATTTCGACAACGAGCCGGATCGCTGGATCGACGTGCGGTGGGATCTCGAGGCCGAACCGCAGCGCTACCCCGCCCGCATCAAGCTGCAATCCATCAACGAGCCGGGGTCGCTGGCCCAGATCACGCAGGTGATTGCCGATCATGAAGGCAACATCGACAACGTCACCATGAAACGGCGAACCCAGGACTTTACCGACGTTACCATCGACCTCGGTGTCTGGGACCTCAAACATCTCAACGCGATCATCGCGGAGCTGCGCGCCAAGCGCACGGTGAGCCGCGTGGATCGCGTCACAGGATAATTCGGCATGCGTGACAGAAAGCCTCGCATCGCCGTCATCCTGGATGAGAACACGAGCACCGGCGGCAGCCATTATGAGACGTCGAAGGCCTATTTCGCGGCCATTGCGCAGGCCGGCGGAGTCCCGTTCGGCATTCCCTACCTGCCGGATCTCGTGGAACCGGTCGCGGATGACTTCGACGGTTTCCTGAGCGTCGGCGGCCGCATCCGGTTTCCGCAAAGCTGGTACGTGGATGGGGATCGCTCCCAATATCCGGCCTCCGACAGGCTGGCGGTCGACCAGGCGCTGATGGAGGGTTTTCTCGCCCGGGGGAAACCGGTGCTGGGCATCTGCAATGGCATGCAGATGCTGGCCTGCCTCCACGGCTGCCGCATGGTGTCGGACGTGCAGTCATCACGCCCGGGCGCCCTTGCGCACGACAGGAGCGACGTTCTCCACCCTGTGCAGGTCGCAGGCGACACAGCGCTTGCGCGCATCCTCGGCACCGCAACCTTCGATGCCAACACGTTCCATCGGGAAGCGATCGTCACCGTGTCGGACCAGGTTGTGGCCAGCGCCCATGCGCCCGATGGGATCATTGAGGCAATCGAAGTGCCATCGCATCGCTTCGCCATCGGCCTGCAATGGCATCCCGAACGCTTCACAGGCGGCGATCATCCGGGCTTGAAGGTTTTCGCGGCATTCGTGGAGGCCGCGCGGCCGGTCACCTAGCAGCGTTTGGCCGGCGATGCTTTGGACGCCGGGCGGAACACACGTATCCGATGCGCCAACGTTGAAAATGGGAGTCGACGCAAGCCGCTGGCATGGTTTAACCAGCCAGTCTCCTCGCAGGTTGGATGTGCCATGACCCCGAACGACGTCCTCGACGAATTTCGCTCCGCCGGCGCTCTGCTGGAAGGCCACTTCGTATTGTCGTCGGGGCTGCACTCGCCCGTCTTTCTGCAGAAGATGTTCATCTTCCAGGATCCGGTCCGCACCGAGCGGGTCTGCCGCGCACTGGCCGACCGCATTCGGGAGGTCTACGGCAAGGTGGATTACGTGGTGTCGCCGGCCGTCGGCGGGATTGTCCCCGGCTACGAGACGGCCCGGCACCTTGGCTGCAAAGCCATCTTCGTCGAGCGCGAGAATGGCGTCTTTGTGCTGCGGCGCGGCTTCACCATTCCGGCAGGCGCCCGTGTGGTGATGGTCGAGGACATCGTGACCACGGGCCTGTCGTCGCGGGAGTGCCTCGCGGCCCTGCGGGAGCATCCCGGCGAGGTGCTGGGGGCGGCCTGCCTGATCGACCGGTCAGGGGGCAAGGCGGATCTGGGCGCCACGCTGGTTTCCCTGCTGCAGCTCGACATCCCCGCCTATCCCGCCGACCAGCTCCCGCCGGAACTGGCGGCGATCCCGGCTACCAAACCGGGCAGCCGCAATATGACAACGTAGAACTGAAACATCACGATTACGTATAAATTCCGCTGTGACACTGCCACATTCTTGACACGATGCGGTCACGCGGCTTTAACTCGTGATGTTGTCACTTTTACTCGTCTTATGGGAATTCGAACAGCCAGTTTCCTGTTACGTCGCAATTTGATCGCGCCATTGTATTGCAAGCGTAGATAATGTTGATGCCGATGTACAGGCGATGCTGTTTCTATCACCCGGCAGATTAAAACAGAGAATATTTATGGCTGGCCAACAACGGATCGCTCTTTTTATCGACGGAGCGAATCTTTACGCAACGACTAAAACTCTCGGGTTCGACATCGACTACAAGCGGCTGTTGAAAGAGTTTCAAGGTCGCGGCACTTTGGTGCGGGCATTTTATTACACGGCCCTCGTTGAAGACCAAGAATACTCGTCCATTCGCCCGCTGATCGACTGGCTTGACTATAACGGATACCGCGTCGTCACCAAGCCCACCAAGGAATTCGTCGATTCCGCCGGCCGTCGCAAAGTCAAAGGCAACATGGATATTGAGCTCGCGATCGATGCGCTCGAGCTTGCCCCTTACGTCGACCAGATGGTGATTTTCTCAGGCGACGGCGATTTCAGGTCACTGGTCGAGGCGCTCCAGCGCCGCGGCGTCCACGTATCCGTTGCCTCCACCGTGACGACGCAGCCACCGATGGTCGCCGACGAGTTGCGGCGTCAGGCGGACGAATTCATCGAGCTTGCGCATATGGCCTCAAAAATCGGGCGCGACCCTTCCGATCGCCCCAATCGGTCGGCAGTCGCGGAAGGCGAGCGCCCTGACAGGGCGCGCCCTGCGGTCGCAGGGCCGGGCCTCGAGCGGCGCTACGGCATTCGCCAGAATCAAGGCGACGACGTCGACGTCTGACGCGAAGGCCGGCCGCACTGCTTCCGTCGGCCCTGGCGGATCAGCCCTTGTCGCGCAGGAGCCGTGACTTCTCGCGGTTCCAGGTCCGTTCCTTGTCGGCCTCCCGCTTGTCGTGAAGCTTCTTGCCGCGTCCAAGCCCCAGTTCCACTTTCGCCCGACCACGCTCGTTGAAGTAGATCTTCAGCGGCACCACGGTCATGCCGTCGCGCTGGGTCGCCCCGATGAGCCGATTGATCTGGCGCTTGTGGAGCAAAAGCCGACGGGGCCGCTTGGTTTCGTGGTTGAAGCGGTTCGCCTGCAGGTATTCCGGGATATAGGCGTTGAAAAGCACGAACTCGGTGCCCGACGGTCCCGCATGGGCATCGCCAATGGTCGCCTTGCCCTGACGCAGGGACTTGACCTCGGTGCCGGTCAAGGCAATCCCAGCCTCGAAGCTGTCCACGATCTCATAGTTGAATCGCGCTTTGCGGTTGTCCGCGACGATCTTGTTGGGCCGCGTGGTGTCTTTTGCCATGGCCTTATCCGTTGATCAGGCCGGCATGGACCATGGCAGCCCGCACGATGGTGCGGGTGCGCTCGGAGACCGGCAGGAGCGGGAGACGCACGTCCTCCGCCATCAGTCCGAGTACAGATGCTGCATACTTGGCCGGAGACGGATTGGTTTCGATGAACAGCGATTCGTGGAGCGGCATAAGCCGGTCCTGAATTGCCAGCGCGGCGCGGAAATCACCGGCAAGGCACGCGGTCTGCATATCGGCGCACAGGCGCGGCGCCACATTGGCCGTCACCGAGATGCAGCCCTGGCCGCCATGGGCCATGAACCCGAGCGCGGTGGCGTCCTCGCCGGAGAGCTGGATGAAATCCGGCCCCATGGCAAAGCGCTGCTGGCTGGCCCGTGCCATGCTGGCGGTCGCATCCTTTACGCCGACGATATTCTTGAGCTCATAGAGCCTCGTCATCGTCTCGACCGACATGTCGACCACCGAGCGCCCGGGAATGTTGTAGATCACGATCGGAATGCCGATTGCATCGTTGATCGCCTTGTAATGGGCGTAGAGGCCGTCCTGAGTCGGCTTGTTGTAGTAGGGCGTGACCACAAGAACCGCATCCGCCCCAACCTTTTCCGCATGCTGGGCAAAGCCGATGGCCTCGGCGGTGCTGTTGGAGCCCGCCCCCGCGATCACTGGAATGCGACCCTTGACCTCGTCGACGGTGATCTCGATCACCCGGTCATGTTCCTTGTGGGTAAGCGTGGGCGACTCGCCCGTCGTTCCCACCGGGACCAAGCCGTGCGTCCCGTTCTCGATCTGCCAGTTGATGAACCCGCGCAACCCGGCCTCGTCGACGGCTCCGTCCTTGAAGGGGGTCACGAGTGCCGTGATGGAGCCTGTGAATAGAGACATCGATATTCCTCGCGAATGAGACGGCGGGTCGGTTGAGACTGACCGACAGACATAAGGGCTGCGGCGCATCGGCGCAAACTCCCCCAGTGGAGGTTGTCCTAAGCACTTGGTTAGTGTTTCTTCAAGATAATCATCGTCACACGGCTTAACCCGTGACGAAATTGGGGATCGCATGAACCTCAGAGCCCGATTGCTTGGTGCAATTCTGACCACCGCGACTCTGTCGGCACTTGTGCCGCAGGTGGCCGCTGGCCCGGTCGTGACGATCCCGCCCCCCCGCCCGGCTATGGTGGCAAGCGCCGAACTTGGCCTTGGCAACTCCCTTCCCGAGCTTCCCGTTACGGCAGCGCCCGCTCTTGGCGATGTCGCGCTGCTGCCGTTGATTTTCAAGGCTTATCGTAGCGGCGATTGGACGGAGGCGCTGATTCTCAAGAGCCGCCTCTCCGACCCGGCAGCCGTGGCGCTCTCCGAATGGTTCGCGATCCGCGGAGCGATTCCCATGGGGTTTGACCGCCTGTCCGCTTTCAAGCGCGACAACCCCGACTGGCCGGCCACCGCCCTGCTGCGCCGACGGATGGAAGAGGTGTTGCTCACCGAACGCCGGCCTGCCGGCGAAGTGCGGGCGTTCTTTGCCGATCAACCGCCCAGCACTGGCTCCGGCCGGATTGCCCTTGCGTTCGCCATGAAGGCCGAGGGCCTCGATGGGCAGGCCAATGAGCAGATCCGCCAGGTCTGGCGCGAAGACACGTTCGGCGAAGGCCTGGAAACCCGCCTGATCGAGCGCTTTGGCGGAGTCCTGACCGAATCCGACCATCGCTTTCGCATGGAACGCTTCCTGTTAAAGGAAAACTGGTCCGCCGCGACCCGCGCCGCGGGCTATGCGGGCAAGGATTACGGCAGTCTCGTCAAGGCGCGGATGGGCCTCTTTCGCGGCAAGAAGAATGCCGAAAAGGCGTTTGCGGACGTGCCGGCAGCGCTGAGGAAGGACGCCTCCTACCTGTTCTCCCGGGCTCTTTATCTGCGTCGCGACAACCAGCTTCTGGCGGCCGCAAAGGTGCTGGCCGAGGCTCCGCGCGACCATGAATCCCTCGTCGACGGGGACGAGTGGTGGGCCGAGCGACGCCTGGTTGCCCGCGCCCTGTTGGACAAGAACGATCCGAAGACCGCCTATGAGGTAGCGAGCCGCCACGGGGCCGAGTCGCCCGCACAGCAGATCGAAGCGGAGTTTCACGCCGGCTGGATCGCGTTGCGTTTCCTCAGCGATCCCGAAACCGCCGCCCGGCATTTCGCCACCGTGGCCAGAACCGGTTCGACGCCGATCTCGGTCGCACGGGTCGCCTATTGGCAGGGCCGGGCCGCTGAGACAGCCGGCCAGCACGACGAAGCGGAAGCCTTCTTCGCCCAGGCGGCCGAACGGCCGACCACCTATTACGGGCAATTGGCCATCGCCAAGCTGACCAAGCCCGTGGCTCTGCGCCAGGTGGAACCTCTGCTCGTGGATGACCGCTCGGCATTCGAGCAGCGGACGCCGATTCGCGCCCTGAAAATTCTGGGACAGGCCGGGGAGGCCGAACTCTCCCTCTCCCTCTACACGGATCTGGCCCAAACCCTCGACAATCCCGGCCAGCTCGATGCGCTTGCCTCCATCGCGGCCGCTCAGCAAAATCCCCGAGCGGTCCTGCTTGTCGGAAAAATCGCCTCACAGCGCGGCTTTCCGCTTGATCTGCATGCCTACCCGCTGGCCGCAATCCCTGATTATGCGCCGGTTGGGGACGAGGTCGAGCCGGCCATGGTCTACGCCATCGCCCGTCAGGAGAGCGCCTTCAATCCGCGCGCGGTCTCGAGCGCCGGCGCCCGGGGCCTCATGCAGTTGATGCCCGCGACCGCCAAACGCACCGCGCAGCGCTTCGGGGTCGGGTTCGATCTCAACCGGCTGGTGGACGACCCGGCCTACAACGCGAAGCTGGGCTCCGCCCATCTCGGCGAGTTGATGGAGGATTGGAAGGGCTCTCACATTCTGGCTTTCGCCTCCTACAATGCGGGGGGCGGCAACGTGAAAAAATGGATCACCGCCTATGGAGATCCCCGCCGGCCAGGAATTGACATGGTCGACTGGATCGAGCGCATCCCGTTCTATGAGACACGCAACTATGTCCAACGTGTCATGGAGAACCTGAACGTCTATCGCGAACGGTTGATCGGTGCCGCGCCGACCACGGCGGATTCCATCACCAGTTCCAGCGGCGACGTGATCGCCGACGCCCTTCGGGACGAGTAGTGGGACCTGCGACAGAAAGGGACCCGGGCGCGCAACCCGCGGGAGCCATCGATTGGGATGGGGGCTTCCGCGACCTGTTCGTGTCGAGCGCCGACGGCCTGTCACTCTACGCCCGCGATTACGGGCCGGACCTAGGGTCCGCCGTACCGGTCGTTTGCCTCCCGGGGCTCGCCCGCACCTCGGAGGATTTCCACGAGCTTGCCAGCGTCCTCAGCGCCGACCCGGCCCATCCGCGCCGTGTCCTGGCCTTGGATTACCGGGGCCGGGGCCGGTCGGAATGGGACAAGGATTGGCGCCACTACGACGTGCGGGTCGAGGCCAACGACGTTCTCCAGGTCCTGATAGCGGCCGGCATCACGCGCGCGGTCTTCGTGGGAACCTCGCGGGGCGGATTGATCACCATGGCGCTGGCAGCCATCAAGCCCGACCTGATCCGCGCCGTCGTCTTCAACGATGTCGGGCCGGTCATCGAGGGCAAGGGCATCGCCCGGATCAAGGGATATGTGGGAAAGCTGCCACCTCCCCGGGATTTCGACGAGGCGGGCCGCATGCTGAAACAGATCTCGGAGGCGCAGTTTCCCAAATACACCGACGCCCAGTGGCGCCGCCTCGCGGCCGGCACCTGGCGCGAGGAAAATGGCCGGCTGGTCCTGCGCTATGATCCGGCTCTGATGAAAATGCTGGCGACCATCGACCTGGGTGTGCCGCTGCCGGATCTCTGGCCGTTCTTCCACGGCCTGCGGCAAGTCCCGATGATGGCGATCAGAGGCGCGAATTCGGATCTTCTGTCGGCCCAGACCCTGCGCATGATGGCCGACGCGCATCCGGGGTTGACCGCCCTCACGGCCCCCGATGAAGGCCATGCCCCCGCGATCGAGGGCAAGATGGTGGGTGCCATCATCGAATTCATCCGCGATGTCGAGCGCGCCGACGCTTCCCAGGCGGCCTGAACCGGGCCCGTAAAACGCCATGCTCCGGCGACAAAGGACCATCCGGAGATCGGTTCACTGATCAATGATCACCCGAGATGTCGGGCGCGCCGACACTTCCCACGCGGCCTGAATCAGGCCCATTGAACGCCATGCTGCCGCGATAAAGTGGCATCGAAGGATGAGTTCGATGGTCAACCTCATCCGCGATGTCGGGCGCGCCGACGCTTCCCACGCGGCCTGAGCCGGGCACGCTGAACGCCATGCTCCGGCGCCAAAGGACCATCCGGACATCGGTGCAACGATCATTCCTCATCCGCGATGTCGTCCGATCCGGCCGGGGTGGCTCGTTCCCCGGAGTGCGTCGGCGGCGGAGAGTTGCCGACTGGGCCCGAAAGCCTCGTCCAGCCCGTCGCTCGATGCGGCCATCGCTCTCATCCGCGATGTCGCGGGCTGCGGCTCAGGATTGCTCAAGCCGGCCTGATTCCTCGCTCCGCCGCGCGGGTCTGGGCGAGTATCGCTCTCATCCCGACAGTGAATGCGAAAATCCGACTGCTCCGTTTCGCGTGTATCGGCAGTCTTCCGTCGCCAAATAGAGCGTGACCCGTGCCGCGTTGGCAGCAACAGCCCGGCCGCAGAGAATGGCAAGCCAGGAAAGCCGCCTGAAACACCGCCATGGGGGTCGTCCACCCCAAGCCACGAGCATTGAGACCCGCGCAAAAAGAAAACCCCGGTGTTGCCACCGGGGTTTCCTGAACCAATCGGATTGAACCGATTAGAAGTCGCGCTGCACGCGCAGACGACCTTCCCACGAGTCAGACGAGCTGATCGGGTTGATCGAGTTCGTGACTGCCAGACGACCGCGGGGATCGATGTTGGCGTAGATCACTTCCACACCGAGATCGAGGCCGCTGACCGGCTGCCAGAAGATGTTGGCACCGACGCGGTATTCGCTGAAGTCAGGCAGACCGACAGTCGTGCCGCTCGCGAGGATCTGATCCGATCCGCCCGAGTAGTTGATGCGCATGTACGAACCGAAGAAGTTCGAACGGACGGTCGGGGTCCAGTAGTGACGCAGACCACCGGCAAGCGACCAACCACGACCGCGCTTGATATCACCCGAGAGCGAGTTGATGTAAGCGTCGGTGAGGAGGATGTTGCCAGCGCCGAACTCGGTGATCGGGCTGATGATGGTGCCTGCGTTGCCGCCGTTGAGGTAAGACAGAGCGCCATCAGCGTAGGTCGCTGCGAACCACAGAGCATCGCCGGGAGCGAGCTGCGGCAGGTTCACGCCGACCGAACCTGCAACGGCGAAGCCGTATTCGGTATCCGGGTAGTCAGAGAAGCCTGCTGCGTTGGTGAACAGGTTGCCTGCGCGGATCTGGTGAACCGCACCGGACAGCTGTGCCGTGCCCCAGGTGCCAGCGTACTTCAGGTTGGCGACGACGTCGGGCGTGCGCTGACCAGCGTAGGTCAGAGCAAGAGCGGTCGGGCCGCCAGCGATGAAGCCGGACTGACGACGGTCAAGGCCGTCTTCGATCGAGATCGAAGCCGAGAAGCCGTTACCGAACGTGAAGGTGTAGGCCAACAGGTCGACGTCAGGAGCGTCGTCGAAGCGCAGCGTGCCCATGTGACCGGTCGGGAGATCGCCGTTCGAGAAGAACGAGGTCACGCGACCAGCGGTGAGGCCGCCGAACTGGATGAACGCCTGAGCGACGTTCGGAGCAGTACCGATCGTGCCGGTGTTGCCGAACGGCGTTGCCGACGAACGGGTGATTTCGAAGCGGACGACCGAACGGAGAAGGCCGTAAGCCGTTGCCGTACGTGCGTCGAGCTGGATACGACCACGAGCGCGGAAGCCGACCGAGTCAGCCTGACGCGTCAGGGGCGAGTTGTAGAGATAGTCAGCGCGAACACGGCCACCAACGCGGAGGCAGGTTTCGGTGCCGGGAAGATAGAAGAAGCCTGCGCCGTAGGTGGAGCAAACGCGAACGTACTCAACAGGTGCAGCCTTCTTCGAGGGAAGATCGGCAGCCTGAGCGCCAGCAACGGCGGCGAGACCCGCGACCGTACCGAGAAGAAGGCTCTTAACGAGCTTCATAGTTGACCTCCAAAGTTTCGAGACCCTGGGGGGCCCGGGTTAGCGCCTCAAGGAAGCGCGTCCCATTTCCCCTAGAAATTGGCGGAACCACCCCTCATTGGGTGGAGCCGGAAATTCACGACTGGGGTGCCCCCGCCGCTGAAGTCACATTACTGAGAGCCGCACCGGGCGCAATCGAATGAAGGCGCAAAAGCGGCAGAGCACCCGGCTTTTCAAGGGGCTGTTGCACAATGGACACGTTCGGCAGCCGGAAATTAACCAATTGTAAAGATCCGCCGGGAAATTCTTAACAAACCCTTACCAGGAAAGGGTTTGAGGAGGGTGGCCGAGAGGAAGGAGCCAGCCTCTCTGCCGCCCGATGAGCCTCTTTTGTGCCGCAGCGTTGAAAACCGGCGCCCGCGCCCACCGGCCGCCGTCGATGGCTCATTTTCTCGCGATAGCGGCTGGACAGTACGCGAGCCGCCTCGAATCACCGTCTTTGCTCCGCCTGATCCTCAGTGAGTCGCGGCTTCAGAACGCCCCGGCGGATCTGGTCCTCCTCGATGGATTCGAACAAGGCTTTGAAATTGCCCTCCCCGAATCCGTCATCGCCCTTGCGCTGGATGTATTCGAAGAAGATCGGCCCGATGGCGGTCTTGCCGAACCGCTGCAGAAGCACCTTGGTAAAGCCGCCCTCCACCACGCCCTCCCCGTCGATGAGGATCCCGTCCCGCCGCAGTCGGTCGACGGGTTCGCCGTGACGGGGGAGCCGCTTGTCGATCCGGCCGTAATAGACGTCGTTGGGTGCGGGCATGAAGTCGACGCCCCGCTCGATCAGGGTCTCGATGGACTGGTAGAGATCGGTGGAGCCCAGAGCCACGTGCTGGATGCCCTCCCCTTTGTATTCCTGAAGGTATTCCTCGATCTGGCCGCGCTCGCCGGCATCCTCGTTGATCGGGATGCGGATCTTGCCGTCCGGGCTGGTCATGGCCCGGGAATGCAGGCCCGACATCTTGCCGGCGATATCGAAATAGCGGATCTGCCTGAAATTGAACAGCCGCTCATAGAAGCCTGCCCATTCGGCCAGGCGTCCCCGGACGACATTGTGGGTGAGATGGTCGAGGTAATGGAGCCCAACCCCTTCAGGCCGGGGGTCGGCCTCGCCGATCCATTCAAAATCCACGTCGTAGATCGATCCCTTCTCGCCGTAGCGATCCACCAGGTAGATCTGCAGCCCGCCGATGCCCTCGATGGCCGGGATGACGAGCTCGTGGGGTCCCGTCTGAGTCGCGACCGGTTTCGCCCCAAGGGACAGCGCCCGTTCGAACGCCTGCTGTGCGTCGACGACCCGAAACGCCATCGCGGGGGCCGATGGCCCGTGCTGGCTCGCGAAACGTTCGGCAAATGAGCCCGGCTCGGCGTTGACGATGAAGTTGATATCGCCCTGCCGGTACAGCATGGCGGTCTTGGAGCGGTGCCGCGCCACAAGCGAAAAGCCCATTCTTTTGAACAGCGTATCCAGGGCCTGCGGGTCAGGGTGGCAGAATTCCACGAACTCGAACCCGTCGGTGCCCATGGGGTTCTCGGGGGAGATTTCGGGCGGCGGTGCGTCGTGAGGGAACGGACCCATGGCTTTTCCTCCTGCGGCATGTCCGCGACGCGCGGACGAATGTTGGCCGACCGAGTCTTTAGGCGGCATCCGGCTGGCGCGCCGGCGCCGCCCGCTCGAAGGCGTCGATCCGCGAACAGGCGGCCTCGACCGCCACAATCCTCGGATAGGGCGAGAGCGGGATGTCGAAACGGCGCGCATTGAAGACCTGTGGAACGAGATAGATGTCGGCGAGCGTCGGCCGTGATCCGAACGCATAGGGGCCGGGCTGAAGGAGGGTCTCGATGGCATCGAACCCGGCTGTGACCCAATGGGCGTACCAGGAATCCATGCTCGCGCGGTCCTGCCCGAGGCGGGTCTTGAGATACGCGAGGGTGCCGGAATTGTTGAGCGGATGGATATCGCAGGCGACGATGCTGCCGACCGCACGCACCCTGGCCCGCTGCAGGGCGCCGATCGGCAGCAGGGGCGGCTCGGGATAAACCTCGTCGAGGTATTCGAGGATCGCCGGGGATTGCAGCAGGATGGTGCCCTGGATGTCGAGGGCCGGCACCCGGCGCTGTGGGTTGATCTCCGCAAAAGGCGCAAGTTTGTGCTCGCCCTTCAGCAGATCCACGGCAACGGATTCGACCGTCACGCCCTTGAGGTTAAGGGCGATCCGCACCCGATAGGCCGCAGACGACCGGAAATACGTATAGAGCTTCATGCTCGCCCCTCTTCGTCAGGGGCCAGCGCGCGCGCTTTCGTGGTCAGCTTGTCCATCAGCGCCGCGAGGACTCGCTGCTCACCCGGTTCGAGGACTGACAGGAGTTGCCGCTCGAACGCCAGGGCCTGCGGGGCAAGCGCTGTGTAGACCGCCGCGCCCTTCTCGGTCAGCGCCAGCAGCTCCTCGCGCCGATCCGCCGGATTGGGGCGCCTGCCGACCAGGCCACGCTTTTCGAGCGCGGAGACAGCACGGGAAATCGTGGATTTGTGCATGACGCCATGGGCCGCAATATCCCGTGCGGTGCGATATTCGTATTGCCCGAGGGTGGCGATGACCCGCCAGGCCGGGATGGAGAGACCGAACCGCTCCGCGTAGATCTGGGCCAGCGCATTGGAGCTCAAGCTCGCCAGCACGTTCAGCCGATAGGGCAGGAACCGCTCCAGGATCACGAGGGCGTCGGGATCATCCTGAAAGGCCGACGTTGCGATTGCCATTGACACCAACCGTTGCTCAAGCAACCAATACCCGCTATTCGTTGCACACGCAACCACTTTGAGACGATGAACTGCTTGGCAAGGAGGACATCATGGATGATCGGACCGTTCCCCATAGGCCCGTCCCCGACGCGCGGTCGAGCGCCATCGTGCCGCATTATATGTCCGGTTTCGGCAACAGCTTCGAGACGGAGGCTCTGCCCGGCGCATTGCCCCTGGGTCGCAACTCGCCCCAAAGACTGAATTACGGCCTGTATGCGGAGCAACTGTCGGGGTCCCCGTTCACGGCTCCGCAGGCGACCAACCAGCGCTCATGGCTTTACCGCATCAGGCCCAGCGTCAAGCATTCCGGCCGCTACACGAAGGTCGACAAGGGGTTGATGCGCACGGCGCCGTGCCGGGAAGAGAGCGACCTCGCCATCGGCCCGTTGCGCTGGGATCCGACGCCGTTTCCGGATGGCAATGTGACGTTTCTCGATGGGCTGCGCACGATCACCACAGCCGGCGATTCAGACACGCAGGTGGGCATGGCAGCCCATGTGCTGGTCGCGACCGCTTCCATGACCAACGCCTACATGTTCAACGCAGATGGCGAGTACCTGGTGGTGGCCCAGGAGAATCGACTCCGCTTCCGCACCGAGTTCGGAGTGATCGATATCGAGCCCGGAGAAATCTGCGTCCTGCCGCGCGGCGTCATCTTCAGCGTCGAGGTGCCTGACGGTAAGGCCCGCGCCTATCTGTGTGAAAACTACGGCGGCGGCTTCACGTTGCCGGATCGCGGCCCGATCGGCGCCAATTGCCTGGCCAACCCGCGCGATTTCCTGACACCGGTTGCGGCCTACGAAGACCGGGAAGAGCCGTCCTGGCTCTTCGTCAAATGGGGTGGTGAACTCTATCGCACCGGGATCGGCCAATCCCCCCTCGATGTTGTGGCATGGCACGGCAATTACGCGCCTTACAAATACGACCTGCGCCACTTCTCACCGGTCGGCGCGATCCTGTTCGATCACCCGGATCCGTCGATCTTCACGGTGCTCACCGCACCATCCGAAACGCCGGGAACGGCCAATGTGGACTTCGTGATTTTTCCGGAGCGCTGGTCAGTGGCCGAGAACACCTTCCGGCCGCCCTGGTATCATCGCAACCTGATGTCGGAATTCATGGGTCTGGTCTACGGCGTCTACGACGCCAAGCCAGAGGGATTCGTGCCGGGCGGGTTCTCGCTGCACAATCAGATGCTGCCGCACGGGCCCGACGCTTCGGCCTTCGATCATGCGAGTAAAGTGGCCCTCCAGCCGGTCAAGCTCACCGGCACCATGGCGTTCATGTTCGAAACGCGATTTCCGCAACGGGTGACGAAATACGCCGCGGAATCGGCGACATTGCAGAAGGACTACAGCGATTGCTGGCACGGTCTGAAGAAGACCTTCGACCCAACCCGTCGCGACCCCGATTGAGCATGGCGGCTGTGACCCCTGTCATGCCGCGAAAAGGCCCGGCATGACAGGGACGATCGCAGGTTCAGGAGCGTCCGCGCGTGCGGATCATGAACGTGTCGTACGCGTATTCATTGAGCTGCCACCAGGGCAACACCTCGCCGCGATAAGCCACCATCGAGTCGTAGGCCCGCTTGAAATCGGCATTCTTGGCGGAGATTTCGCCATACAACTCGTTGGCCGACTTCAACGCCGCCTCCATGATCGGCAGCGGGAAAGAGCGAAGCTCGACCCCCTGCGCCAGCAGGCGCCGCAGGCCGCCGGGATTGACGAAGTCGTACTTCGCCAGCATCCAGTTATTGGCAGCCTCGCAGGCATGGAAGATGATCGACTGGTAGTTCTTCGGCAGGGCGTTGTACTTGTCGAGATTGATCATCAGGTGGAGCATCGCGCCACCCTCCCACCAGCCGGGCGCGTAGTAGTATTTGGCGACCTTCACCAATCCGAGCTTCTCGTCATCGTAGGGACCGACGAATTCGGCCGCATCGATGGTGCCACGCTCGAGTGCCGGAAAGACGTCGCCGGCCGGGATCTGCTGCGGCACCACGCCGAGCTTGGCGAGCACATCGCCGCCCAGACCGCCGATGCGGAATTTCAGTCCCTTCAGATCCTCGACCGAATTCAGCTCCTTGCGAAAGAATCCGCCCATCTGCGTGCCGGACTGGCCGCACGCGAAGGCGATTGCGTTGTAGCGCGCAAGCACCTCATTGGTGATTTTCTGCCCTTCGGCGAAATGCCACCAGGAATGCTGCTGGCGGGCATTGAGGCCGAAGGGGACGCCGGTTCCGAAGGCCAGCGTCGGATCCTTGCCGATATACATGTAGCTCGGCGTGTGGGCGCATTCGACGGTGCCATTCTGTACCGCATCGAGCGCCTGTCCGCCGCCCACGATCTCGCCGGCCGAGAAGGTCTGGATCTGAAACTTGTTGTCGGTGGCTTCGGCCATGTAGCGGGCGAAGGTCTGCGCCGTCCCGAAGATCGTATCGAGGGATTTGGGGAAACTGGAGGTGAGCCGCCAGCGAATTTCCGGCATGGATTGCGCAATCGCAGGCGAGGCCACGGCTCCGGCCGCGGCCGCAAGGCCTGCGCCGGTCAGGAAGCTTCGTCTTTTCATGGTCGAGGACGTCATAGGCGTTTCCCTGAGATTCAATTTGTTGCAAGCTACTGAAGCACAATAACCCGGCGGGTGGCTATGAAGCTTTCTTCCCTAAAGCAAGGCCGCGACGGCCGTCTGGTGGTGGTGTCGAAAGACCTCACGCGGGCGACGGACGCTTTTTTCATCGTTCCGACGCTTCAGCAAGCCCTGGATGACTGGGCGAGGGTCGCGCCATTGCTGTCCGATCTCTCGGCGCAGCTCGAAATCGGCTCGGTTCCGTCGATCAGGTTTCACGAACACGATTGCGCGTCCCCCCTGCCCCGCGCGTATCAGTGGGCGGATGGGTCCGCTTACGTCAATCACGTGGAGCTGGTGCGAAAAGCGCGCGGGGCGGCCATGCCGGAGTCGTTCTGGACCGACCCGCTGATCTATCAGGGCGGCGCGGACGGTTTTCTCAATCCCCGGGACCCTATTCGCGCACTCGATGAGGCCCATGGAATCGATTTCGAGGCTGAAATCGCCGTCATCACCGGCGACGTGCCCATGGGCGCGAGCCGGGAGGAGGCAGCGGCGGCAATTCTGCTGGTGGTGCTCGTCAACGACGTGTCGTTGCGGGCGCTGGTCCCCGCAGAACTCGACAAGGGCTTCGGCTTCTTCCAATCGAAGCCCGCCTCCACCCTGTCACCCATCGCCGTCACCCCGGACGAACTGGGCGAGGCCTGGGATGGCGGCAGGCTGCATCTTCCCCTGCTCTCGAGCCTCAATGGGAAGCCGTTCGGCAGGCCCAATGCGGGGATCGACATGGCGTTCGATTTTCCGGCCCTGATCAGCCACGCGGCCAAGACCCGCAGCCTCACCGCGGGCAGCGTCATCGGCTCGGGAACCGTGTCCAACAAGGCCGAAGACGGCGGTCCTGGATTGCCTTTGGCCGAAGGCGGCGTCGGTTATTCGTGCATTGCCGAACAGCGGTGCGTGGAGACGCTCCGGAGCGGGCAAAGCCAGACCCCGTTCCTGTCGTTCGGCGACGTCGTGCGCATCGAAATGAAGGACAAGGTCGGCCACTCCCTCTTCGGCGCCATCGAACAGGAAGTGACGCGGTACAGCAAGGACGCCTGACAGGTCGGCGTGGCCCTTCGGGATCATGCACGGAACCCTTTCCTCCTCAGGGTCTTTCCCCCGAATAACAGCGCAAGCACAGGGAGCGTGAACGATGAATCTCGGCAGCATTCTGGAAGGCCTCATGCAAGGTCAGGGCAACGCCCGGCAGGCGGACCCGATGGGCGGCGCACGTCCGCCACAGGGTGGTTTTGGCGGCGGGTCGGGCATGGGCGGGCTGCAAGGCAGCCTCAGCGATATCGTGTCCAAGATCCCCGGCGGCATGGGCGGGCTTGCCGGCGGCGGCCTCCTGTCGATAATCCTTGGCTCCGGCGCAGGGCGCTCGGCGGGGGGGTCGTTGCTCAAGGCCGGCGGCCTCGCGGTCCTCTCGGCTGTCGCCTTCAAGGCCTACGACGACTGGAAGAAGAATCAGGCGCCGGGCGCTGCTCCCCTCGACCGCATTCCGGCCCAGGCTCCCGCGGGAAGCGGCTTTCACCTTGATGAAGAGAAGGACAAGAACGGCAACGAACTCGGCTTGGCGCTGGTCCAGGCGATGATTTCCGCCGCGAAATCCGATGGTCATCTCGATGGCGAGGAGACCACGCGCATCCAGCAGCAGATTCAACAACTTGGGCTGGGGAACGCGGAGAAGGGCTTCCTTATGGACGTCATGGGGAAGCCTGCCGATGCTGCCGCCATCGCGCGGCTCGCCAGGACGAAGGAGCAGGCGGCCGAACTTTATGCCGCCTCGCGCATGGCCATCGGGGATGTGAACACGCCCGAGGAAAAGGCCTATCTCGACCGGCTGACGGCGCTGCTGGACCTGCCGGCGGATCTCGTGGCCCATCTGGACACCCAGATCGACGGCGTCCGCGGCGCCATTGCCTGATACGTGGTTACCGGGGCCGCTTCGGCGGCCCCGCGCTTTTCCGGCGCGACCTTAGCCGCCCAGCTCGTCCTTCAGCATTTCCAGCTCGATCCAGCGGTCTTCCGAGGCCGATAGGTCACTCTGCAGGGTGGCCAGCGCCATCGACGCCTTCTGGAACCGTTCCGGATCGCGCGCATAGAGCTGCGGATCGGCCATGATCGCCTGAACCTTGGCGATCTTGGCCTCGATCTCACCGATCTTGGCCGGGAGCGTCTTGAGATCGTGCTGATCGTTGAAATTCATCTTGCGCCTGGCGGGCGCGGTTGGTGCGGACGCTGACTTGGGCGCTGCCCTCGGCTTGTCGTCCTTGGCGATGACCCGCGCCTGCACGCCCTGCCCGCGCTGGCGGATCATGTCGGTATAGCCGCCCGCGTACTCGTTCCACACACCCTCGCCTTCCGACACAAGGAGCGAACTCGCGGTGCGGTCGAGGAAATCACGATCGTGGCTGACGAGGATGACCGTGCCGGCATAGTCGGTGATCATCTCCTGGAGGAGATCGAGCGTTTCAAGGTCAAGATCGTTGGTCGGCTCGTCGAGAACGAGGAGGTTCGACGGTTGGGCCAGCGCGCGGGCCAGCATCAGCCGGTTGCGCTCGCCGCCTGAGAGCACACTCACGGGGGTGCGAGCCTGTTCGGGCGCGAACAGGAAGTCCTTCATGTAGCCGATGACATGCTTGGTGATGCCACCAATCACGACCGTGTCGCCGCGTCCCCCCGTCAGGGTCTCGGCAACTGTCGCATTGGGGTCAAGGCTCATGCGGCGCTGATCGAGGGTGATCATCTGGAGGTTGGAGCCGAGACGGATGCGACCCTCATCGGGTTTCGTGACGCCCGTCAGGAGATTGATGAGCGTGGTCTTGCCCGCGCCGTTGGGCCCCACGATGCCGAGCCGGTCGCCACGCAGAATGCGCAGGGACAGGTCCGAGACCAAGGTGCGCTCCCCGTAGGACTTGGAAATCTTGTCCGCCTCGACCACCAGCGTGCCCGATTGCTCGCTCTCGGCCAGCGTCATCGTCACGGTGCCGACCGCGCCGCGATGCTCGCGGTATTGCTGCCGCATGGCATGCAGATTGCCGAGCCGCCGGACGTTGCGCTTGCGCCGAGCGGTCACGCCATAGCGCAGCCAGTCGGCTTCGGCCGCAAGCTTGCGGTCGAGTTTGTGGTGATCGAGCTCTTCCTGCTCGAGAACGGCGTCACGCCAGGCCTCGAAATGGGCAAAGCCACGATCCATCCGGCGGGTCAAACCGCGGTCGAGCCAGATCGTCGCCTCCGACAGGTCCTCGAGAAAACGCCGATCGTGGCTGATCAGCACCATGGCGGAGCGGAGACTCTTGAGTTCGCTCTCCAGCCATTCGATGGCCGGCAGGTCGAGGTGGTTCGTCGGCTCGTCGAGCAGCAGGATATCCGGCGCCGGCGCCAGGGCATGGGCGAGCGCCGCCCGGCGGCCCTCGCCTCCCGACAGGGAGGCCGGTTGCTCTTCGCCGGTCAGGCCCAATTGCTCCAGCAGATATCGGGCACGATATGGATCGTCCCCCGGGCCGAGGCCGGATTCCACATAGGCGAGCGTGCTCTCGAACGCGCCGAGATCGGGCTCCTGCGCGAGATACCTGATCGTCGCACCCGGTTGCACGAAGCGCGTGCCGCGATCGGATTCGACGAGGCCCGCGGCGATTTTCAGAAGCGTCGACTTGCCCGAGCCATTGCGCCCGACAAGACAGGCGCGCTCGCCCGGCGCGATCGACAGTTCCGCATTCTGAATCAGGGGCGTCCCCCCGAAGGTGAGCGCGATGTTTTGAAGGGTCAGGAGGGGAGGTGCAGCCATTGCCGTTTCCGTGACATCTCCGGGGCGCGGATGCAAGGTCGATGGGGCGCACGCCAGGGTGGACGCGTGTTGATCTTTGTGATCCCCTTCTGGTCCACGGGCTGGACGCTTGCATGACGCTCACCAGACGCCTGCTCCTTCTGGCCCTGATTTCGGTTCTCCCTGCAATCGTGATCTGGACCTATACCGAGGTGTCACTCCGTCGCGCCCGGGAGGCGGAAGTGACCGAGCTCGCCGTGCGCCAGGCGCGGCTTGCGGCATCCGAGCTCGAACGGATCCTCGACGGAATTCAAAGCCTCTTGCTGGCGGTCGACGAAACGCCCTCGATCCGCGCCCTGAATGCTCCCGCGTGCAGCACCTACCTGCGCTCCCTGCAGCAGAAGGTGCCTCATCTCGTCTCCCTCGTGGCCTTGGATATGGAGGGCGCCGTCCGGTGCCGGCAGTCCGAGATCGGCGACGTCACTGCGCGATTCAGCGATCGGTCCTATTTCAAGATGGCACTCGCGAGTCAGGGCTTCGCGGTCGGAGATTTCACACCGGATTTTCCCGAAGGCGAGCTTGGTCCGCAGCCGGTGCTGCCGCTTGCCCTGCCGATCTGGGGCGAAGACGGACGGATTGTCGGGGTCATCGCGGCGGCCCTCGATCTCGGCTGGCTCGACGCCAAGCTGAAGGAGCGCGTCCTGCCAACCGACGGCTCGGTGACGATTGCGGATCGGTACGGGGTGATCATCGCACGGGAGCCCTTCCCGGAGCGCTTCGTCGGCAGCCGCATTCCTGACCTGTCGATGAAATACGTGCTGGCGAGCGAGCCCGGCTCCTTCGAGGCCCTCAGCCAGGATGGGGTGAAGCGCATTCTCGGCTTCATTCCGATCTCGACCTCGGCGCATGGAATCTACGTCAGTGCGGGCTTTTCGTCGAAGGCAGCGTTCGACACCATCAACCGCGCCGCCAACCGGGGCTTCCTGATCATCGCGGCGGCTCTCGTTCTGGTCCTGTCCCTGTCGTGGCTGACGAGCCATGCCTTCATCACCAAGCCGCTCGATGCCATGACGCAGGCGGTCCGCGCGTGGCGCCGGGGCGATTACAACGCCCGCATGGACCTCAAATCCGCACCGGGGGAGCTGGGCGTGCTCGCCCGCGCCTTCAACGACCTCATGGACGATCTGGCCACGCGCCAGCGGGCATTGCAGGCAAGCGAGGAGCGGGCGCGCCTGGCCCTTGAGGCAGGATCCATGGGGACCTGGTGGTACGACCACCTCAAAGGCACGGGCGGCTGGTCGACCCAGGCGGCGATCCTGCTGGGACTGTCGCCCGATGATCTCACGACGACGCTGCCAGCCTGGAAGGCCTTGGTCCACCCGCGGGATACCGACGCGGTGATGGCCAAGCTGCGCGCCGCCGCGACCGGTGACGGGGACTACGAGGATGAATACCGGATCGTCCGCGGCGATGAGGAGACACGCTGGATCAACTCCAAGGGCCGGGTGTTTTTCGACGCCGTCAAGCGGCCGGTCTATTTCGTCGGCATCTTTCAGGACATCACAGAGCGCAAACAGGCCGAAAACCAGCAGCGGCTCCTTCTCGACGAGCTTAATCACCGGGTCAAGAACACGCTGGCCACGGTCCAGTCGATCGCCGCGCAGACCCACCGCTCATCGCCGGACCCCAAGCAATTCAGGCAGGCTTTCGAGGGGCGGCTCTTCGCCCTGTCCAAGACGCACGACCTCCTGACACGCAATTCCTGGCAGGCCGCCGATCTTCACGACATCGCCGAGCAGGAGCTTGCCCCCTATCGACGGGACGGGGACGACAGGGTCCATATCGAAGGGCCGCCTGTGAAGCTTCCGCCGCGGCACGCCATCAATTTCGGTCTTGTGCTGCACGAGTTGGTGACGAATGCCGTCAAATACGGGGCGCTGTCACCAGCAGGGGGAATCCTCGACCTCAGCTGGAGCATCGTCACCTTTGCCCAATCGGCGGAACTTCACCTGACCTGGCGCGAGCATGACGGACCGCCCGTCAAACCCTCCAAGCACCAGGGCTTCGGATCTCGCCTGATCCGTCGCAGCATCGAAGGCGAATTGGCCGGTGCAGTGACGGTCAGCTTCGCGGAATCGGGCGTGTCGTATGTGATCGTCGTACCCGTTTGACGCGCTTGGTCCTCAGCGCAGCACGAGGTTGAGAAGCCAGTTCATCCGCTTGCCATACGGAGGGCGCGTCATCCCGGCGCCATTCAGGCGGGACTGGCGAAACACCGATCTGGCATGGCTGAATGTGCGGAATCCTGCCTCCCCATGATAGGCGCCCATCCCGCTCTCTCCGACCCCGCCGAAGGGAAGCTCCTCCTGCACGCAATGCAAAAGCGTGTCGTTGAGGGCCACGCCGCCCGAGATCGTGGCGGCGAGTGCATGGTCCACGGTCGCCTGGTCATTGCTGAAAAGATAGAATGCCAGAGGCCGGGGGCGCTCGTTGATGTATCGGCAGGCCTCCGCGAGGTCGTCATAGGGGACCACCGGCAGGACCGGCCCGAAGATTTCTTCGCGCAATGCGGTTGCGTCGGTCGGGACGCCCGACAGAACCACAGGCGGAAATTTGCGGGCGAGCGCCGAGACGGTCTCGTTTGCCGGATTGATCTCGCGCACCATGGCACCCCTCCCCCGCGCATCGGCCACGAGGGCTGTCAGCCGGTCGAAATGCGCGTCGCTGACGATGGCAGTGTAATCGGGGTTCCCGGCAAGGGAGGGATAGAGCCGAGCCACCGCCTGGGAATAGGCGTCGATGAAGGCTGCTTCCTGCACTCTCGGCACCAGGGCATAATCCGGTGCGATGCAGGTCTGGCCCGCATTGAACAGTTTGCCCACGGCGATCCGTTCGGCAGCTTTTGCGACCGGAAAATCCGGCGCCAGCACAACCGGCGACTTGCCCCCCAGTTCGAGCGTCACCGGAACCAGATGTTCAGCCGCCGCGCGCATCACCTTTCGGCCCACTCCTGTCGATCCGGTAAACAGCAGATGGTCGAAGGCAAGGCTCGAGAAGGCCTGGGCGACCTCGGGGCCGCCCTGGATCACCGCCACATCCTCCGGGAGAAAGACGAGAGCGATGACCTCTGCCAGCAGGGCAGAAGTCGCAGGCGTGAGTTCCGACGGCTTGATCATGGCCCGGTTTCCCGCCGCAATCGCTCCGGTCAACGGTCCGAGTGCGAGTTGAACCGGGTAATTCCAGGGCGCGACGATCCCCACGACGCCAAGGGCCTGCCACATGATCTCGCCCCGCGCGGGCCTGAACATCAGGTCGATCGGTCGCCGGGTCGGCTTTGCCCAGCGCCGGAAATGCCGGCGGGCATGCCGCAAGCCAGCAATGACCGGAAAAATGTCGGCGAGCCGGGTCTCATGCGGCGAGCGATGTCCGAAATCCGCGCTGATCGCCTGCGCGAAATCCTCAGACCGGCTGAGAAGAGCCTCGACAAGGGCATCCATGGCGGCAGCCCTACGCTCCATGGAAAGCGGCCCGTCGCGCAAATAGGCTGCCCGTTGCGCGGCCAAGACCCCCGGCAAACGTTCAATTGATGCCGTCCAGTCCTGTGCGCGCATAACGTGAAACCATGGTTGAGGAGCCGTTAAGATATGGCCGCGCCTGCGGAAATCCAGCAGGTTCGGGGGCGAGAGCATGGCGGCCAGGCCACACCCGGCGTCTATCATGGTTCGCGCACCGAGGTTTCCGTTGCGCGAAGATTGTGGCTGGTCCAGTTTCCCGCGCAGGGATGGAGACCTCATGGTCATCCCCGCGCGTGGCAGAGGTTAGCGGCTTTTCATGTCTCAAGGTCTCGCATCGCTCCTGCGCCGCACTCAGCTGATCGCTGGAGGCCTCGCCATGGCCTTTACGCTGGCCGCCTGTGCCGGGACGCCGCGGGGCGTCCTCCTGCCGGTCGCGGCCGGAACGCCGGGGACCACGCAGGTCGACATGCTGGTGGCGACCACCCGCGACCGGGCCACCGACCCCGGGGAAATGTATACCGGCGAGCGCGGCACGCCCCAGGCAACCTTCGCCAACATCACCGTGTCGATCCCGCCACAGCAGGTTCGCCAAGTGGGCGAGGTGCAGTGGCCGCGGTCTGTTCCCGGGAATCCCGCCACCGATTTCGTCGCCCTCAGGGCGGATTCGCTGACGCAGCCGCAAGCTCTCAAGTGGTTCAATCGGAAACTGGCGCAGACGCCGCAACGGCGGGTGCTGGTTTTCATCCACGGGTTCAACAATCGCTTCGAGGACGCGGTCTTCCGCTTCGCGCAGATCGTTCATGATTCCGATGCGCCGGTCGTGCCCGTTCTCTTCACGTGGCCGTCACGCGGGTCGCTTTTCGCCTACGGCTACGATCGGGAAAGCAGCAATTTCTCACGGGATTCCCTCGAAAACCTGCTGACGCATCTCGCCCAGGACCCCAGCGTGGGCGAGATCTCGATCCTCGCCCATTCCATGGGCAACTGGGTCGCCATCGAGGCGCTTCGCCAGATGGCGATCCGCAACAAGCGGATCGCTCCCAAGATCCGAAATGTGATGCTGGCCGCACCGGACGTGGACGTGGACGTGTTCCGGTCCCAGTTCACCCAGTTCGGACCGAACCGACCCAATTTCACGCTGTTCGTCTCGCAGGACGACCGTGCGCTAGCCGTCTCGCGCCGTGTGTGGGGCAGCACGTCGCGGCTGGGCGCCATCGATCCCGAAGCGGAACCCTACCGGACAGAATTGGCGCAGGAGAAAATCACCGTCATCGACCTGACCAGCCTCCGCACGGGCGACAGCCTCAACCACGCCAAATTCGCCCAGAGTCCCCAGGTGGTGCAGATGATCGGCCAGCGCCTTGCCAGTCAGGATACGATCACGGATTCGCGGGTCGGGCTCGGGGAGCGCATCGTGCAGGTGACCACGGGAGCCGCCGCGACCGTCGGGAGCGCCGCCGGCGTCATCATCTCGGCCCCGGTCGCCGTGATCGACCCGCGCACCCGCGAGAACTTCGGCGGACAGGTCAAGGAACTGGGCGCCACCATCGGAGACGCGGCGACCTCGACCGGGGACCTGATCGTGGAAGGGCCCAACGCGGTGGTGCGGCGCCGGCCCTGAGCCTGACGCGATCGATCATCCGCCGGTTTTCCACCGTAGCGCTTCCCACAGGCTGTGAAAAATGGGGATTGCGGGGACCGCGCGGCGCGTCACGGCATTGTACGGAACTGTCCGGGCCGGCTGATCTTTGACAGCCTGCGCAGGGCGGAGCGGTCCTGCCGGAGGCACGGCGATGTCCCTGCACTATTTCCATTGCACGAACGGCGTCGACATGATCGTCGACCGCCACGGGGCCCGGATCCGGCCGCAACAGGTCGAGCGGGTCGCAGCCTGCGTGGCAGGCGCATTGATGGCCGGGCTGCCGGCCTTCCCAGATTGGTCGGATTGGCTGGTCAACGTCTACGACTCATCGGGGAGTGTGGTGGCGATCGTGCCGTTCTCCGCCACCCACGCTTGAGACTCGCGTCAGGGACTTAGCGCAAGCCGCCGATGGTGGGAGGAAGGTCGTTGCTGCCGAAATTGTCGGTGACGGGCATCGGAGATTGGTAGATCTGCGACTGGACGTAATTCGGCTCGCGGCTGGGCGCGTTCGAGGAAACGCAGCCGGCCATGAGAACGGCTGCGGCCAGCGTGAGGGCGATCTGTTTCATTGTCGGTCCTAAGAATGCCCGCGGCATGATGCCCGCGGACGGAGTGAAGTCGGTCCCTGGATGAAGGGGACACACCTTGCGTGCCGGCCCCGCCAGTGCAGCTCGCCGAGAGCCGGATTATCGCCCTCTCCCCGCAACCAATGGGTCAGACAAAACCATTCACTCCCCCGTACGGTCAAGTCTAAACGGCCGTTGGAGCGGTCCCCTCCGGGCCTCGAATGAAAATTTCGTTAACGCGATGGAATCGCGCCACAGCAGGGAAAACATCGCCTGAAAACGGCACTTGATCCTCGGCAACATTATCCACTCTCCAGCCGGAGAGCAGACGGGGTTCCACGATTCGGCTAGATCTGATGCCGCTCAGTCAAGAAGTGGAAGCACAGATGGCCCCAGACCTGGATCTCGATCTTATCGGCGCACTCACCGGGTTCTCCGTTGGGACCCTCGATGGGCGTGACGCGATGATGGTCATCGAAATCGCCGCCAACGCGAAGGACTTCGCCCAAGGCATCCGTCACAAGATGCCTGTTGCCATGACACCGGAGCGGGCGCGGGAACTCGGCGAAGCCCTTTTGATGGCCGCGGACGCCGCCTCCATGGGTGAAGTGCCCTCCTGCGCCGTCAACTGAAGTCGTCTCGCGATCGGTTCGGCCGATCCTCATCAGACTGGTAGGCCGGTGTAATTCTCCGCAAGGGACTGCGCAGCGGCCCGCGACCCGACCAGATAGTCGAACTCGCTGCGCTGGATGCGACGCCCGAACGAATCGGTGTTCGGGAGGGTGTGGAGGATCGACGTCATCCACCACGAAAACCGCTCCGCTTTCCAGACCCGCGCGAGCGCCCGGGACGAATAGGCGTTTACGCCAGCCTCAGACCCCTCGCCGTAGAACTCGATTAGTCCCTCTGCCAGATACCGCACATCGCTCGCAGCCAGATTCAGTCCCTTCGCGCCCGTTGGTGGCACGATGTGGGCGGCATCGCCGGCGAGAAAGAGGCGCCCGAACCGCATCGGCTCCGCCACGAAACTCCGCAGTGGGGCGATCGACTTTTCAAGGGACGGACCCGTCACCAGTTGCTCGGCGGTTTCAGGATCGAGGCGGCTGCGCAATTCGTCCCAGAAGCGATCATCCGTCCAGCGGGCCACATCCTCATCCGACGCGCATTGAACATAATAGCGACTGCGGGTCGGCGACCGCATGGAGCAGAGCGCGAACCCTCTCTCGTGATGGGCGTAGATCAGTTCATCCGCCACCGGCGGTGTCTCGGAGAGAACGCCCAACCATCCGAAAGGGTAGACCCGCTCGAAGGTGCGAAGCGAGTCCGGCGAAACACTCGCGCGCGACACGCCATGATAGCCGTCGCAGCCGGCGATGAAATCGCACGCAATCTCGTGCGCTACTCCGTCTTTCACGTAGCGAACCCTGGGGTTGGCGCTGTCGAAATCGTCCACGCTCACATGATCGGCCTCGTAGATGGTCAGCGCGCCGGACGCATCGCGCGCCGCCATGAGATCATGGGTCACTTCGGTCTGGCCATAGACCATCACGCGGCGTCCGATGAGATCCTCGAAATCGAATCGGTGACGGTCGCCATCGAAGCTGAATTCGACACCCCGATGCACCAGCCCTTCAGCGTGCATGCGCTGTCCCACGCCAGCCTCGTCCAGCAGGTCCACGGTGCCTTGTTCGAGGACGCCAGCGCGAATCCGGCCGAGCACATACGCACGGCTGCGTCGCTCGACGATCACCGTCTCGATTCCCCGGTTCTGGAGCAGGCGGCCGAGCAGGAGGCCAGCCGGACCTGCTCCGATGATCGCGACCTGAACACGCATGCCTGTCTCTCCGAATCCGCGGGATTGATCCGCGCGACGATGGAACGGGCGGCGGCGCGGGAGGTCTCAGCCTATCGCGGTTTTCCCGAAATGGCAGGCCCCTTTGGGGTGTCGCCTGGCGACAGAGAGGCCGATTGCAGGACGCCATGGCCGCACCCGTGGAACCGCCTAGTCTGCTCGGCGACTGAAACAACCGCATGTCCGACCTGAGACTTGGCATCTGGATCACCCATGCATATACGTTCCATATACGAATCGTAAGGGGGCTCTCATGGGCATTGTGAACATCGACGACGACCTGCACGATCAGGTGCGCCGGGCGTGCAAGGTCTCGTGTCGGTCGATCAACGCGCAAGCCGCCTACTGGATCAAGGTTGGCATGCTCTGCGAGACCAATCCGACCCTGAGCTTCACAGAAATCATCAAGGAACAGCTACGCTCGGCGGGCGTATCGGCCCCACCGTTGGTGGTGAGCGAGGCATGACGAGGAAGCCTAACGAACTGGCCCTGTTGGCGGATTCCGGCAGGCTTCTGGCATCCGTCTTCACGATGTTGGATCAACTATCGCTCGCCGGCATGTCCACCCTCGAAATTAACGACCGAGTCGAAGATTTCATCGTCCGCGATCTGCAGGCTCGACCGGCCAGCAAGGGCCAATATGGCTATGGGTTTGTGTTGAACTCGTCGTTGAATGACGTGGTCTGCCACGGCGTTCCGTCCCCATCGACCGTGCTTCGGGGCGGCGACATCGTCAATGTCGACATCACGCTTGAGAAGAACGGCTATCTGGCCGATTCCAGCAAGACTTACCTCGTGGGCGAGGTCAATCCGCTCGCGGCGAAGCTCGTCAGCACCGCCTATGAGGCCCTGTGGATGGGGATTCGGGCGGTGCGTCCCGGCGCACAACTGGGCGATATCGGCTGGGCGATCGAGCGTCATGCCAAGCGGCATGGATACTCCGTGGTGCGGGAATATTGCGGCCACGGCATCGGCCGCGAGATGCATGAAGAACCGCAGGTGATGCATTTCGGAAAGCCGGGAACTGGCCTCGCGCTCCGTGAGGGGATGGTGTTCACCATCGAACCGATGATCAACCGGGGCCGAAGGGGCGTGAAGACCGAAGCTGACGGCTGGACTGTCGTGACGAAAGACGGGTCGCTCTCGGCCCAGTTCGAGCACACCGTTGCGGTGACAGCATCGGGCGTGTCCGTGCTCACACTGCGTCCTGACGAACGACACATGTTGAAAAAGATGAAGGGCCGGGACTGACCGAGGACGATCGCTGTCCGTTCCTGCGATGGTTCGGACATCGATCTGGAAAGCGGCAGACCCGATTCCGCGCCGGCGTTGAGACTCGTTGGCGCGACGCCGTCAGCGTCTATCCGTGGTCCTGCGTTTTGAAGTGCATGCCCGCGGCGAGCGTCTGCGCTTTATGCAACGCGGCGGCTGTCGCTGTCGTCATCTGAGGAAGCACCATCCATTCCAGCGTCCAGGCCGCGCCGGAGCGCTCGTTCTCGTGAACGAGCGCCTGATGGAGCGTGCCCAGCAGGCCCGCATTGAAACGCGCGATGGCCACGAGCACCTCGGCGGTGACCGGGTTCGATTTATGCGCCATCGCAGAGGATCCTCCGCCATCGGGCAACAGGACTGCACCCACTTCGTTCTGCGCCATCAGGACGATGTCCTGGCCGATCTTGCCCAGAGATCCCGACACCAACGAGAGGAACCCGCCATATGCCCCGATTCTTTCCCGTTGCGAATGCCAGGGGGGCACATTGCGCAGATCGAGGCGCTCCGCCAACCCGATCGCCACGGCCTCGCTTACGCCGCCCTGTTCACTGCGCGTGCCAATCGGCCCGCCCAGTTGAATCACCAGAAGCTCAGACCGCAATGCGAGAAGGGCTGCGCGGTGGCGCACCAGTGGCGCGATCCAGGTGTCGAGTTTGTCGGCAACGGTGAACGCAAGCGCCTGCTGCATGCGCGTATGTGCCATCAGCGGCACCGCACCCTCGCGTGCTTTCAGAGCCTCAAGCGTTGCGAGCAGAGTAGACAGGCGATCGAACAGAAGTGTGGTGACGCTCCTCAACCGCAGCATCAGGCCCGTGTCGATGACATCCTGACTCGTCGCATCAAGATGCACGAACGGCGCGTGCGCCTCGCCGACCGCGCGCCGTAATTGCCGCACGAGCGCCGGCACCACGACCCCGTCCCGGGCAAAGCCTGCGGAGAGATCCGGCCAATCGGGCCGGAAATCCTGGCAGGCCCGTACGATTGCATCGGCCGTAGCGGGTTCGATCAGCCCCGCACTCGCCTGTGCCTGCGCGAGCGCCGCCTCGAACGCCAGCATAGCCCGCAATTCGGACTCGTTCGAGAAGTACGCGCCGACCTCCTCGTCGCCCACGAGGGCGGAGAGCAGTGGCGATGAGGGACCGACAGGCATCATCCGGGAAGCCTAGACGGCCTCGAGGGCGATGGAAATGCCCTGCCCCACCCCGACGCACATGGTGGCGAGCGCGCGCTTGCCGCCGTTCAGCTTAAGCTCGAGCGCAGCGGTGCCCGCAATGCGGGCACCCGTCATGCCAAGGGGATGGCCGAGCGCGATGGCCCCGCCATTGCGGTTCACATGCGCGGCGTCCTCGGCGATTCCCAATTCACGCAAGACCGCGATGCCTTGGCTGGCAAAGGCCTCGTTCAACTCGACGACGTCGAAATCCGCCGGGGTGAGCCCGAGGCGTGCGCACAATTTTCGCGTGGCCGGCACGGGGCCCATTCCCATGACCCGGGGCGCAACGCCCGCGGCGGCGCCACCGACGATGCGCGCCAGTGGCTCCAGCCCGTATTTGCGCATCGCCTCCTCGGACGCGACGATGAGCGCCGCCGCACCGTCATTGACGCCCGAGGCGTTGCCGGCTGTCACCGTGCCATCCTTCCGGAACGGTGTCGGCAGCTTCGCCAGCATTGCGAGCGTGGTGTCGCTGCGCGGGTGCTCGTCCATGGCGACCGTCACCGGATCGCCGCGGCGCTGCTTGATCGAGACCGGTGTGATCTCCTTGGCGAGACGTCCGTTCTTCTGCGCTTCGCCCGCCTTCTGCTGAGACCGCAATGCGAAGGCGTCCTGGTCCTGCCGCGACACGCCGTGATCCTCCGCGACATTCTCGCCGGTCTCGGGCATGGAATCGACGCCGTATTGCTGCTTCATCAGCGGATTGACGAACCGCCAGCCAATCGTGGTGTCGAAAATTTCCGCATTTCGGGAAAATGCCGACTCCGCCTTCGGCATCACGAAGGGCGCGCGGGACATGGATTCGACGCCGCCGGCGATGATGAGATCGGCATCACCGGAGCGGATGGCGCGGGCGGCGGCAATGACCGCATCCATCCCCGATCCGCACAGACGATTGATGGTCGATCCCGAAATCCCGGTTGGGAGGCCCGCAAGCAGGAGCGACATGCGGGCAACGTTGCGATTATCTTCGCCCGCCTGGTTGGCGCAGCCGAAGATGACGTCGTCGACCGCCTCGAAATCGATCAAGGGGAATTGCGCCATCAGCGCACGCAGCGGCACAGCGCCGAGATCGTCGGCCCGCACGCTGGAAAGAGCCCCTGCATAGCGGCCGATGGGGGTGCGCAGATAGGCGCAGATATAGGCGTCTCGCATCATGATTGTTCCTTCTTGCCGCCATGGGCGCGCGCGGTGCGCGCATGCAGGTCACGCAGTGTCGTCAATTCCAGTTCGGTCGGGGGCGGTGTCTCCTCGACGGTCGCGGCGAAGCGCACCGTCCAACCGCAGGTTTCCTGCACCTTTTCGCGTGTGACGCCGGGATGCAAGGAGACGACAGTGAATTCCTTGCTCTCAGCGTCCGGTTTCCAGATTGCCAGATCGGTGACCAGCAATGTCGGGCCCTTGGTGGAGATCCCCAGGCGCTTGCGATGATCGCCCCCTTCGCCATGCCCGAAGGAGGTGAAGAAATCGATTTTCTCCACCATTCCCCGCGTCGTCTGCTTCATGGTGATGAACACCTCCTGGCAGGATGTCGCGATCTCCGGAGCGCCTCCCCCACCGGGCAACCTGACCTTCGGGTGATGGTAGTCACCGATCACCGTCGTGTTGATGTTACCGAAGCGATCAAGCTGCGCGGCGCCGAGAAAGCCCACGGTCACACGGCCGCCCTGCAGCCAGTAGCGAAACATCTCCGGCACCGACACGGTCGTGACCGCGGTCGCGCACAATTCACCGTCGCCGATCGACAGCGGCAGGACATCGGGTGCCGTGCCAATGGTCCCGCTCTCATAGATCAAGGTAATGCCCGGCGCATGCGTCAGGCGCGCCACGTTGCAGGCCGCCGAGGGCGCGCCGATGCCGACGAAGCACACATCGTCGTTGGAGAGCGCGCGGGCTGCCGCAATGGTCATCATTTCGGTCGGTGTGACGTTGGAAAGATCCGTCATCTCAGAGTCCCTTCACGCGTTCGGCAAAGACATCGGGGGTTGCATCAAGGACGTTGTCTTTCATCCAGCGCGTGAAGAGATCGCGATCGGCCGAGATCTTGTCCCATTCCAGATAGGCTGCGTTGTCGCGGGCATAGTACCCATGGGTGTAAGACGGGTGCGCCCCGCCGGGGACCTTCACGATGGATGTCACCGTCCAGTGCGGCAGGACGCACAGGTTGGGATGCAGGCCCGCGAAGTCGTCGACAATTTCTTCGACCGTCACAACGGCGCGCTTGGCGGCCAGGACAACCTCCTTCTGCACACCGACAATGCCTTCGACGAGAACGTCGCCACGCTTGTTGGCCTTCTGTGCGTGGATGAAGGCCACATCCGGCCGGTGCGCGGGAACGGCCGCGAGCTCCTCGCCCGTGAAGGGGCAGATCACGCTCTTGATGCCGGGATTGACGTCCTTGAGGCCAGCGCCCCGGTAGCCGCGAAAGATTGCGCAAGGGAGCCCGGCGGCGCCTGCCTCGTAGGCATTCGCCATGGCCGCATGGCTGTGCTCGACGGTCTCGAGCGGAACCGGCCATTGGTTTTCGATTGCATCGCGCATCCGCCGCAGCAGGCCGACACCCGGATTTCCGGCGTACGAGAAAACCGCGGCCTTGGCCAGTCCCATGCCGATCATCTGATCGTAGATGATATCCGGCGTCATGCGGATCAGCGTCAGGTTCCGGCGCCCCTGGCGGATCGCCTCATGGGCTGCGGCATGTGGAATGAGATGGGTAAACCCCTCGAACGCAACCGTGTCGCCGTCCTTGAGATTGTCGGCGACCGCCTCGCGGAGGCTTTGAAACTGGGCCATTGGATTCTTTCGTTACGATCAGATGTCGAAGAAAACGGTTTCGCCTTCACCCTGAAGGCGAATGTCGAAGGTGTAGGTCGCAAGCCCATTCGCCTCTGAACGCGATGCGATCAGCGTCGGAATGCGGCGTGTGTGTTCGATGCGGGCCAGAACCGGGCATTGCGCATTGGCTTCTTCCTCGTCGGCGAAATACAGGCGCGTGTGCAGGCCCAGATTGATTCCGCGCGAGACGAGCCAGAACGTCACGTGCGGCGCCATCATTCGCCCGTCGCGATAAGGCACCCTGCCCGGCTTGACGGTCTCAAAGTGGTAGATGCCGGTGACGGGATCGACCGGCTGCCGCCCCCAGCCGGCGAAATGGGGATCGGCCTTTCCACGCTTTTCCTGCGGAGAGGGATAGAGCCCCTGCGCGTCGGCCTGCCAGATCTCCACCAGCACGTCCTTGAGCGGTGCGCCGCTGCCGTCAAGGACACGGCCCTCGAGGACGATGCGCTCACCGAGCGTTTGCGTGTTCAGCATCCGGCTGCCGAGGTCCTCGTTCCAGACGCCCTTGATCTCCACGCTGTTCGGATTGGTGCCGATGTGCACATAGGGCCCGGCCGTCTGCGACGGCGATTCCTTCAGACGATCCAATTTCTGCACCATCAATTCCCCTCCGGGCGGTTCTCGAACATCGTCGCGCGTCGGCCGCGCAGGACGATGTCGAACTTGTAGGCAAGCGCATCCATCGGAAGCGTCGCGTTGCGGTCGAGCGCCGCCACGAGTTGCTCGATCGCGGCCTTGTCCGGGATCGTTCGCACGATCGGGCATTGCCAGATCATCGGATCGCCCTCGAAATACATCTGCGTGATCAGGCGCTGCGCAAAGGCATGACCGAAGACCGAAAAATGGATATGCGCCGGACGCCAATCATTGACGCCGTTGGGCCACGGATACGCACCCGGCTTGATGGTGCGGAACTCATAGCGTCCCTCGGAATCGGTGATCGCCCGGCCGCATCCGCCGAAATTCGGATCGATCGCCGCGAGATACGTCTCCTTCCTGTGCCGATAGCGTCCGCCCGCATTGGCCTGCCAGAATTCAAGCAGCGCGCCCGGAACAGCACGGGCATTCTCGTCAAGGACGCGGCCGTAGACGACGATGCGTTGGCCGATGGGATCGCCATCCTTGGCGTAGTTGCGGATCAGATCGTTATCGAGCGGCCCCAGAAGCGCGTCGCCAAAGACCGGACCGGTCAATTCCGAGATTGTGTTGTCCAGAGACAGCAATGGAAAGCGCGGGGAGCGCAGGATGGACGTCTTGTAGTCCGGGGTGAATGCGGGCGGATGCCAGGCGCGATCACGCTGGAAGTAGGATCCGTCGTCGGACATGTGTGCTCCTCACAACAGCAGAAAGCTTGGGCTCAAGTCGTTTCCATGTCGGCCAGAACCTTCTTTACAATCTTGAAGGCGTGATTGGCCGCGGGAACACCGGCGTAGACGGCCACGTGCATCAAGGCCTCCCGGATATCCTCGCGCGTCGCGCCGGTATTGGCGGTCGCGCGCACATGCATTGCGACCTCCTCGTCCTGTCCGAGAGCGGCGAGCAACGCGATCGTGACGATCGACCGCTCGCGAAGGGAAAAGTGGGGGCGCGACCAGACGGTGCCCCAGGCCCCTTCCGTAATGAAGGACTGGAAGTCCGCATCGAGATCGGTCACCTGTGCGCTCGCGCGATCCACATGCGCGTCGCCAAGCACCTTGCGCCGCACCACCATGCCGGCCTCGTAACGCTCGCTCCTGTCGTGATCAGACATATCCCGCCTCCTCAAGATGCTGCGCAATCAGCCGCGACGTGACCGCCGGCTGTTCGATGCATGGAATGTGTCCGGCAGCCGGGATGATCTCGAACCGAGCGCCGGGGATGAGGCCGGCGGTGTGCCGGACGAGCTCCGGCGGCGTCGACCCATCCTGATCGCCGACGATGCACAACGTGGGTGCCGCAATCGACGGCGCGTCTGCGGTCAGATCCGCATCGCGGATCGAAGCGCACGTGCCCGTGTAGCCATGAGGCGGCGTGCGCACGAGCATGTTGCGCCAGCCCGTCCATTCGGCGGATCGCACCTCGCGGAATGATGGGGTGAACCACCTCTGCATGACGGCGTCGGCAATCGACGCGAGGCCTGACGTTTCCACGGCAGCGATACGTTCGGCCCAGCTCTCTGCGGTTCCGATCTTCGTGGCGGTGTCACACAGAATGAGAGCCGCGACCCTTTGCGGGGCCCGCACAGCTATCCGCTGGGCGATCATGCCACCGACCGACAGGCCGACGATCGCGGCCCGTTTGACCTGGATCTGTTCGAGCAGGGCCAAAAGGTCGTCCGCATGGTCGTCCATAGCGTAAGGAGCCGGCGGCGCATCCGACAATCCGTGGCCGCGCTTGTCGTAGAGGATGACCCGGTATGTGCCGCAGAATGCGTCAACCACGTCCTGCCAGATCCGAAGGTCGCTGCCGAGCGAGTTGACAAAGACCAAAGCCGGGCCGTCGGCGCGGCCGAGGATCCGGTAGTGAAGAACGAGCCCGTTTGCGCGGATGAATGCCATGAACCCTCTCAGTGCAGCGTTCCAACGCCGATGTAATGCTCAATCAGTTGGTCGTCCGCGCGAAGGGCGGTCGAGGTGCCCTGCCAGACAATGCGACCGCGCTCGAGGATCACGACCTTTTCGGCGAAATCGAGGGCCGCCTCGATCCGCTGCTCGACCAGCAGGACGGTCATGCTCCCGCCTGCGGCGAGCTTCGTGAAGGCGATCATCAACTCGTCGCAGATCACCGGCGCGAGGCCTTCGAGCGGTTCGTCGAGGAGAAGCAGCGATGGCTCCCCGAGAATACAGCGGGCCGTCGACAGCATCTGCTGTTCACCGCCCGACAATTGCCAACCCAGATTGCGCCGCCGCTCTTTCAGGCGCGGAAACATCTCGTAGGCTTCCGCGATGACGCTGCCGGGCCTGTCCTTGATGCCGGCCAGCAGGTTTTCCTCGACGGTCAGCGACCGAAAGATATCGCGGGTCTGCGGCACAAGGCCGACCCCCCTGCGGGCCCGTTCAGATCCGCGCAGCCGGGACACATCGTCGCCATCGAGCAGGATAGCGCCGCCCTGGTGGCGCGTCAGGCCCATGATGCTCGACAGCAGCGTCGTTTTGCCCATCCCGTTTCGCCCGAGAATTGACAGGCGTTCGCCGGCAGCCACCGAGAACGACAGATCTTCGAGGACGCGTGTCGGACCGTAGCCCGCGCTCAGGCCCTGTACCTCAAGCGTGCTTGCGGGCATCGGCGTAACTTCCCAGGTAGGCTTCGCGAACCTTGGCGTTCGCGGCGACTTCAGACGGCAGCCCTTCGAAGATGATCTCGCCGGCAGCAAGCACGACCACGTGCTTGGCGAACCGGAACACGAGATCCATGTCATGCTCGATCATCAGTACAGCAAGACTCGGCGGCAGGCGTTCGAGCGCCCGCTCGATCCGCGGCGTCTCGCTCTGCGGCACGCCGGCGGCCGGCTCGTCCAGCAACAGCACCTTCGGCTTCAACGCCAGTGCGATGGCAATCTCGAGAAGCCGCTGCTGGCCATAGGCGATCTCGCCGACCTTGCGCCGCGCCACCTCGAGGAGCCCGAGCGCTGCGAGCAGACCTTCCACCTCGCCCGTCACGGTCGAGTCGCTCCTGAATCCGCCGAGGATACGGGACGCGCGCCCCTCGCGCTGGAGCACCGTGAGGATCAGGTGCTCCTCCGGGGTCATATCGGAAAAGAGGCGTGTGACCTGGAAGGTCCGCACAAGACCCTGACGAACCCGAGGCACGACGCCGAGCCGCGTGACATCCTGCTCCCCGATCAAGATCCTGCCGGTGTCCGCACGCAACTGGCCAATGACCAGATTGACGAAGGTCGTCTTGCCGGCGCCGTTTGGACCGATGAGCGCAACGCGGGCACCCGCCTTCATGGCAAGCGAGATGTTGCGGCTCACGGTCAGCCCGCCGAAGGCCTTCGACAGAGCCTCGACCTTGAACACGTCGCTCATGGGCGCTCCCCATGTCGGCTCGGCGTCCAGAGCCGTGCAACCAGGCCGCCGAGGCCACGGGGCGCGGCGATGACGACCGCGATGAGAAGGGCGCCGACCATCGTCATCCAGTGGAACGGATTGATGGCCGAGACCACGTGTTCGAACGCCATGAAGATGATCGTTCCGACAATTGCCCCGTACAGCGTGCCGATCCCGCCAAGCACGAGCATGACCAAGGCATTCGCCGAGAGTTCGAAGCTCACGCTGTCGAGACCGACGACCTGGGTCGAGATCGCCGCCAGCGCACCGCCGGTTCCGGCCACGGCGCCGGAGATGACGAACATCTTGAGCAGCACCGGCGAGACGAAGGCCCCCATGGAGCGGATGCGGATCGGATCCTCCTTGATGCCACGGCACATCATTCCGAAGGGGGATGCGACGACAAATTTCAACGCCGCAAAGACGGCCACCAGGATTACCACGCCAAGCAGATAAGCGGTGCGTCCCCACAGATCGAATGCGAAGATGCCGAACAGCGGCCCGACCGTCAGGCCGGCAAGTCCATCGCTCCCGCCCGTATAGGACGACGCCTTGTTGGCCGCCTCATGGAAGAGCTGCACGATGGCAATGGACAATACCAGCTGGGCGAGACCGTGGGCGCGCAGCATGATGCCGCCCATCACCAGCCCGGCAGCAGCGCCCGCCACCGCACCGATCAGGAGGAGGCTCAACGGCTCGGTCACTCCTGAAACGCAGGCAATGCCCGCCGCATACGCGCCGGCCCCGAACAAGGCGGCTTGGCCAAGTGTCGCAACGCCGCAATAGCCCACCACGAGGTCGAGCGAGAGAGCGAGCATCGCCAGAGCCGTCACCCGCGTCAGAAGCGCGAGGCTGTCGGGGAACAGGAAATACCCGGCAGCGCCGGCGACCGCGATCAGCAGAATGCCCGCAACGTCGCGCCATGCCCCGCCGCGGTGCTTCGGCAACGCCGGGATGGAACGGGTGTCTGCTTCGATCTGCACCTCAGTGCGCCCTTCCGAGAAGACCGCGCGGAAACACCCAGACAATGGCAATCACAGCTGCGTAGAAAAAGAAATTGCCGAATTCAGGCATGAGATATCGGGCCGTCGTGTCGACTGCGCCCAGCACCAGACAGGCGATCAGCGCGCCGGGAATGGAGCCTGCGCCGCCCACGGAGACGACCACCAGAAACGTCACCATGTAGCGCAAGGCATAATAGGGTTCGATTGGCAGGAACTCGGCGCCGACCACGCCGCCGAAGGCGGCAAGGCCCATCGCAACAGCGAAGGCGATCGCGTAGACGACCTGCGTGCGGATGCCCAGCGCTTCGGAGATCGGCGCGTTGTCGACAGTGGCGCGCAACCGAATGCCGAAGGCGGTCTTCTCGATGAGGAACCAGAGCCCGAGCGCGACAACCGCCCCGCAGGCCATCACGAAAAGCCGATGCGCCGCCACTGACCGAAAGCCCAGATCGACCGGCTGCGATAAGAAGCCCGGCAGCGGAATCGTCTTCAAGGTGGGGCCGAAGAAGTAGTTGGTGATGCCGATCACGCAGAACGTGATACCGATGGTCATCAGCACCTGCGTCAGCTGCGGCGCACCATAAATCCGCCGATACAAGAACCGCTCGAGGGGTATCGACACGGCAATGGTGCCCGCCATCGCCAGCAGGATCGCCACCCCATAATTCGTGCCGAGGTCGCGCACCGCATAGGACGCGATGTAGCCCGCGATCATCGCGAAGGCCCCATGCGCCAGATTGACGACCCGCATCAGGCCCATGGTCAGAGACAGGCCGATGCAGATGATGAACAGCGCCATGCCGTAAGCGAGAGCGTCGATGGCGATACTGAATGCGGTCTGCATGTGGATGTCCCGTCGGGCCCAGCCGGATTTTTGCGCGCGGGCGCGCTGTCCGGAGCCGGACGCGCGCCCCCGCCGATGTCAGACGTCAGGGTGCTGCAAGGCCGGGATCTTTTTGATTGGCGAAGGTCTCGATTTCCTTGTTGTAGGCCTTGCCCGCGCTGTCCTTGGCGACTTCGCGCAGATAGATATTCTGCGTCACATGGCGCGTCTCGGGGTCGATACTGACCGGGCCGCGGGGGCTGGTCCATGACAGCCCCTTGACGGCCGCCACCGCTTTTTCCGCGTCCTGCTTGCCGTCGGTCGCCTCCATCATCTTGTAGATGACGTTCATCCCGTCATAGGCTCCGACGGCGGGAAACGACAATTGCTCAGGCGAACCGATGGCTTTGCTGGCCGCGTCGACAAAGGTCTTGTTCTCTGGACTGTCGTGCGCGACCGCGTAGTGGAACGACGTCAGGAGGCCTAGCGCACCATCGCCAAGCGCCGGCAGATCAGATTCCTGTGTCAGGTCGCCGGGGGCAAGAAACTTGATGCCGGCCTGCCGAAGTCCCGTCTCGTTATAGGCCTTCACAAACCCCAGTGTGGTTGGTCCTGAGGGCAGGAATGCGAAGACAGCATCCGCTTTCGAGTCGCGAACACGCTGCATGATCGGGCTGAAATCGTTGGTGTTGAGCGGCATTCTGATGGCCTCGACCACCTGGCCGCCAGCTGCCTCGAATGCCTTCTTGAACGCCACTTCGGCGTCGACGCCCGGGCCGTAATCGCTGACGGCCGTGATGACCTTCTTGATGCCGCGGTCGACCGCGACCTTGCCGAGGGGAGTCGTCGTCTGGGCGGTCGTGAAGGACGTCCTCACCACCAGCGGCGACGTGTTCATGATCGCCGAGGTCGCGGCGTTGAAGATGACCAGCGGGGTATTCGCCTGTTTCAACAGGGGAGTAATCGCCATCGCGTCGGGGGTGAAATAGACGCCGCCGAGATACTGTACCTTGTCCTTCACCACCAGTTCCTGCGCCAGCGCGCGCGACTGCGCCGGGTTGGCGGCGGGCAGGTCGCGATAGATGATCTCGACATCGTGTCCCTTCACGCTCTTGCCGTTGAGCGCCATGAAGGCTTCCACGCCAGCCTGAAAGTTCTTTCCCTGCAGGGCGAACGGACCTGAGAAGGGTCCGATGATGCCGACTTTGATGGTATCCGCCGATGCGGCGACCGTGCCGAGAAGCAACGCGCCGAGCGCAGCCCCCAGGAGCTTCTTTTCAACCATGGCATTTCCTCCGTGCTGTTTGCGACAGCCTGCTTGTTCATCCTAAGCGGTCGAGGCCCATCGATGAAGCCGTCTCATGCTCCCTGGGAGTGTTCGCAGAACGAACATTGAAACTCACACCGAACATGAAGTACTCTCCGTCCGTGAGGTGTCAAGTCCGTGACGCTTACGGATGGAGGGTGGGGATGAAAGAGCGCGCGGAGACGACAGAAACTCGGCCTCCGGACCCCGACGCGAAGGAATTCGTGGCAAGTCTCGAAAAGGGACTCGCGGTGATAGAGGCATTCGGCCCCGACCAGCCACGGCTGACGCTGGCGGATGTGGCCAAACGCACCGGGATTACCCGGGCGGCCGCTCGCCGCTATCTCCGAACCCTGGCGAAACTCAATTACGCGGAGTTCGACGGACGCTACTTCAGCCTCAGCCCACGCATCCTGCGGCTGGGCTATGCGTATCTGTCGTCTTCTTCGCTCTCGGAACGGCTCCAGCCCGCCCTGGAAAAGATCTCGCGGCTCACCGGCGAGTCCAGTTCGGCGGCGATGCTCGATGGCGACGATATCGTCTACGTGGCCCGATCGCCGACGCAGCGCATCATGTCCGTGAGCCTCGGGATAGGGACGCGACTGCCCGCTTATTGCACATCGCTTGGCCGCGCCATCCTTGCTCACCAATCCGCGGAAGCCATCGACGCCTATCTCAAGCGGGTCAAACTGGAACCGCGCACGCCTCGGACGGTCACCCGCAGGCAGGATCTGAGGGACCGGCTCGACGACGTCCGTCTGCGGGGATGTGCGGTGATCGACGAGGAACTGGAACTGGGCCTGCGATCCATCGCACTTCCGCTCATCGAGCCGAACGGGTCGGTCCGCATCGCGCTGAACGTCAGCACCCAGGCAGCGCGCGTGTCCGCAAACGATATGGAAAGCCGCTTCCTCCCCGCTTTGCGCGAGGTGGCCGAGGGGCTGCGTCACATCCTTTAGAGAATAAGATTCCAATCGGGCGGAACCGCCCGATTGGAGGATTGGCAGGTGCCCGGGCCTCGCCCGGGGGCTCTGTTACTTGCGGGCGCGGCGCTTGGTGTTGACGCGCTCTTTCAGGCCCTTCGACTGCTCGAACTTCACGTTCTTCGAGGCGGCGATCTTGATGGCTTCACCCGTCTGCGGGTTGCGGCCCTTGCGCGCCTTGCGATCGACGAGCTTGAACTTCCCGAAACCGAAGATCGAAACCTCGTCGCCCTTGTGGACGGTGTCGGTGATCTTGTCGAAAATATTCTCGAGCATTTCCTTCGCGAAGGTCTTGGTGAGTTCGTATTCCTGAGCGATGTGCTCGATGAGATCATTCTTGTTCATGATGGTCCTCATGGTCCGATTGGAAAGCCAAACACGACAGCGTTTCCCAGTTACGTCCGGCCTGACGCCGCCGTGGCATGGCCGGAAGGCCGGCGTCAAGGCCCTGTGACTGGATTTTGCCGATCCCGCCTCTGACTCGATACGTTACCTACTGCCGGGTGCCAAGCCGTGGATGCGGCGCGAATCGCCTGTAGTCACAGGCATTCTCGCGAATCACATCCATTCTGCGAGGCGTTGGGTCGCGCAGGATGGTCCTGCCACAAGGCGCCCGCGCAGAGGAGACGGGCCGGGATGGTGATGGTAACGTCCGAAAACCGCCAGTCGCCGCTTCCGACCGGTGCTAGGCCTTGCGACATGACGCTCATCGACCCTCACATCGGCTACCGAGCCCTCCAGAGCCGCGATTCGCGCTTTGACGGCCGCCTCTTCGTCGGCGTGACCTCGACGGGGATCTATTGTCGTCCAATCTGCCCGGCGCGGACACCGAAAGCGGAGAACTGCCGTTTCTTTCCGTCCTCAGCCGCCGCTCAAGAGAACGGATTCCGCCCCTGCCTGCGCTGTCGCCCGGAGACGGCGCCCGAACTCGCCTTCTGGCGCGGCACATCGAACACCGTGTCGCGCGCCCTGGCGCTGATCGCCGAAGGGGGGCTCGATAGCAGTTCGGGGGTCGACATCCTCGCGGGACGTCTGGGTATCGGAGAGCGTCAGCTGCGGCGGCTCTTCAAGCAGCATCTGGGCGCGTCGCCCGTGGCTGTCGCCCAGACGCGGCGGGTTCTGTTCGCCAAGCAGCTCATTCACGATACCCGCATGCCCATGACCGAGATTGCCTTCGCGGCGGGGTTCGGATCCGTTCGACGATTCAACGAGACCTTCCAGACCCTCTTTCGCCGGCCGCCCCGTGCCCTCCGGCGCTCGGCGGCCAGCGATGTCCCGGCAGGGGATGCGAGCCAGAGTGGCGTGACGCTGCTGCTTCCCTATCGCCCTCCCTTCGATTGGGCCTCGATGCTAGGGTTTCTCGAGGCGCGCGCGATCGCCGGCGTCGAGCGCGTGGCGGATGACACCTATTCCCGGACAGTGCGCCACAATGGGTCATGCGGTCTGGTCACGGTCCGGCACGCGCCAACCCGGCAGAGTCTGGCGGTGACGGTCCGATTTCCCTGCGTGCGGGCACTGCCCCATATCCTTGCCAGGGTGCGGCGGGTCTTCGATACCGGCGCCGATATCGACGTGATCGGGCTCCACCTCTCGAAAGACCCTTTTCTGGCCAGACTGGTGGCGCAGCGACCCGGCCTACGCGCGCCCGGCGCCTGGGACGGATTCGAGCTGGCGGTGCGGGCGATCTTGGGTCAACAGATCACCGTCGAGGCCGCACGTCATCTCGCCGGACGCCTGGTGCAGATCGCCGGCCCATCCTTGGCCGGACAGCCAGACAGCGCACCTCCCCTCTCCCTGATCTTTCCGTCTGCCGACGAGGTGGTGACGGCCGATCTCGCGCCGCTCGGCATGCCATCGGCCCGCCGAGCCGCTCTGACGGCGATGGCACAGGCGGCGATCGAAGACCCGTTGCTGTTTCACGCGGCCGGCACTCTGGAGGAAGCGGTGGACAGGCTACGCCGCATCCGCGGGATCGGCGACTGGACGGCCCAATACATCGCGTTGCGGGCGCTGCGCGAAACGGACGCTTTTCCCGCAACCGACATCGGTCTTCTGCGCGGCGCGGCGGATGTGTCCGGCCGCAGGCCCACACCGGCCGACCTCGTGACGCGGTCGGAACAATGGCGGCCCTGGCGCGCCTACGCTGCCCAGCACCTTTGGGCTGCCGATGCCGCTCTCGCCGGCGCAAGCAAAGGTCGCCTGACATGACGCCGACACTCACCCTTCGGATTGACCGAGTCGCAACGCCGATCGGCGAAATGGCGATCGTGGCAGACAACGATGACGGCTTGCGGGCGGTGGACTGGAGCGACCATGACGATCGACTTCATCGACTCTTCAGCCGCCATTACGGCAAGACCGGCTATGTGTTGGAGCCAGCCCGCAATCCCGGCGGCCTGACGGACGCGATGCTGGCTTATTTCGAGGGCGATCTCGACATCATCGACAAGCTGCCCGTGGCAACGGCTGGCACGGAGTTCCAACGGCAGGTCTGGCAGGAATTACGCCGGATCCCACACGGGATGACCATCACCTATTCGGAGCTCGCCCGACGCATTGGGCGACCGGCAGCGATTCGAGCGGTGGGCCTTGCCAACGGCGCCAACCCGATCGGGATCGTCGTCCCTTGCCATCGCGTCATCGGCGCCAACGGCACCCTCACGGGATATGGCGGCGGCATGGCGCGAAAGAAGTGGCTTCTCGCCCACGAGGGCATCGCTCATTCCGGCGCGCAACTGCCCCTGGGCCTATAGCGCGCCGCGCCGAATTGTCAGCGGACGTTGCGGCCGCTGACGAGTGTCCAAAGCGTGGCGAACACGATCTCGACATCCATCGCGAAGCTGAATTCACGCACATAAAAGAGGTCGTATTCAAGCTTCGTCTTCGTCTCCTCGACGGTCGAGGCATAGCCGTAGGTGACCTGTGCCCAACCGGACAGACCGGGCTGCACCGCATGGCGGAGGTCGTAGTTCGAGACGATCTGACCGTATTTCTGCACCAGCTCCGGTTGTTCCGGGCGGGGACCGATGAGGCTCATCTCGCCCTTCAGGATATTCAGCAGCTGCGGGAGTTCGTCGATGCGGAAGCGGCGCAGGACTTTCCCGAGCGGCGTGATCCGCATGTCGCCGTGCGAGGTGGCGATCTGCAGCGCACCGGGCTTTGCCACACGCATCGTGCGCAGCTTGTACATCCGGAACACGCGGCCATTCTGGCCGACGCGGTTCTGGGTGAAGAAGATGGGCGCGCCCATGGTGAGCGCGATCGCCGCAGCAGCAAACGTCAGGAGCACGAGGGCAATCGGGGCCAGCAGGAATACGGCCAGGATATCGATGCAGCGCTTGACCGGAACATAAAGGCTGTTCATGCGCAGGTTGCGCCGGATCGTCTGTGGCTCGACGTCTTCCGATTGCAGGCAAGAGGTTCTCTGAACCGCATAACTGCGGACGTGAGAAAGCTCGCAATCGGCAAGAGCGGCCGCGGAAACGAAGGGCGCCCATTCAGACGGCATCACTGTCGAGAAATCGATCAACAGGACATCGTAGCGGGACGCGTCGCTGGTTGGATCCGTGATCAGCTCCACGTCGCTGTCGAGGCGCCGCAGCAAGTCGGGGACCGCGCCGACCGCGATCGCACCGACGCGGCGCGGACGCGCAACCTTTCGGAAGGCATCGACGGCCAGGCTGCAGGCAAGCGCCGCCAGATAGGTCCACGGAACGTAAGTCCAGCTCACTGCTCGGTGCAGCGATTCTTCGTAGGCGAACCACACGAAATGGACCAGGAAACTGAACGTGAAGGCGAGCAGGAGACGCGAGGTCGACTGCTTGCGGGTGAACGTCGCAATGGCAATGATCGCAAGGGCGTTCAGGCCCACCACCTGCAACATCGTGGCGCTGAACTCGACATTGCGCGGCGAGGCCTGCAACATCGTGCTGAACAGGATGGCCGATTGCGAGGCGCTGACCAAGCCGCCGAGCGCCGCGATGGCGGGCCAGACGATGAGACGGAGGGGCCTTGTCGCGGTGACATGAGCTGGCTGCGAAACCTGTTCGGCAACCACCTCCCGCAATGGAAGTTTGGAGACAATTGCCATCGTGCAAACTCCTGCCCGTGCTCATGGACAACAAAACCACTCGGCGCCTCTCAACTGGGCGACGACGCGGTGAACCTTGGTGTCACCATAAGACAGGAGATTCGCGCTAAAGTTCAGACTCAAAGAAGGGGTAGTTCAGATTATTCGGAAGAGTCAGAAGCAGCCCGGACGGGCCACTGCATGCAATTCGGAGACAAAGCCTGAACCCCACGGCGGAGGGATGCCGCTCTGAGCCGGCCTAAAGAGGCGGGAGGCCTATTAAGACCCGTGCTGCAAGCGAGCGCAATGTCAATTTTCGTCAGATTGCGCCACAGGCCGCAGAGCGCGCCTGGCATCCCTGGGAGATTGGCCGGTCCAGCGCTGAAAGGCGTGAACGAACGAGCTGACCTCGGTGTAGCCGAGCAGCCACGCGATCTGGGAGATCGAGAGGTCTTTGTTCTGCAGATAGCGGTCTGACAGCGCGCGCCGCAATTCGTCGAGAATGCTGCTGAAGGTGAGCCCCTCATCGGCCAATCGGCGCGACAGCGTGCGCGTGCTCAACCCGAGATCGCTGGCAATCGTGCCGATATTGACGGTCGCGTGCTGCAAGCGCGGCGAGATGGCATTCTCGACACGGGTGCGCAACGGGTTCTGCCGCCAGTGGCGCTGCGCAGCAGCGTCCTCATAATAGGCCACCATGAACCTGTTTAAGGAGGGATCAGCGGTCACGACCGGCATGTCGGCTTCCTGCGGCTCGAAATGGACGCGGTCCGCCGACGCGCCGAATTCGACCGCGCAGCCAAAGTAACGCTCCATCTCCGAACTGTCGCCAATGCTGTGATGGACAAATCCCACATGGCTCGGGACCAGTTCCCGATTGAGGAGAAGGCGAGCCGCTTTGACCGTCCAGGTAGCCCAGAACTCGATCTGCTGCCTGTCGATATACCGCTCGATGCCCACGTAGCCGAACTCGACGGAAAGGCTTGATGCATTGCGTGCCGCAATGAACCGAACGCCCTCGTTGATCACGGTGCTGTAGCGGGCAACGTGCTCGAAGGCCTCGCCGAGCTTCTCGGAGGATGAGAGAACGTAGAAGAACGGGTCGATCTCGCGCAGGTCCGCGTCGCGCGCCATGTGGAAACCCAACAGGGGATCGGCGATGGCCTCCGCGATCATATTGAGAAACAGGATCTGGCTTCGCGCATCCAGTCGCAAGCGCGGATCGATCACCAGGGTTGACGGCAGCCCTGCCCGCTTGATGATTGGCGCAAGGGCCTCCACCCCGGACTCCATGGCCCGGCGGGCGGCGAGTCTGGCCAGCACCCCCACCGTTGTTGGGAGTGTCGGGTTATCCTTTGCCAGGAGGCGGCTTACCTTACCGTTCGACATCGGTCAGCCCTAACGCGAGAGCCAGTATCGATCCTTTCCGCAAGCAGAGGCAAGATGCCAAGCTTGCGTCGGGAGGCCTTATGCCTTCGGGACTACACCTTATGGATGATGCGGCGATCACCTTCTGAATGTCTTGGACAGTTCGAGAGAACGGGTATGCTGCGCATGAATATGTTCACAGGCTCCGCCGCGCCGCGCGCCGGGCGAGAGCATCGAGAATCGAACAGCCCATGCGAATGTCATCGTCACCTGTCCGCGTGCTTGCCGTCATCCCTGGCGATGAGGACCAGCCCAGCAGCATGGTTTTCGCGCGTCGCCAGGTCGCGGCGCTTCAGCAGCGCGGCATCGTCACACGCACCTTCTTCCTTTCCTCCCGGACATCGCCGGGCGCTGTTCTTGCCGAGATGCGGCGATTTCGAAAGGTTGTGCGCGACTTCGACCCCAGCATTGTCCATGCCCACTATGGCACGATGACGGCGTTGTTCTGTGCGCTTGGCACTCTGCGCCCTCTGGTCATCAGCTTTCGCGGCAGTGACCTCAATCCGACAAGCGACATCGGCTACGTTCGCAGCCTGGTGGGCCGAATCTTTTCGCAGATTTCGGTTTTGCGCGCGCGACACGTGATCTGCGTTTCCCAGCAGTTGAAGGACCGGCTGTGGATCCGCTCACGACCGGTCTCGATCATTTTCGACGGGGTCGATCTCTCCGCGTTTCAGCCCACTCCCCGGCAGGAGGCACGGAGGAAACTCGGATGGAATCCCGAGACGCGGTTCGTCTTCTTCAATCTCGGCGGCCGCCCGGCAGGCAAGCGCCTTGCCTTGGCCGAAAGTGCCATTGCGTATGCACGCCGGACGATTCCCGACATCGAGCTGGTGCCGGTCAGCAACGTGGACCCGAACCAGATCCCGATCTTCATGAATGCGTGTGACTGTCTCCTGCTCACCAGCGACTTCGAGGGATCGCCCACGGTCGTCAAGGAAGCGCTGGCCTGCAATCTTCCCGTCATCACAGTCGATGTGGGAGACGTGCGGGATCTCCTCAGCGGCGTCGAGCCCTCGCGGATCGTTGCCGATCAGGTGGAAACGCTGGGCAATGCGCTCGTCGAGGTTCTGCGCCTCGACATCCGCTCTGACGGTGCAAGCCGCGCCGAAGAGCTGTCGGAACGGCGCACGACCGACCGCGTTGTCGAGGTCTTCGAAAACGCGGTCCTATCCTCGGCGGCCTGAGCGCCGCGCCCTCTTATCTGGCCGACGAGACTTCTGGGGCGAGCCGACCCGGAACCGGGGCAACCGCGCGACCAAGGACCGACTCCAACTGGCGCGCCAGCACGTCCCGGGCAAATTTCTTTTCAGCCAGACGGCGGGCATTCAGTCGAAATTCCTCGATCTGGTCCGGATGATCCCGGAGCCAGACGCACTTGTCGGCGAAGTCGACTGCATTGTCCGGCTCGACGAAAACGCCGGTCCGGTCCTTCTCGGCGATATCTGCCAGCCAGCCGGGCATATTGGTGAGGACGGGTTTTCCCGCTGCGAGCGCGTCGAAGAGTTTGTTTGGGGAACAAGTCTGCAGAACCGGCACATTCTTGAAAATCGTCATGCACACGTCGACGGCCGCCACCAGCTCCGCAATCTCGTGCTTGGGCGTCGGCCCGGAGAATTTCACGTTATCGAGGCCCTCGCGGCGCGCCCGCTCTTCGAGAGCAGCGCGCTGCATGCCGTCACCGTGCAGCATGAGGAGGATGTCATCGACCCGGCGGTGTTTGAGCTCGGCTGCGGCGTCGAGGACGAAATCGAGGCCGTTGGCGAGCCCCATAGTGCCGATATAGGCGAGCGTGAACTTATCGTCGATTCCCAAAGCGCGCCGTTGCTCCGTCCCGTCGACTAGGGGGTGGAACAGGTCCAGATCCGCCGCATTGGGAATGACCGAAACCTTCGCGGGCGCAGTGCCGGTCGCGACAATGCCGTCACGCATGCCGGGGGATAGAGCGACCACGTGCGTCGAACGACGATACGCCCACTTCTCGAGGCGTCGCGCGAGCCATTTTGCGACCGGATTGGTCAGCACGCCGAGCTGGATTGCGCCCTCCGGCCAGAGATCGCGGACCTCGAACACCATCGGAATGCGACGCGCCCACGAAGCGTAGATCCCCGGGATGGCGATGGTCAGGGGCCCGCTCGTCGCAAACACCACGTCGCCGTCGATCGACGCCGCGCGCCTTGCTGCGCCGATGGCAAAGCGCTGAAACGCGTAGAGACGCTTCTTGAAATCCATCTTGTTGGAATAGGGCACTGGGAGCCAATGGACGTGAATGCCTTCCTCCACCGTCTCGAACCACTCCTTCGAATCGCCCTCGCGCGCATGGGTGTGAGACGTGATCATATGGACCTCGTGACCCATGGCGACCAGCCGCCGGGCGAATTCGTATGAGCGGTTTCCCGCCACGCCGATCATCGTCCGCGTGAAGAAATACTGGTGAAGATAGATGATCTTCATGGAGACGAATCCCTTGAGCATGGAACGCAACGCGCGATGCCGAACCTTACCAAGCCGCGACCTGCGAGGAAGCAACCCATTCGGACACCATGGTTGGCAATTTCGGGGGCCATCAGGCCGATCGGATCTGTCTGCGTTCCACGCGGTTGATCACCGCCCAGAGCACGATTTCGCCGATGATCATGACGATCGTCGACCAGATGACGACCCCGATGGGTGAGATGGTCGGAAGAAGCATGAGCAACGCGGTGGCGCCCGCTCGTCCGAGATTGACCAGAACAGCAAGCCTCAGCAGGTTCTCTCGCTGGACGCGGAGGTTCAGCAGCCCGACAGAAATCGTCACGACCGCGCCGCCGAAATAGATCAGAAAGAACCACCCGGCCAGGGGGAACTGGGCACCGTAGATCCAGTGGATGAGGCCCGCGATGGGCACCGTGACGGTCATGAACACGGCCGCAAAGGCGAGCACGATGACGTTGAACGACCCTGCGCCGAGGCCGAAGACGTCGATTTCCTTCATGTCCCGGAGAAGGATCTGCGGAAGCACGTAGACTCGGAAGGTGCCGATCACCAGGTCGACGGGCGACATGAACAGGAGGGCGACGCCGAAGGCGGATGTCGCAAGCACGTCGCCACGATCGTGCAGAACGCTTTGTGTGATGAGCGAGAGCGAGCCCCACAGGGAGATCGACAGGAACATCAGTGGCGAGACCGTCAGCATCGGGCGCAGGCTGCTCAGCGTGATGGTCGAGCGCAACTCCCGGACAGCCGTTGCAAGCGTGGTGACATGAACCGGCAATTGCGCAATCACATGCAGTGCGAGCACGATCAGCACCCAGTCCTGCGATGCGATCGCCAGCCCGCCAACCACGAGCCGGGTGATGGCGAAAGACAGGTTGAGCCAGGCAAGCCGCGTGAAATGGCGCTCGTATTGCTCGACCACCCGCGTTGCGGACCAGAGCGCGACGCCGGCAGCTGCCGCCACGATGACAAGGTTGGCACTCGGGCCATAGAGGAGGGTCCCAACCAGAAAGACCCCGAACGCGATGACGAAGAAAAGTGCCTTGGCGATCAAGTTGATGCCGATATAGCTGCTGCTGTGCCGCTCGATCGACAGTTTCAGCGCGGTTTGATCCATGCCGAAGCTGAAGATTGTCGCCAGAGTCATGATCCATGTATTGGCCAGCGACAGACTGGCGAATTCCGCCGCGCCGAGGCTCTTGGATGCGATGAACATGACGAGGAAGAACGAGATGTTCAGCAACAGGTGAGACGTGAAAACGCCGGCCTGCTCGCGCGCATCGCGGGAGGCATAGACCTTCTGAAACATCGTCAACATAATGCGCCCTGCACCCTCGAGATGGCCAGGTGGCAAGCTTGCGCCGTACTCATCCTGCAGTGATTCATGATGCGGACCGCAAGGCGTCGACCGGCGCGGGGCGTTCCGCGAGGCGCCGTCGCGGTCGCGTGGTGCGGTGGAAAGCGGTCGCAGCGAGCGCTTCAGCCTGCTTGCGCTTGAAGGCGCCCCGCGCGCCGACGGCAATCGCCATGGCGAGCGCAACGTTCGACAGTCGGAACGCAAACGAGCTGTGGCTTGAGAACATGTCGACCATAAACACGACCCCAAATCCCACCGCCACCAGACGGTCTTTCGCCTGGACTCCGATGATGAACAGCCGCGCCAGGAACGTCATGAAGATGACGAACGGGATGAGGCCTGCTTCGCCAATGATCATCAGAAACGTATTGTGGACCCCTAGCCAGACCTCGACGCTTCCACGCGAGCCGCCCTCAAGCGAGTGAAAGCTCCCTAGTCCGGAGCCTGACGGCAGTTGATCCTCGATCCGCCAGATTCCCGTCTCCCACAGGATCGTTCGTCCGGTCGTCGCCCGCGTGGTGACCTCGCCACCCGCGAGGTTGAGAACATCTGCGATGCGTTCGCGCTGCTCCCGGCTGAGACCGAACAGATCGTGGTCGAACAGATACTGGAGAGCGATTCCCGCGATCGCGAAGGCCAGGATGGCAAGAAGAATCAGCTTCAGCGATCGACGCTCGACGAGGATGAACAAGGTCAGCAGGCCGAGGCAGAGGATGCCGGCTTTCGAAAAGGTGAGCGCCAGCGCGACCAGCGCGATGATGGCATGGATCGCGGTGACAAGCCGGCTTTTTGCCGGATAGGCGGCAATCAGCACGAGGCAATACAGCGCCGCCACCCCCGCGTCGTTCGGGCTCCCGAACAGTCCGGTCGCCCGTCCTTCGGGTCCTTTGTAGTCGAGATACGGCGCGATGTACGGCGACAAAGGCACGAGCGCACAGGCGATCAGAAGGATCCCCTTGAACAGCCGCATCACCTTCTCGAACTCGGCATCGGTGCATCCGAACAGCCAGAAATAGACGCCAGGGATCAGGAGCAGCGTGGCCGAATAGATGGTCAGATAGGTGGTCTCGAAGCTGCCGTTGATGAGGCTGATGACCGTCGCGAAGGCGAGAAACGACACCATGAAGGTCATGAACAGAACCAGCAGTTCGCTCACCGCCACCGGGCGCGCATATCGCAGCCACAGCACGAGGACCAGAACCAGCACGAGCGGCGACAGCAGCGCCGACTCCTTGATGAACATCAGAAAGACGCCGTTGAGATTCAGGCCTGCGAAGACCAGAAGCGCGCAGGCTGCCAGATCATGCTCCCGCCGCCTGGCGCCTCGCTGCACATTGCCCGTCTGCACGGCTAGCCCTCACCGGTTGCGGGCATTTGAAGAATGCGCCTCTTGTCTGACGGGGTTTGATACGCGCATGGCATGTGGGTCATCATCGGCTCACACCTCCGCGAGGCGCCCGGACACCCGGAGCGACATCTCAAGAGCTTCCCAGTAGACCTCGAGCGTGCGGTCGATGATTCCATTGATCTCGTAGCGCGATGCCGCACCGGTGCGGATTCTCTCCCGATCCAGACCGACATCCAGCACCCGGCCGACCCGCGTTGCGTCGTCCGCCACGGACGGACCGTCGAGGAAAATGCCGTTGACACCTTCGCTCACCATCGAGCGCAGGCCGAAGGCCCGGGGCACCGCGACGGGAAGGCCGCGGCAATGGGCCTCGGCGACCACCATCGGCGCCATCTCCTGTTTGGAGATGAGCAGCAGGAGGTCCGACCGGTCCATCCAGGCGGCGACCTCGGGCGGGGTGGCATTGCCGTGGAACGTCACGACATCGTCAAGGCCCAGCTTGGCGACCTCGCGCAGGCAATACTGATGATATTTCACGTCGACAATCGGGCCGAGGACATGAAGATGAACCGGCGTTCCGCGACGGGTGAGTTCGCCCGCGATCTCGATCGACGCCAAAATGTTCTTGAGCGGGCTCACAACCCCGACTTGCAGCAGGTGATAGACGCCATCAGGGGAACGGGGCGCCCGTGGGGAGTGGAAGAACACATCGTCGACCGGGTTCGGGATCAGATGATAGCGCAGGTCTGCCACATCGGGCATGGCCTCGAGCACATACTCGTTGATGGCGATGACCTCGTCGTAACGATCCCGGGATTTCCGCTCCACTGTCCCGATCAAGGCGGCGCGGGCCGGAACCGTGATTCGCCGCAGCACGTCCTCGCCAGCCGTGTGCACGATATCGACTTCGAGGACGCCGTGGGCCGTGAAAATCATTGGGCGCTTGCGGGGCTTCTTCCCCACCGGCCAGAAAAGAGAATCGCCCGCCACGCCCTGGACATGCACAATGTCCGGGTTGAGGCGCTCGATTTCCTGATAAACCGCGAGAGAGCTCCACGACCAGTAGGTCAGGAAGCCGGGGCCGGCCGTCCGCTTCAGGTAGGTGATGTCGCCGAATTCGTCAGTAAAACGCAGCCCCTCTCGTGCGCCCGGCACGACAAGCGAGACCTGCATCCGCTCCGCCAGCTTGCGCCGGAGCACCTGGACCACGCGTTCGACACCGCCCTTGCTCGGCTCGCCGGGCAATGCGTGGGCTCCCACCAGTGCAACGTGCATGGCAACTCTTCCGATCCGCAACTTGACTCATGAACCCCAGGCGAGAACTGGACCGTCGACCGTCGTCGTGGTGTGCTGTCACCTCCGAAGACCAGACCGCGTCGGAAGACGTCTCAGAATGGAGCATTCTCGCGATACGGTACTGCCTGTCTCGTCCCAGCGCATCCTTTCGTAGGAGGTAACTCTCATGCTCACGCGTCATTCCCTCCTGACGACGACACATGCGTGGAGCGTTCACGGCACTTGCCGTACAAGGCTGTCATGGGATCGGATATACTCGTGAACCAGCGGCAGGGCGTAGCAGTCGGTGACGGTCGTCCCGCGCAAACGCATGCGCGCGACTCCGCGCCGTCTTCTGCCCATTCGGCCGACGACATCGTTCTGTCTCGCGGTGACGCGGCCCGATCTCTTCTGCGGGATCCGCAATTCCGCGCGGCGTGGATGGATCTGGCAGAGGCCTGTCCCTGGGCCACAGCATGGCAATCCTTCGGATACGCGGAAGCCTGGCTGTCCGTTTATGGGGACACCCACGAACCTCTTCTCGTCGCGCAAGTTGACTCCTCCGGCACGCTGACCGGCCTCCTGCCACTGGCAATCGGCCGCCACGACGGGGCGTTGGTCCATGTGGGCGCGCACCAGGCCGAGTATCAGGGCTGGCTCGCGCGACCGGAGGTTTCCGATCACTTCATCCAGCAGGCACTTTCAGTTCTGGGCGAGACCTTCCCCCGTGGCCGATTGGCGTTGCGCTTTCTTCCTCAAGGCACGCCCGTCGGCTGGTGCGCGACGACGGGACTGCGCGTGATCCTTCAGACACAGGCGCGGCCGCTCCTCGCCCTTGGGCCGGAGGGCGGCGTCGAAAAGTCCCTGAAGAAAAAGCATACCCGCAACCGGATCAACCGCCTGCAGCGCATCGCGCCGTTGCGATTCGTGGAGCTGGAGTCCCGCGAGGAACTCGAACGGGTGATCGACGCCGTGGCCGATTTCTGCGACCTGCGGCAGGGCGCTCTCAACGCGTCACTCCCGTTTCGCGACGATCCGCACAAGCGTGAGTTCTGGCTGCGGCTCATGGAGACGCCCGGACTGGCGCATGCCTCGGTGCTTCTCCTCGGCGAAACCGTCATCGCGGCGCATGTGGGGCCCATCAACCGCACGTCGGTAGCCCTGGGCGTGATCGCCCACTCGCCCTTCGTCGCGGACAGCTCGCCCGGCAAACTTCTGGTGCTGATGCTGGCGCGCGCTCTCGGCGGGAAGGGTTTTCAGGATTTGGACCTGACACCGGAGGGAACCTACAAGGAACGGATCGCCGACCACGCGGATGAGGTCCAATCGCTGGCCGTTCACTTCCGATGGTCCGACCATATCAAGGCGCGCGCGCTGCTCCGGCTGCGAGACCGCCTTGGCGCGAGCGGCGTGTTACGGGTGCGTCGCTTCCGGCAGAGACTCGCCGATCGGATGCGCCGGTTCTCAGGAAAGACGGCGGCTGGCTCCGCGCCCCTTGTGACCTTTGCGCTCGACAGCCGCACCGGCCTTGTCGTCGGACCCGGCACGATCCTGTTGAATGTGAACAATGTCGCGGATCTGCTGCTGTACCGCCCGTCCGCTCCGTCGGAGATCAGCCAGACCGCCTTTCTGTCCCGCGCGCTCGAGCGTCTAGAAGCCGGCGACCGCGCTTATACCCTCGTGACCGATGGCGTGCTGCTTTACTGCGGATGGTCGTCAGATGCACCGGCCCACCCGGCACCCGATGCGCCAGTCGCGGCCGGTGCACTCCACCTGTCTGAGGGTTTCATGCATCCCACGGGGACAGAGGATGTGCGGATCGCAGCGATCACGCAGCGTCTTCGCGATGGGCTCTCACGCGCTGCCGAGGGCGCAATCGTGGTGGCGATCCCGGCCGAAGACCGACGATCGGCCGAGGTTCTGACAAGTTGGGGATTTCGCTCCACCAGCACCGGCCACCCTTGAGGCCGGCCCCTCTCAGGCCGCGTCGTTGGTGCTCAACCGGCTCGTGGCCGCGCGGCGGGGCTTGCGCTCACCACGGCGTCGAAACTTTTGATAGGCGGCTTTGAGGCCAGGGGGAATCCGGGGCCGGACGACGTTCTGGTAGAACGACCAGGCTTCAATGCGCGGCAATTGAAGAACGGCCGCGACTGGCCCGCGCCGCACCAGATGGGCGTTCAGGTAGCCTTCCGGCTGCATGTGCCAGGTCCGATGGGCCTCGCCATCGCTCATCGGATTGACTTCGTCGATCTCGCCGCGCGCAAAGGCGTCCCGCAGCACTTCCCCGGTGAGCAAGGAGCCTGGCCGGAATTCAGCGAAATCCTCATCGAACGAGTATTTCGGCAGCATCAGTCCCGAGCCGCAGCGCGCTCCCATCTGGGCGGCGATCAAGCGACCATCGACGCGAATGGTGTGCCATTCCCAGCGGCCCTGCCGGGCAAAATTCGTGACGAGCGTTTCGTAGAAGGCGACCACGCGCGGATTATCGGCAATCGACGTGCCGTTGCGGCCCTTCCATCCCGATGCCTCGAGGGCAATGAATTCCGGCAGGAAGGCTTCGGTCGCGTCCTCGCCCCGCAACAGCTCGACCGTGACGGTCCCGCGGCCGTCGAGCTTCTTGCGAAACCGCCTGAGGTTCGACCGCAATTTTTTCAACTCGGCGAAATATGCCTCGGCATCGCCGTCGACGGCCAGTGATGAATATTTCGGACAGAAGCCTTCGCGCAGCACATAACCGTCAACGCCGCTCTGCAGCGCGTCCCAAAGTGCGGAGCTTTGCCGGACCGCCTTGAAGTCGACACCCAGATGATGCGGCAACTGTCGACGGACCTCGCCGAGCAGCGCGTTGAGCGCCAAAGTGGCATGATCGGCCGAAAGCACGATGTCGCCGGACGGGGTGAGAGCGTCATACGGGGTGTAGAGGACCGGTCGCGCCCGTCCGAAGACCGGATGCGGCGTAACGACGAGCGGGAGGGCGCCGACGAGGCGATCCCCCAGGTACGCGAAGCAGCAAATCCAGCTTTCGTTGGGACCCAGACGGTGGCGCAGATACGCGTCGATCCAGGCCGGCAGCAGGTTGGGAATCCGTTGCGGCGCGTGCCAGGCGAGATCATCCCACGCCGCAAGATGCGGTGCCAGGCCTTCGAAGTCACTGACGCTGACGGTTCGCATGGTCTCGGGTCGCTGGCGCTGATCCTTGGAACGCATGTCCGCGGAACGGGTGTTGGATCGCATGATATTCGCCTAGCTCGGAACCGGACATCGTCGGCATGATGACGCCAGCGTTTACTGCCCTTCTGATTAGATTTAAGATAGGAACAATACCGCAATCTCCTATGGAAATGTGCGGTTGCCCTGTTGTTCATTGGGGCTACTTCCGATGTCCGAGCGAAGAGAACGCCGATGCCCGGTTGACCTTGCGGACCGAACTGGCAGAAGGTCTTTTCCGCTTACTGTATATTGATCGAGTGCCCAACATGACGACGCCCAGACAGGTCATCATCACGTCCGCAGCCTTGGCTGTTGTCGGACTGGGAGTGGGGCTTGTATCCTCGACTTCGGTCATGAGCCAGTTCAGTTATCGCTCGATTCCTCCCTCGCAATGGACCAAGTCGACGCCGGAAGATGTGCTGATCGCCTATGCGGGCCGTCAGTTCGTGATCAACGGAGCCAAGCCGTGGAGCTTCAGTTCGCCCGATGACGACACGGTGCGGTTCGAGGTGCGCAAGGGCGATCAATATTCAGGCTCCACCTGGACGGACATGCAGGGGGTCGAACGCGCCGAGATGGGCGACACCCAGCGCTATCCCATCAACCAGGACATCAGTGTCGAATATTCCTTCATGATCGACCCCGGCCCAAAAAATTCGGCACGATGGGTCACTCTTGGCCAGCTCCATTCCGGTATGGCGATGTCGCCACCTGTCGAGATCAAGCTTAACGGCGACGACAAGATGAAGATTTCCGGTAATTCCGGTTTTGGCGGAGATACCACGAAGGCTGTCTATAACGATCTCTTTGACGACAACGAGGATATCGTCCGCGGCCACTGGTACAAGATGAAGCTGGACATCCGGTTCGATCCCGCCGGCAAAGGCTACGCGGAAATCTGGCGCGACGGCAAGAAGATCGTCGAGTACGACGGCCCGCTCGGATATTCCAACCAGAAAGTCACTTACTGGAAACAGGGCGTCTACCGCTCGACAGCGCCCGAGTCACTCGCCGTCTCTTACAAAGACCTCAAGATTCGCGTCAGCCCGCGTCTCGACTGAGCCGCCTTCCTGGCGACCCGAGGGGAGACGGTTCCCCGCTCTCTCGGGTGCTGAAGCGGACGCTCAGTTGGCAGGCGTTGCCGGAGACAACTCGAACTTGATGGTGATCTCCACCACATCGCCGGGCTGAACGGGAGAATCCTCTGTCGCCGGTACGCGCGCCTGTGTCTCTCCGGTCTTTCTGAAGATTGCAACCTGCGTCGTGCTCCGCCCGGTCGCCTCGGCTTGCGACCCGATATTGCCCGACAGCGCCAATTGCTCTCCCAACGCTTCCATCTGCGTTCCGATTCCGTCGAGAGTCGCAATCGCGACCTGCAGGTCCTGCGGAAGCTTTGCCTGCCGTTCGTCGGCTTTCTGAAGTCGCCGCGCCATCTCTTCCCTCGCCTGCCTGGCCTGGGCAAGACGAGCCGCCGTGTCCATCTCGCGGCTTCGCGTCAGAACCATCGCCCTCTGCTCGTCGGTGGTGCGCCCGGTGGATGCGAGGCCGCGCTTTGTCAGGTCGGCAACGCGCGCCAGCTCGTCAGCTTGCTGGCGCGAGGCTTCCTCATCCTGCTTCTGGCCGCGATCGAGCGCGCCGACCTGCGCATCGGCGAGCTGCAGCGCGACGGCCAGATATTTCTTTTCCTTCTCGCGCTCGTCCATACTGGCTTTGAGCTGCTGCGTTTCCAGCTCGATCAGCTCAGCGACGACCTTTTGGGACCTCACGGAGCGCGGCAAACCGCTCAAATCGAGTTCAGACTTTCCCTCGGCTTCTGCTCGGAGGCTCGCCACGCGAACCTGCTGCTTGGCGTAGTCTGCCGAGAGGGTCCGATAGCGACCGCGCAGTTCTGCCGAGGCCACCGGTGTGGTGTTGCCTTGCGAGCGGATTGTCTCGTACCCCCCCGCCAGCGCCAACGCGTGGCGCACGGTCATGCCCGGACGATAGGGATAGGCACCGCCCCGCGTGACGTTTCCATAGACGTAAAAGGGACGGTGCTCGACGATATCGACGATGACGTCACCGCCGCGAACCGAATCGCTGGTCGCCAACAAGTCCTTGATGCGTGCGCGCAGCTCCGACATCGTCAGCCCGGACGCCGCAACCTCGCCGATGAGCGGCACCTGAATCTTCCCGTCGGCATCGATCATGGCCCGGCGCGCCAGATCGTTTCGGCCAAACACCGAAACCTCGATGGTGTCGCCGCTATCGAGCTTGTAATCCGCAAGAGCCGGCGGCGCCCACGCTATCGCGCTCAGCAGAAGTGCCGGGGCGAGCATGCGCCCTGCCCTCAGAGCGGCCCGGGTCGTCGACCGCGACCTGGAGGTGACTGAACGCAGTTTACAAAGAAAGTTCGGCACGCGCGCCTCGCATCTGGGTGTAGGTCATGACGGTGTAGATGTCGGCTTCGCTGCTGCGGCGCAGCTGCCGGATATTGGACCGGATGGCCGTGGGGGTGGACGCGCCGGCTCTTGCAATGAACAGGACCACGTCAATGTCGCGCATGAAGATCAGCGGTTCGGCTGCCGAGCCCACCGGTGGAGCGCTGAGGACGACGAGATCGTAGTTCGCCTCCAGCTTGCGCAGGGTTTCCTTGATGCGATCGGGGTTGAGCAACCATTCGGATGGGATGGTTCCCATCTTGCCGCTGGCGATCACCTTGCAGTTTGATTTCCGATCGGCCTGGACGACGCTGCGTTCCTCCGCGGTCTGGGCCAGCAGGTCGACGAGCCCGACCTCGTTCCTCAGATCCAGCGCCTTGTGCAGGGTCGGACGCCTGAGGTCGCAATCGACGATCACGACGTTCAGCCCGGCCACGGCGGCCGCGCGGGCGAGAGACAAGGCCACCGTCGAGCGTCCTTCATGCTCCTCCGAGGACGTCACCAGCACCAATCCGAGCTTGGAGCCACGGTTGACGAGCAGCTGAAGGTTAAAATAGAGGCGGCGGATCGCGCCCGAATACGCAGAGCGCGGCCGGGTCAGGATATCGTCCGGCAACTTCGTTGCATCGCCCCGCCGTACCTTCGTGACATCCGGCACAGAGGCGAGATTCGGCACCCCGGACAGCAGCTCCAGCTCATCGACCGTGTGAACCTGCCGGGAATAGACGTCGCGCAGGTAGCCTGCCGCGATGCCGGCCCCCAGGCTCAACATCCCACCGAGCAACATGAACAGGGTCGGTCGCGGAAAGCTCGGGATATCGGGCGCGCGCGCCCGGGACGCGATTCGCGAATCAGGCGCGACGGTCTCACGCCGCTGGGCAATGGCTTTGAAACGCTGGACGTTGTCCTGGTAGATCTGCCTTGTACCGATCTGGCTCTCGGAGCGCTTCAACTCCTCGTCGAGTTCGGCCATGCGCCGGGAGATGGCAATGCTCGCGCGCTCGATGCCGGCCAATTTTGCCGCGACCTGTTCTTCAAGATAGGCCTCGGCATAAGTGTTGGCGATCTGCGCGGCCCGCTGGGGCGTGGGTGCCGTCGCCTCGAGCGCGATGACGTCGGTAAGCCCGCGGCGGCGGACGGTCACGCTCTGCATGAGAAGTCGGACCGCCGTCGCGACGGCCGGCGAGGCCGGCTTGGTCGAAGGATCATCCGCTGACACCGGCTCGTTCGACGCCGCCGCGGGATCTGTCGTGCTGTCATCCGTGCCGGTGGTCCCTTTGAACAATCCGGTCAGGCGCGCGATCAGGCCAGGCTTTGCCGGGGGCGCGCCGATCTCGTCAGCGAGATTGAGCCGCTCGACCACGCGCATCGCAACACTGTCCGATTTCAGAATCTCCACCTCGCCGTCGGCTTCGATCTTGTTCTGGGTAACCGGCTCTAGGAGGTTTGAACTGCGCTGATCGAGCACCAGAAGCGCGGTGGCGGTGTAACTCTTCTGGAGCGTAGACACCCAGAGCCCCACGCCGACGGTGCCGAGAACTGCAATCGTGAGAATCAGCAGCGCCTGCCGGCGGAGCAGTCCGAGGGGGAACGACAATCCGAACGGCGAATGAGTCGGCTCGAAGGGCGGCTCCTCGTGGAACCGGTCGAACTGGCCGATCTGACCCTGGGCCGAAATGTCCCGCAGCGACGCGCCCGAATAGGCAGGGCCGTCCTTGTCCGGCAGCAGACCGCGCGGACGGGCAAGCATCTCATTGAATCTCGGCCGAATTTTCATGCTACCCGCTATCTGCCACTTCGGCCGCCACGCGACTCTGCCGGGCAACGCTTCACCAAACCACTCGTCCTGCATGCGGGATTCGGCCCACGCCGACCGCCGCCTGACTGACACAGGTGTTAAATTCTCATTTATGGAAACCCAACGCACTAACTCGTAAGGGCTATCCGTAAGGGCATAGGAGGGTGCCCAACTTTGGGATGTTAAGATGGTCCAGGAAATGTAGGAATGTCGTCAAGACGGCCCGAAACAAGGGGCCTCAACCCTTTGATGCGTTGACCACGCTCTTCTCAAAGGCGCCGGGAAAGCGCAGGCTGCTGACAGTTCGCGCGATGGGGTGAATGGGTACGAGAATGCTCACGGACAGGCTGGCCTCGTACCTTCGGGATTTGAAGGGCAGAATCATCGGTGACCGATGGCTCGGCCATTACCACCGTGAGCGCCTGACCGTGATCTGCTATCACCGCGTCTGGCCCGTCGGCGACCCGCGCTTCGCGGGCTACAAGCCCACAATCAGTGCCTCGCCTGAGGTTTTCGCGCAGCAGATCGACTATATCCGCGAGCGCCACAACCCCATATCGGCCTGCGACCTTGCGCGCTGGCTGGACGGCACGGGAACGCTGCCACCCCGACCTGCCCTGATCACCTTCGATGACGGATATCGCGACAACGCGGATATCGCCTGGCCGATCCTGCGCAAGCGCAACGTGCCGGCAGTCATCTTCCTGGCGACCGACTACATTGGAACCGGCCGGGCATTCCTTTGGGATTTCGCCGCGTATTGCTTCGCCAATTGTAAAATGACCAGCCTCGAGATTCCCCTGATCGGCGCGACGAACCTCGCCAGCGAATCGCAACGCGACGCCGCCACCATCGCCTGGGTGGAAGCCGCCAAACTGCTGCCTGGCGCGCTTCGCGACGAGGCCATGGCAACTTTGGCGGCCGCACTGGGCGTTGCCATGCCAGGGCCGGACGCCTTCCAGCATCTGTACATGGATTGGACGGATGTCCGCCGGCTGTCGCAGGAAGGGGTGGAGTTCGGAGGCCACACCCATACCCATCCGATCCTGACGCGATTGCCCCTCGACGAATCCTGCGCGGAAATTGACGTCTCGATCGAGCGATTGACGGCCGCCCTCGGGACACGTCCGCGGACCTTTGCCTATCCTAACGGCTCGGCACAGGATTTCGGGATCGACCACGAGGAAACCGCGAAACGAGCGGGGATTTCGATGGCATTCAGCCTTGAGCCGGGGCCGGTTCCGTTGGCGCAGGTGCGCGCCCGGCCGATGGCGATTCGGCGCATCTATGTGGGCGAGCGCGACAGTCTTCCACGCTTCATCGCCAAGGTGAACGGAGCCGCACGGCTCGGCGAGATGTTGCATCGGCCGAATCGATTCTTCGCCGTCCGCCCCAGCGAAAACGGCCCCGGCTTGAACCGGGGCCGCGCATCGTGATGGGAAGCGCCGTGAGCGCCTAGAAGACCCAGAAATCCGAAGCGGCGATCTTGGCCTTGTTGGACAAGGTTGCGATTTCGATGGCTGCGCCGCTTCCGGAACCGTCAGCGTCGTAGCTGAGTACGCCGGTCTTGTCGTTGTAGATGATCCGATCGGTCGAATCGTGCGCGGCCGTACCGACCCAGAAGGCATCCTTCGACACGTAGCCGGCAGGCAGCTTGGTCAAGACCGCACTTGCCAGATCGATGCGATCGGAACCCGATACGAAATCGGTGATGGTGGTCTTGCTGGATGCCGTGATCTTTGTATTGAACACGAAGGCATCGTTGCCCGCTCCTCCCGACAGCACGTCAATTCCGCCCTTGCCATTGAGTTTGTCGTTGCCGCCATTGCCCGAGATATTCTCGTTGCCCGAGGTTCCGACGAGCGTGTTGGCACCGCTGTCGCCGGAGATGACCGTCGAGGTCGGAGACGGCGTGGGAGAGGGCGTGGGAGTGGGTGTCGGAGTCGGAGTCGGGGTAGGAGTGGGTGTCGGGGTCGCATCGAAGGCACCGGGGCCCGTATGGATGACAAGATCCTTGTAGCTCGCAGCAAAGGTCTCTGGCGCCGTTGACCGGTAGACGCCTTCCTTCCAATAAGTCTGCGTCTGATCCGTGTAGCCCAATGCGCCGTTGTAATCGACGATCTTCACGCCGTCGCGCCAGATGTCCGCGCTGCCGTTGCCATAGGGATCAAAGTGAATGTTCATCTTTATCGTGTACCAATGGCCACGGACGATATCCTGGCTGTCCTGATACAAATCCCTGTAGACAACGTTGCTGCTCGATCCCGACTTGCCGGAGATCGCCATCTTGTCGTTGCCGTTGAACTTGATCTCTACCGGCGGCGTCACGCTGAGGCCGGAGTGCAACTGACCGACGACCACCCACTTGGCGGTGTTCTTCGCGCCGGGCTCGATCATGAATTTGTATTCGACGCTGATGTCCTGGTTGATGCTGTAGCGAGCGGAATCGCTCATTTCCGCGCGCTCGACGCCCTGGATGTCGGTGAAGTAACTACTGGCGAACTGATCGCCCTGACGCACTTCGAACCGAAGGGTGTTGTTGTCGACGGAATCGAAGCTCCAGGATTTCTCGCCGGCCACATAAAATTCACGTCCCGCATAGGACACGGTGTTGAGATCGTTGACGTTCTCTTGAAATTGACTGGGAAGTAAAGCCATAATTAAAAATCCATTCGTAACCGCAATACGGGCGGCAATGTGAGGTTGAACCGAATATTGATGAGCCAATATTGTTACGCAGCCGCCCAAGAGCGCGGCCTTCTATGCAATAATCTGACAATTAATAGCGCAATAATGGAAATTAATGCTTAGCGCTATCTACGCGTACACTTGCTATCGCAAGTAATCTTGTTAAGAAGCGCCACTTGTTCAGCAATGCGGGCCACCTTGGCCTTCGGCTTATCAATCTCCATATATGTGTGTCGGACCCTGCCGAAACGGCGGCGGTCTTGTTCCTCTACGTTATGATATAACCTTCAACAACTGATCAAATAGATAGGCTGTGCCATTTTTTTTGCATCCGGGGCGGATGCGAGCGGCTTGCCGTCGAAATGTCGCCGGGGAGACGACGTGGCAGGAAGGCTCAAAAGCGCGTCAATGGGGCGAGATCATGGCGCGCGAAAGCGCCGCCCGCGACACTCGTCGGGACGGACGCATCGCCAGGCCTTGCGCGATTAAGCGACGTCGGTGAGGATAGCTGCCGATTGGCCCGCGTGTGGGTTCAGCAAAGCCAGTGAGGGGACCTGCGAGCGGTCCAGGAACATCCGGCTCCACAGCTCGATGCTCATGAGCGACAGCAGCGTGTAGGTACCGTCGATCTGCCCGCGATCATTGGCCTCGCGGAGGTTCTGTACAGCTGCCGGGTCAAAGAAGCCGCGGTTCTGGACCGACTGCCGCGACAGCAGGTCTTCCTGCATGTCCTTCAGCTCGTCCCGCATCCACACGCGCAACGGCATTCCGAAACCGGTCTTCGGGCGATAGATGATATCATTCGGAAGATGGCGCTCCATCGCCTTCTTGAACACCCATTTGCCTTCTCGTCCGACCTGCTTGAACTGCGTCGGCAGAGACGTCGCAGCTTTGATCAGTTCGATGTCGAGCAGCGGCACGCGGCACTCGACCCCGCAGGCCATCGATACCTTGTCGAAGAAGTTCAGATTGTGATCGGGCACGAAGAACTTGCCGTCGAGATAGAGCATCTGGTTCACGAGCGGCGTCGAGGCGGGCAGCCGTCCAAGCGCTTCCATCAGGGGCGCCTCGACTGGCTCATGGGCGAGGCCCGCGCGGATATCGGGCGCGAGCATGCCGGAGACCGTATCCGGATGGGCCCAGAAAAAGTAGCTCGCGATGCGTTCCTGCTGCGGCAGATGCGCGTAGGAAAACGCCTTGCGGACTTGACGCATGCGCGGGATGCTGACCGGCAGTTGGCGCGCGACACCGGCCAGCGTCCTGCGGGCCGTTTCCGGCAGCCAACGCCAGTAGCGCTCCTGCTCGAGCGCATAATGGCGCCTGTAGCCTGTGAGAATATCGTCCCCGCCCATGCCCGAGAGCAGCACCTTGATGCCGCGGTCCCGCGCGGCCGCGCTGATCAGAAAAGCGTTGATGGGCGATACGTCGGCCTGCGGCTCGTCCATCATGTAAACCATGTCAGGCAGCATCCGCAGGGATTCCGGCCCGACTGACACCTCGTCGAGAGAGACGCCGAGATGGCGAGCCACGCGACGGGCATAGGGCAGATCGTCCTCGATCCCCTCCTGCTTCGCGCCGGCGCGATCGAAACGGATGGTGAAGCACGGCACATCGCCGCCCTTCGCGTGCTCTTTCGCGAAAGCCACGACCGAACTGGAATCGAGACCGCCCGACAGAAAGGCACCCACCGGGACGTCGGCGACCATCTGGCGCTCGACGGCGGCCTTGACCCCATCATGGATGCGCTCGATGGCCTCTTCCGCACTCATTGGCTCTGGCGCGGTGTGATAGGGCAGATCGTAGTAGGACCACATCTTCTCGATGCGTCCGTCGCGCGCCAGCATCGCGTGGCCAGGCAGCAGCTTGCGGATGCCCTTGACCATCGTGGCCTCGCCGGGCCCCCATTGATAGGTCATGTAGGCCCGCAACGCGGAAGGATCGACCGTCCAGTCCACGTCGGGAAGATCCAGGAACGATTTCATCTCACTGGAGAACAGGAGGCCGCGCGGCGTCTGCGTGTAGTAGAACGGCTTCACGCCAACGCCATCACGCGCGGCAAACAGGGTGCGCGAGCGTGGATCCCAGATCGCGAACGCAAAGATCCCGTTCAGGGAATCGAGCATGTCGACCCCTTTCCAGAGATACATCTTGAGGAGGACTTCGGTGTCCGAGCGGGTTTTGAACTGGAACCCCGCACCCACAAGCTTCTCGCGCAGCTCGCGGTAATTGTAGAGTTCGCCATTATAAATCAGCACGACCTGGCTGGCATCGTCGAACATCGGCTGGTTCGCGGCGGTCGAGAGGTCGATGATGGAGAGGCGCCGGTGGGCGAGGCCCGCATGCCCGTCGCGCGAGAACCAGATTCCCTCGCCGTCAGGACCTCTGTGCGCGATGCGCCGGCTCATCGCTTCCAGTTCGGTCCGTTCGAACTGGCCCAGATATCCCGCAATCCCACACATCGCCGCCTCCACACACGCCCGAACGCCAATAGAAAAGGGGCACGCCGCGGCCCTCGGCCGGCGCAGCCCCGAACGTCACTCTAATCGATCAGACAACAAAAGCGCGGCGCTTCAGGGGTAAGCAGGAAGGTCAATCGAGGGAGCGCCTGCCCTGCGCTGCCTCAGGAGACGGGGTAATGAGCAACAGTCTTTCTCGCACCGTCGCGAAACAGCTGCGTCAAGGCGCTCTTCACGGGACCCGTGAAGGCCGGATTCGCTGGAAGGTCGTCCCCGAAAATCTCGCGGATGCCGAAGAGACCATGAACCAGCAGCTCTGGCTCCCCTGCCGCGCTGTCCGCCAGCGACCGCAGCCTTGCCACCATGGGATCGCGCACGTCGATGGCGCGCCCGCTCTCATCGACCCCTGTCGCATAGCGCATCCAGGCCGCGACCCCGAGCGCCAGACGGTCAATCCCGCCACCGGCCTGGAGGCGGTCGCGAATGGTGCCAAGAAGACGCTGCGGGAGCTTTTGCGACCCATCCATGGCGATCTGCCCGGTGCGGTGCTTCAGCGCCGGATTCTTGAAGCGCTCGATCAGAGCCTTCTTGTAGGAGTGGAGGTCCGCGCCCTCCGGCATGTGGAGGGTCGGCGTAACCTCGAGGTCCATCATGTCCCTGAGCAGGCGCTCGAAAGCCGGATCGCCCATGGCGGACGAAACCGTCTCGTAGCCGGCGAGGAAGCCCAGATAGGCGAGCGTAGAGTGGCTGCCGTTGAGAAGTCGGAGCTTCATCTGCTCAAAGGGCTCGACATCGGTGACGAATTCAGCGCCGGCCTTTTCCCATGCCGGGCGTCCCTGCGGGAAGTGATCCTCGATGACCCATTGCGTGAACGGCTCGGTCACCACGGGCCAGGCATCGCGAACGCCCAGAACGGCTGCGATTCGCGCACGGTCGTCGTCCGTGGTTGCCGGCACGATGCGGTCGACCATCGTGGAGGGGCAGGCCACCTCGCCGGCGACAAACGCGCCAAGATCGCGATCAACCAGAGACGCATAGCGGCTGAGAATGCGGTGGACCGTGCGGCCATTCGACGGAAGGTTGTCGCAGGTCAGCACCGTGAACGGCGCGATGCCGGCCTCTCGCCTTCGGCGAAGCGCCTCCACGATCAGGCCGGGGGCCGATTTCGGTCGGTACTGGTGGGCAAGATCATGAATGATGTCGGGATGGCGTTCATCGAGGTCGCCCGTGGCCGGGTCGTGGCAATAGCCCTTCTCGGTCACGGTGAGCGTGACGATCCTGGTTTTCGGATCGGTCAAGGACGCCATCAACTCATCCGGCTCCTGGGGCGCCAGGATGACCCGGGAGATGGATCCGACGATCCGAAGCAACTCGCCCCCATCCGAGCGAACGGACACCGCATAGAGCCCGTCCTGGGGCGCGAGCGCATCCTGCGTGTCGGGGCTTCTGAGACTGGCGGCGACGATGCCCCAGCTCGGATCGTGCTCCAGCACATCGTCCGTATAGACCGCCTGGTGAGCGCGGTGGAACGCACCGATCCCGAGGTGGACAATACCCGTCCGCACCTTGCTCCTGTCGTAGCGCGGCACGGCCACGGTGGAGGGAAACTGCGACAGGGTGGCGTTGCTCAATCGTCTGGTCATCGTCTTCTCAATGGGCCGGCTGCTGCTTGGCGCGGGTGACGATCTGCGCCGGGTTGACGAAGCGCAGGGCAACCAGAAGCCAGATCAACGTCGTGACCATGTAGATCACCGCCATCGCGTCGATGGATTGGACGGCGCGGACGCCGGCGGCGAAGACCGCATAATACAGCGCGACGACGAGCGTCTGACTGGTCGGACCTGCGACGAGGAAGGTGAGTTCAAACATCGCGATGGTGCGCACCAGAACAAGCAGGAGCGAGGCCAGGATGCCCGGAAGCAGGAGGGGCAGCAGGACGTGGAGAAACAGCTTGAACGTGTTCGCGCCGAAGACGCGAGCAGCCGCTTCGATCTTCGGGTCGATCTGCTCGATGAAAGGAATCATCACCAGAATCACGAACGGCACCGTCGGCACAAGGTTTGCCGCGACCACGCCCCAGAACGTGCCCGCAAGCCCCGTCTGATACAGAACCGTTGCGAGCGGAATGCCGAAGGTGATCGGCGGGATCAGCAGGGGCAGCAGGAAGAGCAGCATCACCAGCTTCTTGCCTGGGAAGTCGCGACGGGCGAGCGCATAGGCCGCCGTCACGCCGAGCAGGCCGGAAATGAGCACGACGAGGCCCACAACCTGGAAGGACACGATCAGGACATCGCCGAGCTGGAATTCAGACCAGGCAGACGAATACCACCGGGTCGTCCAGCCGGCCGGAAGCCATGTGCCGAGCCAGCGCGTTCCAAACGAGCTGACGACGACGGTGCCGATCATGGCGAAGAGATTGATGATGAAGAAGCCGACCACGGCCCAGACCGCAGTCGCCCAGAGTTTCGCGCCGATCGTCGTGTCGCGGATCATGATCCCTACCCTTTCGCGCCGCTGGCAGGGCCGCGGTAGAACAATCCACGCGAGGCCAGAATGGCCACGACGATTGCAAGCTGGACGAAACCCATGATCATCGCGATGGCGGACGCCATCGAGTAATCATATTCCTCAAAGGCCGCCTGATAGGCCGCGATGGAGATGACACGGGTCGGTCCGGCCGGAGCCCCAAGCAGAACCGCCGAGGGGAAGACCGAGAAGGCCTGCACGAATGACAGGCAGAAGGTGATGGCAAAACCCGGCATCAGGAGAGGCAGGTAGACGTGGCGGAATCGCTGCCGGGCTCCGGCGCCAAGGGTGGCTGCTGCCTGCTCGAGAGCCGGATCGATGCCCGTCACATAGGACAGGGTGAGCAGGAATGTGAACGGGAAGCCGGTCAGCAGGAGCGAGATGAAAACGCCCCAGTAATTATGCAAGAGCTTGAGGGGCTGCGAGGCGAGGCCGAACGTCACCAGGGTGCGGTTGAGCCAGCCCTGCGGACCGAGGTAGTTCAGCAGTCCTTCGGCCACCAGAACCGTGCCGAGGGTGATGGGCAGGATCAGGATCGCGGTCAGGATGCGCTGGTTGCGCATCAAACGAACCCGGAACGCGATGGGAACCGCCAGGAAAAGGTTGAGCAGTGTGGTCGGGATCGACAGCCACAGAGTCTTGGCAATCGTCTCGTAGAGAAACGGATCGGCGAAGAAGCGGCTGTAATTGGCAAGCCACGAGCCGCCGGCCTTGGGCTCGAAGGAGAGCACCAACCCGAAGGCGAACGGGTAGATGAACAGCAGCACGAGAAAGAGAGCCGCGGGCAGAACGAGCAACGTCACGGCGTCGAGCCCGCGCGCAGCAAGACGCTGGCGCAGGCTGGGGCCGTGATCGTGGTGAGACGCCTGAGAGGTGGAGTGCATGCGAGCCCCCTACGCCTGGTCTGCAAAGACCAGCACGCGGTCATCTGACGCTGTGAGGTGAATGCTGCCGCCTGGCGCGATGGAATGATGAGAGCGAAACACGAAATCCGCCCCTTGAGCCGAACGGGCGGTGCCGACGAATTCGCGGCCCCGGTATTCGATAGTCTCGACGGTCGCCTTGAGAGCGTTGATGCCGGGCTCGCCCAGCATCAGGTCGTCCGGGCGGATCGCAACGAACGCCGCAGCACCGATCGGCAGGGCCTGCCGCGTCACGCCGCGAAACGTCGCGCCCTCGACATCGATAACCGCGCGGCCATCCCCGTCATTGGCGATGACCTTGCCCTTCAGCTTGTTGCGGAAGCCCATGAAATCGGCGACGTCGAGATGGGCCGGCGCCTCGTAGAGTTCCTTCGGCGTGCCGACCTGCCGGATCACGCCATCGCGCAGGACCACGATGCGGTCAGCCAGCGACAACGCCTCATCCTGATCGTGCGTCACGTAGATCGTGGTGGCGCCGAGCTCATTGTGAATGCGGCGAATTTCGGCGCGCATTTCAAGGCGGAGCTTCGCATCGAGGTTCGAGAGCGGTTCGTCCATCAGCACCAGCGGCGGCTCGATGACGATGGCGCGCGCAATCGCCACGCGCTGCTGCTGTCCACCCGAGAGTTGCCCCGGAAGCTTGTGTTCCTGACCTTTCAACCGAACGAGGGCTACGGCCTCGTCGATCTTGCGCTCCATCTCGACGCGCGGCGTGTTGCGCATCTTGAGACCGAAACCGATATTCTGCCGAACGTTCAGATGGGGGAAGAGCGCGTAGTTCTGGAACACCATCCCGAACCCGCGTTCTTCCGGCTTGAGCGTATCGACCCGGGTCTTGTCGAGCCAGATCGACCCGCCGGTAACGGGAAGAAGGCCCGCGATGCAGTTGAGCGTCGTCGACTTTCCGCAGCCGGACGGCCCGAGCAGGGCGATGAATTCGCCCCGCTTGATCGTCAGGCTCACATCGCGCAAAGCGTTGAGCGATCCGAAATCGCGGCTGACATGGTCGAGCCGCACTTCGTCGAACTTCGAGAGAGCGATTGGCATCGCGGGTCCTTACTCTTACTTGCGTTTCGCGCCGCCGACCTGCTCATCCCACATGCGGAATGCGATCACCATCTGGTCAGGCTGCAGCGGAACTTCGATCGGGTTGTCGGCAATCAGCTTCTCGTATTCGGGACGCCCGAATTCCTTGATGGCGGCCTGGCTCTCGGCCGGCGCCATGTCGAGCGTGACGCCCTTCACGGCCGGTCCCGGATAGAAATAGCCCTCATCGTAGGTGTAGGCCTGCTGCTCTTTGGTGAGCAGGAAACTCATCAGATCGAGCAGAACGGCCATCTTCTCGTTCGGAAGGCCTTTGGGCACGCACATGTAGTGCGCATCGGCGACCCAATGGAAGCCTTTCAGTGCCGCGACCTTGGCTTCCTTCGGAACGACGCCGAGAACGCGCGGGTTGATGTCCCACCCGGTGGTCGAGACGGTCATGTCGCGCGAGCCCTCGCCCAGCTCCTTCATGACAGCACCGGTGCCCGAGGGATAGTACTCGATGTTCTCGCCAAGCGCTTTCAGGTAAGCCCAGGTCTTGTCCCAGCCCTTTGCTGGATCCTGCGGATTGCTGTCGCCGAGAATATAGGGAAGGCCCATGATGAAGGTCCGACCGGGGCCGGAATTGGCCGGGCGGGCATAGATCAGGCGGTTCGGATTGGCCTTGGTCCAGGCCAGAAGTTCCTCGGCCGTCGTCGGCGGGGTCTTCACGCGGTCAGGCATGTATTCGAGCAGCGGACCGGACGGGTAGTAGGTCACCACGACCCCCTGCCCCTTCGCCAGCGCCTGCATCTTGGCGGCCGCGGGCAGATAGATGTCGTCGAGCTTCGGCAACGCGGCTGCGTGGGTGCCGAGCAGATCGACCCAAAGCTTCTGGTCGAGACCGGCCGAGAGTGCGTCCGTTCCTGTCAGCACGAGATCGATATCGACGCGACCTGCATCCTGCTGGGCCTTGATCTTGCCGGCGAGCTCGGGCGCAGGCGCCTTGGTGAAGGTGATCCGCGAGACGAGATTGGGCTTCGCCTTGCGATAGTTTTCGATCGCCTTCTGCGTCAGGGCAAGATTGCCCGCGACGTCGATGACGCTGAGCGCAATCGGCTCCTTTGGGAGCGCAAGCTGTGCGAAGCTTGGGCCGCCGAATGCGGCCACGCCCGCTGCGCCGGCAACACCGCCGACGAAAGTCCGTCTGGTCACTGTCTTCATGATCGTTCTCCTCCCGTTTTGAGCGACGTTACCGACCCTTACGGTCGGGCGTCACAGTTTGTAGGCGTCTTTAGCAAGGCGATAGGCGAGATCGTGCGCCACCTCGTGCGCCTCATCTTCTTCAAGACGATGGCTGGTGACGAGATTGGCGAGGAACGCGCAATCCACCCGCCGCGCCATGTCGTGACGCGCCGGAATGGACAGATAGGCCCGTGTATCGTCGTTGAAACCGACCGTGTTGTAGAATCCGGCCGTCTCAGTGGTGAGTTCGCGAAACCGCCGCATCCCCTCCGGCGCATCGAAGAACCACCAGGCGGGACCGAGCCGGAGAGCCGGGTAGTGGCCCGCAAGCGGCGCAAGCTCGCGGGAATAGGCTGTCTCGTCGAGCGTGAACAGAATGATCGAAAGCCGGCGGTCGTTGCCGAAGCGGTCGAGCAGCGGCTTCAGTGCACCAACATAGTCGGTCCGCGTGGGAATGTCGGCACCCATGTCGCGCCCGAAGGCCCGGTAGAGATCCGCATTGTGATTGCGGAAGGAGCCCGGATGGATCTGCATGACCATCCCGTCCTCGATGCTCATGGCGGCCATTTCGGTCAGCAGCTGGGCGCGAAACAATTCGGCGTCGGCGGCGCTTGCAGTGTCACTGGACACGCGCCGAAACAGGGCTTCGGCATCGGCTTGTGACAGATCCGCGGTGCGGGCGGTGGGATGCCCATGATCCGTCGAGGTGGCCCCGTGCTGGCGAAAAAAGGCCCGACGGTTGCGGTGAGCCTCGAGATAGCCACCCCATGTGCCCGTGTCGCAGCCGGTCAGTTCGCCAAGACGAACCAGGTTTTCGCGGAAGCCCTCGAATTCGGGATCGATGACGGGATCGGGCCGGTAGGCGGTGATGACGCGCCCGCCCCACCCGGAACTCCGGATCTTGTCATGGTGTTTCAACGGATCGAGCGGGCTCTCCGTCGTGGCGATCACCTCGATGCCGAACCGTTCAAAGAGCGCGCGCGGACGGAACGCGGGGGTTCGCAGGGCGGCGTCGATCCGGTCGTAATAGGCGTCGGCCGTATCGGCCGAGAGGCGCTCTTCGAAGCCGAAAAGCGTCGAGAAGGTATGGTCAAGCCAGGTGCGGGTCGGGGTGCCCCGGAAGAGGTGATAATTCGCCGCGAAAATCCGCCAGATCGCGCGTGGATCTGAGGGATGAAGACCTGCTGCTTTAGGAGATACACCGAGATCCTCCAGCCGGTGTCCCTGGCTGTAGAGCATCCGTGTCACGTAATGGTCGGGCACCACGAAAAGCGTCGCCGGGTCCGGAAAAGCCTCATTGTCCGCGTACCAGCGGGGATCGGTATGACCGTGAGGTGAAACGATCGGCAAATCCTTGACCGCCGCATAGAGGTTGCGCGCAATCGCGCGGCTCGACGGGTCGGAAGGAAATAGCCGATCCTCGTGGACCAGCATGACGTGTCTCCCAGGGCAGACGGCTTCTCGCGGCCGGCTTACTTGCCAGTTGTCGTCACCTTATGATGGGCCGGATCGCTTTGCAATGGTCTACTAGTATGGTAGCGTACCACTAATGTCTGAGAACCCTCTCGCAAAGCTCGAGGAAAGCAGCCAACCGATGGCGCGGCGTGTGGCCGTGGCTTTGCGGCAGGCAATCGTCTCCATGCAACTGTCTCCCGGCGAGATGCTGTCGGAACAGGATCTGGCGCAGCGGTTCGGGGTGAGTCGCTCACCTGTGCGCGAGGCCTTCATCAAGCTCAGTCAATCGGGCCTCGTGCGGGTGCTGCCCCAGCGCGGCACACTGGTCGTCAAGATCTCGCGGGCCGCGGTCGAGGATGCGCGCTTTATCCGCGAAGCGGTGGAATGCGCGGTTGTGCGGGAGGCGGCTCTGAAATCGACGCCCCTGCTGCTTGCCGGACTGACGGACAGCATCGCGAGGCAGAAACGGGCGATGCGCACGCTCACCACGTCGGAGTTCCTGGCCCTCGATGAGGAATTTCACCGCCTGCTTGCCGAATGCGCCGGACGCCCCGCCGCATGGGATATGATCGAGGACGTCAAACCCCAGATGGACAGGGTGCGTTTCCTCGACATGGCACAGGGCTCCCAGCGCTCGCGCGTGATTGCGCAGCACGTGACCATCGTGGACGCGATCAAGGCCCGTGATGCGGTGGAGGCGGTGAATGCCATGCAGCGTCACCTGAGCGAAATCCTGCTCTCACTGCCTGAGATGGCCGAAAAATATCCGGAACTGTTCGAGCCCGTGCTCGACGATGCGCAGCAGGCGTTAAGCGCATGACGGCGCTCACGAAAGGGATCGACCATGCTCGATAAACCCAACCTCGCCCCGCGAACGGTTCGCCTTCATGACCGCGACAATCTCGTGGTTGCGGTCGATCCCATTGATCCCGGAGCAAGGGTGAACGGCGTCTCGGCCGCAGCCCGCATCCCCCGCGGCCACAAGATGGCGATTGCGCCCATCGCGGAAGGTGAGCCGATCCTGAAATTCGGACAGATCATCGGATTTGCCGCCACGGCCATTGGTCCCGGGGATTGGCTGCACGAGCATAACGTCGTCCTGCATGATTTCGCCCGCGACTATCGGTTTGCCGAAGCGGCCGAGCCGGAATCCATCCTGCCTGTGGCCGAACAGGCGACGTTTGAAGGATTCAGGCGGGCGAACGGCAAGGTCGGCACGCGCAACTATCTGGCCATCCTCACGAGTGTGAACTGCTCGGCCTCGGTCGCCCGGTTCATCGCCCGCGAGGTGGAGCGGTCGGGCCTGCTCGATGCCTACCCGCACGTGGACGGAGTCATTCCCCTCGTCCACGGCACTGGTTGTGCCATGGACAACAAGGGCGAGGGTTACGACATCCTCAAGCGCACCCAGTGGGGCTATGCGGCCAACCCGAATATGGCCGGCGTGCTGATGGTGGGGCTGGGCTGCGAAGTCTTCCAGATCGGCCGATGGAAAGAAGCTTATGGCCTGGTGGAGAGCGATACGTTCCGCACCATGACGATCCAGGATGTCGGCGGCACCCGCAAGACGGTCGCGGCCGGCCTCGATGTCATCCGGGAGATGCTGCCCGCCGCCGACCGGGCGCGCCGTGAGACCGTTTCGGCCTCGGAAATTATGCTCGCCCTGCAATGCGGTGGGTCGGACGGCTATTCGGGCATCACCGGCAACCCCGCTCTGGGGGTTGCCGTCGACACCCTGGTTCGCAACGGCGGCACCGCGATTCTCTCGGAAACACCCGAAATCTACGGGGCTGAGCACCTCCTCACCCGTCGCGCCGCCACTCGCGAAATCGGCGAAAAGCTCGTGGAGCGGATCGCCTGGTGGAAAGATTACACGGCGCGCAACCGGGGCGAGATGAACAACAATCCGTCCCCCGGCAACAAGGCCGGCGGCCTCACCACCATTCTCGAGAAATCGCTTGGCGCAGCCGCCAAGGGCGGCACCACGACCCTGCGTGGCGTCTATGAATATGCCGAGCCCGTCACGGCCAAGGGCTTCGTGTATATGGACACGCCGGGCTACGACCCGGTCGCTGCGACCGGTCAGGTCGCTGGCGGCGCCAATGTGCTGTGTTTCACGACCGGCCGGGGGTCGGCCTATGGCTGCAAACCGACGCCCTCCATCAAGATTGCCACGAACAGCGACATCTACCGTCGGATGATCGACGACATGGACATCAATTGCGGCGATATCCTCGACGGGGTGTCGCTGGAAGCCAAGGGTGCCGAGATTTTCAAGACGATTCTGGCTGTCGCGTCCGGTCAACGCACCAAATCGGAGGATTTGGGTTACGGCGACGCCGAGTTCATCCCCTGGCAGGTCGGCGCCACAATGTAGTCAACCGACCTACCCGCCGGCGATCTTCGTCGTCATGTCGACGAGGGGTGCGGAGGTGGATTGCTTGACCAGATCGATGCCGTGCTCGCAATCCTGGCGACGGACGTAACCCTCGCCGGATTCTGCAATCACCTGCCCGTTCTGGACCCGAAGCCGCCATCTCCATTCCCCGGTAGAATCACGGTAAAGCTCAAAACGCATGGGATGCTCCTGTGGCGACCCGGATCTAACGTTCGAACAGGTGTTTGGTTACGGCTGTGGCTCTCGACCATCCGTTCGAAAGACGAAGATCGCCAGGGCAAAGGCTACCGCGGACGGTATCCATAGCGCATCAAGGCCAATGGCCGCGTAGGAATGCGCGCCGAGCAGGGCGCCGAAGCATAGCGACGCCCACAGGCCCAGACTCGGCCCCCATCCGGAGCCGTCGCCGCCCCGAAGTGCTGCGGCCAACCGGTGGCCGACGCGGACAAGGGCGCCGGTCATGTAGGTCAGCCCGATGCCGGGCTCGCCCTTCTTCTGAAAGATGGCATTCTCCATCCCCATCGCAATCACCATCGCGCCGACGCTGATAGCGGACACGCCCAGAAGGTTCGCCAGCGCTGCGCCGCCGAGCAGGCACCCTTCGGTCAGAAGGAGGATCGGGCGGCGGGAGGGGCGGCCATCATGGGCGACAAGGGCGCCCGCCGCCGCCCCGACTACAAATAGCAGGATGATCATCACCCCTCTCGCAGCGTCATGCCATTCCCCCTGCGCGAGGCTGACGCCGAGCCGGGTGGAGTTGCCGCTCATGAAGGACACGAACAGGCCGCCGAGGTGGATGAATCCCATCCCGTCCACGAAACCTGCGAGCCCGGCAAGCATCAGGGCCAGGGTGATATGGGCCTTCGAATAACCGATCATGGGCGCCGGATATCTCTCCTGAAGCAATAATCCGGCCAAGCTTGGCACATCGTCTCCCGATGCGCGAGGTGCGTGACCGTGTTTCCAGCGTCGGCCGGAACGCGAACGGTCTCCGGTCGTTGATCGGCCAGCGGCAACTGCCGAGCTCGAAGAAGGACCAATGATGGCCAAGGATCACGAAAGTTACTACGCCCCGGAAGTCGAAGCGCATTTCAGGCGCGACTCCCGCATCGGCACTTACACGGCTGGTGCGCTGGTGATCGCTGGACTGGTGGGCTGCGGTGTCGGCTGGTTGATCTATGATCGCATGTCGGCCAAAGCCGAGGAGGAGCGGCGTCATCAGGCGCGGCTCGCCAATAAGGCAAATGCCCGGCGCGCGCTCGAAATGAAAAAGCGCAGCCCGAAACATTCCTATCCGGAAACCACGACGGCTCATGAGGGAATGCGCAACAAACCCTCACCCTCCTAAATAACAGGAGAGCCGGCCGACAAACGGTGTCGGTCGGCTAGCGCACCCTGCCGAAGAGACGCGACAGGCGTTCGGAAAAGTGTGCGGGCCAAAACGCCACGACTGCGACGATCATCGCCATGAGGCCGAGGGTCACCAGGATCTGGACGACGCCAAAAAGCGGCGCGTCCTTCGCCATAACCCACCCCGTCAATGCGCTCGCGCCGATCATGAGCACGCGTAGGACCCAACCGATCACCGTGAACTCCCACTTTGCAAGGGCGCCCATATGCCCGAGCTTTCCTTACGCCAGCCCGGCCTTCGATCCTAGCCGAAATCACAATGTCGAGGCTCAGGGTGGGGCCGGCCTTCTGGACCTGTCCTCGCCCGGCAGCCTCTCTATAATCTGACGGATCATCAAGGATCAAAGCCATGTGGACGACATCGAAGACAGCTGCTGCCCTTGTTTTCTGCACGTTGGCAGGTTTGCCGGCAGCGGCATTGTCGGCAGAAACGCAACGGGTCCGAGGCACCATCGAGAGCCTCGATGGCTCTGTGCTCCTGGTGAAGTCCCGCGAGGGCCCTGCCCTGTCGATCGCCCTCAATTCCGACTGGACGGTCTCAAGCGTCGCCAAAGCTGCGATGTCGGACATCAAGCCCGGCGATTATATCGGCACCGCCTCCGTGCCGAAAGGCGACAACGGCGCCGAAGCGCTCGAGGTGCTGATCTTCCCGGCTGCGATGAAGGGGACGGGCGAAGGCAGCTTCGCCTGGGATCTTGCTCCCAACAGCACGATGACGAACGCCACGGTCGCAAACGCGGTCACTGGCGTGGACGGTCAGAAGCTTGTTCTGTCCTACAAAGGCAACGAGAAGACGGTCGTCATTCCCGATGGAACCCCGATCGTTACCTTTGCGCCCGCGCAGAAGACCGACATGGTTCCGGGCGCACCAATCTTCATCTCGGCGCAGAGGGACGACGCCGGCAAGCTGAGCGCCGGCCGGGTGGTGGTCGGTACCAAAGGGGTCGCGCCGCCGATGTAGCACAGGTTGCCAGAGTGATTCGCTGCCTTCATCTTTGTCAATGAACGCGGTAGCGTGGGCGCATCCACTCTGGCATTGAGGATTTCATGCGCCATCTGCTTGCTTCCGTCTCCCTTGTCTTGGTCAGCCTCGGGGTCTCCGCCGCCTGCGCACAGGATTTCGACGTCAAGGGCCTGATGGCAACGGCCATGAGCGCGGGCCGGGTTGGTCTCGCTCAGAAGACAAAGCCGGTGGATGCCAAGCCTGCTGACCTGGGCGAAGTCGTCGTCACCATCATCCGCAGCGAAGGCGTCGAGACAAAGAGCAAGCCCGCGGAGGCCGGCGATATGGTGGTGCGCAACCGCTGCCCCGAATCCGGCAACGAACAATATCTTGTCAAGGCGGCGGCATTTCCCAAGCGCTATAGTGCGGCGCAGAGCGAAGGAGACGCGCAGGGCTGGCGAAGCTTCAAGCCGCTGGGCACTCCCATGCGTTTCGTGATCCTCGGACCGTCCGAAGGCCCCTATACGTTCAAGGCGCCATGGGGCGAGGCGATGGTCGCAAAGCCGGGCGATGCGATCGTTCAGGACCCGGCCAACGAGACGGACACCTATCGAATCGCCGCGACCTCGTTCGTCTGCACCTATGAGGTGACGGAAAAGCCGAAGGCCGGCGGCTAGAGAGCAACTGCACGCGCCTATCGTTGGATATAAGGCGCGTCAGTCACCGGACTGCCAGCCGAGCCTTTTCTCGATGCTTCGCGCGGCGTTGCGGACTGCCGGAACGAAGCGCTCGGGCTCATCCCGCACCTTGAATTCAGGCAGCACGATCGAGATGGTCACCACGCATTCGCCGTCGTCCCGACGCACCGGGGCGGCGATGCAGGCCACCGCATAATCGGACTCGCCCGATTGAATCGATATGCCGCTTGCGACGGCCTCCCGTGACTGCGCGGCCAGAATCTCCGGATCAGTGATCGCACGCCCCGTCGGCGACGCCTTGGCGCTGCGGCGAAAAAGGGCCACGCGCTCGGCCTCGCTGAGCCGCGCGACCAGCAAGCGGCCGGAGGCCGTCCAGTTGAGCGGAATGCGTGTGCCGACGCGGGACGTGACGCTGAAATGGCCTGCGCCCTCGGTCATCGCCTGCACGACCATCATGTCCCCGTCACGGCCGCATATCTGAACGGTCTCGCCGACCTCCTGGGCCAACATGTTCATCTCGTGAACGGCCACCGTCATCACGTCCAGTTCACGGGCGTAAGCGAGGCCGTAATGGAACAGCTTGTGACCCAGCCAGACATTGTTGTCCGCGTCGCGGCTGAGAATCGCCCGCGCCACCAGATCGTCGACGATGGTGTAGATCGTCGAGAGGGGAGCACCGACCGCACGCGCGATATCGTAGGCGGTCGTCGCCCGGCCGATGGCCTGCAGATGATCGAGGATCTGGATGGCGCGCTCGATGCCGCTGACTCGCGCGCGCTTCTTCGAACCGGCATCCTCGTCGAGCGCGTGCGGTTCAATCAGGCGTTGGCCTAGTCTTTCGACCTGGTTCATAGCGTCCCTCCGACCGCGGTCATCGTGATGAACAGGGGCGTTCTCAAGCCCTCCATTATGGCACGACCCATCATGCGCCGTCACCGGCCATGCTCACCAGGTGGCCCGGTGACACATTGCGGTATTGGCGCAGCGGAGGGACATAATTCAGCGTCCGGACCGGACTTGCGATCTCATCGTTGTTCAATGCCCGCCGCCTCCCTTGACGGGCAGGATCCGGAACCGGAACGGCGGCGAGAAGCTTGCGGGTATACGGGTGCTGGGGATTGCCGAAAATCGCCTCGCGTGGCCCGATCTCCACGATTTCGCCCAGAAACATCACGGCGACACGGTGACTGACGCGCTCGACAACAGCCATGTCGTGCGAAATGAACAGATAGGCAAGCTTGAGGCTCTCTTGCAGGTCGAGCATGAGGTTGATCACTTGTGCCTTGATGGACGCATCAAGCGCGGAGACCGATTCGTCGGCAATGATCACATTGGGCTGCAGGGCAAGGGCACGGGCAATGCAGATGCGCTGTCGCTGCCCTCCGGAAAATTCGTGCGGATAGCGCCGCGACATCTCTGGCGGAAGACCAACCCGTTCGAGCAGATCCGCAGCGCGCGCCCGCGCGCCCGCGGCATCTGCGAGACCGTTCTGCAGCAGCGGCTCCGCGATCGCATCGCCCACTCTCATCCGCGGGTTGAGGCTCGCGAAGGGGTCCTGAAAGATCATCTGAACGCGCTGGCGCATGGCGTGCAGCGCCCGCCCCTTCTGGCGCAGGATATCCTCACCATCGACGAGAACAGATCCGCTGTCGGCTTCCACGAGCCGCACGATCGACCGACCGATCGTCGACTTCCCGCACCCGGATTCGCCGACCAGCGCGAGGGTTTCGCCCGGCTGAACGCTGAACGACACATTCTCGACCGCGTGCACGCGCCCGGTCAGCCGGCTCATCATGCCGGAGCGGATGTCGAAGCGCGTGGTCAGGTGCGCAACCTCCAGGACCGGGCTTCCCAGAGGCGAGACCGTGTCGGACGTCTCCTCGGGCGTGTCGGATCCGCCGGTCGCCGGATCGACGACGGGAAACCGCATCGGTCGTGCGTGACCCGTCATGCTTCCCAGTTGCGGAACTGCGGCCAACAGAGCCCGCGTGTAGGGGTGCTCCGGCACGCGAAAGATGCGCTCGGTCGGCCCCGTCTCGACCGCCTCGCCCTTCAACATCACCACCGTGCGGTCGGCGATTTCGGCCACCACACCCATGTCATGGGTAATGAAGAGAACGGACATGTCCTCCTCATCCTGCAATTCCTTGATGAGGGCGAGGATCTGCGCCTGAATCGTGACGTCGAGCGCCGTTGTCGGCTCGTCCGCAATCAGCAGCGAGGGCCGACACGCGAGCGCCATGGCGATCATCACCCGCTGACGCATGCCGCCCGAGAAGCGATGGGGATACTCCCCGAAGCGCGCCTTCGCGGCGGGAATTCGCACACGCTCCAGCAGACGGAGCGTCTCCGCCTCGGCCTCGGCACGCTGGAGCGGCTTATGCCACATCAGCGCTTCGGCGATCTGCGTCCCGATCGTCATGGCCGGGTTGAGGCTCGTCATCGGCTCCTGGAAGATCATCGCGACGTCGTTGCCACGAACCGCCTGCATCTGCGGCTCCGACAGGGCCAGCAGGTCCCGACCGGCCAGGGTGATCTGTCCGGAGATGCGACTGTTCGCACTCGGAAGCAGCCGCATGATCGACAGGGCGGTCATGCTCTTGCCCGACCCGGACTCGCCCACGACCGCCACCGTTTCCTTGGGCATGATGTCGAACGACACGTTGCGCACCACCGGACGCCATGTTCCTTCCAGCAGGAAGGACGTGGTCAGGTCTGTCACGGAGAGGACGGGGGTTGTCATCCCTCAGAGGTCCGTCGGCGAGAAAAGCCGCAGGGCGTTGTCGCGAAAAATCAGGCGTCGCTCCTGCTCGTTGAGAAAATCAGCGTGGTCCCAGAGATAGGCCAGGCTCTGGCGATAGGTGCAGTAGCGCTCAACATTGGGCATGTCGGAGCCCCACATGAAGCGATCGGCCCCGAACGTTTCCACGAGTTGCCGCACATGCGGGAGAACCGCCGTATACGGATAGGCCATGCGGCCGCCCCATCCGATCGGATACAGAATTTCCGCCGAGACCGGCCCCTCTGTCAGCAGTCGCGTGAGAACGTCCGGCAGATCGAGCGTTCCGTCCTCGCGCGCGTAGAGCGCGGTTGGGATGCCGTGCACGAGCACGTGCCGAAGTGTCGGGTGTCGCTCCACGATGCGGGCGAGATGGCGCATCTCGTCCTCGTAGGTGCCGATCGGCGACTTCGCCGAATGGACCCAGAAGATCGGAACGTCGCGTCGTGCCATCTCGCGCCAGAGCGGGCCGAAGGACGGATCGTCAGGCAGCCTCCGGTAGCCGTCGCGGAAGAGGCCTGTGGTGGTGTAGTAGAGCCCAGCCATGTCGAGCCTGTCGAGTTCGTCGGCGACGCGCGCCAATTCGGCATCCCGGTCGGCAAAGCTTTCCTCCACCTGCGCGAGCCCGATGAACCGACCCGGATACTGAGCCCGGGCGCTTGCAAAATCCTCCGCCAGATTGCCGTAGATGTGCTCATTCTGGAGAACGGCGGTAGCGATGCCGGCATAATCCATCTGCCGCACGATGATCTCGGCCGGCGCTGACATGTCGGCCATATAGGGCGGCAGAAACTGCACATACCCATCCTCGCCGTCCGCAGACCATTCGAAGCGGCCACACCGGCCGACCTTGAACCCTGCATTCGCGTTGCGGCCGGCCTCCGATGGATCCTCGGCGTTCCAGAGCGGGCGATTCTGGATGACGGAATCGTCCTTCAGCCGACGATATGGCTGGTTGCCGTGCACATGCATCGAACGCTGCTGATGCAGGCGATGGGTCTCGACGTCCGGAAAGCCCGACGCGCCCGCAAGCGGCGGAAAGATGTGGCAATGGATATCGACGATACCGAAGGTCAAGGTCTGTCTCCGCTAGGGCGAGGTGTTGGGATCGAACCGGTCGCGCAGCCCGTCGCCCAGCATGTTGAACGCGAAGACCAGCAGCGTGATGGCAAGACCCGGTGCAATCACCAGATGGGGGGCGGTGGTGAGGTATTCCCGCGCGGTGCCAAGCATTGAGCCCCATTCCGGATCGGGCGGTTGAACGCCGAGGCCGAGGAAGCCGAGAGCGGAGGCGACCAGCACCGCCTGCCCTGCCAGGAGGCTGAGTTCGATGACGATCACCGAGACCGCGTTGGGTAGCACGTGGCGGACGAGAATGCGCGGCTGACGGATGCCAAGGGTGCGGGCCGCGCTGATGAAATCCTCGTCGCGCAGTTCCATGACCCGGCCGCGCACGAGACGCGCGAGCGGCGGCACGAAGCTGACCGTAATGGCGACTGTCAGCCCCGCAGCACTGGCGCCGACCACAGAAACAACCGCGATCGCCAGAACCATGTTCGGCACCGTGAGCAGCAGGTCCATCACCACCGTGATGGCCCGATCGATGAACCCGCCGAAATAGCCGGAGACGACCCCAAGGGCGACGCCGATGACCCCTGCCACCGCGACCGACGTCAGCGCGATCGACAGCGTCGCGCGGGTTCCCACGATGATGCGCGAGAGGATGTCGCGTCCGACCTGATCCGCGCCGAACCAGTGGCTGGCGGAGGGCGGATCGAGGATGGCCATCAGATCCTGCGCATTGGGATCGTATGGCGCCACCGCCCCGCCGAAAACCGCTAGCACGACGAAGAGTGCGAGCAGGCTCGAACCCGTCGTCAGATAGACGTTGCGCCGCGCAGAACGCCGCTTTTTCGGCTCCGCGGCACTGATGGCGGCATCAGCCATGTCGGAGCCTCGGGTTGATGATGGTGTACAGCACCTCGACAATGAGATTGATCAGCAGGAATCCCACCACGAAGAGCACAGTGATGCCCTGCACAAGGTTGTAGTCACGCACGCTGATGCCGGTCAGCAGCAGGTCGCCGATCCCCGGCCACGCGAAGAGCCGCTCGACCACCACCGAACCGCCGAGCAGGAACCCCGCCTGCAAGCCGACCACCGTGACGATCGGGATCATCGCATTGCGCAGCACATGACGCGTCAACGTCGTGCGGCGATCGAGGCCCTTGGCGCGCGCGGTGCGGGCATAATCCTTGCGCATTTCCTCGATCACCACGCCGCGGGTCATGCGTGCCACAAGTGCAATGAGACGGGCCGACAGGGCGAGCGTCGGCATGATCAGCGACAAGGCGCCGGTCAAGCCGAAACTCGGCAGCCAGCCGAGCTGGACCGACAGCACCGCGATGAGGATCATGCCGAGCCAGAAATTCGGAACCGCCAGCAACGCCACCACGACGCTGGAAATCAGATAATCCGGCCAGCGGTTCTGAAAGGCAGCCGACGCCACCCCTGCGGGAAGTCCGACAGCGGTCATGACGACGATGGAACTGAGCATCAGCAGAAGCGTCGCCGGCACGCGCTCCATGATGTTGGGCAGGGGATTGGTGCGGAACGTGGACGAGTAGCCGAAATCGCCGGACAGAAGTCCCACGATATGCTTGACGTATTGCTCGGTCAGGGGACGATCCAGACCGAGCATCGTGCGAATGTTTTCGATCTCGGCCTGCGTGGCCGTCGCGCCCGCGACGATCGATGCCTGATCTCCCGGCACGGATTTGAAGATCACGAACAGGATCGTGACCACGCCGAGCGCGACGAGAGGGATCAGGGCAATGCGAAAGGCGAGGAAACGCAACATCGGCGACTGTTCAGACCTTCGCGCGGCGGACGATGGTGAAGACGATCGGCCACACCTCGACGCCGGTCGTGCCCTTGCGGATCGCCGAGACGTTCTCGTTGATCTGCAGCCAGATGTAGGGATTGTCCTTCCAGATCAGTTCCTGCGCCTTGGCCAGAGCCGCATTCTGCTTGGCGGCGTCGGGAGTCGAATCAGCCTCTTTGAGAAGCGCGTCCACGTCCGCATTGCGATAGCGTGCCATGTTCCAGACGTCAGGCTTTCCGGCGTCGTTCGCATTCGACTTGAACAGGGAAGCCAGATGGTAGAGGCCTGACGCGTTCGACGGGTTGAACCCGAACATCGCCAGATCCCATTGCACATTCGCCTGGTCCTGCCGGACCGCGTCCCAATAGGACGCGCCTTCGATCTTGGTGATCTCGACCTTGATGCCGACCTGCTGCAGCGCGTTGGCGACGATTTCGGCGACCGAGACGTCGCCGGGGAACAAGCCCTGCGGCGTGAAGAGCTTCAGGGTGAGCGGCTTGGACGGACCATAGCCGGCCTCGGCCAGCAACGCCTTGGCCTTTTCCACATCGTAGACCAGCGGCGACACGGACGAATATCCCGCCGTGTTGAATGCCAGCGGTGAGTCGGGCGCTTTGGCGAAGTTGAAGAAGACTTTTTCCGCGATGGTCTTGACCGGCACTGCCAGATTGAGAGCCTGACGAACCCTGGGATCCTTCATCGGCTCGCGGGTGAGATTGAGTGCAAACCCGATGGGCCGCAGCCCCGGCGTGGAGACGATCTCGACCGCCGGATCCTGCTTGAGCTGGGCCACAAGTGCCACCGGCACGTTGTCGATCACATCCACCGCGCCTGTCTTCAGCGCCGAAATCCGGGTCGCCGCCTCCGTGATGGCCTTGAAGACGAGCCGTTTGGTGGCCGGCGCGCCGCCCCAGTAGCCGGGATAGGCTTCGAGCACCAGTTCCTGGCCGGGCGTAAAGCTCACCACCTTGTAGGGGCCGGCACCAATGGCGTTCTTGGCAATGCCACTTTCGCCAAATTGCTGCAGGGCTGCCGGCGAGACGATCGAGCCTGATCCATGGGCCAGCGAGTTGGGAAGCTGGGAGAACGGCGTCTTGAGACGGATCACAACCGTGCGTGCGTCAGGGGTATCGACGCTCGCGAGCGGGTCCCAGAGCGGGCGGTTGGTCGGGTTGCGGGTCTTGTCGATCAAGCGATCGAGATTGACCTTCACTGCGGCGCTGTCGACAGGCGTGCCGTCGTGGAAGGTCGCTCCCTGCCGCAATCTGATGGTGGCCGACATGAGATCGGGGGCGAGGTCGAAGCTCTCCGCAAGCTGCGGAACAATCTTCATCGCGGCATCGAAATCCAGCAGGCGGTCGTAGATGCACAGACCGGCCTCGTAGCCCGCCGGATAGGCCGTAAAGCTGCCCTGCGCCGGGTCGAGCGTCAGGACGGCCGTGCTCTGGCCGAAGGTGAGCACATCTTTCTTGGCTTGCGCCAACGCCCGGATATCCGGGCGCATCACCATTCCGACGGCGGCGGCTCCGCCCAGTCCAGTCAACACTTCACGGCGATTCATCAGTCCCCTCCTTCGTTGCGCTCAAGAAAACGACGCGGCCGCCCCGGCATCGCGCCAAAGGTCGTTCCACGTGAAGATCGCCGGCATGCCGCCGGTATGGACAAAGACCAGGACATCGTCAGGACCATAGCGGCCCTCGCGGATGTGGCCGATCATGCCGGCTGCGGCCTTGCCGGTGTAGATGGGATCAAGCACGATCCCTTCAGTCCTCGCGAAGAGCCGCACGGCCTCGATGCCGGCCGCACTCGGCACACCGTAGCGCTCGCCCACATACGCGCCGTCATTGTCGATGTCGCTGTCGCCGATCACCACATCGAGCTCCAGCAGGCGCGCCGTGTCATTGGCGATTGCAGCAGTGCGGGACGGGACGTGGAATTCCGATGTCGCCGTGATGCCGCGCATGCGGAAACCCGCATTGGTGATGCGCTGCGCCAGCACGATGCCCGCCTGCCCTTTGCCGCTCGACGACATGTAGATGTCGGTCGCCCGCGTGTTCAGGCGCTCCATCTGCTCGAGGATTTCCAGCGTCGTTTCGATATAGGCGATCGCCGAGGCCACATCGAACATCGGGTTGTCGTTCAGGATGTGGGGACGACCGCCATCCGCCCGACATCGTTGCGCGAGGCTGTCCAGAAGGCGGCGCTGATCCTGCGGGTCGCTCGCAAAATGAATCTCCGCCCCAAGCAGATAATCGACAAGGAGATTGCCCTGCACCGCCTGCGGCGGCCGCCCCTCCAGCACGAGGATCGTCTTCAGGCCGAGCTTGTTGCACGCCCCCACCGTCTGGCGGGCCGAATTCGATTGCAGGTCAAGCCCGACGATGACCGTATCGGGGTCGTCCTTCAGGGCGTGAGCCAAACGGAATTCGAGATTGCGGAGCTTGTTGCCGCCCAGCGCGACCCCGGTCATGTCATCGCGCTTCACGAAGATGCGCGGGCCACCGAGTTCACGGGCGAGATTGGGCGCTTCATGCAACGGCGTGGGTGTCAGCGCGATCGGAACGCGCGGGACCTTTGCGATGCGATCGCGAATCCAACCGAAGCTTTCTGCCGGTGGCGTGGGCGCCTGATCGTAAGCTGACGTCATTCCCTTGAAGTCCTTGGTGGTGCGCTCGTCCGGATCGCGAAGACGGTTATTGCGTGAGCAATTGTCCGCCATCGACGACAATGGTCTGGCCGACGACCCAGCTCGCTCGCGGCGAGGCCAGAAAGACGACCATTTCGGCAATTTCCTCCGCACGCCCGAGCCTGCCGAGGGGCATGCGCAGAAGGGTCTTCTCGTAGAGCGAGGGATCGCTCGTGCGACGCGTATCCCAGACGCCGCCGGGGAACTCGATGGCGCCCGGCGCCACGCAGTTCACGCGCACGCCCTTGCGGATCAGTTGCGAGGCCTGTGTAGCGCTGTATTGAATAACTGCCGCCTTCGCGGCTCCGTAAGGCGGCGTCCGCGGAGAGGCGGCGAGCCCGGAAATCGACGCGACGTTGACGATGGCGCCACTTTTCGATTCCAGGAGGAACGGCATCGCCGCGCCGCTCGTGCGCACCACGGCCATGAGGTCGACGGAGAGGGACGCGTCCCACCCTTCCTCGGTATCCGAGAGGCCCGATCCGGTCGCGTTATTGACGAGGATATCGATCCCGCCCAGCGCCTCGGCGGCGGCCGCGACGTAGACCGGAATATCGTGAGGGTCGGAAAGATCGCAGCGCGCCGCATGCACCGTTCCTCCGGCCCTTGCCAGCATCGCGCGCGTGTCCTCGAGGGCCGCAACCCCACGAGCGCATATCGATACCGATGCGCCATTTTGCGCAAAAGCGAGAGCCACGGCCTTACCGATTCCGCGGCTTCCTCCGGTGACGACGACCTTGCGTCCTGAAAGGCTGTCCTGCGACATGCTCATGGTCTCCGCGAGCCTTTATCGACAGCGTCGTGCACCGCAACGACGACTTCGATTTCCACGGTGATCTGCATGGGGAGCGAGCCAAAGCCCACAGCAGAGCGCGCATGCCGTCCGGCATCGCCAAACACATCCACGAACAGATCCGAACATCCGTCGATGACGGCGGGATGGTCGGCGAAATCCGGCGTGGCGTTGACCATGCCGAGGACCTTCACGATCCGTTTGACCCGCGCGAGATCGCCCAGGGCATCATGCATCACGGCAATCAGATTCAGGCCCGTGAGGCGCGCATCGGCATAGGCCTGCTCGACGGATACATCCGCACCAACCTTGCCGACGTGGAGCGTCCCGTCGCTCTCCCTCGGCCCCTGCCCCGACAGGAACAGCAGATTGCCCTCCCGCACAAAGGTCGTGAAATTTCCGATCGGTTCGGGCGCTTTCATCATCGCGACGCCCATGGCGGCGAGGCGATGATAGGGACCGTCGCCGCAATCGGTTGTTCTTTGTTTCGTCAATTCTTCCACGTCGCGTCCATGTCGCGCCATGCCCTAGAAGGCTCGGCTGCTGTCCCACATCTGATAGTCATTATTCCGTAATTAAAGAATAACGTTCCCAGCAGGAGAACATTAGGCGCGCAGATGACGTAATGTCAATAAACTGACGCTGGGATTTCAGCAGAAACAGCGCAGTTGTCCTCAAGGACACTGCCACGCTGGCGCGCACCGCCCGCGAATCATGTTCACAGCTTCGGCGCGATTGACCCTGGTCAATGTGAAATCACGGCATCGTGGCTTTGATGGCGCGGTGAGGCTGGGACGTGTTGCCGGGCAGAGCTGCCCGATCCATCATCTCGTCGCACGGAGGAGGCCGTCCTTGACCAAAACCTACAGGATTCCGCATGACGGACTCGTCGTGATCAGCGATGGACGCAAGGCCCTGTTTCTGAAGAACAAGGGAGATGAACTCTTCGTCAATCTCCAGGTCGACCGGGTCTTTCAGGCGCCTCCCAACCCGCCGACCCACCTTCAGGGCACCGACCGGCCCGGGCGAGCATCAATGTTCGATCAACGCAGCGCGATGGGACAGACCGATTGGCACCGACTGGCGGAGCAGACCTTTGCGGCCGACATTGCCGAGGCCGTCAACGCAGTCTGTGCGGCAGGAGCCGTCAAATCCATCGTCGTGGCCGCCCCTCCCCGCGCATTGGCCGAGTTGCGCAAGGGCTTCTCGGCGATGGCGCGGCGATGCGTGCAGGGCGAGATCAACAAGGACCTGACGAAACATCCGATCGACTCGATCGAGGATCATCTGGCAGGAAGCCTCTGAGCGCCAAGCGCCCTCCGGAATTCCATGTCGACCCAGGCCATCGCAATTCCTGCGCGGTGCGCGACACGCCGAAGCGGTCCTGACCCGAGCTCATCCATCCACTGAAGGAACCGCGCGAGACGGCGGCACGCTCGGCTTCCGTTGTGGCACGAACCGAACAAGTCCCATGCCCACCATCATGGCTGCCACGAAGACGAGGATTTGCCACGTCCCCGCAGCGATGTTGACGATGGCGGGGCCCGGACAGAGACCGACCAACCCCCAGCCAATCCCGAACAGGGAAGATCCGATCACGAGGCGCGCATCGAGGTCGCGACGGTTCGGAATATCGAGCTTGCGGGCAAAGAGCGGGATCCGAAGACGCTTCGCTGCCGCAAAGCCCAGCGCCGACACCGCAACGGCGCTCGCCATCACGAGAGCGAGGCTGGGATCCCAGCGGCCGAAGACGTCGAGGAAACCCAACACCTTCTGCGGATCGATCATCTGCGCAACAATGAGACCGAGTCCGAAGAGCAGGCCGGACGCGAAGGCTGACAACAGCACGGGCACGATCTAGCTCCCCCACACATGGCGCGTCAGAAAGACCGTCAGGATCGCGGTCGCCATGAAGATGCCGGTGGCCGCAAGCGAGCGCGGAGAGCCGCGGCCGATCCCGCAGACCCCGTGTCCGCTGGTGCAGCCCGCGCCAAGGCGAGAGCCGAACCCGACCAGCAATCCCCCAACGAGCACAACCGCGAACGGAGCGTCGATGGAGACAGAAGGCGCCCTGCTACCGCCAAACGTGTAGACGGCAGGCGCCAGGACGAGCCCGGCGAGAAAGGCGACGCGCCAGGCAGCGTCTTTGCGGCGCGGCGGGATCAATCCTCCCACAATGCCACTGATGCCCGCCACGCGTCCGATGAGCAGCAGGAGGAGCGCCGCCGCCGCACCAATCATGATGCCGCCGGTGACCGCTGACACGGGGGTGAATGCTTCCATTGAACTCTCCTGGCCAGCCGCCGCGGCACGCGTCGTGTCGGGTGGCTCGCAGGCATCATAACCGACGGGGAAGCCTGCGCGCACCCGTCCAACCGGCTTGCCCGGTGGTTATCAGGGTTTCAGAACGCGGGACTTGATCGGCATCAATCACCCAGAAACCGCCCGTCCAATCCACCGGTTTCATGGGATCGCACTGATGCAGATCTTGCCAGTCCCACCCTCCCCGTTTGCCCTTCGCTCTCCCGAATATTCATGGCACAACCGCCGACGATGTCATTGGAGTTTGGGCCATGCGCCGCGTTGCTTTCGAAACCGTCGATGTCTTCACGGAGCGCCGATTCGGCGGCAACCCGCTGGCCGTCTTCACGGACGCGCACGGCTTGGAGACAGCCGAGATGCAGGCCCTCGCGGCGGAAATGAACTTAAGCGAGACCACCTTCGTGCTACCGCCGGAGGATCCCGCCCACACGGCCCGCGTGCGCATCTTCAACCGGACCACGGAGATGCCGTTCGCCGGCCATCCGAGCATTGGCACCGCCTTCGTGATCGCCCGAGCGAGCAAGGTCGTCCGCGATGCCCTGATCCTCGAGGTGCCAGCGGGCCTGGTGGCCGTCGCGATCGAAAGAAATGCCGACGGTGAGGTTCTGGGCGGAAAAATCACGGCACCGCAGCCGCTCTCCCTGGGCGAGGAGGTGCCTGCCGAGACGATCGCCGCCTGCATCGGGATCGATCCGCAGGACATCGTCGTCGATGCCCATCGGCCGATCCTGGCCTCCGTCGGCAATCCCTACGTGATTGCGCAGATCACCGAGGCGGCTGTGTCACGCTGCGTGCCGGACATGAAGGCGTTTCGCCGCGCTGCCGACGAGCGGCCCCATCTGAACGGCCGCTTCTCGCTGCACGTCTATGCCCGCGACGGCAACCACCTTCACGCGCGCATGTTTGCCCCTCTCGCCGGCACGTTCGAAGACCCGGCGACGGGCAGTGCGAATGCACCGCTGGGCGCAATGTTGCTGCGACTGACCACGAATGCCGAAGCGCGTTACACGGTGAGGCAGGGGGAGGAGATGGGCCGGCCGAGCCTCCTGCACCTGACGGCAAGCCGCCGCGAGGATGCGATCATCGCCACGGTGGCCGGACGCTGCGTCCCGGTTCTGCAAGGCTATGCGCAGCTCTGAGGAAGCTCTCGGCAAGGTTGGCGCGATTCCCGCGCGTTCAAGGATTGCCCTGAGCAAGGATTGCCCTGAGAAAGAATGCGCGGCATTGTCTGCGCCCGCAAACGCTGCTGAGTACACCATGACCGATCCGATCGCTGCCATCGAAGCCCTTGGGATCGACCAGACCGTGAGCTTTGCCGAAAGCCTCATTCCACAGGAATTCTCCGATCGCGAGACGATGGAGAAAATTCTTGAGGGCATGGGCTGCGAGGTCAGAATCGATGGCCAGACGGTCTATGTCACGCGGACCGGGCCTGCCCATACCCCGTCCGCCTGATAGAGACCGGACCCCGGGGCGGCGCTTGTCTCGGCCCGGAAACAGCGGGCCAGCCCAATCATGGAGTGCCCCGGTGCCTCTCGCCGATCTGAGTGGCGGTCGGAGGCATCTCTTCTGGCCAGTCGATTTCGGGCAAGCTCTCGATCGGGTCGGTGGAGACCGTGGAATCTCGTGTTTTCTTCGGATTTTCGCCTGCCTTCACGTTTGAGACGCACATGCGACCAGCCCATCAAGATGATAATTCACTTGTCAGGTTGTCCGTATCTCTCTAATTCCATCGTTCTCCTTCGGGTTACGGAGTCATGGACGGAGCGATGGAATGAGTGTGCACGGCCCCTTCTCCGATCTCAAAATCGTCGAGTTCACGCACACGGTGATGGGTCCAGCGGCAGGCATGCTCTTTGCTGAGCTGGGCGCCGAGGTCATCAGGATCGAAACGCCGCCAAACGGGGACCGGACCCGGTATCTGGGCGGCTCGGGGGCAGGCTATTTCTCATTCTACAATCGTCACAAGAAGAGCGTGCTGCTCGATTTGAAGACCGATGCAGGTCGCGACGCAGCCCTCAAGATCATCGGCACGAGCGACGCTCTGGTCGAGAACTTCGCCCCCGGCACCATGGATCGCCTCGGGCTGGGCTACGAACAGGTCAAGCGCCTTTATCCCCGCGTCATCTATTGCGCCCTCAAAGGATTTCTCGCCGGCCCGTATGAGGACCGGCTCGCGCTCGACGAGGTGGTGCAGGTCATGTCAGGTCTGGCGTACATGACCGGCCCCCCCGGGCAGCCTCTTCGGGCCGGAGCCTCCGTCATCGACGTGATGGGGGGCCTGGCCGGCGCTTTCGCCATTCTCGCCGCGCTTCGGGAGCGCGACAAATCGGGTCAGGGCCAACTGGTACAGGGCGCGCTCTACGAAAGCGCCGTCTACCTGATGGGCCAGCACATGGTGCAATCGGCCCTGCAGGGAACGCCCGTCCAACCGATGTCCGTTCGGGACAGCGCCTGGGCGATCTACAGGATTTATGAGACGAAAGCCGGAGGGCCCGTTTTCGTCGGCATCACGACCGACGAAACCTGGACCAGGTTCTGCGGCGAATTCGGCCGACCCGACCTCGCCTCGCGCGACGATCTGGCGACGAATGCAGGACGACGTGCCCATCGTGCGGAATTGGACGTCGAAGTGGCGCGCATGTTCCTGGGAATGACGCGCGACGAATTGGTGGCGGCTTGCGAGCGGGCCCGCATGCCCTTCGGACCCGTCGGGCGGCCGGAAGATCTGTTCGAGGACCCTCACCTGCTGCAATCGGGACAACTGACGCAGACGACGCTGCTCGACGGCTCGACGATCGCGATTCCCACCATGCCCCTGAGAATGGAAACCTGGGATCCGCCTTCCGAAACCCGGATTTCGCTGCCGGGCGAGGACACGCGCGCCGTTCTCGCACAAGCGGGGCTGTCCGAGGCGGAGATCGACGCGCTCGCCCCGCATCCGAATTGACCTCGACCTCCTTTCATATAAGGATGTCCGTACAACTAGGATCGAGAATCCGTCCCGAGGCGCGTGCCGGAATGGAGTCAAAGGGGTTGCCATGAAACTGATCGAACTGGCCAAGGTTCTCAGAAGCAAGAACGCAGGTCCCCTCCAGGTGACCGTCGACCTGATGTTCGCCGACAGCAATGCTTTCGAGATCGCCCTGCAATCCGAAGCACTGACAGCGCCTCGTGTGGCCGAAGCCTATGGCGTTTCGCCCTCGACAGTGGTGGTCATTCCGTTCCGCGCGGCGCTTGCCATCAAGGTCGTCATCGACCGGCCGGTCATCGCCGGCTCGCCGGGCGATACCGACGTCTACGGGGCCCAGCAGCACAAACCCCTTCTGGAGATCGAGCTATGACGGCAATGGCGGCCCTGCTGAAGTCCGGATTGGGACCCGGCAAACCCATGCGTGTTCTCGCCGCTTCCGGCCAGCTCGGCTATGGGATTCCCGAAGCCGCTTTCCGGAAAGGTCTGGCGCAGAACCCTCACATCATCGGTTGCGACATGGGGTCTATCGATGTCGGGCCCTATTATCTCGGCTCAGGGAACCTCGCGACCGCCCCGTCGATCACCAAGCGCGACCTGCAGCTGGTGCTGCTGAGCGCGCTTGATGCGCGCATTCCCCTGGTGATCGGCACTGCGGGTACTGCCGGCGCCAAGCCGCATCTCGAACAGACGCTGGCGATGATCCGAACCATCGCCCGAGAGAACGGCCGCTCGTTTCGACTGGCATGGATTCCGGCCGACATCCCCCGCGACTTGCTGAAAAGCATGATTGCCGCTGGTCGGACTCAACCGATTGCGACCATGCCTGCATTGACGGAGATCGACGTCGAGCGCGCCAAGCACATCGTCGGGCAGATGGGCGTGGAGGCCTTCATTCGCGCCATGGAAATGGAACCGGACGTGATCGTGACCGGACGGGCCTGCGACACGGCGGTGTTCGCGGCTGCCCCCATCATGCTCGGCTATCCGATCGCCGCCTCTGTCCACATGGCCAAGATCATCGAGTGCACCTCCATCTGCTGCATCCCGGGCGGCCGCGACGCGATGCTCGGGACATTGGATGGCGACAGCTTTACCCTGGAGAGCATGAATCCGGCCCGTGCCGCGACACCGCTTTCAGTTGCGGCGCATTCTCTCTACGAACAGGCCGATCCGCTTTCGGTCTACGAACCGGAGGGCATGCTGAACGTGGGTGAAGCCAAGTTCGAAGCCATCGACGAGCGCCGCACGCGCGTCTCCGGCGCAACATGGCATCCGGCCGAGCAGTACACGGTCAAGATCGAGGCCTCCGAATGGGTGGGCGAGCGGGCGATTCTCTGCGCAGGGTCCTGCGATCCCCGGGTCATTGCCAATTCGGCCGAGATCGTCTCCGAGGTCCGCAAGATCGTCAATGAGATTGTGCCGCCCACGGGCGATGGGACCTACGACCTCTTCTTCCGCATCTACGGTGAGAACGCCGTCAGCCTGTTCCCCACCCAGCCAAAGGGCGACGCTGCGGAAGTGTTCTTTCTCGTTGAGTGCATCGCCAGCACGGCTGAACTCGCGCGGTCCGTCATCAGCGTGTCGAAGCAGTATCTGCTTCACCATGGCTTCGCAGGCCGCCTGTCGACGGGTGGCAATATCGCGTTTCCGTTCACCCCGCCGGAACTCCCGGCAGGCGCGGCCTATCGGTTCTCGGCCTATCACATCATGGACTGCGATTCCCTGCCGGATCTCTTCCCGGTGCACATCGAAACCGTAACGTCCGACAGCGCGGCCTGAAGGTTGGGAGAGTCATGTGAGAAACACCACGCGGCTGAAGGGTCTGATCGAGTCTGACACGATTCTCGTCATGCCCGGAGCCTATGATCCACTCAGCGCCAAGATCGTGGAGAGCGCCGGCTTCGACGCCGTTCAATGTACCGGTCTCGGTATCAGCGTGACGACCCTCGGTCTCCCCGATTACAGCCTGATCGGTCTCGGTGAAATGGTGGAGCGGACGGGCCGGATGGTGGACGCCGTGAACGTCCCCGTGATGGCCGATGCTGACACGGGATTCGGCAATGCGGTGAACGTCCACTACGCCGCGCGGGCCTTTGAGCGGGTCGGCGTTGCCGGTTTCAATCTGGAAGACCAGGTGGCACCCAAGCGGTGCGGCCATCTCGCCGGCAAGGAACTCATCGCATCAGAGGAAATGTGCCTGAAGATCCAGTCGGCCCGCGACGCGCTGAGCGATCCCGATTTTGTCATCAACGCACGAACCGATGCACTCGCTGTCGAGGGCGTGGAGGGCGTGATTGCCCGCGGCAACCAATATCTCGCCGCCGGCGCCACGATGGTCTACGTCGACGCCATCGAGACGCTCGAGCAGATCAGGGCCATTCGGGCCGGGCTGTCTGGTTCGCTGGGCGTCTCTCTCGTGGAGGGCGGTCGCACGTCGCGCGCACTCACGTTCGCGCAATTGCAGGAAGCCGGCGTCGCACGCGTCAGCCTCTCCCTGACTGTGCTGCTGGCAAGCGTCCATGCGATGCGCAGCGTGCTGGCAACAGTCAGGCAGAACGGCGGCATCGTCGGCTACGAGGATCGGATCGCCGACTTCAAGGAATTCCAGCAATTCATCGGTATGGATGACGTGCAGGCCCTCGAGCGCCGGTTTCTCTCACCCGATCAGCTGCGGCGGAAATTCAACGAAGGAACCGGGGAACCATGAGTGGAAGCGCCACATCCTACCCGCTCGGCTTGCGTATAGCGGCCGGACGAAATGCTAGTCTGCGCAATGCCGTCGCAAGCGGCAAGATCGTCGTTGCTCCCGGCGCCTTCGACTGCCTGACCGCACGGCTGGTAGAGAGAGCGGGCTTCGGCGCGCTCTACGTGACCGGTTCCGGCGTATCAATCTCGGCACTCGGCGCCCCGGATGTCGGGCTTATGTCTTTCGGCGAAATCCTGGATCGCGTGAAACGTATTGCCGACTCGGTCGCGATCCCGCTGATTGCCGACGCCGATACCGGCTATGGCGGTCCTCTGAACGTGATCCGCACCATACGCGAGTTCGAGCGCGCAGGCGTGAGCGCCATTCAGATCGAAGATCAGATGTGGCCGAAGAAATGCGGGCATGAGGCAGACAGGCAACTCGCGTCGGTTGACGAAATGGTCGGGCGGATCAAGGCGGCGGTGGATGCGCGGGTTGACGAAGATCTGATCATCGTGGCCCGAACCGATGCCCGCAGCGAGCAGGGATTGGACGCAGCAATCGAGCGCGCGCAGATCTACGCCGAGGCCGGTGCCGACGTGCTGTTCGTCGAATCGCCCGAGAGTGCGAGCGAACTCAAGCGGGTCGCAACCGAGATCAGCCGTCCGGTCCTTGCCAACATGGTCGAAGGGGGTCGCACACCGATCACGCCGGCAGCCGAACTTCAGGATTTCGGCTTCCGCATCGTGATTTATCCGAACGCGCTGACCCGAACGATCGCCCGCGCCGGAGCCGACATGCTGGCGGCTCTCTCCAGGGACGGAACCACCGCGTCGTGGAAGGACCGAATGGTCGATCACCGTGAGCTGTGGTCGCTGTTCGACTACGAGACCTGGACGGCGACCGAGAAGCGTTTCGCGGTGCCGCCAACAAGCCCTGGGAAGTGAAGACCGCGAGCAATCCGATCACGGCTCTGTAATTGATTTGATATAGCGATTAGCTTAAGCCTGCGTTTCAAAATTCGTCATGAGGGATGACATTGTCAGTAACGCTCGGCCCATCGAAGCAGCCTCGCTATGCGCGTGTCGCCGATTCTCTCATGCGCGACATCGCAGCCGGGACATACGCGGTCGGAGATCTGCTCCCCCCGGAAAGTATTCTGTGCGAACGCTTCAGCGTGAGTCGGGCAACCGTGCGCGAGGCGCTTCGCCAATTGAGCGAACTGGGCCTCGTCCACAAGGCGCACGGGATTGGGACGCGGGTCACTGCGGTTGAAACGCAGAGCAACTATCTCATGTCGCTCGATTCCGTATCGGGGCTGATGCATTACGGCACGGAGACCGTGCTTCGGCTCATCGACCGCGTGCACATCGTGGCCACCCCGGCGGATGTCAGGCTTCTCGGATGTGCGGCCGGCGATCGCTGGATTCGCTTGCGGGGCGTGCGATCGATCGTGGGCGCGGACAAGCGCCCTATCGCCTATTCCGAAATCTACATCGACGATCGGTTTACCGACATCGCCAACGAAACGCCGGCAGCCGCCACTTACTACGAGATGATCATCAACCGGCACGGGGAAGAGCTTCAATCGGTGGAGCAGGAGATCTCGGCCATCAACATCGTGCCCGAGATTGCGAGCATGCTGGCAGTAAAGCCCGATGCTGCGGGCTTGCAGATCGTGCGCCGCTATCGCTGCTCCCGGTCTCAACCGATTGAAGTGACGCTGAATTACCATCCGAAGGATCGCTTCACCTACCACCTGCGCCTGAATCGGCCCCCGACAAAATAAGCCAGTCGTCTCGTCATCTGCATTGACGGACCGCGCTCTTTGGTCGTACGGTTGTCCGTACAAGATTATCGGCCTGTTGGGCCGTGCTCTGCCATGAAGCGTAAGAGGGGCTGATGAAGATCATCAACGGCGTTTCGGTTCGTGACACCCTTTCCGAGTTGGTCGACCCGGCAACGACCGCCTTGGTCGTTGTCGATGTTCAGAACGACTTCTGCCATCCCGACGGTCATTTCGCGCGCCACAAAAAGGATCTCAGCAGCACGCAGGCCGTGCTCCCGGATCTCGTGTCGTTCGTCAACCGCGCCCAGGACATGGGCATCCGCACCGTGTTCATCCACCAGCTGACCCTGCCCGAAGGGAAGAGCGACAGCGCGGCGTGGCTCCGCTTCAAATGCCGCGACGGCAAAAGTCCGGACTACACGCTGAAGGGCAGTTGGGGCGCGCAGCTTGTCGACGGGCTGGCTCCGCGCGCCGGAGATCTGGTCATTGAAAAGTTCCGGCCCGATGCCTTCGTGCACACGAATCTCGATCAGCTCCTGCGTGCCAACGGCATCGAAACGCTGGTCGTTCTCGGAACGACAAGCGAGGGCTGCGTTGAATCCACCATCAGGGGCGGATCCTACCACGACTACTACATGGTGGTGGTCCACGATCTGATCACCAGCCCCAACAAGATCCTCCATGAAGGCACGATGCGGTTGTGCGAGGCCCGATATCCCATGGCGACCTCGAAAGAGCTGCTGGATATCTGGCAGCAGGGATCACTGAGCCGCGCCGCGGAATAAACACGCTTACCAATGACAACAAGGACGGGAACACGATGAAACGGCGTAATTTTCTCTCCTATCTGACGGCAGGTTTCGTAACGCTCGCATCGCTGCCTGCACTGGCTCAGGAGCCCGTGCGCATCGGTCTCGATGCGGTGCTGACAGGCCCCGGCGCCAATAACGGCGAGCGCATTCGCGAGGCAGCGCAGTGGGCGGTGGATCTCGTCAATCAAAAGGGCGGCGTTGCTCTGCCGGACGGCTCCAAGAGACCCCTCGAACTCGTGGTTGTCGACGATCAGGCAAAGCCTGACGTGGGGCTGAGCGCCATCAGGCGTCTCGTCGGCGACAAGTCGATCGTTGCCTTCATGGGACCGGACTGGTCCAGCGTGACCTACCCAACCCTGTTCGTCGGCGCAGAGGCAGGCATCCCGCAATTCACGTCATCGGTGGCGCAGCGCATCACGCAGGAGGGTCACAAGCACATCTTCCGTGCCCGCTCGACCGACACCGATTGGATGGGAGCGATGGCCGATTACCTGGTCAAGCAGGAAGGCAAGAAGAAGATCGGCGTCACCTATGCCAATAACGAGTTTGGCCGCAGCGGTCGCGACGTCTTCGTGAAAATTCTGAAAGAGACCCACGGCCTCGATCCGGCGGTGGAACTCTCCTATGCGGTAGGCGACAAGGACTTCACCTCGGTCGCCGGCCGATTGATCCAGTCTGGTGTCGACGTGGTGGTCAATCTCGGCAACCAGCCCGAAGGCGCGCTGCTCATCAAGGACCTCAACAATCTTGGCTATGGTGGCTTGTTCGCGTTCAACTCGGCAGACAGCATCTTCCTGGATCTTGCAAAATCGAATGCCGAAGGTGTCGTTGGGCCATTGAGCTGGGTCCACACCAAACCTGACGAGAAGTCCAAGGCTTTCAATGTCGAGTTCCAGAAGCGCTTCAACCGCGACCCGATCGGTCACTCGGTCATCTACTTTGACTCCGTCAACATGATCGTCGATGCCATTGGCAAAGTGGGTCCGACCCGCGAGGCCATCCTGAAATATCTGAAGTCGGTCGACACTTGGCAGGGCGTGCAGGGCACCTACCACCCGTCCGCGCCAACCGGCGACATGATCCACGCATCGGTGGTCATCCGCTACAACAAGGATCTCGTTCCCGAAGTCGTCTCGGTTCGCGAGTAGCCGCGGCCCAGCAGCGTCAGATACGGAAACCCCATGTTCTTTCAGCTTGCCACTTCGGGAATCGCGACGGGCTGTGCCTACGCTCTCATAGCGCTCGGCTTCGTCATGATCTGGAACACTGCCTCGGTCGTCAATTTCGCCCAGGGTGAGTTTGTGGTGATCGCCATGTTCGTGGCGCTGACATGCCACGTCACGCTGGGTTGGCCGCTCTGGATGGTTCTCCCGCTGGCGGTTCTGTTGCCGGCAATCGTGGGGTATGCAACGGAACGAGTCGTCATCCGCCCCGTCATCGGCGCGGCGGAGATGACGATCGTGACGGTCACGATCGGGCTGCAGATCGTGCTGTCGGACGCTGCCAAAATCATCTACGGCGGGCAGCCCTATTCCTTCCCGCCGTTGATCGCCGGCAAGCCCCTGTCGCTTGCAGGCATCGTGGTTCCACGCCAGTCGCTTGTCGTCATCGCCTCGATGATCGTGCTGGCGATCGGCCTCCATTTTCTGTCCCAGAAGACCTCTTTCGGCAAACGTCTTCGCGCTGTCTCCCAAGACCGGGAGACCGCCAAGCTGATGGGCATCGACGTCAACCGCACCATCGCCCAGGGATTTGCCCTGAGTGCGGCAATTGCAGGGTTTGCCGGCGTGCTTCTTGCGCCGATCATCTATGTGTCGGCAGGCCTCGGGCTGCCGCTGCTGATCAAATCCTTCATCGCGGCCATCATCGGCGGCTTCGGAAGCTATATCGGCGCGCTGATCGGCGGCCTTCTCATCGGCGTGCTCGACAATCTGGTGGGCTTCTACATTTCGTCGCATTACCGGGAGGTCTTCACATTTCTCGCGCTGATCCTCGTTCTGCTGTTTCGGCCGCAAGGCCTCTTCCCCCATCACCGATGAGATCGCGCATGGGCCGTCTCAATCCGCTCGGGCTTGCCGTTATAATCGCGGCGATCGTCATTCCCATCTTCCTGTCGGAATACGCGCTTCATCTCATGATCATGGTGGTGATCTTCGCCATCCTGACCCTCAGCCTCAACCTGATCAGCGGCTACGGCGGTTTGATTTCGCTCGGACATGCCGGGTTCTTTCTCATCGGTTCATACACGTCCGCCCTGTTGTCCGTGTACCAGGGCTGGCCCTTCTGGCTGTCGGCGCCGATGGCGATCCTCCTCACCGCCACATCGGGCTTGCTGCTTGGATTTCCGGCGTTGCGCTGGAGCGGCCATTTCCTGGCGGTGATCACCATCGCGTTCGGGTCCATCGCACAGCTTCTGTCGATCAACTGGGTTTTTCTCACCAACGGGATCGACGGCGTTGCGCCCATCCTCCGGCCTTATCTGCCGGGCATCGACCTGACGTCGAACCTGAACTATTATTATTTCGTGCTGATCTGCCTTGCCTTCATCGTCTATCTGATGATCCGGCTGGTGGCATCCGGCTTCGGACGGGCGCTCAAGGCCATCAAGGACGATGAGACTGCGGCCGCCTGCATGGGCATTGACGTCCGGATCACGAAAGTGTCGGCCTTCGTCATATCGGCAGCCCTGGCCGGATTTGCCGGAGCGCTTTACGCCCATTACATCCGCTTCCTCAATCCCGACAGCTTCTCGCTCGACGTCTCCATCCGCATCTTCATGATGATGATCATCGGCGGCACCGGAAGCATCGCGGGCTCGATCCTCGGCAGCTTCGTCGTCTACGTGCTGCCCGAAGTTCTCCGCCCTCTCCAAGACTATTACTATCTCATCTGGGGCGTCATCGTCATCGTAGTCATGCTCTTCCTGCCCGGCGGTCTTATCTCTCTCGGATCGGTGGTCCGCGCGAGACTCGCCGAGCGCAAAGACAGGGCCGACCAGAAAATCGTCTCGACGGAGGCGCAGCCATGACCGACAGCCTGCTGACTGTCTCCGGTCTCTGCAAGAACTTTGGTGGGCTCGCGGCCCTGGACGACGTTCGCATGTCCATCCGGCCAGGCACGATTCATGGCCTGATCGGCCCCAACGGTTCGGGCAAGTCGACCTTCATCAACGTCGTGACGGGCGTCATCCAGCCAAATGCCGGCAGCGTCAGTATCGGCGGCACAGATGTCGCGGGCCGACGGTCGAATGTCGTCAACGCCGCCGGGATTGCGCGCACTTTCCAGAACCTGCGCCTATTCCGCGCGATGACCGTGCTCGACAACGTCCTCATCGGCGAACACCGTCATCTTGGCTACGGCCTCGGCTCCGCGTTGCTGATGCGCAACGGGCCGGCCGAACGCCGCGCGAAGGAACAGGCGATGGGGCTCCTTTCCGATGTCGGCCTCTCCCATCGTGCCGAGACTATCGCGGGAAGTCTGCCCTACGGCGAGCAGCGTCTTCTCGAAATCGCCCGCGCGCTGGCCACAAAGCCGAAGCTCCTGATGCTTGACGAGCCGCTTGCCGGCATGAACCCGACCGAAATGGACCGGGTCGTCAGCATCCTTCGGGAAATCGTGTCGCGGGGCGTCACCATTCTGCTTGTCGAACACGCGGTGCGCGTCGTCATGTCCGTGTGCGACCATATCAGTGTGCTCAATTTTGGACGCAACATCGCGGAGGGAACGCCGCGCGAGATCCAGGGGAACGAGGATGTCATCGTCGCTTACCTCGGACGGAGGCGTCATGCAGCCTGAAGCGCCAGTGGCCGGCACCCCTCTCCTCGAGGTGCGTCAGCTCGCCGTGAATTTCGGCGGCATCCGCGCCCTGCGCGATGTGCATCTCGACGTGCGCGAGGGCGAGTTCGTTGCTCTCATCGGCGCAAACGGCGCCGGCAAGACGACGACGCTCAAAGCCATCCTGAATTCCGTCGAGATCGCCCGCGGGGAGATCCGTTTCCGCGGGCGCTCCACAGTGGGAATCGCCACGCATCATCTCGTGCGCATGGGGATCGGCGTCGTACCGGAGGGGCGCCGCGTCTTCCCCGCATCGTCTGTCATCGAGAATCTCGAACTGGGTGCGCTGGAGCGCACGCCCAAGGGCGAGGCTGGGGCCATCATGACCAATGTCTTCGACCTGTTTCCGGTCCTGAAGGATCGGCGCACCCAGATGGCGGGATCGCTGTCGGGCGGCGAGCAGCAGATGCTGGCCATGGGGCGTGCACTGATGGGCAAGCCCGATCTGCTTCTGCTCGACGAGCCTTCCATGGGCCTTGCGCCAAAATTCGTCGATCGGATCTTCGAGATCCTCGCCGGCCTGCGCAACACGAAGACCACAATCCTGCTGATCGAGCAGAATGCCCTGATGTCGCTTGAGATCGCCGACAGGGCGTTCGTGATCGATCAGGGGAAAACGATCATGAGCGGCAAGGCATCCGATCTCATCGACGATCCCAAGATCGCCGGCGCCTATCTCGGCCGCTCGGACGAGCAGATCAGCCATGCTGACTGACCCTGCTCGTTTTCTTGGCGGCCCGATCGTTTCGCGCGAGCGTTTCCGCTGGCCCAACGATGCACAGATCGCCGTGTGGGTCTGTCCCAATATCGAGCATTACGAATATCTGCCGGACCCCGTCCGTGTGCGCGATCCATGGCCGCGTACGCCCCATCCCGATGTGCTGGGATACGCCACCAAGGATTACGGCAATCGTGTCGGACTCTGGCGGATGTTCGAGGTCATGGATGCCCACGACATTCGCTGCACCGTCTCACTCAACCTCGCCAATTTCGAACATTATCCAGCGATCTTCGAGGCTTGTGAGCGCCGTGGCTGGGACTACATGTGCCACGGCATCTACAACACGCAATATCTCTGGGGTTACGAGGAAGACGAAGAGCGCGCGATGATCGCCGACTGCGTCGAGACCTACCGCCGTCTGACCGGGCGGCAGCTTGCCGGATGGTTCTCGCCCGCAGCCTCCCACACGCTCAACACGCCTGATCTCGTGGCCGAAGCCGGCATCAAATACTATTGCGACTTCTATCATGACGATCAGCCGACGCCCATCAGCGTGCGTCGCGGCAGGCTGCTCAGCCTGCCCTATCAGATGGACCTCAACGACTCGGTCATCTACGCCGGAGCGGGTGAAGGACCGGAATTCGAGCGCATGGCGCGTGATATGTTCGATACGCTCTACCGCGAGGGTGCGGTGCATCCGCGGATCATGAACCTCGCCGTTCATCCCTACATCATGGGCCGTCCGCACCGGCTGAAATATCTCGACAGGGCGCTTTCCCATATCCGCTCGCATGACCGGGTATGGATGGCGACGGGAGAAGAGATCGCCGACTGGTACCTGTCGCAAACCGCTGCGGCTTCTTCGCCGCAGGAGACGTGAGATGCCGACAGCACGTCGCCCCGGCATGGACCATGCGATCTATCCTTACTCGGCGGTGCCGGACCGGGCGCCGTTCAGGCTGGCGAGCGGCAAGCCGATTGCTCTCTACATCGTTCTGCAGATCGAGCATTACGAGCTGTTCACGCCAGACGGGGCCTATCGCGAGCCGCGCTTCAAAGGCGAGTTCGGGACGTTCACGCCCGATTACCGAACCTGGTCCTACCGCCAGTACGGCAACCGCGTCGGGCTCTACCGGGTGCTCGAGGTTCTCGACGACCTCGCCGTGCCGGTGACGGCTGCCATCGGGGCGGGCGCGATCGAGGCGCATCCGGAGATCGTTGGCGCGATCGCGTCGCGCGGCTACGAGATTGCGGCGCATGGCCTGACCGCCAACCGGATGATCACCAGCCATATGAGCGCAGAGGTGGAGCGCGATCACATTCTGCAGTCACGCGACGCCCTTCAGAGCGCCTTTGGTGTTCAGCCGCGCGGCTGGCTGTCGCAGGATTTCGGCAACACGCCGCGCACCTCCGCATTGCTGCGCGAGGCCGGCTTTTCCTACACGATGGATTGGGCGAACGACGAGCAGCCTTATCTGCAGCTCGACGCGCCGGGTCTGATCGCGCTCCCTGCCCCCAGCGAGTGGGACGACGTGCAAACGCTCGCGCTTCGCAGGGTCTCGGCCGAGCGCTTTCCAGGTCTCGTCGCCGACGCGATCGAAGGGCTTGCCGGGGCGCCAGCGGACAGCGCTCGTGCGCTCGCCATTGGCGTTCATCCTTGGGTCTTCGGAACGGCGCATCGGATCCGCTATCTTCGCGAAGTCCTTGAGCACGCACAGTCGCATCCGGCCGTCGACATCATGACCGCCGGAACATTGGCTGACACTTTCGCCCGCCAAGCCCGACAGATCTGACCCACAGGAGCCAGCCGATGGATCATACGCAAAATGCCGAGGTTGCCGATTGGTGGCGCACGTCGATCTGCGAGGTGAAGCCCAATTCCATCCGCATGCGCGGCTATGCCATTGAAGAGCTGATCGGCCGCATCGGCTTCATCGACATGCTCTGGCTTCTGGTGAGGGGCGATCTGCCGACCGCAGAACAAGCTCGCTTGCTGGAGGCCGCGATGCTGGGCGGGGTCGATCACGGGCCCCATGCGCCGAGCATCGCCATCGCCCGGATGGCCATTACCTGCGGGGTTTCCATGAACACGGCCGTCGCCGAAGGCGTTGGCGTTCTCGGCGACATCCATGGGGGCGCCATCGAGCAGTCGATGGAGCTCCTTCGCGGTCTTGTCGATGATGCAGTCGCAACCGACGATCCCGCAGCCCTCGGGCGCGAGGTGCTCGAGCGATCCAAGGTCTATGGTGGTTTCGTTCCGGGATACGGCCACCGCTTCCATCAGCGTGACCCGCGATCGCCCCGTGTCCTGGAACTCGCCGAAGAGGCCGTGCGCCGCGGCGACATCGACGGAAAGTATGTGCGCATGGCCCAGCAGGTCGAGGCGGCGATTGCGGCCGCCAAGGGCAAACCCATTCCGATGAACGTGGATGCGGCGGCAGGCGCTGTCTATCTCGAACTCGGATTCGATCCGCCCATGGGCCGCGCCCTTCTGGTCCTCTCGCGCAGTCTCGGCATCGTCGCGCATGCATGGGAGCAAAGCACACGGAAAGAGCGCATCAAGGGACCTGTGCCGAAATCGTCGCGCTACACCTACGAGGGCCCGGCTCCGCGCACGCTCTCAGAGCCGACTTAAGGGCTGTGACCATGCAAGCGATGGTTCTCGACGGCGGACGGAGTCTCGGCCATCTGCATGTGGTGGAGCGCGAAACGCCCAGCCCGCTTCCCCATCAGGTGATCATTCAGGTCAAGGCTGCGTCGATCAATTATCGCGATTACGAAATCGTCACGGGGATCTTCAGCCGCGCGTTTCCACTCCCCCTCGTGCCGCTATCCGACTGCGTCGGAATCGTTGTCGCCGCGGGTGCCGACGTCACGCGCGTGCGCGTCGGCGACAGGGTGTGCGGAACATTCTGGCAGGGCTGGCTGGGCGGACCGGCGGATCTCGCGGATCCCTCACGTCAACTCGGCGGCGCGCTCCAGGGCGTGCTCGCGGAGTTTGTCGCGCTCGATCAGGACGGCGTCGTGCGCGTACCGGATCACCTGACCGACGAAGAAGCCGCAACGCTTCCCTGTGCGGCCGTCACCGCCTGGCATGCGCTCGTCACCGAGGGCGGGTTGAAGGCCGGAGACGATGTGCTCGTCCAGGGAACAGGTGGCGTGGCGATTTTCGCGTTGCAGTTCGCCGTCATGTTCGGCGCGCGGGCGATTGTCCTCTCAGGCAGCGACGAGAAAGGCGAAAAGGCCATCGCCCTTGGCGCGTCGTGCTTCATCAATTATCGGCGCGAGCCGGAATGGTCTGCCAGCGTCCTGACGTTCACCGGCGGACGTGGCGTGGATCATGTGATCGAGGTCGGAGGGGCGCAGACCTTCACCCAATCCCTGCTGTCGCTCCGCCTCGCCGGCCAGATCAGCGCCATCGGCTATCTGGGCGGACAGCAGGGTACGGTCGACCCGCTGCTGATCTTCCGCAAACGGGCGCGCGTGCGCGGCATCTCGGTCGGATCGCGGCAATCCTTCGAGGATATGAACCGGGCGATTGCGTTCAATCACCTGAAGCCCGTCGTCGATTCAATCTACCCGTGGACAGCGCTTGGCGACGCCCTTCTGGCGCTGGAGCGCGGCCGGCATTTCGGAAAGATCGTTCTGACGTTTTGAGATTCGAGTGGCGGTGCGGTCATGCGGCGGCGCACAGGATAATGCTGCGATGGTCTGTCCGACACGAGAGGTCCGGTGATGGACGGCACTGAGTGGCTGTCGTTGAACAGCCCGTGGCTTCAAAGATGCCGCGTCCAGTGCTCCTCCGAGACGATGGCAACAGGCACGCCCCTCGCCCGCCATTCCGCGGCCTTCAAGATCTTGTGGCCGAACGAAGAGTGCTTCCACGACTCTGTCGCATAAACCCCGATGACGAGGTAGTTGATCGTCTGGTTCAGCGGACCGGCAATGCTCCCGCGGCTCGTCACCGCTTGCTCACAGTGTTTGCGTTGCCCGTAGCCGAACGTCCCTGTGAAACAAAATCGCTTATTTGCAAATGAGAGGACTGGCGCTGGGTCGCAAAGCGGGAGAGTTGTCGCCTTGAGGATTTCTCCGAGTTCAAAGTCTCGGCTCGAAAACCTATTGAGCGTGTCAAGCAACTCAGCCCGCTCGACCTCGTCTGCAAGGCCATCCGCAAGAATATCATTGACGCGCTGGTAGAGAGTCCGGATCAGCGGTTGATCGCTGATATGAATGTTTGCAGCAAGCCACTTCTGGAGAAACTCGACCTCTTCCTGATTGATTTTGTTGTCTGCCGCCAAGCCTCGTGCCACGCCGATCAATTCATCCATCTGGCGCGACGAGATGCGGTCGCCACCGACTTTGTTGTAAAATTCGCTACTCATGATTGCCCCCACACAGACAATACACGTAATAGCATTTCAAATCCGGAGCAAGTCTGTCGCAAGGATCAGCGAGGTTTCTGCTCTGTCGAAAGCCAGGGCCTGATGCGTGGGTCGGTGTGCGTGATCAGGAAGTCTGGGCGGGACTCGTCGATCGGAGAGGATGGGTGAGGCGCTGCGACCGCGTCGCTGGAGACCGCAACATCGACAGAGCGCGGTGTCTGTGTGCTTGCGCCTCGGTTGGGCGCTCTGCTCGCCGCGTCTCCTGCTGGCCGGCGTAAGCCCGGCGAAAGTTCTGCGGCGATTTCGTCGGCGACCTTCTTGCCAGTGAAGCGATCGGCAGGCAGATTAGCTGTGCCGTCGCCCATGACGGCAGAGGCCTGCCGTGAAACTGATCCGCGAGCCGCTTTTTCATTTCGTGATTGCGGGCGCCCTCCTGTTCGGCGTCCAAGAATGGTGGTCGCGCGGCAGCCAGAACGCGATGCCCGAGGCGTCTGTCAGAATTGGTCCGGGAGAGGTGCGTTGGCTGCGGGAGACCTTTGCAAGTCAGTGGCGTCGGGAGCCCACGAGCAGTGAGTTGACCGATCTCATGGCAACGCTCGTCAACGAAGAACTGCTTGCCCGCGAAGCCCGGGCGCTTGGCCTCGACCAGAACGACACGATCGTGCGACGCCGGCTGGCGCAGAAGCTCACCTTCCTCATCGAGGACACCACCAGCATTGCGGATCCCAGTGAGGATGAACTTCGGCGTTTCTTCGCCACCCGTGCAGAGCACCACAGGACGGAAGCACAGGTGTCGTTCAGGCACATTTTCTTTAGCCCCGGCCAGCGCCCGAACCCGTCTGCGGAGGCTGGCGCAGCGCTGTCGCTCATTGCGGCGAACGGGGACGCGAGGCCTCCCGAAGGCGACCCGCTGCCGCTTGAGGATGAATACGCCGGAGTTGACCTTCAGACGGTTTCAAGCCTGTTCGGCCCCGACTTTGCGCGGACGGTGTTCGCGCTGAAGCCGGGTTCATGGAGTGGCCCTGTCAAATCGGGCTACGGCGCACATCTTGTGCTGGTGCTCCGGAGGGAGCAAGGCGAGCCGCATCGGTTCGAGGATGTCCGCAAGACGGTCATGGACGACTGGCGCAGATGGAAAGCCAACGAGACGAACGAGGCGTTCCTCGCGAACCTGCGGAACAAGTATGGCGTGGTTGTCGACCCGGACGCAAAGCCGCTTCTTGAGCAGGAACCGAAAAGACAGGCGATACGATGAAGGTCGCCGGGCCGCTCTGGCGACTTGCGGTGCGTGTTTTGACGCTCACGGCTTTCGTCGGTGGCGTCATTGCATTGGCGACGTCGGCAGCTTTGGCGCACGAAGTCAGGCCGGCCTATCTTGAGATAACCGAGAAGGCTGCCGGCTCTTTCGACGTGCTCTTCAAGACCCCGATGATCGGTGATCGGCGACTGGCACTGAGCGTCGAATTCTCCGACCAGGTCAAAGCCGAAACGCCGGTCCTTTCTCGCACGACGGACGGCGCCATGGTTCAGACTTGGCGGGTGCATGCTCAGAACGGGCTTGGCGGCGAGGATGTGAACATCGTCGGGCTGCAAAATACCGTTTCGGACGCGCTTCTCCGCGTCGCGTTCGCCGATGGACGATCCTTCGTTCAGCGCCTGACACCCGCCGTGCCGCGGGCCACGATTCCGGCCGAGCAGAGCAGCTCCGGCGTTGCCGCGACCTACCTGTGGCTTGGGATCGAACATATCCTTCTGGGATACGACCATCTGGTGTTCGTGCTCGGCCTCATTCTGCTTTCCTCCAGCACGCGGCGGCTTGTGATGGCGATCACGGCCTTCACCGCCGCACACAGCATCACGCTGGCGGCGGCTGTCTTGGGCGTGGTTCATGTTCCGCCACGACCCGTGGAGGCGATGATCGCCCTGTCGATTGCGTTTGTCGCGCTGGAGATCATCCGTGCACGACAGGGCCACATCGGCATTGCCGCTCGCTTTCCTTGGGTCGTGGCGTTTGCATTCGGGCTTCTGCACGGCTTTGGCTTCGCGGGCGCGTTGAGCGAAATCGGGATTCCTGAAGGGCACATCCCGCTGGCGCTTTTGTTCTTCAATCTCGGCGTCGAGGCAGGCCAACTGCTGTTCGTCGCAGCAGTACTGGCCTCGTGGACGCTTCTTCGACGTCTCCGACTGCCCCTGCCGCGCTGGGCAGCGTTGGCGCCGCCCTATGCCATCGGCAGTTTGGCGATGTTCTGGATGATCCAGCGGGTTTCCACATTCTAGCAATCGAAGGGGAATGAGATGCAACGATCACTCATCGACAGTTTGCTGCTGGCCGCCATCGCCAGCCTCGCCCTCAACCTTCCCGCCATTGCGCAGGACACCGCAGCCAGCGATGTCGGAACTCTGGACCGGGCCGCCGCCGAGAAGCTCTTTAGGACGATGCGAGCCTACTCTCCCTATGCGGGTCGCAACTTTCCCACCCGGCCGCTTTTTGGTGACACCCACCTTCACACGTCGTTCTCCTTCGATGCAGGCGCGTTCGGCGCGCGGCTCGGGCCTTCCGATGCCTACCGCCTCGCCAAGGGAGAACAGGTCACCGCCTCGTCGGGACAGCCAGCAAAACTCTCCCGGCCTCTCGACTTCCTCGTGGTGGCTGATCACTCCGACAACATGGGGTTCTTCCCGGATTTGCTGGCTGGCAAACCCAACCTCATGGCCGATCCGACCGGAAGGCGATGGCACGACATGATCGTCGGGGGGAAAGGGGCAGATGCGGCGGTTGAAATCATCGTCGCCTTTTCCCAGGGCAAACTGCCGAAGCCGCTCGTCTATGGCCCGGACAGCAACGCCTATCGCTCGGCCTGGCAGGAAACCATCAAGGCGGCGGAGCAGGCGAACGATCCCGGCCGCTTTACGGCCTTTATTGGTTATGAGTGGACGTCGAATACGGGCGGCAACAACCTCCACCGCAATGTGGTTTTCCGGGACAACGGCGACAAGGCGAGCCGCGTTCTGCCCTACACGGTTCTGCCTCCCTTCGGCAGCGACAACCCGCGCGACCTTTGGAAATGGATGGCGGGCTACGAGGACAAGACCGGCGGGCGGGTGCTCGCGATTGCGCATAACGGCAATCTCTCGAATGGGCGCATGTTTCCGATCGTGGAACCCGGGACGGGCAAGCGGATCGATCGCGAATATGCCGAAGCCCGCATCAAGTGGGAGCGCCTGTATGAGGCAACTCAGATCAAGGGGGATGGCGAGACCCATCCTTATCTATCTCCCAATGACGAGTTCGCCAATTTCGAACGGTGGGACAAAGGCAATCTCGATCTCAGCGAATCTAAGACGCCGGACATGTTGCAATACGAATACGCGCGCAATGCCCTCAAACTCGGTCTGAAGCTGGAAGGAGAAGTCGGCGTCAACCCCTATAAATTTGGCATGATCGGCTCGACCGATTCCCATACGGGTCTCGCTGCTGTCGAGGAAGACAATTACTTCGGCAAGACCTCCGCCATGGAGCCGAGCGCCGAGCGGAGCAGCCGCGTCTTCGTCAAGGGGGAAAAGGGCACGATATACGAGTGGGAAACGTCGGCGTCGGGCTACGCCGCGGTTTGGGCTGCGGAGAATACGCGCGAGGCTCTCTTTGACGCGATGGAGCGCCGCGAGACCTATGCCACGACTGGCTCGCGCATGCTCGTGCGCTTCTTCGGCGGCTTTGATTTCGACGAAGCGGATGCCGTGACCCGCAGCCCCGCGGTGTCCGGTTACACGAAAGGGGTGCCCATGGGCGGCGACCTCGGCGCCGCTCCCGCCGGCAAGGTGCCAACCTTCCTCATCGCGGCGCTGAAAGACCCGATCGGCGCCAATCTCGACCGCTATCAGATCGTCAAGGGATGGGTCGATGCCAAGGGCGACATGCAGGAGAAGGTCTACGATGTCGCTTGGTCCGGCGAACGCAAGCCCGGCGCAGACGGAAAGCTGCCGCCTGTTGGAAATTCGGTCGATGTGGCCAACGCGAACTGGACCAATACGATCGGATCGCCGGAGTTGATTGCCGTGTGGAAGGACCCGGATTTCGATCCCGGACAACGGGCATTCTACTATGGACGTGTCTTGGAAATTCCCACGCCTCGCTGGACGGCGTATGACGCCAAGTACTACGGGGTGAAGCTTGCTCCCGAAGTGCCAACCTCGATCCAGGAACGCGCGTACACGTCGCCGATCTGGTACTCGCCGGCCAATTGATCGCCCGGGACGCGGTCCCGGACGCCGAAGCATGCGACCGCGTTATATCCTTGATTGGCCGGTCGCCTGCGGCGCTGATCCACTGACATCGCCAAACGACTGGCGGTGGTGACCCCGCCATACCTGTCCAGCATCTCAGAGATCATCAGCCGCTTCGTGTGCTGCAGACTGAACAATGCCACTTCGCCTGAGCGGTATGCTCCCTTGTCGCCTTTGAAGCGGCAAAGCCGTGTGAGCCGGCCCCCATTTGCGCCCACGCTTGTTCGACTAGCCCCGAGGCGGAAACAAGTGCGCGTTCATAGCCTCGCCAGAGATGCGGTCACAGAAATAGTCCGGCTGCGAACATTGCTGGCACAGGCGTGCGGATCTGATAATAACCTACATGACAAAGCTTGATGTGACGGTAAGTGCTCTCGGCGTCATCACTTCGTTCGGCGCCGGAGCGTTCTGGTTGTGGGCTTCGCTGATAACGGTTCCGAATAATCTGGACACCTTCATCGGCGAGCTTCAGAGAATCGGCAGGGTCAATGCGTACGGCGCGTGGTGTGCGTGCGCAGGCGCTATGTGCGCAGCTTACGGGTTCGCTCGATCTCTCAGCCTGATTTGAAGTGGAGCGATCTCAGTTCGATTTACACTTTAACCTCAAGTGTTAGCTAAGTTGATGATTTTATTGATTTTTTTGGCGGAGACGGAGGGATTCGAACCCTCGATACCTTTTTGGGGTATGCTCATTTAGCAAACGAGTGCCTTCAGCCGCTCGGCCACGTCTCCGGGCGCAAAAACAAGAATACCGTCGGAAAATCTCGCTTCGCACAGGAGGCGCAATAGACGCGAACAGGGGGGTGTCGTCAAGCGCGAAAGTGAGGGAACGGGACCTGTTTTTCTGCGGCCTCGCGGGGAGAATTTACGGCAATCAATCATTCTGATGAGATACTTAGTCCGCCGTATGGCGTTGGCAGCGCAGGTCGGGTCTCTTCTTTTGACTGTGAATAGACGATGAGCCACCGGGACCGAGGATCGGCCTCCTGCGCGGCGGGCGGGATCGCGCAGTCTCCATCCAACCGTTGCGAAACCTCGCCTGCTCGCCTCGCGATTGCGGCTTTGCGGTCCGCCATAAGCTTGTGCAACGGAATGCTGATCGTTCCGGGCACCGATGAACCAGGGTTTCTGGCCCCCATCGCCCCGCCGGCGAGTAGAGCCTGCGCGGGTGTCGTGCTATGCGGCCACGGTGAGGGCAAGGCAGGAGGGCCGGATGGGACAGATCAAGCGCGTGGGCGTCGCAACCCGCTACAGCGACATCGTCATTCTCGATGAGACGGCCTATTTTTCCGGTTACGTGCCCGAGAACAGTGCGGGCGAGTCCGTGGCGCGCCAGACGGCCGATATCCTCGCCCAGATCGACGAGTCGCTGGCTGAGATCGGCAGCGATCGGACGCGTCTTCTGCACGCCACGTTATGGCTTGCCGATATGGGCGATTACGACGCCGTCAACCTGGTGTGGGACGCCTGGGCCGAGCCCGGATCAGCGCCGGCGCGGGTCTGCGTGGAATCGAAGCTCGCCCATCCGGCCTATGCCCTCGAGATTCGGGTGACCGCGGCGCTCTGAAGGCGCTTGTCAGGATTTCGGGCTGTCCGCACGCTTCTCGAGAAACCGCCGCTCGAAATGCTTGGCGAGGCGAAGATGGCGCGAAATCGCGTAGTTCATGGCCGTCAGGAACCCATAGGTGCCGCGCAGCACGTGGCGGCGGCCGAAATAGGCCTTCAGGAAAGCCGCCGGCAACTCGAAGAAGACGCGCCAGGTCGGAATTTCGACACGCCTCGCAGCCAGATCGGCGGCCTGCTGGTCGGAGTAGCGATTGAGCTTGTCGAGCTGGTCACCGAGAGAGCGCACGGAGCGGTGGTGGACCGTGCCCTCGAGACGCATCACCTTTGCGTCAGGCTGAAGGTCGACCCGGTCATGGACAGGGGACGGCGAATAGCGGCCACGATCCCGCCGGTACAGCCGAACGGGGGACAGCGCATAGGCGAACCGGTGCGGAGCCGTCTCGCCCGGGAAAATCTCGGCGATGCGCAGACGATAGGCATCGGCTCCGGGCTCCCCGTTGCCGAACAGGGACTCGATTTCGGCCGCGAGGGTCGCCGGCACGACTTCGTCCGCATCCAGATTGAGCAGCCACACATGGCGGCATTGCTCCTCGGCGAACCGCTTCTGCGGGCCATATCCCGGCCAGGCGTTCTCGATGACCCGTGCGCCCAGGGAAGCCGCGATGTCGCGCGTCGCGTCCGTCGACCCGGAATCGACAACCACGAGATCATCGGTGAGGTGGCGCACGGCCCGGATCGTGTCGCCGATGCGGTCCGCCTCGTTCCTGGCGATGATGAAGACGGAGACAGGGAGCATGGACATGGGCCGCCGCGTTTCAGGCTGCCTAGCGGTCGGCGCACGGCATGGCAAGGGGGCGCACCCCCTTGCCAGCCTCGGTCGTAGGGTTTCGATCAGGCGGCTGGCAGTAGCCCCTCTTCGCGCAAGGCCGCATTCGCGCCCGGCCGCTCCGCGACCCGTGCCATGAAGGCAACGATATTCTTGTAATCGGACAGGTCGATCTGCATCGGCACCGTCCACCGCAGGACGGTGAACAGATAGGCGTCGGCCACGGTGAACCGATCGCCGGTCAGATAGTGGTGGCCGGCCAGCGCCTTGTCGAGGAGGCCGAAGCGGCGGTTAAGGTTCTTGACTGCGATCGTCTTGTAGGCCTCTGGGGTGTCGGGCTTGAAGAGCGGACTGAAGCCCTTGTGAATTTCCGTGCTGACGAAGCCGATCCATTCCAGCACCCGGTATCGCTCGAGGGAGCCGACGGCCGGCATGAGGCCGCTGTCCGGAGCTTTGTCGGCCAGGTACTGGATGATGGCCGAGACCTCTGTGAGAATCTCGCCGTTGTCGAGCTCGAGCACCGGCACGTAGCCCTTGGGATTGATCTGCGTGAAGTCGGCACCGCCCTGCGTCTTGTGGGACTTCAGGTCCACCTTGTCGTAAGTCAGGGAAAGCCCGGCCTCGCGCGCGACGATATGAGGAGCAAGCGAACAGGCCCCCGGGGAGTGAAAGAGTTTCATGGGGTGATCCTCCGAAAAAGGGTGAGCGATGGCGGGACGCTAGTTCGCCCACGCGAATTGCACAACGGCGGAATTGCACGGCAACGATGGCGGATTTGCATGTGGGATCGTCAGCGCGAGCAGGACGATCGCGGCAGGGTGTCAACGCGCGCGGCGAGCCTGTCCCGCCAGATGTGGTAGGCGGCGCCCGTCAGGTGCAGCCCGTCATAGGTGTGGGCCTGAGCAAGCGCGCCCGTGGGAGCAAGCAGCGGGTTGAGGTCGATCAGGGACAGTCCGCCTTTTCGGGCCACCTCCGCGAGGCGCTCGTTGAGATCGACAACCTGCCGGTTCAGGGCCGGCCGGTCGGTCAACAGCACCGCGTTGAGAAGGACGGCCGCACCCGCCTGCTGGAGAGCCTCGACGATGGCCGCGATGTCCTGCGCGACGGCTTCGGGGGCACGGCCCTGCTGGAGATCGTTGATGCCGATCATCACGGACACCCAAGCCGGCCTGCGGCTGATGACCTCCGGCACTCTCTGTCGGACGCCAGTGGCATTGTCCCAGCCGATCCCCCTGTTGAGGACCCTCCGATCGGGCAGCAACTCCTGCCATGGCCCAGCCTCAGTGATTGAATCGCCGAGCATGACCCCGTCGGCGCAGCCCGGCAGGGACGCGAAGAGATCGGCGCGCGCGCGCCGGTAGGGATCACTCGGGTCCCGTGGGGTAGCAGACGTCTTCGCGAGCACGAGCCTGATGGCGTCCGCGGGCGGCCAGCCGTAGCGACCGACGCCGATGCCGTAGACAAACGCCGCAAGGAGGAGAGCCAAGCCGGCAATGGCCGCAATGAACCGCATGAAACCCTGATCTGGCGGCCAAGTCCGGCCGTCCGAAGAGACGAGTGTCGCTGAGCGCACAGGCGCAGGCAACCGCCACGGTTCGGTTCGGGGGCCTCCCCTCTACCCTTTGGGGTAATTGCTTTCGCCGCGAAGTTGGCGGCCTACTCGACCGGTGCGCGAAGGAGCACCGAGCAAGGAAGAGTGAGCATGTCCAAGAGCCCCGCCGGGCGCGTATCCTATCTCGACGGCCTGCGCGGCGTGGCGATCCTGATGGTGCTGCTGTTCCACGCCTTTGCACGCTGGCCCGAGCTTGTTCCTTTCGGAGATGCTTTCAAGGACGTGGCATTGTTCCGCGTCGGCTATATCGGGGTCAATCTGTTCTTCATCATCTCCGGGTTCGTCATCCTGATGACCCTGGAAAAATGCGCGTCGTTTCGAATCTTCATCACCCGACGGTGGATGCGCCTTTTCCCCGCCATGCTCATTTGCTCGGCGATCATCTTCATCACCGCGCCCCTGTTTCCCGAGCGGCCGCTCGGCCTGCCCGTCCTGCGCGATCTCCTACCCGGCCTGTCCTTCGTCGAGCCGATGATCTGGGAGCGGGTTCTGGGCGGCCATCAGGGTGTGCTAGAGGGCGCGTTCTGGTCGCTCTACGTCGAGATGAAATTCTACGTGGTGTTCGGCCTGCTCTATTTCGCGCTCGGCCGCAGCGCTGCGATCGCGGCCATCGCCGGGCTGTTTGTCCTGACGCTGCTGCTCGCGTTCATCGGCACCCTCATGCCTTCGGCACTCGGCCTTGTGGGACCGGCCGGCAAAGTGCTCCTGCTGCTCGGTTCCGAATATTACGGATGGTTTGCGGCCGGCGCGCTCTTCTATCTTTACACGGTGGAGAAGCGTTCGTTCTGGCTGTGGACCGGGATGGCCATCGCTTTGATCGCCGCGGCGGCCATGGCGGGTCCGTCGGCAAAGATCGCCGCCGTTCTGGTGACGATGCTTTTTGCCGCCCCGCTCGTCAGCCGCGCCGCGCAGACGATCCTGAGCCAGCGCGCCCTGTTGTTTCTTGGTTTCGTCAGCTATCCGCTCTATCTCCTGCACGAAAACCTGATGATCGCCGGGATGGTGAAGCTAGGACGGGTCGTCCCGGCACTGCCTCCCCTGCTCTATCCGGTCCTGCCGATCGCGGCTCTGCTCGTCCTGGCGTGGGTGGTAGCGGTGTTTCTGGAGCCGCGGGTCAAGATGGCCCTGCAGGCTGGGTTTCGCCGCGTGCGAGGCCGCGCCGTCGCGGCGACGTAAATCGCCCCTCTACAGCAATTCGGCTTCTGGCACGTGCGCGTGGCCGGACCCGACGGCGCGCGCGCGACTGGGTACGCGCAATTCTGCCAGCAGCGGAAAGTGATCCGAGGCGATCCGGGACAGCGGTGTGCGAACCGGGGCCGCGGTCATGACGTCAACGGATGGCGTCACGAACATGTGATCAAGCCGGAGCACTGGCGCTCTCGTGTGGAACGTGGGCTGCGGCTCGCCGGTGGGATTGGACAATTGTGCATCGCGCAGGCGTTCCGCAAAAAGCCGATAGGATCGCGAATAGGGCGGTGCATTGAAATCGCCCAGCAGGATCGCCGGATCCGAGCAATCCGCATGACCCATCCACTCGCCGCCCAGAAGGGCCGCGGCCTGCGCGCGCCGTTCACGGGAGCGCAGGGACAGGTGGGCGTTGACGATGTGAACGTCGTGTCCGTCCACATCGACCGAAACCCACAGCGCACTGCGCTTTTCGAAAGCGGGACCCGGCGACAGACTCGGAAGACGTCCCGATTTCACGAGCTGCGACGGATGGCGACTCATGATGGCGATGCCATATTGCTCGCCAAGGATGCGGATGGTGGGCTGGAAATGAAGGTCCATTCCGAGCCTGTCGGCGACCATGGCGGCCTGATCCACCTTCCCTTTGTCGACCCTGCCGACGCGCACCTCCTGCAAGGCCACGATATCCGGTTCACAGGCGGCGATGACGTCACCAATGCGTTCGGGAGCGATCTTGCGATCCGTGCCAAGCCAGCGGTGTACGTTATAGGTCAGGATCCGCAGGACCCTGCCCTGCTTGTCGGTATGTTTCACGAGGGACTGCCGGGCGAGAGGGCGGAAGCGTCGATCATAGGGGGGCGGTGAGCACGCACACCAGAGCAAATGCGGTGGCGCGAACAAACCTGCACCGTCAATTCCTCAGATCGTTTGCTTGTTCCACTTGGCCCATCGCCGCACCCGCATGACACCAACGACAATTATTCTCTTCCTTAAAGGAAAATATACATCTTCAAATATAAATTTGGCCGACCGCAACTGATGATTGGCTTAAGGCCAAGTTTACTTTATACAAGTATAGAACCTCCAGCGTTACGAAAACCTACGGTGGCGAGTTGCGAATGGAAACTTCAGTAAGACGACGTCCCGGTGAAGATCGGATGGCCAAGGTCTTGGACTGGGTCGGCCTTGCCTTTGGTCTGGCAGTTCTCCTCACAGTCGCCAACTTCACGATCGCGTCCCTTTAAGTCGTCGCGTCCCCGGTAGGCCTTTATTCGGCTGTCCAGCGCTTGGGCACGAGTGCGCCCCTCCCTTTCAGAGCGGACACGAACAGGTCCGATGACTCCCCGCTGCCCCGCCGCGCAGCCTCTTCAACCACTCATCCCTTGACTTAATTCCCGCCCACGAAAGCGTGAGCGCAGCAGCCGGAACAATGTTCCGGCCTCGCGGTTTGAACTGCCACATGGCCGCCACAAACTGTGGCTTCGCCGCTACACGGAGTGAGCGCCACATTTCCGCCACCTCGCCCACACCGTCCGGCCATGCGGAGGCAATCAACCGGTTCCGGTCTACCAGTGAATGCCCCGCCCGATCGTCAAAACAAAGAAACCGCGAGTTCCCCACTATGTCAGCCGTCAGGTCTTCCCGAGCGTCCCTTCGTCACCTCTTTCGCGTTGCCGTTACGCTGATGCCGATCATGCTGGCAGCCTGCGTGTCCAGCTCTCAGGCACCGCCCGAAGGTCGGGCCCTTCAGCCAGATCCCGTGTTTGCCGCCATGTACGGCCCGCGCCCCGAGGAGCAGTTCTCCCTGCCGGCGACGGATCTCGTTGGGGTCGATCCGCAATTCCTCAGGCAGGAGGTTGCCTACCCGACCCGGGAGCAGCCTGGCACGCTCGTCGTGGACACCACCAACCGGTTCCTCTACGTGGTGCGCGAAAATGGCCGCGCCATGCGCTACGGGATCGGCGTCGGCAAGGAAGGCCTTGCCTGGAGCGGCCGCGCCACAGTGGGTCGCAAGGCCATGTGGCCGCGCTGGACGCCTACCGCCGACATGATCCGTCGCGAGCCGGACCGCAACAAGAAGTGGGCCGACGGCATGCCCGCAGGTCTTGAGAACCCGCTCGGGCCGCGCGCGCTCTATCTCTATGCCGACGGCCGCGACACGCTCTATCGCATCCACGGAACGTCGGAGCCGCAATCCATCGGAACGGCTGTGTCCAGCGGCTGCATTCGCATGTTCAATCAGGACATCATCGACCTGTTCAACCGCGTGCCCGTCGGCACGACCGTCGTGGTGTTGAATAACCAGATGCAGGACCCGATGCTGATGTCGTCCACGCAACCGGTGATGCAGGGCCTGTAAGCCCGCCTGCAGTCTCGGAAAGGGAGCGGCCGTGCAGGCGGCTCCCTTTTTTTGTCAGAACGCGATGCGGGTGCCGTCCCAGGCGAAAAATCCGCCGCTATCGGCCGCACGGAGATTGCTCAAGACGGCGAGAAGGTGATCGGCGGATTCTTCGGCTGTAAAAAGCTTTTCCGGCGCCACACCGCTGCGAAACGGCGCACTCAGCGCGGTCGCCACGGTGCCCGGATGAAGGGAGACGCAGAGAGCCTCCGGCTTTTGTCGCGCAAGCTCGATGGCGGCCGTCCGCACGAGTTGGTTGAGCGCGGCCTTGGACGCCCGATACCCGTACCATCCGCCCAGCCGGTTGTCGGCGATGCTGCCGACCCGCGCAGACAGAACCGCAAGGACGGCGCGCCCTTTCCTGGGAAGAAGCGGCAGGAAATGCTTGGCCACCAGAGCCGGACCGATCGCATTGATCCGGAATGATTTGGAAAGGCTGTCCGGATCAAGCTGCCGGTACGCCTTTTCGGGCATGTCCTCGCCGTCATGGAGGATCCCGGTCGCCAGAATGACGAGGCGAACCGGATCGCCGCCTTTGAAACCTGCCGCCGCTGCCGCGATGCTTTCCTCATCCTCCAGATCGAGATGAGACGCACCCGACGCCGAGCGAGACAGACCCGAGACGGCAACGCCGTCGTGGCGAAGGCGCTCCACGAGCGCCGCGCCGATGCCGCCGCTCGCCCCGATAACGACGGCGCGAAAGGGCTCGTCAGAGATTTGAAACGGCACTGGCAACGATAGGCTCCTGAACAGGTCCGCCCGGACGGATTGATCCTGCCAGTACCTAGAGCGCCTGCAGGAAAAGCGAGGGCCCTGGAGAAAGCGAAGGCCTTGGAGAAAGCCTACTAATTGCGCGGCTGGGTATCGCCGCAGAATTTCGGCGTGTTGAAGTTGGAGTTGCCGCATTTATCGCATGCCGTGGCGAGGAGCCCGACGCCGATGACGGCCATAATACGAAGCAGACGTGTCATGCGACTCTCCCTGGGCAACGCGAATGCCGCGATCTGTCTGGCCAAGACACGCGCCCACGCAGCACAGCTGCGACAAGGGCCTTCAACGCGCTCCGCGTGGGTCGGGATACGGGCCCGATCCTCGAAGATCAAGCGAAATGTCTGGCAACGTCAGTCGATCCTCCACGGACTTGCGCGGTCTCTGGACAGGGGTAAACGACGTCATGCTAACCGGTCAGCACCCGCGCGTTCGTGGTCCTGCCTGCGCTCTCGTCCTTGGCGGCCTCGGGCAAACAGACGGATCATCGCCCTCGCAGGCAATGATCTCGAGCTGTGGCGCGCCATGGCGGGCGGCCCATTCCGCCGCTACACCAGATACGGCGCGAGGAGCCAGGCGAACAGCGCCAATCCGCTGATCAGGACAAGCCATCCCACGACATTTGAAGCGTTTTTCGTCATTGTCCCTGATCCAGCTCGCAACCTATGTCGCCATTTATCCGCAATCGCTGTCAAGTCGCCGAGGCGCGGCAAGGGCATTCGCGCCGTCATGTTCCGCGCGACGGAGCGGCATTACGACTTTTAACCGCAAGCCGCCCACACCCTCAGCCCAAGGCCACCGGGCCCATCTGTCGCCGGGGTTGAAAGCGATTCACCCGGATCGGTAAGTCGCCGAAGACAGCCGCTTTTTTGGGAAAAGGTGTGGTGCCCAGGACTGGAATCGAACCAGTGACACTGCGATTTTCAGTCGCATGCTCTACCAACTGAGCTACCTGGGCGGACACGGACGGCGGTGAGCCGTGTGCGTTGGAGGCCGGTTGTATAGTCAGCGACGGGGCTTCTGTCCAGCGCTGTTCGGGGGCTGATGGTGGAAAAAGCTCAAGGCTATTCGTCGGCCGCGTCGTCGGCTTTTTCGCCGTCGCCCTCGACGGTCGGAATGGCGTAGCGGCCGGTGAGCCAGCGGTTGAGATCGACGTCGGCGCAGCGCTTCGAACAGAAGGGCCGGTACGCGATGGTGGCCGCCTGGCCACAGGTCGGGCAGGTTTCGGCCGGAATGACCGGGTCGTTCTGGTTGGCGGGCTTGGCGGGGGTTTTCATGGGCGCAGGCGCATCCTCTAGGCGGCGTTCAGCCAGCTGAACCGCACGGGGAAACCCTCGCCGTCGAGCAGGGCGACAGTCTCGTAGAGCGGCAGGCCGACGACATTGGAATAGGACCCGACGAGCTTGATCACAAAGGTGCCGGCAAGCCCCTGGATGGCATAGCCGCCAGCCTTGCCGCGCCATTCGCCGGAAGCGAGATAGCGCTCGAACTCTTCCTTCGACAGGCGCTTGAATCGCACCCGCGTCTCCACCAGTCGCTCGCGGATGACATCCTTGGGCGTGACGAGGCAGATGGCGGTGTAAACCCGGTGCGCCCGGCCGGAGAGAAGCCGCAGGCAGGCCGCTGCCTCATCCACCACCTCTGCCTTGGGCAGAATGCGCCCGCCGGCCACCACCACCGTGTCGGCGGACAGGATGAAGGCCTCGCGCAGATCGGGATCGTGCCGCGCGGCCTTCCGGGCAACCTCAGCCTTTTCCCGCGCCAGACGCTTGGCGAGCTGGCGGGGATTCTCGGATCTGTGCGGGGTCTCGTCCACATCGGCCGGCAACAGGGCATCAGGCTCGATGCCGCCCTGCTGCAGCAGGGCGAGGCGCCGTGGCGAGGCCGAGGCCAGCACGAGCTTCGGCCGCCAGCTCGTCGAAGCCATCTCAGAAGAGGACGCCACTAAAAGTCTCCAGATCTCGTCGTGTTGATCGTCTCACGGGACAATACGGCGTCCCGCGCCGTGCGTCACGGCCCTTACATATGGGGGGGCGGCACGACAGGCTCCGGCAGACGCGCTGCATGCTCGCGTTCGAGCCGGCGATATTTCATGACACCCAGGGGTATGGTGCCAAGGAAGATCAGCGTGATCCCGGTCAGCACCTCGAACGGGAAGCTGACGAGGAGCCCGAAGCCCGCCACCGACAGGACGAAGATTGGAAGAACCCAATGGCGCGGCACGGATTTGCCCAGAGTCTTGCCGGAATAGACCGGGATCGTCGAGACCATGAGGAAAGCAAGGCCCAGCAGGTAGACCAGCACCACGGGGGCTGCTGCGGCCTCCATGGGCACGCCGAGGAACGACAGGTAGAGCGGCAGCAGGGACGTGACCGCGCCAGCTGGCGCCGGCATGCCGGTGAAGAAGTTCTTCTGCCATTCCGGCCGGTTGGGATCGTCCAGCATCACGTTGAAGCGGGCAAGCCGGAGAACCATCGCGATGGCGAACACCAGAACCGCGATCCAGCCCAGCGCCTTCAGTTCATTGAGGATGAAGCTGTAGAGAATCAACGCCGGCGTGACACCGAAATTGACGAAGTCGGCGAGCGAATCGAGTTCGGCGCCAAAGCGCGATGTGCCCTTCAAAAGGCGCGCGATCCGCCCGTCCACCCCGTCGAGGACCGCTGCCGCCACGATCGCGATCACAGCCGGCTCGAACTTTCCCTCGAAAGCCAGCCGGATGGCGGTCAGACCCAGACAGAGCGCAATCAGCGTGATGATGTTGGGGACGATGACCCGAAACGGCACGGGCTTGAACAGCCGCTTGCGCGGCTCATCCGGATCGGGCGCGAAGGGAGGAAAAAGGTCACTCATGACAGGATTCTAGAGGTTGACCGTCCGACCGGCAAGGACGCCTCGACGCGGCCAACGCGCTAGCCCGCCCGGAACTGGCGGCCGGGCGCCTTCGCATCGAGGTCGGCCAGAACGGTTTCGCCCGCAATGGCCGTCTGCCCGAGGCCCACCAGCACCTGGGTGGACAGCGGCACATAGATGTCGAGACGGGAGCCGAACCGGATCAGGCCGAAGCGCTCGCCGGTCGTCAGCGCATCGCCGGTCTTGACGAAGGAGACGATGCGGCGGGCCACGAGGCCTGCGATCTGCACGACGCCGATCTTGACGCGGCCGGTATCGATCACGAGGGCGTTGCGCTCGTTGTCGTCGCTCGCCTTGTCCAGCTCCGCATTGAGGAACAGCCCGGGCGTATAGAGGATCTGGGTGATGCGGCCGGCGACCGGCGACCGGTTCACATGGCAATCGAACACGTTCATGAAGACGGAGATGCGCGTCATCGGTTCGGGCGGAAGATCGAGCTCGACCGGCGGAATGGCCGTGGTGATCAGGCTTACCCGGCCATCGGCCGGCGACACGACGAGGCCGTCCCGCACCGGCGTCACGCGTGGCGGATCGCGGAAGAAATAACACACCCAGACGGTGAGGATTCCGCCGATCCAGAAGAGCGGCGACCACAGGCTGCCCAGGAGGATCGTCGCCACCAACGCGATGACGATGAAGACGTAGCCCTCCTTGTGGATGGGAACCACGGTCTTGCGGATCGAGTCGAGAATGTCGCTCATGAAGTCGCTAAGCCTCTGTTGCGCTTGGGGGATGGCAGGGGCTGAGGCTCCCGTCAACCCGTGAGGCGGTCAGTTCGCCACCGCATTGGCCAGGAGGCTGCGTTCCTCCTCCTCCGTGCGCTTCAGTGTTTGGCGCGCTTCCTCGGCCTCCCGCTGACGGTTCCACATGCTGGCATAGACGCCGCCTGCGGCCAGAAGGCTCGTGTGGGTGCCGCGCTCCGAGATTTTGCCGTGATCGAGCACGATGATCTCATCTGCCCCGATAATCGTGGACAGCCGGTGGGCGATCACAAGGGTCGTCCGGCCTTCGCTGACGCGATCGAGCGCATCCTGGATTTCCTTCTCGGTGAAGGAATCAAGCGCGGAGGTGGCCTCGTCGAGCACCAGGATTGGCGGTCCCTTCAGGATGGTGCGGGCAATCGCCACGCGCTGTTTCTCGCCGCCGGACAGCTTGAGCCCACGTTCGCCGACAGCCGTCTCATAGCCCTCTGGCAGATAGGCGATGACCCGGTCGATCTGGGCAAGGCGCGAGGCTTCCCGCACCTCTTCGGCCGCCGCATCCCAGCGGCCGTACTGGACGTTGTAGCCAATCGTGTCGTTGAACAGCACCGTATCCTGCGGCACCATGCCGATGGCCCGCCTGAGCGAGGCCTGCTGGACCTGCGAGATGTCCTGGCCGTCGATGAGGATCCGCCCGCGCGAAGGCTCGTAGAACCGGAACAGCAGGCGCGAGATCGTCGACTTGCCGGCCCCGGAGGGACCCACGATCGCGATCGTATGACCGGCCGGAACTTCGAAACTCACGCCTTTGAGGATCTCGCGATCGGGGTTGTAGGAGAAATGCACGTCGTCGAACCGCACGATGCCCTGCGTGATCTGAAGCGGCTTGGCATTCGGCTTGTCCTGGATCTCGGGATTGCGCTCGAGGATTTCGAACATGTCGTCGATGTCGATCAGAGCCTGTTTGATCTCACGGTAGAGCATGCCCATCAGGTTGAGCGGGATGTAGAGCTGCACCAGCATAGCGTTGACGAGCACGAAGCTGCCGATCGACACCCGGCCGGCCATGATGTCGCGGGCGGCCAGCACCATCACGACGGTCATGCCGATGGAAAAAATGATCGCCTGACCGGCATTGAGGACGGCCAGCGACGTATAGGTTTCGGTGGAGGCCTTTTCGTAGCGCTCCATCGACTTGTCGTAGCGCATGGCCTCGCGGGCCTCGGCGCCGAAATACTTGACGGTCTCGTAGTTGAGCAGCGAGTCCACGGCCTTGGTGTTGGCATCCGTGTCCGAATCGTTCATGCGCCGGCGGATCGACATGCGCCAGCGCGTCGCCTGATAGGTATAGGCGAGGTAGACGATCACCATCGCCAGGACGACGGCCGAGTAGGTCCAGTCGAATTCCCACGCCAGGATGCCCATGACGAGGCAGAATTCGACGATCGTCGGAAGCAGGGTCAGCACGACGAGCCGGGACAATTCCTCGATGCCCTCGCGCCCCCGTTCCAGCACGCGCGTGAGGCCGCCGGTCTTTCGCTCGAGGTGGAAGCGCAGGGACAACCGGTGCATGTGCTCGAAGGTCTGCATCGCGAGCTTGCGCACCGCATGCATCGCCACCTTGGCAAACAACCCGTCCCGCACCTGCGTGAGGACCGCCATGATGATGCGGCTGATGCCATAGATCACGGTCAGCAGGATCGGCGCCTGCCAGATCCACGAGCCGCTGGTGACCGCCTGTTCAATCGTCGTGCCCGCGCGCAGGCCGGACGTTACCGCCACCAGGGCATCGGTCGTCCACTTGAAGGCGAACGGCGTCACCATGGTGACGCCCTTGGCGATCAGCAGCAGGCCAAAGGCCAGAAACACCCGCCTCTGAAGATCGGGACGTCCATGCGGCCACAGATAGGGCCACAATTTGGAGATCGTCGCAACGAGACTGGGTGTGGGTTTTGCGTCCGCGGGGTTCGCGGGCGCCGCCTTGGGCGGGGACATCAGCTTAGAATCCGATCAAAGTATCGGAGTGCATATAGGCGATTGTCCGGAGGAATTCACCCCGGCATTTGCAGTCCGCTCAGTTGGTGTTCTGCACCTGATCGCTGGGCAGGACAAAAATCTGTCCCGGATAGATCAGGTTCGGATTGCGGATCTGGGTCTGGTTGGCGCCGTAGATCACCGTATAGCGGTAGCCGCGTCCGTAGATCCGCTGGCTGATGCGCCAGAGACTGTCGCCGCGCGATACGATGGCCGTGTCGATATTGGGAATGACGACGGTGTTCGGCGGCAGATCCTGCGGGATGGCGGGTGCGGCCGCGACCCGGGCTGCGGCCCCAGGCGCGACCGGTTCGGAAGCGCCCGGCGCCGGCGTAGCCGGGGCGGGCGAGGCCTGGGCTACGAGGGCCGGAACGTTGTAGCCGACCTCGGCCCGGGACTTGACCTGTCCCGAGACAGGATCGACGTCGTCGAGGCGGACCCGGTATTCGCCGGGCTTCACGCCGCTGGCGATGGCGAAGGAGAGCCTGCCGTCGCCGCCTGCCCCGCCGGGCGCGATGAAGCTCTCGTTGAGGTAGAGGCGCACGGTAGCGCCGGGAGCGGCCTCGCCGGAGACGTAAAGTTTCCCCTCCTCCGATTCGACGCTCATGATCTTGATGTCCGCACGCGCACCCTGGCTCGCGGCAGAATTGCCATTGCCGGGGCCGTTGGCGCTCGCCTGCTGCTGCGGCCCGTTCTGGCCCGGCGTCGCCTCGGCGGCCTTGGCCGGCATCGGCTCGGGATTGGACAACAGAACAGTTGGCTTGTCGGGCGCAGTCAGGGCCACGAGCGGGCGTGTGGTTCCGTTGATCTCGACGGTCACGGATTCCTTGGAGCGCTGACGGTTGCCGTCGGGTGCGATGGATTGCAGCACGACCTTGTGGGAGCCGGTGGGCAGCGGCGGCGGCGTGAGGGCGAACAGGCCGGACCCGTCCGCGACCGTGCGCGCATGCACCTGATCGTTGCGCAGCAACTCGATGGTCGCGCCCGGCGTCGCCCGCCCGGCGATGACGCTTTCGCCATTCGGCTCGACCCGGACGATATCGAAACTGGGCGGGACCGCGTCAGCCGGCGCCTTCGGGGCCGCAGCGACGACCGCCGGGGGGGCCGGATCCTTGGCAGAAGCGGGGGCGGGGTTGGGCGCGGGGGTGGAAGCGGCGGTCCTGGCCGGAATGCCGGGGGCCGGTGGCGAGGCCGGGACGAGAGCGGCGGCGGGGCCTGTCGCAGGGGGCGGTTGCACGGTGGCGGGAGGCGCAGTATTTGACGTCTTCGGCCCCAGGAAGGTATCCCAGTTCAGGACGCCGAGAAGAACCACCACAACGGCAATTGCAGCCGCACCGATAATGACAACATTGCCCCCGACTGGTCTCTCGCTCGCCATGTCGCCTTTTCTCAATCTGGCACTTTCGTGCATTTAAACCGTTTATCTTTCAAAAGGCTACGGCCGTAAGGATAATAATAATGCCCCACGACTCCACGCGGGAATCACTCCGCACGAACCCTGATTTCGTGCCCGTCATCAAATCCGTTTGCGTGTATTGCGGATCGGGATTCGGGGATGATCCTGTTTTCGCCGAGAATGCGGCCGCATTAGGCCGGGATATGGCCGAATGCGGCATCAGTCTCGTGTACGGCGGCGGCAATGTGGGGTTGATGGGCACCGTCGCGCAGGCTGTGCTGGACCACGGCGGCCATGTCACCGGAATCATCCCGGATTTCCTCAAATCTCGCGAAAAGCTCCTCGACGACGTCCAGGAAACCATCATCGTGCAGGATATGCACACGCGCAAAAGGCTGATGTTCGAAAAAGCCGACGCCTTCGTGGCGATGCCGGGCGGAATTGGCACCCTCGAAGAGTTGGTGGAGCAGATGACCTGGGCGCAGCTGGGGCGGCACACCAAGCCCATCCTGCTGCTCAGCACGAACGGGTTCTGGAAGCCCCTTTTGACCCTGTTCGCCCATATGCGCGACCAGGGCTTCATTCGCCCCGGCCTCGAGCTCCACTACCTGGTGGCCGAGCGCGTCGAAGACGTGCTGCCGATGCTCGAGACCTCCGCCCGTCGCACCGGCGTGGTGGCCAACGAGGACGACATCGAGAAACGGTTCTAGAGGCTGCGCCGGGAGCGTTCCGACGGGCCTAGAGCGAGGCCCCGGAACGCAGCAGCTTGTAGACGATGGAATCCGTCAGCGCCTGAAATGACGCGTCGATGATGTTGGGCGAGACCCCGATGGTCGTCCAGCTGTCGCCATTGCCGTCCGTGAACTCTATCAGCACCCGCGTCACCGCATCCGATCCGCCCTGATAGATCCTGACCTTGTAATCCGTCAGTTCGAGATCCTGGATCAGATCCTGGTATTTGCCGAGGTCCTTTCGAAGCGCAACGTCGAGGGCGTTGACCGGCCCGTTGCCCTCGGCCGCTGAGATCAGGACCTCGTCGCCGACCCGAACCTTCACGATGGCCTCGGACGCCATGACAAGCGCGCCCACCGCATTGTAGCGCCGCTCCACATTGACCGAAAAGCGCTCGACCTGGAAGAACGCCGGCACTTCGCCGAGCACCCGCTTGACCAGCACGTAGAAGGACGCGTCGGCGCCCTCGAACGCGAAGCCTTCGGACTCCTTGCGCTTCACCTCCTCGAGCACCTTCGCGATGCGGACATCGCCCTTTTCGACCGTGAAGCCGAGGCGCTTCAACTCCGACAGGACATTGGACTGCCCGCCCTGGTCGGAGATCAGCACGCGGCGCACATTGCCCACCGTTTCGGGCTCCACATGCTCGTAGGTGTGCGGGTCCTTCAGGACGGCGGAGGCGTGAATGCCGGCTTTCGTCGCAAAGGCGCTGGCGCCGACGAACGGCGCGTGCCGGTTCGGCTGCCGATTGAGAATTTCGTCGACCTGCCGCGACAGATGCGTCAGCTGGCTCAGGGCCTCGTCGCTAACGCCGATCTCAAAGCGTTCGGCATATTGATCCTTCAGTTTCAGCGCGCCGATAAGCGTGACCAGATTGGCGTTGCCGCAGCGCTCGCCCAATCCGTTGAGCGTGCCCTGGATCTGCCGCGCGCCGGATTCGACCGCCGCCAGCGAATTGGCGACCGCACAGCCGCAATCGTCATGGGCATGGATGCCGAGATTCGAGCCCGGCACCACGCCGGCCACGTCGGCCACGATCGTCAGCACCTCGTGGGGCATCGTGCCGCCATTGGTGTCGCACAACACGATCCAACGAGCACCGGCCTCGTAGGCCGTCTTCACGCAGGTCAGCGCGTAATCGCGATCAGCCTTGTAGCCATCAAAAAAATGCTCGCAATCAAGCAGCACTTCGCGGCCCTTCTCGCGTGCCGCCTCAATGCTTTCGCGAATGCCCGCGAGGTTCTCCTCCGCGGTCGTCTCAAGTGCCACGCGGACATGGTAGTCGGACGCTTTCGCCACGAAGCAGATCGCATCGGCCTTCGCGTCGAGCAAGGCCGCAAGCCCCGGATCGTTCGAGGCCGAGCGCCCGGCCCGCTTGGTCATGCCGAAGGCGGCAAACCGCGCATGCGAGACGCGCTTTTCGGAAAAGAACCGGGTATCCAGGGGATTGGCGCCGGGATAGCCGCCCTCGACGTAATCCACTCCGACGGAATCGAGCAAGGTCGCGATGCTGCGCTTGTCGTCGAACGAGAAATCGACGCCGGTGGTCTGCGCGCCGTCGCGCAAGGTCGTGTCGTACAGGTAGACGCGTTCCCGGTTCATGACACGATCGCTCCGCTCTCAGGAACCGCCAGCACTTTGTCCATCGTGGTATTCGCAAGCCATTCGTCGCCGATGGTGAGCGTGTTCCGCCGCTGCGCCTGGAAGCCCCGTTTCTGGAAAAATGGCTGGGCGTTGTCACTGACTTCGGCTGTGAGCCGCGTAGCGGAGCGCGCGGTGGCAAGCGTCACGATCGCATCGAACAGCATCGTGCCGACGCCCTGCCCGGCGACGGCCGGATGCACGTAGAACAGATCGATCAGGGCGTTGTCCTTGAGCGTGATGAAGCCGAGCGGCGAGCCGTCCATGGTGGCAACGAGCGTCAGCGATTCCGCCAACCGCTTGCCGAAGGATTCCGCCTCTGCCATGGACGCCCAGGCGTCCTGCTGGGCCTCGCTGTAATCCTCGCCGGTGAGTTCCTCGATGCTCGCGCGGACGATGTTCGCCAGCACGGGCACATCGGCGGGGAGAAACGGCCGCAGGCCGGGTTTGGGAAGAGCCTGTCCCATCAGTCAAGATCCTTGCGAGAAGAACCGGTCATCGCGCCACCTCCCAGGTGGTGGTGCCGTCCTTGCTGTCCATCAGCACCACGCCCAGAGCCACGATCTCGTCGCGCAGGCGATCGGATTCAGCCCAGTTCTTTTCAGCGCGCGCCGCGACCCGTGCGGCGATCAACGCATCGACCTGCGCTGCATCAACCGCGATGGCCGGCTGACGCCGCTGTTTCCAGCCCTCCTGGCTGTCACTGAGAAATCCCAGTGCCCGCAGATTGGCCCCCAATTCCTCAAACGCCCCCTGCCCGTCCAGCACATGCAACTCGGCCAGCATCTTGGGCGTGTTGAGATCGTCGGCCAAAGCCTCAAGAACGGGCTGCGACAGGCCGACGGCCTTGCCCTCCCCCGCCAGGCCGTACCAGCGATCGAGAGTCTTCACGCTCTCCTCCAGCCCCCGCACCGTCCAGTCGATGGGCTGGCGGTAATGGGTGCGCAGCATGTTGAAACGCAAAGCTTCGCCCGGCCAGTCGCGCAACAGGTCCGCGATGGTGAAGAAGTTGCCGAGCGACTTCGACATCTTCTCGCTTTCCACCTGCAGGAAACCGTTATGCATCCACACATTGGCCATGCGCGGCGTGTCGAACGCGCAGCAGGTCTGGGCGATTTCGTTCTCATGGTGCGGAAACACCAGATCGATTCCCCCGCCATGGATGTCGAACATTTCGCGCGCAGCCGGATCCTCGCAGGACAGCCGCGTCTCGAAGGCGTCGACCAGGTGCTTCCAGGCCATGGCCGAGCACTCGATATGCCAGCCGGGCCGGCCGTCTGTCGCGATTCCGCCGGGCGACGGCCAGGCGGGGTCCTGCGGGCCGGACGGCTTCCAGAGCACGAAATCCATCGGGTCGCGCTTGTAGGGGGCCACATCGACCCGCGCGCCGGACAGAAGCTCATCCAGCGAGCGTTTCGAGAACGCGCCGTATTTCGGGACGTTCGGGAGACCCGCCATGGCAGCCACGCTGAACAGGACATGGTCCTCGGCCACATAGGCCGCGCCGCGGGCGATGAGGCGCTCAATGATCATGCGCATTTCGGCAATGTGATCGGTCGCGCGCGGCTCGATGAGGCGCGGCGGCTTGCCGGCCTCGTTGACCTCATCGGGCATCAGCACGCCAAGGGCGCGGATATCGGCGTGGAACTGCTTCTCGGTCTTGCGGGTGACGCGACGAATGGCGTCGTTATGCGGCAGCTCCGGGTAATCGCGGGCGGCGCGGGCGTTAATCTTGTCGTCCACATCCGTGATGTTGCGCACATACGTGACCGCATCGCGGCCATAGAGGTCGCGCAACAGCCGGAACAGGAGATCGAACACGATGATCGGCCGCGCGTTGCCGATATGGGCGAAATCGTACACGGTCGGGCCGCACACGTAGAGGCGCACATTGCCATCGTCGATGGGAACGAACACGTCTTTTGACCGCGTCAGAGTGTTGTGGAGCCGAACCGTGGCCGCCATGAATCCATACCTTTTCGGGCCGAGGGCCGGAGGATGGTTTCGATCTGTGAAATGAGAACGAGACGGCTCCAGCCAGCGGGTGCGCTAGCTGCAAATAATCCGGGAAATGAGGATCGTTGCCGTTTTCATTCGAGATCAATGCCTTTAAAGGCATGGGCCGTCAAGTTCCGCCGAGTCGGGCAGGTTTTTTTACCCTTCGGGCGAAACTGAGAATTCATTGCCACGTTTAAGCTTTATTCACGCCCACCGACGACAATCCCTGACGAGTTTCAAGACGATGAGGTCATTCATGCGCCGCGCATATGCCATGCTCGGGTTGGGCACTGCCGTGGTTGTGGGGGCTGCGTCCCTGACGCTGATCCCCAAGACCACCCAAGCCTCCGCGACGGAAGCGACCTTCCTCGTCCCGGCCCACGACGGCTATGGCGTCGCCGAATGCCTGGTCTCCGGTCATACCTGCGGGCAGGCCGTCGCAGACACCTGGTGCGAAACGCAGGGCTATTCCCATGCGGTCTCTTTCCGCCAGATTGCGCCTGATGAAATCACCGGGACGGTGGAGCGGGTCGCCGTCACCGAGACGGTTCCGCCCGTCTCGATCACCTGCGCCAACTGAACGGTCGGCCCCTACCCGGTCACCCACTCGCCGCACTTGGCCGGGGCCTCGCCCCCCCACGGCATGATCGGGACGCTGGATGTGGAATTCTTCGGCGAGCCCTCGATGGGGCGGTCCGAATAGACCATGTAGACCAATGAGTTACGCTTGGCGTCGCAGCCTCGCACAATATGCATGCGCTTGAAGATCAGCGACCGGCGCTCGCTGAACACCTCGTCGCCCTGCTCAAACTTCTCCTTGAACCGGATCGGCCCCGTCTGCCGGCACGAGAGCGAGATGTCCGAGACCTCCTCGGCCACGCCCAGCGTTCCCGAAATGCCGCCCCGCTCCGGGGTTGTGTAGTGACAGGCGATGCCCTCGATCTTCGGATCGTCGAGGCCATAGACCGCGAGCTTGTCGTTGGGGGTCAGCGCCCGCCATACGGTCGACTTCTTGAAAATCACATCCGGCTCCTGGGCCGCAGCACCGGTCGTGGCGGTGGCAAGGAGGCTGAAAACCAGAACAAGGCGCGCAAGCATTCGTCTCATCTCCAAAGATCGGGATCTATGTGGGGAGGCAGCGGGCCTTTGACGAGAGCCCCGCGGTCACGTCATTTGCTCCGACTGGCGGATCGCGGTAAACGCTTCCTTTCGGCCCTCTCGTGGGACGCGCATTCGACCGGCTGGAGGGCCACCTCCCGCCCGGAGCGGATCGCGATCACAATGGGGCCGCTTTCGAGACGTCAATTGACGACGCCCGCGGATCAGGTGGGCCGACCCCTTTTAATGCTGCGACAGGCCTTATGAAAAAACGTCACTTTTTCCGCACTCTCCTGGCAGTCACGGCCTTCCTGGCCGCCGGAGAGGCAGCCTTGGCGCAATCCGCCGAGTGCCAGCGCTTCCGCGCCGAGCTCGCCAATCTCAACGCCGGCGGCGGGCGGGCCCCTTCGGGTGCTGCGGAAGGCCTTCGGGTCGAGATCGGTCGCCTGGTGGGGTATTACCGGTCCATCGGGTGTGAGCGCGGGCCGCTCGGCTTCCTGTCCGGCTCCCCCCCGGCCGAATGCGGCGCCATTTCCCAGCGGATCCGTCAGCTCGAATCAAACTTCGCCCGCGCGTCCGCCCAATCACCGGATTCCGGCGAGATCGAACTGCGTCGGCGGCAGCTGATGAGTGCGGTCCAGCAGACCTGCGCCGTCGAGCAGCCGCGCGGCTTCTTCGAAACCCTGTTCGGTCCGCCGCGCGCCCAACAGCCCCAGCAACAGATCATGCCCGAAGGGCAGCCGATCATTTCCGAGGAAAACAACGCGCCGGCGACCGGTGGGCGGCGGCTTGTCTGTGTGCGCACCTGCGACGGCTCGTTCTTCCCACTCTCCGTCGCTCCCGGCGGCCGGCAGAATGCCGACGAAATGTGCCAGGCTCTTTGCCCCGGCACGGAAACCATCGCCTTCGGCACGCCGGGCGGGGACGACGCTCTCAACCGGGCGGTATCCATCTCCGGCCGCCCCTATACGTCGATCGCCAACGCGTTCCGCTTCCGCAAGGCTTTCGACAGCTCCTGCGCCTGCAAGAAGGACAACGAGAGTTGGGCCGTCGTTCTGCGGCGGGCCGAAAGCATGCTGGAACAGCGCAAGGGCGACATCATCGTGACGGCCGAGAAGGCCGAGGAGCTGTCGCGCCCCAAGGTCGTCCAGGCCCGCAAGGCGGCCGAGAAAAAGGTTCAGGAAGAGGCCAAGGAAGCCGCCGAAACCGCCGCTGCCGCCCCGACCGCCAGCCGCGAATCATCCGGCATCGGGCCGCAATCCATCGAGAGCAACCGCATCGTCAATCAGGGCGAAGGGGCCAAGAAGGATGTGGTGACGGCCACCGGGCAGAAGCGCACGGTGCGGGTGATCTCGCCGGACGTGATCCCGGTTCCCAACACCAACTGACAGCCGGACCAACCAGCCTTCAAGCCGTCTCCCCGGACAAGCGCGCCTTTGCCCGCTCCGGGCCGATGAGTGGCAACAGGGTCGCCAGTTCCGGCCCGTGCTCGAGGCTTGTGAGAGCAAGCCTCAGCGGCATGAACAGCGCCTTGCCCTTGAGGCCCGTCGCTGCCTTGACGGCTTCCGTCCACGTTTTCCACGTGGTCAGATCCCAGGGACCGGCCGGCAGCACATCGCGGGCGGCTTCGCAGAACACCCGGTCGACGATGACCGGCTCCAACGGCCCGAACGCCACCCTGTGCCAGGCCGGAGCATCGGCGACCTTGGCAAGGTTGCCCTTGACGGCCTCCCAGAACTCCTCTCCGCCATCCGCATCGAGAGCCGCCAGCCGGTCCTTCACCCTCTCGTAGGGCATGTCATGGACCAGCCGGGCATTGAGGCTTTCCAGCTCGCGCTCGTCGAACTTGGCGGCGGAGCGTGAGATATGGTCGAAGTCGATCAGCCGGGCCAAGTCGTCAAGGTCCGCAATCGGCCGGACCGACTCGGCCGATCCGACCAGCACCGCCAATGAGGCCACGGCCTGCGGCTCGAGCCCGGCTTCGCGCAGGCTCGTCAGCGATAGATGGCCCAGTCGCTTGGACAGGCCCTCTCCCGAGGCCGTGGTCAGCAGGTTGATGTGCCCGAAAATCGGCACATGCGGACCCAGCGCCTCGAAGATCTGGATCTGCACCGCCGTATTGGTGACGTGGTCCTCACCGCGGATCACATGGGTGATCGAAAGCGCGATGTCATCGACGACAGACGGCAGGGTGTAGAGGTAGGTGCCGTCCTCGCGCACCAGTATCGGATCGGACAGGGAGCTCGTGTCCACATGGGACGGGCCCCGCACCAGATCCTGCCAGACCTCGTTGCGATGCTCGAGGCGAAAACGCCAATGGGGACGGCGGCCTTCCGCTTCCAGTGCAATGCGATCCTCGGCCGACAGCTTGAGGGCCGCGCGGTCGTAGACCGGCGGCAGGCCGCGGGCCAACTGGCGCTTGCGGCGAAACTCAAGCTCCTCCGCGGTCTCGTAGCAGGCATAAAGCCTGCCCATGTCACGCAGGCGCGCTGACGCGTCGTCGTAGAGCGCGAACCGTTCCGACTGACGGACGACCACATCCGGTGGAATGCCAAGCCAGGCGAGATCGACTTCGATGGAATCCGCATATTCGCGCTTGGAGCGCCCGAGATCCGTGTCGTCGAAACGCAGGACGAACGTCCCGCCCTCGCGGCGGGCGAAAAGGGCGTTCATCAACGCCTGACGGGCGTTGCCGATATGGATGCGTCCCGTGGGGGACGGCGCGAAACGAACGACAGGTTTGCTCATGCAAAACCTATGGCAAAGGCGGAAGAATGTGGCAATGGCCGCACCCGGCGGCCAGGCTCACATGTCGATGGAGCCGACCTTGGGCACCCCGTTTGCGCGCATCAGCGCCCGATCAGGCGTTGAGGCCACCTCGCCCTGGTCGCGAAAGCGGTTGACGATCGGATAGCGGCGGTCGCGGCCGAAATTCTTGCGGGTGACCTTCACGCCGGGCGCCGATTGCCGGCGCTTGTATTCCGCGAGATAGAGCAACCGCTCGACCTTCTTGACGGTCTCGAGATCATGACCCCTGGCCACGATATCGGAGACGCGCAATTCCTCCTCCACCAGTCCCCGCAGGATATCGTCGAGCACGTCGTAGGGCGGAAGGGAATCCTGATCGGTCTGGTTCTCGCGCAATTCGGCAGTGGGCGCCTTCGCCAGAATGTTCTGCGGGATAACGACGCCGTCCGGCCCGAGCGCGCCGTCAGGCTTCCAATGATTGCGCAGGGCCGACAGGCGATAGACCTCCATCTTGTAGAGATCCTTGATCGGGTTGAAGCCGCCATTCATGTCGCCATAAAGGGTCGCGTAGCCGACCGACATCTCCGACTTGTTGCCGGTGGTCACGACCATGGAGCCGAACTTGTTGGAGATCGACATGAGGATCGTGCCGCGGGCGCGGCTCTGGAGGTTCTCTTCCGTGATGTCGCGCGGACGGCCGGCGAAAAGCGGCGCCAGCAGTTCCTCGAAGCCGTCGACCGCGGCAGCGATCGGCAGCGTATCGTAGCGAACACCCAGAGCCCTGGCGCAATCCTCGGCGTCTTTCAGGGACTCGCCCGAGGTGTAGCGATAGGGCAGCATCACGCAATGCACGCGCTCCGGCCCGAGGGCATCCACCGCCATGGCGGCGCAGATCGCCGAATCGATGCCGCCCGACAGGCCCAGCACCACGCCCGGGAACCGGTTCTTCTCCACGTAATCGCGCAGCCCGAGCACGCACGCGGCGTAATCCGCCTCGTCGCCCTCCTCGATCACCTCCATCGGCGCCGTGCCGCAGGTCCAGCCCTCCTCGCCCTTCGTCCAAACCGTCAGCGCGACGGCCTCGGCATTGGCGGGCAATTGGGCGACGAGGGCGCAATCCGCGTTCAGCGCGAAAGAGGCCCCGTCAAAGACCAGTTCATCCTGTCCGCCCACCGCGTTGAGATAGACCAGCGGCAGGCCGCTCTCGGTCACGCGCGCGGCCGCAATATTGAAACGCTCCTCGGTCTTGCCGCGCCAATAGGGCGACCCATTGGGGACCAGCAGCATCTCGGCACCGGTTTCGGCCAGGCATTCGACCACGTCGCCGGTCCAGATATCCTCACAGACCGGAATGCCGAGGCGGATGCCACGAAAATTCACCGGCCCCGGCAGCGGGCCGGGGGCGAAAATGCGCTTCTCGTCGAAAACCCCGTAATTGGGAAGATCGACCTTGAACCTCACCGTGATGGTGCCGCCGTCAAGCAGCGCATAGGCGTTGTAGACCTCGCCCTCGTCGCGCCACGGCAAGCCGATCAGCAGCCCCGGCCCGCCATCGGCCGTCTCGCGGGCAAGCCGCTCGCAGGCGTCGCGACAGACGTCCTGAAAGGCCGGCTTGAGAACCAGATCCTCGGCCGGGTAGCCGGCGAGAAACAGCTCCGGAAACATCACGAGATCTGCGCCCAGACGGGCAGCTTCAGCGCGCGCCTGGCGCGCCTTGGCCTCATTGCCGGCGACATCGCCGACGACCGGGTTGAGTTGTGCAAGCGCGAGTCGCAATTGGTTCTGAGCCATGGTTCTGCGATTTAGCGCGTCGGCCGCCGGGCAGCAATCCACACGCCGCGCATTCCTTAAGGTAAGGATCGGTCCGGCGAGCCGGCGGCCTGCAAAAAATGCCGGTTTCCCCTGCCAGCCCCGTATCGCGCGGCCAAGCCTTACCCTAGGAGATGCAGGCGCCGCGATGGGCGGCCTGGACCCGATCGATGAAAAAGCGTCTCTTGAGTTTCGCCGTGTTGTGCCTGCTCGCCACCCCGCTTTCGGCCAAGAACTTCGCCGTTCCGGACAAGGACCCGGCTGCCACCATCACCGTCCCAGACACCTGGCTTATCGAGGAGATCGAATACGGCTTCTCCGCCCGCTCGCCCGACAAGGACGTGTTCTTTTCCATGGAATATGCGAGCGCCAAGAAGCTCGATGCCATGATGGCGACGAACGAGGAGTGGATGCGGGACAACGAAATCGATTTCAGCATGAAGCCGGAAAACCGGGAGATGGATTTCAACGGTATCTCGGGTTCGGTGCTCCACTACGAAACCACCGATGGCAACGGCCCGACCAAGGTTGATTTTGTCCTTCTTCCGGCCGGCAAGAGCCGGGTCATCATGCTGACCCTGTGGGGCTCCACCGAGGAGCGGGCCAAACACGCAACCGCCATTCAGTCGATCATGAACAGCGTGAAACCGATCAACTGAACCGAAACGGGACGCTGACGTTGCGGCGGAATTTGGTGGAACTAGCCAAAGGCTTCTTCGTTATCGAACCACGAAGGCAACAGGAGACGGAAATGTTTAAAGGCGGACTACTTTGGCTCATCGGACTCCCGCTACCGATCATTCTTATTCTGTTCTTTATGGGCTATTTGGGCTGATCTTCTTTGCCGACCTTTCGAGACCCCTTAACTAAAAGGGCGCTTCATCAGCGCCCTCTTTTTTTGTTTCGATGATGAGAGCGAGACAGCCTATTCGGCCGCTTCCACCGCAGGGCGCCCGCGCGACACGCGCTCGCGCTTGATCATCTCAGAGGTCAGGAACGCGATTTCCAGCGCCTGCTCGGCATTGAGCCGCGGGTCGCAATAGGTGTGGTAGCGGTCCGACAGGTCCGCATCGGTGAGCGCGCGGGCGCCGCCGGTGCATTCTGTCACGTTCTTGCCGGTCATCTCCAGGTGAATGCCGCCCGCATGGGTGCCTTCCGCCTGATGGACCGAGAAGAAGTCCTGCACCTCGCTCATGATCATCTCGAACGGCCGGGTCTTGTAGCCCGACGCCGCCTTGATGGTGTTGCCGTGCATGGGATCGCACGACCACACGACGGTCCGCCCTTCCCGCTTCACCGCCCGCACCAGGGCCGGCAGGTTGTCAAACACCTTGCCGGCGCCAAAGCGGCAGATCAGCGTGAGGCGGCCCGCTTCGTCGTCCGGATTGAGCCGGTCGATGAGGTTCAAGAGGTCGTCGGCCTTCAGCGTCGGCCCGCATTTCAACCCGATCGGGTTCTTGATGCCGCGCATGTATTCCACATGGGCGTGGTCGAGCTGGCGGGTCCGGTCGCCGATCCACAGCATGTGGCCGGAGGTCGCGTACCAGTCGCCCGAGGTGGAATCGACCCGGGTCATGGCCTGTTCGTAGCCGAGGAGGAGCGCCTCGTGGCTGGTGTAAAAATCGGTGGAGCGCATTTCCGGATGCGTCTCGGGATTGACCCCGATGGCGCGCATGAAATCGATGCTCTCGGTGATCCGTTCCGCGATCTCGCGGTATCGCGACGATTGCGGCGAATCCTTCACGAATCCCAACATCCAGCGATGCGCGTTCTCCAGATTGGCGTAGCCACCGGTCGCGAAGGCGCGGAGGAGGTTGAGGGTCGCGGCGGATTGGCGGAACGCGGAGATCTGGCGCGCCGGATCGGGAATGCGGGCTTCCGGCGTGAACGCGATATCGTTGACGATGTCGCCCCGGTAGCTCGGCAGTTCGACGCCGTTGACGGTCTCGGTGTCGGAGGAGCGCGGCTTGGCGAATTGTCCCGCCGAGCGGCCGACCTTCACCACCGGCGACGACCCGGCAAAGGTGAGCACGACAGCCATCTGCAGGAACAGGCGGAAGAAATCGCGGATGTTGTCGGCCGAATGTTCGGCGAAACTCTCGGCGCAATCGCCGCCCTGCAACAGAAATGCCTCGCCCTTGGCGACGCTACCCAACGCCCGCTTGAGCTTGCGCGCCTCGCCTGCAAAAACGAGCGGTGGATAGGCCGCGAGCTCGCGCTCGACAGCTCCAAGGGCCTCGCGGTCCGGATAGTGCGGAACCTGCTGGATCGGCTTGCTTCTCCAGCTATCGGGCGTCCAACGCTCAGTCATGACACTCCACTCCGTGTCGTTTCAAGAAACCTCATCGATAACCGCGCATTGCGGCACGAAGGCGCTTCTATACACGAGGGGGACGAAAAGGCGAGCGTGGAGGCGCGAGGCTCCGTCAGACCATCACGCGGCCTGCTGTTCCGCAGCGGGCGAGACCGCGCCGGCCTGCGCTTGTCCGAGCCATTGGCCCACCGCCTCCACCCGCCGGGTGTGCCGGGGATGGCTGGCGAAGAGCTTGACGAAGAACCCGGCGACGGGCGGTACCATGGCGTCCTGCGCCCCGAAGGCTGTCGGGTTCATCTCCCGGTTGAGCTTCGCGCTGCCGCAGGCAAGGAGTTGGAGGGCCGAGCGGGCTGTCGTCGGGTTCGAGGCCGCAACAACTGCTCAGATCCGGTCGCAGGTCAGTTCGCGGGCACGCGAATAAGCGGGTCCGAGAGCGGGGATCAGGAAGCCGGCGAGCCTGACCACATGGGGCAAGGCATCGAGGTGGCCAGCGACGTGATGGCCGAGCTCGTGCCCGATGACGAACCGCAATTGCTCGTCTGTGTCGGCATCGATCAGCGCCGAGGCGATCCACACATAACGCTGCTTGCCGATCAGGCGCAGGGCGAAGGCATTCATGACGCCTTGGGAATTGTACACGAAGGTCATCGGCGCTTCTGCAAGACCGAGTCGCCGCGCCCCCTCCTCCACCATGGCGTGGATATGCGGAAACTGATCGGGGCCGACAAGCACATGGTGCCCGAACATGTGGGCGCGGATCAGGACCCGGGCGATCGTCAAGACCAGCCAGATGACGACGAGATAGATCGCTGCCGGCAGAATCGCGATCCGAAACGCCTGGCTGAGCACCGCGCCTGCAGCCACGGCCAACCAGACGAGCGCGCCGATCCAGAGCATGAGAGCGCCGTAGATCCGCTCTTTCGGGTGGCGCAAAGCGTTGACGTCGAATGCCATGGGACTCTCCTTTTGCCCCGCATCCTATCTGTAACCCTCACCGAATGTTACTTTATATCGTTAATATAAAACCCCCATCCACAACAGCCTTCCGCGCGCGGTCACACCACGTCCACCGGCTTCTTCACGACGTGCGGCACGCGCATCGTCACCAGCTCCTCGGACGCGGTCGGGTGGACAGCCACCGTGCGGTCGAAATCGGCCTTGGTGGCCCCCATGGTGACGGCGATGCCCGCGAGCTGGATCATCTCGCCGGCGTCGTGGCCGACGATGTGGAGGCCCACGACCCGGTCGCTGGCCCGGTCGACGATGAGCTTCATCAGCACCCGGTCCTGGCTCCCCGACAGGGTCGCGCGCATGGGACGGAACGCCGTCTTGTAGATGTCGATCTCGCCGTAAAGCGCGCGGGCCGCGTGCTCGCCGCAGCCGATGACGCCGATTTCGGGGGTCGAGAACACGGCGGTGGGAATCAGGCTGTGGTCGACGGCGGTCGGCTTGTTGCCGAAGACGGTGTCGGCGAAGGCGTGGCCTTCCCGGATGGCGATAGGCGTGAGGTTGGCGCGGTTCGTCACGTCGCCGATGGCATAGATCGACGGCACCACGGTTTGCGAATAGTCGTCCACCGGAATGGCCCCGACCGGGTCGAGCGCGATGCCGACGCGGTCGAGCCCGAGGCCGCTGGTGTTGGGCCTCCGGCCGGTGGCGACCAGGACCTGGTCCACTTCCCGCACCGATCCGTCCGAGAGGGTCGCCCGGATGCCGTCGGACACGCGTTCCAGGTGCGACACGGTCGCGCCAAGGGTCAGGTCGATGCCACGCTGGCGATAGGCAGCGCCCAGCGCGTCGCGCACGTCGTCATCGAAGCCGCGGAGCAGCTTGTCGCCCCGGTGCAGCAGCGTCACCGCGCTGCCGAGACCGGCGAACACACCGGCAAACTCCACCGCGATGTAGCCGCCGCCCACCACCATGATGCGCCGGGGCTGGGTTTTGAGATCGAACACGTCGTTCGACGTGATGGCCAGTTCCGCGCCGGGGATGCGGGGCTCCATGGTCGGATGGGCGCCGACCGCGACGAGGATGACCTTGGCGCGGATCACCGTCCCGCTCGTTGCCATGCGGACGCTGTGCGGCCCCTCGATCACGGCGCGCTCGTTGAGAATGGTCACGCCGGAGCGCTCGAGATTGGTCCGGTAGATCCCCTCCAGCCGGTCGATCTCGCGATCCTTGTTGGCGATCAGGGTCGACCAGTCGAAGCTGGGCTCGGGCACGGACCAGCCGAAGCCTGCCGCATCGTGAAACTCGTCGTGGAAGCGGCTGGCATAGACCAGCAGCTTCTTCGGCACGCAGCCGCGAATGACACAGGTTCCGCCGACACGAAACTCCTCGGCCACCATCACGCGGGCGCCGTAGCCGGCAGCGATCCGACCCGCGCGCACGCCACCGGACCCGGCCCCGATGACAAACAGGTCAACGTCGAAATCGCTCATCGTGTCGTCTCCACTCGTGTTCGGGGGGCGGTGTCGCGCAGGGCCAGCAACCAGACGATCGCCGCGCCGAGAGAGGCAGCCCACCAACCCTGCCAGGCCCCGTGCCCGACCAGCGCGACGCTTGCAGCCCCTGCCATGAGGGCGAGGGATGCGGCGGCGATCGGTCGTGATTGTCGGGAAGCAAGGCGCAGGATCTGCAGAATGATCATCAAGGTAAGCACGGCTCCCACGATCCCAAGCTCCGCCCAGACCTGAATCGCAGCATTGTGAGGATGTCCCACCCCCAGCAGGACGCGGTGCTCGGGGGCGACGCGATCGGCCACGGAGGTCTTGTCCATCACCGGACTGACCCCGAACCCACCGCCGAGCACGGGATCCTGCCGGATCGCGTCGTTGAAACTCAGCCAGATGTCGACCCGGTCGCGGGAATGATCGTCGGCCAGCCGGCGGTGGACGCTGTCGGGGATGGCGCGGTCGCCGATCGTGCCCATGACCGGTGCAAGCACAAGCGCCAGCGAAAACGCGAAGGCTCCCACAAGCGCCACCAGACGGGGGCCCAGGCAGGCGGCTGCGAACGTGAAGGCCGCCACGACCAGGCCCAGCACCGCGGCGCCGCTGTCGGACTGGAACACCGCGACGGCCACGAGAGAAGCCGCCCCTGCCGCTGCGGCAGCGCCAAAGCCCTTCTGCCGCCACAACCAGAGGGCAACCGCCGGCAGCAGCAGGGTGAGGGTGAGAACGGGCCGGTTGAAGATGAAGCTGTTCGCCCGCACGTCGAGCATGCGGCGCAGCACCATGCCGGTTCGCAGTTCGACCACCACGATCGCCGCAGCAATACAGCAGGACAGGGCGAGGAGTCCGAATGCCTGACGGGTCATCCGCTCAGGAAGGGTCACGGCCAGCACCCAGGCGAAAGCAACCGACAGCCAGAATTCGCCGAAAGCCAACAGCGAGACCGCGGGAAACTCACTCCAGCCGATGGAGGCAAGGCCCCAGGCGAAGAAGGCCGCGACGGATATCCCGAGCGGCGTTGCCAGTTGGGCGATCGCAGCGCGGGCAAAGGACCTCCCCTGTCCGTCGAGAAGTACCGCCGCCACCGCCGCAACGGCAGCGAGTCCGAGAAAAAGCGGGCTCGAGCGATGGGCCACCGCCATGCCGACCGGCAGAACAGCCAGCGCACCCATCGCCACGCGCCACAGCGCGGCGGACAGGCCAGCGGCCCGGGCCAGGTGGCCACGGTCGCTTCTGTCGACGACGCTCATGCGGTGATCCTCATGCGAAGGCTCTTACGCGAAGGTTTAACCGCAATAAAGAACCAAGCGCTTGCCGCCCCCCATTTCCACCTTTACCGTCCGGGGCAGGACGCGCCTGGTTGAATGGCAGCGCCATATGAGGAAACCAACAATGATTCACACTCGAAAAGCACTCTGGCGCGGCGCCATCGCGGTCGCGGCAGTCGCAGGCTTCGTGACCTCCGCCGCAGCGCAGATGGAGCTTAAGATCATGGCGCCGGCGGCTCCCGGCGGCGGCTGGGACCAGACCGCCCGCTCGATGCAGCAGGCCCTGACCCAATCCGGCCTCGCCAAGAGCGCCCAGGTGACAAACGTCCCGGGTGCCGGCGGCTCGGTGGGCATTGCGCAGTTCGTCAATAACGGCAAGGGCGACGGCAACCAGCTCATGGTGATGGGCTACGTGATGGTCGGAGCGCTTCTGACCAACAAGTCCCCGGTCACCCTCGACCAGACGACCCCGATCGCCCGGCTCACCGCGGAATACGAGGCGCTCGTCGTCCCGGCCGACAGCCCGATCAAGAACGCCAAGGACCTGGCCGCGGCCGTGAAGGCCGATCCCGCCAAGGTCACCTGGGCCGGCGGCTCGGCAGGCGGCGTCGACCACATCGCGGCGGCTTTGTTCGCCAAGGAAGCCGGCGCGGATCCGACGAAGATCAACTACATCCCGTTCTCGGGCGGCGGTGAAGCGCTGGCGGCGATCCTCGGCGGCAAGGTCACGGTCGGCATTTCCGGCTACGGCGAGTTCGAGAGCCAGATCAAGGCCGGAAAGCTGCGCCTCATCGGCATTACCTCGGCCACCAAGCTGCCGGGCATCGAGGGCGCCTCGCTCAAGGATCAGGGCATCAATCTCGAGATCGCCAACTGGCGCGCCGTGGTGGCCCCTCCCGGCATCACCGCCGACCAGAAGAAGGCCCTGACGGAAGTCGTCGACAAGATGGCCAAGTCCAAGGAATGGACCGAGTTGCTGAAAGCCAAAGGCTGGGACGATTCGTACCTGTCGGGCGACGCCTTCACCAAGTACCTGGCCGACGATCAGGTCCGCACGAAGGACGTGCTCATGTCCGTCGGCCTCGTGAAGTCGTAAAGGCGCCAGCGAGAGACGATCCAGGGAAGCGCCGCCCATCGATCGCGGCGCTTCTTTTTTCCTCACGAACGAATGGGTTTCTCCATGACTCGGCGCATCGACGTGGCAGGCCTCGTCATCGCATTGATTCTTCTGGCCGTTGCGGGCCTGATCTGGCTGGACATGTCGTCCCTCGAACTGTCCTCGGTCTACGGAATGGGGCCGAAGGCGGCGCCGAAGATCGTGGCGCTCGGCCTCGGCATCCTGGCCATCGGCAACGCCATCATGGCCCTTCGCGGCGACCTTCCGGCCCGCGAAAGCCTCGACTGGAAGCCGATCGTCCTCATCATCGGGGGCATGGCGGCGCTGATTGCGCTGATCAAGTTCGGCGGCGGGTTCATCCTCGCCACGACCGTGCTGTTCGTGGCCACATCGGCGGCCTTCGGCCGGCGGGCGCTGCTGGCGGATATCGCCATCGGCGTCGTGATCAGCATCGTCATCTACATCCTTTTCTCGAAGCTCCTCACCCTGTCCCTGCCGGTGGGCCCGCTTGAACGTCTGATCTGAGAACCGTCATGGAAGCTTTCGTCTCCCTCGCCCACGGACTCACCATCGCCATCGAGCCGATGAACCTGCTGTTCGCGCTCATCGGCGTGCTGCTGGGCACCGCAGTCGGCGTGCTTCCGGGCATCGGCCCGGCGCTGACCGTCGCGCTGCTCCTGCCCATCACCTTCAAGCTCGACCCCGGCGGGTCGATCATCATGTTCGCGGGCATTTATTACGGCGGCATGTATGGCGGCTCGACCACCGCCATCCTGATCAACACGCCGGGCGAAAGCGCCTCGATGGCCACCGCGCTCGAAGGCAACAAGATGGCCAAGGCCGGCCGCGGCGGACCGGCGCTTGCCACCTCCGCCATCGGCTCATTCGTCGCCGGCACCATCGCGACGCTGGGGCTTGCCTTCCTCGCCCCCTATCTCGTCGATCTCGCGGTGAAATTCGGACCGGAGGATTATTTCGCGCTCATGTGCGTGGCCTTTGTGACGGTTTCGGCGACCTTCGGCGATTCCCCCGTGCGCGGTCTCACCAGCCTGTTCATCGGCCTTGCCCTCGGGCTTGTGGGCATCGACATCCTCACCGGCCAGTCGCGACTCGCCTATGGGGTGCCCGAACTGTTCGACGGCATCGAGGTGACGACGCTCGCGGTCGGGCTCTTTGCGGTCGGCGAGGCGCTTTACGTGGCATCGCGCCGGCACATCCACGAAGAGAAGCTCGAGCCTGTCCGCGGCTCCCTGTGGATGACGAAGGAGGACTGGAAGCGCTCGTGGAAGCCGTGGCTGCGCGGCACCGCGCTGGGTTTCCCCATCGGCGCATTGCCTGCAGGCGGCGCCGAAATTCCCACCTTCCTGTCATATTCCGCCGAGAAGCGGCTGTCGAAGCACCCGGAGGAGTTCGGTCATGGGGCCATCGAGGGCGTGGCGGGACCGGAGGCCGCCAACAACGCATCGGCGGCCGGAACGCTCGTGCCGCTGCTGACTCTCGGCCTGCCGACCTCGGCCACCGCCGCCATGATGCTCGCGGGCTTTCAGCAATATGGCCTGAACCCGGGTCCGTTGCTGTTTGCCGAGCGTCCCGATCTGGTCTGGGGGCTGATCGCCAGTCTGTTCATCGCCAATACGATGCTGCTCGTGCTCAACCTGCCTTTGGTCGGACTGTGGGTGCGGCTGCTCGCCATCCCGCAGCCGTGGCTCTATGCGGGCATCCTGGTCTTCGCCACCATGGGCACCATCGCGGCCAACCCCTCGCCGGTGGAATTGATGATGCTCGCGGGCTTCGGCATCCTCGGCTTCCTGATGCGCCGGTTCGACTATCCGATCGCCCCGGTGGTGGTGGGATTGATCCTCGGGCCGATTGCCGAGAGCCAGTTGCGGCGCGCGTTGTCGATCAGCCTCGGCGACCCGATGGTCCTGCTGCAAAGCCCGTTCTCGGCGACGTTGCTGACCATCGCGCTGATCGCGCTCATCCTCCCCTTCGCCCTGAAGGGCATGGGTCGCTTCAAGGCTGTCGAGGACTGATCCGCTCCCCGTCTGCACGACGAAAAAAGCCCGGCGATGCCGGGCTTTTTGCTGTCTGTCGCGCAAGCGTTACTGAAGCTGGTGGCCGCGCTTGATCATCTCGGCGCGAGCCCGGATCATCACGTATTCGGAGACGTTCTGGGTCCAGGTCGCCAGATCCTTCACGATGTCGTCGAGGAGACCGGGCTGGACCGTCACGTATTTCACGCCGGTGGGCGTCTTGTAGAAGGTCGCGATTTCCTTCAACTCCGGTTCGGTGAGCTGGCTGGCAAAGACGCGCGCCACATTGTCGAGCATCTTTTCTTTCTGCAGCTCGATCTCCGGCCGCAGCATCGCCGTGACCTCGTCCAGATCCTTCTTGATCTCGGGACGGGTGACATTCATCTGCTGCAACTGGGCGAGGAAGGGTTCGGTCATGGCATCGAACGAGCGCGTCATGCCGGAGACGGTCGCAACCTCACGCGCCATGGCCAGATGGCTCGGGGTGGGCGCCGCCGTCTGGGCGAAGGCGGGACCGGCCAGCAGGGCCAGCGCGAAGGTGGTCGCGACGAGGCGAGAAGCGGAACGGATCATGGGTTAAAGCTCCAAACTGAAAGAGGTCATGGTCAGACCTGACCGAGTTCGACAAGGCCGTCGCCAGTGGCAAGGATCGCCCCTGTGCAAAGACCGATAAAGAGGCCGTGCTCGACGACGCCGGGAATGCGGTTGACAGCATCCGCCAGCGCCTCCGGCCTGTCGATGCGGCCAAGGGCGGCGTCGAGAATGAGATGGCCGCCATCCGTCACGAAGGCCGTACCGTGAGCATCCTTGCGCAAGGACAGGACGCCCTCCAGGCCCAGGTCGTCAAAGAGCGTTGCGAGTGCGATTTCGGTGGCCTTGAGACCGAAGGGAACGACTTCGATCGGCAAGGGAAACCGGCCGAGGGTCGAGACAAGCTTGGATCCGTCGGCGATCACGATCATGCGGGCGCTTGCGGCCGCGACGATCTTCTCGCGCAGATGGGCCCCGCCACCGCCCTTGATCAGGCGCAGCGCATCGTCGATCTCGTCCGCGCCGTCGATGGTGAGATCGAGCTCGGGGGTTTCGTCGAGCGTTGTGAGAGGGATGCCCTCGGCGCTCGCCTGACGGCGGGTCGCCTCCGACGTCGGCACGCCGACGACCTTCAGGCCGCTGCGCACGCGCAGGCCAAGGGCTGCGACGAAATGCGCCGCCGTCGATCCCGTGCCGATGCCGAGCCGCATGCCGTCCGTGACGAGCGCTGCCGCCCTCTCGGCCGCCGCGCGTTTCAGTTGCTCGCTCACAATCGCATTCCGTTCATGCCAGTGCGGAGCCAAGGCCCCGTCGTCGCCGGACGCCCGTCTAGCACGGCCCGCCCGGGCGAAGAAAGAAGGTTTCATCCAAACGCCCGATCAGACGATCGGATTACGGCCGTTGTGGCGAGGCTCCTGTGCCGGGCCGGGCGCTTGGCGTTGCGGCAGGCGCAGAGCCGGGCGAGGCAGCGGCGGCCGGGCTGGTCTGCGGCGTGCACACGACCTTTTCGTCGAAGACGTAGCAGATGCTCATGTCGCCGGTCCGGAAATTGACCCGGAAGACCCCGCCTTCGCGCTCATGCTTGGAGGCCACGAGGCCGTATTCGCCGGGACTTTGCGGACCCGCGCCCTCGCCCGAGCCGAAGCACAGGGTGACGCCGATGGTGCCCTCCTGCAACCCGTACTGGCATGAGCTGATCTCGCCCGTATAGCGATCGATCCGATAGATCCGGTTGAGGTCGGTCTGCGGGGCGGGGACGAAATCGAACGGCGCCGCCACGACGGATCCGGCCGCCGCGAGAACAGCCACGCCGGCAAGACGCCCGACCCGGACAAGTTTTCCAACACCGGAAAGCGCCGATCCACGCATCTCAAGGCCAACAAACCGCATTCAGCACTCCTGCTGGTAAGAACGAATCAACCTTAAGATCATATCATCCCGAGGCTTGATTCTCTCGTTATGTGAAGGTAGCCGAGTCCGATGGCCCTCTCTGCTCCGCCTATCGCCGTCTTCGACCTGGACGGGACGCTCGCCGACACCGCGGCAGACCTGGTGGGGACGCTCAATGTCGTCCTGGACCAGGAGGGCCTTGCGCCGCTTCCGGTGGACAAAGCGCGGGACATGATTGGCGCGGGAGCCCGCGCCCTCATCCAGCGCGGATTCGAGGCCGCCGGCCGTGACCTGACCTCCGCCCATCTCGACCAATTGTTCGAACGCTTCATGGCCCATTACGGCAGCCATATCCGCGTCCACACCGAGCTGTTTCCAGGCGTCCGGGGCGCTCTCGATCGCCTCGAGCAGGCAGGCTATATCCTGGCGGTCTGCACCAACAAGGTCGAGGAGCACTCGGTCAAGCTGCTCGATGCCTTGGGGGTCGGTGGCATGTTCGCCTTCAATGCGGGCCGCGACACGTTTCCCTATTTCAAGCCGGATGCCCGGCACCTGACCATGACGATTGCGCGTGCCGGTGGTGATCCTGGCCGGGCGGTCATGGTGGGGGATTCGAACACCGATATCGCCACGGCCCGCAATGCGCGGATCCCGGTGATCGCCGTGCCGTTCGGCTACACCGACACGCCGGTGCGCCAGCTGGGCCCGGACATCGTCATCGACCATTTCGACGATCTGTTCGATTCGGTGACGGCGCTCATGCGCAAGGCCGCAGCCTGAGGGCCGCAAAGCGTCGCTCGCACGAATGTGAAGAGGGTGATCAGGAAGGAATGGTGGGCGCGACAGGGATTGAACCTGTGACCCTTCGCGTGTGAAGCGAATGCTCTCCCGCTGAGCTACGCGCCCTGACCAGCGCCTTCTAAAGTCGTTGCTCCCTTGGCGTCAAGCCATACTCGGCAAATGCGCCCGAAGTCGCTGCCACCAAATGCGGCTGCGTGGCTTTAACACCTTGCTTACGACGTGGCGAAAACAAGGCAGCTATGCTATGGCGTTCGGTATCGAACCTCTGCTATGCAACGGATCTGAAACGCGGCGGTTGCGTTTAGCTATTTCAAACCAGTAGCGAAACTTGGTTATTTCGAGGCTTTTATGGGACGCACACGCGCCGCCCTGACCGGGCTTGCCTGCGCTTTCGTCGCTCTCGCGACGCCGGCTGCGGCTTTCACTGCAATCGACCCCCTGACACGCCAGCCGCTCTACAGCGCGGAGCAGGCGGTCAAGGCTCAGGCATCGCCGATCCCCCGCGAGATCGTGTCCTATGACGGGCGCCAGGCTCCGGGCACGATCGTGGTATCCACCTCCGAACGCCGGCTCTATTACGTTCTTGGCGACGGCAAGGCCGTCCGCTACGGCGTCGGCGTGGGCCGTCCCGGCTTCCAGTGGGGCGGCGCCCACGCAGTGACGATGAAGCGCGAATGGCCGGATTGGCGTCCGCCGGCAGCCATGCTGAAGCGCCGTCCCGATCTCCCGCGCCACATGGCAGGCGGTCCCGACAACCCGCTCGGCGCCCGCGCGCTCTATATCGGCAGCACGATCTATCGCATTCATGGCTCGAATGAGCCGGAGACCATCGGTGAGGCCGTCTCATCGGGCTGCATCCGCATGACGAACGAGGATGTGACCGATCTTTACACCCGCGCCAAGGTCGGCGCCCGGGTGGTTGTTCAGCGCTAGGAATTCTGCCGGCCGCCAACCGGCCCGGCCCACAAGCCATCAAGGCGCGGCTCTCTGCCGCGCCTTTTTTCATGCCCGGGCGTTGCCCGCCATCGCCATTAGATCACGACGAAATCACCGACTGCGACTTTCGCCTTGTTGGAGAGGGTGGCGAGAAGGACCTGCGCCGCCGGGCCGTTCCCGTCAGGGTCATAGAACAGCGTGCCGGAAGCTTTGGCGTAGATGATCCGGTCATCCGCGTCGGCCGCACGGGCCCCGAGGTGGAACGCCGCGGCCGATAGACCGCCCTGCGCTCCGATCCCGGCGAAGGCGGCCTTGCTGATGAGAAAGGTATCGTCGGCAGGGGTAAAATCGACAATCCGGTCAGCGCTCCGCGGCAGGGGCGGCATGCTGAAGACGAAACTGTCGCGGCCGGCCCCGCCCGCCAGGACATCGTGCCCGGCGCCGCCGTCCAGCCGGTCATTGCCATCGCCCCCGTCGACCAGATCCCGTCCTGCGCCGCCGAAGAACACATCGTCACCGCCGAGCAGGCGGACGGCGCCGGAAATCCGTCCGTCGCGTGTGTCGAGAATGTTGTCGCCCTCACCCATGACGATGCCGCCGGCGATCTGGCTCGCATTGACGAAATACGGGAGATTGACGACGAGCGACATGGCGACGACCCAAAACCACCCGCACCGCGCGGGACGATACAAGACTGCAATTGATATAACGTACCGTTTATACCTGACCCAACGGTAAAATCAATGCGGGTCGCGATGCAGCCCCTTGGCCGACAGGGCATCCACGTATTCCTGCCACCGGGCCGGCAGCTCGGCCCCCAGGGTGTGGAGGTAATCCCACCCGAAGATGCCGGTGTCGTGCATGTCGTCGAAGACCAGACGAACCGCATAATTGCCCACAGGCAGCACGCTGATGATCGACACGCCGCGCTTTCCCGGCACGGTCTTGCGCTGGGCCGGGCTGTGGCCCTGCACTTCCGCCGAGGGGCTGGTCACCCGCAGGTACTCCGCCGGCAGGTCGAAGGCGGTGCCGTCGTCGAAGGCGATCCGCAGGCTCTTCTTGTCCTTGGCGAGACGAAGCTCGATCGGCCAGCGCGCGGTGGTCATGAAACGATGTCTTCCTATATGGTGTACTGGACGCTAGCGACTGGCGGGCCACTTTCCAAGCCGCCCGCCTCCAGGACGCGCCGCCATCGCCGACGAGGAAGACCGACACCATGTGGGGAGCCCCCGCGCCTGCCACCCTGTCGCCGACGGATCGCCCACTGGTCGATCCCTTCGGCCGGACGATCTCCTATCTGCGGGTCTCGGTGACGGACCGGTGCGATTTTCGCTGCGTCTACTGCATGTCGGAAGACATGGCGTTTCTGCCCAAGCGCGATCTTCTCACCCTCGAGGAGCTTGACCGGATCTGCACCGCCTTCGTTCGTCAGGGCGTGCGCAAGCTGCGGATCACCGGCGGCGAGCCGCTGGTGCGGCGCGACATCATGACGTTGTTCCGGTCTCTCTCCCGGCATCTCGAAACCGAGGCGCTCGACGAGCTCACCGTCACCACCAACGGATCGCAGCTGTCCCGCTATGCGGCCGATCTCGCCGCCTGCGGCGTGAAGCGCGTCAACGTCTCCCTCGACACCCTCGACGACGCGACCTTCCGCAGCATCACCCGCTGGGGCGATCTCACGAAAGTTCTCACCGGGCTGGATGCGGCCCAGCGTGCGGGCCTCAAGGTCAAGATCAACACGGTGGCGCTGAAAGGCGTCAACGAGGACGAGATCGAGAGCCTTCTCACATGGGCGCATGGACGGGGCATGGACCTGACGCTGATCGAGGTGATGCCGCTGGGTGAAATCGACGCCCATCGGGTGGACCAGTACCTTCCCCTCTCCGTCGTCCGGGCCCGCCTGTCGCAGCGTTTCACCCTCTCCGAGAACGCCTACCGAACCGGCGGCCCCGCGCGCTATGTCACCGTGGCCGAGACCGGCGGGACCCTCGGATTCATCACGCCGCTGACGCATAATTTCTGCGAGAGCTGCAACCGCGTGAGGCTCACCTGCACCGGCCAGCTCTTCATGTGCCTCGGCCAGGAGGATGCGGCCGATCTGCGCGCGCCGTTGCGGCAATCCGAGGATGACGCCCTTCTGAGCTCCGCCATTGAGGCAGCGATCGCCCGCAAGCCCAAGGGCCATGACTTCGTCATCGACCGCCGCCACACGACGCCTGCCCTGACGCGCCATATGAGCGTGACCGGCGGCTAAGTCCTTACTCCTTACGAGAAAAGGCTTTCCGCTCGATTGACAGTTCCAAGCTTTGCGGGAATATCGCCCAAACTCGCGGATTGGATCGTGGTGATCAGGCTGCATTTTGCGCCCAAGCTGTTGTTGTGCCTCTCGCTCGCTTTCGGGTCGTACACGCTTGGAGCGGCCGTTGCACAGGAGAGCGGGCCCAAACCTGCACCCATTCGCATTGCCATCGAGGGAGCCTATCCGCCCTTCAACTATATCGATCAGGCGAACGAGCTTCAGGGCTTCGAGGTCGATCTGGCCAAAGCCCTGTGCGAGCAGATGAAGGCCGAGTGCGTCATCGTTCAGCACGAATGGGATGGCATTATCCGCGGCCTCCTCAACCACGAATACGATGCCATCATGTCGTCGCTCGAGATCCTCGAACGACGCCAGAAGCGTCTGGCATTCTCGGATCCCTATTACCGCATTCCGGCGATCTTCATCGCTCCCAAGAACAGCACCATCCGCAACCTTACGCCGGAAGGACTTGCTGGATCGAAGATCGGCACGACCATCCGCAGCGACTACGCGGAATATCTCGAGCAGCACTACAAGGAATCCCAGATCGCGCTCTATGGAAGCGCCATGGAGGCGACCCTGGACCTGCTGGTCGGGCGCGTCGACGCGGTGTTCGGCGACAAGCGGGCGCTGGTGAAATTTCTTGAAAGCCGCGAGGGCGATTGCTGCCGCATTCTCGGGACGGCGCCCGACGACCCCCCCTATTCGCGTCAATTCTACGGGATCGGCCTGCGCAAGGAGGATGCCGAGCTGAAGGCCCGTTTCGACCGTGCGCTCGCGGCCATCCAGGCGGATGGCACCTACGACCGGGTTCGGGTCAAGTACTTTCCCTTCGACATCAAGTAACGGCGTTTGACCGAAGGCGACGCTCTTCCTAGAACGGCACGGAACACGCACGGGAGCGGACGATGGCAAAAGTCGGATTCATAGGCCTCGGCATCATGGGCGCGCCCATGGCCCGGCATCTCAAGGTCAAGGGCCATGAGGTCACCGTGTACAACCGCACCAGCGCGAAGGCCGCGGCCTGGGTGGCCGAGCATGGCGGAACAGCGGCGGCGACCCCGCGGGAGGCGGCCACGGGCCAGGCGATCGTGTTCTGCTGCGTCGGCAACGACGACGACCTGCGCCAGGTCACCATTGGGCCGGACGGCGCATTTTCGGGGCTCGGACAGGGCGCAATCTTCGTCGACCACACCACGGCCTCGGCGGAAGTCGCGCGAGAGCTGGACGACGCTGCACGGCAAAAGGGAGCGTCCTTCATCGATGCGCCCGTCTCCGGCGGCCAGGCCGGCGCCGAGAACGGTGTTCTGACCGTCATGTGCGGGGGCACGCCGGAGGCCTATGCCACGGCAGAGCCGGTCATCATGAGCTTCGCGCGCGCCTGCCGCCTCATGGGTCCGGCCGGATCGGGACAGCTCACCAAGATGATCAACCAGATCTGTATTGCGGGGATCGTCCAGGGCCTCTCCGAGGGCATCCATTTCGGCCAGAAGGCCGGTCTCGATATCGAGGCGGTTCTGGACGTCATCTCGAAGGGCGCCGCCGGATCCTGGCAAATGGAAAATCGCGGCAAGACCATGAACGAAGGCAAGTTCGAGTTCGGTTTTGCCGTCGACTGGATGCGCAAGGATCTGGCGATCTGCCTCGCCGAGGCGCGCAAGAACGGGGCCCGGTTGCCGCTGACGGCCCTCGTGGACCAATTCTACGCGGATGTGCAGGCCAACGGCGGCAGGCGCTGGGACACCTCGAGCCTGATTTCGCGCCTGACCTAGACGAGCAGGTCCTTGGGGCTAGCGGCGGCTCATGGTGAGGTAGACGATGAAGCCGCCGAGGCCCAGGGCGAGGAGCGCCAGGACGATCTGCTTGGTCTCGCCCGACAGGGCGGCGTCGCGATACATCTGCGACATCGCGGCAGAGCGCTCCGGATCGCGCGAGACGAGCAATCCGATGACCGCGCTCAGCGTCACGAGACCGAGGATCAGGTAACCGGGCCGCATCGTGGTCTCCTTACCGGCCCGAAAAACGCGGGGGCCGCTTCTCGCGGAAAGCCGTGATTCCTTCGGCGAAATCATCGCTGAACCCCGCCTGTCGCTGCAACGCGGCCTCGATGCCCAGTTGCGTTTCAAGGTCGTTGTCGAGGCTCTGCGCCACGGCCTGCTTGGTCAAGCGATAGGCGAGCGCGGGGCCATCCGCAAGCTTGCGGGCAAACGCCGCCACGTCGTCGCGGAACGTCGCATCGTCGAACACCGTGGCGACCAGTCCCATCCGATGAGCCTCCTCGGCCGAAATCGGCTCGGCGGTCAGCATCAGGGCGAGCGCCCGCTTGGGGCCGACGAGACGCGGCAGGATCCAGGTGCCGCCCGCATCGGGGATCAGGGCGATCTTGGCGAAAGCCTCCTGCAGATAGGCCGAATGGGCCGCCACGACGATATCGCAGGCAAGCGCGATGTTCATCGAGGCGCCGACCGCCGCCCCGTTGAGCGCCGCAATGGTGAGCTTGGGATAATTGGCCAGTTGCAGAATCAACGGATTGTAGTCGCGCGCCAGCGGCGGCCCCAAATCGATACGGCCCGCCTGGTCGCGGGGCAGATCCTCCGTCAGGTCCTGCCCGGACGAGAAGCCCCTGCCCTCGCCGGTGAGCACCACAACGCGGATGTCGTCATCCTCCGCCAGCCGAGCAAGCTCGTCCCGCAGGGCCGCGTGGAGGGCCCCGTTGAAAGCGTTCAGCTTGTCGGGTCGCGCGAGCGCGACGGTCGCGACGGCTCCCTCTCGGCTGCAGCGCAGGGTGGTGGCATTCATGCGGCGGGCTCCTGTTCGTCGAGAGCGAGCATAAGGCGGACTTCCGAGCGAAGCACCGGCAAAAGCTCGGCCTCGAACCAGGGATTGCGCTTCAGCCATCCGTTGTTGCGCCAGGATGGATGCGGCATCGGCAGGACACGGGGCCGTCTCGGCTGCGCGAGGATTTCGCGCCATCGTTCGACCGTCCGGGTCAGGCCGTCCCGGAAATCCTCGCCCAGATGCCAGGCTTGGGCGTATTGCCCGATGACCAGGATCAATTCGAGGCGCGGCAGGGCGGAGAAGAGCGGCACGCGCCAGGTTTCGGCGCATTCCCGGCGGGGCGGCCGGTCGCCGCCCTTGGCATCCTGGCCGGGAAAACAGGAGCCCATCGGCACGATGGCGACATGGCGCGCGTCGTAGAAGGTCGTCTCATTCAGCCCGAGCCATTGCCGCAGGCGCACCCCGGACGGGTCGGAGAACGGCCGGCCGCTCGCATGGGCGCGGGTTCCCGGCGCCTGGCTGGCGATGCACAGCCGGGCAGACGCGCTGCCTTGCAGGATCGGCCGAGGCTCGTGGGCCAGCGGCGGGCCATGCCGTGGGGCATCGCGGCAGATCCGGCAGGCTCTGAGCTGGCGGGCAAGGCGGTCGAAATCGGGTGCGGACATGCGGGGGAAATAGGGTGGCGGAGAGAAAGTTTCGACCCGACAGGACGTCGCGCCGTCTGACGATCCGCCATCGCCCTACGGGCCGATGGGATGGGCGCGACGCCATTCGCGCGGCAGTTCGAATGTGCCCGCCCAGAGGCCTTCCCGGCGGCGTTCGGCCTGCCGCTGCTCACTCATGTAATCGCCGTAGCTGACCGCCCAGCCGGAGGCCACCATCCGGCTGCCGATATCGACACCGCCAACCGTACAGACGGCGAGCGTGCGCCGGTATTTGTCCCGGCCCGCTGCCTTGCAGGTGATGGGCCGACCGATGACGAGCGACAGCAACGCATCCCGCGCATGTTCGCCACAGCGATAAGCCTGCGCGCCGCGACGGCAGATCTGGTCGAGTTCGGGAGCGTCGATGCCCTTGAGGCGGATCCGGGTGTTCTCGAGGCGGATCGAGTCGCCGTCGGTCGCGTTCGCCCGACCCTCGAAAATCCGCTCGCTCGGCGTGAGGAAGACAGCCGCGCAGCCCGCCATTCCAAGTGCCACGAGAAGTCCGGCGATTCCGCTATGCGACGAGGTCGCCGCTTTTATGACCGGACGCTTGGAATCTCGAGACATGGGTCATAACCGTTCAGAGACTCCGGCCTGGCCGAACGTCGCCATGTTACGATGCACCGTTACGGAAGTTTTGACAATCCCCGCCGCCAGGGCGGCTCCGGTTCCCTCTCCGAGCCGCATGCCCAGTGCCAGCAGCGGGATCTTGCCGAGCCTTTGCAGGACGTCTTGATGGGCGCCCTCGGCCGACAGGTGCCCGGCGATGCAATGGTCGAGCGTTGACGGGTGGATCGCGTGCAGAATGGCGGCAGCGGCCGTCGTCACGTAGCCATCGAGAATCACCGGAATGCGCTGGAGCCGCGCGGCCAGAATCGCCCCGGCAATCGCCGCGACCTCCCGGCCGCCGAGACGGCGCAGCACCTCGAGCGGGTCCTGAAGATGGTCGCGATGGCGGGCAAGGGCGCCCTCGACCGCCGCGATCTTGCGCTGAAGCCCCTCGTCGTCGAGACCGGTGCCGCGCCCGACCCAGTGGGCCGCCTCGCCGCCATAGAGCGCCGCGTAGATCGCCGCCGCGATCGTGGTATTGCCGATGCCCAGTTCGCCGACCGCCAGAAGATCGGTGCCGCCGGCGAGCGATTCCATCCCGAACGCCATCGTGGCCACGCAGGATTTCTCGTCCATGGCGGCGTCGTCCACGATGTCGTTGGTGGGCATGTCGATGGCGAGGTCGAAGACCTTGAAGCCAAGGCCGAGATCGGCGCAGATCTGGTTGATGGCGCCGCCGCCGGCAGCGAAATTCTCGAGCATCTGGCGATTGACGTCGGAGGGGAAGGCCGAGACCCCCCGCGCCACGACTCCGTGGCTTCCGGCAAACACGCAGACCAGCGGCCGGTCAATGGCAGGCGACTTGCCCTGCCACGCGGCCACCCACTCCGCCAGCCATTCCATGCGCCCGAGGCTGCCGGCAGGCTTGGTCAACTGGCGGTCGCGGGCCCGCACCGCCTCGACGGCATCCTCGTCCGGTCCGGGCATGGTCGTGATCATGCGGCGGATATCGTCGAAGGGTGAGTTTCCGGCATCGGTCATGGTGGGCTCCCGCCCATCAGGGCATTGCGGAACGCGAAGAGGCGTGACCTATAGCGGGCGTTCCACGCGGGGTGAAGCATGTCCGACCATATTCACAAGACAGGGAGCGACGCGTCCGGCGCATGGCAGGACAACCTGGTCCGGCTCGCCCAGGCCCTGCGCTTCTTCTCCCGCCTGCCGGTCCCCCGCCTGCCCTTCGAATCGGCCGATCCCCATGCGGCCCCGGCGCTTGACGGTCTGGTCCGGGTGGTGCCCATCGCCGGGCTCATCATCGGGATTCTGCCAGGCTTCGTGATGGTCGTGGCGCTGGCGCTGGGTCTCGGTCCCTGGCTGGCCGCCATCCTGACGGTGACAGCCCTGACCCTGATCACCGGCGGCCTGCACGAGGATGGCCTCGCCGATACCGCCGACGGGCTGGGAGGGGCAACCCGCGAGCGCCGGCTCGCCATCATGCGCGACAGTCTGATCGGATCCTACGGTGCCTCTGCCCTGATCCTCGCCTTCGCCCTGCGAATCGCGGCGCTGGCGGCACTCGCCCCGCTGTTGGGAATCGTCGCGGGTGTCGCCGTGGTGATGATCGCAGCCTCCCTGTCGCGCACCGCGGCGCTCATGCCGCTGGTGTTTCTCCCTCCCGCGCGCACAGACGGCTTGTCCCGGTCTGTCGGACAGCCGAGGCGCGAATCGTTCTTGATCGCCGCAACGCTTGCCGCCCTGCTGGCAGTCGCCATCGGTCTGCTGGCGGGCCTGCCTGCCTCAGGGCTTGCGCTGATGATCGGCTTTTCCGGCCTTGCGGGGTTCGGCCTGACACGGCTCGCCGACCGCAATCTCGGCGGGCAGACCGGCGACATCGCAGGCGCGGCGCAGCAGATCGCCGAGATCGCCGCGCTGATCGGCCTCTTGATCGCGCTGGCGCGATGACGACATAAACGGCTCATGACCAGCGCCTCAAGCCCCTGCACCCGCGTCTGCATTCTCGATCCTGACACCGGCCTGTGCGAAGGCTGCGGCCGGACGAGCGCCGAGATCACGCGCTGGTTTCGCATGAGCGAGGATGAGCGCCTCGCGATCATGGCCACCCTTGAGGAGCGGATGCGACGAGCCTTTGCGCCAGAGCCCGGGAAGGCCTCGTGACGATGCCGGGCATCCGCGCGGCCGGTACGCTCCTCATCACCGCAGCGGTGCTGATCGCCTCCCTGGCCGAGGACGCCATCGCGGGCGTGCAGCCCCACGAGGCGGCGCTCCTCGTGGGCTTTTTTGGAATGGCGATGATTCTCGCGGGCGCGATCGTCGACGGCTTCGGCCAGCATTGGACCCATGGGGTGCAGGCGACCGCCGTGACCTTCGGCGTCCTGATCGGCGCCCTTTTGCTCTACAGCTCGCGCTCGGAAATTCTCGCCGTGCTCGACCGCACCATCGGCGATGTTGCGCCCGGACGCACGGTGGTCAACCCCGAGGGCGAGGTCGTCGCAGCCCGCCGCAGCGACGGCACTTTCCTCGTGACCGGGCAGGTGAACGGCCGCGACGCTCGCTTCATTTTCGACACTGGCGCCAGCACCATCGTGCTGCGGGCGGAGGACGCAGCTCACCTGGGCGTGAAGGCCGACTCGCTCACCTATTCGGTGCCGGTCTCCACCGCCAACGGCATGGCGCTGGCGGCCCCGGTCACCATCGCGTCGCTGGCGCTGGGCCCGATTGAAGAGCGCAACGTGCGCGCTCTCGTGGCGCGGGCCGGCGTGCTCCAGATCAACCTTCTGGGCATGAGTTTCCTGGAGCGCCTCTCGTCCTACGAGGTGCGCGGCAACCGGCTGATCCTGCGCGGCAAGGGCGCCTGAGACTCAGGCGATCAGGCTCGCGACGAAACGCGCGGAGACGATGAGCAGGAAGATGCCGAACGCGACCTCGAGCCGGCGCTTCGACAAGGTGTGGGCGAGCCGCGCCCCGATGGGCGCCATCCAGATGCTGGTCGGCACGAACAGCATGAAGCCGATCAGCGAAATGTAACCGATGGCGAGCGGAAATTGCAGCGCCACCACGTTGGGATATTCGGCCGCCCGCGGCAGGCCCGCATAGATGTAGCCGATCGCTCCGGGGATGGAGATGAGCACGCCAAGGCCCGACGAGGTCGCGATGGCCTGGTGGATCGGGCGGTTGTAGAAGGTCATGAACAGGTTCGAGAGCTGCCCGCCGCCGATGCCCATGAGCGCCGACAGCACGCCGATCAGCCAGCCATACGCCACCATGATGGGCTTGGCCGGCATATCGAGGCCGAACCGCCACGTATCCTTGCCGAACAGCAGGCGGATCGCCGAGACGCCGGCGACAATCACAAACACGACCTTGAACAGGTCAGCCGGGGCAAAGCGGGCGATGAAGCTGCCCATGATAACGCCCAGCACCACCGGAACCGCCCAGACCCGCAGGATCGACATATCGACCGCGCCCTTGGCCCGATGGGTCATGAACGAGCGGATCGAGGTCGGGATGATGATGGCGAGCGAGGTGCCGATGCAGAGCGGCATGCGCACCTCTTCGGGCACGCCCACGAGCCGGAACAGCTCGTAGAGAATCGGCACCGCGACGGCGCCGCCGCCGACACCGAAGACGCCGGCGAGAAGACCCGTTACCGCGCCGGCGGCGAGCATCGACACCGCGAGCCAGGACAGGTCGAAGAGAGAAATTCCGTACATCACAAGCCTCAATCAGGAATGCAGCCTGTGTGCGGGAAATCGGCCGCGACGGCAAGGACCCCCTCCGTGACTCAGGGGGACGCCCGGACGGTGACAGCCGACGCGTTGAAGAGAAGCGCGCGGGGATCGGCCATCATCCGGGCCTCGGTGCACACCTCCGGCCCGAGTCGCCGCGCGAGGTGGGGCGCGCGCAGGGCGATGTCGTCGAGCGTGATGTGCTCGGCGATGCGCGGATGGGCGACGCAGATCGCGCCCTCCGGGCCCCAGGCGGCCTCGAACGCCAGGCCCTCCACTCTGTCGGGGACCTGGATGGCGAAACGGTCATAGATGTCGACGCGGGTTCCGTTGCGCGTGGTCGGACGGTCGTCGCCACTGTAATCGGCCCGCAGCATGTGGACGCACGCCCGGTGAAGATCTGCCATCGGCAAACCGTCACGCGCCTGCCAGGGACGATAGCCCATGAGGACACATTTCCCCTGCGCGCCGCTGGTGCAGGTGAGCGCGAAGCCGCCTGCTCCGTCGGGCATTGCAAAGCCCGCGCGCCGGCCGCGCGGATCGGCCTGGCAGAACTCGGCCCCGTCCTGCCCGTCCGGCGCGCTGACAGAAAGCCGATAGAGCGTGACCGTTCCGCCCACGGCATTCAGATCGTCCTCGAGGCCGTCGATACGCACATAGCTGTCGCCCTGGGGGCCCCCGACCACCATGGCGATTCCGATCAGGGCCTCGCGCCGCAGCACTCGCCCGTCCGTGAGGTGCAGCGCAAGCTCGGGCCCGTCCGCAAGAAGCCGACCCTCAAGTCCTGACGCGGAACCGCACAGCAGGACGAGCCACAACACAAGCCACGTCTTCGACAAGGGATGCATATCAAAAAACCTCCCGGTCACCGGGAGGCCTCTCGTCTGATTGTTGGAATGAAACGCGCTAGCGGGAAACAATCCGCGAGCCGTCCTGCAGAATCACCGCCTTCAGCCGGCCATCCGAAGCCACGCCGCTGACGTCGCGACCGTTGGTGCTGAGGCCGTTCGTGCTCAGGCCGTTGGTGCTGAGCCCGTTGGTGCTCAAACCATTCGTGCTGAGCCCGTTGGTGCTCAAACCATTCGTGCTGAGCCCGTTGGTGCTCAGGCCGTTGGTGCTCAAACCGTTCGTGCTCAGGCCGTTCGTCAGTTCCCCCGCGCTCACGGTTGCCGCAGAGAATCCGAGAGCGACCGCAACAATAGCGGCATACAGATGCATCGACATTTTCTTCTCCATTGACGTTAGCGAGCGCCCGTTCCCACATGTTTGAGCCTCGCCGAGGGGAAGATATATGCAATTTTATATCAGTAAAGCTTTAGAATACCATTTCATCTAAAAATCGTTCGTTTTTTGAATGAACGACATGCTGAAAGGATTCGCTTCCATTCGAATCAATCTTCGATTGAAAAAGGCGCTGCTGTTGATCAGGAAATGTTCTTTAAGATTGTTATTCGACATGCATTCCTCAATGGCATGCCGCAATTCCCCGCCACTCGGTCGGCGGACAAAATCCGCTGGCGCCTTTGCTCCGTTGGGGGGCGCTGCTGACGAGGGTTCTCAGAAATTGTCTTGGTGCGCCGACACCCGGCCCTGGCCGTGTCGATGACAGCGCCCGAACTACCGGCGCGCGCATAGGCCGAGCCCCGTCGCACCGGCCCGTCGTTGGTGGAAACGCCGTCGCCACATGGGGATGAGAGGTCGCGGAAAAATCGGGACGTCAGAGCATCCCGCCGACAGGCCATTGGCGGGGTCACGGAACGCTGCGCCGCCAACCGACACGTCCGGCCGGAGAGAATCAAGGCGCGTCAAACCCGCCGGTTCAGGCCGGTGCGCTGCGGAGGCGGTCGGGCGCGACGGTTATTGGGGCGTGCGCCAGGTGATCGTGGATTCGTTAAACAGGATCGCGCGGGGATCCGCCCGCATCGCCTCCTCGTAACAGACATGCGGCCCCAGCCGTCCCTTGAGGTGCGGATAACGCTGCGCCAGTTCGTCGAGAGCCACGTGATCGGCAATCCGCGGATGCGAGACGCACAGAGCGCCCTCGGCGCCCCAGGCGGCCTCAAACGCCATGCCCGGCGCGTGATCCACTTTCTGGATGCCGAAGCGGTCGTAGAAATTGATCTTGGTCCCGTTACGCGTGGATGGATGATCGTCGCCGCCGTAATCGGCGCGAAACATGGCCATGCAGGCGGCATGAAGCGCCCGCATGGGGATGCCGTTGCCCTCTTCCCACGGATGGTAGCCGAAGAGCACGCATTTACCCTCGACTCCGCTGGTGCAGGTGAGGCTGAAGCCCCCTGCCCCGGTGGGAAACGCGAAAGCCACCCGTCGCCCGTCAGGATCTGGTTCGCACAGGTCCCGACGCTCGTGCGTCGTGGGATCAAGCACCGACATCCGGTAGAGCGGCAGGGGATCACCGACCGGAGGCCTGTCCTCCTCGAACCCATCGATCCGCACCGCGGCCTCGCCCGCGCCACTGCCGAGGGTCAGCGACAGGCCGATCAGCGCCTCGCGGCGCAGGGCGCGGCCATCCGCGAGAGTGAGCACGAGATCGACGCCCTCAAGCCCCATCCGCCCATCCAGGGCAACGGCCGATCCAATGAGAAGGCCGAGAACCGCCGCAAGGCAGCCGAGAAAGACTTTTGCCATGGTGGTCAGCGGCCCTCGCCGAGGCGGGGGCCGCTCCTTTGCTGATGTGACCGGGCCTATTTCACCCGGACCGGAGTGCCGTCGCGTAGGGTCACGGCCGTCACGGTGGTCCCGACGGCGTTCAGCCCTGAGAGGCTGAATCCCGTGCGGGACAGACCATTCAGCCCTTTCGGCGGTGGGCGCTCGTCCCTGTAGCCGAAGAAGGCGGAGGCCGTTGATGCCGACAATCCAATCAGCACAACAGCAAGAGACACAGTCGAGAGACGCACAGACATGGTGTTGCTCCGATTGCGTAGGGTTACTTCAGGGTGACGATCGTGCCGTCGCGCAGGGCGACGGTGGTGCCCAACGACACGGCGGTCGAAAGGCCGCTGACGCTGAAGCCGTTCAGCGACACGCCGTTGAGCCCATTCGGCGGCGGACGCTCGTCCCTGTAGCCGAAGAAGGCGGAAGCGGTTGATGCCGACAATCCGATCAGAACAGCCGCGAGTGACAGCACTGGGATGCGCACAGACATGATGTTCCTCCGCATGTTACTTCAGAATGACGGTGGTGCCGTCGCGCAGGGTGACGGTGGTGCCCAACGACACGGCGGTCGTAAGGCCGCTCACGCTGAAGCCGTTCAGCGACACGCCGTTGAGCCCATTCGGCGGCGGACGCTCGCCGATGATGCCGTGAAAGGCATGGGCACCGGTCGCACCGACAAGGCCGGTCGACAGGATAAAAACCAGTGTGCAGAAACGCTTTGACATGATCTCTCCTTGCAACATAGCTCCTGGAAACACCCTGAGCCCCTGGATCATAGAATCGTTATAACGTTACTACAATCCATCATGCAGAAATCCACAATTCTGTTCCACGGCGCGGTGCGCTCGCACACGTGTGGGAGGGAGGAATGTCTCGCAGACCGTCAGGCCACGCGTCTCAGGCGGCATCCTCAAGGGCGGACGGGCCGCGCGACACATGGGCGATGGCCGCCCGCAGGGTCGCAAGATCGGCCCCCGGCCGGTTGGCCTCGGTGGCGAGGTGACGGCGATAGGCCCGGGCACCGGGACGCCCGGTGAACAGGCCCAGCATATGGCGGGTCAGGGTATGGAGCCGGTGGCCCTCCGCCAGCCGCGCGGCGATATAGGGCTCGTAGGCCTCCACGGCCGCAAAACCGTCGGGTACCGGGGCCGTTTCGCCATAGAGGCGGGGATCGACCTGCAGCAGGATTTCCGGCTCGTGATAGGCGACCCGGCCGAGCATCACCTCATCCACATGCTGAAGATGCGCCTCCACCTCGTCCATGCTGCGCACGCCCCCATTGATCCCGATGGGCAAGGCCGGACGCGCCTGTTTGAGGCGATAGACGCGCCCGTAATCGAGCGGCGGAATATCCCGGTTTTCCTTCGGCGACAGGCCTTTCAGCCAGGCCTTGCGGGCATGGACGGTGAGCCCGTCGCAGCCGGCCGCCACGACCGCATCGGTGAGCCGGTCGACCGCTTCCTCGGAATCCTGGTCGTCGACCCCGATCCGGCATTTGACCGTCACCGGCACCGACACCGCAGCCTTCATGGCCGCCACGCAGTCGCCCACCAGCGCCGGCTCCAGCATCAGGCACGCGCCGAACCGCCCGTTCTGCACCCGGTCGGAGGGGCAGCCCACATTGAGGTTGATCGCATCATACCCGTAATCGGCGCAGATCCGCGCCGCCGCCGCCAGATCCGAAGGGTCCGACCCGCCCAACTGCACCACCACCGGATGCTGCTCCCCGTCAAACCCGAGCAGCCGCTCCCGCGGCCCATGCAACACGGCCCCTGTAGTCACCATCTCGGTATAGAGCAGCGCCCGCCGCGACAGGACGCGATGAAACGACCGGCAGAAGCGATCGGTCCAGTCCATCATCGGGGCGATGGAGAGTTTATGATGCGGTTTAGTCATTTGTATACGTCGACCTTCAGTATTCTCCAGGCTTCCAGTCAGTTATCTGTGCTGGCACGTGAGTATAACCGATTGCCGCAAACAGATGGAGTCGATGGAACCCGTCTCTCAGTTCGTAACGCGTTTCACCCGCGCGCTGGAAGAGCACGACGGGCGGCAGTGGCTCACTTCCGCACAAAGCAGATAAAATAGATGAGCTACGGGTTATGCCCGGCCTGTCTGGATCGGGGCTATCGAAGTTCGGCACGCCATCGGCGCGCGCTGGTGGATCAACAAGACTTATCTCGACGATGGTTCCAACTTCGTAATTCGGCGCCATGCTGGTTGGCTTAAAGCCTGCCATTCCAGCTCTTTCGACTATCTCCCAGGCCTCAGCGAGGATGCGTGGGTCAATTGGCATTGACTACAACCAGACGGTAGAGACGACGGCACGGAACCGCCTGACCATTCGAATGATTTTTGGATGCCAATTCGGTGGGCCGGGAACGCAATACATCACCACCCCCCTCAATCGTGCTTGTGCCCGTGATGCCCATGCGCGCAATGCGGCCCATGCTCGTGATCGTCATGGTCGTGCTTGTGCGCATGCCCATGCGCGTGATCGTCATGCCCATGCTTGTGACCATGATCGTGATGACCGTGACCATGGCCGTGATCGCCGTGGTCGTGGTCGCAGGCTTGGGCGCCTTGCTCGGGCTGGAAGCGGCGCTCGACCGGCGTTGCGGTGCAGCCCTGGCCGCGGGCGAGTTCGGCCAGCGCCGGGGTGTTTTCGATGTAGAGGGCGTCGCCGGTGAATTCGGCAAGGCCGTGCTGGCTGCCGAGATGCCAGGCCAGCCGCATGAGGCGCAGGGGGTTTTCGGCGCGCACTTCGAGCAGGGGTTCGGCTGCGGCCTTCACCTGCACGAGGGTGCCGTCCTCGAGGCGCAGGGCGTCGCCGTCGTTGATGCGCGTGTCCATGTCGAGATCGAGGTGGATTTTCGTGCCGGCCTCGCCGGTCCAGTGGGCATGGCGCTGGCCGCGCGCCGCGTGATCGAGGGTGATCGTGTCGACGACGCGGTCCGGCTTGACGGCGGGTTTGCGGACGATGGTGCTGACGCTGGGCATGGTGCTGTCTCGTGGAGTGGCCGATGGGCTCTGGGGCGAGCGTGATGGTCTGCTAATAGCGCACCTTGTCGGCTTTGTCCGCCCAGGTGTCGAAGACCGCCTTCGCCTCGAGGCTGGGCACATGGTCCATGGGGATGATGCGCTCCGCGATGGGAACCGACAGCTCGTCGTAGATCAGGCTGTCGTCGAAGCCGATGGCGGCGGCGTCCGCCCGCGTATTGGCATAGACGATCCGGCGGATGCGCGCCCAATAGGCCGAGGCGAGACACATGGGACAGGGCTCGCAGCTCGAATAAAGCGTCGCGCCCGGCAGGGAGAAATCGCCCACGGCCTCGCAGGCGCGGCGGATGGCCGTGACCTCGGCGTGGGCCGTCGGATCATTGGTGGAGGTGACGCAGTTCCAGCCCTCCGCCAGCACCACGCCGTCGCGCACGATGACGGCCCCGAACGGGCCGCCGGCGCCGTCGTTCATGTGCTCGCGCGAGAGGGCGACGGCACGGGCCAGATGCCGCTGGTCTTCACTGATGAGATCGGTCATGCGCGCTTTTATCGCTTGCGGGGACGGGAGGCGAGAGGGCTTGCAAAAAAGTCGCGCCCTCCCGCTGCTGAAGAAGCTGGGCGGCCACAGAAGCCGCGATCACCGCCGGATCCTTGTCGCGGATGCCGGTAAGGCCAATGGGGCAGAGCAAAGCGGCGATCCGGTCCGCCGGCAAGCCCGCCTCGCGGAACCGCCGTTCGAACCGGGCGCGTTTGGAGGCGCTGCCGATCAGGCCCAGATAGGGAAAGTCGCGCCGCAGCGCCGCAGCCGTAATGGCCATGTCGAGGGGATGGTCATGGGTCATCACCAGCACGAAGGAATCCGGCGGCGCGGAAGCGATCACGGCTTCAGGCTCCGTGAGCAGCAGTGTGGTGGCGTTCTGCGGAGAATGGCCCGGGAAGGCATCTGACCGGCTGTCGAACCAGCGCACCGCGAAGGGCAAGGGCGCGAGCGCCAGAACCAGTGCGCGACCCACATGGCCGGCGCCGAACAGCAGCAGGGGCGTGCGGTTCTCGCCATAGGTCTCTTGCCAGCCCTGAGGATCCTCCGCGCCGGGCGCGACTTCGCGCACGACCCGGCCCTCGACGAGGCGGCAGGACAGGGAAAAGACGCCGTCGGCTTCGCGCGCGGCCCATGCCTCGGCCTCGGCAAGGTCGCGCTTGTCGAAGGTCTCGATGAGGATCGTCACGCGCCCGCCGCAGCACTGGCCGAGATCGGGCCCCAGCGCCTGATCGATCAACCGGGCGGCACCCCTTCCCTCGCGCAGCATCGCGCGGGCGAGCGACAGCATCCGCATTTCGAGCTGCCCGCCGCCGATCGTGCCGTGAAACGCGCCGTCGGGGCGCATCACCATCTGGGCTCCCGGATCACGCGGAACCGAGCCCTTGGCCGCGCGCACGCCGATCAGCGCTGCCGCGCCATCGGCACGGAGACTGTCTGCGAGATGCCGCCAGACTTTCACGGGCCGTTCCTGCTTTCCATCGGCCTGCCGCGCAACGCTTCGCAGGCCCGCAGGATCGCCTCCGGTGTGGCCGGCGCATCGAGCGGAACGGGGGATGCGGGATCGAGCGCGTGCACGGCATCGGCCAGCGCGCAGAACACGCTGTTGGCCAGCATGATGGGCGGCTCGCCCACCGCCTTGGAGCGATAGATGGTGTCCTGCCGGTTGGCATTGGGATAGAGCGCGACGCGGAAATCGGACGGCACGTCGGACGCTACTGGAATCTTGTAGGTCGAGGGCGCGTGGGTGAGCAGACGCCCGTCGCGGGCGAACACCAGTTCCTCGGTGGTGAGCCAGCCCATGCCCTGCACGAACCCGCCCTCGATCTGGCCGAGGTCGATGGCAGGATTGAGAGAGCGCCCCACATCGTGAAGAATGTCGACGCGCAGCAGCTTGTTCTCGCCCGTCAGCGTGTCGACGATCACCTCGGAACACGCAGCCCCATAGGCGAAGTAGAGGAACGGCCGGCCGGTGGCGGTGGCGCGATCCCAGGTTATGTGCGGCGTCTGGTAGAAGCCGGCCTCGGAGAGTTGAATCCGCGCCAGCACGCATTGCTTGGCGAGCTCCGCGAAGGTCAGGCTCTCGTTGCCGGCAAAGACGCGGTCATCGCGAAACGCCACATCGTCTTCGGTCACGCCGAAGAGCGCCGCAGCGCGCGCGGCCATGCGCTGCTTGATCGCGCCCGCCGCGATGCGGGCCGCCATGCCGTTGAGATCGGAGCCGGACGAGGCCGCCGTCGGCGCGGTGTTGGGAACCTTCGCGGTGGTGGTGGCGGTGATGCGCACGCGTTCCATGGCGATGCCGAATTCTTCCGCGACGACCTGCGCAACCTTGATGTAGAGCCCCTGCCCCATCTCGGTACCGCCGTGGTTGAGATGCACGGAGCCGTCCTGGTAGACATGCACGAGCGCACCGGCCTGATTGAGATGGACGAGCGTGAAGCTGATGCCGAATTTGACGGGCGTGAGCGCAAGGCCGCGCTTCATGATCGGCGAGGCGGCGTTGAACGCCGCGATCTCCCGCCGCCGCTCGCGATAGTCGCTGGTGCGCTCGAGATGGCGCACCAGGCCGTGCAGGGTGTCGACCTCTTCCACCGCCATGCCGAACGGCGTGAGGTTGCGGTCCGGCGTGTAGAAATTGGCATAGCGGATATCGAGCGGGTCGCGGCCGCTGGCCCAGGCGATCTGGTCCATCACGTGTTCGATGGCGAGCATGCCCTGCGGACCGCCGAAGCCGCGAAAGGCGGTGTTCGACACGGTGTTGGTCTTGAGCCGCTTCGAGCCCACGCGCACGACGGGGAGAAAATACGCGTTGTCGGAATGGAACATCGCCCGGTCGACGACGCCGCCGGAAAGGTCGGCCGAATACCCGCAGCGCGCAAGATGCTCGACCTCAAAGCCGGTGACGCGACCATCCGCGTCGAAGCCCACCGCCCAGTCGCTGCGCATGTCATGCCGCTTGCCGGTGAGGATGAAATCGTCGTCGCGGTCGAGCCGCAATTTGCAGGGCCGGCCGGTGATGCGGGCAGCGAGCGCCGCCGTCACCGCCCATTGCGTCGCCTGGCTTTCCTTGCCGCCGAAACCGCCGCCCATGCGCCGCGTCTCGCAGGTGACGAAGGCATCGGGAATGGCCAGCACGCGGGCCACCACATGCTGCACTTCGGTGGGATGCTGGGTCGAGGAATAGACATGGATGTCACCATCCTCGCCGGGGATCGCCAACGCGATCTGGCCCTCAAGATAGAAATGCTCCTGACCGCCGACGCGAAAGGCTCCCGACAGCCGCTGTGGCGCGGCAGCGATGGCGTCTTGCGGCTCACCCCGCCCGAACGCGTAATCCGGCAGCACGGTCTCGCCGCGCGCCAGCGCATCCTCGACGGTGACGCTTGGATCCTCCGCGTCGATCGCGACGACCGCGAGCCGCGCCGCCCGGCGGGCGATATCGCGCTCGGTGGCAACCACCGCAAACAGAGCCTGGCCGTGAAAGCCGATGGCTCCATCGGCGAAGAGCGGATCATCGCCCAAGGCGGGCGACACGTCGTTGAGGCCCGGGATGTCTGCGGCGGTGAGCACCGCGACGACGCCGGGATAGGCCCGCACCGCGTCAAGATCGAGGCGACGCAGTTGCCCGCGCGCCTTCGGCGACGTGCCGATGGCCAGATGCAGCGTGCCATCGGGCTCGCGGATATCGTCGATATACTGCGCGGAGCCCTGCACGTGCTTGATGCCGGAATCGTGCGGAAGCGGCTGATGAACATGGCGCAGCTCGGCCTGGGCCAAGCCCTCTTTTAGGGGATCCGTCATGGGTGTCTGTCGGATGGGTGCGTCGTCGGCCATCGGGCTACTCCGCCGCCTGCAGGTGGTCGCGATGGCCAACGATGCGGGTTGCGCGGGTCTCGCCGGAGGCGGTTTCGCTGAGGGCCTTGAACAGCAGGTTGCGCGCCACCGTTCTGCGATACGCGGCCGATGCCCGGTGGTCGTCGAGGGGCTGATAATCGCGCGCCAGCGCCGCCATTGCGTCGCCCCAGGCGGCGGGCTCATCGAGAGACACACCCGCAAGCGCTGCTTCGGTCTCGGTCGCGCGCTTCGGGATTCCCGCCATGCCGCCAAACGCGATGCGGGCTTGGGCGATGCGTCGTCCGTCGAGCGTGAAGGTGAACGCGCCGAGCGCCGCCGAAATATCCTCGTCGAACCGCTTCGTCACCTTGTAGGCGCGGAAGACCTGGTCAGCGCGCAACAGAGGCACCGTGAGACGCCGGAGATATTCGCCGGGGGCTCGATCCTGCTGCCGGTAAGCGATGAAGAAGGCGTAGAGCGGCAGCGACCGGGTCGTCTTGCCCAGGCGCAAGTTGATGGTGGCGCCGAGCGCCATGAGCGCAGGCGCAAGATCGCCGATGGGCGACCCGTTGGCGATGTTGCCGCCGACCGTCCCCGAGGCCCGCACCTGCGCCGAGCCAAACCGCCGCACGATCTCCCCGAGGTCGGGATCGATGGCCGCCAGACTCGCGAAGGCATCCGCATGGCTCGCCATCGCGCCGAGAACAAGGGTGTCAGGTGTTGTCGCAATGTCCTTCAGGCCCGCGACACGGCCGAGCCAGATCACCTTGTCGAGGCTGGAAAGCGACTTCGTGACCCAAAGACCCACATCGGTCGCGCCGCCCACAAGAGTTGCGTCCGGATGGGCCGCGAAGAGATCCGCCAAGGAGTCCTCGCTCGCGGGGGCGGCAAAGAACGCAGTGGAGTTGCCGACGAACAGGTCTTCGCGTTGCGAGTCGGGTGACAGGCTGCGGGGCTCCGCCAACCCATCAAAGACCGGCGGCTCCGCGCAGGCCGCGACGGCCGCGTCGACGATCGGCCGATAGCCGGTGCAGCGGCAGAGGTTGCCCGCCAGCGCATCGTTGATGGCGTCCCGATTCACCGGCCGCTCGCCCTCCTGATGAAGTGCGAACAGGCTCATGACGATCCCCGGCGTGCAGAACCCGCATTGCGAGCCGTGGTGGGCCGCCATGGCGGCCTGCACCGGATGCAGCGTGCCACCCGCCGCAAGATCTTCCACCGTCACGAGTTCCGCGCCGTCGACCTGGCCGAGGAGGAGAATGCAGGCGTTGACGGGCTCGTAGCGAACACGGCCGTCGCGCACGCGGCCGAGCGCGACCGTGCAGGCGCCGCAATCGCCCTCCCCGCAGCCTTCCTTGGTGCCGAAATGCCGCTGGTTCAGTCGGAGATAATCAAGGAGCGTCGTGCGCGGATGGAAATCGGAAATCTCGACGGGTCGTCCATGCCGCCAAAAGCGGATCGCGTTGCGGGTCACGATCATCCTCCGCCGGATCAATCCGGCCCGCCATCCTGTGCCGGGCCGGGGATCGGGGCAAGGGCTTTCGGCGTCGCGCGCGGCGACGCTAGATAGGAGCTACCAGGTGCCGGTATTGGGCATCGATGCCCACGGCTCCTGCACCGGCTTGGCCGGTCCACGCTGCAGCAATTCGATGGAGATGCCATCCGGCGACTTGACGAACGCCATGTTACCATCCCGCGGCGGCCGGTTGATGGTGATGCCGGCATCCATCAGCTTCTGGCAGGTGGCGTAGATGTCGTCGACCTCGTAGGCGAGGTGACCGAAATTGCGGGCGCCCGTATAGGTTTCCGGGTCCCAGTTATAGGTGAGCTCGAGCAGCGGAGCCTTGGTGTCGCGCCCTGCCGCTTCGTCACCGGGGGCGGCCAGAAAGACCAGGGTGAAACGGCCCTTCTCGCTCTCGGTGCGGCGGGTTTCCACCAGGCCGAACTTGTTCACGTAGAAATCCAGCGCCTTGTCGAGGTCAGCGACGCGGACCATGGTGTGCAGATATCTCATCGTCAGTCCTTTTTTCAGTGGCGGGACGCACGCGCACGGGTCGCGCGGCGATCGGGCGCGCCATCCGGCAAGGCCTGAAGCCGGCCTGCCGGATCGTCCCTGAGGTCATGGCGCTTTTTGCCTTGAGATCAAGGAGTTTGTGCGGTCTTGAGGGCCAGGAGGGTCCGGTCTGCGCAAATGCGCACTGCCCATCCCGTCCCGGATGGGGCAAAAGACTCAGCGCAGGCCTCGCGGCCCACCGACACCGAACCGACAGAGAAGCTTCCATGCGCCACGACGCAGCCCCGATCATTCGTCTCCAGGACTACCGCCCCAGCGATTTCCTGATCGATCGCGTCGATCTCGACGTGCGTCTCCATCCGACCGCGACCCGTGTTACCGCCACGCTGGCGATTCGGCCGAACCCGGAGGGTCGAAGCGACGCGGCGCTGGTGCTCGACGGCGATGAATTGAATCTCAAGGGGGTGTCGCTCGATGGGCGCGACCTGCCGGCAGCCGAATTCGACGCCACGACGCAGGGGCTGATCATCGCGCAGCCCCCACGGCAAGCCTTTACGCTGCGCATCGAAACGGAGATCGATCCGACGGCTAACACCAAGCTGATGGGTCTCTACCGGTCCGGCGGGAATTACTGCACCCAGTGCGAGGCCGACGGCTTTCGCCGAATCACGTATTTTCTGGACCGTCCCGACGTGCTCGCGGTCTACACCACCCGCATCGAAGCGGATCTGGGCGAGGCGCCGGTCCTGCTCGGCAACGGCAACCCGGTCGAGGTCGGCCCTGTTGCCGGCACGGATCGGCACTTCGCGGTCTGGCACGACCCGCATCCGAAGCCTGCCTATCTGTTCGCCCTGGTCGGCGGGCGTCTGGGGCATGTGACCCGCGCCTACACGACGGCCAGCGGCCGCGCGGTGAAGCTGTCGGTCTATGTGGAACCCGGCAAGGAGGACCGGGCCGGCTATGCGCTCGATGCGCTCGAGCGCTCCATGCGGTGGGACGAGCGCGTGTTCGGCCTCGAATACGACCTCGACGAGTTCAACGTGGTGGCGGTGTCCGATTTCAACATGGGCGCGATGGAGAACAAGGGCCTCAACATCTTCAACGACAAATATGTGCTCGCCTCGCCCGAGACGGCGACCGATGCGGACTACGCCAATATCGAGGCGATCATCGCCCACGAATATTTCCACAACTGGACCGGTAACCGCATCACCTGCCGCGACTGGTTCCAGCTTTGCCTCAAGGAAGGCCTGACGGTGTTTCGCGATCAGGAGTTTTCCTCCGACGAACGGTCGCGCGCGGTCCATCGCATCGCCGAGGTCAAGACCCTCAGGGCGCGCCAGTTCTCGGAAGATGCGGGGCCCCTCGCCCATCCGGTGCGGCCGAGGCAGTACCGCGAGATCAACAATTTCTACACGGCCACCGTTTATGAAAAGGGCGCGGAGATCGTCCGGATGCTCAAGACCCTCATCGGGGCTGCCGATTTCCGCAAGGGCATGGATCTCTACGTGGCGCGCTGCGACGGCACCGCCGCCACGGTCGAGGATTTCCTGGCGGCCTTCGCGGATGTGACGGGCCGGGACCTGTCGCATTTCGCCCAATGGTACAGCCAGGCCGGCACGCCGCGGGTCACCGTCACCGGGACCTACGATGCGGCAGCGCAAACCTATCGGGTCGATTTCACTCAGGCCACCAACCCGACCCCGGGCGAGACGCTGAAGAAGCCGATGGCAATTCCGGTTCGCCTGGGACTGGTCGCGCCCGATGGCAGCGCGCTGGCCGCACGCAGCGATCGCGTGAGCCGTGACGGCGTCTTTCTGCTCGAGGCCGAGCGCGACAGCATCGTCTTCACGGATGTGTCGCAGAAACCGACTCCGTCGGTTTTTCGCGACTTCTCTGCTCCGGTCAAGGTCGCGCTCGATCTTGGCAATGACGATCTGCTGGTGCTGCTGCGGCACGATTCCGATCCGTTCAACCGCTGGCAGGCGGCCCAGAGCGTGTCGCTTCGATTGCTGGTGAGCCTGGCCAAGGGCGAGCCTGTCGGGCCTGCAGAAATCGCGCCACTGGCCTCCGCGCTCACAGGTTTCCTCGAACGTGATGCGCTTGCCGATCCGGCTTTTGCCGCGCTGGTCCTGTCGCAACCGGGTGAGGCGGAAATCGCCCAGGAGATCGCGGCCGATGTCGACCCGGATGCGGTCCACGCGGCCCGGCGCACCGTCCGCCGGCAGATCGCCGAGGCGGCGTCTCCCCTGTTGCGCCGTCTCTACGACGATCTTGCCGATACCGGCCCCTATCGGCCGGATGCCGCAAGCGCCGGCAAACGGGCGCTGCGCAACATCGCTCTCGACCTCCTGGCCGTGGCCGATCCGGACGCCGGCCAGACATTGGCCCGCGCGCAGGCGCTCGGGGCCACCAACATGACCGACCGGCTCGCGGCGTTGAGCACCCTTGCCACGATCCCCGGCCAACCGCGCGAGGACGCGCTGGCGGCATTCGGCGAGCGCTATCGGGAGGAGCCGCTGGTTCTCGACAAATGGTTCACGCTCCAGGCCGCCATCGAAGAGCCGGGAACGCTGGCGCGGGTCCAGGGCCTTCTCACGCACCCGGCCTTCTCGCTTGGCAATCCGAACCGCGTGCGGGCGCTCATCGGCAGCTTTGCCATGCTGAACCAGACGCAGTTCAACCGCGCTGACGGCGCGGGCTATCGCTTCGTCGCCGAGACGATCCTGCAGGTCGACGCGCTCAATCCGCAACTGGCCGCCCGCCTTCTCACCGCGTTCAGCTCCTGGCGTCTGATGGCAGGCGGACGACGGGGCCACGCACGGAGCGCGCTCGTGTCGATTGCGGATTCACCGCGCCTGTCGCGGGATGCGCGCGATATCGTGCAGCGCACGCTCGAAGAGTCAAAGCCGGCCTGAAACATGCTCTGTCTGGTTGGCGTCGTTGCGTCAACGACCGCGCGCGACCGCTGACTCGCGCCAGAACCTGAGCCGTTCGCTGCGGATGAACCGCCCTGCCTACCCGCAATGGGCAGTGCGGAACGTCCATTCGCCGTCACGCGGAAAGTTTTTATTAACCTCGATGCTGTCGCCGCTGGACAAATCACGCGCCCGTGATTCTATTGATGGTGATTCGGGAAGATGCGGCACGTCCTTCCGAATGAGGACGAATGGATTCCGGAGGACCACGCATGGCGGGGGCAGCGACCGCATGCGTACCCGCACGTGCGGGTACGATTCTAGGGGTAACGCGCTCTGACGCGAACCCGACCTATCGACGACTTGAACAATACGAACCGCTGCTGCGCCTCGCGGTTCCGGCTCTCCTTGCGCTGTTCCTTCTGACCCTCGCGGCGAGCGCGTGGATCCAGGTGCGCGAAGGGCGCGAGGACACGCTTGTCGACGCCATCGCCGACATCGACATCATCGCCTCGCTTTCGGCGGCGAAGCTGGGCATCCACCCCGCTCCGACCGATCGCAATGCGGCGGCGGCGCAATTGGCGACGCTCGTGCGCGGCATGCCGCAAAGTGCGCTTGCCCAAAGTCGCACGCTGGTGCTGGTGAATGCGGCCGGCAAGGTGATGGCGGTTCATCCTGCAACCGAATCTTTCCCCGACACGTTGATCGAGCTTCTGGGCGAGTCCCAGCCCCTGACGACCTTCGCGGACCGCGCCGGCGTGATGACCATCAAGCTGGCGAGCGGCGATGACGGCATCGCCACCGTTCGCAACCTCCCTGCCTCGTCGGGGCAGATCGCCCTCGTGCAGCCGGTGCCCCGGGTGCTGTCAGGCTGGTGGACCCGCACCATCGGCCACGTCTCGCTGCTGGGCGCGACGATCGTCGTTCTCCTCGGCATCGGCATCGCCTATGTGATGCAGGCCAACCGCGCCCGCGCCGCCGACGAAGTCTGCGAGAAGGTCCGCGACAGGATCGATTCAGCCCTCAATCGCGGGCGCTGCGGCCTGTGGGACTGGGATATCGGACGGGGCCGTCTCTACTGGTCGGATTCCATGTACGAGTTGCTGGGCTATGAACGTCAGGACGAGTTCCTGTCGTTTGGCGAAGTCAACGCGATGATCCATCCCGACGATCAGGACCTCTATACGCTGGCCGAACAGCTTGCCTCGGCCAAGACCTCACTCGTCGATTATGAATTCCGCATCCGCAGCTCCACCGGCGACTGGGTCTGGCTGCGGGCGCGCGCGGAATTGATGGACGATCCCGACGACGCCGCAAGCCACCTCGTCGGCATTGCGGTCGACGTCACCGAACAGCGCGGCCTGGAAGAGCGCACCGCACGGGCCGACGCGCGTCTGCACGACGCCATCGAGGCGATCTCGGAAGCCTTCGTGCTGTGGGATGCCAACAACCGCCTCGTGCTGTGCAATTCGAAATTCCACAAGCTGCATGAGCTGGCGCCCAACGCTGAGCTGCAAGGCAAGTCCTACGCGGAAGTGATGGCGCAGGGGCGGCCCGCCGAAGTGCAGCACCAGTTCATGCGCCGCCAGGAAGAAATCGGCGCGCGCAGCTACGAGGCGCGCCTCCAGGACGGGCGCTGGCTGCAGATCAACGAGCGGCGCACGAAGGACGGCGGCTACGTGTCGGTCGGCACGGACATCACCGCACTCAAACGCCACGAAGGCCGGCTGGTGGAATCCGAGAAGGAACTCATCGCCACCGTCATGGATCTCAAGCAGTCGCGCCAGAAGATGCAGGCGCAGACGCAGCAACTGGCCGACCTAGCCGAGCGCTATCTCGACCAGAAGGCGCAGGCCGAAAGCGCCAACCGCGCCAAGTCCGAATTCCTCGCCAATATGAGCCACGAATTGCGCACCCCGCTCAACGCCATCATCGGCTTTGCCGAAGTGATGCAGAGCGGCATCTTCGGGGCGCTGGGTTCAGACAAGTACGAGGAATATTGCAACGACATCCGCGGCAGCGGTGAATACCTGCTGTCGGTGATCAACGACATCCTCGACATGTCGCGCATCGAGGCCGGGCGCACGAGCCTCACCAAGCAGCCCATCGCCGTCAACGCCTCGATCCAGCGCGCCTTGCGGCTCGTGAGCGAGCAGATCAAGGCGAAGAACCTCACCATCAAAGTCGACGTCATTCCCGAGGACATCGTCGTGCCGGCGGACGAGCGCGCGATCCACCAGATCCTCGTCAACCTGCTGCAGAACGCCACCAAGTTCACCAGCGACGGCGGCTGCATCACGGTGCGCACCCGTCAGGCGGGCGATGCCATCAACCTCTATGTGGAGGATAACGGCATCGGCATTCCCGAGCACGCGTTGCAGAAGCTGGGCCGTCCGTTCGAGCAGGTCGAGACCGAGTTCTCGAAGAGCTACAAGGGCTCAGGCCTCGGGCTCGCCATCGCCCGCTCGCTCACCGAACTTCACGGCGGCACGCTCCGCATCCGCAGCCAGGAAGGCGTCGGCACCATCGTGCTCGTCCACCTGCCGCTCACCGAGGCCACGAACTCGGATATTGCGCTGGCCGATACGGCCGCGTAGGCCCGCCTGACGATTGGGGTCTGCGACAGGAAGCGCAGCGTCTTGCGCCTTGTCTTGCTAGGGCGGCAGAGACGCTCCGGAGTTCACGGCGCTATTCGCGACTTCACGGTTCCGCTGCCGTGCATCCATCTCAACCCTTGCCACCACGCCTGCGAGGCTACGACAAAACCGCCCTGCGATTGAGCCAGGAGCAAGGCCGCTGGAGCAAGGCCGCTGCGGCGATCTCCGTCCTCCTTCACTATTCGCGAGAGTCGGTGCGACCCGCCGCCTGCTCCAACCATGCCGCGCAAGACCGCTATACTGGCTCAATCCCGCGCCAACGATGCATTGCTGGAAGCGTAAGAGGATCTACCCGTCGCTCGCGTCGAGGCGCGACAGGAGAGCCGGTCCGCCCGCTCGGCCCTGACAACAGTCTCGGTCAAGACCGGCATTCCCCGAGCGTCGAAGGCTTGCCCGATAGGCCGCGCGCAAAGGGATGACGCTTTAAGGACGCTCACCGCAAGAGCGATGCAAGGGAAGGTGCTGCCGAACGGCCCGTCGCTCGCGTTGAGGCGCGACAGGAGAACCGATCCGCCCGCTCGGCCCTGACAACAGTCTCGGTCAAGACCGGCATTCCCCGAGCGTCGAAGGCCTGCCCGATAGGCCGCGCGCGAAGGGATGACGCATTAAGGACGCTCACCGCAAGTGCGAGGCAAGGGAAGGTGCTGCCGGACGGCCCGTCGCTCCCGTTGCGGCGCGACAGGAGAGCCGGTCCCCCCGCTCGGCCGTGACAACAGTCTCGGTCAAGACCGGCATTCCCGAGCGTCGAAGGCCTGCCCGACAGGCCGCGCGCGAAGGGATGACGCTTTAAGGACGCTCACCGCAAGAGCGAGGCAAGGGAAGGTGCTGCCGGACGGCCCGTCGTTCTCATGAGCGGACATTGCGCTTCACGAGCATTCACCCCGCCTCGCTGGCACAACGCCGGAGACAGGTGCCCGCTCAGCGTCGGCGACACGGCGCATCGATGGACGTCCTGCGTTGAGAACCGGGTTGTCCGTTGCTCTGCTGCCGGACGACCCGGGCCGCCACGAGGCGCAAGGCCAGGACGCCCTGCCGTCCGACCCGACCTCAACCGGCGCGTCGATGAGCGTCGTTCCGGGACCGTGCCGTCAACACCCCCGTGGTACACCGGGCGATCGCCGCGACGGCACAAGGCAAGGACCGGAATCGCCACCTGAGATCACACGATACTCTGTCCAGGGAGGGCATTGTCACCCGGCTGGAGCGGCTGCCGGAATGGCCGCCGGCCGCGCTGACGCCACAGCTTGGAGATACCCGCTGCCACGCAGCACATCACCCCAGGCTCAAGGCCAGGGATGATGTCGCGACGTGAGAAGGGTGAGAGAGCCAGGATGACTCGGCGACGGATGCCCTTTTAGAACCACTGATTGGTGATGCTCGCCGCCACCAGGAAGTGGTCGGCGGTGAGAACGGTGCCGGGGGTGACGACGGCAAACTTCACTGCCGCCTGCGTACCGGAGCCGTCCGCGTCGTAGGACACCTCGCCGGTCGTCTTGTTGTAGAGGATGTGCTGGTCGGCGGTGGTCGCTGCCGTGCCGGCCTTGAAGAACGCCGCGCCCAGGGTTCCGGGCGTCATGCCCTTGAAGACGCTGCCGGCAAGCTGGATGCGGTCGTCCGCCACCGCAAAGTCGGTGATGCGGTCGAGGTTGGAAGCGCCGGGCGTCGTCGTGAACACGAAGATGTCGCGGCCAGAGCCCCCGGTCAGCACGTCGCTGCCAAGCCCGCCATTGAGGAGATCGGCCCCCTGCCCGCCATCCAGCGTGTCGCTGCCGCTGTCGCCCGCGAGTTGATCGTCGCCCATCCCGCCGGTGAGCAGGTTGTAATCGGCGTTGCCAAACAGCCGGTCGGCCGAGGCGGTGCCGGTGAGGTTTTCGATGGCCACAAAGGTGTCGCCTGAAGCGTCGCCGGTGTTGAGCGACGGCGTGGACAGGCTCGCCGTCACCCCGCTCGTTGCGCCCGCATAGCTTGCCGTGTCGCTCCCGGCCCCGCCATCGAGGGCATCCGCGCCCGCGCCGCCGGTGAGGAGGTCGTTGCCGTCGCCGCCGTCCAGCGTGTCGGCACCTGCCGCGCCCAATAGAACGTCGTTGCCGTTTCCGCCCGACAGCGCATTGTCATAGACGTTGCCCTGAAGCGAGTCGGCGGAGGATGAGCCGACCACACCCTCGATGCCGATCAGCGTGCTGCCCGCGCCGTCACCCGTCGCCAGGTTGACGATCACGCCGCTCACCGCATCCGCAAACGACACGGTGTCGAAGCCGTCGCCGCCAGCCAGGGTGTTGGCGCCCGTCCCGCCCGCCAGCAGGTCGTTGCCCGCACCGCCCTGCAGGTTGTCGGCGCCGTCCCCGCCCACCAAGGTGTCGTTGCCGCCAAGGCCCGAGAGCTGGTTGTCGCCGGTATCGCCGGTGATGTGGTCGCCATAGGACGAGCCCGTAACCGCCTCGATGCCGCTGAACGTATCACCAGCCGCTTCGCCCGCGCTCCCACCGGTTGCCAGATTGGCCGTCACGCCCGACCAGGCATCCGCGTAAGAAGCGGTGTCGAGGCCGTCGCCGCCGGTCAGGGCATCCGCCCCGCGCCCGCCGGCCAGCAGGTCGTCACCCGCGCCGCCCACCAGAACGTCATGGCCGTCATTCCCAGACAGGGTGTCGGCACCGCCATTGCCGATCAGCAGATTGTCGCCCTGATCGCCCGAGAGCACATCCGCATAGGCGGAGCCCGCAAGACCTTCGACATCGGTGAAGACGTCGCCCGAAGCATCGCCACCGCCGAGCAGGCTCGCCCGAACGGCCGACGTGGCAGTGTCGAAGACCACAAGATCAAAGCCCGCACCGCCGTGGATCGTATCAACACCAGCGCCGCCGGACAGAACGTCATTGCCCTCCCCGCCATCCAGCAGGTCGGCTCCATCGTTGCCCACGAGCGAGTCGTTGCCCGCGCCGCCGATCAGCCAGCCCTGACCGGACAGATGGTCGTCGGCCGCCGTGCCCACGGACACGCTGAGCGCGAAGCCCTTCGACGTGGTCCGGCCGGCGCCTACGACCTCTGCATGGGTGGCCTCGCCGATCGCAGTGCCACCGGCTTGTACGCTCATCTTGGAGGACGGCAAAGTATTGTCGACAATGACCCCCTCACCGATCTCGATCGTCAGGTGAGCAGGATTGTCCTCTAGCTCGCCCTCGTCTGGCGCATTGAGATTAATGATCCACTCGTCCGCGTGGATAACCGGCGAGCCGATGTTGAAAATCATCTCCTCGCCCTGGATGACCGGGTTCAGAGTTGCGGTGTCGCCGACGATTTCAAAGTCGATATAGGGGGCGTCCGACCCATCAGTAGGAGCGGGGCTCCCGCCGGAGCTGCCTGCTGGAGGATACGACGAACCGGTCCCCGATCCGCCGGTAGGGTTGCCGGTGATCGTGCCACCGGTGCCGGTGCCGCCATACCAGATGCCGCCGCCTCCACTGTTGTTGGCGCACGCGTTATAGGAGGCGAGAATCTCATCGTTCGCGGAGGTCATACAACTCATCCTGGCTCAGTGGCGACGGGCATCGAGCCCAGCACCCGTTTCCAGACGTTACAACGTACCAAAAAGCAATCAAGTAACAAATCGCACAAAGCACAGATGAAGCAAGACAACCTTCAGGAGAAATGTCTATTCGTCATGCAATTACCGGTAATTTTTCCAGTCTTTCGATTCACGATCTCGCGAATATCTACCGATCTTGGTTCACTTTCACAGATTTTCTGTTCGATCAGCGAGCTTTACGCAGATCCGATGTCAACCACACGCACTCATACCGTGAAGTCAGGAGTGTAGAACTTTATCGAAAATCTTCACGACCTGTCCGCGCAGCTGCGTCAGGTGGATCTGAAGCGCCTCGGCTGTGGGCAGGCCGAGGACGGCCGCCAGGCGCTGGAGGATGGCACGCGACAGGGTCGTTGCGTCGAACGGTCCCTCCGCCATCAGACGCTGCCACTGAAAGACGTCGCCCAGGCTGTGATGGGCGTCCAGCAGGATGCGCGCATCCGGCTCGCTCAGGAGACCCGCCTCCTGCGCGCGGGCGATCACCATCGCGGTGGAGGCGCCAGGCGGCGTCGGGATCAAATCCGGGTGCGCGAGCCGGAGACCCTGGGCTATGAAATCGAGATCGGTGAGACCGCCGCGCGCGAGCTTGAGATCCCACGGATCGGCATCGCCCTTCTCCTGCGCGATGAGCTTGCGCATCGCCCGCACATCCTTGAACACCCGCTTGGCAACACGCGGCGTGTCGAGAAGCTCGGTGACCGCCTGCGTGACGCGCTGGCCGAATGCTTCGTCTCCGGCCATCACCCGTGCCCGTGTGAGGGCCATGTGTTCCCAGATGTCTGCTTCGCTGGACTGGTAGTTGATGAAGCCCCGGAACTGGGAAGCGACCGGGCCTTTGCCACCCTGCGGGCGCAGGCGCAGATCGACTTCGTAGAGCAGGCCGCGGCGGGTCGGCACCGTCAGCGCTGCAACGAGGCGCTGTGTCAGGCGGGTGTAGTACACCACCACATCGAGTTTCTTCGCGCCGTCGCTTTCGCGCGACGCCTCGTCAAAATCGTAGATGACCACGAGATCGAGATCGGAACTCGCGGTCAGTTCGCGCGATCCGAGACGGCCCAGACCCAGCACGGCGACTTCGGCGCCCGGCACGATGCCGTGATCGGCCTCGAAGTTGCGCCGCACCTGCTCGAAGGCCGCGCGCACGATGGCCCGCGCGATCGCCGCATAGGCCTCGCCCGCCCGCGCCGGCGAGAGAATGTCGGAGAGCAGGCGCGCACCGGTGACAAAGCCCATCTGTCGCGCCGCGTCCCGGCAGCGGTCGAGAAACTCCTCATAGTCGGATGGCCTGCCGATGATCTGGCGCACCTGCTCGTCGATGCCGTCATCGTCGCTCACCGGTTCGCCGAATGCCGGGTCGATGAGGGCATCGAGGACGTGCGGCGATTGCGCGACGATGTCCGCAAGACGCGGCGCGGTACCCAGCAGATCGGCGAACAGAAGGCGCAAACGGTCGTGCGATTGCAGGATGGTGAGCAGCTCGACCACGGCGGGCATGCGCCCGAACGCGCGGTCGAGAGCTGCCAGGGCCGCGTCGGGATCGGGCGTGCCGCCGAGCGCGCTGAGCAGCGCCGGGACCAGCTCGGTCAGCACCTCGCGGGCGCGCTGGGACGTGATGGCCGCGCGACGGCCGAAATGCCAGCCACGGATCGTTTCCGCCGCGCGCTCGGGCTCGCGAAAGCCCAGTCGCGCCAGTGTCGCCAGCGTGTCCGGATCGTCCGACGTTCCGGTGAAGACCAGGCTGCCGATATCGGAGGCGAGTTCCGGTCCTTCCTCGAACAGCAACGCGTAATGCCGCTGTACGGTGCGCGCCTGCTCGGTGAGCGCATCGGAAAAGGATGCGAGATCCGGATAGCCACAGAAATGGGCGAAGCGCGTGAGATCGTGGAGATCCGACGGCAGCCGCTGGGTTTGTTCGTCGGCCACCATCTGCAGGCGGTGCTCGATGGTGCGCAGGAACCGATAGGCGTGCGAAAGCTCGTCCCGGGCCTGCGCGGTGATCCACTCCTCGTCGCAGAGCGCCGCCAGCATGTCGAGCGTCCTCCTTCCGCGCAGAGCAGGCCGCCTTCCGCCGAAGACCAGCTGCTGCGTCTGGACGAAAAACTCAATCTCGCGAATGCCGCCGCGTCCCAGCTTGATGTCATGGCCCGCGACCGCGATCTCGTCATGCCCGCGAACCGCATGGATCTGGCGCTTCATCGCATGCACATCCGCAATCGACGCGAAATCGAAATACTTGCGCCAGATGAAGGGACGCAGATCGGCAAGGAAGCGCTCGCCCAGCGCGATGTCGCCTGCAACCGGACGCGCCTTGATGAGGGCTGCCCGTTCCCAGTTCTGGCCGACGGTTTCGTAATAGGTGTAGGCGGAGGGCAGCGAGACGGCGGTGGGCGTCGAGCCGGGATCGGGGCGCAGGCGATAATCGACCCGGTGGACATAGCCGTCGGCAGTGCGCTCCTGCAGCAGCCGGGCGACCTGCTGGGCGATGCGCGTGTAGAGCGTCGGCGCCTCGGCGCCTTCCGGCAGGCAGGAAGCGTCCGGATCGAAGAACACCACGAGGTCGATGTCGCTGGAATAATTGAGCTCGCCGGCCCCGTGTTTGCCCAGCGCCAGAACGGTAAATCCCGAGCCTTCTCCGGGAGCCTCGGGATCGGGAAGGACGATGCGGCCGAGATCCGCCGTCTCCGTCAGGACAAGGTCCACCGCGCCGCGCACGGAGGCATCCGCGAAGGCGCTGAGCGCCGCGACGACGTCATCCACCGTCCAGATTCCGCCGATATCGGCGAGCGCCACCAGCAGGGCGTGGGCGTTGCGGTTCTGTCGGAATGCCGCCACCGCCTCGTCCCGCGAGAGGGTCCCGGCCCGCACCTCCCGGAACAGATCCCGCTGGGAACTGATGATGGCGTCGTGGGAGATTTGAGGCGATCTGAGCGCGAGTTGCTGCAACCGGGCTGGACGGGTGACGATCACCTGCCAGAGAAACGGCGAGTGGTCGGCGATGGACAGCATCAGGTCGCGAAAGAGACCGGCCGCGAGATGGGGCAGGAGCGCCGCGCTCTCCGGATCCTCCTGCACGCGATCGACAAAATCCCCGAGCAGCGATTCCGCGCGGGCCCTATCCGATACCGGCGGCGTTGCTGAGAGCCGGTCGATGAGTGAGGTGGACGGATCAGGCACGGGCACTCCCTCGTCGTGTTGCGTGAGGGGAGTGTTCACGGGGCATGGAAAGGCGCAACCGAAATCTCGCCCTTACGGATCGGTCAACGCGGCGCCCGGATCGCCAGCGGGCCGGCTGGCGACCGTCAGCGGCAGCGTCAGCACCACGCGCAGGCCCGGCCCGTTGCTCTCCAGCGTAAGGGCGCCCCCATGCAGCCGCGCGACAGCGGCAGCCAGACTGAGGCCGAGCCCAAAGCCCGGTCGGGAGCGGGCGGATTCGAGCCGCACGAACCGTTCGAGCACATGCGCGCGCTCATCCTCGGGAATACCCGGCCCCCGGTCGGCCACGACGATGCGAACCTCGCCCTTGTCCCGCAGGGCCGTGACGGTGATCGGCTCTGCGAGCGCGTCGGGCCCGGTGGGAGCGCCATATTTCAGTGCGTTGTCGAGAAGATTGGCGACGGCCTGGCCGAGGAGTTCCCGGCTGCCGTGGAGCGGCAGGTCGTCCTGCACGTCGACCACCAGCGAGATTCCCGCCTCATCGGCAAGGGCCTCGTAGAGTTCGGCCACATCCCGCACGGCCTCGGCGGCGTCGAAATCGGAAAGGCCCTCGCGGGCATTGCCGGCCTCCAGACGCGCGATCATCAGGAGCGCGTTGAAGATCCGGATGAGGTTGTCGCTCTCTTCGATATTGGCCTCGAGGGCAGCCCGCAATTCCTCGGGGGTCTTGGCAAGACGCAGCGCCTCGTCGGCCTTGTTGCGCAGGCGTGTCAGGGGTGTCTTGAGATCATGCGCGATGTTGTCCGAGACCTCGCGCATGCCATGCATCAGCTCGCCGATGCGATCGAGCATCGCATTGAGGTTCTCGGCGAGCCGGTCGAGTTCGTCGCCGGTTCCGGCGACCTTGAGCCGTCCGTCGAGATCGCCTGCCATGATCGTGCGGGCTGTATCGGTCATGTCGTCGATGCGTCGCAGCACACGACGGGTGATGAACCAGCCGCCGGCGCAGCCCATCACGCCGATGAACAACAGCGAATAGCCGAACGCCCGGCGGATGACGTCCCGCAGGCGCGCGCTTTCCTCCATGTCGCGGCCGACCAGCAGGCGGAAACCGCTCGGCAGAAGGTAAACGCGAACGAGCGCATTGCTGGGCTGGGAATCGGCCTCGTCGGTGCGGGTATAGGGCGTCTCGAACTGGCCGGGATGGTCGATGACGCCCGGCGGCAGCGCGCCCACGTTGCCGGCCACGCGTTCACCCGTATTGGTGGTGACGAGATAGAGCGATGCGCCCGGTGCGCGCGACCGCCGCTCGACGATATTGACCAGGCGCCGGAGCCCGCCGAGGCGATACTGCTCGGACAAGCCGTTGATCTCCGCCTCGATGGTGGAGTTGAACTGATCGGTGAGAAGGCGCTGCGCGTTCCACGCCACGTAGCCGAGCGCCACCAGGGCGAACAGTGCAAACACCACCAGATAGGCGAAAGAGAGCTTGAACGCGGTGGTGCGGAACAGCTTGCCGAGCGCGCTCACTCGTCTGCCTCGCCGCCGACGCGGACCATGTAGCCGGCGCCCCGAATCGTATGGATGAGCGGCTTGTCGAAGCCCTTGTCGATCTTGGCGCGCAGCCGCGACACATGGACGTCGATGACGTTGGTCTGCGGATCGAAATGATAATCCCACACATGCTCCAGCAGCATCGTGCGGGTGACAACCTGATTGGCGTTCTTCATCAGGTATTCGAGGAGCCGGAACTCACGCGGTTGCAGGATGATCTCATGGCCGGAGCGGATGACCCGATGGGACAACCGGTCGAGTTCGAGATCCCCGACCCGATAGGTGGTCGGCTCCGCCTTCGACACGCTCGATCGCCGCCGCGCCAGAACCTCCACGCGGGCGAGCAGTTCGGAGAAGGCGTAAGGCTTGGGGAGGTAGTCGTCGCCGCCGGCGCGCAGGCCTTTGACGCGGTCATCGACCTGGCCAAGGGCGGAAAGGATCAGAACGGGGGATTCGACCTTCTGCTCGCGCAAGGAGCGGATGAGCGACAGGCCGTCGAGCTTGGGCAGCATCCGGTCGACCACGAGGACATCATAGTCCCCGGCTTCGGCCATGGCGTAGCCGTCGAGGCCGTCTGCCGCGTGGTCCGCCATGTGGCCCGCTTCCCGGAAGGCTTTGACGAGGTAGGCCGCAGCCTCCTTGTCGTCTTCGATGATGAGAATCCGCATGGCCCTGACTGTAACGGAAAAAATGCTCCCACGGCAGGCCGGCCCTGGAGGGGGGGGATCGGCTAGCCTGCCGTGGGCAGAAGATACCGGTTTACGCGGGGCTCTAGGCTAGAAATCCCGGTATCTCAAGGTGTCCCGAAGCACCGATCAGCGCTTCGGGACAGAATTCGGCGGCGGGGGCATGCCACCGAAGACTCCTGATCAGACGCCCTTGGGCTGGCTTGCGACCTCGAGTGTCACCTTGCGCTCCTTGCCTTCACGGTAGAGCGTGAGCGACAGGGTCTTGCCCGGTGCGACCTGCGCCACGCGGCGCGAGAGGTCCTTGGCCTCGTTGATGCGCTCGCCGTCGACCGCCACGATGGTATCGCCGGTCTTGACGCCGGCCTTCGCGGCCGGGCCGTCCTTGATGGCTTCCGCCACGAGGGCGCCCTTGGCCTCCTTGAGGCCGATCGCCTCGGCGATCTCCTTGGTGACCGGCTGCATCTGCACGCCGATGAAGCCGCGGGTGACCGACCCCTTATCCTTGAGCGAGGCCACGACGTTCTCGACGGTGCTGGCCGGAACCGCGAAGGCGATGCCAACGTTGCCGCCGGAGGGCGAGAAGATGGCGGTGTTCACGCCGATCACTTCACCCGCGAGGTTGAAGGTCGGGCCACCCGAATTGCCCTTGTTCACCGAGGCGTCGATCTGGATGTAGTCGTCATACGGACCGGCGCCGATATCGCGGTGCTGGGCCGAGACGATGCCGGCCGTGACCGTGCCGCCGAGGCCGAACGGATTGCCGACCGCCAGAACCCACTCGCCGATCCGTGCCTTCTGGCCCGCAAGGCGAACATAGGGGAAATCGCTGCCCTCGACCTTCAGGAGTGCGAGATCGGTCTTCGGGTCGACGCCTATCACCTTGGCGTCGAGCGTCTCGCCGTTATCCATGGTCACCTGCACTTCGGATGCGTTGTCGACCACGTGGTTGTTGGTCACCACATAGCCGTCAGCCGAGACGAAGAAGCCGGAGCCGAGCGACTGGCCGAACTGGCGGGGGCGCTGCTGATTCTCGCCGCGTCCACCGCGCTGACCCTGCTGCTGGTCGCGGAACTGCTTGAAGAAGCGCTCCATGGGGTGGCCGGGAGGAAGATCCGGCATGGAGAACTGCTGGCCTTCGCCATCATCGCCGCGATCGGCAGTGTTGAGGACCTTCACCTTCACGGCGACGACGGCAGGCTTGACCCGCTCGATGACGTCGGCGAAGGACGGCAGCCCCTGGACGGGCTGGGCCATCGAGCGAAGCTCGGCATGAGCCGGCGTGGATGCGATGAGGCCGCTCTCGACAGCGCCGCCGGCGATCAGGGCTGCGATAGCTGCTGCGCCAAGAAACTTGGCCGTACGGTTCCGGCCCCGGCCGGCAGAATTCTTCAACATGTGTCTCTCCTCCGGAACCCGATGGGGTTCTGCATGAGAACAACATGATGCCGCCTGCGTTACGGCATGCCGTCGGCAAGATGAATTGTTTGTAAGGTTTGCGGCGGGCTGAAACAGCGCCGCGCTGACGTCGACGGTTGCCGAAGGGCCGTAAGGTTGTATAACAAACGACAGGCATTAACCGCAAGTGAGTCATGGCAGGCACCCCGGCGAGCATCCCCTCCGCACCGCGCTTTCCAGACATTCGTCGGGAATCTCTTCCTGAGGCGATCGCCAATTCCATCGCCGAAGCGATTGCGGTGCGCCGGCTCGGCGCCGACGAACGCATCGTGGAGACGACGCTGGCCCTGAAGATGGGAGTAAGCCGCGTCCCCGTGCGGGAGGCCCTGAAGGTTCTCCATACCCAGGGGATCCTGCTCGGCGGCGGCCATCGCGGGTTCCGGGTCGCGTCGTTCTCACCCAAGATGATCCAGAGCGTGCAGGAAGCGCGCATCGATCTCGAAACGCTGCTGTTGCGGGACGCCATCGCCGCATGGCAGACAGGCGAAGCCGATCCGGCGGAGCTCGACGGCGCGATCGCGACCATGCGCGCGGCAGCTCACGCGGGGGATTCGCAGGGCATCCTGCGGGCGGACGTGGAATTTCACCGGGTCATCTGCGAGGCCGCCCACAACGCCATCATCGGCACCCTGTGGAACACCATCGCGCGGCACGTGCTGATCATTCTCAACCTGGCGCGGTTTCGCGATATCGACCTGTGGGTGGTCGTGCGTCGGCACGAGGCCTTGCGCGATCAGATCCTGGCGCAGGTGAAAGACCCTGGCCCGCCAGGCGATCTGCGCATCATCCTGGAGGCGCATTTCCTGTCCGAACGGACACCGCAGACTGCACCACCGAGCACGCCGATTCTGAGCGAGCCTGTCAGGCGGCGAGCCAGCCACCGTCGACCATCAGACAAGATCCGGTCGTGAAGGACGATTCGTCGCTGGCGAGAAACACGGCAGCCTGTGCGACTTCTTCGGGCAAACCGAGACGTCCCAGCGGGTGGCGGGCAACGGAGGCGGCGCGGGCGGCATCCGGGTCGGCGCGGCGTCGGAAGGCGGTCTGCAGCAACGGCGTATCGATGGCGCCGGGCACCAGCACGTTGACGCGGATGGAATCGGCCGCGTGATCGAGCGCCATGCTCCGCGCGAGGCTGCCGATCGCGCCCTTCGTGCTGAGATAGGCAGCATTGGCGCGGCCGCCGGCGATGGCCAGTTGCGAGCCGACAAGGATGATCGAACCGCCGCCGCTCTCGCGCATGGCGCGCAATACCGCACGGCTCCACAGGAATGTTCCGGTGAGGTTGGTGCGCAGCACCGCATCCCACTGGTCGAGCGTGGTGTCGAGGACCGATGTGCCCGTGGACCAGCCTGCTGCGGCCAGCAGAATGTCGATGCGCCCGAAGCGCGCGAGCGCGGCCTCGGCATGCATTGTCACCGTCGCCTCGTCACCCACGTCTCCCGCGAGCGTCAACACCTCGGAGCCTGCCGCGCGAACCGCGTCAGCGGCAGACGACAAGGCATCCGCGTCGCGGTCGACCAGCACGATGCGGGCGCCCTGGCGGGCAAAGGCGAGCGCAGAGGCCCGACCGATTCCGGAACCGCCGCCGGTGATCACCGCGACCTTGTTCGGCAGTCGGCCGCGTGATTGCCCATCATTCGCGTTCATGCGCAAAACCTCATGCGTGCTGCCGATAAATGAGGCTTGTGTATACATGTAGTATGTTAGACGTTCAAACGGAATGTTACACAATGAGATCCAGTCTTTGCGGCGATTTCAGACCGATCCAGAATCAGATGTTGCAGGCTGCGGGGATTGCCACGTGAGGCCGTCACACCGCGCCGGTGGCTGGCTGCGGGCGCTGGGGCGTGGCCCCGATGCGTGAGCCGGTTCTGTCCGTACGCGGCCTCAGTGTCGCCTTCCCGACCCGGCGCGGGTCGTTGACGGCGCTCAACGATCTGTCGTTCGAGATCGGAAAAGGTGAGGTTCTCGGCATCATCGGCGAGTCGGGCGCCGGCAAGTCCGTCACGGGCTCGGCCGTCATCGGGCTCCTGTCCCCCGGACGCATCACCGCCGGCGAAATCCGTCTCGGTGGATTGCGGATCGACGGGCTGGACGACCGCGCCATGCGCCGGATCCGCGGCAAGCGGATCGGCATGATCTTCCAGGACCCGCTGACAAGCCTCAACCCGCTGCTGCGCATCGAGGACCAGCTCGTCGAGACGATCCTGACCCATCTCAACCTGACACCCGATCAGGCGCGCATCCGCGCCATCCAGCTTCTCGACGAACTCGGCATTCCCAATCCCGCCCAGCAGATCAAAAGCTACCCGCACGAATTTTCGGGTGGGATGCGCCAGCGTGTCGTCATCGCGCTTGCCATCTGCGGCGAACCCGATCTCATCATCGCCGATGAGCCGACGACGGCGCTCGACGTGTCCGTCCAGGCGCAGATCATTCACTTGATCAAGCGCATCTGCAAGGAGCGGAGCACGTCCGTGATGCTCATCACGCACGACATGGGCGTGATCGCCGAAGTCGCCGACCGGGTCGCCGTGATCTATGCCGGACGGATCATCGAACAGGGCACGGTCGCCAATGTCGTCGCGCGGCCACAGCATCCCTACACTCAAGGGCTGATGAGCGCGATTCCGCCGCTCGAGCGGCGTCCGGAGCGATTGACGCAGATCTCCGGCTCGATGCCGCGCCTGACGGCCATCCCGCCGGGCTGTTCGTTTCATCCGCGCTGCGGTTTTGCCTTCGACCGGTGCCAAAAAGATGTGCCGCGCCTGCAGGGCGGCGATGACCGGGCGGTGGCCTGCCACCTCTACGACGAGGTCGTGTCGTGACAGAAGCTGCTTTGGTGCGCGTCGAGGGGCTCAGCAAGACCTTCACCAACCGGCAGGGTCTGCTCGGCTACGTCCTGCGGCAGAAGAGACGCTCCAGCGAGGCGGTGAAGAACGTGTCGTTCAGCATTGCCAAAGGCAAGACTTTCGCACTCGTGGGCGAATCCGGTTCGGGAAAATCGACCATCGCCCGCATGGTCGTGGGGCTCCTCCCGCCATCGGGCGGCAACGTCCTGATCGACGGCATCGCCATGCACGGAGCGGATCTTGCGCACGCCCGGCAGGGGCTTACGCACCGCATCCAGATGGTGTTTCAGGACCCTTACGCCAGCCTCAATCCCCGCTGGCGGGTGGATGCCATCGTGTCCGAACCCATCCTCGCCCTGCGGCGTGAGACCAACCGACAGGCGATCGCGCAACGGGTTGCCGAATTGCTGACGCTGGTGGGACTCCACCCGGCCGATGCACAGAAATACCCGCATGAATTCTCCGGAGGTCAGCGCCAGCGCATCGCCATCGCGCGGGCGCTGGCCTCCGATGCCGATTTCATCGTTTGCGACGAGCCGACCTCCGCGCTCGATGTCTCGGTGCAGGCGCAGATCCTCAACCTGATGCGCGATCTGCAGGACCGGCTGGGCCTCACCTATCTGTTCATCAGCCACAACCTCGCGGTCGTGCGCTACGTGGCCGACGAGATCGGCGTCCTCTACAAGGGGGAACTCGTCGAGCGCGGTGACGGCGCGGCCATCTTCGATCACCCGCAGCATGCCTATACGCGTCAGCTGATCGCCGCGGTTCCCAATGTGGACGCGTTGCGGCGCGAGGCGGCCACGCTCGCCGACGACCGGCCGACACGCGCACGGGCCGAGTTTCCATGACCGAGCCCCGCGCCGACGTGATCGTGATCGGCGCGGGTCCGGCCGGCTCCGCCGCCACCTGGCGGCTGGCCAAAGCCGGGTTCTCGGTCATCTGCCTCGAGCGCGGTCATTGGTTCGACTACAGCACCCTCGGCCACGGCACGCCTTTCTACGAGCGACGCCGCGCGAAACAGTTCAACGATAATCCCAACATCCGACGAAACGCGGACGATTACCCGATCGACGACACGGACAGCCCGATCAAGCCAATGATCGGCAATGCGGTCGGCGGCGGCTCGATCTATTGGGCGGCTCACATTCCCCGCTACCGTCCGGAGGATTTTCGCGTTCGGTCGTTGGACGGGGTCGGCGACGACTGGCCGATCGCCTATGACGATCTCGCGCCGTATTACGACATCAACGAGGCCGAGACCGGCCTTGCGGCCTTTCCGGGCGACCCTTCCGGCCCGCTGCGGCAACAGCCGGTCGTTGCCGCGCCGACGATCGGCCCGGCGGGACGGCGTCTCGGCCGCGCGTTCGATTCCAGTGGCTGGCATTGGTGGCCGGTCGACCTCACCGTCGGCAGCGCGGGCGCGGCGCGCGCAACCTGTACCCATCCCGGCCCGTGCGAACCGGGATGTCCGTCGCGTGTCCAGGCAGGGGCGGACGCCACCTACATGCGCAAGGCCATCGCGGCAGGCGCGCGCCTGATGACCGGCGCCCGCGTCATCGGGCTTGAGCACGATGCAGATCAATGTGTCACCGCCGCCATCGTTGCCACCGATACCGGCATCCTGCGCGTGCGCGGTGACCGCTTCGTGCTGGCCGCCAACGGAATCGGCACGCCGCGCTTGCTCCTGATGTCCGCCTCGGCGCGTTTTCCCAACGGTCTCGCCAACGGGTCGGGTCTGGTGGGACGCAACCTGATGCTGCACCCGCATGCTCGTGTCGACGGCTGGTTCGACGAGAGACTCGGAGCGTGGGCGCCCGGGCAAAAAGCCGGGATTGTGTCGCTCGAATTTTACGCAACGCGATGCGAGAACGGGTTCCCGCGAGGGTTCAAGATGCAATCGAATCCAGGGCCTGCGCCGGCCGATCTGGCGCGCGGCGCGGCGATCGGGTCGCGCCTGCCGTGGGGGTCAGATCATCACGCGTCTTTCGAGCGCGCATTCGACCACACGTTGGGCCTGACGATCTGCATCGAGGATCTTCCCGAACCGGCCAACCGCATCACCCTCGCGGATGATCTGGTCGATCGCGACGGCGCGCCGGCACCGAAGATGACCTACCTCCTGTCGGATGCCTCGCGCCGCAACCTCGACTTCGCCATGGATCGCGCTGAGGAGATTTTACGCAAAGCGGGCGCGAAGCGGATCGCGCGCGATCCGCTGAAGCAGCAGGCGGGCTTCCATCTCATGGGCACGACGCGAATGGGCACGGCACCGGAAACATCCGTGGTCGATCCCTACGGCCGCTGCCACGGGGTGCCCAATCTCTTCATCGTGGATTCCAGCGTGTTCGTCACCGGCGGCGCGATGAACCCCACATCCACCGCGCAGGCTTTCGCGCTTCGGACCGCCGATCATCTTGCGGCGACAAGCAACCGCTCTCCTCCAGCCCCCGGGGATTTCTCATGCGCACCTTGATCCTGGCCGGACGCGTCATCGACGGCGTCCAGGCCAAGCCCATTCCGAATGGCGCCATTCTCGTGGAGAACGACCGCATCATGGAAGTCGGAAAGGCGGCGGATTTTGCTGGCATCGAGGGCGTCGCCATCGTCGACCGGCCGGACGCCACCGCGATGCCGGGGCTCATCGATGCGCATGTGCATCTTGCCTATAGCGGAACGCCCCACAAGGCGGCGTTTCGCGCCGAACACGCGGAAATGTCCTATCCGTCCGTGGCGCTTCGCGCGGCGGCCTATGCCCGCACAACCCTGTCCTACGGGTTCACGTCCGTGCGGGACATGCATGCGCCCGGCGGGGTGATCATCGATCTGCGCAACGCCATCGACAAGGGTGAGGTGCCGGGTCCGCGCATCAAGGCATGCGGCCACGGGCTTTCGGTGACCGGTGGACACATGGACCAGCCGGGCTGGGCTGATCACACGGCCTTTCGCGATCTCACCCACCCGTGCGACGGCGCGGATGGATTTCGGCGCGGGGTGCGCGCCATGGCCAAACGCGGCGCGGATTTCATCAAGATCAACAGCTCGACCTCGACCCATGGACGGCCGGGCCAGTATTGCCAGCAGGAAATGTCCGACGCGGAGATCGCCGCGGTCTGCGACGAGGCGCATATGCAGGGCCTCACGGTCGCGGCCCACACGAGCGGCGAAGACCCGCTGGCCGCAACGATCATCAATGGCGTCGACTGCGTCGAGCATGCCCATTTTACCGATGACCGCATCATCGACCTGATGGTCGAACGCGGGACCTATTTCGTCCCGACGCTGCTCGTGAACGAACGCAACTTCGACTTTTCGCCGGAGGCACAGGGAGTGAGCCCGAAGCATTGGGACTGGCTGCTGGCCTCGCGTGAGGCCAAGTGGATCACGCTGGAAAAGGCCCGTCGCGCCGGGGTGAAAATCTGCTGCGGCACCGATGCCGGGTTCATGATTCCGCACGGTCCCATGAGCTGGCGGGAAATCGCCCTGCTGATATCGGGTGGCTTGTCCGCCATGGAGGCGCTGATCGCCGCCACGGCCACGAATGCGGATTGCCTCGCCATTGATGCCGGGCGCCTCATGCCTGGTCGCCTTGCCGACATCCTCGTCATCGAGGGCGATCCGCTCAGCGACATCGCGTGCCTTGCCGATCCCGCCAATCTGACGGTGTTCAAGGGCGGCGAATGCGTCTCCTCACCGCCATCCCGCGCGCTCCTGAAGACCGCTTGACGAGGCCAGAGTTTGTTATACAATCTAACGATTATGCAATTTTGGATGCTGCAATCCACCGCCGGGGAGGCAGTGCTTGGCCCTTGACCTGTCGCAGCATGAGGCCGCCGCCGAACGTTCCGGCAGCTTTGCCGCGTGGGGCCGCGCGTTGCGCCCGCTTTGGGGGCTCGATCCTGACACCCACTACATCAACCACGGGGCATTCGGCGCCACGCCGCGCGAGATCGGCGAGGAACAGACGCGCTGGCGCGTGGCGATGGAACGCAACCCGGCGCGCTTCTTCATGACCGACCTCCCCCGCCTCCTGCGCGAGGCGGCAGCACCACTTGCCGCCTTTGTCGGCACCAAGCCGGACCGTCTGGCCTTCGTGGAGAATGCCACAAGCGGCATCTCGGCGGTCGTGCGGTCGCTGGACCTTGCGCCCGGCGACGAAATTCTCACGACCGATCACATCTACAACGCCGCCCGCAATACCTTGCGCTTTGTTGCGGACAGAACCGGCGCGCGTCTCGTGGAAGCACCGCTCGGCATGCCGGTGCGCGACGATGACCATGTGGTCGGGACCGTCAAAGCGGCCCTGAACGCGCGCACAAAACTTCTCGTCATCGACCATGTGGCGTCCGCGTCCGCCGTTCGCCTGCCAGTCGAACAGTTGGTGGCGCTCGGGCGCGAGCGCGGGATTCCTGTACTCATCGATGGGGCGCATGCTCCCGGACTTCTCGACCTCGACATCGATGCGATCGGGGCCGATTGGTATGTGGGCAATTGCCACAAATGGCTGTGCGCCCCCAAGGGTGCGGCGTTTCTTGCGGTAGCGGAAAGGCCAACGCCCGTCGTCCATCCCCTGGCGATCTCCCACGCGTATGGACAGGGCTTCACGGCGGAATTCGACAAGGTCGGCACGCGTGATCCGTCGTCCTGGCTCAGCGTTCCGGCCGCAATCCGGTTTCACGAGCGGGTAGGCGGCAAGCGGCTTCGCCAGCGCAACCGCGAACTTGCTGCCACCATCGCCGCTGGCTCGGCGCGCGAACTTGGCACGGCGCTTGGCGCGGCGCCCCAACTGTTCGACGCCATGGCGACAATCCGTCTTCCCGGCAACCCGCCCGCCACACGGGACGAAGTCACCCGCATTCACGATCAGCTGTGGGACAGCGGGCGTTTCGAGACGGCTATCACGAGTGTTGCGGGAGCCTTATATCTGCGCATCTCCGTGCAGGCATACAATGATCTGGACGATTTTTCCGGTCTCTCAGACGCGCTACTGGCGGCTCTTCATGATGGCGCAGGCGCCGGGCCGAAGGCGTCCCGATGATCTCCTATCTGCTCCAGCGCCTGGGCCAATCGCTGCTCGTTCTCTTCATCGTCGTCATCATGGCGTTTCTGCTGTTCCGGTTTCTCGGCGATCCGATCGTTTCCATTCTGGGGGCGAATTCGACCGGCATGCAGCGCGACGAGTTGCGACGGCAGATGGGCCTCGATGCACCGTTGATCGTCCAGTTCTTCGAGTATCTGTGGCAAACCATGCGCGGCGATTTCGGCCTCAGCTACCGGCTGGGGCAACCCGTGGCTCGCGTGCTGTTGGAGCGGGCGCCGGCCACGATCGAACTCGCAACCTCCGGCCTCTTGCTGGCCCTCATCATCGGCATCCCGGCCGGGATCTACACGGCGATCCGCGGACGTAGCATCGCCAGCCAGTTGACGCTCGGCGTCTCACTCATCGGCATCTCGATGCCGTCTTTCTTCATGGGCATGCTGCTGATCTGGATCTTCAGCATCAATCTCGGCTGGCTGCCCTCGTTCGGGCGCGGCGAGACCGTGCAGCTCGGCTGGTGGAGCACCGGATTTGCGACCAGAAGCGGTTTGGCAGCCCTTGTCATGCCGGCGCTCACCATCTCGGTGTTCCAGATCGCCATGATCATGCGACTGGTGCGCGCCGAAATGCTGCAGGTCATGCGGATGGAGTATATCCGCTTCGCGAAGGCGCGCGGATTGTCGAGCCGCTCCGTCTATATCCACCATGCGCTGCGCAACACGCTCGTTCCGGTCATCACCATCACGGGCCTGCAATTCGGCTCGGTCATCGCCTTTGCGGCGATCACCGAATCCGTCTTCCAGTGGCCGGGCCTGGGCCTTCTCTTCCTGCAATCGGTCGCCGCCGCCGATGTGCCCATGCTGGCAGCCTACCTGGTGCTTATCGCCGTCGTGTTCGTGACGATCAACCTCTTGGTCGACCTGTCCTATTACGCCATCGATCCGCGCATCAAGACAATGGCCGAGCAGAAGGGACCGGCCGCATGAACGGCTCCTCCGTGGCGACACTTGGACACCAGATCGCGCGAACCTCCGCCAGGGTGTGGCGAAGCGACCTCGTCAGCGATTTCCTCCACGCACCTGTCGCGGTGCTGTCGTTTGCGATCGTGCTTCTTTACGTGCTCGCCGCCGCCTTCCCGTCGGTCTTCGCGCCCCATTCCGTCACCGACCTCGCATCGCTGGATTTCAGCGACGCCTTCCGGCCGCCGGCCTGGATCGCGGGCGGGGACATCCGTTTCGTGTTCGGCGCCGACGATCAGGGACGCGATATCCTGTCGGCGATCATCTACGGGCTGCGGATCTCGCTCTTCGTCAGTTTCGCCGCGGTGGCGATCTCGCTGCTCATCGGCGTGGTGTTCGGCCTTCTGGCCGGGTTCTTCGGCGGCTGGATCGATGCGCTGATCATGCGCGCGGCCGACGTGCAACTGACCTTTCCGGCCATGCTCGTCGCCGTGCTCATCGATGGGGTCGTGCGCGCCGCCTTTGGCGAGCGGGTGCACGATCAGTTCGCGGTCTGGATCCTCATCATGGCCATCGCGCTCTCGGGCTGGGTTCAATATGCCCGGACCGTCCGCGGCCTCACGCTCGTCGAGAGTGGCCGCGACTATGTGCAGGCGGCGCGGCTCAGCGGACGGCCGACCTCCTTCGTGTTGTTCCGCCACATCCTGCCGAATGTCGCGACGCCCGTCTTCGTCGTGGCGACCATCCAGCTTGCCGTCGCGATCATCCTCGAGGCCACCCTGTCATTCGTCGGCCTGGGTATTCCGCCGACGCAACCGTCACTCGGCACGCTCATCCGTGTCGGCAACGGCTATCTTCTCTCGGGAGAATGGTGGCTTGCGATATTCCCCGGCCTTGCACTCGTCATCCTGGTGCTGGCCGTCAACCTGCTCGGGGATTGGCTGCGCGACGCACTCAATCCGAGACTGAAATGAGAACCGATCGGAACGCCAGGCCTGCGGAGCTCCAAGACGCCAGAAGGTGCGCGCCATCAGCGCATCCACAATCATCGCGGGCCTCTCGCGTCAGAGCCCGCCACACCCCATGAGGAGTCGATCGATGACGAACGTCTATCTTCGCGGCCTCGCCGGCGCGATCCTGAGCACGGGCCTTCTGGCCCTTCCCATCATGGCCGCGCCCGCCATGGCCAAAACCCTGCGCATCGGCGCCCAGGCCGATGCCGGCACCATGGACCCGCAGGCCCAGAACATTCAAACCACCATCACCCTGCTGTCGATGATCTACGAGCCCCTGATCACCCGCGACAAGACCCTCGCCAAGGCTCCCATGCTGGCTGAGAGCTGGACCCAGGTCGATCCCAACACGTGGCGGTTCAAGCTGCGCCCGAATGTGAAGTTTCATGATGGCGGATCTCTCACCGCCGAGGACGTGGTGTTCACGATCAAGCGTGCTCAATCCGCCACCTCGCAATTCACCGCCTATGTGGCGGGATTGCAGCCCAAGGCCATTGACGACCTCACCGTCGAGATCGTCACGCCCAAGCCCGATCCGTTGCTGATCGACAAGTTGATCTACATCCCGATCATGGACAAGGAATGGTCGGAGAAGAACAACGCGCTGACGCCGCAGAACCTGAAGGAGAAGCAGGAGAGCTTCACCGCTCTCAATGCCAACGGCACCGGTCCCTACAAGCTCACCAGCCGCCAGCCCGACAGCAAGACCGTGCTGAACCGGGTGCCGGCCTATTGGGGCAAGATGGACGGCGACATCGACCAGGTTGATTTCACCCCGGTCGCCAGCGACCCGACCCGGGTCGCCGCGCTGCTTTCGGGTGAGCTCGATCTCGTCATCGATCTTCCGAGCCAGGACGTCGCGCGCCTCGCCCAGAGCCCCGACATCAAGATCGAGAAGATCGACGAGTTCCGGACGATCTTCTTCGGCTTCGATCTCAAGAACGACACCCTGAAATATGGCGATGCGGGCGGCAAGAACCCGTTCAAGGATGTTCGCGTTCGCCAGGCCATCAATCTCGGGCTCGACCGCGACGCGGTGGTGCGCACCGTGATGCGGGGGCTCGCAAGCCCCACCGCGCAGATCCTTGCGCCCAACAATGTCGGCTACGATGCGGCTCTCGACAAGGGTCCGGCGCGCAACGTTGAGGCAGCCAAGAAGCTGCTGGCCGATGCGGGGTATCCGCAGGGCTTCTCCTTCACCCTCGACTGCCCGAACGACCGCTATGTCAACGACGAGCAGGTGTGCAAGACTCTCGTGACGATGCTGTCCCAGATCGGCCTGAAGGTGACGCTCAACTCCATGCCGCGCGCGAAATTCTTTCCCAAGGTCTGGGATCGCGACACGTCCATGTACATGATGGGCTTCAACTCGCCGTTCTTCGACGGCATGTATGCGCTTGAGACGACGGTGATGACCCGCAACGACGCCAAGGGCGAAGGCATCTACAACTACGCCAACTATTCGAACCCGCAGCTCGATACTGAGATCGCCGCCGCGCGCGACGAACTCGACACCGCCAAGCGCACCAAGATGATCGCCGCCCTCTACAAGAAGATCACCGACGATGCGCTCTATGTGTCTCTCTACAACCAGGTGCTGGTCTACGCCATGCGCAAGAATGTGAGCACACCGATCCGCCCGGACAACTGGCTCGACATCCGCTGGGTGACGATGAACTGACGAACGCCTCGACAACCGGGCCGGCCCCCTCGCGAGCCGGCCCCTCCCCTTCGCATTTTCTTCGGAAGAGATTATCTCGATGAGCGACGCTTCCTATCGCATCGGCATTGATGTCGGCGGTACGTTTACGGATTTCGTCCTCGCTGATGTGCCCCGCCGCACGCTGCGATTCCACAAGGAACCCAGCGTTCCGGGCGATCCGTCGCTCGCCGTCGAGCGCGGCATCGAGGCGTTGTTCGCGCAGAACGGCATCACGAGCGATGAGGTCGAACTCGTGGTGCACGGCACCACCATCGGCCTGAATGCCATCATCCAAAGGCGGGGCGCCCGCATGGCTCTGGTTGTCTCGAAGGGCAACCGGGATCTGCTCGAGATCGCGCGCCTGCGCCTGCCGAGTTCCTACGATTTCACCGAGCCGCGCGAAGTCCCGCTCGTGCCGCGCGACCTCGTCTTCGAGATCGACGCGCGGATGAAATCCGACGGCACGGTTCTCACGCCGCTCGATCCCGCGGAAGTGGAAGCCCTCGCCGGTCGTCTCAAGGCCTCCGGCGTCGACGCCGTGGCGATCCTGCTGCTCAACTCCTATCGGGACGCCGCGCTTGAGGTCGAACTCGCAACCCATCTGCGGCGCGCCTTGCCGGGTGTGCTGATCACCGAATCCGGTGTCATCTGGCCCGAGGTGCGCGAGTATGAACGCGGACTCGTGGCCGGGCTCAATGCCTATATCCAGCCGCTGATGACGAGCTATTTCGAACGATTGAAAGCCCGGCTCAAAGGCAAAGGCATCACGGCGCCGATCTACATCACGGCCAACAATGGCGGGACGCTCAGCCTCGAGACCGCGGAAGCGCGCCCGATCGATACCGTGCTGTCGGGACCGGCCTCTGGCGTCGTCGCGTCGACCCGGGTCGGCAACGCCGCCAGTCGCAAGGAGATCATCACCTTCGACATGGGCGGAACGAGCGCCGATATCGCTGTGTGCCAGAGCGGCATTCCGGAATTCTCAACCAGCACTTTCGTCGGCGATTTTCCCCTCATGATGCCTGTCGTCAATGTGGGCGCCATCGGGGCCGGCGGCGGATCGATCGTGTGGGCAGACGCACAAGGGTTGCTGAAGGTCGGGCCGCTCTCGGCCGGCGCCGACCCCGGGCCGGTCTGCTACGGACGCGGCGGCACGGAGCCCACGCTGACCGATTGTTACGTCGTGCTGGGCATCATCGACCCGGCAACGTTTCTCGGCGGACGCATGAAGCTTGACGCGGATGCGGCCTTCAAGGCCGTCGATGCCATCGCGGCGCGCCTCGGCTTTGCCGGCCCGGATCGCGCCATCGCGGCGGCCGAGGCAGCCTTGCGGGTCGCGAGCGCCAAGATGGCGACGGAAATCACCAAGTTGCTCGCAACCGCCGGCGTCGATCCGCGCACCTTTGCGCTCGTCGCCTACGGGGGCGCGGGTCCGACCCATGCCAACCTGCTGGCCGAGGAGGCCCAACTCACCGCCGTGATGGTGCCCACGGCGCCCGGCACCTTTTGCGCGCTTGGCGCACTGCTTGCGGATGTCAGGCGCGATTACGTTCGCACCGCGCGCCACCTCATCGGCGAGACGCCTGTCGCCAATGAGGCCTGGATGGCGATCAGCCAGGTGCGGCAGGATCTGGAGACCGAAGCGCGCGCGTGGATCGCCAATGAGGGCGATCTCATCGGCGAGAGCGATATCGTGGTGTCGTTCAACATGCGCTATCTCGCGCAGGCGTCAGAACTGGAAATCGTCGTTCCATCCCATCTCCTGCACGATCTGGATCATCGCAGTCTCGGTGATCTGTTTCACGCGCAGCATCACAAGCTCTACGGCTTCAGCGAGCCGCGGGTGCCGATCCAGACCGCGACCGTGCGCCTGGCCGTCATCGGCCGCGTTGCGCCGGTCTCGCTGCCGTCCGTCACATCCTCCGATCCCCAACCGCAGGGAGAGCGAACCGTCTGGCATGGGGGCCGCAAGTGGGACGCGAAGATCTACGCGCGTTCGCAGATCGGCCACGGCGCGCGCGTGACCGGACCTGCCATCGTCGAGCAACTCGACACCACGACGTTCATTCTTCCCGGCTGGCAGGCTGAAGCCGATGCGCTCGGGACATTGCATTTGACCCGCGAGGCCGCGTGATGAAGCTCGATCCCATCCTCATCGAAATCTTTCTCCACAAGGTGACGGCCATCACCGAGGAAATGGCCATCACCCTGCAGCGCACGGCGCGGACGACCTATGTGAAGGAAGCGGGCGATTTCGGCACCGCGCTCGCAACGCCGGCCGGGCGCTTCTTCGCCTATCCGAAAGTGCTCGGCGTTTCCGGCTTCCTCGACAGCAATGTGGGCCCCGCACTCGCCGCCATCGACGATCTCGAACCCGGCGACGTCATTCTCACCAACCATCCGTTTGCCAGCGAGGGTCTGGCGACGCACATGCCGGATCTTCACCTGATCCAGCCGATCTTCCACGACGGCAAGATCGTCGCGCATGCGTGGAATTTCATTCACTCGGCCGATATCGGCGGCGGCGTACCCTCCAGCATCTCGCCGCGCTTTTCCGACCTGTTTCAGGAAGGCTTCCAGATCCCGCCGATCAAGCTCGTGAAAGCGGGCGTGATGAACAAGGATGTGGTCACGCTCTACCGCGCCAATTGCCGCACGCCCGAGGTCAATCTCGGCGACATCAAGGCGATGCTGGCTGCACTCGCGGTGGGCGAACGTCGGGTCCAGGGACTGATCGCCCAGCATGGCCTCGACACCTTCCTGCAGGCACAGGGCGATCTGGCGGAATATGCCAGCACCAAGGCGCTCGCCGTGCAGAAACTCATTCCCGACGGCTCGTATGATTTCTGGGATCTGCTCGACGACGATTTCAACTCCAAGGTGCCGATCCGCGTCCGGTGCCGGCTGACTGCCAGCAACGGACAGGTGCATCTGGATTTCACCGGCTCCGATCCGCAGGTGCTGGCAGCCTACAACATACCCACCGGCGGCCATCGCCATCCCTGGCTGACCCTGAAGCTGATGCATTTCATCTACAGCCACGACAAGACGATCCCGCTCAACCACGGCATCTTCGAAAACATCACCGTGGAGGCGCCACGCGGCTCGATCGTCAATCCGGAACCGGGCGCTGCGGTCGGTGTGCGCAGCGCGACCGCCATCCGCCTCAACGAGGCGCTCGTCGGAGCCATCGCCATGGCAAAGCCCGGCCTGATGCCGGCGCCCAGCGGCGGGATCATGATCCCGTCGGTGCTGGTGGAAACCGATTCGCTCACGGGCGAGCGGAACGTGATGGTGCTGCAATCGCTTGTCGGCGGCACCGGTGCGCGCAACGGCGCCGACGGCGTCGACGGACGCGATTCAAGCCTCGCCAATCAGCGCAACACGCCGATCGAGAAGACCGAGGAAGAGGCCGAGGCCACCATCGTCGATTATTCCCTGCGTCAGGATTCCGGCGGCGCCGGCTGCTGGCGCGGCGGCACCGGCGTGACGTTCAGCGTGCGCATCGCGCGCTCCGGCAGCGCGGTGCTCGGCCGCGGCATGGAGCGGTTCGTTTTCCGGCCGTGGGGCATGGCCGGCGGCAGGCCGGGCGAGAAAGCCCGCGTCGTCGTCAATCGCGGGACGCCGGAAGAGCGTGAACTCGGCAAGCTCGATATCTTCTATCCGCAACCGGGCGACATCGTCACGATCATGACGCCGGGCGGCGGCGGTTATGGGGATCCGCTCGACAGGCCCGCCGAACAGGTGCTGAGCGATGTGCTTCTCGGCTATATCAGCCTTGCCTGCGCGCGAGACGATTATGGCGTCGTCATCGCCGACGAGGAACTGGATCGAGGCGCCACCACGGCGCTGCGCGCCACGCTGCGCACGGATCGCGGCGCAGTGCCGGCGTTCGATTTCGGGCCGGAGCGCAGCGCGTGGGATGCGGTCTTCGACGACGCCACCATGACCGACATCAACGCGCTGCTGATGCGGCTGGGCTCGAATGCGCGGCCGCAGCGGCGGCGCGAATTGTTCGAACGGGTGGTGCCGCGCCTGCCGCAGGTCGGCCTTCTGCCCATGCACGAAGCCATTGGCGATATCCCTGAGGCGCAGGCGCGCGCCCAGGCTGAACTCGCCCGGCTTCGCTCCGAAATCGAGTCAATCCACGCAGGATCGTGAAAGCACCATGACCGACAGGCGACATGACTTCTATCTGCTGACCCCTGGCCCTCTCACGGTTCCGCCGGAGATCAAGGCCGAGATGCTGTCCGATCGCAGCCCGAATGCCGAGGCGCACCAGGCTCTCACCAAGCGCATTCGCGATTACATGCTGGAAATCTGCAATGGGACGGAAACGCATGTCTGCGTGCCGATCCAGGGCAGCGCCACCTATGGGATCGAGGCAGGTCTTCACACGCTGGTTCCGCGCGATGCGAAGATCCTCATTCTCGAGAACGGGTATTACGGCGGACGGCTGCGCGAAGTCGCGGGCGGCAGCGGGTTTCAGATCGTCTCCCTCAACCTGCCGATGATGCCGCTGCCAACCGCGCAGGATATCGAGGCAGCCCTCGATGCGGACGAATCCATCACGCACATCCTGCTGTGTCATGCGGAGACCGGCACCGGCATCCTCAATCCGATCGAGGCCATTGCGGACGTCGCCAAGCGGCGCGGCAAGAAGCTGCTGATCGACGCGGTGGCGTCGTTTGGCGGGTTCAAGATCGATGTGGCGGCGCTCGACGCGGAAGCGGTGTTCTGCTCACCCAACAAATGCCTCGAGAGCGTTCCGGGCGTCGCCCTCGTCATCGCCAAGAAGTCTTCGCTCGAAGCGTCTGAAAAGCGCTCTCCGTCGGTCGTGCTCGATCTGCACGCGCAATGGAAATTCCTCGAGGCGACCGGATGCTGGCGCTGGACGCCGCCGACCCATGTGGTCGGTGCCCTCGGCAAAGCCTGCGAGCGACACAAGGCCGAGGGAATGACGGCGCGGGCAGCGCGCTACCGGTCAAGCTGGCGGCGTCTTGTCGACGGCATGCGCCAGCGCGGTTTCAAGACCCTTCTGCCGGACGAGGCAGCAGCCCCGATCATTGCGACCTTTTACGACCCCGAGGACCCCGCCTATTCCTTCGAGGCTTTCTACGAGGCCATGAGCCGGCGCGGCCTTGTGATCTTTCCCGGTCGCCTGACGGCCGCCGGGACATTTCGGATCGGCATCATGGGCGATATCAACGAGACGGATATCAGCTTCATTCTCGAGACGATCGACGAGTCCCTGGCGGAAATCGGCGTGCGAACCGATGGCGGCGCGCGGTGACCCATATTGCCATCATCGATCCGCAATTCATCGACATTCCCGATATCGAGCGATCGGTCGCAGGCGCGCAGATCACCTTCGACATCATCCGTCCGGGTGAGGACGGCGTGCGCGCGGAGCCGCTGCGCGAGGCCGACGCCATCGTCAACTGCCGCAGCCGCCACCAATTGCCGGCTGCCGTCATCGACACCCTGGAGCGCGCGCAGATCGTCGTGCAGGCGGGCGTCGGGTTCAACCACATCGATGTGGAAGCCTGCGCGCGCAAAGGCATCCCGGTCTGCAACACGCCGGATTACGGCACGATGGAGGTGGCCGATCACGCCATCGCGCTCATGCTGTCGCTGACGCGCGGCGTGACGACCTACAACAACCGGCTGCTGTCGCGCGACGATTCCTGGAGCACGGCCGAACTGCCGATTGCGCCGGTGCGTCGCATGGCCCGGCAGGTCTTCGGCGTCATCGGGCTCGGCCGCATCGGCACTGCCGCCGCCCTGCGCGCCCGGGCGTTCCAGATGGACATCGTGTTCTTCGATCCCTACGTCCCGGCCGGACAGGAACTGGCCCTCGGCTTCCGGAGGGCGGATTCGCTTGCGGCGCTACTCGCCGAGGCAGACATCGTCAGCCTCCATTGCCCCCTCACGAGCGAGACCCACGGCCTCATCTCACGCGACACCATCGCGGCGATGAAACCGGGCGCCATTCTCGTCAACACGGCACGCGGCGGCATCGTCGATCTCGACGCGGTCGAGCACGGACTGCGCTCCGGCGCCCTGTGCGCTGCGGCGCTCGACGTTCTGCCGCATGAACCGATGGATCGCCGTCACCCGCTAATCGCCGCGTGGTCGGCCGGCGAGAAATGGCTCGAAGGACGGTTGGTGCTAACCCCGCATGCGGCCTTCTACACCCCGGAGAGCCTCGCCGACATGCGTCGCCTGTCGATGCTGGCCGCCGTCGAGTTTCTCGGCACGGGGCGTCTGCGCAGCTGCGTCAACCTGAAAGCGTTGCAGCGACACGGATACCATCTCGACGCCTGACCCCAGAGAGTGTGATGCGTCCACGCGCCACGGGGAAAGATCGGTCAAAGGGGCAGTCGCGCGGGCGAACTGCCTGAACCATGCAGGCATGGCGCGCATTGTTGAGGACACATTGCGAGTCCCCACATGACCCATCACACGAAGCCTCTCCTGGCAGCCAGCCTCCTTGCCCTCATCGTCGCCGGCTGCGGCGAAAGCGCGACGGTGCCGGTCGAGCAAGGCTATGGGCCGAAACCCACCCTGCCAGCCCCGAACAAGACGCTGATCCCGACGGTCAACATCGCGCCGGCGAAAGGCTGGCCCGCAGGCGGCAAGCCGACGCCTGCGGCAGGCCTCGCGGTCGCGGCCTTCGCCACCGGCCTCGATCATCCCCGCTGGCTCCACGTGCTGCCGAACGGGGACGTTCTGGTGGCCGAAAGCAATGCACCGCCCAAGCACGACGAGGTGGGCTTCAGCATCAAGGGCTTCGTCATGGGCATCGTGATGGGCAAGGCGGGTGCGGGCGTGCCAAGCCCCAACCGCATCACCCTGCTTCGCGATGCGGATGGCGACGGCGTCGCGGAGCTGCGCCAGCCCTTCCTCGAAGGTCTGAATTCGCCCTTCGGCATCACGCTCGTCGGCGACCAGCTCTATGTTGCCAACACCGATGCGATCGTCAAATTTCCCTACAAGACCGGCGACACGAAAATCACCGCACCGGCCGTCAAAGTGGCCGACCTTCCGGCCGGTCCGATCAATCACCACTGGACGAAGGACGTGATCGCAAGCCCGGACGGCAGCAAGCTCTTCGCCACCGTCGGGTCCAACAGCAACGTGGCGGAGAACGGCATCGCGGCCGAGACGGATCGCGCGAGCGTGCTGGAAATCGATCCCGCCACCGGCACGAAGCGCGTCTTCGCATCGGGCCTTCGCAATCCGAACGGGTTGTCGTGGCAGCCGCAGAGCGGCGCGCTGTGGGTCGCGGTCAACGAGCGCGACGAGATCGGCAGCGATTTGGTGCCGGATTACATGACCTCGGTAAAGGATGGCGGCTTCTACGGATGGCCCTACAGCTATTACGGCCAGCATGTGGATTCCCGCGTGGAGCCGCAAAAACCCGACCTCGTCGCCAAGGCTCTGGTGCCGGATTACGCGCTGGGTCCGCACACCGCCTCCCTCGGCCTGACCTTTTACCAGGGGTCGCTGTTTCCGGCAGAGTACAACGGCGGGGCGATCGTCGGCCAGCACGGGTCCTGGAATCGTAAGCCGGCGAGCGGTTACAAGGTGGTGTTCGTGCCGTTCCAGAACGGGACGCCCGCGGGCGCGCCGAAGGACATGCTCACCGGCTTTCTCGATTCCAATGGGGATGCGCTTGGCAGGCCCGTCGGCGTTGCGGTCGACAAGGCGGGCGCCGTGCTCGTGGCGGATGATGTGGGCAACGCGATCTGGCGGCTGACGCCCGCCAAGTAGAGCGGATTGTCAGGCGTCCCGTTCCAGCAGGGCATCGAGCGCGCGCTGCTCGTCACTGGAGAGAGCAGCCGCGCTCCTGTGCCGCCGCCTCACCGCGTAAGCCAGACCGATGCCGCCGAGGCCCAAGACCAGGACCGGCGTCAGCCATAACAGCAGCGTCCGCAAGCGAAAGGTCGGGCGCAGCAGCACGAATTCGCCATAGCGATCGACCACAAAGTCCCGCACCTTGGCGTCGCTGTCCCCGGCGGTCAGGCGTTCGCGCACGAGGAGGCGCAGATCGCGGGCGAGATCGGCGTCGGAATCGTCAATCGACTGGTTCTGGCACACGAGGCATCGCAGGCCCGAGGAGATCGCCCGCGCCCGCTGTTCGAGCGCGGGGTCCTTCAAGACTTCGTCGGGCTGCACGGCCCTTGCCGTGCCGAAGGACAGGAGGATGATGGCGAATGCGATCAGCGCGCGCATCAGAGCGTCATTCAGCCGGGAGCGGGGAGACAGGCAGCCGCCGCGCCTTGGCGGCCGCGCCAACGCGCAGGCGGCGGTCCGTGAGCGACAGGCCGCCGCCCGCCGCCATCACCACCGCGCCCAGCCAGATCAGCAGAACCAGCGGCTTGTAGTAAAGCCGCATCCCGAGCGCGCCATTGGGTTGGATCTCGCCCAGGCTCACATAGACCTGGCTCAATCCGCGCGTGAGGATGCCCGCCTCCGTGGTGGGCATGCCGCGCGTGATGTACAGCCGCTTCATGGTCTCGACGCTGCCCAGTTCGCGCCCGCCCGACAGGATCGTCAGCGTTGCCACGTCCTCGCGATAATTGGCGCTCCGACGCGGGACAATGGTTTCGAGCCGTGCCTCATAGGGCCCGACCGCAAGCCGGTCGCCCGGCCGCATGGTGCCCAGGCTCTCCACGTCCCATGCCGTTGCGGCAATCCCGATGACGGTCAGACCCACACCCGCATGTGCAATGGCGGCGCCCCAGGAGGAGCGCGGCAGGCCGAAGGCCTTGCGGCGGATGAGCGACCAGTCGCCGCCCTTGACCCAGGAGCGCGTGACGATGTCGTTCAGGGAGCCGAGGATGAGGAACACACCAAGGCCGATACCCAGCGGGGCTGCCACCGGGCCCTGATGGGTGAAGGCGAAGATCACGATCATGACCAGCAGCGAGAGGCCGAACGCCGCATAGAGCCGTTGCGCTGCGCCGAGCAGGTTGCCGCGCTTCCACGCCAGCGTCTGACCGAGCGGCAGCAGCAGCAGGAGCGGGATGATCAAGGGCACGAAGGTGAGATTGAAGAAGGGCTCGCCGACGGAAATCTTCTCACCCGTCATCACCTCGAGGGCGAGCGGATAGAGCGTGCCGATAAAGACCGTCGCACAACCGGTTGCGAGGAACAGGTTGTTGAGCACCAGCGCGCCCTCGCGGGAGATCGGCGCGAAGACGCCGCCCTGCTGGAGCATGGGCGCGCGCCACGCGAAAAGCGCGAGCGAGCCGCCGATGAAGACCACGAGAATACCGAGAATGAACGAGCCGCGCTCCGGGTCGACCGCGAAGGAATGAACCGAGGTCAGCACGCCCGAGCGCACCAGGAAGGTGCCGAGAAGGGACAGGGAAAATGTCAGGATCGCGAGCAGGATCGTCCAGATCTTGAGGCTGTCCCGCTTTTCCATTACCACCGTCGAATGGACGAGGGCGGTGCCGGCAAGCCAGGGCATGAGCGAGGCGTTTTCAACCGGGTCCCAGAACCACCAGCCGCCCCAGCCGAGTTCGTAATAGGCCCAGTAGGACCCCATCGCGATGCCGAGCGTCAGGAACGCCCAGGCGATCAGCGTCCAGGGCCGCACGATCCTGGCCCAGACCGCATCGATGCGTCCGTCGATGAGCGCCGCACAGGCGAATGCGAACGCGATCGAGAACCCAACATAGCCGACATAGAGCAGCGGCGGGTGGATCGCGAGGCCGAGATCCTGCAGCAGCGGATTGAGGTCCTGCCCGTCGGCGGGCGCCGGAATGACCCGGTCGAAGGGGTTCGATGTGGTCAGGATAAAGGCCAGGAACGCCAGCGTGATGGCGGCCTGGACGGCCAGGGTGTTGGCCTGGAGGCGGGCCGGAATGCTGTCACGCGAGAGGGCCACGATGCCGCCGAAGAGGCTGAGAATCAGCACCCACAGGAGCATCGAGCCCTCGTGGTTCCCCCACACGCCGGCGATCTTGTAGATCAACGGCTTGGTGGAATGGGAATTCTCGACGACGTTCAGGACGGAGAAATCCGACGTCACATAGGCCATGGTGAGGGCGAAGAACGCGAATCCGATACAGGCGAACACCGCAAGCGCCGTGGTCGGCGCGACGGCCATCAATACGGGATCGTTCGCCCGCGCACCCCAGAGGGGCACGACGACCTGAATCAGCGACAGGCCAAGCGCCAACGCCAGCGCGAAATGTCCGGCCTCCACCAACACGACGGCACTCTCCCTATTGCTCGGCCTGTTGTGAGGCTTTTCCTTCGCCCTGCCAGTGGCCTTGTCGCCGCAGGGCGTCGGCCACCTCGCGCGGCATGTATGTTTCGTCGTGCTTGGCCAGTACGCTGTCGGCGCGGAAAACGCCAGATGGGTCGAGCGCCCCTTCGGCCACGATCCCCTGCCCCTCCCGGAACAGATCCGGCAGCAGGCCGCGATACTGGACGCGGATCACGCTCTTCGTATCGGTGACCTCGAAGGCCACCTGCTGCCCGTCGCTGCGCACGACCGAGCCTTCCTTGACCAGTCCGCCGAGGCGGAAACGGGTGCCCGGCCGCACGTTCTTGGTCTGGACGTCGGTGGGCGCGTTGAAGAACAGGATGGTGTCGTTCATCGCGTAGAGCACCAGCCCCAGGGCTGCGGCCAGCACGCATCCGGCCGCCACGATGACCGACAGACGACGCTGCTTGCGGCTGAGCCCGCGGGCCGGAGGCTTGCCTGTCATGGTGTCACGTCACTCAGGCGCAATTCGCGCGCCATCGTGTCGATGGTCTGCAATCCGGCGGGGTCGCCGGCGAGCGCCTGGCGAGCCTTCAGGGTTGCGGCCGCTGCCTTGTCGCGTTGTCCCATCACCGAATAGGAGCGCATGAGCCGGGCCCATTCGTCCGCGCTTCCACCTTGGGATTCGAGGCGGGACGAGAGGCTCGACACCATGCCGGCGATCGCATCGGCGCTGTCAGACGCTGCGGCAACCTTCGCGCCGTCGAGCCGCGCCAGTTGGTCGCGCACGAGCGAAGCCCACGGGGCATCGGGGGGCGATGCGGCGAGGATCGCATCGTAATCCTGGCGAGCCTTGTCGAGGCGGCCATCCTGCTCGGCCGCGCGGGCCAGATAGAGCCGCGATTTCGCCGAGCCGGGATCAAGCGCCAGGGATTTCTCGAAGGCCGTCTGCGCGTCCTTCGACACCAGGCCGTCCTTGGCGATCACCAGCGCCTCGCCGTAATTGGCCAGGCGGTCGCCCTCGGGGCCCAGTGTGCGCAGGGCGGCCTCATAGGCCTTCACCGCATCCTCAAGGCGTCCCATCCGCAGATAGACCGGGGCGATGACCTCCCAGCCGCGCCCGTCCTGTGGATTCTTTGCCAGATGGGCCTCAATCTGACCGACGGCAGTGCCCAGATCGGCACCGGCCGCTGCGGCAGGTTTGGGCGCATCCTCGAGGATGTGGGGCGATCCGGTGGCGCCATAAACCGCAAGCGCGAGGATCGGCACCACCGATAGTGCAAGCGTCGAGGCCGCCCGACGGCGCCGCAAAGCCGGTTCGCCCACCGCCACCACCTCGGCGTCTGCCGCGTCGTTGGCGCGCAGAAGGCGGCGCGCGGCTTCGGCCTTGGCGGATTCGGCTTCGGCCGCGGGCATGGCGCCCCGGTCCCGGTCGCGATCGATCTCGGCAATCTGCTCCTTGTAGAACCGCGTGTTCGGGTCGGACTGACGGGCGACAGCATAGTGTCGCGACAGCGGCCAGAGGACCGCCATCACGGCCGCGGCCGTCATCGCCAGAAGAATGAACCAGATCATCATGCGTGCCTACTTAGCGTGCGCTTTCGTCAAGCACGACGGCGGCACGGTGTCACGCGCAAAGCCCGAGACGATCAGCTGCGATCCCCAGGCAGCACCAGAACGGCGCGCAGGCCGCCGAGCGGCGAGGCATCGAGTTTCAGGCTGCCCCCATAGAGGGCCGCAAGGTCGGTGACGATGGACAGCCCCAGGCCGGAACCTGGTTTCGTTTCGTCAAGCCGCCGACCCCGCTTGATCATTTCCTCCCGGCCGGTTTCCGGAAGTCCGGGCCCGTCATCGTCGATGATGAGCGTCAGACGCGGGCGCTCCGGATCGTCGAGGTCGATCACCCCCTCGACCGCCACGCGGCCGCTCGCCCACTTGGCCGCGTTGTCGATGAGATTGCCGGCCATCTCTTCGAGATCCTGTCTTTCGCCGCGGAACCGCAGGCCGTCGACCACCGCGAGGTCGATGGCAAGGTCCTTGTCCCGGTAGATCTTCGCGAAGGTGCGGGTCAGGCCGGCGATCACCGGCTCCACTTCCGTCAGGGTTCCAAGCGTCCCGGCGAGCGCTGCGGCGCGGGCGCGGTCGAGATAGTAATTGACCTGGTCGCGCATCAACCCGGCTTGTTCCCTGATTCTGACGGCGACCTCGTCAGGGGCGTTCTCGGCCTCGTTGACCACGATGCTGAGCGGCGTCTTAAGCGCGTGTGCGAGGTTTCCCACCTGGGTGCGGGCGCGGTCGAGGATCTCCCGGTTGGTGTCGAGCAGCAGGTTGAGGTCGATGGCGAGGGGCGCGATGTCGCGCGGGTACTCGCCCGCCACCCGGTCCGCCTCGCCCCGCCGGATCGCGCCGAGCGCCCGGCGCAAGTCGGAGAGCGGCCGCAGGCCGAAGCGGATCTGCAGCAAGGTCGTGACCCCCAATGCCAGGCCGAGGAGCGTGAACGTGACGACGAGGGCGAACACGAACCGACGGGCATCGCTTGCGATCTCGTCGGCTGGGCCGGCGACCCGAATAATGAAACGCCCGTCCTCGCCGACATCGATATCGCGCTCGATGACACGCAGGTCGCGGTCGTCGGGCGCATTGCCGTATCCCCGGCGGATCTGGCCGAAATTCGTGTCATCGGCCGGCGCCAGCGACGGCAGTTGCCCGCCAAAGAGGGATTTGGAACTGCGGATGTCGACCGCAGGCGCGCCGGGACGGCCGACCTGCCAGTACCAGCCCGAGAGGGGCAGCTCGAATCGCGGATCGCCCACAGGGCCGAGATCGCGGTCGGGCTCCCCCGGAGCCACGAGATTGGACGCGAGCGTATTGGCGTAGACGAGCAGGCGCTGATCGAAGGCGCGCTCGGTATTCTCGCGGTACAGGGCTGACAGGATGAGGCCCGCGATCAGCAGGATCGCGAAGCTCCAGAACAGGGCCGAGACCGCGAGGCGGACCGCGATGGAACGGCCCGCCACCCGATCCAGGATCGGCCGAAAGCGGCTCACGTCCTGGTCTGGCCGGGATCGAGGAGGTAGCCGAGCCCGCGCACCGTCTGGATGATATCGACCCCGAGCTTCTTGCGCAGGCGGCCGATGAAGACCTCGATGGTATTGGAATCCCGGTCGAAATCCTGATCGTAGAGGTGTTCGGTCAGTTCACCGCGGGAGACGATCCGCCCCGTGTGATGCATCAGATACGAGAGCAGCCGGTATTCGTGCGAGGTGAGCTTGACCGGGTTGCCGTCCACCGCCACCCGGCCCGAGCGGGTGTCGAGTTTGACCGGACCGCAGCTGATTTCGCTCGTGGCATGGCCCGTGGCCCGGCGCAAAAGCGCCCGCACGCGGGCCAGAAGCTCCTCCATGTGGAAGGGCTTGGTCACGTAATCGTCGGCGCCGGCATCGAAGCCCTGCACCTTGTCGCTCCAGCGGTCGCGGGCGGTGAGGATGATCACCGGCATCTTGCGTCCCTCGCGCCGCCAGGCGTTCAGGACGGACACCCCGTCGACCAGCGGCAAGCCGAGGTCGAGGATGGCCGCATCATAGGGCTCGGTCTCGCCGAGAAATTGCCCCTCCTCGCCATCCAGCGCCGAATCGACCGCATAGCCCGCGTTTTCCAGGGCTGTCACGATTTGCTTGTTGAGAGTCTGATCGTCCTCGACGACGAGAAGGCGCACGACTTGACCATCCTTCAAAGGCGGGATCGGGAAACCGGCGGCAGAGGCCGCTTCCCTCGTATAAGCGAAAAGATAGCCGGGGGTTCAGATACGGCGAAGCTGAATCCGATTTAATGCACGGATTTCACCTTGCCGGACGGTCCGTCGATCGTGACCTGCACGACCCGGCCATCCTTTTGCAAGGCCATGATGATGTAGACCAGGGCATCGTCGCTGCGACAGAGGTTCGCCCGAACGACGTCCGCATTGGGCACCTGTCGCCGCGCAGTGATCACCGCCGAGGCCGGCGTCACGACGCCCTTGCCCGCGACCGCTTCCTGAACGGCGCGCGGCGCAAGGCAATTGCCAAGGGCCGAGGCCGCACTCTGGGCATGTGCAACACCCATCAATCCCCAGAGGGCTATGATCCAGTAAGCCAGACGCATGCGCGACCCTTGCGCATCGCCACTGAACAAAGGCTGAATGTTACTTTACTTCAGGATTTGTTTCGTCGCCACGACGCGAAACACGCTGGATGCGATAAAGCTCACCGCAGCCACGAGCTGCGCGATGGCATCCAGCACGACTCCGTCCGTGAGGGCCGAGGCATCGTAGCCCCTTAATCCCAGGACCAGGGCCGCCAGCCCGATGAGGTTGGACCAGATCGTGCGGCTGGCCAGGAGTGGTTTGACATCGATCATCGCGATTGTCCTTGTCAGGGTTGAGGGGAATCGGCCGCAAGCCTCAGGGCCTCGCGCTCGACGGCGAGAGCGCGCTTCCGCCAGCCCTTCCCGAAAACCGGCCAGGTCGAAAGCCGGGCGAGAAAGGCGAGCCGCGCCCGGGTCAGGCGGCGGATGAGATCGGCAGCCGGCATGTGGCGCAGGGCCGAGAGCGTGTCCGGCCCGACGACGCCGTCGCCAGCCTCGCCAACGAGGGCTTGCAGCACCCGCACCGCCCGCCCCGGCCCGGCATGGACCGCGAAGTCGAACAATGCGAGCGAGAGGCCGGCCGGCATGTCGGATGCCCGGATGGTGTCCCAATAACGCCTGCGGTAGATGGCGGCGGCCTCCTCTCGCGTGAGGGCTTTCACGTCCTCGACGGACACCGCCCGCCGGCGCGCCTCGGCCAGGGTCGCGCGGGTGATGCCGAAATTTGTCGCCCCGCCCGGATCGGCCGGATGCATCACGAAGCCGCCTTCCTGCGCCAGCACCACGGAGACGGAGTGCGTGAAGGTGTCGGACGTGAAGGTGTTGGCTTTATCGGTTGCCATGTCAGAGCTCCGCCTGCAGGGCGACGAAGCCCGTATTGCCCAAATGCAGAAGGCCGACGGCGCCCGCAGCCCCCGAAAACGACGTGATGGCCTGGAACCGCAGGACCATGGCGCTGGCACTCGGCGCAACCGCCGTGCCGAACCCGACCGCGCCGGAGGCGGCGATCCACGTGGCAGCGGCGGGATCATAGAGGGCCGCCTGGTTGCCGGTGGGCGAGGCCGCCGCCCAGACAAGCCCGCTCGTCGTCACCGAGGGCGCAGCCCGCATGGGGACCGGAAACGTGTAGGGAATGTCGATCATGTTGACGCCGCGGCGCTGCCCGAGCGCGCCCGCCATCGCGGGCGCCGATCCGCTGGTTGCCATGCGCTGGTAGTAGCGGCGGCACCGCATCTCGTCGGCCTCGAGCCAATCGCCGATCCACGGGGTCGCGTTGGGGCCGATTTCGAGCTTGGGATGCGCGAAGGTGGTGGCCGCGGCACTCTGCAGGCGCAGCAGGAGATGGCTGGTGGTGACCGCATCGAGGGAGACCGAGACGGCCCGCCGACCCGCGCCCTCGGCGAGGGTGACTGTCCGCGATCCGATGGTCACCGACAGGGCGGCCGAGAGGTTCTCCACCGAGAATGTCAGCGTGCAGCCGCCGAAATGCGGCAGCCCGATCAGAGCCGGCGCCTGTGCGACGTCGACGACCTGCTCGAGGATTCCGCTGAGCGTAACGGACCCGTCCGCATTGCGGCTGACGGTGCAGCCACCGCTTCCCGCCTTCCAGCGGTCGAAGCCGTAGGTCGAAGCCGCCAGCGCACCGCCCGGATGGCCCCGCTGATTGACGAGGAACGAGGCGTTCAGCAGCAGGTTCGCGCCCGGCGCGGTGGCGATGCCGGACGGAAAGGCGACAGTGCCGGTGCGCGCATCGACCCGCAGCGCGTCGCGCCATTGCGCCCCATCGGTCGAGACGCGAATGCCGAAATCGTCATTGCCGATCAGCCCGGTTTCGGCGCGCCCGCCATAGCCGGTCTGGTAGAGCTGCGACAGGACGTTGCCGGGGCTCTCCTTGTTGAGCACGAACCGGAGATCGCCGGTTCCGCCCTCGCCCGTGCTCTTGGCGGTGAACAGGGTCGCGTTGAGTTTGGCCGAAAGGGGATTGCCCTCGTCCGGGTTCGTTCCCACGGCCAGAAGGCGAAACGCGCCCTGCCCGTCGACGAAGTCGCGCCAGCGGGTCCCGTTAAACACGAGAAGCACATCCTCGGCCTCCACATAAGCGCGCCAGCCCGCCTGCGGGACGAAGAACCGCCAGGCGCCGAGATCGAACAGCGCAATCGCGCCGCCATGACCCGCAAACGCCCCGACGCCGCCATCGCCGACCAGATAGCGATCACCATCCTGCGGGTCGGATGGCGGGTTGAGGCGATCGCGCTCCTTGACTGAGAGATGCACGAGCGCATCGAGGGCGGCGATGGCCTCGTTATGGGTGACGTGCTTCTGCGCCTGCGCGGCCGCCAGCAGCGGCAGCGCCAGATGGGGCGTTGCGGACATAAGATTTCCTTCGATGGATGAATGGCGCTCAGGCGATAGAAATGAGTTGCGGCGCGCCGAATCCTCGGCCGACAACGGCGCTGAGCTGCACGACGCGCAAAGTGAGGACGTCCTGCGCCACGCCGAAATCCGAAAGCTCCTGGGCGAGCGGATAGATAACCTCAGGCTGCGTGCACGTGAGCGTACGGATGACGCTGCTATCGCGGAGAATTTCGACCTCGTAGGCCTCGGTCGCTTCCGACAGCGGCACGTCGACGGGTTCCCAGCCGTCGCCGTCGAGACGCGTCCGGCGCTGCCAGGTGATGCGGATGTCGCCGGCCTGCCGCGCGGCGCGGAGGCGCACGGGCGAGAGCGGACGCAAGGGGTCGGAGCCTGCAGTAGCGGCCATCTCAATGAAGCTCGGATCGGCGTGGTCGCGGCCCGCCGGGCCGATGCGGTAGCGCCAGGTTTGACCGAGATCGCGCAGGTCCGTTGTCAACGGGACCACCGCCTCGTCGAGCCGCACAATGGGCGCGCCGGCCGGGACGACCCGCCCGGCCTCCGCCTCGCTGCCCGCCAGCCCGCGCAGCATCCGTGACAGGCGAAAGCGCTTCTCGCCGATCATCTTGGATCGTGCGGCGGAGAGAATTTCCCAGCGCCCATCCGGGCCCTGCACGGCAAACAGATTGCCGCCGGCGAGCGCCGCCTCGTCATCGATGGCGGCAATCGTCCCCGACGAGATCTGCACGTCGAGCACGGCCTTCGGATCGAAGCGCCAGAGCGGACCTGCCGCGAGATCGCTTTGCGTCACGCCGATCACCGCCGGCAGATCGAGAAGGCGGTGGGCGTCGAAGCTGGCACCGGTCCCCGAGCGATAGACCGAGACCGCACCCGGCCACGGATCGGCCGCCACCGCCAGATACTGCAGCGGCGTCGGATCGGCTGTGCTGACCGGCAGATCGAGGATGAGGACAGCAGGTTTCCCGGCGACCTTGGGCGGGCGTTTGACCGGCCGGGCCATCGTCCCGCCCGGCGTCTCGAACACGGCAGGCTCGATGGCGCGCGTGCTGATCCGGCGGGTCGGCCCGTCGGCGATGCGGACGATGCGATGGAGGCGCGGACCCGCATCGGTCGGCACCGACACGATGTCGCCCGGCTCGAGTGCAATCCGTCGCGGCGAGATCTCGAACTCCGCACTCTCGCGCGCCGCCCACAGATCCTGCAGCCACGCATCCGCGAGGCGCTGCGCTTCGGCCCGCCGCGTGATGAGTGGCGCATCGGCCCGCGCCTCGCGTCGGCTCGACCCCGCCAGACGCCGGGAAGCGACCGCTGCCCTGCGATACTCGGTCTCGGATTCCGTAAAGCCGATCTCGACCTGCTGCGGCAGCTCGGTTTCCTGCGCGCGCGTCAGGCGCAACGGCGGGTTCTTGTCGTCGAGCACCAGATCGTCGGATGTCAGCGGCACGACCTGACGGCCGCCGCGTCCGTGCCAGCGGATGCTGCCGCCCGACGCCACCGCGTCGATGCCGAAGATCCGCATCAGCGGTTCAAGAGCAGCCCGCGCCGACATCGGGCGGTCGATCACGTAGCCGTCCATGAAACCGTCGAGGACGACAGGCCCCGGATCGGCGATGCCGAAATCCTTCAGGATCGCGCGGATCAAGCGGTCGAGGGCGATGCCCTCGATGCGGCCGGTGATCCAGTGGCCGGTTTCCCAGTTGGCGCCATCGGCCCAAACCGTGGTGAACTCCGGAAAGGCCGGATAGGGCCTGGCGTCCCACGCCCAGATGAACATGTTGGCCGGGTCGATCATCGGCCCGCCATAGACGGGCGAGACCGGGTTATCGGCAGCCTTGTGGCCCGTGAGCGCCGGATCGAACCGCGACAGGATCGCCTCGAGGCCGCGCGCCTGCATGAGGTCGTCGCGCACCGCGCGGGAGAACGGCGGATAGGCGGATTCCGAGGATTTCGGATCCGGAAACACGTTCGGGCCGTTCGGCCCCTTGTCGACAGCCGGAATGCCGATCTCGGTGAGCCACAGGGGCTTGGCGCGGGCGCGCCAGGCGGTGGTGCGGATCTCCGCGCCGTTCAGCCGCTCCACATGCGGATTGGACCACCACGACACGAGGTCCTTCTGGCGAAACATCCACGGCTTGCCGAAGGCCCCGTCGGTGATCGGCGTGCGCTGCTGCGCCATGCGGCGTGCCGCATTCGCGTAGTACCAGTCGAACGCCTCGCCGCTTCCGAGGCGGTCGCGCAGATAATCCACGTCGTAGATGCTGCGGGCGATGGCAAGATCCGCATGATCGGGACCATCGCGCCAATCGGAGAACGGCGGATAATAATCGATCCCCACCGCGTCGATGGCCGGATGGGCAAAGAGCGGATCGAGAGGGAAGCGCACCTCGTCGCCGCCATCGAGCACATGCGCGCCGTATTCCGTCCAGTCCGCCGCATAGACGAGGTCGGGTGCGCTGCCCAGCACCTTGCCGACATCGCTCGCCAGCTGCTTGAGCGCGTCGACCGCCGGATAAACCCCCGAGGCCGAGCGCACGCGGGTGAGACCGACCAGTTCGCTGCCCAGAATGAAGCCCGACACGCCGCCTGCCTTCACCGCGAGATCGGCACAATGCAGCACCAGCCGGCGAAAGCCCCATTCGCGCGAAAACCATGGCTCGACCTGGGCTGCCGCAGCGCCCGTGCCATCGGGCGATCCCGGCACGCCCGGCGCTGGATGACAGGTGATGCGTCCGCGCCAGGGATACGGCGCCTGGCCGGTGCCCCCATAGGGATCGGGCAGCGTGTTGGCGATCGCCACATCCATCATCACGAACGGATAGAGCACCACCTCGAGCCCCCGCTGCTTGAGGTTGCGGATGAGGCGGATGACGGAAGCGTCGGAGGGCGTGCCGCCATAGGCGGGCGCGCCCGCGACCTGCGAGACGGGTCTGGCATCGTTTCGGGTGAGACCGGCCACGGCCCATTCGGACCCGTCGGTCTGTTTCGTCGTCACGTCCACGCGCGGCGCGATGGTGCAGGACCCGGCGCGCAGATCGTCGCCGAACCAGCTTAGCACTAGAGAGACCCGACGCAGGTTCGGGCACAAAGCCTGCAGCGCGTCGAGCGAGGCGTTGACGTCGCTGGAGCGCTGCAACTGATGGCGGTTCTCGGATTGGGAAGCGCCGAGACCTAGCACCTGCGTGACCGGCAGATTGTCGTAGCCGAATTCGCTCGCGCCGGGGATCAGGCAGACGGCGCGCACCATGCGGTTCAGCCCGTCGACGGGGCGGATCACCTCGAAGGAGAATTGCGGCACGCGATTGCCGAATGCGGCCAGCGGCAGCCGCTCGAACACCACATAGGCGAGCCCGCGATAGGCGGGCGCGTTCACCGCGCCCTCCTTGGCCACGATGAGCGGATCGGCGGCCTGCGTCTGGTAACCCTTGTGAATGCGCATGACGATGGCGTTGAGGTCGATCTCGCGGCCATCGGCCCAGACACGGCGGATGAAGGCGATCTCGCCCTCGCACAACCCCACGGCCAGATTGGCGAAATACGAATAGGTGGTCGACTTCGTCTTGCCGCCCTTGCCCCCGAGACTCTTGCCGCCCTGGCTGCCGGAGCGCTCGACGCTGGTATTGGCCTCCTCCACGAGACGCGTCGCCCAGATGAGCTGTCCGCCGATGCGGGCGCGGCCATAGACCCGCGGAATTGGCGCGCCCTCTGTCGAGGTAAGCCCGTCGATCTCCTTCAGGCGCGGACCCTCGACACTCTTGTCGCCCTCCGAGCCAGAGAGCAGCGCGTTGTCGATGGCAGCGCCCGCAAGACCGCCGAGCACGCGGCCCGCCATCGCGCCAAGCGGACCCGCGACCATGCCGCCGACGACGGAGCCGACGGTCTGAAGAACGATGGTGGCCATGCGGGATCTCTCACGGGGTGGGTCAATCGGGAAAACGGAACGCGCCGGCGAGATGCCGCCGCCACCACGGACGAAACGCCACCTCGGCAACGCACGCCCCGTCATGGGCATGCACCATCGCGTCACACGCGGTGGCGATGGCGCAGTGCTTGACCGGCAGATGACCGCGCCAGCGAAACAGCAGCACGTCGCCGGGTCTGATGCTGTCCATATCGCCGGGAGCGAGATGCCGCCGCGCGGCGGCAAGCAGCGTATCGGCGCCCGCTTCCGCCCAGTCTGGCGCATAGGGCGGCGGCAATTCGGGCTCTGTTCCCATCACGTCGCGCCACACGCCGCGCAGCAGGCCGAGACAATCGCAGCCCACGCCCTTGAGCGAGGCCTGATGGCGATAGGGCGTGCCGATCCAGTCGCGCGCGGCGGCGACGATGGGAGAATCCGTCATCGTTATGGCCTCAAACGAACAGGCTTCAGCCATCGAGCCCGGGTTCGCCCTGCTGCGGCATGCGGATGATGAAATCGTTGCCGGGCATGTGCGGGAAGCCACGGAAGTTCACCCCATTGGCGAAGCGGTCGCGGCACATGGCGTGGGTCTTGTTGCACCCCGCCGTGACGCGAAAGGTGTCGCCGTGGCGGATCGGTTGCGGGGCGCGCTGCCAGAGATCGAATTCATCGGTGCCGTCGATGGCGCGATGGACCTTCACCTCGACGGCAACGCCCGCATTGGCGCCGCCGGTCCAGGTCAATCGCCCGGCGGTATAGAGCCCGTCGCCGCCGGCGATGCCGGAGGCCGCGATCGCCAACGCGCCGTCCGTGCGGGTGACGGTGCCCGCATCGCTGAAGCGCGACGCCGTCAGGTCGATCCCGCAGGCTGCGTCACCGAGATCGGCCGCGCAGGTGGCGCGAAACAGACGGCCGCGCTCCTCGTCGAGGCGGTGCATGAGACCACGCACCTCCGCAACGAATCCGCCATCGGCGCGGCGAATCTCGCCGAGCGACCCGATATCGAGCAGCAGGCGCTGGGCGCTGTCCTGCCAGTTGACGAGCCAGGTCTCGATGCTCGCGTCGTCGTAGAACCCGGACGCGATGTCGTCCTCCGTGAGCCCCGCCGAGACGAGGGCGCCCGCGACCTCGCCGCCGCCGACAGCAAAGCCCAGTTCCGCCGTCGCTTCCGCCGCTTCCAGCCCGGAGCGGGCGAGATAGGTGATCCCGCCGAAGGCGAGGTCGCCGTCATGGTCGGTGAAGCCGAAGGCCGTGCCGTCGCGCCGGACGAGTTTCCAGCAATGACACAGGGACGTGACGCCGTCGGACAGGTGAGTGGCGAAAGCGGGCGGGATGGTGCGCATGAAGGCTCCGGGGGCATGAAGGGCAGCAGGCTCAGACAACGATTTCCACAAGCGGAATCTGGGGAATCGCCCCGGCCTCGAAGGCCGACAGGTCGATGTCGAGTTCATCGGTGTCGAAGCGCACCGGCACGTCGAAGGCAAAACCCGCCGTGATGGCGGCACCCGCAGCGGGCGGCGCCGCAAAGGTCACGACGCCCGTCGTCGGATCGCAGGTGAACGCGCTGCCGACCTGCTGTTCGATGCCGCCGACCGCGACCCGCACCGAGGTGCCGACCGGTTTTGCGATCATGCGGAGGTAGGGGGCATAGGCCGCCCCATAGCGCTTCGTCAGCGGATAGATGGCGGTGACGCCGTCGCCCGTGCCGATGGCCTGATCGAACGGCGTCGGCTCGTGTCCCGGGGGTCCGGAGCGCCAATCGGTGCGGTCGCGAAAGCGAAAGCCGATGAGGCGGCCGCGCCGCTCCTCGAAGAACGCGATCACCGCATGGAGCGCATCGATGCTGCGCACGCCGAGGCCCGCATCGTAGCGTCTGCGCGAATGCGCCCAGCGGCTGTTGCGATGTTCGCGGCCGGAGGCGAGCGTCACGATATCGGTGCGGCGCACCGGCCCGCCCCGGCTGCCGAGGCTGATATCGAGGGGGAACCGGACCTCGTGAAAATCGGATGCCATCGCGGAGACCTTTTGCAGGGGTGATGTCGCGGTCGCGGGACAAAGACTTGTGGCGACCGGAGCTAGAGTCCGCGCTGGCCGCGCGCGACGGCGCGGGCGAGCGCCGCCGAGACCTGCGCCTCGGAACGGCGAAAACTGTCGGCATCGGGGGTCGACACATTGACCGTGACGGACATGGGCCGCCCACCACCGCCACCGCCCGCGCGCACACCGAGACGGCCGTCGGGCCCGCGCGCCAGCGGCATCACCGCCTCCGCGCCCTTTTCGCCCATCACGCCGAGGCCGCGCCCGAGGGGGAAATAGCTCGGCGCGCCGACGACGCCGCCCTGCGCGAACGGCATCACCGCGCCACGCGAAAACACGCCGCCTGCCGCAAAGGGCGCTGCCGCAGCACCCGTCGCCGCCGATCCGCCGCCGAACACCGAGCCGAGAAGCGACCCGAGGCCCTTGACGAGGCCGCTCATCACGCCGCCGGATTCGGACGATCCCGCGGAGGCGCCGCCAGCCAGGTCCTTCAGGCCGCTCTGCAGCGGCGAGAGCGCGAGACGCAGGCCGGTTTCCACCAGCGAGCGCTGCACGGATTTCAGCATGGCGTCGAATTTATTGCCCTCCGCCACGTTCTTGGCGAAGGCCTTCGTCATCGTGGTGCCGAAGCGGTCGGACAGGCCGATGAGGGTGTCGAGCTGGCGCTGTCTGTCGCGCGCGGTGCCATCATCGGGTGCAGGCCCGGGCGTCGCGGCGTTGGGGTCATTCATGGGAAGCTCCGGATCGGTTTACGGCGTCGGGAAACGCCGTCATCAGTCGTGCGAGGTCGGCCCTGTCCGCCGGTACGTGCGGAACCAGCCCGCTCGCGCCCTCCCAGGCCGCCACCAATTCGCGCGGCGTCGCGCGCCAGAAGGCAGCCGGGCTCCACCGCAGAATGCCGAGCGCGAACCGCATCGCCGCGTCCCAGGGGAAAGGCTCCCAGGAGGCAGGCGGCGGCGCGTTCACGCATCCTGCGGCTCGGGAGGGTTTGGGTTTAGGCCCTCGGCCGGCGCGCCCCCGAAGGTGTTGACCAGCAGCGCGACGACCGCCTCGGCCAGGGGCTCGATCCCGTCGCTCATCGCCATCTCGGACAGGGCCTTGTCGGAGACCGCATGTCCGCCGCCGCGCAGGCCGAGGCCCAGAATGGCCAACAGGTCCCGGCTCGACAGGCGGCCGGTGCCGAAGCGCTCGGCGAGCGCCGGGAGATCCTGCACGCCGAAGGCGTCTTCCAGCTCCGCCAGCGCGCCCAGCGTCAGACACAAGGTGTAGGTTTCGTCGTTCAAGCGAAGGGTGACTTCGCCCCGTCTCGGATTGGCCATGAAACCCCTCCCCTCACAGGGCCGCGAAAGTGAGGGCGCCGGCGGATTCGAACGCCATTTCGAACGTCACCTCGCCTGCGTGATCGCCGCGATATTCCAGAGAGGTGATGAGAAACGGCCCCTCGATCCGGCCGAAATCCGGAATGACGATCTGGTAGGTCAGCGCCTCGCCATCGAAGAAGACCTGGCGCATGCGCGCATCGGACGCTTCGTCCTTGAAGATGCCCGCGCCCGTGATGCCGGCCCGGCGCACGCCGACGCCGGCGAGCAATTCGCGCCAGCGGCCGGCCGATTCCGAGTTGGTCACGTCGACGGTCTCGGCATTGAACGCGACCTGGCGCGTGCGCAAGCCCGCCACGGTGACGAAGCCGGATGCGCCGTCGCCGATCTTGATGAGCAGATCCTTGCCCTTTTGAGCCGACATGTGTTGATCCTTCGTGAGTTGCGGCGCTGACGCCTCAGGCTGTTTCGGTAACGGCGCGCAGGCGCAGGGTCGCGCGGATGCGCTGCGAATCCCGGTCGCGGGCCGACGCCATCGCGGTCACGCGCAGATTGACGAGGCGATGACCCGCAAGGTCGAGATCCGCATCGTCCAGGATGACCGACAGGCGTTCGAGCGCCGAAAGCGCGTCCCGTGCGCTGCCGCGCTCGCCCCACACCACGATGGTGAGATTCTGCGTGTAGCCACGGTCGAAATCGGTCGACCAATCCTCGGCTGTCACATCGCCGAAGAGGGCATAGACACCGGTCGCGCCACGCGGCGGTTCGTCGTAGAGCTGCAGGGCGCCGCCCATCAGGGCGATGAGGTCTTGGTCGCCCGCCGCAATGTCGAGAACCGCGCGGCGCAGGGCGAGAATCGGGCTCGTCATGGGCCGACCTCCTCCACGAGGCAGACGAGATCGCGGCGCGCGCCGTCCGGGTCGGATGTCGCCCGGATGGCGAACCGGCGAAGGCCGAGCGTGAGGCGCATGGCGCCGGTCACGCCGTCGCGATAGCGCAGGGTGATGCGGTGGGTGAGCGCCTGCTCGGGCCGGTCGGCGCGCACGCGCTCGGTGCCGGAGAGCATCTCCATCGCGCCCCAGACCTGGGGGCCGGACGCGTAGGAGCGAATCAGGCCGCCGAATCCATCCGGGCGATCCTGGGGCAGTTCGAGGACGAAGCGGCGCGCCCGCTTGCCGATGGGCTGCGATCTGGGTGTCATGGCGTTGGCTTTCGAAAAAATGGCGCGGCGTCAGAGCCGGGGGCGTTGAAACGGCCCGATCAGCGCCAGCGCCTCGGGCGGCAAGGTCTGGTCGCCCGCGATGTCGCCGCGGTTCTCGAACCAGCGCGCGACGATGATCTTGACCGCGAGGCACAACGGCGCCGGGACGTCGGCGGGCGCAGCGCCGAAGCCGGCCCGCACGGTGATCGCGAGCTCATGGGCGCACAGGTCCGGTGGCGGCGGTGCCAGAAACCGCAAGGCGGGCGGATCGCATTGCAGGTCGGCGGCGATGGCCCCTGAGTCGACCGGCCTTGCTGTCCCGAAAGCATCGACCATCTCGACGGCCTCGATGGCGATCAAAGGCGAGAGCGGCAGCGGCAGCCGCTGCGAGTGCGGCCAGGCGGGCAGCATGAGCTTCCATTCTTGGCTGATGACCAGCCGCCGGGAGGCGGCCTCCACCATCATGCGCGCCGCCTTCACGAGGCCGGCGACGAGATCGTCCTCGGCATCGTCTGTGACGCGCAGATAGGCTTTCATCTCTGCGAGCGAAACGGGCTCGACGGCGGGGCCTTCGACGAGTATCGGGAACATCGAAACAGGATTCCTTCGTGATGATGAAACGGCGTCTCTGCCTGCTGCTCGCCGCCGGCCTGATCGGTTCCGGCGAGGTCCGCGCCATCGTCGGCGGGGCACCCGATGACGGCGCGCTGTCGCGGGCGAGCGTGATGGTGCTGAGCTCGAAAGGCGGTGTGTGCAGCGCCGTGGTTCTGGCGCCAGACGTGGTGCTGACGGCCGCCCATTGCGTGACCGGTGCGGATCAGTACCGGGTGCATTTCCGTGACGAGGCGAACGAACCCGTGCTGATCGCACCGCAGACCATCGCGGTGCATCCGGGCTATGATGCCAAGGCCATCGAGAAGCGCACCCGCTCCATCGACCTTGCCCTGGTGCGGCTGCCCGAATCCCTGCCCGCGCGGTTTGACGCCGCGCCGCTCACCGCGGTGCGGCCGACGAAAGGCGACCCGGTGACGGTGGCAGGCTACGGCCTGTCACAGGAGGGCGTGGCCAAGACCACGGGCACCTTCCGCTCCGCCGCGTTGTCGGTCGTCGAGCCCTATGGGCCGAGCCAGATCCTGCTCTGGACCGACGGCAAGGGCGCCATCGGCGCCTGCCAGGGCGATTCAGGCGGGCCGATGGCCTCGGGCGACGTGGTGGTGGCGATCACCAGCTGGTCGGCCGGCACCAAGACGGCCAAATGCGGCGGGACCACGCAGGGCATTCTGGTGGGGCCGCAGCGGAGCTGGATCGACCGCGTCGCCGCGGGCTGGCAGCGTCATGCGCAATGGCGGGCTAATTAAGCGTGGACTTCTCCAGGCCGCCGGAACATCCTTTGCGCTCACGCCTTCCCGTTTTGAGCCCCCCGCCTCGGTGTTTGTTGGACATATGCGCGCATCCCTGTTTTTGAGTCTCGTGGCTGTCGCGCTCCTTGCGGGACCAGCAAACGCCGTCGTGCTGGGCACTCCCTCGCGGGATACGAATGGTGTCCGGCGCGCCGTGGTGGCGGTCGAAAACAGCGCCGGCGAATTGTGCACCGGCGTGCTGATCGCGCAGGACCTCGTGATGACGGCCGCCCATTGCATGCTCGACGAGGCGTCCTACCGCATCGTGTCGGTGAGCCGGGCGTTCAAAACGGCGGCGGTCAATGTCATGGCGATCGCGATCCATCCGGCCTTCGTGCGCGGAACGACGCCGCGCACGCAGCCCGGCGTCGATCTGGCGGTGCTGAAGCTCGAGCGGCCGCTGGGCAGCGACTTCGTGCCGATGGACCCGCGCCTGGCCACCCGCATCGAGGATGACGACCTCGTCACCATCGCGGGGTTCGGCGTGCTGGCGGAAAACCTCAAGCGTTCCGCCCGCACTCTCCGACAGACGCTTCTCGTCTCGGTGGGGACTGTCGAGGTGTCGAACCGCGTCCAGATCGCCGTCGACCGCAACCGGCTCGCCGAGACCACGGGCGCGGGCGCCTGCCGGGGCGATTCCGGCGGACCGGTTCTCACCGGCCGCGCCAGCGATTACCGGCTGTCGGGAATCGTCAGCTGGTCGAGCGGACCACTGAAGACGACGCAGCCCAGCGCGTGCGGCGGATTGACGGCGGTGACACCGCTCGTCGACCATCAGCGCTGGATCGCCGACGCCACCCGGCGGCTCGGCGGACGCGAGGGCGCCTGGACGCGGCAGTGACGATCAGGCGGCGAAGTTCAGCAGCTTGATGGCCGCATAATCCTGCACGCCGCCGCCGACGCGCTTCGTGGTGTAGAACAGCACATAGGGCTTGGCCGAATACGGATCGCGCAGGACGCGAAGGCCCGCCCGGTCGACCACCAGATAGCCGCGCTTGAAATCCCCGAACGCGACGGCGCGGGCATTGGCGGCGATATCCGGCATCTCCTCCGCCTCCACCACCGGGAAGCCCATCAATGTCGCGGCCTGGCCGAGGCTTGCGGGCGGCGCCCAGAGATAGTGTCCTTGCGCGTCCTTGAACTTGCGCATGACGCTCTGCGTCTTGCGGTTCATGACGAACGAGGCGTTCTGGCGATAACCGGCCTTCAGCGCATAGACGAGATCGACCAGCACGTCGGTCGGGTTGGTGGCGGGAAATTGCGGCCCGCCGGTCTGGATGGTGCCCAGACGCCCCCATTCCCAGATTTCATCCTCGACCGTCGGCGCCGCCAGAAACCCCTTGGGCTTGTTGATCCCGTCGCCGTTGACGAAGGCCGCGCCCTCCTGCTCGGCGAAGGCCGCCTCCACCTCGTCGGCGATCCAGCGGTCGATATCCACGATGCTGTCATCGAGCAGCGTCTGGGTCGCGGCCGGCATGGCGTAGAGCTCCATGGCCGGGAAGCTCATCTCGGAGAGAGTCGGCCCCGCCGTCTGCGGGCGGGACGCGGTCTCGCCGACCCAGCCGGCGGCCGGGCCCGAGACCGAGAAGGCACGCTTGTAATGCCCGCCCGAAATCACCCGCACCGACGCGATGGCGCGGATCGGCGAGACGACCGCCAGCCGTTGCAGCACCTCCCGCTCGACGCTATCCGGCACGAGATAGCCGCCATCCGGCCCGGAGCCGGCAGACAGAGCCTTTTCCTCCAGCCGCTTCAATCCAGCAGCCTCGCCCGACCGCATATAGGCCTGGAAGGCCGCCTTGTGTTCGGCGAGCGCCGGATCGCGTGGAGCGTCAGGGTTTGCTCCCAGCGGCGGACGGGCGCGCTCCACCGCCAGACGGTCGAGACGCCGCTTGGCGTCATCGAGCGCGCCGTCGATCCGCGCGAGCTTTTCCTCCGTCACCACGTCGCCGGTGAGCCGGGTCTCGATTTCCCCGAGACGGGTGTCGTTGGTCTCCTTGAACGCCTCGAAGGCACGGGCGAAATCCTCGACGGCGGACGCGACATCGGGGGTCAGAGCTTTGGTTTCGATGGTCTGGATCATGGATTGGGTTTCTTCAAAAGGTGTGGGCCGCCTGAGGGCGGGGGCTTGGTCAGATCGGCGGCGGAGATCAGAGGGAGGGCGGAACGAAGCCGCGGGCGTAACGGTCGACCTGCTTGGCCAGATGGATCAGATCGAGATCCCGGAAGTGTCGACCGACAGCTCGAACCCCGAACGGGACACCGGACGAATGCACGCCGAGCGGCAGGCTGACGGCGGGATTGCCCGTGATGTTGTAGAGCACCGTCATGCACATGTAGGTGATCGTGTCAGGGATCGTCGTCCCGGCAACCGGCGCGCCGACCGCGTGGGTCGGTGTCAGGATGAGATCCGCATCACCCATGACCGAGGCGAGAAGCGAGCGCATCTTGGCCGCTTCCACCATGCCGGACAGGTGATACTCGAAGGGCCGCGTATTGCCCGTGTAGAAGGTATTGTCCCACGAGCGCTTGTTGACGTTGATGGTCGGGTAATAGGTGTTGAGGACCGCGCCCGGGTAGTTCCACAAGGCGTCGTAGAAGCCTGCATACTGATTGTAGTTGAGCGGGAAAGCGGACGCCTGGACGACCGTCACGCCGGCTGCGCGCAGGGCGTTCGCCAAGGCATTGAAGGCCGCCTGCACGACAGTGTCGCAGTACCAGACGCCGATCTTGTCGAGCAGCACGACCTTTCTGAGCTGTGGCCCGGTAAACGGCCGAAGCGGGGCGACATCGGGCTTGCGCACGCTCGCCGCGTTCAGAATGGGCAACAGGGCCGCGATATCGTCGAGACTGCGCGCGATCGGCCCGTAGGTGCACAGGTCTCGAAACACAGGCGGGCGATCCGGCGTGACCGGCCAGATGTCGCCTGCGCTCGATATCGTCCCATACGTTGCCTTGAGGCCATAGACCCCACAATAGCTGGAGGGAAGACGGACCGATCCGGCAGCGTCGGAGCCGATATCGAAACCCGTCAGACCAGCCGCGACCGCAGCCGCCGAGCCGCCGGAGGAGCCGCCGGTTGCGTAGCCTGGGTTGCGACCCGCCGTGTAGGGGTTGTTGCATCGCCCGAACACCGCCGTCTCCGTGAAGACGGGGCCACCAGGCGCATGTGTCTTGCCGATCAGAACAGCGCCGGCGGATTTGAGCGCCATGGCGATATCGCTGTCCGCCCCGACGGGCGGATAGTAATCGACAGCTGTGGTGCCGGTGCTGGTGCGCGTCTCCTCCGCTTCCAGCACGGCCTTGAGGGTAAACGGCACGCCATCGAGCGCGCTGCGGCGTGTGCCGGACGCGGTTCTCGCGTCGGACGCAGCGGCATCGGCGAGAATCTTGCTGGCGCTCCGCCGGTAGACGACGGCATTGATGAGGCTGTCCTTGGCCGCGATGCGGTCAAGGTACATCTGGCAGAGGGCAACGCTGGTGGTCTGGCCGGCGGCGATCCGCGCGCCGAGAGACACGGCACTTTCAAAATGCATCGCATGATCCTTGTGTGCAACCAGGCATAAAAAAACCCGCCTTGCGGCGGGTTGGGTTTGGAACGATGGGCCTTTGGTTCAGCGGGTGGCGCGTCTGACGCCGCTGGAGACGGACGGACCCGTGAGCGCGCCGACGCCTGCGCCGGCGACCGCGCCGACCGGTCCTGCGACAGCGCCGACGCCCGCGCCGACTGCGGCGCCGCCGACCCGTTCCTGGGTCGTGGTGCAGCCTGCGGCCGCGAGGGCCATGAGGGTGACGAACGCGAGGGTCTTCATGGCGCGGTTCTCCTGATGGGTGGGCCGGCTTCTGCCGGGTTGATCGTCAACGCCAACAGCGGCTTGTGGGTTCAGGCAAACAGGCGTTCGGCCGTCCGGCGGATCGTCTGGGCGAGCGGGAGATGCTGCCGCTTGACCGCGTCGACCCGCGCGTCCGGCAGCATCGGGAAGGTCACGATGGAGATTTCCCACAGGTCGATCTTCTCGAGCCGGCGGAGACCTTTTGGACGATCCGGCCGGGCCCGCTCGACGCGAAAGCCGATGGACAATCCATCGACCCCGCCGTCGCGGATCAGGGCGTCGATGTCCCGCGCCCGCCCGACCGCGAGGTTGAGCCTGCCGCGCACCCGCAGGCCCCGGCGGTCTTCCGCGAGTTCGAGCCAGCGCCCCACGGGCTCGCCGGGATCATGCTGCCAGAGCAGGCGAATCCCCGCGACGCCGCGCCGGGACAGTCCTTCGCGAAACGCCCCGGGCATCACCACGTCGCGGCCGAGGTCGGGCACTCCGAACAGGCTCGCATAGCCCTCGAAAACGCCGTCCGGCGCGACATGGCGGAGGGGCAACGTCGCTGCGGCGGGCAAGGCGGCCATCAGGCGGTTCCTCCCCGCCCCGGCCGGGCCGCCCGGGTGTCGAGCTTTTCGAGCTGCCGCACGAAATCCCGAAACACGAAGGTCGCCCGCTCCAGGGTTGCGCGGGGGGCTTTGCCGCCGCGCGCGGACGGCTTGCGGGTGGTGGAGGACGCGCGGGGTTTGGCAGGTTTCATCGGGGGCCTCGCTTGGTGCGACGGTTGAAGACGGACAATTCCCGCACGAAGGCGTCGAACCGGCGGTTCGCCGCCAGCAGATCGCGCAGGGTCATGGAGAGCAGCGCCGAGGCCCCGATCGCCCAGGCGAACAGAACCAGATGCGCAAGGTCGCCCCGGCTGATCACAGCCTCGACGAACTGATCCAAAGTGTTCACGATATGTTCCTGACAGCTCCCTAAATGCTTTTGAATAGTCAAAAGTCTGAACATTCCTCCAAGAGGCATGCCCTGCCTTTCGCGGGCAGAACCGACCGTGTTCTCGGCAGACTTGAAGTCCGCAAATCAGTCGCCTAGCAGGGGCGCTTTTTGATCGACTATTCGGTGTTCTCTATCCTAGAGTCGCATCAAATATTACGTTGGTTAAACTGATGCATTATAAACGATGATGGCGAAAGCGACGACAGGTATAGGGAGGACTCTCTACTCGCCTGTTGGAAGTTGTATCTATTGCGGCCGCAGCAATTGCTCGCTCAGCCTTGAGCATATCGTGCCGGAATCGTTAAATGGCACTCTGGAGTTGCCGGCAGCTAGTTGTGAAGAGTGCCAGAAGACAATCAATCGCTACGAACAAAGGGTCGGGCGCGAGATTTTCGGGGACTTCCGGATCCGTTTCAACATGAGATCGAAACGCTCCAAATCAAAGCGCCCCTCCACAATAGAAGTTGGAACAGTGAGCGCTGATGGTTCGCTTCTCACAGAGACGATTTCTAGGTCGTCCTATCCTGCTCCAATCTTTTTCTACAAATTTGGCCGGGCATCCATATTGCGGGGCCTTCCGGCCGAGACCGGAATTTTTGAGTGGATTCCCTATGTCATTCACGCATCAGAGGCTTTCGAGACTTTTCATAGGACTCACCCCAAGGCAGTCTTCAAGAGTCGGATTTCACCGGTCGAGCTGGCACGAACTCTCGCAAAGATTGGATACGGATACGCGGTTGCGACCATCGGGCTAGAATCTTTCGAGCCATTGCCGGAAGTACTCGACACAATTCTTTGCAGGACAGAAGATGTGGCGTTCACTGTCGGGAGCGACTTAAAGGAAGGTCTACCGATGGCAAGTGAGGGGCACGTTCTTAACCTGCGGTGTCACTGGCAGCACCACAAGGCCCCCTTGCTGATCGTCGACATCCGGCTCTTCGCGGAACTTCCGACGCCGACATTTCATGTCGTCGTGGGACGGGTTTCTCTTACGACATACAATGCGATCCTGCGATGAATCGAGATCGGGAAATGCACGTAACGAATATCGCAATGTCATTCATCGGTGATGGCATGTTGTCCTCGTAGGAGCGCATTTTTACAGAACGGTTTTTAGGTGGGCCTCAGATTTTTCGTTCCCAAGGCTGTTCCATAGCCCACGGCCTCGCGCTTTTCGTCATCGCTCAGGAACGTGGCAGCCGAGACGCGGCGCCAGAGGCTTTCGCGCTCGGTCGACAGCGCCTCGATGGCGTCGAGATCCGGATGGAGCGCGAGCGGCGCGCCTGCCTCCGGCGCGAGCCATTGCACCAGGGCTTCGGCGGTGCGTTTGACCAGCGGGATGACGGTCTGGCGGTAGAAGGCCCGGTTGGCTTCGGCATAATTGGCATGGGTGTTGTCGCCCGGCAGGCCGAGCAGCAGCGGCGGCACGCCGAAGGCGAGCGCGATGTCGCGGGCGGCGGCGGCCTTCGCGTCGACGAAATCCATGTCCTTGGGCGACAGCGACAGGGGTTTCCAGTCGAGGCCGCCCTCCAGCAGTAGCGGACGTCCCGCCTGGGCGCTGCCCTGATAGTTGGTCTCGAGTTCGGCCCGGAGCCGCGCGAACTGCGTCTCGGTCAGGGTCGAACCGCCAACCACCAGCGCACCGGAGGGCCGGGCCGAATTGTCGAGCAGGGCCTTGTTCCAGGCACCGGCCGCATTGTGGATGTCGAGCGCGATGGCGGCGGCTTCCATGGGCGACAGGCCGTAATGGTCGTCGGCCGGATGGAACAGGGTGAGGTGCAGCACCGGGGCCTCGCCGTCGCGCGGGGCGAAGCGGATGGTTTCCCGGCCGATCGTATAATCGTAGGCGGCGGGCCAGCCATCGGCGCCGGGCACCACGCGCATCCGGTCAGGGCGCAGGCAATGGAGTTCGCGCGCCGAGCCGTCGATCCGCACGGCCTCCACATAGGCATTTCCCGACACCATGAGATGGCCGTACAGGCTCTCGAGAAAACGCTGCCCGCCTTCGCGCGGATTGGGGCGGCCGAGGAGGGTCAGGATCGGGTGGCGGGTGAGCTCGGTCTCGCCTTCCTTCAGCACCAGCGGCAGCGAGGCCGCGGCCTCGGCGATCAGCCGCACGGCCCGATGCACGACGGCATTCTTCTGAAACCCCTCCCGCGCGAGCGCGCCGTAATCGCGGGGCGTCCAGACCGGATGGCCCGCCATGTAGAGGGACAGCGCAGGCTGGGTGCGCGACGCCTTGGCTTCGGGCGGCGCATGAAAGAGACGGGTCAAGGTCTTGAACATGAAGAACTCCAGCGTGGCCCCAATGTCAGGCTCGCGCCTCGACGGCGGAGTGGAAGGGCGGTGTTTGGGGCTGCGCAGATCGGGGGTGGACGTGAAACGGGATGCCGTTGGCCGAAATGGCTTGGCGAAACCCTTGTTAAGACTTCCGTTAAGGCACCACGTGAAGACCGTTTTTCGCGAAAACACCGGGCTCTGGCGGGAAGTCCTCACGCAATGATTCAACGGGCCGGCAGGCCCCCTGCCCCGCTACAGGGTGCGGATACGGGGCTGTAGGCGCTCGCGCAGCATCAATTCGGTGAGCGCCCAGACAAGCGCGTCGAGCCGATCCGGCGAGCGGCCCGAGGTCAGGCCGCCGGGGCCGAAATCGCACAACTCGTCCTCCAAATCCGGCAGCGCGCCCACATGGTGCACGCGGCCCTGATTGTAGAGAACCGCCACGGGCTCGGCCCGCAGATACTTGCCGCGGGTGGCGCGCACGCTGGTGACCGGCACGCTCGGATCGACCTCGCGGATGACGCTGGTCACCATTTCGCCGCCCTGGTTGACCTCCACCACGAGGGCGTCGGCCTTCAGGCGGCGATAGAGGGCGATCGCCTTCATGGCCCATTCGGAGGGCTTCAGGCCGCGCGCGCTCTCATCGGCGAGCACATAGGCCTGTCCGCCCTCGTCGAGACCGGCCGCGACAAGGCCGCAGGCATCGGCCCGTCGCGACGAGGTCGCGGGCGGATCGACCGCGACCACGATCCGCGCCATGGGCGGCGCCGCGTCGAGCCGATGGATCTCCAGGCCCTCGCGGGTCCAAAGCGCATCCGGCCGGTCCTCGATCATCTCGCCGTCGAGTTCCTGCCGTCCGAGCCGCGAGCCCTGATAGCGCCCCACCACCGTGTCGAGAAATACCGGCGCGAGGTTGGAGGCGTTATCGGCGGTGCGGGCGCGGGAGACCGCCACCCTCGGGTCGGCGAGAAAGCGCTTGAGCAGCGGGATGGGACGCGGGGTGGTGGTCACCATCTGGCGCGGCTGGGCGCCAAGACGCAGCCCGAATTGCAGCATGTCCCAGCTCTCCTCGACATGCCGCCATTTGGCGAGCTCATCCGACCAGGCGGCCTCGAATTGCGGCCCGCGCAGGGAATCCGGATCCTCGGCCGAAAAGACGTGGGCGACCGCCCCGTTGGGCCATTCGAGCTTGCGAAGCGACGGCGACCAGGTCGGCCGCTCGTGCCTTGCGTGGACCGCCAGCAGGCCCGCCGGTCCCTCGATCATCACATGGCGGGCATCCGCGAAGGTCTCGCCCACAAGCGCGATGCGGCGGAGCGCCGGCTCGGCAAAATCCGGCTCTCCCAGCGCGATGCCGCGCACCCATTCGGAGCCGGTGCGGGTCTTGCCGGCGCCGCGTCCGCCCAGCATGAGCCAGATCGTCCATGGCAGGCGCGCATGACACAGGCCGGGCACCCGCTGCTCCGGGCGGCAGCGCAGCGGCCAATGCCGCAACGCGCGCTCGAACTCCGCCTCAGACCAGGATTCCGTCGCGGCCGCGAGCCTCCTCGTCCGCCACAACGCGCTCAAGACAGGCAGCAAGTTCGTCGCGCAATTCGCCGAGGCTGCGGGGGGCGGGCTCGTCGGCCTGGGCATCATCGGGGGCCGTCCCTTCCTGGTCGAGCAGCGTGCGGGCGATGGTCAACGTCTTGGCGTAGGTCGACAGGATCCGCGCCAGACGGTCGTGGTCGGCCTCGGGACCGGCCTGATCGGCCATGAGCGCGTCGAGGCGGCTGCGGGTGGCGGTCGTCAACGCGGCGGCAGCGTCCCGCAGGCCGGATCGGGGAGACAGCGTCGGCGGGGTCGTCGCCCCGGCAGTGATGGTCGCCCGGGACGCGGCGGCGATCGCCTCGGGCCACGACGGCCACCCCCAAACCCGCCGGAAGCGCCGGAAGCTTCTCGCGCTCAGCCCGAGAAAAACCGCGATGGCGCAAAGCGGTACCGAGGCGTGCTCGGCGTAATACATGAAGGCCTGCTGCCGGAGGGCGTCCGGCACCACACGTGCTGCCATGGGAAATCCATACGAAAAAACCGCCCGAGCTGGAGAGCAGGAGCGGCGAAAGGGTTTTGGGGAGCGGGTCTGGAAATCGTCACACTTCGTCAGTGTTCTTGTTTTGTACTCTAAGACCGTCGCGCTGTCAAGCAGCAAAAATGTCAGATGGCCGAGCCGACCGCCGGCCTCCAAATCACGCCAGGGCGATGCGCCAAGAGAGCGTTCGCTTTTTGTTCCAAACACCCCAAAAACCCATCCCAAAGAGGGATAAAGTTACATAAATGTCGGATCAAAGCTTGAACGAATCGCCAATGAAACGTGAACGAATACTTTCTTGGGCGATCCCTCTTCTGGATACTACTCAAATATACAGCTATTTAATCGTGCAGTCAAAGAGAAACCCTCCTGAAGTGCTTCCGCGGCCAGTTATCGGGGCTCGCCGACGTCGCTTGGCGTCTCGGCTCAGAACTTGGCGTCAAACACCGCGTCGAGGAGCAGCATCTCATGATCCGAGATGGCGACGCCGTTCCCGTCGAGGGCGGGGACGACTTTCGCCCCCGTCGGCGTGAGGCCGCGCACCAGCAGCCAGTCGAGTTTGCGAAACGGCCCGATCGGTTTTCCGGACGGGCCGGTGCGCTGGGTGACCGCCGGCAGGTTCGATGAAAGCCAGCCAAATCCCTCCCTGCGCAGGTCCGCAAACAAGGGCTCGAACTGTTCGGCCTCTGCCAATGCCCGGTCCTGGTCCGCCTCGCCCGCAGGGAGGGCCTTGGTGTTGAGATCGCCCCCGATGATGCAGGCCTCGCCGGCAGCGAAACTGTCGAGACCGCGCAGGAGAGCCTGCATCTCCCGCTGCCGATCGCGCGCCGTGGTCTTGCTCTCGAGATGCACTGACACGACCCAGAGGGGAAAGGGCGAATCGACGAGCCGCGCCGCCAGCGCCATGCGCCCGCCGATCCGGCGTTGGGCGCCCCCCTGCCCGGGAAACCAGAACCCGCTTTCCTCGAGCGGGATGAGGTGCGGACGCTCCAGCCGCAGGCGGGACACGATGGCGTTGCCGTGGAAGCCCAGCGCATTGACCTCGCCCGCATGCTGGCGCATTTCGACCGCGTCGCCGAGGTCGAGTTCGACGAACTCGGCGCCGAAGAGATAGCCCTCCCCGGTCTCTGCCGTCAGATCGCGCAGGGTATGGGCATTGCCCGACCGCGCCATACCGAGATCGACCTCGCTGAGGAGGGCGATCTGCGCACCGGACTGATCCAGCAACGCGCGCAAGGAAGCCCCGTCCTTGAGACGCTCGGCGTTGAAGGCGGCGATCCGCAGCGCAGCGGGGAATGGCGCGATCGTCCGCACGGCTGCCGCCTCGATCAAGTTGAGGGCCGGCAGGTCGCCGCAATAGCGGGAATGAGCGTCAGCCGACGAGTCCGTCCGGGCCTGCTCGAGGATTGCCTGCGGCACGGGCAGAAGATCCGGCACTGTTTCCCGCACGATCGCCCGCATGACCGCCTTCTCCTCTGGTAGCCCCCAAGCGTAGCCGGAGCAGGGCGCTTAAAAAAGCGCTGGCTGTGCCGAATAAATCGGCTGCGCGCGTGCGAATCACTCTTTCCAAAAATTCTGCCTGCCCCTACGGAACATCTGTCACATTTGCGTGTTTAAAAGCCGCACCAAAACTCTGGCTGAGGAGACGCCCATGGCTACCTGGGCAACGATCGTCGCGCTTACCACTGGTGTGGCTGCTTACCTGGCCAGCGATTTCCCTTCACTTCTGACTGGCGCGGGCGAACTTGCCGCGGTCGTGGCGCTGTTCGCGCTCGTCTGTGCCGCCGAGGCCTTCAACTAGGCGATCGTCGCGGCGTGAAAACCCTCACAGCCCGGCCGCCTTGCGCGCGTCGTATCGTTGTTGCGCATCCTGCACCGATTCCATGTGCGCCTCGGCCCATATCCGGAGTGAATCCACCGTCACCGCCAGAGTCTTGCCGAGGGACGTGATGCTGTATTCGACCGTGACCGGCACCGTGGCGATGGCCTTGCGGGTGACCAGATCGTCCCGCTCCAAACTCTTCAGCGTCTGCGACAGCATTTTCTGCGACACCCCTTCAATGGTCCGGCGGAGTTGATTGAACCGGACAGGGCCATCGAGCAGCAAGCCGAGGACGAGTACCGCCCATTTATCGGCGATCCGGTCGAGGACAAGGCGTGTCGGACAGGTGGCCGCGTAAGCGTTCGGGCCCATGGCAGTTTCCTTAAGGTGACCAACGAAGGTAGGAGTGCCTCATTTACACCAGCGGGCATTCATAGCACTTGGTATCCATCAGATACCAGCATTCAGGAGATGAGCCATGAACGTCGCGTTGATTGGAGCCACCGGACAGGCCGGCTCGCGCATCCTCGCCGAACTGGCCAGCCGCGGACACACGGTCACGGCCATCGTGCGCAATCCGGAGACCGTGCCGGCGTTGCCGGGAGTCACCGCCAAAAAGGCTGACGTGCTCGACCAGGACGGCCTTGCGAAGGTGCTGCACGGACACGATGCGGTGATCAGCGCCGTGCATTTCACCGCGAGCGATCCCCACAAGCTCCTCGCTGCGGTCAGGGCCTCCGGGGTCAAACGCTACCTCGTCGTGGGTGGCGCCGCGAGCCTTGAGGTCGCGCCTGGCGTCAAGCTCCTCGACACACCCAATTTCCCCGACGCCTACAAGGCCGAAGCCTCGGCCGGCTCGGCGTTTCTCGATCTGCTGCGGGCCGAGCACGACGTGGATTGGACCTTCCTGTCGCCGTCGGCCGCGTTCGGGCCGGGCGAGCGCACGGGGACCTTCAGACTGGGGACGGACCAACTCCTCACAGGCCAGCATGGCAGCCGCATCTCGTTCGAGGATTACGCCATCGCGCTGGCGGACGAACTCGAAAAGCCCGCCCATTCCCGCGCACGCTTTACGGTCGGGTATTGAGCCTGTTGATCCACTTCCGGCAAGGCAGCGGACGGCAAGGCAGCGGACGATAGGCGGTGTCCCGTTGAAGGCGGGATGGTCTGACGAGGATGTGAGGCTTGCAACACGATCCTGACATCGCTCCGCCATCGCCGTGCCTCCCCTTTGGGCAGCTGCGCAGTGAAAGGGGTATTTTTCCAATCCCCCTCTAACCCATTGGTCGAACGGCAGCGAAACCTTCTTGCAGGGGCGGCGGGTTTCGGTGTCAATACGCAACAAGTGACAGAAGTCACGGTCGATCTGTTGAGTTCACGACCTTTAGGGAGAAGACAGGAATGAAACGTCGTCAGTTTTTGCAGGCCGCCACCATCGGCGCCGCGTCGACGGCAGTCGCAGCTCCGGCCATCGCGCAGTCGATGCCGGAAATCAAATGGCGCCTGCAATCGGGTTTCCCGAAATCGCTCGACACCATCTACGGCGCCGCCGAAGTCATTGCGAAATTCGTCAATGAAGGCACCGATGGCAAATTCCAGATCCAGCCCTTCGCGGCCGGTGAAATCGTCGGCACGCCTCAGGTGGCGGACGCCGTCGGCAACGGCACCATCGAAATGGGCCATACCTGCTCGTACTACTATTTCGGCAAGGACCCGACCTTCGCCATCGGCACCGCCCTGCCCTTCGGCCTGAATGCCCGCCAGATGAATGCCTGGCTCTATCACGGCACCGGCAACGACCTGCTCAACGAGTTCTATGCCAAGCACAACCTGTACGGCATGCCGGCCGGCAATACCGGCGTGCAGATGGGCGGCTGGTTCCGCAAGGAAATCAAGACCCCGCAGGACCTGCAAGGCCTCAAGATGCGCATCGCGGGCCTTGCCGGCATGGTGCTGGCCAAGCTCGGCGCGGTGCCCCAGCAGATCCCCGGTGGCGACATCTACCCGGCGCTGGAGCGCGGCACCATCGATGCGGCCGAGTGGGTCGGCCCTTACGATGACGAGAAGCTCGGCTTCGCCAAGGTCGCGCCGTATTACTACTATCCCGGTTTCTGGGAAGGCGGCCCCGCCATCCACCTGTTCATCAACCAGGGCAAGTGGAAGGAACTGCCGAAGGCCTATCAGTCGATCCTGACCGCGGCTGCGGGCTATGCCAACGCGGACATGCTGGCGAAATACGATGCCCGCAATCCGGCAGCGCTTCGTCGCCTGCTCGGCGCCGGCACCCAGCTGCGTCCGTTCTCGCAGGAAATTCTCGACGCGGCCAACAAGGCTGCCTCCGAGGTCTACGACGACGTCTCGGCCAAGAACCCCGATTTCAAGAAGATTTACGACAGTGTTCGGGCCTTCCGGAACGAAGAATACCTGTGGTTCCAAGTTGCCGAATACGCCTATGACACGTTCATGATCCGGGCGCGCGCCCGCGGCTGATCCCTCACCGGGAAAAGGGCCGGACCACAAGAAAAGGGCGATCCACGGATCGCCCTTTTTTCTTTGGACCGGCAAACAGCCGGCCATTTCGATCTCATGATGAAAGACTTGGTTTGAACGCCTGAAAGTTCCTGGGCTGAAAGTTCCTGGGGTTGGCTGCGGCGACCTCGGATGTATTCGGCTGCGTTACACGCCCTGCAAAATCATCCAGCCGACCATGCCGAGCGGAAAAACGGCACCAAGAACAAAACAAATCACCGTCGACGTCATCACCAGATCCTCCTGGCCCTGTTAACCGCGCATTTACCATTTCGTTCCGGCGCGTCCGGCGGGGGAAAACGCCGTCTTCACAGGGGCCAGTTCAATGTCTCGGGGCCTTCCCGTCCGGCGCGTCTCCTCACGGGGCGCTGCTTCGTAGGAGACCGCAGGTCAGCGCCTGCCGGTGCAAGTCCGTGATCCGGTTTGGCCCGCCCCGCCGCGAAAGCAGTTCGCTCCCGCACACGCGCGGGGCGGGTCGCATCATCGGAGACACGACCTTGTGAAGAATGAGGGAATGAGCAGACGAAGAAGCCGGGCGCAAACGTCTACGCCGGACCACGCGAACCGCGCTCAGGCGACGTAGATGATCCAGCTGACCACGGCGATGGGAAACACCGTGCCGAGGAGGAAACAAACGATCGCGGACGTCATCGCCGAGGCCTTTTGCGAGGTCGAAATAACCTCCCGTTAGCCATAACCGGCACGATGCCTCAGCGTAACTCCCCGGGCGGAGAGGTGCGGCGATCTTTTGGGGGAAGGGCTCGACCCATCGGGCTGGCCATCGCCCGACTATCGGTCGCGGCCCTCGTCCGTCGGCCAGTCGACAAGACGCTCGAGCAGTTCATCCACGGAGAAGTCTTCTTCAGGACCCGCCACCCGTCCGCGCACGGAAATCCCGGCCGCATGGACTGTGTCGGGATCGCCCGACACCAGGGGATGCCACCAATAGAGGTCCCTCCCCTCGTCGAGCAGGCGGTAGGCGCAGGTCGGCGGGAGCCAGGACAGGGTGCGCACGGCCTCCGTCGTCAGCCGCACGCAGTCCGGCACCTTCGCCTGCCGGTTCTCGTAGTCGCGGCACCGGCAGGTCTCGCCGTCGAGCAACGTGCAGCCCACGTCGGTATAGAGGATGTGGCCGGAATCCTCGTCTTCGAGTTTCACGAGGCAGCACCGTCCGCAGCCGTCGCACAGGCTTTCCCATTCCTGCGCGCTCATCGCATCGAGGCTTTTGTCCCGCCAGAATGGCGTGATCTCGGGGGCGAGCGAGAATGTCGCAGCTTTTTCCATCGGCGAAGCTCAATCCTGTCTTTACGGCATCTTGAAGGTGATGCTTGTTAAACGCGGTTTTCCGTTACGGTCGGACGAAGTCCTCCGCCCGTTGAACCCGTGCATGCCTCTCGAGTTATCGCAGAGGAACCCGTTCGGCAGGTGCGCTGGCGTACGGACTGTCGTGTCCTATCTTTGTGTATATCAGGTTTGCAGACCTGTTCGAGGAATGCCGTGCGCCCGAACTCCCCGACCCCCCTGATCACACGGATCAAGCGCGCGGCCCTCGCTTTCGACGCCTGGCTGACGTCGTTTCTCTATCAGTCATGGCGCTTTCTCGCCCGGGCCTGGGAGGTCGCAACCGACCTGTCGAACCGCCTGCGTTTTCGCGGCCCCGGGCGGGTCGTGCTCGATCTCACGAGCGAGGCCACCACCCTCGGCCTTCTCGGCGGCGTCGTGATGCTGGCGCTCGCCCTTCCGGCCTTCCGCGAAACCAATGACGACTGGTTGAAAACGCAGGACCTCGCCGTCACGTTCCTCGATCGCTACGGCCAGGAAGTCGGACGGCGCGGCCTCCGGCTCGATGATTCCTACAAGCTCGAGGATTTCCCAGACTATCTCGTCAAGGCAGCGCTGGCGACGGAAGACCGCCGCTTCTACGACCATTGGGGCATCGATCCCATTGGCACTTTGCGGGCCTTGACGGTCAACGTGCGGGGTGGCGGCGTTGTGCAGGGCGGCTCCTCGATCACGCAGCAGCTCGCCAAGAACCTGTTCCTCACCAACGAGCGGTCGCTCGAGCGCAAGATCAAGGAAGCGTTTCTCGCCCTGTGGCTCGAATTTCACCTGACCAAGGACGAGATCCTCAAGCTCTATCTCGACCGTGCCTATATGGGCGGCGGCGCCCACGGAGTGGTGGCGGCGGCCGATTATTATTTCGGCAAGTCGGCCAAGGACGTCACCCTCGCGGAAGCCGCCATGATGGCCGGCCTGTTCAAGGCGCCGACCAAATACGCACCCCACATCAACCTGCCGGCCGCCCGCGCCCGGGCGAACGATGTGCTGCGCAACATGGTTGAAGCAGGCTTTCTCACAGAAGGTCAGATCCAGACCGCCCGCCGCAACCCGGCGACCCCGGTCAACCGGTCCCGCGAGGCGACCCCGGATTATTACCTCGACTGGGCCTACGAGCAGATCAAGCACCTGGCGGCCGACCGGAAGCTTGGCGGCGACCGTGTGCTGACGGTCAAGACCCCCCTCGATACCGCCTTGCAGCTGCATTCCGAGCAGGTCCTGGAGAACATGCTGCGCCAGCATGGGCGCCAATACCGGGCCGGTCAGGGCGCCATCGTCGTCATGGACGTCGACGGAGCGATGCGGGCGATCGTCGGCGGCAAGGATTACGGGCTGAGCCAGTTCAACCGGGCGACCGATGCGCTGCGCCAGCCCGGCTCCTCCTTCAAGCCCTTCGTCTATACGGCGGCACTCCTGGCCGATCCGAAGTTGCGGCCCACTTCCATCGTCGTCGACAAGCCGATCTGCCTCGGCAACTGGTGCCCGCAGAATTACGGCCGGTCGTTCTCCGGCAGCATGCCGCTGACCTCTGCGCTCGCCCGGTCGATCAACTCGATCCCGGTCTGGATGTCACTGCAGATCGGCAAGGGCAACGCGAAGGCAGGCCGGGCGCAGATCATCGACATTTCCCGCAAGATGGGCCTCACCCATCCGCTCACCGATTCCAGCTCGCTGCCCATCGGGGCTGCCGAGGTCACGGTCATCGACATGGCGTCGTCCTATGCGGTTTTCGCCAATGGCGGCCGCAAGGCAACTCCCTATGCGGCCTTCGAGATTAAGAATTCACAGGGCGACGTGATCTACCGCCATGCCACCGACACACCGCCCGAACAGGTGCTGCCGACCCGACTCGTGAACGACATGAATTTCATGCTCAACAAGGTGGTCGAGGAAGGCACCGGCAAGCGCTCCGCCCTGCCCGGCATCCGCTCGGCCGGCAAGACCGGGACCACGAACGCCTACCGCGATGCTTGGTTCGTCGGCTACACCGGCAACATGGTGTCGGGGGTGTGGTTCGGGAACGACGACCATTCGTCGATGAACAACATGACGGGCGGCACGCTCCCCGCCATGACCTGGCAGGAGGTCATGACCTTTGGCCATCAGAACCTGGAAATTCGTCCAATTCCCGGACTCGAACCGGAATCCGGCGCGAAGGTGGCGGCAAGCGAACAAGCCGCGGGCCAGGCGGCCGCAGGTCCGCCGCAGGCCTACCTCGCCGGCACCCTCTCACGGCGCTCCTACGAGGTGCTGGGCGGCATCGGCTCCCTGTTCAAGGCGGCGGAGGCGTCGGTTGGGCCCCAGCAGCGTGAGGCCGAGTCCGAGCCCCGCGCGACCGGGTCCGCGCCCTCCCGCCAGGTTGCCATGCCGTAGAGCCCGGGGGGCTTTGCAAAGCCGTCCGAAACGGGCCACATGCCCTTGACGAACGACCTCGCGGTCGTTTCCATCCCGCAGCCCGCGAACAGACAAGATCCGTGATCGTCAAGACCCACCAGACGGCAGCCCTCATCGTCTATGCCCTGCTGCTCGGCCTCGGGCTCGGCCTGGGATCGGCCGATTGGGTGCTGAACGGCGACCCGCCCTTCGGCGGCCGAAAGCTCGGGCCGTGGGCGACCTGGCCCAAGCTCGGCTCCTCGGATGCCGATCCCTACATGCGCGCCATCGCGGCACGGCGCGGCGATGTTCCGCTTGCCACCGGCGAGGGCCTGACTCTTCTCGCCAAGGTTGACGACAGCGGCCGCAATCTGGATTCGGCCTGCACCTATCGGGTCGGCTCCGTCACGCCACAGGCCCGCCTGTGGACGATGACCGTCTATGACCGGACCGGCAACTTGCAGCCCTCGGACCTCGGACGCAGCGGGCTCACCTCCGCCGAAATCATCCGGCGGCCCGATGACGGTTTCGACATCGTGGTGGCAAAGGCCCTCAGCGCCGGCAACTGGCTGCAAACGGGTGCCGCTGGGCCGTTCACGCTCGTGCTGCGGCTCTACGACATGCCCGGGGCGGCGGGCGCGAACCTGACAGCCGACGACCTCCCCCGGATCGAGCGACTCGCATGCGCACCATGACGGCCCTCAGCCAATGGCTCTTCGCAACCGCCTGCGGACTCGTGCTGGCGGCGGGCGTCCACATTTTCGTCGTGCTGGCGAGCCCGCATTACGCCGAGGGCGACGCGATCGCGCGGGTGCAGGCGACGTTGACGTCCGAGACCGCGCAGGTCGTCAGCGCGCCGGGCGGCGGCGACACCTGGCTGCCCATGCCGGATCCCGCTTTCGCGGTGGCGGCCTGCGCGTTCGATCTCAGCGAGGGGCCCGCGCGGATCGCGGCGTTGCCGGGTCAGAGCTTCCTGTCGTTTTCGTTTCACACCAAGACGGCCGGCATCTTTTTCGCCGTCACCGACCGGGCGGCGATCCGCGGAGAGCTGGAGCTGGTGGTGATGACTCCGCGCCAGCTCGACGAGGCCCGCGCCGAGGAGGACGAGAGCGAACCCTCGCGCGATGTGAGGATCGTCGCGCCGGAGGAGAAGGGATTCGTCATCGTCCGGGTGGCAGCCCCGGTCGCCAGCCTCAGGCCCTCCGCCGTTGCTGCCGCCAAGGCCGTCTCCTGCACGGTCGACGGCGAGGACGATGAGGAATGATCGGCTGGCGCGCCATGTCTGCTGCCGATCTCGCCGATGTCCATGCGATAGCCCAACGCCTCCATGGCGATCATCCGGAGGATGTCTCGGTAGCGCGCGAGCGTCTCGCGCTCTTTCCCGCCGGATGCCGCGTTCTCGTCGACGGGAGTGCGCTGATCGGCTACGCGGTGAGCCATCCGTGGATTCTGGGCGAGCCGCCTGCCCTCGACACGCGGCTTGGGCGATTGCCACAACACCCGACGACCTACTACGTCCATGACGTCGCCATTCTGCCGGCCGGACGCGGACAGGGCGCAGCCGCTGCTGTTCTCGCGCACATGATGGCCCTTTCCAGAGCCGCTGGCCTCGACAATCTGTCGCTCGTCGCCGTGAGCGGATCGCAGGCCGTCTGGGCAAGACTGGGGTTCGTTCCACCCGCGTGGCCGGGAATGGCTGGGAAATTGGCGAGCTATGGCGAGGCCGCGTTCATGATCAGGCGGCTCGACGAAGGGGTCGGGTAATCGGGCCGATCAGGACCGGCGCCGCCGCGATCCGTTGGAGGCCACGGGTGGTGTCGGCGCATCGCCGCGACCCATCCGCTCGTACCGCACGCCCGTGAACAGGAGCAGGATGCCGCGAGGTTCATCTGGGGCCGGTGGCGACCGCAGCGGGCGCTGGCTCGCATCGGGGAAAGCGATCATCGTTCCCGCCGCGCGTTGGGCCCCGGCCTTGATCCGAATGGTACGCATGTTCAGTCCCTCCGCCGCCCCGTTAACTCCTGTTGCGCCTGTATCACCAAAGAGCGTCCATGGTTAACAGACCGTTTCTATTGCAGCCGCGATCGTGAATGATGTGCGAAAACCCACAGACCAGGCAGACCATACGCTCACCCGCTTTCCGTCAAAATGGCTATTTCGAGCTGATTCGCGAAGGCTCTTAAAGGTGCGCTAAGGGAACCGCCTTAAGCTCCTGCAAGCGTTGCGTTTGTGAGGGTGCGAGATGGCGTCGGCGGGATTGCAGGATTTTTGGCCGGGCCCCTCCGAAGGCGCGGCCGCGGTGGAAAAAAGTGGCAATCCCCGCGCGACGCTGCTGATGGTGAATGCGCAGATGTTCGTCGCGGCGCCGGCCCGCGACCGCGAGGCGGTGGAGACTTTCGAGGCCCTGGCGCTCGGCTTTCTGCCCTTGCTCGATACCCCGACCCTCGTCACGATCGCGCGCATCCTCACCCCGTGCCCCGACACGCCCGACAGCGTGCTTGCCTATCTGCTCCGGCATTCCCCTCAGACCCGCGATGTGGTGATCGGGCATTCCCGCCACGCAGGCGCCGAGAATGCGCCGGCGCTGTTCGGCAGTTCGGAGGGCCGCATGGCGCTGGCCGCGCGCGCGGGCATCGACGCTCTCACGGTGGCGCGGCTCCTCGTACTGGAAGAAGCGGTCGTCGACGATGCGCTGGCGGCCAACAAGTCGTTCGTTTCCTGCGAGGAGGGCTTTGCGCTCCTCCTCGACCGCGCCCGCCATCGCCCCGCGCTCGCGCATATCCTGCTGTCGCGGGAGGACCTGTGCGAGCATGATGAGGCGGCACTCTATCTCGCCGCTTCGCCGGAGCGGCGCGACGACATCCGCCTGCGTCTCCACGACACCATCGCGCACCGGCGCGCCGTGGTCTCCTTCAGCCTCTCCGACGACGATCGGGATACGTTGACCAACGCCGCGCGCAAGGGTGATGGGCCGGCGCTCGAAGCTTTCCTGACCACGGCCTTCGGGTTTCCGGACGGGACACAGTGGCATGTGCTGCGCACGGATCGGCACGACCTGCTTCCCCTCGCCCTGAAGGCGCTGGGCCTGTCCCCGCGTGAGATGGCCGGGATCGCCATCGACCTGCATCCGGCGCTTGCTCATCCCCTGTCGGCGATCAAACGCCTGATCAGGGTTGCGCGCGAAACCGACAGCGCCGTGGCGCTCGCGCTCGTCGAGGCGATCCTGAACGTCCAGGCGCTCTCGGCCCGAGACTGAAGCCGCTAGCCGTCGGCGCTGAGATCGAGGAAATGGCGGCCGATCCGGTCGTCGACTTCGACGAGCCAGAGATCGCTGTCGAACTTCATTTCCTTCGTCATGCGCTCCTCCACGTCGAGGGGCGTCGCATCGACGAGAATGGCTGAGAACAACCGCTCGCCGCTGTCGTCGAGAAAGACCTGCGGGGCCGGGCCGAACAGGCTTGCGGTCCCGTCCAGCCGATCGACCTTGACGAAGATAGCGCCGGCTTCTGCCGCGCCGCGCTTGCGCAGCACGGCCTCGACGCCCTCCACATCGCACCGGCGAATATAGGCCGACACCCAGAAATCGGACCGCAGGCGGTTGCTCATGGGGTCAGCGCCAGGCCGGAGGCGGTGCCGAGTTCGCGTAAGGTGCGGGCGTTGAACGCGCCCGTGACCGGCAGGCGGTGATCCTGTTCGAAGCGCTCAAGCGCGGTGCGGGTTTCACCGCCCATCACGCCATCGGGCTTGACCGCATAGCCGAGCTTGGCCAGCGCCCGCTGCACACCGAGCACGGGATCGGCCCCGTCACTGCGGCCCACATTGGCGGGCGGCACCGGAACCGCTCCGCCCATCCGGATCATGTCCGCGATGGGATCGCGCACGGCGGCGGGCTTTGCTGCTGCTGCTGCTGCTGCATTCGTCGTGGCAGCCGCGGGACGGGCCGGAGGCGCTGCGATCTCGCCGTTGTTGCGGATGAGATCGCCAATCGGCGTGCGCGCCGGCGGCACCGGCGGTGAGCTGGCAGCCGTTGGCGTGGGATCAATCAGCGACGGCACTGCTGCCGGCGCTGCAGGAGGGGCGATGGACGCAGGCGCAACCGCCCGCGCAGGCGGTGCAGGCAGCGAGGCCTGGGGCGCGACTCCCGGGTGCGTGAAAAGCGGCGACGGATGGCGGGCCTGCTGCAGCACGAGTGCGTTCCAGGCAATCATGCCCGCGCAGCCTGACAGAACGAGCGTGACGAGCACCCGGAAGGGGTTTCGCGCGAGACTGGTGAGCACGCGCGAGGCCACGCCGACCTTGGCCTTCCTGGCAGGCGCCCGCCGCGACGGCGCGGGCCTGCGCGCCGGTGCGGGTCGTCGCGCCGGAGAGGACACAACGGCATCGCGATCAGGGCGGGCGGCAAGGGCTTCACGCAAAACTGTCATCCCGTCTTCAGCATCATCATATGGGAAGAATGCGGCAAGGCGAGCGGTGCCATTGCCATGTCGTCAGTGACATCGTCCGCCGTCGCCGCCGCGACCGGCAGGCTGATCCGCACGATGGTTCCGTTGCCGGTCGCATGGGCGATGCTGAATTGTCCACGATGGAGCGCGACCAGTCCCCGCACGACGGAGAGGCCAAGCCCGCTGCCCTTCTCGTCGGCCCGCGACCGGCCGGCGCCGCGATAGAACGGCACGCCGAGCCGCGCGAGGTCCTCTTCGGCAACGCCGATCCCGGTATCGTGAACCGACAGGGAAAGCCACATGCGGTCGCGCCTCGCCTCGACGCGCACTTCACCGCCCCGCGGCGTAAACTTGATGGCGTTGGACAGGAGATTGAGCAGCATCTGCCGGCAGGCGCGGCGGTCCGCCACGATTTTCGGCAGATCCTCCGGCAGGTCGACGGTCAGCGCGATGCCCGCTTCCTCGGCGCGCAAGGCGACGACAAGGCAGCATTCGCGCACGAGTTCGGCCATCGCCACCGGCTCGAAATCGAGCGCGTATTGTCCGGCCTCGATGGCCGAGAGATCGAGCAGCGTGTTGACCACGCCCAGCATGTGCTCGCCGGATTGATGGATGATCTGGGCATAGCTCTCGCGCCGTTCGAGCAGCACGAGATTTCCCTTACCCCTGAGGATTTCCGAATAGCCGATGATGGCGTTCAACGGCGTGCGCAATTCATGGCTGACCGTGGCGAGCAGCTGCGCCCGCACATCGTTCGCGTTCACTGCCTCGCGGCGCAGGACATCGCGCTCCTCGGCATAGGAGCGGAGCGCCGAAATATCGCGCGTGACCGCCACCGCCGCGCAGGCGAGATCGTCGCTGAGGCGCACGCCATGCACGCGCATTTCAACCCAGACGACGCCGCCGGATGGCTCGCCCGTCTTGACGCGAAACTGCGCGGTGGCCGTCGTCGCCCCGCGCGCCGCATCGCTGACGGCCTTCAGAAAAGCCGGCCTGTCGCCGACCAGGATCCGCGTGAACAGGCCGCTGCCGTGAATGGCCGATGAGGGAACGCCAAGGAGGGACGCCGAGGCCCCGTTCGAGCGCAGAATCGCGCCGTTGCGATCATGCCAGGTGACGAGGTCGTCGAGCGCGAGCAGGGTCTCGTCTTCGCGCTGACGTCGTGGCGGCGCGAGTGTCGACATCATCGTGTCGAGGCGATCCTCCGCAATCGCACGCGAGAGGCCGTGCGCCGTCACCAGGATGCTTCCCACCAGGAGCGCGCAGGCCCACGGAGCCGCAAGCGCGCCGACGAGCGGGGGCAGCGCGTCGGAAGCGCCGATGACGGCTCCCATCAACGCGCACAAAAACGCAGCCGCAAACCCGCGACGCGATCCGGACGACGAGGCCTCCAGCGGGACGACCAGGAGCGCAAGGCACAGCATCTCCGGCGAGACCTCGGCGGACCGACAGACGAGCACAACGAACGCCGTCAGCGCCACCGCCATCAGCGCCTGCGCGGCCCCGATCCGGCTCCGACGCGAAGCGACGACCACACACAGCAGGGAAACCAGAACGAGGCCGCCCCAGACGGACAGCACGCTGGCAGGGGCTTCGGCCGCGAGCGCAAGAGGGAGCGTGACGAGGGCGATGAGCGCTGCCACGACGCCGCGCAGGATGAAGCGTTCATGCCTGATCCGCGCAGGCAGCCGCTCGCGACCGGCCGGTTGCACGAACCCGTCCAGCCACTCGTCGATCCAGTACCAGTGTGGAATAGTCCGCACGCGAAAGCGCCTCCCTGCCCGGCGCCGAACGTGGCAGAGGCCGCTTAAGCGAACCCTAAACATTGCAAACCATGGGGCGCGGCCGGGACCTGGCGGCTGGCCCGTTTGCTTGCACGCGCGGCCCCTCGCCACCGCGCCTGCAGGGTTTTCATCGCGAATTCAGGTGCTTGCGAACGGGTTGTCTCGTCATCGGGTTCGGCAACCTTTCGTTAAGGCTGTTTGCAGATGGCTCCGGGCCCGCCTACGCGACAGGCGGGCCCGACTGTATGATGGAGCCCCCGACGAACCGTTTGCCCCAAGGGAGGAGCCGCCATGTTTTCACTGCTGCGCGTCATCCTCGTGATCGGCGCGATCTTCTATTTCTCGCCGGTGCGGCAGGGCCAGGATTCGGGCCTGTCTCTCGACGGCCTGTTCGGCTCCGCGCTCCACCGGGACAGTGGTACGCCGCTCTCCGATTCGTCCGCCCAGAGACTCGAATCGGTCTGGAATGCATTGCCTGAGAGCGCCAAGCAGGCAGTGATCGACAAGATTATCCCGTCAAGGCCGGCGCGTGCTGCAGAGACGCTCCGCGTCCCGCAGGCCGACACCCTCCAGCCGGAGGACCACCGACCGGCCTGGATCGGCGCGGCGAAAAAGCCCGGCGCCTGAGCGACCATCGCCAAAACGGACGGCGGTCCCTATATGGGAGATTGCCCGCCGACCCCGCGAACCGCCCGAACGGGAATGCCATGCTGCCGCCGATTGACGAGATCGTCTCGAACTTCGAACTCCTGGATGATTGGGATGAGCGCTATCGCTATCTCATCGAACTCGGCCGTCTGATGGAGGCCTTGCCCGAGGGAGCCTACACCGACGACAACAAGGTGCGGGGCTGCGCAAGCCAGGTCTGGTTGACCTCGCGGCTCGAGGCGGGCGAAGGCGGCGCGCCGCGGATGCACCTCGCCGGCGACAGCGACGCCCATATCGTGCGCGGCCTCGTGGCCCTGCTGATCGCGCTTTACAACGGCAAGACCCCGGCCGACGCGATGGCGACGGACGCGCAGGCGCTGTTTCGCACCCTCGACCTTGAGGAACACCTGACGCCGCAGCGCTCCAACGGCGTCAGATCCATGGTCGAACGCATCCGCCGGGATGCCCAGGCGGCGCTGGCGGCATCCTAGGCGTTTATCGCAACCCGCCTTCGCTCACGACCGCCTGCCAGGCCCGGATTCCCCGGGAAGCTGCGGGCCCTCGGGCCGCATTCTCGATGCCGTAATGGTCCGCCAGCCGGGTCAGGGCGAGGCGGACGACAACCTTGCCGGAGCGCTGCGGCCAGCCGCGTTCCCGCTCGATGAGTTCGAGGCCCTTCAGAAATCCGCACAGGTCGAACAGCAGGTCGCCGAATTCCGACCCGATGGCCTCGAAGGCATGGCGCACCCGTTGGCGGGCCGCCACCATCCGGTCGGTCGCCTCGGACGGGGAGGCGCCGCCCTTGCCAGCCGGCATGCCATCCCACCGGGCAGTCACCCCCGGCAGCAGGCCCGCCATCATCAGATCCCGCCGCAGCCGCTCGCCGGCTTCAAAGGCGGCCTCGCCGATCAGGCGCTGCCCATCGGGCCCTTTCCGGCGGCGGAGCCAATCGAGCGGGCTTTCGTCGAGATCGACCCGCACCCGCCGGACGCCGGCCGCCGTCTCAAGACAAAGCGACGCGGTTTCATGATGCTGGTCGAAGAACCCGGTCTCCCCGGCGGGTGCCCGCGCCCGACGCAGGTAGGCTTTTCCGACCGCCGTGATGGAAAGGCCGTTGAGGCGTTCGCCCTGCCAGCGGGCCAGATCCTGCCGGACCAGGCGATCCGCATCGGAGCGCGCGAACCGCCCCGCGCTGAGTGAAACCGCGGCCTTCGCACCGCGCAGGATGACGCAGCCCTCGTCGGAGGGATCGACCAGCGCAAAGGCATCGGGCTTTCCGAGAGAGGCGAGCAGCCGAAGCGCGGCTGGCGAAAGGCCTCCGGACGGGCGCCCGCCGGCCGGCGCTTGTTCGTGGGACCCGATTTTCCGCTTCCCACGGGTTGAAGCGGCGCGTGGCGGACGGGTGTTTTGCCTCGAGCCCCGGGGACCCTCACCCGTGTCGGCGCTCGCTGATATCCGAACGTTCCCGGCTTCCGAGGCCGAGACCTCGGGCACCGCATCAGCCTCGCCAGCACGCCTTGCAATATGCTCATATTTGTTCATGTTTTGTTCCATAAATCACTCAACCGAAACCGCGTCTTAAGACCGGTGATTGTGAGGCAATATTCCTATCTGTCAAGGGCGTCCCACCGCCTGTGAATTGCGTGCATAAACCTAAGGTTGGCGATGCGCGCAACCGTTGCTCCCCTTACCAAAAAGCAAAATCTTTCGGCAGCGGTCACGATCGCGAGGGGTCGGAGCGGATAAGCAACTAATGGTTGTGTTGACAAGCGCTGTCTGACAGAGCGGAGAAATGTCCACTCGTCGACGCCGGCCAAATCTGCCGGTAGAGCGCCAACTCCTCCCTGCCTCAAGCCGCGAAAGTCGTGGCAACCGGGCGCACGGTCGCCGAAGGGCTCAACGGAAAAGACCGCCCGGAGGCGGCCTTGGAACAGAATGCATCACTTTCGGCGCAAGGGCGCCACCTAGCAAAATCAGGCGCGACCGCGCCGCTTGCGGCGCTGCTGGCCGAGACCCATTTCCTTGGCCAGTTCCGAGCGCGCCTTGGCGTAGTTCGGCGCAACCATCGGGTAATCCACGGGCAAACCCCATTTCTCACGGTATTGCTCGGGCGTCATGCTGTACTGCGTGCGCAGGTGACGCTTCAACGACTTGAACTTCTTGCCGTCTTCCAAGCAGATGATGTAGTCGGGCGTGACAGACTTCTTGAGGGAGACCGCGGGCTTGGGCGCCTCGACCGGAACCTCGACCGTCCCGCCGCCAACGCGCAACAGGGCCGCATGGATGTCGCTGATCAACGAAGGCAGTTCGCTTGCAGGAACCGAATTGTTGCTCACGTAAGCAGAGACGATATCCGCAGCCAGCTCAATATAGTTGGAGGTAGCGAGTGCGTCGCTCATCGTACTTTCTCTTTCTTTCCGGCCTGGGCAAGCAACCCGCGGGGCAAATCAGCGCATCAGCGGGAATTCGAGAGGAAAGCAATGCTTGCCTCAGCTTGCTACGAACCGTAATCACACAGAATTCGTGTCTGCTTGTTCAGGTATGTCAATTTGCTTGCTCTGGCAAGATGTTCGACAGGAAAACTTTGGAAAACTTTGTATCATCTTGCTGGTTGCACTATAAGTAAGCGGTTGAGCGCGCAAATGATGACCTTAGGTAATGTCGAATCGTTAACGCGTCCTCAAGCAGTGCTGCGCTCAATCGTCCGGTCCCGGCAGAGCCCTCGTGTGCCGGCGGACCTGTCCCCTCTTGAGAACGTTGTCGTCCACTCGAACTGCCTCACCCCCGCACCGATCCGGACCCCTCATGACCGTCGAGCGCCTGCCTTTCCCCACCTCCCTGCCTGTCGCCCCTGTGGTGCCGTCGAAACAGCATAGCTTCCTGGTGCATGGACGGCAGATCAGCGATGAATTCGCCTGGCTCAAGGACCCGAACTGGCAGGACGTGCTGAAGGATCCGGCTGCGCTTGATCCGGCGATCCGCACCGTTCTCGAGCGCGAGAACGCCTATACGGCCGCGGTCTTCGACGGAACGGCCGATTTCCAGCAGACGCTGGTCGCGGAGATGCGGGGTCGGGTGAAGGAGGACGATTCATCCGTGCCCGAGCCGGATGGCCCCTTCGCCTATTTCACGCGCTACCGGGAGGGTGGCCAGCACCCCCTCGTCTGTCGACAGCCCCGGGACGGGGGCGCCGAAACCCTGCTGCTCGACTGCGACAAGGAGGCCGAGGGCCAGGCCTTCTTCGATCTCGGCGGCGCGGACCAGTCCCCCGATCACCGGTTGATGGCCTGGGGTGCGGACGTGAAGGGGTCGGAATATTTTACCATCAAGGTGCGGGACCTCGAGACCGGGCAGGATCAGGCCCACACGTTGCTCAAGACATCCGGCGGGGTCGTCTGGCTCCAGGATGCCAGCGGATTCTATTACGTGGAACTGGACGACAACCATCGTCCGGTGCGCGTTCGCCGCCACATGATCGGGACGACGCAGGACGCCGACGCCGTGGTCTACGAAGAGCCCGATTCCGGGTTTTTCGTTCAGCTCGGCCTGACCCAGTCGGGCGCCTTCGTGCTCATCGAGGCGAGCGACCACGAAACCTCCGAGGTCCACCTCCTCGACCGGACGGATCCGATGGCCGTGCCGCGCCTCGTCGAGCCCCGGACCGTCGCGCTGCAATACGATGTGGAGCACCACGGCGACCGGCTGATCATCCTCACCAACGCGGACGGCGCGGAGGATTTCAAGATTGTCACCGCGCCGGTCGCCACGCCCGGCCGTGCCCATTGGCAGGATCTGGTGGTTGCGCGCCCGGGCGTCATGGTGCTGTTCGCCATGGCTCTCTCGCGCCATCTGGTTCGCCTCGAGCGGGAGGATGCGAGGCCCCGGATCGTCGTGCGAGACTTCGCGTCCGGACACGAAGAGGTCATCGGTTTCGACGAGGAGGCTTTCTCGCTCAGCGTCGATCCCGGCTACGAATATGATACCGCCGTCATCCGCTATCGTTACTCATCCATGACCACGCCAAGCGAGGTCACCGATCTCGACCTCGACACCGGTACCCGGATCCTGCGCAAGCGGCAGGTGGTGCCGAGCGGACATCGGCCGGAGGACTATGTCACAAGGCGGCTTTTCGCCACCGCGCCTGACGGCGCGCAGGTGCCGATTTCCATCGTCCACCGCCGCGACACGCCCCTGGACGGGACGGCGCCCTGTCTCCTCTATGGCTACGGGTCCTATGGGATGTCCATGTCGGCGGGCTTTCGCACCAACATCCTCTCCCTCGTGGATCGCGGATTCGTCTATGCCATCGCGCATATTCGCGGCGGCACGGAAAAGGGCTGGCGCTGGTATCTCAACGGCAAGCGGGACAAGAAGCTCAATACCTTCACGGATTTTATCGCCTGCGGTGAGCATCTGGCGGCCTCCGGCTATACGTCCCGCGGCCGCATCGTCGCCCATGGGGGCAGCGCGGGCGGGATGCTGATGGGCGCGGTGGCCAATCTCGCCCCGTCCCTGTTTGCCGGCATCGTCTCGGAGGTCCCGTTCGTCGACGTGCTCAACACCATGCTGGACGCGGACCTTCCGCTCACCCCGCCCGAATGGCCGGAATGGGGCAATCCGGCTGCCGACGAGGACGCGTTCCGCACCATTCTGTCCTATTCGCCCTATGACAATGTCCGCCGCCAGGCCTATCCGGCGATCCTGGCGCTTGCCGGCCTCACCGATCCGCGAGTCACCTACTGGGAACCCGCCAAGTGGATCGCCCGTTTGCGCGAGCGCATGGAAGGCGGCGGGCCGGTGATGCTGAAAATGAACATGGATGCGGGCCACGGAGGAGCGGCGGGCCGTTTCGACCGGCTCGAAGAGGTCGCGCTGTCGTATCTTTTTGCCCTTCGGAGTATCGAAGGATTCGAAAATTGAAACATTATACGTTTCAGTCGTTGATAGGATGGGGCCCGATTCCGGATCGGGCTGGGCTAAAGAGCGAGCGTCGATGATGGTGGAAGTGCGGGATGCTGGCATGGGTGTCGAACACGCTCGGGATGACGAACGCGTGGCGATCCTCGAACAGAAACTCCGTGCGGCCGAGGCACTCTTGCAGCGGAGCAATGCCAAGCTGCGGGTGGCGCTGGATATGGCCAAGCTCGGAATCTACGAGCGCGACCTCATCAGCGATGAGATCAGCATGACAGCGCCCACCCGCGAGGCGCTGGGCCTCTCGGCCGGCGAGCCGCTCACGGTCGATCGGCTGAGACGCCTGTTCGATCCGAAGGATGCCGCCCGTATCGAACAGGCCATCGCCTATGCGTTGCGGACAAAGACCGATTTCAACATCGAGCACCGCGTCGTCAGGCCCGATGGGGGCACCGGCCATGTGCTGCAGCGAGGCTGCGCGCTCTACAATGGCGACATCCCCTTCCGCCTCGTCGCGGTGACGCAGGATGTGACCGATCGCGAGCGGGTTCGCCGGGAAGGCACCGTCGCGCAGCGGCGGCAGACCTTCCTGCTTAACCTCAATGATCGCCTGCGGGACCTTGAGGATCCCAACGCCATCATGGAAGCCACCGTGCAGAGCCTCGGCCAGTTTCTCGAGGTCGATTTCGCCGGCTATGGCGAGGTGGATGAGGAACTGGGCGTCAACGTCATGGCGCGGGAATGGTCCCGCTGGGTCGTCAGCACGGAAGGCCGGCAGTTCCGCCTCAATGAATTCCTGCCCGACATGGTCGTGCAGCTGAAAGCGGGAAAAACCCTGTGCGTCGACGACGTCGACACCGACCCGCGGGTGCGCGACCCGGCGATCCAGGCGATCTACAGAACCATCAACGCGCGCACCGCCATCGGTGTGCCGCTGCTCAAAAACCAGCGCCTGGTGGCGATGCTGTATCTGAACGCGGCCCGTCCGCGCCATTGGTCGACCGACGAGATTGCGCTGGTGGAGGATGTCGCCGAGCGAACCTGGACGGCGGTGCAGAAGGCGCGGGCCGAAAGCAGCCTTCGGGAGACGGATGCGCTGTTTCGCGTGATCGCCGAATCGTTGCCGGCGCTCGTCTGGATCGTCAAGCCGAACCTCGAACTCACCTACACCAACGAGAGATGGGTGAGCTATTCGGGCTTCCCGAAAGAACAGGCGCTCGGCCATAGCTGGATGACGACGATCTATCCGCCTGACATGGAGCGCATGAGGGACGAGCTGGTTCCCGTTCAGGAAAATGAATCCGCCTATGAGACCGAGGCGCGCTACCGCTCGCGCTCCGGCGAATATCGCTGGCATCTCATCCGCGCCGCGCCGCGGCATTCGCAGACCGGCGAATTCCTCGGCTGGTGCGGAACGAGCGTCGACATTCACGACCTGAAGGAGACGTCCACCGCCTTGCAGGAGAGCGAGCAGCGCTTGGCCCTTGCGCAGCAGGCGGTCGGCATCGGCGTGTTCGACTGGGACGTGCCCTCCGGAAAGGTGACCTGGACGGTCGAGCAGGAGCGCCTGTTCGGCCTCGATCCCAACACCTTCACGCAGGATTTCGAAGGATGGGAATCCCGCGTCGTGCCGGCCGATCTCGACCAGACCAAGGCGATGCTCGAAGCCGCGATGGCGCGCCGGGATTCCGACATCACCTTCTCTCACCGCATCATGTTGCCGGATGGGACCATCCGCTTCATCGAGGTCAATGCGCGTTTCTTCTACGATCCGGACGGCAACCCCCTTCGCATGGTCGGAGTCAATATCGACGTCACGCGGTACAAGCAGGCCGAACAGCGTCAGCACCTGCTCATCCGCGAACTCCACCACCGGGTGAAGAACACCCTTGCGACCGTGCAGGCCATCGTGGGCTCGACCGCCCGCTCCACGTCGAGCATCGACGAGTTCTACCAGAGCTTTGTCGGACGGATCGTGTCCCTGGCCCGCACGCACAATCTCCTGACCGAGGATTACTGGCAGAAGGCCTCCCTCGGCGATCTCATCCGCACGGAGCTTGGTCCCTACGACGACGCCGGACGCAAGCGCGTGTTCATCTCCGGCCCGCCGGTCGAATTGCCGTCTGAGGCGGCGGTGCCCGTCGGCATGGCCATCCATGAACTGACGACAAATGCCGCAAAGCACGGGGCCTTGTCGTCGTTTGGCGGCAATGTCGATGTCCGTTGGCGTGTCGACGACAAGGAGAGCGGGCCTGTCCTGCATTTCGACTGGACCGAACGGGATGGACCGACCGTCAGCGCGCCCTCGCGGCAGGGCTTTGGCTCGCGCCTGCTGAACCGCGTGCTGACGACGCAACTCGGCGCCGATGTCAAAATCGATTTTCGCGAGGACGGCCTGCGGTTTGCCATGACCATGCCGATCCCCGCGGTTCCGCCCCTTCCCGATACCAGCCAGTGAGTGACATGCTGCTCGACCGCAACCGCTCCCACCTTCTCATCGTCGACGTGCAGGAGCGGCTGGTGCCGGCCGTGCAGGACAGCGCGCACATGCTGGACAGGATCGTGATGCTGGCTGCGGCCGCGGGCCGGCTCGGCATTGCCGTCACGGTGACGGAGCAATATCCCAAAGGCCTTGGATCGACCGTCGGATCCGTCGCCGACGCCGTTCCGCCCCGCGCACCCGTGCTCCCGAAGATGCATTTTTCAGCCGCGCGCGACCGGGTGATCGCCGAGCGCCTCGCAGCCGTGAGAGCGGAGGGTCGCGACCAGTTGGTGATCTGCGGTGCGGAGGCGCATGTCTGCGTGCTGCAGACAGCCCTCGACCTGAAAGCCTCGGGGGTCACGGTCGCCGTTGTGGCCGACGCGGTCTCAAGCCGGGCGGCCGACAGTATCAGCGCGGCCTGCGCCCGTCTGCTGCACGCGGGATGTCATTGGGTGACGACGGAGATGGCCCTGTTCGAATGGCTCGGCGAGGCCGGCACGGATGATTTTCGTGCACTCTCGGCGCTGATCAAAGCGGCTCCGACGCGCCCTCCCCGCCAGCCGCAATGAATTCTTTCAGCTCGTCGAGCGATGCGAACCGGAAGAAGCCTTGCGGCGTCTCGGCCTCGATCGATCCGTCGGAATACATGACGTATTTGTTCTCGCCCGAATTGTAGGTGCCGATGACGGCAGCGGGGCCGCCCGGCAGGTCGGCGTCATGCGCCTCCTCGTCGGGCTCGATTGCCACTACCGTGTCTGTTTCCGTCTCGGCGACAGAGACAAACACCTCCTCGTCATCCACCGCACTCTGCGCGACCGGGAGTTCGTCGGCGAGTTCCTCGTCGGGGCTCGTGGTGAAGGAGGGCTGCTCCCGCTCGGGAAAACGAACTTCGGTGTCGATGGATTCGCGATAGCGTTCCGCGAACAGGAAATCCGGCACCTGACCTTCCGAGATATCATCCCTCTGGGCATCGAACTCGGGCTCGGACGAAGGCTCCGGCGCGTCGATGGCAGCCTTCGGGAAGGGGTAGGCCGCTGCAGAGGGCAATGGGGCGGGGTCCTCGGCACGATCCAGGTCGTCAGGCGCGTCGAGAGCCGCCGGCGCGTCCTCAAAGAGTGGCAATGTCGGCTGCTGGATCTCCGCCGAGGCTTCGGAATCCTGCGCCGACTTGGTGCCGAACAGGGAACCGGCGAGCCCGCCAGCGGCCGCGCCGATGCCCACATCGCCCAACATGCGACCCCGCGCCTGTTCGGCGGAAGTGGGGGGAACCGCCACAGTCTCGATCTCGTCCTCCAGGCTGAGCTGCACCCGGGCGAGTTCTTCCTGAATTCGGGTCAGGCGCGCGACCACCGCGGTGATGCCGACGAGGAGCGCGCCGCTCGATGCCCCGATAATTCCAGAAATGACCATCGTCCAGCCGCGTTCGACGAGGACGATGTCCCAACCGAGGATGGCCGAAAACAATCCACCCACGATCATCGCCAAGGCGAGGGCGTAAAGAGCGATGATCATGTAATCTCCGTGACGCAAACAAAAGGTTGCCGCAAGGCAAGGCGCTGTTTTTATACGGCAAAGCCCATGTCAAGGGAAGGTTGCCGCGAAAAAAGTCCAAAGCATCGCCGTTGCCCTCGGGCCAGAGGCGCTTTAACTACAGCATGTCCCGGAAACGTCGACGCACTTTTCCGGTGGAGGACATTCTCAGGCTCGTGATGTCCGTGCGAATTCTCAGTGATCGGCCATCAAGGCCGGAATGCGCGCGGTCCGTCAGTTGCTCAATCCAGTCAGGAGACGCTCATGTCGTTCACTCTTCCCGAACTGCCTTACGCTTACGATGCGTTGCAGCCCTACATGTCCAAAGAGACGCTGGAATACCATCACGACAAGCACCACGCTGCTTACGTGAACACCGGCAACACCCTGATGCAGGGCACCGAGTTTGAAGGCAAGAGCGTCGAGGAGGTCGTCAAGGGCTCCTATGGCAAGAACCAGCCGCTCTTCAACAACGCCGGCCAGCACTACAATCACCTCCACTTCTGGAAGTGGATGAAGCCCAAGGGCGGCGGCGCGATCCCGGGCGAACTCGAGAAGAAAATCATTTCCGATCTCGGCTCGGTCGAGAAGATGAAAGAAGATTTCGTTGCGGCAGGCGTCGGCCAGTTCGGCTCCGGCTGGGCCTGGCTCGCTGTCAAGGACGGCAAGATCGCCATCATGAAGACACCGAATGGCGAGAACCCCCTCGTTCACGGCGCAACGCCGATCCTCGGCTGTGACGTCTGGGAGCATTCCTATTACATCGATTACCGCAACCGTCGTCCCGACTATCTCAAGGCGTTCCTCAACGACCTGGTGAACTGGGAATATGTGGCCGAGCTCTACGGCAACGCCGGGCACTGAACCGACGGACATCCCCTGCAGCGGGCCCTTTCGAGGGCCCGTTTTGCGTTGAGGCGGCTTGGTCGAATGCGATCGCAAGACCCGGAGTGCGGCAGATGGCCTGCGATGAGATGGTTGGCTCCTGGCAGACTTGATGCAAAGGATGGGACCATGAGCGTTCAGGGAACAGACCCGCTGCGCACCGCGATCGAACACGACCCCCGGTGGGCGAGCGTTGCCGCGCGGGACCGGGCGTCGGACGGCGCGTTTGTCTACGCGGTCAAGACCACCGGGATTTATTGCAGACCGTCCTGCCCGTCCCGTCGCGCGGCGCCCGGTAATGTCAGTTTCCACGCAACCGCGCCAGACGCAGAGCTGGCGGGTTTCCGTGCCTGCAAGCGCTGCAGGCCGGAGCGGGCCACGGTGAGCGAGCCGCACGCAGAAGCCATCGCCGAGGCCTGCCGGACCATCGCAGACGCTGAGGAGCAGCCCTCGCTCGCGAGCCTCGCGCGCAATGCCGGGCTGAGCACCTTTCACTTTCACCGGGTCTTCAAGGCCCTCACCGGCGTGACGCCGAAGGACTACGCCACCGCCCACCGGACCGGGCGCGTCAGGGACGAACTGTCCCGCAGCGCGACCGTCACACAGGCCATCTATGGGGCGGGTTTCAACGCGAACAGCCGGTTTTACGAGGCTGCCGACCGGATGCTGGGCATGACACCAAGCGATTTTCGCGCCGGCGGGACGAACACCGAAATCCGCTTCGCCGTGGCCCAGTGCTCCCTCGGGGCGATCCTCGTCGCCTGTAGCCAGAAAGGCGTCTGCGCCATTCTGATGGGTGAGGATCCGGACGGCCTGGTGCGGGATCTTCAGGATCGTTTTCCCCGGGCCGATCTCGTGGGCGGCGATGGAGCGTTCGAGGGCCTGGTCGCCAAGGTGGTGGGCTTTGTGGAAGCGCCCCGGATCGGCCTCGACCTTCCCCTCGACATCCGCGGCACCGCTTTCCAGCAGCGGGTCTGGAAGGCGCTGCTGGATATTCCGGCAGGCACCACGGCGAGCTATGCCGACATCGCCCGCGCCATCGGCCACCCCAAAGCCGTCCGGGGCGTCGCGCAGGCTTGCGCGGCCAATGCGATCGCCGTGGCGATTCCCTGTCACCGGGTCGTCAGGAGCGATGGCGCCCTCTCCGGCTACCGCTGGGGGATCGAGCGCAAGCAGGCGCTGCTCGACCGCGAGAAAGCGGCCTTAAGTCAGAAGCCGGGGGACAGGACGATCCCCCGCTCCCGCAACAGCCGCGCAAAGGCTGGCGAGGCGAGGTAGGCGCGCTCCAGCGGCCTGCTCTCCACCGCCGGATCGAGGCCGCGCAATTCCTCGTCCACGTAGCCCGGATGGCACATGACGACGGGACGCGGGCCGAGGCTCCTGAACGCCTCGGCGAAAATCCGCTCCGGCGGCACCGAGAGATCAAACGGCGCATAGCCGGAGAAGCCGTCATTGGTGGCAAAACCCGCAGCCCCCGCGCGGGCGCGAAACCCGGCAGCCAGGATATCCACAAGCAAGGCTTTCCCCCGACCGACCGACCGGCCGAGGATCGAGCGACCCGAATCGGAGGGGTCGCGCAGCCACAGCTTTTCCTGATAGCCCCGTTCGGTCAGAACACTGAGGAGCGCCAGCCGCACGACCGGCAGCACGTGCACATGCTGGTGTCCGTCCACAAACATCGGCGCGGCCCCATGCACGCTCTCGAACGCCACCACCTGACGGGCGATCTCCGCCCGGATTTCCCCGAGCGACAATCGCCCCGTGAGAGAGCGGGCAAGCAGGTCCCGCAGGGCCGGAAAAGCTCCGCCGGGGGCCAGATTCGGCATGGGGCCGATGGGCGACCCCGTGGTCAGGTTAAGATGGAGGCCGATGCCGATGCGGCCCGTCACCCGCGCGAGATCCGGGGCCGCCCGCCGCCAGCCCGGCATGTTGGTCATCGCGCCGGTGGCCGAAATCCGGCCGGCTTCGGCCAATTCGAGAATTCCCCGGCTGACGCCGTCGGACAATCCGAAATCATCCGCGCAGAGCACGACCTTTCGCGTAGCGGCCATTGGCGATCCCCATTCCTTCCGCTCGCCGACAGGGCCCGGCATCCCGCCCGAATTTGGACGCGGTCATGCATGAAACACAAGCGGCCAACGCCCGGTGCGTCATCGGCACCCGGAAGAACCCGCCCGCAAGGTGGGAAAGTTGCAAGCGGCCTCTTGAGCCCCGGTGAAAACTCGGCTCTCAATGCGCCACCCGCGAGAGGAACATCTTTTGGCGTCGCCTGAACTGAGCGTCATCATCCCCGTCCACAACGAAAGCGCCAATATCGGCCCTCTCTGCGAACGGCTCGTGCCCGTGCTCAACCGCATCACCCCGGTCTGGGAAATCGTCTTTATCGACGATGGCAGCGGCGACGAGACCCTCGCCCTTATCAAGGCGCAAAGCCTGCGTGACCCGCGAATCGGCGCGGTGTCCTTCAGCCGAAATTTTGGCAAGGAGGTGGCGATCGCCGCCGGCCTCGACCATGCCCAGGGCGACGCCGTCGTGATCATGGATGCGGATCTCCAGCATCCACCGGAGATGATCGAGACCTTCGTGGCCAAGTGGCGCGAGGGCTTTCTCATGGTCTACGGCCAGCGCACCGACCGCTCGGACGAGACCCGGGTCAAGCGCGGCTTCGCCCACCTGTTCTACCGCCTGTTCTCGCGGTTCGGCGAAATCAGCCTGCCCGAGGGCGCGGGCGATTTCCGCCTGATCGACCGCAAGGGCGTCGAGGTTCTGCGGACGCTGGGCGAAAAAGCCCGCTTCTCGAAGGGCCTGTACGCCTGGATCGGCTTCCGCAACACCGGCGTGCCATTCGTGGTGGAAGACCGGCTGCACGGTCAAAGCCAGTGGGGCTTCCGCAAGCTGTTCCGCTTCGCTTTCGACGGCATCGCGTCGTTCTCGACCGTGCCGTTGCGGGTCTGGACCTATCTCGGGACGCTGATCTCCATCTGCTCGATCGCCATTGCGATCTACTTCCTGATCCGCACGATGCTGTACGGCACCGATCTGCCGGGCTTTCCCAGCCTCATCGTCTCGCTCACCTTCTTTTCGGGGGTGCAGCTTCTCTCGCTGGGCATCATTGGCGAATATGTCGGCCGGATTTTTGCCGAGGTGAAGCGCCGCCCGCTCTATGTGGTGGCCGAGCGCGTCGGCACGGCGGCCGAAGTCAGCAACGCGCTGGTGCAGGACGATCCTCGGTTACGTCGGGCCTGATCGATGCTGAAGAAGATTCTCTCGGTCGGCGGCTGGACGCTCGTCTCCCGCCTCACCGGTTTCGTGCGCGACGTGATCCTGGCCGCCGTCATGGGCGCGGGTCCGGTCGCGGATGCGTTTCTCGTCGCCTTCCGCATTCCCAACCATTTCCGCGCCATTTTCAGCGAAGGCGCATTCAACAGCGCGTTCCTGCCGACCTACGCGCAGGTGCTCGAGACCGACGGCGAAGCCCGCGCGCGCTCGTTCGCCAGCCGGGTGACCACGTTGATGCTGCTGGTGCAGATGGTGCTGCTTGCCGCAGCCCTGGTGGCCATGCCGTTCGTGGTGACGCTTCTGGCGCCGGGCTTCTGGTCCGACCCGCCGAAATTCGAACTGGCCGTCACGCTGACGCGGATCACCTTTCCGTATCTGCTGTTCGTGACGCTGGTGACGATCCTGTCCGCCATCCTCAACGCCCATGAGCGGTTTGCGGCGGCAGCCGCCGCGCCCGTGCTTCTCAACGTCTCGCTGATCGCGGCGTTGAGCCTCGCGTTTCTGTTTCCCACCGCCGGCCATGCGGCGGCCTGGGGCGTAGCGCTCGCAGGCGTGCTCGAACTGATGCTGGTCTGGGCGGCTGCGCGGCGGCTTAATGCCGTGCCGCAGTTCGAAAAGCCGCGCATGGACAAGGCCATGAGCCGGTTCTTCAAGACCCTCGGACCGGCGGTGATCGGCTCGGCCGGGGTGCAGCTGGCCCTGTTCGCCGATACCATCATCGCGTCCTTCCTGCCCACCGGCGCGGTCTCGTCGCTCTATTATGCGGACCGCATCTACCAGTTGCCGCTCGGCGTCATCGGGATCGCGGCCGGCACCGTCCTTCTGCCGGAAATGAGCCGGCGGATCGCGGCGGGCGATCCCGATGCCGCCCATCGCTCGCAGAACCGCGCCGTGGGCCTGACGCTGGGTCTGGCCGCGCCGTTCGTTGTGGCGTTTCTCACCCTGCCGGACCTCATCATGTCGGCCCTCTTCCAGCGCGGCGCGTTCGATGCGGCTGCTGCCGCGCGGTCGGGGGCGGTTCTGGCGGCTTACGCGATCGGCCTGCCCGCCGCTGTGCTGATCCGTTCCGCAGTCGCCAGTTTCTACGCGCGCTCCGATACGCTCACGCCGCTGATCGCGTCGCTCGCCGCCGTCGCGGTGAATGTGCTGCTGAAAATCCTGCTGATGGACACCTACGGTGTCGTCGGCCTCGCGCTTGCCACGGCGCTGGGCATCTGGGTCAACCTGTCTCTCCTCGTGATCCTCGCCCTGCGGCGAGACTGGATGGCGCCGAGCGCGCAACTCGGCCGCATCGCGGCGGCGGTGGCAGCCGCCACCCTCCTGCTCGCGCTTTTCGCGTGGTTTGCGCCCGTCCCACTCGGCCGCTGGGCGACGAGCCTGCCGCGCTGGCGGAATGAGACCCTGCTGGCGGTGATCGGCCTCGGCGGCGCCGCCATCTACGGTGCGACCCTCGTTGCCGGCCTGAAAGTCGCCGGCGTCAAGCTCGCACGGCGCTAGCTGCGATTCTCCGGGCTTGGCGCGGGTGCATTGGGCCAGCAGACAACGAGGATCTGCGCTTCCTCGGTGCCCGTCGAGAGATAGCAATGGCCGAGACCGCTGTTGAAATACAGCGAGTCGCCCTCGGCAAGATCAACCGTGCGGCCATCCTCGATGAGCACCCTCACCGATCCCTCGAGAACCAGCAGGAATTCCTCGCCCACGTGGCGGATGAAATCATCGAAGGCCTCGAGAACGCGGGCCTTCACGCGGCCCAGCATCGGCACCATCTGCTTGTGGGACACGCCGGCCGCCAGCATCTCGTAGACATAGGTCGGCGTGTCGTAGCGCTCGGCCTGCCCCTTGGGGGTCACGGCCAGGGTGTCCCGTTCGAACGCCCGCGTTTCCGCGGCAAACAACGCCCCCACGTCGAGACCCAGATTCTGGGCCAGGGGCACGAACCTGTCGTAGGTCAGGGACATCTGGCCACGCTCCACCTTTGAGATCGTCGACGTGGCAAGGCCGCTCCGTCTTGCCGTTTCGGCGAGGGTCCAGCCATGCTCCTTACGCAGTTGCTTGAGCCGTCGTCCGAGCGTCAAGCGAGGCGAGGTCATGGCACCCTCCTGGAATTCCGGCCGGCGGTCTTCCTTTCGTTCCAACATCGCTCCAGCGAATAGCATCATGATAACGTATCATGTCGATGTGGCAACTGACGTGTTTTGCAGCGCCTCACACGGCGGCTTCCAGGCTAATGCTGGCGTCCGGCATGTCGAGAAGGGAGCGCGATCCCGGCGATCTCCGTCAGCAGCTTCCGGCGCGCCGCCAGCCCGAAGGGCCGCGTCTCATCCGCGACCTCCACGAATGCTCCCGGGCCGCCGATGACTTCAGCGGCGTAGTAATCTTCCAGCGCCATTCCGCCCGGGCCGCCGGGACGGCCGCCGGGCCGACGGATCGACAGGGCATTGATGGTGAAACCCTTCGCGATGGCCTCTGCACGCACTTGCGCCAGCGGCCGCCCGTTCATGTTCGGGCCGTCGCCCGAGACGTCGATGACTTTCCGGGTCCCCTCATGGGCGTTCGATTCCACCAGCCGGACCGAGAAGTCGATGGCGTTTGAAATGGAGTTGTAGCCGCTCGCACCGCGCGGCGCCGCCACCAGTTTATCGGCAAAGACCCGGGCGCTCGCCTCGTCGCGGATGACATGCCAGTCGACGATCAGCACCTGCGATTGCGGGCCGCCCCACTCCATGAAGGCCACCGCGATGGAGCCCAGCGCGCCGTCCCGGATACCGTCCAGCACGGGCTTGCTCGTCAGGGCATCCGCCCAGCCTTGCCGCTGCAGGCGCAACTCATCGGAATCGATCGAGCCCGAGCCATCCGCCGCGAAAACCAGTTCGAGGTCGACCGGCTCGGCCATGGCGGGCGTCGCCGCCAGTGCGACCGCAAGAACACAAGGCATCCAGAAACGCATCGACGATTCCCTCCCGTGACGGGAGACAATCTAGCGCTCAAAAGGCCCCGGAACGCCGGTTGTCGCGATCACAAAGCCGTTGGGGTCGTCAGGCGGCGAGGCCGGACGGCCGGTCGTGCGCGAAGGCCCAGTACAGCTCGCGCGCCCGCCGGTAGAACCGGCCCGGCTGCAGGTGCCGGTCGTCGATCCGCAAGACCGGCATGACCTTGGAATAGTTGCCCGAGACGAAGACCTCGTCGGCGCCCGCGAAATCCTCGAAGCGCAGGAAGCCCTCGACCACCTCGACCTTGTCGTCGCGCAGCAGCTGGATCACGCGCTGGCGGGTGATGCCGTTGAGAAAGGTGCCGTTGGCCGCCGGCGTGAAGACCACCCCGTCCTTGGCCATGAACACGTTCGAGGTTCCGGTTTCCGCAACGTTCCCGAGAGCATCGCAGACGAGCGCGTTGTCGAAGCCGTTCTGCTTGGCCTCGCGCAGGACCCGGGCGTTGTTGGGGTAGAGGCAGCCCGCCTTGGCATCGGTCGGCATGGTGTCGAGGGTCGGACGGCGGAAGCTGGATTTCATCACCGACAATCCGCCCGGCACCGGCATGGGCGCCTCGTACAGGGTGAGGCAGAACTGGGTCGAGGCCGCATCCGGCACGATGGTGGACATGCCCTCGGCCTCGCCCCAATACATCGGCTTGACGTAGAGCGCGGTTCCGGGCGCGAACTTTGCGGCCCCTTCCCGCACCAGTTCCATGATGCGTCCCGGCTCCATGGTGGGCGCGAGGCCCATCACGCCGGCCGAGCGATTGACCCGCGCGCAATGGCGGTCGAGATCAGGCATCACGCCCTCGAAGACGCGCGCCCCGTCAAACACCGACGATCCCATCCAGGCCGCGTGCGAGCGCGGGCCGATGATGGGCGGATTGCCCTCATGCCAGGCGCCGTCGAACCAGTTCCAAGTCTGGGAATACCAGGCCATGTCGTTCGTTCTCCGCTAGCGGCGCATCGCTCCGCGAGGGAACGGGTGGCCGAAACCGTCAAGGGAAGCCCCCTCGGGATGCAGGCAAAGGCCCCGGGGGCCAAGATCAAAAATGCCCGCTCTCCAGTAATGAGCCACCCGAAGGCTTGCAAGCTAATCGCACTAAAATATAATGCAATGTTATTTCAGGATTGCATCATGGCTGTTTCATCCAATTCATACGACCACAACCGTACGGGAAACGCCTATGTCGACGGCGTGCTCTCAGGGTGGCACTGGGACCGGACCACCCTGAATTATACGTTCCCCCAGACCGCCTCGGCCTACGCGACGGATTACGGCGGCCATTCTGAACCGCTCTTCGGTTTTCAGCCGGTCTCCGCACAGATGCAAAAGGCGACGCGCGAATTTATCCATGGCACGAGCGATGCCGGGACGCCCTGGATGAGGCTGACACCGATCGAAGGTTTCACCAACCTTGTGTTCACCGAGACAACCTCGGGATACGCCGACACCGAAATCATGATTGCCCATTCGACCAAGGGCAATCCGACCGCACATGCCTATTACCCCATCACAGTTCAGGACTTCCGGGCTGGCGACGTCTGGTTCGGCGACAGCGTGGATGTGAACTACCTGCGCCGCAATCCCCTGATCGGAACCTGGGGCTACAAAGCTGCCATGCATGAGTTCGCCCACGCATTGGGGCTGAAGCACGGCGACGCTGTGGACGAGCCCGAAGATGTCGCCTTGCCGCTCGACAAGGATTTCCTCGAATATTCCGTGATGACCACTCATTATGCGCCCGAGGTCGAGCCCAGCTCCCTTGCGGCGACTGAGACCTATCGGTTCCACTATCCGCAGACTTACATGATGCTGGACATTGCGGGGCTGCAGCATCTCTATGGCGCCAACTACACGTTTCGCGCCGCCAACACGGTTTATACTTGGAGCCCGGACACCGGCGAGGCCATCGTCGACGGCGTCGCGCAGGGCCGCCCCGGCGGGGGCGACGTGACGGATGCCAGCGCCAACAAGATTTTAGAGACCATCTGGGACGGCGGCGGGACCGACACCTACGATCTCTCCGCCTACGCGACGAACCTGAAGATCGATCTGAACCCCGGTGCCTATTCGACGTTCAGCGAGCCCCAGCGGACGTGGCTCGGTTCTCTCAACGAAGAGAGCTACACCGCGCGCGGCAATGTCTACAATGCCCTGTTGGCGAACGACGATCCCCGGTCGCTCATCGAGAATGCCGTCGGTGGACGCGGGGATGACACGATCCGCGGAAACCAGGGCATCAACGTGCTGCGCGGCTATGCAGGCCAGGATACGATGGAGGGCCGCGCCGGCAACGACATCTTGGACGGTGGAGACGGCACCGATACGGCGGTTTTTTCCGGCGCTTTCGCGAACTACGTCATGACCCATCAAACCGACGGTACCTTCCTGGTCGCAGATCAGCGAACGGATGGGGACGGCGAAGACAAGCTCGTCAGCGTCAGAGTGGCGAAATTCGCAGATCGGACGATCGTTCTCGGCGGCAACACGGCACCGACCGCCGTCATCCTGTCCAAAAGCAACGTCAACGAGAATGCACCCTTGAACAAGGTGATTGGTGTCCTTTCCGGAGAAGACCCTGAGGGAGATTCACTCACCTACCGGCTCACGTCCAATCCCGGCGATTATTTCAGGATCGACGGCGACAAGCTCGTCCTGGCCAAGAAACTCGACTACGAGGATGCCCATCAGCATGTCATCACCGTCGAAGGGACGGATGTCGGCGGGCTCACCACCACCACCACGTTCACGATTGATGTGGGAGATGTCGTCGAGAGGCCCCCCGCGACCGTCCTCTTGTCGACCGTCAGCATCGCCGAGACCACGCCGGTGGGCGCTGTCGTCGGGAAAGTGTCCGCCTACGATCCGGATGGCGACAAACTCACCTTTCGTGTTGAAGACGATGGCGGCGGAACGTTTTCACTCCAGGGCGACAATCTCGTTCTGGCAAAGCCCCTCGATTACGAATCACGCACATCCTACGGCATCGACATCTCGGCGACGGATCCCGACGGGCTGTTCTGCAAGGCGCATTTCGTCATCGGCGTTGAGGATCGGCTGGAGGCGACCGATCCGGCAAACACGGGCACCCCTCACCCCACGACGACGCCGCGTATTCTGCGCGGGACAAAAGCGAGAGATCACTTGTCTGGTGGCGGCGGCAACGACACGCTCTATGGCGGGCTGAGCAACGATGTCCTGGCCGGTGGCGCAGGCAACGATGTCTTCATCTTCGACAGCCGTCTTGACGGCAAGAAGAACGTCGATCGCATCGTCGATTTCCATGTGCCGTCTGACACGATCAACCTCGCGCGCACCGTCTTCAAGACGGTCGGCAAGGCTGGAACGCTGAAGAAAGACGCCTTCTGGATCGGCGCGAAGGCGCACGACGCATCCGATCGCATTCTCTATGACAGCAAATCAGGCGTGGTTGCCTACGATGCCGACGGCACCGGCGCGAAGGCTGCCGTCAAGTTCGCGGTCGTGAACAAGCATCTCCATCTGACGTCGCACGATTTTCATATCGTGTGAGCGCGCCAGCCGCACCGACGCGCTCCGCATCGGTGCGGCTGCTGACCTGATCAGGAGGCGAGCGCCGCGAGGATGCGCGCCCACGACCTCGTTCCCTTGTGGAAGCTCTTGAGGTCGTATTTCTCGTTCGGCGAGTGAATGCGATCGTCGTCGAGGCTGAAGCCGACGAACAGCGTATCGAGGCCGAGCGTGCGCTTGAAATCGCCGCCGATGGGGATCGAGCCGCCCATGCCGATGACGATTGGATCAACCTTCCACTCGTCATGCAAAGCGGCCTTCGCGGCGATGAGAGCGGGGAAGTCCTGCGGCAGCGATTGCGCGCGCGAGCCCTTGTGGCGGATGAACTCCACCGTGCAATCGGCGGGAATGCGCGCTTCCACGAAAGCCTGGAAATTGTCCGAGATCGCCTGAGGGTCCTGGTCGCCCACGAGGCGGAACGAGATCTTGCAGCGCGCTTCGGCCGCGATCACCGTCTTGGTGCCCTCGCCCGTGTAGCCGCCGATGATGCCGTTGACGTCGCAGGTCGGGCGCGACTGGATCTGCTCGATGAGCATGCGATCCTTCTCGCCGGCCGAGTGCCGCAGCCCGACCTGACCGAGGAACTCCTCCTCCGTCAGGTTGAGCTGCTTCCATTGTTCGAGAACCTGGCTCGGCGTCTCCGGAACGCCGTCGTAGAAATCCTTGATGGTGATGCGGCCGGACTCCTCGTGAATGTCGGCGATGATTTTTGCCAGCACATGGATGGGGTTTCGCGCCGCGCCGCCGAACTGGCCGGAATGCAGATCCCGGTCGGCGCAGCGCACGATCACCTCCTGGTAGACCATGCCGCGCAACGACGAGGTGATGGCAGGCGTCGCGCCATCCCACATGCCCGTATCGCAGACCAAAGCCACATCGGCCTTCAGCTCGTCCTTGTTGGCCTCGACGAATTCCGGCAGGAACTTCGACCCGTCCTCCTCCGCGCCCTCGACGAGGAAGGTGATGCCGATGGGCAGGGAGCCGGTGACGGCCTTCCACGCGCGGCAGGCTTCCACGAAGGTCAGCACCTGCCCCTTGTCGTCCGACGCGCCGCGCGCGCTGATGACCTTGCGGCCGTCCGGCAATGTCGCCATCCGGGGCTCGAAGGGCGGCGTCTCCCATTGGTCCAGCGGGTCGACCGGCTGCACGTCGTAATGCCCGTAGAACAGCACATGGGCCTTCGCGTCGCCCGCCACATGCCCGACGACGGCCGGATGGCCACCGGTCTCGCGGAGCGCCGTCTTGACGCCCATCCCGTTGAGTTCGTCCACCAGCCATTGCCCGGCCCGGCGGCAATCGTCCTGATAGGCCGGGTCGGTCGAGATCGAGGGCATTTTGAGCCACTGGAAAAGGCGGGCGAGCGAGGTGTCGAGATCGGAATCGATCCGCGCGAGAACCTGATCGAGGGCTTGGTCGGAATGGGACATGATGGAAGCGTTACCTGCTGGACTGAAACGAGCGCACAGCTAGCCCCAGGAGCAGCGCTGTCGCAAGAGAGGTTGAGGCGGGTCTGCCGCTGGCTAACGTCGCAGCAATCCGCCGAGGGTGCCCCGGACAATGGCGCGGCCGATGGAGCTGCCCTGGCGACCGCCGATGGATTTGCCGATCTGGGCTGCGAGCGAGCCCACCGTCTGGTTGACGACGGTGCGCGTCACCTCGCGGGTGACACGCTGCGTCACGGTCATGGAACCCTTGCGGGCCGGCCCGCTGCCGAACAGGCCGCCCAGCATATCGAGCAGACCGCCGCTGCCATTGGCTTCCTGCGCGTCGGCTGCGGCCTTCTCGGCGCGCTTGGCCAGCAATTCGTAGGCCGATTCCGAATCGATGCTCTGCTCGTATTTGCCCCGCAGTGGACTGGCCGCGATGATGCGTTGGCGCTCGGCCGCATCGATCGGCCCGACCTGCCCCATGGGCGGCGCGATCAGGGTGCGCTCGACCATGGAGGGCGAGCCCTTGCCCTCGAGGGTCGAGACCAGCGCTTCGCCGACGCCAAGATCGGTGATCGCCTTCTCGGTATCGAAAGCGGGATTCTGCCGGAACGTCTGGGCGGCGACGCGCACCGCCTTCTGTTCGCGCGGCGTATAGGCTCGAAGCGCGTGCTGCACCCGGTTGCCCAGCTGGGCCAGCACGGATTCCGGAACGTCCATCGGGTTCTGGGTGATGAAATAGACGCCGACGCCTTTCGAGCGGATCAACCGGACCACGCGCTCCACCGTTTCCAGCAGCACCTTCGGCGCATCGCTGAACAACAGGTGGGCTTCATCGAAGAAGAACACCAGTTTCGGCTGATCGAGATCGCCCACCTCCGGCAGTTCCTCAAACAGCTCCGACATCAGCCAGAGCAGGAAGGTCGCGTAGAGCCGCGGGTTGTTCATCAGCCGATCGGCCGCCAGGATGTTGATGACACCGCGTCCATCGCGGTCCTTGCGCATCAGATCCTTGATGTCGAGCGCCGGCTCGCCGAGAAACTCCTCGCCCTTCTGGTTTTCGAGCACCAGCAACTGCCGCTGGATGGTGCCGACGGTCGCCTTCGAGACGTTGCCATAGGTCGTGGTGAGATCCTGCGCGTTTTCGGCCACGAGTTGCAGCAGCGCGCGCAGATCCTTGAGATCGAGCAGCAGCAGGCCCTGCTCGTCGGCGATGCGGAACGCGATGTTGAGCACGCCCTCCTGCGTGTCGTTGAGATCGAGCAGGCGCGACAGCAGCAGCGGCCCCATTTCGGAGATGGTCGCGCGGACCCGATGCCCCTGTTCGCCGAACAGGTCCCAGAACTCGACCGGGAACCGGTCCGGCACGTAGTCGATGCCCACTTCCGCGGCGCGCTTGACGAAGGCCTCCTTGCCGGTGCCGGGGGCTGCCACCCCCGACAGGTCGCCCTTGATGTCGGAGGCAAAGACCGGCACCCCCGCATTGGAGAAGCCCTCCGCCAGCACCTGCAGCGACACCGTCTTGCCGGTGCCGGTCGCCCCGGTGATCAGCCCGTGCCGATTGGCGAGCTTCAAGTCGAGCGTTTCGAGCTTCGTGCTTTTGCCGATCAGGATCTTGCCATCCAGCATCTTGCCATCCAGCATCTTGGCGTCTTCGCGCATCGTCGGTCTCCGGTCGTGGCCGCCGACTCTAAGCAATGCCCGCGTCGGATTCTACTCCCGGTCTCACTTGATTTCGGGAGGCCGCACAGCGAACTATCGCCTGAACACGACACGGTTGAGGAGAATCACGTGGAAGAATTGATCGCACGGGTGACAGAGAAGACCGGCCTCGATGCCGAAACGGCCCGCAAGGCGATCGGCATCATTCTCGCCTATCTCCAGAAGGAGGGCCCGGCCGCAGAGGTCAACCAGCTTCTGGCGGCCTTTCCGGGCGCTGCCGACGCCATCGCGCTGGCGGAATCGGGTGGCGGCGGGGGCCTCATGGGCATGATGGGATCGCTCGGCGGCGGCGTCATGGCGCTCGGCAGCAAGCTGATGGGCGCCGGCGTGTCGATGGGCCAGATGCAGCCGCTCGGCCACGAACTGCTCGCCTTCGGCCGCGAAAAGGCCGGCGAGGACGTGATGGGACCCATCGTCGGCTCGATCCCGGGCCTCGCGCAGTTCGTCTGAGCTGAGAAAAAACGGGCGGCCGCCGAGTGGCCATCGGCCCGGCGGCCTGCGATAACTCACAGGCCATGACGGGACGACCCCCGCGGTCTGCCCGTCATTCCGTGCCTGTTCACCGCCTGCCAGGACCCGATGACAGATCAGCGCCCCGCCTCTTTCCTGACCAACGACTTTCCGGCAGCGACCCGCGAGGACTGGCGCCGACGGGTCGAGACTGTTCTCAAGGGGGCGGATTTCGAGCGGGTGCTCGTCGGACGGACGTATGACGGCATCACGATCGAGCCCCTCTATGAGCGGGCCGCGGCCAGCCGGCCCGTCCAGCGGGAAACAGCCGGCGCCTGGCGGATCGCCCAGCGTGTCGACCATCCGGATCTCGCCGAGGCCAATGCCCTTGCGCTGACGGACCTGGCCGGGGGCGCGGATTCCCTCACCCTCGTCTGCGACCGGGCCCCTGCCGCGCGCGGCTTCGGCCTTTCCCTCGGCACCGTGGAAGACCTCGACCGGGCCCTGTCCGGGGTGATGCTCGATCTCATCCACCTGCGGCTCGATGCGGGCGGGCGCGGCCGGCAGCTCGCGGCGCTCTTCGTGGCGCTCGCGGACAAACGCGGCCACGCGCTCGCCAGCCTCTCGGTCGATCTCGGCCTTGATCCGCTCGGCGCAATGGCAGCGAGCGGCGTGCTGTCGACCTCCTGGGACATTGTTGCGACCCGGATGGTCGAGACCCAGCAGGCGCTCACGGACCGTGGCTTTGCGGGCCGCACGTTCCTCGCTGACGGACGGCCCTATCACGAGGCCGGCGGAAGCGAGGCCATGGAGCTGGCGGCCGTGCTCGCCACGGGCGTCGCCTATTGGCGGGCGCTGGAGGCTGGCGGCGTGCCGCTCGAGACTGGACGGGACGCGCTCTCCTTCCTGCTCGTGGCGGATTCCGACGAGTTTCTCACGGTGGCGAAATTCAGGGCGCTTCGATGCCTGTGGGCCCGTGTCGAGCAGGCCTGCGGCCTGACCCCGAGGCCGGTCCGGCTTCATGCGGAAACGTCCTGGCGGACGACGACGCGGCGCGATCCGTGGGTCAACATGCTGCGGGCGACGCTGTCGACTTTTTCGGCCGGTCTTGGCGGCGCCGACGCCATCACCATCCTGCCCTTTACGGCAGCCCTCGGTCTGCCGGATGCCTTCGCCCGGCGGGTGGCACGCAACACCCATCTCATCCTGTTGGAGGAGGCCCATCTCGCCCGGGTCGAGGACCCGGCCTCCGGCGCGGGTGGGTTCGAGGCGCTGACCGATGCCTTGTGCGAGAAGGCCTGGGCGATCTTCCAGGGGATCGAGCGCGATGGCGGCCTTCTCGAAATTCTCAAGACCGGCGCGCTCCAGCGCGACATCGCGGCGACCCGCGCCACCCGCGACAAGGACATTGCCACGCGCCGGGACCCCATCACCGGCACCAGCGAGTTTCCCAACCTCCATGAGGGCCCGGTTGCGGTTCTCAGGCCCTCGCCCTTGTGGCCGCCTGCCGCAAACTCCTCCCGTTCCCCCGCCGGAGAGCCTGCCGCGCCCGCGAGCCCGACGCCGTTTTCGGGCCTGATCGCGGATGCGGCCGCGGGCTCCAGCCTGTCCGACCTTGCCAAAACCGCCAACGGTCCGGACCCGGTGGCGGTCGCGCCCCTGCCCTCCTCGCGCGATGCCGAACCCTTCGAGCTTCTGCGCGACCGGGCCGATGCCCATGCGGCCAAGACCGGCAGCCCGCCGCGCTTGTTTCTCGCGACGCTCGGCCGCCCAGCCAGCTTCACGGCGCGGGCGACTTTCGCCAAGAACCTGTTCGAGGCCGGCGGGATCGAGACCGTGATGGCAGACGGCGACCAGACGCTCGCCACACTGCTTGACGCCTTCCGCACAAGCGGCGCTTCGCTTGCCTGCCTCTGCGCGCCGGACGAGGCCTACCAGACAGACGGCGTGGCGGCGGTCGCGGCGCTGAAGGCTGCGGGCGCAGCGGCCATCTATGTCGCCGGTCGGCCGGGGGACCTTGGCGAGTCGCTGAGCGCAGCGGGCGCTGCCGGGTTCGTCCATCTGGGCTGCGACGTTCTCGCTTGCCTCGATCAGGCGCTCACCCTCGCGCTCGGTAGCGCTGACCGGTCGAATGCCCTAAAATGAGGCGGGCTCGTCTCAGTTGTTGTCAAAGGTAATCGCGGTCAGATGTCTCGCATCCCGAATTTTGCCGGTCTCGATTGGACGAACGACAGCGCTGCGGATTTTGCGCCACGCGCTGGTGAGGCGTGGCTGACGCCGGAGGGCATTCCGGTCAAGCCCGTCTACGGACCCGAGGATCGCGCCGGCATCGATTTTCTCGACACCTTTCCGGGCATCGCCCCATACCTGCGCGGCCCCTACCCGACCATGTACGTCAACCAGCCCTGGACCATCCGCCAATATGCGGGGTTCTCGACGGCGGAAGACTCGAACGCCTTCTATCGGCGCAATCTGGCGGCGGGCCAGAAGGGCCTGTCCGTCGCGTTCGATCTCGCGACCCATCGCGGCTATGACAGCGACCATCCGCGGGTGTCGGGCGATGTGGGCATGGCGGGCGTTGCCATCGACTCGATCTACGACATGCGCACGCTGTTTTCCGGCATCCCGCTCGATCGCATGAGCGTGTCGATGACCATGAACGGCGCGGTGCTGCCGATCCTCGCGCTCTACATCGTGGCGGCCGAGGAACAGGGCGTGTCGGCCGACCAGCTGTCGGGCACAATCCAGAACGACATTCTCAAAGAGTTCATGGTGCGCAACACCTACATCTACCCGCCCAAGGGGTCGATGCGCATCATCTCGGACATCTTCGCCTACACGTCCGCCCATATGCCGAAATTCAATTCGATCTCGATTTCCGGCTACCACATGCAGGAAGCGGGCGCGACGCAGGACCTCGAACTCGCCTACACGCTGGCCGACGGCGTCGAGTATATCCGCGCTGGTCTCGCGGCGGGCCTGACCATCGACCAGTTCGCGCCGCGCCTGTCGTTCTTCTGGGCGGTGGGCATGAACTTCTTCATGGAAGTCGCCAAGATGCGCGCCGCGCGCCTGATCTGGGCGCGGCTCGTTAAGGAGTTCGATCCCAAGAGCGAGAAATCCCTGCCCCTGCGCACTCATTCGCAGACGTCCGGCTGGTCGCTTGCCGCGCAGGACGTATTCAACAACGTGGTGCGCACCTGCATCGAGGCGATGGCCGCCACCCAAGGCCACACGCAATCCCTGCACACTAACGCGCTCGACGAAGCGCTGGCGCTGCCGACGGATTTTTCCGCCCGCATCGCGCGCAACACGCAGCTCTTCCTGCAGCAGGAAAGCGGCACGACGCGCATCATCGACCCGTGGGGCGGCTCCTATTACGTGGAAAAGCTGACGCACGATCTCGCCGAAAAAGCGTGGGCGCATATCCAGGAGGTCGAAAGCCTCGGCGGCATGGCGAAGGCCATCGAGGCGGGAATCCCCAAACTGCGCATCGAGGAAGCCGCCGCCCGCACGCAGGCCCGCATCGATTCCGGCCATCAGAAGATCATCGGCGTCAATTGCTTCAAGTCCACCGACGAAGCGACCATCGACATCCTCAAGGTCGACAACGCGTCAGTGCGCGCGCAGCAGATCGACAAACTGAAACGGCTGCGCGCCGAACGCGTGCAGAGCGATGTCGATGCAGCACTTGCCGCCTTGTCGGAAGGTGCTGCCGGCACCGAGGCGAACCTCCTTGACCTCGCGGTGAAAGCCGCGCGCGCCAAGGCGACGGTTGGCGAGATTTCCGACGCGCTCGAAAAGGTCTGGGGCCGGCACGTGGCGTCGATCAAATCGATCTCGGGCGTCTACAAGCGGGAGATGGGCATGTCGCAGCCGGTGATCGAACAGGTGCGCCGTCTGGTCGAGGATTTCGAGGCCAATGACGGACGGCGCCCGCGCATTCTCGTGGCCAAGATGGGCCAGGACGGGCACGACCGCGGCCAGAAGGTGATCGCATCGGCCTTTGCCGATCTCGGCTTCGACGTGGATATCGGCCCGCTCTTCGCGACCCCTGCCGAAGCCGCCCGTCAGGCCATCGAGAACGACGTCCATATCGTCGGCGTCTCGTCGCTCGCCGCCGGCCATCTGAGCCTGGTGCCGGAGCTGAAAGCGGAGCTTGCGAAATACGGACGCGACGACATCATGATCGTCGTCGGCGGCGTCATCCCGCAGCAGGATTTCGAGGCCGTCTACGCCGCCGGCGCCTCGGCGATCTTCCCCCCCGGCACCGTCATCGCCGACGCCGCCGTGGGCCTCATCGAGGACCTCAATCGCCGGCTGGGCTACGGGCCGAAGCAGGCGGCGGAGTAGGGGCACGGACTTGACCCTTCTCCGATGCAACTGTATCTCTCGTCGGCATGGGAACTGAAATGTCCAAGAGAGCACGTCACGTCATCGCCAGCCCGAGTGGCCGGTGGAGCGTCAGACTGACAGGTGCTTCGCGGGCCTCGAAGACCTTCGACAGCCAAGCCGCAGCCGTAAAGTACGCCAAGGAATCGGCCAAGAAGGACGGCACGGAACTTTATGTCCATCGTCGCGACGGGACGGTTCGGAATAAAGATAGCTATGGCGCAAGCATCGATACGGCACGCGACAGACGCTAGTCCGCGATGACGTTTGACACGAATGTCTTCGTCAACTGTCCGTTCGACAGATCGTACTATCCGCTCCTCCGACCGCTTCTGTTCACCATCTGCTACATGGGTCTCAAGCCTCGCATCGCGTTGGAATCACTCGATTCCGGCGAAGCGCGGATCCGCAAGATCATCTCACTCATCGAGCAATCGCGATTCGCGATCCATGATCTCTCACGGCTGAAGGCCGAGAAGGCCGGTGAGTACTTCCGCCTCAACATGCCGTTCGAACTCGGCCTCGATGTCGGTTGCCGGCTGTTCAAAGGAGGGCACCACGCGCGTAAATCCTGCCTGATCCTTGAGGCCGAACGCTACCGGTATCAGGCCGCCATTTCGGACCTGTCGAATTCGGACATTGCCGTCCACGACAATGAGCCTTCCCAGCTCACCTCCGAGGTCCGCAACTGGCTGAGCACCGCCGCAAAACTGCAAGCGGATGGAGCGACGAAAATCTGGGGCCGCTTCAACGACTTCATGGCCGACAATGATGACGCTCTGGCGGCCAGAGGTTTCAGCCCGAAGGATATCGAAAATCTTCCCGTCGGCGAACTCATCGATTGTATGGAAGAGTGGGTGCGCAAGAACGTCAATCGGGGCCGCGTAGCATGATGCGCAGTCGCCCGGTCAATTCGCCCGGTCGATCGCGCGCTTGACCACCTGCTGCACTTCCGGGTTCGACAGGAAGAGATCGTGGTTGATGATGCCGCCGCCGAATTCGGAGGCGTCGGCGACGCGCACGCCCAGCGATTCCAGTCGCTCGCGGTCTGCGGCGCCCGCGCGCACGATGCCGCCCGCGAGCCTGCTCGACATGGCGAGCGCCCGGTCGTTGGTGGAACTGATGACGGTGATTTTCTGGGCGTCGGGTCCAAGCCGCTCGAGGCCGCGGGCGAACAGGTCGATGTCGATGTCGGGGGCCGCCATCACCACCGCGCCGATGCGCGACATGGCGCCCTCGCCGCCCGATCCGCGCAGCATGCGCAGGGTCTCGAGCGTCAGCAACGTGCCCATGCTGTGGGCGACGATGTGGATGCGCCCACCGCTCGGTGACTTGGCGATGGCCGAGAGCAGATCCTCCAGCGCATCGCGGGACCACATGGCGCTTTCGCGGTCGCTCACATAGCTGAACGTCGAGCCGGCCGACGGCCAGGTGAAGAGCCCGGTCGCGCCGGGAAAGCGGATGCCCTCCGACAATTCGATGGTCGAGGTGGCGGCGGTCTCGAAGCTTTCCTTGTAACCGTGAATATACAGCAGCAGGTCGCGCCCGAGCGCCGCCTGGGCGAAGGATTGCGCCGCGGTGCTGCGGTCAATCGAATCCACCGATGCGATGCTCCAGCCGCCGGAGGTGACGCGGCCCATCAGGGAGCGGTCGGGCGGGGTGAGCCGCGCCTCCGCAAACACCATGTCGGCCGAGCGCTGCGCACTGAACCATGGCTTCTTGATCGGATCGCTGACCGGAAGCCGGGTCGTGGCCACCAGAAGGCGGGGATCGTTGGAAAGTCCGGCGCGCGGCGAGGTGGGAACGCCGGGCAGGATCGATTCGCCGCCGAGACAGCCGGACAGGGCGAGAGTCGCGAAAGCGATGACGACGGAGCGACGGGCGGGATGGGACATGGGGCCGGGGGTTGGAGGTGACAAGGCGATCCGCTCTGTCGCGTCGGATCATGGCGGGCGCAAGGCAGGACGAAGGCCTGCGACGATCTCTCAGGCAACGTGGTCAATCATTGGTGAACACCGGGCCGCTTGATGCGCCGCCCCGTGAGGCCTAAATCGGCCGTGATGTTCCTCGCCCGCATTCTCCTCGTCATCCTCGGTCTGTTCTTCCTCCCGCTTGGCGCCCATGCCCTCTGGTGGGGGATGCGCGAGGATGTGGCGGCCAATTACCGGGGCGCGGACTGGTCGAGCGCCAAGCTCCTGCCCGAGCCCGCCGCAGCCCCGCAGGCGATCGTGGCGATCTACGCGGCCCGCGTCGGCCGGTGGCGCGGCATCTTCGCCCATCACACCTGGGTGGTGGTGAAGGAGGCAGGCAGCGCCCGCTACACCCGCTATGACAAGGTCGGCTGGGGCAGTCCGGTGCGCACCAATGGCTGGGCGCCGGATGGACGCTGGTTCGGCAACGCGCCTCGCCCGATCGTCCTCATCGAGGGCGAGGCAGCCCAACGACTCATTCCGCAGATCCAGGCCGCGGTGGCGAGCTATCCCTATCGGGTGTCCGGCGACTATCACGCCTTCCCGGGGCCGAACTCCAACACCTTCGTGGCGCATATCATGCGCTCCGTGCCGGCGCTCAGCGCTGCCCTCCCGCCCACCGCCCTGGGCAAGAACTGGCAGCCCCTGCGGGATATTGTCGGCCTCACCCCGAGCCGCACCGGAATACAGATCTCGCTCGGCGGCTATGCGGGCCTGACGATTGGGTGGATCGAGGGCTTCGAGGTGGATTTCCTCGGCCTCGTCGCCGGCATCGACATCCGCCGGCCCGCCCTCAAGCTTCCCGGCTGGGGACGGATCGGCATGGACCCGATCATCTGGTGAATAGGCGCCGCGAACGCGCTAGAGCTTTTTCATGACCGGGCCAGCAGATCCCCTGAGAACCATTAATGCGGAGGCCGTCGCGCGGGGCGACCGCGCCGTGCTGGCGCGCGCCATCACGCTGATGGAATCGCGCCGCGCGGACCACCGGGCGAAAGCCCGCGACCTGCTGCAAGCTTTGATGCCCCGCACGGGAAAAGCGGTGCGGGTGGGAATCACCGGCGTCCCCGGCGTCGGCAAATCCACTGCGATCGATACGCTAGGGAGCCTGCTCACGGCCCGCGGCCACAAGGTGGCGGTGCTCGCGGTCGACCCGACCTCGACCCGCAGCGGCGGGGCCATCCTCGGCGACAAGACCCGCATGGCGAAGCTTTCGGGCGATCCCGACGCCTTCATTCGCCCCTCCCCGTCCTCGGGGACTCTCGGCGGGGTCGCGGCCAAGACCCGCGAGGCGATGCTGCTCTGCGAGGCGGCAGGCTTCGACGTGATTCTGGTGGAGACGGTGGGCGTCGGCCAATCGGAGACGGCGGTGGCCGATCTCACCGATTTCTTTCTCGTGCTCATGCTGCCCGGCGCCGGCGACGAGTTGCAGGGGATCAAGAAGGGCATTCTCGAACTCGCCGACATGATCGCCGTCAACAAGGCGGACGATGCAGGCATGCGCGCCAAAGCCGCCGCAGCGGAGTATCAGGCGGCCCTCCACATCCTCACGCCCGCCTCGGCTAGCTGGACCCCGCCGGTGGTGACCATCTCGGGCCTCACAGGCCAGGGACTCGATCTCCTCTGGGACAAGATCCTCGACCATCGCAGCCGGCTTGAGGCGACCGGCGAACTTGCCGAAAAGCGGCGCGGTCAGGATACCAAGTGGATGTGGGCGCTGGTGCACGAGCGCCTGCACGACCGGTTGAGGCAGGACGCGGCCTTGCGCCAACGCGTGCCGGCCATCGAGGCCGGCATCGCCGACGGCACACTCTCGCCGACCGCCGGCGCAGACGAGATCATCGGGCTGTTGAAGCTTTAGCCGGATCACGCCGCCTGTTGCGGCGCGGGTCCCACATAAACCGATTGTGGGCGGATCAGCCGTCCGCTGGCGATCTGCTCCTGCGCATGGGCGATCCAGCCGAGGGTGCGGCCCATGGCGAAGACGCAGGTGAAACTGTCTGGCGGAAAGGCGAGCGCCTCGAGCAGAAGCGCCGTGTAGAACTCCACATTTGTTTGCAGCGACCGGGTGGGCTTGCGCTCGCGCAGGATGGCGAGCGCTGCGGCTTCCACGGCTTCCGAATAGGCAAGCCGTCCCGCGCTGGCGCCGAGTTTGCCGATCGCGCGCTTCAATGCATCGGCGCGCGGATCGCGGACACGATAGATGCGGTGGCCGAAGCCCATCAGGCGGTCGCCGCGGGCAAGGGCCGCCTCCAGCCAGGTGCGGGCGTTGGAGGCCTCGCCGATAGCGTCGAGCATCTCGATCACCGGTCCCGGCGCGCAGCCATGGAGCGGGCCTTTGAGCGCGCTCAGGCCCGCCAGCACCGCCGAGGTCAAACCGGCCTGCGTCGAGGCGACGACCCGGGCCGCGAAGGTCGAGGCGTTCAGCCCATGGTCGCAGACGGTGACCAGATACGTGTCGAGGGCTTCCGCCTGCACTTCCGGTGCGGCCACACCCTTCAACATGCGCAGGATATCGGCCGCGTGAGACAGCGACGCGTCAGGCGCGAGCGGCGCCAATCCCCGCTGCGCGCGGATGACGGCCGGCGTGAAGACGGCGGGCGCTGCAAGAAGACGCAGGGCGGTGGCCAGATCGTCCCCATCGGCAAGACGCGCCATCAATGCGCGGACCGCCTCGATCGGCGAGCGCCCGATGAGCGTTGCATCGAGCCCCGCCACCTCCGCGAAGACCGCGACACGGGCGCGGCCCAGCGCCGCCGCGAAGTCTCCACCTGAAGGAAGATCGGGGAAAAACCCGTCCAGCATCAGCTCCGCCGCCTCGGCGAAGGTTGTGTGCCCGGCCAGATCGTCGAGCCGATGGCCGCGAATGATCAGCCGGCCGGCCGCACCGTCCACCTCGGAAAGCACGGTCTGCGCCGCCACCACATCGTCAAGTCCGCCCATCATCTCGAAAACTCCCTCACACCTGAGGCTTGAGAGTTGCGCCGCCCGAGACTACAATCAAGATTGATCAATATAATCAATGTATGGCAATGAGCGACTGGTTGACGGCCCAGGAAGTGATGCGGCGTTTGCGGCTGAAACCGCAGACGCTCTACGCCTATGTGAGCCGGGGACGGATCGAGGCACGGGCGGACGACGCCGATCCGCGCAAAAAACTCTATCGGGCGGCCGATATCGGCCGGCTGGAATACCGCAAGACGCGAGGACGCCGCGGCGCGACCATCGCCGAGGATGCGATCGCCTGGGGCGAACCGGTGCTGGCCTCCAGCATCACCACGATCGCCCACGGGCGGCTCTGGTATCGCGGGCAGGACGCCGAGATGCTGGCGCAGACGGCGCGGCTCGAGGATATCGCCCGGCTTCTGTGGGCCTGTGGCGAGGCGCGCTTCCCGACCCAGGCGAGCATCATCCCGGCGGGAACAGGCCAGCAGCGCATGTTCGCTCTGATGGCGGCGCGCGCCGCCGCCGACCCGGTGATCGCCGGCCGCACGCCGAAGGCCCTTTACCTCGAGGCGGCCTCGGTGCTCGACGGGCTGGTCGATGCCGTGGCCGGCGGCCCCGGCGAAGGACCCATCCATGAGCGCATCGGACGCGCGTGGGGTTGCGATGCGGACGGCGCGGCGTTGATCCGCATAGCGTTGGTGCTGCTGGCCGACCACGAACTCAACGCGTCGACGTTCGCGGTGCGGGTCACGGCCTCAACCGGCGCGTCCCTGGCGGCGTGCGTGCTCGCCGGGCTTTCGGCTTTGTCGGGTCCTCTTCATGGCGGTATGGCGCGCCGCGTCCGGGCCTTCTTCGACGAGACGCAGCGCGACGGCACCGCGCGCGCCGTCCGCGCCCGGCTCGCAACCGGAGCGCCCATACCGGGCTTCGGCCACCCGCTCTATCCCGCTGGCGATCCGCGGGCGCGCTGCCTGCTCGCGGCCTTCACGCTGCCAGCCGCGTTCGCGGAGGTGAGCCAGACCACGCAGGCGATCACCGGCGAGGTCTCCAATATCGACTTCGCACTCACCGCGCTGAGCGAGATCCTGCGGCTTGACGACGACGGGCCGTTCCAGATTTTCGCTGCCGCCCGCTGCACCGGCTGGATCGCCCATGCGCTGGAGCAATTCCAGACCGGGCGCCTGATCAGGCCGCGGGCGCGTTATACAGGCCCGGCGCCTGACATCACCTAGCGCCCAGCACCGGCAATATCCCGGGCGGGCCGCATGGCGCCGACGCGGATGCCGTTCCAGTTCAGGTTGTCGGGCGCAGCCAGGCGACCGATGGCGGCGGCCTCGGTGTCGTCGAGCTTGAGATAACGGAGCAGCAGGGCCGCCATCGCGATCTCGGCCGCGCGGGTGGCGCCGTCATCGATCTTCAGCGCAATGCCGTAGCCGAGTTCCGGCAGGGCCGCGCAATAGACGCCCTCCGCCCCGACCTTGACGAAGGCGCGCTCGCCCAGGATCTCCATCACCTTGGTGTCGAACCGGTCTGTTCCGGCCACCATGAAGGGATTGAGCGCCACCGCCTTGCGGATGCGGGCTGCGGCCTTGGCGGTATCGGCGGAGACGCCCACGCCGGTGCCGAAGCGGGCAAAGCCGAAAGCCATTGCCGGCAGGGGGATGGCGTAGGTCGGGATCGAACAGCCGTCGATGCCGCCAGCCTCCTCGTCATGGCAGGCGCCGGTGATATCCTCCAGCGCCGCCCTCACCCGCTGCTGGACCGGGTGGGCGGCTGTCACATAGCCGGCCGGATCATCGCCAGACGCACTTGCGAGGCAAACGAAACCAGCATGCTTGCCCGAACAGTTGTTATGCAGGGCATTGGGGGTACCACCGCTCGCGGCAAGCGCTCGGTTGGCGGCCTCGCCCATCGGCCAGTGGCTGCCGCATTCGAGGCACCCTACATCGCGGCCGACCTTGGCAAGCATCGAGGCGGCCGTCGCCGCATGCCGCTCCTCGCCCGAATGGGACGCGCAGGCGAGCGCGATTTCCGCGTCCGTGAGCCCGAATTGATCGGCAGCGCCGCTCTCAATGAGAGGCAGCGCCTGAAGGGCTTTCACGGCGGAGCGGGGGAAAACCGGACGGTCGACGTCGCCGAGGGAGAACACCGTTGCGCCATCGGCTTGCACCACGCACAGACTGCCGCGGTGGCGCGATTCGACCGAATGGCCGCGCACGACCTCGACGAGAAAGGGATTGCCCATAGATTGCCTCAGGATTGATTGGCGGTCTTGTGTGCCGAGGCTTCGACGGAGTCAAAGCTTTCCGCAACAGGTCTGCCAACCTCGGCCATGGCTTGCGGCAAGGCCGCCGCCCGCTTAAACCGGACGGAGATTGAAAGAGGGACGAGCAGATGCGTGTCACGATGATCGGAGCAGGCTATGTGGGCCTCGTGTCCGGGGCCTGCTTCGCCGATTTTGGTCACGACGTCTGCTGCGTCGACAAGGACCCGGCCAAGATCGACGCGCTCAATCGCGGCGAGATCCCAATCTTCGAGCCCGGGCTGTCCGACCTCGTGGCCAAGAACGTGCGCGACGCGCGGCTCTCCTTCACCACCAGCCTGCACGAGGCGGTGAAGGATGCCGAAGCGGTGTTCATCGCTGTCGGCACGCCGTCGCGGCGCGGCGACGGCCATGCGGACCTCTCCTACGTGTATCAGGCGGCGCGCGACATCGCCGCGTCGCTGTCCGGCTACACCGTCATCGTCACCAAATCGACCGTGCCGGTGGGCACCGGCGACGAGGTCGAGCGGATCATCCGCGAGGCGCGGCCGGAGGCGGAATTCGCCGTGGTGTCGAACCCGGAATTTCTGCGCGAGGGCGCGGCGATCGCCGATTTCAAACGCCCCGACCGGATCGTCATCGGCACCGAGGACGAGCGCGCCAGCAACGTGATGACCGAAATCTACCGGCCGCTCTACCTCAACTCGTCGCCCCTGCTGGTGACGTCGCGACGCACCGCGGAGCTCACGAAATATGCCGCCAACGCGTTTCTCGCCACCAAGATCACGTTCATCAACGAGATTGCGGATCTGTGCGAGCAGGTCGGCGCGAACGTCCAGGACGTGGCGCGCGGCATCGGGCTCGATAACCGCATTGGCGGCAAGTTCCTCCATGCAGGCCCCGGCTATGGCGGCTCGTGCTTTCCGAAAGACACCCTCGCGCTGATCAAGACCGCGCAGGATTTCGAGGCGCCAACCCGCATCATCGAGACGGTCGCGGCCGTCAACGACCAGCGCAAGCGCGCCATGGGCCGCAAGGTGATTACCGCCTGCGGCGGCTCGGTGCGCGGCAAGACGATCGCGGTGCTGGGCCTCACCTTCAAGCCCAACACCGACGACATGCGCGATGCGCCCTCGCTGGATATCATCACGACCTTGCAGGATGCGGGCGCGAGCGTGCGGGCCTACGATCCCGAGGGCATGCATGTGGCCAAGCCCATGCTGCCGGAGGTCGACTATGCCCGCGATGCCTACGATTGCGCGCGCGGCGCCGACGCCCTCGTCATCGTCACAGAATGGGACGCCTTCCGGGCGCTCGATCTCGGGCGGCTGCACAATGCGCTCGCCCATCCCGTCGTGGTCGACCTGCGCAACATCTATCGGCCCGACGAGATGCGCCGCCGCGGCTTCACCTACGTGAGTGTCGGACGGCCCTGACCTTCACCCGGCGCCGGTTTCGCGCCATAAAGACATTTACGGGAATTCGGAGCGCTTCATGCAGACCTTCTTCGTCGAGATCAAATGCAAGCTGGGCAAGACCTACGAAGTCGCAAGCGCCATGGCCGACCGGGAAATCGCCTCGGAGATCTATTCCACCGCCGGCAATTACGACATCCTGGCGAAGTTCCACGTGGATGACGGCGTCGATATCGGCCATTTCATCGCCAAGAACGTGCAATCCATCGACGAGATCGCCGACACGCATACGATCATCACCTTCAAGGCGTTCTGACCGGCGCGCGCCGCTACTGAACCGACGCGTAGGCCTCGAGCCGGGCTGCGGCTGTCTTGGGCTGGGGCGCGATCTCGGCGAGGATCGGGCCGATATCCTCGTAGCGATCCATGCGCCGCACGATCTTGGAATCGATGCGGTTGTAGAGTTCGGCGACGCTGACGGCGCGCCGCTTGCGGCCCTTGCCGTCCATGAACAATCCGGCATTGGCCTTGGCGGCCTTCGGGAAGAGCCGGGTCGCGCTCATGTTGGGATCGGAATCCAGAACATCGAGAAACCGCACGGCGCTGCCGGCGCCCAGGAAATGCGCCAGATAGAGTTCGGCCTCCGACAATTCACGTTCGCCCTGCGCCTGCAGGGCGCGTTCCACGTCCTTGATCAACTCGCCGGCCATGAGGGCGGAGAAATACGGGTCGGTGCGCAGGCTCAGGATCCAGGCGCGGTCTTTCTCATCGGCCACGACCGGATCGCCGTCGATCGTGCGGATCGCCTTGGCGGCGGCCGCAAATCCGTAATCGGACGCATGGACCTGCACGACCTCGAGCCAGGTCCGCTCGATGAACTGGAACAGGCCCTCGGCGGAGGAGGTCGGCGCGCGGGCCTCATTCGACAGGCTCGATTCCACATCGGCCAGGGTCATCATGTAAACCGGATCGACACCGGTCACATGGGCCGCCTTCAGGATGGAGTGAACGAGCCAGCGGGGCACGGTGCGGCCGCTGAACGGGATCAGCTCGTCGGGGTTACCCCCGAGATCGGTTGGAACCGGATGCGCGGTTAAGGGTTTTCCCGTTGACGCGAACGGAAACGCCGCCTCGATGATCGACCGGAACAGTCCCGGGTTTTTCCGGAGTTCCGGAATCGGTGCGGGCGCCGAGGCCGGACGTGCAATGAGAGCGCTTGGCAGCGTGGCGATCGCCGCGGGCGCTGCCGCCATGGCCTGGAAGCCCAGAACGACGCTGAGCGTCGCGCAGATGCGCACAACGCGTCGGCCGCGGCGGAGGTGTTTGCGTGACGGTCCCTTGATGGGCCGCGGAATCGCGCCAAGCGGCGTGATCGCGATAGTCGGCATTCGGTTTTTCCCGCTAGGTCGAGCCGGGCGGCGGACCCTTCCCCAGTGCGTCTGTGTGACAAGGGGTGGCGGTCAGTTGTGGCGAGAATCAGTCAGCTTAACCGTAGATTTACCGAGATCAGGGCTAAGTCACTGGTCGTTAACCCAAAATTAGGATCCCGATTTCGCGACGAGTTTCGCGTTTGTCTGTTCAAGACGCTTGGCCAGCTCCCGCATCACGGCCAAAGCCATCTGGGGGAACTGCGCCAGAAGCTCGAGAAACACCCGGCGGTCGATTCGAAGCGCCGTCGTGGGCTCTGACGCGACGATCGTGGCGGAACGCGGGGTATCGGAGAGGATGCCCATCTCGCCCACCAGCGCATTGCTTTCCAGCTCCGCCACCTTGATCTCGCCCGTGGGCGTGGTGAGCAGGACATCCGCTCGCCCGTCAAGGATCACATAGGCCGAGTCCGACGTGTCGCCTTGGGAGAAGAAACGCTGCCGGTCCGCGAACTGCACGCGCTCGCTGGTGAAGGCCAGAAGTTTCAGGCGGGCGGGGTCGATGTCCTTGAACATCGGAACCTGCCGCAAGGATTGAACTTCGGCTTCAAGGGTCATGCAACCTCTCCTGCAATTTCTTCGGCCTGCGCGGCGTTCGGCTCGGATGGGCCGGGCGCCTGCAAGGCTTTCGTCTCTGTGGTAATCTTTCCGTCGCCAAAGCGCATCAGAATATCGAACCCGCTCGCCTGTCGCTCGTTCGGCAGAACCATGAAAAGGCTCCGGCCCCGGCCAAGCTCGATGAGCAGGCTGATCATCTGTTGCGCCCGCGTCTCGTCGAATGGCGCCAGCGCGCCGTCGATGACCAGGATGTCGGGGCGTTTCACCAGACACCGCACCAGATTGACGCTGGCGCGTTCCTGAGCGGTCAAAAGCCGGCCGGCCGTGCCCACCTGCCGGTCGAGACCCACCCGCTCGATCTCTTCGAGGAGACCGAGTTCCTTGACGATCGCCGCGATGGCTTCGGCCACACGGGCCTGGGCGTTGGCGACCCGGTAGCTCACGCGGCCGAAAAGCAGGTTGTCGCGCACCGGAGCGGCCGAGCAGACCTTCGCGGGGTCGTAGAATTCCACGCCCGCCTCGGCCGTCTCGAATTCGGTCCGCACGAGGCCGCGGGCCTGGACGACCTGAACTTTCAGGTGGCTGTCGATGAGTCCCAGACGATGGCGGGCCTCGATATAGGCAAGCGGCAGCGACAGGAGGCGCGTGCGGTCCTCGCCGGTGAGCGAATCGTCGGAGCCCCGTCGCCGGCGCAGGATCGCCTCGAATTCCGGCAGCTCCTCGGCGCCGATGAACGAGAATTGCTCGAACAAGGAATGGCCCGGCGGAAGTCCCTCGAAGATCTCCGTCATCGTCTCGGCGATCTGGATGCCCATATGGACGAGATCGTCGAACAGGCCCGCCTCGTCGATGGCTTTCCGGAAGCTCGGGTTCTCGGCAAGGTTACGGCCGCGGAACGCGTCCGATGTCGGCACGCCGAACAGGATGTTCTCGGCGATGGTCGACTGGTCGTTGAACTGGCGCGGATCGAACGGCTCCACGAGGTCGCCCATCCCCTCGGCCTGGAACGTCTCGCGCAACCGCTGTCGTCCTTCGACGAGACGCGCGGCAAAGTCGGGGTCGCGCTCGGGATCGATCCTGCCGGCGAGGCCGAACAGGTAGATCTCGGTTCCCATTCCAACCTTCTTCATCAGGTCGATGAGAATGTGATCGAGGTCTTCCTCGTCCTTCGCCCCCACCAGCTCGTAGTCGATCCACTGGTCTGAGATGTTGTCGATCGGATTGCCCGTGCGCTGCGCTTCCTTGATCCGGCGCAGGGCCTCCCGCTCGTCTTCCTTGAACTTGCCGACCGGCGAATGGCGCAGGCCGTAGATGAGATTGTCGCGGATGCTGCCGGGAAAGAGGATCGGGTCGATGCCCGCATAAGCGAGCCTGCGGCCGGCGGTGGCGAGCGGGATCTGGGCGATGTCGCGCTCGCCCAGCCGCACCCGTCCGCCGAACGAGAGCATGCGGCGCGCGATGATCTGGGCGGTGATGCTGGCAGCCGCACTGCCGCCGGAGATAAGCGCCACCTCGGCGGGCAGCGGAATCTCGAACGACGCCCCGTCGAGAACCATGCCCCCATGGGGATCGGCAACCCGCAGATCCTCGGCCACGAGCGGCCCTCCCAGCGGCTCCTCGTCGACCGCCTCGTCCTTGCCGAGCAGGATTGGCGCGAGGCGCTCCTCCGAGAAGTGCTGGGCGACCTGGTCGTACTTCACCTGCACGTCGAGACGCTGCTGATCCCAGTCGATGAGCTCCTTCAGGGGCGGCGGCAATTCGCGATAGGCCGCGATGACGGCCACCAGCTGACCGATGTCGAGGGTGCCGCGAATGGCGAGATACCCGCCGATCGAATAGAAGAAGAACGGCGTCAGCTGCGACAGGAAATTGTTGACGAACTTGACGATGAATTTCCGATTGTAGATCTGCAGCCGCAGGTCGAAGAGCTGGTAGAGCCGGTGGCCGATCTCGGCGCGCTCCCAGCCATAGGCGTTATGAACGTGCACGGCCTCGATGCCGTCGAGAACCTCGCCGATACGCCCGGCAAATTCCCGCGACGAGATCTGGCGCAGCCTTCCGAGCCGTAGCAATTCGCGCCGCATGCGGGGAATGATGGTGAACTGGATCGCCACGACGGCCAACGCCATCAGGCCCAGCCAGATATGCTGCACCATGATGAAGAACAACGCCGTCAGCGCCTGCATGCCAAGGAAGACCGGCGTGATGAAGGCATCGCCGATGAAGCCCCCGACAGGCTCCACCTCGTCCTTGATGATGGTGGCGGTCTCCGACGATTTGACCGTCCGCAGCGCCTCCGGCGTAAAACGCAAGACCATGGTGAACAGGTCGAACCGCAGCCGCCGCAGCATGCGCTCTCCGAGCACCCCCTTGGCGACGTTGATCCAGTATTTGAACGCCCCGTTGACGATGACGAAGAACAGGAACAGGCAGGAGAGCCCGAGCAGCAGGCCGATACGGCCGACCTGGAAGCCCTCGAAGATGTGCCACGAGGAACCTCCGAGCCAGCCGGGAAGGCTCAAGGTGAAGGGAAGAAAGGGCGCGGTCGCCTGCCCATCGCGAAAGGCCTCCCCCTGAATAGCCTGGTTGACGATCTGGCGCGGAAGATCGAGTGAGGCAAAATAGAACGGCTGCGACACCAGAACGACGCCGCAGACAAGGATCTGGTCGCGCTTGGAGTGGGTCCAGATATAACGGAACAGGCTCTTTTCCATTGGCCGGACGATATCACCAACGCTTTGACGATCCATAGTCTCTTTCGTTCGTGCGTCTCCCTTTTCAACGGCAGCCTTGTCTAGTTTGACCGCCGCTCTTGCAACCTCGGAAGTCTGTGTCTTAACGTCAGTCGACACCGTCGGTAAAAGTGCCTAAATGGCAGCCTGGTCATGGACGTGATGATGGAACCTCTAACGGCAAAGTCTCCGCCATGGCGCCAGCGCGCCTCGCGCGTTGTCATTTACAGCCACGACACCTTCGGGCTCGGCCATCTGCGCCGCTCGCGGGCGATCGCCAATGCAATCGTCGAGGAATGCCCCGAGACCTCGGTGGTCATCATCTCCGGCTCGCCGGTGATCGGCAATTTCGAATTCGGCAGCGGCGTGGACTACATCCGTATCCCGGGCGTTACGAAGTTGCCCGACGGCGACTACCGCTCGCTCAACCTGAACGTTGATCTCGACGAGGCCGTGGGCCTGCGCGAAGCGCTGATCCTGCAGGCGGTCAAGTCGTTCCGGCCCGATGTCTTCATCGTCGACAAGGAGCCGACCGGCTTTCGCGGCGAGGTCGTGCCGGCGCTCGAATACCTCGAAAGGACCGGCTGTCACCTGGTCCTCGGCATCCGCGACGTGATGGACGAGCCGGCGCTGCTGGTCCCCGAATGGGAGCGCAAGGGCGCCCGCGACGCGCTGATCCGTTATTACGACGAGATCTGGGTCTACGGCCTCAAGGACGTCTACGAGCCGTTGGCAGCCCTCGACCTGCCGGCCGACGTGGAAGAGCGGATCACCTATACGGGGTATCTGCGTCGGGAGGTCCCGGCGACGCCCTCGCTCATGCGCTACCCCAAGATCACCCGGCAGCCCTTCATCCTCGTGACGACGGGCGGCGGCGGCGATGGCGACGATCTCATCGACTGGGTGATTTCGGCCTATGAGGCCGAGGTCGGGCCGGAGATGCCCGCCGTCATCCTGTTTGGCCCCTTCGTCAATCGCGATCAACGGCGCAACTTCATGGAGCGCATCGCCCGGCAGCCGAAGCTCGACGCCATGTCGTTCGACAACAAGATCGAACACCTGATGGAGAAGGCCACGGCCATCGTCGCCATGGGCGGCTACAACACCTTTTGCGAAATCCTGTCCTTCGACAAGCGCGCGCTCATTGTCCCGAGAACCCGCCCACGGCTCGAGCAGCATATCCGCGCCGTGGAAGCCGAGCGGCTGGGACTTGTGAGCATGCTCAGCGACTACACTGAACCCCGCACGCCCGAGCGGATGGCGGAGGCCCTCCGGCGCCTGGCTACCCAGCCTCGTCCCTCCGAGGTCACGGTGCCGGGGATGCTCGACGGCCTCGACCGGGTGCAGGAGCGCCTGAAGGCCCTGACCCAGTCGCCGGCCTATCTGTCCGCCTCGCAGGCGGCCGAGTAAGCAGCCCGGATGTCCCTGTCTCGTGAAGCCCGGCGGATTGCCGTCGTCGTGAAGGGCTATCCGCGCCTGTCCGAGACCTTCATCGCCCAGGAGATCCTGGCCCTGGAGGAGCGCGGCCTCGGCCTCGAGATCTGGTCCCTGCGGCACCCGACCGAGACGGCGGTTCATCCCATGAACCGCAAGATCCGCGCGAAGGTCAGCTACCTCCCGGAATACCTCTACGAGGAACCCCTGCGGGTGCTGCGCGGCCTCGCCTTCGCCATCCGACAGCCTGCCTTCGGCGCCGTAATTCGGACCTTCTGGGCCGATTTCAAGCGCGATCGCACCGCCAACCGCATCCGCCGTCTCGGGCAGGCGGTCGTGATGGGCCGTGAGTTGCCCGCCGCGGTCAGGCACATCCATTCCCACTACCTGCACACGCCCGCCTCGGTGGTGCGCTATGCGGCCCTGCTGACCGGGCGGAGCTGGACCTTCTCGGCCCACGCCAAGGACATCTGGACGACGCCGGACTGGGAAAAGCGCGAGAAGCTCGCCGCCGCGCTCTGGGGCGTCACCTGCACGGCGCAAGGAGCCGAGCACCTTCAGGCCCTGAGCCCAACGGCTGAGCGCATCACCCTCGTCTATCATGGCCTCGACCTGTCGCGGTTTCCCGCCCCCCGCGCGGAAGGGTCCCGGCGGGACGGGTCGGACCCGGCCGATCCGGTGCGGATCGTGTCGGTCGGCCGGGCGGTGGCCAAGAAGGGCTTTGGCGATCTGCTGCAGGCGCTGGCCGCCCTGCCTGCGGATCTTCACTGGCGCTTTGCCCATGTGGGCGGCGGCGATCTGCTCAAGACCCTGAAGGCGCAGGCCGAGGCGAGCGGCCTTTCCGACCGGGTCGCCTTCCTGGGCTCGAAGGCGCAGCCCGACATCGTGGCTTTGCTGCGCGAGGCGGATCTGTTCGTGCTGCCCTCCAAGAAGGCCGCGTCGGGGGATCGGGATGGCCTGCCCAATGTGCTGATGGAAGCAGCCAGCCAGAAACTTGCCATCGTCGCCAGCGACTTCGCCGGCATCCCCGAGTTCATCCGGGACGGGCAGGACGGCGTTCTCGTGCCGCCGGGCGATTGGGGGAGCCTGTCGAACGCCATCAACCTTCTGGCGCGCGAGCCGGAGCGGCGGGACCGGCTGGCCGAATCCGCGTTTGCGCGGTTGCGGCACGATTTCTCCATGGATGGCGGCATCGATCTGCTCGACCAGCGCTTCCGCCAGATCCTCGATCCCGCTCTGCCCGTCAGGCTGCCCGCGTGACGGACCTGGGCCCCGTCGCGTTCTATGCGCCCTTGAAAAGCCCGGACCATCCCTCCCCGTCGGGCGACCGCACCATGGCGCGGCTACTGCTGAAAGCCCTGCAGGCGGCTGGATTTTCGCCTGACCGCGCGAGCGATCTGCGCACCCGTGACGGACGGGGCGACCCGGCCGCGCAGGGGCAAATTCGCGATGCTTGCCTGCGGGAAGCGGATCGGCTCGTTACCTCTTATCGCCGGCTCGCGCCCGAATGTCGGCCCGTGCTCTGGTTCACCTATCACGTCTATTACAAGGCTCCGGACTGGATCGGTCCGCCCGTGGCCGATGCCCTCGGCATCCCCTACGTGATCGCTGAGGGCTCCCGCGCTGGCAAGCGGGCGACAGGACCCTGGGCGCTCGGCCACCGGGGCGCCGTGCTGGCGCTGGACCGGGCCGATGTGATCTTTTCCATGACGGCCAATGACCGCGACGCGCTCGCCCGGGACCGGCCGGCCGGGCAACGGATCGTCGACCTGCCGCCGTTCCTCGACCTCTCCGACCGGGACGCCCCCATCTCTCGCACCGCAGCGCCGGACGAACCTTTGCGCCTGCTCACGGTCGCGATGATGCGCCCTGGCGACAAGGCCGCATCCTATCGCATCCTCGCCGCCGCCCTGGCCCGGATCGAAGATGTTTCCTGGACCCTCGAGGTGGTGGGCGACGGCGAAGCGCGCCCTGAGATCGAAGCGCTCTTCGCCCCGTTGGGCCCGCGCGTCCGCTTTCACGGGACGCGCGAGGGAGGGTCGTTGCGCGCGTTCTACGGCAACGCGGATCTGTTCGTCTGGCCCGCCGTCAACGAGGCGTACGGCATGGTGCTGCTGGAGGCGCAGAGCGCCGGGATCCCAGTGGTGGCGGGCGATTTCGGCGGCGTGGCGGCCGTCATGCAGGATGGCCGGACCGGCTGCCTGACGGCGCCGGGCGATGCTCAGGCCTTCGCCGACGCGCTCGGCGGACTGATGGCGGACCCGACCCGACGCCGGTCCATGGGCGGGGCCGCCCGCCTCTTCGTCGAAAGCGAGCGAACGCTGGCCCACGCTGCGATCCGTCTGCGCGAGAGCCTGTGTCCCCTGCTCGGGAAAAGCGCCGCATGAGTGGGCGCGTTCTCATCGTCGTGACCCATCTGCTGGGAGCAGGCCACCTCACCCGCGCCCGCGCGCTGGCCGGCGCCTTCGCGGCGTCCGGCTATGAGACGACCCTCGTCTCCGGCGGGATGCCAATGCCGACAGCCCCGCCCCCGGGCGTAACGTTCATCCAGCTGCCGCCCGTTCAGGTCCGCGAGGCGCGTTTTTCGGAGCTGCTCGACGAGCGCGGCGCGCCTGTCACGGTTGCGCTCCTTCACGCCCGGCGGGCGTTGTTGCGGGAGACGGTGATCGAAATCGCCCCCGCCATTCTCATCACCGAACTGTTTCCCCTCGGCCGACGCGGTCTCGCCGACGAATTCCTCGCCCTGCTGCGCGCGACCCGGGCGCTCGATCCACGCCCGCTCGTTCTATCATCGGTGCGCGACATCCTGGTGGCGCCCGCCAAACCCGGCCGCGTCGCCGAAGCCGAGACGCGGCTCGATGATTTCTATGACGGCATTCTCGTGCACGGCGATCCGGCGCTTTCAACCCTTGACCTTTCCTGGCCCGTGGGCGACCGGGTGCGGGCGCTGATCCACGAGACGGGCTACGTGGATGAGGACGTGGCGCCTGTGCCGGTCGTCGAGCGAAATGGCATTGTCGTCTCGGGCGGCTCCAGCCCGGCCGGATTGCCGCTCTTCAGGGCGGCCCTCTCGGCCGCGAGCATCGTCCCGGATCACCCCTGGCACGTCCTTGTTGGCCGCGCCGTGACCGAGGCCGATTTTCTGGCCCTGCGGCAGGCGGCTCCTGCCCATGTGACGGTCGATCGTGCGAGGCCCGACTTTCGCGGTCTGCTGGCGGGTGCGGAGGTGTCTGTCAGCCAGGCGGGCTACAACACGAGCATCGATCTGCTGCGCACCGGCGTCCGCTCGGTTCTGGTGCCGTTCGAGGGCGGTCGCGAGACGGAGCAGCGCCTGCGGGCAGAGCGCCTTCAGGCGGCTGGCCTCGCACACCTCCTCCCCGAGAGCGCGCTTGGCGGGCCTTCCCTCGCGCAGGCCGTGAAGGTTGCCCTGGCCTCCCCGCTTCCGCCCGCAGCGACAATCGCGCTCGACGGCGCCGCCCGCAGCGTGACGATCGCGCGGAGGCTTGGCGCGCCCGCCAGCCATCCGTCGCCGATCAACTGGTCCATCCTGAGCGAGGCCATCGCGAGAGCGCGGGGGACAGGCTATGAGCCCGCCTTCTGGTGGCGGGACGACGACGCGGTGGCGGCCAGTCCGGCACTCGACAGCCTGCTCCAGCTGTCCCGTCGCTATGACGCCCCCCTCGCCCTGGCGGTGATCCCGGCCGCATGGGAGGCCTCGCTGGCGGAGCGTCTCCTGGGCGAATCAGGCGTGCAGGTGCTTGTGCACGGCTGGGCTCACGACAACCACGCTCCCGCGACCGCGAAGAAAGCGGAATTCGGAGCCCATCGCGAGATGGCGACGATGGCAGCGCAGGCCGCTGCGGGCTTGCGAAAACTGGAATCCGCCTTCCCGGCCATCCTTCCGGTGTTCGTTCCACCGTGGAACCGGATCGCGCCTGCGCTCGTCTCTCATCTGGCGGAGGCCGGTTATGCGGGTCTGTCGACGTTCCGCGACCGCGAATGCGCCTTTCCGGCGCCGGGGCTTGTCCAGATCAACACGCATGTGGATCCGATTGACTGGCATGGAAGCCGCTCACTGGCACCGGTGCCGGAGCTGATCGCAGCCCTGGCTTCCGCCATCGACGGCCGGAATGCGGGCAAGGCTGTGGGGGAACCCATCGGCCTGCTCACCCATCATCTCGTGCATGATGCGAAAATCTGGGCATTCTGTGAGGAATTGCTCGCTTTCCTGTCCCGATCTGGCCTTCTCTTCGGGACTCTTGAAAGTTATGGTGTGACAACGCGTGAAACGTCGTCGAGATGTTGCGCATTGTCGTCCTATGATGCGCCGTCTCGTGGAGAAGCCGATGGATAAGCCACTCCTGTCGATCCGCCAGTTGTCGGTGGATTTTGTGACCGAGTCCGGAGATTTCCGGGCGGTGGATGGTTTGACGTTCGACATTCCGCGCGGCAAGACGGTCGCGCTGGTGGGGGAGTCCGGCTCCGGCAAGTCCATCACCGCCCAAGCGATCCTCCAGATCCTGCCGAAGCAGGCGACCATCACGGCCGGGCAGATCGTATTTCACGATCCCAACCGTGACACGGGCGTGGATATCGCGGGGCTCGGGTCGGACAGTGCGGCGATGCGCGGCATGCGCGGCGGCCGCATCGCCATGATCTTCCAGGAGCCGATGACATCGCTGTCGCCCCTGCACACGATCGGCGACCAGATTTCGGAATCCTATCTCACCCACATCGACAGCGACAAAGCCGCAGCCCGCCAGCACACGATCGACGCGCTGGCCCGTGTCGGCTTTCCCGATCCGCAGCGCGCGCTCACGACCTATCCGTTCGAGCTGTCCGGCGGCTTGCGCCAGCGCGCCATGATCGCGATGGCGCTGATCACGCGACCGGCGCTCCTCATCGCCGACGAGCCGACGACGGCTCTCGACGTGACCACGCAGGCGCAGATCCTCGAATTGATCAAGGAGCTTCAGGTCGAAACCGGCATGTCGGTGCTCCTCATCACCCACGATCTGGGCGTTGTGGCCAATGTCGCCGACGAGGTGGTGGTGGTGTATCGCGGACGGGTGATGGAGGCCGGCACGCGGGACGATCTGTTCCGCAAGGCGCAGCATCCCTACCTCCAGGCGCTGATGCGCGCGGTGCCGCGCTTTGCCATGGCGGAGGGCGAGCGGCTGACGCCCATCCGCGAAGTGAAAAGCACCGGACTGGCGCCCGGCGGCGCGCCGCGGCGCATCGCGACGGCCGGCCCGATTCTGCAAGCCAAGGACCTCACCAAGACCTTCACGCTCCGCTCAGGCTGGTTTTCCGGGCAGCTCCGCACCATCCACGCGGTCAACGGCGTCGACCTCGCTCTGCCGGCCGGCAAGACCCTCGGGCTTGTGGGCGAATCCGGCTGCGGAAAAACGACCGTGTCGAAGATCATCATGCGGGCCATGAACCCGGATGCGGGCAGTGTGCTGTTCGACGATGGCAGCGGGCCGAAGGACGTGCACGCCCTTCAGGGCGACGCGCTGACCGCGTATCGACGCAACGTCCAGTTCATTTTCCAGGATCCATTCTCGTCGCTCAACCCGCGCATGACAGTGTACGAGCTGCTGACCGAACCGCTGCGCATCCACAATATCGGCACGCCCGACGAGCGCTATGCGCGCGCCAAGCAACTCCTCGACATGGTCGGTCTCGACCAGCGTGTGCTGCGGCGCTACCCGCACTCCTTCTCCGGGGGTCAGCGTCAGCGTATCGGCATCGCGCGCGCGCTGGCGCTCGAGCCCAGCGTGCTGATCTGCGACGAGCCGGTGTCGGCGCTCGACGTCTCGGTCCAGGCGCAGGTGCTGAACCTCCTGAAGGACCTGCAATCGGCGCTCGGCCTGTCCTACCTGTTCGTGTCGCACAATCTCGCGGTGGTGGATTACATCGCCGACACCATCGCCGTCATGTGCCGGGGCTACATCGTCGAGGAAGCGCCCAAGACGTCGCTGTTCCGCAACCCTGTGCATCCCTACACGCAGGCGCTGCTCGCAGCCGTGCCCGACCCCGACATCGACCGGCCGCTGAACTTCGAGAAGCTGCGCGCCGACCGGTTCGCCGATCCGTCGCAATGGCCGGCGCCGTTCCGGCTCGCCCCCGGAGAATTTGGACACATGAGCGAGATCGAGCCCGGCCATAAGGTCAGGCTCGGAACCGCAGCCGCGAAGGAAGCAGCATGATGGCCCCCCTCACCCGCCTTCCCGCCCTGATGGCATTGTGTGTCCTCGGCCTGCTCGCCAGCCCTGCGGGCGCGGTGGATTTCACTGAAGCGCCGTCGCTTGCCGAGAAGGTCGCGCGCAAGGAACTGCCACCGGTCAACGAGCGCCTGCCGCTTGCGCCCCTCGTCTCCGAACCCCTCGGCGGGCAGGCAGGACAATTCGGCGGCGACATCATCACGCTCGTCCCGCGCGCCCGCGACATCCGTTACATCACCACCTATGCGTATACCCGGCTCGTCGGGTACGACCGCCAGCTCGAGCTGAAGCCCGATCTGCTGGAAGCGGTCGACAACGTGGACGACCGCGTCTTCACCTTCACGCTTCGCGAAGGCCACCGGTGGTCCGACGGCCAGCCCTTCACGGCGGAGGATTTCCGCTATTACTGGGAAGACCTCGTCAACAACAAGGACCTGTCGCCCGCCGGCGTCCCGGAATTCATGATGGCAGGCGGGAAGCCTGCGAAATTCGAGGTGCTCGACGCGCGTCACGTGCGCTACACCTGGGACAACCCCAATCCGCGCTTCCTGCCGCAACTGGCGGCGGCGGTCGATCCGGGTATTTACCGGCCGGCTCACTATCTCAAGCTCTTCCATGCCAAATACGCCGACAAGGCGAAGCTCGAAGAGGCCGCCAAGGCTCAAAAACTCAAATCGTGGGCAGCCCTTCACAATCGTGTCGATGACATGAAGGAGCAGACGAATCCCGATCTGCCGGTGCTGCTGCCATGGCGCGTGACCAACCGGGCGCCCGCCACCCGCTTCGTGTTCGAGCGCAATCCCTATTATCACCGGGTCGACCCCAAGGGGCAGCAGCTTCCCTATGTGGACCGGGTCATCATGGACGTGTCGGCGAGCGGGTTGTTCGCCGCGAAAGCCAATGCGGGCGAAGTCGATCTGCTCTTCCGCGGCCTGTCGATGGCCGATATTCCGGTGCTGAAGCAGGGCGAGAAAATTCAGGGCTACACGACGCTGCTCTGGCCCTATGCGCGCGGCTCGGAGCTGGCGCTGTTTCCCAACCTCAACGCGACCGATCCAGTGTGGCGCACGCTCAATCGGGACGTGCGCTATCGCCGTGCGCTGTCGCTGAGCATCGACCGCAAGACCCTGAACAACGCCCTGTTGTTCGGGCTCGGCATCGAGGGCAACAACACCATCATGGCCGAAAGCCCGCTGTCGCAGCCGGGCCTGCGCACCACCAACGCAACTTACGATCCGGGGGAAGCCTCGCGGCTGCTCGATTCCATCGGCCTGACCCAGCGCAACTCGGCAGGGATCCGGCTTCTGCCGGATGGCCGCGAACTTGAGATCATCGTCGAGACCGATGGCGAGAGCAGCCTGGTGGTCGACGGATTGACGCTCATCACCGAGTTCTGGCGCGAGGTCGGCGTCAAGCTGTTCGTCAAGCCGCAGGATCGGACTGTCATGCGCAACCGGGTCTTCGCGGGCTTGACGACGATGGTCGCCGGCCAGGGTTTCGACAACGCGATCCCCACCGCCATCATGCCGCCGACTGAGTTCGCGCCCATGCGCCAAGACAATTACGCCTGGTCGAAATGGGGCCAGTATATCGAGACCAAGGGCAAGAATGGCGAAGCGGTCGATATCCCGGCGGCCAAGCGCCTGCTCGAGATCTATAATGTGTGGATGAACACGGGCGACCGCACCGTGCAGGCCGAGGCCTGGACCGAGATCCTGCAGAACCACGTGGACAATCAATGGACGATCGGGACAGTAGCCGGCGCGCTGCAGCCGATCGTGGTTCGCAATGGCCTGCAGGGGTTGCCGAAGAAGGCTCTCTATTCGTTCGAGCCGACGGCCATGATCGGCATCTACCGCATCGACGAAATGTTCTGGAATAAAGCCGTGCAGAAAGAGGCTCGCCGATGATCCGTTTCCTGTTGCGTCGGTTCGTCACCATGTGCGTGACGCTCCTGATCATCTCGGCGCTCGTGTTCTTCATCATCAAACTTCCGCCCGGCGACTTCCTCACCAACCAGATTGCCGAGCTGCGGGCGCAGGGCGAATCCGCATCCGTGGCCAAGGCCGAGTTCCTCATCAAGCAATACGGACTCGATCGTCCCGTCTGGGAGCAATACATGGTCTGGGTGGGGTTCATGCCCGGCCAGAACGGGTTCTCGGGTCTTCTGCAGGGGGATTGGGGCTGGTCGTTCGAATATGACCGCCCCGTCATGGAGGTGGTGGGCGATGCCCTGTGGCTGACGCTACTGGTGAATTTCGCCGTCGTGATCTTCATCCATCTGGTGTCGATCCCCATCGCCATCTATTCGGCGACCCGGCAATATTCGCTCGGCGACTACATCGCGACCTTCATCGGCTATATCGGGCTGGCAACGCCGAGCTTCCTGCTGGCGTTGATCCTGCTCTATTACATGAACCGTTGGTTCGGCGTGTCGATCGGCGGACTCTATGATGCGCAGTATGCGGGCCAGCCGTGGACGTGGCCAAAGATCCAGTCGCTTCTCACGCATCTCATCGTGCCGACGCTCGTCATCGGGCTTGGCGGCACGGCGGCCATGATCCGGCGCATGCGGGCCAATCTTCTCGACGAGCTCGGCAAGCAGTATTACGTGACGGCGAAGGCCAAGGGCCTCACCGCCCGCAAGGCGCTGCTGAAATATCCGTTCCGCATGTCGCTCAATCCCTTCATCTCCGATATCGGCAACCTGCTGCCGCATCTGGTATCGGGCTCCGTGCTCGTTTCGCTCGTGCTCTCCCTGCCGACCGTCGGTCCGATCCTGCTCAGCGCCCTCAAGACGCAGGATCAATTTCTCGCAGGCTTCATCCTGATGTTCGTCGCGATCCTCACAGTCGTCGGCATGCTGGTCTCCGACCTGTTGCTGGCCTGGCTCGATCCGCGCATCCGGATGGGAGGCGGCCGATGAACGGGCCCGTGTCGCTCACCCCGCATTATGTGGATCAACGCCCCTTCGACCCCGGCGCGACCGAACCGATGGGGTCGGAGAGCGAGAGCTTCTACCGCGCCTCGTCCTGGCGGCTGATGTGGTGGAAATTCCGCCGCCACCGGGTTGCCGTCGCGGCGGCCTTCATCCTGCTCGCCTTCTATGCGCTCATTCCCTTTGTCGAGGTCATCGCGCCCTACAACCAGACCAAGCGCAACGGCGATTTCCTCTATGCGCCGCCGCAGGCCGTGCACCTCTTTCACGATGGCCGATTGGTCGGGCCCTTCGTCTATCCCTACAAGTTCACCTTCGACCTGGAGAGCTTCCGGCGGGTCTACACCGTCGACAAGACGACGCCGCAGCCGGTGCGCTTCTTCTGCCGCGGCGATGGCTATGATTTCTGGGGTCTCATTCCCGGCAACGTGCACCTCTTCTGTCCGCCGGAGAACGGCACTTTGTTCGTGCTCGGCACCGACCGGCTCGGACGCGATCTGCTGTCGCGGATCATCTATGGCGCGCGGATTTCGCTTACCATCGGCATCGTCGGCATCGCGGTGTCGTTCACGCTTGGTCTGTTTTTCGGCGGTCTTGCCGGCTATCTCGGCGGCTGGGTCGATCATGTGATCCAGCGCATGATCGAAATCCTGCGCTCGCTGCCGGAATTGCCCCTGTGGCTCGCCTTGTCGGCCGCGTTGCCGGCCAACTGGAGCCCGATCCTCGTCTTCTTCGGCATCACGATCATTCTCGGCCTTCTCGACTGGCCGGGGCTCGCCCGTGCGGTGCGCTCGAAACTGCTGTCGCTGCGCGAGGAGGATTTCGTGAAGGCCGCCGAACTGATGGGCGCATCGAAACAGCGGGTGATCGCGCGTCATCTCATTCCGAACTTCATGAGCCACCTGATCGCGTCGGCGACCCTGTCGATCCCGTCGATGATCCTCGGCGAGACCGCCCTGTCATTCCTCGGTCTCGGCCTGCGCCCGCCCATCACCTCGTGGGGCGTCCTGCTCAACGAGGCGCAGAATCTGGCGGCGGTGCAGCTTCATCCCTGGCTGCTCTTCCCGATCATCCCGGTGGTGGTCGTGGTGCTCGCCTTCAACTTCATGGGCGATGGGTTGCGCGACGCGGCCGACCCGTATCATTGAGGCGAGACGGACGAGACCGTGCCATCCCGACACGCCGTTCGACCCAAGAAAAAGGCGCCCGCGAGGGCGCCTTTTCAATTCACAGGATGGCGTTGCCGTTACCGGCCGCGCGGACCCTTGTCGAGCCAGGACACCTGACGGCCATCGCCGCGGGATTCGCCGGCGCGGGCTGCCTGGGGCTGACGCTGACCGCCGCTCGTCTGGCCGCCCAACGGCTTTGCGCCGCGGGGACGATGACGCTTCGGACCGCGATCCGCATTGGGATCGGGATTGCGCGGCGCGCCGTGTCCCGTGTTGCCACGGGCATGCGGGGCCGAGCGCGGACGCTGAGCCTGCTGCGGACGACGCGGCTCGCGGGGTTCTTCCCGCTCGCCCGCCACGGGGCCGGCCTGGAAGCCTTCCGGAAGCGGAGCGACCGGCACCTTCAGGCGCGTGAGCTTCTCGATGTCGCGCAGGAACGCCCGCTCTTCATCGTTGCAGAACGACATGGCGATGCCCGTCGCCCCGGCACGGGCCGTGCGGCCGATGCGGTGGACGTAGGATTCCGGCACGTTCGGCAGATCGTAGTTGATCACGTGGCTGACGCCGTCGACGTCGATGCCCCGCGCCGCGATATCGGTGGCGACAAGCACCCGGCAGGAGCCGGACTTGAAGGACGCGAGCGCCCGCTCACGCTGCGGCTGCGACTTGTTGCCGTGGATGGCCGCCGCATTGATGCTGGCTTTCTCGAGCCCGCGCACGATCTTGTCCGCGCCGTGCTTGGTGCGGCTGAAGACCAGGACGCGTTCGATGGCCGGATCCTGCAGAACGGTTTCGATCAGCGCCTGCTTGCGTCCGGCGGACACGAACATGACGCTCTGCTCGACACGCTCGGCGGTCGTCGCGACCGGGGTCACGGCGACGCGGGCGGGATCGCGCAGGAAGGTGTCGGCCAACGACGAGATCGTCTTCGGCATGGTGGCCGAGAAGAACAGGGTCTGGCGATCCTTCGGCAGCATCGTCACGATGCGCTTGAGGGCGTGGATGAAGCCCAGATCGAGCATCTGGTCGGCCTCGTCGAGGACGAGGATCTCGACGTCGCGCAGGCTGAGCGCCCGGCGATCGATGAGATCGAGCAGGCGACCGGGGGTCGCCACCAGAACGTCGACGCCGAACGAGAGGTCACGCTCCTGCTTACCGATGGCCACGCCGCCGAACACGACCGAGGTGGTCAGTTTCAGGTTGCGGCCATAGGTGCGGAAGCTGTCGGCAATCTGGCTTGCCAGTTCGCGGGTGGGGCTGAGCACGAGAACGCGGCAGCCCTTGCGGACCGGCGCGCGGGGGTTTTCAGTCAGGCGGTGCAGGATCGGCAGCGCGAAGGCCGCCGTCTTGCCGGTGCCCGTCTGGGCGATGCCGCAGATATCGCGGCCGGCCATCACATAGGGAATGGCCTGCGCCTGGATCGGGGTGGGCTTCTCATAGCCTTCGGTCGCAAGCGCCTTCAGGATCGGCTGGGCCAATCCGAAATCGGTGAAAAGAGTCAAAGTGTGTGTCTTTCGAGCAGAAAAATGAGCCAAAAAGGCCAAGTTCGTCATGCCAAATCGTGTTGGAAGACGGGCGCTGCCGGGCTCCTGGCGACCGCCCGCGTGATGGGGCAGTCGAGCGGTCAAGCGATTGAAGAAAGGGGCCGGGCCTCCACCCTCAGGCGGATATCCGTCACGCAGCCCCACTCAAGCGGCTCCTCGACGGAGCGCTGACGCCGTGCTGTGCATATGGCGGATACCGCGCTGTTCGTCAAGCGCTGGCGCTGATATGATATGCTGTATCGCATAGTGCGGCCCGGATTGTCCGAGAGCTTTTGTCCGGCGATGATGACGAGGTGCAGCACGCGATGTCGCAGTCGAAACCGATGCCGTGGGGGTTCGTGACGGCCCTGTCCGTGACGCAACTCGTCTCCTACGGAACACTCTTCTATGCCTTCGCCCTGCTCATCGATCCCATGGAGCAGGACCTTGGCTGGTCGAAGGCGGCGCTGACGGCGGCGTATTCCCTCGCCCTCGTCTCCTCGGCGGTCTTCGCCGTGCCGGTGGGCCGGCTCATCGACAAGGGTTATGGCCGTATGGTCATGACCAGCGGCTCGATTCTCGCGGCCATTCTCCTCGTCCTGTGGTCCCGCGTGTCGGATTACCGGCTGTTCCTCTTGATCTGGGTGGGGCTCGGCGCCTGCATGAGCGCCGTCCTTTACGAATCCGGCTTCGCCGTTCTGGCGCTCCGGCTCGGATTCCAGGCCCGGCGGGGCATCACCGTCTTGACCCTGATCGCGGGCTTTTCCAGCACGGTGTTCGTCCCGCTGACCCATGTGCTGATCGAGGCCTATGGATGGCGGGGCGCGCTGCTGATCCTGGCTTTCGTCAACCTCGCCATTTGCGCCGCGCTTCATGTGGTGAGCATCCCGCGGGCCGCGAGTCTTGCGCGACCGCAGGCGCCGCTGGGGGAGGCCACTCCCGAGCGGCACCCTCGCCGCATTCTGAGACTGCCCGCTTTCTGGTGCTTCGTCACGATGGCGGTGTTGCAGGGGATCGTCTCGACGGGCCTGCCGATCCACCTGATCCCGCTGCTGGTGGAGCGCGGTTTCAGCCTCGAGGAGGCGGTGGCGGCCTACACGGTCATCGGGCCGGCCCAGGTGGCGGCGCGGTTTGTCACCGGCTTCGGCGACCGGGCCATGAGCCTCAAGGGCATTGGGACGGTCGCAATGATACTCAGCACGCTCGCCCTCGGCCTGCTGCCCCTCATTCCCGCCGGGTCCTGGGTGGTTTTTCTGTTCGCAGGCCTTTACGGAGCGTCAAGCGGCATGCTGACCATCGTGCGGGCGCTGCTGCCCCAGGAGATGTTCGGCCATGGGGATTACGGCACGGTCCAGGGCATGATCGCCATGCCTGTGCGGCTTGCCCAATCGGCCGCCCCTTTCGCCTTCGGGGCCCTGTGGGGATGGTGGGGGAACTACACCGCGGTAGCCGTGCTGTGCTCCATCACGGCCCTCGGCTCCCTCCTGGCCTTTGTGGTAAACTTGGTCGTTACAAGAGACCGTTGAGGGTCGACCGCGACGGAGGCTAGAATTTGCTTGCCTTGGCTGGCCAAAGAAATCATGTCCAATGCGCCGGGCGGTCCGGCTTCGAGGAAAGACGCGTTTCGTGGCGACAATGACCGATCTTCTGATCGTGGGCGGCGGCATCAACGGGACAGGCATTGCGCGGGACGCGGTCGGCCGCGGCCTCTCCGTCGTGCTGTGCGAGCAGGCCGACCTTGCGGGCTATACCTCGTCGGCCAGCACCAAGCTGATCCATGGCGGCCTGCGCTATCTCGAATATTACGAATTCCGCCTTGTGCGGGAGGCGCTGATCGAGCGCGAGCGCCTGCTGGAGGCAGCCCCGCACATCATCTGGCCTCTGCGCTTCATCCTGCCGCACGAGAAGGGCATCCGCCCCGCCTGGTTCGTCCGGCTCGGGCTTTTTCTCTACGACCATATAGCGCCCCGCAAACGGCTGCCGGGAACGGAGACCATCCACCTCACCCGCCACCCGGCCGGCCAAGCGCTGAAGCCCGGCTTCGACACCGCCTTCGTGTATTCGGATTGCTGGGTCGAGGACAGCCGGATGGTGGCGTTGAACGCGCTCGATGCGTTCGAGCGCGGGGCCGATATCCGGGTGCGCACCAAGCTCGCCTCGGCCCGCCGCGACGGCGATGGCTGGCTCGCGGTGCTCCAGGACACGCGAACCGGCGAGACTTCCGAAATTCGCGCCAAGGCCATCGTCAATGCGGGCGGCCCGTTCGTGGCCGAGGTCCTCAACACCAAGCTCGGGCTCAACACCGCCAAGCACGTGCGCCTCGTCAAGGGCAGCCATATCGTGGTGCCCAAGCTGTTTGACGGCGATCAGGCCTTTATCCTCCAAAACAAGGACAAGCGGATCGTGTTCGCGATCCCCTATCAGGGCAAGTTCACCCTGGTGGGCACCACCGACATCCCGGTCGAGGCAGTGCCCGACAAGAAGGTGGAAATCACCGACGACGAGATTCGCTATCTCTGCGAGGCCATCAACCACTTCTTCAAGCGGGAGATCAGGCCCGCCGACGTGGTGTGGACCTATTCGGGCGTGCGGCCGCTCTTCGACGACGGCTCCAGCAACGCCTCGGCGGTGACCCGCGATTATGTGTTCGAGCTCGATGCACCGAACCAGCAGGCGCCGGTGCTGTCGATCTTCGGCGGCAAGATCACGACCTTCCGCAAGCTCGCCGAGCATGCCCTCGAGCAGCTGAAGGATTTCTTCCCGGCCATGACGCCGTCCTGGACCGAGACCGCGAAACTCCCCGGCGGTGACATGCCGGATGCGGATTTCGAACGCTTTTTCGCGACCGTCACGGCCCGATTCCCCTTCCTGGACCGGCCGCTCGCCCATCGCCTCGCCCGCGCCTACGGCACCCGCATCACCCATCTCCTCGGGTCGGCGACGTCGATGGCGGAGCTCGGCGAGGATTTCGGCGCCGGATTGACGGCCGCGGAGGTCGATTATCTGGTGGCCCATGAATGGGCGCGCACGGCCGAGGACATCCTCTGGCGCCGCTCCAAGCTCGGCCTTCATGTGCCGGAGGGCGCTGCCGCGCGGATCGACGCCTATCTGGCAAAGCGCAGCACCGCGTCCGTCGCCGCACAATAAGAGGCGCGCCACCGCGCCCGATCTAAAGACCTCCGGGGGGATTTCCATGGCCAACTACGTGGGCGCAATCGACCAGGGCACCACCAGTTCGCGCTTCATTGTGTTCGATCGCGCCGGCGCAATCGTCAGCGTGGCTCAGAAAGAGCATGCGCAGATCTATCCGCAGGCGGGCTATGTCGAGCATGACCCGGCCGAGATCTGGCGCAACACCGAGACGGTGATCGAAGAGGCGCTGGCGAAGAGGCGCCTGAAACCGCAGGACCTCGCCGCCATCGGCATCACCAACCAGCGCGAAACCACGCTGATCTGGGACAAGCGGACCGGAAAACCGCTGCACAATGCTCTCGTCTGGCAGGATACCCGCGTCGATTCCATCGTGGCCGAATACGCCCGCGATGGCGGCCATGACCGGCTGCGCGACAAGACCGGCCTGCCGCTCACCAGTTACTTCTCCGGGCTGAAGCTCCGCTGGCTCCTCGACACTGTCCCGAACGCCCGAAAGATGGCCGAGGCGGGCGACCTCCTGTTTGGCACCGTCGACACCTGGCTGGTGTGGAACCTCACCGGCGGACGCTGCCACATCACCGACGTGACCAATGCCAGCCGGACCCAGCTGATGGATATCCGCACCCTGCAATGGGACGCGGAGATTCTCGCCCTGTTCCAGATCCCGGCGGCGTGCCTGCCCACCATCGTGTCGTCCAGCGAGGTCTATGGGGAAGCCACCGGCCTGCTCGCCGGCGTCCCGATTGCGGGAATCCTCGGGGACCAGCAGGCGGCCCTCGTGGGCCAGGCCTGCTTCACCCCGGGCGAGGCCAAGAACACCTACGGCACCGGCTGCTTCATGCTGATGAACACCGGCGAGACGCCTTACCCGTCGAGCCACGGCCTGCTGACCACAGTCGGGTACCGGTTCGGCGAGGCCAAGGCGGTCTATGCGCTGGAAGGCTCGATCGCCATCGCGGGCGCGCTGGTCCAGTGGCTGCGCGACAATCTCGGGCTGATCCGTCACAGCACGGATATCGAACCGCTGGCCCGCACGGTGCCGGATAACGGCGGCGTCACCATCGTGCCGGCCTTCTCTGGCCTCTACGCGCCGCACTGGAACGCCGGCGCCCGCGGCCTCATCGGCGGCCTCACCCGCTATGCCAACAAGGGCCACATCGCCCGCGCCGCCCTCGAAGCGACCGCTTTTCAAGTTCTCGAAGTGCTGAACGCCATGGCAAAGGACACCGGCATCGCCGTCAAGGAGCTGCGCACCGATGGCGGCATGGTGGTGAACGAGTTGCTCATGCAGTTCCAGGCCGACATCCTCGATGTGCCCGTGGTGCGGCCCCGGGTCATCGAGACGACGGCTCTCGGCTCCGCCTATGCGGCGGGCCTTGCCACCGGCTTCTGGACCGGCACCGACGAACTCGTCCGCAACTGGGCCGTCGACAAGCGCTGGCAGCCCGCCATGCCGGCCGCCGACCGCCGCCGCCTCACCAGCGGCTGGGAAAAGGCCGTCGGCCGGGCCGTCGACTGGGTGTGATGGACTTGGCGGCCCTCACGGGTTAAGTGCTGACAATCGTTCCGAGAAAAGGCTCTCTGTCATGTCGTTGTCTGTTCTGACCGTTGTGGGCGCCCGCCCACAATTCATCAAGGCGGCTCCCGTCAGCCACGCCCTGGCAGCGCACGGCAACATCCGTGAGATCCTGGTTCATACCGGACAGCATTTCGACGCCGCCATGTCGGACGTCTTCTTTCAGGAACTCGACATTCCGCCTCCGGCCCACAATCTCGAGGTCAACAGCCTTGGCCACGGGGCGATGACCGGCCGGATGCTGGAAAAGCTCGAAGAGGTGATGATCGCCGAAAAGCCCGATTGGGTCCTGATCTACGGCGACACCAATTCGACCGTGGCGGGCGCCCTGGCTGCGGCCAAGCTGCACATTCCGGTCGCCCATGTGGAGGCGGGCCTGCGCTCGTTCAACCGCAAGATGCCGGAGGAAATCAACCGGGTGATGGCCGACCACGTGAGCAACCTCCTGCTCTGCCCCACCCGCACGGCCGTCGCCAATCTCGCGCGCGAGGGCATCACCCATGGCGTCCATCATGTGGGCGACGTCATGTACGACGTCACCATTGCGGCCGTGGAGCGGGCGCGCGAGCGGTCCGACATTCTCACCCGGCACGGGCTGACGCCGAAGACCTACGCGGTCGCCACGATCCATCGGGCCGAGAACACCGACGATCCGGCCCAATTGGCCAAGGTGATCGCGTGGCTGTCGGAGCGGGGCAAGGACACCCCGATCGTCATGCCGCTGCACCCGCGTACGCGCAAACTCATGGAGAAGAGCGGACTGAACCCAGCCGGAATCCGGATCATCGAACCGCTCGGCTACCTCGACATGGCCTGGCTGACCCACAATTCGGCTGCCGTCTTCACCGATTCCGGAGGCCTGCAGAAGGAGGCCTATTTCCACCGGGTCCCCTGCGTGACCCTTCGGGACGAGACCGAATGGGTCGAGACCGTCCAGGCCGGCTGGAACCGCTTGTGGAGCGTCCCGGATTATGAGCCCCGGCGGGACATCACCGATTACGGCACAGGCGCGTGCAGCGCGAAGATCGCGACACTCCTCGCCGCCTGACGGACGCGCCTGCCGCTAGGACATTTACTGGAGCGCGGCGCGGATCTTCTCGGCGCCGGCGGCCAGGATGTCGGGTTTCTCCATCTCGCCCGAATGGGCCTTGAGCGGAACGCCCGCCATACGCGGAATCACATGGACGTGCATGTGGAACACGACCTGCCCGCCGGCGCTTTCGTTGAATTGCTGGATGGTCACCCCGTCGGCGGAAAACGCCTTCCTGACGGCGATCGCCAGCACCTGGACGGCCTTCATCAGGTCGGCGAGATCGTCCGGCGCGATATCGAGAATATTGCGCGCCGGAACCTTGGGAATCACCAAAACATGGCCGTCGCCGCGCGGCATGATGTCCATGATGGCGATGGCCCGATCGGTTTCGTAGAGTTTGTGGCACGGCAATTCGCCGCGCAGGATCCGGGCAAAGATGTTGGTGTCGTCGTAGGTCATGGGAGCTTCTCGGGATTGCTGGTTCAAACCGTCATCCGCGGCACGCGCGCGCATGGGCATTGCGGCGTTGACGATACGGAGTTTCGTCAGCTAGACAATCGCCGCAGATGCTTTGCGCGCTTGCGACCCAGACGCCGATGGGTGAATGTTCGGTCGCTTTCAGTTTAGTCTTGTATCCCACTTTGAAGCAATATCGCGCCGGTTGGCGTCAGGAACGCGATGACAAACTATGACAAGCTCGCCGCTTTCGTGCGGGCGCACCGCTCCGACCCGCTGAACCTGGCAAAGATCATCAACGCCTGGGAATGGACGTCCCTTGAAGGCGGCAGCTACGGCCCGGTGCCCACCGGGGCCGAGAACGTGCCGGACGTGCTCGCCGCAAGCTGCGGCTGGCGCCAGATCCTGATGACCGAACTGTTCAAGGAAATCGGCATCAAGAGCCGCGCCGTGAACTTCTACAACGTTCCCTTCCAGGGCAACCATACGGCCGTCGAGCTCAACATCAACGGCAAGTGGATGTTCTTCGACCCCACCTTCGGGACCTATTTCGAATCCCTGAGTGGCGGCAAACCGCTATCGGCCGCCGAAGCCCGGGCGAAGTGGCCGAACGTCGTGGTGAAGAAAGCCACTCTCGACGGCTGGCAGGGCAAGTTCGTCGATCTTGCGTCCATCAACCCGAAGACCGCCTACAAGACGCAGGTGGACGAATTCTTCAACCGTCCGCTCGCTGCCACGAACCTTCCGTTCGTTCTCAGCGCGGAAATCAAGAGCCTCTATTTCGGCCCGGAGGCGGGCTATTTCCTCGACGGGCAGAAGACCCCGATGCCGGCGAGCGGCGCGACCTGGATCACCCGGGTCGACACCAAGCACAAGGCCCCCTGGACGCGGATCGTCGACACCTTCGACAAGAACGGCAAGCTCGACAGTCGCTGGGGCGAGTTCGATACCTCGAGCAAAAAGCACTACGGCTGGTTCATCGATTGGGACCAGGCCGACAAGTACGACTGGGCGGTCAAGACGACCTATGTGGGCAACGTGCGCAATGCGGTGCTCGACTACACGCTCATCGTCAACGACGACAAGAGCAAGGTTCTCATCGATTACGACTCGGCCCCCTCCAAGGAAGTCTGGTCTGTCATGACCACCTACCGGACCGCGTCCGGGGCCATGGACTGGCAGACCGGAACCTACGACGACGGCCGGACCTGGATGACCGACTGGGACCAGGCGGGCAGCCTCCCGTGGAAATCCTTCCGCGATGAATATGACGCGGCCGGCAACGTCCTGACGACCTCCTTCATCGGCGATGACGGCGTCAGCTCGGTGGTGGAGTGGAGCACCGTCAACACGCTCGCGGGAACCGCCTACGGCGATGTGCTGACCGGCACGTCCGGGCGCGACTTCCTCAAGGGTTTCGCCGGCAACGACGTGCTGATCGGCGATACCGGGCCGGACCGGCTCGAAGGTGGCGCCGGCAACGACATCTACTACACGGACTCGCTCGAGGATCTGGTCATCGAGAAGGCCAATGGCGGCACCGACACTGTGCGCTCCACCGTGAGCTGGGTGCTGGCGCCCAATGTCGAAAATCTCGTCCTGCTCTCTGGCCGCTACGGCACCGGCAATGCAGAGAAGAACTTCATCTTCGGCAATGCCGAGAATAACGTGCTGAGCGGCATGGCCGGCAACGACCACCTGTCCGGCCAGGGCGGCGACGACATTCTGTCGGGCGGTACGGGCAACGACGTGCTGGAGGGCGGCCTGGGCGCGGATATCCTGTCCGGAAACGCAGGCGCGGATGTGTTCATCTGGCGGTCGATCGCCGAGACAGGCAACACCGCCTCGACCGCCGACCTGGTGCGGGACTTCTCCTTTGCCCAGGGCGACCGCCTGAATCTGTCGGCCATCGACGCCAATCGCGGCGTTGCCGGCAACCAGGCCTTCAAGTTCATTGGATCGGGCGCGTTTACGGGCGCGGGCCAGATCAAGGCCGTGCAGGTCGACGGCGAAACGCGCATTCTCCTGAATGTGGATTCCAATCCCGATGTGGACGCCGTGATCCGGCTCAGCGGCCTGAAAGCCGTCGATGCCTCGTGGTTCGTGCTTTAGGAGACACAAGGCGGGCACAAAAGGCCCGGGTTCCTGCCCGAGCCGCCCTTTGGGACTCCGGGCCCGGCCTGCCGGCGCCCTGCCTTCCCTTATCCCGTCCCTGCCTTCTCCCCGCCCGGGGAAAAACCCCTCGACCGGCTGGAAATAGGCCACCCGGTCGGCTAGTGATGCCCGTGGCGCAGACGGTGGCGAACCTGGCAGCGAACCCCTGACGCGGCCCCGAAGGGCGAGACGCCCGGCCAAGCAGGCGCTCCACCCGACACGGTTGATAACGATACTGGATGATTCTCATGGCATTGGACCACCTCAAGCCTGCTTTCGGCCACAGGCCCGGTCACCGTCGGGCTCGGCTCCTGATGGTCTGCTACTACGACCCTAACGGCATCCCGACGATCTATGAGAACATCGCCAACTGGCAGCAGTTCAGCCGTTACAGCATCGAGGTCCTCAACCTCTGGCCGGGGCGCAACGG
>NZ_JAGEMM010000029.1 GCF_017921815.1 Microvirga antarctica | reverse complement strand
GTGGCCAGCTCCACGAGAATGCAGTGAGACAGGATCTTGAAGTTGGCGGGATCCACTCTCAGCTGGAAGGCGTGCTGCTCGCTGAGCTCCAGCAGGCCACCAACCAGGTCGTCGATTTTGGCCACAGCCTGACCAATGCCACCCATCACCTTCTTTCCGTGGGCCTTCACTGAGGCAGAGCCGGCAGCAAAGTCTGGCCAGTGGGAGAAGTAGGTCTTGGTTTGCGGGTAGACCGTGAGCATCCTGACCAAGGCATTAGCGCCGATAACGTCAGCTGACTTGGAAATTTTTGCCCAGAGGGCCTTGACGGCAGCCTTGTCCTTATCGTTCAAACTCATGGTGGCTT
>NZ_JAGEMM010000028.1 GCF_017921815.1 Microvirga antarctica | reverse complement strand
ACTAAACTCGCCTGGCCTGTTTACGCCTTACCATGGATTTTATCGAAATATTTAGCACTCGGCGTCGCGCTTACCGATGTCATTAACGCCTGTACCCATACCCCAGCAGTTTTAATGGGTATGGCAGCAGAAATTGGTACGCTGGCCCCTGGGGCATTTGCCGATATCGCCATCTTTAAATTAAAAAACAGGCATGTTGAATTTGCCGATATTCATGGTGAAACGCTCACGGGGACGCATGTGCTGGTACCACAAATGACCATAAAATCCGGTGAGATATTATTTCGTCAAATTGATTTTGGCGCGCGGCCAAACGGAGTTGAAAAATGACCTCAATGCAAAAATGG
>NZ_JAGEMM010000027.1 GCF_017921815.1 Microvirga antarctica | reverse complement strand
GGTTCCTGAGCGCGCGCTACAATTGGATATCGCCGCCAGCAACATCAACCCGAAAGGTGTTATCGACTATCTGCATTACTACCGCGCCTATAAAACGGATTATGAACTGGCCTGTATGCGCGAAGCGCAGAAAATGGCGGTGAGCGGTCATCGTGCGGCGGAAGAGGCCTTCCGTTCCGGCATGAGTGAGTTCGACATCAACCTGGCATACCTGACCGCCACGGGACATCGCGATACTGATGTTCCATACAGCAACATTGTGGCGCTGAACGAACATGCCGCCGTGCTGCATTACACGAAACTGGATCATCAGGCACCGTCTGAAATGCGCAGTTTCCTGCTGGATGCGG
>NZ_JAGEMM010000026.1 GCF_017921815.1 Microvirga antarctica | reverse complement strand
ACTGGATGTCTGGCGACATTTCCTGCAACCGGCGGGTATCAGTCCGCTGCTGAAAAGCGTGGATAATACGCTACTGCTGATTCAGATGGTGGCGGCCAGAATGGGCATTGCCGCCCTGCCGCACTGGGTGGTGGAAAGCGTTGAGCGCCAGGGTCTGGTGGTGACCAAAACCCTGGGTGATGGTCTGTGGAGCCGCCTGTATGCCGCCGTGCGCGACGGCGACCAGCGTCAGGCGGTGACCGAGGCGTTTATTCGCTCGACGCGGGATCACGCCTGCGATCATCTGCCGTTTGTGCGGAGCGCGGAGCGACCCATTTTCGATGCCCCCACAGCGAAGCCAGGATCACAGCC
>NZ_JAGEMM010000025.1 GCF_017921815.1 Microvirga antarctica | reverse complement strand
GGCCAGCGGCGCTCAGGGCGGTAATCGCCGCACATGGCCCCGGTAGCGGCACCACGCGAATCCCCGCTTCACGGCAGGTACGCACCAGGTGGTAGCCCGGATCGTTAATCAGCGGCGTACCGGCGTCGGAAACCAGCGCAATGTTCTGCCCTTCTTTTAGCTTCGCGACCAGCGTTTCCGCTTTTTGTTGTTCGTTATGGTCGTGCAGCGCGAACAATCGGGCATTAATCCCAAAATGTTGCAGCAATAAACCGGTGTGACGAGTATCCTCGGCGGCAATCAGATCTACAGCCTGTAACACCTCCAACGCACGCTGGGTGATATCCGCCAGATTACCGATAGGAGTAGGTACAATAAAGA
>NZ_JAGEMM010000024.1 GCF_017921815.1 Microvirga antarctica | reverse complement strand
TAGTTCCAATTTCATGAGTTTCCTCTAAGCAGTTGGTGTTGTAGCAAGGCGGCAAACGAACGAATCCCAGGGAGCTTACATAAGTAAGTGACCTGGGTAAGTAAGAGCGGCCAACGCCGCTACAGCGCCAAATGCAACGAGGAAACATGAACTTTCACCAATACTACCCCGTAGACATCGTTAACGGCCCCGGCACCCGCTGCACCCTGTTTGTGTCAGGGTGCGTGCATGAATGCCCTGGCTGCTACAACAAAAGCACCTGGCGGCTCAATTCCGGCCAGCCGTTTACCAAAGAGATGGAAGATAAGATCATTGCCGATCTGAACGACACGCGCATTCACCGTCAGGGGATCTCGCTGTCGGGCGGCGATCC
>NZ_JAGEMM010000023.1 GCF_017921815.1 Microvirga antarctica | reverse complement strand
ATGTGGAGTGAGCCTGGCCCAGTTACGCTTGCTTCAGGAAGTTTACCGTGGACGGGGAAGGTTGTCAGCGTTGTGTGGAAGGCTGAATACGCAGGAGAAGCAAATCTGGCAGGACAAATACCGGTTACTGGTGAAGCTGGGAATGCGGAACCGATTACGGGAACTGCTGTTTGGTACCCGGTTTTGTAAATCACTGCAGCGAACTCCGTTTATCGCTCCGCAATAACCCGCCTCCGGCGACCCTATCCAGAAACACTGACACGCCGGCTAAACCCGGTGGCGGTGGGGTATGTTTTGCCTGTGGTGTCGTGAAGTAAAACACAGATCATTATTCAGGCGGGACGCTGAATGTATGGCCTTTCATACCGTTTGATAAGTA
>NZ_JAGEMM010000022.1 GCF_017921815.1 Microvirga antarctica | reverse complement strand
GGCGCGGCGTTTCGTGGTACAGCGCCAGGCAGATGGCGTCAAGCAAGGTGGTTTTTCCCGCGCCGGTCGGGCCGGTAATGGCGAATAACCCGTTACTGGCAAACGGTTCGGCGGTAAAGTCGACCTTCCATTCTCCTTTCAGCGAGTTCAGGTTTTTCAGACGCAAACTGAGAATTTTCATGCCTCGTGCTCCTCATTCAACGCGTAGAGCGTGCTGGAAAAGAGCTGATTCAGGCGCTCGCGCTGCGGGGTATCTAACGCTTCCAGAGCCAGACGCCGCGCAAAAACCTCTTTCACGCTAAGCTCGCTTAATGTTTCCCGCCGCTCGTTCGCCAGCGAGCTCTCACGCTGTTCGCGGCTACGGCGCACCAGTAATACCTCTACGGGTAGCGACTCCGTTAGCGTCTG
>NZ_JAGEMM010000221.1 GCF_017921815.1 Microvirga antarctica | reverse complement strand
GCCCGCGAACCTCTGTGACATCCGGACAAAACCAACAACAAACCACCAAGCCGATCAAAGATCGGAGCCGCCAAAGCCGATCAAAGATCGGGGCCGATCAAAGATCGGGGCCGATCAAAGATCGGGGGCTCAAAAAGATGGTGGAGCCTGACGGGATCGAACCGACGACCTCCTGAATGCAAATCAGGCGCTCTCCCAGCTG
>NZ_JAGEMM010000220.1 GCF_017921815.1 Microvirga antarctica | reverse complement strand
GCCCGCGAACCTCTGTGACATCCGGACAAAACCAACAACAAACCACCAAGCCGATCAAAGATCGGAGCCGCCAAAGCCGATCAAAGATCGGGGCCGATCAAAGATCGGGGCCGATCAAAGATCGGGGCCGATCAAAGATCGGGGGCTCAAAAAGATGGTGGAGCCTGACGGGATCGAACCGACGACCTCCTGAATGCAAATCAGGCGCTCTCCCAGCTG
>NZ_JAGEMM010000219.1 GCF_017921815.1 Microvirga antarctica | reverse complement strand
TGTCGACTTCATCCACGCCTATACGGGCTACATCGCGCCCTCCCTGCGGGACATGCCGCGCGGCGGGATGGCGGAACGGCAAATCGACATCAGCTACCGCGGGTCGATCCAGCCGCTGGAATTCGGCCGCCTGGGTTTCGAGAAGCGCGGGATCGGCTATGACGTTGCGGCAGCGACCGCGGGCGTGAGCGATCTCACCATCGATATTTCGAGCCGGTGGGAAGACCGCATCAACGGCACCGCCTGGTTCGATTT
>NZ_JAGEMM010000218.1 GCF_017921815.1 Microvirga antarctica | reverse complement strand
CAAGCTCCGGGACGTCATGGACGACCAGCGCATCATCGGTATTGGCGCGCGAGCGGCGCTTGCCGGTATCCGGGTCCTTCATGTAGCGCAGGCAGTTCAAGCCCAGCTTGCCGACGTGGAGCTCGTTGTTGAGGATGCCCGTCCCCCGTGCCCGATTGCCGTTGATGGTGGATGAACCCCAGGCGGCATGGCGCGGCCCGGGGATGCCGCGATCGTTGAGGTCGAAGGCGATCCGGCGCGGGCTCTTGCCGGCGGCGAAGTCGACAAAGA
>NZ_JAGEMM010000021.1 GCF_017921815.1 Microvirga antarctica | reverse complement strand
CAACCGTATCGATAAGCGCATGAGTCCACAGGAAACCTACGACACGGTAAAACGCCTGGATGCGAAGCTGGGCCTGGTATGGCTCAAACCGGCTGACATGAACAATACTTACGCGTTCGCGATGCAGCGCAAACGCGCCGAGTCGGAAAATATCACCACCATCTCGCAAATGGTGGCAAAAATCGAACAGGTCCGGCAGAACGATCCTGACCACAACTGGATGCTCGGTCTCGATCTGGAATTTGCCGGGCGCAGCGATGGGATGAAGCCCCTTCAGCAAGCCTACCAAATGCAGCTCGATCGCCCGCAAATACGACAGATGGACCCAGGGCTGGTCTATAACGCCGTTCGGGATGGGCTGGTTGACGCCGGGCTGGTCTATACCACCGACGGACGGGTGAAAGGGTTT
>NZ_JAGEMM010000217.1 GCF_017921815.1 Microvirga antarctica | reverse complement strand
ATACAAAGTTTTTGCCGATAAAGCGAACGGGAAGCCCCTGCTCGCGCGCGCGACGGGCGTACTCAATGATGCCACCCTCAATATGCCAGACTTTATTGAAACCGTTGTGTTTCATCCAGGCGCTGGCTTTCTCACAACGAATACCGCCGGTACAGTACATCACTATCTTTTTATCTGCATGTTCCCGCAGCATTTCAACCGCTTTTGGCAACTGTTCACGAAACGTATCCGCCGGGATTTCCAGAGCATTTTCGAAATGGCCGACTTCATACTCATAGT
>NZ_JAGEMM010000216.1 GCF_017921815.1 Microvirga antarctica | reverse complement strand
TAACTTCTAAAAGAAGTTTATAGTCACTAAACGATAGCTCCGACTGAACCGGGAACAGAGAAATCAAGTCTTGCGGTACGGCCGCCGCCTGCAGCGCCCTGGTAACTTTAGCTTGAGATAACCCCTCCAGTTCAGCAATTTCCTTTTGATTAAATCCGGACTCTTTAAGAGCGATCAATCTCAGGCCAATCTCCCGAAGATTATGTTCTTTAGCTGTCTGGATATCTTTAGCCAGTTGGCGAGCTTCATCAGCTGATAAATGCTCTTCGGTAACCATTA
>NZ_JAGEMM010000215.1 GCF_017921815.1 Microvirga antarctica | reverse complement strand
ATAGCGGCCCGTCAGCGGAAAAACCTGCCGTTCGCTTTCCAGGCGGCATAAGCCCAGCCGATTATCGAAGGCGATAGTCAACGCCTGGTTAAACGCCTCGTCGCCGCTCTGTTGCATACGCTCCGCATCCTGCGGAGAAAGCGACCAGACAATGGAACACAGATGCGGATCGCTTAACGGCAAAAACGCCAGAATACCTTCACCATGAAACACCTGGCGAGCAACCGCGCCGTGCGGCTCTTCGGTGCGGATAGTCGCTACCAGCGCATGGTGACGGTA
>NZ_JAGEMM010000214.1 GCF_017921815.1 Microvirga antarctica | reverse complement strand
AGCAACAAATACGCTACCGCCTTGTTCCTCGCAGGCTTTCCCGGCGGACAATAACGGGTATGCGCCGCCGCCCTGCCGCAAATAAACCCGGCATCAAACGTCAAATATGCGTTATGGGAATCAGCGCCTTTCCTGCCGAGTCTGGTGGGGAAGGACTGTGTGACGCGCATAGCCGTAGGTTGCGGGAAAGAAACGACCACTCTCTGGCAGGGAAATTGTTTACCATAAACATTAGGATTTGTTTACACTACCCTCAAGTGGAGCAATTGCTGTCTACAT
>NZ_JAGEMM010000213.1 GCF_017921815.1 Microvirga antarctica | reverse complement strand
GGCCACGACCTTGCCGAGGGTCAGCAGCAGCGCCACCCACAGCCCGCCGGCGGGCGCGCCATCGCCACTGAACAGCCCGGCCAGTGCCGGGATCAGCACCAGCGCCAGCACGCAGGCCAGGTCCTCGACGATCAACCAGCCGACCGCGATCTTGCCGCGGCGGGTATCCAGCAGCCGCCGTTCCTCCATCGCCCGCAGCAGCACCACGGTGCTCGCGGTCGCCAGCGAGAAGCCGAAGATGATCCCGTGCAGGGTCGGCCAGCCCATCATCGCGGCCAG
>NZ_JAGEMM010000212.1 GCF_017921815.1 Microvirga antarctica | reverse complement strand
GGGAAAGCGCGAAACCAGTTGCAGCAGCAGCGGCGCGGGGATTGCCGCCGCCTCGTCAACTACCAGCCAGTCGGCTCTTGCCCCGCTCGCCAGCAACGCATCCGGCGCCATAAAGCAGAACCGCTCACCGGCAAACGCTGCCAGGATATCCGTTGCCGTTTTCGCCGGTGCGGTCACGATAGCCGTGCCCGCCATCCGGGAGATGAATTGCCCGGCCAGCGCCGATTTGCCGCGCCCACGGGGGGCAATCACCGTCGCCACGCCGGGCGGCATTTCACG
>NZ_JAGEMM010000211.1 GCF_017921815.1 Microvirga antarctica | reverse complement strand
GTGAACAGACGTCCTGGCGCCGTCTGCGGGCTAAGATCGCCAAAACCTAATGTGGAACCCACCACCGAGCAGTAATAGATAAAATCGCTTAACTGGCTCACCAACGCGCTTTCGCGCAACAGGCGCAGCACCAGATAACAAAGCAGATACTGCCCGATAAACAGGCCCAGCAAAGCGGGCCAGGTCAGTCTGGACAAATGACGCTGGCAGGTTTTGACCATCCACGTAAAGAGCATTATTCGCCTTGTTGACGCTGTAAACGCGCCAACACATCCTGAG
>NZ_JAGEMM010000210.1 GCF_017921815.1 Microvirga antarctica | reverse complement strand
TTAAGCGGACTCGGCTACCTGCTGGCGGATATCGCCAGCGCCTGGCCGATGATCAGTTTGTTGCTACTGGGGCTGGGTCGCGTGATTTTAGGGATTGGGCAAAGTTTTGCCGGCACCGGTTCGACACTATGGGGCGTCGGCGTCGTCGGGTCGTTGCATATTGGTCGGGTCATCTCCTGGAACGGTATCGTCACCTACGGCGCAATGGCGATGGGCGCGCCGCTGGGCGTGCTGTGTTATGCCTGGGGCGGGTTACAGGGACTGGCGCTAACGGTGATG
>NZ_JAGEMM010000020.1 GCF_017921815.1 Microvirga antarctica | reverse complement strand
ATGCAGTACCGACGGATAATGCTTCAGTACGCCGCTGCGGATGTAGCGGTAGCCTTCTTCTACCGGCATTTCGCTGGTCGCGCGATAAATCTCTTTCAGCGCCGCGATAGCCAGCGGGGCGCTATTGACCAGTTGTTGCGCCAGTTCGCGCGCGCTATCCATCAGTTCGCTCTGGCTGACAACGCGGTTCACGATCCCCCAACGCAGCGCTTCTTCGGCGCTCATTCGTCTGCCGGTCATCACCATTTCGTTGACGATAGCCGGTGGCAGCAGCTTAGGCAGACGCAATACGCCGCCGCTGTCAGGCACGATGCCGAGCTTGGCTTCCGGCAGCGCGAAGCTGGCGTTTTCGGCGCAGACAATAAAGTCCGCCGCCAGCGCCAGCTCAAAACCGCCGCCAAACGCGTAGCC
>NZ_JAGEMM010000209.1 GCF_017921815.1 Microvirga antarctica | reverse complement strand
GATAGAACCGTTGGGCGCGACCAGTTCGCCCGTACTGTTGAACGCGACGGTTTTCCATTCCGGATTATTGGCTTCTCCCAGTCCATCCACCAGATCCGACGCGCGCATCATACGCCCCGGTACATAACTACCGTCTGCGCGCTCATCCAACAGGACCAGCATTGGCATGTCGGTATAACGGCGGCAATAGTTAAGAAAATAGTCGCTGGGATTATCGAGATGAAACTCTTTTAAAATAACGTGACCCATGGCCATCGCCAGCGCGCTGTCGGTACCTTG
>NZ_JAGEMM010000208.1 GCF_017921815.1 Microvirga antarctica | reverse complement strand
GGCGGCAGAAATGATTAAGAGTGTATCGCTGATCATCGCTGGCTTACTGCTCCTGTTGCCGGGATTTTTCACCGATTTTCTCGGCCTTCTCCTTTTGTTACCGCCGGTGCAAAAACATTTGACGCTGAAGTTGCTGCCGCATTTACGTTTTTCCCGGATGCCGGGCGGCGGGTTTAGCGCGGGTACTGGCGGTGGCGAAACATTTGACGGCGAGTATCAGCGTAAAGATGACGATCGCGATCGTATTGAACATAAAGACGATCGTCGGGATTAAAGGTA
>NZ_JAGEMM010000207.1 GCF_017921815.1 Microvirga antarctica | reverse complement strand
GTTTTTACCGTCGGTCGGGAATTCCGGCGCGCTCAGGTAGTTCACCGCGCCTTTGCCGCGCTCCAGCCATTCCGGATAGTAGGCCGCGATGACTGCGGTATCCACTTTATACACCTGCTCGACAAAATCGCTCAGCTTATCGATAAACGATTTGATGTACATCAGGCGTTCAAGGTTCAACGTACCGATACTGTCGAGATTGATCGGGTTCGCCACCCCACCGACCGCCAGGTTCTGGATATGCGGCGATTTACCGCCCAGCAACGCCACCACGCGGTT
>NZ_JAGEMM010000206.1 GCF_017921815.1 Microvirga antarctica | reverse complement strand
CTGTAGACCGGATAAAACGCAAGTGCGTCGTCATCCGGCGAATCTGCTCAGCGCATAATCTTATCGCCGCGCGAAAGCCCGACGACGCCTGAACGCGCCACTTCAACAATTTTCGCCACGTCGCGCAGCGAGGCCAGAAAAGCATCCAGTTTATCGCTGGTGCCCGCCAGTTGAACGGTATACAGCGTTGGCGTAACGTCAATAATCTGACCACGGAAAATTTCCGTATTACGCTTCACCTCTTCCCGTCCGTAGCCGCTGGCCTGGATTTTCACCAGCA
>NZ_JAGEMM010000205.1 GCF_017921815.1 Microvirga antarctica | reverse complement strand
CATAACAATTGCCTACCGGAGAAGAAGAAAGGCAAAACGGATTGGGAAACTTAACGCCGCAAAAGGTAACAGACAAATCTTTTGTTAACATGAGCAGGCCTCCTCTAAATAATGATGAATAGCCTGAGCGGCTTCTTTTCCGGTTTTTACCGCATAAACGACGGTCTTATCGCCTTTAACAATATCGCCAGCGGCAAAGATCGCCGGGTCGTCGGTTTGATAATTGTGCGTGTCGATAATATTATGCTGCGCTTTTATCTCCGCAAAGGCATCCAGTCGT
>NZ_JAGEMM010000204.1 GCF_017921815.1 Microvirga antarctica | reverse complement strand
TGGTCGCTCTCCTGGGCGCGGACTCCGACTTACGTCCAACCTTCGGCGGCAAACCGTTGTCGATGGTGCTGGTCATTCAGATGTTTATGCTGCTGACCGGGGCGCTCATTATCATCCTGACCAAAACCAATCCTGCGTCTATCTCAAAAAACGAAGTTTTTCGTTCCGGTATGATTGCGATTGTCGCGGTATACGGGATCGCCTGGATGGCGGAAACCATGTTCGGCGCGCATATGTCGGAAATTCAGGGCGTGCTAGGCGAAATGGTCAAAGAGTATCC
>NZ_JAGEMM010000203.1 GCF_017921815.1 Microvirga antarctica | reverse complement strand
CATGCGGACGCCCAACCCAATCTGCTGATTGGCATTGAGGCTGACGGCGAAATTGAAGAGATCATTCACGCAGCGGGCAATGTGGCGACCGACACGTTACCGGGTGACGAACCGATCGATATTTGTCAGGTGAGGAAGGGCGAGCAGGGTATCAGCCACTTTATCACTGAGCATATCGCGCCGTTCTACGAGCGCCGCTGGGGCGGGTTCCTGCGCGATTTTAAACAGAACCGCATCATCTGAAGAAAAGAAAGCCGCCCAACAGGGCGGCCTCCTGGCT
>NZ_JAGEMM010000202.1 GCF_017921815.1 Microvirga antarctica | reverse complement strand
TTTCGCCAGTTCGATCACTTCATCGCCGCGGCCGCTAATAATGGCGCGCAGCATGTACAGGCTAAAGCCTTTCGCTTGTTCCAGTTTGATCTGCGGCGGGATCGCCAGCTCTTCTTTTGCCACGACCACGTCAACCAGTACCGGGCCATCGATGGAAAACGCGCGCTGTAGCGCTCCGTCCACGTCTGCGGCTTTTTCCACGCGAATACCGGTAATGCCGCAGGCTTCGGCGATACGCGCGAAATTGGTGTCGTGCAGTTCGGTACCGTCGGTAAGGTAG
>NZ_JAGEMM010000201.1 GCF_017921815.1 Microvirga antarctica | reverse complement strand
AGCGTAACGCGTTAGCCGCGTCTTTCATGTCGGTAACAACTTCTGTCAGCAGATGCGGTATACCTTCATAGACCGAGAGTTCTAACATTTTCGGGTCGATCATGATAAAGCGAACGTCTTCCGGCTGCGCTTTATACAGCATACTGAGGATCATGGCGTTAACCCCGACCGACTTACCGGAACCGGTCGTACCGGCCACCAGCAGGTGAGGCATTTTCGCCAGATCCGCCACTACCGGATCGCCCGCGATATCCTTACCTAACACCACGGTAAGCGGCGA
>NZ_JAGEMM010000200.1 GCF_017921815.1 Microvirga antarctica | reverse complement strand
AGAGCAGCTCGCCTTCATTCATCAGCAGTACATCGCGACACTGTTCGGCTTCATCCAGATAGGAGGTGCTCCATAAAATCAGCATCCCGTCGCCCGCCAGTTCGTGGACCATTTGCCACAACTCGCGCCGTGAAATCGGGTCAACGCCAACGCCCGGTTCATCCAACAGCAGCACTTTCGGTTCGCCGACCAGCGTACAGGCCAGCCCCAGTTTTTGCTTCATCCCGCCGGACAATTTCCCCGCCAGACGGCCAGTGAAAGGGCCGAGGGCGGTAAACTCC
>NZ_JAGEMM010000001.1 GCF_017921815.1 Microvirga antarctica | reverse complement strand
TTCGGACGCCTGAAGGACTGGCGTCGTGTCGCTACACGCTACGATCGATGCCCGACGGTCTTCTTCTCAGCCATCGCCCTCGCCGCCACCGTCATCTTCTGGCTATAGCCAATGAGTCCTGACCCTAGCCAGCATGTGGCCGACCAGATCGTCGTGATGGAGCCGTCGCATAGTGATCACGATCGCACCGTGCTTGTCATTCAAGCGCGTGACGAGGGTGTTGTCGAAGGCCTCATTGACCCGGCGACTTTCGTTTCGGATGGCGTATCTGAGGCATTGATTGGATCGTCCGCCGCAATGATCGGCGCCGCGGCTCAGGATAGAACCACCCATGCCGGCTGCAAATCGATATCCCCTTAAGGTCGTCATGAGATCGGTGTTGCGTGGATGCCGCGATGTCAGCTGCAGGTGCGGAGACAGCGCTTGGTACCACGGGCGCTCGATCATGGTACGAGTGTCAACGGATAGCTTGCGAGCAAAGTCATCCGCGTAAGAAACGCAGATGATGCGTTTGATTGGATCCGCCCCTTTATCCAGGCAAGAAATTCAACTGAGACGGTAATCGAATTCATCGAGCGGGGCGGGACTTTTATGATGAGGCGGCGTACATCGCCACGCGCAACCCGCATCAGCCGCCAACTGAGATGGTCGATGTGCCAGTTGTGCTAGTAGGGCGTTCCGGGTTCGGGGCTGGCAAAGACTTTCTAGCTGAAGGCCGACAACTCCTGCCATAGGATGGCTCGCAGGATTCGCGAGCGATTAGTGATGGTGCGAATCCTCCTCAGCCTTTCCATCTTCAGGAACAGGTTGCGGGCTGGGATGCCCCGAAGAGCCGAGGATCCGCTCCAGGAGCGCAAGATTCTCCTCGGGGAGCACGTCCGATCGGTCGATCCACCGGCCCGCCAGTCGCTCATAGCGATCAAGCAGGCTGTCGATTGTTCGCGGTTGGCACCGGAGGGCCTCCTTGGCCTGACGGAGAAGGATGGTCTCGATGAGGGGGCTTTCCGGTTGCGGCCGTTCTCGCTCAGTTCGAGACTGCTGCGCACTGTTAGATGGAATCAATTTATTGCTTCCCTGTACATTTCCTTCTGAGAAGGGAAAGGGTAGGGGGAGAACGGTTGTTTACAGACTGCCTCCACCACCCAATATTCCTCGGATCAACAGCTCTGACGCTTCTGGCGATCGTCGCTAATGCGGCACCGGCTGCCCCGGTTCCGGCAAGCACTGACCCCGTCTCCGTGAAATGCAGGTTCCACCTGATTCGTCGCGGGACCAAAGGGTCTCCCGGGTCACGCCCTCCAAAAACGCCATGGCGTCGTGAACGTGCCAGTCGCGTTCGAGCCACGGACGTGATATTCCGCCCCGATTGCCGAGGAGCGTGACATCTGGCTCTTTGACCGAAACCCGGCGTGCTTGTTCGAGGGTGGAACCTCCCCTATCAGCAGCAGGGAATCGCGATCGGAGAGAGCACCATGCCAGAGCAACAGGTCATCGGGTTGATCGGCGGGATGAGTTGGGAAAGCTCGGCCGAATATTACCGCATCATCAACCAGCGGGTGCGCGACAGGCTGGGCGGCTTGCGCTCGGCGCGGTGCCTGATGTGGTCGTTCGATTTCGGCGAGATCGAAGCCCTGCAACAGGCCGGACGCTGGGATGAGGCGGCGGAGCTGATGATCGATGCGGCCCGGCGGCTGGAACGCGGCGGGGCCGATTTCTTCCTGATCTGCACCAACACCATGCACCGCATGGCCGACACGGTCGCGGCCGCGGTCCACATCCCGCTGCTTCATATTGTCGATCCGACCGCCCAGCGCATCGAGGCTGCGGGCTTCCGGCGTGTGGGGCTGCTCGGCACGGCCTTCACCATGGAGCAGGATTTCTACAAGGGACGCCTGCAGAACCGATTCGGTCTCGATGTGCTTGTTCCCGAAAGCGAGGACCGCGCGGCCATCCATCGCATCATCTACGACGAACTGGTCCAGGGCCGGGTCGAGCCCCACTCACGAGCGGTGTATCGCGCGGTGATCGGACGCCTCGTCGAGCAAGGGGCCGAGGCTGTGATCCTCGGCTGCACCGAAATCATGCTGCTGGTGAAGCCGGAAGACAGCCAGGTCCCCTTGTTCGATACGACCGGCCTGCATGCGGAGGCGGCAGTCGAGCGAGCTCTCGCAGACGTCCGCTCCGTCCCGGTCCCTTAGGGCGTCCGGACGAAAGACAGCGGGGCGAACGCCACAGGCTTCAGGATCTGGCTGTCCTTGTCCTTGATCAGCCCATACATGTCCTTGGCCCGGTCGATGAAAGCCGGATCGCTGTAGAGCGCGGCCCGGCGCGCCTCGCGATCGTTCCAGTCCTTGTAGGCCCACAGTTGGGTGACTTGCTCGATCGGCCCGGTCTCCGACGTGAAGAAGCCGACGCAATGGCCGAGCTGCTGCTGCAGATTTTGAAACGACCCGTCCGTATAGGCTTTAAGGTAATCCTTCATCATGCCCGAATGCATGGTGTAAGTGCGCTTTTCGACAATCACGTCAATCTCCCTGTTTCTATGAATTCTGGTTCTGCAGATCGAACCAGGCTTCCCACGTCCACGAACTCTTGAGCGTCTTCACAAGCGGAAAGATTTCCGTCGCGATGATATCCGGCATGCGCCGCGGCAATTCGTTGCGCACGAAATCATGCAGGCTGGGAATGCTGGTGTGCAGGCTTTGAAAAATGATGTCGGCATTGCCGAGCGAAATCGAAACGAACCGCACCGCCGAATACTCGGAGATGAGCTGCGCGTATTCCTCGATGCGACTTGGCAGAACCTTGAAATGCACCATCGCCACGACATCGAAACCCAGCGCCTGCAAGTTGCCGACAGCGGTAATGCGGATGAGGTCGTCGCTTGTGAGCCGGCTGACCCGCTGCCGGATGGAGGCTTCCGACACGTTGAGATCGCGCGCGATATCCCGATAGGAACGCCGACCATCCTCCGCCAATGCGCTGATGATGCGTTGATCGAGTTTATCCAAGACCTGCCTATCCGTCCGTTGTTCGCAAGCACAATCGATCAAGGCCGTCGCTAATGCAAGCCGTCGACTGCCTGATTTCGCAACGCAATGCGCAGTGATTAAGCACTTCTTGGTGTTGACTGCGCAACTGAATTGGTACGTATTAGCGAAATGCGCAATTTCTACCGATTGTCCGACGTAACATTGTAATCACTGCAAATTGCCGTTGAGGAACAATCCATCAGCGGGTCAAAAACCCTAGGTCATCCACGTGACGTTGAACCGCACTTTCGCGAGCATGATCGAGGACGTCGACGGCGCGCAACTCCAGAGCCATCTCGTGGAGTTTTCGCGCTGGATCAAGGAAGCTGGAAGCGACGGGGAACGCGCGAGCCTGGCCTATGTCCGCGCCTGCCTCGACGGCTTTGGCTACAGCACCGACCTCATTCTCCACGACGCCTATATCAGCCTGCCGCGCGAGGCCTCGATCGAGATCGCGGGCGAACGCCTTGCGTGCATCACCCACTCGTTTTCACAGAGCACGCTGCCGGTCGGAACCAGGGGCCGGGGAATCGTCATCGGCGCTGGCGCGCCGGGAGATTTCGCATCGACTGACGTTCAGGGACGGATCGTCATCGTCGACGGAATTGCGACACCGCCAGTCGCGATGCGGGCCGCAAAGGCTGGTGCCATCGGTCAGATCCACGTGTCCCCGCATGACCACCGCCACGAGATGTGCATTTCGCCAGTGTGGGGAAACCCCTCGCACGAGACGCTTCCCAATCTCCCGGTGACTGTCGTCGTCAGCGTCACGAAGACGGTGGGCGAGCAGTTGAAGGCGCGGTTGATGGCCGATCCGGATTGTGAGATTTCGCTTCATGCCGCCGTCGATACCGGCTGGCGCAAGACACCGATTCTCGTGGCCGAACTCCCCGCGCCTGCGGGCGGGATGACGGATCCATTCGTGATGTTCACCGGGCATCACGACACCTGGCACTACGGCGTGATGGATAATGGCGGCGCCAATGCCACCATGATCGAGGTCGCCCGGCTCTGTGCGCTTCACCGCGACCAGTGGTTGAGAGGGCTCCGCCTGATCTTCTGGTCCGGCCATTCGCAAGGGCGATATTCCAGCTCGGCCTGGTATGCCGACACGCATTGGGAAGAGATCCACCGCCGCGCCGTTGCCCATGTGAACATCGATTCGACCGGCGCGCGGGGCAACGTGGTCCTGTTTGACGCGCAGGCCGACGCAGAGCTGGTGAGCCTCGCACGCGAGGCGGTGCGACAGCATGCCGATCAGGATTTCGCGGGCCACCGCGTCGCGCGGGCCGGCGACCAATCATTCTGGGGAATCGGCGTCCCGGCCATTTTTTCGAGCCTTGGCGAGCAGCCGGCGTCAGATGCGCCGGTTGCTGCCGCGATGCTGTTTGGCGGCCCTGGGCGTAAGGGTGCGGGAACGGGTTGGTGGTGGCACACGCCCGACGATACCCTCGACAAGATGGACGTGTCCATCGCGATCCGCGACACGCAGATCTATCTCCACGTGGTCTGGGCTCTGTTGTCGCGCACCGTGCTGCCGCTCGATTACGCCGCCCATGTGGGCGCATTGCAGCAGAGGCTGGAGCATGACCGTCGCTTGGTCGATGGTCGCTTCGACCTGTCGCCAATGAGCGCCCGCGCCGATGCGCTCAAAGCGGATCTCGATATCCTCAATCACATCGCCGCCGGCGACGTCACCACTGAGCAAGCCGCTGCCATCAATGCGTGCCTCATGGCAGTGTCGCGCGCACTTGTTCCGATCGAGCACACAATCGGAGATCGGTTCGAGCATGACCCGGCGCTGGCCGTCGCAGCCTACGCGACGCTTTCGCCGCTGGCCACGCTTGCCGCGAGCGAGCGCGGCTCCGACGCCGAGAAATTCGCCACCGTGGCATTGACGCGCGCGCAGAACCGAATCGCTTGGGCGCTGCTCCAGGCAGGCGACGCCGTGCGCACCTGTCTGATTGCTCTTGATGGCGACACACACAAAGGACAAGCCGATGCTGCTCCCTGACCGTTCGGCGATCGTCACCGGTGGCGCAGGCCTGCTGGGACGCGGAATCGTCGAGACCTTCCTGCGGGAGGGCGCCTCGGTGGTTGTCGTGGATCGCAACGTCGAGGGCGCGACCGCGCTCGCGGAAAGGCTCGGCAACGCGGGTCTGCCCCGCGTTGCTGTCGTCACCGGGGACGTCACCGACGAGGCGGAGGTCGATCGTATCGTCGCCGACGCAGAGGCGTTCTTCGGGCCGGTCAACTCGGTGGTGAGCTGTGCGGGACAATATGCCAACTGCGCCATCGTCGATATGAGTGTGCAGGAATGGGATCGGATCTTCGCGCTCAATGCCCGCAGCACCATGCTGGTCGGTCGGGCCTATGCGCGGCAATGGATGGAGCGCAATGTGAAGGGCTCCATCGTCAACATCTCGTCCGGCGCCGGCCGCTCGGCGCGCGCCGGAAGTGCGCATTACGCGGCCTCGAAAGCGGCCGTCAACATGCTCACGCAGGTGATGGCCATCGAGTTCGGACCCTACGGGATCCGCGTCAACGCTGTCGCGCCCTCTGTCGTTCTGGATCGGGTTGTGATCGCGGGCGAAACGGAGGAGCATCCCTACATCGACATGATGCTGCAGGGAACGCCGTTGCGGCGCACCGGCCGACCTGACGATGTGGCCAATGCGGTGGCATTTCTCGCGTCCGACCAGGCGGCCTGGATGACAGGGACGCTGGTGGATGTGTCGGGAGGGTCCCATTGCGGCCGGACGCATGTGCCGCTGACCACCAATTCCACCTTCAACCCCGGGAGATAGGCGTTGGTGCAGGTCTTCAGCAACGGCGCCTTCACAACGCGGCCAGAAATCCGCGGGACGTTCGGCTGTGCGGCCGCGACCCATTGGCTCGCTGCCGCGACTGCCATGCGCATGCTGGAGAACGGCGGCAACGCCTTCGATGCCGCCGTTGCGGCGGGGTTTGCCCTGCAGGTTCTGGAACCCCATCTCAATGGGCCGGCCGGCGAGGTTCCGATCATGCTCTGGAATGCGCAGCAGAAACGGGCCGACGTGATCTGCGGACAGGGCGTTGCGCCGCAAGGGGCAACCATCGATGCCTTCCGGTCGCTCGGCCTCGACATGGTTCCAGGCACGGGGCCGCTGGCCGCTTGCGTGCCGGGCGCGTTCGGCGCGTGGCTGATGCTCCTGCGCGATCACGGCACGATGCGGTTGGAAGAGGTTCTCAGACCCGCCATCGAATTTGCCGGGGGCGGCTTCTCGCTGAACGCGCGGGTTGCCCAGACCATGGCGTCGATGGAAGACCTGTTCCGCTCCGAATGGACGAGTTCGGCTGAAATCTATCTGCCCCACGGCGCGCCTCCGCTTGCCGGGCACCTGTTTCGCAACAGGACGCTCGCCGCAACCTTCGAACGGATCCTGCGCGAGAGCGAAGGCGGAGGGCGCGAGGTGCAGATCGAGCGGGCACATCATCTGTGGTATGAAGGTTTTGTCGCCGAAGCGATCGAGCGCGCAGCCGCCGTCCCTGTGCTTGATTCCACCGGCCGGCATCACACGGGCTTTCTGACGGCCGCCGACATGGCGGCCTGGAAACCCACATACGAGGCGCCTGTTTCCCGTCACTACGCAGGTGTCGAGGTATTCAAATGCGGAGCCTGGACACAAGGGCCGGCTTTTCTCGAATGGCTCGGATTGCTCGAGGGCACGGGCGTAGGCGATCTCGATCCGCTCGGCGCCGATTTCATCCACCTCGTCGTCGAAACCGGCAAGCTCGCCCTAGCCGATCGCGACGCGTGGCTCGGCGACGACACGTCGCCTGTGGATGCCTTGCTCAGCGATTCCTATCTCGAGTCCCGGCGGCATTGCGTGGGCGATACCAGCAGCGCGGAACTCCGCCCGGGCTCGCCGCTCGGACGCGAGCCGAAGCTGCCCCCGCGCCATCTTCTCGGCGCTTCGTTCTCCTCCGCGCCAGGGGTGGGCGAGCCGACCTTTGCCAAGGATCCCGAAGGCCGCAAGAAGGCCGCGATGGATTTCGCCGGCTTCGATCCGTATGGCCGGGGCGACACCTGTCACATCGCCGTGACGGATCGATTTGGCAACATGGTTGCGGCCACGCCGTCAGGGGGATGGTTTCAGGCAAGTCCCGTCGTGCCGGAACTCGGCTTTGGATTGGGCACCCGCGCTCAGATGTTCTGGCTCGTGGACGGGTTGCCGTCATCGCTAGCCCCCGGCAAGCGACCGCGCACGACGCTCACGCCGACCATGGTCGCCAAGGATGGCGCGCCCTCCCTGGCCTTTGGAACCCCGGGCGGCGACCAGCAGGAACAATGGTCGATCGCTTTCCTCTTGCGTCACCTGCATCATGGCTTCAACCTTCAGCAGGCTATCGATGCGCCAGCCTTTCACACGGGTCATCTGATCAGTTCCTTCTGGCCGCGCGAGTTCAAGCCGTCCTCGGTCATCCTGGAGAAGCGCTTCGGACAGGATGTGGGCAAAGCGCTGGAGGCGAGGGGGCACCGGATCGAATGGGCGGCCGAGTGGTCGCTCGGGCGTCTCTGCGCAGTGGGTCGCGAGACGGCCGGCAACGACGTGATTCTGAAGTCCGCCGCGAATGCGCGGGGAATGCAGGACTATGCGGTGGGACGATGACAACGATCACAGACGACAATCAGCGACCAACATCAGGCATAACGAGACCAGGAGTGACACGAATGAGAGTTGCATCACGACTCAGGACATTGTTCGCCGCAACGGCGCTCATGGCCTCCGCCTTCGCCGCGCAGCCCGCGCTGGCCAACAAGGCGGATTCCACCCTGCGATGGATCAGCCGCTACCCGATCGACTCCATCGATCCCTATTACAACACTGCCCGCGAAGCTCTCGTGATCAACGGACAGCTCGTCTGGGACACGCTGATCTGGCGGGATCCGCAGAGTGGCGAGTACAAGCCGCTTCTGGCGAAAGAGTGGAAGTGGGTAGACGACACCACGCTGGAATTCACGCTGCGCGATGACGTCAAATGGCATGATGACACGCCGCTGACGGCCGATGACGCCGTCTACACGTTCAACCGTGTGTCCAAGACCGAAGCCAAGATCCCCGTTCCCACCAATGTGAACTGGATCAAGGGCGCTGAGAAGACAGGCCCGCTCACCTTCCGGCTGTTCCTGAAGCAACCGTTCCCGGTCGCGCTTGAGTATCTGTCGTCGCTGCTGCCCGTCCTGCCCAACAACCTTTACGGTCCCAACGGCGAGGCGCCTGCGGTTGAAAAGGTTGTCGGCACGGGCCCCTACAAGGTCACCAGCTTCACGCCGAGCGCGAGCATCTCGATTGAACTCACCGGCAAGTACTTCAAGGACAGCCCGAAGGGTCAGCCGACGATCAAGAAGATGGCCTATCGGGTCATTCCGGACAACTCGACGCAGATCGCGGAGATTCTCAGCGGCAATGCCGACTGGATCTGGAATGTAGCCTCCGACCAGGCTGCCCGACTTGCCTCTCGGCCGGGGATCGTCGTGAAATCCGTCGAGACCATGCGGCTCAGCTTCATCACGTTCAACACCCGCGAAACCGCAACGAAGAATCCGCTGGCAGATGTGCGCGTGCGCCAGGCGATTGCTCATGCCATCGACCGGGACAAGATCATCAAGAGCATGGTGGGCGATGGCGCGAACGTGCCGCTGTCGGCCTGCTACAAGACCCAGTTCGGGTGCACTCAGGAGGTGACACAGTACAAGTACGATCCCGAACTGTCGAAGAAACTGCTGGCGGAGGCCGGTTATCCGAACGGCGTCACGCTCGACCTGCAGGCCTTCCGCAGTCGTGATTGGACCGCGGCGGTTGCAGGCTTCCTCAATGTCGTCGGAATCAAGACGACGATCAACTACATCCCCTATCCGGCCGCGCAGGAGCGTCTCGCCAAGGGTGAAATGCAGCTCTACCTGCAGGACAATGGCTGGCTGTCCATCAATGACACGGCTGGTCCGATGAACGTGTACTTCGCCGGCGACAGCTACGATGCAGCCCGCGATGCGGAGTTGACCGCTTGGGTCAAGGAAGCAGCCACCACGGTGGATCCGGAAAAGCGCAAGGCCCTCTACGACAAGGCGCTGAAGCGGATTTCCGACAAGGTGTACTGGCTCTCCATGTGGACGCATCCCAACGTCTATGCCTACACCCAGGATCTCGACGTGCCTCTCTATGCCGACGAGAACCCGCGCTTCTACTTTGCAAAATGGAAGTAAGGGGATCTGACGCCATGACAGCTTCAGGGTGCAGGCCATGATGGTCTACGCCCTGAAGCGGGCTGTCCTGGGTCTCGCCATCATGCTGACCATTTCGATGGCGGTGTTCGCGCTCACGAACATTGCCAGCGATCCGGCCATCGCGATCGCGGGCGAAGGCGCCACCGCGACGGATGTGGAGGCCGTGCGGCAACGCTACGGCTTCGATCGCCCCGTGGTGGAGCGATATGCGGAATGGCTCGGCCATGCTGTTCGGGGGGATTTCGGAATGTCCTACCGCCAGCAAAGGCCTGTCGCGCGGGTGGTGCTTGAGCGCTTTCCGGTCACGTTCACGCTGGCTTGTCTTGCGCTCGGTTTCAGTCTCGCGCTGGCGCTGCCGCTCGCCATGTTCGCGGCGCTGTGGCCCAACTCGATGATCGACCGCTTCGCGGTGCTCACCGCTCTGGTCGCGCAGGCCGTTCCGACATTCTGGCTCTCGCTTCTGGGCATTCTCGTCTTCAGTGTGGAACTCGGATGGCTGCCGGTGTCGGGCTCGACGAGTTTCGTCCACTACATCCTTCCGGCTGCCTGCCTGGGTTTCTTCGCCATGCCGGCGATCCTGCGGCTGACCCGTGCCGGTCTTCTCGAGGTGCTGGAGGCCGACTACATCCGCACAGCACGGGCCAAGGGCCTTCGCACGCCCACCATCCTCGTGAAGCATGCGCTGCGCAACGCCATCATCCCGGTGGTGTCGATTGCCTCCGTTCAGTTCGGCTATCTCCTGTCCGGCTCCGTCATTGTGGAGACTATCTTCGCCATGCAGGGCATCGGCTATCTGGCCTGGGAATCGGTTTCATCCGCCGATTTGCCCGTCGTTCAGGCCCTGGTTCTGGTGACGGCCTTCTTCTACGTCCTGCTCACGTTGTTCGCCGACATCCTCAACGCGTGGCTTGATCCCCGAATCAGGATCGCATGATGCAGCCGAGTGAACCCATCCCGTTGCGGGAAACCCGTCGCCGAGGGCGGCTTGCACGAGTCATCGTCGAGCGGCCCGGGCTTGTCCTTGGCATGCTGATTCTCGGCCTTATCGTGCTCGCGGCGATCTTTGCGCCTTACCTGACGCCGTACGATCCCTACGATCAGGACATCATGAGCCGACGGTTGCCGCCTGTCTGGAACGGGTGGTTCCTGGGTGATCCGCAGGCCACCATGGCGCATCCGTTCGGCACGGACAATGTGGGGCGCGACTACTGGGCGCGGCTGGTGTATGGGGCGCGGATCTCGCTCATTGTCGGTTTTGTCAGCGTTGCGATCTCAGGCTTCATCGGATCGGTGGTGGGCATCTCGGCCGGCTACTTCGGTGGCAAGGTGGACCTCGCCGCCAATTTTCTCATTCAGACCCGACTGGCGGTGCCGGTCATCCTCGTGGCGCTCGCTGCGGTGGCCGCATTCGGCGGTTCGCTGCAGATGATCATCCTGATCGCCGGTCTTCTTTTGTGGGACAGGGCTGCTGTCGTGACGCGCACCGTCACCCAGCAGATTGCAAAGCGCGATTTCATCAAGGCCGCCAAGGCCCTTGGCGCCAGCGATCTGAGAATTATCCTCACCGAGATCCTTCCCAATCTCGCAGCACCCCTCGCGGTCATTCTCACTGTCGAGATGGGACAGGTAATTCTCCTCGAAGCGTCGCTGTCATTCCTCGGTCTCGGCATTCCGCCGCCCGCCCCCTCCTGGGGACTTATGCTGGCCGAAGCCAAGGAAGACATCTTCTTCGCTCCGTGGGCAATCGCCATTCCGGGCGCCGCACTGTTTCTGCTCGTGCTGTCGACCAGCCTTGTCGGCGATGGATTGCAGAAGAGCAGGGAGCGCTAGATGACGGCACCATTGCTCAAGGTCGACGATCTTCATGTGCGGATCGGGGCGCGCGACAGACAGGTCCATGCGGTCCGTGGAATCTCGTTCGAGATTGCCCGCGGCGAGACGCTCAGCATCGTGGGCGAATCAGGCTGCGGGAAGTCGATGACGTCCCTTGCCGTCATGGGGTTGCTGCCGCGCACGGCACGGCGGGAAAGCCATGGCATCAGCATTGACGGTGCGCGGATCGACGGATTGTCGGACCGCGCCATGTCGGATTTGCGCGGGCTCAAGCTCGCCATGATCTTTCAGGAGCCGATGACGGCCCTCAACCCTGTCTACACGATCGGCAACCAACTTGAGGAAGCCTATCGTCGGCACAACCCGGCGGCAGCCCGGGGCGATGCCCGGGCGCGGGCCGTCTACCTGCTCGAGAAGGTCGGAATCACTGCAGCGTCGGAGCGACTGAACCAGTATCCGCACCAACTCTCGGGTGGTCTGCGACAGCGTGTCATGATCGCGATGGCCCTGATGTGCGGTCCCGACCTGATCATCGCCGACGAGCCGACAACGGCTCTCGACGTGACGATTCAGGCACAGATTCTGCGGCTCCTGCGCGACCTTCAGACGGAGTTCAATCTCAGCATCCTCCTGATCACCCACGATCTCGGAATCGTGGCGCGCACCGCCGATAAGGTCGCGGTCATGTATGCGGGAGAATTTGTCGAAACCGGAACCGCCCGCGAGGTCTTCAACGCACCGGCCCATCCCTACACCCGAGGGCTTCTGGCGGCGATTCCGGTGCCGGGCAAGACGGAGCGGGGCGGAAAGCTCGCGGCGATTCCGGGAACCGTTCCAAGCCTGACGGACCACCTTGAGGGCTGTTCGTTCTTTGGACGCTGCTCGCGCGCCGTGCCGGATTGCGCGCTCGGTCACGTGGCGCTGACGGAGCCGTCTGCCGGCCGGGCGTGGCGTTGCAGGCGGCCCTATCTCGAGGAGGCCGCCCATCAGGGGGGCGCGCTGTCATGAGCGCCGAACCGATGATCGACGTTCGTCGGATCAATGTGACGTTCAGCGTGTCACGTGGCTTCATGGCGGGCCGGAAACCTCTTCGGGCGGTCCAGGAGGTCGATCTTGTCGCGCATGCGGGCGAAACGCTGGCGATCGTGGGCGAGTCCGGATCGGGAAAGACGACGCTGGCCAATGCTATCTTGAATATCCACCCGCCCACGAGCGGCGAAATCTTTCTCGATGGGCGTGCGGTGCGCTCATTAGGTCGAAAGGAATTTGCCAGACAGGTCCAACCTGTTTTTCAGGACCCTTATTCGTCCCTGAACCCCCGGCGCAGCGTCGGCGCCACGATCATGCAGCCGCTGATCGTCCATGGCATCGGCGATCACGTCGAGCGCGAGCAGAAGCTCCTGCGGATCCTCGATCTCGTCGGCCTGCCCAGGCGCGTTGTGAACGCCCTGCCGCACCAGCTCTCGGGCGGACAGCGCCAGCGGGTTGCGATTGCCCGTGCGCTCATCATCGCACCGAAACTGCTGGTCTGCGATGAGCCCACGTCAGCCCTCGATGTGTCGGTGCAGGCACAGATCCTGAACCTCCTGCAGGATCTGCGAACGGAACTCGGACTAACCTACATCCTCATCACGCACAATCTCGCCGTGGTGGAACACATCGCCTCGCGCGTCGCTGTGATGTATCTGGGACGGATCGTCGAGGAGGCCTCGGTTGAGGATCTCTTCCGCGCGCCCAAGCACCCCTATACCATCGCGCTCCTCGAATCCGCGTTGACGCCCGATCCGACCCTCGGGTTGCCAGATCTCGGCCTGTCGAACGTCTTTCCGAATCCGATCGATCCGCCGAGCGGGTGTCATTTCCATCCGCGCTGCAACCGGACCTTCGCCCCCTGCTCGCGCGTCGCGCCGCGTTCGATCGTGAGCGACGGACACCGCCTTGAATGCCACCTCTACGATCCGGACATCATGTCCGCCCATAACGCCCATAGCGGAGACTTATGACGATGGAACTCGACCTCAAGGGCAAGAAGGTCCTGGTGACCGGCGCCACAAAGGGAATCGGCCGCGCGATTGCGGAATTGTTTGCTGCCGAAGGGGCGGAGTTGGCGATCTGCGCGCGCGACCCCGTGCGCGTTCAAGCCACCGCCGAAGCGCTGCGCGCGAAGGGCTGTGTCGTTCATGCCGAGTCCGTGGATGTGTCGGATCCAGAATCGCTGCGGCGTTGGGTGGCGGCGATGGCCGATGCTCTCGGCGGAATCGACATCTATGTGTCAAATGTCAGCGCGCTCGGTACGGTCAATGACGACGCAACCTGGCAGCGCAGCTTCGAGGTCGACATGCGCGGAACCGTCGTTGGAATTGACGCCGCCCTGCCTTTCATCGAGAAGTCTGAGGCTGGCTCTGTGGTGATCGTCAATACCACCGGTTCCGTCCAGGTTTACGGACCGCCGACACCGTATCCGGCCGTGAAGGCCGCCATGCTCGCGCACATGAAGTATCTCAGCGCCTTCCTTGCTCCCAAGAATGTCCGCGTCAACGCGGTATCCCCCGGCTCGATCTATTTCGAAGGCGGCGTCTGGGACCGGCGGCGGCAGAATGAGCCAGAGCGCTACGAGCGCATGCTGAAGCTCAATCCCATGGGGCGGTTCGGCAAGCCCGAAGAGGTGGCCAACGCGGTCGTGTTCCTCGCCAGCCCCGCGGCCGCCTACATCTCCGGCACCAATCTCGTGGTGGACGGAGCCTCGACAACCCGCGTCCAGAACTGAAGGATCTCACGATGTACGAAATCAACGAGATGCCCAAACAGATCGATCAGGACGTCCTTGATCTCCTCGCCCAGTGCCGGACGGAATCGATCGGCCATCATCGGCATTGGGGCTTTGCGCATGGCTCCATCAAGCCCGTGATGCCGGAACGACGGGTCGTCGGCACCGCGGTGACGGTCGCGGTGCCGGGCCATGATTCCGGCATGATCAGCCACCTTTTCAGTATGATGCGTCCGGGCGATTTCATCTGTATCGACCGGTTGGGTGACAACCACAATTCCTGCTGGGGTGGCGGCACAACCCTGGCGGCGAAAGTCGGTGGCGCCGTTGGCGTGGTGATCGACGGGCCATCGACCGGATCGTCCAAATGGCAGGAATACGATCTCCCGGGCTGGATCTCGGGTTATTCGCCGATCACATGCCACCCTTATGGCATGGGCGGCGCCATCAATGTGCCGATCTGCGTCGGCGGGGCGGCCGTCCTGCCGGGATACGCCGTACTGGCAGACGAGAGCGGCGTGATCTTCCTGCCGCCGGACGATGCCCGCTACCTCGCCGAGATGGCCTTGCAGCGCCAGTCCGTTCAGGGCCCGAATCTCGATCGCATCCGCGCCGGTGCCAAACAGGGCGATATGATCGGGATCACCGACAAGATCCTCAAGGGCGTCGCGGACGAGCGCTCCCGGAAGGCGGCGTCCAAGGGCTGACGGCGAAAACTTCGGATTCGAAGCCGATGGCGACTGGCTCGCGGGGCCGGGCAGGCGAGGGTGCCCGGAAGTCGTGCGCCACGACCCGTCGTCATTGACCTTGGTGTGGACCGATCCGCCAGCACCCCTACCCTGTCCATCACGCACAGGGTAGTCTTCATGATGGCGCAGGTCCTGGTGCGTCGCGGGATACTTGACCCATGGGTGTATCGGAAAAGGCGGCGCGGCGTCTGCCACCGCTCGACTTGGCGGCGCTCAGAGAGGCGGTTCTCGATCCCGCAACAAAGGGTCTGCCCTTCGGACTCGACGCGGTGCGGATCACCGACATCGCAGCGCAACGCTGGAATCTGCTGAACGGCGATCTCCCGCTTCCGGCCGCCATTCTCAAGCGAGACGTGCTTGCCGCGAACAGCGCGTGGATGGCCGAGTTCACAGAAAGGAACAACCTGCTGATCGCGCCACATGGCAAGACGACCATGGCGCCTCAACTCTTCGATCTGCAGATTGCGGACGGAGCCTGGGCCATGACGGTCGCGACCGTGCAGCAGCTGGAGGTGTGCCGCCGGTTCGGGGTTCGCCGCGTGTTGCTTGCCAACCAGCCCGTGGGCCAAGAGGCGCTTGATGCCTGCTTTCGCGCCTTGCAGCAGGACGACGGGTTCGAACTCTATTGCCTGGCCGATAGTCGGACCGGCGTTGCGCTTCTGGCCGAGGCCGCCTTGCGCCTTCCGCCGCCGCGAGGCAACCGGCTGCGCGTTCTCGTTGAGATTGGGTTCGACGGCGGCCGCGCCGGCGCGCGCACGCGTGATGAAGCCATGGCGATAGCGCGCGCGGTTGCAGCATCGCCGGGCCTTGTTTTGTCCGGGTTCGAGTGCTTCGAGGGGTTGCTGCCAGATCCGGCATCGGCGGGCCACCTCATCGACGAAGTGGCGGCCGTTGCTGACGCGGCCGAAGCGGAAGGTTTGTTCTTGCCCGGAGAACCGGTCGTGTTGAGCGCCGGCGGCTCATCGTTCTTTGATAGGGTCGGCGAGCAGTTCCGGGATGTGGTTTTTCGCAGGCCGGTCCTGCGCGTCCTGCGGTCTGGATGTTACCTCACCCATGACTCGCTCGGTTATGCCAGCGCGTTCCGGCGGATTGTCAGCGAGACGTGCTTGCTCCTGCCATCTGGTGGTGGTCTGGAACCGGCCCTGGAGGTCTGGGCTTATGTGCAGTCCAGACCCGAGCGCGGACGGTCGATCCTCACCATGGGAAAGCGGGACGTCGGTTTTGACAATGGCCTTCCCGTTCCCGAGCGATGGTTCAGGCCGGGAGGAACGATGACGTGTCCGGAGCCAATGCCCCGAGGCCATGCGGTGCTCGCGCTCAATGACCAGCACTGCCATTTGGGGACGCCTGGCGAAAGTCCGCTTCAGGTTGGCGACATGGTTGGCTTTGGCATTGGCCACCCGTGCACGACGTTCGACAAGTGGTCACTGTTGATGGTGGTGGACGACGACTACCGCGTCGTCGACGCGGTCAAGACGTACTTCTGACGACGGCGTGAATCCGGTCGAGCCGGAACTCACGCCCTTTTGCCGAGCGACTGCGGCACGCTTCTGTCGGCTAAACTAGAGCTCGAGTTTGCTCCGTAATGTCTCCAGCCATTCCATGGCCACCACGCCGTCGTGAATGGTGGGTGCGGCCGTCTCTGCACCTTGAAGCGCCGGGACCACGTCGGTCATCAGCGCGTGATAACCTTTGAAATCTTCATTTGCTGCAGCCGTGAAGTTCGGCTTCCACGTCAGGGTGTCCTGGTCTCCCGTCAGCAAGGCACGAGGGTCGTCGGCTTTGAACGCAGGGTTGCGATGCCACGTCACCTCGATCACGTCCTCGATCTCGATGCGCTGGTGGTCTCCCATCACCTCGATCCGCTCCACTGGCGTTCCGCGGGACTGCATGGTCCCCATGGCGATAGTACCAATTGCCCCGCATTCGAATTCCAGATGAACGTGAAAGAGAAGGCGGCCAGGTGACTTCTCGACTTTGTGGGCAGACATCCCGCGGATGGGCGACACGAGAAACGAGGGCAGGTCCATGTAGTGGACGCAGTGATGCAGGAAGAAACCCGTGTAATCGACATTGCCGGCGAAGTAGCCAGGCGCCGTCATGTAATACCCCGTCAGGCCGTAGACCGGGCCGAAGTTCCCGGACTTGAGGATATTGTGAGCGATCTTGTTGCCGATCGAGTAGCGCTTCATGAAGCCCACAAGGAGAGGCTTGTTGGCGCGCTCTGAGGCCTCGCGAAGTTCGCGCGCGCCTGCGGCGGAGCCTGACGGCGGCTTCTCCATGAAGACCCCGAGGCCGCGTTCCAGGGCTGCCCTGCCAAATGCAAGATGCTGATCCGGCCCTACCGCCATGCCGATAGCATCAAGGCCCCCGGTCGCGATCAAAGCCGCGGCGTCGGTGGTGAGGTTCTTCACGCCGAACTGGCGCCCCGCATCAGACAGGCGCTTTCCGTCGATATCGCACAACGCCACAATTTCGACGTCCTGCCGAACCAGCTGCGGAAGCAGCATCTGCGTCGCGTGGACCCCGCATCCGATCCAACCCATCTTGAGTGTCATCGTCTGAATTCCGTCAGCAGAAGGTGAGATTTGATGAACGCGGCTGAAGCGGCAAGTCGCTCGCTTTCGTCCTCGTGCGGAGGGCGCCATTGGGCGAACGGCACGCCGAAGCGATCGTCGTTGCGTCGAAATGGTTCGAGCGAGATGGGACCGTCATAGGCGATATCATGCAGCGCGCGGCCGACGGCAACCCAGTCGGTCGAGCCGGTGCCCGGAAAGCCCCGGTGGTTTTCGTTTGCCTGAAAGTGAACGAGTCTCTTGCCGCCGAGGCGAATGGCCTCGGGGATCGACGCCTCCTCCATGTGCATGTGAAAGGTGTCGAGCATCAGCTGAACCGACGGGTGACCGACAGCGTCCAGCAATTCGACGGCTTGCTGCGTCGTGCAGAGAACGTCGCTCTCAAAGCGGTTCAGCGGCTCGACCGCAAGCGTGATCCCTGCCTGCTGTGCGTGGCGACCAGCGGCTTGCAGACCGACCACACAGCGCTCCTTGCGGTCGAGGCGCTCCGCTTCCGAAACAGGCTGCGGAGCGCGACCTGCAAAGACGAGGGGATTTCCTGTGAGCGGCCCGCCCACGATGGAGGCACCGAGCGCCTTGGCCGTGTCGATCGCATAGCGCAGATAGTCGATGCCGGCCTGATGCCATCTGGGGTCTGCGGAGGAAAGATTGCGCTCCAGATTGACGCGGGCAGCGAGAACAACGGAGAGCCCCGCATCGCTCAGCGCCCGCCGCGCAACCGGCAGATCGAGCTCGCCTGCTTCAGGAACGAGGAGTTCGACAAAGTCGAAGCCCAGCTTCCGCATTGTCTCAAAGAGGGGGAAGTGCTCGGCTGTGAAGGGCCGTGCATACTGCATGGAAATGAGTCCGACGGGATTCATGTCTGATCCTGAAATGATAGTGAAGGCAAGTCGGGCGGGCGTTGCTGGGTCATCCTTTGACGGCCCCTTGCGTGAGGCCGCCGATGAGACGTCGCTGAACGATCAGGAAGAGAAGCGTCGCCGGGAGCGCGCCGACAACGCCACCGGCCGCAAGCAATCCCCATTCAATCTGGTACTCGCCGATGAGGGTCTGGATTGCCACCGTCACCGTGCGGACGGTGCGCCCGCCGAGTGTGAGCGCATAAAGATACTCGTTCCAGGCAGTGATAAAGATGTAGATGCCCGTCGAGATGATGCCCGGCATCGCGAGCGGCAGGACAACCCGGCGCAATGCCATCAGCCGCGAGCAGCCGTCAATCATGGCAGCCTCGTCAAGACTCTTGGGAATGGCCCCGACATAGCTCGTCAGCATCCACACGGCGAAGGGAATGGCGACCGTGGCGTTTGCCAGGATGAGACTGAGATGTGTGTCGAGAAGTCCCAACCGCCGCATGAGGATGAACAGAGGCAGGATGAGCAGCACCACCGGGAACATGTTGACGAGTAGAAACTGCAGCATGATCAGCCGGCGGCCTGCAAAGCGGAACCGTGAGAATGCGTAGGCCGCAGTCACCGAGACCGTCAGGCCGAGCACGACCGTACCCAGTGCCACGATGAGACTATGCCCCATATTGGCCACGAAGGATGTCTGCCGCAACAGCCGCACGTAATTGTCAACGCCCCAGCCCGAAGGCGAAACGGAAACGCCCGACTGCGCGATCTGGGCCGAAGGCGTCAGCGATGTCAGCACCAGCCAGGCAAAGGGGCCAAGCGCGAGCAGCACGATGAGCAAGACGGGCAGGTCTGTTGTGAGGATCCGCCGGAGGACCGAAGGCTTGTTCATCGCTCGACCTCGCGCATCGTCCTCAAGATGTAGATTGCCACGATGCTCCCCAGGAGCACCGTAAACGTAACAGCGATAGCCGTGCCATAGCCGAAATCAAGGTTCTGGCGGGCGCGGATGAAGGCATAAAGCGGAAGCGTGTACGTGGCGTATCCAGGGCCGCCACCGGTCATGACGAAGATCACGTCCATGGAATTGGCGACCCAGATCACGCGCAGAAGTCCTGCGGTCGCGAGCACCGGGCCAATGCCCGGGAGCGTGATATGACGAAACTGGCGCCAGGCGCTAGCGCCATCGATGGAGGCCGCTTCGTATTGGCTCCTTGGGATGCCTTGCAGGCCGGCAAGGATCATCACAGCAAAAAACGGAAAGCCCTGCCAGACGAGAGTTGCAATGACGGCGTAGAGGGCAGTCTTCGGGTCGGCAAGCCACGGAATGCCGGACTGGATAATCGAGAGGTTGAGGAGAATGTCGTTCAGTACGCCCGTGTTGGGGTCATAGATCCAACGCCACATCAGGGCGATGACGACGCTCGACAGCGCCCATGGAATGATCACCAGCGCGCGCGCCAGTCCGCGCCAAGGGAACTCGCGATTGAGCAGCAGTGCGGTCAGAAGTCCAAGACCCATTTGGAGAGGAACAGTCAGGCCGATCCACAGCGCGGTGTTGCCCAACGCAACCCAGAAAACGGGGTCGGCGAATAATTTGATGTAGTTCCCGAAGCCGACGAAGCGGCTCGCGTTGGGTTTCCACAGGATGAGGTCATAGAGACTCGTAATCACCGCCTCGACCATCGGCACAAAGACAACCACGAGGACGACGAGAATTGCGGGGGCAAGCAACACATAGGGCAGGATCCTGCGCTGCCATGGCACGGGATATCTGGAATTCAGTGTCATGGTTGAGGCATGCGCTGACATCGGGGGCTCTCGTGCTGTCCGCGGGATCGAACGATGGGAGGCTATGATAATTGAAACAGAGACAGATTTTCCGATCTCCGCCGCCGCGTCTTTCGGCGACGGAGATCTGCGATGGCGTCTACTGTTTGAACAATGCCTCGAGCTGCTTCATCATCTGCTCGGATGTGATCTGCCCGGTTAGCGCCTGCTGCATGGCAGTCTGCCACGCCGTGTTGACGAACTCCGCGGTTGCCGTGCTCTGCGGCAGAACAGCCGCGAAGGGCAGGGAGTTGACCGTGGCGTCGACAAACCGGCGCTCGTGCAGTTTCCAATCCTTCGAGCCGCTCTTCGTCACGGTCATCTGCCCTGTGGCCTTGTTGAACGCGACGTTGTTCTCGCCCTCTGCGAGGAACGCGATCCACTTCCACGCGGCATCCTTGGCCTTTGACGAGGAGAAGACGGCCAGTGACTCATCGCCATAGGAAGTCCACGACTTTCCATTGCAGGCGGGGACTGGCACGGCCGAGACCTTGTCGCCCAGGGCTTTCACCAGGTCATTCGACGACCCGATGTGATGGATTGTCATGGCCGTCTTGCCGGCTTTGAAAGCGGCGATGATTTCCTGGAACCCGTCATTGGGTGCCGAGGGAGGAATCACCTTATCTTTCTGGAAGAGATCGATGACCCACTGGTTGGCTGCCACAGCCTGCGGCGTGGTCAATCCGCCGGTTTCGAGCTTGGCACCCTGAGACAACACGAAGGCGCCCCACTGATCCCAGCCGCCCTTGCCACCGCGCAGGCCAAAACCGTAAGTCTCAGGGGCCTTTGTCAGCGCTTTCGCGACAGTTCGGAAATCTTCGCACGTCTTGGGTGGTGTGAGGCCCGCGGTCTTGAGCAGGTCGTCGCGATAATAGAGATACAAAACCACATACTGGATCGGCAGATAATACTGCTTCCCATCCGATCCCTTGTTGAGATCGATCAGATGATCCAGGAGGTCCGCCTTTCCGGCCCAGGCGTCAATGCGCTGCCCGATCGGTTCAAGAGCCCCCATCTCGATGAGGCGCGGCTGCGCAAACAGTTTCACCATCGCCGCATCGGGCGCGTCCCCGCCGACAATCGATGTGTAGAGATTGTCGTAGTAGCTGTTCCAGGGAACGTTCTCGGCCTTGATGGTGATGCCCGGATTTGCGGCTTCGAACTTCTTGACGAGGTCCGACATGGGGTTCTCGGGATTGTCGAAGTGGTACCAGAACCGAACCGTTTCGGCGCTTGCGGTTCCGATGGCTAGTCCTGCGAGAAGCGCACAGGTGGCACCGATCGTCTTCATGAGTCGTTTCATTGTGTTTCCTCCTGATCTTGTTTTTGAAACTCAAGGCTGTCGGTTGGTTGTCATCCTCCGTGCGGCCGACCCCGCATCCGCAAGTGCTTGGCGTGCTGCGATGAGTTCGCTGCTCATCTGAAGAAATCCGTGCACCACGCCGGGGACGACATCCACACGCTCCGAACGACCGAGTGACTGGAGCCGCGCGGCGAGGTGAAGGCTGTCCGACAGTAAGGGATCGATCCCTGCGGCCATGAGGTACAGGGGCGGCAGTGCGAGCAATGCGTCATCACTTGCGCGAACAGGCGAAACCAGAGGATCCAGGCGGCGATTGCTGTCCTGAACATACCAGTCCCAGTATCGCTGCATCTTGCCGGTCGTCAGCCCAGGCCCATCGACGAACTGGCGATAGGACGGGGTCTCGAAATCCGCCGCGTAGACACCGTAGAAGAGCAATGCGCCTGCTGCCGTCTGGCGGCCCTCGCGGTGTTCGTGGATCAGGGCAGCGAGAGCAAGATTCGCGCCGGCGGAATCGCCTGCGACGAGAATGTCGCCCTTGAGCGCGCCTGTTGATTGAGGCGCCCACAGGCAGGCGCGAAGCGTCGCAATGACGTCCATGAGTCCGGCCGGATAGGGATGCTCTGGCGCCAGCCGATAGTCCGGCACGACGACCGAAAGTCCACTCTCAATGGCAAGGAGGCGCGCGCATCGCTCGTGGGTCTGCGGGCTGCAAAAGGCAAATCCCCCGCCGTGAACAAACAGAATTGCTCCATCCGACGCGCGATGAGGCGACATGATCCGCACGCGGCAATCGGCCGAACCGAGGGTGCGATCGGCCGGTACGACGATATCGGTGACGCTCGCCATGTCAGGCAGGTCGCGGTTCCAGCGAAGATTGGCCTGCTCGGAGAGAGAGCGCCCTTCGCTGGCCGGAAGCGTCGTCGGATCCACCGGCGGTCCGCTGTCATCAGCAACCACCTGCAACAGCCGTTGCATCTCCGGCGCGAGGCGAGATGAAAACGGCTTCGGAGCGGCGGTCACTGGTTGGCGTCCGGAAAAACGATCGGGCCAAAATCGACGATGGTCGCAATATGGTGCTGAAGACAGGCCGAGGCCGACGGGATGTCGCCCTTGTCGATGGCGTCCAGAATGGGCCAGTGGCGCTCGGCTGTCGCGGTCAGGTCGCGCAGCGTTCCGGTCTTCGAAATCTTGAAGCGGTGGTTGTGCACCAGGCATCTGTGCAGAATTGGGTCCAGGGCGGGTAGGTTGGCCTCCTGGAACAATCTGCGGTGGAAATCACGATCGAGCGATGCCAGTTGCAATTCGTCGTCGGCTTTCGCCGCTGAGGTCATCTCGTCAATGAGCGCGCGAAGATCACCGACGAGGTTTCGGCCTTTTCGCGCAATTGCCCTGGCGATTCCGTTGCATTCGATCTGCTGTCGCACGCGAAACATTTCAATGGCTTCGTCAGTCGTGCAATCGGAGACTTGCGTGCCACGATGCCCCTGCCGAAGAACGAGGCCCTCCTCCTGCAGCTGCAGGAGCGCCTCGCGGACAGTGCCCTGGCTACAGGAAAACCGAGCCGCCAGCTCAAGCTCAACCAGGGAGGCTCCAGGCGCGAGATCGCCGAGCATGATATCGTGTTTCAGGGCGTGAAATGCCGCGGCGGATTTCATGGGCCGGTGATGAAATCCACGCAGAGAGCGGCGCGGGTTGGCCTCTTGCATCAGTCCGACTTTCGCCTGTTGCCAAATTCTCTGATTATCAATATTGATATCGATATTAATGTCAAGAACCGTCCTGATCGTCGGGTGCTGCCGGTACCCCATCACGACCAGAGCCGCAGAACGCCAAGAATGACACGCACGCCCGCCAGGCGTCGACGTCTATAGGGAGGCTGGAAGATGTCGGTCATCGCATTGCGGGACGTGAGAAAGTCGTATGGGGATCTTGAGGTCATCCATGGCGTGAATCTGGACATTGCCAGCGGCGAGTTTGTAGTCTTGGTCGGCCCTTCCGGGTGCGGGAAGTCCACTCTTCTGAGGATGATCGCAGGACTCGAAGAAATCACGTCAGGCGAGATGCGGATCGGCCAAAAGGTTGTCAATGCGCTGACGCCTTCAGAGCGCAACATCGCCATGGTGTTCCAGGACTACGCGCTCTATCCGCATATGACGGTCGAAGACAACATGGCGTTTGGATTGCGCATGCGAAACGAGCCAGCTGCTGAAATCAAGCGACGAGTCGATGAAGCAGCGGACGTGTTGAAGATTGGACCCTTTCTCGACCGGCGCCCGGCGCAGCTCTCGGGCGGGCAACGCCAACGCGTGGCGATGGGGCGTGCAATCGTTCGCCATCCGGATGCATTTCTGTTCGATGAACCGCTTTCGAATCTTGATGCTGCGTTGCGCGTGGAGATGCGTCTCGAGATCGCGAAACTTCATCGGCGGATGCGGGCAACGACCGTCTATGTCACCCACGACCAAGTGGAGGCGATGACGCTTGCGGACAGGATTGTCGTCATGAATGCCGGGCATATGGAACAGGTCGGACGTCCGCTCGACCTCTACCGGCGTCCCGCCAGCCTTTTCGTCGCGCGGTTCATTGGAAGTCCGACGATGAACATGATGTCCGGACGGATCACCGACCGCTCGACCCGCAACGTCTCAATCGACGTCGGCAAGACGGCCCTCAGTGTCGATGTGACGAGCGACATGACGATCAAACCCGGAGACGAGGTGGCGATTGGTCTGCGCGCTGAGGATCTGGTGGCTTGCGATCCCGCCGAGGCGTGGTTTACCGGAGAGATTTCCATGGTCGAGCGGCTGGGGGGTCAAACCTACGGCTATCTCGACATCGGCAACGAGCGCGCCATGACCGTCGAATTCACCCGAACAAGCGAGATCCAGCCGGGCGATGTGATTTCGGTGAAGGGAGATCCCCGTTTTCTGCACGTCTTCGACAATCAAGACGGCGCACGTCTGAACTAGCGGTCGGCGTCGCTCGAACGGAGCGGGTGCTCCGCCGGGGCTGTTCCCTGAAAGCCGCACGCTGCCATGCGCATCTGCAGTTGCGCACCTGAGACAGATCGGCAGGTCGGAGCGCAGATTTCCAGTCAACGTCGACCAAATGGCACCGTACCGGCTGTGATGGGTATTGTTGGGACTGGCAGTGTTCAGACAAACGACAACCTGTTTTGCCTTGCCTCCTGGCTCCTCCGGGAATTACCATATCGATCAATCAGATCGTTCTTCACCAGGAAGTGTCCCGATATGCGCGACTCCATGCCTCTGACGAGCACGCGGGGGCTCATCACCATGATAGGGGTGTGTACTGCGATCCTGATTATCGTGGCGCTCTATTTCGCGCGAACCGTCTTCGCGCCACTCGCCTTCGCACTGTTTATCATTGCGCTCGTGTGGCCCGTTCAGCGAGCCTTGCAAGCCAGGTTTCCAAAGCTGATTGCTTTGGCGATCAGCATTCTGGCCACCGTCGTCATCGTGATGATCTTCGCCTCGATCATCGTCTGGGGCTTCGGGAGGGTGGGACGGCACCTTGTCAATGATGCCGCGCGATTCCAGATGCTTTACGGGCAGGTGGCGGACTGGCTCGATGGACACGGTGTTGCTGTGGCAGGGATGTGGGCAGACCACTTCAACGTTGGATGGCTGATCCGCCTGTTCCAGGAATTGACGACACGGATCAGGGCAACCCTCAGCTTTTCTCTGGTCGTCCTGATCTATGTGATCCTCGGGCTTCTCGAAGTGGATACGATTGCCGACAAGTTGCGGCGCCTGAAAAACAGGGAGATCGGGAAGGTCCTGTTGACCGGCGGGTACGAAACCGCGGTAAAATTTCGGCGCTATATGATCGTTCGGACTCTCATGAGCATCATGACGGGTGGGTTGGTCTGGGGCTTTGCGTATCTGGCTGATTTGCAGCTCGCTGCGGAGTGGGGCGTGATTGCCTTTGCGCTGAACTACATTCCCTTCATCGGCCCATTGGTCGCAACGGTGTTCCCGACCCTGTTTGCCATTGCGCAATTCGAATCGTGGCAGACGGCCGTCATCGTCTTTGCTTGCCTGAACCTCATCCAGTTTCTCGTCGGCAGTTACCTGGAGCCCCGGATCGCCGGCGGGGCGTTGGCCATATCGCCCTTCATCGTCTTGCTTGCGGTCTTTTTCTGGACATTCCTCTGGGGGATCGCCGGCGCCTTTATCGGCGTGCCTATTGTCATCGCAATTCTGACCATCTGCCACCAGCATCCGTCCAGTCGCTGGGCCGCGGATCTCCTGGGTGGCCCTGAGCCGGCCAAGGCCTGATTGCTGCCCGACGGCAAGACGACTGGCTCTCAGTCCTTTTGTTCGTTCCCGCTGTCACAACGCGAGCCAACAGCCAGATTTGTCAAAGGCTCTCCAGGCCGGGGTCGATGCCGTCTGTTGGCGAGGTGACAGGCGTTCCCGCCATGGTGACACGATGTGGCTTCAACAAACCTACGCCTGCCTGACTAACTCTCATCGTATGGATGTAAAAGTATGTCCCCATGTCGTTGGTCGCCTCCATGACAGGTGAAGGCGCGGAGAGGATGTGCAGGCCGCCGCATTCCCCGATCCAGTCCACATGCCTGTGGCCGTGCATGACGACCACGCGCTTGGCGAACCGCTGAAGGCGACGGACGAACCAACTGCCGTTGACAAGAGCCGTCCCAATTCGCTCGGAGAGGGCTTTCGCGGGCTGCGGATACTCCACGACATGGTGGTGAAGGGCGACAAGCCACCCAGCGTTGGGATAGGCCGCAATCGCCGCTTCCATTGCGTGCGTCTGCTCCACGGAGACAAGGCCGAGCGCGTTTGTAAAGGAGAAGTGCGCTTCGGCGTTGGAATTCAGAATGACGACGCCCATGCCATTGTCGGTCGCCGGCGTCATCACCATCGGAAAAATGCCGTCCCACAGGTCTCCCAATTTCTGTGAGAGCCGGATCGATCCCAGATCGGCAAATGCCGCTATGTCGGCGAGCCGAGGTTCGAGCGCTTCGTTCAGGGTCGTTCCGAGCGTCATCCCATTTCGGTTCACAATCCGGACCCGCGAGCCCTGGAGGCGAGCGAGCGCCGCAACGTTTCGGATCTGGCGAAGTCTTTTCTTCGGGCTCAATGGGAGATCGAGGCGGGCGGGGTTTGCTCTGTCGACGACGTTGACGTCATGGTTCCCAGGCAGGGCGATCATTCGCTCGGCCAGTTCCGGATACGGCGCCAGGGCGTCAAAGAACTCTGCCCATTCGGCGGAGCGGCCTGCATCCGTCAGGTCTCCCGTGATGAGAATGACGTCGAGCGGATCCTCGTTGTGGAGCCGCCTCAGCTCGGCAAGCGTCTGCCGAAACCGGTCGTTGCCGCGTGGACCGGAACGCCCGCTTTCGATCCGGAATCCATATCGTTCGCCCACCATATGGATGTCGGAGAGATGTGCGATGCGAAAATGGCGTCCGCCCCGCGTATCCTCGGCGAAGACGGTGAGGTCACGTGGCTGGGCCATGGACGCATCGGCCACGCCCCAGAGCAGCGACGCGCCTGCAAGATAGGCCGAGATGAGGATGGCGCTGTTCGCCAAGGCGATGCGCATGACCTCGTACGGAGACGCGAAGTCCATCAGACTGCCGACCCAGCGAGAGGACGGCCATGCCAGGCCAATGACAAACAGGGCGGCGACGCCGATCGCCAGGCCGGCGCCCGCGGCCGTGGCGGCATAGATCTTGGGGCCATGCGCAGTGTTGGCGGAAAATGGCCGCACGCGCCCGACCAGGTGGCGCAGGCCTTCACGGAACAGCACATATCCCGGCTGAACGGCCAGAGCATTCAGGGTCCAGAAGCTGCTCTCCGCCATTCGAAAGAGCTTGCGTCCGCCAAACCACCCCACACCGGCCAAAGCCGCCACGAAGAAAACCGGAAGAATTCCGGTCAGCACAGCCGAAGCCTTCGACGAAATGGCTGACAACCACGCCGAGATGAGAAGCGGCGCTATTCCGAGCGTGAGGCAAGGGAGCCCGACCAGCAGGATCCATGCGAGCACCAACTTGGGCAAGCTGACCTCGGCGAGCAGGCTCCCCGCGAGCGAAAACAATGAGCGGCGTTTTGTGCTCAGAGCATCGTCTTCGATATCGCCGAGTCGTGGATCAAGCACCGGAATCATCCCTGCGTCAGCACTGGCTAACACGCGCCGCCGCTCAGTGCCAACGCTCGAGAGGGATCCGACTTGACCAGACGGGTGTCGTCAGCCACTCGTCTTCCTATCGGTATCTTGCCGGGCGTCGTGCCTTCGAGCGAGAGAAAACTGCTGGTAATGACCGGCAGGGGGCGAGGGGACGGTGGAACATGCCCGCGAGGATCATCAGGTTTGCGACGCGTCTTTCCGTGATATTGATTGTCATCTGTCTGACGCTCCTTGCGGTGCGGGCATATGATTCACAGAGGGGAGCCGCGCTCGAGCCGTGGCATACATACGTCCCCCACGAGCTGAGCGTCGCGGAACTCGATCGGTCTGACTGGACGGGGTACCGAGAGGCCGAGGCGAAGATCTTCGCCGACATACGGGCAAAGGTCACTCAAAAACTCGACGTCGAGGAACGGGTTTCGTTCAACCGCTACTTCGAGGGAAGTCCTGTCTATCCCGGACATTTCGCGCAGGACTGGAATCGATCGTACGAACTCGAGCCCGTTGGTCCGTCCCAGGGTGCGGTTGTTCTCCTGCACGGCCTCACTGACTCTCCTTATAGCCTTCGCCATATTGCCAACCATTATCGAGAACGGGGATTTCTGGCCGTCGGCATTCGGTTGCCGGCACACGGCACCGTGCCTGGTGCGCTGACCGACGTCGAATGGGAGGATTGGGTGGCTGCAACCCGCCTCGCTGTTCGCGAGGCGCGCGCTCGCGTCGGCAACTCCGTTCCGCTTCATATCGTCGGCTTCTCAAACGGGGGAGCGTTGGCGATGAAATATGCGCTGGATGCACTGAGCGACGGGACATTGGCCAAGCCCGACCGCATCGTCCTGATTTCTCCCATGATCGGCGTCACGAGCTTTGCGCGGTTTGCGGGGCTCGCAGCCTTGCCGGCGATCCTGCCGGCCTTTGCCAAGGCGGCCTGGCTCAGCATTTTGCCCGAGTTCAACCCCTTCAAATACAATTCCTTTCCCGTCAACGGCGCGCGCCAGTCCCATCGTCTGACAGCGGCGCTGCAGGACAGCATCCTCCGGGCCGCCCGCGATGGACAGCTTGAACGGCTTCCACCCGTGCTGACATTCCAGTCAACCATGGACTTTACCGTCAGCACACGCGCGGTGATTTCCGCGCTGTATCTTCAGCTTCCGGCCAATGACAGCGAGATCGTGCTTTTCGACCTCAATCGCTCCGCAAAGTTCGGCCCGCTGTTTCGTGCCACCAGCGACACCTTTCTGTCGCGCCTGTTACCGGAGGCACCACGCCGGTTCAGAACCTCCGTCGTGACCAATGCAGCCCCTGACACCGGCGAGGTCGTGGCACGGATCGTGGACGCCGGCACAACGGCCGAAAACATTGAGGACCTGCGTCTTGCCTACCCGCGGGATGTCTTTTCACTCTCCCACGTGGCGCTTCCGTTTCCGGTCAGCGATCCGCTCTATGGGCTTGACCCAGAGGGCACCGAGACCTTCGGTGTTTCGCTGGGCTCCATCGCGCCCCGTGGGGAGCGCGGGGCGCTGATCGTGGACATGGACACGCTCCTGCGCTTGTCGTCCAATCCCTTTTTCGCCTTTCTCATCACGCGGATCGACGCAGCCATTGACCAAAGTCTCAAGGGTTCGGCCGACAAACGTTAGCGCTCTGGCGGTGGACAGGGTCGAACGTCCGCACAAGTTTGGTTACTGGTGATCGGAGAAGGGCAGCCTGGTCCTTCCTCCGGACAGTGTTCTATGGTCCTCTAATCCGGCGATTCAGTGGATTTGCGTCAGGCGGGCGGTCTATAATCCGTCGGCAACAGCCTAATCGGCAAGTTTGAGGTCCAGCTTTGCGTCACAGGCTCCAATCACTGGCAGGGCTGATCTCCGCACTTGCGGTCCTCGGGCTCGGAGCGTGCGCCGGCCACCCGCGCGGCATGCTTCTTCCCGTCGATGTGCCAGCCAAAACAACGGTTGTCGATCTGCTTGCAGCCACAACGCGGGATCCTGCCGAGGACCCGGGTGTCCTGTTCGGGGGCGGGCGCGGCGCAGGCGTCTCTTACGCCAATATCACCGTATCGCTTCCGGAAGGCCGCCCTGTGGGATCGGTTCAGTGGCCCCGGAACACCCCGGGCGACCCGTCGACCGATTTCGTCGTTTCGTCCGTTACGCCACTCCCCGAGGATCGCCTTCTCGACTGGTTCAAGAAGGCCGGCGGGAAGAAGCGACGGGTCTTCGTGTTCGTCCACGGGTTCAACACCCGCTTTGACACCGCGACTTTTCGCTTCGCGCAACTCGCGCACGACTCCGATGCTGACGCAGCCCCGGTGCTCTTTTCGTGGCCGTCGCGGGGTCGCCTCCTGGATTACAAGTTGGACCATCAGAACGCCACCTACTCGCGCTCGGACCTCGCCCGTCTCCTTCGCGCCGCCGCGAGCAGCCCTTCCGTTGGCGAGATCACGATCCTGGCCCATTCCATGGGGGGATGGCTGGCGGTCGAAGCCTTGCGCCAGATCGCGTTGCAGGATCGCGGTGTGCCATCGAAGATCAAAAATCTCATTCTTGCCTCGCCCGATCTGGATATCGGTGTCTTCCGCCGACAGTTGGAGGATATTGGCCCCCGACGGCCGCGGGTGACGCTCTTCGTCTCGCAGAACGACCGCGCTCTTCGGCTGTCACGTCTTATATCTGGCGGCATGACACGGTTAGGGGCCGTCGATCTGACAAGTGAGGCGTATCAGCAGCAGCTCGCCGATCTGCCGGGTGTCACCGTGATCGATCTCAGCGCATTGAGTGGAGGCGATCGCATCAACCACAGTCTATACGCCGAGAGCCCGGTGATTGTCCGGCTGATCGGAGACCGGTTGATCGATGGACAAGTCATGACCGATGCCGATGCATCTTTCCCGCTTGTCGCCGGCGACGTGATCGGCGCTGCCGGCACAGTCCTTGCCACACCCTTCTTCATCATCGACAGTGCGGCTCAATCGCGTTGAAATGCCTGCCATATCGCCCTCGCACATACGACAGGTCTGTCGGCGCCTGTGCCCGCTGGGAAGGCCTCACGCTCTCGGAATCTGACGCCATCTGCGTTTGGAATCCCGGTTGCGCGACCGACGCTGACTGCGAACCGGGACCAAAAACACAGACCCGGCGCTCCTTAGAGGCAGTATAGGAGGCAGTAGGATTTTTTTTCGATTGACCCGGTGTAAACTAGACCTTAAATTTAGTGACCGTGCGTCACTAACTTGTAGGTCGAATTCTCTTGACCCTATTCTCCGTTGATGTGCGTCCGGCCACGTGTGGGACCGCCCGGAGTATCTGCAGGTTCTCGAGTGATGACAGAGCGTGGCCCTAAACACCGAGGGCGGAACAGTGATGCAGCACATCGATCAAAGCTCGGTAAACGACGCGAGCCTTTCTCCTGATCGGTTCTCCACGCGGCCATTGCCCGATTTCCAGCAATTCGAGGCGTGGCGAAGCTTCATGTCTCATATTTCAGATATCTCGCTTGTCGACAATCATGTGCAGGGATTCGAAGTCGACTATCTGTCGTGGGATCTTGGAGGGATCTCGTTGTCGCAGACATCCCTCCCTTCGACTGCCCAAAGGCGGTGGCGACACCTACCTAAATCCCACATGGACCACTGGTGCCTTGTTCTCTCCAAGGGTCCGGACCACTGTTCGCCCAGCGGATCGTCACAGAAGATCAGTTTCCGATCACTGACAAAGCCTTTCGAGGGCGAGGGAGCCGACGAAGAGGTCGTGACGCTGTACTTGTCACGCGATCTTTTTCGAGCTGAAGCGAGATCGCTCGACCTTGCCCATGGGGCGGTTCTGAAATCCTGGCAGAGCGCCATTCTCACGGACTACCTCACGGTTCTGGCCCGAGAGTTGCCTTCGGTCTCGCGGGACCACCTGGCAGGATTGAGTGCGGCGACCTGCGCGGTCGTGAAGGCGTGTCTTGCCGCGACTTCCGATGCGACCGCAGAAGCGGAGAAGCCGATCGTCGTCGCCCTGCGAGAGCGTGCCCGCCGAATCGTGCGGCAGAACCTCGCTTCCGCTGATTTCGGTCCGGAGACACTGGGGCAGATGGTGTTTGTTTCCCGCTCCAAACTCTATCGTATCTTCGAGAGCAGTGGAGGCGTTGCGCGGTCCATCCAGCAGGAACGTTTGGCCGAGGCCCATCGACGGCTGACGCAGTCCCAGCTGAAGAAGCCGATCAGTGCGCTCGCGTCGGAAGTCGGCTTTACTGATCATTCGGCCTTCAGCAGGGCGTTCAAACTGGAATATGGATACAGTCCAAGCGAGGCGAGAGAGCTGGCGCTGGCCAAAAGTTTGCTTGAAACGCAGATTGCCTCGGATATTCCGACCGATGGCGCCGCATTGTCCAAGGGGGCTTCCTGAAAGGGCAGAGCCTTATCGAGAACGCGCGCGCCGAGAGATTCTCCATGGCATCCGCAAGGTTGCGCCTTTCAAGTTTGTACGCAGCGCTCTTCTTCGAGCTCGGAATCAATCTCCCGTTTTTCCCCATCTGGCTGCGCGCACAAGACCTTGACGATTTCTCGATCGGCCTCGTGGTGGCGGCCCCACTCTTTGCGCGGATACTCGCCAATCCGCTCGTGACCGCCTACGCCGACCGGTATCGCCGTACGCCGTCGACCCTGCTCGCCTGCGCCACAATCGTGATGGTCGGGACCCCGTTTCTCGCCATGACGAGCGGCTTCCCGTCCATCTTGTGTCTCGTCATCATCATCGCGCTCGCCCAGGGACCATTGATCGCCCTCGCCGATACAATCGGCTTGGCGGCATCCAGCGGCGGTTTTGGGCGCAAGCTCGACTATGGCCGCATGAGGTTGTGGGGCTCCGTCGCCTTCGCGGTTGCGAACCTGTCCGCGGGGACTTTGCTGCTTTGGCTGTCCCCAGCCGCTATTATCGGCCTTTTAACAGTGTCCGCAGTCGCGACTGTCATCGCTGCCATGGCCGCTTTGCGGCTTCCCACATCAGCCCCCGAAGAAGTCATGCCGGCAGACGGCGCGTCAACACCGCGTTTGTGGCGCATCGGCTTGGTCATCGCGGGCGCTGCTTCCATCCAGGCGAGCCACGGCACGGTGTACGCGTTCAGCACGCTTCATTGGCAGAGCGAGGGTCTCTCCAGCGGCACGGCGGGTTTCCTGTGGGCGCTCGGTGTCGTCTCGGAGATCGTCGTTCTTGCCGTGGCAGGCCGTCTCGTGGTGGGTGCGGCCGGCCCTTCCATCCTGGTGCTTCTCGGCGGGGGCGCGGCAATCGTTCGGTGGCTCGGCATGTCGCTGGATCCAGGGATCCTTCCGCTGTCAGTTCTTCAGCTCAGCCACGGTCTCACGTTCGGCGCGACCCATATCGGGAGTATCCTGATCTTGTCCCGTCTTGCGCCGGCCGGAATGCAGGCTCAGGTCCAGGGTTGGCTCGCCGCGAGTTGGGCAGGCCTCATGGCGATTCTCATCATGGTGAGCGGTCGGCTCTACCCAAGCGAGGGAGAGCATACCTACCTGCTGATGGCCGCTGTTGCGGGCATTGGCGTTCTCCTCCTGTGTGCGGCGCTCACTGGTGTGGGAGCCAGAAAGCCCATGCGGGCGGAGGCGGTCTAACGCTCATGCAAGTTTGGGATAATCAGCATAGTTTTGAGATGGTGAACTCATCCCCGAGGCAGGACCTGCTGATAGCGTTTCCGGATACATGCGGCCGTCCCGGCCGGGGTCTCTGTTGAGAAGATGGCTGACCCCCGAGGCTGATGCTGGCGCACTTCGCAACCAGACAGGTGCAATGGCAGGATGAAAAACCTCGATCGCGGCAAGCAAGCCGGTGAGTTCGGTCCACTGGCGCTTCGGTTTCGCTGGGTTGGGTTTCTGTTACTGGGATTGGTGCTTCTCTTCTGCGGAATCGCCGCGGTTTCGGTGCCCACCATGTCGACCATTGCGACCAGCACGGTGCTGGGAATCGCACTTGCCATCGCCGGTGCCGTGACCGTCATCCAGACTTTCCAGGTCAAAGGATGGGCAGGGTTTGCCTGGCAGTTGCTGTGCGGCGCTGCAGAGATTGTGGGTGGCCTTCTCATCTGGCTCAATCCCATGAAGGGCGCCGCTGCCGTCACCCTCCTGGTGGCAATCGTCGTGCTGGCACAGGGTTTCTCGCTGTTGGGTCTTTCGCTTAGGGTTCGGCGCGAGCAAGGTTGGGGCTGGCTTTGCGCCGCCAGTTTGATCTCGATCGCAATCAGCGTGGCACTCGTCTTTCGCTTTCCCTTCACAAGCGTGACGACTCCCGGGGCCATGGCTGGGATCGCCTTGGCCGTTGCCGGTCTTGCCTACATCGCCATGGCCGTGGGCTTGCTCAAAGTCCGATCGGATATGGTGGGATGATGTTGCCTGGATTCCAACTCGCAGATCGGAGCGGTCGGGCCCGTGTGGCGATCGCTGCTGCAGGCCTCTTGCTGCTGGCCGCCTGCCAAAAAGAACCGGACGCACCAGTCGCTGTTTCGCGACCCGTTCGCATCTTCACGGTTCAGAAGCAATCTCCGCAATCCGCCCAAACGTTCACAGGTCGGATTGAGGCACAGGATCAACCCGCGCTGTCTTTTCGCGTCTCCGGGCGCCTTGCTCAACGGGCCGTTGATGTGGGCTCACAGGTCAAGGCCGGTCAGATCGTGGCACGGCTTGATCCTGAGAACGAGCTCAATGCGCTTCGCTCGGCGCGGGCGGCGTCCTCGGCGGCCGAAGGCGTCCTGACCCAGGCCGAGAATAATCTCGACCGTCAGCGCCATCTCCTGGAGCGCGGCGTCACGTCACAGGCTCACTTTGAAGCCGCGGCACAAGGTCGAAAGGCGGCGTTTTCGCAGGTGGTTGCTGCAAAGGCACAGCTTCAGAATGCTGAGGACTGGGTGCGTTTCACGGAACTTGAAGCCGACGGGCCCGGGATCGTCACGGCTGTCGGCGCCGAACCCGGGGAGGTCGTACAGGCCGGCCAAATGGTCATTCAGCTGGCGCGGACAGCGGGACGAGATGCAGTCTTCGACGTGCCCTCGCAGCTCCTCGGATCGTCATTGTCGGACGTTCCCGTCTCGGTTCATCTGTCGGATGATCCCAAATTGATCGCAACCGGACGCGTCCGCGAAATCTCACCTCAGGCGGATCCCATCACCCGAACGTTTCAAGTCCGTGTCGGCCTCGCGGATCCGCCCGCAGCTTTCCGTCTGGGCACGACAGTCATCATTACGATGAAAGCTGATGACGGTGAGCTGCTGCCGATCCCGACGACGGCCCTGACAGCAGACCGGCAATCGCCCGCCGTCTGGGTCGTTGACGCGAAAACACGCGCTGTCTCGCTGAGAAAAATTGAGCTGGCACGCGTCGACCCTGCCACGGCTTTTGTCGCCAAGGGCCTCACTGCGGGCGATGTGGTCGTCACAGCAGGCGTGAATTCTCTCAAGGAGGGCCAGCTGGTGCGCTTGTCCGGGACGGATCTGTGATGGCACTGAACCTGTCCGAGTGGTCTCTCAAGCATCGTTCGCTGGTCGTCTATTTGATGCTGGTTGTCGCGATTGCAGGCGTGGCGTCCTACTTCAAACTTGGGCGAAGCGAAGATCCGGCTTTCGTCATCAAGACAATGGTCGTCTCTGCGGCCTGGCCGGGCGCGACGCTGGAAGATACGCTGAAGCAGTTGACCGAGCGCCTCGAGCGGCAACTCGAGGAAACACCAAACCTCGATTTCCTCCGCAGCTACACCAGCCCTGGGGTCACGACCATTTTCGTGAATCTCAAAGGCGACACCTCTGCCGCGAAGGTCCACGACACCTGGTATCAGGTTCGCAACCTCGTGGCGGATATTCGCCTGCGCCTTCCTGCAGGCGTCATCGGCCCCGGCTTCAACGATCGCTTCGGCGATACATTTGGAACCATCTACGGTTTCACTGCCGATGGGTTCACCCATCGCGAATTGCGCGACCATGTCGAACAGATCCGCTCGCGGCTCCTTCTCATCCCGGATGTCTCGAAAGCGGAGATCATTGGCGCGCAGGACGAGAAGATTTTCGTCGAGTTCTCAGTAAAGGAACTGGCTAATCTCGCGATAAACCGGGCAACGCTCCTCGGCGCTCTTCAGGCCCAGAACGCGGTCCGGCCTGCAGGAACGATTCAGACGGATGACGAGAAGATCTCTCTGCGGGTATCCGGTGCGTTCCAATCCGAGCTCGATATCCTGAACATCAATTTCCCAGTGGGGGACCGCGTGATCCGCCTGGGAGACATCGCGAGCGTGCATCGGGGCTACTCAGACCCGCCCCAGCCCCTGTTCCGGGTGAACGGGCAGCCGGCAATCGGTCTGGGTATCGCCATGCGGGATGGCGGTGACATCCTGGCGCTTGGCGAGAATATCACAAAGAGCATGGCGGCGATCACAGCGGACCTGCCACTCGGCATCGATGCTCGGCTGGTCGCGAACCAATCCTCGACGGTCGAGCATGCTATTGCGGACTTCATGGCCTCCCTGTGGCAGTCGATCGCGATCATCCTGGTCGTGAGTTTCATCAGCCTGGGCGTCCGTCCCGGCTTGGTTGTTGCCCTGTCGATTCCGTTGACGCTGGCGGTCGTGTTCGCCGTCATGGACATTGTCGACATCGACATGCAGCGTGTCTCGCTGGGTGCTCTCATCATTGCCCTGACGCTCCTCGTCGACGACGCGATGACGACGACTGACGCGATGATGACCCGTCTCGCGGCAGGGGATGACAGGGAGCGTGCAGCCACGTACGCATTTCGACGCTTTGCCTTCGCGATGCTGGCCGGGACGCTCGTCACCATCGCCGGCTTCGTCCCGATAGGCTTTGCGGCGAGTTCGGCCGGCGAATACACATTCTCGCTGTTCGCGGTGGTCGGCATCGCGCTCGTTGTATCCTGGTTTGTCGCTGTCATCTTCTCGCCTCTGCTGGGCGTGTGGCTTCTCCGGCCCCCGAAGGCGAAATCCAGCCCGTCATCGCCCGGCCGCGTCATGGCGATCTATCGGGGCGTTCTCGATGCAGCGATGGGCGCAAAGTGGTTGACCATCGGCGGGACAATTGCCTTGTTCGTTATCTCTCTCCTGGCATTGCCTTTGGTTCCGCGACAATTCTTCCCTGCCTCTGATCGCCCTGAACTGCTTGTCGACCTTCGCTTGCCTCAGAACGCCTCGATCTTCGCAAGCCAGAATGTCGCCAAGAAATTCGATTCGCTTCTGAAGGATGATTCGGATGTCGAGCGCTGGAGCACTTATGTGGGCCAGGGCGCAATCCGATTCTATCTGCCGCTCAATGCGCAGCTCCCGAATGACTTCTTCAGTCAGGCCGTCATTGTCGCCAAGGACGTTGCCGCACGAGACCGCTTGCATGTGAAGCTCGAAGCCCTCCTGGCCAAGGAGTTTCCGAGCCTCGTCGCGCGCGTCTATCCGCTCGAGCTCGGCCCTCCGGTGGGTTGGCCCGTGCAGTATCGGGTCAGCGGGCCCGACCTGGCAGTCGTCCGTGATATCGCCCTGCGTCTTGCCGCTGTGGTTGCGGGCGATCGCCATACCGAGAATGTCAACTTTGACTGGATCGAACCGTCGCGAGAGCTTGGTATTCGCATCGATCAGGATGAAGCCAGGCGCCTTGGCCTCAGCTCGCAGGCGCTTGCCACTGCGCTTAGCACTGTCGTCTCGGGTGCCTCCGTCACGCAGATGCGGGACGATATCTACCTCGTGGATGTCATCGCTCGCGCAACCGACGAGCAGCGCATCTCGCTATCGACGCTCGAGACGATCCAGATCGCTCTGCCCAATGGACGCACCGTTCCACTGTCGCAGTTCGCCAGCTTCTCCTATCAGCAGGACTACCCTCTGGTCTGGCGCCGGGATCGCGTTCCGACGTTGACGGTCCAGGCCGATGTCAAGCCTGGACAGCTGCCGGAGACGGTCGTGGCAGACCTCGCAGCCGGCATCGCGGATCTGCGCAAGACCCTTCCGCCATCCTATGCGGTGGCGTTAGGCGGGACCGTCGAGGAGAGCGCGCAATCCCAGGCGTCGGTGGTTGCCGTTGTTCCCCTCATGCTGTTCATTATGCTGACGGTCCTGATGGTTCAGCTTCGCAGCTTCCAGCGGCTTCTGATGGTGCTGAGCGTCGCCCCTCTCGGCATCATCGGCGTTGTCGGCGCGTTGCTTCTGTCTGGTAAGCCGCTGGGCTTCGTTGCGCTTCTCGGCATCCTCGCGCTGCTGGGGATCATCACCAAGAATGCCGTTATTCTGATCGGTCAGATCGACGCGGAGCGCGCCAGCGGCAAGAGTGTTCGGGAAGCGGCCGTCGATGCGAGCAGCTCCCGTTTCCGCCCTATCATGCTGACGGCGATCTCGACAGTGTTGGGCATGACGCCGATCGCCCCGACTGTCTTCTGGGGCCCGATGGCGTTTGCGATCATGGGTGGCCTTCTTGTGGCGACGGTTCTGACCCTGGTGTTTCTGCCGACGCTCTACGTCACTTGGTTCGAGCGAGGGGAGTCGGCACGGGAGCAGAAGGTCGCTCCCGGCGTCCGACCGGAAGGGGCAATGTCGTCATGATCCCGGCCAAGAGACAAGACCGTCCTGAGAACGGCGGGAGAAGATGGGTTTGGCGCCTCAAGGCGTCCCGCCTGGGGTTGATAGGGATTGCTGTCCTGTCGATGACAGCCTGCGAGCGTGATGCCGGTGCCGAGCGACCCGGGCCCCGTCCTGTTCACGTCCTTGTTGTCAAACCCGGGACGATTGATAACGACGTCGTCTTCTCGGGTGACATACAGGCGCAGAACGAGGTCGCCTTTTCGTTCCGGATTGGCGGCAAGCTGCTCGATCGGCCACTTAATGTTGGCGATCACGTCTCTGCCGGCCAGATCCTTGCGAGACTCGATCCGCAAACTGAAGCGAACGACGTCCGGGCTGCCGAGGCAACTGAGGCGGCGGCTCGCGGACAGGTCACGAAGGCCCGCAATGCCTTCTCGCGCCAGGAGGAACTCATGGCGCAGGGATTCACCACCCGCCCGCTCTTCGATCAGGCGCAACAGGCCCTGCGGACCGCGCAGGCTCAACTCGATGATGCGGAAGCGCGCTCGGAAACCGCCCGAGACCGGCTCGGCTTTACCGAGTTGCGGGCTGACGCGGAAGGGATCGTGACTGCACGCGGGGCGGAACCCGGCGAAGTTGTCCGGCCAGGACAGATGATTCTCCAGGTCGCACGGGCAAATGGCCGAGACGCGGTCTTCGATGTTCCGGCAGCCATGCTGCGCTCCACTCCGCGGGATCCCATTGTCAGGGTTGCACTGGCGTCCGACCCCGCCGTGATGGCCACGGGACGCCTGCGCGAAGTGGCAACCCAGGCAGATCCGGCGACCCGGACGTTCCGGGTCAGGGTGGGTCTTGATCTTCCCCCGCGTGAGATGGCGTTGGGCGCGAGTGTTGTCGGCCGAATGGCCCTCGACTCTGCCACCGTGATTTCGGTCCCGGCAAGCGCCTTGACCGCATCGGGACAAGACCCAGCGATCTGGGTGGTCGACCCGGTGACAATGGGGGTTTCTCTCCGCCCGGTCGTGGTGCTGCGATACGGGCCTAGCGATGTGACGATATCCGAGGGGCTCAAGCCCGGCGAGACCGTTGTGGTTGCGGGCTCTCAGGCACTGCATCCAGGCCAGGTGGTCAAAGTGCTCCCTGCCCGAACAGCGTCCGTGGCAGGCAGGCTTGCCGCCCTTGGTCGACCAGGCTCCGACACATCTTTTGCGCCTTGTGGCGAAGGATCGGCACCGCTCTCGTGCGAGTTCATCAGCGGGCGCGCTGCGAATGCCGGCTGAATTCCGCAAGTCGGCCGTCACATGACCGCGTCCAGCCTTGCCGACTTTCAGCCCTTGAGCCAGGCGGAAGAGAAAGTCGTCGCATTGCTGCGAACCGGCGATTTTGATCGGTTGGGCGACGGTCTGCGGCCGGAGGAGGCCACCCCGGAGCGTGTGCTGCGTGCGAAATTCTTGCGGTTCCTCATTCTGGGGGGCGAGGAGGGAGCGCGGCCACACGAGAAGGGCCTTCGCGTCAGCGGCGCCTTCGTGACGGGCGTCCTCGATCTCGAGGGGTGTCGCATTGCCCACGACATCGGTCTCAAGGATTGTCGCTTCGACGCGACGCCAGTGCTGCGTTCGGCAATCATCGACAGCATCTTCCTCGATGGCTCTGCATTCCCGGGGCTCGAGGGCGAGGGATTGGAGGCGCGCGGAAACCTCTCGCTGCGCGGCGCGACAGTCTCGGGAGAGATTCGGTTGCGCGGGGCGAGACTTGGCGGAAATCTGGAATGTGACGGGGCGACCATCGCATGGCCCGACGGTATGGCGATCGGTGCCGGCGGTCTTGAGGCGCGCGGGGGTGTCCTTCTGCGCGGCGCCCGGCTCAGAGGCGGCATTTCTCTCACCGGCGCGAGGCTTGGGTCAGATTTTGACGGGGTCGGGTTGACGATCGAGCGCCCGGGCGCGGTAGCTCTCGACCTCGACGGGATCGAGGCGCGCGGGGATCTGGCCCTGCGCGGCGCGACGGTGATGGGTGAAATCCGCGCGGAAGGCGCGCGATTTGGTGGCGATGTCGATTGTTCGAGTGCGACCCTTGCGCAACCGGATGGCGATGCGCTGAAACTGAATCGCGCCACTATCGAGGGCGCGTTCTTCCTGCGGCGGGGTGTGAGCGTGCAGGGCGCCATCAACCTGACCGCTGCAACCATCGGCGCCATCGACGACGACAGGGAGAGCTGGCCTCAGAAGGGCGATCTGCTGATGAACCGTTGCCGCTATGGCGCCTTCATCGGCGGGCCGGTCGATGCCGCGAGCCGGCTGGACTGGCTGGGGCTTCAAGTCCCGGAGCGGTGGGGCGAGGATTTCTGGCCGCAGCCCTATGAGCAGCTCTCGGCGGTGTTTCGGGAAATGGGCCACGACGACGACGCGCGCGCCGTGTTGATTACAAAGGAGCGACTGCAGCGCCGCGCGCGCCGGGCGCGCACAAAGAGCTCCGTCTGGCGATGGTTGCTGGCTGCAAAAGACGGGATGCTGGCGATCACGGTCCGGTACGGTCGCCAACCGTTGATGGCATTCCTGTGGCTGGCAATGTTCTGGAGCCTCGGGGTCATTGTGTTCAGTGTCGCTGAAAGGCAAAGCGCTCTCAAACCGAACAGTCCAGTTGTCCTGCGATCCACGGAATGGACCATGTGCTCGGTCGCTCGATCTGACCAGCGCTTCATGCCCGGCACCGAGAGCTTCGTCAGCGGGCGTGCTGCAAAAGATCAGACGCAGTTATCCTGCTTCCATGAGCAGCCAGAGGCGGTGAGCTATCCTGAGTTCAATGCGTGGATGTACTCACTCGACACACTTCTGCCCGTTCTTGAAATCGGGCAGATGCAGTACTGGCGGCCGGACCCGGCCAAGCCCTTCGGGCCGATCGCGCTGAACTACTTCTATTTCCAGACGATTGTCGGCTGGGCGCTGAGTCTGCTCGCCGTTGCGGGCTTCTCCGGACTGGTCAAATCGAAATAGTTTCCATGAGGAATTGACGTTGCCGTGGGATGACCCGAACCAAAACAACAACGAGGCTGCGAGTTTCTACCGCCGCATCTGGCAGCTTTCGGGACGCTCCCAGGTGACGTTGATCGGGCTATCGATCATTGTCTCCGCCCTTGCGGCTGCGCCGTTGCATTTCCAGAAGGAACTCGTCAACGGTCTCACCTATGGCATCTCGTTCAGTGCCGTGCTGCTCCTTGGCGCGCAATATGCCTCGGCAATCGTCGTGACGATTCTGGTCAAAGGGCTTCTGAAGTACCGCAGTGCGATGCTGGGTGAGTCGATCGTTCGACGCATTCGTCGAAGGATCTACACCGCCTATGCGGAGCATCGCGCGAGTGGTGCGCCGCCCAAGCTCGCGCCAGGCACGCTCGTGAGTATGCTGACGGGGGAAGCCGACAAGGTGGGCCATTTCGTCGGCGACGCTTTTGCCGGGCCGCTCGTGCAGATCGGAACACTGCTGAGCGTCCTGCTCTATATCGGAGCTGGAGAGCCGATTCTCGGGCTCTTCATTCTGGCGGTGATTGCTCCGCAATTCTTCATCATCGTGGCAATTCAGAAGCCGATCAACCGTGTCGTTCGGACCAATCTCGAACTGCTGCGCGCAGGAGGCGACCTTGCCGTGAGTGCGGTCGGGATCGAGCAGGACGATGAGGTGCTGGCGACCTTCGAAGGAGTTTATGAAGCAAAGAAGCGCTTTCATCTCCTCAAACTGTCGATGAAATCGGCGCTCAATGCCTGCACCGCATTCGGGACCGTCGGGACACTTGTTCTTGGTGGCTGGTTGGTCATCAACGGGGACACTGACGTTGGAACTGTCGTTGCCGCTCTGAGCGGCTTGACGCGACTGGCCCGGCCCTGGAATGACCTTGTTGCCTTCTATCGCAGCCTGAACTCCGTACGCGTCAGATTCAAGTTTCTGGAAGAGACGATGGCGTGAGCCCGTCACTAACGATCTGGCGTCAGGGGCAAGCAATCAGCGTTAGGACGGGCTTGGGCTGGGTGAGACAATGCCGTACAGGATCTCCATGCCTCAGATCTCCCCCACCATCGGCGCGCTGCTGCTTTCCGCCCTGATCGGCTTTGGCTTGACAGCTCCCCGATCTGCCTCGGCAGCGGAGATCCGACGGTTTGCGGTCGTCTCGGATATTCATTTCAATCCCTTCGCCACCCCAACCCTGGCCAAGGCACTGGCGAATTCCGAACCTGAGAAGTGGCGCGCCATCTTGGGCTCTCCTGGCATTTCGGTTCTGTCTCGCCGAGGCGAGGACACGAACGCGGCGCTCCTCGAATCGGCCATGGCTGCATTGTCACGAGCGGCCGCAGACGCCGATTTCCTCCTGGTGCCGGGCGATTTTCTTGCCCATGAGTTCGAGGAATTGGCCGCGAAGGCCGTGGGGGCGTCACCCGCGTCGGAGAACATAAGGGCCCTCACGCTCAAGACGGTTTCGTATGTCGGGACATCGCTCCAGGCGGCTGTGCCGGGGCGTCCGGTTGTCGTGGCGCTGGGAAACAACGATTCCGATTGCGGGGATTACAGGATCGAACCGGGAGGCGCTTTTCTCGCCGCCACGTTGGACATCGTGCGCGAGCTGGCGGGCGCGCATCTTGTTGCCAAGGATTTCGAGCAGACCTATCGCGCGGCCGGCTACTACAGCATGCGTCACCCGACCCTGCCGAACACGACCATCGTTGTCCTCAACGATGTGGTCTGGTCAGCGGACTATCGCAATGCCTGTGGCGAAAATGGCCTCGAGGCCGCCGGCGCCATGATGAACTGGCTGGAGCGCCACCTCGTTGAACAGCGCGCGAGGGGCGGTCGGGTCTGGCTCCTTCATCACATTCCCGTCGGCATCGACTCGTATGATTCGAGCCACGATCCCGGTGATTCATGCCCTGCGCGTGTGACGGGATTTCTGAAGGAGCCTTTCGCGTCGCAATTTTCGACGCTCATGCGAGTCTTCGCCGGGACCATACGGGCAAGCTATTCCGGTCACACGCACCGAGACAGCTATCGCCTCGTGATGGATGCAGGAAAGCCTGTTTTGATTGACAAGATTGCGCCGGCGATCAGCCCGATTTTCGGAAACAATCCCGGGTTTCACATGATCGACTACGATCGCGACAGCGGCGAGGCCACCAATCTTTCAACCTGGCAGACTGCCGATTTCGATCGCCTGCAAAATGGCGCGGCTCCCACGTGGCGGCAGGAATACGTGTTCACCCGCGCCTTTGACAAGGCCGCATACGCACCGTCTTCCCTCGGTGACGTGATGGAGACTATGGCGACCCCCAAAGCCGCCGCCGAGCGGCGGGATGCGGCCCTTCGTCTGGTCGGGCGGTCCGAAAAACCCCAAGCTCATTCCGCAGGCGTGTGGGCAGATCTCTGCGCGATCGTCAATCTTGACGTCGCATCGTTCACCTCTTGCGCCTGTGGAGGCGGAAGCGCCTTCGGCGGATCGCCGTGAAGGACGGGATCTGTTTTGTTGAACAGGCCGGGCTGAGGGCCCGTCGGCCCCCGGGACCTTGATAGGGAAGCCCAAAGTTCATAAGGTCCAGCCTCCTGCTTCACCGAGCCACGATAGACTGGAGAGTTGCTGGATTTGGTGCCCGCAAGAGCGCCGGCTGACCTGGAATCGTCTTCTGGAGCGCTATGCTAGCTCTTGACGGCGACCCGGCAAGCGGGCGAGAGCCATCGTCACCCCATCCGCGGGCGTCACCTGCCTGCCGCTATCAGAACCTCGCCGAGAGACCATGTCCCAGCCCCTGCCGCTTCCGTTCACACACCAGCCGCATCCCAGCCCGGTCTCGCCGGAGCATCGCGCAGCGTTGCTCGTCAACCCTGGGTTTGGGCGGGTTTTCACGGATCACATGGTGACCATCCGCTATACGGACGGGCAGGGGTGGCACGACGCAAAGGTGGAACCGCGTGCTCCCATCCCCCTGGACCCAGCGGCTGCCGTTCTCCACTACGCGCAGGAAATTTTTGAGGGCCTGAAGGCTTACCGAACGGCGGATGGCGGAGCGACCCTTTTCAGGCCTGAAGAAAATGCCCGGCGCTTCCAGGAGTCGGCGCGCCGTCTTGCGATGCCCGCCCTCCCGGAATCCCTTTTCCTCGCATCGCTGGATGAGCTGATCAAGGTCGATCGCGCGTGGATCCCGGATGGCGACGGCAGTCTCTATCTGCGTCCGTTCATGTTCGCGAGCGAGCCCTTCCTGGGCGTCAAACCTTCGTCGGAATATCTCTACATCGTCATCGCGTCGTCGGTCGGCGCTTATTTCAAGACGACAGCGGATGCAGTCTCCGTCTGGGTCTCCCAGGATTACACCCGCGCGGCGCCCGGCGGCACGGGCGCTGCAAAATGCGGCGGCAACTATGCTGCCAGCCTGCTGGCCCAGGCGGAAGCCAGCCGTCACGGCTGCGATCAGGTGGTCTTTCTCGACGCCGTTGAGAGAAAATGGGTCGAAGAGCTGGGCGGCATGAACGTCTTCTTCATTCTCGACGATGGCTCCATGGTCACCCCACCCCTGGGCGGCACCATCCTGCCCGGCATCACGCGCGCCTCCCTCATCACCCTTGCGGCGGACCGGGGGATCACCGTTCGCGAGGAGCCGTATTCGTTGGATCAATGGCGTGCCGATGCGGCCAGCGGCCGCCTTCGGGAGGCCTTCGCCTGCGGAACAGCTGCGGTTCTCACGCCTATCGGAACCGTCCGGTCGCACGAGGGGGATTTCACCATCGGAAACGGCAGATCCGGTTTGCAGACCGAAGAACTCCGCACTGCTCTGGTGGATATCCAAAGGAGTCGCGCAGCCGACGGCCACGGTTGGGTGCACAGAGTATTCTAAGGCACTCCGAATGGCCTGCCTTGATGGAACCGCCGCACTCAGTGTCGCCAGGGTCAATGGCTTCCCTTGGATCCCCGATCCCTACGCCGGCATCTGATCGAGGAGCTTGTCGAGGGTGATGGGATAGTCGCGCACGCGCACGCCAGTGGCGTTATAGATCGCATTGGCAATGGCTGCTCCGACCCCGCAAATGCCGAGCTCGCCAACTCCCTTGGCCTTCATGGGTGACGAGGTTGGGTCCGTCTCATCGAGGAAGATGACGTCCTGGTGTGGAATATCCGCGTGAACGGGAACCTCATACCCGGCCAAATCGTGATTGACGAAGAACCCCACACGCTTGTCGACAACAAGCTCCTCCATCAGCGCCGCTCCCGCGCCCATGGTCATCGCGCCGATGACCTGGCTGCGGGCTGTCTTAGGGTTTAGGATTCGTCCTGCAGCGCAGACGGCCAACATGCGCCGGATGCGGATCTCGGCTGTCGCGGTGTCGACGCCCACTTCCACGAAATGCGCCCCAAAAGTGGATTGCTGATAGCGTTTGGCGAGGTCCCCATATTCCATGATGTCCTCGGCGACGACACCCGTCTCGCCGGCTGCCTCTGCGAGGGTGAATCGCCGGTTGCCCGCACTGATCGTTCCATCGGCAAAGACCGCATCCGACGGATCGAACTCCATCTTGTGCGACAGCGCCTCACGCAGCTTGACGCATGCGGCGTAAACGCCTGCCGTCGAACTGTTGGCGCCCCATTGCCCCCCGGAACCGGCCGCGACCGGAAAAGCCGAATCGCCAAGGCTGACTGTCACCATGTCCAGCCCGACACCCATCATCTCCGCTGCCGTCTGCGCAATGATTGTGTAGCTGCCCGTCCCGATGTCCGTCATGTCAGTCTCGACGGTGACGATCCCGCGGTTGTCGACACGCACACGAGCTGCCGACTTCATCGGAATATTGTTCCGGAACGCCGCAGCAACGCCCATGCCCACCAACCACTCGCCGTCCCGAATCTGTCCAGCCCTGGGATTTCGCTTGTTCCACGCAAAGCGCTCTGCGCCTTGCCGCAAGCACGCAACAAGCTGGCGTTGTGAGAACTGTCGCGTCGGCTTTTCCGGATCCACCTGGATGTCGTTGAGAATGCGAAACTCGATCGGATCGATCTCCAGTTTCTCCGCCATTTCGTCGATGGCGATCTCGAGCGCCATGAGGCCGGGGGCCTCTCCAGGCGCACGCATTGCGTTACCTTCTGGAAGATCGAGAAGAGCAAGCCGGGTCGCCATCATGCGGTTTGCCCCGGCATAGAGCAGCCGCGACTGCTCTGCTGCGGTCTCGGGGCCGCCATCCGGCAGATCGCCCGACCAAGTTTCATGGCCGATGGCGGTGATCTTGCCGTCTTTTCCGGCCCCGATACGGATGCGCTGGATCGTGGCAGGACGATGAGTGGTGTTGTTGAAGATGAAGGGTCGCGTGAGCGCCACCTTGACTGGTCGCTTGGCGGCGCGAGCAGCAAGCGCGGCCAGCACCACATCCGCGCGAAGAAAGAGTTTTCCGCCGAAACCGCCGCCGATATAGGGCGAAATGAACTGGATTTTGTCCTTCTTGATTCCAAGCGTTGCGGCGAGGTCCGTTCTTCCCCAGTCGATCATCTGGTTCGATGTCCAAACGACCAATTTATCTCCGTCCCAGGCCGCGAGCGAAGCGTGCGGCTCCATCATCGCATGAGAATGATCAGGGGTCGTGTAGGTCTCGTCGAGTTGGATCGGCGCATCGGAGAATGCAGCCAGAAAGTCACCGGTCGCCGCGTTCTGTACATCCGGTGCGGAATCCCTGCTGCGGGCAAGGTCGAATGACCCCTCGGCCCGAATGTATTCCACCCGGACCAGCTGAGCAGCGGCCCTTGCCTGCTCGAAAGTCTCGGCGATGACGACTGCGATTGCTTGGTGATAATGGTCGATCTCGGGGCCACCGAGCAGCTTTGCTGTATTTCGCTTGCTCTTACCGAGCTTGCCCGCGTTCTCGGCGGTGACGATAGCGAGCACCCCCGGGTAGGCTTGGGCGTCACCCAGATCGATGGACGCGATCCGTCCTTTCGCGATGCCGGCACCCACCACGTGCCCATAGGCGGGCTTCAGATCAGGGTGCTTCCACTCGTAGGCGTAGGTGGCAGTGCCGGTTGTCTTAGCCGGACCATCGATGCGGTTTGTGGGCTTGCCGACGATCTTCAACTGGTCGATGGGGTTTGTTGTGGCGGGTGAATCAAACTTCATGGCTGGCTCCCTGCCTCAGCCAGCACCGCTCGGAGTGTTCTCTCGACCAGCGTGAGCTTGTATGCATTTTCGCGCGTCGGCGCTGCGCCGGCGAGCAACTCATCGGTTACAGCCTTGGCGCCTTCGGGCAGCCTGGCTTCCGCAGCTTCCACCCGCCATGGCTTCGGCGCCACGCCGCCCACGGCAACGCGGCCTGAGCCGTCAGCTTGTACGATCACGGCGACCGAGACGAGCGCAAAGGCATACGACGCCCGGTCGCGAACCTTGCGATAAATGTGCTTGCCGCCTATGGGCTTGGGAAGCGTGACCGCAACGATCAGTTCACCCGCTCCGAGTGTCGTTTCGATATGCGGCGTGTCGCCGGGCAGGCGGTGAAGCTCTGCGATTGGAATGCTTCGCGTCGAGCCATCTGGCAGGACGGTCTCGACGATTGCGTCGAGGGCGCGCATCGCCACAGCCATATCGCTAGGGTGGCTTGCGATGCAGGAATCGCTGACGCCCACCACCGCATGCTGTCGACTGAACCCACCGAGGGCCGCGCAGCCGCTGCCGGGATGCCGCTTGTTGCAGAGCTGGTCCGTGTCGTAGAAATAGGGGCAGCGCGCGCGCTGGAGAAGATTGCCTGCTGTGGTGGCCTTGTTTCGAAGCTGGCCCGAGGCGCCGGACAGGAGCGCCCGCGACAGCAGTCCGTAATCGCGGCGCACCCGCGCATCAGCCGCTAGATCCGTGTTGCGCACCAGCGCGCCGATGCGCAATCCGCCCTCCGGTGTGGCCTCGATGCGATCGAGCGCCAACCCGTTCACGTCGATGAGATGCGTGGGCGTCTCGATCTGCAGCTTCATCAGATCGAGCAGATTGGTGCCGCCAGCGATGAACTTTGAGCCGGGCAGATGGGCTGCCGCTTGTGCTGCGGCTGCTGGAGAGACGGCGCGCTCGTAGGTAAACGCCTTCATGCTTTGCTCCCGCCGATTTCGGTGATCGCCTCGACGATATTGGCATAAGCGCCGCAGCGGCAGATATTGCCGCTCATGCGTTCGCGGATTTCAGCAGGCGTGGCTTCCGGCTGAGCCGTCAACTCAGTGCTCACATGGCTGGGAATGCCCGCCTTGATCTCGTCCAGCACCGCCACCGCCGAACAGATCTGTCCTGGGGTGCAATAGCCGCACTGATAGCCATCATGCTCGATAAAGGCGGCCTGCAACGGGTGAAGGTTGCCGGGCGTCCCGAGACCCTCAATGGTCAGGACCGAATCGCCCTGATGCATGACCGCGAGTGTCAGGCACGAGTTAATGCGTCGACCCTCCACAATCACCGTGCAGGCACCACACTGGCCGTGGTCGCACCCTTTCTTGGTGCCGGTCAGATGCAGGTGCTCGCGCAACGCGTCGAGCAGGGTCGTTCGCGTATCGAGCTCGAGGTCGTGCCGATTGCCGTTCACTGTGATGGCGACGTTGCTTCGGGCGGGCTCGACCGGAGCAGAAGCCTGTGCGCGCGCCGGCGGGGCTGCTGTTACGGCCATGGACGCACCCGTTCCCACCAAAAGAACACGTCGGGATAGCGCGATCTCCGTTCCCCGTTGCATCGTCTCTGTCCCATTCTGGTCACCCATCAACTGCCGACTGGTCCGGACCGCGCTGACGCAGCGATCGGATCTTGTCCGCCTCTCCCACAAAGCGCCGGGCTCGAAATGGTTCGAGCCCCATGTTCGAAATGTTAAGCCCCCGGCCATTCTTCGACCGGGTGGGGCGTTCTTTGATAACATTCGTCAACTCGCCTCAACAAGTCTGAGGCGGGGTCTGGTGCATCAAGGCGTTATCATGGCTCCCCGAGCAGCCTAATCAAGGATGTACCAATCGGCACGCTGATGGCATCTTTCGCTCAGAACCATCCGGATTGAGAGCCCCATGAGCCAAAACGACCATGATCACAGCCACGACCCCGCCGAGGAACGCTGGAAGAACGACGGTGTGCGGGTCGTCAAGGGAGATCGGCTGGACTCCAATACCCCCCAGACGCCGGGAATGTTCCGCCAGGCAGCCATCAATCATGCGCGCGTGGGCGCTCAGAAGATCTGGGCAGGGACGGTGTCCATCGAGGCCAATGCCAAAACAGGGGTCCATCACCATGGTGAGCTTGAGAGCGTCATCTATGTGGTGCGGGGCAAGGCACGGATGCGCTGGGGCGATCACCTCGAATATGTCGCCGAGGCTGGGCCAGGCGACTTCATCTATGTCCCTCCCTTCGTGCCGCATCAGGAGATCAATGCGAGCCCCGACGAGCCGCTGGAATGCGTTCTGGTGCGTTCCGACAACGAGGCCGTCGTCGTGAACATCACGGATGTCGAACCTGTGGAGCAGCCGGAAGAGGTCTACTGGGTCGACTCTATTCACAAGAAGCCCTGAAACAGCGCTCTCGGTTTCAATACGCACCATGATTTGCCCTGCGAGAACTTCTCTTGGAGCGCTCGGGTAAAGCGTGCTTGTCTGGACACGCGAGGAGGCACCTCATGGGGCGGACCACAACTGAAGCTGTCCTTGGGGGGGTGGGCATCTGCCTTCTTCTCGCCCAGCCCCTCGTGGCTGAACCAGGTCGCCCCGATCACGCTTGGCAGAACCGCGACCTCTCACCGGATGTTCGTGCTGAGATGGTCGTGCGGCAGATGACAGCCGATGAGAAGTTCGCGTGGATTTCGCAACTTCTGCCGGTCCCCGGTGCGCCGCAGGCGATCTCGGTCCCCGGTGCTGCGGCCCATTACCAGGCGATTCCGCGCCTCGGCATTCCCGCGCGGACTGAAACTGACGCCGGTCTCGGCGTCACCAATCGCGGCGATGTCCGTCCGGGCGATCGGACGACGGCGCTCCCGTCCACGCTCCTGCTGGGCGCAACCTTCGATCCGACCCTCGCCCACCAGGCCGGCGCGGTGATCGGCCGCGAGGCACGGGCGCGCGGTTTCAATGTGCAGCTGGCAGGCGGCGCAAATCTCATCAGGGAGCCCCGCGGGGGAAGAAGCTTCGAATACGTGTCCGAGGACCCGTTGGTCACCGGTCTCATCGCGGGCCAGATGGTGGCGGGCATCCAGTCTGAGGGGGTCGTCTCCACCGTCAAGCACTTCGCGGTCAACGCCCAGGAGAATGGGCGCGTCATGGCAAGCTCCGACATGAGTGAAGCTGCCTTACGGGAATCGGACCTGCTCGCGTTCCAGATTGCAATCGAAACCGGCCAGCCCGGCTCCGTCATGACCGGCTACAACCTTCTCAATGGAGTTTACACCTCCGAGAGTGACTTCCTTATCGATCGCGTCCTCAAGCGGGATTGGGGATATGCCGGCTGGGTCATGTCCGATTGGGGCGGCACCCATTCCACCGAGAGGGCAGCTTTGGCAGGGCTCGATGTTCAGTCCGGCGGGATGCTCGACGCCGCCCCCTTCTTTGGGCGCCCCCTGCAGGAGGCCGTGGCCGCGGACCGTGTGCCGCAAGCGCGCATCGACGACATGGTGCGGCGGATCCTGCGCAGCATGTTCGCCGTCGGGGCAATCGATGCCGGGGAGGCCCCGCAAAAAGCGGAGGTCGATGCTGAGGCCCACCGGCTCGTCGCGCGCAAGGTTGCTGAAAATGGCATCGTTCTCCTCAAGAATTCGGACGACATGCTCCCTTTGAAACCCGGCGCGGGCCGCATTCTCATCATCGGTGCCCATGCGGATATCGGCGTTCTCTCCGGCGGCGGTTCTTCGTCGGTGACGCCCCCCGGAAGTCTCAAGATGACAGGCACGAGCCGTGTGGGCTTCGATATTGAGAAAGCCTATCATCCGTCATCGCCACTGGCCGCGATTCAGTCTGAATCCGCCGGCATCGTGACGTATCTGGACGGCACTGACCTGGCTGCCGCCGCCGCTGGCGCGCGGGATGCCGAGGCGGTCATCGTGTTTGCCGAGGAATGGCGAACGGAGGTGCTCGACGCCACCGGCCTTGCGCTGCCCGATCACCAGGATGCGCTCATCGAGGCCGTCGCCGCCGCCAATCCCAGGACAATCGTGGTGCTGGAGACCGGCGGGCCCGTCACGATGCCTTGGCTCGCCAGGGTCCCGGCCGTCCTCGCAGCCTGGTACCCGGGGATTGCCGGCGGTGAGGCGATTGCCGGGGTGCTGTTCGGTCGTGTGAATCCGTCTGGCCGCCTGCCGATCACCTTCCCGTCCGACGAGGGAGATTTGCCGCGCCCGATCCAGAGCGACCCGACGATGCTGGCTGCCAGCCCCGGCCTGGAGATCAAAGGCGGAATCGTCAACATCCCGTATGATATCGAGGGTTCGGATGTCGGCTACCGCTGGGCTTCCCGAGAGGGCAAAATGCCTCTGTTCCGCTTCGGACACGGACTGTCCTATACACGGTTCGCCCTGTCCGAGCTGGCGATTGAGCGACAGGCAATGGACCTTCTGGCGTCCCTGACGGTGACGAACGAGGGAAGTCGGCCCGGAATCGACACCCCTCAGGTTTATGTGTCCTTGCCCGGGCCGGAGGGTTTCGCCCCACGCCTTGCAGCCTTCAGCCGCGTCGCCCTCGAGCCCGGCGAGAGCCGCCGCGTCTCGATGCGGATCGATCGACGACTTCTCGCCCGCTACGACACGGAGCGAGGTGGGTTCCGCGTCGCGGGAGGCAGCTACCTGTTCGGCGCGGGAGAAGATTCCGGCCCCGGGATCCTCCGGGAACGTGTGACCCTCGAAGCCATCGACCTAGGGCGCTGAGGGATCCGGGCGGACGCGTCCGTTGCCAATCCACTGCCACATCGGCGTGTCGTGAATAGGGGTGCGATCGTGAGCCGCCGACTCGAACGGCGTCGCTCGCCGCTCTCATGGCGATCAGGGTGACGCGTGAGCCAGCGCTCCCTCATGACCGGTCTGCCGCACTCTTAAAAATGCTGATGTCATTGAGACTTTGGCGGAGAGGGGGTCCGCCTCGAGAGGATCCAAGGAGATCCGAAACCGTCCAAGAAGGGCATTATTTATAGACGGTTAGCCCGCCTTGATGTCCGCACCTGCCCGTTGCGATACAGCTACATCCAGTTTACGATGTGGGTTGGAATGTGGGGTATTCATTATACGGACGGCGAAATGAAGGGCCGAGGGAAACATCCTGACAAGGCGCTTACGGCTATAAGAGTGCGTGCTCTGCATGAGCCGGGGCGGTATACCGACGGCAACGGCCTATACCTTGTTGTCGATCCCTCCGGAGCAAAGCGGTGGCTACTGCGGGTTGTTGTCCACGGCAAGCGGCGTGACATTGGATTAGGTGGGGCGTCCCTCGTCTCTCTTAGCGAGGCCCGTGAGAAGGCTCTGAGCTATCGCAAGGTTGCCCGTGACGGGGGCGACCCATTGGCCGTGAGGCGTAAAGAACGACGCGAGATCCCAACGTTTAGAAAGGCTGCCGAGCAGGTCCATTCCAACCACAGGTCAAGCTGGAAGAATAAGAAACATGGCGATCAGTGGATCAACACGCTCAATGATTATGTGATTCCCCATTTTGGCGAGACTCGAGTTGATCAGGTTCAGACACCCGACGTCCTGAGGGTTCTAGCCCCGATCTGGATGACGAAGCCTGAGACCGCTCGACGGGTGCGCCAACGGATCCGCGCTGTGATGGACTGGGCGAAGGCTTCGGGCTTTCGCGACGGAGACAACCCTGTAGAAGGTGTCCAAAAGGGTCTGCCGAGGCAGAACGGTCGCGGTAGCCATCATGACGCGATGGCCTTCGGCGAGGTCGCGGCCTTCGTTCAAACCCTACGTTCCTCTGATGCCGGTGAGATTACGCGGCTGGCACTAGAGTTCCTGATCCTGACCGCATCGCGCACAAGCGAGGTCCTACTTGCTCGGTGGGTTGAGCTAGACCTTGATCACGCATTGTGGACGGTGCCTGCTGAGCGGATGAAGGCGGGACGCATTCACCGCGTTCCGTTGAGCGCACGCTGCCTAGAGATCTTGAGACAAGCAAGGCTTCTGGGGTCGGGCGCCGATTATATCTTTCCCGGAAGAACTGTGGAAAGGCCGCTGTCAAACATGGTCTTCCTTATGATGCTGCGGCGCATGAAGCTTAATGTAACAGCCCATGGCTTTCGATCATCCTTCAGAGATTGGGCGTCGGAGGCTACCAGCTTCCCACGGGAGGTGGCAGAAATGGCACTCGCGCACACCATTGAGAACAAAGTTGAGGCCGCCTACCGCCGAGGTGACCTGATGGAAAAGCGTCGGGAGATGATGGAGGCTTGGGCATTGTTCTGCACAAAAGCTATGGAACAACAGGCTCAAACATCCCAAAATGAGCAGTAAACTACTCCCATCACGGACACCAGTATGCGTCAGACAGATAAGACTCCGAAATTCGACATCACTTCAAGTTGGGAGAAGGTTGTCCGGGTACTCAACGAGCAAAACCCGACCAAGCTAGACCCGGCAGCTAAAGGTTTTGTCGAGTATGCGTGGAACAAATTCGATGCACGGCATGTGGTAGACATCCTCATGTCGAAAGAACCGTCCTATCATGGCCATAAAGACGTACTTTTCGCCGGATTTTGCGCGTGGGTTGTGGCAACTTCTGAGCGGCAAGACATCGTGAAGAGCACAATGGCACTGCGAACTCTTGAGATTATCAGGACGGAGGAATCTAACGTGCCCGAGAGGCTACTCGCCTATCCAGTTCTCGTTGATATTTATGTTCGATTGATCCGTATCGGTTCAGACTTCTTTCAAGATATCTACTACCCGATTGGCGGTATCGGCAGGCTCATTACTTCACCATCGCGCAGTTCGATGAAACGGTCCCTAAAGAAGCGTCGGAGCGGCGTCCGATCCGTCGTGACGATGATGGAGATTACACATTACTGCATTGTAGAACTTACCAACGGCGACGTTTATCGCGAGCCAAGCTACAATGCCGCTTTCACGATCATTGATGTTCTCTCGAAGGCAGAAGCCGTTGCACAGAAAGACATAGTGCGGAAGCCGAAATCCGAACAGTATCTCCGATCGAGGAGTTTGAAAATCTATCGTAACTTCTATGAGGGCCAGATGTGCCTTCTGTATGCTGCGTCGTCAATACAGGTGAAGCCTAACCGATCGCTATTGGACCAGATCCTCGCGGGTGATGCGAATTGGGAAAATGAAGGTCATCTACTCCCCGAATGGATTGCCCGATCTAACTTTGGCTATGACGTCATTCTTTCTGCCCTTGGAGATCGAGAATTATCAAAGGCAGACGCGGATCTCGTGCAGAAGCTCCTCGCTGATCTAGGTGCAAGTCCTATCCAACCGCCGGTCATTCAAGAGCAGATGCAACTGGCAATCGGATCGAACCGAAAACGATAAATTCTTGCCATCCTGAAATGCAAAAGCGAAATGCACTATGCATTTGCGGTTTGCACGATATCGACCGTCAAGCAGGCCCGGTACGTCTCATGTCGTCCAATAACGGACACAGAGAGACAACAACAACATGCCGCACAAACCGCCGCGAACCTTATGGGACGCAACATCGCCGCCGGCTTCCGATCTAGCAGATGATGGCTACTGGCGCCTTAAGGCGATAATCGGGCCGACTGGCATCCTGCCAATATCGAGGTCTACTTGGTACAACTGGATCGAGCAAGGAAGAGCCCCGCCGCCGGTGGCGCTTGGCCCGCGCATTGCGGGGTGGCGCAAGTCCGATATTCGGAGGCTTCTCCAAAGCCTCGATCCCAACGGTTATTGTCGCAAGGCCTCCTAATCAAAGACAGCGGGCGCTCTGCGAACAGATGCTCAGCGCCCGCTGCTAACCTCCAAACCGCATCGCTGAATTTATAGCGACAGATCCATCAGCAACGAGCCCGCGTCGCGAATTCTTTGGTTTCATAAGGATTCGCCGACGGCGCTCGCCTAACGGGAAAACACATCATGGCGAACAAACGAACTAAAACGCGCGTCCGTTCATTCCGAGCTTCCAATAAACAGAGTGAGCGACAAGCGGCGAACGAGTTGATCGCGGCTGCCCTCACATGCAAGCAGGAGTTTCTAAACATCGATTCGCGATTTCAGAGCAAGCTACGCCAATGGTTGGGAAGCGCCTATGGCATCGCGTTCGAGCTATATCGCAACGGAGCGGCATGGCGCAAGTTCACAAAGGAAGACCTTTGGAAGGGACGCCGCAAGCGCCCACGGGGCAGCCAGAAGAGTGTCGAAGACGCACTGATCTGGACGATGCGGTTTTTGCTGTCTAACGGGCAGGCGGATGATCAATACCACCGCGCTTATACCTATGCCCGGGGTCTGCAGCAGTTCTTTAACAGGGGGGTCAAGCCTGACGAAATCCCTGACCTTATCAAAAAGCACGGGGGCATAGAGGCCCTATCGCGCGAGGCCCCAAAGCGAGGCAGAAAGCAACGGGATTCGATGGCCTCAGACACCACATTCTACGCCGACCTCGCGGATGATCCCGAGCAAGAGGACCACTCAAATGAAGGCCATTCACCCCCTCGCTTTCGGCCAAAGGAGCGTGCCGTTCTGGCTCAATTAGAGACGTTAAAACGGGCTCTGGTCTCTTACCTCCGAGATCGGGTGGCGAGCATTTGATCTGAAAGCCATTTTTTACTCTATGCTTCACGCGCTAATCGGCAGGCGGGGTTCGCAGCTTGTCGGTTAGCGTGTGGTATTGCGCACTCTCGCTTAGTTGCAGCGTTGACTTATGTCGCGTCACATCTCCGATTTTGAGCGGGGCAGGATAAGGATATCTTCTCCCACAATTCTTCCGCGCTTTAGGGCCTTGAACACGTAGCCGTTCACATAGTCGGCATCATGGGTGATCTGCACTGCGTGTATTCGCCAGAGTGAACAATCAGACGTCACATAGTGGCTTTGATTGTGATCCAAATGTGTAGCGAGATCCTCTTTCAGCCGAGAGCAAGGGGGGATTGCCGCCACACAGTGCATATGCCGTCCGTCGTTGATAGTCACATCGCGCAACGCCTGCCTGTCGGCTTCGCCCTTGGGGACGGGGTAATCCGGGCAGGCGATCCAAAGCGGAAGCTTGTCGATCTGGCTGTAAAGTCGAGAGTCCTTTATAATTCGAGTGAGAGATTTTGCGTATACCCGCTCGAGCTCCCATTCCATCCGCCGATTTATACTGCGATAAGATCCTCCAATCGGCTTGAACATGAAGGTCAACAGGTGTCCATCCCAACCATCGTTCAGACGTTCGGTTATCATTTTTCCAAAGCCGTTGATGAGCATGTTGGTGTTGGTCATATTGGCATACCTTATTTGTATGATGGCGTGTATGTCGGTTGGGGTGTGGGGCTATGTGTTCGTTGGTGTATTTGGGTACAGCAAGTCCATATACTGACCCCGTTTCCGGCATCCGCATCTGATAGGGATTAGGCAGGGCCGGCTTCATTGGCGCATCCGATGCGACCGGCTTGCTGCGGTTACAATTGGTATTTACGCGAGCGAATTGGCGGATCTTGAGCGCGGAATAGACACTCCGGGTGTTGCGCTTCACACACTCACATTGAGGTCCGTATTTGAACTCTGCTTGACAACTGCTATTCACGGTAGGCTATGCCGCGGCACGTTCATGAACGTTGGAATGTGCGGTGCATGTGAATGACGCGGAGAACTGGAACTATTTTCAGCGGGTTGTTCAACCCGCCCTTGACCTCGCTCCACCAACCTTTCTCGCCGACATCGCCAGCAGCCTCGAACGAGAGGGTATCCAAGACGCGGTCGCCCATCACGACTCGGGACCGATCTTCGATTGGCTTGTGGGCCTCTTCGCCTTGCAAGGAGTTAGCGATGCCGTGGCATTCGGATACAGTGCAAAACACGGCACCGCGAAGTGGGTTGAGATCGAGGCTGCACTTGCTGATAAGCCCGACTGTCATCGACTCACAAGCTACTGGAACTTCTCGGACTGCAAATATCAGAAGGCGGCTGGATGCTGCGCTGAGCAGCACCTTCTTCCTGAATGTCCACTACCTCGACACTCGCTTCGGAATGGGCGTCTCAATCAGGCCGCGTACAGCCTCTTCCTGTTTATCCGCGACGTTTGCGAGGGCGACGTGGTTCGCTGGTTAGATCGCAGACTAGATGAGGCCGATCCCGGAGCGGGAAGACCAGATCGTCTAGCGGTCATGCGGTACTCGCTGCTCATGCCGCTTACCAACATCTACGGGGTCGGGAGCAAGTTGTGGTCGATGGTCCTAGCTGACCTTCTCTTGTGCGGAGATCGCAATCGCGAGCGATGGGTTTTGACCGGATCTGCACAGGTCGCCGTGGATAGTCTCGTGCACGGCTTCCTCCATCGCACCGGCATTCTGCACCGTTTCAACGCCGTCCATGCGATCGGGCCTTCCTGCTACTCGCCACAGGGGTGCGCCAGATTGATCGAGGGCTTGGCTCAGCGGATCGACGCCCGCGACTACCACCCAGAGTACCCACCGATATTTGCCCGCTGGGTCCAGCATTCGATCTGGGCGTTCTGTGCAATCGACGGATTCGATATATGCAATGGAAACCGGATCAATGACTCTGTTAGCTGTCGAAGTCGCTACTGCCCGGCATTCGACAATTGCGATCGGATACCGATCAGGAATGTGGCACGGTAAGTTCACTTTCGGGACTGCATCGGAGGCAAAACGCTCGATGTAGCTACAGAGAGGCGTCTTTCGTCAGTCCCATCCTATAGGGATCGATATCCAAAACATCGTCTTGTTTAGGCAGCGCCAACATGAGCTTACCGAATCTGTCAACGAGATGAATATGATAGTGTAGTTTCTTAGTCGTCTTTCTAGTTGTCGTGTTCAGCGATGCCAAGTGCAGTGCTAGAATTGAGCGGGGTATGGCAAATGCGTAGTCACGATCCATACAACCAAGAAGCAGATAACCCTTCTCGCCACCGGCGAGAAATTCGTCGGATTCCGGGTGGTAGGCATACCAGTATGGGAACGCAGCGCGATCCATATATCGCTTAGAGATGGCGACGATTGCGCGGAGAGTGCCATTGCTGCTCGCGTACTTCGCGAGATTCCGAGCCTGAACAGTCACGCCTTCACGAAGGATAAGGGCTGACACAATGCCTGCTCGCTTCGCCTTAAGCAGTCCCGGGTCTGAAAACTGCCATACGCCTTTCTCGGTCGCGCCAGACTCATCGTCGTTTATGTTCTCCGGCTCAAGTGCAGGCCGCGGCCAGATTTCAACCGCCGTGTCGAACAGCAACTGGCCCCGCTCCATAATCGACCTTTCCGACCAGCTAGCCGGAGCGTCTGAGCGCAACCATGCATTCAATCGAAGATCGCTGTCAGCTACGATCTTCGCCACCTTGCTTGGAAAGGGACCATTGCTCACCGATGAGTTTAGCTCATTCGTGAGTAGTGTGAGATTGCCCACGGTATGTATGACCCGCTCTCGGCACCGATCATGAGTTTCGCCAGCCAACAGAGGCATCGGTTCGTCTATGGGGTAATCTGTGACACTGCCGTTCTGAGGTAGAAGGTGTTCGACCGTGAGATGGGGTGGAAGAGTTATAGCCTCATTCCGGCGCGTTCGTATGTGGGCCTCGACCGCTCGGAGAACCATTGCACTACGGTCAGGCCGTGTCTTTGCGTACATAGGCCTCGTGAGCCAGCCGGTTAGGAACTCGTCATCGGGCGGCCAAATTGTGGTGACATCCGAAGATCTGCTGAGCTCCGCTCGGACCACATCAGCGAGATCCTCACTCACCGCTGCCCGCTTGACCTTGGCAAGGAGAGCAACAAAGAACCGATTGTAGTTCTTGTTCGTCAATTGGCATATGAACCGCCGTACTAGCCAAGACTCGATATCTTCGAGAATCTGAACCTTCGATGAGGTTGAGAGCCGTTCTTCGGGTAGGGACACGACATAGAGGAGTACAGGATATACTGTGCTGGTGTCGAGCGACCTGAGCCGCCGGGCTAAAACACTGACGCGGTCAGTTCCGAGGGGTTGAATCAGTTTTGCGAAAAGAGAGCTGTACCTTTTTAGGTCGTCCAAGAGAGCTTCGACGCTGCCGGGATTCACGTCGCGCCAGTCCCTGAACTCCCGGAACAACTGACCGATGTTTAGATCCCGCTCAGTTTGTATGACGAGATAATGGAAAAGGAAGAGGTCGATGCGCGGCCTCGTGAGGCGTCCTTGGCGTTCCTCAATATGCCAAAAGCGGTCTTCTCCGTTGACCGAGGTCTCAACTCGATCGTCGTCGAATGGCCGCCAGAAGCGGTTGTAAAGATCATCCGCGTCGCAAGTGACGTCAGTCGCGGCTCTCATGAACACATAGTTGCGTATCAAGTCGGAGGGTAGCAAAGGCTGCCCCCGTGCATTCAGAGTTTCAAAGATAACCTGCGGATCGTCGCCATCTTCAAGCTCGATCACCACAAGCTGAAGTGCAGTTCGCAAGGCTTGAAACAATGCGAAAATGCGGCGTTCTCGTAACTCTGAATCTTCGTCGTTAGAACCAACGAACCTCGCAACGCATTTGTAGAAGTAGTTATATGCCGCTGCCATACGGGGTGCGTCCGCCTCGTCCTTAGCGAGTAGTTTCGCCAGTTCGGCAGGGGAGCCGGCTGAAAGCACAAGACGGAATATCTCGCGGTCGGCGTTTGTCGGCCACACCTTGAAAGAACCGTCTGACCCGGGCTTTTCATCCTCGTTCGTCGTAAGACGCCGCAGTCGCGCCGCATGTGCGGAGTTCGCTTGGATAGCGAAGTCGCGAATGGTCGCAATGATGATCTGTAGTGTCGTTAACCGCTGTTGGCCGTCAATTACCTCTGACCTTGCGACCCCAGCGCCAACGATTCGCGATACATTCAAAACAATTGCGCCAAGAAAGTGAGATTGTTTGGGCGTGACCCCGTCGGGGTTTAGACACCCCTCGGCTTGCCGTTCGATATCATCCCAAAGCGGCTCCCACTGATCGTGCTCATTCCAAACGTACGCTCGTTGATAGAGCGGTACGACGTAGCGACGCTCTTTTTGGAAGAGATCGTGAATCGTAAGCTTGTCGGGTTTCATGAGTTCAACCGTGTTAGAGCTTTGCAGCACCTTTAACCTGCCCAATCTCCCGTTTCTAGTGATGCGGCGTTACGGCAAGGGGAATTTTGTCGCGTTCGGGAAAAGCCTTTCACCCTGTGGCCTAGTTTAAAAAGATACATATTTACAATCGGCTTTTAATCCTATATACTCGGGCCGACAGGGCGATTGCGCCCTGCATTGATGAAACCCAATGAGGTCGATCATGACAGTGCATTCGTTGCCCCGGGACCGGGGACTTCAACGAAGTTTCGAGTCGGCATATTTGCGGCTTGATACATCTGAACTGACGAAAAAGGGGCCTCTGGCCCCCTTCGTCATTTTGGGAGGGCGCGATGGCAACTGACAGAGGCCATTTCAATGGCGATGTTGCGAAGCACGTCGATCAGGAGGGGAAGACCAACACAGCCCTGATCTTGTTCGGCCTCGACGATGCGGGTAAGCCGCACGCTTCTTCCTTCAACGCTTCGGACGCCTCCTTGGCAGAAAAGGCGGCGAGGCTGATGGGCATGAAAGTCCTGCGCCTGAGCACGGACGAGCAGCAGTCGCTCGCACGTAAGCTGCCTCAGGGCCGTATTCGCAAGTGGCAAGGCGTTCGTTCCCTTCGTCAATAGGACGATCTACGGCCAGATTGAGGCAATGGAGGGCGACATGCCTCCACCGAACCCTGCCAACATCGTGGCGGCAACCGATGACAAGGCCGGAAATGAGGCTTCAGTTACCACGGCACCCGACCACGCGAAGCAGCCAGCGCCATTCCCTTCGTCATGGTCTGACATTAGGGTCGGCAGCGTGGTTCTTGCAACCGAGGGCCGCCAGATGGAAGGCTGGTTCGAGGCCGTGGTGACCGCCGCCAAGCCGAACGACCTGTTCTTGGTCAAGTGGCGCGAGTGGCCCGACGACCAACCTTTTGTGCGTAAGCGCGAGCACTTAGCCCTACTGCCCCCTACCGAGGCCGCTAAAGCGGCGAAATAAGGCCCCCGGGCGGCTTTCGGGCCGCCCGGGTCAACCAGCGCAAAGCCGACCAGCGCCCGAATCGCCCCTCGAAACTCAAGCACCGCGCGATTCTGCACCGCATTGGCGAATAGTGATGACCCGACGCTTTGCCGCCTAAGCGACACTATGATCGTGCGAATCGCGGGCGGTGAGGACCATTGATGACTTCACGCCTGACGACGACCTCTGTATGCTTCATCATTAAGGCTGACGTTGAGCTAGAGCGTTAGCCTTGTAGGATTCTAACATGGCTGTGTTCAAATGCAGACGCGCGTAAGAGAAGCTGAGATTATGGGTTTCCTACACGAACGTGTTTTTGACCCTGTGTTGTCCTCGACCAATGCATCGGAGTCGCTCAAACGGGGAATTCGACTGACAATCACGCGGATGGGTCGGCGCGACGCGGCCGGAATGATCCACTACTTCTGGTCCGCAGTGGTCGGCACGGAACGTAGCACTAGCTTCGCAGCTCGAATGCGGGATGAAGGATTCGATCGCTTTGAGGAGGCGATCGAGGAATTTCGGGCGCGCTTTGACAAGCCAACAGTAATTCGCCCGGCGCGTTGAGATAGCTATGCTTCGTGGCCGCTACCTGACTCTGTTGCAGCTACGCTTTCAACGTTTGCAAATAGTAAGTGAGAACTTCATAACGGAGATCGTATAATAGTATGGTCGGTTTCCACGCGAGCGTTCCCATTCAAATTCTACATATGGGAAGTACTTCTTTAGAGAAAGCGCGTTATCATAGCCAAAAAATCTCTCTGGTACATTAGCAATAGGTTTATAATTGATAATCAAGCCTTGCCTGTCCCATTCGCGGCCCAGATGGGACATCACATTCAACGCAAGGACAGCTTGATCATAATTTGATAGCTTGGTTCTCACCACCTTGCTGAGGTTCAATTTTTCCTTCAATTTCAAATTCGATTCATTGATCAAAACGTACATACCAAAAAGATTGCGCAAATAATGCGATAGATGTTCTTGGTATCCTGAAAAGTAGTTTTTGTACTTACTCCCCGCTCGATGTCTCAACTGTGCTGTAGCGTCCTGCAGTAGCTTCAGGCGCTCGTCCCCGTGTCTCGACAGAGAATGGCGTACATGGGTACTCAAGCCGTAAAATACAAACGTATATGCGATGTCAACTCTATCCTCAACGGACCAGAATTGATCGTCTGGGACAATTCTTCGTGATAATTTATAGACCGCTGAAAATTCTCTCAGAAATCGCGAGGAAATTCCTTTTTCAATAGAAGAAATACTATCATGTGTCTTAAGCATTTCAGTAAGTATGGAAATCAAAGCATTTCTATTGTTTGCTTGTCGCGTTAGCCGCCATGTAAAGAACACGACAACAAGGGCTAGAACGGAAATTAGCGTCCCCCACAAGCCTCCGAAATAATCGCCGAGCGAACCGAGCTTGGAGAGATTGTCGGATGCAAGCCCGTCGCATGGCCAGAATGTACACACGCTCATCTGTGTCCTTTTTTCCTAACGTGCCCCATAGCGACGGCCCGAAGAAGCCAACACCGCTAGTTACGGCTTTCGAGAACACTCCCGGCCTGCTTCATAGGGGAAAAGTACCAGTTTTGACAGGAGGGCTGCCGCGGGGGTGACTTTCTTCTCTCAGTATCCGGTAGATTTGCATTCGTGAGCATCCAAGTGCCCGGGCGATAGCGGCAGGCCGCTGACCTGTGCCCCCCATTTCAAGTATGCGTTCACGATCGAGGCGGCGCTTGCCGCCGCGATAAGCGCCTGCGCTCTTGGCCTGTTCAATACCATCTCTTTGGCGCTCTTTTATGAAGCGTCTTTCGAGCTCGGCAACCATGCCGAGTACGGTCAATACGATGTGTCCCATCTCCCCTCGGGTGGAAATGTGCGGGTCGAGCACGGTGACCGTTGCGCCTTTTTGCTCGCATTCGTGAATTAGGTTGAGGACATCGCGGGTGTCTCTACCGAGGCGGTCAAGCCGCGTGACCATCAACTCATCGCCGGGTCGCAGAAAGTCGATGATCGTTGCCAGTTCGTTACGGCCCGCGCGGCTCGCCCCTGAAACTTTCTCGGACCGTATCACCTCACATCCCTCGGCTTTGAGCTTTGCAAGCTGGGTGTCGAGATCTTGGTCAATTGTACTCACGCGGGCGTAACCGATGCGGGCCATGGTGTCACTTCAGGGTTTACGCTTGACCGTACACTGTCACAAATAGGCTGTGTCAACCCAGATGTTACATGATATCTAGCCTGCCTTGTTACGTCACCACGGGGTATACCCTGATGTCACGTACTGTAAGTCGGACCGAGGCACAGCTTTCAAGAAAGAACGCAGTTTCTCTCGGAGCACAGTTATATCCCTCGTTTCGCATTCCCATACGATGAGCACTGACCAACCTTGCCCCTGCAACAGAGTGATATTCCGCAGGTCGCGTTTCACGTTGGCGTTGAACTTGTCTTGCCAGAAATCAGCGCGGGTTAGTGGGGTTGTGGCTTTTCGGCAATTTTCGTGGCGATGCCAGAAGCACCCATGAACAAAGATAACTTTCTTCAGACGAACAAATACCAAATCGGGAGTGCCGGGCAGATCACGCCGGTGAAGCCGATAGCGGTAACCCATAGCGTGAGCCGTTTGACGCACGATTATTTCAGGTTTGGTATTTTTTCCCTTTACACTCGCCATTATTGAAGAGCGTTTCGGATCTACGCTACTCATGATTAAGCAGGTCGGTTCGTCGCTTCGAGGAACTCATGCCGGTCAATAAACCGCTCGACAGCTCTAACGACGCTCCTCAGATACATCGCCGTATTGGCACTGATTTCGCGCAGGCCAACTACGGTTTCGTTCTCGCCACACTCGGCGAATGAGATGTTGCCGTGAGCAAGATCATTTCGCAGCTTTACAACAAGTGCGAGTGGTCCGAGGTCATCCCGGAACTTACGCTTTGCTGCAGCCCTCACAGTAGGAGTCAATCGCAGCCTAAGGCCCACCCGTTCCAGCATATTCTCGATGTTGGTATCGTTCCAGTTGCCGCCACCGCCTTTGTCTAACTTGAAATCCTCAAGGGGCTTTGCTTGAACCAGTAGCTCTGAAAGAACGACAGCATACTTTAAGCGATTGTCGGCATTCATTTCTTTGTTCACGGCGGCAACGACTTTGATCCACTCTCTACGGAAGTGGGGATTGAGGTCGGCAGCTTTCCAAGCTCCGCTCGACGATGCAGACGCGAGAGCATCCAGACATCGTGTCATCGTCGCTTCAACAAGGTTATATAGTTGAATAAAAATCCCCGCTCTCAGAATTTGAGTTTGCTGAGGTGATAATGGATTGTTCCCGTCTCGGAACTTTGGTGCTCCTGTCTGTGCAGCAAGCTCTAACTCGTCCAAAAAGCTAAGGTAGGCTTCTACTTCAGCCAATCGTTCGTCGAAGGCGGTCTCTAGCGGTCCCGGCATCACGCAACGAGCCTTTCACGCACAAAGTTGATGCGTCCGCGCAGTTTAGAGACGACGTTTGCTCCATCGGATGTCGTGACGTTTGAAAATTCGTCCGAGTCCAACCATTCACTCATAGGGATGGCTGGGCCACGCACCAAAAGCGCCGGATTTTCTTTGAAAGCGAGATATGACCCGATTGCTAACGCTTCAAAGCGAACTCTAGGCGTAGTGTTACTGGTCTTAGATTTGCGAAATCCGTTAGGGCTATTCTTGTCAACGAAGTTCACCATATCATCGAATCTTTTCCGGTATTCTTGGATAAGATTCGGATCTTTCTCAAATCGTTCGTTGGCTTCACGAGTGTAGGCAAACAGGAAGACTGCCGGCTTGTCTTTGTAGCCCGCAAGACCATCGCCATAAGCAAAGAAGCGTGTAACAAGTTCCTCTCGCACCCGTTCATCGAGCGCCTTTTTAGGAACAGGCGCTAGTTTCGCAAACCGGGCGTTCTTCGATAGCTCAATCACAAGATTTATGAACGGCCCTCCGAGTGCCCCACGCCGGACTTCCGCCTTATTTGCGGCTTTGCTACCTGTATTAATGCGCTCGAACATATCGAACCGGGCTTGGTCGTCAGCATTCTCATTCAACACAATTCCACGTATCGAGCGATTTTTTACCTTCCGCTGCCGCGATTCAAGCAGGTCAGAAAACCTCGAGTTTGATAAAGCCGGTAGTTCCTCTAGCTCGTCTAGTTGAAGGCCGCCGTGGATCCACTCATGGATCGTTCGCAGGCGCTGAGAACCATCGACCACTTCCAACTTGCCATCAGGCATTTCCCAAAAAAACAGGTAAGGAATAGGGAGACCCATTAAGAGAGATTCAATGAACCGCGACTTGCGATGCGGCTCCCAAGTGAACTCCCTTTGATAGTTAGGAACGACAAAGTGCTCGTCCTTCATCTTGTCGGCTAAGTACTCAATTGTGTACTCGCTCAGGTAAGAATCTATTCGTTTCGACCTGTCAAGTATTTCTTGCTCTCCGGCTTCCTTTTCTAAAGTATCAAAACCTTTAAAGTTTATAATTTTTGCCACGCATTTACTCCAAGGGTGACCTTAGGTTTTTTGCTAAGTTCTGGAAACACTAGCGGCTGTGTTGAGATGCCTCAAAACGCAGTGCCCAATCGCCTCACCAAGCTTCGGGGGAACAGCGTTTCCGATAAGTGTGCCGATCTTTGAAAACGTGACTTGAGTCTTGTCTGGAATGAACGAATAAGACTCGGGGAAAGACTGAATCATGGCCGCCTCGCGCAACGTGATTGCCCGGTTCTGTTCAGGGTGACCAAAACGGCCATTCCCGTAGCCGAAGCATTGTGTAGTTATCGTCGGTGCAGGTTCGTCCCATGCCATGCGTCCGTAGACCGAGGGATAAGTTTCGCCTGACGCTTTGGTGTGGCAGGCGGATCGAAGCCTCAGTGGCCAGTCGCGCCAAGTGCCTCCCGGCTTGGAGGCTTTTATACGCTCTAGGTTCACTGAGCTGAGACGGCAGGCGATGTGAAGAGGATCCCTCGAATGAGCTTCACCTGCTTTCAAGGGGGGTAAGTCTGCGATGGCTTCCCTGACCGTTCGCGGAATCATACCAGCTCTAGGGGCCGGAGTGGCTATAGGGCCAAGGCGTGAGGCCAGCAAAACTAGTCGCTTGCGAGTTTGCGGAACGCCAAAATCGCTGCATAAAACCTCGTCCCACGCGATGTGATAGCCGGCTTTCTCCAACCCCTTAACGAATTCCTGCCAAATTGGCTTCGCGGCGAGCCCGCGCACATTCTCCATGGTGACAATTTCTGGTCGAAGATCGACTGCCAGTCTTAGAAATGCGCGAAGAAGCTCCCACCGGGCATCAGGAGTTTTGCGACTTTGGGCGTAAGTCGAAAATGGCTGACAGGGCGCGCAGCCGGCCAGAACACGGACGTCAGCACCCTCGAACCACTCGTTGAGTTCTGAAATAGTAATATCGGCGACGCTCTTCTCAACAAACTTGCCACCACAGTTTGTCTCGAAGGGGTAGCGGCAGGCTGGGTCAAGATCGACGCCAGCCGCGATCTCAAAGCCTGCGCTTTTAAGTCCGAAGGCGAGACCGCCGGCGCCACAAAACAGGTCTACAACCTTAACGATAGGCGGGGAAATTATCTGCTCGTGGAAAATAGTAGCACGCTCCTTGGTTCGCGCACTCTTATATTGACACGTTACCGGTTGCGAAGTCTTCGCCCTCGAACCTCGTCACGGTTTAAAAATGTGGAGAACACTATGTTTGGGGATTCAGGATGACGAGTTTTAGATTCCTCGAAATTACGCCTGCGCCCTGCTGCTGCCTTGGATCTTGATTGCCACTCGGGAAGTGCTCAAGGGCGAGGCTCAGCCTTCGCCGCGTTGGTTCATTCGTCCATAGACATCTAAGGACGGCGAACACACTCCCTTACGAAATGTGGGGCAAATTAGGGGGCGGACATCCATAGCCACGGAAATATTGTTGTATTTGATGGGCTTAACGAAGAAGAGTGGCGGAGAGGGGGAGATTCGAACTCCCGATACGGTTGCCCGTATGCCGCATTTCGAGTGCGGTGCATTCAACCACTCTGCCACCTCTCCGTAGACGCCCAAGGTTGGCGGGTTGAGGCGGCGTGGATATCATGGGCCTTGGCGGTCTTCAAGCGCCCACGGGCGTGTTTTTTATTGACATCAGCGGGCCCGGTCTCCTAGAGAGACGTCACTGACCGCGCGGGCCGTGTTGCCTGCGCGTTTTTCGTGCGCCATCCTCCGGGGTGTCGCGTCCCGAAGCCGGAAACTGCCAAAAAGCTGGCCCTGCGGCGTGCCGCGGAGAGCCGGTAGAACACGAGGATCAGATGTTCGCAGTGATCAAGACCGGCGGCAAGCAGTATCGCGTTGCCGCCAACGACGTCATCACCATCGCCACGCTCGAAGGCGAGCCGGGCACCGCCGTCACGTTCGACCAGGTTCTGATGGTCACGAATGACAGCGGCACCCAGGTCGGCCTGCCCCTCGTCGAGGGTGCGACCGTGACGGGCGAAGTGGTGGAACACACCCGCGGCGCGAAGGTCATTGCCTTCAAGAAGCGTCGCCGTCAGAATTCGCGCCGCAAGCGCGGGCATCGCCAGGATTACACCGTGGTTCGGATCACCGATATCCTCGGTCTCGGCGAGAAGCCCAAGAAGGCTGCGGCCAAGAAGAAGACCACCCAGGCTGCGGCTGACGACGCCGCGCCGGCCACCGCCGAATAAGCGACGGCACCTGAAAGCAACACGGGAGTAGACCCATGGCACACAAAAAAGCAGGCGGCTCGTCCCGCAACGGCCGCGACTCCGCTGGCCGTCGTCTGGGCGTCAAGAAGTTCGGCGATCAAGCGGTCGTGTCGGGCAACATTATCATTCGTCAGCGCGGCACCAAATGGCACGCGGGCGCGAATGTCGGCATGGGCAAAGATCATACGCTCTTTGCCACGGCCGAAGGCCGAGTCCGATTCCTGACGCGTCAAGGCCGAGCCTTCGTATCGGTCGTACCAGCCCAAGAGGCAGCAGAATAGACGGCGAGAGCAAAACGAAGGAGCTCCCGCCGGCATCACACCGACCCGGCGGATCAAGCTTCTTCACGGCCCCATAAGGCCACGCTTCAGATCCGAGTTCGACAGGGGAGGTGGGATGTCCACCTCCCTTCGTCATTTCCGGGCTTCGAGAAAAGCCCTTCGGATCGGAGCAAGACCATGTTTCCCGACCTCACCCGTGACGACGTGTTCCGTTTGGAAACCCGCCGGCTTTGGCTGCGCTGGGCCCGACTGGCGGACGTACAGGCCATCGTCCGGCTTGCCGGTGAGAAAGCGGTCGCGGACATGACGGCCCATATTCCGCATCCCTATGGTCCCGAGGATGGCGAGCGTTTCGTGTTCCAGTCCCGCAAATCCAACGCGGACGGTCGCGGGCTGCAACTCGCCATCACGCCCAAAGGGCGGCCGAACACCGTGATCGGGGCCGTTGGCATCAGTGGCGGTGGGGAGAGCGGCACTCCCCAGCTGGGATTCTGGCTCGGAACGCCGTCCTGGGGTCATGGCTACGCAACGGAAGCCGCCCGGGCGCTCATCGACGCATTCTTCGCCTATGGCGACGGGAGCGAGCTCACCGCTTCGGTGCGGGTGATCAACCCGGCCTCGCGGCGGGTGCTGGAAAAGTGCGGCTTTGCCTATCAGGGCTCCGGGCTGGTGGAATTGCCGGCGCGGGGCGGTCTTTATCCGGCTGAGCATTTCCGGCTCGACCGGCGGGCTTGGGAAAGCCTCAAGACCTGGGGCCATTGCGGCCTCGTGCCCGATCCGGTCGAGGTCGACCCGGTGCTGCCGCTCGCCTGCTGACGCAGGCTGGCCCTAACGTCTCTTTTCGCGCTCCCGCTTCGGCGGGGGCGCTTTCGCGTCGCCCGCGTTGCCCCCGCTGGCCTTGTCCCGTAAAGGTTGCGGATTATGAAATTTCTCGATCAAGCCAAGATCTACATTCGGTCAGGTGACGGCGGCGCCGGCTGCATCTCGTTCCGCCGCGAAAAGTTCATCGAGTTCGGCGGGCCGGATGGCGGCGACGGCGGTCGCGGCGGCGATGTCTGGGCGGAATGTGTCGACGGCCTGAACACCCTCATCGACTATCGCTACCAGCAGCACTTCAAGGCCAAGAAGGGCGAGCATGGCATGGGCAAGAACCGCCATGGCGCCAAGGGCACCGACGTGGTTCTCAAAGTCCCGGCCGGCACGGAGATTCTCGACGAGGACGGCGAGGCCGTCATCGCCGACATGACCACGGTCGGCCAGCGCCTGCTGCTCGCCAAGGGCGGCAATGGGGGCTTCGGCAACACTTATTTCACGACCTCGACAAACCGTGCGCCCCGCCGCGCAAATCCGGGTCTCGAAGGTCAGGAGCGATGGTTGATCCTGCGCCTGAAGCTGATCGCCGATGCGGGGTTGGTGGGCCTGCCAAATGCCGGCAAGTCGACATTCCTGGCGACCGTGACCTCCGCCAAGCCCAAGATCGCGGATTATCCCTTCACGACGCTCTATCCGGGGCTCGGCGTGGTGCGGGCCTATTCACGCGAATTCGTGCTGGCGGATATTCCCGGGCTCATCGAGGGAGCGTCGGAGGGCATCGGCCTGGGCGACCGCTTCCTCAGCCACGTGGAACGCTGCCGCGTGCTCCTGCATCTGGTCGACGGCACGAGCGAGCATGCGGGCAAGGCCTACAAGACGGTGCGTCATGAGATCGAGGCCTATGGCCACGGCCTGTCGGACAAGCCCGAGATCGTCGCGCTCTCAAAGGCGGACGCGCTCGACGAACAGACCCTCAAGGACCAGATCGCCCGCCTCAAGCGGGCGTCGAAGAAGACGCCCGCGGTCATCTCCGCGGCGTCCGGTCAGGGCGTGCAGGAGGTATTGCAGGCGCTGCTCACCGTCATCGACTCCGCCAAGGCGGAGGAAAAGCAGGTCTCCGCCCACGAGGAATGGCATCCGTGACAGCCGTGACGACCCCTCGCTTGAACACTTTCAAACGCGTCGTGCTGAAAGTGGGATCGGCACTGCTCGTGGACCGGGCGCGCGGGCGCCTGAACCACGCCTGGCTTGCGGCGCTGGCGGAAGATGTCGCCGACCTCCACGCGCGCGGTGCCGACGTGCTTGTGGTCTCGTCGGGGGCCATCGCACTGGGTCGATCGGTCCTCGGGCTGCCATCCGGTGCGCTGAAGCTGGAGGAAAGCCAGGCTGCGGCGGCGGTGGGGCAGATCGCCCTGGCGCGGATCTGGTCCGAAGTGCTCGCCCATCACAGCATCACCGCTGGTCAGATTCTCGTCACGCTGGCCGATACCGAGGAGCGACGTCGCTATCTCAATGCGCGGGCCACGACCCTGAAGCTGCTCGAGATGCGGGCGGTGCCGGTCATCAACGAGAACGACACAGTCGCCACGAGCGAGATCCGCTATGGCGACAACGACCGGCTGGCGGCCCGCGTCGCGACGATGATCGGCGCTGATTTGCTGGTTCTGTTTTCTGATATCGACGGACTCTACTCGGCGCCCCCGGCCACGGACCCGAGCGCGCGGCACATTCCCGTGGTCGAGCGCATCACACCGGCGATCGAGGCGATGGCCGGCGGCCCGGCGTCCGAACTGTCGCGCGGCGGCATGCGCACCAAGGTCGAAGCCGCCAAGATCGCGACGGCTGGCGGCACCCATATGGTGATTGCGGATGGGCGGGTGAAAAACCCCCTGCGCCGGATCGCCGATGGCGGCTTCTGCACGTGGTTCCTCACCCCCTCGAACCCGGCCACTGCCAGGAAGACCTGGATCGCCGGGGCCCTCGAACCCCGTGGAACGCTCTTTGTGGATGATGGTGCTGCACGCGCGCTGCAGAGCGGCGCAAGCCTGCTACCGGTCGGCGTGAGGCGGATCGAGGGAGCCTTCGCGCGGGGCGACGCCGTGACGATCCGTGACGAGCGCCGCATTCTGGGGCGGGGACTGGTTGCGTACGACATTGACGACGCAGCCCGCATCATCGGCCGGCCGAGCCGCGAGATCGAGGCAATCCTCGGCTATCCGGGGCGTGCCGAGATGGTGCATCGGGACGACCTCGCGCTGAGCGCCGATACCGGGCCTGTGGAATTGAAGGACGCCTCATGATGAACGCTGCCGCTCGCATCGAGGCCGACGATGTTGCGACCCTCATGCGGCGCATCGGCGCGAATGCGCGCGCTGCCGCCCGCCAGATCGCTCTCGCCGATCCGGCCGTCAAGAACGCCGCGCTTCATGCGATGGCGCAGTCCATTCGCGCACATGCCGCGGATATCCTGTCGGCCAACAGCGACGATGTAGCGGAGGCACGCGGCCGCCAGCAGATCGAGTCGTTCATCGACCGCCTCACGCTGACGCCCGAGCGCGTGGAATCGATCGCCGCGGCCGTCGAGGCGATTGCCGAACTGCCGGATCCCGTTGGCCGGCTCCTGGCGCGCTTCGAGCGCCCGAACGGACTTCTGATCGAGCGGGTCGCGACGCCCCTCGGTGTGATCGGCGTCATCTTCGAGAGCAGGCCCAATGTGACGGCGGATGCGGGTGCGCTGTGCGTGAAGGCCGGGAATGCCGCCATTCTGCGGGCTGGCTCGGACAGTTTCCGAACGTCCAGCGTCATCGCCGACGCAATGCGCGAGGGTCTGGGGTGGGCAGGACTTCCGCAAGACGCCATTTGCCTTGTGCCGACCCGGGACCGTGCTGCGGTTGGCGCGATGCTGTCCGGTCTGGACAACGCCATCGACGTGATCGTGCCGCGCGGCGGCAAGAGCTTGGTCGCCCGGGTCCAGAGCGAGGCGCGCGTTCCAGTCTTTGCCCATCTTGAGGGTCTGTGCCACGTCTTCGTGCATGGGAGCGCTGATCTCGCCATGGCCCGCAACATCGTGCTCAATGCCAAGATGAGGCGCACAGGCGTGTGCGGCTCCGCCGAAACGCTGCTCATCGACCGCGCCGTTGCGCACACCCATCTCGTTCCGCTTGTGGAGTCTTTGCTCGCGGCAGGTTGCGCCGTGCGCGGCGACAACATGGTCCAGGCGGTGGATTCGCGCGTCACGCCCGCGAGCGACGAGGATTGGCGAACCGAGTATCTTGACGCCATCATTGCCGTGCGGGTGGTGGACGGTCTGGATGAGGCCATCGCGCATATCGAGACCTATGGGTCGCACCACACCGATTGCATCGTCGCGACCGATGAGGCGGCGGCAGAGCGCTTTCTCGCCGAGGTGGATTCGGCGATCGTCCTCCACAATGCCTCGACCCAATTCGCCGACGGGGGGGAATTCGGGTTCGGGGCCGAGATCGGCATCGCGACCGGCCGCATGCATGCCCGGGGGCCGGTCGGTGTCGAGCAATTGACCTCGTTCAAATACCGCATTCATGGCTCGGGTCAGACGCGCCCGTGAACCCACCATCAAGCCGCTTCCGAATCCAGCCGTCCGGCCTTGCACGGTTGCCCCGCGCTGCGCGCGGCATGCGAATTGGCCTCTATGGGGGATCCTTCAATCCGGCGCATGACGGCCATCGGCTCGTGAGCCTGCTGGCGTTGAAGCGCCTCGATCTGGATCGCATCTGGTGGATCGTCACCCCGGGGAATCCCCTGAAGGAGACCGGCGAGCTTGCATCTCTCGAGGAAAGGGTCGCCGAAGCGCGGACGAGGAGCATACACCCTCGGATCGATGTGACGGCGTTCGAGGCCGATATTGGCGCGCGCTATACGGTCGATACGCTGGCCTTTCTGAAGCGCCGCTGTCCGGGCGTCGATTTCGTCTGGATCATGGGCGCCGACAACCTGGCAAGCTTCCATCGGTGGCGGGGCTGGCGGGAGATTGCCGCCATGATGCCGATCGCGGTGATCGACCGGCCCGGCTGGACACTCAAGGCGACCCATTCGCGGGCCGCCGCCGCCCTGACCGGGGCAAGGATCGAGGAAAGCGAAGCCGCCGCGCTCCCGATGCTGCGGCCGCCGGCTTGGACCTTCCTCCATGGTCCGCGCTCGACCGCATCGTCGACCGCCTTACGGCGCCTGCGACGAACTTCGCCGCATGCCGACCGTTGAAAAATCGTGCCATTTGGCATTATGTTGTAGCTATAGCGCGACTCGCGCGCTGGTTGAAAGGGTCTGAACCTGAACCGTCTTTCTCCGCTTGAGGCGAATCTGAATTCGCCTCCCCCTCTCTCCGGAGCGGATGCTCCGCCTGAAGAGGATATCCGGGCAGTGGCCCAGGCTTGCCTCGAGGACATGAAGGCCGAGGACACGGTCGAGATTGACCTTGCGGGCAAAACCTCGATCGCCGACACCATGTTCGTGACCTCAGGCCGTTCCCACCGTCACGTGGGCGCGATCGCCGACCGTGTGATCAAGGAGCTCAAGGACAGGGGCTTCGGGAATGCGCGCGTCGAAGGCATGCCTGCCTGCGACTGGGTCCTGATCGATGCCGGCGACGTGCTCGTTCACATCTTCCGTCCCGAGGTTCGTGGGTTTTACAACCTCGAGAAAATGTGGGGCGCCGACCGCCCGCATGATACTGCCAGCTAACGAAGGCTGACGGGATTGCGGCTGAGCTTGCTGGCCGTGGGCCGCCTGAAGAGTGGCCCCGAACGGGAACTCGTTGAACGGTATCGGCAGCGAATCGAAAATCTCGGCCGCGGCCTGGGCATGGCCGGGATCGATCTCCTCGAGCTTGCGGAGAGCCGCGCGCGCCGGGACGACGACCGGCGGAGCGAGGAAGCGGCCGCCATCCTCGAACGCGCCGGGAGCGCAGGGCTTGTCGTCTTTGACGAACGCGGCAAAAGCCCCTCGAGTGACGTCTTTGCAGGGCGAATCAGGCAGTGGCGCGACGAGGGCGTGCACGGCCTCGCCTTCGTCATCGGAGGGCCCGACGGCCTCGATCCGGAGGTCCTTGGGAGGGCGAAGCTTGTCGTGTCGTTCGGCTCCCTCACCATGCCGCACCAGATTGTCAGGGCGCTCGTGGTCGAACAGGTCTATCGGGCACTGACAATCATCGCCGGGCACCCTTATCATCGCGCCGGACATGATGATTCCTGACGCATGAAACGGACCCGGCGCCTTCCTTCGCAGAGGACCATCTGGCTTGCCGCGGCGGTTGTCCTGGCCGGGGTTGGTTCTGCTTGGGCCCAGCCAAAGCCGCCACCCGCGCAAGCCGCCCCGTCCGCCGCGCCAAAAGGTACGCCTCCCGTCGCCACTGAGACGGCGGAGCAAAAAGCGCAGCGCGAAAAGGACCTGCGGGCGCTGGAAGAGGCCATGGCGGCCAGCGCCAAGGCCAACAAGCAACTCGAGGCTGAAATTGCCGACATCCGCACGGATCGCGCCAAGCTCAACGCGGCGCTGATCGAAACCGCGACGCGCCTGCGGGACACCGAGGATCGAACCCGGGCGTTGGAGCAGCGCCTGCAGACGCTCGTGGCGAGCGAATCCGCCATTCGCCGGTCGCTCGACAGCCGCAGGGGCGTGATCGTCGAGGTCTTCGCGGCGCTCCAGCGCATGGGACGCCGTCCGCCGCCGGCAGTCCTGGTGCGGCCCGAGGATATGCTCGAGGCCGTCAGGGCCTCGATTCTGCTGGGCGCGGTGCTGCCGGAATTGCGGCTGGAGGCCGAGGTCCTTGCGTCCGATCTCGCAGAACTGGTTCGCCTGAAAAACGCCATCGCTGCCGATCGCGTGTCGCTCGGCAGCGAGTTGTCTGCTCTCACCTCCGAGCAGGATCGGCTCGCCGCCCTGATCGAGGCGCGCCAGGGCCGAATCGCCGAAGTGGAGAGAAATCTCGGTTCGGAGCGGGAAAAGACTGCTGAACTCGCTCGTCAGACGGGAACTCTCAAAGAGTTGATCGATCGGATGGAAAAGGAAACGGCTGGCGCGCAGCGCGCTGCCGAGGAGGCGCGAAAGGCTGCCGAAACGCAGGAAAAGCAAGCACGGGAGCAGTTTGCGCAGGCGGCCTTCCGCGATCCGGCCCGTTTGGCGCCGAAAGTGCCATTTCCAGAGGCACGCGGCCTCCTTCCGAGGCCTGTCAGCGGCGACACGGTGCGTGACTTTGGGGCATCGGACGGCTACGGCGGAACGACGCGCGGCATTTCGATCAATACCCGCCCCAAAGCCGCCATTGTCTCCCCGGCAGATGGCTGGGTCGCGTTTGCAGGGCCGTTCCGGTCCTATGGACGACTCTTGATCATCAATGCAGGCGGGGGCTACTATCTTTTGTTAGCAGGTATGGACCAAATCAATGTTGACGTCGGGCAGTTCGTGCTCGCCGGAGAGCCCGTGGCCACAATGGGAGACACATCTCTCGTTGCGCTTGCGGGGAGTGCCATAGAAAAAAACGCCCCGGTTCTCTATGTAGAGTTCAGGAAAGACGGCGGTTCGATCGATCCGGGTCCATGGTGGGCGAAATCGCAAAGCGAAAAGGTTCGCGGGTAATGCGCAAACTGTCCCTTTTAGTTCTCGGCGCCCTTGTGGGAGCCGGTGGTGCGACGATGGTGTCGCAGACCACATTGTTGTCCTCGACGAGCGCCGTTGCGGCCTCGGCGGACACGTATCGACAGCTCAGCCTGTTTGGCGACGTGTTCGAGAAGATCCGCACTGACTACGTGGAGAAGCCCGAGGAGTCGAAACTGGTCGAATCGGCCATCAACGGCATGCTGACCTCGCTCGACCCGCATTCGAGCTACATGGACGCCAAGAGCTTCCGTGACATGCAGGTCCAGACGCGCGGTGAATTCGGCGGTCTCGGGATCGAGGTGACGATGGAAGACGGCCTCGTGAAGGTTGTCACCCCCATCGACGACACCCCCGCCTCGCGGGCCGGTGTGCTTGCCAACGATGTCATCACGCAGATCAACGGCGAGGCGGTTCAGGGGCTCAACCTGAACCAAGCCGTCGACAAGATGCGCGGTCCGATCAATTCGTCGGTGATCCTCAAGATCCAGCGCAAAGAATCCAAGGATCCGCTGGAGCTCAAGCTCACCCGCGAGATGATCAAGGTGCGGCCGGTCCGCGCCCGCGCTGAAGGCGATATCGGCGTGCTGCGAATCACTCAGTTCAACGAGCAGACCTACGAGGGCCTTCGCAGCGGCATCGAAAAGGTGACGGCGGAGATCGGTCCGGACAAGCTGTCGGGCTTCGTCATCGACCTGCGCAACAATCCGGGTGGCTTGCTCGATCAGGCCATCATGGTGTCGGACGCCTTCCTTGACCGCGGCGAGATCGTCTCGACCCGGAGCCGGAACGCCGAGGATACCCAGCGCTTTAACGCGAAGGCCGGCGATCTGACCAAGGGCAAGCCGCTCGTTGTTCTGGTCAATGGCGGCTCGGCCTCGGCCTCCGAGATCGTGGCTGGCGCCTTGCAGGATCACAAGCGCGCGACCGTTCTCGGGACGCGTTCGTTCGGCAAGGGCTCCGTGCAGACCATTATCCCGCTTGGCGGCAACGGAGCGGTTCGTCTGACGACGGCGCGCTACTACACCCCGTCAGGACGCTCGATCCAGGCCAAGGGAATCGATCCCGATACCGAGGTCGTTCAGGACGTTCCGGACGAGTTGAAGGGCAAGGACGAGACCAAGGGCGAAGCCGGTCTGCGGGGCCACCTGCAGAATGGCGGCGAGAAGGAAGAGCGCGGCGGTTCGTCGGCTTACGTCCCGCCGGATGCGAGCAAGGACAAGCAGCTTCTGGCCGCGTACGACTTCCTCCACGGCGTTCGCAAGGGTGCCACCAACACAACGACGACCCCGAACTGAGGCGTCGTCACTGGGCCTCTTCGGAGGACGGGTACAAACATGGCCTGGCGGTCCTTCGACCGCCGGGCCTTTTTGTTTCGTGACGCCACCGCACGTAACGGAAAGGCTTGTGAAACCGGCCGCGAGGCGTCACTCTGCGTGTCTCGAACGCCGGTATGAGTGCGCTGATCCAGCCCGGGTCGATAGCCTTTCTGCCGCCGCCGACAGGGAGGACGTGGTCGTATGAGAGGCGCCAAGGGATCACAGCTCAGGACTGATCTTCCATATCGGTCCTGTGTCGGGGTCATGCTTCTCAACAAGGCCGGAAGGGTCTTCATCGGCCGTCGTCGCTCCGAACCGAATATTCACGACACGACGGGCAGCTACGCCTGGCAGATGCCACAAGGCGGGATCGATCCGGGAGAGGCGCCCTATCAGGCTGCCCTGCGGGAGCTGTACGAGGAAACCAGCGTTCGCTCGGTGACCCCCCTTATGGAGGCTCCCGAATGGTACTCCTACGATCTCCCGTCGGTTGTTTCAGGCCGCGCCTGGCGGGGGCGCTATCGCGGGCAGACCCAGCGCTGGTTCGCGTTCCGGTTCGAAGGCAGTGAAGCCGAGATCAACGTGCAGCAGCCTGGCGGGGGACGGCACAAGCCGGAATTCGACGAATGGCGCTGGGAGTCCATGGAGAAGCTTCCGGAATTGATCATCCCCTTCAAGCGTCCCGTCTATGAAAACGTCGTGGCGGCCTTCAGCGACCTCGCCGGCGTCCCGGTCGAAGACTGATCGGGCGGGCTTTGTGGCGCATGTCCGTCACAGGTTTCGAACTGTCGTTAGATGCGCCGTCTGACGGGTTGTCGCGCCGCCTGCCTATGGCGTGTGGGGCCTACCAGAACCGGCTCCCGGGGCCGCCTTTGAAGGGCCCTGCCACCTGGGACGTGATCCAGCCGCCGTAGAAGCCGCCCTCCTGCGGCGAGACACGCTCACCGTCGACGAAACAGCCTTCGAACGGCCATGCGTAGAAGGCGATGTGATCGCGCAGACGCGCGAAGTCCCTGCTGGGATCGGGATAGCTCCATGCCACATCCTGCATCCGCTCGCCGGCGATCACCACATCGAAATACACGGCCTCACCCTTCCACTCGCAGAATGAGCGGCGCGCAGAAGGCTGGAGCGCGGAGAGCAAGATGTCGCCGGGCGGGCAGTAATAGCTCGGTGGATGGCTGGTCTCGAGCGTCCTGATGCTGCGCCGCGTGTCGACCAGGGCGACGCCCCGATGGATGATGGTGATGTGGCGATCGCAATCTTCCGCCACCGCCGGCCGCGGATAATCCCACACGCTTTCCTGACCAGGACGGATAGGGTCGGGCAGGGGGGTCATGAGGCGGTCCTTCAATGCAATCCGCAACCGGCCATCGACCGGTTGCTCTCAGGTGTCATTGACGGCCCTTGGCGGGGCGGGACCTGTGGATGTGAGAGGAAGCCACATGCCACGAGCGTCCGAACAGTTCAGATCTAGGGCGCTCGTGGCACGCTTCAAAAGAATTCGGCCCCGGTCGGATGCTCCGAGCGGGGCCTTTGTACAATCGTCAGTCAAGTCGTCGTGCGAATGGGCGTGCGGCTTATGATTTCAGCATGGCAACGCAGGGGCCGGCGGCCTCTGCAGACGCCCGGGCACTTCCCCGACTGATTGTTCCAGCCATGGCGAGTGACCGGGTCTGCTGGGTCAGAAGTTGCTTCAGATCGCTCGCCGACGCGGCGCCCGGTGCCGACGCGTCGTAGATCGCGCGGGCATCCTTCGGCAGCTTGGCCGCGCAGGCGGCGGCGCCCGCCTTGTCGGCAAGAGCCGATCCAGACGTGAGGGCGACGACGCCCAGAATGGAAACGAGTGTCAACGGAAGCAGGCGATAAGACATCGACGTATATCCTGGTGGGTGCGGGCGGAAAGAGAGGGTCACAATACACAGGCGGGTGTTGAATCCCATCTAAATTCGGACGGGATTCCGGGGTTGGCGGACAGTTCCGCGGCGCCGCGCTCCGGCCTTCAACATTGCTGCAGAAACAGACCGGGTGCGCGCAAAAACCTGTGTGTCATCACGCCGTGTCGTCGCCGCTGTGCTGTCGGCGACGAACTGATGGCCGGACCGGTTTCAGAAGCGCCAGATCAGCGGCACGATGAACACGGCGACGACGAAGAACCAGATCAGCAACGGCAAGCCCAGTTTCCAGTAATCGCCGAACGCGTAGCCGCCAGGGCCCATCACCATGAGGTTCGTCGGGGTCGCGATCGGGGTCAGGAATGCGCCTGCTGCCGCGACTGCCGTGCTCATGAGGACCGGACGGGGAGAGATGCCCATGCTGGCCGCGGCCGCCACACCGATGGGGATCACGATCAGGGCGGTTGCCGTGTTGCTGATCAGTTGCCCCATGACGGCAGTCAGAATGAACAGACCGGCCAGCAGGGCAAGCGGTCCCGCATCGCCGACCATGTAGACGAGACGATTGGCCAGCATCTGCGCGGCGCCTGTTTCCACCATCGCCGTGGAGAGGGGCATCATCGCACCGACAAGGATGACCGTCGTCCAGCTGATGGCGCGGTAGGATTGCTCGACGGTCATGATCCCCGACAGGATGATGGCGCCAGCGGCCAGCAGACCTGCCACCGCGGGAGGCACGATGCCGGTCGCGAGCAGCAGGACCATGCCGGCCAGGATGGCAATCGCCTGGCGGGCGCCCGGCCCCATCGGAACAGCCTGGCGGCGCACGAGTTCGGGCGAGCTGACGACCAGCACGTCCGGGTCGCTCAGCTGAACGTCGAGGGCCTTCCAGGTCCCTTGGAGCAGCATGGTGTCGCCGGGTTGCAGGACGACACCTCCTCCGGCTCCCGCAGCGGTCGCGGAGACTTCGACGCCGGCGCGCTGCACGGCCAGGATGATCAGATTACCGCTGTCGGTGACCATTCCGGGAAAGACGCTGTGGCCGATCAGACCTGAGCGCGGCGGAATGACGACTTCGGCAAGGCCGGAGCGGCGATTGAACAGGGTCTCTTCGCCCGACGCCGTTTCATCCTGGAAGGCCAGATGCTTGTCGGCGCCGAATGCGGCTGCAGCTTCGGGATCGCCGCGCACCAACAGGTGGTCGCCCTCTGCAATCAAAGCGCGGCGCAAGGGACTCGCGGATTCACCCTCCTGCAGGGCCACGAGTTGCAGGCCACGATAGGCCGAGAGGTCGACGGCGGCCGCAGCCGCGCCGACATAGGGCGAGGTCTCTCGAACACGCATCTGGTAGAGACCTGCCGCAAGGCCGTATTGCTCTACGAGGGTCTTTGCGTGACGGCTGAAATCTGCCGGCATCGTCTCGCCGTTGCGCTGAGGCAGGAGGCGTTGTCCGAACAGGACGATGATCGCCATGCTGCCTGCCAGCAGGGGCACGCCCACGAGGGCGAATTCGAAGAATCCGAAGCCGCCTACGCCGGCATCGCTGCTCGCCTCCGATACGAGCACGTTCACCGGCGTACCGGTAAGCGCGAGCATCGAGCCGGCATGCGCCGCGAAGACGAGCGGCATCAGCAGCTGCGATGAGTTCCGTTTCAGGCGAACCGCGATCACGACCACGACCGGCAGGAGCGCTGCGACAGCGCCGTTGACGCTGATCAGCGCGGTGAGCAGCGCCACCAGGCTCATCGTGAGCAGCAGCAGCCGCGTGCGGCTTTCCTCGCCGGCGCCGCGAATGAGAAGTTGGCCGGCCCAGGCGGTGACGCCGGTGACCTCAAGGCCTGAGCTGACGATGAACAGCGAGGCGATGAAGATCACCGCCGGATCGCCGAGGCCACCGAGAGCCTGCGGCAGCGTCAGCACGCCAGTCGCCCAGAGCGACAGCGCGGTGAGCATGGCCACGAGAACGACCGGAATCTTGTTCCAGACGAACAGGACGACGGCGACGGCGATGATGGCGGCTGTGTAAGCTATGGGGCTCAATGCTCAACTCCTCATTCGGCCTGCTCAGACCATCGATATTTCAAGCCGTCGACGATCCACGTTGGCGCCGGGCGCGGGCCCGGCTGGCGTTCAGGTGTTGCGCGCCCGATGGGGACATCCGGTCAAACGCACGTGGACTCCGAAGAAGGGATCCTTCGGAGTCCGTCGCGATGTCAGTTGGCTTGACACGAGACAACAGCCCTTTCCCGGCGCTCCTCGATCCTAGTCCTCGAGGATCGCCATCAGCACGCCAAGGCGACAGCCCTTCTCGTATTCGGAGAGGTTCACATATTCCTTGAGGGTATGAATCTCAGCCTGGCCGGCACCGATCGTGATCGTCGGGATGCCGTGCTTGTCGAGCCAGTTCGCATCCAGCCCGCCGTTCGAGAACAGATAGGTCGGCTCAATGCCCAGGATGGTCAGGGCCTTCGTCGCGCGCTTCACGACGGGCGTATCCTCGTCAAGCTTGAACGGCGGATACGACGTGACGTGGCTGAATTTCACCTCCGCCACATCGCCTTCGTGGTCTGTCACCGCGGCTTGGGCCTTTGCGAACGCTTCCTTGTAGCCGTTGGCAATCTCGGTTGCGAAGGCGGCCTCGGGGCTGCGGGCCTCGCCCTTGATGAAGGCATAATCGGTGACGACGTTGGTCGCGTCGCCGGCCGGCTTGCCGTCTTTTCCACCGAAGATGCCGACATTGCTCGTGCCGCGGCCGTCAGGCTTGACCACTTTGCCAAACCAGCCGGCCCGATGCGCCTCAGTCAAACCCATCGCGCCCACCAGGGTCGCCGAAATGCCCTTGTCGGGCGCGACGCCCGCATGAGAGGCGCGGCCGATGATCTCGACTTCCCAGTTCTCCTGCCCGACGGCTCCGACGATCAACTCGGAGGCGAGTTGGCCGTCGACATTGATGCACATGGCGGGTCCGTTGAGGACGGCAGGCTTCAACTCCCGTGCGCCATGCAGACCGCTTTCCTCGCGCACCGTGAACAGCAGCGTGATCGGCGGGTGGGAGAGCTTGTTCTTGATCAGCGTCTCGGCAACCGTCACCAGGAGTGCAACGCCGGTCCGCGCATCCCCGCCGAGCGCCGTGGTGCCGTCGGAGACGATGCGATCCCCCTCGCGACGCGGCTTGGCGCCGGCGCAAAGTGGAACCGTGTCGAGGTGCGTGGAGAACAGAAGGCGCGGCCCCGGGCGCGTGCCTGGCAGATCGACGATCAGATTGCCCGTCTGCGTGGGCAGGGGAATCCGCTTATTGGCGTCGTCGAACGTGATGGCCGAAGCGGGAACGCCGATGGCTTTCAACGCGTCGCTGACAGCCGCTGCAATGTTGGCCTCCTGGCCGGTGACGCCTTCGACCGACAGGAAGTTCATCAGATGGGCTTCTGCTGCGGCGACGTCCAAGGGGATCGAGGGGCTGCTCATGATCTTCGTTCCGTTCTGAGAAAATGGCTACAGTGAGGTGTCGCTGTTGATCTCAAAGTCCCCACGGGAGGCCGAGCATCTTCCAGACGGCGAACAGGGCCGTCCAAAGTACAAACATCCACATCACGTAGGGCAGCATGAGGGACACGATCGTGCCGACGCCGGCGGAACGGTCGTATTTTTGCGCGAAGCCGACGACGAGGGCGAAATAGGCGTTCAGCGGCGTGATTGCATTCATCGGGGAATCGCCGACGCGGTAGGCTGCAAGCACGGCCTCGGGCTCGACGCCGAGCTTCATCAGCAGCGGGACGAACACGGGCGCGAAAATCGCCCATTTGGCGATCGCACCGGTCAGCAACAGGTCGATGATGGCGACAACCACGATGAAGCCGATCAGCAGCGGCAGCGAACCGATATTGGCGGATTGCAGGATGCCCGACAGGCTGAGCGCCATCACGGTGCCGATGTTCGTGTACGTGAAATAGGCCACGAACTGGCTGAGGACGAAGAACAGGAAGATCGTTCCGCCCAGGTTCTTGATCGATTTCTCGATCGCCGTGATCACCTCCGTGACGGTCCGCAAGGTGCCGGCGCCGATGCCGTAGGCCCAGCCTGTGACCAGGAACATCAGCATGATCAGCGCGATGAGACCGTTCATGAACGGCGAGTTGCCGATCAACTCCCCGGTTGTGGGGTTTCGCAAGGGAGCGCCCGACGGCACGGTCAGCAACAGGAAGACCGCCGCAAGGCCCAGCAGGCCGAAGAGGGCAAACCGCAGCCCCCGTGATTCCTGGTCCGACAGGACCGCGCCCTGCTTGGGCAAGGCGCCGGCGGTGGCTTCATCCGGGTTGTAGGGACCGAGGCGGGGTTCAATCAGGCGATCGGTGATGAACGCGATGACGAAGGTGAGGAAAATCACCGAGGCGATCGAGAACCAGACGTTCGAGGCCAGCCCGATCGACCGGTTCGGATCGACGAGGTGGGCTGCGTCATTGGTGAATTCGACCAGCACCGCGTCCAACGGCTTGATCAGCATGTTGACCGTAAAGGCGCCCGCGACAGCAGCAAATCCCAGCGCGAGACCGGCCAGAGGGTGACGTCCGACCGCCATGTAGGCGACGCCCGCCAGCGGGATGAGAACCAGATAGCCCGCATCCGCCGCGATGCTGGCGATGATGCCGACAAACGACAGAATATAGGTCAGCGCCCAGCGGGGCGAGACGATCACCAGCTTCCGGATCAGTGCGGTCACCAGTCCCGATTCCTCGGCGACGCCGGCGCCGATCATGGCGGCGATCATCAGGCCCACGGCGGTGAAGCTCATGAAGTTCGGAATGAGCGAGGAATACAGGAACCGGATGCCGTCCTTGTTGAGGAGGCTGCGAATCTCGGTCGTGGCCATCTCGACCTGATGGGTGTCCGCATTGATCCGCTCGAAGGAGACCGCGGCGCCGAAGAGGCTGAGCACCGCAGACAGGACGATGACGATCCCGATCAGAATGAGGAAGATGATCACCGGGTGGGGAACCATGTTCCCGACCTTCTCGACACCATCAAGGATCTTCTGCATCGTCGTCTTCGACGCGGCGGTGGTGCTGGACATGTCGTGCGATCCTCAAGCCAAAGAATGGCGCCCGCCGGGCGCAGTGATACGCGCACCTTAGTTCTCCGGCCGCGCAGAGCGCGTTAGCTCAGAATCCCAAAAATTGGGCCGGCTGTGCCGTACGTTCCAGATCTGACAGGGCGTGCCATGGCGGCAATGCTGCAGCGCACGCGCGCCGGATGAGACAGCGGAGGGAATGGCAGCAAGCCGGTCCGCGAGGCTGGCGCGCCACCCCGTCATCTGCGCTCATTCTTCGGCCGACCGCGGAAAATGACGACGCTCTCGGCGGCGTGTGAGCGCTGCGCGCCGGGCCGGTCTCGGCCCATTCGGTCAATTGACCAATCGGAAGAAAATGAATGACATCAATGTGGTGCCCCTGGCCGGGCGAAAAGTGTCGATAACGATCAAAGGGTTATGGAAGGTGGGACAGGCGGGTATGCCCTCCATCTTCCACGGGTTTTTGACAGTAATGTCCCACCGGCAGCAGCGCCGAATGACCCACAAAAAGAAACCGCCGGACCGGCTGGTACCCGGAACGGCGGCTGGATCTTTGGAGAAGCATTTGTAGGGCCTCAACGCGAATCTTGCCTGAAACCCGCGCTGCGCACAAGCCTCAACCTCGTCGGAATCTTCAACGATGACGGTCATTTCTGTGGGTGGGAAACGAGCACCCAGGGGGCGGCTGACCCGGTTTATCGGCTCATCACGGAGGCCGCGTGATGTCCGACGAAAAACCTCCCGTTGACCACGTAATGCGGATGATCGCGGATGCCGTCGCGCAGGCAAGGCCGATCGATCTCGGGTCGGGACGGCCTCGTCCGGGGTGGCCGGTAATCTTTCCGTCATCGCTTCAGGACGTTCCTATACCCCCGCGGCTTTGGTGCGTCCCGGATTGGATACCGGACAAGGTTGTGACCCTCCTTAGCGGGGACGGCGGCACGGGAAAAAGTCTCCTCGGAATGCAGCTGGCGACGTGCGCGGCGATGGGGATTCCTTTTCTCGGGATGGAGCTGGCCCAAAGGAAGGTCCTGTATTTTTCGGCCGAAGATGACGGGGACGAACTGCACCGCCGCCAGGCCGACATTAATAGGGGCTTGGGGATAGATATGGGCGATCTTGAGGACCGCCTCGTCTGGCGTGTCCTCAATGGCGACGACGCGCTTCTCGCCGTACCCGATGAGCGCAGCAAGCGCCTGGTTGCGACTCCAACTTATTCCAATCTCTCCGACTACTGCCGAGAGAACGGCATCCAGCTCGTCATCATCGACACGGTCGCTGACACCTTCGGCGGCCTCGAAATCGATCGCCAGCAGGTTACCCGCTACGTCCGCCTCATCGAAGCGTGTGCGCGGACGACCGGCGGGGCTGCCGTCCTACTCGCCCATCCGAGCGTTTCGGGCATGAAGGAGGGCACGGGCATCTCCGGCAACACCGCTTGGCGAAATTCCGTCCGCAGCGTGATCTATATGCGGCGCCCAACGGAGGAAGAGGCGAGCGGCCCTGACGCCCGCGACATGAGAATCCTCGAGCGCCTCAAAGGCAACTTTGCGCCTTCTAACAGCCTTCTGACGCTGCGCTATTTTGAGGGCCATTTTCTTGTCGATCAGCCGGATCCGGGAGGCGGCCCAGGATGGGATCCTATCACCAACGAGGTGAAGGTGATGCGCGCCATCCGAGAGGCGATCAAGCGCGGCAAGCTCCTAAGCCCGGCCAGAAACTCCAGCGATTATGCCCCGAAAGTTCTGATGCCTTTTGCAGAGGTGAGAGGGATGTCGCGCCTCGCTGTTGAACGAGCAATCGGCGTGATGACAGGCAGGGGCGAGCTTCGCGAGGCGCATATCGGTCCGTCGAACAACCGTCGACGGGTGATAGTACCGTCCGATCACTCGCCTCTTCCAGGAGAAACTGATCCTATGACCGGCACCAAAAAGGAGCCCAAACCATGAGCGCGGGGGTCGCGGAGGTCACTTGTAAGTCTTTGAAATCATTGAGGGTGAGTATGTGCGCGGAAGTCGCGGAGGTCTCCTGTAAGTCGTTGACAAATAAAGGGTCTTCATGTGGTGAGTGTGTCCCTATATCTAAAGATATAGGGGCGGCTACCGCTGCCGCCGCCCCCGACCTGATGGTGAAGGCCCGCGAGAGGGGCAACCGCCGACAGCTGGCAGCGCGGCGCTTGGTTGCGCTGAAGCGGGAGGTGGCCGGCCTGCGGGCAACCCTGGAGGCTGACCGATCGGCATCGTCGGCCATCATTGGGCTGATGGGGGATCTGGTCGAGGAATTAAGCTGGCTAGATCTGCCGGAGGCTCAGGAGCTGGTTGAGGCGGCGTTTGACGACCTCATCGGACTGGCAGCCCGAGTCGGCATGAGAATAACGGCGGGTCCTTCCCGGGCCGCCGCCCCTTACGGCCTTAAAAGGGCCCGGGATATCGCCAGTTTGTCGGGTCCAAAATTAGGGTTGACGAGGTTGACGACACCGACAACGGCGGTTGACGCCTCTGCCGGCATCACCCCTCCGCCCTCGGATTCCGAAGTTGGGCCTCTCAAGAGAGGGGGCGATCGATGACCAAGCAAACCGAAGAGCACTTGGCGTTCTTGAAATTCGAGCGCGCCAGGGTCGATCGCATGTTCGCCGAGGCCGACGCCCGCCTGACGCGAATGTCCGCTCGGACCGTTCCGGACCACCTGCTGCGGCCTATCCGGCCCCGCCCTCGTTCCGTCAGTCTCACCGTCACCGTCAAAATCATCCCCTCGCCGCGAAAGGCAATCCCATGAACAAAACCGTCACCGTCCCCCTGTCCGAGCCCTTCACAGATCACGGAGGCGTCGTGGGCGAGCTCGCGTTTCGCCCGCCGAACCTGATCGAGTATTTTGAAATTGGCGAACCGATCACGCTTGGTCGCTCGGCCGACGGCGCAGTCTTGCCGATCGAGAACGATTCCGCCTTCAGCGCCTACGTCGAGCGGTGCTGCACCTACAAGGATCCGCTTCTGCTCCGGCTGGTCGGCTTGCAGGACGCCATGAAAATCAAGGAAGTCATCCTCGGTTTTTTCGCTCAGGCGAGGCAGGCGAACCTCTCGCCAGCCTCGCAGACCTCCTCGTCATCGAACTCAAGCTCGTAAGCCCGGCCGAGGCGCTCGAGATGAGCGCTGTTGAGATGACCTACTGGCTCGAACGGGCAGCGCAGCGGATGAAAAAGAGGAAATCGTAATGGCCACCAAGACCATGACAGCCGAGGCGCGCATCACCGCGAAGGATGCCACGGGAAACGTCTTCTCATCCATCGCCCGGAAGATGGATCGCCTGAACTCCAACGCCAAGCAGTTCAACAAATCGAGTGCGGTCATGGCGGCAGGAGCACGCGGGGGCACGGGGTCCGCGCTGGCTGCCGGTGCTCTGGGCATCGCGGGCCGCGTGGCGCCCTACCTGGCCCCTGTGGCGATCGCGGCGGCCGCCGGAAAGGCCTATGCCGACTTCGCCGCTGTTGAGCGGCGCATGACGCGGATCGGTGTGACGGCCGGGGCAAGCCGGGAAGAGATGACCCAGCTCACTGCGGAGGCGCAGCGGATGGCCGTCGGCCTGGCTTTGCCCTTTGATCAGGTGGCCGATGGATTCGATACGCTGGCCGCCCAGGGGCGCAGTCTGTCCGAGATGAAAGAGATGATGCCTGCCATCGCTCGAACGGCCCAGGCGGCCGGCGCTGAGGTGAATGACATCGCGCTGACGGCGGAGACGGTCGGTTCGCAGTTCAAGATAGCGGGCTCCGAAATGCAGGCGGCCTTCGACATCATGGTTGCGGGCGGCAAGGCGGGACAATTCGAGCTAAAGAGCATGGCCCGTTACCTGCCCTCGCTGGGGCCTGCCGCGGCGGCTGTTGGCTTTGAAAGCCAGAAGGGTTTGTCGGACCTCGTGGCCATGCTGCAGATCATGAGGAAGGGCTCCGGCACCGCTGAGGAAGCCGTCTCCTCCATGAACAACGTCCTGAACAAGATGGAGTCCGGCAAAACCCTGAAGGGCTTGAACACTTTGCTCGGCGGAGATGGAAAGGCCGAATCGGCTTTCGCCAAGGCCCGGAAAGAGGGGCGCAATCTCGTCGAAGTCTTCGAGGACCTGGTCAACACAGCTTTGAAGGGTGATCGCAGCAAGATCGGCCTTATCGCCGACGATCAGGAGTTCAAGCGCGGTATCCTGGCCCTTATGAGCTACCGGGGAGAGTGGCAGAAGCTCTCGTCGGATATGCGCCGGAATGCGCCTGGGTCGGTTGTCGCGGATTTGAACACCGTGCTGAAGGACAGCCAGGCGCGCCTCACGCGCCTCGGTCAGTCGTGGGATCGATTCTGGACAAACACGGGAAAGCTGGTCGCCATTCCGGCGAACCCCGCGCTGGACTGGCTCAACTCGAATATGGAGCAGCTTCAGCAACTGATCGACGGCGCACCCCAGACGCCGATCAACGCCACAACCGTCGGCAATACACGCGCCTCGCTCGAGGCTTCTGGCAGTGAGGAAGCGAAGGCCCTCGACGTCGACATCGCGGCGCTTGAGACCGAAATCGCCCAGATCAAGGGGAAGAACAAGCTGCCGGACATGCTCGACTTTGCTCTCGGCAATCGTCCGGGCAAACACGCCGATCTCAAGAATCGGAGGGCAGGGCTTGGCAGTGGCGCGGCAAACAATCTCTCAACCTTCGAGGCATTGAATACCCAGGTCAAAGACCTTGAGGCCAAGATCGCATCCGGAACCCGTGTTGGGCAGCTGATCGACCAGTTCGGAGGAAAGGCCCCCGCGACCTCCGGGATCGTTCAAGGATCGTTCCACGGTGGTACATTCGGTCGGCCATGGGGCAGCACCAATCCAAGCGGCCTTCCCGCCCTCAACGGCCAGCAGCTACCCGATTCGGCTCCGATCCCGCCCAGCCGGGCGGACAACATCACGCCGATGCTGCAGCGACTCGAGGATGTGTTGGCGAAGCCGCTCGACGTGTCTGGAAAGGTCGAGGCGGATGTGACGGGCACGATTTCAACCACTCATGTGGTGAGAGTGGAGGCTTCCGCAGACTTGCTGGCGCGGGTGACGAGCATGTCCGCGTCATCGACGGGCCCGATCCGATCGAACGTCGGGACGTCAATGCCGCACATCAAGGCTGGGCCGAGGTAGCTCGCGCGGGTCCTTCCCCGGCCGCCACCCTTTGCGGCCATTAGTGGGCCCGGGATTCTGACAGTAAGCCACCTCGAAAATCAGGACTAACGAAGCTAACGGGTTGCCTAACAGGGCTAACGCGAACCGCACGGGCATCATGTTAGGATGAAGGACGGCCGAAGTGGTGGCTGAACTCTTGGCGGAAAACCGCCATAATGCGCTATCGAAGATCGACGATCTCGCCGAGCAAAAGATAGGTATTAAGGACGAGTGCTTGCGCCTCTGTTGGCGACACTTCGGCGTGTACGCCAGCCGACGTTCGATCGTAAAGAGACCGCATGTTCTTATTTAGCCGGTCGCGTCTACTCTTTGAAAAGGTCTTTTTCCATATATAAGCTTGAATTTGATTCATAGACTTGCCAGGACCACATTGGATAGTGTGATCTCCCATGTCGACCGGATCACCTTGAGGCGGAAATATTGCCACCGCAAAAGCATCTATGATTCGGCGGCAGCTAGTAAGCGCGTGACTGATGGCTTCGCCGTCCCCGGCGCTTAATCGTTCAAACACAGACGGAAGTTTAGAGAATGCTTCATTTGCGGTACTAGAAATTTTTGCATCTACAAGACCTTGGTAATGCGCAAATATATCGGCGCTCTCTTTTGAAAAAATAATATTGGCTCTCGTGTTTGAAATAATTTGATAAGTTAATCGCCTAACGTGATGTATAATTGTATTATTATGCATCACTATTTTCGACAATTTTATTATTTCATCAGCGATTGCACTTTGAAAACTAAGTGGGGAGGTGATCGATTTAAGCTCTAGTTTTGAAACAGCTTCCTTGGCCCCGTTCGAGTCGCGTTCGAGAAGTGCTGCAGGGGCGAGAATCCAAGTGTTCGTCTCCACATGGTGGCGGTGGGTCTTGTTAAGGAATTCGTCCTGCCGGCCATGTCCGTGCTGATAATAACCCGCACTTTCACAATACAGGAACTCGCACGCTGCCGAGTTACCTGTAAGTTCAGCTATATGGTGAGACTTATTGATGATAGATTCGAGAGAATGTAGATCGAATCCTCCAATCACTTCATCGCATAGTCTGATAATCTCAAGCTGCTTGCTCATGTGATTTTACGCAGCCGCACGCCTGGGGCGTCGCCATTTGTGAACTCAACGCCTGCCGACTCGAAAACGGCCTTGATCGCCTCGACTGTGCGGGGCTTCAGATCCTCGCCGGCCTCCAGCCTTGTGATGGTGCTCGGAGCGACCTTTGCAGCGTCAGCTAGCTCCCGCACTCCCATCTGGAGGGCGGCTCTCGCCATTCTAGACTGGGCTGAATTCATGCGCACACTGTAATCATTTCGGCTTGACGTATCATTTTCTCGTGCCTAAATAAGCACATCGTACTGATAACATAGACCTTCCAAAGGAGCAACGCGCCATGCCAGTGGACAGCGAGCGGGGGAGCTTTGTCCGCTTCCAGACCGCCCAGGTGCCGACCTTTATCGAGATCGGTCCGCACATGCGAGCGCGGATAGAAACCGCGATCGACGGTCTTATCGGCCTTCTCGATCAGCTCGACGGGGACAGTTCAGAACTCGAAGACGACAGCGATTCAGAGCCAAGTCTTGGGTGGAGCATATCGGGCGCTGGGGACAGAGATCATCGGGCCTCTTCGCTAGACCTCGAGGACGACAGCGACTTCGAGCCCAGCTTAGGCTGGAGTGTCACTGGCGCGACGAGCGAAAACGATAATCATCCCTCTACGGTAGACCTTGAAGACGAGCACGACGGCATTGAGCCGGACGACGACTTCGAGAACGCGGACGATAACGGCATTGCTGACGCGGGCGGCCTGGCTGAGCAAGTTGGCAATTTTTCATGGGGTGGAGCCGTCCTATGAAAAAGTCAGCACAGTTCACGCGGCGGTCGATTCTCAAAGGTGGTGCAACGCTCGCAGCTGCCACTCTTGTGGCCGTTCCTACGGTCGCCCTGGCTCCCAGCTTCACTGCCGCCGAGATCCTGCACATGCGTGCCGAACGCGTCATTGGGAAATATCTGTCCCATGGGATCGTTCTGGTCTGTCGCGACGGCCGGCTCGTCGGCAAGTACTTCTATGTCGACGGTGGCCTAACCGAAGGCGAGAGCGAGGTTGAGGCCAAGCTCGACAAGGAAATGAGAGCGGATCCTGTCCTGGCCGCGAAGGTCATTCAAATAGCCGTGGCCTACACGCCTTTGCTTAGCCCGGCGAGGCGGGGCCTTGCTGATTTGGACGGCCCGCTTTCAGAGTTATCCACAGCCGCCAGAAAGGAGACATCTTGTCAACTTTCTGTTAAAGGCGCAAAAGATGACATCAGTTCTGCTTTTTGAGGTTATCCAATGCGCCGCACCGCTTTCCTGAGTCTCACTGGTTTGAGCGTTGAAAACCACACGGCGATGGTCCGCCGCGGCAGCCTCCCGTATGCGGAAGATGAGCGGTCTGGGTGGGCGGACTATTCACTAATGCAGGCAGTTGCCACGGTGATTGCTCTCGACCTTTCGAAGGCGGGGGTCGATCAACAGACTGCCTCCGCGACTGTCGTCCGAGCGGATAGCGAAATAATGCGTTGGATCCCTGTCGCGACCATGGCCGATGGAAACGGCCCGGATATTTGGCTCGCCGTTGTCAGGTTCACTTACGACGGCGGAGATCGCTTGATCACGCGAGACGCGGTAGCCGTTGCGCCTCTCTCTCACATTCATACAACCAAGACAGAGGTCGGATCCTCAATTGCCGAGCTCGAGCGAGCGGCAACATCGGTTGTGCTTACGAATATATCCCGCGCCCTTCGCGACGTGAAAAACCGCGCACTGAATAATGGCCTTGATGTCGATCTCGACACTCTTTGGACACGAGAGGCGTAGCTCTCATGGCAGAGTTGACGACGCGGCGCGCCACAATCTCTCGCAACTCGTACAATGCCGAGACGCGGACCTTCACCGCCGTCATCGCAACAGCGACACCGGTCAAGCGTGTCGACTATTTCGAAAATAAACCCTTCCAAGAGGTTCTGCTTATCTCTCCGAAGGCAATGCGCCTAGAGCGGCTTAGCTCAACGAGGGCGCCCCTACTTAATTCGCACCGTCACGGGACAATGACGGATCAGATCGGCGTGATTACCGCTGTCCGAATTGAGGGCGGCAATCTTGTCGCCGACATCCAACTTTCCAACCGCCCCGATGTTCAGCTTATCGCCACCGACATCGCGGCAGGCATTATTGGCAGCGTCAGTATCGGTTACCGCGTCCACGCCAGTGAGGAACGCACGTCGGTCGACGGTACTCGCACCATCACTCACGTAGATTGGGAACCCTACGAGGTTAGCCTCGTCGCAGTTCCTGCCGATCAAAACGCACACATCCGCTCTCACCCAGGAGATTTATCAATGGAACCGGCACCTGAAAATATCGTCCTTCAGCCTACGCCTACCAATTCGCGCGACGCGGACCTTATTGCGCGCGCCGAGCGCACTCGGATTACCGAAATCAGGAGCCTTGGTGCAAAGGCGGGAGTTGAAGCAGCGCAGATCGAAGAGGCGGTCGACGACGGTACGCCGCTGGAAGCTTTCCGTGTTCGCTGCTTCGAGGAGATGGCATCTCGGGCTGAGCGTTTCCGCAGCTCGCCCATCACGGTCGGTCAAGACGAGACGGAGACGCGTGTTGTCGCCGCGAGTTCCTATCTCGGTTCTCGGATGCTGAGTGCGAGGGGAGCTCCGATCGCGCTGACGGGGGCGGCTCGCGGTTACGATGGTTTGACCATCGCCGACATTGCAGCTCAGTCACTCGGGCACCGGGGGCGTATCACTTCAGATGCCCACCGCGAAGAACTCATTCGCCGCGCGTTTCATACGACCTCGGACTTTCCGGCGATCTTCGAGAACGCGATGAATGGAACGCTCGCACGGCGCTACCAGGCGTCTCCGCCGACATATCGCAAAATTGCCGCTCAACGGCACTTCAAAGATTTCAGGCCGCATCGCACCGTTCGTGTTGGAGATTTTCCGACCTTGCAGCCGATCAATGAGGCAGGCGAAATCAAGTTCGGCACCTTTTCGGAATCCAAAGAAGTTGTCTCCGTCTTCCCGTACGCAGTGCAGTTTGCTCTCTCTCGAACAATGCTCGTCAATGACGACATGGGGGCACTTGACGATCTGTTAGGCTCGGCAGGGCAGACTGTCGCGAATTTCGAGGAAGCATCGTTCTACGCGATGATGCTCTCCAATGCGGGGGCAGGGCCAACACTCGTCTCCGACGGTTTGGCGGTGTTTCATGCCACGCATGGCAACCTGGCGGGATCGGGCACCGCCATCACTGTCGCGGCCGTTGGCTCGGCGCGGGAGGCGATGCGTAATCAGCGAACGCTTGACGGACAGCTGCCCAACATCGCGCCTGCGATCATTCTTGTCGGGCCGAAAAAGGAGACTGAGGCCGACGCGCTTGTGGCATCGATTACGCCGCGCGCACAGGTCGATGTGAATCCGTTCTCTGGGAAGCTGGAGCCGGTTGTGGCCGCACACATTCCGGGGAACGCCTGGTTCATCTTCGCGAACCCTCAATCTGCTCCCGTTTTCCAATGGGGATTGCTCGACGGTTATGAGGCGCCTCGAGTCCGGCTCGATCAACCCTTCGGCCGACAGGGCCTTGGTGTTTCTCTCGAGCATGACTTCGGATGCGGTGCAATCGACTTTCGCGGTGCATATCGCAACGCCGGCGCTTAACCCTTCACGCGGGGACTCCTTTGAGGGCTTCGCGGCCGAGCCGATAACGGAAAGCTCTTCTCCCGGCCCCGCGTTTTTTACCACGGGACAAGGAGGGCAAGGCCGCACTTCAATTTTCATATGGGCGAAAACCATGGCGCGTCGCACCGCACTTCCGGACACCCTTGCACCGCGCCTCGTCAATCGCGACGCGGCTGCTGCCTTTGTTGGCATCGGAGTGACCAAGTTCGACGAGATGGTGAATGACGGGCGCATGCCGCGACCCAAGCGGATCGATGGCCGGAAGATCTGGTGCGTCCGGTCTCTGAATGCGGCCGTCGATGCCTTGCCTGACGACCAGCCAATGCAGGCGGACCGTGAAATAGTGCTCTGACCATGGCGAAGATCAACCTCAAGTACGTAACCGGTGATGTGGATCGCCACGGCAATTCGCGCTGGTATTTCCGCCGACCGGGCAAGAGGAAAATCCGACTGCCGGGTTTGCCGGGATCCGAGGAGTTCATGGCCGTCTACAAGGCCGCTCTCGCCGGCGAGGCCCCAGTTGCCCAAGCTCCCCGCCTGGCGAAGCCCTCCAATGGGACGCTGCGTTGGTTGTGTGTCGAATACTTCGGATCGGCATCGTTCAAGGATAAACTTCGCTCTCCCAGGTCACGGCATGTGCGTCGGAAAATCCTCGAGAAGGCATGCGAGACGGCCGGGGATGAGTTGCTTGGCCACATCACGCCCAAGGTGATCCGAAAGGGCATGGATAGGCGGGCGGATACGCCAGAGGCGGCCAACAGCTTCCTGAAGGCTATGCGCGGACTGTTTGAGTTCGCTGTCGAATACGAGCACGCACGGCTTAACCCCACAATCGGGGTGAAGAAGCTCCGGTCGCGAAATCCCGAGGGCTGGCACGCCTGGACGGTAGACGAGGTTCAGCAGTACGAGTGCCGCCACCCGATCGGCACGAAGGCCCGATTGGCCCTCGCTCTACTGCTCTATACGGGAGCACGTCGATCGGATGTTGTTTTGCTTGGCCGGCAGCACGTTCGGGACGGCACAATGAAGTTCCGGGTTTACAAAAACCGGCTCCGCAAACACGTCGAGATAGAGATACCGGTCCTGCCGGAGTTGCGGGCGGTCATCGACTCCACGAGCGACAAAGGTGATCTGGCCTTTCTCATCTCCGACCACGGCCGTCCCTGGGCAAACGGAGACAGCTTTGGAAACCGATTCCGCGACTGGTGCACGGAGGCAGGCTTGCCCCACTGTTCACCTCACGGCTTGCGCAAGGCTGGCGCGTCGGTCGCCGCTGGGAATGGAGCAACTGAGAGTCAGCTCATGGCCATCTACGGGTGGAGCGACCCCAAGATGGCCGCTCTCTACACCCGCAGCGCGAACCGAAAGAAGCTCGCCAATGATGCGATGAAGTTGGTGGTGTCGAGCCAAACCGCGAACGAAACTGTCCCACTTTCGACCCCAAAAAACAAAAGTGGGACAAACAAGGCAAGAAAAGCGAGTAAAATCAATGAAGATTAGGCCTAATGGTGCCCCTGGCCGGAATCGAACCAGCACTCCTTGCGGAACTCGATTTTGAGTCGAGCGCGTCTACCAATTCCGCCACAGGGGCAACGCGAGTGCCGAGTAACATGCCTCCCGCGGGCCGGTCAATGAGACTTGATGGGACGCGGCGCGCAGGCCTCTCGCCACGGCGGGCGGCTTGTGCTCAAAGGGGCGGGGCCGGAAGGCCCGGCTTTCGGTTTGGAACCCTTTTGTGCTGTCGGGCGGCGGGCCTTTCCTCGGCGTCGGGCTGCGAACGGGATCATGACGGAGGCTATCCGACGCTTCACATCCACGCCCCTTTGGCCCTGAGGCTTTCATGCTGCGACGCCTTTACGACTGGACCCTGTCGCTTGCCGCGCGCCCCTCGGCGCCCTACGCGCTGGCGGCGGTGTCGTTTGCCGAGAGCTCGTTCTTCCCCGTCCCGCCCGATGTGATGCTGGTTCCCATGATGCTGGCGCGGCCGGATCGGGCCTGGTCCTATGCGCTGATCTGCACCATCGCATCGGTGGTGGGCGGGTTGCTGGGCTACGCCATCGGCTACCTGCTCTACGATTCGATCGGCGTGTGGGTGTTCAAGTTCTACGGTCTTGCGGACGGGGCCGAGGCGTTCCGGCATTCCTACGCGGAATACGGCCACTGGATCATCCTGCTGAAGGGCCTGACACCGATTCCCTACAAGCTCGTCACGATCACGTCCGGCTTTGCGGGCTATCACCTGGGCTGGTTCATCCTGTTGTCGATCATCACGCGCGGTGCGCGCTTCTTCATCGTGGCATTGTTGATGAGCCGCTACGGAGGCTCCATCAAGGGGATCATCGATCGCCACTTCAACATCGTGGCAGCGGTGTCCATCGCGGCCGTGGTGGGCGGTTTCATAGCCTTCCGTTATCTGTTCTGAGGATGGCAGCGATGCCTGTGCGTTTGACTATCCGGCAAGCCTGCCTTGTCGTTGCGCTCGCTGCAGCGGCCACGATCGGCGGAGCGCTCGTGTTTCAGTACGGCTATGGCTATCAGCCGTGCAAGCTCTGCCTGGAGCAGCGCTATCCCTATTATTTCGGCATTCCCCTGGCGCTGCTGGGAGTCGTCCTTCCCCAACACGGGGGACGGGCCATCCTGTGGCTGCTGGCACTGCTGTTTCTCGCAAGCGCCGCCTTGGGCACCTATCACGCGGGCGTCGAATGGGGATGGTGGCTCGGCCCCAGCGATTGCGGCGGCGGCGGGGGCGCTGCGGGAGGGTCGGTCGGGGATCTTCTGAACCAGTTGAACAAGATCCGCGTCGTGAGCTGCACGGAGGCCGCCTGGCGGTTCCTCGGGCTGTCGCTCGCCGGCTGGAACGTGCTGATTTCCCTGGCGCTTGCAGCCCTTTCCGGCGTAGCGGCGCGGCGGGGCTGATCTACGGTTCCAGTTCGCTGTCCCAGTAGAGATAGTCGAGCCAGCTGTCATGCAGGTAATTCGGCGGGAACAGGCGGCCGTTGGAATGCAGATCCTGCAGGGTCGGTGCGAAGGGGCTCTGGCGCGGCCACATCTCCACATGGGCAGGGAGCCGGTCGCCCTTGCGCAAGTTGCAGGGTGCGCATGCCGCCACCACGTTTTCCCAGGTGGTCTGGCCGCCCTTGGAGCGCGGAATGACGTGATCGAACGTCAGGTCCTCCCGGGTGCCGCAATATTGGCAGGTGAAGCGATCGCGCAGAAAGACGTTGAAGCGGGTAAAGGCCGGATGACGCGACGGTTTGACGTAGGTCTTGAGAGAGATCACCGAAGGCAGGCGGATTTCAAAGGACGGACTTCGCACCGTCTTGTCGTATTCGGAGACGATGTTCACCCGGTCGAGAAACACTGCCTTGATCGCGTCCTGCCAACACCAGATCGACAAGGGATAGTAGCTCAAGGGCCGGTAATCGGCGTTGAGAACGAGGGCCGGGCAGGCCTCCGGCCGTACGACAGGCTGGACGTGTATCGTCACTTCACCTCCTCGATCAGGAAAGGCGTTGTCCTATTTCTCGCTTAGACTACAGGACTTGTGACACCGTTGTGAAGCAGGCCTGCGGCAACTCTGTGACGCACCCCACAGGAAAGCGTCTGAACGGCCATTTCCTTCAGAAAACACTCGCCAACACGCCTGCGGCATGGGATGGCGGGGGTATATCCCCCCCGACGGATCTTCCATGATCAGCTTCTTCCAGCACGCTGCCACCAATATCGAGCACTTCATCCTGCTCTACGGGGCTGCCGCGTTGTTCGTGGTGATCTATTTCGAATCCTTCGGCGTGCCGCTGCCCGGTGAGAGCGCCCTCATTGCCGCCTCGTTGCTCGCCACGCGCGGCGATCTCAGTCTCGAGCACGTGTTCCTGGCGGCTTTTCTGGGGGCGGTCCTGGGCGACAGCACCGGGTTCCTGATCGGGCATTTCGGGGGGCGGCGGCTTCTTGAGCGTTTCGGTCCTCTGATCAAACTGACGCCGGAGCGGCTTGCCAGGGTCGAGAAGCTCGCCCAGCATCGGGGCTTCGTGATGGTGCTGACAGCGCGGTTCGTGGTTGTCCTGCGGCAATTGAACGGGCTCGTCGCCGGCTCGGTGGGCATGCCGTGGCATCATTTCCTCGCCGCCAATGCGATCGGTGCGGCCCTTTGGGCGGGGCTCTGGACGCTCGGGCCATACTACTTCGCCGACCTCTTCCGGCGCTTTCTTTAGGGCGCCGGCTTCGCGGCCGCCTTGAGCCGCGCAAGGGCGTCGCGGATGGGCCCAAATGGACCGTAGACGTGCTGGTCGCGGGAAAAACCATCCGCGTAGGGCCCATAGGGGGTGTCTGCGGGCTTTTGCAGGCGGTCGGGATAATCCTTCTCCAGGTCGGGCTTTAGCGGGCGAGGTTGCGACACCACGAAGGCAGCCACATCCCAGGCATCGGCCGGCGCCACCATCGGCATCATGTAACTGGTGCCGTTCGGCATGTTGTCATGGACGAAATTGGCCAGCGTCCCCAAGCGGTTCATGCCGGCGCCGGTGTTGAAACTGTCCTGTCCCCAGAGCGGTGGCACCAATGTAGCCGAGATCGGTGCCGGCGACCGACCGGCGCAGTCCCGACCCATCCGTCTGATGGCAGACCGCGCAGGTTGTGCCAAAGACCGCCGCGCCCCGCACGGGATCGGCCGGGCGGTCGAGCTCGGCAATCCGGCCGGAACCGCCACCGGTCAGAACCTCCCCCGGTTTCACGCCCAGGGACAGGAACCCGATATAGGCCACAAGCGCCTGCATTTCGGGCGCAGCTTCAGGCAAGGGCTTGCCGTTCATGCTGCGGGTCATGCAGGCATTGACCCGCTGCTCCAGGCTGATGGGTTTGCCCGTCTCCGCATTGTATTGCGGAAAGGCGTCCAGAAGGCCCCAGAGCGGATTGCCGAACCGCTTCATGCCGGCATTGAGATGGCAATTGGTGCAAGCGAGGTTGTTGCCGGCGTAGCGCTTGGCCGGATCCGGCACCTGCGGGCCGATATGGGCGTAGGTGGCCGTTACCAGATCCCGGCCGCGCCGGATCAATTGGCTTTGCGGGTCGTCCGGCAAGGATCCCAGATCCGGGACGTTCCAGAACGGATCGGGCGCGACCGGAGGCGTCTGGGCGGAAGCGGGCGTATGGACAACCACGAAAAAGGCCAGCAGCAGCGCTGCTGAACACCTGAGGCTGATCGTTCCCATGCGCGCCCCCATCACCCCATGGCTCATCATGCCATTGCGGAAGCGCGGGTGCCAGAGGTGAGGCGCGATGCTAGCGGGTGGGGACGGGCTTTTCGCCGCGATAATCGTAGAAGCCGCGTTTGGCCTTCCGGCCGAGCCAGCCGGCTTCCACGTATTTCACCAGGAGCGGGCAGGGCCGATATTTGGAATCGGCCAGGCCCTCGTGCAGCACCTGCATGACCGACAGGCAGGTATCCAGCCCGATGAAGTCCGCAAGCTGCAGCGGCCCCATGGGATGGTTGGCCCCGAGCCGCATGGCGGTGTCGATGGCCTCGACCGATCCAACACCCTCGTAGAGCGTGTAGATCGCTTCGTTGATCATCGGCAGAAGGATGCGGTTGACGATGAAGGCCGGGAAATCCTCGGAGACGGTGGTGGTCTTGCCGAGCTTGCCGATGAACTCCTTGGCGGATTCATAGGTCGGGTCTTCGGTCGCGATGCCCCGGATCAGCTCCACGAGCTGCATGACCGGGACCGGGTTCATGAAATGAATGCCGATGAACCGCTCGGGCCGATCCGTCGATGCAGCCAGCCGCGTGATCGAAATCGACGAGGTGTTGGTGGCGATCATCGTCTCGGGCCGCAGCGACGGGCAGAGCGCGGTGAAGATCTTGCGCTTCACCTCCTCGTTCTCGGTCGCCGCCTCGATGACGATGTCGCAGGCCGCCAGATCGTCATAGGTGGGCGCGGGTTGAATCCGCGAGAGCGCCGCCTGACGCTCCGCGTCGGTGATCGCCTCCTTGGACACCTGGCGGGCCATGTTGCCGTTGATGGTGGCAAGGCCGGTATGGATGCGGTCCTCGGACAGGTCGTGCAGACGAACATCGAACCCCGCAAGGGAACAGACATGGGCAATGCCGCTGCCCATCTGGCCAGCGCCGATCACACCGACTGTTTTGATCTCGATACTCATCTTGCCTGTCGTCCTGGACGTTCTGGTCATGAAAACAACCCGGGCGGGACCGCCGCCCGGGCAAGACACATTCCTGACGCCATTACCCTGCTTTGGTCAACTCTTCTTGCAGTTCCGGCAGGATCTTGAAGAGGTCGCCCACCAGCCCGTAATCGGCCACCTGGAAGATTGGCGCTTCCTCATCCTTGTTGATTGCCACGATCACCTTGGAATCCTTCATGCCGGCGAGATGCTGGATGGCGCCGGAAATGCCCACCGCGATATAAAGCTGCGGCGCCACGACCTTGCCGGTCTGGCCGACCTGCCAATCGTTCGGCGCATAGCCGGCATCGACCGCCGCGCGGCTCGCGCCCATGGCGGCCCCGAGCTTGTCGGCAATCGGCTCGATATACTTGGCGAAGTTCTCGGCCGAGCCCAGCGACCGGCCGCCCGAGATGATGATCCGGGCCGAGGTCAGTTCAGGGCGGTCGTTCTGGGCGATCTCTTCGCCTTTGAAGGTGGAAATCTGCGGATCGGCGGCGCTGGCCACCGTCTCGATGGGTGCAGATCTGCCCTCGGCGGCTGCCGGGAAGGCCGAGATCCGCACCGTGATCACCTTCTTGGCATCACTCGCCTGAACGGTCTGGATCGCGTTGCCGGCATAGATCGGGCGCTCGAAGGTGTCGGGCGACACGACCTTGGTGACGTCCGAGATCTGCATCACGTCGAGCAGGGCTGCGACGCGCGGCAGGACGTTCTTGCCCGTTGTGGTGGCAGCAGCCACGATCGCGTCGTAGGGGCCGGCAAGCGACACGATCAGGGCCGCGAGCGGCTCGGCCAGTTGATGCTCATAGGATGGCCCATCGGCCAGGAGCACCTTCTCGACCCCCGCGAGCTTGGAGGCCGCATCGGCTGCGGCCTGCGCGTTGGCGCCGGCCACCAGCACGTGGACAGGGCCGCCCAGCGCGGCTGCGGCAGACAGCGCCTTGTGGGTGGCGTCCTTCAGATGAGCATTGTCGTGCTCGGCGATCAGCAATGTGGTCATGGTCGTTCGATCCTTCTCAGAGCACGCCGGCTTCGGTCTTCAGCTTCGACACCAGTTCGGCCACCGAGCCGAGTTTGACGCCGGCCTTGCGCCCGCCGGGTTCGGTTGTCTTCAGCACCTTGAGGCGGGGCGTAATATCGACACCGAGGGTCTCGGGCGAGGTCTCATCGAGCGGCTTCTTCTTGGCCTTCATGATGTTCGGCAGGCTGGCGTAACGCGGCTCGTTCAGGCGCAGGTCGGTGGTGATGATCGCCGGCAGCTTGAGTCCCACGGTCTGCAATCCGCCGTCCACCTCGCGGGTGACGTCAATCGTACCGTCGCCCGGCGTCAGTTTGAACGCGAAGGTGCCCTGGGGCCAGCCGAGCAGGGCCGCCAGCATCTGACCGGTCTGATTGGCGTCGTCGTCGATGGCCTGCTTGCCGAGAATGACGAGGTCGGGCTTTTCCTGCTCGATCACTTTTTGCAGTAGCTTGGCGACGGCCAGCGGCTCAACCGTCGCGTCGGTCTTCACGAGGATGCCGCGATCGGCTCCCATGGCCAGCGCCGTCCGGATGGTCTCACCGGCCTGTTGCGGGCCGATCGATACGGCCACGATCTCTGTCGCCTTGCCCTGCTCCTTCAGGCGGATCGCCTCTTCGACAGCAATTTCGTCGAAAGGATTCATCGACATCTTCACGTTCGCCAATTCGACGCCGGACCCGTCGGCTTTCACTCGGATTTTCACGTTGTAATCCACAACGCGCTTCACACACACCAGAAGCTTCATAAGGCTGTCCTCATTGCACGGTCGGGTCCGGGACAAGCGGCGTTCCGCCCCTCCGGACAGGCAGGAAATGGTTGGCGGGACCCTATCTCTCGGACGGTGATTGTCAACGCGGCGCGTGCGCTTCCCGGGCTTCGATGCGCGCAAGAAGCGGGTCGTCGCGCCGCCTCATCCGCAGAACCAAGATGGCGCCGGCCGCGAAGCCGCCAAGATGGGCGAACCATCCGATTCCGTCATCGGCGCTGAAGAAGGCGGAGATGAATTGCAGAACGAACCAGAATCCGATGGCCCAGAAGGCTGGGAGCCTGAGCGGGATGCCGCCTTTGAGAAACAGACCCCAGATCCGCACCCGCGGGTAGAGGATGAGGTAGGCCGCAACAACACCGGAGATGCCACCCGAGGCTCCGATCAGGGGCCGGTGCGAATGCGGGTCGACCAGCACATGCGCCAGGCTTGCGAGGGTCCCGCAGAGAACGAAGAAGATCACAAAGCGAAGATGCCCCATGGCATCCTCCACGTTGTCACCGAAGACCCACAGGAACAGCAGGTTGCCCACAAGATGAAACAGGGTCCCGTGCAGAAAGATATTCGTGGCGAGGGTGAGCTCGACCGGGACAAACGGGTAGCCTTGCGGAAGCACTTCTGTTCCCAGCAGGACGGCCGGGATGAGACCAAGCCCCGCCACCATCGCGTCAGGGCCGAGCGGCCCATAGAAGGTCAGGCCGTACAGCACGATGCAGACACCAACGATCGCGCGGGTCGCGAAGGGAGTCCGGATGTTCTTCAGGGGAACGCCGTCATGAAGCGGCAGGAACATCCCGTTGCCTAGCGGTTCTGGCCGGGGACCCAGAGGACGTCGAGGGCGCCTTTGTCATTGACGAAGCGTGAGGCGACGAACAGGAGATCGGACAGGCGGTTGAGATAGCGCACGGCCTCGCCTGACACGATCTCGTCGGTTTTTTCGGCCAGTGCCACGACCAGGCGCTCCGCCCTTCGGCAGACGGTGCGCGCCACATGCAACGTCGCGGCCGCCGGTGTGCCGCCCGGCAGGACGAACGAGCGCAGAGTCGAGAGCTCGGCGTTCATCAGGTCGATCTCGGCTTCGAGACGGTCGACCTGGCTCTGGGTGATGCGCAGAGCGGCGTAGGGAAGGGGCTTGCCGGTCTCGACCGTTGCAAGGTCCGATCCGAGGTCGAAGAGGTCGTTCTGGATGCGACTGAGGATGGGATCGAGAGGCTGGCCTGCCGTGTGGAGGCGGACGACGCCGAGGCAGGCGTTGGTCTCGTCGACGGTGCCGTAGGCTTCGATGCGCAGATCATATTTGGGCCGTCGGCCGCCCGCTGCCAGCGCCGTGCTGCCTGTATCTCCGGTACGCGTGTAGATCCTGTTGAGAACAACCATCGTGGTACTCCAGAACGAAGCTACGGGCGCTCGGCCCTCAGGACGTCGGCCTCAGAAGGAATAGCCGACCCGGGCGCCGACATTGGTCAGGCCGCGGCTGTCCGAGCAGGAACTCGAGGCGGACAATCTCTCGACCGTCGCCATCACGCTCCAATTGGCCGACAACCGCACACCCACCGAGCCTGCTTCGCGAAACAGCGGCGAGCAGCCCAGTGCTTGCTCGGTGCGGGACGCAAACGGCCGCTTGTTGTTGTCGTGGAACGCGCCGCCGAGGCTTCCCTCCACGAAGAGGCTGGGCGTGATGTCGACGGTCCAGGACAGGCCCGCATAGGCAAAGCTCGTCTCACCATCGAAATTGAGGCTGCCACCCACATGGGGACGGGGAATGAAATAGCTGGTGAAAAGATCCGACGCCGTAAACGGCTTGGCGAACAGGATCTCGCCCGTCAGGTTCGCCGACCCATCGCGATACTGGCTTCCCCAGGGGGCCTGCGACGAAAATCCGAAGCGGAATTCCGACAGAAGACTTGGCTGGGTTCCGGTCTCGGCTTTTTTCCAGTCCGCGGCATGCGCGCAGGCTGCGCCCATCACGGCCAATAGAAGGCCCAGACCTGTCACTGTGCCCACTCGCATACGGGGGACGTTCCAATACTCAAGAAAAATGGGGCCACGGACCATGTCGGACCGCGGCTAATGCGGTCTTATAGAGGACTGTCCCCGCGGCCTGTCAATATGGTGGCTCTAAAGGGCTCGCCACCAGAGGACGCCCATGATGACGACGATCGCCAGGAATTGCAGCAGAACCCGAAGCCGCATCAGCCTTTGCGAGGTATTGGCGCTGCCGCCGCGCAGCATGTTGACAAGTCCCAGGATCAGAACGACCACGACGGCCAGGACGGCGATCGGGACGAGGAGGTCGACGAAGCTGTTCATGGAAAATCCGTGAGAGATATGCGGCGCGGACGGTGGCGCGAATGCCGCCGCGGCGCAAGTGCGCGATAGCGCGCGTCAGTTCGGCCGCAGCAGCCGGTCGAAATAGTCGAGTTCGTCCCGGGGCCGGGCGGGGTCGGAGAGCTTGCGGCGCAATTCCTCGAGAATACGGCCAGCCCTCTGCGCGGGTGACTCGTTGACGCCCGGGATTGGGCGGCCGCCTTCCCATGGCTCGCGGGTGCGCGTCGGACGGCCCAGGGGGTCGTTGTCCCGCTGGGACGTCTGGCCGCGCCCCTGGGGGTCGCCTTGGTTTCCGGGCTGGTCGCCCGCCTGTTCGTTGCCCTGCTGGCCTTCCTGCATCTGTTGCATCTGCTGGGCCATGCCCTGCATGCCGCGGCGTAGACCCTCGAGGGCGCGGCCCTGGGCGTCCACGGCTTCGCCGTCTTCCCCCTGGCCGAGCGCTCCCTCAGCCTCCCGCATCGCCTCCTCGGCGTCGCCGAGGCCCTGCTCATTCTGCATGCCCTGGCCCTGCATCCGTCGCTGCAGTTCCCGGAGACGCTCCCGCAGAGCCTGTTGCCGCTGGCTCATGCCCTTGCCCTGCTGACCCTGCTGGGATTCACCGTCCTGTCCGTTTTCGGCCTGCTCCTGATCCTCGCCCTGCTCGCCGCGCTGGCCCTGCTGGCCCCGCTGCCGCTGACCCTGCCGCTGGCCGGGCTGACGGTTCCTGTCACCCTGATGCATGCGCTTGTTCTGGCCCTCCCTGAAGGTCTCGTCCCGCAGGTTCTGCTGCTCGCGCGCCATGTCCTCGAGGTCCCGCATGGACTGGTTCATCTCGCGCCCGAGGGGGTCCGTCGTGCGGCTGTTGGGCTGGGCAGTCTGCAGATTGTTCAGAATGTCGCGCAATTGCTCGAGGAGGCGCTGGGCTTCGGCCACATCGCCGCGACGCATGGCGTCTTCCATCTTCTCGAGCATCTTGTTCAGGTCGTTCTGCGAGATGACCCGGTCGGCCTGCCGCTGGTTCTGATCCTGCGAGCGCGGATTGTCCTGCATGCGCTGGGCGAATTCCCGCAGGAATTTGTCCATGGCCTGGCGCAACTCATCGGTCAGCCGTTTGATTTCTTCATCCGGCGCGCCGCGGTCCATGGCCTCCTTCAGCCGTTCCTGGGCTGCCCGCAGCTGCTGTTCGCTGTCCGACAGGTTGCCGTCTTCGATCTGCAAGGCCATCGCCCAAAGCCAATCCGCCACGTCGAGCAGCGCCTCGTCGCTGCGCGCCTTTCGCAGCCGCTCGGCGGCGGTGCGCAGGCCGATGAAGATTCCCCATTGGGGCGTAAAGCTGTCCGGATCGATGAGAAGCGCGTCGAGGGCCGTCTGCACCCGCTTGCGCTCGTCAGGCGCCAGCACCAGGTTGCGCCGTTGCTCGACCAGGGCCTTGGCGAGCGGATTCGAGAAGGGCCGTTGCGGCAAGGTGAAATCGACAACCTCCGTCATCCCCTCCTGGCCTGCTTCATCCTTCACGCGGACCTGCAGCTTCACCTTCGCGCCAGCCCAGGGATGGGTCGAGAGATCGACCAGAGCCTTCGTCTCGGGCGCGTTCTCCTCATGACTGGGGGTCGCGAGCGGAATAGAAGGCGCCGGCACGAGGCTGCGGCCCGTGAGATCGCCAGCCCGCTCCACGAAGCCCTCGGCGGACGCGATGCCGTAATCGTCCTTGCCCTTATAGAGCAGCGTGAAAGCGCCTTTGGGGTTCACCTCTGGCGGTCCCGTAAAGGCAATTTCCGGGGGACGGTCGGGGATCGCCTCCATGCTCAGCGTCACGCTCGACGCGAACCCTGTCTTGACAGTGAGATCGGCATTCGCCTGAAGGGTGAAGCGCTCCTCGCGCAGGTCCGCGCGCTGGTTGTCCTTCGGCGGGAGCGGCGTGAGGCCGGCGCCCGGGGTGATCTCTGCCTTGCCCTCTCCGGCAATGCGGATGACGACCGTCGATCCGATCGGGGCTCGCAAGGCCTGTCCCTTTGCCAGATCGATCATCACCGGCGGAGCGCGGGTGTACAGGGGCGGGTCGACCCATCCGTCGATGCGAAAGGCCGGCGCGGCGGCTCCCGGCTGGCGCCAATCGAAGGCAGCGGTGAGGCGGCTGCCGACCTCCGGGCCGGCCACGAAGGCGCTTGCCACGAGGGCCAGCACGGCCGCGGAGCGCAGGGCGTAGCGATCGCGCCTCGGCATGTCGGGCCGGGGCGGGGCCACCCGCATGGTGCCGATCGCCTCTTCGGCGCGGCGACGGTGCAGCGCCCACAGGGCGCGGGTCCCCGGGTCGCTGGCGCCGATCGTCAGGGTGTCGACGAGGGCGTGAGCGGGTGAATGGCCGAGGCCGGTGTCGCGATCGATCCGATCGAGCACGTCCGAGCGCGTCGGGGGGACGAGGCGGAAGAGGGGCCACAGGGACGCGAGCAAGGCCAGGGCAAAGACAGCCAGGCCGATCATGCGCGCAGGAGGCGGGAGGTCCAACCAGAGACCCAGCCATGAAACGGTCAGGAATACGAGCACCACGCCGACGGGCAGCCAGAGGAGCGGCCACACCCTCTCCCAGACGAGCACGGTCCGGGCCCGCACAGCCAGCCGGCGGAAGCGGGATAATGTCTGGCTCGGAGCGGACGTGGAGTCCGGGCCTGCGCTCATGCCGTTCGTCTCCTTCGCGCCGCAACGGCGCGCTTGCCCCCACGGGAAGCTAGCACGGCAATTTCGGTTGAACACCGGTCAATTGGGCACAGGCGGCTGCAGTGACGCGGGAGGCGATCACAAGATCAAGAGCGGATTCCTGCGATCCGACGACCTGCGGCAGGCCACCCCCTAGGACATCCAGGCTGGCATGCGGTCGAGCCCGAGCAGTTCCTCGTAGGTCTGGCGGGGCCGGATCACCGCATGGTCGGGCCCTTTGACCATCACTTCGGGCACCAGCAGGCGACTGTTATAGGTGTTGGCCTGGACCGCCCCATAGGCACCGGTGGTCATCACTGCCAGCAGGTCGCCCGCCTTGACAGCCGGCATGTCGCGCGAGAGGGCGAGGTAGTCGCCGGTCTCGCAGACCGGGCCGACTACGTCGGCGACGATCCGGAGCGCGTCCGGACCCGGTTCCACCACCGGCTTGATGTCGTGATAGGCGTCGTAAAGGGTCGGGCGGATCAGGTCGTTCATGGCCGCATCGACGATCACGAAGGTTTTCCCCGCCCCCTCTTTCACATAGAGAACCTCGGTCACGAGGATGCCGGCATTCCCGGCGATCAGGCGACCCATCTCGAAGACCAGCTTGAGCCCGAGATCCCCCGTGTGACGCTTGATGATGGCCGCGTAGGCCAGCGGGTCCGGGGGCGGCTCGTTGTCGTCCCGGTAGGGGACGCCCAATCCGCCGCCGAGGTCGATATGGCGCAGGGTATGACCGTCGGCGATGAGATCACGCGCGAGTTCGGACAGAAGCGCCGCCGCATTATCGAACGGCTCCAGATCGGTGATCTGGCTGCCGATATGCATGTCGACCCCGGTGACCGCGATCCCCGGGAGTTGGCCGGCCCGCGCATAGACATCACGCGCCCGCGCGATGGGAATGCCGAACTTGTTCTCAGACTTTCCCGTCGAGATTTTCTTGTGGGTCCTGGCATCCACATCGGGATTGATCCGGATTGAAACCGGCGCCCGCTTGCCCTTCGCGGCGGCAACGTCTGAGAGCGCTTCCAGCTCCGGCTCCGATTCCACGTTGAAGCACAGGATGTCGTTGTCGAGCGCGAACGCCATCTCCTGCCGGGTCTTACCGACGCCCGAGAAGACGATCCGATGGCCTGGCACGCCGGCCGCCAGCGCCCGCCTGAGTTCACCCTCCGAGACAATGTCCATGCCCGCGCCGAGATCGGCCAGCGTGCGGAGCACCGCCAGATTGGAGTTGGCCTTCATGGCATAGCACACCAGCGCATCGCGATCCGAGAACGCCTCGGCCAGAACCCGGTAATGGCGCTCCAGCGTGGCGGACGCGTAGCAATAGAACGGGGTGCCGATCTCGGCCGCGATCTGCCGGAGATCGACCTCCTCCGCGTGGAGGACGCCGGTGCGATAGGCGAAGTGATGCATGGGGCCGGCCTAGAGCAACGGATCGAGGATGAACGGGGTCTTGGGCCGGACGTAATCCTTGCGCACGGTCTTCTTGGGCGTCCCGACCGGAGACGGCAGGGCGCCCTGCGAGGCGCTCGTGCCGTCGGTGCCCTCTTTGGCCGTGACGGCATTTGGGTCCGGTGGCGGCTCCAACGCACCGCGGCGGCCGCAGGCCGACAGGCCGAGGATGAGAAGACCCGCCACCAGGACGGCGCGGGATAAGGCGAGACTGGTCGACATTCGATGCTCCGAAACGTGGCCGCACCATAACCACAAGCCGGGCCGGAGGCGAGAGGCAAGGATCGAACCCCATTCGGCTCGTTGCCGGCACTGTGCGTCCGATTGCACCGGATCGTGACCGGCAATCGCAGCACCGCGTCTTTTCGACCCTTGAGATGCGGCGCGAAACGGGGCACACCGCGCCGATGCGCAAACCTGTCACCTCCCGCGCGATCGCGATTGCGATCCTGGCTCTCGGCCTTGCGGCTGCCGGCGGCTTTTTCGTTTTCCGAAAGGACAGCGCGACTGTCGCCTCAGCTGAATGCAGTGCCGCTTTTGCTGCGAGCGCTGCCCTGAAGCCGCTGGCCACGGGGCAACTTGCGGCGCTTGCGGTGGGCAACGCGCCCAAGCCGCCCCCGGTCGTGCAGTTCACGGCGCGCGACGGAGAGCCGAAGACCCTCTCGGATTTCAAGGGGAAGACCATTCTCGTGAATCTCTGGGCGACCTGGTGTGTGCCGTGCCGCGAGGAAATGCCCGCTCTCGACAAGCTTCAGGCCGAGTTCGGCGGCCCGAATTTCGAGGTCGTGGCCATCAATGTCGACACGCGCAATGCCGACAAGCCCAAGGCGTGGCTGGCGCAGAACGGCATCCATAATCTCGCCTATTATGCCGACCCGACAGGCAAACTCCTGCAGGTTCTGCAGAAATCCGGCCACGCCGTCGGCCTGCCCACAAGCCTTCTGGTGGATTCCGCCGGCTGCGAGATTGCTCTCCTGAAGGGCCCCGCCGAGTGGAGTTCGCCGGACGCATTCGCATTCATGCGGGCGGCGCTCGCCAAGCCCTAGCGCGTCCCGTCCGGGATGCCGATCTCACCCGAGAAGGCGGGCTTTGCCAGACGCCAGGGGCGATCCATCGCGCCGCGCGCCTGGCCCTTGTCGATCCGTCGGGGCGTGCCATCGGCCAGAATTTCGAAAATCACCAAGAGCCCGAGCGCCTGAAGCATCACGGCTGCGGTCTTGGTGGCCAGATCGCCGGCCGGGATGGGAAGCGACCCCGCTGCGTAGACCCGCTCGAGGATCGTCTTTGGCGGCGGCGAATTTCCCGGAGCCGCGCGGGCCTTCATCGCGATGACGTTCGTTGCCTGGTCGGTCATGCAAAACCCCCGTCCCGGCTCCGCCTCCTGGTCTCGTGCGGTTCTTTGAACGCCGGATCATGGCAGTGTGCCGGCTCAGCAGGGATTTGCGAAGGGCCAGGAACGTCGCGGCCAACGGGCAGCGGGGCGGCCACGAAAAAAGGACGGAGCACGGCTCCGCCCTTCGAGGTTATCCGCCCGGAAAGGCCGCCTTTTCAGGCGGTCTGCTTCACGGCGATGCCGTTATCGACGAAGAGTTGCTGCAATTCACCGGCCTGGAACATTTCCCGCGTGATGTCGCACCCGCCCACGAACTCGCCCTTGACGTAGAGCTGCGGGATGGTCGGCCAGCTGGAATATTCCTTGATTCCCTGCCGGATGCTCTCGTCATCGAGGACGTTGACGCCCTTGTAGGGGACGCCGAGATAGCCGAGAATCTGGACCACCTGGCCCGAAAAACCGCACATGGGAAACTGGGGCGTGCCCTTCATGAACAGCACGACGTCGTTGGACTTGATTTCGCTCTCGATCGCCTGACGGGCATCGGTCATCGGGTCTCTCCTGTTCCTCGGCGTTCAAGGCGCCGGGTTTCTTCTCAAGTTTCGGATGCGAGCGTCGTGAGCGCAAGGGCATGCAGGACGCCGCCCATGCGGCCTTGTAGCGCCGCGTAGACCATCTGGTGCTGCTGCACCCGGGATTTCCCTTTGAACGCGCCTGACGTGACGGTCGCGGCGTAGTGATCCCCGTCGCCGGCCAGATCCTTGATCTCGACGACTGCGTCCGGAAGGGCCGCCTTGATCATCGTTTCGATTTCGCGTGCATCCATGGGCATGGAATGGGAGTCCTCAGGCCTTGCCGGCCATGTAATCGGGCAACCAGGATTCGTGCGCGGTCTTCAGCGCCGAAACCGATATGGTCTGTTCGCCCGGCAGAATCAACGATGCGCCGCCGGTCACGCCGAGAAGCGCTGCCGGTACGCCGATGGCGGCGGCCTCGTAGAGAAGGTCGGTCGCGGCCTCCTGGCTGACGGCCAGCACATAGCGCGCCTGATCCTCGCCGAACAGAAAGGCGTGGGACGCCAGCCCGTCGATTTCGCCGGTGATCGACGCCCCGATGCCGCCCGCCATGGCCATTTCGGCGAGCGTCAGCGCCAGGCCGCCGTCGGCGCAGTCATGGACCGTGTCGACCTGGCCGGAGCGGATCAGCTGTCGCACGAAATCCCCGTTGCGGCGCTCGGCTGCGAGATCGACCGGCGGAGGTGCGCCCTCTTCGCGGCCGCAGATCTCGGCGAGGTAGATCGATTGCCCGAGCCAGCCTTCGGTGTTCCCGATGAGGATGACCGCGTCGCCCTCGCGCTTGAAGGCGATCGAGGCGTGGACGGTGACGTCGTCGAGCAGGCCAACCCCGCCGATGGCCGGCGTCGGGAGAATGCCCTGACCATTGGTTTCATTATAGAGCGACACATTGCCGGACACGACCGGGAAATCCAGCGCCCGGCACGCCTCGGCGATGCCCTTCAGGCAGCCGACGAACTGTCCCATCACCTCGGGCCGCTCGGGGCTTCCGAAATTCAGGTTGTCGGTGATGGCCAAAGGTGTTCCGCCCACCGCCGTGATGTTGCGCCACGCTTCGGCCACGGCCTGCTTGCCACCCGCAACCGGGTCGGCCTCGCAATAGCGGGGCGTGACGTCGGTGGTGAGCGCGAGGCCCTTGGGGCCGTTCTCGACCCGCACGACGGCGGCGTCACCGCCCGGCATCTGGACCGTGTTGCCGAGGATCAGGTGATCGTATTGCTCCCACACCCAGCGCTTGGAACACTGGTCGGGTGATCCCACAAGCCGGATCAACGCCTCCGCATCGGAAATCGGCGCCACGACGCTGTCCGGCGCGATGACCGGCCGGGGAGGCGTCGGCACATGCGGCCGGTCGTAGAGCGGAGCCTGGTCGCCCAGTTCCTTGATCGGCAGATCCGCCATCAGCGCGCCCTGGTGCTTGACCACGAAACGCAGGGTGTCGGTGGTGCGCCCGATCACCGCGAAGTCGAGACCCCATTTGACGAAGATCGCCTCGGCCTCGGCTTCCATCCCGGGCTTGAGCACCATGAGCATGCGCTCCTGGCTTTCCGACAGCATCATCTCGTAGGCGGTCATGCCCTCTTCGCGGCACGGGACCTTGTCGAGGTCGAGCTCGATGCCGAGATTGCCCTTCGCGCCCATTTCGACCGCCGAACTCGTCAGACCGGCGGCGCCCATGTCCTGGATGGCGATCACCGCGCCGGATTTCATGAGTTCGAGGCAGGCCTCCAGCAGCAGCTTTTCGGCGAAGGGATCGCCGACCTGCACCGTCGGGCGCTTCTCATCGGAGGCGTCATCGAATTCCGCAGACGCCATGGTGGCGCCGTGAATGCCGTCGCGTCCCGTCTTCGAGCCCAGATAGACGATCGGATTGCCGATGCCTGTCGCTGCCGCATAGAAGATCTCGTCCGTCCGGGCGAGGCCCACCGCCATGGCGTTGACGAGGATGTTGCCGTTATAGCGGGGATGAAAGCCGACGCTGCCGCCCACCGTGGGCACGCCGAACGAATTGCCGTAGCCGCCGATTCCCGCCACTACCCCCGACACCAGATGGCCGGTCTTGGGATGATCCGGCTCGCCGAAGCGCAGGAAGTTGAGCGCTGCGATGGGCCGCGCGCCCATGGTGAACACGTCCCGCAGAATGCCGCCGACGCCGGTCGTCGCACCCTGATACGGTTCGATGAAGGAGGGGTGGTTGTGGCTCTCCATCTTGAAGATGCACGCAAGCCCGTCGCCGATGTCGATGACGCCCGCATTCTCGCCCGGCCCCTGGATCACCCAAGGGGCGCTCGTGGGCAGGCCGCGCAGGTGCAGGCGCGAGGACTTGTACGAGCAATGCTCGTTCCACATGGCCGACACGATGCCGAGTTCGGTGATCGTCGGCGTGCGGCCGATGAGATCGACGAAACGCTTGTACTCGTCAGGCGTCAGCCCGTGCTCCTTGACCAGCTGCGGGGTGATGGCGACGTCGTTGCGGATCATCGGGCTCTCGCGGTTTACGTTTGGGGTCCGGGGGCGGCCAGGCCGTTCCCGGGACAATCATGCGGATCGGTCAGGCGGCGCGGGCGACGCTCGAGACGAGGCTTTCGAACAGGCCGCGTCCATCGGTGCCGCCGACCAGCGTTTCGATGAGGTTTTCCGGATGGGGCATCATGCCGAGCACATTCAGCTTCTCGGAATAGATCCCGGCAATCGCATTCATCGAGCCGTTGCGGTTGGCGTCCGCCGTCACTGCGCCGGTGGCGTCGCAGTAGCGGAAGGCGACGCGACCGTCCCCTTCGAGGCGGCGCAGCGTCTCCGCATCGGCGGTGTAATTGCCTTCCCCATGGGCCAAGCACACATCGATCGCCTGACCCTGCGCGTAGCGCTTGGTGAAGGCCGTGTCGTTGCGCTCGACGCGCAGGAACTGCCGATGGCAGATGAACTTCAGGTTGGCGTTGCGCATGAGAATGCCCGGCAGCAGGCCGGATTCGCACAGGATCTGAAAGCCGTTGCAGATCCCCAGCACCAGGCCGCCGCGGGCCGCATGCTCCCGGACCGCATCCATGACGCTCGCCCGTCCGGCGATCGCGCCGCAGCGCAGGTAATCCCCATAGGAGAAACCGCCCGGCAGCACCACGAGATCGGTGCCGGACGGCAACGCGGTCTCCGCATGCCAGACCTTTTCGACCTGTGAGCCCGCCTGAGACAGGGCGCGCAGGACGTCCCCTTCGCGATTGGAGCCAGGAAAGACGATGACGGCGGATTTCATGGCGACCTCACGCGATCTCGACGTGGAAATTCTCGATCACCGTGTTGGCCAAGAGCTTCTCGCAGGCCGCCTTCAGCGCCAGCTCGGCCTCGGCCTTGTCAGTGGTCCCGAGTTCGATGTCGAAGACCTTGCCCTGCCGGACGCCTGCGATCCCCGCGACGCCGAGCGATTTCAACGCCCCCTCGATGGCCTTGCCCTGGGGGTCGAGAACGCCGTTCTTGAGGGTCACGGTGACACGGGCTTTCATGGGGTCCTCGGGCTCTGGAATGTTCGCCAACGCCTTAACGGGATTGGTTCCAAGACACAACGTGTCATGCACCCAATTCGCGCACGGCCACCTGCCTCACGGTCGACAGCACGGCGGCCTCGTCATCGCCAATCACCAGGACCACCCGCAGAGACGCACCCGACCGGCGGCCCAGAGCCGCGCCGAAGGCCGGGCGCGTGCCGTCGGAGCGGGAGAGGCTGATGGCGAAGCCTTTTGCCTCGCTTGCGGTGATCGGGGACGAGGAGACGAGTGTGCGGATCTTGCGGTCTCGCGGGGTGCCCGACGTGAGAGCGCGGGCGAGACGTGCCGGATCGCGGAGAATCGCTTCCGAGATATCGGCGTCCTTGTCGCTGAGGTCGATCACGCTGACCACAAGACCCGGGCGGCATTCCGGCGGCGCGCAGAAGGCCAGCGCCTGCGGCTCGGCGCGGCCCTCCGCCAGCCATTTGCGCAGGGGCAGGGCCTCCCAGGGCGCGCCGGGCGGTACGCCCTCGACCGCGCGGGGAATGTAGCCGCATGCCGCGAGGGCGAGGAGCACCAGACCAAACGACAATGCCCGGCGAAAAGCCGGGCATTGGATCGCAAAGCGGGGACGCGGAGCGCTCACTGCACGAGGCGTGGGCCGCCCATCGCGGGCTTCTCGTTTTCGGACATGATCCCGAGGCGGCGAGCCACTTCGGTATAGGCCTCGACGAGGCCACCCATGTCGCGGCGGAACCGGTCCTTGTCGAGCTTGTCCTTGGACTTGATGTCCCACAGACGGCACGAATCCGGAGAGATTTCGTCGGCCACGACGATGCGCATCATGTCGCCCTCATAGAGACGGCCGGTCTCCATCTTGAAGTCGACGAGACGGATGCCGACGCCGAGGAAGATGCCCGACAGGAAGTCGTTGACGCGGATCGCCAGCGCCATGATGTCGTCGATCTCCTGCGGCGTTGCCCAGCCGAAGGCGGTGATGTGCTCTTCCGACACCATGGGGTCGTTGAGCGCGTCGTTCTTGTAATAGAATTCGATGATCGAGCGGGGAAGCTGCGTGCCTTCGTCGATCCCGAGACGGGTCGAAAGGGAGCCGGCCGCCACGTTGCGCACCACCACTTCGAGCGGAATGATCTCGACTTCGCGAATCAACTGCTCGCGCATGTTGAGGCGGCGGATGAAGTGGGTCGGGACGCCGATATCGTTCAGATTCTGGAAAATATACTCAGAAATCCGATTGTTGAGCACGCCCTTGCCGTCGATGATCTCATGCTTCTTGGCATTGAAGGCGGTCGCGTCATCCTTGAAATGCTGGATGAGCGTTCCGGGCTCGGGACCTTCATAGAGGACCTTCGCCTTGCCCTCATAAATGCGGCGGCGACGATTCATAGGCGTATACCGTGGTTTGAGGAAATCCATTGCCGTGGCTCCTGGAGGTAAGGGGATCCGCAGCTGGCGCGGGGTCGATGAGGATCGCCCCGGCTCGCGCGCAACCTATCCGATCCCACCCTCGAGCACAACGCGGCAACGCCGATACGCCCCTCGGATCGGCCCGATCCGGCCGCAGAGGGCCATTTTCCGGCGCCTCTGCCTCTGGTGGTTGCCCGGTTGCGCCTTTATATCGCGGTATTGAAACTCTGAAAGGAAATGCTGATGGCCGGTTTCGACGAGCGGAAGAATGCCTTCGAGAACAAGTTCGCCCACGATGAGGAACTTCGGTTCAAGGCCACGGCTCGCCGGAACAAGCTGTTCGGCCTGTGGGTCGCGGAGCAACTGGGCAAGACCGGCGCCGAGGCTGATGCCTACGCCAAGAGCGTCGTGCTGGCCGATTTCGAGGAAGCCGGCGACGCCGATGTCCTGCGCAAGGTCCAGGCCGACCTGACAGCGGCCGGCAAGCCGGTCGATCCCACTGAACTGGCGGCAGCTCTCAATGCGCGCCTGCAGCAGGCGGTCGACGAGATCCAGGCCGGTCGCTGAGCCTTCCGCCCGGCCGTCTGTGATCGGCCGGGCCCCTCGCCTTCATCAGAAAGCTCCCGATGGCCACGTCCCTGCCGATGGTAATTTCCCGCAATGCCGGCCAGCCTGCTTTGGCGGCTTGGTGCGGACTGCCCGATCCGAGCGTCTCGGCGCTGCTCGCCCGCGAGGATTTCGACGCCGTCGTCCTCGACATGCAGCACAGCGCTGTCGATTTCGCGGCTGCCGCGCGCGCGATCCCGCTGATCGCGGCCGCAGGCAAGCCTGCCATGGTGCGGATCCCGGTGGGGGACTTCGCCACCGCCTCCCGCCTTCTCGATGCGGGCGCCAGCGGCATCATCGCCCCGATGGTAAACAGCGTTGCGGATGCTATCGCGTTTGCGCAGTTCACCAAATACCCGCCTCTCGGCGAGCGGAGTTGGGGACCGCATGGGGCTCTGGCCGCCATGGGACTCGCAGCCGACGCCTACTTCCGCAGCGCAAATGACATCACGGTCGCGCTCGCGATGATCGAGACCCGCGAGGCGCTTGCGGTCATTGACGACATTCTGGCGGTGCCGGGGATCGACGGGGTCTTCATCGGACCGACAGACCTGTCGATCGGCCTCTCGGGCGGCCTTTCGATGGACCCCACGAGCGCCGCCGTCGAAAGCGCCCTCGATCATGCCGCCGCGCGCGCCAAGGCCGCCGGGAAGGTGGCGGGGATCTTTGCGGCCTCCGGCGCCCGCGCCGCGCAACTCCACGGGCGAGGCTTCCATCTGATTTCTGTCGGCAGCGACGCCATTCTGCTGAAAGCCGGCGCGCAGGCAGCCCTCCAGAGCGCGCGGTCTCGCGTCTAGGCCGGATAGGGCAAGCCGAACGACTGCGTGAGGAACAGGCCCGCCTGACGCAGCGCCTCGCCGTCGATCCCATGGCCCATTCCGGCCGAGAGATGCCACTGGCAGGCGATCTCGGCGGAGGCCAGAGCCTCCTTGGAATAGAAGAACATCTCGACCGGCAAGACTTCGTCGCTGTCGCCATGGGTGAGAAAAATCGGCGGCCGTGTAGCCGTCCCGGTGGTCAGGCTTTCGGGGCCCTTGCCGTGCTCCATCACCAGCAATCCCGAAAATCCGACGATCGCCGCCACCTGAGACCGGCGACGCAGGCCCACATGCAGCGCCATCATGGCGCCCTGGCTGAATCCCACCAGCGCCAGATGGCTCGCATCGAGGCCGTGTCGCAGCAGTTCGGCGTCCAAGAAGGAATCGAGGGCCGGCGCCGCATAGGTGACCCCGCGCCAGAATTCCGCCGGATCGCGGAGCGTCAGGGGAAACCATTGCCGCCCCATCGGCGCCCCCTCGCAGGGGTCTGGCGCATGGGGCGCGACGAAAGCCGCATCGGGGAGCCAGTCTCGCCATTCCTGCCCCAGCGCGATCAGGTCGTCGCCATCGGCGCCGAGACCGTGGAGAAACACCACCAATTGTTTTGTGCGGCCGGATTTCGGCGCGAGGCGAGGGCCGTCAATGCGGGGCATGGTGCGATCCTGAAGGGTTGTCGTCCACCTCGCGCGAAGGGCACCCGGGCGTCAAGTCGTCCGCTGGCAAGCTCTTGAGAAGCGGCGCGGTTTCACCGAGGGTGGCGGTCGCGTGCGTTCCGTTTCTCTCATCGCAAGGCCACCGTGACGATCCCCGTCTTCCGTTTTGCTCCCAGCCCGAACGGGCGCCTCCACGTTGGGCATGCCTATTCGGCGCTCCTCAACGCCGACTTCGCCATGCGATGGGATGGGCGGCTGCTGTTGCGGATCGAGGATATCGATCTTGCCCGGTGCCGGCCGGAATTTGTCGCTGCGATCACGGACGATCTGTCCTGGCTCGGGCTGCGATGGGAGCAGCCTGTCAGACGCCAATCGCACCATGGAGACGACTATCAGGCCGCGTTCTCGGTGCTGCGGTCGCAAGACCTGCTTTATCCGTGCTTTTGCTCCCGGAAGGCCTTGGCCGCAGACGTCGCGCGGGGGGCGGCGGCGACCGGCTGCCGGCCGCCACGGGATCCTGACGGGGCTGCGCGCTATCCAGGCACCTGCAGCCGCCTTTCGGCCACCGAGGTGTCAGCGCGATTGGCAAGCGGAGAACCCCATGCCTGGAGGCTCCGCATGAAGGCCGCCTTGGCACGGGTGCCGATTGGCCTGGAATTCCATGCGTTCGATTGCGACGGGGCAACAACCGCGCATGGCGTCGACCCGCAGGCGTGGGGCGATGCGATCGTGGTGCGTCGCGATATTCCGACGAGCTACCATCTGTCCGTCGTGGTCGATGACGCCCTCCAGGGCATCACCCATGTGGTCCGGGGACAGGATCTGGAGGCCGCGACCGATCTTCACGTGGTGCTGCAGACGGTCCTTGGCCTGCCCACGCCATGTTATCACCACCACGCACTCATCCGTGACGGCGGCGGCGAGAAACTCGCCAAGAGCCGGATGTCGGAGACCCTGATGGCCCTGCGGCAGCAAGGCGTGACGGCCGCTGACATTCGGCGGCGCCTCGGCTTTGCGTGACCGCCCGGTTGCGGGTCAGCTCTTCGAGCCAGCCACCAGAACCGGCGCCTGACGATAGGCGTCCTTGAACATCATTTTGAGATTGTCGATCTTCGGCAGGTCGTTGATCACGATGTAGGGGTAGCTGGGATTCCGGGTCAGAAAGTCCTGGTGGTAATCCTCGGCGGGGTAGAACGCCTTCAGGGGTTCGATCTTGGTGGCGATGGTCTTGGGGTAGACCTTGGCCTTGTTGAGCTGGTCGATATAGGCGCCTGCCACCCGGGCCTGGTCAGCGTCGGTCGGGAAGACCGCCGACCGGTACTGCGTGCCGGTGTCTGGGCCTTGCCGATTGAGCTCCGTCGGATCGTGCGCGACCGAGAAATAGATCTGAAGGATCCGCCCATAGGTGATCTGCTGCGGATCGAAGGTGATCTTGACCGCTTCCGCGTGCCCGGTGCGCCCCGATCCAATGGTTTCGTACTTGGCCGTCTCCGCCGAACCGCCCGAATAACCCGAGACGGCACTGGTAACCCCTTTGACGTGCTGGAACACGCCCTGCACCCCCCAGAAGCACCCACCGGCGAGAATGGCCGTCTCGGTCTTGCCCTGCGGCGGCTGGTCGATGGCGGGTGCCGGGATGACGAATGCGCTCTCGACGGCGAAAGCGGGCGACGACGGGGCGCTGACAAGAGCCGGAGCCAGGACCGTGACGGCCAGTAACCCGGGTGCGGCGGCCCGCAGGATGCCAACGAGTTTGAGAATGTGGTGGGTGCGAAACATGGACTTGCCCTTTGCCCTGCATTGGCGACCTGTCAGGTCGCACACATCAAGATCGGGCCCATCATAGCCCCGGACAGGCCTAGGTCCTGTCACATGATCGCTAGTGAGCCCACGAGGAATAGCCTGTCCTTCCGGCAAACAGGCGGCTGTTTTGCTTTGCTCAACGCCAAGGGCTAAGGTCGTCGCACGAGACAGGAATCCTTGTCTCGGGCAGGCGGTCGGGCGACGGGCTCCCCGACCCGGCAAGCATGGCCGATCCCGGCCGAGGCGAGTGACTGAACACGATGAGCGCTCCGCTCCCCCTCCCACGCGATCACAGGGCGACCTACCGAAAATCCTGCGGGATCTGTGCCGATTGCAATGTCCGTCACATGGCGATCTGCGATGCGCTCGAAGACCAGAATGTTGACCGCCTCGAGCGAATCATGACCGCCCGCAGCCTGCAGGCCAACGAGATCCTGGTGGAGGAGGGCGATCCGCGCCAGAAGGTGTTCAGTCTGGCCTCCGGCATGCTGCGGCTCTACAGCGACCTCCCGGACGGAAGACGCCAGATCGCGGGCTTTCTGCTCCCCGGCGACTATCTGGGACTTGCCGATGACGACACCTATTCCCAGACGGCCGAGGCGGTCATCCCCTCGACCCTCTGTGCGTTCCCCATCCGCGACATGGACGCTCTGATGGAAGAGTTTCCGCGGCTGAAGGATCGCCTTCACGTCATGACCCGCACCGCCCTGAAACAGGCCCGCAACAGCCAGATGGTTCTGGGCCGATTGGCTCCTGTCGAGAAGGTGGCGAGCTTTCTTCTCATGCTGTCGGCGCGCCTTGAAGAACATGGCCAGTCAACCGATCCCCTCCCGCTGGTCATGACCCGCACGGACATCGCCGACTATCTCGGCCTGACCATCGAGACGGTGAGCCGGTCGTTCACGAAGCTGAGGATGCAGGGCCTGATCCGGCTTCCCGATTCCCATCTGGTGGAAATCGTCAATCGGCGGGCGCTGATCGCTGTTGCGGGGCTCGATCTTCCGGCCTGAGCAGAGGGCCGAAACCGTCGGCCGGCTCCAGTTTCCCGTCACGCAGGCGATAGGCACGATCCACGGCCCCTTCCGGAAGGCCCGCATGGGTGGAGAGAAGAATCGTCCTGCCGCGTGTCGCCCTTGCAAGGTCGCTGAGGAATTCAGCTTCGGTCTCCCGGTCGAGGCCGGCCGTCGGTTCGTCAAACGCGAGAACCGGGGCTTCCGACAGGAGGGTACGGGCGAGGCAGAGCCTGCGGGCCTGGCCAGCTGACAACGTCCGGCCGGTTTCACCCACCAACGCATCGAGGCCTTCTGCAGTGCCGCGAACGAAATCCGCGAGCCTGGCGGCATCGAGGGCATGCCAGAGGTCGGCGTCTGTCGCCTCGGCGCGACCGATCAGGAGGTTTTCGCGGATGGTGCCCAAAAAGACAGGCGTGTCCTGACTGAGAAGCGCCACGCGCCGGTGGAGATCGCGCTGCGCGACGGCGCGAATATCCGTGTGCGCCACCGAAACACTGCCGCCTTGGGGATCCTGAAGCCGCAGCAGCAGCGCCAGCAGGGTTGATTTGCCGCTGCCGCTCGGACCCAGGATCGCGACGCGTCCGCCCGCCGGCACCGTGAGATCGAGACCCCGCAGGACGGGCCGGGCTGAGTCGTGTCCGAAGGTGACGTTCGAAAACGTCACGGTGCTGCCGTCCGGCAACGGGACAGGCCGGACCGGATCAGCGATAGGCGGGCGGCCGATGGCAATGGCCTTGAGGCGCTCGGCTGCCGCCATGGACGCTCCAAGTTTGGCGATGCTGCGGACGATGGCCGCCGTCGCCTCGAAGCTCGCGATGACGCCGAGGAGCAGGCCCACGAGAACCGGGCCGCTGAGGACTCCATCGCGCAGCGCGCCGATGCCGAACGCGGTCACGCCCAGCAGGGAAACCCCGGCAAGCCCCTGGACCGCACCCGCGGCCCATGCGCCGGCCGAACCCACCTGGCGCCGGGCCAGCGCCAGTCGGTCGGTCGCCGATGCGAAGGCCGCCCTGGCGGCTGCTGTTTGCCCGAAGGCGATGAGATCGCTGTGGCCGTCGATGCCGTCGATCACAGCCATCCGCGTCTCGGCTGAGGCGGACACCGCCTCGCGGCCCCGTTGCCGGGTGACGCCCACGAGCACAGTCGGGACAATCAGGATCGCGGCCAGCAGGGCCAGCCCGTAAATCAGGCCCGCGCCGGGGATCAGGCTGAACAGGAGGACCGCCATGGCGGATCCGAGGGCCAGGGCGGTGACGACAGGACCGATGGCCACCAGGAAAACAGTGTCGAGACTGTCGACGTCGGCCGTCAGGCGGCTGACCAGATCCCCGTGGCGCAAGTCCCGTGCAGCGTAGGGCACGCGGGGGAACAGGGATGCGAAGAGCCACCCCCGGAGATCGGCGAGAAGCCGCAATGTGGTGTCGTGGCCGACGAGCTTTTCGCCGTAGCGGGACAGGATCCGGACCAACGACAGACCGCGGATGAGCGAGGAGGGTCCGAACAGGTTGAAGCTCACCGCCGCCGTGCTGAGCGCGGCAGCGGTGAGGAACCAGCCGGAGACGCCGAGGAGGGCGATGCCGGCAGCGAGCGTCAGCATCGTCAGCAGCAGCGTCCAGGCCATGCGGCCCGCATGCCGGCGAAACAGCGGGCGGAAATACCAGAGGGCCGTCATGCCACGCCCTCCCGGTTCCGTTGCGGGCCGGCCCATCGTGGATGCGCGGCCGGCAGGACGCGGCCGCCGGCGATCCGGTAGGTCCGGTCGAGCCGTGCGGCGATGGCAGCAGAATGCGTGGCCACCACCAGCGTCCGGCCGACCGCGAAGGCCAGCAGCGCGTCGATCACCCGCTCTTCCGTTGCGGTATCCAGATGGGCGGTGGGTTCGTCGAGCAGAATCAGCCCCGGGTCCCGCAGAAAGATCCGCGCGAGCGCAACGCGATGCGCTTCTCCGCCCGAGAGGCCGACCCCGCCTTCGCCGATGGGCGTATCGAGCCCTTCCGGCAGGGTACAGGCAAATTCCATCACGGTGGCGCGCTCGGCGGCGATGCGGATATCCGGATCGCTCGCCCCTGACCGCCCGAGCCGGATATTGTCAGCGATGGTGCCGTGGAACAGGCGCGGGCGCTGGCCAAGAAAGGCGACGCGGGACCGCAGGTCCGCCTCCGCCAGATCCTCGAGCAATTCCCCGCCGATCAGGATCTTTCCATCGAACGCCCGCAACCGCGCCATCGCCTCAAGCAGAGTCGACTTTCCAATGCCGCTCTGTCCGAGAAGCGCGATATGCGTGCCCGGCTGGATCGCCAGAGTGACGTCGTCCAGGACGAGGTGCTTTCGGTCCGGCGTGTACACCGTAAGCCCTTCAAGGGCGACACTGACTGCAAGCGCGGATGAGGCTGGGGCAGGCTCGGGCAGTGCCCCCTCGATTGTGCTCTCGGCGAGATCCGGCAACGCGCCAAATTGCTGCGCCATCTCCGCAACAGCAGCCTTCGCTGCGGCGCGGTCATGATAATGGGCTGCGAGCTGACGGAGCGGTTGATAGACCTCCGGAGCCATGAGCAGGCAGAACAGCCCCGCCTGCAGCGTGAGGGGAGAGCCGCGCAGATCCACGAAGCCGAGATAGGTCAGGCCGACATAGAGCGCCACGCCCGCCACGCCCAGCGCCGCGAAGAATTCGAGGACCGCCGAGGACAGGAACGCGATCTTCAGCACGCCCAGGGTGCGCTTGCGCAAGGACTCGCTGGCCAGCACCACGGTCTGGGTTTCGCTGTCGGCACGGTCGAACAGTTTGAGCGTGACAATCCCGCGCAGACGGTCGGCGAAGAGCCCCGACAATCGCGTGAACGCGTCCGCCTGCGCCCGTGTCGCAGCCTCCGCCCCCCAGCCGACAAGCGCCATGAAAAGCGGGATGAGCGGCGCTGTGACGAGGAATAGAAGGCCCACCACCACATCGACCGGCAGGATGGCTGCCGCAAAGGCGAGCGGCAGAATGGTGGCCTGCACCATCGCGGGCAGGTAGCGCGCGAAGAAACCGTCGAGCGCCTCGGTCTGATCGACGATCACGGCGGACAGCGCGCCGGACGATCGCGCAGAAGTCCAATCCGGTCGATGATCCAGCAGGGCGCCATAGAGCATCCCGCGCAAGCTGCGCTTGATTCGTTCCGCAGCTCCGATGCCGGCACGCTCGGCAGCGATCCCCAGCCCGATCCGCGTGATCATGAGAACCGCAATCGTCAGCAGCATGGTGGTGACCGCGGGAAGATCGGCCCCTTCGACGACGACCCTGTGGAGAAGCGACGCGAGGCAGAAAGCCTGGCCGACCAGCAGCACGCCGGAGAGGAGGGGCAGGGCGATTGCGACCATGAGGGCGCTGCCGCCACGCCGCCGCTGCGCCATCAGCCAGCGTCCCTCGTTAGGGGGAGTCTCGCCCTCCGCCGGCTCCGTCCGCTGGATCAGCATGTCCGTCCTGGTTGCACGGCGTCGCCGAAGCGCGCCGTCGATCTCATATCAGCCTTGTCCCACATCCCTATCCCACCTGTCCTGACGGGCATTGATCGTAATCAATGCCGCCTCTCGGGCTGCAGCGTAACCGTCAACGGGTCCGGCGGTTGGCCGGTGTCAGAGCAGGTTAGACAGGCATGATCGATTATACCGTTGTCGACTTGTCGCGGCTGCAATTCGCCGCGACAGCGATGTACCATTTCCTCTTCGTGCCGCTGACGCTCGGTCTGTCCCTGCTCATGGCGATCATGGAAAGCGTCTACGTCATGACCGGTCGCGAGATCTGGCGGCGGATGACTTTGTTCTGGGGCACGTTGTTCGGCATCAACTTCGCGATGGGCGTGGCCACCGGCATCGTGATGGAATTCCAGTTCGGCATGAACTGGAGCTATTACAGCCATTATGTGGGCGATGTCTTTGGCGCGCCTCTGGCCATTGAAGGCCTCATGGCGTTCTTCCTCGAGGCGACCTTCATCGGCCTGTTCTTCTTCGGCTGGGACCGGTTGTCGAAGGTCTCCCACCTCGCCGTCACCTGGCTCGTTGCGCTCGGCGCGAACTTCTCGGCCCTGTGGATCCTGATCGCCAACGGCTGGATGCAAAACCCCGTCGGGTCGACCTTCAACCCGGACACGATGCGGATGGAGGTTACCGACTTCATGGCGGTGCTCTTCAACCCGGTCGCACAGGCGAAATTCGTCCATACCGTCAGCGCCGGCTACACCACGGGCGCCATGTTTGTCATGGCGATCAGCGCCTTCTACCTGTTGCGGGGACGCCATGTGGCGCTGGCGAAACGGTCGATGGCGGTGGCAGCCAGCTTCGGATTGGCCGCTGCCCTGTCGGTGGTCGTGCTGGGCGACGAGAGCGGCTATGTGGCGACGGAACATCAGAAGATGAAGATCGCCGCCATCGAGGCCATGTGGGAGACGGAACCTGCGCCCGCCGGCCTGACGCTGTTTGCGCTGCCCGGACGCGATGGCAACCGGTTCGAGGTCAAGATTCCCTGGGTGCTCGGCCTTGTGACGACCCGCAGCCTGAACACCGAGGTTCCGGGCATCTGGCCTCTCGTCGAACATGCGGAAACCCGCATCCGCAATGGCGTTGTGGCCTCCGGCCAACTCGACGCGATCCGCAAGGATCCCAAGGATGAGGTGGCGCGCGCGGCCTTTGCGAAGTCGTGGCCCGATCTCGGATATGCGCTGCTGCTCAAGCGCTATCGTGATGACGTCCAGGCGGCAACGCCCGAGGATGTGCGCAAGGCGGCGCTCGACACGATCCCGGATGTGGCGTCGCTCTTCTGGAGCTTCCGCATCATGGTCGGCCTCGGCCTTTACATGATCGTCTTCTTCGCAACGGCGTTCTATCTCAGCACGCGTCACAGGCTCGGCGACAACAGGACTCTTCTGAAAATCGCGTTCTGGAGCCTTCCGGTGCCGTGGATCGCCATCGAGGCCGGCTGGCTTGTTGCCGAATATGGGCGCCAGCCCTGGGCCATCGAAGGGGTGCTGCCAACCTTCTACGCGGCCTCCGGCCTGACGCTCACGGATCTCTCCATCAGCCTTGGATTCTTCCTCACGCTCTACACCAGTCTCCTGGTCGTGATGGTGATCTTGATGGTCAAGACCATCAAGACCGGTCCCGACATGGCGGACACGCTCATCGAAGGCGCGGCTGGCGCGCGCCATCTGCCCGAACTTGCCGCCGCCCATCCCGAACGCTGAGCCCGGAAACACGACATCATGAACACGATCCCTCTCGACTACGAGATCCTCCGCCTCATCTGGTGGCTTCTCCTGGGCGTTCTCCTGATCGGCTTCGCGATCATGGACGGCTACGATCTCGGCGTCGGCACGTTGTTGCCGTTCGTCGCCCGGACCGACCCGGAGCGCCGGATTCTCATCAACCTCATCGGCCCGACCTGGGAGGGCAACCAGGTCTGGCTGATCCTCGGCGGCGGCGCGATCTTTGCCGCCTGGCCGGCGCTCTATGCGGTGTCGTTCTCGGGCTTTTACCTCGCCATGATCACGATCCTGCTGGCCCTGATCCTGCGGCCCGTCGGCTTCAAGTTTCGCGGCAAGATCAAGGATGCGCGCTGGCGCGCCACCTGGGACTGGGCGCTCTTCGTCGGCGGTTTCGTCCCCGCGCTGATCTTCGGCGTGGCGGTCGGCAACGTCCTGCTGGGTGTGCCGTTCGGCCTCGATGCCACCATGCGGATATCCTATGCGGGCAACTTCTTCGGTCTGCTGCGTCCGTTTGCCCTTCTGTCGGGCTTGCTGAGCGTCGCGATGCTGGTCTCGCACGGCGCTGCCGTCATCGCAGCGCGCACGGAAGGCGACGTTGCAGAACGGGCGTGGCGCTACGGACGCCAGGCGGCGCTCGCGACCCTCGTCCTTTTTCTCCTCGCAGGACTCTGGGTTGCCGTCGGCCTCGATGGCTATGTGGTGACGAGCGTGCAGAACATGGCCGGCCCGTCCAACCCGCTGGGCAAGACCGTGGCACTTCAGGCCGGTGGCTGGCTTGCCAATTACGGCCTCCATCCGTGGACGATGATCGCGCCCGCGCTGGGAGTGGCCGGTACTCTGCTGGCTTATGTCGGGTTCGGCGCACGTGCGTGGAAGCGGACGCTTCTCGGCACCACGCTGACGATCGTCGGCATCATTTCCACCGTCGGCCTTGCGATCTTCCCGTTCCTGCTGCCGAGCTCCCTCAATCCGGCTGTCAGCCTGACCGTGTGGGACGCCTCGTCGAGCCACCTGACCCTGTTCGTCATGCTCCTTGCGACCGTGATCTTCCTGCCTCTGGTGCTGATCTACACCGCATGGGTGTTTCGCGTCATGCGCGGCACCGTGACGGCCACGTCAATCGGCCGCAACCCCAACGCCTATTGAGAGGAACTGAACGCCATGTGGTATTTCTCCTGGATCCTCGGCCTCGGCCTGGCCTGCACCTTCGCCATTCTCAACGCCATGTGGTTCGAGATGCGCGAGGACCGTCGTCTGGCCCTCGTCAGCACGGACGGGCCTGGGGCCCGTGGCCATGGGCGATGAGGTAGCCCTGCGTTATGCATCCGTGCAGGTTCCGCGCTACACGTCCTATCCGACGGCGGCGGAATTCACCGATGCGGTCACAACGGTCGATCACGCGCGCTGGCTGCGTCATCTCGACGGAGACGAGAGCGTCTCCGTCTACCTCCACGTCCCGTATTGCCGCGACCTCTGCTTTTATTGCGGCTGTCATGCCAAGGTCGCCCGCAGGGCAGACGTCATCGCGGCCTACCGCGAGACGCTTGAGGCCGAGATCGCCCTTGTCGCAGCGCAAGTGACCTCTCCGCTCCGTATTGCCCACCTTCATTGGGGCGGCGGCACGCCCAGCATTCTGGGCGCCGACGGGCTGGCGTCGGTCCTTGCCGCACTCTCGCGCGGCTTTCTGTTCGAGGATGGGTTCGAGCACGCGATCGAGCTTGATCCCCGGCAGGTGGACGCGGCCCTTGCGGCGCGGCTTGTCGCGATGGGAGTCAACCGGGTCAGTCTCGGTGTGCAGGATCTCGATCCACGGGTGCAGGAAGCCATCGGACGAATTCAGCCCGTCGGCGTGGTTGAGGCCGCCATCTCTCATCTGCGCAAGGCCGGCATCGAGAAACTCAATGTGGATCTGATCTTCGGTCTTCCCCATCAGACCAGTGCAACCCTGCGGGAGACATGCGCCGTCGTCGGTGCGCTCGCGCCCGATCGGATCGCCTGTTACGGCTATGCCCATCTGCCACAGCGCAAGGCCAATCAACGCCTCATCGACGACGCCACGTTGCCGGGAGCAGCAGAGCGGTTTGAGCAGGCCGAGACGGTGGCGCGCGCCTTTGCGGCCCAGGGCTACGTGCCCATCGGCATCGATCATTTTGCAAAGCCTGACGATCCGCTCGCCCTGGCGGCCTCGCACGGCAGGCTGCACCGCAACTTTCAGGGCTACACCGATGACGACAGCACGATCCTGCTGGGTTTCGGCGCGTCGTCGATCTCCCGCTTTCCCGACGGCTACGTGCAAAACCTTGCGGATGTGGGAGCCTATCGTCGGCGCATCGAGGAAGGACGGCTTGGCTCCGCGCGCGGCTGCCGGCTGTCGGACGTCGACCGGGCGCGGGCACGGATCATCGAAGCCCTCATGTGCAATTTCGCCGTGGACCTCAACGAGATGGGTGCGGACGACGATTTCGCCGACGAGCTTGCCCTGCTGCGGCCGCTTGCAGCCGACGGTCTTCTGACGATCGACCACAACGTGGTGCGGATGACCGCGTCTGGCAGGCCCGTCGTACGCGTCGCCGCATCGGTCTTCGATGGCTACCGGCCGGATGGAACCGCGGGTTTCAGCCGCGCCGTGTAGGCTCACGCCCGTGATTATACTGCTGCCGGCGCCGTTGGGGTGCGGTGGGAATCAACGCCAGCGCGGGATCGCACCGCAACGGCACATGACTTCTGGAGACAACCATGCCCAAAATGAAAGTGGCGATTTTCGTCGAGCCGGGCCGGATCGTCCTTGATGAAAAGCCCATTCCGGATGTGGGTCCGCTGGACGCGCTCATCCGCATCACAACCACGACCATCTGCGGCACCGACGTTCATATCCTCAAGGGCGAGTATCCGGTCGCGCGCGGCCTCACCATCGGCCACGAACCGGTTGGAATCATCGAGAAGCTTGGATCGGCGGTGCAGGGTTACCGGGAGGGGCAGAGGGTCATTGCAGGCGCGATCACGCCCAGCGGCTACAGCGAGGCCTGCCTCTGCGGCTGTCATTCGCAGGATGGCGCTGGCACGAAGCATGGCTGGAAACCTCTGGGCGGCTGGCGCTTCGGCAACACCATCGACGGCGCGCAGGCGGAATATCTCGTCGTCCCGGACGCGATGACCAATCTCTGTGCCGTGCCGGAGGGGCTGTCCGACGAGCAGGTGCTCATGTGTCCCGACATCTTGTCGACGGGGTTTTCCGGCCCCGAGAGCGGACGCGTCCGGATCGGCGATACGGTTGCGGTCTTCGCCCAGGGTCCCATCGGCCTTTGCGCCACTGCGGGTGCGCGGTTGATGGGGGCAACAAGGATCATTGCAGTCGAGAGCGTTCCGGCCCGGATGGAAATCTCACGGCGGATGGGGGCCGATGAGGTTGTCGACTTCACGAAGGTCGATCCGGTCGAGGAGATCATGCGGCTGACGGACGGGCGCGGGGTGGACGTCGCCGTCGAGGCGCTGGGGCAGCAGCGAACGTTTGAGGCTGCCCTGCGTGTGCTGCGTCCCGGCGGAACCCTCTCGTCGCTCGGCGTCTACTCGGCGGATCTCACGATTCCAGTGAGCGGATTTCTGGCTGGACTGGGCGATCACACCATCCGCACCACGCTATGTCCGGGTGGAAAAGAGCGGATGCGCCGGCTGATGGGCGTGATCGCGTCCGGCCGGGTGGATACGCGGCCGCTCGTGACGCACCGGTTCAAGCTCGATCAGATCGAGGAGGCCTACGATCTGTTCGCCCACCAACGCGACGGCGTCCTGAAGGTGGCCATCACCCCATGACGTCACACGACACACGCCCTCTTCCGCAACGGCTCTCGGCGGACCACCTTCGCGCCTCCTGCGGGCCTCGATCGAGCCGCCATGCCAGCGCTTGAGAAATCGGCCGTCGTGAGCCTTGCGCCACAACAGCCGCCAGCTCCCGCGAGCGGTCGTTCTTTCGGCGACCTTCAGCGGATCATCCGACCGGTGCTGGTGATTCTGCCGGCTGTCGGCTTGGCGCTTGGGTTTGCGGCTCGTCTTTCCGGATACACGCCCTGGGCCGCGACCTTTTGGGGTGCGGCCTGTATCCCCGTGCTTCTTGCTCTTTTGGTGGACATCGTCGCGAGTCTCCGGCGGGGCGAAGTCGGGCTCGATATCGTCGCCGCCCTGTCCATGACCGCCGCGCTGGTTTTCGGCGAGAATCTCGCTGCCGTGGTCGTGGCTCTCATGTATGCCGGTGGGCAGAACCTCGAGAATTTCGCTGAGCGTCGCGCCAATCGGGCAATGACGGCGCTCCTGTCCCGCCTGCCGCGCACGACACTGCGTTATCGGGACGGTCAGCTTGACGAGATCGCGCTCGATTTGGTCAGACCGCAGGATCGCCTGCTGGTGCGACAGGGTGACGTGGTGCCGGTAGACGGCACTGTGGGGACCGCGCTTGCGGTGCTCGATCAATCGGCCCTCACCGGGGAATCACTGCCGGTGCAGAAGAATGTGGGCGAACCGGTCATGAGCGGCGTGACCAATGTGGGCGATGCCTTTGATCTCGTGGCGACACACAGAGCCGCTGAAAGCACCTATGCGGGCATCGTCCGCCTCATCGAAGCGGCGCAACGATCCAAGGCACCCATGGCCCGCCTTGCCGACCGGTTCGGCATGGTGTTCCTGGCATGGACCATCCTGCTGGCGGGCGGCGCGTGGCTGTGGACGGGCGATCCGATCCGCGCGCTGGCGGTGCTCGTGATCGCGACCCCCTGTCCGCTGATCCTGGCGGTTCCGGTTGCCATCGTGTCAGGCGTGTCGCGGGCCGCGAAGGTTGGTGTTCTGGTCAAGGGTGGCAAGGCCCTCGAGACGCTCGCCAGGGTCCGGGTGCTCGTCCTCGACAAGACGGGCACGCTGACGAACGGACAGGCGCGGGTGGTCGACATTCGTCCGACTGCCGGAACATCGCCCGACCGCTTGCTGCAACTTGCGGCCTCTCTCGATCAGGCGTCCAAACACGTCATCGCGCAGGCGCTTGTGGCCGATGCGAAGGAGCGGCGCCTGCCACTTCAGCTTCCCACCTCTCTGGCGGAGGAGCCTGGCGAAGGCGTGTCCGGCATCGTCGACGGCCAAAAGGTTGTTGTGGGCGGCATCCGCTATGTCGACAAAATGATCTCGGATGGCGACGCCGTCCTGGCGAGGGGCGATTTTCCAGCTGGCTCAGTGGTGGTCTCGGTGGCGGTGGATGGCGTCTTCGCGGGGTTTCTGATCCTGGCCGACAGTCTGCGGACCGATGCCGCACAGGTCATCGGCAAGCTCCGCGCATTGGGGATCGCCCGGATCGCTCTGGCGACGGGTGACCGCAGGGACGTCGCCGAGGCGGTGACGGCCGATCTTCATCTCGACGCCGTCTGTGCCGATCTCAGTCCCGGGCAGAAGACAGAGATTGTCGCGCAGGAGCGCCGCTTCGGGCCTGTGATGATGATCGGCGACGGCGTCAACGATGCTCCCGCGCTCGCTGCTGCCGATCTGGGCGTCGCCATGGGCGCCAAGGGAGCCGCTGCCTCCGCGGAGGCTGCAGACGTGGTCCTGCTGGTCGATCAATTGGGAAAAATCGTCCCGGCGATCGAGGCCGCGCGGTGGTCGAAGCGGATTGCGCTGCAGAGCGTCTATGCGGGAATCGGCCTGTCGGTCATCGGTATGATCGTGGCCGCGCTTGGCTATCTGACGCCCGTTCAGGGAGCGTTGATCCAGGAGGTGATCGACGTCGCGGTGATCCTCAATGCCCTTCGGGCGCTGGGGACGCCGGCAGAGGCCTTGACATGAGATGGGCGCAAGGTGCCGCATCATCGGCCACCGCTGCGAACGAGAGTATCATGGTCGAGCCGTCTGAAGCCGGGACGCCACCAACCGAGCGGCCCCGACGCAAATGGGGGGCGCTCGGCTTTCTGAGAACGCTTGGCCCCGGCTTGGTGACGGGGGCCGCCGACGACGACCCCAGCGGGATTGCGACCTACAGTCAGGTCGGCGCGCAATTCGGCTATGGTCTCGCCTGGACGATGCTGTTCAGCTTTCCCCTGATGACGGTGATCCAGGCGGTGAGCGCGCGCATTGGCCGCGTTACCGGCTACGGCATCGCGCAGAACCTCCGTCGGCACTACAATCCGTGGCTGCTGCGCTCGGTCGTGCTGCTGCTTCTTGTCGCCAATGTCATCAATCTCGGCGCAGATCTGGGCGCCATGGGCGCGGCGCTGGGCTTGCTGATCGGCGGGCCGCCGCTTGTCTACACGGTGCTGTTCGGGATCGTGTGCATCCTGCTCGAAACCTTCATGAGCTACGATCGCTACGCCGCGGTGCTGAAATGGACGACCCTGTCGTTGTTTGCCTATGTGGCGGTGGTCTTCTCTGTCCACGTGCCCTGGGGCGAGGCGCTGTTCAGCACGCTGGTGCCGCAGTTCGTTCTGGATGGACCGCATGCGATGGCGATGGTCGCCGTTCTCGGCACGACGATCAGCCCGTATCTGTTTTTCTGGCAGGCCGGGCAAGAGGTCGAGGAGCAGCACAGGCGGCACGTGAAGCCGCTCTGCATCACCCCGCGGGATGCCGGGCCGGAACTGTCCCGGATCCGCCTCGACACGATCACCGGCATGGGTTTTTCCAATCTCATCGCCCTGTCCATCATCCTCGCCACGGCCGCCACGCTGAACGCCAATGGCGTCACGGATATCCAGACCTCCGCACAGGCGGCAGAAGCCCTGCGACCGGTCGCCGGCGAGTTCAGCTTCGCCCTCTTCTCGGCCGGGATCATCGGCACCGGCATGCTGGCGGTCCCTGTTCTTGCCGGATCGGCCGCCTACGCGGTGAGCGAGACCTTTCGCTGGACAGAGGGTCTCAACCGTCGCCCGCGAGAGGCGAAGGCGTTCTATGCGACCATTGCGGTCGCCACCCTCGGGGGCGTCGCCCTCAACCTCTTGGGATTCGACCCGATCAAGGCCCTGTACTGGAGCGCGGTGGTCAACGGCGTTCTGGCCGCGCCGCTTATGGCGGTCATGATGGTGATCGGCATGAACCCCCGCATCATGGGGCGTCTCACCCTGTCGCGTCCGGCTCTCGTGGGCGGCTGGCTTGCCACCTGCGTCATGGCCATCGTGACCCTCGGATTTTTTGTCCTGTCCTGATACTGCGCGCGGATGCCGCCGCAAGCCCAGCGGGATTGATCGCGATCAAGGCGACGAGCCGCGCAATGGGCCAGGATGGTGTCCTGAGAGCCCATGATCGGCTGAATTCGGGAGAATACCGTGCTCTATCACATCACGCTCCACCTGGCCCGCAGCAAGGATTTCCCTGAGGGGAGCGCGCATCGCGGCTACGAGATCACCGCGCCCCTCGACGGGGCCGGGCTGCTCGATCAGGAGAGCTGGGCAACGCAACGCAGCCAATGCCGCGTCCGGCGGTTCTGGGACGACGAGGCCCCCCGCCAGGGTGTTCTGGTCCACCGCGCTGGCGGCGCGGGTGGTGCGACCTGGATGATCGACTACGACCAGGATCGGACGGGCGACGAGGAGCCGGGCTATCGCCTCAGTCAGCATCGGTTCGCGAGCGGCGAATACGTCACCATCAAGAATGAGGACGACGCACCACACACCTTTCAGGTGGTTGCGGTGGAACCGATCGGCCGGCAGAGCGCGGCGGTCGCCCGATGATGCCCCGGGGCCTTGCGGCGATGGCACTGACGCTGGCCGTGGCGGCGCCGCATGCGGCGACTGCCCAGGAGGGGCGTATTCAGCGAGGCGCGCATTTCGCACAGGTTCACTGTGCGCAGTGCCATGCGATCGGGCGGATCGGCGACAGCCCGCTGTCGGAGGCGCCGCCGTTCCGGATATTGCACACGCGCTACCCCATCGAGAACCTGGCGGAATCCTTCGCCGAGGGCATCACCACCGGGCATCCGACCATGCCGGAATTCCAGCTCGATGCGGCCGAGATCAACGATCTGATCGCGTATCTGCAATCGATCCAGAAATGATCTGCGGCCTCACCTGACGACCAGGACAGGGATTTTCGAATGGGCCAGCACCTTCATGGTCTCGCTGCCCAACAGGAAGGCCGACAGACCCCCGCGCCCATGCGACGCCATGACGATGACATCGCACCGGCGTTCCTCCGCTGTGCGGATGATCGCCGCATAGGGGGCATCGTCCTCGACGTGGATCGGGGTCGGGTCCATGCCGACGCGTGATGCAATGGCGGTAGCTTCCGACAGGGCGCGGTCGGCAGCCATCTTCATCTGTCGCTTGAACGATGTCGGCGTCTCCTCTAGTTGATCCGCCTCCACGGCAAAGACATGAAAACGCTCGGTGACCGTCAGCACGAACAGCTTTGCGCCGAGCTCTTCGGCGAGACCGGCTCCATGTTCCACGGCGCGGCCGGATAGTGACGACCCGTCAGTGGCAACGAGAATGTTGCGATACATGAAAATCTCCCTCCGCTCTGGAGAGCTCAGCAAAGGGCTGCCGGGCCAGCTTGGCATTGATCCTCGTCAATCGGCCATGTTCCAAAGGGACTTTTCCGAAAGCCTCTGCCTCGAACTCTGGGTCGAGACATTCGTGAGGCTTCTTTGGTTTCAATGAGCCGTGAGCAGCTGAATGGTCCCGGGCATGACCGTATGCGACCGGAACCACAAGATCCGCATCGCAATTCACAGGGGAGGCAAGCCGGCCGCCGGCACGCGATCGCCGCCAGCCCGTTTCCATATTGATATTGAGCAATGCGGACCAATGGCGTCCCGCCGTAGCATTTTTCTCGGACATGCGGGCATCCGGCTCGCAGCGGCGTTTCTGGTGTGAGAAGACAACATGCTGTCAATTCCCGCGCCCCTCAAAGCGGAGCTCGACGCCCTTGAACGCGCACTGTCCTGCGTGGTCAACGGAGGCGGTCGACTCGGTGCGGCGGCGCGATGCGTGGACGAGTTGATCCACCCCCATTTCGCCCGGGAGGAAGATGGACTTCGTCCGCTAGGCATCCTCGCTGACATTGCTGCCGGACGGTCAGTTCCCGACGCACCGGGCGTCATTGCGCTGACCGAACAGCTCAAGAAGCAAGGCCCGCTGATCGAGGCGGATCAGAAAGCAATTGGGCGCGCCCTTGACGATCTCGCGGCAGCCGCTGCCGAGGTTGGCGATGCGTCGGCGGGAGCACTTGCTGAAAGGCTGCAGCGGCACATCTTGTGCGAGGCCGAGATTCTGTACCCCGCCGCCCTTCTCGTGGGCGCAGCCCTGAAGCAATTCGTCACACGTGAGCCGACGCGCGCACGGTGGCCCGAGCGGCTCGTGTAGCTATTTCGTCAGGCCGGTCCTGGCTCGTCGAGAATGAGCCGAAGCGTTCGCGCAAGCTCCGCCTTTGCATAGGGCTTCTTGAGCCACCGCGCTTCCGTGGCGTGGCCGCGTTGCACCACATCAGGCTCCGCATAGCCGGATGTCAGCAGCACCTTGATCGACGGCCAGGATTCCCGCGCCACTGCCGCCAGATCGGCACCGGTCATGCCGCCGGGCATGATCATGTCGGTGAACAGCAGCTGCACATTGCGGTGCCCTTGCAGAATCGCCAGCGCCGACGGGCCATCGGGGGCATCGAGAACGCGGTAGCCGAGTTCGCGCAGGCGCGCCATTGTCATGCGTCTCACCCGCGCATCGTCCTCCACGACGAGAATCAGCTCGCCGCGGCCGCGAAAATCACCGATGGGACTGTCGATCGGCTGCTCGATCGCGGCCTCGCCGACAGGCGCAAAGCGCGGCAGATAGATCCGGATTGTCGTGCCGCGATCGGGTTCGCTGTAGAGAGCCACATGCCCGTTCGATTGCTTGGCAAAGCCATACACCATGGCAAGGCCGAGTCCGCTGCCGGCTCCGACATCCTTGGTGGTAAAAAACGGCTCGAAGGCCCGCTCCTGCACATCCCGGGACATGCCGCTTCCCGTGTCTGTGACCGCGACCATCACGTAGCGGCCGGCTCTCACTTCCGGATAGAAGCGGACGTAATCAGCCTCGAGCTCGGTATTCTCCGCGGTGAGGATCAGCCGGCCGCCATCCGGCATGGCGTCGCGGGCGTTGATGGCGAGGTTCAGGAGGGCGTTCTGCAATTGACTCGGGTCGACAAGCACGGTCCAGAGGTCATTGTCCGACTTGCCCCTGACGGCGATCGCTTCGCCGAGGGTGCGGCGCAGGAGCGGAGTCATCTCACCCAGCAATTGCCCGATATTGGTGGGTCTCGGTTGCAGCGGTTGCCGACGCCCGAACGCAAGCAGGCGCTCGGTGAGCTGAGCGCCATTCTCTGCGGTCTCCCGCGCCTCCCGCACCAGGGCCATCTGGCGCTCGTCTGTCAGTCCCGCCTCGAGCATCTCGAGATTTCCGAGAATCACCGTCAGGAGATTGTTGAAATCGTGGGCCACCCCTCCTGTGAGTTGGCCGATCGCTTCCATTTTCTGGGCCTGTCGCAATTCCTGCTCGATCTTGCGCGTCGCCGTCAGATCGCGAATGAAGCCCGTGAACAGGCGCCTGCCGCCCGTCTGGACTTCGCCGACCGCGAGCTCCATCGGAAAGACGCTGCCATCCTTGCGCTGGGCGCTGACGACGCGGCCGATTCCGATAATACGGCGCTCGCCGGTCCGCCGATAATGCTCCAGATAGCCGTCATGCTCCTGCCGGTAGGGCGCTGGCATCAGCATGCTGACATTCTGCCCCACCACCTCCTCGGCTGCGTAGCCGAACAGGATCTCGGCGGATCGGCTGAACGATTCAATCACGCCGCGCTCGCCGATTGTGATGAGCGCCTCGGGGGCCGTGTCGACGATGGAGCGCAGCCGCGCCTCGCGCTCCTGCAGAGCGGCCTCGGCTGCCTTCCGTTCAGTCAGATCCAGAGCGAAAGCCGCAAAGCTGATGCCATCATGGGTGGCGCAGGCCGCCAGGGCGGGCACGCGCTGGCCGTTGCGCAGAAAATCCTTTTCGTACAGGGCGGAGACACCCGATGCACGGGCCTCGGCGACGGCGCGCTGGTCGGACGCGATCGATTCCGGTGCGGTCACCTCGTCCAATCCCACCTGACCCGACAAGACCTCGGCCTTGGTGCGGCCGATCAGGTCAAGATAGGCCCGGTTGACTTCGACGATCCGGCCGCCAGCGTCGGTCAGCACGGCGCCGATCGGGATGGCCTCGAGCACGGTGCGAAGGCGCGCCTCGCTCGCCCGTTGCGCCTCCTCGGCCTGTTTGCGCTCGCTGATATCCTCGATTATCGAGATGCGGTAGCGGCGTGACATGCCGGTTCCGGCAAGTGACGACGTCATCCGCACCCACACGGTCGAGCCATCCTTGCGCAGATGGCGCTTTTCGATGCGGTAGCTCGGGATCGTACCGTCAAGCAGTCGAGACGCGACCGCCTGAGCCTGAGGCAGATCGTCCGGATGGACGAAATCGGCGAAGTTCCGTCCGATGATTTCATCGTGTCGGTAGCCCAGGATTCCGGAGGCGGCCTCATTCACGTCAATCACGAGGCCGGCCAGATCCACAAGCCAGATTCCCACCGCAGCCTGGTCGAATGCGACCTGAAAACGCTCCGGCTCGAATGCGGCCTCTCGCGCCTTCTCCTTATCGTTCGGGCGCTCCATTGATGCAGATCCCTGGCGCCGGTTGCGGCAATGCCAACTCTAGGCCTTCGTACGCCGCCCGCAAAGGCGACGCGACGCGGGTTGGACGAGGTTTCAATGCGCTCGTGCGGTGAGCCGTACGGATTTTGCTTCGCCGGAATCCTCGCCGCCTCCGCCTGCCAAGGCCTGCAATGCGGCCGGATGCCTGAGAACGATGCGTTGCCGGCCTTCCAGGGCAATCAGGCCGTCGCGCTTGAATTTCGAGAAGACGCGGCACACGGTTTCGATGGTCAGGCCCAGGTAATCCGCAATATCGAGGCGGCTCATCGGCAGGTCGATGGTGAGCGGCCTGCTGCGATCGGCCCCCGACCGGCGCCCTGCGGAAAGCAGAAAACTCGCGACCCGCTCTTCGGCGCTTAGTTGGCCCAGCAGGATAATAAGATGCTGGGCCGCGCTCATGTCCCGATACATCCGGGCGAGCAATTGCTGACGAAGATGCACCGAAGCGTCCACTGCGGCGTAAAGCCTGCTGAGACTGAGACGGTTCAGCCGAACCGGCGTGACCGCCTCAGCGGTGTAGAGATGGGGGCCCTGGAACGAGACGCCGAGGCTCTCGCCCGGAAAGACAAAGCCCGTGACCGCGCGACGACCGTCAGAAAGAATGCGATAGAGCCGCAGACAGCCCTCCGTCAGCTGAAACAAGTGGCTGGATGCGTCCCCTTCCCAGAATACGGCCTGGCCCGACGCGAAGGTCTCGCTGGGTTGTGCCGCGAAGAGGCTTTCCAGGGTCTCGCCCTCGCGTACAAGGCTGAAGGCGGGGCCCGGGTCGGTGCGGTTCGGGGCGGCGAGTGAGGAATACATGGCTTGCTCCGCATGGGATCATGACCCGATGCCGAGTAGACCAGCAGATTGTCACAGACGTATCATGCCCATGTACGGATATGTACGCGTTCTGTAACATTCTGTGACAGGCCGAGGGGCTCACCCTCAGATGACGACCACGAGGACGTTCCATGCCTGAGCAGCCTCATATCCTGATCGTCGACGATGACCCCCGCATTGTGCGCATGCTGTCCACCTATCTCATGGGCGAGGGGTTCGCCGTGTCCACGGCGGAAAACGGCGCAGCCATGCGCACTTGCCTCCAGCGTCACCCCATCGACCTCATCCTGCTCGACCTGATGCTTCCCGGCGAGGACGGCCTCCAGCTGGCGCGCGAGATCCGCAGCACCGCAGCCATCGGCATCATCATGCTCACCGGGCGAACGGACATGCTGGACACGGTTGTCGGCCTGGAGGTGGGGGCGGACGATTACATGGCCAAGCCGTTTCACCTGCGCGAGGTTCTGGCCCGGATCAAAAGCGTGCTTCGCCGGTTGCGGCCGCCAGCGCCGAACAACAGTGCCGTTGCGGGGCCCGCAAGTTCCAGTGCCAGAATCCGCTTTGACGGCTGGGCGCTTGATCTCGGACGGCGGGAATTGACGACCCCCGGCGGCCAACTGGTGCCGCTGACAAGTGGCGAGTTCGATCTTCTGGCCACCTTCGCGGCCCATCCCGGCCGCGTCCTCGATCGGGATACGTTGATGGATCTCACCCGCGGACGGCGCTGGGAGGCATTCGACCGGGCCATCGACGCGCAAGTGGCGCGGCTTCGCCGCAAGATTGAGACTCAACCCAAGAGGCCGACATTAATCAAATCCGTGCGGGGCGTCGGCTATCTGTTCACCGGCGACGTGGAGCATCCCTAAGAGTCGGCAGGCAAGAACCCCAAGGCCGGAAGTTGTGTGCTAGACTCCGTCGCGAGAGGATACGCCAATGACGGACGCGTTCCGAGTGCCGATCGATATCAAGTATGCCATCGAGGGAGGTGAGCCTGCTCTGATGGCGTATCGCCGATGGCGCAACATCTCGCGCGACGACCTCGCGGCCAAGAGCGGCATTTCAAAGGACGATATCGAGGCGATCGAGGATGGCCACAAGGATATCGAGGAAGCCATGCTCGAGAGCCTGTCCGCCGCGCTTGAGGTGCCACAGGACCAGTTGATCTGAGAGGCTCTGCGGCTTGCTTGGGGCAAACGGGATCTCAAGAGCGTGTCAGCCTCGAGATCCGCGAGACGCCGCTTCGGGGCGCCAGGTGGAGAGTCGCCTGTTGCGCGCTCCCGCAGGAGCGGCGCATTCGGCGGGTCTCTACGGGGCTTTCACCAGCTCGACCACATCTTCGAGGCTCGAATAGGGCAGGGTGAAGCGCTCGCCGCGGAACATGGTGGGAACGTCCTGTCCGCCGGCGTAGCCTGATGTCAGCTTGCCAATGACCGTGAAGGTCTCGCCTTCCTTCACGGGGCCCCAAGGCTCGTCGATATAGTCAACGACCCCCAGTTCAGCGAGCTTTTCCTCGACGGCCAGCGTGCGGGCATGCGACGGCAATTGACGCAGGCTGTTCTGGATATCGTCGCGAAGGGATGCGTAGGCGGGGTTTCCCACCTTGTAGCGAAGGTCCGCGTCCTGCGTGAAACGCCAGACGGAGCCGCGCACCATCTGCTGAAGCTTGGTCAGGGGCGTGTCATCGACCTTCTTGCCCCGCTTGGCGCTCGCAGGGGCTTCGGCCGGGAGCACATCCGCGATCAGGGCCCATTTCGTCGACCATTCGACAGCGCGGTAATCGCCCTTGGTCAACTCGTCCGTGTAGTCGAAAATGTCCGGAGCGTTGGACCGGCTGGTTTCCTTCGCCTCAAAATGGCGCAGGCGCATGTCGTCCGGAAGAAGCAGGTAGAACGACTCGCTCTTCACATCCACATCGAAGATCCGCTTGACCTTCACAACCTGGTCGCGGCTCGAGGGAGCAGGCACGCCATCGCCGGTCGGATAGACGGTCGTGCCCTTGGGAACGCGAATATAGCCGCTCGCTTGAATCTCGGACATATGAATTTAGTCTCGCTTTCATGAAACACTATTATGTGGGGCGCACGCGCGCGTCGGACCCCACTCTCCAGTGCCCGCTAAATCGTCAAATAGCCACCGTCTGGACGATCAAAATCGCCGTTCTGTCTGCTTTTGGCACCCCGACGCCGCCTTTCGGGACCTCCGGATTGCCGAAGCAGGTCAGCAGCCAGCGACGCCGCTTGCCGTCCAACCACCGCAAATTCGGCGATATTTCCATCGAACCACGTCAATCCCGCCGTGGCAACATTTGGCCTGATCCTGGTTGCGTCATCGGGCGGTACAGGGTGCGACCAACCAGAGCTTACACTGCCCGCTTCGGCCTTTCACCTCTATCCGCAATGCTTCCCTCCTACCTCAAGGGAGTAATGGCAGGGTGACCGAATTTGCTCCAGAGTCTCCCCCGACCTCCGGTTCTCGAACATCTCGCGGCATCGCCGACGATCTGCTCGAACGGTCGATTGTGGCGCACCGGGTGAGCTGGGGAACGATGACGACTTTTCGAAACGACATTCAGGCACTGCGCGGCTTAGCCGTTGTGCTGGTCGTTCTGTACCATGCGCAGATCGGTGGCCTCGAGTCCGGATTCCTCGGCGTCGATGTGTTCTTCGTCATCTCGGGCTATCTGATCACCAGGATTGTCCGGGACGACATTCAGAACGGCAAATTCACCTTCGGAAACTTCTATTTCCGACGCGCCAAGCGCATCCTGCCATCGGCCTATCTCACCATTTTCGTCACGGTGCTGGCCTCCCAGTACTTCCTCACCAAGACCGAGTATCAGCAATTCGTCCTTCAGGTGTTCGGCTCGGTGGCCTATGTGGCCAACGTGGTGCTCTGGCGGCAGACCGACTATTTCGGCACAGGCGCGATCTTCAAACCGTTGCTGCATATGTGGTCGTTGTCGATCGAGGAGCAGTATTACCTCCTGCTCCCGGCGGCGCTCGTGTTCGTGCCGCGGCGTCTGTGGTCCTGGGGCGCGTGGCTGGTTCTCTTCGTCAGTCTCGCCCTCTGCCTGGTGATGGTGCCCTGGAAACCGAGCCTTGCCTTCTACCTCCTGCCGACCCGGGCCTGGGAATTGGCGATCGGGTCGGTGGGCGCGCTCGCGCTCGCCCACATGAAGCCCGCGCGGCCCTTCACCTGGCTCCTCGGGCCGGCGCTGATGCTCCTGCTCGTCGTCCCGGCTCTGCCCCTGATCGACGGCCATCCGGGGGGCAGCGCCATTCTGGTGTGCGTGGCCACGCTGGTGGTGATCCTGTGCCGTTCCGAGGCACTCAACGCGAACATCGCGGTGCGCGGCCTGGCCAAGATCGGCGACTTCTCCTATTCGCTCTACCTGGTTCACTGGCCGCTATTTGCCTACGCCCATAACGTCTATCTCTCGACGGAAGTACCGCTGCCGGTTCGCGCGGGTCTTCTGGCGCTCTCGTTCGTCCTGGGCTACGCGCTTTACCGATTCGTCGAATCCCCCATCCGCCGGGCGAAAATCCTCCCGACGCGCCAGGTCATCGCGGGGGCCGTTGCGGCCTCTGTCATCCTCGTCGCCACGCCGTTTGCCTTGGTATCCATCCCCTCGTCCGACGTGGACTACGTCGCCATGCGCCGGGGCAACATGGGTTTCGGGGCGCAATGCGAATTCAACGGGGATTTCACCCCCAAGCCTGAATGCCGCAACGCGGCCGCCCCCAAGATGCTCGTCTGGGGGGATTCCAACGCCATGCATCTTGTCCCGGGCATCGCGGCGACGACGGATGCGGGCGTGGTACAGGCGACAAGGAGCGTCTGCGGCCCGTTCCTCAACCTCGCCCCTCTCGATGACCGTCACCAGAGGCCCTGGGCGGAAGAATGCCTGAAATTCAACCAGTCGGTTCTGACATTTCTCGCCGACACTCCCTCCATCGAGGTGGTGGTCCTGTCGAGCGCGTTCGGCCAGTTCCTGACCCCGCCCAACCGGTTGCTGCGTGAAGTGGACGGCAAGCTGGTGGAAGTGGATGCGGGGTTGGATGCGGCCATCGGCGCCATGCGCGAGACGGTCGACAAGATCCGCGGCATGGGCAAGCGTGTCGCGGTCATCGCGCCGCCGCCCAAGGGCAAGTTCGATATCGGCCTTTGCCTCGAGCGGCAGCACACCGGCAAGATGACGCTCGGACCCTACCAGAGCTGTGATATCGGCCTGAAGGATTACCACGAGTTCCGGGCCGAAGTGATTGCCTTCATCCGTCGCCTTGCCAAGGAGGTCGACGTCGACGTGATCGGGTTCGACGACGTCCTGTGTTCGGCGCAATCCTGCCGGACCGCGTTCGACGACACGTTCATCTATCTGGACGATGCCCACCTCTCGAACGACGGCTCGCGTCTCCTTGCCCAGCATATGCAGCTCGGGCAGCGTCTGATGAACGAATCCTGGTAACCCGGGGCAAAGGGCCCGGCGCCGGTCGCGATAGCGCGCCACTTGCTCCAGACGAGCCGGGTTCGCGCCCCGCCCGCGGCTGAACGAATCCCCTCGAGGGTCCTTTTCTCTCCGCCCGGCCCTGCGCTATGGTCCCGGCGACTCGCACGAAAGAGATAAGATGACCCGCACTCCCACGCACGGCCTCCAGGTCGATTCCAGCCTTTTCGACTTCATCGAGCGCGAAGCGCTGCCGGGAACGGGCGTGTCCTCCGACGTGTTCTGGGCTGGATTGGCCAAGCTCGTGGGCGAGTTTTCGCCGCGCAATCGCGATCTGCTCGCGGCCCGCGACGCCCTCCAGGGCAAGATCGACACCTATCACCGGGATCGTGCGGGGCAGCCGATCGATGCCGCGCCTTACGAGGCGTTCCTGCGGGACATCGGCTACATCCTGCCTGAACCGGACCCTTTTACCGTCGCGACTACGGGCGTCGATGAGGAGATCGCCAGCCTCGCCGGGCCGCAGCTTGTGGTGCCGACCTCGAATGCCCGTTACGCGCTCAACGCCGCCAATGCCCGCTGGGGCAGCCTGTACGATGCGCTCTACGGCACAGATGCGATCCCGGAGGAGGCAGGCTCCACGAGAGCCGCGGGCTACAACAAGCTTCGCGGCCAGACGGTGGTGGCGCGGGCCCGCGCATTTCTTGACCAGGCGGCCCCCCTTTCCGGCGGACGCCATGCCGACGTGGTGGCGTACGGGATTGAAGGCGGCCAGTTGATGGCGACGCTCGCCGATGGCACCCGTTCGGGTCTTGCCGATCCGGCCCGGTTCGTGGGGTATGCGGGCGACGTCGCCCATCCGTCCGCTTTGCTTCTGCGGCACAACAACCTGCACGTCGAGATTACCATCGATCGGAGCAGCCCGATCGGCGCGGATGATGCGGCGGGCGTGTCGGATCTGGTGATCGAATCCGCCCTCTCCACCATCATGGATCTTGAGGACAGCGTGGCCGCCGTGGACGCGGCCGATAAGGTGGTCGTTTATCGGACCTGGCTTGGTCTGATGAAGGGCGACCTGTCGGAGCGGTTCGAGAAAAGCGGTCGCATGATCGAGCGAAAGCTCAACCCCGACCGCACTTACACAGCCCCCGACGGCGGCGCCCTCCGGCTCCACGGCCGTAGCCTCATGCTCGTCCGCAACGTTGGCCATCACATGGACACCGATGCGGTGCTGGACGAGACCGGCGCTGCCATCCCGGAGACCATCCTCGACGCGGCGGTGACGTCGGTCATCGCCCTGCATGATCTTCGGGCCAAGGGAGAGCTTCGCAACAGCCGCACGGGTTCGATCTATATCGTCAAGCCCAAGATGCACGGGCCGCAGGAAGTGGCGTTTGCCAACGATCTGTTCGCCGAAGTCGAGGACATGCTGTCGCTGGCTCGCAACACGATCAAGATGGGCATCATGGACGAGGAGCGGCGCACCACCGTCAACCTGAAGGCCTGCATTCGCGCGGCGAGCGAACGGATCTTCTTCATCAATACGGGCTTTCTTGATCGCACGGGCGATGAGATCCACACCTCGATGGAAGCCGGTCCCATGGTGCGCAAGAACGACATGAAGGGGACCCCGTGGATCAAGGCCTACGAGGAATCCAACGTCGATGCCGGGCTTGCATGCGGGCTTCCCGGACGGGCGCAGATCGGCAAGGGCATGTGGGCGGCCCCCGACAGGATGGCCGACATGATGGCGCAGAAAATCGGCCATCCGATGGCGGGGGCCAACACCGCCTGGGTTCCGTCTCCGACTGCCGCGACGCTGCATGCCTTGCATTATCATGAGGTCGACGTGCAGGCGCAGCAGCAGACGCTGCGCAAGCGCGCACCCGCAAAGCTCGCGGATATTCTCACCATCCCGGTCTCGCAATCGAACTGGGCGCCGGAGGCGGTGCAGCAGGAACTCGACAACAACTGCCAGGGCATTCTCGGCTATGTGGTGCGCTGGATCGACCAGGGCGTCGGCTGCTCCAAGGTCCCCGATATCCACGATGTCGGGCTGATGGAAGACCGCGCGACCCTGCGCATCTCGAGCCAGCATATCGCCAACTGGCTCCACCATGGCATCGTCTCGCACGATCAGGTGACGAAAACCCTGCGGCGGATGGCGGAGGTGGTCGACCGCCAGAATGCCGGCGACCCGCTGTATCGGCCGATGGCGCCGGCTTTCGACGGTCCGGCATTTGCTGCGGCGGCCGACCTCATCTTCAAGGGCCGCGCCCAGCCCAACGGTTACACCGAGTGGGTGCTGCATGCGCGGCGCCGGGAAGCCAAGGCGGCGCAATCCGCCTAACCGTCGAACACGCGCTCGTCTCTTTTGACCCTCCGGGAGAATTCCATGAGCCTTTCTTCAAAGACTGCCGTCGTCACCGGCTCCACCAGCGGCATCGGCCTTGCCATTGCGCGCGCCCTCGCCAAGGAGGGCGCCAACGTCGTCCTCAACGGATTCGGGTCCGCTGACGCCATCGAGAAGGAGCGGGCGGCGATCGAGCGGGAGTTTGGCGTCAAGGCGATCCACTCGGCGGCCGACATGAGCAAGCCGGACGAGATCGCCGCGATGATCAAGCTTGCCGAGACGACGTTCGGGTCGGTCGATGTCCTCGTCAACAATGCGGGAATCCAGTTCGTGGCGCCGGTAGAGGACTTTCCGGTCGAGAAATGGGACCAGATCATCGCCATCAATCTGTCGTCGGCTTTCCATGCGATCCGCGCCGCAGTGCCGGGCATGAAGACGCGCGGCTGGGGGCGGATCATCAACACCGCCTCGGCGCATTCCCTGGTCGCCTCGCCGTTCAAATCCGCCTATGTGGCGGCCAAGCACGGCATAGCGGGCCTCACCAAGACGGTCGCCCTCGAAGTGGCCACCAAAGGCATCACGGTCAACTGCATCAGCCCGGGCTACGTGTGGACGCCGCTGGTCGAGAAACAGATCCCCGACACGATGAAGGCGCGCGGGTTGACGAAGGAACAGGTCATCAACGACGTGCTGCTCGAGGCCCAGCCGACCAAGCAATTCGTCACCGTCGATCAGGTCGCAGCACTCGCCGTCTTCCTGTGCTCGGACGCGGCCAGCCAGATGACCGGCGCCAATCTGTCGATGGATGGCGGCTGGACGGCCGAATAGGACCTTGTGCGCGAGAGGCGAAGGCGGTTGTCCCGCGAAGTGCCGTAGCGACAGGCTCGTGCGTGACGCTAGGCAACCATGAGCCGGCTCAAGAATCTCGCTGGGCGCACCGAAAAACGATGGCGTGTCGTCGACCTGTCATGTAATTTTGCAACTGGGGAACACGGGTCGAACCCGGACCACATTGGAGGATTTCAGATGTTGACCAAGCGCGCCGGTTTTAAACTGGCAACGGCGTTCGCCGCCCTCATGGTTGCAGGCTCGGCGCAGGCCGCCGAGAAGCTGCGGCTCCTGACCTGGGCGGATTACGCTCCGGCCGATATCGTTCAGCAGTTCACGAAAGAGACCGGCATCGACGTCGAGATCACCCTTTCCAACAACGAGGAGATGATTTCGAAGCTCCGCGCCACCCAGGGCGCCGGCTTTGATCTGGTCCAGCCGAGCCAGGACCGTATCGCCGGCCCGCAGGCTGAGTTCGGCATCTACAAGCCGCTCGATCTCACCAAGCTGAAATCGGACCTGTTCATCGCTTCCATGCTGGCGGCGACCAAAAAGAACACCACCATCGGCGGCAAGGTCTATGGCGTGCCGCATATCTGGGGCACCGACGGCCTCGTGGTGAACACGAAGGCTGCGCCTGCGGTTGCCGATTACAACGATCTGTGTGGTGCTGCTGTCGCCGGCAAGGCCAGCTTCCGGGCCAAGCGTCCGACGCTGATCGCCTTCGCGTTCGCCAACGGCATGGACCCCTTCGCCGCCTACGGCGACGCCAAGGCCTATTCGGCCCTGATGGACAAGGTCGGCGCCAAGCTGGCGGAGTGCAAGAAGAACGTGAAGTTCTTCTGGGACGGCAAGGACCAGCTGCTCAACGCCCTTCGCACGGGTGAAGTGGTGGCAGCCATGGCGTGGGATACGGGCGGCTGGAAGCTGAACGCCGAGAACCCGGAGATCAAGTTCGTCGCTCCGAAATCGGGCGCACTGGGCTGGATCGACACCTTCGCGATCCCCGCCAAGGGCCGCAACGACGATGCTGCCTACAAGTGGATCAACTTCAACATGCGGCCTGAGATCGCCGCCAAGGTGGCAGCCGCTGCGGGCAACTTCACGGCTTCGAACGGGGCCGACAAGCTCATGCAGGGCAAGCTGAAAGATCAGTTCGCCGAGAGCTTCCCCAAGGCCGCCATCGACAACATCAAGTGGTATCCGGCCGTCCCTGCCGGCATCGAGGAGATCGAGGGCAAGGTCCTCGACCGTCTGAAAGCCGGCTCGTAACGCGCCAACCGATTGATCATCATCCCCCGGCTCGACCGGGGGATGACTTTTTGTGTGTGCGCATTCCATGGCTTCTTCCAACGATCTCGACATCGTCAACGTCACCAAGCGCTTTGGCTCGCATGCGGCCGTGGAGGATGTGTCGTTCAGCGTCGCGCCGGGCGAGTTCTTCTCGATTCTCGGTCCGTCCGGCTGCGGCAAGACCACGTTGATGCGCATGATCGCCGGCTTCGAGCATCCGACCTCCGGCGATATCCGCATCCGAGACCGCTCCATGATCGGGGTTCCGGCCAATCGCCGGCCGGTCAACATGGTGTTTCAAAGTCTTGCGCTGTTTCCGATGATGAGCGTGGGCGAAAACGTCGCCTACGGCATGACCTGCCGCGGGGTGGGGCGCGCTGAGGCCGACGAACGGGCGGCGCGAATGCTGGAGCGGGTTGGCCTCAATGGCTTCGGGCACCGGCAGGTGACCGCCCTGTCCGGCGGCCAGCGTCAGCGCGTGGCGATCGCGCGGTGCCTCGTGCTCGAGCCGACTCTCGTGCTGCTGGACGAGCCGCTCGGTGCGCTGGATCTCAAGCTGCGCGAGCACATGAAGATCGAGCTGAAGCAGCTGCAGGGCACCTTCAACACCACCTTCGCCTATATCACCCATGACCAATCCGAGGCGCTGGTCATGTCGGACCGGATTGCCGTCATGAATGGCGGCCGATTTGAACAAATCGGCAGCCCGCGCGATCTCTACCACAATCCTGGCACGCCGTTCGTCGCGAGTTTCGTCGGCGAGACAAATCGCTGGCGCGGCGCGGTCTCGGGGGCGGCCGATCGTGGCCTGTCGGTACGTCTCTCGTCGGGCGTGCTGGCGCAAGGCCGTGGCGATGCAAAAACCGGCGACGCCCTGTGCTTCGTGCGTCCCGAGGCCATCGCGCTTGCGGCCGAGGCCGGCGCGCTGCAGATCCTTCCCAACCGCTTCGAGGGGCGCGTGTCCGCGGTGTTGTTCGACGGCGCGAATTCCAGCCTGCTCATCAATGCTGCGGGTTTCGACGAGCCGATCCGCGCGGTGCTGCCTCAGGCGGGCCCGCTGGCGGGCATCACCGTCGGGGCGCCCATCCATGTGGGCTGGACCGCGGACGCCATGAAGGTCTTTGCCGCATGACATCGGCCCGCCGCCTCACCCTGTTCCTCATGATGGCTCCGGCCATCCTGTGGCTTGGGCTTCTCATCGTGCTGCCGCATGTGGAAATCCTCATCCTGTCGTTCAGCGAACGGGTGGCGCCGCGGGTCTATCAGTTCGGCTTCGGCAACTATCTCGAGTTCTTCACCGAGCCGCTTTACTGGCGCACCTTCGCCCGCACGGCGATCATGTCGATCCTGGTGACGGCCATCACCTTGCTGCTCGCCTTTCCGATCGCGCTCTACATCGCCCGGGTGGCGCGGGGCCGCGTGAAGGCGATGCTGCTGCTGCTTTGCCTGCTGCCGTTCTGGGTGTCCGAGTTGGTGCGCACGCTGGGCTGGATGATGCTGCTGCGCGAGACCGGGTTGATTTCCTACCTTTTGCGCGCCACGGGCCTTGCCACCCAGCCGGTGGAGCTTCTCTACAACGACGGCGCGGTGATCCTGGGCCTCGTCTATGGCGGGCTTCTCTTCATGATCGTGCCGTTGGCGAATGCGCTGGAAAGCCTTGATCCGTCGGTGGTAGAGGCGGGCTACGATCTCGGCGGCTCGCGCGCCACGGTTCTGCGCCGCATCGTCATCCCGCACGCCATGCCCGGCATCGTCGCGGGCTCGATCATCGTTTTCATGCTGACCGTGGGGAATTTCGCGACGCCGGTTCTGCTCGGCGGCAAGAACGGCCTGTGGTTCACCGAGCAGATCTACGCCCAGTTCATCACGCGCTTCAACTGGCCCCAGGGGGCGGCCTTCGGCATGCTGTTGCTGCTGCTGTCATCGGCCATCGTGTGGGCCGGCCTGCGCCTGACAGGGCAGGGGCTCGGCACCACCTTGCGGCAGGCTTGAACCCATGAACCGTCCTTCGCTCCTCTGGAAAGCCTACATCGCGGCCTTCTACATCTTCCTGTTCGCGCCCCTCGTGGTGGTGGCGGTGTTCGCGTTCAACGCGAGCCCGTTTCCCTCGCCGCCCTGGCGTGGCTTCACGCTCGAATGGTTCACCGGCACCGGCGCGGTCTTTCCCAAGCCCGGCGTGCTGCGCGATCCGATCTGGCTCACCAGCATCGGCAATAGCCTGAAGGTTGCCGTTCCGGTCGCGCTGCTGGCGGTGATCATCGGCACCATCAATGCATGGGTGCTCGAGCGCGCGCAGTTTCCCGGCAAGACCCTTTTGGCCATGATGATGCTGTGGCCGCTCGTCATTCCCGGCGTGGTGCTGGGCATTTCAATACTGGCGTTTTTCTCCCGCCTGGCGAACGGCCTCGAGGACTGGCTTCAGATGGATCTCGACCTGATGCGCCCCGGGCTCGGTCTCGTGGTGTTGGGCCAGCTCTCTTTCATCCTCACCATCTCGACGCTCATCATCGCCGCACGGCTGCGCAAGTTCGACCGCTCGCTCGAGGAAGCGGCCTTCGACCTCGGGGCGAGCCGCGGCCGCGTGCTGCGGACCATCACGTTGCCGTTCCTGCGTCCGGCTCTCGTGGGGGCGGGTCTGGTGGCGCTGCTGATGTCGTTCGAGAACTTCAACACGACGCTGATGCTCGTCGGATCGGATGCGCCCCTGCCCATCACCATGTATGGCCAGATGCGCGAAGGCGCGACGCCGGCCATCAATGCCGTCAGCCTTTTGGTGATGCTGGCCGTGGGCGCCATCGCCAGCCTGTTCGCGCTCACATCGAAGTCGCAGGCCTGAGGCCCGCCGGGCTGTGATGTCGCCGAACGCGCGTTTGCTGCCGTCGTCAGGAGGCTCAACGGCCGCAAAAGAACGCTTGCGAAGAGCTGGCGCTACTCGCCCCAGGTCCGCTCCAGCACATTGACCCAGTTCTCGTAACAGAGCTTGCGCAAAGTTGCGTCGTCGTAGCCATGGCGGCGCATGGCGTCCACGAGGCGCGGCAGGCCCGTCACGTCGCCGATGGCATTGGGGATGGTCGCGCCATCGAAATCGGAGCCGAGGCCGACACCGTCGACGCCCACATGGTCAATCAGATGATCCATGTGGCGGACCATCTCTTCCAGTGGCGTGTTGTCATTGCGCTGTCCGTCCGGCCGGATGAACGAGGTGGCGAAATTGACGCCGACCATGCCGTTGCTCTCCCGGATGGCGGCAAGCTGCGTGTCGAGCAGGTTGCGCGAGTGGGGGCTCACCGCATGGGCATTCGAATGGGTCGCAACGAGCGGTGCGTCGGAGATTTTCGCGACGTCCCAAAACCCCTTTTCGTTGAGATGCGAGAGGTCGATCATGATCTTGCGCGCGTTGCAGGCGCGCACGAGATCCCGGCCGAGGTCGGTGAGACCCGGTCCCGTATCGGGGCCCGACGGGTAGCGGAACGGCACCCCGTGGCCAAAGATGTTCGAGCGGCTCCAGACCGGGCCGATGGAGCGCAGCCCGCTCTCATGCAGCAGGTCGAGCATGTAGAAATCCGGGTCGATGCCCTCGGCGCCCTCGATGTGCAGGATGGTGGCGAGGGTGCCGTTCGCGAGGCAGGCGCGAATGTCGGCGGCCGTCCGGCACACCTTTACGGCACCCTTTGACGCCCGCTCGATGCGCAGCAGGAGCGCCGACATGTGCACGGTGACCTGCTGGCTGCGGCACAGCTCCAGCTCCGGCGGCAGCGGAATGTCGTATTGCGACTTGGTCATCAGGTCGTCGATGTCGAGGCTCATGCCCTCGGATGGCACGTAGACGGCGAAAAAGCCGCCCACGAATCCGCCCTGCTTCATGCGGGGCAGATCGAGGTGTCCGAGATTGTCCCCCTCGAGGAAATCTCGTTCCGGATGCGTTTTTCCTCGCATCAGCCGCAGCAGAACGTCGTTATGGCCGTCGAAGACCGGCATCAGGGGCGAGCGTGACATGAAGGGCACCAAGACTAACGAAGGAGCGGAACCGCCCGGTTGCAGATCTAAGCCGGTGCGACGGCCCCGCGGGTAAAGCCCTGACTCGCTTGAATCAAGGCGCGAGTATATGCGTCTGCCGCCGCGCCGGAGCGCAAGGCCACGGCCGTCGTCTCTTCGACCGCCTCGCCTTGACGCATGACGAGCAGACGCTCGCACAGATGGGCCACAACCGCCAGATCATGGCTGACCAGCACGTAGGTCAGGCCCAGACGCACCCTCAGGTCGTCGAGCAGATTGAGCACCTCGGCCTGGACCGAAGCGTCGAGCGCCGATGTGGGTTCGTCCAGCAGCAGGACCTTGGGCCGCAGGATCAGCGCGCGCGCAATAGCGATGCGCTGGCGCTGGCCGCCGGAGAGCTGATGCGGGTAGCGGAAGCGGAACGATGGGCCGAGGCCAACCTCGCGCAGGGCCTCGAGAATCCGCGCCTCGGCGTTCTTTTCTCCGTGGATCGCCAGCGGTTCGGACAGGGTGCGGTCCACCGTGTGGCGGGGATGCAGGGACGCGTAGGGGTCCTGAAAGACCATCTGGACGGTGCGGTAGAACGCCTTGTCGCGCGGGGATCGAACCTCCTCGCCGCCGACCAGCACGCGCCCGGCTGAAATCGGCGCGAGCCCGCAGATGGCGCGCAAAACCGTCGACTTGCCGGAGCCCGATTCGCCCACGAGCCCGAAGGAGGCCCCCGGCTCGACCTGAAAGCTGACGCCCTTGACGGCGTCCACGCGCAGGCGGCCGGCGCCGAAGACCACGGAGAGATTCTGAATATCGAGCATCGCGTTTGTCACAGCGCCCACGCGGGGTCGCGGGTGAGCGTCGGCAACGGCCGCACGTCATCCTGCAGCTTGGGAAGGCAGTTCAGCAGCCCGCGGGTATAGGGATGCTGTGCATCCCGGAGGTTGCTGGCGGCGATTTCCTCCACCACGTGACCTGCATACATTACGAGAACGCGGTCGCAGAAGGACGAGACGAGCTTGAGATCGTGCGAGATGAAGATCAGCCCCATGCCGCGGGTGGTGACCAACTCGTCGAGGATGCGCAGCACCTCGATCTGCACCGTGACGTCGAGGGCGGAGGTGGGCTCGTCGGCGATCAGCATGTCGGGGTCTGTGACAAGCATCATGGCGATCATCGCGCGCTGGCCCATGCCGCCCGAGACCTCGTGCGGGTAGAGGCTGAAGACGCGCACAGGATCGCGCATCTTCACCGCCTCCAGCATGGCCAGCGTCTTGTCGCGCGCCTCGGCCCGGGAGGCTTTGCGATGGGCCTGGTAGGCCTCGATGATCTGCTCGCCGATGGTCATGACCGGGTTGAGGGAATATTTCGGGTCCTGCATCACCATGGAGATACGGCCCCCGCGCAGGGTGCGTAGAGTCCGCCGCGAGGCTTTCAGCAGATCGATTCCGTCAAAGGTCAGGCGTTTGGCCGAGACCTCGCCGGGGGGCGGCGTCAGGCCGAGAATCGCCCGGCCGGTCTGGGATTTCCCCGATCCGGATTCGCCCACGATGCCGAGCCGTTCGCGGCCGAGCTGGAAGGACACGCCGCGCACCGCTTCGACAATGCCCGTGCGCAGGTGGAAGCGGACGCGCAGATCCTCGACTTCGAGCAGGTTTGCGGTCATCTGGCGGCCTTCGGATCGAGCACGTCGCGCAGGCCATCGCCGAGCAGGTTGAAGCCGAGGCTGACCACGAAGATCGCGGCCCCCGGCATGGCGGCGACCCACCATTGATCGATGAGATAATTGCGGCCCGTTGCCACCATGGCGCCCCATTCCGGCATTGGCGGTTGCGCACCAAGCCCGAGAAACCCCAGTCCTGCGGCCGTCAGGATGATGCCCGCCATGTCGAGCGTCACGCGGACGATGAGGGACGACAGGCACAGGGGCACCACGTGGCCCAGGATGATGCGCGGCGTGGATGCCCCCTGCAGCTTCACGGCTGCGATGAAATCGCTGTTGCGGATCATCAACGTCTCGGCGCGCGCGATGCGCGCATAAGGCGGCCACGACGTGATGGCGATGGCGATGATGGCGTTGTCGATGCCAGGTCCGAGGGCCGCGACGAAAGCGAGAGCCAGGATCAGACGCGGGAAGGCGAGGAAGATATCGGTGATGCGCATCAGCACCGTGTCGACCCACCCGCCGAGATAACCCGCTACCGTTCCCATGAGCAGGCCGATGGGCGTGGCGATGATGGCGACCAGCATCACGACCCACAGCGTGGTGCGCGAACCGTAGACGACGCGCGAGAAGATATCGCGGGCCAGATCGTCCGTGCCGAACAGGTGGGCGGCGCTCGGCGGCAGCAGCCGCTCGGTGCGAAGATCCCCGCCCACGATGGGCGAATAGGGAGCGATGAGATTGGCGAAGATCGCCACCAGCACCAGCAGCAGCACGATGCCGAGGCCCAGCACCGCCAGCGGATTCTTGGAGAACGCCCGCCAGCCGAGATAGAAGCGCCCGAGGCGCGCCTGCCAGCGGGACGCCGGTTCCGGCGACAGCAGCCAGGCGCGAGTGCCGGCGGGAGGGGAGAGGGGAGGCGCGCCGGCCATCAGCGGGTCCTCGGATCAAGCAGGTGGTAGAGAATATCGGACACGAGGTTGAGCAACACGAACACCGCGCCGATCACGAGCGTTCCGCCGAGCACCGCGTTCATGTCGGCATTCTGCAGCGAGTTCGTGATGTACTGGCCGAGGCCCGGCCACGCGAAAACCGTCTCGGTGAGGACAGACCCTTCGAGCAGGTTGGCGTAGGACAGGGCGATCACGGTGACCAACGGGACCGCGGCGTTGCGCAGGGCGTGCCGCCAGATCACGCGCATCTCCGACAGGCCCTTCACGCGTGCGGCAATGACGTATTCCTGCGCCAGTTCGTTGAGCATGAACGAGCGCGTCATGCGGCTGATATAGGCAAGCGAGAAATAGCCCAAAAGGCAGGCCGGCAGTGCAATATGCGACAGCGCATTCCAGAAGGCGTCCATCTGTCCCTGCATCAGGGTGTCGAGAAGGACAATGTTGGTGACCGGCGTGTACATGTAGGAATAGGTGACGTCGAGCCGGCCCGGTCCCTCGACCCAGCCGAGCTTCGCGTAGAACAGCAGCAACCCCATCAGGCCAAGCCAGAAGATCGGCACGGAATAGCCGACAAGCCCGAGGAGGCGCACGAGCTGATCGATCCAGCTCCCGCGCTTGACGGCCGCCAGCACGCCGAGCGGAATGCCGATGAGCGTGCCGATCAGCGTGCCCAGCGTGGCGAGTTCGAGCGTGGCCGGAAAGGTCGTCAGGATATCGCTCATGACCGGGTTGGTCGTGAGCACGGAATTGCCGAAATCGCCGGTGGCGGCCTTTTTCACATAGATGACGAACTGCTCGATGAGCGGCCTGTCGAGGCCGAGTTCCTTGCGGGCCCGGTCATAGACAGCTGGCGGCGCGCGGTCGCCGACGACTGCCAGGACGGGGTCGATGGGAACGATCCGACCGATGAAGAAGGTGACGGCAACCAGCCCGAGAAGCGTCGTCGCGAGGACGAGCCCGAACTTGATCGCTCGCGTGAGAAAGAGGCGGAGAGCACCGACGTGCCCTCCGCCCTGATTCAGGGTTGCCGAAGCCATCGGGTGGTTATTTCTTCGTGGCTTGAGCGACGCTGTTCATGTCGAAGGACGGACCGATGATGACGCCATCCACATTCTTCCGAAGGGCAATGACCTCGATCTGCTGAAGGAATGTCACGAAGGGTCCGTCGGCCAGAACGGCCTTCTGAAGTTCCTTGTACATGGCGGCGCGCTTGGCGGCGTCGGGCTCCAGGACGGCCGCACGGGTCTTGGCCGTGAGCGGACCCGGATCCCACGCGTTGCGCCAGGCGAGCGGCTTGGCCTTCGCCGTGTCCGAATTGTCGTCGTTGGCCGCGAAGGTGTCGGCGTTGGTGTTGGGGTCCTGATAATCCGCACCCCAGTTGCCGATATAGATATCGTGCTGGCGGGCGCGATACTTGGTCAGGGTCTGCTTGCTGTCCCCCGGGATGATCTCGATCTTGATCCCGGCCTGCGCCATCGTCTGCTGGATCGCCTGTGCAATGCCGGTTATCTCCGGGGTCGAACGGGTGTCCATGGTGACGGTGAAGCCGTCTTTCAGGCCCGCCTTGGCAAGCAGTTCCTTCGCCTTGGCCACGTCGAGCTTATAAGGGTTCTCATTCAACTCGCCGAGGAAGCCCTTCGGCAGGAAGCTTTGGTGAACTTCGCCCTTGTTCTTCATGATGGTGTCGGTGATGGCCGCGTAATCCACCAGCCATTTCATCGCCTCTCGCACCTCTGGCTTGGCGAGGTTCGGGTTCTTCTGGTTCAGGCCCAGATAGTAGATCGTTCCCTTGGGGCCGTTCTCGACCTTGATATCCGGGTTCTTGGCAACGGCCGCGAGCTCCTCCGGGTTCAGGTTGCGGGCAATGTCCACGTCGCCCTTTTCAAGCAACAGGCGCTGGGTGGCGGTTTCCTTGATGTGACGAATGATGACCCGGGCAAGAGGGGTCTTCTTCTCGTAGTTCGGATTGCGCTCGAGGACGATCACCTCGTTGGCCTTCCAGTCGCGGATGGCGTAGGGGCCCGAGCCTGCGTAGTGGGTCTTGAGCCAGGCATAGCCCATGTCTCCATCCTTCTCGTTCTGGAGCAGGAGCTTCTTGTCGACCACCGAGGCAACGGTCGAGGTCATGCAGTAGAGAACGAAGGTCGGGGCGTAGGCCTTGTCGAGTTCGACGCTCACCTCCATGGGACCGGCGAGCTTGATCTTGTCCTTGGCGTTGTCCTTCGTCAGGCCGAACTGGCCGATGATGAAGGCGGGCGACTTGTCGAGGATGACCGCGCGCTGCAGCGAGAATACGACGTCCTCGGCGGTCAGGGGATTGCCGGAATTGAATTTCTTGCCGGGGCGGATCTTGAACGTGAAGGTCTTGCCGTCGGGCGAAACCGTCCAGGATTCGGCCACCTCGCCAAAGATCTTCGACACATCCTTGGGATCATAATTGATCAGCCGCTCATAGGTGTTGCCGGCGATCTCCGACGAGCTGAATTCGAAGATCTCCGCCGGATCGAGCGAGATGACGTCGTCGATCTGCCACGCTTCGACGAGGGTGTCCGGCGGGGTCGCGGCGCGGACGGCAGAGAACGATGTCGCCATCAGGCCTACGACGGCCGCCGACATCAGAAGTTTGGACATGTGTCTCATTGACGGGTTTCCCTCACGGCGCTCCGAGCGCCTGTTTTGCGGGCGTATGAATGCAAATCGGACTCGGTCTGTCGAGTCTCCGAACTGGTTTTGAAGTGGTAAACCTCGCCGGTCCGTGGCGCGCGCCCGTGCTACATTATCCGAAAGTCTAAGGCTTGGCCATTCGCCTTGGCTGGCTTGGCCAGGACAGCTCAAGTGTGGCAAAGGCAGTGGTATCGCGGTCAGCAGGTGAAGTGCAGTGTCAGACCAAACCCCCAAACCCTCGTCCAACGCCATGTGGGGCGGTCGATTCTCGTCGACCCCCAGCGCGCTGATGGAGGCGATCAACGCCTCGATCGGCTTCGACAAGCGCCTCGCCGCGCAGGATATCCAGGGATCGCTCGCCCATAGCGCGATGCTGGCCCGTCAGGGCATCATCAGCGACGACGACCGGGCTGCCATCCACGGCGGGCTGCAGCGGATCCTGGGCGAGATCGAATCCGGGGATTTCGTCTTCTCGACCGCCCTTGAAGACATTCATATGAACATCGAAAGCCGGCTCCGCGAGGTGGTGGGCGACCCGGCGGCGCGCCTCCACACGGCGCGCAGCCGCAACGACCAGGTGGCGGTCGACATCCGCCTCTGGGTGCGTGACGCCCATGACCGGACCGACGAGCAGCTCACTGCGCTGATGAAGGCGTTGCTGGCCAAGGCCGAGCCGCATGCGGCCACCGTCATGCCGGGCTTTACCCACCTGCAGAGCGCGCAGCCCGTCACCTTCGGGCACCATCTCCTCGCCTACGTGGAAATGTTCGCCCGCGACCGGGGACGCATCCGCGATTCCCGCAAGCGCCTCAACGAGTGCCCGCTGGGCGCAGGCGCGCTGGCCGGCACATCCTTCCCCATCGATCGCCACCAGACCGCCAAGGCCCTGGGTTTCGACGGCCCGACCCGCAACTCGCTCGATTCGGTGTCGGACCGCGACAGCCTGCTGGAATTCCTTTCGGCGGCGGCGATTTCGGCCATGCACCTGTCGCGGCTGGCCGAGGAAATCATCATCTGGATGTCGGCCCCGTTCGGGTTCGTGCGCCTGCCGGATCGTTGGACCACCGGGTCGAGCATGATGCCGCAGAAGCGCAACCCCGATGCGGCCGAGCTGGTGCGCGGCAAGACCGGCCGGGTCATCGGGGCGCTGATGGCGTTGCTGACGGTCATGAAGGGCCTCCCGCTGACCTATTCCAAGGACATGCAGGAGGACAAGGAACAGGTCTTCGATGCGGCCGACACCATCGAGATCGTGCTCGCGGCCATGACCGGGATGATCCAGGACCTGGAGCCCGTCCCCGAGCGGATGGCAGCGGTCGCCGGCGCCGGGTTCTCGACGGCCACCGACCTTGCCGACTGGCTGGTCCGCAGTCTCGATATCCCGTTCCGGGATGCCCATCACATTACCGGCCGGATCGTCTCGGAGGCGGAATCGCGCGGCTGCAGTCTCGAGGACCTGCCGCTGGCGGTCATGCAGGCGGTCGAGGCGCGCATCGACGACAGTCTCTATCAGGTGCTCGGCGTCGAGAACTCGGTCCGCTCCCGGACGAGCTTCGGCGGGACCTCGCCTGCCAATGTGGTCGAGCAGATCGCATGGTGGCGCGGGCGTGTATGAGCGGGTGTCTGGCAGCCCTTGAACGGTTACGATGTGACCGCCATATGGATATCAACGCCCGAAAGGGTCGCCTGAGTGCCGCATAAGCGGGCTCAAACCGAACGAAGTGCCTCTAACCTTGGGCTTCGAAATATGTCGCGTCATTCGCCTTTCGGGCATCCATTTCTTCTGGGTTTCGACGAGATCGAGCAGGCGCTCGACCGTGTCGCCAAAGCCGGTGGAGACGGGTATCCCCCCTACAACATCGAGCGCGTGGCGCGCACGCCCAACGATCCCGAGCGTCTCAGGATCACCCTTGCGGTTGCCGGTTTCACCCGGGAACAGCTTGACGTGACTCTCGAAGAGAGCCAGCTCGTGGTCAGGGGTCGTCAGATCGACGACAAGACGAGGCACTTCCTGCATCGCGGCATTGCCGCCCGTCAGTTCCAGCGCGCCTTTCTCCTTGCCGAAGGCATGGAGGTCCTGGGCGCGGACCTGGCGAATGGCCTCCTGTCGATCGATCTCGTCCGGCCTGAGCCGGATCGGATCGTCCGCAAGATCGTCATCGCCTCGCCGGATCAGACGTAGGAACGCCGCGAAGGAGACGTCGATGAACATATCCTTGAAAACCTATGCGGAAACGCCGTTCAATGTCGCCGAGCTGGCAGCGTTGGGCGAGGGGACCATGGCCTATGTCCGTCCGATGCTGTCGGACGACATTGCCCGGATCTTCCCCCAGGCTCCGAAGATCGAGCCCGGCCTGCATCTCTTCGCCCTGCTGTCCGCCAGCGGCGAGCCCATCCTGTTGACCGACAGCCGTGATGCGGCGGTCGCCAACGCCTGGGCGCATGATCTCGAGACGGTGAGCCTCCACTAGGGGCTCACCCCTCACCCCTCATGCAATCGCCTCGACGGCCCGGATCATACGGTCGAGGTCTTCCTGACGCGACAGGCGGTGGTCGCCATCCTTCACGAGTGTGAGCGAGACGTTGTCGCCGGGCAGGTGCTCGACGAGCTCCATCGCATGACTCCAGGGTACGTCCGGGTCCTGCATTCCCTGCAGAATGTGAATCGGACAGCCCGTCAGCACTGGCCCGCCGAGCAGAAGGTGTGTCCGCCCATCCTCGATAAGGCGCCTGGTGATCGGGTAGGGCGCTTCCGAATAGGCAGAATGGCGCAGGTAGAAGCCCGTTTCATTGAGCTGGCGCTTCATGTCGTCCGTGAAGCGGTCCCACACGAGGCGTTGGGTGAAATCGACCGCGGGTGCGATGAGCACAAGTCCGGCCGGCGGCCGGGCGCCGGTTGCAGCAAGCCGCCGGGCGACCAACAGCGCGATCCAACCGCCGAGCGACGAGCCCACAATGATGGGCGCGCCTGAGACAAGGCCGTTGATGACCGCAAGAGCTTCCTCAAGCCAGCGCGAGATGGTGCCGTCCTCGAACGCGCCTTCCGATTCGCCGTGGCCCGAATAGTCGAAGCGGATGAAAGCCCGACCGGACCGGGCGGCCCAGGCGTCGAGGGTTTCCGCTTTCGTCGACCGCATGTCCGACTTATAACCGCCGAGCCAGACGACCGGTGGCCCGTTTCCCTCGCGCGCCAGTGCAGCAATCACGCGCGCTTCGGCGCCGTGGCCGATCGTCAAATTCTGCCGCATGGTTAACTCATCCTCAACTGCTTTGCCGCAACGTCCAGCAACCTGTCTCAACAAGGCTCTTACATCGGTGAGTTTCCCAGCGCGACCCGGAGGAGGGCCCTCGTTTCCATCGTCCAGCGTTCACCCGCTGGCCGGCAGGACGATTCTTCAGATCATTCCCGAGCTCGAGGCCGGCGGCGCCGAGCGCACGGCGGTCGATGTGGCCGAAGGCCTGGCCCATGCGGGCGCACGGGCGCTGGTGGCCACCGAAGGCGGACGGCTGGTCGGCGAATTGCAGGCCAAAGGCGGGGTCTGGGTTCCGTTCCCGGCTGCCACCAAGAACCCGTTCTCCATGCTGGTGAATGTCCGGCGTCTGGCGAAAATCTGTTATCGGGAGCGCGTGGCGCTGATCCATGCGCGCTCGCGGGCGCCGGCCTGGGTCGCCCTCGGGGCTGCCCGTTCGCTCAACCTTCCGTTCGTGACGACCTATCACGGCAGCTATGCCGGGCGCTCTTCGGTCAAGGTCCTCTACAACTCGGTCATGTCCCGAGGCGATCTTGTCATCGCCAATTCCCATTACACGGCCGAGTTGATCCGCTCTCTCTATCCACAGGCGACGGATCGCGTCCGCGTGATCCATCGGGGAACCGATTTTTCCGTCTTCACGCCCGGCGCCGTCAGCCCCGAGCGGGTGGAAAATCTGCGCCGATCCTGGAAAGTCGCGCCCCACGAGCGGGTTGTGCTGCTGGCCGCGCGCCTGACTGGCTGGAAAGGCCAGAAAGTGCTCGTGGAGGCCGCGGCCAAGCTGCGCGATGCGGGCGTCAGGGATGTGGCCTATATTCTGGCAGGCGATCCGCAGGGGCGGGATTCCTACGTCAAGGAACTCGATCAACTCATCGATGCGCGTAAACTCAACGGCGTCGTTCGTCGCGTCGGCCATTGCACCGACATGCCGGCGGCCTTCCTCACCGCCTCCGTGGTGACGGTCCCGTCGACTGAACCGGAGGCCTTCGGGCGATCGGCCGTGGAAGCGCAGGCCATGGGCACGCCGGTGGTGGTGTCCGATCTCGGCGCCGTGCCGGAGACGGTGCTGGCTCCGCCCGCGGTGCCGCCCCAAGAGCGGACCGGATGGCGCATTCCCGCTGGCGACGCGGATGCCTTAGCGGAAGCAGTCGGAGGCGCGCTGGCGCTGGGGGCGAGTGCCCGCAACGCGCTGGGCATGCGGGCGAGACGGCACGTCGAACAGCATTTCTCGCTCGAACGGATGGTTTCGAGCACTTTGGAGGTGTATTCGGCGCTGCTGGATGGGTCTTTCCCACGCAGAACGAGTTGACTTCGCCCGCATTTGAGCGAAATGTCAGATCATTCGCGGAACCGGTCGAGACTCGGCGGGAGCCTTTGTGCTTCCCGATCTCCGGCCTGCCGCTCAACAGGAGATACGAGCCATTCGCAGACCAATGAGAGCCATGCCGGTGCCGCAGAAGGACGGACCGCGCGCTAACAGAGATATTCGCGGTGTCCGCGACGTGCAGTTGATCGATGATACGGGTCAGAATCGTGGCGTGATGCCCTTTTTCGATGCGATGCGCATTGCTGAGGACGCCGGACTGGACCTTGTGGAGATCTCGCCGAACGCGACCCCGCCCGTTTGCAAGATCCTTGATTACGGCAAGTACCGCTTCCTCGAGCAGAAAAAAGCCTCGGAAGCGCGCAAGAAGCAGAAGACCGTCGAGGTCAAGGAAGTGAAACTCCGCCCCGGCATCGACGATCACGATTACGACGTGAAGATGAAGGCCATGCGCGGCTTCTTCGAGGAGGGCAACAAGGTCAAGGTGACCCTGCGCTTCCGCGGCCGCGAGATGGCCCACCAGGATCTCGGCCTCAAGGTCCTGGATCGGGTGAAATCCGACGTCAGCGAGATCGCCAAGGTCGAGATGGAGCCGAACTTCGAGGGCCGTCAGGTCGTCATGGTGATGGCGCCGCGCTGAGGCGTCAGGCAACAGACTCTTCGAGACGAGAATTCTTGGCCGTCGGGAAACCGGCGGCCATTGCTTTTGGCGGGCTCGTCTGCCATAAGCCGCGCTTCATCGAACCGCCCGGCTCATCAGGGCTGCCGTGGCGGTTTGTTGTGCTCATAGCAGCATCAAGAGGTCATCGGGCGGTCTTCCGCCTCCTGGCCTTGTCCAAAGGAGAGCAAAATGCCCAAGCTGAAGACCAAATCGGGCGCTAAAAAGCGCTTCAAGATCACGGGCACCGGCAAGGTCGTCTACAGCCAGGCCGGCAAGCAGCACGGGATGATCAAGCGGACGAACAAGCAGATCCGTAATCTGCGCGGGACCAACGTCCTGTTCAAGACCGACGGTTACAACGTGAAGAAGTACTTCCTGCCGAACGGCTGAAGCTGTCTGCGCATCCCAGATTTTGAAGGAGTTACCCTATGGCCCGTGTCAAACGGGGCGTGACCAGCCACGCCAAGCATAAAAAAGTTCTGAAGGCCGCCAAAGGCTTTTACGGACGCCGCAAGAATACCATCCGCATCGCCAAGCAGGCGGTCGAGAAGAGCATGCAATATGCTTACCGCGACCGTAAGAACAAGAAGCGCACGTTCCGCGCTCTCTGGATCCAGCGTCTCAACGCAGCGGTCCGTGAGCAGGGCCTGACCTATTCGCGATTTATCGATGGTCTCGGCAAGGCCGGGGTCGAGGTCGATCGCAAGGTTCTGTCCGAAATGGCCATCCACGAGCCGGCAGCCTTCGCTGCCTATGTGGAGCGCGCCAAGGCCGCCCTGCCGCAGCAGGAAGCCGCGTAAGACAACCTGGCACGGGCGCGACCGGTTTTCCCGGTCGCGCCGTCCTTTCTCCCTTTCGCCTCCGAGACCACCCGCACCGACTGCGCAATTCGCGCTGTCGAATGCCCTTTTGCGGGTCGGGAGGCTTGACGGTCCCCGCGCCGCGCACCACTCAAGCGCTTGAATTCTGGCAGGGACCGATGACCGATCTCCATTCCCTCGAACGTGATCTGCTCGCGCAGGTCGAAGCGGCCTCCGACGAGGCGGCCCTGGAGGCCGTCCGCGTCGCCGCGCTCGGCAAGAAGGGGTCGGTTTCCGACCTGCTCAAGACCCTGGGGTCGATGACACCGGACGAGCGTCGTGAGCGGGGCCCCCTCATCAATGGGTTGCGCGATGCGGTCCAGGCGGCGATTGCGGGCAGACGGGATGTGCTGGCCTCGGCCGCCCTCGACGCGCGCCTTCAGGCCGAACGGGTCGATGTCAGTCTGCCGGTCCGGGAGGCGCCCGAGACCCGCGGCCGCATTCACCCGATCAGCCAGGTCATCGAGGAGATCACGGCCATCTTCGCCGATATGGGTTTCTCGGTCGCCGAGGGGCCGGATATCGAGACCGATTACCTCAACTTCACGGCCCTGAACTTCCCCGAGGGACATCCCGCCCGCGAGATGCACGACACGTTCTTCCTGGCCCCCGACGCCAACGGCGAGCGCAAGGTTCTGCGCACCCATACGTCACCGGTCCAGATCCGCACGATGACCACGAAGGCGCCGCCGATCCGGATCGTCATTCCAGGCCGCACCTACCGTCACGATTCCGACCAGACGCACACGCCGATGTTCCATCAGGTCGAAGGCCTCGTCATCGACAGCCATGCCAACATCGCCCACATGAAGTGGGTGCTGGAGGAGTTCTGCAAGGCGTTCTTCGAGGTCGATCAGGTCAAGATGCGCTTTCGCCCGTCGTTCTTCCCGTTCACCGAGCCATCGGCCGAGGTCGATATCCAGTGCTCGCGCAAGGGCGGCGAGATCCGCTTTGGCGAGGGCGAGGATTGGCTCGAGATTCTCGGCTGCGGCATGGTGCACCCGAACGTGCTGCGCAATTGCGGTCTCGACCCGGACAAGGTCCAGGGCTTTGCCTGGGGCATGGGTATCGACCGCATCGCCATGCTCAAATACGGCATGCCGGACCTGCGCCCGTTCTTCGAGGCCGATGTCCGCTGGCTTACCCATTACGGCTTCCGGCCGCTCGACATTCCGGCGCTCGTGAGCGGCCTCACGTCCTGACAGGAGAGATCCGATGAAATTCACCCTCTCCTGGCTCAAGGAGCATCTCGACACCGACGCGCCCCTCGACACGATCGTCGAGACCCTGACGCGCATCGGTCTCGAGGTTGAATCCGTCGCCGACAAGGCCAAGGCGTTTGCGCCCTACACCATCGCGTTCGTGGTCTCGGCCGAGCAGCATCCCAATGCCGATCGCCTGCGCGTCTGCGTCGTCGATACGGGCGAGGGCGCGCCCATCCAGGTGGTCTGTGGTGCGCCGAATGCGCGGGCCGGCATGAAGAGCGTCTTCGCGCCTCCGGGAACCTACATGCCGGGCAAGAACATCACGCTGGGAATCGGCAACATCCGCGGCGTCGAAAGCCGCGGCATGCTGTGCTCGGCGGCCGAACTCGAGATTTCGGACGATCACGACGGCATCATCGACCTGCCGGCCGATGCGCCGGTGGGCAAGCCCTATGCGGCCTATGCGGGGCTCGACGATCCGGTCATCGAGATCAACCTGACGCCCAACCGTCCCGATTGCACCTCGGTCTATGGCATCGCGCGGGATCTGGCGGCGGCAGGCCTCGGAACTCTCAAAACTGAGGATCGGCCCGCCCTTGCGGCCACAGGCGAGACTCCCGTCTCCGTGCGGATCGACCTGCCGCCCGGCGACGAGAAACTCTGCCCGCTCTTCGCCCTGCGCCTCGTGCGCGGCGTCACCAACGGGTCTTCGCCCGATTGGATGCAGCGGCGGCTTCTGGCCATCGGGCTTCGCCCCATCAACGCGCTCGTCGACATCACCAACTACATGACGTTCGATCGCGGCCGCCCGCTCCACGTCTTCGACGCCGCCAAGGTTTCGGGCGGCCTGACGATCCGGCAGGCCCAAGACGGCGAAGAGGTGCTGGCCCTCGACGGACGGACCTACACGCTCGACGCCGGAACGGTGGTCATCGCCGATGAACGCGGCGTGGAATCGATCGCCGGCATCATGGGCGGCGAGCATTCGGGCGTGGATGCGACCACGACGGACGTGCTCATCGAATCTGCCCTGTGGGATCCGCTGAACATCGCGCAATCCGGCCGCAAGCTCGGCATCATCACCGATGCGCGCTACCGCTTCGAGCGCGGCGTCGACCCGGCCTATACGCTGCCGGGACTCGACCTTGCCACCCAGATGACGATTGCGATCTGCGGCGGAACGCCGATGCAGGCGGTGGTGACGGGCCACGCGCCGATAACCGAGCGCGTCATCGCCTTCCCGTGGTCGGAGGTTCCCCGCCTGTCGGGTCTGCCGGTCCAGCCCGCCGAGTCGAAGGCCATCCTCCAGAAACTCGGCTTTGCGGTCGAGGGCGGCGGCGACACGGTGTCGGTCACGCCTCCGTCCTGGCGTCCCGATATCGAGGGCAAGGCGGATCTCGTCGAGGAGGTCATCCGCATTGTCGGTCTCGACCGCATCGCCCCCATGCCGCTGCCGCGGCTCGAGGCGGCAGTGGCCAAGCCCATTCTAACGCTCATTCAAAAGCGCACCCGCCTGGCCAAACGGGCTCTCGCCCTGCGCGGTCTGGTGGAGGCGGTGACGTGGTCGTTCATCGGCAAGGCGGAGGCTGAACTCTTTGGCGGCGGAGATCCGCGCCTGGCTTTGGCCAACCCGATCGCGTCCGATCTGTCGGACATGCGGCCGAGCCTGTTGCCGGGCCTTCTCAAGGCGGCGCAGCGCAATGCCGATCGCGGCTTCGGAGACGTGGCCCTGTTCGAGGTCGGCCAATGCTTCGCGTCCGACGAGCCCGAGGGTCAAACCATCAGGGCGGCGTCCCTCCGTCGCGGAACCGCCCGGGTCGAGGGCGTCGGCCGCCACTGGGATGGCGGGGCGGTGGCTGTTGACGTCTTCGACGCGAAAGCTGACGCGATGGCTCTCCTGACAGCCCTTGGCATTCCCGCCGGCGGCCTTCAGGTGGTCGCGGGCGGACCGTCCTGGTTCCATCCGGGACGCTCCGGAACGCTGCAATTCGGCCCCAAGATGATCGTGGGTGCGTTCGGTGAGGTTCACCCGGCCGTTTTGAAGGCGCTGGATCTCAAAGGCCCGCTGGTCGCGTTCGAGCTGACCCTCGACAGCCTGCCGCCGCCAAAGGCCAAGCCGACGAAGATGAAGCCGAAGCTGGTCCTTTCGGACTTCCAGCCTGTCACCCGCGATTTCGCCTTCGTGGTGGCTCGCGAGGTCGCTGCCGGCGACATCCTCAAGGCCGCGCAGAATGCGGAGCGTCAACTCATCGTCGGCGTCGAGGTGTTCGACGTCTACGAGGGCACCGGCATCGCGCCCGACCACAAATCCGTGGCCGTCGCGGTCACCATCCAGCCGGTCGAGAAGACGTTGACCGATGGCGAGATCGAGGCCATTTCGTCCAAGATCGTGGCCGAGGTCGCCAAGAAGACCGGCGCGACGCTCCGGGCCTGACGGACACCCTCATTCCGGCGCGGGTTTATCCGGCGCTGGAATGAGGCGTCCCATTCAGCGGGTTGGCCGGGTCCCAACGGTAGCGGATCGTGTCGAACCGCATGGATCGGGCGTCGATCATCAGAAGGCGGCCGACGAGGCCATCGCCGAAGCCGACGATCTCCCGCATGACCTCCATGGCCATCAGGCTTCCCAGAACACCCGCCAGCGCCCCAAGGATTCCGGCTTCCGCACAGGATGGGACGGCGCCCTCCGGCGGCGGTGCGGGAAACAGACAGCGATAGGTGGGATTGGGGCTGCCGTCCGCGGCGCGCTCATGCGCCCGGATCGTCGTCAGCGTTCCGTCGAACTGCCCAAGCGCTCCCGTGACGAGCGGCTTTCCCGCGTGAAAGCAGGCATCGGAGGTGAGGTACCGGGTGGCGAAGTTGTCCGACCCGTCGACGACCACGTCGTAATCCCCCACCACCTGCCGGGCATTGGCGGCACCCAGCCGCTCCGGATGGCGCAGGACCGAAACGCCGGGATTCAGCCGGCTGACGGCGTCGGCGGCGCTGTCGACTTTGCGGCGGCCGATATCCGGGGTGCCGTGGATGACCTGCCGCTGCAGGTTCGACAGCGACACGACATCGTCGTCGACGATGCCGAGGGTGCCGATGCCCGCGGCCGCCAGATACTGGATCGCCGGCGCGCCCAGCCCGCCCGCGCCCACCACGAGAACCCGCGCTGCCTTGAGCTTCAACTGACCCGGGCCTCCCACATCGCTGAGGACGATATGGCGGGAATAGCGGTCGATCTCGTCATGGGTCAGGGACATGCCGGGACTTTATCCGCATCGGACGGGGTATCAACCGGGACGGCCGCGAATTAACGTGGGCGGACGAGCCGGGGAGCTTGGCGCAGTGGGCCTTCCCATGCCATCGTCTGGAGGCAACCGGGTTACAGCCCGGATTCAGACAGGGAACATTGCCGATGAAAGTGACCACTTTCGGCCTCGCTCTCGCGGGCCTCGCCTTCTCCGCCGGTGCAGCTTTTGCTCAGGACGCCTTCAAGCCGGCGGTCGTCTATGACCTAGGCGGCAAATTCGACAAATCCTTCAACGAAGGCGTCCATATGGGCGCCGAGAAGTACAAGAAGGAAACCGGCACGGATTACCGCGATTTCGAGCCGCAGAACGACGCGCAGCGGGAGCAGGCCCTTCGCCGCTTCGCCCGCGACGGCTTCAGCCCCATCGTGGCGGTCGGCTTCAGCCAGGAAACCGCGCTGAAGAAGGTCGCGGACGAGTTCCCCAAGACCAAATTCGCCATCATCGATGCCGTGGTCGAAAAGCCCAACGTGCAATCCACCGTGTTCAAGGAGCATGAAGGCTCCTTCCTGGTCGGCCTATTGGCCGCGCAGGCGTCCAAGAGCGGCAAGGTCGGCTTCGTCGGCGGCATGGATATTCCGCTGATCCGCAAATTCGCCTGCGGCTACGTCCAGGGCGTCAAATACGCCAAGAAGGACGCGGAGGTGTTTCAGAACATGACCGGCACCACGGGCGCGGCCTGGGCCGATCCGGTCAAGGGCGGCGAACTGGCGAAAAGCCAGATCGATCGCGGCGCCGACGTGATCTATCACGCGGCGGGCGGAACCGGGATCGGGGTGCTGCGGGCGACGGCTGACGCCGGCAAGCTCGGCATCGGTGTCGATTCCAACCAGAATGCCCTTCATCCCGGCAAGATGCTGACCTCCATGGTCAAGCGCGTCGACATCGCCACCTACAACGTCTTCGACCAGGCCAAGAAGAACACCTTCAAGCCCGGCGTATCGGTGCTCGGCCTCAAGGAAGGCGGCGTCGACTGGGCGCTCGACGACAACAACAAGGCGCTGATCACGCCCGACATGAAGGCATCCGTCGACAAGGCCTCGGACGGCATCAAGTCCGGCGCCATCACGGTCCATGATTACATGGCCGATTCGAAGTGCCCGATGTAAACACCCTTCTGGCGAGACGCCGCTTTCTCGCGGCGGCGTCTCTCCGACGGGTTACGACCGCGCTGTCCGCAAGGGTGGCGCACCGCATTGTCCGGAGAACATTCGAGGCTTGATGTCTCCCGCCATTCAACTCACCGCCATCAACAAGCGCTTCGGCGCTGTTCACGCCAATCGCGACGTGAACCTGTCGGTCGACCGCGCCAGCATCCACGGGATCGTGGGCGAAAACGGCGCCGGCAAATCGACCCTGATGTCGATTCTGTATGGTTTCTACCAGGCCGATTCCGGCGAGATCCTGGTGGCTGGACGCCCGACGCTCATCCGCTCGCCCGCTCACGCCATCGAGGCCGGAATCGGCATGGTCCATCAGCATTTCATGCTGGTCGAGACGCTTACCGTCGTCGAGAACGTGATGTTGGGGGCCGAAGGCGGCGTTCTGCTCCGGCGGGGGGAAGCCAAGGTCCGTGCCGAGCTTGCCCGCCTGTCGGCCGATTACGGGCTCGAGATCGACATGGACGCGATCGTGGGCGACCTCTCGGTCGGCCTGCAGCAGCGCGTCGAGATTCTGAAAGCCCTTTATCGGGGCGCCGATATCCTCATTCTCGATGAGCCCACGGCCGTGCTCACGCCGCCTGAAGCGGACGCGCTGTTCGGCCTGCTCACCGCGCTGAAGCATCAGGGCAAGACGGTCATTCTCATCACCCACAAGCTGCGCGAAATCATGGCCGTCACCGACCGCGTCTCGGTGATGCGCCGGGGCGAGATGGTGGCGAGCCTCGACACTGCCGCGACATCGCCGCCGGAACTGGCCGAACTCATGGTCGGCCGGCGCGTGCTGCTGCGGGTCGAGAAGGCCGACCGCCCGCCGGGCGCGGCTTTGCTCGAAATCGACGGTTTGTCGGTGGTCGATTCCCGCGGGGTGCTGGCGGTCGCCAATGTGTCGCTGAAGGTCCATGCCGGCGAGATCGTCGGCATCGCGGGCGTATCGGGCAACGGACAGAGCGAATTGCTCGAGGCCATCGCCGGCATGCGTCAACCGGTGCTCGGATCGATCCGCCTGGAAGGTCGTGAGATCGGCTTTTCCGAGCACAACCCGCACCGACTGCGCCAGCTTGGCCTCCTTCACGTTCCGGAAGACCGACTGCGCATGGGCCTGGTGCCATCCTTCGAGGCGTTTGAGAGCGCTGTTCTGGGCTTCACCGACGATCCGCGCCTGGGTCGCGGCCCGCTTCTCGATCACGGCCTGATGGTCAAGGATCTCGCGGCCAAGATGGAGCATTACGACGTCCGCCCGCAGGCGCCCCGGCTGCGGACCTCCAAGTTTTCCGGCGGCAATCAGCAGAAGATGGTTCTGGCGCGCGAGATCGAGCGCAACCCGCGGGTACTGCTCGTCGGTCAGCCGACCCGCGGGGTGGATATCGGCGCCATCGAGTTCATCCACCGCCGGCTCATTGCCTTGCGGGATTCGGGCGTCGGCATCCTGCTCGTGTCGGTCGAGCTGGACGAAATCATGAACTTGTCCGACCGCATTCTCACCATGTGCGGCGGCCGGATCACCGGCGAGCGCAACGCGTCCGACGCCACCGAACAGGATCTCGGCCTGCTCATGGCGGGCGTCAACGAGGAGGCTGCCTGATGCAACCGCGCATAACCCTCCTGACCCTTGGTGTGACAGACCTCAAGCGGGCGCGCGCCTTCTACGAGGCCTGGGGCTGGACCGCCTCCTCGGCCAGCCAGCCGGGCGTCGTTTTCTTTCAGGCAAACGGCCTGGCCCTGGCTCTGTTCGGCCGGGCGGATCTTGCCAAGGACGCGCATGTGGACGACCGGCCGACCGGTTTTGCCGCGATCTCGATTGCCTATAACGCGCGCTCGAAGGCTGAGGCGGATGCGGTCTACGATCGCGCCATCGCGTCCGGTGCCCACCCGGTCAAAGCCATGCAGGACGTGTTCTGGGGTGGCTATTCGGGTTATTTCGCCGATCCGGACGGTCACCTTTGGGAGGTGGCCTGGAATCCGTTCTTTCCGCTCGACGCGGACGGCCACTTGTTCCTGCCGGACACCCACCGGACAGAGGCAGACCACCCGGACGACGAGCGGTGAGCGCCCCGATCGACCTGCCGCGCTGGGCCGACACGGTGCTCGTTCCGGCCGTCTCCGTCGTGGCGGCCTTTCTCGTCGCCGGGCTCGTGGTGCTCGGGATCGGCGAGAACCCGCTCACGGCAACGCGGCTGCTTCTGCAGGGCAGTCTCGGAACGGGCGAGGGCCTGGGATTCACCCTGTTCTACATGACCGATTTCATGTTCGTCGGCCTCGCCGTTGCGGTCGCCTATCATGCCGGCCTGTTCAATATCGGCGGGGAGGGCCAGGCGACGCTGGCAGGCCTGGGAATTGCGCTGACGGTCAACAACCTGACATTCCTGCCGGGATTTCTGCTGGCGCCTCTGGGCATCCTGGGAGCAGCCGCCTTCGGGGCCGCCTGGGCGGCGGTTCCGGGCTACCTTCAGGCCAAGCGCGGCAGCCACATCGTCATCACCACGATCATGTTCAACTGGCTGGCCAGCGTCCTGATCGTTTATCTGCTGGTGAATGTCCTGCGGCAGCCCCAATCCATGAACCCCGAGACGCCCGAATTCCCGGCGCAATCGCATATCCCGTTCATGCATGATGTGCTGGCGCTCGTGGGCATCCAGATCCCCCCCTCCCAGCTCAACCTGTCGATCGTGCTGGCCTTTGCGGCCTGCTTTGCCGTGTGGCTTCTGATCTATCGCTCGCGGCTCGGCTACGCGATCCGGGTGGTCGGCTCCAACCCGACGGCCGCCATCTATGCGGGCATCTCGCCAGCCCGCGTCATCGTCATCGCGATGGTAATTTCCGGCGCGCTCGCCGGCGGTCTGGCGGTCAACGAACTGATGGGCTACCAGCATCGCCTGCTGCTCGAATTCACTGCCGGCTATGGCTTTGTCGGCATTGCGGTGGCGCTCATGGGCCGGGCGCATCCGGCCGGAATCGTTCTCGCATCGCTCCTGTTCGGCATTCTCTATCAGGGCGGGGCGGAGCTCGCCTTCGAGCAACCGGCGATCACCCGCGACATGGTGATCGTGATCGGCGGCATCATCATCCTGTTTGCAGGTGCGCTCGACGGGCTGTTCCGGCGTCTTGTCGCGCGCGTGCTGGCGCGTCCCGCGCTCGCGAGGGCATGAGCATGGATCCGGCATCTCTGGTGACCATTCTCGATTCGGCCCTTCGCCTGTCGATCCCGCTTCTCGCCGCCTGCCTTGCGGGCCTCTGGTCAGAGCGCGCCGGTGTGGTGGATATCGGTCTCGAGGGAAAGATGCTGGTCGCAGCGTTTGCGGCCGCCGCCGCCGCGCACGCGTCCAACTCCGCCTGGATCGGGCTGCTGGGCGGGATCGGCGCCGCGATCGCTTTCGCGCTCGTGCACGGATTTGCGTCGATCAGCCAGCGCGGCAACCAGATCGTGTCGGGCGTCGCCATCAACATGCTGGCGGCCGGCCTCACGGCCATCGTGGGCAATGCCTGGTACGGGCAGGGCGGGAGAACCCCGCCGCTCGAAGGGCCGCAGCGCTTTGGCGAGGTCTTTCTCGGTCACTCGGCGCTGGTCTATCTCGCCCTGCTGGCGGTGCCGGTGACTTGGTTCGTGCTCGCGCGAACCCGCTTCGGCCTGCGGCTGCGGGCGGTGGGCGAGAACCCTGCGGCGGTCGACACGGCCGGCATCTCGGTGTCGGGTCTTCGCTATGCGGCGGTGATCATCGGCGGCGTCCTGTGCGGACTCGCCGGCACCTATCTGGCCGTTGCGCAATCAGCCGGCTTCCTGCCCAACATGACGGCCGGCAAGGGCTTCATCGCGCTGGCAGCCCTGATCTTCGCCAAATGGCGGGCCTGGCCGGCGCTCGGCGCGTGCTTTCTGTTCGGGTTGCTCGACGCCATCTCCATCCGTCTCCAGGGCATCGTGCTCCCGGTGATCGGCGAGGTTCCGGTGCAGGCGATCCAGGCGCTGCCCTATCTGATGACCGTGATCCTGCTCGCCGGCGTGATCGGGCGCGCGACGCCGCCCCGGGCTGCGGGCATTCCTTACGTGAAGGAGCGCTGACATGGCGGACCTCGATGTGCTGTTCGATGCCGCGCGACGCGTTCAGGCCAAGGCCTACGCGCCGTATTCGCGCTTCAAGGTCGGGGCTGCGCTGGCGACGGCGGACGGGGATGTGTTCATCGGCTGCAATGTGGAGAATGCAGCCTATCCCGTCGGCACCTGTGCGGAAGCTGGGGCGATCGCGGCTATGATCGCCGCCGGCGCCGGGCCCATCGCGTCCATCGTCGTTATCGGTGACGGCGAGGCGCTGGTGACGCCATGCGGCGCGTGCCGCCAGCGCATCCGCGAATTCGCCACAGCCGGCACCCCCATTCACGTTGCGGGACCCGAGGGAATCAGGCGGAGTTTCACGCTCGACGAATTGCTGCCCCATTCCTTCGGACCCGACAATCTGGCGGACACGACACGATGACAAGCGACGAGACTATTGCGGAAGCCGCGGCCTTCATTCGCGGGCGCGGCCTTGCCGGCCCGTTCGACGCGGCCATCGTGCTGGGCACGGGGCTCGGTCCGCTGGTGGACGATCTCACCGAGGCGGTCAGCCTCCCTTATGCGGAGATCCCGCATTTCCCGCGCGGCGGTGTCTCCGGCCATGCCGGACGTCTCGTGGCCGGGACGCTGGCGGGCAAGCGGGTCCTGCTGTTTCAGGGACGCGCCCATTATTACGAAACCGGGGACGCGGGCGCGATGCGCGTGCCGGTCGGCGTGGTAAAGGCCCTGGGAATCCCGGTGCTGATCCTCAGCAACGCCGCCGGTTCGGTCCGGCCGGAGATCCGACCCGGAAGTCTCGTTTCGATCAGCGACCACCTCAACCTGTCCGGCGCCCATCCGCTGATCCGCGACGAGACGGAGGGGCGGTTCGTGCCGATGACCGACGCCTATGATGTCGCTCTTCGCGCCGCCCTTCAGTCTGCCGCCGAGCGATGCGATATCAGGCTCACCGAAGGCGTGTACGCCTGGCTCTCGGGCCCCAGTTTCGAGACACCGGCGGAAATCCGGATGATTCGGATTCTGGGCGGTGATCTCGTCGGCATGTCGACGGTTCCCGAAGTGATCCTGGGGCGCTATTACGGGCTCAGGATCGCGGCGGTTTCACTGGTGACCAACCTCGCGGCTGGAATCGAGGGAGCCTCGCCCTCCCACCAGGAAACTAAGGATACGGCCGCGATGGCGTCGGAAACCTTCAAGCGGCTGATCCATTCGTTCGTGGAGGAGCTTACCTGATGTCCGACGCAGCCCTGGCCCAGCGCGCCCTGCGCAGTCTCGATCTCACCGACCTCACCGATACCTGCACGCCAAGCGCCATCGATGCCCTGTGCGCGAAGGCAAGCGACCCGCACGGTCCCGTGGCGGCCGTCTGCGTGTGGCCGCAATTCGTCCGGCAGGCCAAGGCGGCGCTCATGGGCTCGCCGGTGCGAATCGCCACGGTGGTCAATTTCCCCGATGGCGGTGAGGACGTCGCGCGCGTGTCCGACGATGTCGGCGAGGCGCTGGCCGACGGCGCGGACGAGATCGACCTCGTGCTGCCGTACAAGGCGCTCCAGCGCGGCAATGCGTCGACGGCGCGCGAGATGGTGGAGGCGGTGCGCGAAAAGGTCGATCGGAAAAGGGTGCTGAAGGTCATTCTCGAGACCGGCATGCTGGCCGATCCCAAGCTCATCGAGGCCGCGAGCCGTCTGGCGATTGCCGCCGGAGCGGATTTCATCAAGACCTCGACCGGCAAGACAGCTGTCTCTGCCACGCCCGAGGCCGCCGAGATCATGTTGCGGGCGATCCGGGACTCCGGCCGTTCCGTCGGACTGAAGCCGTCGGGCGGGATCCGGACTCTTGACGATGCAAAGATCTATCTGGACCTGGCCGGCCGGATCATGGGCCCGAACTGGGCCACGCCCCAGACCTTCCGCATCGGCGCGAGCGGTCTCTACGACACATTGACGGCGATCCTCGACGGCAAGGCCAGCACGGCAGCGACGGGAGCCTACTGACATGACCCAGCTCCCGCAGGAGATCATTCGCTGGAAGCGCGACGGCGGCGAATTGAGCGCCGAGCAGATCGAAAGCTTCATCGAAGGGCTCACGACAGGCCGCGTGTCGGAAGGGCAGGCGGCAGCCTTCGCCATGGCGATCTTCTTTCGCCATATGAGCGTTCCCGAGCGCGTCGCGCTGACGCGCGCCATGGTCCATTCGGGCGACGTTCTCACCTGGGACCTGCCGGGACCAGTCCTCGACAAGCACTCGACCGGCGGCGTCGGCGACACCGTCAGCCTCGCGCTGGCGCCCGCGGTCGCCGCCTGCGGCGGCTTCGTGCCGATGATTTCAGGCCGCGGGCTTGGTCATACGGGCGGCACCCTCGACAAGCTCGACGCCATTCCGGGCTACATCTCGCAGCCGGATATCGACACCTTTCGCCGGGTCACGCGCGAAGTCGGCTGCGCCATTATCGGCCAGACCGCCGATCTCGCGCCCGCCGACAAGCGCCTCTATGCCATTCGCGATGTCACCGGGACGGTGGAATCCATCGATCTCATCACCGCCTCGATCCTGTCGAAGAAGCTGGCGGCCGGCCTCGACGGGCTGGTGATGGACGTGAAATTCGGCTCTGGCGCGTTCATGAGCAGCGCCGGGGAGGCGCGAAAGCTCGCCGAAAGCCTCGTGCTGGTGGCCAACGCGGCGGGGCTTCCCACGAGCGCGCTGTTGACCAACATGGATGAGCCGCTCGCCTCGCACGCCGGCAATGCCGTCGAGGTCGCCTATGCGGCCGACTATCTCTCGGGCCGCCATCGCGATGAGCGTTTCCATCGCCTGACCGTCGAACTCGGCGCCGAAATGCTGGTGCTGGGCAAGCTTGCCGCCACCCGCGATGAAGCGCGGACCAGCGTCGAGACGGCGATTGAATCCGGACGGGCGGCCGATATCTTCCAACGTATGGTCGCGGCTCTCGGGGGACCGCACGATCTTCTCGATCGGCCGCATCACTACCTGTCGCGCGCACCGATCGTGCGGGCCGTTCATCCGGAGCGCGCCGGGACCGTCCAGGCCATCGGCACGCGGGATGCGGGCGTGGCCGTCATCGCCCTTGGCGGCGGTCGGACCCGCCCGGAGGATGCAATCGATCATGCGGTCGGCCTGACGGATCTGGCCGGGATCGGCGAGCAGGTCGATGGGGAACGGCCGCTGGGTTTCGTGCATGCGCAAACCGAAGACGACGCGGATGCGGCCGCAAGGGCGCTTCTGGCCGCCTACACCATCGGCGAGGGGCCGGCGAGCCGGGACGATATCGTGCTGGAGCGGATCGCGCCGTCAGCCTGACGCGTTTCAGCGGGAAGCCGCAGGCCGCCTGATGGACGTGATGGGGCCGTAGCCGCCGGTCCTGATCCGCTCTTCCGCCACAGCAAGCGGCTCGGTGATGACCGTCATGGTATGGCCGGTCGCGTGGATCATCCGGGTGGCGTCCTGCATCAACGCCACATGCCCCTTCCAGAAAATCAGGTCGCCGCGCTGGAGGCCGGAAAGATCGGACCGGATCTCGACAGGGCTTCCGACTTCGCGTTCCTGCATGTCGGAGTCGCGAGGGGCGGCAATGCCTGCGGCCGCAAGTGCCGTCTGGGCGAGACCCGAGCAGTCGATGCCGATACTCGTTTTGCCGCCCCAGAGGTAAGGGGTGTGGAGGAACCGCTCGGCCACCGCCACGAAGTCCGCAACGGCTGAGCCGGCAGGCGACAGATGCGCGGCGATCACCCATCCGCCGGTTGCGAGCTGAGCAAAATCACCTTCGGTGCCGACGACGCTGACGCGGCTGTGAAGAGACAGCAGGCCGAGGTTGGGAAGCTTCAGATTGGCGTCAGGATAAACGAACGTGCGCAAGGTCGCGACTGTGTGGGTGGCTTCGACACCGACCGCCATGAGCGACCGGGCCGGCACATACCCGACATAGCGGTCGGCCCGCAATTGGACCCAGGCCCACCCGTCGCGCTCGTCGAAGACGTCGACCCTTTCGCCAAAGAGCGCCTGCGTGTCGACCGGGGCATCCGGGGAGGGATGGCGGTGCAGCGACTCGTAGGCGACCGCGATCTGGCGCGGTTGTCCGCGCGTGAAGCGCTCCGCGGAGACCTGACCGCGCAGGGATTCGCAGGCGAGATCGGGACGATGGGCGGTGGTCCGGCGGTCGAAGGTCATCGCGGCAGTTCCTTGGCCCGCGCCGAGATGGTGTCGCCCAGGCGTTCGACCGCCAGGGCGCCCACGACGGTGCGTTGAATAATGACGTTGCGGCGGTCGACCTCGTCGCGGCGGCGCGACACAAGATCGAGCTTGCCCATGGTATCGAGCGCCCGGGTCACGACTGGTTTCGTGACCCCGAGCTTGCGGGCGAGGCCCCGCACCGTATGGGGCGGGGTCTCGAGGTAGATCGTGAGCAGGATCGCGATCTGCCGCGACGAGAGATCGTCGCCCTGGTGAACGAGGTCGAGATGGACATCGTGCCAGAGGCGCAGGCTCTGCGAGGATCGAATATCAACAGGCATCGCCGCACCATTCGTTTCGGTCCCGTATTATGGCATCCGGGACCGCAGGTGCAAACGTTGCGCTGCCATCATCGTTGACGAAGGATAGCAGGCGCAACGCATCCGGGCCGGTTTGGCCGGCCCGGAGCATGGATCAGAGGGTCTGGTTATAGGCGCCGACTTCCGCGTTTTCCCGCAGCACGTCGTCCACCACCTTGAACATCGCCCGCGTGCGGGCCTCGGAAACCGGGCTTTCCACGACGACCACCAGTTCGGGCTTGTTGGACGAGGCGCGCACGAGGCCCCAGGTGCCGTCATCGGTCACGACGCGCACGCCGTTGACCGTGATGAGATCCACGATCGCGTGACCGCCGACCTTCTCCTTCTTGGCGTTGATCGCCTTGAACCGCTCCACGACCCGGTCGACGACCTGATATTTCACCTCGTCGGCGCATTTGGCCGCCATCGTGGGCGAGCCCCAGGTTTTCGGCACGGCGTTGTAGAGGTCGGCCATCGACTTGCCGGGATTGCGGTCGAGCATTTCGCAGACCGCAATGGCCGTCAGGATGCCGTCGTCATAGCCCCGTCCGACCGGCGTGTTGAAGAAGAAGTGGCCCGATTTCTCGAAGCCCGCCAGAGCCGACAACTCGTTGACCCGGCGCTTGATGTAGGAATGGCCTGTCTTCCAGTAATCGGTCTTCGCGCCTTGCGCCAAAAGCACCGGATCGGTGGCAAACAATCCGGTTGATTTCACGTCGACGACGAACTGCGCGTTGGGGTGCAGCTTGGAGAGGTCCCGCGCCAGCATGACGCCAATCTTGTCGGCGAAGATCTCGTCGCCGTTATTGTCGACCACGCCGCAGCGGTCGCCGTCGCCGTCGAAGCCCAGACCCACATCCGCGCCCGACTCGCGCACCTTGTCGGCGATCGCGTGAAGCATCTTCATGTCTTCAGGATTGGGATTGTAGCGCGGGAAGGTGTGGTCGAGATTGGTATCGAGCGGGATGACCTCGCAGCCGATCATTTCCAGCACCTGCGGAGCGAAAGCGCCCGCCGTGCCGTTACCGCAGGCCGCCACGACGCGCAGCTTGCGCTTGAGCTTGGGGCGGTTCGTCAGGTCGGCGATATAGCGGTCGCGGAAGCCCTCGACGAAGGTGTAGCTGCCGCCCTCCTTGAGGGTGAAGGCAGCGTTCATCACGATATCCTTCAGCCGGCCCATTTCCTCGGGGCCAAAGGTCATGGGACGGTTGGCGCCCATCTTCACGCCGGTCCAGCCATTGTCGTTATGCGAGGCGGTGACCATGGCCACCGCCGGGCAATCGAGGTCGAACTGGCCGAAATAGGCCATCGGCGAGAGCGCCAGCCCCACATCCTTGACCCGCAGCCCGGCCGCCATCATGCCCGAGACGAGCGCGTATTTGATCGCCGACGAATAGCCGCGAAAGTCGTGGCCGGTGACGATGTCGGGGCGCACGCCCATTTCGTGGATCAGAGTGCCCAGCCCCATGCCGAGCGCCTGGACGCCCATGAGATTGATCTCTTTCTCGAACAGCCAGCGGGCATCGTATTCCCGAAATCCGGTCGGCTTCACGAGGGGGAAGGATTCGTACTCGAAAGTGTTGGGCGAGAGGGCAGTCTGGGGCTTGGGAAACATGATCCATCCGAAACTGGAGGTGGGCAGAAGGGTGTGACGTTTACGCTATCGCGATGAATGGCTGCTGACCACCCGCTTGCCGCATCGGAATGAACGCTTGTGGTGTCAGGCTGGCGGGATGGACCCTTCGCGAAGGAGCCGCGCCAGTCCGGCAAGGAGTGCCTCGCGCGGCGATCGGGTGAGGGTCTCGACGCCGCGTCGGGCCAGGGCGCGTTCGTAGAGGGCGGCCCGGGGTGGGTCGGCCAGGATCGTCACGCTGGTGGGGTGGCCGAATTGCGACAGGGCGCCATTCAGCTCGTCTCCGGTCAGCAGCCCCGACAGGTAGGGGCGCAGGAGGTTCGGACTCATGCGCCCCGCAACGACCGCCGCGCGGGCCGCGAAAAGCAGGTGCAGGAGCCCCACGCGTTTGTCGTCCGATGGGCCGCGATTGCGCTCGGACGCGTCGAGCCCAAGGTCAAAGCCGGTCTGATCCTCCGGGTCGGCGGCCGGCCGCCCGATCATCGAATGGTCGCAGAGCAGGGCGTACATCTCGCCGGTCATATAGGTGCAAAAATGCGCGACCCGCCCATCGCGCATGGCGATCCATTTCGGGTGAGTACCGGGCGAACAGACGAGCCCGTCGCGGATGCCGGAGCCGAGGGCCAGCGTCTCCTCGCCGCGCATCACGTCCACGTCGATTCCGTTGGGCTCATCCACGAGTCCGGGGACGATCCAGCCGGTCCGGCCTTGCCCCAGGTCGACAGACACCAATCCGCGGGCGATCTCGGCGGGGCCGGCCGGGCAGGGTACATAGGGCGTCATCGCCCAGCCCTCGCGGCTCCCCACCATACCCACCAGCAGCACCGGCAGTCTCGGCTCAGCCGCCAGCCATTCGCCGCAATGGCGCAAGAACACATCCCTGTGCTGGCCCGTCTGAAGGGCTGAGACGCCTTCGTCCGAACTGATCTCGTCGAGGATCGTCTCGCCCTCCACGCGATAGGCGCGAAATCGGCTGGTGCCCCAATCGGCGACGATGAAACGCATGGCGAATGTCCTCGCGGGCGCGATGTCAGGCGACGGTGGGACCTGGCTCAGCGGGTGCCGTACATGCGGTCGCCGGCGTCCCCGAGGCCCGGCAGGATATAGCCGTGATCGTTGAGGCGCTCATCGATGGCGGCCGTCCAGATCGGCACTTCAGGATGCGCGCCGCGAAGTTTCTCAATTCCCTCCGGGGCGGCGAGCAGGCAGACGAAACGGAGATCCTTGGCGCCACGTTCTTTTAAGCGATCGATGGCGGCGACGGCCGAGTTGGCGGTCGCGAGCATCGGGTCCAGCACCAGCACCATGCGGTCGGCGAGATCGGACGGGGCCTTGAAGTAGTATTCCACCGCCTGCAGCGATTCCGGGTCCCGATAGAGCCCGATATGCGCCACGCGGGCCGCCGGAACGAGAGTGAGCATGCCGTCGAGAAAACCCACACCTGCGCGCAGGATCGGCGCAAGGACGAGCTTCTTGCCGGCGATCTGCGCGCCCTCAATGGTGGTGAGGGGGGTCTCGATGGTGATCCGCTCGATCGGCAGGTCGCGGGTGACCTCGTAACACAGCAGCATGCCGATCTCATTCAGCAACTGCCGGAATCCCTTCGTCGAGCGCTCCTTCTCGCGCATGAGCGTGAGCTTGTGCTGGACGAGCGGATGATCGACGACGGTAACACCCTGCATCATGCCGAGACCCTCTGTTGTTGGTGGTGGCTGTTCATTAAAACACGGTTCCGTCGCTGATCACGGAGAGGGGCGGCGAGCCATCGGGGCGCTTCTCCCGGGCAAGGCGACGCCCGGTCGCCCAGGTCCCGCCTTCGAGCACCTTGGCCAGCGGGAAGTCGCCGGCATTCAGGCCGAGCACCTTGCGGACGGGCTCGGCCACCAGATCGAGAAGCGCCACTGTCAGGGCGCGCCACTCGACCACGAGGGCCGAATCGACCTGCTGCGCAACAGCGGCCTCCGACGGGTCCTTCAGGGCGATCACGCCGGTATCGAGAAAGAGCCCGCCATTGCGATATTCGGGCAGGCCCGTCAGGCCGTCGAGGTCCACGACCGTGTAGCCCGCCCATTCCAGCGGCTCGATCAGCGAATAGGACAGCCATTGCGACAGCTTGTGGAACGGCACCAGCCCATCGGTGGCATCGGGGACCTGAAGGCCTGGATAACGCCAGGTATCGCCGAGGTCGATCCCGCCAAGCGCAATCCGCCCGGGCCAGATCGGGCCCAGATAGGTGAGCAGCGCGTCGAGGATGGCGGTGGCGCGAATGCGGTCTTCGTCGGCGGTGGCCGCGATCACGTCGAACAGGCCGCCGGGGCGCGGATCGTCATGCTGCGCGAAGATATCGGGGTTGATGACGATGGTGCGTCCGAGCCGGTTGAGGAGCGCCGCCCTTCCCTCGAGACCCACGAGAGGATTGTCGGCTGTCACCTGAAAGCCTTCGGCAAGATCCTCGGCCGTGAGCGTCAGCAGCACATCCGCGTCGACCCGGAACGGATCGTCCGGATTGCTGGAAAAGGCACCGGCCACGAACATCTCGAAGCTCGCAACCGCAAGACCCTCGGAGCGGCTGTAGGTTTCCCCCGTCCGCCCTTCCACATAGCGCCAGGCAGGTCCGGCGCCGGCATCCAGAAGCACCGACACGATGGCGAGATCGAAGGCGGCGCGGGCCATCTGCCCGACCTCCGCCCATGGCGCGCTCTGCATCACGGCACCCCAGCGCTCGTGTCCGCCAGCCGAAAAGTGCCGCCACCGGGCATGGAACGGGATGTCGAGGGACGGATAGGCGTCGCGGATCGTCGTGACGACCTCGTCCGCGCAGGCGTCGAGGCGGTTCAGATGCACGCTGAAATGCGCGAGCTTGCCCTCGATCCCCAGAGCCAGCATGCGGTGGGCGCGCTCACGAACGGAAGCAGCGGTGAGGAGACTTTTGGCGGCCAGTGTTTCAGGAGACAACGTCGGCTGATCCGTCACGGGACGCTCCGGTGAAAATGATGGGCCGCGTGCGCGCGCCTGCCAATGGTTCACGGGTGTGTCCCGCCTGTCCGGTCCCTGTCAAGCGGACGGCCCTAGAACCGCTCGAGATCGCGGCCCTTGACCTGATCGAGACCGGCCGAATCCGCCGGTCCCTCGGGCGAATAATAGCCGGCTGCTTTCTTCGCCTCGATCTCCACCTGGGCGTCGGGCGGCACCAGCCCCGGCGGGATGGGCACGCGCTCGACCACCTCGATGCCGGAACCGACGATGGCGTCGTATTTCATGTTCGACATGGACATCAGCCGGTCGATGCGGCGGATGCCGAGCCAATGCAGCACGTCCGGCATGAGTTGCTGGAAGCGCGCATCCTGGACCCCGGCGACGCACTCCGTCCGCTCGAAATAGGTGGCGGCCGAATCCCCGCCCTCCTGGCGCTTGCGGGCGTTGTAGACGAGAAACTTGGTGACTTCGCCAAGCGCCCGGCCTTCTTTGCGGTTATAGGCGATGACGCCGACGCCGCCGTTCTGCGCCTCCCGGACCGATTCCTCGATGCCATGAACCAGATAAGGCCTGCAGGTGCAGATGTCGGAGCCGAACACATCCGATCCATTGCACTCGTCATGGACCCGGCAGGCGATCCGGCGCTTGGGATCGCCCAATCCCTCGACCTCGCCCATGATGTAGACCGTGATGTTGCCGATCGGTGGCAGGAAGACGTTCATGTCCGGACGGGTGACGAGCTCGGGGAACATGCCGCCGGTCTGTTCGAACAGGGTCCGGCGCAGCTCGCCCTCCGATGTCCCGAACCGGGCCGCGACGCCGGGCAGGTACCAGACCGGGTCGACCGCCACCTTGGTGACCGAGATATCGCCGGATTCGTGCAGGACCGTGCCGTCCGCCTTCAGGCGCTTGGCGGCCATCGCGCCGAGAATCTCCGGCATGTTCAGGCGCGCCTTGGTGATGGCGATGGTGGGCCGGATGTCGATGCCGCTGGCGATCTCCTCGGCATAGATTTCGCCGACCATGTGGCCCCAGGGATCAAGCGACACGATCTTGCCGGGCTCGGACCATTGCGGATGCGGGCCGATGATGGCGGTCGGGTGCGTGTTGTGGAGATCCGGCCGTGCCAGGGGATTGAGGGCGCGCGCGGAAATCGCCAGGGCCCGGTAGAGCGCGTAGGAGCCGCCATGCGCGCCAATCACGTTGCGATCGGCCGGATTGGTCACCGATCCCACGATAGGCGCGCGCGTTTTCGGATCGCCCACCCCCCAGGCGACGGGGCGGCGTGCCGTTGCGGTGTTGGGTTCGGGATGGGTCGTCAGCCGAATATGCGTCGAGCGGTTGGGCGAGGTCATTGACGGTTGGTTCTTCCACGGAAAAGAGCGGGAGAACTCTCCAGGCGATCGCGCGGAGGGCCTCCTGACGATCCGTTAGAATCTGATCCAAAGTAACGCGCGCGTCAATGTCTCCCGTCCGTCGAGGGTCGATTCATGGCCAAAGCGCGGCCTTGGCGGATTGACGCAGCCCCAGATGGGCCAGCGTCTTCGCGCCGATATCGGCAAAACTCTCCCTCCGGCCGATGGGACCGGGGGCGATGCCGGGGCCGAAGCAGAGGATGGGCGTGTGCTCCCTTGTGTGGTCCGTCCCGTGCCAGGTCGGGTCGTTGCCGTGATCGGCGGTGATGATCGCGAGATCGCCCGCCCGCAAGGCCGCCGCGATTTCAGGCACCCGCCGGTCGAACGCTTCCAGCGCTGCGGCGTATCCCGGAATGTCGCGCCGATGACCGAACTCGCTGTCGAAGTCGACGAGGTTGGCAAAGACGAGGCCGCCATCGGCAAGGGTCCCCATGGCGTCGATGGCCGCGGTCAGGCAGGCCTCGTTGCCGTTCGGCTTGATTTCCCGGCCCGTGCTGCGATGGGCGAAGATGTCGCCGATCTTGCCCACGGTGACGATTGCGCGCCCTTCGGTGGCGAGCCGATCGAGAAATGTGTCGGCAGGGGGCTGGGTGGCAAAATCCTTGCGGTTGCCGGTGCGGCGAAACCCGCCCTCGGCGGTGCCGATGAAGGGTCTGGCAATGACCCGACCGATATTCAGGGGATCGCAGAGGTCGCGAGCGATGGCGCAGAGCGCGTAGAGCCGTTGAAGGCCGAAGGTCTCCTCGTGGGCTGCGATCTGCAGAACGCTGTCGACGGACGTGTAGCAGATGGGCTTGCCGCTGCGCACATGCTCCGCGCCGCATTCGTCGATGATGTCGGTGCCGGACGCATGCTTGTTGCCCAGGATGCCCGGAAGCTGTCCCCGGGCGACCAGCGCGTCCGTGAGGGCTGTCGGGAAGGACGGGACGGTGTTGGGAAAGTAGCCCCAGTCGAAATCGACCGGCACGCCGGCAATCTCCCAATGGCCGGACGGCGTATCCTTGCCGCGGGAGGTCTCGACCCCGTAACCCCACGCTCCCTTAAGGGCACCCTCAAGCTCAAGGCCCGGCGGAATCCGGCCCGTGGACGCCTGACAGGCAAGGCCGAGGCCGAGCGAAACGAGGTGTGGCAGATGCAAGGGACCCTGGCGCAACCCGTCCCGATCTCCCCGACCATCCCGGCAGGCCTCGGCGATATGGCCGACGGTGTCGGCGCCGGCATCGCCATAATCGGACGCGTCCTCGGCGCCGCCGATCCCGACGGAATCCAGCACGATGATGAGAGCACGGGGCATGATGAGGTCCTTCGGGCTGCCAGTTCTGTCACCGATACGGCATTACAGCGGCCGGCCCGAAAACGCTAATGCTTGTGCGGCGTCCCGCGATCATGATCATGGGACACGGCAGCGCTGGCCTCGAGCGGGCAGGCCTCAGGCGGGCGCGGCGAAGGCTCGCTGCCGATCTCGATCTGCAGCGTGGCGTGGCCGATGCCGAACTGCTTCTTGAGGTCGGCCTGGGTCCGGGCCAGAAATCCGTTGCCCGGATGTCCGTCGGGCATGACGAGGTGGCAGGTGAGGGCGGTCTCGGTGGTGCTCACCGCCCAGACATGGAGGTGATGGACGCGGGCGACGCCCGGCAAAGTCTCGAGGGCCTGCCTGACGGCCGGCACCGAGACGGTCGCTGGCACGCCCTGCAGCGACAGGGTGAGCGACTGACGCAGCAGGTCCCAGGTCGTCCACACGATGACGCCGGCGATTACGAGACTGATCAGCGGGTCGATGATCGTCAGGCCCGTCAGCAGGATGACCCCGCCCGCGAGCACGACGCCGAGCGACACCACGGCATCTGCCGCCATGTGGAGAAACGCGCCCTGGATGTTGATGTCGTCCTTGCGGCCGCGAACGAAGAGCCAGGCGGTGAACCCGTTGATCAGGATTCCGACGCCCGCCACGATCATCACGGTGACGGCGGCAACCGGCGCCGGATTGAGCAGCCGGTCGATGGATTCCCAGACGATGCCGCCTACCGCCACCAACAGCAGCAGGGCGTTGAAGAGGGCCGCCAGGATCGTGCCCGATCTCAGCCCGTAGGTGAACCGTTCCGAGGGTCCGCGCCGGGCCAGCACCGCCGCGCCGCCGGCGATTGCCAGACCGAGGACGTCGCTGAGATTGTGGCCGGCATCGGAGAGCAGCGCCATGGAATCGGCGAGGAACCCGTAGGTCGCCTCGATGCCCACGAAGGCCAGGTTGAGCACAATGCCGATGATGAAGGCGCGACCGTGTCCCGCCGGAGGCGCGTGAGCATGTCCGTGAGGGGAATGTCCCGAATGATGATGAGCGCTCATGGGACTGACCGGGGTTACTGCCGGACGGCGTCGACGACGTCGGCTTCCAGATTGAAGGCGGCTGCGAAGAGAGCCCGCGTATAGGCCGTCTGCGGTGAATCGAAGATGCTCTGCGCGGAGCCTTCCTCGACCACCTTGCCGTCCTGCATGACGATGACATGGTTGGCGAGGGCGCGCACGACCCTGAGGTCATGACTGATGAACATGTAGGCGAGGTTGCGTCGCTTCTGGAGGTCGCGGAGCAATTCCACGATCTGCACCTGCACCGACATGTCGAGGGCGGAGGTGGGCTCGTCGAGCATGATGAATTGCGGCTCCAGCGCCATCGCGCGGGCGATCGCGATGCGCTGGCGCTGCCCACCCGAAAACTCGTGCGGATAGCGATCCATCGCGGCTGGATCGAGGCCCACATCGAAGAGGGCGCGCGCCACGATCTCCCGCTGCTCCAGGTAGTCAAGCCCCTTGTTCTGGACCTTCAGGCCTTCGGCGACGATCTCGGCGATCGACATGCGCGGCGAGAGCGATCCGTAGGGGTCCTGGAACACGACCTGGAGATCCTTGCGCATCGGCCGGATCTCGTTGGCGCGCAGGTGGTCGATGCGGTTCCCGAGGAACACGATGGGACCGTCGGACGACACGAGACGAATGATCGCAAGGCCCAGCGTGGTCTTGCCCGAACCGGATTCGCCCACGATGCCGACCGTCTCGCCCTTGCGGATGCGGACCGACACGCCGTCGACCGCCTTCACATAGCCGACGGTCTTGCGGAAGAAGCCGCGCTTGATCGGAAACCACACCTTGATGGGACCGGCTTCCACCACCGTCGGCGCGCCTTCGGCCACGGGATTGGCGCGGCCCTTGGGTTCGGCGGCGAGCAGCTTTTGCGTGTAGGCATGCTGGGGATCGCGGAAGACGTCCTCGACGCGGCCCTGCTCGACGATCTGGCCTTTCAGCATCACGCAGACCCGGTCCGCCACCTTGCGGACAATTCCCAAGTCATGGGTGATGAAAAGCATCGACATATTCAGGCGGCTTTTCAGCTCCGCCAGCAGTTTCAGGATCTGCGCCTGCACGGTCACGTCGAGGGCCGTCGTGGGTTCGTCGGCGATCAGCAGGTCGGGCTCGTTGGCAAGGCACATGGCGATCATCACGCGCTGCCTTTGCCCGCCCGACAGCTGGTGCGGATAGGCGTCGAGCCGGCTTTCCGCATCGCGGATTCCGACGAGCGCCAGCAGTTCCAGCGTGCGCTCGCGCGCCTGCCGCTCGGACAGCCCCTTGTGGACCTTCAGGATCTCGCCCACCTGCCGCTCGATGGTGTGGAGCGGGTTGAGCGAGGTCATCGGCTCCTGGAACACCATGGTGATGTCCGAGCCGCGCACGCGCCGCATCGCATCCTCGTCGGAAGCGATCAGATCCCTTCCCTTGAAGAGGATGCGACCGGATGGGTGATGGGCGGACGGGTACGGAAGGAGCTTCAGGATCGACAGCGCCGAGACGGATTTGCCCGAGCCGGATTCGCCCACCAGCGCCAGCGTCTCGCCGGGCTGAATGTCGAACGAGATCCGATCGACAGCGAGCGTGTCGGTGCCGCTCTGGCGAAAGGCGACCGACAGATCCTGAACGGAAAGCAGCGGTTCGGTCATTGGAAAGCCTTGCGCGGATCGAAGGCGTCACGCACCGCCTCGCCGATGAAGATCAACAGGCTGAGCATCAGGGCAATGACGAAGAAGCCGGTGAGGCCGAGCCAGGGGGCCTGAAGGTTGGCCTTGCCCTGCGCCAGCATCTCGCCGAGGGAGGGCGAGCCCGGCGGCAATCCGAAGCCGAGGAAATCCAGCGACGTGAGCGTGGCGATCGAGCCGTTGAGAATGAAGGGCAGGAAGGTGAGCGTCGCCACCATGGCGTTGGGCAACAGGTGCCGGAACATGATCGCCACGTTCGAGAGACCCAGAGCCCGCGCGGCGCGCACGTATTCGAGATTACGGGCGCGAAGGAATTCGGCCCGCACCACGCCCACGAGCGACACCCATGAGAACAGCAGCAGGATTCCCAGCAGCACGAAGAAGCTCGGCGTGATGATGGCCGAGATGATGATGAGAAGGTAAAGCGCCGGAATCGCCGTCCACACCTCGATGAAGCGCTGGAAGATCAGATCGACCCAGCCGCCGAAATAGCCCTGTACGGCACCGGCGAGCACGCCCACGACCGACGAGATGCTGGCCAGAATAAGCCCGAACAGAACCGAGATGCGAAAGCCGTAGATCAGGCGGGCCACAACGTCGCGGCCCTGGTCGTCGGTGCCGAGCCAGTTCCATTCAATGTCGCGACACCCGGTGCCGCCTTTTCGTGCCGCGATGGTCTGGCACTGGGCGTCGGACAGCATCCATGTCGGGGGCGCGGGCGCTGGCACCGGCAGGTCGAGATTATGCGTATTGTACGAGAACCGCACCGGCGCCCACAGGATCCAGCCATTCTTCTCGATCTCGTCGGCAATGACGGGGTCGCGGTAATCGGTCTGGGCGAGAAACCCGCCGAATTTCTCCTCCGGGTAATCGACCATGGCGGGCGAGAGCCACTCGCCCTTGTAGGAGACGAGGATGGGCTTGTCGTTGGCGATGAACTCGGCGAACAGGCTGAGCACGAACAGCACCATGAAGATCCAGAACGACCAGTAGCCGCGGCGGTTGGCCTTGAAGTTCTGCAAGCGGCGGCGGTTCAGCGGCGACAGCTTGATGAGGCCCTGCTTGGGCAGAGGCGGGGCGACAGGTGCAGGCAGCGAGGCGGGGAGCGCCATGGTCTCGTTCATGTCACACCTCCCGCGTTTCGAAATCGATGCGCGGATCGATCCACGTATAGGTGAGGTCCGACAACAGATTGACCGCAAGGCCGACGAGCGAGAAGATGTAGAGGTTGGCGAACACCACCGGATAGTCCCGGTTGACGATCGACTCGAAGGACAGAAGCCCGAGCCCGTCGAGCGAGAAGATCGTCTCGATCAGCAGCGCGCCGGCGAAGAACGCCCCGATGAACGCGCCGGGAAACCCCGCGATGACGATGAGCATCGCGTTCCGGAACACGTGCCCGTAGAGCACCTGTCGCTCCGACAATCCCTTCATGCGCGCGGTGATGACGTATTGCTTGCGGATCTCGTCGAGGAACGAGTTCTTGGTCAGCAGCGTCGAGGTCGCAAAGGCCCCCAGCGCCATGGCGGTGATGGGCAGCGTGATGTGCCAGAGGTAATCCACCGCCTTGCCCGCAAGCGAGAGCTGGTCCCAGTTCTCCGACGTCAGTCCGCGCAAGGGAAAGAGCTGCCAGAACGATCCGCCGGCAAACAGCACGATCAGCAGAATGGCGAAGAGAAAGCCCGGAATGGCATAGCCGATAATGACGATGCCGGAGGTCCAGACGTCGAAGGACGAGCCGTCCTTCACGGCCTTGCGGATGCCGAGTGGAATCGAGATGGCGTAGGACAGCAGCGTCATCCACAAGCCCAGCGACACCGAAACCGGCAGCTTCTCGCCGATCAGTTGCAGCACCGAGATGTCGCGGAAATAGCTCTTGCCAAAATCGAACCGCGCATAATCCCACAGCATCTTCGCGAAGCGTTCAGGCGCCGGCTTGTCAAAACCGAACTGGGTTTCGAGCTGCTTGATGAATTGCGGATCGAGCCCCTGCGCACCGCGATAGCGGGATGAGGACTGGTCACCGGCCCCGCTCTCGGCGGCGTTCTGGCCGCCGGAGAAATCGCCGCCGCCGCCCGAGATCCGCGAGGTGGCGCTCGAATCCTGCCCCTGGAGCTGGGCGATGATCCGCTCGACCGGACCGCCGGGGGCGAATTGCACGATGGCGAACGAGATCAGCATGATGCCGAACAGAGTCGGGATCATCAGGAGGATGCGGCGCGCGATATAAGCGAGCATCAGGCTCTTTCGATGGTTTGGCCGAAGGGGCCGGGATCAGGAGCGCGGAACCGATTTCGGTCCTGCAAGGCGTAACCCGTCCACCGTCCCGAAAGCAAATTCAAGCGTTGGTCCGCCGCGACTTCCGGGCCTTGTCGGCGTCGTGCCACCAGGTGCCGGGCGCACCGGAATTCAGCTCCGGCTTGGTGTCCGGCCGCGAGAACTCGTCCCAATAGGACAGCCATGTGTTGGCCTTGAACCACATGGGCACCCAGTAGAGGCCGGCCCGCAGCACCCGGTCGAGCGCCCGGCAGGCGACCACCAGTTCCTGGCGGGTCTTGGCCTGTGCGATGCGCTCGATGAGGGCGTCGACGGCCGGGTCGGCGATGCCTGCGATGTTGCGGCTGCCCGGCGACTTGGCGGCGCTCGACCCATAGACGACGCGCAGGCTGTCGCCGGGCGTCCCCGCGCCTGACAAGGCCCGGCTGGCGATGTCGAAGTCGTATTCGTCCATCCGGCGCTGGTACTGGGCCGCGTCCACGATCCGCGACCGCGCATCGATGCCGAGCCGTTTCAGGTTGGCCTGGAACGGCTGTGTATGAGGTTGGAGCGAGGCCTGGAAGTCGAGGAACTCGATGACGAAGGGCTGCCCGTTCGGCAACTTGAGCACGCTGCCTTCGCGTCGGCACCCCGCCGCGCGCAGAAGCTCGTCGGCGCGCCGGAGCAGGCGACGATCCTGGCCGGACCCGTCGGAGACGGGCGGGATAAGGGGCTCGGTGAAGACGGAAGCCGGCAGCGACGCGCGAAATGGTTCCAGCAGGACCACTTCCTCGGGCGAGGGCGCGCCTTCCGCCTTCATGTCGGTATTTTCGAAATAGGATGTGAGCCGCTTGTAGGCGCCGAACATGATGTTCGCGTTGGTCCATTCGAAATCGAACGCCAGGCCGATCGCCTCGCGGATCCGGGGATCCTTGAAGACATCTCGGCGGGTGTTGAAATGCCACCCTTGAATCGGCGCCGGGGCGTCGTTGGGCAGCGTCTCCTTCTTGACGCGGCCCTCGCGCAGAGCCGGAAAATCGTAGCCGGTCGCCCAGGTCCGCGAGGTGTATTCTTCCTGGAAATTCAGCGTGCCGTTCTTGAACGCCTCGAAGGCCACCGTCCGGTCGCGGAAATAATCGTAGCGAACCCGGTCGAAATTGTTCTGGCCCACATTGACCGGCAGATCCTTCGCCCAGTAATCGGCCACCCGATCGAGCTCGATGAATCGGCCGGTCTCGAAACGGCCGACCTTGTACGGTCCGGAGCCAAGCGGCGCCTCGAGCGTCGCCGCCTCGAAATCCCGGCCCTTCCAGAAGGCGGCGGAAAAGATCGGCATGCCGGCGACCGCAAGATGCAGGTCGCGGCTGCGCTCCGGCGAAAATCGCACCACCAGAAGATCGTCGGCCTCGGCCTCGGCCGCTGTCATCTGGGTGAGAATCGAGCGGAAGACCGGATGGCCCTTCTGCTTCAGCACATCGAGAGAGAAAGCGACGTCAGCGGCGGTGAGGCGGGAGCCGTCGTGAAAGCGCGCCTCCGGCCGCAGGCGGAAGCGATAGGTCAATCGGTCGTCGGAGGCCTGCGCGCTTCTGGCCACGAGGCCGTAGACCGCGTCCGGCTCGTCGCCCGAGCCCACCATCAGCGTATCGAACGTGTCCGGAATTCCGGCCGCGCCGTCGCCCCGAAGCACGAAGACGTTGAGCGTGTTGAAGGTGTTGAAATTCTGGTTGCCGGTCGACTGCTTGATCTGGATCGCGAGCATGCCGCCTTTGGGCGCCGATGGATTGACGTAGTCGAAGTGCTTGAAATCGGGCCCGTATTTCAAATCGCCGAAACTCGACAGGCCGTGAAGCTCCGCGCCAGCGTCTTGTGCGAACGCGCGGCCCGTCCGCGAGACGGCGAGCCCCGCCATCGCGCTGCCGAGCAGGAGAGTCCGGCGGGACAATTCGGTCATCTGATCGCCCCCGTGGCTTGGGCTTTCGCCGTGTCGAACCACCAGACGGTCGGGAAGCCCGACGCGCCGTAGCGGGGAAGCGTCTCGGGATGGCTGTAGCGGTTCCACCGGGCGGTGCGCTGCAGGCCGTAGGTCCATTGCGGGACCATGTAATCGTGCGCGAGCAGCACCCGGTCGAGGGCTTTCGTCGCGGCCACGAGTTCAGCGCGGTCGCGGGCGAAGATCACCCGGTCGATCAGCGCGTCGACCCCGGGATCGGCGATGCCCGCAAGATTGCGCGAGCCTTCGCGCCGGGCCGCCTGCGATCCCCAGAATTCGCGCTGCTCGTTGCCGGGCGACAGGGATTGACCCCAGAGGCCGGACACGATGTCGAAGTCGAAGGAACGCGTCCGGTTGACGTGTTGAACGCCGTCGACGATCCTCACGGAGGTGACGATGCCGAGTCGGTCGAGCGCGGATTTGTACGGCAGGTAGACCCGCTCGTCATTGGGGCTGTCGCCCAGCAATTCGATGGTGAGCGTCTCGCCTTTGGCGTTGACGCGCTTGCGATCCTTCAGCTCCCAGCCCGCCTCGCGCAGCAGGCGGTCGGCCTCGCGCAGGTTGTTGCGCACGGCCTCGGCCGTCTCGGCGACCGGATTGGCGTAAGGCTCGGTGAAGACCTTGGCGGGGATCTTGTCGCGCAGCGATTCGAGGATCGCAAGTTCCGGTCCCTCAGGCAGGCCCGATGAGGCAAGCTCGAGACCGTTGAAATAGCTGGAGACGCGCTCGTACTGGCCGGAGAAGATGGTCTTGCGGATATCCTCGAACGGGAAGGCGAGGTTGAGCGCCCGGCGGACCCGCGCATCGCTGAATTTCTCGCGGCGCAGGTTGAGCACGAAGGCCTGCATCACGCCGGAGGCGCGGGACGGGAATTCCTCGAGGATCACGCGGCCCTGCTCGCGGGCCGGAAAGTTATAGCCGGTGGCCCAGTTGCGCGCGCTGTTCTCGACCCGAAAATCGATCTGGTCGCCTTTGAAGGCTTCGAGCAGCACCGTCGCGTCCCGATAATATTCGTAACGGATCTCGTCGAAATTCCACTTGCCGACATTCACGTTGAGGGCAGCCCCCCAATAATCCTTTACCCGTTCATAGACGGCGCTGCGCCCCGCAACGAAGCTTTTGAGGCGATACTGGCCGGAGCCCAGGGGCGGCTCCAGGGTCGTCTGGGTGACGTCGCGCTTGCGTCCGTCGGGCGCGGTGCCCTCCCACCAGTGCTTGGGCAGCACCAGGAGCTGGCCCATGATCTGGGGAAGCTCGCGGTTGCCTTTCTCGTCGAAGGTGAACTTGACGTCGCGCTCGCCGATCTTCTCGGCCTTCACCACATTGCCGTAATAGAACGCGTAGGTCGGGCTGTTGGCCTTCAGGACCTCGAACGAGAAAATCACGTCTTCGGCGGTGACCGGCCTGCCGTCATGCCAGCGGGCGTCGGGCCGCATCCGGAAGGTCACGGACGAATAGTCATCGGGAAACGCGAAGGCTACCGCCAGCAGCCCGTAGGAGGCGCTCGGCTCGTCCAGCGAGGCGGTGGTCAGCGTCTCGTAGATCAGTCCGAGCCCCTGCTCGGGCGAGCCCTTCACCCCGGCAACCACCAGGTTGAAGCTGTCGAAGGCGCCCTGGGCACCCAGCCGCACGAGGCCGCCCTTGGGCGCATCCGGGTTCACATAGTCAAAGTGCTTGAAACCCGGCGGATATTTCGGCGTGTCGAGGAGGGCGGAGCCGTGACGCCATTGCGGAGCGGGGGTCTGGGCCGCCACCGGCGAGGCAGCGAGACAGACGACGAAAAGGCTCTGCAGAACGGTGCGGATCAAAAGGCGTCTCCTGCGCGCGGGCGGCGCCGCGGGTCGCATACATTTTTGCGCCCACGGGCGTGAACGCAAGGATAGCGCACAAAAGAAAAGCCGGACGCAAGGCCCGGCTGTTCAAGAAACGGCGAGAGTGTCGGGGGTTACGGGGCGGCCGGCAGCGGCGCCGGGGTTTCCGACAAGGTCCGCAGATAGGCCAGGATGTCGGCCCGCTCCTGCGCCTGGGCGACGCCCGCAAACGCCATGATGGTGCCGGGAACGGCCTTCTTGGGCGCGTGAATGAAATCGTTGATGGCCTCGAACGACCAATCGCCGCCCTTGCCCTTCAGGGCCGCCGAGTAATTGAAGCCCGCATGCGAGGCGACCGGGCGACCGATCACGCCGTAGAGATCCGGTCCGACCTTGTTGGGACCGCCCTTCTCGAAGCTGTGGCAGGCCTGGCATTTCTTGGCGGCCGAAGCGCCCTTGGCCGGATCGGCCTTGGCGAGGAGGACCGGGAGCGGCTCGTCCGGAACGGCCGCAGCGGCAGGACCGCCGGCTGTCGGTTCGGGAGCCGGGAGATCGTATCCCGGAACCGCCGGCTTGTGCGGCGAGAACAGGCCCCCGGCGATGACGTTGACGCCGACCACGAAAAGAAGCGAGCCGAAGACTGCGCCCGCGATCTTGTTGGTCTCGATATTCATGAACTTAGCTCTCCTCGCCTCAGGAAAACGGCGATCCAGCGCGACGGATGGGTCTGGCGCGGACCGGGGCCCGCAACCGAGGCGTTGCTTAGCCGTAACGACGGGGGTTTGACAATGGGGTTTCGGTTGGTCGCGTGGTCGCAGTTTCAGGTTTGGAACGCGGCGGGGGGCTGCCGGATCCGTGTGCGGGCGCTTTCGCCGCTCCCGCGCCCATGACAAACGAAAGCCGCCTTGCTAAGGACGCGCAGTCCCATCGCAAGCAGGCGCCATGTCCAACGCCCTCATCCTGATCCCGGCCCGTCTGTCCGCGACGCGCCTGCCGAACAAGCCCCTGGCCGATATCGGCGGGGAGCCGATGATCGTGCATGTCTGGCGTCGGGCCATGGAATCGGGCATCGGCCCGGTCGCGGTGGCGACCGATTCCGAGGAGATCGCGGATTCGGTCCGGCAGGCGGGCGGGCAGGCGGTGATGACCCGTGCCGATCACGCCTCCGGGTCCGACCGGATTTTCGAAGCTGTGGAAAAGCTCGATCCGCAGCACCGCTACGACCTGGTGGTGAATGTCCAGGGCGACCTGCCGACGATCGATCCCGCGGCCATCGCCCGGGCCGTGACGCCGCTCGAAGACGCCGCGGTCGATCTTGCAACGCTCGTCGCCCTCATCAGCCGGGACGAGGAGCGCGCCGATCCCAACGTCGTCAAGATGGTGGGGACCCCGGTCGGCGAGGGGCGGTTCCGCGCCCTGTATTTCACCCGCGCCACGGCCCCCTACGGCGAGGGCGCGCTCTATCATCATATCGGGCTTTACGCCTATCGCCGCCAAGCCCTGCAGCGCTTCGTCGGTCTGCCCGCCTCCCCGTTGGAGGTGCGCGAGAAGCTGGAGCAGCTCCGTGCCCTCGAGGCGGGGATGCGGATTGACGCAGTGCTCGTCGACGACGTTCCGCTGGGCGTCGATACCCCTCACGATCTCGAAAGGGCGCGCGCGATCATCGCCGGCCGGAGAACACCATGAAGACCGTCATTTCATTCCAGGGCGAGCCGGGCGCCAACTCGCATATCGCCTGCGCGGAGGTCCATCCCGACTGGCAGGTGTTGCCATCGCCGACCTTCGAGGATGCGTTTGCGGCGGTGACGGAGGGGCAGGCGGGCCTCGCGATGATCCCGATCGAGAATTCCATCGCGGGCCGGGTGGCGGATATCCACCACCTGCTTCCCACCTCCGGCCTGCATATCGTCGGCGAGCATTTCCTGCCGATCCATTTCCAGCTCATGGGCCTGCCAGGGGCGACCCTCGAGGGCATCAAGAGCGTCCACAGCCACGTTCACGCACTGGGACAGTGCCGCAAGATCATCCGGCGGCTCGGGCTGAAGGCGGTCGTGGCGGGCGATACGGCGGGCTCCGCCCGCGAGGTCGCCGAATGGCGGGACCCCACCAAGGCCTCCCTGGCGCCGCGCATGGCAGCCGATATCTACGGTCTCGAGATCATGGCCGAGAACGTCGAGGACGAGACCCACAACACGACGCGGTTCGTGATTCTGTCGAAGACCCCCCGATGGGCGAAGGCCGGGCAGGGGCCCACCGTCACCAGTTTCGTGTTCCGGGTCCGCAACCTGCCGGCCGCGCTCTATAAGGCGCTGGGCGGGTTTGCCACCAACGGCATCAACATGACCAAACTCGAAAGCTACATGCTGGAGGGCGAGTTCCTCGCGACCCAGTTCTATGCCGAGGTGGATGGCCACCCCGACGATGTGGACCTCAAGCGTGCTCTCGAGGAACTGGAATTCTTCTCCCGCGAGCTGCGGGTGCTCGGCGTCTACCCGGCCGATCCCTTCCGCGAGAAGGTGAAGGAAGCGGCCGAGTAGGCCTCAGGTCCGCATCCACGCGAGCAGCAGGTGATGGGCGATCGCCACGGGGGCGGGGGCGGCGTATTCGGGATGCGTGCCGTCGAGCATCCGGCGCACATCGTCCCTGGTGAACCAGCGCACGTCTTCCAGCTCGGTCGTGTCGATGACGATCTCGTCGTCTTCGGCCTCGCCCACGCAGCCGATCATCAGGGATGACGGGAACGGCCAGGGCTGGGAGGCGAGATAACTCACCGCCCCCACCCGAATGCCGGCCTCCTCGAAGGTTTCCCGCCGCACCGCATCCTCGATGGTCTCGCCGGGCTCAAGGAAGCCTGCGAGGCAGGAATAGGTCCGTGACTGGAACCGCGCCGAGCGCCCCAGCAGGCAGGTGTCGCCGCGGGTGATCAGCATGATCACGACCGGATCGGTGCGCGGAAAATGCTGCGCCTCGCATTGCGGGCAGTCGCGGCGAAAGCCCGCATGCTCGACCATCGTGCGCGACCCGCAATTGGCGCAGAAGCGGTGGCGGGCGTGCCAGTCGAGCATCGACTTCGCCATCGCGAGCAGGCCCACTTCCCCTTCGGGAACCAGCCCCGTGGACGCGATCGAGCGCAGGTCGGTGACCGTGTAGGCCGGATCGTTGCGAAACAGATCGGCGGCCTGCGCGGGCGCCCCGGTGGCGACCACGGGCTGCCCGTCGAGGGTCCCGAGATAGACCTGCTCGTCGTGGGATTGCAGTTGCTCGACGACCGAGGGCGCCAGCAGGCAGGTCCCCGGCCGACCGGCGATCAGGATGGGCAGGCCGCCAGCTATCAGCACGACGGCGGAGCGCGGATTGTCGCGGTAGCGATCGAGCGCATCCGAATCGCGCTCGGCGCTGTGGCGGGCGAGGGAATTTTTGACGAAGCCGAGAGGGGTGTTCATGTCGGTCAGGCCGCCGCGAAAAGGCTTGCAGCCCGCTCGATGAGGGCGGTTGCAGCATGGTGGGGATAGGGTGTCTTGGTTCCATGGCCCCAGACCGGGCCGGGCCAGGCGGGGTCGGAGAGAAAGCGGCCGATCACATGGACGTGGAGCTGGGGCACGATGTTGCCCAGCGCGCCGATATTGACCTTGTCCGGTTTGGACAGGGTCGTCATGACGGCGCTCGCCACGCGAATCTCCTCCATCAGCGTGATGGCCTGCGCATCGGACAGGTCGGTGATCTCGGTCAGGCCCGGAAGGCGCGGGACGAGAACGAACCACGGAAACCGCGCGTCGTTGAGCAGGAGAACCGATGAGAGCGAGAGGTCGCCAATGGGAATCGTGTCGGCCGAAAGCCGGGAATCAAGGGTGAAGTCGGAGGTCATTAACGCACGTTAGCGGAGTGTCCCGGCCGGTGCCTACCAGAACTTGTCGCAGCGGTCTCCCGGGCTGCCGCTCCAGCTTGCGTTCTCCCCTCGAAAACGCCATATAGGCGGCGGGAGGTTGGCGAGGGACGTCTCACTCGCCAACTGGGTCAGGTCCGGAAGGAAGCAGCCCTAACGAGACCGAACGGGTCTTCGTCCAGCCTCCCACCCCGGCGCTTTTTCGGGCGTCCCCTTTGACCCCAAAGCCCTCGAGCCGATGGACGAAACCACAGCCGGCACGCCCTTTGACGACGAGCCGGCCCTGCCGGGTTTCCCGCTTGAGCCGAAGCCGCCCGCAACGTCTCCCTATCGGGTTCTTGCCCGCAAATACCGGCCCCGCACCTTCGACGATCTGATCGGCCAGGAGGCCATGGTCAGGACCCTGTCGAACGCTTTTGACACCGGCCGCATCCCGCAGGCCTGGATGCTGACCGGCGTGCGCGGCGTGGGCAAGACCACCACCGCGCGCATTCTGGCCCGCGCGCTCAATTACCAGAAGGCCGACGGGTCCGGCGCGCCGACGATCCACATGCCCGATCTCGGGCTCCATTGCGAAGCCATCATGGAATCCCGGCACGTGGACGTGCTGGAGATGGACGCGGCCTCGCATACGGGCATCGACGACGTTCGCCAGATCATCGACGGCATCCGCTATTCGCCGGCCAGCGCGCGCTACAAGGTCTACATCATCGACGAGGTCCACATGCTCTCGGAGAAGGCGTTCAACGCCTTCCTGAAGACGCTGGAGGAACCGCCGCCGCACGCGAAGTTCATTTTCGCCACCACCGAAATCCGTAAAGTCCCGGTGACGATCCTGTCGCGCTGCCAGCGCTTCGATCTGCGCCGCATCGACGCCGACAAGCTCGTAAGACATCTGGCCCGCATCTGCGCCGCCGAGGAGGTGCAGGCGGACGGGGAGGCGCTGGCCTCCATCGCCCGGGCGGCCGAGGGTTCTGCGCGCGATTCGCTCTCGCTCATGGACCAGGCGATCGCCCACGGGGCAGGAATCGTGACCGGCGATACCGTTCGCGAGATGCTGGGGCTTGCCGACCGGAGCCAGGTCATCGACCTTTTCGAGGCTGCCATGCGGGGCGACGTGCCGACGGCCTTCGCGGCCCTGCGCGCGCAATATGATGCCGGCGCTGACCCGACCGTGATCCTGTCGGATCTTGCCACGTTCTCCCATGTGGTGACCCGGCTGAAACTCATCCCGGACGCCGCCAAGGACCCTGTCCTGTCCGAGGCCGAGCGGACGCGCGGTCTGGAATTCGCCAAGACCCTGTCGGTCCGCTCCCTGTCGCGCGCCTGGCAGATTCTGCTCAAGGGCATACCCGAGGTGCAGGCGTCGAACCGGCCCGTGGCGGCCGCCGAGATGGTTCTGGTTCGCCTCGCCTATGCGTCCGACCTGCCGACCCCTGACGAGGCCTTGCGCGCTCTGAAAGAGGGCCGCACCCTGGAACCGGGCGCTGCGCCACTCAGCCGTCCGCCGGCCCCGTCTGGACCGTCAATTTCGGGCACGATGGCGCTGGCTGCCTCTCAGCCCCGTCCGGAACCGCGACCTGACCCTGCGCCTTCGGCTGCGCCTGCCCTGCGCCTGCGCCGTTTCGAGGATGTGGTGGCGATGGCCGGCGAGCAGCGTGAGGTCGTGCTGAAGCGGGCGCTGGAGCGCGACGTCCATCTCGTTCATTTCGAGGAAGGGCGCATCGAGTTCCGCCTGATCGACGGCGCAAGCCGCACCGTTCCCAACGACCTGTCCCGTGTTCTTCAGAGCTGGACCGGCCAACGCTGGATGGTGGCTTTGTCCTCGGAGGCAGGGTCCGCGACCCTGCATCATCAGGCGGAGACGGCCGAGCAGGAACGCAAGGCGGGCGCTGCCAACCATCCACTGGTTCAGGCAGTGCTGGCAAAATTCCCCGGAGCCCAGATCGTCAACGTGGTCGACCGCTCCGAGAAGACGGCCGACGAGATGATCCCTCCGCCGGAGCCTGAAGGGCTTGACGGGCCGGACCTCGACGGCGACGACGACGTTTAGGCCGAAAGGAGACACGACCATGCGCGACATGATGGGATTGATGAAGCAGGCCCAGGCCATGCAGCAGAAGCTGCAGGATGCCCAAGAGGAACTCGAGACCCTCGAGGTCGAGGGAACGTCCGGCGGCGGCGTCGTTCTCGTGCGCGTTTCGGGCAAGGGCGCGCTGAAGGCGATCAGCATCGATCCGTCGCTTCTGAACGTCGACGAGAAGGAAATCCTCGAGGACCTGATTGTGGCTGCCATGAACGATGCCCGGGGCAAGGCCGACCGCGCCGCCCAGGACCGCATGGCCGATCTCACCAAGGGCATGCCGATCCCGCCCGGCCTGAAGATGTTCTGAGGGCCCGATGGCGCAATCCGTCGCCGGCCCGGAGATCGAGCGTCTGATCCAACTCCTGGCCCGTCTGCCGGGGCTGGGCCCGCGTTCCGCACGCCGCGCCGCCCTCCATCTCATCAAGAAGCGCGAAACCCTGCTGGGCCCGCTTAGCGATGCCATGCGGGTCGCCAGCGAACGGATCGTGGTGTGCACGTCCTGCGGCAATGTGGATACGTCCGATCCCTGCATCATCTGCCGGGACCCGCGTCGCGACCCCGCCATTCTGGTGGTGGTGGAGGATGTGTCGGATCTCTGGGCGCTCGAGCGATCGGGGGCGGTCACGGCGCGCTATCTCGTGCTCGGCGGGGTTCTGTCGCCGCTTGACGGAATCCGGCCCGAGCATCTCAATTTCGAGGGACTGGTCGCCCGCGCGTCCGAGCCCGGGGTCGCCGAGGTGATTCTGGCGCTCAACGCCACCGTCGATGGGCAGACGACCGCGCATTACATCACCGACCTGCTGGGCCATCTGCCGGTCAAGGTCACGCGGCTTGCCCACGGGGTTCCGGTCGGTGGCGAACTCGATTATCTCGACGACGGCACCCTCTCGGCGGCGATCCGGCAGCGCACCAGCTTCTGAGCGCGGCATCACCGATCGGGGTGACAGGGAAGGGGGCTGTTGCTAAGCAAGGCTTCCATCGTCCCCGCAACCGCCGCCCCGAGTTTTTGCATGACCCATCATGATCTTGCCGCAACGATCGACGCCGCTTTCGAAGTCCGTGCCGATGTGACCCCTGCCACCAGGGGCGCGGTCCGCGAGGCGGTCGGCGAAGTGATGGCGCTTCTCGATTCCGGCAAGGCGCGCGTGGCGGAGAAAACCACTGAGGGCTGGCAGGTTCACCAATGGCTCAAGAAGGCGGTGCTGCTCTCGTTCCGCCTCAACGACATGGCGGTGATCAAGGGCGGGCCGGGCGACTCGGTGTGGTGGGACAAGGTGCCGTCGAAGTTCGACGGCTGGTCAGCGTCGGACTTCACGGCGGCCGGCTTCCGGGCTGTGCCCAACTGCACGGTGCGGCGCGGCGCCTATGTGGCGCCCGGCGTGGTGCTGATGCCGTCCTTCGTCAATCTCGGCGCCTATGTGGACGAGGGCACGATGGTCGACACCTGGGCGACGGTCGGATCCTGCGCCCAGATCGGCAAGCATGTGCACCTCTCCGGCGGCGTCGGCATCGGCGGCGTGCTGGAGCCGCTGCAGGCCAATCCGACCATCATCGAGGACAATTGTTTCATCGGCGCCAGATCCGAAGTGGTCGAGGGCGTCGTCGTGGGCGAGGGCTCGGTGCTCTCCATGGGCGTGTTCCTCAGCGCCTCGACGAAAATCATCGATCGCAGCACCGGCGAGATCTTCGTCGGGCGGGTGCCGCCCTATTCCGTCGTCGTCCCGGGCTCGCTGCCGGGCAAGGCCCTGCCGGATGGCAGCCCGGGTCCGTCGCTGTATTGCGCCGTCATCGTGAAGCGGGTCGATGCGCAGACGCGGGCCAAGACAGCCATCAACGAGCTGTTGCGCGACTGACCCATGGACCATTCACCCCTCAGCCTCACGCAATCCCTCATCCGCTGCGCATCGGTGACGCCCGAGGATGGCGGCGCGCTGGCCTTCATCGAATCGGTGCTGACGCAAGCGGGTTTCGAGGTTCACCGGCCTGTTTTCTCCGAGCCCGGCACGCCGGACATCGAGAACCTCTACGCGCGCTACGGCACAGGCGCGCCCTATCTGCTCTTTGCCGGGCACACGGACGTGGTTCCACCGGGCGATCTCGCGCGCTGGCGTCACGATCCGTTCGGCGCGGTGATCGAGGGCGATGAGCTGTTCGGGCGGGGCGCCGTCGACATGAAGGGCGGGGTGGCCTGCATGATGGCCGCCGCCCTGCAATTCGTCGGCGAGCGACCTGATTTCCAGGGCTCTGTCGGGTTTCTGATCACCGGCGACGAGGAGGGTCCTGCGATCAATGGCAGCGTCAAGCTTCTCGACTGGGCGAGGGCTCGCGGGGAGCGCTTCAGCCATTGCATCCTCGGCGAGCCCACGAACCCGGAGGCGCTGGGCGACATGGTCAAGATCGGGCGACGTGGCTCGCTGACGGGCCGGATCGTCGTGTCGGGCAAACAGGGCCATGTGGCCTATCCGCATCTGGCGAAAAATCCGATTCCCGGAATGATGCGGCTGCTCGAGGGTCTGCTGGCCGAGCCGCTTGATCAGGGCACGGCGCATTTCGACGCCACGAATTGCGAGGTGACGACCGTCGACGTCGGCAACCCTGCCCCGAATGTCATCGCGGCTGAAGCGCGCGCGACGTTCAACATCCGCTTCAATGATCTCTGGACGCCCGAAAGCCTGACGGCGGAAATCGAGCGTCGCCTGCGGGAGGCCGCCGGCAACGCGATCGATTACGCGTTGGTTGTGGAGCCGACCAATGCGCTGGCGTTCCTGACGCCGCCCAACGATTTCGTGGCCTTCATGGCGGACGCCATCGAGGCCGAGACGGGCCGCAAGCCCCGGCTTTCGACAACCGGCGGCACGTCGGATGCCCGCTTCATCGTCAAGGATTGTCCGGTCGTCGAATTCGGCCTGGTGGGGCAGACCATGCACCAGGTCGACGAGCGCGTGAAAGTAACCGATCTCGACCGGCTGACGGCTATCTACCGGCGGGTTCTCGACAGCTATTTCGGGGCTGCCGCATCCTAGTGCAGTGATGGCAACGGAAGAGTCCCGATCGGGATTCTGCTTTGGTTGGTCGTGTGCGAGTCTGGGCGAGACCGCCAGGGATTGTTATCAACGTGACCGCCGCGGATCGCGCCTGCTTGAAGCCGTTGTCGCGGACCGCGCGGTCGAATGGTTCTTCAGCCGCCCCGGACCAAGCGCAGACTCAGGCGCGGCGCCTTCCTGGGCTTCGGCGACGTTCAGGCCGCCATCAACCGAGATCTCGCCGAGCATAACCTCGAGCCGAGGCCATTCCCCTGGAAAGCCGACCCCTACGCAATCATCGCCGCCGCAGCCAGAGCGCACCAGGCGTTGGATAGAATCCACTAGCGCGTTTGCCGCCCGAGTAAGAAACACGCCATGGCTGCTCCTTGCATCATCGAGGCCACCGCAAACAGCATTGTCCCATCGAATCCCGAAGTTCCAGATGGCGACATCGTTCGCAGCGCGCCAAAAGCTGCCGGCGCAAAAGAGTAGCTCGCTTGTCCGATCGCAACGATCAGCGGGACGACCCGGGCAACGTCGGCCTTTGCGAACTCGACCTGTGCGATGAGCGGCGGCAGGGATGTGGCATTGCCAATACCTGCACCAAACAGAATGACACCAATGATCATGAGGGGCACGTTGGCATCGCCCGCAATCAAAAAGGTCAATGATCCGACGATCTGCACCGCATAGCTCGCGCAGGCAACGAGACGACGGTCCGCTGAGGCAGGCATGACAAGCCCGACCATAGTCCTGCCTACGATCGCCGCGACTGTTGCGCCCCCCATGGCAAGCCCGGCATTTTGAGGCCCAATTGCCGGGACGAGCAAGGAAAACAGATGTGCAAGAAGGCCAATTTGGGCGAACAGGCCCAGCGCCATCCCTGCGGCTAGCGTCAGGAAACGGCGGTCCCGCCAAAGCGATCCTTTCGGCAAAGCCGCCGCAGCCGAAGGGATGACCGCAGCCGGAACTGGGCTCGGCGGAATGCCATCGGGGAGCTGGTTCAATTGCGCGGGGGATTTCGAAAATACAAAGATCGAGAGTGTAAAAATCACGGCGGCCATGACAATGCCAACCACGATCGCCGCCTTGAGAAAACCGATGGCAAGGATCAGGGCAACCCATAATGGGGAGAAAATTACACCGCCGATACTGGCTCCATTATAGGCCATCGACAGAGCCGCAGGACGAGAACTCACGAACCAGGGAGAGATGATCGCATTGACGGCCGCGGCGCCCATCGCGACCCACCCCACGCCACTCAACAGGGCAGCAGAGAACAGTTGCCACGGCTCGCCGGCAATCGCCCAGCCGACGACCCCGGCCGCAAGCAAGGCTGCCCCAAGACTTGTCACCACGGGAACACCCAGCCTTCGATAAAGGCGCGGCAGATTGGCGATCACCACCGCGCCAATCAAAAAATGCACGGTGACTGCCGCAGAGACCAATGCCACCGACCAGCCGGTCCGCTCGACGACAACTTGCAGGTATATAGGCGGCCCGTAGAAGCCGACACCCCACCCAAATACAGCAAGGACAAAGGTCGCTGCGACCGTATGCCAGCCGAAGAACGGCAGCTTCACTGAAAGAGACGACACACTATGAGCTCCTGATGCGGGTCAGGCGCTTATGGCAGCATCGGAGTGAAAAATGCTTCGGTCCTGACCGAAGCATTCCTGACAATCGCGGGCCAAGACCCTGCCGGGAATGACGGACGCGGATTGTTCGGCAGGCGTCGTCACACTTCAGCATCCCACTTTACTGCGCCCATCCGAACGTCTGCAAACGGGCAGGACCCGCCGCTCTTACCCGAGCCGCGTGGTGCCCTCCGGCGGCCAAACAAGCGTCAGATTCAATCCTCTAGCGGCGCGACGACAGGGGCGGGGAAAGTCGCATACCCATGCGGAACGAAAGCGCCGGCTCCCCGGTTTGCGGTGAAACGCACCACGGGAGCGCAGGATGTTTCTCACGGCCGACGAGGTTCACCGCTCGCTGCGGGGAACGGTGGATCTTCTGCACAGCAAGGTCGAGGGCCTGCAGGCTTTCGACATGTCCGAGCGCGGGTTCTGGCATTCCTTCGCGGCCATCCTGCTGACGCTCCCCGCCTACGTGATCACGCTTGCGCTGGAGCGCATTCGCCTCGGCTACCGGTTGGCGAGCGGCAACGTGTTCGACGGTCTCTGGATCGACCTTGTGGTCGGCCTCGGCCATGTCGCGGGCTTTCTTGCGCTGCCGATGGCGATGATCTTTCTGTCGCGGGCGCTGGGCCTGACCTCCCGCTATGTGCCGTTCGTCGTCGTGACGAACTGGATCGCGGTCGCCTCCATCATGGTGTTGTCGTTTCCGTCCCTGCTGCTGCTGATCGGCTGGGCGACGCCGGCGCTGGCCGGGCTGTTCACCTTTGCGTTCTGCCTGCTCGTGCTGCGGGTGCAGTGGTTCGCCACAAAGTTGACGCTGGGCGTGCCAGGATTGCTGTCACTCGCGATCGTGAGCCTCGGTCTCGTGTTCAACCTGCTGATCGACTCCGCTGTCCACGACGTTCTGGTCTAGGATCGGGTAGGGACGATAATCGACTCCCGTCAGGTAGAGGCCGGTCGACGGCGCCATCGGGCCGCATCGCTTGCGGTCCCGCGCGTCCAGCGCTGCCCGGACATCCGCCACCGACCACCGGCCGGCGCCGGCGCGTTCGAGAGTGCCGACGATCGACCGCACCTGGTGATGCAGGAACGAGCGGGCCGAGGCGTGGACGCGGATTTCGTCGCCGTCGCGCTCAACCTCGAGCCGGTCAAGGGTGCGGATGGGGCTGTTCGCCTGGCATTCGGACGCCCGGAAGGTCGTGAAATCGTGCTGGCCGAGCAGGGTCTGAGCCGCCTCGTGCATGATGGCGGAATCCAGCGGCCAGGCCCGATGCCAGACCCGACTGCGCTCGATGGCCGGTGGCGCCCGCCGGTTGAGAATCCGATAGACGTAGTGGCGCTTGATGGCGGAGAGACGCGCGTTGAAGCCGCCCGCCACCATCTCGGCCGACAGGATCGCCACCGGAACGGCTTTCAGATAGGCGTTTGTCGCGTCCCGCACCGTGTCCGCGCGCCACGCTTTCTCGAGATCCACGTGCACGACCTGATGGGTGGCATGGACGCCCGAATCCGTCCGGCCAGCGCAATGGATGCGCACCTGCTCGCCCGCGAACCGCGCGATCGCATCCTCCACTGCCTGCTGGACGGAAAGGCCATTCTTTTGGTGCTGCCACCCGGTGAAGGGCGTGCCGTCATATTCGACGACCATCTTGTAGCGCGGCATGTCAGAGCGACCGGGTAAGGCCGCCGCCCGAGGCCGTCTGGCGCTGCGGAGCGGCCGTCATGTGAGGCCTGCTCCGGGCGCAAGCCGGATGCCCCGGAGAAACTCCGCGCCGGTGATGGGGCTTTTGCCCGCCCGCTGAACCTGCAGGAGGCGCAAGGCGCCCGTTCCGCAGGCCACCAGACCGTCCGTATCGAGGACCGCGCCGGGCTCGCCCAAACCCGCCTCCACCCGTGTGCGCAACACCTTCACGCGTTCTGTCCCCTTGCCGAAATCGGCCAGGAAATAGGCGGTCGGGAAGGGCGACAGCCCTCGGACCTGATCGTGAAGGACCGTGGCGTCCTGCGACCAGACAAGGAGCGAATCGTCGTTGCGAAGTTTGTGAGCGTAGGTGACCCCATTCTCCGGTTGCGGCGTGAAGCGCAGACCATCCCGCGACAGCGCCGCCAAAGCCCGCACCATCAGGTCGGCACCGAGGCCCATCAGCCGGTCATGGAGTTCGCCGGCCGTCATGTCAGGCGTAATCGCGACACGCTCGGCCATTCCGACCGGGCCCGTATCCAAGCCCTCTTCCATCTTCATCACGGCGATGCCGGTCTCCTCATCGCCCGCCATGATGGCGCGCTGGATGGGAGCAGCCCCTCGCCAGCGCGGCAGGAGGGACGCGTGCAGGTTGAGGCAGCCGAGGCGCGGAATATCCAGGATCGTGCGCGGCAGCAGCATCCCGTAGGCGACGACGACGGCCACATCCGCCTCGTGGTCCTGAAACGTCTCGTTCGCCTCCTCCGTGCGCAAAGTGGAGGGGGTGAAGACCGTCAGGCCGAACTGGTCCGCCATGGTGTGGACGGGCGAGGGTCGCAACGCCAGGCCGCGCCCGCCGGGAGCGGGTGGCCTGGTATAGACCGCCACCACCTCGTGGCCCTGCCCGACGATCTCGGACAGCGTCGGAACGGCGAAATCCGGCGTCCCCATGAAGACGACGCGCAGGCTCATGACCCGCCCGCCTCGCGTCTGGCGGCCTTCTTGAACTTGGTCAGCACACGGTCGCGCTTGAGTTTGGACAGATAATCAATGAACAGCACACCGTTGAGGTGGTCGATCTCATGCTGCACGCAGGTGGCCAGCAGGCCTTCGGCCTCCTGCTCGATCGTCTCGCCGGCGAGGGTCATGTAGCGGAACCGGACTTTCGCCGGTCGCTCGACCTCTTCGTAATATTCGGGGATCGAAAGGCAGCCTTCCTCGTAGGTGCTCAGTTCCTCGGAGCCGGACAGGATCTCCGGGTTGAGCAGCACCATCGGCTGGCGTTCGGTTTCGGATTTCGACACGTCCATGGTGACCATCCGCAAGGGAACCCCGACCTGGATGGCCGCAAGCCCCACGCCCGGTGCATCATACATGGTTTCGAGCATGTCGTCCGCCAGCCGCCTGACCTCGTCGGTCACGGTCTCGACCGCCTTGGAGACAAGGCGGAGCTTGGGATCGGGAAGAATGATGAGCGGTCTTATGGTCATGGTTGCCGGACATAATGGCTTGGCCCGGGATGGTCAAATCGTTCATCTTATGTTCTGATGCGCCGTCAACCGGAATGCGCCGATTCATGAACGACGTCGCCCTCACGCTCGGATCACTTGCTCTCACCTGGCGCGATTGCGTGCTGGGCGCAGGCGTGATGACCATCGGCCTGCTGCTGACCCTGACGCTCCTGCTCCTGCTCCTGCGCGCGCACCGCGCCCGCGAACTGGATGCGGCGATTTCGGACGAGCGGGCGCGGGAGATGGACGACAAGGTCGCCGAGATGACGCGGCTGCAATCGGAAATGACCGGGCGGATGCAGACCGTGGCGGAAATCTTCGGCACGAGGCAGGGTGATTTCGTGCGGATGATCTCGGAACGGATCGATGGGCTGCAGCACCGGATGGGGCAGGGGCTCGAGACCACCAGCCGTCACCAGAACGAAAACCTGTCGAAGCTGCACGAGCGTCTGGCGGTGATCGACGCGGCGCAGCAGAACCTGAAGGATCTCACCGGCGAGATCGTCGGCCTGAAGGACGTTCTGTCCAACAAGCAGAGCCGGGGCGCCTATGGCCAGGGGCGGATGGAAGCGATCATTCGCGACGGCCTGCCGAACGGCGCCTATGCGTTCCAGCCGACGCTCTCGAACCGGACGCGGCCCGATTGTCTCGTGCGCCTGCCGGGCGACGAACGCGGCCTTGTCATCGACGCCAAATTTCCGCTTGAGGGCTTCACGCTCTATCGCGATGCGAAGGGGGACGAGGCGCGCCAGCGGGCGTCGGCGCGGGTGCGCAGCGACATGCTCGTGCATATCAAGGACATCGCGGAAAAGTACTTCATTCCTGGCGAAACGCAGGACATGGCGATGATGTTCGTGCCGGCGGAATCGGTCTATGCGGATCTCGCCGAGTATTTCGACGATGTGATCCAGAAGGCCCATCGCGCCCGCATCGTCATCGTGTCGCCGTCGCTGCTGGGGCTCGCCATCCAGGTGATGCAGGCCCTCGTGCGCGACGCGCGCATTCGCGAAGAGGGGCGGGTGATTCAGGTCGAGGTGCAGAAACTGCTTGAGGATGTGGAGCGTCTCGACGCGCGGGTCGCCAAGCTCGACACGCATTTCCGCCAGGCCCAGGACGATATCGTGCAGGTCCGCACCTCGACCGACAAGATCGTCAGGCGTGGCCGGTCGATTGAAACGCTGGAATTCGACGACGGCGATTCGGCGGCGCAGGCCGAATTGCTTCGCATGCAGGGTCGGAATTTGCGCGCGGTCGACTAGCTCCCTGCGACACGCCTGCGGGCGCGCGTTGGTGGAACCGCCTGCGACGGGGCGGCGTTCCTAGGGTTCAGCCAAACCGAGCCTGCCAGCGTTCCGCGCTGGCCCCGTCCCGTCACGAGAGGATTTGCGCCATGGGCCTTTTTTCAAAAGATATCAAAACGTTGGACGACCTGTTCATCCACATGCTGCAGGATATCTATTACGCCGAACAACAGATCACCAAGGCGTTGCCGAAGATGATCGCGAAGGCGAGCGATCCGCAGTTGAAGCAGGCGTTCCAGACCCATCTCGGCGAGACCGAGGAACATGTGAAGATGGTCGAGCAGGTCTTCCGCATGCACGGTCATGATCCCAAGGGCGTCACGTGCCCGGCCATCGACGGCATCATCGAGGAAGCGCAGGATCTCGCCGGCGAGGTGGCGGATCCGGAGGTCCTCGATGCTGCGCTTCTGGCTGCCGCACAGGCCGTCGAGCACTACGAGATCACCCGCTACGGCACGCTGACCGCCTGGGCGAAGCAACTCGGGCGTGAGGATTGCGCCGGCGTTCTGCATCAGGTGCTGGAGCAGGAAAAATCGACCGATCAGAAGCTGTCGCGAATCGCCGACAGCAAGGTGAACGCCAAGGCGGCCTGAACCCGTCCTCTCGGTCAACGACTGCCGCTCTCCGTAGGGAGGGCGGCATTTTTCGTGGCGTCCGGCCAAGCCAAACTGGCAATGGCCGGACCGCGCGACCCGATCAGATAATCCAGAAATCGGCCGCGACCATTTTCAGGTTCTTTTTGATCACTGCCACTTCCACAGCCTTGGCTTTTCCGGAGCCGTCGACATCGAGGAAGACGATGCCCTTCTTCTTGTCGTAGACGACATAATCGTCCTTGTCGGCCGCCTTTGACCCGATCTTGAAGAACTTTGCGTTGAGCTTGCCGGGCGCGTTCTCGCTGCCCTTGCCGAGCTTCCGGAAGATGGCGTTGTCGAGATAGATTTTATCGTTGGCGACATCGAAATCGATAATGGTGTCGAGGTTAGAGGCCTTGCTCGGTTTCGTATCGAACACGAAGACGTCCTTACCGGCCCCGCCAGTCAGGACGTCTTTACCCATGCCGCCCCACAACCTGTCGTTTCCAGCGCCACCCTCCAGCGTATCGTTGCCATCCTGGCCCCAGAGCGTGTCGTCTCCACCGCCTCCGGTTGTCTTATCGTTGCCGCCGGCCCCGACGATGAGGTTCGCGCTGTCATTCCCGGTGATCACGTCGCCTGCGGCGCTGCCCGTGACGGCGACAGAGGCGCTGCCCGTCGCGGTCAGTGATTCAACTGACACGTCGGCAGCGAGCGCATAACTGACGCTTGTCAGGATCGTATCGGTGCCCTGTCCCGCTGTTTCCCTAACGACGTCGAGGGGATTGTCCACAACGTAAGTGTCGTTCCCCGTGCCGCCCCACAGAGTGTCCGCGCCTGTGCCCCCATCGAGCACGTCGTTGCCGCCTTGACCACGAAGATCGTCGTCGCCGCCATCGCCCGAGAGAACGTCATTGCCGTCGCCGGATTCGTCGATGGTGTCGTTGCCGTCGCCACCATACACCGTATCGTTTCCGGTCGCGCCGAACAGCTGGTCACTGCCGGCACCGCCATTGACCACGTTATTGCCGTCGTTGCCGAAGATGGTGTTGTCGAGTGCATTGCCTGTGGCGCTGACGTCTCCGGCTCCGTTCTCCATGGCGAGGTATTCGACGTTGTCTCCGAGCGTGTAGCTGATCTTGCTGATCACCCGGTCGAAGGTTCCGCCGTTTGCCTCCTCCTTCACCACGTCGCCCGCTGAATCGACGAAGTAGAGGTCGTTGCCGGTCCCGCCGACCATCAGGTCGTCGCCACCGCCGCCCACAATCGTGTCGTCTCCGGCAAGGCCAGTCAGCACGTTGTGGCCGCTATTGCCGGTGATAAGGTTGGCACCGTCGCTGCCGGTCGCGTCGAAACTCCGGGTGCCCTTGATTGTGATGTTTTCGAGCTCAGATCCAAGCGTATAGGTCGCGGCGACAAAAGCATCCGTGATTTCCACCGTGTCGGTGCCGCCACCGGCCGCCTCGGTGATCGTATCCGCGCCATCGATGACATAAGTGTCGTTGCCCTTGCCGCCGATCAGCGTGTCGGCGCCGCCCTTGCCGTCGAGCCGGTTAGCGCCATCGTTACCGGTCAGGGTGTTGGCCGTGTCGTTGCCGGTTCCGTCGATGTTGCCGGCGGCAGCGCTGAGGGTCAGCTCCTCGACATTCGTCGAAAGCGTGTAGCTGACGCTTGTGACGACGCGGTCAAGTCCCTCGCCGGTGGCTTCGGTGATGACCGTGTCGGTCGTCGACACGATGTAGGTGTCGTCGCCGGTCCCGCCGACCAGCGTATCGGCCCCGCCGCCGCCGTCGAGGGTGTCGTTGCCGCCGCCGCCCACAAGGTGGTTCTTGGCAGCGTTTCCCTGGAGGCTGTTGGCGACGTTGTTTCCGGTGGCGTCGATCTCGGCTGTTCCCACCAGCGATATGTTCTCGACCTCGCTGTTGACCAGCGAATAGCTGATGCGTGACCGCACCGTGTCGATGCCCTGGCCTGCGACCTCGACCACCACATCGCCCACATCGTCAATGACGTAAACGTCGTTGTCGAGGCCGCCGACGAGCGTGTCGTCGCCGGCACCGCCGACCAGGACGTCATCGCCGTCACCGCCGACAAGACTGTCGGCCCCGTCATTGCCCTGCAGAAGATCGTCACCCTTGCCGCCGATCAGTGTGTCGAGACCGCCCCCGCCGCTCAGCGCATTGGCGCCGTCGTTCCCGTCATTGTGTTGTCGAGGTTATTGCCGTCAGCGCTGGCGTTAGTGCCGCCCGCCGGTGTCGCCGGCATGACGAAAGTTGTTTCGGTGGCGTCGAGCTCATAGGTGTTTTTCACTGGATCGTAGACAGCCACGCGAATTCTCCTCGGATAAAGAACGTTGCAACGTTTCTAAACAAGGTAGAGGAATTTCGCAATGGTCGCGCCTTTCGGGCGACGGCCCGTCACCTCCCTAAAGCGACAGGCCGTCTTTCAGAAAGCGCGCCAGATCGTCGGTGACGTAGTCGATATGCGGCGTGCGGACGGCTTCCTGCTCGAAGGCCTCCCGGAACGGGTCGGCGGTCTGCGGCACGATCAGGACGGTGGTCATGCCCATCTCGTGCGGCACCGTGAGGTTCTTGGCGATGTCCTCGAACATCGCCGCCCGTGCCGGTTCGACCACGTGCTTCTCGAGGAATGTCTCGTAGGCGCGCCGGTCGGGTTTGGGCACGAAATTGGCAGCCGCGATGTCGAAAATATCCTCGAAGCGGTCGAGAATGCCCAGCTTGCGAGCCACATTCTCGGCATGTTTGCGGGATCCGTTGGTAAGGATCAGCTTGCGACCCGGGAGCTTTTCGATGGCCTCGCCCAGGTGCTCATTCAGCTCGATGCCGGCATGGTCGATATCATGGGCAAAATCGAGGAAATCATAGGGATCGATATCGTACTCGTCGATCAGCGCCCGCAGCGTCGTGCCGTGCTTGTGATAAAAGTACTTCTGCAGCGCGCGGGCCGACAGGCCGTCGAGTCCGAACATGTTCGCGATGTAGAGGGTGATCCGCTCGTCCACCTGCGGCCAGATGCGCGATGTGTGCGGATAGAGCGTGTTGTCGAGATCGAAGATCCAGGTGTCCACATGCGCGAAAACGCGAGGATCAGGGATCGGGAGAATCTCGCCGGAGACGGGAAGGGCTTTCATGGAATCCAAAGATGACAATGGGGCCATCGCGGCCCCATTGCTCCAATATACGTCCGCCCCGGGGCGATTTAAAGGCCTCAGGTCCGGCGGATCAGGGTGCCGGCGCCGTGATCGGTGAAGAGTTCGAGCAGCACCGAATGGGGCACCTTGCCGTCCAGAATGACGACCGCCTCGACGCCCCGCTCGAGGGCGTAAATGCAGGTCTCGATCTTGGGGATCATGCCGTCGGTGATGGTGCCGTCCGCGATCAGCCGGCGGCAATCCTCGATCGTCATTTCCGGAATGAGGTTCTTGTTCTTGTCGAGAACGCCTGGAACGTCGGTCAGGAGCAGCAGGCGCTTGGCCATCATGGCGCCCGCAATCGCTCCCGCGAAGGTATCGGCGTTGACGTTATAGGTCTGGCCATCCTGGCCTACCGCAACGGGCGCCAGCACGGGAATCAGCTCCGCGCTCAGCACCTGGTCCAGCACCGCGCGGTTGACCTTCTCGGGCTCTCCGACGAAGCCGAGATCGAGCACCTTCTCGATATTCGAGTCAGGATCGACCACGGTCCGGGTAACCTTGCGGGCCGTGACCATGTTGCCGTCCTTGCCGCACAGGCCAACGGCCTTGCCGCCTTCGGCGCCGATCCAGCCGACGATCTGCTTGTTGATCGACCCAGCCAAGACCATTTCGACGACCTCGACGGTGGCCTGATCGGTCACCCGCAGGCCCGCCTTGAACTCGGATTTGATGCCGAGTTTTTCCAGCATCTTGCCGATCTGTGGGCCGCCCCCGTGGACGACGATCGGCTTGATGCCGGACTGCTCGAGAAGAACCACGTCCTCGGCAAAATCTTCGGCTGCAGCCCGATCGCCCATGGCGTGGCCGCCATATTTGATCACGACGACCTGCTGGTCATAACGCTGCATGTGGGGCAGGGCCTGCACGAGCACTTCCGCCTGGACGTGCACGTCCGGCAGCTGATCGATCGGGGACGGCGATTCGGACATGGACGGCTCCGGCATGGGCGGTGAACGAAACGGGTTGCCTTCTAGCCCAGCGCCGCCCGTCTGGAAACAGGCGCTTCAGGCACGGGGGCGAACAAAACCTGCGGCAGCGATCAGGATCCAGCCCAGCATGAGCAGAACGCCGCCGGTCGGCGCGGCCATGGGCGCCAGCGCCTCGCCGGAGAGCGCGCGGCGCGAGAGGTCACCGCAGAACAGGATGAGGCCGACGACAAGCACATAGCCCGCCAGCCGACCGATCTTCGGATGGACGAAGCCGCCGGCCACAAGGGCCGCCATGGCGAGAAGGACAGGCGCATGAAAGAGCAGGAACTGCGCGGCGATCTGGAGAGATCCGCTGCCCGTGACATGGGCGGCTGCCGCCGAGAGGGCGACGCCGAGCAGGCCGGACAATGCGCCAAGCGCGAGGAGCATCCGTTCCGGCAGGCTCATCCGGCGCCCCGTTCGCTGAGAAGGCGCGCAACGGAGGTGCGCAGGTCCGCGATGCCGGTCCCGAGCCTGCTCGAGGTGGGGATGATCTCGGGGAACGCCGCGGCGCGCTTGGCGATATTGGCGGCCGTTTCGGCAAGCCGTTCCTCGATCCCGCCGGGTTTCAGCTCGTCGGCCTTGGTCAGGATGATCTGGTAGGAGACCGCGGCCTTGTCGAGGGTTTCGAGCAGGACCTCGTCGACCGCCTTGATGCCGTGTCGGGCATCGATGAGCAGGTACACCCGGCCGAGGGTCGAGCGGCCGCGCAGGTAGTCGTGGATCAGCTTGGTCCAGGCCGCGACCTTCGCCTTTTCGACGGCGGCATAACCGTAGCCGGGCATGTCGACGAGATGGAACCGCCCGCCGATGTCGAAGAAATTGAGTTGCTGGGTCCGGCCAGGCGTGTGCGATGTCCGGGCCAGCGTGTTGCGGCCGGTCAAGGCATTGACAAGGCTGGACTTGCCGACATTCGAGCGGCCCGCAAACGCGATCTCCACCTTCGACATGGGCGGGAGGTTGGACAGGGAATTGGCGGCCCAGATGAAATCCGCTTCGCCCGCAAAAAGCTTCCGGCCGGATTCGATAAAGGGATCGGTGTCAGGTTCGATGTCGGTCATCGCCCCTTATCGACGCTCCTGCGCCGTTCTTCAAGGCGCATGGCGGGTGGCGCGCCTGATCGTCAGCGCCAGAACGGTGGCATGGCGCGCAGGCGGAAGGCCAGTCGCTGCGAATCGGCCATCAGGCCAAGCCTGAGACTGGCGGTCTCGTTCCCGTCGTCGTCGGCCGATCGGCCGAGGACGCGATCCCCGGCCACGATGTCGTTCAACTGGCCCAGACTGTCCTGCAGCCCCTCAAGGACGATTGCCAAGGCTGCCCGGCGCCGCGTCGCCTGCCGGCCTTTGAAAGCCCCGGCGACAAATTCCGAGCCATAGCGCAGGGCCTTGATGCGCAGGCGCAGTTTGTGACGCGCCTCTGGCGTCAGGGAATCCAGATGCTTGAGCGTGCGGCGGATCTGTTTCCAGCGTCGTGACAGCGCCTTGGCGGTCAATTCCTCCACCGGCTGCGCGCGCGCCGCTGCGGTCTTGTTGCCGGCGTGCGACAGCCATCGTCCCGATTCGATCCAGACGGCCGTATTCAGCAGCACCCGGCCAAAGCGGGGCCTTCCGAGGTCCCACAACAGGTCGGCATAAATCGCGCGACGGCGATCCGCGATGGCGACGTGCTCGGAGACCAACCCGCCAGATGCAGCCCGCTGCTGCAGAACGTCGATGTCGCGCGCCGGCCCCGAGAGCCGCGCCGCCCATTGCAGGCCCTTCCTGATCCGCTTGGATTGTTTGCCGGCGAGCATCGGCCTGAACAGCCCGACCAGGGTCTTCAGGCGGCGAAAGCCCACGCGCATCTGGTGGAGCGCTTCGGGATCGCCGAAGGATCGCACCAGTTCTTCATTGTGAATGATCTGCGCCAGGGCCTCCCGGGCCATGGCCTGAAAAGCGGGAGCGCTCGGCGTCCCCTTGGTGACGGACGGGCAGGCGGCTTTGACCGGATGGCCGCCGGCCGCCGACAGGAGGCGGTAACCGCGCTCCGATTTGGCCACCAGACTGAGGCGAAGCGGACCCGCCTTCGAGAGTTTGCGCGCCAGTCGGAACAGGTCCTCCGGTTCGCCGCGCAGCAATTCAAGCTCGATTTCCGTCGTCGGTTGGGAGCGTCGACCGGCCTTGACCACAGCGTGGTCGAGCGCGCATTCCACCGCAAAGCCGTCTGTTTCGATCAGGAAGGCCTGACGGCGGGTTTCGACAGCAAATCGCTTCTGGATCCGGTCCCGGATCATTTCACTCTTGAGAATGCGGCGAAGGGGTGTTCCGCGCGCCGCCGCGAAATCGAGGCCGCCCTCCACCTCGGATTCCCACTCTCCGCGGTCGAAGGCAAGGCCGCGGGCGCGGGTTGCCTTGATCGTCTGCACGGTGCGGCCGCGGCGCCTGCGCAGGCGGAGCGCGATACCGGCGCGGCGCAGGTCCTCTTCGGGGGTGTCGAAATAAGTGGCCAGGAGCAGCCCGCTTTTGTCACGCAGGGGCTTTGCTGCGGCAATCAGCGGATGGGCCATCAGATGCGCGAAGGCGACAGGCTCGCAGGCGAGCTTCAACTCGCGCTCCCGGAACGCGCCGCGTCCGGGCTTTGCGCTGTCGCGCTTTGGCGAAATATTCATGCAGCCATGGCCCAGGTCCTACGAGACGATCTCTCATATAGGCGCTGCGACGTTCCGCCTGTCGAGGGGTTTTGACAGATGGCGGCAGGGCAAAAAAAATCCCCGGCGGAACCGGGGATTTCTGATCTCTCATTCGGTCTCTTCAGCCCTTGGCAGGGCTCTTTTTGCCGAACATGCCGCGCACGTTGTCCCAGAGTTCGATCTTCACGCCGTTGCGGCGCATGATGAAGCCCTGCTGGGTCACCGACAGAAGGTTGTTCCAGGCCCAGTAGATGACGAGACCCGCGGGGAAGGATCCGAGCATGAAGGTGAAGATCACCGGCATCCACGCGAAGACCTGCTTCTGAACCGGGTCCGGCGGTTCCGGATTCATCTTCATCTGCAGCCACATGGTGATGCCCATCATGATGGGCCACGCGCCCAGCATGAGGAAATGACCGATGACCGGAACGGAGCCCGGATTGTAGGGCAGCAATCCGAAGAGATTGAAGATCGAGGTGGGATCGGGCGCCGCCAGATCCTTGATCCAGCCGAAGAACGGCGCGTGGCGCATCTCGATGGTGACGAACAGCACTTTATACAGGGCGAAGAAGACCGGGATCTGGATCACCACCGGCCAGCAGCCGGCCACCGGGTTGATCTTCTCCTTCTTGTACAGCTCCATCAGCGCCTGTTGCTGCTTGACCTTGTCGTCCTTGAAGCGCTCGCGGATCGAAGCCATTTCGGGCTGGACCGCTTTCATCTTGGCCATCGACGCATAGGATTTGCTGGCCAGCGGAAAGAAGAAGATCTTCAGGATGACGGTCACGATCAGGATAGCCACGCCGAAGTTGCCGACGAGGCGGTAGAAGAAGTCCAGCACCTTGAAGAGCGGCTTGGTGATAAAATAAAACCAGCCCCAATCGATCAGCAGGTCGAAATTCTTGATCTTGTACGTGTCGGCATACTGGTCGACGGTCGCGACTTCCTTGGCGCCTGCAAACAGCCGCTGGGTCATCTCGGTGGTCGCACCGGGCTGGAGCACCTGCTGGGCGCCCAGCACGTTGGCCTGATAGACCTTGCCGGTCGGGTCCTGGCGCGCGGTGAACGAGCCCTGGTAGGGCTGGCCCTGGTCCGGAACGACGGCCGCTGCCCAGTATTTGTCGGTAATGCCGAGGAACCCGCCGACGGCGTTGTCCCATACCCGCCCGACGGTGTTCGGCGCCGAGAGCGCGCCTTCCTTGTCGAGCTTGGAATAGGTGAATTCCTGAAGGCCTTGTTCGCCGAGGACACCGATCATGCCTTCATGGAGAACGTAGTAGCCCAGGGTCGTGGGCGTCCCGTGCCGCGAAACGAGGCCATAGGGATGCAGCGTGACAGGGGCGCCGCCACGGTTCTGGACCGAGTCCTTGACCGTGAACATGAACTTGTCGTCGAGGGAAATCACCCTGCGGAAAATCAGGCCCTGGTTGTTGTCGTAAGAGAGGGTCACGGGGCTGTTTTGCGTGAGCGACGGCTTGTCGGCGGTCCAGATCGTGTTCGGGCCTGGCAGCGCGTCGGGCTGCGCACCGACCCAGCCGAACTCGGCATAATAGGGGTTCTGCGTGCCGGTAGGCGAGAACAGGATGATGTTCGCGCTCTTCGGGTCGACGGTCTCGTGGTAAGTTCTCAACGCCACGTCGTCGATACGGCCGCCGCGCAGATTGATCGACCCGAGGACCGAGGGTGTGTCGATGGCGACCCGCGGCGAGCGGGCGAGGGCGACGTCTCGGGCCTCGATGGCAGAGGCTGCCGGGGCGTTCGGGACGGTGCCGGGCACGGACGCGGACGGTCCGCCGGCCTGGCTTGGCGTGGCGGGGGCGTTGGGCGCGTTGGGGTTGACCTGTGCTGCCTGCTGCTGTGTCGCGACGCGGTGCCTTTCGGCCTCCGGTGCCGCGAAGAAATATTGCCAGCCGATCAGAATCGCCATCGACAGCGCGATAGCCACGATGAGGTTCTTGTTTTCGTTACGCATGGGTCTGTCCGCGCCGCTCGCCGTTGATGGGAGGTGAGGAGGAGGGGGGACGGTCCTCCGACCGTGTGCTCTTGGGCTTCGTGACGACCCGCAGCGCCCGCCGAAGATCGTCGATCAGCACGTCATAGTCAGCGGTCAGGATGTCGCGCCGACCGATGATCACGATATCCGCATCGATGTGGCGGTAGTCGAGGCCAGCCTTCTGGCAGACCGTCCGAAGCCGTCTCTTGATGCGATTTCGCTCCGTTGCGTGGCCGACGCGCTTGGTGACGGTCAATCCGAACCGAATTCCGAAAGCCGCCTCTCGCAGGCGACCCTGCACCGTCATTCGATCGGTATGAAAGCGGCGGCCCGAGGCCGCCGCGACGAAGTCTGGTCGTTTCGTCAGGCGCCCGATCAAACCTGCGCGAGGCTCGCGCACCGGGCCGTCCAAGACGCTTTAAGCCGACAGGCGCTTGCGGCCGTGAGCGCGGCGAGCAGCGATCACCTTGCGGCCGCCCTTGGTTGCCATGCGCGCGCGAAAGCCATGGCGGCGCTTGCGAACGAGCTTGCTCGGTTGATAAGTCCTCTTCACGGCACTTCTCCGGTCGAATGAGGGGCAGCGGTGCTCACTGGCTCGCGCCCGTCTGAATTAGAGGGCTTTCGCCCCGAAACTGTTTCGAAAATACGATCAGCGCCCAAATGAGCGCTGTCAGATGCGGGCTTATGGCGGAACAAGGCCTCAAAGTCAACGCTCGTCTCGGCTTTCACGCGGCGCGAAAACAAGCCTTGGACCCCGATGGTGATCTGGGCAACGGCCCGGGAAACGCCACATAAGGCAAAAGCGCGCGAAGGGGAAATGGTGGGCGAAAAAGTCAAAGAAGCCGACCAGGGTCTCCGGCGAGCCCGGCTGCTTCGCTATCTGCCGCCGCTTCTCGTGGTCCTCGCCGTGGGCGTCGCTTTCTCGAGCGGGCTCCACCATGCCCTGAGTTTCGAGACGCTCGTGGCCCATCAGAACGCCATCCGGGCGGTGGTCGCGGCTCACCCGGTATGGGCCGCATGCCTCTATGTGCTTGTCTATGCGTCCATCGTCACGCTTTCGATCCCCGCTTCGATCTTCCTGTCGATGACGGGCGGCTATCTGTTCGGCTGGGCGATCGGCGGAGCTCTGGCGGCGGTTTCGGCCACACTGGGGGCGGGCAGTATCTTCCTCATCGCCCGCACGTCGATCGCGGAGCCGCTGCTTCGCAGGGCGGGCTCCCGAATCCAGAGACTGGCAGCGGGCTTTCGCGCCGACGCGTTTTCCTACCTGCTGTTCCTGCGCCTGCTGCCTGTGATGCCGTTCTGGGTGACCAACCTGGCAGCTGCCCTGTTCGGCATGCGCCTGCGGACGTTCCTGATCGGAACGCAGCTGGGTGTCATCCCGATCTGCTACGCCTTTGCGGTTGCAGGCTCCGGGCTCGATACGGTGATTGCCGCACAGGAGCGGATGCTGGCGGCGTGCAGGCTGGCCGGCCGCAGCCCTTGCGTCCTGGATTTTCATCCGGAAAGCTTGCTCAGTTGGCAACTCGTGCTAGCTCTGGCGGTGCTTGGCATCCTGGCCCTTGGTCCGATCCTGGCGAAACGATGGCAGGCGCGGCGCAGGGAGACGGACGGGTGAACAAGCCCATGGCACTCAAGGCAAAGCAGGTCGCTCTCACGCCCGATCTCTGCATCGTCGGCAGCGGCTCTGCGGCGCTCACGGTCGCCGCAACCGGAGCGCTCCTGGGATTGTCCGTGGTGGTGGTTGCTCCAGGTCGCTTTGGGTCGCTTGACGGCCCGGCCGCGGTCGATGCTCTGAGCGCTGTGGCGCAGCGGGTTCACGACATTCGAACTGGCGTTCGATTCGGCGGCGGGCCTGATGCTGAAACGCCGGCCGTCGATCTCGCGGCGGTCCTGTCGCACGCCAGAGACATTCTGGCCGCCCGATCCCCGATGACGGCGCCAGAGCGCTACGAGGCGATGGGGGTCCGGGTCATCGAGTCCGGCGCCCGGTTCAGCAACCCGGAGACCCTAATGGCGGGTGCGGAGACCATCAAGGCGCGCCGATACATCCTCCTACCGGAACCGCTACGTGAGGAGCCGCCGGTGACCGGGCTCGAGCCCGCGCGGATCATCCATGCGGACACGATCCCGAACCTGACAGACGTCCCGCGCCATCTCCTTGTGCTGGGCGGCGGCGCAACGGCCATTGCCCTGGCTCAGGCCTATCGCCGCTTCGGCTCCGCCGTGACGATGTTCGTCGAGGGGCCCCGGCTCCTCCACTCGGAGGATCCGGAAATGACCGCCATCGTCGCGCGCGGGCTGCGGGCGGAGGCGATCGACATCCGCTTCTCTCACGCCATACCGACGCTGACGGCACGCCCAGACGGCGATGTCCAAGCGGGTGTGGGGCCGGGCGCATTGACGGCGTCGCATCTCCTGGTGGCCAACCGGCAAACGGCCGCGCTGGCCGATCTCGGGCTTGATGTCGCCAAGGTGAGAACCAAGGCCGGGACCATCGCGGTCGATTCGCGCATGCGCACCAGCAATGCACGGATCTACGCGGCTGGCCCTGTCGCGTCCGTGGGCGACACTGCCATTCAAGCAACTGCCGAGCAGGCGGGAACCGCTTTTCGGCATGCGATCTTCAGGCACGCCAAACCCTTCGATCCGCTACTCGTGCCCCGGATTGGCGCTTTCGATCCGGCCTTTGCCGCCATTGGCCTCACCGAAGAGCAGGCCAAGGCGGAGGGCCATGCCATTCGCATCCTGCGGGCGGCCTTTGCCGACAACGCCCGCGCGCGAGCCCGGGGGAGGGGACAGGGGCATGTCAAAGCTGTCGTCACCCCGTCCGGCCGCATTCTGGGCTGCACGATGGTGGGACCGGAGGCCCCGGACCTGATCATGCCGTGGGCGCTGGCCATGGCGAAGGGGCTTGGTGTCTCGGATCTCGCCGACCTTGCTTTTTCGGATGCCAGCTATGGCGAGACGACGAAACGGGCCGCGGTCGAATTCCTGAAGATGTCGGCTCAGGATCCGTGGATGCGCCGGGTCATCGGCGTCCTGCGGCGCTGGAGCTAGCCAGGAATGAGAGCCGGCCAGCGCCCCGTTCCCTCGGCGAGCCTGTTCAGGCATTTCGGCCTATCGGCACGGCTGCTGCTGCTGACGATCCTGTTCGTGATGGTGGCCGAGATCCTCATCTATGTGCCATCGGTCGTGAATTTTCGCAGCACCTGGCTGAGCGACCGCCTCGCCGCCGCCCAGATCGCCGCCATGGTGCTCGATGCCGCAGCCGAAGAGAGCCTTCCCGAGGAGCTGGAAATGCGCCTGCTTTCGGGCGTCGGCGCGAAGGCGATCGCTATTCGGGGTGGCGGCAAGCGGTCGCTGCTGGCCGCGGGCGACATGCCCGCGACCGTGAGCAAGACGGTAGATCTGCGCGATACCTCCTGGGGAACACTGGCGTCCGATACGTTCGAGGCCCTTTTCGACACCCGCAGCGAGCCGATTCGTGTCATCGGCGCCGGCATGGGCGTCGATTTTGTGGAGATGATCCTGGACCCCCGGCCCCTTCGGCTGGCGATGCTCGACTTCTCGCGCAACATCCTTCTTGTCTCGCTCCTCATCTCGGCGATCACGGCCAGTCTTCTGTACGTCGTTCTGCAATGGGTGATCGTGCGCCCGGTCCGCCGCCTGACCGGCAACATTGCGCAGTTTTCCAGCAATCCGGAGGATGCCTCCCGGGTCATCAGGCCGAGCGCGCGGGCGGATGAGATCGGCCTTGCGGAACAGGCCCTCGCCCAGATGGAAACGACCCTGGCCGATGAGCTTCGCCAAAAACGCCGTCTGGCCGAACTCGGACTGGCGGTGAGCAAGATCAACCACGAGCTCCGCAACATGCTCACGACAGCGCATCTGCTGACGGACCGGCTCGACCGGGTCGATGACGAGGCCGTTCAACGGGTCGCGCCCCGCCTGGTTGCCACCCTCGACCGGGCGATCGCGTTCTGCGAGGCGACCCTGGCCTATGGTCGCGCCTCTGAGCGGCTGCCCCACCGCCAGATGATTGCGCTGGAGCCGATTGTCGCTGATCTCGCAAACCTGACAGACCTTGCTCCCGAACGCGGCATCGAATTCGTGCTCAACGTGCCGGAGGGTCTCCTCATCGATGCGGATGAGGACCAGCTCTCGCGCGTCCTCGTCAATCTGGTCCGGAATGCCGTCCAGGCTCTGAGCCAGGCTGGTGCCAGCGACGCGGTCCCGCGCATCACCGTGCGGGCAGAGCGGCAGGGTCGGACGGTGATCATCCGGGTCGGGGATAACGGACCGGGCATTCCCGAGCGCCTGCGGGCGGATTTGTTCACCCCCTTCCAGGTGTCGAACCGCAAGGGGGGAACGGGGCTTGGCCTCACCATCGTGGCCGAGATCGTGCGCCTGCACGGCGGCGCAATCGCCCTCGAGCAACGGGAATCGGGGACCTGCTTCCGGATCGACATTCCCGACCGGCAAGGAGAGGCCGCCAACGAATAGACAAGCCCCCGTCGATCTTTCCAGAAACAGGCTTGCCAACCGCCTGAGAACGATCTAATCAGCCGCCTCCGGCCGATATGTTTCCTCAAAAACGTAACGGCCCCGGGCGCCCGTAGCTCAGCTGGATAGAGCACCAGACTACGAATCTGGGGGTCAGAGGTTCGAATCCTTTCGGGCGCGCCATCACTTAACTGGTTTTCCAGTTCTCATTTTACACGTTTTACATTTTTACAAACCGGTCCGCTGAACGGTTGAGGCTGATGCGCGCGACTCGTGCCGGGTAAGTGCCCTCGCAGAGCCGGCACCATGCTACGGACGCCCGTCTGGCAGACAAACCCCAGCGGTCGATTGGCGCAGTCTTTCCGCTTTCGATCGTAGACCCGCCCGCCTCCCCGGACCGGCCGTTCTCCATCTCTCTCCACACGCCGCCCGCAAGCCGCGACCGTCGCTCCTCAAGGGCAATTTCGGCCAAATCGAATCAATGTTTCTGTATCAAATATGCATCATACTTCCGAAGAGTTATGCGCTAGCGTAAATCGACTTCGGAGCGTTGGAGAGCGTTAATGCCCGTGCGTAAGATCAGTACATTATACCATTTTACTGAAGTTAAATTTCCGGGCAGCCAATTTTTTACAGTACCACTCGTCGCGCTTGGGCTTCTGATGTCAGATAATTCTGACAGTGCGGCTCAGTCCATCAACATGGGAACCGCCGCCAGTTTTGCCGTGCTGGCTGGCTCGACCGTGACCAATACGGGCCCCAGCGTGCTGACCGGGAATCTCGGCGTGTTTCCGGGCGCCGCCGTCGTCGGCTTTCCCCCCGGCCTTGTGGAGGCGCCCTACACGATCCACGCGGGCAATGCGGTTGCGGGGCAGGCGCAGACCGATCTGACCACCGCTTATCTTCTGTTGGCGAGCCGGTCCCGGACGGTGGATCTGACCGGGCAGGACCTGGGCGGTCGCACCTTGTCGCCCGGGGTCTACAACTTCAATTCATCGGCGCAGCTCACCGGGCCGCTCGTCCTCAACGCCGGCGGCAATCCCAACGCCGTGTTCATTTTCAACATCGGCAGCACTTTGACGACGGCCGCCGCCTCCACCGTTTCGCTGATCGGCGGCGCACAAGGCCAGAACGTTTTTTTCCGGGTCGGCAGTTCGGCGACGCTGGGTGCCGGAAGCTCCTTCGTGGGCGACATCCTGGCGCTGACCAGCATCACGCTCAACACCGGCGCCAAGATCACCTGCGGCGCCGCCATGGCGCGCAACGGCGCGGTGACCCTCGACAACAACCGGATTCTGATTGCAACGCTCAGCCAGTGCCTGGCCCCGCTGCTTCCCGTTGTCGTGCCCCCTGGCACCGTCGTGCCGCCCGGGACTGTCGTTCCCCCTGGCACGGTCGTTCCGCCAGGCACCGTCGTTCCGCCTGTGGCGGTGGCGCTTCCGCTCGGCGTCAACTTCGCGAGGGTCTCGGCGGTAACGACGGCGATCAACAATGGCTTCTACACGGCGTTTCTCAACAATCAGACGATCCCGCCCGAAATCCTTGCCCTTGCGGCTCTCTCGCCCACGGCGCAGGCCTATGCGCTGACGCAGCTCGCCGGCGAGGCGGCCACCGGAGTCCAGCCTGCGGGCGCGCAGGCCATGAACTCGTTCCTGCGGCTGGTTCTGAACCCGTTCGCGGGCGGACCCTTCGGCGGCAGCCGGTTTCCCGACGCCGCGCCGGGCCGTGCCCGTCCGGAGCAGGAGCAGCGGGGTCAATCGGAGCCTGTGATCAGGGCTCTGGGCTATGCCCCCTTCAATGCGAACTCGCCCACCGGATCCTTCTTCGACTCCCGCGTGCTCGCGCGGACGGCCGTGCCGGACCCGCGCCGGTGGAGTGTCTGGGGTGCGGTGTATGGCGACCAGAGCAGGACACAGGGCGGCTTCGGCGGTCAGGATCGCACCATCGGAAGCGCCAGCATCGCCACCGGTCTCGACTATCGGGTCACGCCGGATACGGTGATCGGCTTTGCGTTGGCGGGCGGCGGGACAAACTACGATCTCTCCGGCGGCCTTGGCGGCGGAAATAGCGAAATGTTCCAGGCGGCCGCCTACACGTTCACGCGGATCGATCAAGCCTATGTGTCGGCGGCCCTGGCCTATGCGGGCCACTGGGGCTCGACCGAGCGGCAGCTCACCTTCGGGACCGGCGATCGGCTCACCGCCGACTACTACGCCAGCAACATCGGCGCGCGACTTGAGACCGGATACCGCTTCGATCTGCCAGGGCTGATCGGATTGACACCCTATGCGGCGGTGCAGGGCCAGGTGTTCTCGATGCCGTCCTATCTCGAGCAGGGCGAGCGCGGCGCCTCGCCGTTCGCGCTCTTCTATCAGGAGCGCACCACACGCACGGCGCGGACCGAACTCGGTGCGTGGCTTGACCACACGGTTCCGCTCGAGACATCCACCCTCGTGCTGCGGGCAAGGGCCGCCTGGGCGCACGATTATTTCACCGACCCGACGACCGTCAATGCTGCTTTCCAGGCGCTGCCAGGTTCGAATTTCACATTGAGCGGCGCCTTGCCGACCAAGAATTCGGCGCTGCTCTCGGCCGGCGCATGGCTTCAGTACGAAAACGGATTGTCGCTCGGGGTGAAGTTCGACGGCGAGTTCGCCTCGCGGGCACAGACTTACGCGGCAACCGGCGTCCTGCGCTACACATGGTAGCGCAGGGTCGTGGCGGGTGACTGAAGGTTGCTAGTCAGCCACCACGACTGTGCTACCGACCGCCACACGATCGAAGAGATCTGCAATGTCCGCGTTGAGCATGCGGATGCATCCGTAAGACGCGAAGGTCCCAATGGAGCTGGGGCGATTGGTGCCGTGAATGGCGTATTCCCCACCACTCAGGGTCATGGCGCGTTCGCCGAGCGGGTTGTTGAGGGAGCCGCCCGGAATCACGTCGGGCAGGGAAGGCTTGTCACGCTTGATCTCGGCCGGAGGGCCCCAGGCCGGCCGCACGTACTTCCCCGTGATTTCAGCCTTGCCGACCCACTGCTTGTTCGGGCGTCCGACGGCCACCCGATAACGGACGGCCGTTCCGTCGCCCTGGACGAGATACAGCTGACGCTCGCTGGTTCGCACCAGGATGGTGCCGGCCGAAAGATTGGTATTGAACGGAACCAGTTCGCGCGCCAGCAGATCGGACGGTGAGCCAACGATCGCCGACAACGTTCCCACAGCGACCATGACAAACCTGAGCATCGGCAATCCTTCGTAGACCCTCTCCACCTAGCACGATCCGCCGCCTCAGGCTCACGAAATCACAACTCTACGCCGTTGGTTGCTGCACCCCAGCGAAGGCCCAGCAACCAGAACGGATTTCCCTTGAGTTTGCGGAATAGGCCTGAGCTTGACGCAAGGGCGCTTCAGAGGTAAGCCGATTTTGTCGACGCCCTTCGAGGCCGCCTGCCTGCCAAAGCCAGTTTTTGCCGGGCGAAAACTGGCCGGCAGCGGAGCGAACTCCTTCGAATGGGCACATAAACGATCGATTGAGGAGACGGCAGGGACGTTCGGTCTGCCCTGACTTTGACGCCACACATCACAGCCTCACGCGCCGTCCACTTTCCCAAAAGCCTTTCATGATTGCCGCATCTGCCGTCTCTGACTTTGTCAGAATCGAAAGCGGCAGGGCGTTAGATCGTTCAACGCTGTCGGCTTCGCGACCGTTCAAGGCCGCGGGTCGGTGGCACTACCCCCGCGCCTCAACAGGCGCTCAATCGGAGACGTGCTATGGTTCGTACACTGGGTTTGTCATTTGCCGCGCTGATGTCACTGAGCGTCTTTTCCGTCGCACCGACGCCGTCTGAGGCCGCCGTCTATTGCCGCGCCGTCGGCATCCCGCGTGGCTGCATCGCGCGCCCCGTCGCCCCGGTCGGCCGTGCCGTCATGGCGCCCGGTGTCGGCGCTCGTGGCGTCGGTGTGCGGCCCGGCACGCCGATGAACCGTGGCGGTCCGGTCAACCGCGTCGGCCGCCGCTAAGCGCTTGTCGCAACCCATCGCGCGGGGCCATTGGGCCCCGCGCGCTCAATCCTTTGACGATGATTTGTCGACAGGGGGACGTTCCCCTCACCATCCGCCCAGATCGACTGATGGCAGCATTTCGATCTCTGGTTTTGCGAACAGGTATCCCTGGAACAGTTTGATACCGAACGCGCGCAACTGCATGAGTTCCTGTTCGGTTTCGACGCCTTCGGCGATGACCGTCAGGCCCAGTGCATCCGCCATCGTCATAATTCCCCGGATGATACCCTGCCGAGAGGACGACTGGTCCACATTCCGGATGATCTGCATGTCGATCTTGATCAGGTCGGGCTGGAAGTCTGCCAACAGCGTCAGGCCAGCGTGCCCTGCGCCGAAATCGTCGATGGCGGTCACGAAGCCCAGACGCCGGTATTCCGCGATGATTCGCTGGACATGGCTCTTGTCCACCATCCGCTCGTCCTCGGTAAATTCGAACATGATCCGTTTGGGATCGAACTGCACGCGCCTTGCAGCCTCCAGTGTGGCCCGAATGCAGGCGGTGGGCTCATAGACGGCGTTCGGCATGAAGTTGATGGAAAGACGCGCATCGCCGCCTGCAGGAAACAGGCGGCCGGCAAGCTCGATCGCCTTCACGCGGCAGGCTTGGTCGAATTTGTAGCGGTTATCCTCCGTCACCTGGTTGAGGATCGCAAACGCCGACTGACCTTCCTCCCCGCGCACAAGCGCCTCGTATCCCCAGATCGAGCGCGCGTGCACGTCGACGATGGGGTGAAACGCCATTGTGAAAGCGAAGGGCAGGGGCGTGGCGCCCCGGCAGGCCTTGCAGGAAAGATGGCTCATCTGAACTCATTGTCTGGACTGACACGGTGGCGGGAAGTTTTTAAGTAACCGATTTGATGCGACGAAGGTCCGCCGCATGTCACACGTCGGCCTGCCATCTGCTATCACGCCTGACCCACCGCGCGAGGCCCAATCGAGCGGCGATGAAACGAAATAGTGTGTGACCGGCGGCAAAGCCCCTTTTGCCCTGACGGCCCTCGCGCTGCGATCGAACGCGGGTTGATTTCGATCTACGCTTGTATACTAGAGTGCAGAGCGCGGAAACCAATGCGTTTCCGAACGCGCCACCATGCGGGCCGCGTCGCCATTCGGCGGGCCGCTTCAGGGATACCAGGGAGTTACGCTCATGCTGCTGCTACGAACCGCGCGCTTTGCCGCGTCTGTTGTGATCGGTCTCGGATTGGCCGTGGGTGTTGCCCATGCTCAGGATGTCCCGGCTCCGGGCACCAGCGCCCGCATCGATGCCATCAAGAAGGCCGGCCAGTTGCGCGTTGGGGTCTTGTCCAACCCGCCTTGGCTGATCGAGGACACGACCGGCTCCGGCGAGGCCTGGGCAGGTCCGGCCTGGACGCTCTCCAAGGAATACGCGAAGCGCCTCGGCGTCAAGCTCGTGGCCGTTCCGGTCTCGCACGAAACCAAAGTGCCCGTGCTGGCCTCGAACCAGGTCGATCTGACGATTTCGCCGCTCTCGGTCACGAAGGAGCGCCAGAACGTCGTGGACTTCGTCACCTATTCAAAGACGAGCCTCTGCGTCTTCGGCCGGGCCGACAATCCGAAAGTGGCCAATGCGAAATCGGTCGATGATTTCAATTCGCCTGACGTGACGATTGCCTATTTCACCGGTGGCGGTGAAGAGAACTGGGTGAAGCAGCGTTTCCCGAAGGCGACATTGCGGGGCGTCTCCAGCGCCGGCACGGCAGCGCCCGTCGAGGAGATCATGGCGCGCCGCTCGGACGTCACCCCGATCAATCGCATCCCCTGGATCGCGTTGAACAAGAAGGTCAAGGGTCTGGTAGCGCTTCCGCAAGGCAACAATTGCCAGGACAGCACGGAGGCCGCCAATGAAATCGGCCTGGCCGTCGACAAGAACCAGCCCGAGTTTCTGAAGTGGCTGAAGTCGGTGTCAGAGCCCATGCTGCCGGCGCTCCAGAAGGAAGAAGAGCGGATCGTCGAGACGATGTAATCCGCCCTCGACGGAGGCCGCGCCCGACGCGCCCGGCCTCCGTCTGATCCTGCCGGTCCCGTACCAGCATCTGAATCGGTTCTGCTCATGGATTTCAATTTCGATCCCATCCTTCAAAGCTGGCGATTTCTGCTCGATGGCTTGCGCGTCACGCTGCTTCTCGCGTTGGGCGTCGCCGTTTGCAGCTTCGTGCTTGGGACAATCGTGGGGCTGGCGCGCCGCTACGGGCCGAAATGGCTCCGCGTCGTTCTTGTGTTTTACATCGACTCGATGCGCGCGATCCCGGTCCTCGTCGTGCTGGTCTGGATCTACTTCGCGCTTCCGGCCCTGACCGGCGTGAACCTGCCGCCGTTCTGGTCGGCGATGTTCGCGTTGTCGTTCCATCTGGCCGCCTATGTGGCGGAAGTCGTGCGCGCCGGCATTGAATCGGTCCGTCCCGGGCAGGTGCGTGCGGGCCTGGCGCTTGGGATGTCGGGGCCTCAGATCGTGCGCAAGATCGTGCTGCCCCAGGCCATCATTCGCATGATGCCGTCCTTCGGATCCCTGTTGTCGCTTGCCATCAAGGACACGGCGATCGCGGCGGTCATCGCAGTGCCGGAACTGATGCGGCGGGCCGATGCGGTGGCAGGCCAATCCTACGCACCGGTCGAGGTCTTTTCGACTGTCATGATCATCTACTTCCTGGTCATCTTTCCTGTCACACGCGCCGTCGACATCGTCTACAAGCGCATCTCTTTCCTGGGACGGTCATGAATCTCGATTGGTCCATCGTCCCCGCCAGCGCCGGCGCGCTCGCCCGTGGGGCGCTCATCACGATTGCGCTTACGGTTCTGACGATGATGATCGCGGTGCCGTGCGGGATCGGCGTGGCGATGCTGCGCGAGTCGCGCCTGCGACCGGTGGCGTTTCTTGCCACCTGTTTCGTCGAACTGTTCCGCAACCTGCCGATCATTCTCGTGGTCTATTGGGCATTCTACGTCATGCCGGTTGTGTTCGGCATCGCGTTTTCGCCCTTCCTGACAGGACTTGTGGCGCTGTCGCTCAACAACACCGCCTATAATTCCGAGACGTTCCGGTCCGGCATCAAGTCCATCCGTCGCGGACAGACGGAGGCGGCACTCGCCCTCGGAATGAGCGAGGCGCAGGCGTTTCGCAAGATCGTGCTGCCGCAAGCCTGGCGCCGGGTCTTGCCGGTTCTGGCGACCACCTGGGTGACGCTCTTCAAGGACACGTCGCTCGTCTCGGTGATTGCCGTGGGCGACCTCGCTCACACGGCGATGCAGATTCGGTCGCAATCGTTTCGCGTCATCGAGATGCTGACGGCTATGGCCGCGATCTACTGGTTGCTGGGCTATCCCCAGGCCAAGATCGCGGATTGGATTCACAAGAAATTCGGGGTCACGGAATGACAGCCGCCAGCGTCGTCCTGCAATATCGGAATGTCCGCAAACTCTACGGCGATTTCGTCGCCCTCTCGGGCGTCTCCATGGAGGTCCGCCGGGGCCAGGTGGTCTGCCTGATCGGACCCTCCGGCTCGGGCAAGTCCACCCTCCTTCGCTGCACCAACGCGCTTGAAACTCTCGATGGCGGCGAATTGCTTTTTGATGGTGTTCCGCTGCCGAAGGAACCCGCCGCCATCCGGAAGGTGCGCCAGCGCATGGGAATGGTGTTCCAGAATTTCGAGTTGTTTCCGCACAAGACCGCGATCCAGAATGTCATGATGGGGCCATCCACGGTTCTCGGATTGTCGGACGCCCAGTCGCGCGACCGGGCCGAAGCATTGCTGGCAAAGGTCGGACTGGTCGAGAAGGCGGGCAATTACCCGGCCAATCTGTCCGGGGGGCAGCAGCAGCGGGTCGCCATCGCCCGCGCGCTCGCCATGGAGCCCGAGGTCATGCTGTTCGACGAGCCCACATCGGCGCTGGACCCGGAGACCATCGGCGAGGTTCTGAACGTCATGAAGACACTGGCCGATGACGGCATGACAATGGTCGTCGTCACACACGAGATGACCTTCGCCCGCCGTGTGGCCGACCATGTGGTCGTGTTCGACAGCGGCCAGATCATCGAGCAGGGCCCGCCCGGGCAGATCTTCGACGCGCCCCACCAGGCGCGGACCCGTGACTTTCTCGGCCATCTCGGCTGGGATGCATAAGAGGGGATTTCCGGACCGTGTCAGCACCGATCAGGCCATCCGCCGGAGGCCCGGCCTCGTCCGGAGCCGAGACCGTGCGAGCGATATCGGCTCCGTTGAGCGTTGCGGCCATTCATGCAACGATCCGGCAGGACATCATCGTCCTGCGCCTTCGGCCCGGTACGCGGGTCTCGGAAAACGAGCTGGCGCGCCGTTTCGGTACGAGTCGGACGCCCGTGCGCGAAGCGCTCTTTCGGCTTGTGGATGAGGGCCTCGTGGCCGTCTGGCCTCAACGCGGCACGTTCATCACCCATATTTCCCTGCGGGCGGTGCGCCGCGCGCGCTTCGTGCGCGAGGCGATGGAGGTGGCAATCCTGCGCCGGGCCGCCGAGCAAGGCCTGTCGGCGGCAAACCAGACCATGGCCGAACGGGCGATCGAAGACCAGGAAGCAGCGCGCGACCAGCCGGAATGGTTCACGCGCGCCGACGACGCCTTTCATCGCGCGTTCGCCGACGGGATTGACGTGGGCAACATCTGGGCGGTTCTCGAACGGGAGAAGGCGCAGTTCGACCGCTTGCGGTTTCTCAGCCTTCCCAACGTGACTCCCGTGGAGACCCTCATCGGTCAGCACAGGGCGATGCTGGACGCGGTACGCCGAGGCGACGTTACGGCAGCAGAACACGCGGCCCGCGAGCACCTCTCGGAGGTTCTCAAGGTCTCTGATACGCTGGCGGCGACCCACCCGGAGTTGATCGTCGACGACACCTAGGGCCGAAAGACACAAGGACGAGAATCGATCGGTTGCGGCGCGCGAACGTCGGTCCGATCGACGGTCGAAGAACCTGAACACATCAAGGAGCATCGCTCATGGAACAGACATGGCGTTGGTGGGGACCCGCAGATATCATCACCCTGGAGCATGTGCGGCAGACCGGTGCCACGGGCATCGTGACCGCCTTGCACGACATTCCGGCAGGCGTCGTCTGGACGAAGGATGCCATCGAGGAGCGGATCCGCTTCATCGAGCGCGACCGTCAGCTCGGCTTGCGCTGGAGCGTGGTCGAGAGCCTGCCGATTCTCGAGGCCATCAAGATCGGCGAAGGCAATCTCGAGCCGCTGTTCGAGGATTACCGCACGTCCCTGCGCAATCTCGCGGCCTGCGGCATCAAGACGGTCTGCTACAATTTCATGCCGGTGCTGGACTGGACGCGCACGGATCTGCGCGCGCCGGTCGTCGGAGGAGGGCGCGCGCTGCGGTTCAACGCCCATGAATATGCTGCCTTCGACTGCTTCATGCTGGAGCGCAAAGGCGCCGAAGCGGATCATGCGCCGGAGGTTCTCGCCCGGGCTCGGGCCTGGTTCGACGCCTCGACGCCGAGCGATCGGGACAAGCTGCTGGCCAATATCATGGCAGGGCTTCCCGGCGCGTTCGATCGCTACGATCTGCCCGGTCTGCGCACGATGCTCGCGCGCTTCAAGGACGTTTCGGCCGAGCGCCTGCGCGAGAATCTCGGCCGTTTTCTCAAGGCTGTTGTCCCGACAGCCGAAGAGCTCGGCATTCGCATGGGCATCCATCCCGATGACCCGCCGCGTCCTCTTCTCGGCCTCCCGCGCATCGTCAGCTCGGAGGAGCATATTGCGGCGGTGCTCGATCTCCATCGCTCGCCGTCCAACGGCCTGACGCTGTGCACCGGGTCCCTCGGTGCCCGGCCGGGCAACGACCTTCCGGCGATTGCAAAGCGCTTTGCCGAGCACATCTGCTTTGCGCATCTGCGCAACGTCACGAAGGATCCCGACGGATCGTTCGAGGAGGCTGACCACCTCGGCGGGGATGTGGATATGGTGGCTGTCGTGCGCGTCCTTCTCCAGGAGCAGAACCGGCGTCGCCAGGCGGGCGCTGCCGACTGGCGCATTCCGTTCCGCCCCGACCATGGCCGCGAGTTGCTGGACGATGTGGGCAAGCCCACCCATCCTGGTTATCCGGCCATCGGTCGCCTCCGCGGGCTTGCCGAAATTCGCGGCGTCATGACCGCCGTCTCCCAGCTCGAGGGTCTGGCGCTCTAGCCTCTCGCTTTCGGCTCACGCCACCAGACACGGCCCGTTCCTCCATCGAGGGACGGGCCGTTTTCGTTTGTCGGGGGAGGCAGCCGCACGCCCGTCCTTATGAGAAACTTATGCGCGGGCCGTTCCGGCCCTCTCGAATCCTCATGCGGATTGCTGCATCTCAGGCCGCATGAGAGGCCCGCTTTGGCCGCTCGCATCCGCGGGATTGTTTCAGATGGACATCATCATGCTTGCCCTGGGGCTCGGCTTCTTCGGCCTTGCCTTCGCCTACGCCGCCGCCTGCGACCAGCTTTGAGAGGCCCCCGATGATTGTCGATTACACCCTCGCCGCCGTCGTGACGGTTGGCCTCCTCATCTACCTCACCTACGCGCTCCTCCGGCCCGAGCGCTTCTGACAAAGGCACCTGCTATGACCATCAATGGCTGGGTTCAAATTCTGGTCTTTTGCGCCCTCGTCGCGGCGATCGTGTCCCCCCTCGGGTGGTATATGACGCGCGTCTTCGCGGGCGAAAAGACGTTCCTGTCGCCGCTCCTGCGCCCTGTCGAGAGCGGCCTCTACAAGCTCGCCGGAATCGACGAGCGAGAGGAGCAGCACTGGCTCACCTATGCGCTCGCGATGTTGGCGTTCAATCTCACGGGCTTTCTGGTCCTCTACGGATTGCAGCGGTTTCAGGCAGCGCTGCCGTACAACCCGATGGAGATGGCCAACGTTGCGCCCGACCTGTCCTTCAATACGGCCGTAAGCTTCGTCACAAACACCAACTGGCAGAATTACGGCGGCGAAAGCACGATGTCGTATCTTGTCCAGATGGTCGGTCTGACGGTTCAGAACTTCCTGTCGGCCGCCACCGGTATCGCGCTCGCCATCGCTCTCGTGCGGGGCTTCTCACGCGCGTCCGCAAAGGGGATTGGAAATTTCTGGGCGGACATGACACGGGCGGTTCTCTACGTGCTGCTTCCCCTCTGCATCGTGCTGGCGGTGGTCTACGTCGCCAGGGGCGTCCCGCAGACTCTCGGCGCCTCCGTCGATGTCACGACACTTGAAGGCGGAAAGCAGACAATTGCCGTTGGACCCGTTGCGTCCCAGCTTGCCATCAAGATGCTCGGAACGAACGGCGGCGGCTTCTTCAATGCCAATTCCGCCCACCCGTTCGAGAACCCGGACGCCCTCGTCAATCTCATTCAGATGATCTCGATCTTTGCCATCGGCGCGGGATTGACCAACGTCTTCGGACGGATGGTCGGCGACCAGCGGCAGGGCTGGGCCATCCTCGGCGCGATGGCTTTCCTGTTCCTCGCAGGCGTCAGCGTGGCCTATTGGGCCGAGGCCGGCGGCAATCCGCTCGTCCATGCGCTGGGCGTTGAGGGCGGCAACATGGAGGGCAAGGAGGTGCGCTTCGGCACCGCCATGTCGGCTCTGTTCGCCGTCGTGACGACGGCTGCAAGTTGCGGCGCCGTCAATGCCATGCTCTCGAGCTTCATGCCCTTGGGCGGCATGATCCCGCTGATCAACATGGAGCTTGGCGAAATCGTCATCGGCGGCGTCGGCGCCGGTCTCTACGGCATGCTGCTGTTCGTCATCGTGACGATGTTTGTCGCCGGCCTCATGGTCGGTCGCACGCCCGAATATCTCGGGAAGAAGATCGAAGCCAAGGAAGTCAAGATGGCGATCCTGGCGATCCTGAGCCTGCCCGTTGTCATGCTCGGTTTCACGGCGATTGCGGTCGTCACGCCGACAGCGCTCTCATCCATCGGCAATCCCGGGCCGCATGGATTTGCGGAGGTGCTCTACGCCTATGTGTCGGGCGCCGCCAATAATGGCTCTGCCTTCGGCAGCCTGTCGGGCAATACGCCCTGGTACAATCTCACCCTCGGCGCCGCGATGCTGATCGGACGCTTCTTTGTGATCATCCCCGCCATGGCCATCGCGGGATCCATGGCGGCCAAGAAGCGACTTCCCGTCTCGGCCGGCACCTTCCCGACCCATGGCGGATTGTTCATCGGCCTTCTCGTCGGCGTCATTCTCATCGTCGGAGGCCTGACCTTCTTCCCCGCGCTGGCACTGGGACCGATCGTCGAGCACCTGTCGGTGATCGCCGGCCAGTCTTTCGCGGCAGGAGGGTAGAATGCCGCGATCCCGATCATCGCGCGCGAGAGCGTGGAGCCCGATTTCCGTCGTCGTGGCGCTGACCGCAGGCTCGATCGGGCTCGCGGGCGTCGTCCACCTCATCGCACGCCTGTTGCAGCCCTAGACACGGCGCTTTCCAGAACCATTTTCATGGAAGTCCAGTTATGAATACCGCCCATGCCCGTGACCGGGCCAGTCTCCCCTCTCTTGTCGATCCATCCATCATCGTGCCGGCGCTGACCGCGTCCGTCACCAAGCTCGACCCGCGCCTCATGATCAAGAATCCGGTCATGTTCGTGGTGGAGGTCGTCGCCGCGCTTACAACAATCCTATTTGTGAAAGATGTGCTTGTCGGCGGCACCAGTCTTGCGTTCTCCTTCCAGATCATCCTCTGGCTCTGGTTCACCCTTCTGTTTGCCAACTTCGCCGAGGCGGTCGCCGAAGGACGCGGCAAGGCCCAGGCCGCGTCCCTGCGCAAGACCCGCACGGAGACGCAGGCGAAGCTTCTCGATTCCGAGCGCGCGCGCGACTTCACGTTGGTGCCCGGCGGTCAGCTGAAAGTGGGCGACGTTGTGCTCGTGGAGGCCGGGGACATCATTCCAAGCGACGGCGAAGTGGTGGAGGGGGTGGCCTCCGTCAACGAGGCCGCGATCACCGGCGAATCCGCCCCGGTCATTCGGGAATCGGGAGGCGATCGATCGGCCGTCACCGGCGGTACGCAGGTTCTGTCGGACTGGATCCGCGTGCGCATCACCGCGGCGCCGGGCTCCACTTTCATCGACCGCATGATTGCGCTCGTGGAGGGGGCCTCACGTCAAAAGACTCCCAATGAGATCGCGCTCAACATCCTGCTGGCCGGTCTCACCATCATCTTCGTGGTCGCCGTCGCGACCATCCCCAGCTTCACCGCCTATGCGGGCGGCACCATCCCGATCATTTCGCTCGTCGCCCTGTTCGTCACGCTCATCCCGACGACCATCGGCGCGCTGCTGTCAGCCATCGGCATTGCCGGAATGGACCGGCTTGTCCGGTTCAATGTGCTGGCGATGTCCGGGCGAGCCGTGGAGGCGGCAGGCGATGTGGATACGCTCCTGCTCGACAAGACCGGGACGATCACGCTCGGCAATCGACAGGCGACCAGTTTCCGCCCCATGCGCGGGGTGAGCGAAGAGGACCTCGCGGATGCAGCACAGCTTGCCTCGCTCGCGGACGAGACACCGGAAGGCCGCTCGATCGTCGTCCTCGCCAAGGAGCGATATGGCATAAGGGCCCGCCAGATGGGTGAACTGCACGCGACCTTCGTGCCGTTCACCGCCCAGACGCGGATGAGTGGCGTCGATATTGGGGAAAGCATCATCCGCAAGGGCGCAGTCGATTCGATCCTCGCCTATCTGTCGCCCAAGATACCGGTTCTGAGCGCGGGTGCCGCACCGACCGTCAAGTCGCTGGTCGGCGCCGATCAGGTCCGCGAGGTTCAGGCGATTGCCGACGACATCGCCAAGGCCGGTGGAACACCGCTGGCGGTTGCGAAAGATGGTCGGCTGCTCGGCGTGGTGCAATTGAAGGATATCGTCAAAGGCGGCATCAAGGAGCGCTTTGCCGAATTGCGGCAGATGGGCATCCGCACGGTCATGATCACGGGCGACAACCCCATGACGGCGGCAGCCATCGCGGCGGAAGCGGGAGTCGATGACTTTCTTGCCCAGGCCACGCCCGAGGACAAGCTCGCGTTGATCCGCTCCGAGCAGGCGCAGGGCAAGCTCGTCGCCATGTGCGGAGATGGCACCAATGATGCGCCGGCGCTTGCCCAGGCCGATGTGGGCGTTGCGATGAATACGGGCACAGTTGCCGCGCGGGAGGCCGGAAACATGGTGGATCTCGACAGTGATCCGACCAAGCTCATCGAGATCGTGGAGATCGGCAAGCAGTTGCTGATGACCCGGGGATCGCTCACCACGTTCTCCATCTCCAACGACGTTGCCAAGTACTTTGCGATCATCCCGGCGATCTTTGCGGCCATCTACCCGCAGCTTGGCGCGCTCAACATCATGCATCTCGCCACCCCCGAGAGCGCGATCCTCTCAGCCATCATCTTCAACGCGCTGATTATCGTCGCGCTGATTCCCTTGGCACTCAGGGGCGTGAAATACCGCGCGATCGGGGCAGCACCGCTGCTGCGTCGCAACCTTCTGGTCTACGGCCTTGGCGGAATCATCGTGCCGTTCATCGGCATCAAGGCGATCGACCTTCTGATCACCACCATCGGCCTCGCATAAGGAGATCCACCATGTTGCGTCATCTTCGTCCCGCTCTCGTCATGATTGCGGCGTTCACGGCCATCACCGGCCTTCTTTATCCCCTCGCCATGACGGGGGTCGCCCAGACCTTTTTCCCGGAGGAAGCAAACGGGAGCCTCCTTGCCGTCAACGGCGAGGCGAAAGGCTCGGCGCTGATCGGGCAGGCCTTCGCGGGCGACCGCTACTTCCACGGGCGGCCATCAGCAACCCTCGGGCCAGACCCCTCCGACCCGTCAAAGACGACTGCGTTGCCCTACAATGCGTCCAATTCCGGTGGCTCGAATCTCGGGCCCAGCAATCAGGCCCTGATCGACCGGATCAAAACCGACAGCGCGGAGCTGAAGGCGCAGAATCCTGGTGTCAGCCTCCCGATTGACCTCGTGACCACATCGGGAAGCGGCCTCGATCCACACCTGTCGCCGGAAGCCGCCCAGTTTCAGGTTCCGAGAGTGGCCATGGCCCGCAACCTGCCGGTCGAGCGCGTTCATCAGCTGGTTACCCAGAACACGGAGGGGCGCATCCTCGGATTTATTGGCGAACCGCGCGTGAATGTGCTCAAGCTGAACCTCGTTCTGGACCGGGACGCTCGGTAGTCGCCTGTTGCCCGGGTCCAGGGGGAGAGCGTGTTCTGCGTGCGAGACCGACCATGGCTGAAGACCGCCGCGACCAGCACCTGCGACCTTTGCCCGATGCCCTTCTCCAGGCGGCGAAGCGGGAGAGCCGGGGGCGACTGAAGATTTTCCTTGGGGCGGCGCCTGGTGTCGGCAAGACATTCGAGATGCTGCAGCAGGCGGCCTCGCGGCGGGATGAGGGTGTCGACGTGGTCGTTGGCGTCGTCGAGACGCATGGCCGCAAGGAAACCGAACAGCTTCTGTCCGGGCTCGAAATCATCCCGCGGCGCTTAGTCGACTACAAGGGCCACCGCCTCGACGAAATGGATCTCGACGCGATCCTGCAGCGGCGTCCGCAACTCGTGCTGGTCGACGAACTCGCGCATACGAACGCGCCGGGCAGCCGGCATCCAAAGCGCTATCTCGACGTGGAAGAGCTGCTCTCGGTCGGGATCGACGTCTACACGACCCTCAACGTTCAGCATGTGGAGAGCCTCAACGATGTGGTGGCGCAGATCACCCGCATCCGCGTGCGCGAGACGGTGCCGGACGCCATTGTCGACCGCGCCGACGACATCGAGATCATCGACATCACGCCGCGAGACCTCATTCAGCGGCTGCATGAAGGCAAAGTCTACGTCTCCCGGACGGCAGAGCGGGCGGTTGCCCATTACTTTTCGCCCGGAAACCTCACAGCCTTGCGGGAACTCGCGTTGCGGCGGACCGCCCAGCGCGTCGATGCGCAGCTTCTCAATCACATGCAGGCCCATGCGATCCCTGGCCCCTGGGCTGCAGGGGATCGGGTCCTGGTCTGCATCGACGATTCGCCCGGGAGCGAGGCGCTCATCCGATATGCCCGCCGCATGACGGAGCGGCTGCAGGCGCCCTGGACGGCGCTGCATGTGGAAACCGCAAGCGCCCTGCGGCGGTCAGTTGCTGCGCAGGATCGCATCGCCGCAAGTCTGCGATTGGCCGAGCGCCTTGGCGGCGAGGCGGTGACGATCCCCGGTCGCGACGTGGCGGCCGAGATGGTGCGCTATGCGGAGACGCACAACGCCACGCACATCATTGTCGGAAAGCCTGACAAATCGAGACTTCGCGAAGCGGTCCAAGGTTCGGTCGCCCATGACGTCATCCGATCGGCGGGTGACATCAGCGTTCATGTCATCGCGCTCAACGAGAGCGCGGCCGAAACGGATCGACATCGCCCGGTCGCGCCGAAGGGCAGGCTCGAAGCGGCACCCTATCTCTTCAGCACGCTTTTTGTTGTCGCAGCCCTCGGCCTTGGCTTCGTGCTCGACGAGTTCCTGGACGTGAGGAATATCGCTCTCGTGTTTCTGACGAGCGTTTTGGGCGCTGCCGTCTCCTTCGGACTTTGGCCGGCCCTCTTTGCCAGTCTTCTCAGCATGCTGGCCTTCAACTTCTTCTTCCTGCCGCCGATCGAGACCTTCACCATCGCGGACCCCGAAAATGTGGTCGCGCTCTTTTTCTTTCTCCTCGTGGCGGTGATCGCCAGCAATCTGACGGCCCGTGTGCGGAGCCAGGCGATCGTCGCGAGCCAACGGGCCAAGACCACTGAGGACCTGTATCTCTTCAGTCGCAAGCTCACGAGCGTGGGAACGATTGACGACCTGCTCTGGGCGACGGCCTATCAGATTGCCGCAATGCTCAAGGTCAGGGTCGTCATCCTCATGCCGGAGTTCGACAAACTGGAACTGAAAGCCGGGTACCCACCGGAGGACCAGCTGGACGATGCGGATCTGGCTGCCGCCCGGTGGGCATTCGAGCGCGACCGCGAGGCGGGGCGCGGCGCCGACACGCTACCGGGCGCCAAGCGGCTGTTTCTCCCCATGCGCACCAGTAGCGGGCCCGTGGGTGTCGTCGGCATCGACAGCGACAAGCCCGGTCTCCTCCTGACGCCCGAACAGCGGCGGCTCATTCATTCGCTCGCCGACCAGGCAGCACTCGCCGCCGAGCGCATTCAACTTGTGGCCGATGTCGACCGCGCCCGCTTGTCGGCCGAGTCGGATCGGTTGCGATCGGCATTGCTGACATCGATCTCACATGATCTCAAAACGCCGCTTGCGGCGATCATTGGCGCGGCCGGAATGCTCAAGAGCTATTCCGCCGCCCTTGACGAGGAGGCCAAGGCGGACCTGATCGGAACCGTGCAGGACGAGGCGGAACGACTCAACCGCTTCATCGCCAATCTCCTCGACATGACGCGGCTTGAATCGGGGGCGATCGCGCCGAATGCGGCGCTAAATGACGTCAGCGACGTGCTGGGCGCGGCGCTTCATCGTGCGGCTGCTGTCCTGTCGTCGCATCGCGTTGACTTGCAGATCGCTCCCGACCTGCCAATGGTGCGGGTAGACGCGGTCCTGTTCGAGCAGATTCTGTTTAATTTGCTCGACAACGCAGCCAAATACGCCCCGTCCGGCAGTGCGATCCGCGTCCAGAGCTGGCAGGATGACGACGCAGTGATCGTTCAGGTGCTCGATGAAGGGGAGGGGATCCCTGAGGCGGATCTCGAACGGATCTTCGACAAGTTCTATCGTGCACAGAAGGGTGACCAGGTCCGCGCCGGCACGGGCTTGGGTCTGCCCATCTGCCGCGGGTTTGTCGAAGCCATGAGCGGCACGATAACCGCCGCCAATCGAACGGATCGCTCCGGCGCGATCTTTACCATCCGGCTACCGGTGCCGGATCAGAAACGACCCGTGGATGAGGCTGCATGAGTGCTGCTCCGATCAGGATTCTCGTCGTTGACGACGAACCGCCGATCCGCCGTCTGCTGCGGGCCGGTCTCGGCACGCAGGGCTACGAGGTGGTGGAGGCTGGCAACGTGGCCGATGCCCTGCTCGCCATTGCGGCGCAACCGCCTGACGTGATGCTGCTCGACCTCGGCCTCCCGGATCGAAACGGCATGGACTTGCTGGCCCAGTTGCGCGCGACGGACGCGGATTTCCCTATTGTTGTGCTGTCGAGCCGAACGGACGAGAAGGGCATCGTCCAGGCGCTTGAACTCGGGGCCGACGATTATGTCAGCAAGCCGTTCGGCATGCAGGAGCTGCTGGCGCGCCTGCGCGTCGCGCTCAAGCATCGCCTTCAGCAGCAGGGCGAGCGACCGATCTTCCGGCTTGGCGGCCTGTCCGTCGACCTGGTTCGGCGGATCGTGACGGTCCACGGCCGCGACGCCAAGCTGTCCCCGCGGGAATACGACATCCTGCGGGTTCTCGTGCAGCACGCTGGCAAAGTGCTCACGCATCGGTTGATCATCCGGGAAGTCTGGGGCGGCATTGCCGATATTCAGAACCTGCGCGTCCACGTGCGGCAGCTCCGCCAGAAGATCGAGGACGACCCCGAGCGGCCAGCCTTTGTGCTCACCGAAACAGGAGTCGGATATCGGCTTCAGGCTCCCGACTGAGCTTCGGCATGAAGCGCGCGACGCCGGGCTCAGACAGTGACCTGCGTTCCCATCTCGACCACGCGCCCGGTCGGAATCTGGAAGAAATCCGTGGCGTCATTGGCGGATTTCGCCAGGCTGATGAAGATCCGGTCCTGCCAGAGCGGCATGCCCGAATGCGGTGAGGGACGGATCGACCGGCGCGAGACGAAGAACGACGTCGACATGATGTCGAACTTGAAGCCCTGCTTGCGCAAGACGGCAAGGCCCCGCGGCAGGTTGGGCGTCTCCATGTAGCCGTAGACCATCTCGACCCGCCAGAAGGCTTCGCCGATCTTTTCGATCCGCAGCCGCGCCTCGTCGCCGACGCGGGGCGCATCCTCCGTCCTGACGGTCAGGATCACGTTCTTCTCGTGCAGGATCTTGTTGTGCTTCAGGTTGTGCATGAGGGCCGAGGGCGCGTGATCGGGGTCGGCGGTGAGGAAGATCGCTGTGCCCTTCACATGATGGGGCGGACTTTTCTCCAGCATGGCGATGAGGTCGCTCAGGCCGACGTCGATCTTGCTGCTCTTCTCCATGAGAATCCGTGTTCCGCGCCGCCATGTCATCATGACGATGACGAGCGCGGTCCCGACCAGGAGCGGCATCCAGCCTCCCTGGGGAATCTTCAGCGCGTTCGCGCCCAGGAAGATCAGGTCAAGGAGAAGAAATGGCAGGACCACGACCGCCGCCGTCCAGAACCGCCACTTCCAGAACTTCCATGCGACAAAGAACGCCATGATGGCGGTGACGACCATCGTGCCGGTAACGGCGATGCCGTAGGCGTGCGCCAGCGCGCTTGAACTTTTGAACGTGACGACAAGAAACAGGACCGCAACGAGAAGAAGGGCATTCACCCGTGGGACATAGATCTGCCCCTTCTCCTTGTCCGAGGTCCAGCGAATCTCCATGCGCGGCAGCAGGCCGAGCTGAATGGCCTGCTGGGTGAGCGAAAACGCCCCGGTGATGACGGCCTGGCTGGCGATCACCGTGGCGATGGCAGCCATGCAGACCATCGGCAGAAGGGCCCATTCGGGATAGAGCAGGAAGAACGGATTCTCGATCTTGCCGGGATCGGCCAGGATCAGCGCACCCTGGCCGAGATAGTTCAGGGCCAGGCACGGCAGCACGAGCACAAGCCATGCGATCTGGATCGGCCGGCGTCCGAAATGGCCCATATCGGCGTAGAGCGCTTCCGCGCCGGTGACAGACAGGAACACCGCCCCCAGGGCGATCAAGCCCGCGGTGCCGTGATGGGTGAGGAACGAGATGCCGTAGGTGGGACTGAAGGCCGCCAGGATCCCGGGCGCATCGGCGATGTGATGCAGACCGCCCACGGCCATCACCACGAACCACACCGCCATGATCGGACCGAACCACATGGCCACGCGTGCCGTGCCGTGGCTTTGAACCATGAAGAGGCCGACCAGGATCACGATGCTGATGGGAAGGATGTAGGGATCGAGCGATGGGGTGACGAGTTTGAGGCCTTCCACGGCCGAGAGAACCGAGATAGCCGGCGTAATGATGGCGTCGCCATAGAAGAGGGCGGCACCCGCGGCGCCGAGGAGCGTGATCACGGCCACATTGTGGCCCATGGCCTTCTGGGCCAAGGCCATGAGGGTCAAGGTTCCGCCTTCGCCGTTGTTGTCCGCACGAAGGATGAACAGAACATACTTCACTGTGACGATGACGATGAGAGCCCAGAGGATCAGCGAGACAATCCCGAAGACCATCTCGACAGTCGGCTCACCGCCGCCAGCGGCGGCCGCCAGGGATTCCTTGAGCGCGTAAAGCGGGCTTGTGCCGATGTCGCCGTAGACCACCCCAAGGGAGCCGAGCGTCAGCGTCCAGAACCGTGATCGGTCCGGCGCCGGGACCGGTTGGGCCGGGGTCGTGGTTTCAGCCCGTTCATGGGCGATCGCGGTCATGTGCGTAAATCCCATCCGCCGCCTGCTTCGCCCTGTTGAAAGGTCCGGTCGGATATCACGAGTTTGCCCTGCCGGCTGCTTTTTGCCGATCGAGGCGGGTAAAGGCGATGACGTTGCTGGAGGCGATCCCCTCAGCCTTGTTCAGTTGCGCTTGGACAAGACCTCCGAGGAGAGCAAGCGCCAGGTCCGCATGCTGATACTCCGCCACGGCGTCGAACCAGTTGATGGCCACGCTTTCCACATTGATCGAGCAGCACCATAGCGCATCGTCGCGTGAAAGCCGATGGACGGCCCAGTCCGGCAACTCCCAGGCGATGAGCCAGAATCCGAGGTCGATCCATGCCTGAGCATCGACAAACTGCTGGATGGTCTCTCGTGCTGCCGGTGAGGCGAAGAGGCGCGGACACGCCCCCTCCATCACCGCCCCTACCAGATCCGCGTTCGCAGCCGGGGCCGCGATGAGGCGGGCAAGCAAAGTGTCGAGTTTTTCCGCGATCGCCGATCGTCGCATCTGAGCCGCCGCAAGATCCTGTGTCATCCGAACGCCGCCCTAGGCGGGGCACCGTATTCTCGAAGTCAGATCTGAAGCCTTGCGCGTAAGAAATCGATGGGGCGGCCGGCGCGGCGATATAAGAATCTCATAAGGATCCGCACCCAAGGGCCAAGGCAGATCCTGACATGGGTGCCACTTATGCGCCGGCTTTGACTGCCGATGGAGGATTGCAGGCCCGGCACTTGCACCCGACCGGCTTGATGAATTCCTCGAAGTAGCTCTTGCCGTAATTGAAGGTGATCTCATCCTCTGGCCGGATGCGCTTCTTCGAGCGTATGAGAATGCGGCCGCGCGATATCACGGGCTCGGCGTTTGGACGACACGAATGGTTGATGTAGCGCGCCGTGTTCCAGCGCGGAGACCCGTCAATGGTCCAGCGACTGTTCAGCTCGAAAAGATAGCGTGTGTTGCGAAACAGATGGACATCCTTGTTCGGAACGCGATTGCCGGTGTACTCGACAATGAACGCACCTTTCTCGATGACTGCCGTGGCGAACAGCCCGAGGCCCGTCTGTGACCTTCTCACTCGGAAGGGGTTCTCACGCGTATCGTCTTTCACAGGGTCTCTATGCTCCTCGTTGGGCGCGGATGGATGCGTCCCAATTATCTGATCGGGCGCGTTCCGAAAAGAGTGCCAACCGCGGTCGTGTGACGCTTCGCACCTCTCGGGGAATGACGCCCGGAAGCAAGGTGCGTTCCACGTCGGGCGCGACATCGCTCTCCGGCCGATCATTTGAACGGACAGTCACGGTCGCGCTGACAATTGATCTGACACCAATTGACTGGACGGCTCGCGTGATAGGGTAGACCATAAGGAGCGCTTCCGAATGCTCCCGCTTCATGGGGCAGGGGGCGAGACGATACCCCGCAAGGGGTGGAATGCGGACATTGCGAGGAATGGCTTGTGTTCAGACGCATCCTCATCGGACTGGTCGGCGTCCTGATCGTTGGGGTCGGAGCCTTTGCGATGTTGTCATGGCGCTCGGCCATTGCGCCGGTTGCGAGGCCATCCCCCGCCGGATTTGCGCCGGATCTCGTCGCGCGCGGCGAAGTGCTTGCCGGGGCCGGCTATTGCGCCACCTGCCATACAGCACAGGGTGGAAAACCGTATGCCGGCGGCTATCCGATGCGCACGGCGTTCGGCACCATCTATTCAACCAACATCACGCCTGATCCCGAAACCGGGATTGGCTCCTGGTCTGAGGCGGCCTTCCAGCGCGCGATGCAGCAGGGCGTGGCGCGGGATGGCTCGCACCTCTTCCCGGCCTTTCCCTACGACCATTTCACAAAGTTGACTGACGCTGATGTCGCGGCGCTCTACGCGTATTTCATCACCCGTCCAGCCGTGCGGGCGACGCCCCCCGCCAACACGCTTCCGTTCCCGCTGAACATTCGGGCCCTGCAGGCCGGATGGAAGTTGCTGTTCTTCCGCGACGGACCCTTGACGCCCGATCCAATCAAAGGCGCCGAGTGGAATCGTGGGGCCTATCTTGCGGAAGGCATCAGCCATTGCGGCGCGTGCCATACGCCGCGCAATTCGCTCGGTGCCGAGGAACGTGGGAAGCCCTATGCGGGTGCGGCCATCGATAACTGGATTGCGCCGCCTCTGACCAAAGCCAATCCGTCGCCGGTGCCCTGGAGCCGGGACGAGTTGTATGCCTATCTGCGCAGCGGCGTGTCGCAGCACCACGGAACAGCCGTAGGACCGATGTCCCCGGTCGTTCACGATGGACTCCGAAAGTTGCCTGACGAGGACATTCGCGCGCTGGCCATCTATCTGGCGGATGTCGCAGGCTCCGATGCGCGCCTCGCCGAGATCAAACCCGCGATCGAGCGCGCTCTTGCGGCGGATCGCGCCGGTGCCGGAGCCCAGACGGACCCGGCAGCCCGGCTCTACAATGCGGCCTGCGCGTCCTGCCATTACAACGGAGGCGATGCGGTAAATGCGCTCCGCCCCGAACTTGCGCTCAACAGCGCCGTGACTTTGTCTGATCCCACCAACCTCATCCGGGTCATCCTCTATGGCGTCACCGCGCCCGAGGGTGCGCCCGGCGTCGTGATGCCTGGATTTGCCGCGGGGTTCAGCGATGCGGATATCGCACGGATCGCCGGCTATCTGCGCTCAACGCGGACGAGCGGCCCCGCGTGGCCCGATCTCGATAAAGCCGTGGCGACGATCCGCGCGCAGGGCAACCACGAGTAGGGCCGGCACCATGTCAGGAGCAACGCAGCCATGACCAGCTTCACGATCAACGGCCGCGCCGTGACGGTCGATGTTGAGGACGATACGCCCCTCCTCTGGGTGATCCGCGACGAGATTGGCCTGACCGGGACAAAGTTCGGATGCGGCATCGGCATGTGCGGCGTGTGCACCGTGCATGTGGGGGGCCGGGCGACACGGTCCTGCATCACGTCGGTCGCTGCGGTCGCGGGCGCTGCCGTCACCACCATCGAGGGACTTGATCCTGCCGGCGCGCACCCCGTCCAACAGGCATGGCTCGCCCTGCAGGTGCCCCAATGCGGGTATTGCCAGTCCGGGCAGATCATGCAGGCGGCGGCGTTGCTCAAGGATTTTCCCAAGCCAACCGATCAGGACATCGACGCGGTGATGTCGGGCAATCTGTGCCGTTGCATGACCTATGTGCGCATTCGTGCGGCCATCAAGCAGGCAGCGTCCGTGTTGGGAAGCGATGCGACACATGGCTAGGTTTCACAATTCCGACGCCCTGTCACAGGCGCTGACGCGCCGGGGCTTTCTCGTTACAAGTGTCGGGGCGAGCCTCGCCTTCGGCTTCCCCAGCGCGGCGGAGGCCGCGATGGACCCGGCCACGCCCGACGGGATTCCCCCGGCGCCTGCCGGCCCGGCCTTCGAACCGACGCTCTGGTTTGCGATGGACGGCGACGGGATGGTCACGGTCAACATAATCCGCGCCGAGATGGGCCAGCATGTCGGCACCGCGCTCGCCCGCATTCTGGCCGACGAACTGGAAGTCCCGTGGGACAAGGTCCGTATCACCCATGTGGATACCGACCCAAAATGGGGCCTGATGGTCACCGGCGGCAGCTGGTCCGTGTGGCAGACATGGCCACTCTTCAGCCGAGCCGGGGCGGCAGGCCGATTGGCGTTGATCGAGGAAGGCGCCCGGCTGATGGCGGTCTCACCCGAGGGATGCCGCGCCGAGGGCGGCGCTGTCGTCGCCGGAGACCAGTCGATCGCGTACGGCGAAATCGTCCGGCGCGGCACGCTGACACGCCGCTATTCTCCCGAGGAGATCGCCAAGCTGCCGATCAAGCCGGCGTCCGAGCGGCGCCTTGTCGGCCGTCCGGTCGCGGCTCTCGACATCCCGACGAAGATCAACGGCACTGCGCGCTACGGGATCGATGCGAAGGTCGACGGCATGGTCTATGGCCGTCCCAAACTGCCGCCCACGCGCAACGGGTCGAAGGTCAGTGCAATCGACGACTCGGCCGCGCGGAACGTGAAGGGTTACCTGCGCAGCATTCCGCTCGAGGATCCGTCCGACACAGTGCCCGGCTGGGTGATGGTCGTCGCCGAAACCTACCCGGCAGCCATCCGCGCGGCCGACCTCGTCAAGGTCACATGGGTCGCGGGCCCCGGTGCCGCCGTATCGGAGAAGGACCTTCAGGATCACGGGACGAAGCTGATTGCGCAACCGGATGCGGGCGCGGTGCTCGATACCGGTGGGGGTGATACGCAGGCTGCGTTTCGCGCCGCGCAATCCAGTCTCGAGCAGACATACACCACCGCTACCGTTCTCCACTTTCAGCTTGAACCCGTGAACGCGCTCGCCTTCGAGAAAGATGGCCTGTTCGAGATCCACACCGGCAATCAATGGCAAAGCCTGATCATGCCGACCCTCGCCAAGGCGCTCGGCCGGCCCGAGACGAGCATTGTCATGCGCACCTATCTCATCGGCGGCGGTTTCGGGCGCCGCCTGAACGGCGATTACGCCGTCCCGGCAGCGCTGACCGCCAAAGCGCTGGGTCGCCCGGTCAAGATGGTTCTCACCCGGGCCGACGATGCGCAATTCGATTCTGTCCGCTCGCCGTCCGTCCAAACTCTGCGCATGTGCTTCGACAAGACCGGCGAAGTGACGGCCATGGAGCATCACGCAGCCGCAGGCTGGCCGACGCAGGTCATGGCGCCGTTCTTCATGCCGAAGGGACTAGGCGGCGCGCCCTATGATCCGTTCGCCATCGCGGGCGCCGATCACTGGTACGCGGTGGGAGCCCAAAAGGTGAGGGCGATTTCCAATGATCTGGCCAATGCCACGTTCCGTCCAGGATGGCTGCGCTCCGTCGGGCCCGGTTGGACCAATTGGGCGCTGGAAAGCTTCATCGATGAGGCCGCCCATCACATCAAGGCGGATCCTGTCGCCTTTCGCCTCAAGCTGCTGACGGGCGCGGGACGCAATGCAGGATCAGCGCCCAGTGCTGTCGGCGGAGCCCGCCGACAGGCGGAGGTCGTACGACGGGCCGCAGCGGCCGCGGGGTGGGGAAGCGCGCTCCCGCCCGACACGGGATTGGGTCTTGCCACGAGCTTCGGGCAGGAACGCGACATGCCGACCTGGGTCGCCTGCGCGGCTCGCGTCCACGTGGATCGAAAGACGGGCGTCGTGCGCGTCGAAAAGCTGACGCTTGTGACCGATGCGGGCACGGTCGTGGATCCCGACGGCGCGCGCGCCCAGACAGAGGGCGCGGCCCTCTGGGGCCTGAGCATGGCGCTGCACGAGGGCACGGCCTTTGAAAAGGGTCTTGTGAAGGATACCAACCTCGACACTTACACGCCGTTGCGCATCAGCGACGTGCCAGAGTTGGATATCCAGTTCGTGGACAGCACCGAGGATCCTGTCGGCCTCGGCGAGCCGGCGACAACGGTTGTGGCTCCGGCCATCGCCAACGCCATCTTCGCGGCCGTCGGGGCACGGTTGCGCCACATTCCCATCACGCCCGAGGCGGTGCGCGGCGCGCTGCCCAAGGGCTGATCAGGGACCCGGTCGCGATCCGATCAGATGTCGAGCAGGGTCTCGAGGTCGAGTGTCGATCTCACCCCGATATCGCTGCGGTGCGCACGCATAAAAGCGTCCGCTGACTTTCGTCCCTCGTCGCGAAGGTACGCGAGAAAGTCCCACTCGGCATTCATCTTCGACGAGTAGCCAAGATCGTTCATGGCCGCGTTGGCAATGCGATGGACGCGCATCCGCCCCCAGAGAGCGCCTTCGCAGACCCCGGGATTGGCGACCTCGCGCAGGACGGCGATCATCCGCAGCTCCTTCAGAAGCGTCGCGTTGAACGACACCTCGTTGACCCGGTTGACGATCTCCCGTGCGGTCCGTGGTGTGCCGGTCCGCTCCACGGGGTTGATCTGGACCAGGATCGTGTCGTCGGCCGCGCAGTCGCGGACGAGGGGCGTGATGGTCGGATTGCCCGCATAACCCCCATCCCAATAGGGTTCGCCGTCGATTTCGACGGCCTGGAACATGAACGGCAGGCAAGCGGATGCCAGCAGCACGTCGGGCGTGACCTCGTGATTCTCGAAGATTCGTCCCTGCCCGGTGCGCACATTCGTCGCGGTGACGAACAACCGGATCGGAGCCTTGGCGAGTCGATCGAAGTCCACGCAATCCGACAGGATTTCAGTGAGCGGGTTCGATCCCAGCGGATTGAGGTCGTAGGGCGAGATCAGGCGGCCGGCGATATCGAGCGCTACGAAAGCCGGCGACGCATCGAGCGTCCAGCGCCCCATCAGGATGTCGATCGGTCCGCGTCGGAAGGGGCTGAAGCGGGCAGCATCCGACACGCGGGTCCAGAACGCCTCGAGTGCTGATCTGGCGCCCTCGCGCCCCCCGGCCGCATAGCCGTCGATGAGGACAGCCGCGTTCATCGCGCCGGCGGAGGTGCCGGAAATCCCCTCGATCTCGATCATCGGCTCCTCGAGCAACCGGTCGAGCACACCCCAGGTAAAAGCGCCATGGGCACCGCCGCCCTGAAGGGCGAGGTCGACCATCAGGGGCTTGTTGTTTGCTTCAGATTGGGAGATTGGCGCCGACATCCTGGTCTACCCTCTGGGATTGAGGCCTTGCATCGTTGCGCACAAGCGCGTGGATGAACTCTAACTTGTCGATCACCTCAGGCGAAAGGATAAACGGATAGACGTCCGGCTGTCCCATGGTCTGATTGAGACTGTTGAGCGCGAAGGTCAGCGGAAGCCATGTGTCGATCAACGCCCGAATATCGCCGGGCCCGTAAGGATCGGCTTCGAACACCGCTTCGAGATTTCGCGCGCCCGCGATGCGCGGCCTGACGCTTAATCCGAACGAGGCTGCCATTTCGAGCGTGTCGACAATGTGGAGATAGTGCGCCCAGGTTTCGGCGAAATCCTCCCAAGGGTGCGAGGTCGCGTAGGCACTGACGAAGCTCTGCTGCCAATTGGGCTGAGGACCTTCCTCGTAGTGCCGCAGCAGCGCGGCGCCGTAATCGTCCCGCTCGTCGCCGAAGAGGGCGCGAAAGCTCTGCAGGTGGTCCGAATCCCGTACGAGAAGGTCCCAGTAGTGATGACCCACCTCATGGCGGAAATGTCCAAGCAGGGTGCGGTAGGGTTCGCCCATTTCGGTGCGGCGACGCTCGCGTTCGGCGTCGTCAGCCTCCTTGAGCGCGATGGTGATGACGCCGTTGTCGTGGCCGGTCATCGCGGCCGGTCCATCATCCGCGAGAAAGTCGAAGATCAATCCGTGCTCGCGATCCTGGCCGCGCGTGGAAAGCGGCAAGTCCAGTCGTAAAAGCGTATAGATCAACCGATGCTTGGCGGCTTCGATCTTGCGCCACGCCAGCAGATTGGCCGGCGTCGACAGATTGGGGATGATGCCGTTATGCCGGCAGGCCATGCAGAAGATCTCGGAACTGTCGGCCGGGACAAGCCAGTTGCACACATCATCATCCGCATTGGCGCAGAAGATAAAGTGGCGATCGGGATCAGCCTTGGCCACCCAGGTTTCGCTGCGGGGCTCAAGCGCCGACAACAGATTCTGCTCGGGTATGTAGCCGAGGCGATGGCCGCAGCGTTCGCATTTGCGGTTCTCGAAATAGAGCAACTGGCCGCAATTCTGGCACTCAAACAGCTTCATCGAAAACTCTCATGACGTGACCAAAGCCTCGCCGAAGCGGGGCCGAAGGTCGTGACCAGCCGTCACGCTGACGGCGGGGGTTCGGCAATACGGGGAGCCTGGTGAGAACGTGCGACGGGCTGGCAGGTTCATCCGGTTCCGCGATTTTCGCGAGGCTAGGGCTCATATCCTCGCGACAGATAGGGCGCATCGTCTCCTGCTCTGCAGGCTGTGTCGCCCGGACAAATGCCGCAGCCGCGAAACGGTCGAGGGTGCAGAGGATGCTTCCGATGGGGGATTGACAACAGAACGGCGTCAGGGAACATTGCGTTTCTAATAATAAAAAGACGTTTCATTATTTGAAACAACCAGGGCCGGAACGATCGAGATGGATGACGCTAAGGGGCTCAAACCTCGACAAGGAACGTCGACACTGGACCTCGCGCTTCGGCTCGTCGAACACTTGTCCTATCAGACGCAGGCCACATCGCTCGGCGCCATCGCCAAAGCCTTTTCGGCCTCCAAGGCAACGGTCTACCGCCACCTCCACACGCTCACCCAGCACGGCTTCGTGCGACAGGATCCTGCAACCGGCCACTACGATATCGGAGTCAAGCTGCTCGTGCTCGGCGAGGCGTGCCGGCGTCGGTTCGACGTGGTCCGGGCAGCCCATCACGAATTGATGATCCTTCGCGACAAAACCGGGCAGGCAGTCACGATCTGCGCCCTTCTCGACCGCGAGGTCGTCGTCCTTGAACTGATCCAGGGCTTGAGTGTCATCGAATTCGGCACGCGTCCCGGCACGCGGCTGGATCTGCACGCCAGCGCTCACGGCAAAACGTGGCTCGCCTTCGGTCCGGCCAACCTCGGCGACGAGCTTCGCAAGCAGCCGCTGAAGCCGTGGACGCCCGAAACCCACACCGACGTGGATGCTCTCATGCGGGAGATCGAGGCCATTCGAGGGCGTGGCTGGTCGACCGCGCCGGACGAGGTGATCACCGGCGTCAACACGCTCGCCGCCCCCGTTTTCGATCACGCCAACGCACTCGTCGGCACCATCGCCATAGTGGGACCGACGCAATTCATCCCAGCGCATCCGAAACCCGATCAGGTCCATGACGTGGTCGAAACAGCCAAACGGATCTCGCAATCTCTCGGCTGGAGGCAATGACACCATGACCTACTCGCTTGCCGTCGATATCGGCGGAACCTTCACCGACATCGTCCTGCGCAATTCGGATGGCAGTCTCACCGTCGACAAGACCCTGACGACGCATGACGATCTGCTCGAGGGGTTTTTCGGCGGTGTGGCAGCCGTGATGAAAAAGGCCGGGGTTTCGCCGGACGATATCGACGGCGTTGTGGTTCACGCAACCACGGTCGTCACCAACGCGCTCATCGAGCGCAAGGGCAAGCCCACGGCGCTCGTCGTCACCGAGGGATTTCGCGACGTGCTCGTCATCCGCAACGAGCATCGCTATGAGATGTACGACCCGCAGATCGAGTTTCCCGAGCCCCTGGTCTCCCGCGACCTGACATTCGGGATCGCCGAGCGCACGTTGGCGGATGGAACCATCGTTCTCACACCCGACCCGAAGGACATCACGGCGATTGCCGCCGATTTGAAGGCCAGCGGGGCTCACGCCGTAGCGATCTGTTTCCTCAACAGCTTTACCAATCCGGCGAACGAGCGTGCGGTTGCCAAGGGGTTGGCCGACCTGCTGCCGGGCGTGTTCATCTGCACCTCCGCCGAGGTGGCGCCGCAGATCCGTGAATATCCGCGCGCATCGACCACCACCGTCAACGCCTACACGATGCCGATCTCACAGCCCTATCTGCGTCGACTCACCGAGCGTCTGGCTTCTGAAGGCTTCAGCAATACGCCGCTCATCATGCTCAGCTCCGGTGGCGTCGTGGCGGCCGAGACGGCCGGCCGCAATCCGGTTCGCATGATTGAGAGCGGCCCGGCGGCTGGCGCTCTTGCGGCGTGTCACTACGCGGAGATTCTCGGCATCGACCGCCTGATGTCGTTCGATATGGGCGGCACGACCGCCAAAGCCTGTCTCATCGAAAACCGTGAGCCGCTGGTGACCGGCCTGTTCGAGGTCGACCGGCGCTATCGGTTCAAGGAAGGCAGTGGCCTCCCCGTAACGGTGCCGTCCATCGACATGATCGAGATCGGTGCGGGCGGCGGCAGTATCGCCCATGTGGACGCGCTGGGGTTGCTGAAGGTGGGTCCAGAGAGTGCGGGCTCCAATCCCGGCCCGGCCTGCTATGGGCGGGGCGGCACGAAGGCGACGGTGACCGATGCGGATCTCGCGCTCGGCCTTATCGATGCGGAGAACTTCCTGGGCGGCGACATGCCGCTCGACCGCGCGGCGACAACCGCGGCCATCCAGCGGCTATCGGACGATCTTTCCATCTCGCCGGTTCAGGTGGCGCGCGGGATTTTCCGTGTCGTTACCGAAGCGATGGCGTCGGCTGCGCGGACCCATGCGACCGACCGCGGCCTCGATTATCGCGGCCTGCCGCTCTTCGCCTTCGGCGGCGCCGGCCCGCTGCACGCCTGCGAGGTTGCCTCCCTGTTGCAAAGCTCCAGCGTGATCGTGCCGCCGCGCTCGAGCGTGCTGTCATCGTTCGGAACACTTGTGACGCCGGTGCGCCTGGACCTGGTCCGCTCCGACCTGACGCGGATCGACGCGCTCGACATGACCCGGGTCGGCCGCATTCTCGACGACCTCACAGGCGAGGCGTCGACGGCGCTGCGCGAGGCGGGTTGTGCGCCGTCCGACGTCACGCTGATCTTTGGCGCGGAGATGCGCTATTTCGGCCAGCAGCACGAGGTCAGCGTCACGTTCAATGGCGACCCGCGCGAGACCGAGAACCAGGCCTCGATCGCGACGCTGTTCGAGGATCTCTACCGCAAGCTCTACGGGGTCAATCCGTCGCATGTGCCCATCGAGCTCGTGAGCTGGCGCGTCACCGCGCGCGGTCCGCTCATCCCCTTCCACGTTGCCGGCCAACCGGCGAGCATCGAGGGCAAGCCCAAGAACCATCGCAAGGTGCACGCGTGGAGCGACGACCAGGATGTCCCGGTCTATGATCGGTCGTCGCTTGCGGTCGGCCAGACCATTCGTGGCCCGGCGATCATCGAAGAACGTGAAACGACGACGGCGCTGCCCCCTGACTGGTCCGGAACCATCGATCAGTTCGGCTGCATCATCGCGACGAAAGGTTAGTGCCATGGATGGCGTCGAACTCGAAATTCTCTGGTCCAATCTCATCGGCATCGTGTCGGAGCGCGCCAAGGCGCTCCAGCGCATCGCCTTCAGCCCGATCGTGCGCGAGGCAGGCGATCTCGCCTGCGCCATGTTCGACCGGCGCGGGCGCATGGTCGTCCAGGCCAATACCGGCACGCCCGGTCATATCAATTCGCTGGCGTTTGCCGGCGCCCATCTCGTGCGCATCTTCGACGGGCGTTGCGAACCCGGCGACGTTCTCGTCACGAACGATCCCTGGCTGTCGGCCGGACACTTCTTCGATATCACCGTGATGACGCCGATCTTCGACGGCGACCGGATCATCGCCTATATCGGCTCGACCATTCACCACACCGATATCGGCGGCTACGGCATCGGCGCAGGCGCCCGCGACGTCCATGAGGAGGGTTTGTGGATTCCGCCGCTGAAACTCTATAAGAAGGGCGTTCCCAACGAGGATCTGCACGCCATCATCCGAACCAATGTGCGCACGCCCGATGCGGTGTTCGGCGACCTCGCCGCGCAGGTCTCGAGCGGGCAGGCGGCGGCCGATCACCTCATCGCCATGTGCCGCCGCTATGGATTGCCCGATCTCGAGACGTTGTCCGATGAGATCATCGACCGCTCCGAGCAGGCCACCCGCGATGCCATCCGCAAGCTCAAGCCCGGCACTTATCATGGCGAGAGCCAGTTCGACGTTCCCGGCGGCGAGATCATCACGCTGAAAACCGCCGTGACGGTGGACGCGGTGGAAGGCACCATTACGGTGGATTTCGCCGGCAGCTCGCCGCAGACATCGACCGGCATCAACGTGGTGTTGAACTACACCCATGCCTACACGACCTTTGCGATCCGCAGCTGTCTCAATCCCGACCTGCCGAACAACACCGGCAGCCTTGCGCCCATTCTCGTGGAAGCACCGCTGGGATCCATCGTGAATTGCGAATATCCGGCGCCGGTCAATGCACGCCATGTGGTGGGCATGTATGTGCCGATGCCGATCCTCAAGGCGCTTCACCAGGTCATTCCAGATCGTGTTCTGGCCGAAGGTTCGGGCGCGGTCTGGACCATTCAGATCCAGGGCAAGCGTGAATCGGGTGAGTCGTTCACGTCGTCGATGTTCAACTACTCGGGCGGCATGGGCGCGCGCGCCAACAAGCCGGGCCTGAGCGCCACGTGTTATCCTACCGGCGTTGCGGCGGTTCCGATTGAAATTCTCGAAGCCGCGATGCCGATCGTTTTCGACCGCAAGGAGCTGCGTGCCGGCTCCGGCGGGGCAGGGCGCATGCGGGGGGGCGATGGCCAGAGCATCGCCTTTCACATGCGAACAGAAACGCCCTGGCTGCTGAATGCGGTGCCAAGCCGGCTCGAAATGGGCCCGGAGGGCATCGCTGGCGGTGAGCCGGGCCAACATGGACGTTTCCTCGTCAACGGCTCGTCCGTGAGCGAGGCGCGAAAGCTGACGATGAAGCCGGGAGACGTCGTTCTCCTGGAAACGCCAGGCGGTGGCGGCTTCGGCCGCGCATCGGGAACCTAACAAAAAAGAGGGAGGACATCGCATGAAGTATCATTTGATCTTGAGCGCCTTGACCGTCGGCGGCCTTGCCAGCCTCGCCGGTCCGGCAATCGCCCAGGAGCCCTTCAAGATCGGCATCTCGGCCGGCTTGACTGGCTATGCGGCAACCGTCGATCGCGCGTGGCGCGACGGCGTCGAACTGGCGGCCGCCACCATCAATGCCAAGGGCGGAATCAAGGGCCGAAAGGTCCAGATCATCGTCGAGGACAACCGCTCCGAGCCGCAGGAAGCCGTGACGGTCTACCGCAAGATGCTGAGCTCCGATGGGGTCGGCATGTTCATCAGCGGCTGCGTCTCGGCCGGCAATTTTGCAGCGGCGCCCATTCTCGTGCGGGCCGAAGTGCCGATGGTCCTGTGCTCGATCCTGCCTCAGCAGCCCGCGCAGGTGAAATGGGCCTACACCACCCTGCCGCCTGCCGGCTTCGAGGTCGAGACCCGCCTTGCCTACCTGAAAGACAAGACCCAGGTCCGCAAGATCGGCGTGCTGCATGACCCCACGCCCTACGCGAATCTGCAGAAGACGGTCGCCGAGAAGGAAGCCGCCAAATACGGGATCGAGATCGTCGGTATCGAGCAATACAAGCAGGACGATGCGGATCTCAGTGTCCAGATCAGCAAGATGAACTCGGCGGGCGCCGGCGCGATTCTGAAGATCGGCCTTGGTGGCACCACGCTGACGGCCGCAAAGAACATCAAGCAGCTCGGCCTCAACATGCTGCTCCTCACCAGCCTCGAGGATCTCGCCGTGTTCCGCCCAGTGGCCGAGGTGTTGGGCGACAAGTTCTTCTTCGTGGCGTCGCCCTCGCAGGTACGTGACGCGCTTCCTGCCGGTCCGCTCGCGACCGAGATCGATCGTTTCCTGGCGCCTTGGCGTGAGAAATACGGCGACCGCGATCCGAACTGGGCCTCGCGCGGATGGGACGGCCTGATGCTGACGGCTGCGGCTATCGAGAAAGGCGGGTCGTTCGAGGGTCCCAAGGTGCGCGACGCCATCGAGGGCCTCAGCGGCTATCAGGGCACGACAGGCGTCTATGACTTCTCGCCCGAGGTGCACCAGGGCCTGACGATCAACCCGTTCGTTCTCGGCACCATCGTGGACGGCAAGGTGAAGGTCGTCCAATAGCCATGGCGAACCCGGAGCCCATCCTGAAAGCCACGGGCCTCTCGGCGCGCTACGGGCATGTCGAGGCGCTCAAGAGCGTGGACATGCACGTGGAGGAGGCCGAACTCGTGGCGGTTCTCGGCCCGAACGGCGCGGGCAAGTCCACGCTCCTGCGGGCGATCATGGGTCTGGTCGAAACGGGCGGAACGGTTCACTTTCGCGGAAAGGCGCTGCCGCGGCACGACACGGTCGCGGTAGCCTCCCAGGGGATCATCCTCGTTCCGGAAGGGCGTGGCATCTTCGGGCCCATGTCGGTGGCCGAGAACCTGCAACTTGGCGCCTACCGGCTTCAGGGCGGCAAGGGCGAGTACGAACGCCGTCAGGCGCGGGTGTTCGAACTTTTCCCGCGTCTCAAGGAACGCCTGTCGCAGGTGGCAGGCTCCATGTCTGGCGGCGAGCAGCAGATGCTTGCCATCGGACGGGCGCTCATGGCTGACCCCAAGATTCTGCTGCTGGACGAGCCGTCTCTCGGCCTCGCCCCGCGGGTGATGACGGAGATTCTCGAGAAATTGCGCGTCCTGAACGAGCAGGGTCTTCCCATCGTGCTTGTGGAGCAGAAAGCGCCACTGGCACTCAAACTCGCCCGCCGCGCCTACCTCCTGTCACTGGGGCGCATCGTTGCAGCCATCGATCCTCGCGAGGTGCAATCTCATGACGAGCTTGCTCGCTACTACTTTGCCTAGCCGGTTCCGATGGACCGACACGCTCGCGTGGCTGCCGTGGATCATCTCGGCGGGGATCGTCGGCTATGCATTCCTGTCGGGCGGCTATGTCGTCACGCTGGTGGTGTTCGCCCTGATCTACGCCGTGTTCGTGATCGGCCTGAACATCTTCATGGGTTTTACCAACCAGGTCTCGTTCGGCCAGAACGCGTTCGCGGCGATCAGCGGTTACACCTCGGCGGTGCTGACGACGGCCTATGAATGGACGACCCTTCCGGCGATCGCCGTGGGCGTTGCGCTGGCGGTCCTGTGCGCCTTTCTCATCGGCTATCCGACCCTGCGCCTGAAGGGCCACTACCTTGCGATGGGCACGCTCGCCATCGGCCTGATCACTTACGAGATCAGCGTCGAATGGTCGTCGGTGACACAGGGCTATATGGGCATTTCCGGTATTCCGCCCCTCGGCATCGGCGCCTATGAGGTCACGTCCGACCGCGGCCAGTTGGCGCTGCTCGTTGTCATCGTCCTTATTCTCACCTTCATGTCGGCGCGAATCCGCACCTCGCGTCTGGGCCGTGCGTTCTTTGCGGTTGCCGGCAGCGAGGATGCGGCGCGCGCGCTCGGCGTTGACGTCGCGCGCTACAAGCTGGCGTCGTTCATCCTGTCGGCCGCCTGCGCTGCCCTTGCGGGTTCGCTCTTCGTCCATGTGGTGGGCTTCGTCAGTCCCGAGGTCTTCGGTCTCCACATGGTCATTCTGTCGTTCACCATGCTCTATGTGGGTGGGATCGGTACTGTCGCAGGCCCGCTTCTCGGCGCGCTGATCGTCAGCCTGCTGCCGGATACGTTCCGAGCCTTCAAGGACTATCAGGACCTGGCCTATGGGGCGGTGCTCATCCTTTTGCTGATCTATGCGCCTCGTGGGCTGGCGGCCCTGTTCGACCGCTACGTGCCCGCGAAGAAGGTGGGGGGAGCGCCGTGACGACGCTCAGTCTCAAGAACGTCACGCGCCGGTTCGGCGGCCTCGTGGCAGTCGACTCGGTGAGCTTCGATATCGGCAGCACCGGCGTCACGGCGGTCATCGGTCCCAACGGTGCCGGCAAGACGACCCTGTTCAGCCTCATCTCCGGCGCGCTCGCGCCCAGCGACGGACAGATTTTCCTCGACGGCCGCGACATCACCGGCATCCGACCCGAAGATGTGGCCGCGCGTGGGTTGATCCGCACCTTTCAGCTCGTGCAGCTGTTTCAGAACATGAGCGTCCTCGACAACGTCAAGGCCGGTCAGCATCTTCATACGCGTGGCGGTATCTTCGCGGCGCTCGCGCGACCAGGCTGGGCGCGGCGCGAAGAGACCCAGATCGAGGCCCGCGCCTGGGAACTGCTCGAATTCGTGGGTCTTTCGGATCACGCGCATGCCTTCGCCACGGCGTTGCCCTATGGCCAGCAGCGATTGCTCGAAGTCGCCCGCGCGCTCGCCGCCAAACCGAAGCTGCTTCTGCTCGATGAGCCGGCGGCGGGCCTGAATGCTGACGAAACCAAACGGTTGTCAGGCATCATCCGGCGCATTGCGGAGACCGGCACCGCGGTCCTGTTGATCGAGCACGACATGACGCTTGTCATGAACACCGCCGATGAAGTCGTCGTTCTGGATTTCGGCAAAAAGATCGCCCAGGGCCTTCCCGAGGAGGTGCAGAAGAATCCTGACGTCCTCGCGGCATATCTGGGCGGCGTGGAGATCGGCCATGGGTGATCTGTCGTTTGTTCTCCAAATCCTCGTGAGCGGCCTCGGGGTCGGTTGCGTGTATGGCCTGATCGGCATCGGCTTCTGCGTGATCTACAACGCCAGCGGCATCGTCAATTTTGCCCAGGGCGCCTTCGTCATGCTGGGTGGCATGATCACCCACGCACTCCTGCAGCGGGCAGGCCTGCCGCTTCCCCTCGCAGCAGCCATTTCCATCGTGCTCGTTGCCGCACTCGGTGTCGTGGTGGAACGCGTCGTCGTACGTCCGCTCTGGAACCGCCAGGCAACCATGTTCGTGATGATCCTCGCGACGCTGGCGGCGCAGATCGTCATCGAGCGGTTGACCCTGATCGTTGCCGGCGACCAGCCGCGGACACTGCCGGTGTTCACGGATTTGCCGCCGATCAGGATCGGCACGATCGCAATCGGCTATCAGTTTCTGTGGATCGTCGGCGGCTCGCTCACCATCGTCACCTTGCTGGCGCTGTTTTTCCGCATGACGAATACGGGCAAGGCCATGCGCGCCTGTGCGATCAATCGTGAGGCGGCCTCACTTCTCGGCATCCCCGTGTCCCGCATGCTGGCGCTTTCGTTCGCACTCAGCGCCGCTCTCGGTGCAATCGCCGGAATCCTCATCACGCCGACTCAGTACACCGCCTTCAATGTGGGTGTTCCGTTTGCCATCAGCGGCTTCATCGCGGCGATCGTCGGCGGATTCGGGCGACCCTTCGGGGCGTTCCTCGGCGGTCTGATGCTCGGGCTCGTGCAGGCCATTGCGGTCGTTTCGCTGGGCGCCGGTCTCAAGAACGTGGCCGCTCTGTCGGTCCTGCTCGTGTTCCTGTTCTTCAGGCCCTCCGGACTGCTCGGAACATCAAAATAACCTTGTGAGAAGTGGAGACACGTGATGCCCGTTGCAACAATCAATTGGAACGAGATTCCCTGGACGCCGGTTCGTGAGGGTGTCGAGCGCAAGGGCTTTACGGGCGAGGGCGCAACCGTCGCCCTCCATCGCTTGATGCCGGGTCATGAACCCAAGCCTCATAGCCACATTCACGAGCAGATCGCTTATATCATCAGCGGCACGATCCGCTTTCATGTGGGCGAAGAGGTGCATCTGATCACCGGCGGCGGGCTGATCGTCATTCCACCCAACGTCGTGCATTGGGGCGAGGTCGTGGGTGACGAGCCGGTGATCAACCTGGATGTGTTTACGCCGCAGCGTCCCGAATATGCCTGAGATGGCGATGGGGACCGACAGCGAGCCCCTGATACCATGTGGGAGCCGTGCATTTTCCCCACCATCGGAACCGTCGTCGAATTCGATTCCTATCAGGAAATCGAAGGTTCTGGGCCATTCGGGTCTCGACTGTAGGGTGGTGGATGCCGAACACGCGCCGTCTGGGAGGGAATCCCTGACGGCCGTCTGTTGTCACCTCACGCACTTGATGTGCATGTCTTCGGCGTCAGCCACTTCCCCGCTATTCCATCGTGTCCGGATGCGAGCCGACGCGCCCGGCCGGGTCATCCAGCTTTGCGATGGCCGCCATGTCGTCGGAATCCAGTGTGAAGCCGAACAGGTCGAAGTTCTCGCGGATCCGTGCGGGAGTCGTCGATTTGGGAATCACGATCAACCCGCTGTCAAGATGCCAGCGCAGCACGATCTGCGCCGGGCTTTTGCCGTGCTTTTCCGCGATCGCCGCAATGGCCGGATCGTGGAACGCGCCGCGCCCAAGGGGTGACCAGGATTCTGTTGCAATCCCGTGTTTGGCGTGGAATTCGCGCAGTTCGCGCTGCTGAAACCGGGGGTGCAATTCGATCTGGTTGAGGACTGGAGCGACTCCTGTGTCGTCCATCAGACGCTGCAGCGTGGCGACCGTGAAATTCGACACCCCGATCGATTTCGCCTTGCCTTCCTCCCGCAGCCTGATGAAGGCCCGCCATGTGTCCAGATATCTGTCGCGCTTCGGCAGGGGCCAGTGAATCAGGTAAAGATCGACTGAATCCAGCTGCAGCTTCCTGAGACTTTCAGTGCAGGCCCGCATGGTGGTGTCGAAGCCTTGCTCCTCGTTCCAGAGCTTGGTGGTGATAAAAAGCTCCGAGCGGTCCACCGGGGATTCTTGGATGGCAAGGCCGACGCCACGCTCATTCTGGTAGATCGCGGCCGTGTCGATGGAGCGGTATCCGGCAGCAATCGCCTGCTGAACGACTGAGGAGGTCTCGTCTTCGGGGATTCTCCAGACTCCGAAGCCCAATTGGGGAATCGACCGGCCGTCGCTGAGCTCTACCATGGGTTGGGTATGCATCGATTGTCCTTTTTGCTGTCGGCGCCAACTCAGGGGTTGCCGATGATAGCCCAATTGCGCCGATCGGCCACTGCCACGCTTTGCAACAGGGGCCTCCGCGCGACGGATCAGGCCGAGTCAAGACGGTCTTTGCCGAAGAATCGCCTCACGGGCATTTTACGATTGATGACGATAAGCCAACGTCGTAGGGCTATCGGCAATATTCCGGATCGTGATCGTACTGAACAAAGGACTGACGTGAAGAGCCTCAAGAAGGATTTCAACGAGAGACTGACCACTGCTGCGGACGCCAAGAAGGCATTGCTGGAGAAATTCAAGGCACGCCCGAGTGTGGACGATCCTGCGGTTGCCGAGCGCCGCGCCGAGCGCGAAGCCGTGGCCAAGGCTCGTGACCAGCGCCTCGCCGAGCGTGGAATTACGCGCGCGGCCGAGGAAAAAGCCCGGCTGGCAGCCGAAGAAAAGGCCCGTCAGGAAGCCCATGTGGCCGCCGAAACGGAAGCCGCCGAGCGCGAAGCCCGCGAAGCAGCTCTCGAAATCGAGCGAAAAGTGGCCCGGGACGCTCGCTATGCCGCCCGCAAGGCGCGCAAATAGAAAGCAATCTGGTGCCGCTTCGTGCGGCGCCATGGTATCGTGTACCGATGGACGCGATCCACCTTTCACCGGCGCTTCTCAAGACCCACGCTTCCCAAGACCCGCGCACGCTCCAGAGCTTCACGCCACCGTCTGCGTTGGATACGTCCCGAAGTCTGTCTTGCGTGTTGCTCGGAGAAAGACCGTTCGCGTCGTGGCGCTTCTATCGACCCGCGCTGTCGGTTAAAAGCCGGAACCACTTCGACCTCTCACTCATTCGCCTGATGCAACAAGGAGAACAGTCGTGACGAAGGTTTTGTACGAGATTGTAGAACACGACGGAGGCTGGGCCTACAAGGCGCAGGGTGTGTTCTCAGAGCCGTTTGCGACTCATGCGGAAGCCTTGAAGGCAGCAGAGCGCGCTGCCAGCGAGCAGCAGGCTCCCGGCGAAACGGGTCCGATCGAATACGAGGATTCCAAGGGCGAGTGGCACGAGGAAACGGCTAGCGGCAGTGATCGCCCGACGACTAGCGTAAGAGACACGAAGTAAGCGTTGATCCGCGACGCTGTCCATGTGAAAGCCCCCGCCGATGGCGGGGGCTTTTTTATATAGCGACTTCTGCGCGTCAGGCAGCTTTGACGTTGACGCGGCTCTCAGCCATGCGGCTCAAGAGAAGGTCGGTGTCCTTTTCCTCCTTGAGGGTCGCGTCGAAAAGTTTGGCGGCATCTTTCATGCCCAGCTCGTTCGCCCATGTCCTGAGCGACCCGTACCGCGTGATTTCATAATGCTCGACGGCCTGAGCGGCGGCCAGAATGCCCGCATCGAGAGCAGGGCTGTCGGCAAAGTCCTCCATGAGTTCTTTGCCTTCCTCGATGATGCCGTTGATCGCCTCGCAGGCAACGCCGCGCGCTGGCTTGCCCAGCATCTTGAACACCTCTTCGAGTCGCTCGATCTGCCCTTGGGTTTGCTCGCGATGGGTTTCGAACGCTGCCTTGAGTTCCTCCGATTCGGCATTCTTGGCCATTTTGGGAAGCGCCTTCAGGATCTGCTTCTCGGCGTAGTAGATGTCCTTGAGCGTGTGAAGGAAAAGGTCGTCGAGCGTTTTTTCAGTCTTTGCCATTCTGGGCTCCTGTCGCGGGTGTCGATCGCCTCATCAACTTCCCGCGACCAAGCCGGTTCCGCGTCGAAACCGAACGTTCGCCCACACTATTTTAAAAGACCGGCGTTGCGCAGGGCGCGATTGATGATGGCCCCGACATCGAACCGCTCCGGTGTCTCGACTTTGCGTTCGACACGTTCCCGGGTCGCTGTCGTCGGCCGGGCAAGCGTCGCCACGTCGGTTGAGACGCCGGTCGATTGAACCCTCGACGGGGCTGGCGCCGGCGCGGAAGTTTGTTCCGGAACTGTCGCGATCCCCCAGAACTGGGCAATGCGCAGGCTCGACGACAAGCCGGCCTCGAGGAGAAAAGGCGCTGCCGCGCCGAACTGGTCGTCCCCACTGCCGGTGTCGAGGGGCGTGCCATGGCCAAGGCCCGGGACGATATACTCTTCGACGACCGGTTTCCCATCGGCAGCGGACCACGCTCGTCTTGTGTAGAGGTCATGAGGCTCGACGAGATCCGGTTTCTGGCCAGTTCCGTGGAGCTCGGTCCATTGCTTGGCGATTTCCGCGGCGTTGATCGGATCGACCGTCCGGTCGTCCGCGCCGTGCCAGATGGACACCTTCGGCCATGGCCCTTTGTGCTGGGAGGCTTGGCGGACAAGGGCGGCCCAGTCCCGGGACGGCAAGGTCCGGGCTTCGGACATCACTTTGAACGCGCCCGGAATGTCGGTAGCGCTCTGATAAGGCAGTCCTGCAATGACGGCGCCCCCCGCAAAAACCTCGGGATAGGTCGCCAGCATGGCGGACGTCATGGCGCCGCCGGCCGACAGGCCGGTGATGAAGACGCGCGAGGGGTCGATCCGGCAATCCGCGACGGTCCGCGAAATCATTTCGCGGATGGACGTGACTTCGCCGGCACCGCGCGTGGTGTCGCCGGGCAAGAACCAGTTGAAGCAGAGATTGGGATTGTTGGTGCGGCGCTGTTCCGGCATGAGAAGACAGAAGCCGAAGCGGTCCGCGAGTTCCACCCAGCCGGCACCATCCGCATAGGCCGCTGCCCGTTGCGTGCAGCCATGCAGAACAACGACGAGAGCGGCGTTCGCCCGCATGTCGGGTGGCGAATAGCGAAACATTCGCAGGTTTCCGGGATTTGGGCCGGTCTCGTCGATCTCGTCCAAAATGCCCGCGCCCCTGACTTCGGGCACAGTGGTGGGCTCCATCCCATCAGAAAGATTGGAACGCCACGACGCCTGCTGCCTCAAAAGATCTGCAACTGTATTACCAAGTCCGGCCATTATGCTCATCCTCAATCGGGTGACAACACTAGGCGACCGGATCAGTTGCTGCACTGCACAATTTTTTGTGGCGTAAGAGGCGGACTGGACACTATGTCTCAGGTGCTGGTCGAACGAGAGCCGCCGATTCCGTCTTCACCTGCGAGACCCATCAGCTCGGCCAGACGATTTCTGGCACGGTTCACCCGGCTTTTGACCGTGCCGACCGCGCAGCCAAGAGCAGCCGCCGCTTCATCGTATGACATCCCCTCCGCCCCAACGAGAATGATCACGTCCCGCTGGTCGGGCGAGAGACGGGCGAGGGCGGCCTGCAGATCCTGGTGAACCAGTTTGTCATGCTGGTCCGGAATCGTCACGAGAGTGGCCGCGTGAGCGCCGTCCGCGTCTTCGACCTCGCGCCCCTTCTTGCGATGGGTCGAGAAGAAGTTGTTCCGCAGGATGGTGAACAGCCATGCCCGGAGGTTCGTGCCCTCCTGGAAACTCTCTCGCTTGCTCAAGGCCTTCAGGACCGTGTCCTGCACAAGGTCTTCGGCGCGGTCGATATTCTTCGTGAGCGAAATCGCGAACCCTCGCAGGTTCGGGATGCTGCTCATGATGCCGTCGATAAAGGCTTGGTCGACAGGCTCCTGATGGGCGCGGATCACTTGCGAGACACGCGCCAGCAACTGAGTCAGGTCGCGCGGAATTTTCTGGGCGGTCGGATCCCCATAGAGCGCGCGCAACTGCTCGCCGAGGTGAGCCTGGATCTCGGGGTTCAGGTTTGCGGCCACAGCTTGGATATCCCCATTGTCGTTCTTGCGAGTCATCCTCTAGAAATGGTGAGAGCTTGGCGGATAGCAACCACTTTTGCGCCCGTCAGGGACGCAATGAGCATGATTTCGATGCGTCCGGCAGGCGCATGGCGCGCGCGCTGTGAGAAAGGGGACTTTCTCGTCCCTCATCGCTTCGCGATGCTGCCAACGACCTCGGGCTCCGGCAGGCCGGCGTCCGGCTCCAGAAACGTGACAACCACGCCTGGCTGCACCAGCTTTGCCAGTTCACGCACATCCCAATTGGTCAGACGAACGCAGCCATGGCTGTTGGTCTTGTCGATCTTGTTGGGCGATGGCGTCCCGTGGATGCCGTAGGTCGGCTTGTCGAGCCCGATCCATGCGCTCCCCACAGGGTTGTTGGGACCGGGCGCAAGGCGCAGCGCCTGGGTGTTGTTGCCCTGCTGAAAATTCACCTTCGGCCTGTACCAATATTCCGGGTCGGTCGCGATGGTCCTGACCAGATGCGTGCCCACGGGAGACGGCAGATCGCTGCTGCCGATGGTCGCCGGATAGGACACCACCAGCGTCCCACTCGCATCGAAGCCGAGAAGACGTCGCTTGCCCTTGTCGGCAATGAGCCGCACGACCTTTGCCGAGGCAGGCCCTGCAACATTGGCCACAATGATCGCCGTTCCGGCTTCGGACAGATTGGCACTCGGATTCAGTTGCCGGAGCAAGTCCTCGCTCATGTGAAATTTCTCGGCGAGCAGTTCGAGCGGATCGCGATAGGCAAGGCGCTCCAGCTTTGCCATCTCGGCATAATCCTTCGGCATGTCAGGCACGAACGGACCTGCGACATCCTCGGGTTTGATCGTGTAGGTCGTGAGTGGGGGTGCAGGGTGGGTCAGCGTGAGCGTGCTCCACACCTGTTGGTCGAGCACTCCGTCGGCTAGCAGACCCAGCATCGCCTCGACGGCCGCAACGGCTTTTGCAACATTGTCGCCGTTATAGCCATCGATCACACCCGGTGAGGCATGTGCGCGATCAAGCATGACCTGCAATCGCAGGATCATCGCACTCTGTTCGCCGATCCCGAGAGGCGCGGTCGCCAGTGCCTGGACTTCGGAACCGGCGATCAATTCGGTGGCGGTGAGCCTGGGTTTTGGCGGAGCCTTCTGTTGTTCGATCAGCGCGCCGATGGGATCCTGCCGTGGCTCGGGCTGCGTCGTCAGCAGTGGCGCTTGCAACGGCGCTATCTGCACCACCGGGTTCGGCTCCAGCAAGCGCATCTCCGGCTGCGCGTGTGCGGGACCTGAGAGGAAATACGCCGCGGTAATGAACAGGACGGTCTTGAGTCTGACACTCATCGAAGGGCTCACGGATGATCGCAAAGCCACACGCTAACGACCTCCGTTTAAGGCGCCGTTAATGCTAACAGAACTCGATCAGACCGCATAACAGCGTTACATCGGGTTTGGCGAAAACGGAACGACGGCGCGCGTTTTGCGGCGTTTGCCGACAGGTCGAAACGTCCTGTTAAGGCTAAAGCGATGTCGCACCTGAACCGATCGGAAGACTGGCGGTTTGATCACCAATCGGCCATTAGATTTCGCCACAATCACAAAAATTCCGCAATGATGCCGCTGTCTGCGGCCGTTGGAGAACTGGATGCATCGATCGCCGTGGCGCCAAGCGCTCTCATTGTCAGCATGTCTTGTGGCGTACATTGCCGTTTTTGAGAGAAGCGAAGCGCAGGCCCTCGACCTTTTTGGATGGTTCGGTTCCAAGGAAACGCCACCGACGCCATCGGCGCAATCCCTTCCGTACGTTGTGACGTTCGCGGTTGAAGGCGATGCCAAGGCTGTCGAGCAGACATTGAAGGATACATCCGGGCTGTATCGCCTGCGCAACGAGCCGCCGGCCGAAGGCGATTCCCTTGCGCGGCGCGCCCAGGCGGATTTCGGCCCGCTTCTCGATGCCCTTTGGGGACTGGGATATTACAACGCGACACTGTCCTTCGACGTCGCCGGAACGGCCTTGACCCTCGGCGAGGATCCCGGCCGTGCTGCTCGGGCTGCCAATGCCTACCGTGCGCGGGACGTGGTGCCCATCGCCGTGCGTGTGCAGACCGGACCGCTCTTCGCGTTGCGCGCCATTGCGACAAACGATGCGCAGACGCGGCTTCCCTTTACAGCGCAGGAATTGCCTCCGAAGGTTGTGGGCTTGTCGGCCGGCGATCCGGCCCGTTCGGCGGATCTCAGGGCTGCACAGGCGCGCATGGTGGATCATTTTCGGGCGCAGTCACGTCCGCTGGCCAAAGCCGTCTCGATCGATCCGATCGTCTTTCACCCCCAGCGGATCATGGATGTCGCATTCGCGATCGCACCGGGGCCAGTGGCTCCCATCGGGCCGATCACGGTCACCGGCGCGGAGACTGTCGACCCGGCGGTGATCCGGTCCTTCGTCTATGCCGAACAAGGCGATCCGTATTCGCCGAAGGCCATCGCCGATATGCGCAAATCCGTCGGGCGGATTCAGGCGCTCGGGTCGGTCCGCATTCGAGAAGCTGAGACCCTCGACGCCAATGGCCAATTGCCTGTCTTCGTTGAAGTGACAGAGAGAAAGCCGCGTGTGGTGGGCTTTTCGGCGCGCTACTCCACCATCGACGGGCCGGCTCTGCATGGATATTGGGAACATCGCAACCTGTTCGGCGGTGCGGAGCGCCTGCGGTTGGAATCCGATATCTTTCTCGCGCCCCGCAATGACGGGACACGGATCAAACGGTTCGACGACATTGAGCCATCCGACATCGGCGGTCGGTTCAAGGCGAGCTTCCTCAAGCCGGCGCTTTACGGAACGCGCAACGACCTGCTGATCGATGGAACGCTTGAGCGCGATCGCACCGGTGGCGACCGCTTCGGCGGCTACACCAGCCGTTTCGCGGATCTGACCGGTTTCATCCGACACCGATTCAGCGATACCTTCTCGGTTCAGGGCGGCCTGCAGGTGCAGAAGGGCCAGACGAGCGACGTGCTTGGGCAGGTCGATTACCTCGTCGTCGGCACGCCGGTATCGGTTACCTACGATTCCACCGACAAGCCGCTCGACCCCTCGCGCGGCATGCGCCTGACTGCGTCGGTTGTTCCCTACCCGACATTTTTCGGCTCCACGGTGGGCATGACGGTGAGCAAGGCCTCGGCCTCGGCGTATTATTCCCTTGACGAGGATTCTCGCTACATTCTCGCCGGCCGCATCGGATTTGGATCGATCGTTGGCGCGTCGCTTGAGGATATCCCGGCGAATTTCCGGTTCTTCGCCGGCGGCGGCGGTTCGGTGCGTGGCTTCCGCTATCAGAGCATCGGCCCGCAGGGACCGTTCGGCTTTGTTGTGGGCGGCCGCAGCCTGCTCGAGGGTTCTCTCGAGGCACGCATCAAGGTCACCGATACGATCGGAATCGTGCCGTTCGTGGATGCGGGCGGGGCGTTCGATTCCGGCTTTCCGGATTTCGAAGACAAGATGCGGTTCTCGGCCGGACTCGGACTGCGCTATTATACGGCCATTGGACCCATTCGGCTCGATGTGGCAGCGCCGCTCGATCGCCGACCCGGCGATAAGCCAGTCTCCATTTATGTCAGCATCGGTCAGGCCTTTTGATGATGCGTCGTTTTTTCATTCCCTCCGTCCTCGTGGCCGCGTTTGCGATCTTTCTCGCGCTCACTCTTGGTACGAAGAGCGACGAAGCCGACAAGGGATTTCTCTCCGGCTTGATCTCGCGCGCCTTGTCGACGCCCTCCACCCAGGTGTCGATCGGCGACGTCGAAGGCGCGCTCTCGTCAGACGCCACCATTCGCAACATCACCATCTCCGATAAGGATGGGGTCTGGTTCCGGCTGGATCGCGTGCGCTTCGTCTGGCGACGTCTCGCACTCCTCTCGCGACGCCTCGAGGTGGACAAGCTGGAGATCGGAAAGCTCGAGATCCTGCGCCGCCCCATTGCGTCCGATGAGACAGTTCCAGGCGCTGACCAGCCTCTCCTGCCCGAACTACCCGTCAAAGTTCAGATTGCCGATTTTCTTCTGCGGGAGTTGGTGCTCGGCGAGCCCGTCATTGGCACCGCTGCGCAGCTCACAGCGTCTGGCGCTGCCTCGCTGGGCGACCCGAAGGAAGGTTTGACGTTGCGTTTTGACGGACGGCGTCTCGATGCGCCGGGAACGCTTGCGGCCCGCCTCAACTACGCGGCTGAAAAGCTCGATCTGACGTTGGCACTCGATGAGCCTGCGGGGGGAATTCTGTCGCGCGCGGCGAACATCCCAGGTCTGCCGCCCGTCAAGCTTGATCTCGCGGGAACCGGCACGCTGGATGCGTTCGGCGCCACGCTCAACTTCAATGCGGGCAACACGATTGGTGCAACAGGAGAGGCCAACCTCAAGCGGCAGGGTGCGTTCCGGCACTTGGTACTCGATCTGAATGCGCAGATCGAGGGCCTGTTGCCGGCCCCGGTCGCGCCGGTCTTTGCGGGTACGACGGAACTCGACAGCGTGACGATCTTTGCCGATGACGGAAAGATCACCATTCCGCAATTCTCGATCGTGTCGCGCACGGCGCGGCTCGACGCGACCGGCACCATGGCGGCGGATCGCAGTGTCGATCTCAGGCTCTCGGCCCGTGCGGTTCCCACCGGACAGGACAAGACCGTTGCGGGCTTGGCGGAGATCAAGACCCTGGTGTTTAACGGATCTGTCGCCGGCCAGTTGTCGTCGCCACAGATCAGGGGCGATCTCGAAGCGGAGCAGGTAAGCCTGCCGTCTGGCCGGCTTGGGAAGCTCGACGCGACCTTCTCGGTCCTGCCCAACGGCCCGCTCTCTGAGCCCGCCACGCGCATCGCCATCGCGGCCGACGCGAAGGCGAGCGGCGTCGCGCTGTCGGATCCCGCTCTGGCGCGTGCCGTTGGCGATCAAATCAGCTTGGTCATCCGCGCGACAGCGTCTCCCGACGGCACCGCCGATGTGGAGACGGCGCAGCTCACGAGCCCATCGGTGAATGCGCGCTATTCAGGAAAGCTCGGCTCCGAGGATGCGCTCGGCGCGCTCGTGGTGAATGCGCCCGACCTCGCGCGGTTCGGCGACCTGGCATCCTTGAGGCTGCGCGGTGCCCTTGCTCTCGATGCGCAGGTCCAGGGTCTGCTCTCGAAGGCGCCGGTGAATGCCACCATCGATGCGAAGGTCACCACGTTTTCGACAGGCCTTGCCGCTGTCGATGGGTTGTCAGGTGGTGTCGTCTCTCTGAAGGGCGGTGTTCGCATGTTGCCGAAGGGTGGCTTCGGATTCAGCGATCTGCGCCTGTCAGGCGCGCACGCCTCGGCCCGTCTCGACGGTGCGGCCACGGCCGAGAACGTCGCCGTCGACGCGGCCGTCGACCTGCCCGATCTGCGCCTCGCTGACCGGCGACTGTCGGGGCAGGGGTCGATCACCGCGAAGGTCACGGGACGTCTGGAGCGTCCCGATGCGACACTCCATGCGGAGATGCGCAATGGGACGGCGCTTGGCCGTCCGATCCCGCAACTCGCCATCGACGCCAGCGGGACAGACCTCCTGGGCCTCATCGATCTGCGCACGACGCTAGCGGGCACGGTGGATGGGAAACCGGCCAATGGCACCTTGCGCCTTGCCAAACGCGCAGAAGGCGGATGGCATCTGGACGGCCTCGCCCTGAAAGTGGGATCGGCTCAGGTCGCCGGTCAATTCACTCTCGACGCTGCGCAGCTCGCGGTGGGCCGCCTCAGCATCGACGCGCGCAATCTCGACGATCTGTCACCCCTCGTGCTCACCCGTCTGGGTGGCGACATACGGGCGGAGATGGGCTTCGATGCGCCCGAAGGCAAACAGAACATGCAGCTCGACGCGAGTGGTCAGCGTCTGCGCATCGGCGACGCGACAGTCGATCGACTGTCGGCCAAAGCCACACTTGCCGATATCTATGCAAAGCCGATCATCGATGCTGCCATCAGCGCAAACCAGGCCGTTGTCGGCGGCGAAACCTTTTCGCAGATCCGCCTGGACGCGAAGGGCAGCGCGTCCGCAAGCGATGTGGTTCTGGCCGCTCGCGCCCGCGGGTTCGATATTGATGCCCGCGGACGGCTCGTTCCCGACAGCCCGGTGCGTTTCGAGCTTGCAGCCTTCACGGCCCGGCGTGATCGTCGGCAGATCGCTCTCGCGAACCCCGCAACGATCAGCTTCGGCAACGGCGCTGTGATCATCGACAATCTCGACATCGCGGTTGATGGCGGAACGGTCAGCGTCGACGGGCGCGCCGGCGCGACGCTCGATCTTCGCCTGGCCGCAAAGGCGGTGCCGCTCTCGGCCGCCGATATCCTCATGCCCGGCACGGGTCTTTCGGGAACGCTCGAGGGGACGGCGCAGATTGGCGGCACCGGTGCCGCGCCGACAGGTGATTGGCGCGTACGCGTGTCTCGTCTCGTGGCCGCGCAAGCCCGCGGTCTCGGTGCGCCTCCGATCGAGATCGCAGCGCAGGGGCGTCTGTCCGGCGGAGCGACGACTGTCGACGGCACCATCACGGCCGGAAAGGCCGGCACATTCCGCCTCAATGGCAGCGTTCCGCTCAGCCCACAGGGAAATCTCGACGTGTCGGCGAAGGGTCGCCTCGACCTGTCGGTCGCGAACGGATTCCTGTCCGTATCCGGTCGTCAGGTGAGCGGCGCAGCGACCATCGACGTCCGGGCCACCGGTGCGCTGACCCAACCTGCGGTCAACGGCTCGGTGGTGATCAGCGGTGGAAGCTTTCGTGATGCGCTGCAGGGCATCCGGCTCGACAATATCCAGGGTCGCCTGAGCGCGCGCGGCACGGATCTCGTCATCGAGTCGTTCTCGGCATCGACCCGCAACAGCGGTACGCTGTCGGCCAGTGGCCGCGTGCGGCTTGATCCCGCCGCGGGCTTCCCGGGGGATATCCGGATCACAGGCCAGAAGGCGGAACTTGTGTCCAACGATCTGGTCCAGGCGGTGGCCGATCTGTCGCTTGCCCTGTCGGGACCGCTGTCGCAGAACCCTCGTGTTGCAGGCCAGGTCCGGATTGTCTCCCTTGACGTCACGGTACCCGAGCGGCTGCCGACGACGGTGCGCCCGATCCCGGGCACGAAGCATATCAAGCCGCCGCCGATCGTTGCGAAACGCCTGGCCATGGAGGCGCAGGCGCGGGCGACGTCCCGCCGCGCCTCGCCGTTCAACGCCGTCCTCGACCTCACCCTCAGCGCTCCCAACCGAATCTACGTGCGTGGGCGCGGGATCGATGCGGAGCTCGGGGGTGATCTTCGGCTCTCCGGCACCCTGCAGGATCCGATCGCCATCGGTGCCTTCGAGCTGCGACGGGGACGCCTGACAGTCGTCGGCACGCGCCTCGACTTCACCCGCGGCCTCCTCACCTTCACCGGCGACCTGACGCCGGAACTGGATTTCGTGGCAGAAACCAACGCCGGCGAGGTCACCGCCCGGGTCTCTGTCTCGGGCACCGCGCGAGAGCCGCAATTCGCTTTCTCGTCGGATCCGGATCTGCCGCAGGACGAGGTTCTGTCGCGGATCCTCTTCTCGAAGGCGTCAGGTGGCTTGTCGGTGACGCAGGCGCTCACCCTCGCGCAAGCGGCGGCCCAATTCTCCGGGGGCGGCGGCGACGATGTTTTCGAAAGCCTGCGGAAATCCCTCGGCGTGCAAGGGCTTGATATCTCGCTCGGTGCCGAGGGCGGGCCTGCCATCGGGATCTCGCGTGCGATCAGCGACCGGGTCAGCGTGGGCGTGAAGGCCGGCGCCTCGACATCGGAGACCGGTGTATCGGTCGATATCGATGTCACGCGACGGGTGCGAATCCAGGGCGAGGTCGGCGCAGACGGCAACACCTCGCTGGGGGTCGGTGCCGAATGGGAATACTGAGCGGCTCAAGAGACTGGCGTGTCGCTGAGAGAAATATCAGACTGTCAGTGTCAGGTCCGCAACCTTAGCCGCACTTCCGCGTTGCAAGAGGGGCCAGTCAAAGAGGGGAACCCATTCATGAGCATTATCTGGACGATCATTATCGGCTTCGTCGCGGGCGTCATCGCGAAACTCATCATGCCCGGTTCAAATGAACCTTCCGGCTTTATCCTGACCACGATCCTTGGGATCATCGGCGCATTCGTGGCCACCTATCTCGGGCAGGCTATCGGCTGGTACAGGGCCGATGAAGGGGCAGGCTTCATTGGCGCCATCGTGGGCGCGATCGTCGTGCTCTTCATCTGGGGCGTCATCGCCGGCCGCCGGTCGTCGTCGACTTACTGAGCGCGCCGAACCAGAAGAGGAGGCCGCATCGGGCGATGCGGCCTTTTTGCTGTCAGGACCGGTCCGACAGTTCGGCCACCCGGTCGCCTACGCCGTAAAGGGCTGCCTTCACCGGGCAGGTTCCCACATAGCCGCGCCAGGCGAGATAGGATCCACCAGCCAGCGCGAGAACATTCAAGAGCGGGTTCGGCCGGGGTTTGGCCCCAGCGGCAGCGAGGCCGAGACCAGCAATAATATAGGCGGCGCGCTCTGCCGTGGTCAGTTCCGCGCCCTCGTCATGGTCCATCGTCCCGTTCGCCACATCAGTTCTCCTTAGCTTGTGCCCGTGGCGAACGCGAGCAGGCGAGGCGTGGTTCCAACGCCTCTCAATGGCAGTTCCCGGCTTGGCCCGACTGCCGCGCCACCAGGGTCAGGCGGAGATCGCCCGAATCAGCAAAGTCGAGTTCGGCCGATAAGCGTGTGGGCTCCTCCACGAAATGGAGAAAGGCCAGCAGGCGGAGGCGGGTGACTGACGGCAGCCGCGCCAGCGAGTCCATCATGGTATCGGTGATGCTCAACGCCATTTCTTCCTGGAGGAAGCTCTTGAGCGGATTTCGCTTGTTATGCCGCGACATGGGGCATCCTCTCGTTCGCCGGATGCCTTTTCTCCTGGAGCAGGCTAGGGCCCCGCAAGCCGCCCACGCGCCGAACCTGCTCGAGACTTTCCCGCGAGATGGCAATCTGCGCTGCCATGCAGGGCTCGTTCTCGATGACGGCCGGGAGACCCAGAGGTCGGACCTTGAAGCCGATCTGATGCCACCGTGGCATCCACCACATCTCCACGACCGCGGTAATGTCTGTAATGCCCGCCGACAGGCAGTATTCCTGCATGGCGGCAAGCAGGCGGCAATCGGTCCGGCCTGTTCGCCGCTCCTTGACGACAAAGTAGCGCGTGCATTCGAAAATGCTCTCCGAGCGCGGCACGCCGCGCGTTGCAAGGTTCGCGAAGACGTCGCTCATCATATGGGGCAGGAGCGTCGGATAAAGGCGTTGGCCGCCAACGACCCGGCCGTTATCCAGGGCCAGAAGATAGATGGCCTGCGCGTTGTCGTATTGATCACGCTCCACGCCGTCAGCGCGCCGCAGCTGCTCCCAGCCGCGCTCCTCGACGAAGATTTCGTGTCGGATACGAAAATATTGCGACATCTGTTCTTTGTATTGCGTCCGGTTTCTGGATGTCACCACGTGGACAAGTGTCATGAAAATCTCCCCCTCGGTCTTTTTGGAGGCGGGATATTTACGTGCAGCTTGGCAGAAAGATATTGTAAGAACCTACAGGGTCAGATGTTGAGCAGCCTGTACTGGAGCGCCCGCGCGACAGCCTGTGTCTTGTTGGTGGCCTCAAGTTTGTGGCAGGCGCTGACGATATGCGCCGTCACGGTGCGCTCTGTGATCCCGAGGATGTCGCCGGTATCGGCGGCCGATTTTCCCGCCGCCGCCCAGGCCAGCATCTCCCGCTCCCGCGCGGTAAGGGGCTTACCGGCCGATTGCCGCTCCGGAGACATCTGCGCGCGGATCCGCTCAAACGCATAAACGCTCATCAAATGGAGCGCTGGCTTCGTCTTGGCGGTGAGGTCGAGATCGGTGCCGCTCATGGAGATACAGGCTTCGTAGCCGTTGATGCCATGGATCGGCAGGCAGAACCCGTGGGTCATGCCGAAATCGCTTGCCCGGTTCATCACCTCGAGGCAGCGGGGCTCTTTCTCGCGGTCGAAGGGTGCCTCGATCCAGGCGAAAGGCTGAACAGAGTTCCGGCAGCGGCGGATGATCGGGTCGTCGCGGACGAAATCCTCGCTGATGTAAAGATCAAACCAGCCGGGCGGCCATTTCTTGAGCAACACGACTTGGTCCACCCGCTCCCGGGGGCCGGGAAGGCCTGCGACGATGAAATTCTGGAAACCGAAGCGGGACAACGAGACTTCCATGGCGTCCAGGATCGCGGACGGGCTCGTCAGGTGATCAAGTCGCTCCACGAACGCGAACGCCTCGTTGGCATAGCTGAAGCTCTCTCCCCCCAATGTGTCCTCCCGCACGATTACAATTTAAAAGTGAATTATAGAATAAATCTACTTTTAGTTTTTGAAATGGGCGATTAGGAGCTATCGTCCACAATGTGCACAGGGGTTATCTGTGGAGAAGAAGTCGCCGACTGCGGTCGACCGCCATATCGGAACTCAGGTGCGCCGCCGCCGCATGGCGCTGGGCATGAGTCAGGAGGCCCTCGGCGAGGCGCTTGGCCTGACGTTTCAGCAGATCCAGAAATATGAGAAGGGGACCAATCGCATTGGCGCCGGGCGGCTTCTTCACATCGCCAGCATCCTCGATGTCGGCATCGAGTTCTTCTTCGAGGGAGTTGCCTTCCTGGGTGTCAGCGTCCCCTCCGAGAGGCGCGGCATGACTGAATTTCTCGCCTGTCCCGACAGCGACCGGCTGGTCGAGAGCTTCATTCGCCTCAAGGATGATCGCACCCGCCGAACGGTGGCTGATCTGGTGGATATGCTGGCAACCGGACCCACTCCGATGCTGCCGAGCAAGGCGTCACTCCGTCGACTGTGACTCCGTCTTGACGGTTTGACGCGTGGCGGTCCCGCCTCCCAGCGGGTCGGGCTGTGCCGCCACGCCCCTGCGCTACGCCCCCGTCGTCCCCGCCCGATCCAGGATCGCAACCGCGGGGTGCCGCGTGCGAGACCTTCTCGCGACACCTTTTCGAAGGGAGCCCTGCGAACGCCGCTGGCTTTCGAACGGACCGTGCACGACAGTCGTCGTTTTCCGGCGGACGCTGCCGGTGCGTCTGGGAACCAGCCGAGTGCGGCGTGGTTACTGTCTGGCGATTGCGAGGGGTGAAAAATGAGCGTGGGTCAACAGAACAAGGATCAGGCAAAGCCATCCGGAATGAGCGCGGATGATTGGGACGCCTTGCGAACCGATGTCGGGGGCATTGCTGACGCAGCGGTGTCGCAGGGGCGCCATTTCATTGATGCGGCCAAGGAGCAGGCGACCGATTACGCTGGTAAGCGCAAAGCTGACGTTGCTCAGTCCGTCGCCGATCTTGCAACCTCGCTGCGGTCGTCGACGAGCTCTTTTGACGAGCGCCCCAATATTCAGGCTGTCGTCGACAGCGCAGCCGAAGGCCTGGAGCAGCTCGCCGATTCAATTCGCGAGCGGACCTTTTCGGAGATTTTCAGTGATGTTGAAGCGGTTGTAAGGCGTCGTCCCATGGCGTTCGGCATTGCCTCGCTGGCAGTGGGTTTTGTCGCCGCGCGCTTCATCAAGAGCACGTCAGAGGACCTGCGCGACGAGCAGGACGACCTTGAGGCCTTGAGGCCACGCCGTACGGTTCCAGCCCGTCCCCGAGCGTAAAGGAGGCGATCATGTCCGGTCAAACCAACCAGACGATCAAAGCGCTTCTGGGGGACGTTCTGCGCGAAAGCGGTGATCTCGCCCAGAAGGAGTTCACGCTCTTTCGCACAGAGATGACCCAGAATGTCCGCATGATGTTCGTGGGTGTCGGCATGATGGTCGTGGCGGCCGTTTTCTCCGTCGCGGCCCTCATGCTCTTCACCGAGGCCCTCGTGGACTGGCTTGCCGGGATTCTCGACTCGCGAGCCTTGGCGGCCCTCATCGTCGGGGGCGCGATGGCGCTGATTGCAGCGGGCCTCATTCTCTACGGGCGTCGGGCGATGGCCGCAGCTTCTCTCGTTCCGACACGCACCGTCCGTTCGGTCAAGCGCGACGCGGAAATTCTCTCCGAAAGGGTCGTTGGATGACAGACAGCCTTGAAGATCTCCAGCATGAGGTCGAGGTCAGTCGTGCGCGGCTCGATCTGACCCTCGACCGGCTCGAAGAAAAACTTACCGTCTCAGGCGTCGTTGACGATCTGCTGGGTACCGCCCGGCGGAGCAAATTCGCGCCGCTTTTCGATCACGTGACCGAAACGCTTCGACACAATCCGGTCCCTGTCCTTCTCGTGGCTGCGGGATTGGGCCTGCTGCTCCATCGGCTGACTCCTGGGTCGCGTCGATCTCAGACCCGCTCGCAGGGCATGATGGACGCTGACCTTCCCATAGTCCCTCCCGAGCCGCGCCTGTATCGGGCGGGCGCAACAACCTTGCAGTCGCGCGAAGACCTTGAGGGTCACCGCCGCATCATTACTGCCAGACTTTGATCATCACACAGGAGCACCTGATGTCCGACCACAAGAACGATCCCGGCAAGTCCCCGTCATCATCCAAGCAGCCCCAAGGCGAGGGGCATTCGAAATCGGGCCAGAGCGCGACTCTTGCTTCGCACACCTCGAAGCCCCTTGGGGGACAGGTGACGGACAGGAATCGCTCGGCGTCGGATGAGGGCGAACGGGCTCATCTGCGCGGTCTCGACTCTGCCAAGCATCTCGCGTCCGCGGCCGTAGACGGTGTTCGCGACACGGTGGGAACCGTCAAGGAGCGGGCCGGCGAGGCGATCGACGAGGCGTCCGAGTGGGCTGAGGACACCTATGGGCGGGTCTCTCATTGGGCGTCCGACACCTACGAGAACCAGAACGAGCGGCTTCACGACGTCCGCGAGCGCTCGGCCCGGTCCATCCGGCGCGCCAAGGGCGGCGTTCAGGAGTACGTCTCCGAGAATCCCATGGTCGTGGGCCTGGTGGGCTTGGCCGCGGGCCTTCTGATTGGCGCTCTTCTGCCCAGGACGCGACGGGAAAACGAGGCGTTTGGCGAATGGGCGGACGAACTGCGACACCAGGGCGTGCGCTATGCCCGCGAGGCCACCCAGAAAGGCCGCGAGTTCGTCGAAGAGACCTTCGAGGGCGACGATCCGCGCTTCAGCAAGCACGCCAGTGAGTTCAAGACGGAACGCTCGTCCCCGAACAAGCGCTGACAACGCCCCTTACGGAGGAGGAGGGGGCTCGCCTCCTCCTCCGTCGCAAGAAGGCCCGTGCCGGGCTATCGGCTGATGTCCGCGCTGCGAATCGGGGCGCCCACAGCTATTTTCCCTCTCGAGGGAACGATGTGGTCAGGCCGGCGTTCGAAAAACGCTGCCAGCCGGTGTCGAATTTTATGCATGAAGACCAGTCCACAGTTCTTTTGGTTGAAGATGAGCCCCTGATCCGGCTGTTCCTGTCAGAACTTCTCGAGGAGTCAGGCTTCAAGGTCATCGAGGCCGCCAATGCGGTCGAGGCGCTCACGATCCTCGAGGCGGGGCGCGAGGTCACCGTGATGCTGACGGATGTGGATATGCCGGCCGGACGGAGCGGTTTTGAACTGGCCCGAACAGTCTCCAAGTGTTGGCCCCATATCGAGATTCTCATTATGTCCGGTCGTCAATGGCCAGCGCGCGGGGATCTTCCGGCGGGGGCGGCGTTCCTGGCCAAACCCTGTCCCAACGAGACAATCGTCGCGCACGTCGAATCGGCAGTCCTGCGCACCAGACGGCTCTCGCAACCCGATGCCGCGCCGAACGAAGCAGGCTCTGCAGAGATTCTTCCCTTCCCCAAAACAGCCTGATCGGGCCAAATCGATCTTGCTGCTGCCCGAGAGCAACCATAAGCTCGAACGGTATCGACCCCCGGGCCGGACGGGCCCTTTACGTGACCCGCTCCGTCGGCCATAGGGCAGACCATCTTACGGTTCAGAGCCTCATCGGCGTTGAACTGTCATCCCATCACTTTCGGAGGACTCCATGGCGACCAAGACCACAGACGGAAAAGTAGCTGCGAAGAAGGCACCGGTGGCCAAGGCGGCTGGCGCGAAGCCCAACGCCCTTCAGCAACCCCTTCAGCCGTCCAAGGAACTGGCCGCGGTGGTTGGTTCAGCCGCCCTCTCGCGTGGCGAGGTGGTGAGCAAGATGTGGGAATACATCAAGAAGCATGATCTGCAGAACCCGGCCAACAAGCGCGAGATCATCGCCGACGACAAACTGAAGCCGATTTTCGGCAAGGACAAGGTCACGATGTTCGAAATGAACAAGCACCTCGCCCAGCACCTCAAGAAGTAAGACGTCCTCAGGAATCCTGCCGCCACTGTGACAGCGGCAGGATGTCCGGCTTCTCGCCGGGGGCGTGTCGCCACGGATCGACCGCCCATTCGGTGCCGTCCCGGTTCTCCGTGATAACGGCCGTGACGTGCGGGTAGCGCCCGTCGATAAACAATCCCCGAGATTGCGGCCGCTCCACATGGTGGTAGGCCAGAAGCCCCCGTGAATCGAGCTCGACCAGCAAGCTGGTGGTATTGGCCGTTTCGTCGATACAGTCCATTTGACCGTAATGACCGGACATCTGTGGCGGCGAGCCCGGCGTGTCAGGTTCTCCGCCAAGGTCGTGGGCGAGTTGTCCCGTATAAACCTTGACGATCTCCGAGAGCGCCCGCCGTTCGGCCTCTGGCGACGCCCGTCCGGATTTAAGCAAGGCTGCCGCCCGGGGCATCACGTTGCCGTCGAGGCTCACCGCCAGACGACGGGAACAGCCATAGCCGTGGCAGGCGATGATCAGGCCCCCATCGGGCGGCACGTATCCCTGCTCGAGAAACCAGCTGCGGGCTGCGTTCGGCAATGGCGCAGAGTGGCCCGGGATGGGACGCAGGACAGCGGCGAGCGCGAGGAGCGCAATCCCGAGTAAGGGTCGTTTCATCATTCAGGACCTATCCTGCTTGGGGCGTCCAGAGTCCACCCGTGACGATTTACACGCAAGAGTGTGCGCCCTAGACGTGAACGAACCCCCAAGGCCCGAGGTGTCCATGGCCCGCATGATTTTCTTGAATGGCGCGTTCCTTCCGGAGGCCGACGCCAAGGTTTCCGTGATGGACCGCGGCTTCCTGTTTTCGGACGGCGTCTACGAGGGCGTTGGAATCCTGGATGGACGCGTTGTGGATAACGACGCCCACCTGGAACGGTTCGAGCGCTCCATGGGAGAGATCCGGATCCCCAATCCCTATAGCCGCGACCAGTGGACCGCGCTCGAGACCGAACTCGTCCGCCGGAACAGCGTCGATGAGGGCTTTCTTTATCTTCAGGTGACCCGTGGCGTTGCCGAGCGGGATTTCGTCTTCCCAGGGCAGGCCACGCCCACCGTGTTGATGTTCACCCAGGTCAAGGCCATCGTGAAATCTCCGGCGGCAGAGAGCGGAATCGCGGTCGTCACCGTGCCGGACCAGCGCTGGAAGCGGCGCGACATCAAGTCGGTGTCGCTCCTGGCCCAGGTGCTCGCCAAGCAGGCCGCAAAGGAAGCGGGCGCCCAGGAGGCCTGGATGGTCGAGGACGGCCATGTGACCGAGGGAGGGTCTTCGAGCGCCTTCATCGTCACGCCGTCAGGCAACATCGTGGTTCGTCCGCTGTCGAATGCCATCCTGCCCGGCATCACCCGTAAGGCGCTTTTGCGTCTGTCTGAGGAGGCGGGAATCCCTCTTGAAGAGCGGCGCTTCACCGTCGCGGAGGCCTATGAGGCGGCAGAGGCCTTCCTAACGAGCGCCTCGAATTTCGTCCTGCCTGTCGTCTCGATCGATGGAAGGCCTGTGGGCGACGGCACGCCGGGACCGGTGACGCGGCAGCTTCAGGCGCTTTATCTGGAAATGGCTCGCGCCTGAGGCCGGGCGCAAACCCGGAACCGTCCGGTATGGGATCCGTTGCCCTTCAAAGGAGCTGACCCATGAAACGTCTGGTCTTCGCGTTCACTCTGCTTGCCGTGTCGACGACCGCCGGATTTGCCCAGGTCCCGACGCTCCCGCAGCAGGCGCCCAATATGCCAGCCCCGAAGGACGTGCCAGCCGAGAAGGTCGAGCCGAGCGACACGGGTTCCACATTGAGCGACAAGCTTCGCAAGAGCGATGGGGTCATCAAGCCGCCCGGCGATGCCACGCCCGAGATGTCGGTCCCGGCACCCGTCCCCAATCCCGGGACGACGCCTGTGATTCCGCCGAATCCAGCGCTTGATCCCAAATAGATCCAAGGGCCGAAAGGGCAGTCCTAGCGGCGCCTTTTGCCGGTGTTCTTGCGGCTTGATTTCTGCGGCGTCTCGGGAGGCGGAGCCACCGCGCCTGCCGGTTCGGCCTTCGCAGTCGACATGATCTTGTTGGCCAGATCCTTGATACGCAGCCGGAGTTCCTCATTTTCGGCGGGGGCGACTGCAACGGATCCAGACACGTGCTCGGACAAGCGGGCCTCATTTGCTTCAATCGAGGCAAGCAGTCCCGACGTCTCCAGGGCTTTGGCGTCGCGATCCGCCTCCAGTTCACGGATATGCTGCTCGAGAATGAGGCCGCGTTCCTGCTCGGCCGTAAGGTTCTTGGCCAGGCCGGCAAGACGCTTGCGCTCGTCGGAGAGTTCGCTGTGTCGATCCCCGAGCGCCCGCTCGAAATCGTCTCCGCGGGCTTTCTGTGTCATCAGGCGCGTCTCGAGATCGGAGATCGCAATCCGGCGGGAATCGATCTCGCTCAGCGCCGCCGTCAGAGCGGCGTCGATCTGGGCGTAGGCTTCTTCGCGCTCTGCCAGGGAATGCGACGTCCGTGTCAGCTCCGAGGCCGTCACCGCCAGCGAGGCCTGAAGCTGGTCGCGGTCGCGCCGCATGGTGGCGAGTTCCTCCACCACACCCGAATGAGTGGATTCCAACGCCGACAGCGTGTCCTGGCGATCCGCAAGCGCGGCTTTTGTTTCCGAAAGGGATCCTTCACAGGCCGAGAGGGCCGTACGGGTGTCTGCCAGCTCGGCCTCGGTCCGCAGGAGCGTCGCGTTGCGCTCAGCCAGAGCAGAATCCAGGCTCTCGATCGCCATGGCTCGGCGGCCCAATTCTTCCATGCTGTTGAACTTGACCGCCTCCGCGGCCTCGGCTTTCTGCTCGATCCGACGCTGGCGCACCGCGAATTCGGCGCGCAGGTGGTCTTTCTCCGCGGTCAATTCGGCGATCGACATGGGAAAGAGGGCTTCGGCCCGGCGCCGCGCCAGACGTTCAGCGCGCTGGTTGATGGCCGGGATAATGAGTAAGGCGATCAGGGTTGCCGCAAGGAACCCTGACGCGAACATCATGACGATTTCGACCACGCGGACGCACACTCCGAGGTTTTGCCTGGACAAAGCAACTCACGCGACCCTGTCGCAGACCCGGATGGCTCGCCGACCAGGGCGCGAGAACGCTCTTTCTAGCGCATCCTGACGCGTTTTCCAGCTTGGTCTAGAAGGGGTTCCAGGTCGGTTCGGGCGTGAACTTGAGATATCCCAGATTGACGCCAAGACGCGCCCCCACGCCGGTCCTGATCGGCACGACGACCATTTCGTCCGCCGCGGCCGCCGTCATCCCGAAGCCGCCGATCAGGTAGGCCGAGCCATCGATCCCGACAAACCGCTTGTAGAGCGCATTGGTGCTGGGAAGATTGTAGACCAGCATCATCGTCCGCGAGCCCTCGCCCCCCACATCGAAGCCCAGCGATGGCCCCTGCCAGAAGATCGGGCGCTCGCCGGCGTTGCGGGTGAAGAGCTTTCCCTCGCCATAGCGAAGGCCGCCGAAGAAGGCGCCTGCGGCTTCCTGGCCGAGGATATAGCCGTTGGGTTCGCCCCAGCGCCGGACCGCTTCCTGCACAGTCAGGGCGAGGCCGCGGGAGGCGGAACCAAAAAATTGGTGACCGGACTGAACGAGATCTTCTGAGCGGTAGGAATTCGGGTCGCCGGGGCTGGCATAGGCGGCCTTGGCGGGCCGGGCCGACTGGGCGGACACGCCGGACGGAAGGGCTCCCAGCAGAATGGCAGCGGTCGCCGCAAGAAGAAGCTTGGATCGCGAACGCATAGGCAATCTCCCCGCGAAAGACGCCGTCTCGGCGGCTCCGCATGAAATCGGGACGGATGCGGGCAATAGGGATCGAGATCCGTCCGAGGAATCCCAGCAAGACTGGGCTGGTGTGACTGATTTAAGGTCATCAACCCTAACATTTCGTCTACGCGAACGAAGGCCTGCCTCTAGGGCACGCTCTGCGATGGGCAGGCGACGGGCAGTGACAGGCGTGGGGCGAGCGCGGCATCGCCCAGGGCCGCAAAAGGCCCGTTGAGATAACGGCGATCCGCGTGACCGTAGGTGAGGGGATGTCCGCCGGGGCCGATAACGAGCCCGCCAGCCTTCTTGAGCAGATGGTCGCCAGCCGCGGTGTCCCATTCCATGGTCGGGCCGCAGCGGACATAGACGTCGGCCTCGCCGGAGGCGATGAGGCAGAATTTCAGGGCCGAAGAGGTCATCCGCCTCGTGCCGATCGACAGGGTAGAGAGGCAGGATTCGGTGGCGTGGTCGCCGTGGCGGCGGCTGACCAGAGCGATCAGATCGTCCTTCGGCGCCGGTCTGGCGCGCACGGCCTCCCAGAGAAGCTCAGCCGGCTCATCCTCGGGCGGGATGATGGCGGTCTGCGCCGCATCGCCGGCAATCCAGATCCGTCCCATGGCGGGGGCAGACACGACGGCGGCCACCGGTCGCGACCCGTGAACCAGCGCGATATTCACGCTGTACTCGCCCGTTCCGTAGATAAAGTCCCCGGTTCCGTCGAGGGGATCGACGAGGAAGAAGTAAGTTCCGGGCAATGCGTCGCTTGCCGTCTCCTCGGCGACGACCGGAACGCCTGGCCAGACCTCATTCAGCCGGCGGATGATCAATTCCTCGGCCGCAAGATCCGCCAGGGTGGTAGGCGAGCCGTCTTCCTTGACACGCTTTTCGATAAATGCGCATTCCATCCGGCGCAGGACGCGACCGGCCGCGATGGCGATCTCCGCCAGCGTCAGGGCGATGGAATTGGCATCTCGGTCGTCAAGTCGCATGATGACTTTGTGCCCGTTCGCGGACCACCTGTCGATCCTTTTACCCGCTTTTCAAAAAACCCTTGGGCGGGTATCCGGGTTCGCGTCCTCTTTTTCTGTCGGCTGGATTGCGGCTGTTCGAGCTTTCGATCGGTGGCGTTTCAGGCGAATCACGGTCTTTCTGGAGCCCCTATGGCAACCATTTCGCTTGAATCGCTCGATCTCGCTGCTCTCTTGTGCTCACGGGTCTGCCACGATGTGATCTCGCCCGTCGGCGCCATCGTGAACGGGCTGGAGGTTCTCGAAGACGACACCGACCTGTCGATGCGGGAATTTGCCCTCGAGCTGATCGGCAAGAGCGCCCGCCAGGCGTCCGCCCGTCTGCAATTTGCCAGACTTGCCTTCGGCGCTGCCGGCTCGGCCGGCGCCTCGATCGACCTTGGTGACGCCGAACAAGTCGCGCGTGGCATGTTCCAGGACGACAAGGTCTCGTTTGCGTGGTCGGCGCCGCGCCTGCTGTTCCCGAAAAACCGGGTCAAGCTCCTGCTCAACCTCATCATGATCGCCATCACGGCCATCCCGCGGGGCGGCTCGATCTCGGCCAACGTGTCGGGCGATGCGGAGAAATGCGAATTCGTGATCCGGTCCAAGGGCCTCAATGCGCGCATCCCGGCGCATGCGGAAGAGCTGCTGGCCGGACATTCCGAGAGCGGCACGGTCGATGCCCACGGCATCCAGGTCTATTACGCGGGCGAAGTGGCCCGTGCTGCCGGCATGACGATCGCCTTCAGCATCGACGGTGACGAGGTGACGATCCGGGCCTCCACCTGACGCCGGTCAGTTCCGCACGGCCACGAGGACGGCGCCGGCCGCCAGCAGGGCGACGCCGGCCCAGTTGAGGCCAGACAGGCGCTCGCCGAGAAACAGCACGCCGAACACCGCGACCAGGACGACGCTGAGCTTGTCGAGAGGGGCGACCCGCGCCGCGTCTCCGATCTTGAGGGCGCGGAAATAGCAGAGCCATGACGCGCCGGTGGCCATGCCCGACAGGATCAGGAAACCGTAGGTCCGGCCGGATACGGAATCCAGGCGCTGCCATTGTCCCGTGGCGACGAGAAGGGCCGCCACCACGACCAGAATGACCAGGGTACGGATCAGGGTGGCGAAATCGGAGCCGATAGCCTCCACGCCGACTTTGGCGAAAATTGCCGTAAGGGCAGCGAAGCCCGCCGACAGGAGGGCCCAGAACTGCCAGGAATCCAGGATCGATCGCATCGGGATCTCCGCTTCCACCCAATAAAAAGCCCGGCATCGAGCCGGGCATTTTCACAGGCGGTTTGCAAGGGGCCTAGACCGCCATGCGCTGTTCGGCCTCGGTCGGCTCGCGCAGGACGTAACCGCGCCCCCAGACCGTCTCGATGTAGTTCTTGCCCTGGGAGGCATTGGCGAGCTTCTTGCGCAGCTTGCAGATGAAGACGTCAATGATCTTCAACTCGGGTTCGTCCATGCCGCCATAGAGATGGTTGAGGAACATCTCCTTCGTCAGGGTCGTGCCCTTGCGGAGCGAGAGCAGCTCCAGCATCTGGTATTCCTTGCCGGTCAGGTGGACCCGGGCGGCTCCGACCTCGACTGTCTTGGTGTCGAGGTTGACCACCAGATCGGCGGTGGTGATGACCGACTGCGCGTGGCCCTTCGAGCGCCGGACGATGGCGTGGATGCGGGCGACGAGCTCGTCCTTGTGGAAGGGCTTGGTGAGGTAGTCATCGGCCCCGAAGCCCAGTCCCTTCACCTTGTCCTCGATGCCCGCCATGCCGGAGAGGATCAGGATCGGCGTCTTGACCTTCGCGACCCGCAGCGTGCGCAGAACCTCATATCCCGACATGTCGGGAAGATTCAGGTCGAGAAGGATGATGTCGTAATCGTAGAGCTTGCCGAGGTCGATGCCCTCTTCTCCGAGATCCGTCGCATAGACGTTGAAATTCTCGGATTTGAGCATCAGCTCGATGCTTTGCGCAGTTGCGCTGTCGTCTTCGATCAGAAGTACGCGCATGTTAAATCCCCAGCCCTTGCCCTTGGGCTACCGAACAGCTGAATGCTGCCCATTCGCGACAGGGCGTGTCGCAAATGCCCTTTGAACTGATTCGCAACGCTAATACGGAATGGTTAACAAACCCTGATTCGCACATGCAAGCGATTAACGACCCGGCCGTGCCGATCCGTCTGTCGCCCTGTCCGTCACGGGGTTGGAACTTTGCCATCGTTCAGCCTGTCGCACCTTCCGAAAACCCGATTGGCGCAGCCATGAAGCCCCGCCCAGGGCGCGGTCCCGAGGGCGCGTCCTGTTCGCGATCCACTCTTAACGAAATGGGTAAATGAAAGGTTGATGGTGGGCGACGATCTGCGGGCTGATCGGGGCCTTCCTGCGGCGCTGCGGGCAGGGGCCGTCGCTTTCCTCCGCTTCGGTAAGGAACGGTCAACCTCCATGCCGGATGGTAGGGCATGGCCGGCGGATAACTGAGCGATCAGCCGGGCACATGAAACAGCGACGTGTGGAGTTCAATCAAGATGAAGTCGCGGGACACGCTCATCCGCCTCAAGCGCTTTCAGGTCGACGAGAAACGTCGGCGGGTCGCCCAGATCGACATGATGATCGCCGAGTTCGACCGCATGGCGGCTGACCTCGATCGGGAAATCGCCGTGGAGGAACAGAAGACGGGGATCTCCGACCCGAACCACTTCGCATACCCCACCTATGCCCGCGCCGCCGCCCAGCGCCGGGACAATCTCCGTCAATCCGGCGCCAATCTTCATGCCCAGCTCGACGACGCCAAGGCCGAACTTGGCGAGGCCTTCGAGGAGTTGAAGAAGGCCGAGAGCCTCGACGACCGCGAACGTGGTCTCGATGCCGTCAGAGAGCAGGCGGTCGTCAGCCAGTATGCGCAACGACGCGCCATGCGGGCGTCAGCCTAACGCTCGTTCGATTTTCTCGGTCACCCATCGGTCACGGATGCGCCAAGACGGGCGCGTCCGTGCGTCACCGGCTGTCAGTTTCCGGGTGGATGATCGGCACCTGCGGCGCGCAGGTGAGCGGCAGAAATCCCCGCAATCGCGGATCGTCCGCGACTTCGACCGCCCGCTTGTAGGGCGTGAATCCGGACCGCACGTAGAAGCTCACGGCGTCCGGGTGGTCGAGCGAGCAGGTATGGACAAAGAATCGCGTCACCGGGCGCGAAAAGGCCCGGCGGATCGCCTCATCCATCAGGAAGCGCCCGACGCCCCTGCCGGTCATCCCCGGCACCAGCCCGAAATACATCAGCTCCGCGTCCTCGCCGGCGCGAAAATCGAGCACGAGCAGTCCGAGATCGAGCCCGTCCTGTGCGAGGACTGAGGCCTCCACGTCCGGGTGAAGCAGCAGGCCAGCGATCTCGGAATCGTCCAGCACCGCATGACCGAACCAGAGCCAGGGATCGCCAATCTGCGAAAACAGCGCGCGATAGCGGGCAAGATCGGTCGTCAGGCGATCAAGCGCGTAGCCGCGCAGATCTGACCCTGCGGGCGTTGCCGGCGGTTCATGCATTTCCAGATAAGTGACGATGGACGCCACCTTGCCGGCCGGAATATCCGTATAGCCGTCGAGGTTCAGCGTGATCGGTGCCGGCGACGTCATAGGTGGTTCTCCGGGACGTTGCGAACGTGACACAAGGATGTCTCATGGCGAAAACGGAAGTGCAATCGGCCACAGGGATCGTGAGGCTCCACCCGGTGCCCGCCCAGGCGAAAAGGAGACAACGAATGAACCGTCTGACACTTATCTGCGGATTGGGCTTTCTGTGCCTGTCGGCCCCGGCCCCGGCGCTGGCCCAGCAGCCCAACCCGCATGCGGGCCATGGGGCCGCCCCTGCGGCTGCCGATAGCCCCTCGACCACCGCCTTTCAGGCGGCCAATGCACGCATGCATGCCGGGATGGCGATTCCGTTTAGCGGCGATGCGGATGTGGACTTCGCCCGCGGCATGATCCCTCACCACCAGGGCGCCGTCGACATGGCCAGGATCGAACTGGAGCACGGTAAGGATCCAGCGCTGAAGAAGCTGGCCCGTGAAATTGTCGCTGCGCAGGAGAAGGAAATTTCCTTCCTCCGGAATTGGCTGAAAGCGAAGGGCCTGTAGCGCGGCTGCGCGCTTTTCTGGTGGCCCCGCCCGGTTCCGGTTGCGCTTCGCGCGAAGGGCGCGGCTGTGAGCACGGGCGGGCGAGGGCTACCCCGCCCGGGCCGGTGGTTGCCCCTTGCAGAGCAGGTGAATTCTAGGCACACAAGAGCGACCGCAAGGGAGACCGACGGCGTCGATGAAAAATGTGCGTGAGTTTATCTGGCCCCTGATCGGGCTTGTCGCTGTCGTCGTCTCCTGTTGGCTTCTGTATCGCGAACTTCGTGGCCTTTCACTGGATGACGTATGGGAGAGCCTCACGGCTGTTCCCGGTCGGCGTTATGCTCTGGCCGGTCTCTCCACGCTCGTGGCCTACCTGGCGCTCGCCTGGTACGACCGGATCGCCTTGCTTCATCTCGGCGTCCGCCACATTTCCTGGCTGTTCGTCTCCGTCACGTCGTTCACGACCTATGCGCTTTCGCATAATATCGGCGCCTCCGTTTTCTCGGGCGCCGTCGTGCGCTACAGGGCCTATACTTCCAAGGGCTTGAGCGCGCCGCAGATCGCCGTGCTGGTGGCTTTGTGCTCATTCACCTTCGGTCTTGGCACGATCCTGCTTGGTGGCATCGTCCTCACGGTCGATCCGAGCCTGCTGCACCGGCTTGAGGACCTTCTCCCTGTCGCCCTGACCAATCCGGGCACCGCGCGGGTGGTGGGGATTCTCCTGCTGGGATTCGTTGCGCTCTACGTGATCGGCTCCATCCTTCACCTTCCGCCGATGACGATCCGCAAGGCAAAGCTCCAATACCCGCGTCCCGCCATCATGATCCGCCAGCTTCTGGCCGCGCCCCTGGAATTGCTCGGGGCGGCCGGGATCATCTACTTCGTCCTTCCCGCCCATCTGGAGCCCAGCTTCGTGGTGGTGCTGGCGGTCTTCCTGGCGTCCTTCTCGGCAGCGCTCGTCAGCCACGCGCCCGGCGGGCTCGGGGTGTTCGAGCTCGTCTTCCTCACCGCCATGCCTGACATTCCGAAGGCCGACGTCCTCGCAGCTTTGATCGTCTTCCGGCTGTTCTATCTGCTGATCCCCTTCGCGCTGTCGCTGATTGTTGTCGTACTGTTCGAACGCGCGCGCCTGGCTCAGGCCTGGCGGGGTCGGGTCTCGCCCGGCGACGGCCCGCTGCCGCCGTCACCGCGCGTCTGACCGTCGTCGTGACCGCTTTCTGGCGCCGTCTGGGGTTCGGACTATCAACGATTGCCGGGGGACGTTCGCGCGGCTTTTTCATTCCGTATCGCTACGCAGCGAGCGTCACGCCTCTTGATTACCCGGGCCTGGCGCCTCTCTTCGAGTCCGCACGCCCTCGCTTTGCCGCGACCTTGTCCCATATCGCCACCCTATCGGATGACCTGAGGGCGATTGCCGCCGGCGGCGGGCCGGCGCGCTTTGACCAGGACTGGTTTCCACGCCTCGATGCGGCGGCCGCCTACGCAATGGTGAGGACCCACAAGCCTCGCCGGATCGTGGAGATCGGGTCGGGGCATTCGACGCGGTTTCTCGCTCAGGCGGTGGCCGACGGGGGGCTGCCGACGACCATCACCTGCATCGATCCCGCCCCACGGGCGGCACTCGCCCGGTTGGCGGTACGCCACGTGCCGGTGTTGCTGCAGGATGCGGACCCGGCCATCGTTGAGTCGATGGAAGGCGGCGACGTCCTGTTTATCGATTCGAGCCATATCGCCATGCCTGGCACCGATGTGGACCGGCTTTTCCTCGACGTGCTTCCGCGCCTGCCCTCCGGTGCTCTCGTCCATGTCCACGACATCACCTTGCCGTTCGCCTATCCCGAGGCGTGGACCTGGCGCGCCTACAATGAGCAGATGATGGTCGGCGCTTTGCTTCAGGGCGGAGCGTACGAGCTAGTCTTCGCGAGCTATTTTGTCGCCCGCCACATGCTGGGCGTCGGCGCACCCGCGGTGCTGGCGGAGATTGCGCTGAAGGCAGGCGCCCTCGAGACGAGCCTCTGGCTCCGCAAGCTCTAGGCCATCGACAGATCGCGGCTTTGACCGGGTCCGGGCACTTGGAAACCGTCCTCGTCGTATTCGTTCAGCTTGTTGCGAAGGGTGCGGATGGAAATTCCGAGGATCCTGGCCGCATGTGTCCTGTTGCCCTTGAAGAAATCGAGCGTGTCGAGGATCAGGTGTCGCTCCACATCGGCCACGGTCTGCCCGACGAGCCGGATGCCTCTGCCGCTCGTCGTGCGGTCGGAGAGCGAAGTCTGAGACGCTGTATCGATGACGTGAGACAATGGACGACCCTACATGAAAGGCGGCGATGTCACGATTAGGCCTGGACATAGTTAGGAATAGCTTAACGGCAGGAACCCGCGCGTAAGACGTGAGCTTTTAAAAGCAGAAAAGCACCGCTCGATGCGAGCGATGCTTTTGCGCCGAGACGTTTGAGAACGCCGGTTACTGGCGGTATTGTTGGATCCGCGTGGTGCGCAGACCTGCAAGACCGTGCTGGTCTATGGAGAGCTGCCAGCTCAAGAATTCCTCTGTCGTCAACGTGTAGCGATGACAGGCCTCCTCCAGGCTAAGGAGCCCGCCGCGGACAGCGGCGACCACTTCGGCCTTGCGACGGATGACCCAGCGGCGAGTACTGGAAGGCGGTAGGTCAGCAATCGTTAAGGGACTGCCGTCGGGCCCAATGACATACTTGACCCTCGGGCGGTGGGGTTCGGTCATGATACGCTCACACAAAAATTCAACGACCTCGTAGAACCTCAAATTACATGGCCCGGCTTAATGTTTTCCTAAGCGCAAAGCTGAAATTACCAGCCCGCCCCGATTTCGCCATATTGGTTAAGGCGGTGTTGCTTTGCGTTGTTTCAGGCTCTGGAATTTTCCCGCGTCAAAGGGTATAGACGGCTCTTTGCTGCTTCCCGTGCGCCGCCTTGAACGGCGCCTCTGGATGGTGTGATGCTCAATTCTCTTGGTCTTCCTCGCGCGCCCGCGGACACACGGGTGGTCGTCGCCATGTCCGGTGGCGTCGATTCCTCCGTCGTCGCCGCTCTCCTCAAGCGGGAGGGCTATGACGTGCTGGGCATTACCCTGCAGCTCTACGACCATGGTGCTGCCGTGCATCGCAAAGGCGCCTGCTGCGCCGGGCAGGATATCCACGATGCGAGGCGGGTGGCGGAGGCCATCGGCATTCCCCATTATGTCCTCGACTATGAGGCGCGATTCCGCGCGGAAGTCATCGATCGTTTCACCCAGAGCTATCTCGATGGCGAGACACCGATTCCGTGCGTGGAGTGCAATCGCTCGATCAAGTTCCGGGATCTTCTCGATACCGCACGCGATCTGGGCGCCGATATCCTGGCCACGGGCCATTATGTGGCGAGCCGAGGGTTGCCCGACGGGCGCCGCGCCTTGCATCGGGCGGCCGATCCTGATCGCGACCAGAGCTATTTTCTATATGCCACGACCCCGGAGCAGCTGAATCTTCTGCGATTCCCGTTGGGCGAATTGCCCAAGGACGACACGCGGGCGCTCGCCCGTGAGTTCGGCCTGACCGTGGCCGAGAAGGCCGACAGCCAGGACATCTGCTTTGTCACCCAGGGTCGCTACAGCGATGTCATCGAGCGGTTGAAGCCCGGTGCCGTGCACGGGGGCGAGATCGTTCATCTCGACGGCCGCGTGCTGGGCCGTCATACGGGAATTATCCACTACACGATCGGCCAGCGCAAAGGCCTCGGCGTTTCGGCCGGCGAACCGCTCTACGTGATCAGGCTCGATGCCAAGGCTGCGCGGGTGGTGGTTGGCCCCCGCGAGGCGCTGGCGACCCGGCTGATCAGAATGACGGATGTGAACTGGCTCGGCGACATTCCGCTTGAGGCCGTGTCCGAGACGGGAATGGAGGTAGCGGTGCGTGTTCGCTCCACCCGCGAGCCGCGTCCGGCGACGTTGCGGCAGGATGCGACCGGCCTCTTGGTCGAACTGGCCTTGTCCGAGGACGGCGTCTCGCCCGGTCAAGCCTGTGTCATCTATGAGAGCGATGATCCGCGGGCACGGGTTCTCGGGGGGGGGACGATCGCCCGCGCGATGGCCGAGGCCGCACCGGCCGCAGCCTGACCTTTTTTGACGGTTTCCAGACTTTGTTGTTCGAATGTTATCCAAATCGCGCGATTTGTTTTGGCGCGCGGGCCGGCCAACCGGTATTGCGAGGCCGGATCATGCCTAGGAACGCTCCATGACGGATGGACAGACCACAGCCCTCATGCGCAAAGCCTACGCGCGATGGGCTCCAATTTATGATGTCGTCTACGACAAGCTGACCGAGCCGGCGGCGCGTGCGGCCGTCGACGCCGCCGTCGCCTGCGGCCCTCGGGTGCTCGAGGCCGGTGTGGGCACGGGCCTGTCGCTGGGCTATTATCCGAGCCACGCCGAGGTTTTCGGTGTCGACCTGTCTGAGGACATGCTCCGCCGCGCCCAGGCCAAGGTCGATTCCCGGGGCCTTTCTCACGTGAAGTCCCTCCAGGTCATGGATGTCACGCGGCTGAGTTTTCCCGACGAGTCCTTCGATGCAGTCACAGCGCAGTTCATCATCACGCTGGTTCCGGAGCCGGAAACGGCGTTGTCGGAATTTGCCCGCGTTCTGAAGCCGGGCGGAGAGATCGTTCTGGCGAACCATTTCGGGCAGCCGGCAGGCCCGGTCGCGGCGCTCGAAGAGCTGGCGGCGCCGCTGGTAAAGGCCATCGGCTGGAGCTCCGCCTTCAAAGCCTCACGGGTCGAAGCCTGGGCGCGCAGCACCGGAATCATGGAAGTCGTCGCCCTGCAATCGTTGTTCCCGGCCGGTTTCTTCAAGCTCATGAGACTTCGCAAGACAAACTGACCTCGCAAGACCTGGAGCGGCGCCGAACGACCTTTGACGCGGCCCCATTCACGGACCTTGAAAATCTCCGCGGGCCAGTGTATATGACATTCATCAAATACGACCGGGTTCTCAAACCAAGGTCTTTTCGATAATCGCCCGTTGGTTCGATATTCAATCAAGAATAAAGAATTGTGCGACCCGGTCGATTTTTCATCAAGCGCTTCTGGACGGCCACGATGTCATCGGATTGACGTCGACCGATGTGACAACCCGAAGCGACTGACGCACCCATGTCTTTCCTGAAAACCGCGCGAGTCGGCGACCCGCCGATCCGGCTTTCAGTTTTCAATCATTCGGCGCAGCGCCCTCCGCGGCAGCGCCCCTTTAGAAAAGCCTATGACGATGCAATTTCATTTCACACCGCGCGCCGGGAGCAACTCCTGGGCGACTGGATTTACGCTGGCCGGCATCTGGACTCAGGATTTCGGCCCCAAGCGGGATATCAGCCATCTTCTCGACTGCACCTACCTCTATCATTCTGCCCGGGAGCTTCAGTGGCATCTGGCAGATCGGTTTGGTCTGCAGGCGGATACCGTGGAACTGACCCCCGTCTGTTGAGCCCAAACCGGACTCCGGCGGCCGCGATCCATCAGGAAGGGACATCCCATGCAGATCTTCATGTTCATCTCTCAGTCGAAGGACGATCTCCATGCCTTCGCCGGCGATGAGACAGGAAGTCGCCTGCCGGCGAAGTTCGGTCCCTGGGGGCTGACGGGCAGCCTGCATGCCCGCGCAGCCCCACCCCATCGCTTTCCCCGGCGGGCGATCGAAGAAGCCATCGCCACCGAGGGATTTCAGCTCTGGCGCACCAAAACCAAGGGCTGACGCAGCGCTCCGGTACGCCGCCCGGGCCTCGCGCCCGCACGGCGTCTGGCGGGCTGGACACGGCACCGCCAACCGCTGACGGTTTCACCCACGCCTCAGGGCAGAAAACCTGTCGGCGCATTCTTGACAGGGATGCAGAACTTTCCCTATATCGCGCCTCTGACGCGGGGTGACCCGTTCCTGGGGCGGAGTAGCTCAGCTGGTCAGAGCAGAGGAATCATAATCCTTGTGTCGGGGGTTCAAATCCCTCCTCCGCTACCAACAATCCGCCCGTTGCGATTCCCCTGATGCCGGCCGTACAGGCTTTGGGCCTGACGCGGAACTCCAGGTTGCTGCCGGGACGCCTTCTCGATGCTGCCATCTTTCGCGCTCTGCTCGGTCGATCAGCAAGCTTCGAGTGGGACATGTGCCTTTCCTTCCTGTGGTGACAGGAAATCTTCGATTGCCTTGGCGACATCTGCGCTCCGTTCGATCGGCAGCATGTGAGTCTCGCCCTCGAAGAGCGCGAGCCGCGCACCCGGAATCAACTTCGCGGTTTCTTCGAACACATGTGCGCCGAAGAACTGGTCGGCGGTGCCGCCGATGACGAGTGTCGGCGCAAGAATGTGCCTGGCAATCTCCGGGTGACGCAGAAAATCCTCTGAGAAGAGGCTGCCGTAAGCCTGCCGGATGATGGTCGGATCTTTGCACTGCGCTGATAGCCGCGCACCCTCCGTCCAGAGCCGGGCCCGCGCCAGCCAATCGAACCACGGTCGCCGGAACAGCAGAACATTGCCTGCCATCAGCGAACGAAGATCTCCCCGATCAAGCGCCGCGAACTGCCGCTGCATGGCCTCCCAGCCGTGCCACGAGAAACGGTGGCCGCTGACCAGAAGGACGAGGCGATCAAGCCTCTCGGGGTGGTTGGCGGCAAGGTGTTGGGCAACAAACCCCCCGAATGAGAGTCCCATCACGACGTCCGCGCGTCCGATTTCAGAACCGATCAGTGCCGCTGCATCCTGCGCGATCGTATCGAGGGTGTAGGCGGTCGGTGGAACGTCCTCATAGCCGACCAGCGTCATGCGGAAATCCGGAGGCAGAAGGCGGCGGATCTGCCGGACGTAGCGCTCCCGGTCTGGCGATTGACCGATGCGCCTGATGAGGGCGGTTCCGCCGAGGAGAATCACCGCGTGCCGGGGCCCGGAACCGCTTCTGATGTAGGGGATCTTTCCCGCGAAGAGGCCGCTCTCGACGCCGTCTGCTTCGGCCGCGGATTCACTCCGCCGCGACACAGCCATGATGGCGGCCGCTGCAGTGAGCGCTGTCACGAAACCAACGACAAGTACCGTGACCATACTCAGAAATCCTCATCGGTTAACCGCGATGATAACAGAATACCATTTCATTGTGTTCGGCAACCTTCCGCCAGAGTCTCGCCGCCTGTCCTCGGGCCTCGGCTTTCCGCAACGGCCGTCATGGATCTGCGGACACGCACAATCACATTCTCCTGTCCCTCGTCCGCCAATCGCGATAAGAAATTTATCTCTCTTCAAGGCAGTCGCAAACCCGGCGGGAGAAGGACTGATTTCCTCCAGTATTGCGTCAGGATCGCTCTTTGCATGTCCATGTGAGAAAAGCTGGCTGGACTGGTCGTGAGGCGATGGGCTCTCTGCGCCGTCGGATTCTGCCGCGGTCGGCCAGGCTGCCGGCCATTGTCCTGGGCATCATCCTGGTGACCCTCGGGGCAACCATCGTGGGCTTTACCTTCAGCACGGAGACGCAGCGCGCCCTGTCGGCCATTCGGGCTCAGAACCGCGATGTGCGCGTCCTCCAGCTGGCCCTGCTGGACCTCGAAACGGGCGCGCGCGGTTTTGTGCTGTCGTCGCGCATGGACTATCTCCAGCCCTACAACGATGGCCTGAAAACACTGGACGGCGCGAAGGCGACGTTGGCGACGCTTGATCGTTTTGTGGCGAGTTCCCCCGGCGCTGTTCCCGGCACCCGCACCTTCTCCGCCCTGGTGGCGCACCTGAGAGCCGAGATCGCCACGATGGTCGCCGGCGCGCAAAGGGGTGGCGCCGAGGTGACAGGGCCGCGTGTCGGTCTCGACAGCACCAAGGTGACGATGGATGTGCTGCGCGAATACATCGTCGATTTCCTCACGATTGGCACCGACAGCGCCAACGCTGCCGAGGAGGACCTGGCGGGGATGCAGAAACTGCTGCTCCTTCTCCAGATCGTGAGCGGCGGGACCATTCTGGCGGCCTTGGTCTTTGCATTTCGCGGCACAGCCCGTGAATCCCGCGCGCGCGCGGTAGCGGTTACCCAGGCTGTCGGCAGCCGAGAACAGGTCGAGCATCTGTTCGCCATGACCGATATGCTCCAGAGTGCCACCGGCTACGACGATGCCAATGCGGTCCTTCGGGCGACCGTGCGGCGGCTTCTTCCCAACTTTGGCGGAGCGCTCTACATCTTCAACAATTCCGGCGACCGCCTCGATCTTTCAACCGCATGGGGCCCCGGCGAGGCCGATCCTGCGGCCCCGAAGGTGATCACGCCGTCCCAATGCTGGGCGTTGAAACGCGGCAAGCCACACCTCAATCTTGGCCACGAAGGCGCATTACGGTGCGGCCATGCACTGGGTGACCAGAGCGCGCTCGAGATTCCGATGCTGGCTCGCGGCGAGGTTTATGGCCTGCTCCAGATCTTCAGTCCCAACCTGACCGGCACCGACCTCGACGCGATCCGCCCCCTCGCCATTGCCATTGCGGACAGCATGTCCCTTGCCCTGTCGAGCATTGCGCTGCGTGAAAGACTGCGCAACCAGGCCCTGCGCGATCCGCTGACCGGGCTCTACAATCGGCGTTTCATGGAGGAGGTGCTGGAAAGCTTTGCCGTGCAGGCCGAGCGGCGTCAGTCGCCCCTCTCGGCCATCATGATCGACCTCGACCATTTCAAGAAGCTCAACGACACCCACGGTCACGCGGCCGGCGACACTGTGCTGCGCGACGTGGCGGGGGTGATCATGGCCTCGCTCCGCAAGAGCGACATTGCGTGTCGCTACGGAGGAGAGGAATTGATCATCCTCCTCCCGGACAGCGACCTTGAGACTGCATTGGCCAAGGCGGAAACGGTTCGGATCCGGATTGCTGAACTGTCCCCGAGCGAGGGTGTGGCCGTGAGTGCGTCACTCGGCGTGGCTTCGATCCCCGAGACATCATCAACCACGGAGGAGCTGACTGCGATGGCCGATGAGGCGTTGTACAAGGCCAAGCAACGCGGGCGAAACAACGTGGTATCGGCCCTGCGCAAAGGGGCAATCGGCCGGTTCGTGGAGCTGCAATAGGGGGGCTCCCGCAAGCTGTGCTTTCAGGGCGCCTTCGACCCAGGCTTTCCTGATGAGAGAGGGAACTAAAATAACGAATAAAGGTTGATGTCATATAATCGAAACAACTATAGGTCTTTCGTTATGAACGAATTCGATCAAAGCCTGACAGTTTCCGAATTTGATCCCGCTACGGATGCTCTTGCGCATGTGATGCGTTGGGTCGGGCTAGTGGCAGGAATCGGCATCTTTGCCTGGGCGCTTGCCGCGGCCACCGTCTAAGGGACGTGCGAACGTTCTTTTGGGGACCGGATCGCGTGGGCCGTGGCGGCCCGTAAGACCTCTCCGCGACAGCTCACGGACAGTGAGACAGTCTGCCACGATCACAAGTGAGCCCGATAGCGGGCCGTTTTGCCTCCAATCCACCGAGCACACACAGCTAAACGTGATGATTCATGCGCTTGCCGCTTGTGAGCGCTGCATGAGTTGGTATCGTCGCGGTGCATGGTTGTCTCGCCACCGCTGATACCCCCGTGCACCCGTCCAGTCGTCCTGCTCTCGTTGCCAGCCCGCATCTTTCGCGCGCAGGGACGACCGAGAGACGGCAGGCGACGTCAGAAACGCTTCTCTCGGGAGACATTGGATGTCCAAACCGCCGATTGGCACGCGCCGGTCCACCGACCCGCGTCAGGCAGCGGAAGCAGCCTTCAAGAAAGCAACGACCAAGCCGGTGGAGTTGCCGCCGAAAGCTGCCGTTATTCCTGGCACCCGCGAGATGGTCTCGCTCCGGATCGACCGTGAAGTGCTCGACTTCTTCCAGGAGGGTGGCCCGGGCTGGCAGGACAGGATCAACGACGCGCTCAAGAAGGCAGCGGGCAAATAGCCGACTGACCCGATCCGCGACGTGAGCCCGAGGATAGAGACTTACTGACAGATCCGATAGCGGTCGCTCGATCCGTGCATCATCGTATCGACGTGAAGATGGTCCGCATGTGACGCGTCAGATCCCGGACCAAGCACCGTCGTGAACCACCCGCAGGCTGCCCGCCGCACCGCATCGAGGGCTGCCTGCTGCTGCCCATGCCCGTTTGGCTTGACCGGCATCTTGCTGCCGTCTGCGAGTTCGAGGCTCGCGATATCAATGGCCAGACCTTCAGCGTGCGCTGACAGCTTTCCCGATGGGAGACGGTTGCGGTTCCGACACTCAAATCCCGGTCCGGTCTGAACGGCAACGAGGTCGCTCTTGAGCGAGCCGAGCACGGTCGGAGCAACCAGAGTCCCCAGCCAGTTTCCAAACGTCTCGCCGAACGGGCACGACAAGATGGGTTCCGCCGGAAGACGAAGCGCCTTCTCGCCGCGGCCCGGCACGGGGATCGCCCGGATACGGATCGGTTGATCGATCCGGCAATTGTCATTCTTGGAGGCGGGCGTTTCGGCCGTCTCGACATCGAACCCAGCAGCCTTCAAACGCAACAGACACTCATTCGTCGCGACAGGCTTTTGCGGCTCTGCAACCTCCGGCGCTTTCGCCGGCGGGGCGGGACTGGGTGCAACGGCTGGAGCAGGCGGCACCTCAACAGGCCGAGCGGGGGGCAGTGGAGGATAAGGTTCTGCGAAGGACATGCCCGCGAAACCCATGAGGCCCGCAGCAATGATGATGGCCGACATCGTCCCGCCGTGCCATCTGGCGGACGCTTCCTGCTGCGCCGAGTTCTGCTTCGTGCTTCGTCTCATGAAACGTCAACGCAGATGGAAGCGAAAGGAGCCGCGCGTCGGCAAAGAAGTGTATCAGGGGCGATCGCGCAGCAATGCTGGTGGCAATGGGTTTCAAATGAGTGCGGGCCGGACGCCGTAGTCAGCGGCCGTCGGGTGTGCTTTTCTCTGCGCGCGGGGGGAGACATACAACGTGAGAAAGATCGCCACGAGCCAAGTAACAGCATTCGCCCTTGCTGTCCTTTTCGCGACCGACGCGTGCGCGCAGGACGCGGATCTCGCGAAGAAACTGACCAACCCGGTGGCCAGTCTGGTCTCGGTGCCATTCCAGTTCAACTATGATGGCAGGATCGGTCCGGGAAGCGACGGTGGCCGCACCACGCTCAACATCCAACCCGTCATCCCGTTTTCGATCACCACCGAGTGGAACATCATCTCACGAACGATTCTTCCCGTGATATCGCAGTGGGATATTGCCCCCCGGTCCGGCCGACAATTCGGTTTGGGCGATACGACTCAGAGCCTGTTCGTCTCGCCGGCCGCGCCCGGCGAGAGCGGAATTATCTGGGGCGTCGGACCGGTCGGGCGTCTTCCGACCGCAACCGAGAATCTTCTTGGCGGCAACCGGTGGGGTTTGGGCCCGACAGCAGTCGTCCTCAAACAGAGCGGCGGATGGACAATCGGCGCCCTTGCCAACCACATCTGGTCCGTCGGCGGTGCGACACGCAGCGGGGCCGGCCCCGTCAACGCGACATTCCTGCAGCCGTTCATCTCCTACACGACGGCCGATGCCTGGACTTTCACGCTCAACACCGAGTCGACCTATGATTGGGCGAACGACAAGCTGACCGTTCCCATCAATGCCATGGTGGCAAAGCTCATCAAGGTCGGCGATCAGCCGATCAGTCTTTTTGCAGGTGCGCGCTATTATGCGCTGTCGCCGGAATCCGGACCGAAGGGTCTTGGCTTGCGGGCCGGCATCACCTTCCTGTTCCCGAAATAGTTTGTCGGTCGCAGTTCAGCGCCCGATGGCGTAGGCCTGCATGAGGCGTGGGGTTGCCGCGCCGTGCAGCACGCCGTCCGGATCGCGACTGGCTGCAACGAGTCGGCCGACGGTCCATTCCGGCAAAACATCCACGTCGTGGCCCCGTGCGCGAAGGTCGTCGAGAACGTCAGGGCCGAAATTCGCCTCCGCTCCCAGATGCCCGGGCTTCTGCTCGCGTGGATGGAACGATGAGGGGAAATGCGCCGTGTGGGCCATGGGAAGATCGATGGCCTCCTGCAGATTGAGTCCGTGATGCACGTGGCGGAGAAAGAGGAAGAGCTGCCACTGTTCCTGCTGGTCGCCGCCCGGTGTGCCAAACACCATGTAGGGCTCGCCGTCCTTCTCCGCGAGCGATGGGGTGAGCGTCGTCCGCGGGCGTTTGCCCGGTTCCAGTGACGCAGGCAGTCCTTCCTCGAGCCAGAACATCTGCGCGCGGGAATTCAGCATGAAGCCGAGCTCCGGAATGACCGGCGACGATTGCAGCCACCCGCCGGACGGCATGGCGGCAATCATGTTGCCGTGCCGGTCCACGACATCCACGTGAACGGTGTCGCCCCTGCGGGCCGATCGCATCGAGGCCATTGTCGGCTCGCTGCCGGTGACCGTGCGGTCTGTCGTCGACAACGCGCGCAAAGCAGAAAGCGCGCGGTCGACCTGGTCCTCGAAGCCGGCGACACGGCCGGGACGCATCGCGAGCGAGGCCTTCTCGCCGATGAGTTTGCGGCGCTCGACCGCATACGCTTCCGACAACAAGGTGTCGATGGGCACGTCGACGAAATCAGGGTCGCCGTAATAGGCCTCGCGATCAGCGAAGGCGAGTTTGAGAGCCTCGATCACGGTGTGGACGAAGGGCGCGCTTGTTGGCCCCATCGCGGCAATATCGAAGCCCTTCAGGAGGGCGAGGGTCTGCAGGAAGACCGGTCCCTGTCCCCAGGCCCGGGTCTTGTTCACGCGGTAATTATGGTAGTCATAGGTCTGTGGCGCCTCATAGCTGGCTTGCCAGGAGGCCATATCGTCGCCGGTGATCACGCCGCGATGGCGCTCTCCGCTTTGGTCCATCACGGCTTGATTGCGCGAAAACCGGTCGATCGCCTCAGCCACAAATCCCTTATAGAAGGCGGCCCGCGCGGCTTCGATCTCGGCCTCGCGGTTGCGTCCCGGTGCTTCGGCTTCTCGCAGGATACGCTTCCACGTCGCCGCCAACGCCTCGTTGCGAAAGAGCTTGCGGGGTTTGGGAACCTCTCCGCCGGGCAGATAGATGGCGGCCGAACTCGGCCACTCTGTCTCGAAGAAGAGTTTCAGGTCCCTGATCGAATCCGAGACGCGGGGTAATAGAGGGTGGCCGTTCTCGGCGTAGTGGATGGCAGGTTCGAGAATGTCACGCAGGCGCATGCTGCCGTGGTCGCGCAACAACAGCATCCAAGCGTCGAACGCGCCAGGAATGACCGTGGACAGCAGGCCATTACCCGGAATGAGCGTGAGGCCCTCGCCGCGGTAATGCGCGATCGTTGCGCCAGCGGGCGCTGTGCCCTGTCCGCACAGGACTTCGACCTTTCGGGTCTTGGCGGAGTAGAAGACGGCCGGCACTTCACCCGCGGGGCCGACGAGATGGGGCTCGACAACCTGCAGAACGAACCCGGTCGCGACGCAGGCGTCGAAAGCATTGCCGCCACGCTCGAGCATCGCCATGCCGGCGGCAGAGCCGAGCCAGTGCGTCGAGGTGACGACGCCGAATGTTCCGAGAATTTCAGGCCGTGTGGTGAACATGAACGCTATCCGGAATTGAGGTCAGTTTTCGCGTGGGTCGAGCGCATCGCGCAGCCCATCGCCAAACAGGTTGAAGCCCAGGACAATGAGGAAGATCGCGGAGCCGGGAAAGATCGACATCCAAGGGGCCTGGGTCATGAAGTTCTTGGCTGTGTTGAGCATCGATCCCCATGACGGGTTCGGCGGCTGCTGGCCGAGACCGAGGAACGACAGGCTTGCTTCAGCGATGATCGCGGTCGCGACCGTGAGCGTTGCCTGAACGAGGATCGGCGGCAGGACGTTTGGCAGGATGTAGCGCAGGATGATCCAGAAATTTGGGAGACCGATGGCGCGCGCGCCCTCCACGTAATCCTCGGCCTTGATGGTCAGAACCTGTCCGCGCGTCAGGCGCACGAAGATGGGCATCGCAGAGAGACCGATGGCGATCATCGCATTGGTGAGACTGGGGCCCAGGAAGGCCGCAAGCGCGATGGCGAAGATCAGGAACGGGATGGCCAGCATGGCCTCTGTCGACCGGGAGATCACGGCGTCTGTCCAGCCGCCGAAATAGCCGGAGATCAAGCCGAAGGGGACGCCCAGCAGAACTGCGATCGCCACCGACACGACGCCCGCCAGCAACGACGCCCGCGCGCCGATGACCATGCGGGAAAACACATCCCGCCCCAATTCGTCCGTGCCGAACCAGTAGAGCGCCGAGGGTGCCTTGCGGATCGCCGCAAAGCTCGGCTTGATCGGGTCATGCGTGGCAAGCAGCGGCGCCGCGATGGCCACGAGAACGAAGAAAAGCACCAGGGCTGCGCCAAAAATCGCCCCGCGGTTGCGCAGAAACTTGGAGAGAATGCGCCCTCGCTTCTTCGGCAGGGCAACGTCTTCCGCGATGGCGAGCGTCATTGTGCATGCCTCAGGCGTGGGTTGACGAGAACATAGAGAACATCCGCCAGCAGGTTCATGACGATGAAGCCCACGGCGGTGCAGAGCACGACCCCCTGGACGACGGCGTAATCCCGATTGAAGACGGCATCGACCACGAGTTTTCCAAAGCCTGGTATCGTGAAGATCTGCTCGGTGAGCACGGCGCCGGCCAGCAATTCGCCAAACAGGAGCGTCGACAGGGTGATGATGGGAATGAGCGCATTGCGCAGAGCGTGTTTCAAGATGATCACGCGGGACAACAGGCCCTTCGCGCGGGCTGTGCGGATGTAATCCGACCGCAGCACCCCCAGCATGGCGCTACGGGTGTGGCGCATGAGGCTTGCGGCAAGACCGGTGCCAAGCACGAAGGCCGGCATGATCATCGTCTTGATGTTGAGCCACAGGTCTTCGCTGGGCGGGACGAAGCCCGAGGCAGGGAGCAGCTGCCAGCGCACTGACACCAGCATGATAAGAAGAATACCGAGCCAGAAATTCGGGATCGAGAGCCCGGAGAGCGCCACCACGTTGGCCGCGTAATCGACCGCGGTGCCCTTCCTGACGGCGGAGATGACCCCTGCCGGGATTCCGATCGCGAGTGCGATGATCATGGCGAAGATGGCAAGCTCGAGCGTCACCGGCAACTTGCCCAGAATCAGGGTGAGAACGGGGATGTCGGTGCGGAGCGAGATGCCGAGATTGCCCTGCAGGACCTGGCCGATCCACGCGAAATACTGCAGCGGGATGGGATCGTCGAGACGATATTTCTCACGCAGAAATGCGAGGACCTGCGGATCGCGTTCTTCGCCTGCCATGGTCAGGACCGGGTCGCCCGGCAGGAGTTGCTGCAGGGTGAAGACCAGCACCGATACGATGATGATCGTCGGGATGGCGATCAGGATGCGTCTGGCGATGAAGCGGAGCATGAGCGGGTGCGATCTGCTTTTCGAGGGATTGGACGCGTCCGCAAAAAGCTGCGGACGCGTCTTGGGTCGGTCGTCAGGAGGCGAACTTCACGCCTTTGAGGCGGATCATGCCGTCGGGATACGCCTTGAAGCCCTCGACCTTCTTGGCCACCACGAAGGGCCACGGCTGATAGTACGAGTAGATAATCGGCAACTCGTCCTGAAGGATCGCCTGGGCTGAATCGTAGAGAGCCTTGCGTTTCTCGTCGTCGTTGATGCTGCGCGCTTCATTGAGCAGGCGATCCACTTCGGCGTTGCAGTAGCGGCCATCGTTCAGGCCACCCTTGCAGGTGACGAACTGGTGGATGTTGCCATCGGGGTCCACACGACCCGACCAGCCGATCGCGTTGACGTCGAAGTTGCCGGCCTGGGCTTCCTTCTGAAGGGCCGCAAATTCGGTCGGTCGCAGCGAGATGTCGAATCCGGCTTCGGCAGCCATCGCCTGCATGATTTCGGCAATCTGCTGCGTCGTGGTGCTGTTGCCGAACGACAGCTCGAACTTGACCCGGTCGACGCCTGCTTCCTTCAGCAGAGCCTTGGCCTTTGCCACATCACGCTTGCTTTCTGCGAACTTCTTGTCGTTGAAAGCGCTCGCCAGGGGAAAAGGTTGGGTCGCGGGAGGGAAGATGCCCTGACCGACGACCTCGTTGATCACGTCGCGGTCGATGGCGAGTTGGAGCGCCTGGCGGACGCGCTTGTCCCGTCCGAGCGGGCCTTTGGCGCGCTCGCCATTGCTGGTGTTGATCGTCAGGCCCTGATAGCCGATGCCGCTCACCGGTGCGAAGACGAGTTTGGGATCGGCCTTCACGTCCGCGACGTCGCTGGGGGCGAGCCTTTCCAGGATGTCGAGATTGCCGGCCTTGAGGTTTGCAAGCCGGACCGTGGTATCGGGAATGGGCGTGAAGACGAGGCGGTCGAAGTTGTAGTTCTTGGCGTCCCAGTAATCCTTGAAGCGATCGAGGATGATGCGGTCGTTCTGCACCCGCTCGACGAACTGATACGGGCCGGAGCAGACGGGCTTCTGCGCGAAATCGGGCGCCGCCAGCGCTTTCGGCGACATGATCATGCCGGCGCGGTCGGAGAGCTGCGACACAAGCGTGGCGTCGGGGCGCGAGACCTTGATGGCGATCGTGTTGTCGTCGACCACATCGACGCTCTCGACAGAGCCCAGTTCGCTTTTGCGAAGGCTGTCGGGGAGGGTGCGGGCGCGGTCGAGATTCACCTTCACGGCGGCGGCGTTCATCGTTTCGCCGTCGTGGAATTTGACGCCGGGCCGCAGCTTCATCGTCAGGGTCTTGTTGTCGCCGCTCCACTGCCATTCCGTGGCAAGTTGGGGCACGAATTTCAACTCTGGCGTGATCTCCACCAGCTTGTCGCACAGGGACGTGAACACGATGCGCCCGACGAACGTGCGGGCGCGATGGGGATCCAGCACGTCCGGGTCTTCCTGCAGACCGATCCGCAGCGTCTGTGCGGAAGCTGCTGTCCCGATCAGCAGGCCTGCGGCCGCTGCCGCCATGAAAATGGGTCTCATCGCCTCGTTCTCCTCTTGGTTTTGTGTGTCATGCGGTTGGCGTGCCCGTACTGTCCTGCCGCTCCCGCCATGTCCTGTAGAGCGCCAGGCGCTGGGTCAGCGCCGGGCTTGGCACGGGTGCCGTCAAAGCACCTGCGCCCGCATTGCGAATCTCGCGCCAGAAGTGGCAAGCGACCTGCCGCCCCTCTGAGGCGACTTCAAGCTCCGGGTGGGCTTCTCGACAAAGCGCCTGGGCGTGCGGACAACGGGTATGAAATCGGCAACCACTCGGCGGTGCTGCCGGGCTCGGCACATCGCCCTGCAAAAGCGGCTTTGGCTGTCGGTCGGTGGGATTGGGCACCGGAATGGCCGTCAGGAGCGCGCGGGTATAGGGGTGCAGGGGATCATCGAAGAGCGCGTTCGTATCACTGAGTTCGACGATCTCGCCCAGATACATCACGGCGACGCGGTCGCTCATGTGGCGGATGACAGCGAGGTCATGCGCGATGATGACGAGGGTCAGCCCGAATCGATCCTTCAGATCCTCCAGCAGATTGATGATCTGCGCCTGAATGGAGACATCGAGCGCCGAGACCGGCTCGTCGCCGATGATCAGTTTCGGCTCGCCGGCCAGCGCGCGTGCGATTCCGATCCGTTGACGCTGGCCGCCGGAGAATTCGTGCGGATAGCGGTCCCCGTGGGAAGGAATCAGGCCGACCGTGCGCAGGAGGTCCGCCACACGTTCCTGCTTGTCGCGTCCGCGCGCGAGGCCGTGCAGCCAGATCGGTTCGCCCACAATGTCGCGCACGTTCATGCGCGGATTGAGCGAGGCGTAGGGGTCCTGGAAGATGATCTGCATCTCGCGACGCAGTTTGCGCATCTCGTCCGGCGCGAGCCCGATGATCGAGCGTCCCTCATAGCGCACGTCGCCTGCGGTCGGCTCGATGAGCCGAAGAAGGAGCCGTCCGAGGGTCGATTTTCCGCAGCCGGATTCGCCCACGATGGCGAAGGTCTCGCCGCGCTCGACGGCCAGCGACACACCGTCAACGGCACGCACGACCGTGGGCGATGACAGGAGCCCGCGGCCACCGAAATGCTTCACCAGGCCGGTGCTCTCAAGGATGATGTCGCGCGCGGGTGTTGTCATCGGAGGACTTCGCGGTGGAGTTCAAGGGGAGCGTACCAGCAGCGGGCATCATGTGCGGGTGCGATCTCGACAAGCGGCGGCGGATCGCTGACGCACCGCTGGTCGGCGAAGGGACAGCGCGGGGAGAACCGGCATCCGCGCGGCATGAGTTCAGCCGGCGGCACCGTTCCGGGAATCGTCGTCAGGGCGCCCTGACGTCTGCCGAGCGACGGCACCGATCCCATCAAGCCGATCGTGTAGGGGTGTTGCGGATCGGCGAAAATATCGTCGACCGCGCCGCGCTCTACAACGCGGCCGGCATACATCACCACGACCTCGTCGGCCACTTCGGCAACGACGCCGAGATCGTGCGTGATCAGGATCATCGCCATGCCGCTTTCCGCCTGCAACTGCCGGATCAGCGCGATGATCTGAGCCTGAATGGTCACATCCAGCGCGGTGGTCGGCTCATCGGCGATCAGCAGTTGCGGCTCGTTGGCGAGCGCCATGGCGATCATCACCCGCTGTCGCATGCCCCCCGACAGCTCATGCGGATAGGCGCGCATGCGCTTTTCCGGCGCGGGAATGCGCACGCGGCGAAGCATTTCCAGGGCGCGCTCCGTTGCTGCTGCTTTCGAAATCGCGCGATGCCGCAGAATGCCTTCCGTGATCTGGTCGCCAACGGTGAAGACCGGGTTTAGCGATGTCATGGGCTCCTGGAAGATCATGGCGGTCTGGTTGCCGCGCATGTCCGCCCGCTGCCGCTCCGGCAAAGCGAGCAGATCCTGCCCGGCAAACAGCGCCCGGCCCGCAACGATCCGCGCCGGCGGCGTCGGTAGCAGCCCCATCAGGGCCAGGGCCGTCACGCTCTTGCCGCATCCAGATTCACCGACGATGCAGAGCGTCTTTCCCTTCTCCACGGAGAAGGAGACATGATCCACCACGTTGACGTCGTCCGGCGATCCGTCGAATCGCACCGACAGGTTCTCGACGCGCAGGAGGGAGGGGGCGCCTTGCGCCTGGTGGAGGCGGTCCTCGGAGGAGCGGAGCGCTTGCGTGCGGGTCATGCGACGGGACTTCTCTCGGAGATGAGGCGCTCGGCCGGTTCGGCTTGCGCCGTGGTGGGGAGCGGCGATGACTGCGTCATGATCCGCAAGACGCTCGTGCGCACCGCCTCCAGATGGTGGCGCATGGCCTGCTCTGCGGCCGCCGCATCGCGTGCCGCGATGGCTGCTACGACCTGATGGTGTTGGTGAACGAAGCCGTGCTGGCTGCCCGGCGTCCGCGCTCGTTCGCGAAGCCGCCGCCACGTCGGGTCTTGCCTGATGCGATCGACAACGTCGACGAAAGCAAACAGCAGCGAGTTTCCTGCCACCTCGGCGATGGCGCGGTGAAATGCGCCGTCCCACAACTCGCGGCTGTCGGAATCGCCGTCCGCGATCGACTCCGTCTTCTGTGCAAGATGCCTCAAGCGCTCGATATCGCCGTTCGATGCCCGCAACGCGGCCAGCCGCGCGAGCGCTGGCTCGATCTCGAGCCGGGCCTCCATGACTTCGAGAGGATGGGTGCGTCGCGCCAGCTCGGCGAGGTTCACCTCTTCCCGAAGCGGCCGCGGTCCCAGAAAGGTTCCCTTGCCCTGGTGACGCCAGATGTGGCCCTCCGCTTCGAGCACTTCCAGCGCCCGTCTCAAGGTCCGTCGGCCGACGCCCAGTTGGGCCGCGAGGGTTCGCTCAGGAGGGAGCTGACGGCTGCTCTCACTGCCCGAACGCTGGTCGAGCAGGACACGCATCTGCCGGAGCGCAAAATCCGAGCTGTCGGCAAATGTCTCTCCGCCCGTCATGACGCCCTCGCCAGAACCAATTCGTGAATTGGTATCGTCAAGCCTTCGAAATTATCCGCATCCGATCAAATTCCGTTGAGTAAGCGTATCGCAATCCTGAACCAGTTTGCAATTGGTTCGTGTCCGCAATGGCCTGCGACCTTCGTCTGACGCGTGCGTTGGGCGCGCAATCGCGCACCCGAACGCGCTTTTGATCCAATCCAGCGCCGCCGCCCTCTTGTTCCTCAGCTTTGACCGACGACATAAGCGTGGCAACTCATATGGATAGGATCATGGACCCGCTTATTGCCTTAGCCGTCGACCCCACCGCCTGGGTCGCGCTCGCGACCCTCATCGTGATGGAGGTTGTGCTCGGCATCGACAATCTCGTCTTCATCTCAATCCTGACCAACAAACTTCCGGCCCACCAACAGACCAAGGCCCGCCGCATCGGCATTGGCCTTGCGTTGATCATGCGGCTGGGCCTGCTCGGGACGATCGCCTTCATCGTGCAATTGACGGAGCCGCTCTTTACCGCCTTCGGCCACGGCTTTTCGTGGCGCGATCTCATCCTCATCGCCGGCGGGTTGTTTCTCGTCTGGAAGGCCACCAAAGAGATTCACCACACCGTCGACAAAAATCCCGGCCCCGACATGTTCGAGGGCAGCAGCCGGGTGCAACTGGGTTTCGGCGCCGCGATCGGCCAGATCCTTGTGCTCGATCTTGTCTTCTCCATCGACAGCATCATCACCGCCGTCGGCATGACCGATCACGTGCCCATCATGGTCATCGCCGTGATCGTTGCCGTGACTGTCATGCTGCTGGCGGCCGAACCCCTGGCGAAATTCATTGAGGCCAATCCGACCGTGGTCATGCTGGCACTGGGCTTCCTGCTGATGATCGGCATGACCCTGATTGCCGAAGGCTTCGGTGCTCACGTCCCCAAGGGCTACATCTACGCCGCTATGGCCTTCTCCGGATTGATCGAAGGGCTGAACATGCTCTCGCGACGCCGGAACGCGAAGTAACGATCGACGCCGCATCCGGGCGGGCGCAGAGAGAACAACCATTTCTCAGCGCCCGCCCGACGACGACTCCGACGCGCGCTTGCTGCAAGACGGGCATCCATGAGCCGCGCGGCGGCAGCCTCACGCGGCGTGCCGATGAGGCAGAAGGCCTACCGATTCGCGGCGACCTGGGTGGTGCCGGTCAAGTCTTTCCGGAGCCACGCCAATGATCTTCCGGATGAGTGATTTCGTAACCGAGGCTTAACAAACAGTAAAAATGTCTTGCCCTGCAGGGCGGGGCAATCTGGCAGCCGTGCCGAATTTTAATTTTATTCCTATTTTTCCTGCGCCTAGACGACATTCTGCTCAGATTTTCGATCCGTATCAGGACAACTGTCTCTTCTTTCAGGGTGGTCATCTTCGGTTCTGAGGCTTGTTTCAAGCCGCGCCTGGCGCGTTTCGCGGGTGCGCGCACCTCATGGTACCCCGAAAGGGGTAGTCCCTGTTCAATCCTAACCACTTGAATCGTAACGGTGACTCGCCGCGGCCTCGGATCCAGCCCGTGCGCGGGGTGGGAAATTTACCTTAAGTCAGATTCTGGCTGCCGCACGTCTTGCGCCTCGCGTATCATGACAGAAGCGCGAGCTTAATTGATAGAGAAAATATTCATATTTAACATCTCTTCACAGCATCGCCAGTCACTATCGGCCGCTGATGCTTGTCGTGGGGAGTCTATAATTTGGCGATTGATCCGAATAAGCTTTCATCTACGGCAGTTTTGACGTTTTCGGATGACTTCAATTCGTTTGATTACTGGAACGGCTCGTCCGGGACCTGGGGTACCGGCTATCCGTGGACGGCTTCCAACGGCGGCACAAATACCGCGAATGGCGAGCAACAATGGTACGTCAACGCTAATTTCGCGGCGACGTCGTCGCTCGGCACCTACACCGCTCAAGGCGGGATCATGAACATCAACGCGGCGCCGACGCCCTTGCCGCTTCGATCGCAGGTCGAAGGCTACGCCTACACGTCGGGCATGATCACGAGTTTTCACTCCTTCAGCCAGACCTATGGCTATTTTGAAATGAGCGCCAAGCTGCCAGCGGGGCAGGGGCTGTGGCCCGCCTTTTGGCTGCTTCCCACGGACCTGTCATGGCCGCCTGAAATCGACATCATGGAAATGATCGGGAGCGCGCCCGACCGGTTGGAGACCTCGGTTCACTTCGAGTCCAACGGCGCCCAGATGACCAACAAGTCGACGATCGTTCAGGGCATGACGACGGGGTTCCACACATACGGCGTCGATTGGCAGAAGGACACGATCTCCTGGTATGTGGACGGGACGAAGATCTACCAGACGGCGACGCCCGCCGGCATGGACAAGCCGATGTACATGCTGGCCAATCTCGCGGTCGGGGGAGAATGGCCGGGAAGTCCGGACGGCACGACGCCGTTTCCCGCCACGCTCCAGATTGATTACATCCGGGCCTATGCGAACGCCGGCGACACCTCGCCGTCTGCCGCTGCAGATCATGTTGAAGCCCGAACATTGTTCACGCTGCCGTCGAGTGGCAAGACCAAAAAGAGCATCATCGGCACCTACGACTGGGACAGGCTTTCCGGCACGAGTGCGAACGACAAGATTGTTGGCAAGCAGGGCGGCGACACGATGATCGGAGGGCGCGGCGACGACACCTACTATGTCGATCACCGCAGTGACCGGACCATCGAGAAAGCCAAAATGGGGATCGATACGGTCCGCACCGATCTTGCAAAATATACACTGGCGGCAAATCTCGAGAATCTGAGCCTCACCGGCAAAGGCGACCAGCGGGGCTACGGCAATAGTGCCAACAACAAAATCGTGTCGAACGGCGTGGGTGACAACATCTTGTCGGGGGGCTCGGGAAACGATCAGCTCTATGCCGGCCGATATGCCGATACCCTGATCGGCGGCAAGGGCAGCGACCAGTTCATCTTCGCAAGCGCCCCGAAACGCGCCGGTCATATCAAGGATTTCCAGCCCGGCATCGACACGCTCGACTTGCGGGGTCTTTTCAAGGGATCCGGCAGTGCGGACCCAGCCTCAACCGGGCGCTTGTTCTTCGATGATAACGGCTCCGGCGACACGGTCGTGAGTTACAAGACGCTCGCGGGCTCCATCGTGAAAATCACCACGCTCGACAACGTATCGGCCGCGACATTCCATCCGAAAGTGGACTATTTCTATATCTGACGATCGTCCAACCTTCGATCAGCGCAGGGTTGGCTTCTTGCGCAAGATCACCTGAGGCAGGAAGGCAGCACCGGATAGAAGCGCGCGCAGGGCCTGCTCGCTCTGATGGAGCCCGTTGATCGACACCCGCGGCAACGCCCAGAAATCAGCCTGCGAGCCAGCAAAGATATGGCCTGCGCGTGTCGTCACCGCTGTGTCGTACCCGCTCTCGCGGCTCAGGCGAAACTCGCGCAATCCGGCCGAGCCGGCATCCCCGTGAGGAAACGCCAGGTGACGGACTGGTCGCCCGAGGCTCGCCTCGATGCGATCCTTGCTGTCGAAGATTTCTGCCTCGGATTTCCGCGCTCCGCAGCGGCTGAGAATCGGGTGCGTGAGCGTGTGGGACCCGATCGTGACATGGGGATCCTGAGCGAGAGAGCGCAACTCATCCCAGTCGGCGCACAAGTCGCGCACGAGAGCATCCGGGTCGAGGGTGAAGCGCTGTCGCAGCTCGCTCATGACCCGATGAAGCTGTGTTTCCGGCCCAGCTTTGAGCATGCGCTGGAGGGTGTTGAATGCCGCGTATTTCTGTTTCAGAGAGCCTGTCTGAAACCGGAACGTGCGGTCGTTGAGCAGCACCGAGATGTCCTTGCCGGCCGCGATCGCTCTCTCGAGGTCGAGCCACCACAAACTTCCGTGCCCGCGCGCGAAGTCATCGACCACGTAGAGCGTCCAGGGTGCGTTCAGCGCCCGCAGCACGGGCGCCGCGTATGTGAGGTTGTCCCGATAGCCGTCGTCGAATGTCAGAACCGCGAAGGGACGTTGGGATTCGCCGGGATTGAGGCGAGACGGGAGATCGTCGAGAGGGATGATGTCGATCCCTTCGCGCCGGAGAACCTCAACGGTGAGAGCGAGGAATTCCGGCGTGATCTCCAGCGAAGCGTTGGGGGAAAAGGCGTTGCGCTGCCACGGCCTTACGTGATGAAACATCAGGATCATCCCCGACCCCAACGTGAACGGACGCAGCCAGCGATCAGCGCCGATTGCGTTGATCGCCGCAAATCCCCCTCCGAACAACCGATGACGCGTCGAACGTTTCATGTCTTGTGCTCAGCGCAATTGCGCCTCCGGTGGCAGATAGGCGCGGATGGAGTCGATCTGAAAATCGGCAGGAAAAGGTGTCGAAACGTCGGGCGCGCCCGGCCAGTTTCCGCCGACGGCGAGATTGACGATCAGGTACATGGGCTTGTGCGTGCCTCCGGGTGTCGCCGTGGTGGCAACCTTCCGGCCGTCAAAATACCAGACGATCTCGTCCGCGGTCCATTTCACCGCGTAGGTGTGGAACGCGTCGGCAAGATCAGGCGTCGTGACGCGAAACTGCGACTGCCCGTGAAACCCGAGGAAGCTCGAATGCGCCGTCATCACATAGTTGCGGGTATCGTCGCCCAGCGATTCGAGAATATCGATTTCAGGCGGCCATGATTGGTCGACCGGCGCGAGCCAGAATGCGCTCCACAGGCCCCGGCCACGGGGAACACGGGCACGCATTTCCACGTAACCGTAGGTGAATGAGAAACTCTGCGCGGTGGTCAGCAATCCGGACGCAAATGCGTGACCCGTTTGGGTCGCGAGATCCGCCGGCAAGGGTCGCGCGCGGATCACGAGCCCATTCTTGTCGATGAAAAACGGGTTGAAACGCACAAGCGCAGGAGACTCATTGCCCGCCCTCGGATCAACATAATATTGTAACTCGCCGTTTGATGCATTGGTCCGCGCGCCCCAAGGATAATGGGGCTCCCACACGCCGCTTCTGCGAGCGGGATCCCATAGTTTCAGGGTGTCGAAGGTTTCGTCGAAGGCCAGTCGCCAGCCCGCCGGTGGGCCCCCGGCGTTCAGTGTTGCGCTCCTGCCCGCCTGCGGGAAAGCCGCAATCGCCAGCGCTGAGAGGGCGCCTATCAGCACGCCTTGCAGACCAATCATCCGCAGCGCCGATTGGCGGCTCAGCACTGCGATGCCGCGGAGATGCGCAGCTGCTGCGATCAGCAATGCAAATCCGCCAATCACGCATCCCCATGCCAATCCTTCTGTTTCCAGAATGGACTGGCCCGCCGCCATGGCGACGACCAGCACAAGCACAGCCGGCACGAAGATGCGGACAGCGTCTCTCTTCGGCGTCTTTGACAAGGCAATGGAGAGGGGAACCAGCCATGCCACCAGTCCCATCGGCAGACAGGAGATCGACAGGATTACGGTCGATGCGGTCGCAGACCCATACTGGGGGAATAGCCACGGGATGAGACCGGGTGCAGCGACGATCGCCAGGACCGACACGCCTGTGAGCAAGCCGCCGAGCGCAAGGGACTGCCCCTCGATCGCCCGCGAGCACGCTCCGGCCGGCGACCGCACGATGCGCGCGAGGAGCTTGGGGTAATAGACCTGGGCGATGGTCGAGATCATTCCCAGCCCGACAAAGGCGAGGTTCGCGCCAAACGCGAAGAGACCGAGCTCCTCGGGTGTTGTCAGAAAAGCCGCGATCCAGCGATTGGCTGTGAGATACACCAGCCACAGGGCATTAAAGAGAAAGAGCGGGAACGCTGCCCGCCACAGGCCGAACAGGCGCTTTGGCGGCGGAAAGGCCAACGCCGCCGGCCGCGCAAAGATCAGTGCGAGAACCGCGTACCAGGCGACAAGGGCGACGAAGCACCCTGTGATTCCCGCGACCATGAGGCCGAACAGGCGCGGCAATGTCATGCCGGCCTGCAGGGTGAGCGCCACGGTCGTGAATTCCCACACCCGGGCGCTCGCCCTGAAGATCGTGACGGGCGCGTTGGCCACCATGGCAAGCGCCCCGCCGCCCACAGCAAGCGCGGTATCCAGCGGGGTCATCGTGGTGGTCCAGGAAGCCGCGATGGCCGCAAGCGGCGTGATCACCACCAGGATGAGAAGTCCGGCAAGCCAGTTGGCGTAGAGAATTTCGCCGTCGCGTCCCGGCGCCGGGGTTGCGCCAGCCGCCAGATCCCGGTCTGCCAGTTGCGACAGGCCCATGTCGAACCGGCTTGCGTATTGAAAGAGGCTGGTGAGAAGAGCAAACGTTCCGAAGGCCGCGGGCCCCAGCAGCGACGGTGCGAGAAGCGATGTCCCGATGCTCAGAAGGCTCGCGATCGTGGTCCCAATGGTATAGCTGACAGGATGACCAAGCCAACGCACGCGGTGAGAATCACGCAGCATTCTCATGCGGTGCGGCAGGGCAACGCTGCCCTGGCTTGCCAGCGCCGCGGTGGCAGCGGAGGTCATGCGGGACCCCTGCGTTTGAAAGCCACGGTGTCGCGAACGGCGATGCGTCCCGACGCATCGTCCGTGCGGCGGGGGGCCATTTCGGTGGTCTGATCCCGCAAGCGTCGCTCCCGGCGCCGGTTGACGCGGCACTCGGCAAGGGCATCAAGGTCCGGGCTGGTCCGCATCAGGCCGAGATCGATCAATTGCCGCGTCGAGCGGTAGGCCTCGCTGCCGTCATAGAACAGGCTGACGCGTGGCTCGGCCTCAAGCAGCGCCGCGTAGCGCGCATATTCAGCGCCGCCATCCCAATGCTGTGCGCGGGCGGCCTCGGTTCGGGCGCGATGATGAAAGTCGGCAAAGAACTTGAAATGCAGAAGGGCGCCTGTCATCGGCGATAATCTCAAGGGCGTGCAGCGATGATTGGACGTCCACGACAGGCCTTGTCGCGCCTTGATCAGCGGAATCTTCGTGAGATCGGGGGCAATGCCCGCACCCCAGCGCAGGCGCTCCAATCCGAAAGCAGCACCCAGTGGATGACGACGCAAGCGGCGAACGACACGGCGCAAAGTCTGCTGCACGGCCGACGTGTCGCCAAGCTCCGGATAGAACGCCCGCAACCGCGGGCCGCCGACCGCTTCGGTATCCATCAGCGGTTCGTCGCTCTGTCTCAATCGGAATTTCTTCCGAAATGTGTAGTGGCGGTCGAAGTACGGGGAGGCCGAGAGAAAAGGCTTGCCCGACTCGTAGACCGCATCTGCGATTGCACCTTCGCTGTACATGTCGAGCAGAAGCGCGAAAACGCCCTCGCTCTCCCGCCTGTCGAGAAAGCGGCAGAAGGCCTGCAGCGTGACTTTCTCGCAATGCGGGTAGGTGAACAGTTCGTCGGCATCAATGAAAAGGCACCATCCGCCGACCCCATGAGCGGCGACCAGCGCGTTGATCCAGGACATGCCGTAATTTGCCGCTGCGAAAGAGCCGGTGGCGCGGAAGACATGGCAATCCGGTTGAGACAGCAGAAGCGCCTCAGTGTCGTCGTCCGATCCATTGTCGACGATGAAAAAGCGCTCGATTCCCAAGGCCCGGTGATAGTCGAGGCAATAGGGCAGCCGTCGCGCCTCGTTTCGGACAACCATGAAGGCTGAATGGCTTCCGGCGGCAGCACTGATCGCACGCGTGTCGAGCCGGAGAAGATCGTCTTTCATGCGATGCCTCCCGGGCCCCAGGCGCAGGACTGGCCACACGATACCTCGTCGCGCACGAAAACATAGAAGACGACGACCGTCAGCAGGATCGGCGTTGCCGCCATCCCCACTTCGCCAAGGCCGATGATCAGCAACAGCAAGGCAATCTGGTCACGGACGGGATCAGGCCGGGTGAAAAAGCGCGTGCAGAGAATACCGATTGCCGCGATGGCCGGAAGAGACCCGAGGAAGCCCAGCGACAGGATGCTCTGCAGCAGCATGTTATGCACATTGACGGCCGTCCCCTCGAAAGATGAGCTGACGCTTTCCGCAAGCCTCTCCTCGACGCCGTTGTAACCCCAGCCGAACAGGGGCCGCTCAGTGATCAGGGACCACGCCGTGCTCCACAGTTCCGTCCGGCCCGTGAGCGTGAAGATCTCGCCCTCGGAACCTGTGCGGCTCAGGCCGCGAAGGAGACCGTCCATTTCCACCAGGCCATCCGATGCCGCAAGGAACAGGATCGTCGAGAGCCCGATGAGTCCGGTGAGCACGATTGCGCGCCGCCAGCGATGAGCGCGAACAGCAATGACCAGCCAGGCGACGGCTGCGGCGGCAAGGTTGGTGCGGCTGCCGCTCGATAGAATCGCGGCCAGACCCAACGCGAGCAGGAGCGCGACGATTCGTGGGCGCAGGATCCGCGAGCGATAGGCGATGGCCGTCAGGGTGATGAAGATAGCGGCCTGCTGACCGAAGGTGTTCGGATGGCCGGAGAATCCCTGCAAACGTCTGACAGTTTCTTCTGCTGACGGTTCGAGCCAGGCGACCTCGAATTGCAGCGCACCGGCGAGCAGCCCAAGAGCAAGAAAAGCCGCGAGACCGAACACCAGGGTTCGCAGGATACTGGCCTCGTCCAAGTCGCGGACGACGAGGCAGGCGAGCACCAGATAAGCGAAAAGCCCCACGGCGCTGGCGGCCGTATAGGTTGGCACGTCGGACCACGCTGCAGATGCCAGCGCAACGGCTGCGCCCGCCACGGAAAGTCCGATGAGAGGCCTGCCAACCAGCCCGGCAAGCTCACGCCAGCGAAGGGCTCCGAGAGCCAGAATCGCCAGCCATACGGCGAATTTCATTCCGTTCTGCCAGTCAAGCCCGGTTTCACCCAACTCTCGTTGGCGAAAGTTGAGACTCAGCACGAAGACCGCCGTGACAAGAAGCACCTGTGTGGTCAGCCGCCCGCGTACTGACGATCGCAGCAGAATGAAGAGCGCGATTGCGGTGAGACTGCCGACAGCCGGGGCAGCATACATGGCGGGCCCCATGTCGGCTGCGGCCACAACGGCACAAAGCCATCCGATCGCAATGACGACGGGAAGCGTGCACAGGAGTGCAGCATTTTCCTTGTCAAGGCGCATCGTGCTGGCCGCGTCCATCACTAGCGGCCCGACAACGCACGGCGAAGATCAGCCGCACGGGGGTTCCATGCCATGGCGACGCCGGCGGCGAGCGCAGCAACCAGCGTTCCGACGACGAACAGGAACGCGTTCGGAAACGTGGGACGCAGGGCCGGATCCGGACGGGCGAGAATTTCAACGCCGGGTCCAACCGTTGAAAGGCGGGGAGCCTGTTCCTTCAATCGCACCATGGCGCCGTCGAGCAACTCCTTATCAATGGCGGCTTCTCGGCGCAGGGCTTCCAGTTTGAGGGCCGCTAGCCGACGATCGGCAATCGCCTCGCGCACAGTCCGCAACGCCTTCTGCACGACGGCTTCACGGGCTTCGAGGCTGCGCGTGTCCGATCCCGCCGACAATGAGGGCTGGATCGTCGCGGGGACGGTTTGCGAGGGCGGCATGGCGGGGCGGGCTCCCGATGGGCCAGGGACATCGCCAGCCGCAGCGCGGAGCGCGATGCGGGCGCGCAGATCTGCTGCCTCCGCCGTAAGGGCTGACCGCTGCGCTTCCAGCGAGGTCAGCATCGCGCTGTCGTCAAGATCGGATTGGAGAGCATATTCGCGCACCGTGCGCTCCGAGTTGTCATAGCGCCCGCGCAATCCCTCAACGCGTTCGAGAAGCAATGCGGATTGCTGCTCTGCGCTACCCCGTTTGCGCGCGAGCTGGTCTTCCAGGTAAGCGTTCAACAGCGTGTTGGTGAGAGCGGCCGCTTTTGCCGGATCGGACGACCAGTAGCCCATCTTCACCGTGTAGGAACGACGGTCCCGCGAGACGATGAGATGCTTCTGCAGGCGGTCGCGCAAGGCGACTTCGGAGACCGGTTGAATGTCACCCAACCATGCAGACGCAGAGGGCAAGAAGCGATAGAGGGCGGACAGCGCGCGCGCGCTCAGCCGATCGGGGTCGCCTGCAAATTCAGGGTCATTTTCGAGATGATGATGGGCGATGACGGCGGACGCGATGACGGGAGAGCCGATGATGTCCATCTCCGACTGGATGGCATTATCGTCGAGCGGTTGGCGCAAGGACTGAAGACTGTCGAGCCGACCCTGATCGTCGGTTGGTCGCAGGATCACCGATGCTGTCGACTCAAAGCGCCTGGGAAGAAGCGGCCAGGCGACGGCGGCGCAGATGAGAACGACCAGAAACCCGCCGAGAAATCTCAGCAGCAGCCGTGAGACAGGCACGCGTCTTGCGGCGGATCGCGGTGCCTCGTCAGCCGGAAGATCGATCCGGGCGAAAGGCATTCGGTGCTGGGCGTTCATGGCAACCTCGAATCTTTCTGATGCGCCTGTTCGCGGGATCCTTCGGGGACTAGGTTCGGGCCAAGGCATAGAGCCTGCGCCTGACAGGCCCCGAGACGAGACGAAAAACAGAGTACATCAGGGTGATGGCCACGAACTGACTCTTCGTCAGAAAGCCGGTCCGCAAGCACTCGAAACGAAAACGCATCTCGTTGAGGACATAATTCAAGCCGCCGCGGCGTCCCCGTTGGGCCGTGCTGGAGCGCACTTTAACAAGCGCCTTGGGAATCACGTGAAATTTCGCCCCGGCGAGCGCCAACCGGACGAAAAGATCGTAATCCTCGAGACGTCCGTAGGTCGCCCGGTAGCCGTCGACCGCAACCAGGGCCGTCTTCTTGATCAGAACGGTGGGGTGAACGAGGATGTTTCGCCAATGGAGCGCACGGATGATCGCGTCATGACTCGTAGGGGACACCTTGAGTTGCGACGGCGCGCCGTCCTCGAAGAACTCCTCGCTCCAGGACGAGATGACATCGATGTCCCGATGGGCTTGGGCGTAAATCAACTGTCGTTCGACGCGATCGGGCTCACTGATGTCGTCGCTGTCCATCCGCATGACGAACTCACCCGTGCAGCGCTTCAGGCCCGCGTTCATGGCCTCGGCCAGGCCGCGATTGTGCGGAAGCCGCACGAGGATCGTCGCGATCCCGCTCTCTTCACAATGCCGCGCAATGACAGCTTCCTGCTCGCCGCAGATCGGTCCGTCGATGACAAGAACAAGTTGGTTGGGGCGGACGGATTGCCGCTCGATGCTGTCGAGCGCCGCCTCCAGGTTCGAAGCGCTTTCTGCCGCGTAGGTCGACATCAACACGCTGACCGTGAAAATTCGGCTGTCGTCACGGCGTGCGGGCGAAAGGACTGGGGGCGAGAGGGTGGTCATCGCGCACCCTTCCGCGAAATCACCACGGCAGGCGTGCGGAGGAGGATTGAGAAATCCGCCATGAGGCTCCAGTTCCGAACATACGTTTCATCGAGCCGAACCCGCTTGTTGTATTCGAGGTCATTGCGGCCGCTAACTTGCCACAGACCGGTGATGCCGGGCCGAACGCTCTTATAAAGAGGTGTGGCCAGACCGTAATGCACGAGCTCGCCCTGGGTGACGGGGCGGGGACCGACAAGGCTCATATCGCCTTTCAGAACGTTGAGGAGCTGCGGCAACTCGTCGATGCTGGAGAGCCGCAGGAACCGGCCAATTGCCGTGACACGCGGATCGAAGGCGAGTTTCTGCTCCTTTGCCCATTCCATCTGGGCCGCTGGGTGGTGAAACAGGTACTCGTCGAGGCAATCCTCCGCGCCGAGAATCATCGTGCGAAATTTCAGGCATCCGAACGTGACGCCGTTTCTGCCGATTCGCTTGTGGAGGTAAAAGACCGGTCCCCCATCGATCGCCACCAGGGCCGCCACGGCCAGAAAGAGCGGAACGCTCATGAGAAGCAGAACGAATGCCGCGACCATGTCGAACCCCCGCTTGCCCATCCTGGCCACAACGCGAAGAAGAGTGGAGGAGGCTGGAGCGACGGGAGAATCGGCAACTGGGCTGCGATTGAAATCCTGCGCAAGTGCAGACAGCGAAGGATCCGACAATAACGGCTTACTCATAACGCAACGCTCCGAAACAACGGCGCACCCGAGGCTCCTCCTAGCCTTGCTGTAAAGGAGGAGCAGGTTTGTCGATGACTGCAATGTTGGGAAACGGCGTTGAAGGTCGTCTAACGCGTTATTAATACGTTTTTTATACTGTCACGCGCCGATTTCTTGGCGCTGACTATTGTCCGCCAGCTTGAGTTGGGCAAACGGGCAAAGGTAGTAAAATATACTCATTCCATAGTAGTTACGTTATAACTCGCACAATTAAGAACGTTGTGGATGACGTTTAAGGGTTAAGAAATTCCTACAAAGTTTGTTTTCTATGGTAAGGAACCCGTCGCCGGCGCACGAGTTAGCCCGCCGACTCCTTTGAGTAACGCTGATGTGATGAGCATTTGGCGGAGTTCACCACCATATCTCCAGTCGCACTTAAGCGCCCTTGAAGCCGACAAAGGAGTAATGTCCTTGAGTTGGCCGCCGGGCGTCGAGCGCTCCTAGGATGTTATCCCCTCTCCCTCTCGGGCGAGGGGTGGATTATTTTCCACTCGACGCGGGGCCGCTACCACGTAAGCGGTACCTTCTACTCCTTTTGCGAGGGTGGTTAACGACGGGTTAATTTGTATACTCCGCCTAAGTGCCCAAAAGGAAAGTTGCATATGTCCACGGGTGAGTTGAAGGTTACAACGTATCTTGTTTGTGCCAATCCGATGCTTAAGGCTGGATTGGGGCACATTCTCGCCAATACGCGTTACGAAGTGCGGGAACAGGATGGCTCCGGCAACTTGTCGCGCGGGGGCAGTTCGGCGGTGATGTTCATCGTCGACGGCAATCTTTCGGATGAAATCCATCCCACGGCGATCGCGGCGGTCAAGCAGGACTATCCGGGTTCTCGTGTGGTGGTTCTGGCGGACACATTCAGCCTCGATAGGATGATGGCCGCGTTGAGCGCGGGCGCAGACGGTTATTGCCTTCCCACTGTCGAGGCGCTGATTAAGTACCTCGATCTGGTGATGCTCGGAGAGACCGCCTTCCCATCCTCGCATTTCCTTGCGGCCATTCTTGAGACGCAGGCGCGCGGTCCTGGCGAACTGGCAAAGTCTTCCGATTCGGCTGCCCGCCGATCGCTGGCCCAGGCGTCCGATACGCGGATGCTCTCAAACCGCGAAGCTGAGATCTTGCAGTGCCTGATGCAGGGCGCTCCCAACAAGATCATCGCCAGACAACTTGATGTGGCAGAAGCCACGGTCAAGGTTCACGTCAAGGCGATTTTGCGCAAGATCCAGGTCGCCAATCGGACTCAGGCCGCCATGTGGGCAGTCGAGCATCTCGCGCCGACGGGTGCTGAAGAGGCGGGAATCGCACTTCATTAGCGGTCTGCGGCCTCGCTTAGCCGAGGCTCACGCACTCTTTATCAACAACGACGACAATGCGGATCGGACATCACGCTGCCGCGCGTTGCTGCGCGGTGGCGTCCTGCTGACATCGACTAATGAAGATCTGTCGCGAGGCTGATGGCGAACAGCACTTCGCCGTCGGAATCGGCTACTTCCAGACGCCAGTTCTTCCACTCGCTCGCGACGTCGTTGTCTTCGCGACGCAGTTCTGCAACCGCCTTCAAGGCTTGGGCGCGAGCCTGCTCGATCCCCTTCACCTCGATGCCATCATAATCGGTGATCTCCTCGCTGCCGTTTACGAGGTTGAAGAAGAATCTCATAGGAGCGAGCGGAGGCCTCGGTTGAGCAGTTGATTTGAAATCGCGTGCAAAGGGAGCGAGTGATGAATCACGGGCGGTATCGCGAGGTTCCTGGGCTGTCCTAGTTTCTGTCATTACCTTGTTGGACACCTCAGCCTTTGGCAACCTCTTCCGTTGAGGAGCTCGTGAAATAGGTAAATTCTGCCAGTCAGCGATTAAGGCGGCAGGGTACTATATTCAGCCGTAAGTGCAATAATAGTGCAACCATACGGTCTGAATGAGGCAATTTCGCGTCCGTTGGGTTACACTTCAGGTTTTTTGCTTACTTAAGGGTTAAGAAGAATTGTCGCCCAGCGCGCTTTGCGGTACTTTCGCACGCGCTTTCTCGGCTGTGAAACAGCAGTTTTCCGCAAGGGGTTCTAGGTGATGCGTAAGAACTATGATTCTGAAGCCCTTCCCGACCTTGGCGGCTCATTGGCAATCGACATGTATGCTCGGAATTCCCCTGTTCGCCCCACCGCACCGGGAGCGTCCGCGGCGCCTGATGTCCCGACGCTGCTTTTCGAGCCCAATACGCTCTTGCGTGAAGGGCTGAGGCGGATGCTCGCTGAGACGGCGTACCGGCTCGTCGCCACGGGTTCGAACCTCAGCGAGGTTTCGCAGCTTGCTGTCACCGACGAGCGGCCTTTTCTCGCCATCGTCGATGCTGTGACAGATCACGAGGCTGTCTTGCGGCAGGTCGAACAGCTCAAGCTGGATCACCCCGCGGCGAGAGCTGTGGTGCTCGTGGACAGATACGATCTGAAACAATTGCTGGCGGCGTTTCAGGCTGGGGCCGACGCTTACCTCATCAAGACAATCTCAGTCGAGGTTCTCCTCAAGTCGCTCGATCTGGTGATGCTCGGCGAGACGGTGTTCCCCTCAGCTGCCATTGAGCTCGTGGGCCAGGGCGATGTGACGCCGGTGGCGGCAGTCGATCATGACGTGAACGAGGTTTCGCCGCGCGGGCTCTCGGTGCGCGAAACGGTCATCCTGCGTTGCCTGATGCACGGTGATTCAAACAAGCTGATCGCGCGGAAGTTCGATATCACCGAGGCGACCGTGAAGGTCCATGTGAAGGCCATCCTGCGGAAGATCCACGCCAAGAACCGAACGCAGGCTGCCATCTGGGCTGCCAACAACCTGCGTTCGACGGGTCCGACGCAGGCCGAGTGAACCGGGCCGCGTCTTAGAGCGCGCTGGCGGGCTCAGCGGTGCTGATCTGCCTGGTGGCATCCAAGCCTGATCCTGCGGGCGCAGGGGCGATCATTCGACCCAAACCGTCAGCCAGCAAGGTCGATGGCGTAAAGCCGAGGAGGCTTTGAAGGCGCGACGGATTGCCGATCGATTTGAGGATGTCGCCCGCGCGCGCGGCGCTCGTCGTAATCTCGAGGCCAGGCCGGATCAGATTTGTCACCGTATCGGCGAGTTGACGGATCGAGGTCGGCCGCCCGGTGCAGACGTTGCTCACCTGAGCGGTCGGCTCGGAATCGACTTCAAGTTCGGCCATTGCCAAACGCACGGCCTTCACGGCGTCGGTGACATAAACGAAATCCCGGATCTGGCCACCATCCCCATGAACTACGATCGGACGGCTCTCCTGCGCATTGCGCATGAAGACCGCGATCACGCCGGAATAGGGGGACGTGGGATCCTGACGGGGACCGTAGATATTGAAGAATCGCAGGCCGAACGAGCGCAGGCCGCGAGTCCGTGCTCCTGCGAAAGCATGCAGCTCCATGCCGTATTTATCGACGCCGTAGGCCGAGATCGGCTGCTTGGGAGTATCCTCGCCGATCGGTGTGGTGTCGACATCGCCATAGATCGCTGACGACGAAGCATAGACGACAGGGATGTCGCGCTCGGTGGCGAGCTCGAAAAGCCCCACCGAGGCTGACAGATTGACCTCATGCGAGGCGTGCCATTCCTGGGTGCATTTCGGCACCGATGCGATGGCCGCGAGATGGAAGATGCCGTCACAGTCCCGCGCCGCCTCCATCACGTCCGACCGGTTTCGGATGTCACCGACGATCAGCTTAGCGCCCTCTGGCAGGTTTTCCGTCCGACCGCTCGAGAGATTGTCCAGAACGGTGACCTGGGACCCATCCCGCACCAACGCTTCGGCCAGGTGAGAACCGATGAAGCCGCAGCCTCCGGTGACGAGATAGCGCTTCGACATCGTCTGATAGTCCCTTCCCGCGTGAACACCGCCGGCGCCTCGTGTCCGGCCGGGCTGAAACATCCGGCCGACCCTGTGTCAGCGGCCTGAAACTACGGGACGGAGGCTGCTTTGCACAGTCCGGAGGGCGCCCTCTCGCGAAGTAGTCCTTTATGGCCCAGCACGCGCGCCGGTGTTTCCAGAGGCGACCAGAGCGACTATATGGCGTCAACGGATGCCACTCGCCCTGCTTGGAGACCTGCCATGACCGCACACCAGAAGCCTGTCGCCCGCCGTGTCCTGGACCTGAAGGACCCGTCCCTGCTCGTCGGCCAGGCTTACGTAGCCGGGGAATGGATCAGCGCTCCCGACGGGAAGACGATTCCCGTGACCGATCCTTTTGACGGAGCGGTGATCATGGAGGTGCCGGATATGGGCCCTGACGTGGCGCGCCGGGCCATCGACAAGGCGTTTGAAGTCCAGAAGGACTGGGCCAAGCAGACCGCCAAGGAACGCAGCCAGATCCTGAAGCGCTGGTACGAACTGATTATGGCCAATGCGGACGATCTCGCCCTCATCCTGACGACGGAGCAGGGCAAGCCGCTTGCGGAGGCCAAAGGCGAGGTCGTGTCGAACGCGGCCTATATCGAATGGTTCGCCGAGGAAGCCAAGCGGATCGACGGCGATATCATTCCCCAGGCGCGCGGCGATCAGCGCATCATGGTGCTGAAACAGCCGGTCGGGGTCTGCGCTGCCATCACGCCGTGGAATTTTCCCAATGGCATGATCACCCGCAAAGTCGGACCGGCCCTTGCTGCCGGTTGCACGATTGTTCTCAAGCCAGCGGCACAGACGCCGCTTTCCGCTTTTGCGCTGGCGGTGCTGGCGGAGCGCGCAGGCGTCCCCAAGGGCGCGTTCTCGGTCATCACGGGTGAGGCAAAGCCGATCGGACTGGAGTTCTGCCACAATCCGAAGGTTGCCAAGATCACGTTTACGGGCTCCACCGGCGTCGGACGATGGCTGATGAAGGAAGCCGCAGACAGCATCAAGCGCCTGTCGCTTGAGCTTGGCGGAAATGCGCCTTTCATCGTTTTCGACGATGCGGATCTCGATGCAGCGGTCGAGGGCGCGATGATCTCGAAGTTTCGCAATGCGGGCCAGACCTGTGTGTGCGCAAACCGCATCTACGTCCAGGATTCCATCGCCGATTCGTTCGCCGAGAAGCTGACCGCCAAGGTCCAGGGCCTCAAGCTCGGGCGGGGCACGGAAAGCGGGGTGACACAGGGTCCGTTGATCGACGATCGCGCCGTGATCAAGATGGAAGAACATGTGGCGGATGCGCTTGCCAAGGGCGGCACCATCGTCGCGGGCGGAAAACGCTCGAGTCTGGGCGGGACCTTTTTCGAGCCGACCGTCATGACGGGAATTACCCAGGACATGAAACTCGCCAAGGAAGAGACTTTCGCACCGCTGGCGCCGATCATTCGTTTCAAGACTGAGGACGATGTGATTGCGATGGCCAACGACACCGAATTCGGACTGGCCTCTTATTTCTATGCGCGCGACATGGCGCGTGTCTGGCGCGTCGCCGAGGCTCTGGAAAGCGGCATGGTCGGCGTGAACACCGGGCTCATCGCCAACGAGGCCGCGCCCTTTGGCGGCGTCAAGCAGTCCGGATTGGGTCGCGAAGGCTCCAAATACGGAATCGAGGGCTTCCTCGAAATCAAGTACGTCTGCCTCAGCGGAATCTAGTCGCCCCTTGTCCTAGCGTTGAAGGTGACGGCGACGGGCTGGTGGTCCGACGCCGTCGTCGCGGTGTCCACCCGCACATCGACGATGCTTTGTCCGAGGTTCTCGGTCACGAAGATGAAGTCGCGGCAATGGGGTCCGCCGGGCCATTGCGCGGCATCGGCGACTCCTGCTGTCGGCGGGTGCGGCATGCCGGGATTGGCCGCAGCCCACACGTCGACGAAGGCCGGGATGTCCTCGGCGACCTGCTGCTGCATGGCCGCGTGAAGAACGTCGTCCGGTTCGAAATTGAAATCGCCGCAGATGAGTGCCGCCACCGCCGGCGCGATCGTCCGATACGGGCTGTCAGCGCTCTCACAAAAGGAAAGCCGGCCGCGCCTTGTCCTCTCAGCATGCACCTGAAGCAGCGCGTCGACCTGCGCTTTGCGGTGCTCTGCCGCATGAAATTCAAGATGGCATGTGGTGATGCTGATGGGCCCGAACGCGGACAGTACGATCGTCTCGAGCCCCTGCCGTTGCATGGTCTTGGCCTCGGTCGCCGGCCAGGGCAGCATGTGGCTCGTCACCTGCAGAACCGGGAGCCGCGACAGAATCATGTTGCCGAACACCTGCCGCTTGCCATCGCGTGCCGTGATGTCGACTGCCGGGCGAAACACCGGCCTGTGATCCGGGAGGAGATCGGCGAGACGCTGCGGTTGGTTCTGGTCATTGTCGTAGGGTGTGAAGCCATGCGAAATCTCTTGGAAGCAGAAGACGTCGGCGTCGCACAGAGCCCTGGCGTCCGACACGATGCGGGCGAGATCGACACGCCCGTCGCAGCCAAGACCCCATTGAATGTTCCAGGTCACCACTTTCATCGTCATCCGACCTTCACCTGGGCGCGCCGTGCGGATTATCCCGCATGGTTGTCGCATTGGCAGGCGCCTGTGCGCGAAGGACGATGCCATGACCGGCCCTTGGGCGCATCGGCAAGACGCCATCGCGGACGGTAAAAGTCGCGGCTGGTGATTTCAATCGGCGGGACGCCCTTCTCCGCAGCTGTTTCATCACCCTGGCAACGGGTATAAGGCGGGTCTGGAAATCCGCTGCGCGCCGTCTTACCGGTCGCGCAGTCCGAGAGGATGTCATTGATGTCTATCAGGAAATCGCCGTTTGGATCGGTCGAAGGCGAGGCCGTCGAGGCGTTCGAGATCGAGCGGGGTGGCTGTCGCGCAAAGATTATCACCTATGGGGCGATCCTCAGCGAGTTCCATGTGCCGGATGGGGCTGGGGGAATGGCCGACATCGTTCTGGGTTACGACGATCTTGACTCATACCGCCGCTACCGCGGTTCGACAGGTGCGATCTGCGGACGCTACGCAAATCGGATCGCCAACGCGCGTTTTGAGCTGGACGGCGCCATCCACGATCTGTCCGTGAATGAGCCGCCCAATCACATCCACGGCGGATTCAAGGGATTCAACAAGCGCGTCTGGCAAGCCAAGCCGGACGCCGCCAACGACGCTGTGCGGCTCACCCTGCGGCGTCCGGACGGCGACGAAGGCTATCCGGGGACTATGAATGCCGCTGTCACTTACCGGCTCACCGCCGATGCAGCATTGGAGATCGTGATGGAGGCGACGTGCGACCGTCCGACGGTCGTCAACATGGTCTATCACGGCTACTGGAATCTCGCCGGCCACGCCCATGGCCACATCAAAGATCATGTGCTGACCCTCGCGGCGGACCACTATACGCCGGTTGGTCCTGGCAAGATCCCTACCGGCGACATCACAGCGGTTGCGGATACCGCCTTCGACTTCAGGACGGGTAAACGCATTGGCGCGGATATCTTCGATACGGCGCAGCTGCCCGAGGCCGGTTACGACCACAATTTTTGTCTGAACGGCAGCGCCGGGACCCTGCGCCGCGCAGTTCACGTCCACGATCCGCTTTCGGGGCGCTCACTCGCGATCTTGACCGATCAGCCGGGCGTTCAGTTCTACACGGGTGATCATTTTGCAGCCTCGCCGGCCATCGGCAAGGGCGGCGCGATTTATGGCAAGCATTGTGGCTTCGCCTTGGAAACACAGGTTTATCCCAACGCACCCAACACGCCGCATTTTCCATCCGCAGTTCTGCGGCCGGGCGAAACGTATCGGCACGTCATGCTCATACCCATCGTGGCGCCGTGAGTGCGCCCCCGGCCGATTCCGCAATCCTGCTTGGATTGTTCGAGGCCGCGTTGAAGGCGGCGCTTCCGGATGGAAAGTTTGAAGGCCGGCTGCCGTCGCGCCCCAAGGGTCGCACGATCGTTCTGGGGGCCGGCAAAGCGTCAGCCCGCATGGCGGCTGCGTTCGAGGAGGCCTGGTGTCGTGACGGCGGATCGTGCGAGGGGCTGGTCGTGACGCGTTATGGTCACGGCGCGCCAACGCGGTTCGTCGCGGTTATCGAGGCCGCGCATCCTGTGCCGGACCAGGCAGGTGTCGACGCGGCGCGACGTATTCTGACGCTGGCGCAATCGGCGACGGCGGACGATCTCGTTATTTGCCTGATCTCCGGTGGCGCGTCGGCCCTGCTGGCTCTTCCGGCCGACGGGATCACGCTCGAGGACAAGCGGGCCATCAACCGCGCGCTGTTGCGCTCGGGAGCTCCCATCGGAGAGATGAACGCCGTACGGAAGTCGCTCTCCGCCATCAAGGGAGGACGACTGGCGGCAGCGGCCTTTCCCGCGAAACTGGTGACGTATCTGATTTCCGACGTGCCGGGCGACGATCCGGCGAGCATCGGTTCCGGGCCCACGATCCCCGACCCGTCCGACCCCGACGCTGCGCTGGCCATTCTGCGCCGATACGACATTCCCGTTCCAGATCATGTGGCCGCTTCCATCCGGGCAAACACCCATTCGGCAGTGGGAGGCGGTGGCGTGGTCCATATGATCGCCACTCCAAAAATGTCGCTCGACGCGGCAGCGGCGCGAGCTCGGGAATGGGGAATTGCGCCCATGATTCTCGGCGATGCGATCGAAGGCGAGGCGCGGGAGGTGGCGCGCGTGCTCGCCGGAATCGCGCGATCGGTTGCAGCCCACGGCGCGCCGCTGGCTCCTCCGTGCGTTCTGCTGTCGGGGGGAGAGACGACCGTTACCGTGCGGGGGACCGGACGCGGCGGTCGCAATGCGGAGCTTCTACTTGCACTGGCGCTAGCCATCGGTCGAGACAACCGGATTTCCGCGCTTGCCTGCGACACGGACGGCATCGACGGGTCCGAGACCAATGCGGGAGCCTGGTTCGACGCTGCGCTCTTCGACGACGCAGTTCGACACCGCATCGATCTTGCGGCGCATCTTGAGAACAACGACGCCTATTCGGCGTTCGATGCGCTGAACCGCCTCGTTGTCACAGGGCCCACACTGACCAACGTCAATGATTTCCGCTGCATCCTCATCCGATCGTGAATTTCGTTAGCGCGGAAGCTTGATCCGCACGGTCGTTCCCGCGCCCTCGCGGCTTTCAATCAGCAGATGGCCGGAATGCAGCACCGCGATATGAGAGGCGAGGCTGAGCCCAATGCCGGTGCCGGCGAGATGTTTCGCATTGGCGCCCCGGAAGAAGGGCTGCGTGATAAAGGGAAGATCTTTTGCCATGATTCCGATCCCGCGATCCTCGATGCTGATCGTGACGTCCTTCTCGGTTCGTGTCGCGCTGACAATGACCCGGCTCTCTTCCGGTGAATAGCGAAGCGCGTTCGCCAGCACGATCCCGATGGTCTGCTCAAGGAGGACGGCATCGCCGCTGATTCTGTCGGGCAGCCTTTCGATATCCATCAGACATCGGGGGCGGCCGGCCAGTTTGTCCTGCTCTTTGCACATGCGATAAATGAGCGACTTGATATCGAGGGATGTCGGCGCGATGACGATGTGGCCTGCATTCGCGCGACTGAAATTCATAATCGTGCCGATGAGGTCATCGAGCCGACGACTGGCATGGTGGATCTTTCTCGCGCGCTCGCGGATTTCCTCCGGAGACAGGTGCTGTCCCCGTCGCTCTATCCCTTGGGCCAATGCGGCGATCAGAGAGAGAGGCGCGCGCAACTGATGGGCAAGAAGCGTCAGGCGGTCGAGGCGACCGCTAGGCTTTCCTGGTCGCGTGGCAGCCGGCTCGGCTGTTTTCCGAGCGCTCTTTTTGTGAGGCAGGCGGGGTTCTGGCAACGTTATACTCGCTAAATTACGATATAACGTATGACATTGGGGTTTGTTGCAGGGATCAAGTTCCGCCGGGTGCGTCTTCGCACCAGCATGCGACAGTCCGTCCTGACGAATTTTCGGAAACCCTTTCACAGTTGTGGCGTTGCCAGCCCGTAGAGTTTCACACGGCAGGAGATATCAGATGGACAAAGATCGCGTTGAAGGCAGCCTGAAGAACATCAAGGGCACCATCAAGGAAGGTGTCGGCAAAGTCATCGGCGACACCAAGCTTGAAGCGGAAGGCAAGATGGATAAGGCCGAAGGCAAGGTGCAGAACACCGTCGGCGGCATCAAGGACAGCATCCGCGGTCGCGACTGATCAAGATCTTCCAACACGGCAAAAAGGCCCGGTTATCCGGGCCTTTTTCATGAAGTGATGACACGCCGGATAACAAAGGTGAGCGTCTCGCCCTCGACAAGCTGAGTCTCGATCACGCCACCCGTGTCGCGCACGGCGTGCGGAATATCGATTCCGGCCAAAGGATCCGTACAGATCACGCGGATCCGCCCGCCTGGGGGGATAGACTTGAGGGCTTTGCGCGTGCGCAGGGCGGGCATGGGGCATTTGAGGCCCGACAGATCGAGTTCCCGCATTCCCGGTGCTTCATTCTTTTGCCCCATGGCCTATTCGATCACGATCTTCGGTGCCGCGCGCGCGCCAGCCTCGGACAGCTGGCTCCACACCTGATCGGCCATCCCTTTGTAGATTGCCGCGTGTGGCCCGGTGGGGTCTATCGCCACCACTGGTCGGCCTGCATCAGAGGATTCGCGGATCGAGAGGGTCAACGGGACCTCACCCAGAAACGGGACGCCGAGCCGTTCCGCTTCATGGCGCGCACCCCCGTGGCCGAAAATATCGGACGCTGTTCCGCAATGGGGGCAGACGAAAGTCGCCATGTTCTCGACAATCCCCAGGATCGGAATTTCCACGCGCTTGAACATGGAGACGCCACGTCGTGCGTCGATGAGTGCGAGGTCCTGAGGGGTCGACACGATCACTGCGCCGGCGAGCGGGGTCGCCTGTGCCATCGTCAATTGCGCGTCGCCGGTCCCGGGGGGCATGTCCACCACGAGCACGTCGAGATCACCCCAGGCCACCTCTCGCAGCATCTGCGTGATGGCGGACATCACCATGGGGCCACGCCAGATCATCGGGGCTTCTTCCTCGACCAGGAATCCGATCGACATCACCTTCAGCCCATACGCCTCCATCGGCTCGAGAATGCGGCCCTCCAACAGCTTCGGCTTTCCCTGAATGCCGAGCAGCTTCGGCACCGAGGGTCCGTAGATGTCGGCGTCCAGAAGGCCGACGCGCAGGCCGCGCGCGTGTAATCCGAGGGCAAGGTTGACGGCTGTCGTTGATTTGCCCACGCCGCCTTTGCCCGATGCGACCGCTACGACGTGCGAGACCCCCGGGATACGCTGGTTCTTTGGCTGTCTCGCTGCTTGCGGGCGGGGGGTCTGGGCAGGGGCAGCGGCAGGGGCGCTCGCGCCGTCGCGCTCAGCCGTCAGGGTAATGAAGACACCGGAAACGCCGGGCAGCGCCCTGACCGCCTTCTCGGCTGCAAGCCGAATATTCTCCATGGTGGGAGCCTCGGGCGGATCGATGAAAATGGAGAACATGACGCGTCCATTGTCATCCACAAGCACCTCCGAGAGGCGCCCCGAATCGGTCAGTTTGACGCCTGCAGCGTCGACGGAAATTGCCCCGAGGGCCTGCATGACCCGTTCGCGTAACTTGCTCACGTTGGCGTCTCCTGCGCGATCGCGTCCGTATGTCTCTACAAGGCCACGCGTCCCACGTTAAGCGCGGAAGGCCGGGTAGGTCTTACCCGAACCAAAGTGCCTCGGCGGTGTTGTTCCCACATTCCAGGGCGGCCGTCACGCTGACGGACTGTCCCGTACACAACGGCGGGAATGATCATGGGTGAATCCCGTCGAGGGCTTCCGTGCATTCCCCGCACCATCAGGAGTTGACGATGCACCAGCACGGCCATGACGATCCCAACGCCAAGAAGCTCTACGAACTCATCAAGGACGTCAGAATCGCGATGATGACGACGGTTGACGCCGCGGGGAAGATGCAGACGCGGCCGATGTACAGCCAGGATGCGGACGAGCATGGCGATCTGTGGTTCTTCACCCAACTGCCGTCGCCCAAGACACAGGACGTCTCCCACGAGAATCAGGTCAGCCTCGGCTATTCGGACCCGTCAAGCCAGACCTATGTGGCCGTCAACGGCAAGGCTGAGATCGTGCGCGATCAGGCCAAGATCGATGAAAAATGGTCCGAAGGCCTCAAAGCGTGGTTCCCCAAGGGCAAAGAGGATCCGCAGGTGGGTTTGATCCGCGTGCATCCTGAAACGGGTGAGTATTGGGACAGCCCCTCATCGACCGTGGTTCATCTGGTTGGGTATGTGAAAGCGGCCTTGACGGGTGAACGCGCCAATCCTGGCGATCACGCCAAGGTTAACCTGCACGGATAATAACGGACGATTTCCCCCCGTGGCACAATCAGGCGACGGGGGGCAGCCATGCCTTTCGCTGGAGCGTGCGGTTCGCTATTGTCCTTCCTTCTGTCGCAGTCAAGGAGCAGGCGATGGCCGACATCGCGACCAGGGTTTACAATCACACCTGGAAAATCGATCCGATCGTGCGCTCGGTGCTCGATACGGATTTCTATAAGCTCCTGATGGCGCAAACGATCTTTCGTCGGCACCGGGACGTGCAGGTAACGTTCGGCATTCATAACCGCACCACGCGTGTGCGTCTTGCCGACCTGATCGACCCGGGGGAGCTGCGGGAACAGCTCGACCATGTCCGCTCGCTTTCATTGACCCGTGGTGAATCCACGTGGCTCAGGGGCAATACGTTCTACGGCAAACGCCAGATGTTCTCGCCGGAATTCATGGATTGGCTGGAGACCTTCCGCTTCCCCGAATACCTGCTCGAGAAGGAAGACGGCCAATATGTGCTGACCTTCCACGGTCCGTGGATCGAGACGACCATGTGGGAAATCCCGGCCTTGGCGATCCTCAACGAGTTGCGTTCGCGCGGCGTCCTCAAGGATATGGGAAAGTTCGAACTTCAGGTTCTATACGCCCGAGCCATGACCCGTGTGTGGGAAAAAATCGATCATCTGAAGAAACTTCCGGATCTCTCCATCGCCGATTTCGGCACCCGGCGGCGGCATGGTTTTCTATGGCAGGACTGGTGTGTGCAGGCCATGCTCGAAGGCCTCGGGTCGTCGTTCCTTGGAACATCCAACTGCCTCATCGCGCTCAGGCGCGAGGTCGAGGCGGTCGGCACCAATGCGCATGAGCTGCCCATGGTCTACGCGGCCCTGGCACAGACCGACGCCGAGATGGCAACCGCGCCCTACAGCGTGCTTCAGGATTGGCAGGAAGATTACGAGGGAAACCTCCTCGTGCTGCTGCCAGACACCTACGGGACAAGCAATTTTCTCGCGAATGCGCCGGATTGGGTTCCCACCTGGACCGGTATCCGCATCGACTCGAAGGACCCGATAGAGGGCGGCGAGGAAGCCATTGCCTGGTGGCGCGCGCGCGGGGAAAACCCCAAGGACAAGCTGGCGATTTTTTCTGACGGGCTCGATGTGGACGTGATCGAGCGGATCCATCGCCATTTCAATGGCCGGATGCGGATCGGCTACGGGTGGGGCACGCTGCTCACAAACGATTTTCGGGGTCTTGCGGCGGATGGTGGACTCGATCCCATCTCCATCGTCTGCAAAGTCATTTCGGCTAACGGCCACCCCACTGTGAAGCTCTCCGACAATCCCACCAAGGCGATGGGGCCGGCAGCGGAAATCGAGCGCTACAAGCGGGTTTTCCATGTGGGACGGCAAAAGGCGCAGCCGGTTCTCGTCTGAGGAAAGCATGACGTTCAAGGATCATTTCTCGACGCGGTCCGACGCGTACGCGGCCTATCGTCCGACATATCCGTCGGCGCTTGTCGATGCTCTCGCGGATCGATGCGCGGGGACCGACGTAGCGTTGGATGTCGGTTGCGGGTCGGGGCAATTGTCCGTTCTTCTTGCGCGGCGTTTTCGACAGGTCATCGCCACCGATGCGAGCCAGCAGCAGGTTGCGACGGCTACACCGCATGCGGGCGTTGCCTATCAGGTCGCCCCCGCCGAGCGCAGTGGACTGGCCGATCGATCGGTCGATCTGGTGACCGCCGCACAAGCCGCTCACTGGTTTGATCTGCCCGCCTTCTACACAGAAGTTCGGCGCATCGGAAAACCCGGTAGCCTGCTCGCTCTCATCAGTTATGGGGTGCTTCATACGGACGACGCCCTCAAAGACGTTGTGCGCCATTTCTACCGAGAGGTCGTGGGCCCTTTCTGGCCGCCTGAACGCAGCCACGTGGAATCCGGATACCGCGAGATTCCGTTCCCGTTCGAGGAGATTGCCATGCCGCACCTGGCAATCGACGTGCATTGGCATGTCGCGGATCTGCTGGGTTATGTGCAAACCTGGTCGGCCACGCGCGCGCTCGAAAAGGCCGTCGGCCATGGGCCAGTCGAGGCATTCTCGCGGGATTTGTCGGCCGCATGGGGTGATGTGGATCACAGGCGATTGATTCGTTTCCCGCTCTCTTTCCGTGTCGGTCGCGTGTAAGGCTCCCTAAGACACGAGTTGCATACGGTCGACATCCACCAGGCCGAGATCCGTGATCTTCAGGTGCGGGATGACCGGAAGCGGCAGGAACGCTACCTGCAAGAAAGGCTCTGTGAGGATCACACCCAGCGATCGCGCGGCCGCGCGAAGCGGGAGAAGTGCCTCGCGGACCTCTTCGTAGGATCTGTCGCTCATAAGCCCCGCAATCGGCAGTGCGAGTTCGGACAGAACAACCCCTTCGTCGACAACCACGAACCCGCCTTCGATGTCGCGCAGGCGATTGACCGCGACCGCCATGTCGCTGTCGTTGGCGCCCACCACGCAGATGTTGTGGCTGTCATGGCCGACGGACGACGCGATGGCGCCGCGCTTCATGCCGAAGCCCTTCACGAAAGAGCGCCCGATATTTCCGTTTAAGCCATGGCGCGCCACAACCGCGACCTTGACGATGTCCTCATCAAGGTCGCAGCCGGCGAAAGTGCCATTGGACGGGAGGGTTGCGCTCAAAGCGGCCGTGATGATCTTTCCCGGAATGACGCCAATCACCGGAACAGGCTGTGTGGACGCCGCGACGCTGAAATCCTCTGGCCCGACACGCGCCAGCTTCACGCTGTTGCGGCCGATCGGGTCCACCATTCGGCGCGTCGCAAACAGGGCGGGCGTGACCAGGCGGCCGGCGCTGACCACATCAGACACGGCACAGATCTCAAGGTCGTCGAGCAAGACGATATCGGCGCGCTTGCCGGGCCCGATCATGCCGCGGTCCGTCAGTCCGAAGGCCTGCGCTGCTGTCAGAGAGGCCGCGCGATAGGCGGCGAGTGGCTCGCACCCGCGTGCGATCAGGGTTCGGATCATGTAGTCGAGATGGCCCTCTTCGGCGATATCCAGGGGATTGCGGTCGTCCGTGCAGAGCGCAAAGAACGAAGATGTGCGCACCGACAGCAGGGGCGCGAGCGCGTGCAGGTCCTTTGAAACGGAGCCCTCGCGGATGAGAACCGTCATGCCCTTGCGGACTTTCTCCAACGCTTCCTCGGCGGTGGTCGCCTCATGATCGGTTCTGATGCCGGCTGCAAGATAACCGTTGAGGTCGAGGCCGCGGACAAGTGGGGCATGACCGTCGATGTGGCGATGCGCGAAGGCGTCGATCTTGGAAAGGCAGTCGGCGTCGCCGGCAAGAACACCCGGAAAATTCATGAACTCGGCGAGGCCAATGACTTTGCGATGGTCGCGGTAGCGCACGAGATCCTCGGCGCCGATGCGCGCGCCCGAGGTTTCGAGATGGGTGGCGGGCACGCAGCTCGAAAGCTGGACGCGCAGATCCATGATCGTGCATTCCGACGCGGCAAGAAAATAGTCGAACGCCGCAGTGCCGAGCACATTGGCCATCTCGTGCGGATCGCAGATGGCGGTCGTCACCCCATGCGGCAGAACGCAGCGATCGAATTCGTGCGGCGTGACGAGCGATGATTCCACGTGCAGATGGGTGTCGATGAAGCCCGGAACGGCAATGCGACCACGCCCGTCGATCGTCCGCACGCCGCGATAATGGCCATAGGTGCCGACAATCGTGTCGCCGCAGATGGCGATGTCGGTTTGCGTCAGCGCTCCGGTGAGGAGGTCGAAGAGGCGCACATCCGCAATGACCGTATCGGCGGGCTCCGCCCCTTTGCCTTGCGCGATACGCGTCGCCAGCAAGCGTTCGTCCGTCTGCGTCATCCGTTCCTGCCTCACCAGTGCCGGCGCGCTCCGTTGTCGATGTGGATGATACCGGTGCGATAGATCTTAAGGCCGCCGACTTCGCGGCGCGAGCGCAAATACGCCATCGCGCCCCGTGGCCTGGCGCGCACCCGCAGGTCGACCGCCCGGCAGGCGAGGTGAAGGGAGTGCGGCGCGCCGCCGGCCTGGCGATTGCGCCCCGGACTGCGATGGGTCGATTCGATGCTGATCGGGCCAAACCGAGCCGCTACCGCGTGGAGGACGCTGCGCAGATCAGGCGGCAGGCAGTGAAGCCCAACCGGCGGCCGCACCGCGATCACGCCGGCATCCGATCGCGGGGAGGTCGCTTCACCTTGGAGGACGTCGCCCTCGCGCAATTCCTGCGGGCTCCCGGGCTCAGGCAGGCTCACATACGAGGCCGGCGGATGCTCGCTGCTCTCGGCCAGTGCCGGGCTCCCGAAGCTGCCCAGCGCGGCCGTAAGGGTCGATACGAGGATCCAATGCGTCTTCGGAGCACAATCGTCGTCGCGCATGTCTTTTCTCGCGCCCTCGAGAAAAAAGGCTCTCCGCGAATGCGCAGCGGGGCCTCCAACCGGAATGATAAAACCAAGAGGTGAATCGAAGAGATAAATGCAATTTAAAATAGTAAGTCGGTCCTGCAATCGGCAAGATGGAGGTCGGCGTGATCTTTGGAGGTAGGGGGGCAGGGAGGTCTTGATGCCTCGCAATCTTGCGACGCCGGCTCATCATGCACACATCACGTCTGCGGCTGCCATTTCGGCAGCGGGAGACGAGCCATGAACGCCGCGCACAGCGCAACATTCGACACGATGACCGGTCACAGCCGATCTCACGCCGATTCGCTTGCACGGGTGGCGCTGGTGGCAAAGCTCCTCGACAATGCCTTCCTCATCCCGGGCCTGAACCGCCGGGTTGGGCTGGACGCGGTCATCGGACTGGTGCCGGGCATCGGCGACGCCGTGACGGCTGTGCTGGCGAGCTATATCATCTGGGAGGCCCGTCGGCTCGGATTGCCGCGTTGGAAGATCGCCCGGATGGTGGGCAATGTGTGCGTCGATACGGCCATCGGGGCCATTCCGTTTGCTGGAGACGTGTTCGACGTGTTCTACAAGTCCAACCAGCGCAACCTGCGCATCATTCACGAGCATCTGGGCATATCGCGGCGGGGCCCGAGCCAGATCGACGGCACAGCCGTCAGGGTCGACGGACGATAACAATGACACGACTGATTTGGATCTTCGCCTCACTGGGCGTCGCCATATGGACGCTTGTGGCGTGGGGTGTCTATGGCCTCATCGGCCTCTTTGGCGACCTTCTGGCGCGCAATGCCGACGTGGTCACATCCCATCCCGGGACCGTCGAATGGCTGTCCTGGGGTCTCTCGGCCATCCGCAATGTCGGGCTCGCGGCGGTCGTGTTCGTCTGGGGGCTTGTCTCGCTGCTGATCCTGGCCGTTCCGACGCTTCTCAGCGTGGCAGCGGGAACGCTCGGTCGCCGTGGTGGTCCTCTCGCGCAGGGGCCGATGAGATGGCCACCCCAGCAAGGCTGGCCCTCGGGGGAGCCGCGCCCGGGTTATCGCGATGTGACGCCCGCCAAGCCCGAGTCGATGGGCGACGAGATCCAGCGTATCGAGCGCCGGTGATCGTTAGCGGTCGCTGGAAATGAACTGCTTGAAGCGCTCCGATTTCGGCGCGCCGAAGACGTCGGCCGGTGGGCCTTCCTCCTCCACCATGCCCTGATGCAGGAACATCACCCGGTTCGACACATCCCTGGCAAAACCCATCTCGTGCGTCACGACGAGCATGGTCCGGCCCTCCTCGGCAAGGGCCCGCATGACGCGCAGGACCTCGCCCACCAGTTCCGGATCGAGCGCTGAAGTCGGCTCGTCGAAGAGCATGACCTGCGGACGCATGGCGAGCGCGCGGGCAATGGCGGCGCGCTGCTGCTGGCCGCCTGACAGGTGCGACGGGTACTGATTCCGCTTGTCGACGATGCCCACTTTCTGAAGCATGGCTTCGGCCTCGGCGATGCATTCCGCGCGCGGTCGTTTCTGCACGTGGATGGGCGCCTCGATGACGTTCTCGAGAACGGTCATGTGTGACCAGAGGTTGAAGCTCTGGAACACCATGGCGACCCGGGAGCGGATGCGGTCGACCTGCTTCTGATCCGCAGGCTCCATCCCATGGCGCGTGCGCTTGAGCTTGATCGCCTCGCCGCCGATGCTGATCTGGCCGGAATCAGGCACCTCGAGCATGTTGATGCAGCGGAGCATCGTCGATTTGCCCGATCCGGAGGCGCCCAGGATCGATATGACGTCGCCGTCCTTCGCGGTGAGCGAGACACCTTTGAGAACCTCGAGGGAGCCAAAGCTTTTGCGCAGGTTCTCGACTTCGACCGCGGGGGGATGGGATGTCGTCAAAATCGGTGCTCCATCAGACATGCGCTGCCTCGATCCGTGGTTCGATGGAAGGCGGGCGACGCAGATGCGGGGACAGCCACCACTCGAGCGCCATGATGAGGCGCGTGATGGCAAAATTCAGAATGAGGTAGATCACCCCTGCCACGACAAAGATCTCCACGGCGCGGAATGTCTGCGAAATCATCTTGGCCGCAAGACCGGTGACTTCCATCATGGTGATGATCGAGGCGAGTGACGTCGCCTTGACCATCAGGATGATCTCGCTGCCATAGGCCGGCAGCGCCTGTCGAACCGCGATCGGAAACACGATCCGGCGAAAGAGCAGGAAACCGGACATGCCGGCGGCTTTCGCGGCCTCGACCTGCGGGTAGGGAACCGATTGCAGGCCGCCGCGAATGATCTCGCTGGCATAGGCGCCGGTGTTGAGTGTCAGCGCCAGGATCGCGCACCAATAGGGTTCCCGGAAGAACGTCCACAGGCCCAGTTCCTGGAGCGTGGGACGGAATTGTCCGAGGCCGTAATAGATGAGGAAGATCTGCACCAGCAGCGGCGTGCCGCGAAAGACGAACACATACGCCTTGGCGATCATCTCGATGACGGCAATCCCCGACATCCGCATCAACGCCAGCATCATCGCCAGCACGGCACCGAACGCGACCGACGTGAAGGCAAGGTTGAGGGTGAGGGGGACACCGGTGAGAAGCTGCCGGAAGGTCTCCCACATGAAGGTGAAATCCATCAGGACGTCCTCCGGAGACCGCGCAGAGAATGGGTTTCCGCCCGCTGGAAGAGGTAGGTCGAAACCCACGTGATCACGAGATAGAGGATCGCCGCCGTGATGTAGAAATCGAAGGGGCGTCTCGTCGATCCGGCGGCGATATGCGATTGGCGCAGCAGTTCCACGAGGCCGGTAACCGAGATCAGCGCCGATTCCTTCAACACGAGCTGCCAGGTGTTGCCGAGACCCGGAATTGCGTAGCGCAGCACCTGCGGGGCGATGATGCGGCGGAACATCAGCCAGCGATGCATGCCGACGGAGCGCGCGGCTTCCAATTCACCCCGGTTGAGAATCTGGTAGGCGCCGCGAAACACCTCGGCCTGATAGGCTCCCGACACGATGCCGATGGCGAGCGCTCCGGTGACGAAGGCCGGCACGCCGATGAACCCCTGTGCGCCGAACAGGCCGCCGATGGCGCCCAAAGCCGCGCTGCCGCCGAAGTAGAACAGGTAGATCACGAGGAGGTCGGGGATGCCGCGGAGCACCGTCGTGTAGCCGTCCGCGAGCGTGCGCGCGGCGAGGTTCCGGGACAGCTTCGCCCAGGCCACGAAGGTGCCGACGATGGAGCCGGCGAGGAAGCCACACAGCGCGACAGCAAGCGTCATGCCGGTGGCTGTGAGAAGGGCGAGGCCCCAGCCCTTCGGCCCGAAGCCGATGAGCTCGAAATAACTCAGTTGCTGCACGTTCCGCACACCTTGCTGCGCGCCATCCCCGGAGGGATGGCGCGGTCCGCGCTCGAGATTGTCAAACGGTCAGCCCTGCGGGGTCATGTCGACCTTGAACCATTTCTGGGTCAATTTGGCGATGGTGCCGTCGGCGATCGCAGCCTGGATCGCGCCGTCGAACTTGCCCTTGAGATCCGCGTCGTCCTTGCGGACGGCCACCGCGACGCCACGCCCCAGAACGCCCCCGGACACGCCCGCGCCGGCGATCGTCATGTTCTTGAACTCGGGCTGGTCGAGGGTGGCCTTGAGCGAGGAATGCGCCGCATAGATGGCGTCGACCCGACCGGCTGCGAGGTCGAGGTCATGCTGCTCGGTGGTCTTGTATTCGCGGATCGTGACCGTGTCCTTGAGGTATTTCTCGAGGAACTGCGAATTGACGGTCGAGCCCTGCGTGCCGATGGTCTTGCCCTTCAAAAGTGGCTTCCATTCCTCGATGATCTTTTGGGCGGCGGCCGGGTCCTTGTCGAGATTGGCGCGCTCACCGAGGCCCGCGAGCTTGGCCAGGGGCGAATCCTTGGTGGTGGCGAACCCGTGCATGCCGGAGGCGTAGGGCCGGGTGAAAGCGACCACCTCCAACCGTTTGTCGGTGATGTTCATGCCCGCCATGATGGCATCGTATTTCTTGGCGTTGAGGGCCGGAATGATGCCGTCCCAATCCTGCGCCACCACTTCGCATTTCACCTTGATTCGCGCGCACAGATCGGCCGCGAGGTCGATCTCGAAGCCTTCCAGCTTGCCGCCGGCTCCGGTGAAGTTCCACGGGGCGTAGGCGCCCTCCGTGGCGATCGTGATCGTCTTCTCCTGGGCTGCCGCGCCGCCTGTGGCAAGGGCGGAGGCCAGAAGGCCGACACTGAGTGCTGTGAAGAATTTCATCGTCGTTCCCTGTGGTCAGTTTTCCCGAACCATTTATCGCGCGAGGCTCTCTCCCCGGGCCTTTGGCGGTCTCCCGGTGGCTCAAAGCTAACAGGCAAATGCCGAAGCGAAGCAAGCCCCCTTCCGGCCGAATCAGAGCCGCGGCCTGATGATTTCGGTCGCAGGACGCGGCGAGACTGATGAAAAAGGGCGCGGTCTGCACCACGCCCTTCTTTCGTCGTATGCGCCGGGTCTCAGCTCAGCGGCGTGGTGTCGATCTGGAACCATTTCAGCGAGAGCTTCTTGACGGTGCCGTCCTTGATCGCCGCCTGAATCGCGGTATCAAACGACTTTTTCAGCTCCTGGTCTTCCTTGCGCATGCCGACACCGACGCCGGAGCCGAGCAGTCCGCCGACGATCGAAGGCCCGACCAGTACATAGTCCTTGAATTCCGGCTTCTCGAGCGTTCCGATGATAGCGGTGGCGTCTGCCAGCACCGCATCGATGCGGCCCGCCGACAGATCGAGATCGTGCGCCTCCGTCGACTTGTACTCGCGAACCTCGGCCGTTCCCTTCAGGTATTTGTCGGCGAAATTGGAGTGGATCGTCGATCCCTGGACCCCGATCGTCTTGCCCTTGAGCAGTGGCTTGACGGCGTCGATGGCCTTCTCGGCCGCTGCGGTCTGGGTGCCCAGATTGAAGGCTTCACCCGTGCCCGGCATCTTGGCGAGCGGCGAGTTCTTGGCCACCAGGAAACCGTTGGGCGAATTGGCGTAGGGACCGGCGAAGTCGATGACCTTCTTGCGGTCGTCAGTGATGCTCATGCCGGCCATGATCGCATCGTACTTCTTGGCGTTGAGGGCCGGGATGATCCCATCCCAGTCTTGTGCCACGATCTCGCACTGGACCTTCATGCGCCCGCAGAGATCGTTGGCGAGATCGATTTCGAAGCCTTCGAGCTTGCCGCCTGCGCCGGTGAAGTTCCAGGGCGCATAGGCGCCTTCGGTTGCGATCTTCACTGTCTTGCCCTGGGCCGAAGCGCCGCCGATGGCGAGCGTCGAGCCCAGCAGGGCGAGGGTAAGTGCCTTGAAGAGATTCATCGGAGTTCCCTTTTTGATCGCCCCGCCTCAGGTGGGGCTTATGGTCCCGCGATCGACCCGATCGCGCCGATACTCAGTAACGGCCAAAGTCTTTGAAAAGGCAAGTGACCGGCAAGGGCCCCGGCGAGGGCGCCCTCAAGCGATGGAATCTGCACGTTCAGGAGTGCACGGAGAGGCCGGGCCATCTTGCGATCTGTCGCGCAAGACGCGATGAGTAAGCCCTACCGAAAGGAGAGCGAATGACCGTCTCGAGCCTGGCAGCCGCACTGATCGACACCCTTCGGGAACGCCTGGGGCCAAACCATGTGGCGACAGCCGAGAGCGACATGGCCGGTGCGCTGGTCGAGTTGCGCGGCCTTTATCGCGGCAACGCGATTGCCGTCGTCCGGCCGGGCGATACGCAGGAGGTTGCCTTCGTGGTGGCGCAATGCGCCCGGGCCGGAATTCCCGTGGTTCCGCAAGGTGGCAATACGGGGCTGGTGGGCGGGGGCGTTCCCTATGGAGGCATCGTGCTCTCGCTGTCCCGGCTCGATCGCGTTCGTGCGCTGGATCCGGTCAATGGCACGATCACGGTCGAGGCGGGCTGCATCCTGCAACGGGTCCAGTCTACCGCTGCGGAGGCTGGCTATCTCTTCCCGCTCTCGCTGGCGTCGGAAGGCTCGTGCACCATCGGGGGAAACCTCGCCACCAATGCGGGCGGAACGGCCGTCCTGCGTTACGGCAACACCCGCGAACTCACCCTCGGTGTGGAGGTCGTGCTGGCGGATGGCCGGATCTGGGACGGCCTCAAGGGTCTGCGCAAGGACAATACCGGCTACGACCTGCGCGACCTCTTCATCGGGTCCGAGGGGACGCTGGGCATCATCACGGCCGCGGTTCTCAAACTCGTGCCGGCGCCGCGGACCCGCGTGACGGCCTTCGTCGGATGTGACTCGCCGGACAACGCCCTCACCCTGTTCAACCGGCTTCGGACCGCTTCCGCCGATCACCTGACGGCGTTCGAGTATATCCCGGCTTTCGGACTCGACATCGTGCTGAAGCACCGCCCGGCCTACAGGCGGCCCCTGGCCGAATCGCATCCGTCCTATGCGCTGATCGAGCTCACCTCGCCGCAGGCGAATGCCGACCTGCGCGGCAGTCTCGAGGAGGTCCTGTCCGAGGCGCTCGAGGATGGCACCATCGCCGATGCGGTTCTGGGCGAGAGCGAGGCCCAGAGCATCGCGCTGTGGGGAATGCGCGAGAACCTGTCGGAGGTTCAGAGCCTGGAAGGCGGTTCGATCAAGCATGACGTCGCGGTCCCGGTTTCCCGGGTGGCCGAGTTCATCGACGTGGCGACGGCCGCATGCGAGGCCGTCATGCCGGGTTTGCGCGTCTGCGCCTTCGGCCATTTCGGGGACGGCAACATCCACTTCAACCTGTCGCAACCTGTGGGCATGGACAAAGCTGCCTATCTGGCCGAGTGGGAGCGCTTCAACCGCATCGTCCACGATATCGTCACCGGCATGAATGGCTCGATCGCGGCCGAGCACGGCATCGGACTGATCAAGCGCGACGAACTCTCGCACTACAAGGATCCGGTGGCGCTCGACCTGATGCGGGCCATCAAGCGCACGCTCGACCCGTCGAATCTTCTCAATCCCGGCAAGGTCCTGTCGGTCGGCAGGGACGACCCGGCGACCCTTCCCGGCTCATCGCAGGCGGTCCTCGCATGAAAACCATCGACATCCTCACCATCGGCGAGCCGCTGATGGAATTCGCCGAAGTCACCCGCGACGGCGAACGCCTCTATCTGCCGGGCCATGGGGGCGATGTGTCCAACACCGCGGTGGCAGCGGCGCGGCAGGGCGCAAAGACGGCTATCTTCACCGCGCTGGGAAGCGACGGTTTCGGGGCGGATTTTCTCAGGCTCTGGGACAAGGAGGGCATCGATCGGTCCTCGGTGATCGTGCGACCCGAGGGCCGGACCGGGGCCTATTTCATCAGCTACGGCGAGGAGGGCCATGTGTTCTCCTATGCCCGCGTCGGGTCGGCTGCGAGCCTTGTGACCGTCAAGGAATTGCCTCTGGGGCAGATCGCCGACGCGCGGGTTCTGCACGCCTCGGGGATCAGCCAGGCGATTTCGGAGCATTGCGCCGATGCGGTCTTTGCCGCCATCCGCCACGCCCGCGCCAACGGCACGACAATCAGCTACGATACCAACCTGCGTCTTCGCCTGTGGCCGCTCGATCGCGCCCGCGCGGTCATTCATGCGGCCGTTGCGATGTCGGACGTGGTCTTGCCGGGTCTGGACGACGCCCAGCAGCTGACAGGCCTCGAAACGCCCGAGCAGATCTGCAAACACTATCTCGCGTTTGGCCCTGAGGTCGTGGCGCTGACCATGGGCAAGGCGGGCACGATGGTGGCCACGCCCGGGCGCGTCGAGGTCATCCCGGCCCGGAAGGTAGAGGCGATCGACGCCACCGGGGCCGGCGACACGTTCGACGGCGCGTTCCTGGCCGAATGGCTCCGCGATCGCGACCCGTTTCGCGCCGCTGCCTTTGCCAATGCGGCGGCGGCCCTCTCGACGCTGGGCAAGGGCGCGGTCGCGCCGATGCCGACCAGGGAGGCGACCGAGGCTTTCATGGCCCGCGGCTGAGACGGGCCACTCGGCGGCTGCGTGCCGGATGATCTTTGCGCGCCGATGGTCTATGAGCGGGAAAGCTCATCGAGACGCCCTTGGCAAAACTTGTCCACATTCAGCTTCTGCGGGGTCTTGCGGCCCTCTCGGTGGCGTTGCTCCATGCGCAACATGACGCTGGCGCCTTGGCGGGCAGAACCAGACAGGCGTTCGAATCCTGGACCCGGTTTCCGTTCATGGCCGGTGTCGATGTCTTCTTCGTCATTTCCGGCTTCATCATGGTCTATGCGTCGCGGCCGCTCTTCGCGCAGCCCGGAGCCCGGTCGGTGTTTCTCGCCAGGCGGTTTGCGCGCATTGCCCCGCTTTATTGGGCGGTCACGACGATCTACCTGCTGATCGCCTGGGTGCTGCCGTCCGTGCTGAACCAGCCAGTACCATCGGCATGGAAGGTGGCGGCCTCCTACCTGTTCATTCCGGCCACCCGGCCCGACGGGCTCGTGCAGCCGCTCTATTCGCTCGGCTGGACTCTCAATTACGAGATGTTCTTCTACGTTCTGTTCGCGGGCGTCCTGGGCCTGCGGTTCCGGGCCGCACTCCTGTGCCTGCTCGCCATGCTCCTTGGCCTGGTGGTGGCGGGCTCCATCGCCCCCCTGCCGCAACCGCTCGGGTTCTGGACCGATCCGATCATTCTCGAATTCGCGTTCGGGGTTGGGCTGGGCTTCCTCCACCACCGCGGGGCTATCCTCACGCGTCCGATCAGACTGGCCCTCGTCGCGGCAGCGCTCGCGATGCTGGCTCTCGGGCCGCTCGGGTCAGGGGGAGAACTCACGCTCGCCCGCCCGCTGCAATGGGGCCTGCCGGCGGCCGCGCTCGTTGCTGCCGCCGCACTGACGGGAGACCGCGCGGCGAATTCCGGCCTTCTGACACGGCTTTGCGCCGCGCTCGGGGACATGTCCTATGCGATCTACCTGATCCACCCCTTCGTCATTCGCGGCATCGCAGAAATGGCCGTCCGAACAGGGATTGCAGGTTTGATCGGCCCGTGGGGATTCGTCGTCGCGGCGCTTGCCGGGACGCTGGTGGCAGCCAGCGTCGTGCATTTCTTTCTCGAGCGCCCTGTGACAGCCTGGGTACGGCGGCGTCTGACGCGGACGCGTTCCGCCGGCCCTGTCTCCTCACCCGGTCGGCCGCCGGATCTCTCCCAAGGATAGCATCCCCAACGAGCCGATGCCGCCCTCCGGCAGCAACCCGCGCCGCTCGGCCGTGAGGAAGAAGCCGGTCTTGTCGTGGTCGATGGTGAAGAGCAGGTAGCCGGCCTTGTGGGTCAGCGTTCCGCCGCGCGCCGAGGCTGACGGTGCGCCGATGATCGGGACTGGTCCGTGAGGGCCGGGCAGGTGGGCGATGGACCCCACATGATTGTGCCCATGCAGGATCAGTTCCGCCCCGACCCGCCGGAGCATCGCCTCGAAAGCCTTGGAATCGGTCAGATCCCGGCCGGGCTGCGCGCCTCCCACATGGGGCGGATGATGAATGAGGACGATGCGGAAGCAGGACCGATCCTGCCCGAGGGCGCCGAGGAGATTCTCCGTCGCCCGCATCTGAACCCCGCCGACACGGCCGCTCGCCACGAAGGGGAGGGTCGGAATTGCCGACGACAGCCCGATCACCGCAATGTCGCCGAACCGGCGCAGATAGGGAAAAACGCCCTCGGATCCGTCGTCTCCCCGGGTCCATGGGCCGATTTCCCGCAGCAATCCCTCGAGCGCACCTGGCACATAGGCGTCGTGATTGCCGGGCACGAAGCTCACATGCTCAGGCGGCCCCAGCTCTTCGAGGAACAGGCGGGACACGGCCCATTCGCTGGGCAGGCCGATATTGCAGGTATCGCCCGTGCAGGCGATGTGATCGGGATTTTCCGAGCGGATGTCGAGGACCAGCTGCGCGAGCAGTTCCATGTCATGCATGCCACGCCGGCCGCGATGCCAGTTGTACCACCCTGTCAGGCGCTTGCTGAGCAATTGCCGCAATTGCGGACGCGGCAGGGGACCCAGATGCGGGTCGGTCAGATGAGCGAGGCGAAACATGAGAACCTGATCACGGATGACAGGGAGAGTTCGCCGAAGCGCGCCGCTGGGTCAAGCGGCGATCGTCGTGGTCATCCGCGCGCGGCGCTGAGGCTGCCACTCAATCGCGCTCTCACGACGCGGCAGGCGCTGACTCACGACAAAAACCCGCGTCCCGCGTTGTGGCGCGGGACCGGGCAGATTCATTCACCAGGAAAGCGTGCGATCCCAAAATGGGAGCTTGGCCGAGACCGGAAATCGGCTCAGTACTGAGCGCCGGCCATCAGCGTCGAGCGGATGGCATGGTCCCGCAGGTCGAGGGAGGGCGACCAGTTGAAACGGTCCGAACGGGCAATGAGCGAGAGGATGAGCGAGAGAAACATGGGGACACCTTTGCGATGGCGAATACATACATCTGCGCCCCACGCGGGTCACGCGCTGAAACAATGGATCAGCCATGCGTTTTATGAATGAAGTGATTCACGCTTTCGTCATCATGGATGTGCTGTGATCATCAGATTCCCCGACGTCACCCGGCAGACCCTCGCCGGCCGCTCCATGCGCTGGGCGCTCCATACCTTCTGGCGGTTTTCGCGCGGCCTCACGATGGGGGTTCGCGGCGTCGTCCTCGACGACGAGGACCGGGTTTTTCTCATCCGGCACACCTATGTGTCAGGCTGGCACCTTCCCGGCGGCGGCGTCGAGACGGGGGAGACCGCCGAGGACGCGTTGCGGCGGGAATTGCACGAGGAAGCCTGCATTCGCGTGGACGGCGAGCCTGTCACTCACGGCGTCTTCCATAATCCGGGCGCGTCGCGCCGCGATCATGTGGTCGTGTACGTGGTGCGCGCCTTCACCGTGGCGGGCATCAAGGCTCCCGACCGCGAAATCGCCGAGGCTGGCTTCTTTCCCCTGGACGCGCTCCCGGAGGCAACCACCGCCGCAACCCGGCGGCGGCTGGCTGAGATCCGGGATGGCCTTCGCCCGGCGCAGACCTGGTAGCGGAAGCGTTTGCAGACGGGCCGGGACGCTGCTATGGCGAAAGCCGTTAAGGAAGCACCTCAATTCATGACCGCTGCACGGATCCTGCGACGACGACACGGCTGATTCCCGTCACGCCCATTTTCCCGCCGTCACCGCGAGTCCGTCCATGACCGAGCTCTCTCTTTCCATCCGTTCCGAACAGCCGAGCGATTCCGATTCCATCGAGCGCCTGCACGAGCGCGCCTTCGGCCCGGGGCGCTTTGCCCGCACGGCCTCCCGCCTTCGGGAGGGCGCGCCCCATCTTGCCGAATTGTCCTTTACGGCTCTGGTTGGCACGCTTCTCGTGGGTTCCGTCCGCGTGACCGCCGTCCAGGCCGGCGACGCTCCGGCCCTGATGCTGGGTCCGCTGACGGTGGAGCCGGCCTTCGAGGCCCGTGGCATCGGCGGCGCGCTGATGCGGCGCTCTCTCGATGCCGCCCGGCACGCCGGTCACTCGCTCGTCCTGCTGGTGGGAGATGCGCCCTATTACAGCCGCTTCGGCTTCAAGCCGATTCCGCCCGGACATCTCGTCCTGCCCGGCCCGGTCAATCCAGCTCGGTTTCTCGCGCTGGAACTCGTGGACGGCGCGCTTGCCGGCGCGAAGGGGCAGGTCGCCGCGCGACCGCGCTGAACAGGACCGTTCCGTCAGGCGCGCCTGCGGCCCTCCGCGATCCAGGCGATCAGCGTTGCACCCACGAGCAGGATCAGTCCGAGGAAGCCAAGCGCCAGCGGCAGAACCGAGACGCCGCGCACCACCGCGCTCTCACTCGGGCGAATTCCGATCCAGTCCCCGCCTGACATCCGCGCGCCGGAGCGGACGGCGAGGATCCGGGGCACGGTGATGCCCCGATCCCCCTCCATGGCGACCCGACGCACCGACCCGCCGGTCGCCTCGGCGATGGGGCGCAGGGCGTCCGTGTTGCTGAACACATCGGTCAACTCACGCGGATTGGCCGGGCCGATGCTGACGAACGCAATGAGATCGCCGGAACGCAGGGTATGCAGACCGAGCTCCGGGGTTTCCACCTGCGACGTGAACAGGCCGGGGCGGGATTCGGCGAGCGTTAGATCTCGCTGTGCGCCGCTCGGCGCCGACAGGATGACGGGGTCGACCGTCTCTTTCATCGTCTGGCGTTCGACACGGATCGTGCGTCCAGCGGCGCTGGCGCGCAGGGCCTCTTCCTCGAGCGCCGGCTCTTTCATGAGCCAGTGGGCGAGGCGCCTCAGGAGATCGAGATGGGGGCCGCCCTCGTTGTATCCCCGGGCCCAAAGCCAGGCATGGTCGGACAGAAGCAGGGCGACGCGCCCCTTCTCTTCGCGCCGCAGCACCAGCAGCGGCAGGTCGTTCGCCCCCGACATCAAGGTCGCGCCGGAGGGCACTTGCGATCCGATGATGCGCAGCCATTCGCCCCAGGCCGGCGGCTGGCTCTCGGACCCTGGCAGGTCGCGGGTGACCGGGTGGCGGTTGCCGGTGTCGGTGATCCGCGCCTTGTAGGGCTCCTCGATGACCCGGCCATTGGGCGTGCCGGGAATGATGGGAGCGAGCCTGGTCTGCGCGAGGCTGCCATAGCCCGCGAATTCCGGACCGGCGGCGACGAGAACCGCGCCTCCATCGCGCACGTAGCGGACGATGTTGTCGAAATAGCTCGGCGGCAGCACGCTTTGGTTCGCGTAGCGGTCGAAGATGATCAGGTCAAATTCCTTGATCTTCTGCTGGAACAGCTCGCGGGTCGGAAAGGCGATCAGCGACAATTCGTTGATGGGCGTGCCGTCCTGCTTCTCGGGCGGCCGCAGGATGGTGAAGTGGACGAGATCCACGTTGGCGTCTGACTTCAGGAGGTTGCGCCAGGTCCGCTCGCCGGGATTGGGCTCGCCCGATACGAGCAGAACCCGCAGCTTCTCGCGGATGCCCTCGATCGGCACGACGGCGCGATTGTTGGCCAGCGTCAGCTCGTCGGGCAGCCCCTCGACCTCCAGTTCGATCACATTCGCGCCGCCATGCTCGACCCGCACATCCACCGAGAAGGGCGTGTCGGCGCGCACCTGCTGGCGGGCGAATTCCTGGCCGTCCCGCCGGACGGTGACAAAGGCCGAGCCTGTTCCGCCGCGCTCCATCACCACCGCGCGGATGGTCTGGTCGCGGCCGACGATGCCGAAGCGCGGAGCCTCGATCAGCTTGATCTGCCGGTCGCGCTCATCCGGCCGGCCGGTGATCAGCGCATGGAGGGGGGCGCGGAAGCCGAGGCTCTCGATGGAGGGCGGAATATCGTGCACGACGCCATCGGTGACGAAGATCACGCCGGCGAGACGATCGGGCGGCACATCGGCCAGTCCGTTCGACAGGGCCGCAAAGAGGCGCGTGCCATCGTCGCCGGCGCTGTCGTCCGCCTGGATATAGCGCGGCTCCACGTCGGCGAGACTTCCGAAGCGCCGCTGCAGCTCCGCCCGGACCTGCTCGGTCATCGCCGGCCGGTCGCCCAGTGTCTGCGAGGTTGAACGATCGATGACGACCGCGACGATATCCTTGACCTTCTCCCGTTCCTCCTGGACCAGCGATGGGTTGGCCAGCGCCAGAACCACGAGGCCGAGGGCAAGGGCGCGCAGCAGCGCCACCGGCCCCCGCGACACCACGGCGAGGAGGGCCAGCAGCGCCGCAACGGCGCCTACGGCCCACAGGGCCACGGCTGGAAGCAGGGGGGAGAAACTCACCGATAGCAACGCTGTGTCCTCACCCTATTGCCCGAGCCGTTCGAGCAGCGCCGGCACGTGAACCTGGTCGGCCTTGTAGTTCCCGGTCAGGGCGTACATGACGAGGTTGATGCCGCTCCGATAGGCCATCTCGCGCTGGCGCGGGTCGCCGCCCACCATGGGGTTGAGGGCTTCGCCACGGGCCCCGACTGCCCAGGCGCCGGCGAGATCGTTCGACGTGATGATGATCGGCGACACGCCGTCGCCCGACCGGGCCGGGCGGCCGGCATCGTCTTCGGTCGGCGGCAGCGCCTCGACCCAGGTCTGGCCCGTCGCGTAGCGGCCGGGAAAATCGTCCAGCAGGTAGAAGGTCTTGGTCAGGACGTGGTCGAGCGGCACCTGCTCCAGCTCGGGGATGTCGAGGGACGACAGCATGTTGCGCAGGTATCGCCCCTCCGCGCTGACGGAGCCGTCCGGCCGCGCATTGAAAGCGTCGCGGGTATCGAAGATCACCGTGCCGCCGCTTTTCATGTAGGCGTCGAGGCGACGGATCGCGGCATCGCTGGGCGCCGGCCGGCCCGGGGCTATCGGCCAGTAAAGCAGCGGATAGAACGCCATCTCGTCGCGGGCGGGATCGACCCCGATGGGCTCTCCCGGCTGGAGGGCGGTGCGCTGGCCGAGGACCTGCGTCAGCCCGGCAAGGCCCGCCTTGCTCGTCTCGTCGATCTGCGCGTCGCCGGTGATGACGTAGGCCAGTCGCGTCACGAGGGCGGATTGCAGCGCATCCCGGGTGACAGGCGGCCGCCTCTCCTGGGCATCCACGGGCGAACCGCTGCTCATCGCCAGAACCACAATGGTCCCCAGCGCTGCCGCGGCTCCCGCTCGTCTGGTTCGGCGCAATCCCCGCGACAGGTCGCCGCCCAGCCAGAGCGAGGCGAGCGTGTCGATCAAGAGAAGGATGATGGCCACGGTCAACAGGGAGGCCCGCAGGTCGATCGTCTGCGCGCCGGCCAGCGGCGCAATGGTGGCTTTCAGGGGCGCGAAATCGAGGGGCGCCAGGCGATCCCCGATCACCAGGGCATTGACCGCGAGGCTGGAATCGACCGGGCCGTAGAATCCGGGGGGATGATCCGCATTGGCGCGGGCGGCAAAATCGCGCGCGACCGGCCGGGCGGTTGCCGGCGGGGAGGTCATCACGCCGAAGCCGTCGAGGGTGAGGCGGGGGGCCACCGTCTGGTTCTCGGCGTTGCGCGATTGCGCTCCCACATCGAGCGGCGTGCCGGCCAGAGCCGTGATGCGCCGCAGCATGTCGACGAACAGGCCTGACAGTGGCAGGTTCGACCAGGTGGTGTCCGCCGTCACATGAAACAGAACGATCAATCCGTTGCCCCGCTTGTCGGCCGTCACGATCGGCGTCCCATCCACCAGGGACGCCCAGGTCCTGGCCTGGAGATCGCCGTCAGGCTCGGCGAGAATCTGCCGGCGGATGCCGATTTCCTCCGGGACAGCCAAGCCGAAAAAAGGACTTTCCCGGGTGAAGGGCGCAAAGGTCTTGGGGGTGTCCCAGGACAATGTCCCGCCGAGATTGCGTCCGCCCCGGCGCAGGTGGACGGGAACCAGGGTGTCGTTTCCGGCCGCGAGGCGCGAACCGGCAAACCGCAGGAGCATCCCGCCCCGCTCGACGAAACCGGTGACTTTGGCGAGCGTCTCGCGGTCGAGGCCGCCCACATCGGCCAGAACCAGGATCGACACCTGTTCGTCGAGCAGCTGATTGACCGCGTCGGTCACGCCCCCGCGGCCCGTGCGGATCTCCGCGTAGGGCGCGAGCGCGCGCTCGATATAGAAGGTGGGCGACAGCAGCGGCTGGGCCTGATCCGATGTTCCGCCGAACACGAGCCCCACCCGTCGGCGCTTGCCTCGTTCGTCGAGGAGATGCACCGCGCCGGCGGAGCTTTCCCCGAGGATCTCGATCCGGGCGATCGCGTTGCGGATCTCGGTCGGGGCATCAAAAGCCGCAACCGCCTCGAGGGCCGAGGGCGTGAAGGTGTAGCGGGCGTCGGCGAGCGGGAGATTCTTGTGATCGAGCGCCCGCAGCGTGCCGGTATCGCGCCCGTTGGGCTCGGCGCGCACGACGTGTGTCGTCAACTGCCCACCAGCATTTTCGGCCCCGGCGAGTGCCAGCGCGCCAGCGCGCTCCGATTTCAGGATGCTGACGCGGTCGCCGGGGAGCAGGCCGGCCAGGGATTGCACAAAGGCCTGACCATCGGTTCCCGCCACACCGTCGCTGATCCAGACGATCTCGGCGTCAGGGGTGGCTTGCAGAAATCGCCCGATGGAGTCGAGATGAGCCTGCCGGTCGGCAAGGATCGGTTGCGGCGCGAAGGAACGCAGCCGCTCCAGCGCGGCGCCGGGGCTCGACGGCGCAATCGCCGAGGGCTCGCCCGCGGTTGCAAGCACCGCCACGATCCGGCCGTCCCGCTCGGCGGCCTCGAGGCGCGCTGACGCAAGGGCAAGTCGGTCCCGCCAGTCCCGGGCCGCCGCAAAGCCGTTATCGACGATCAGCAAAAGCGGCGCGCGGCTGGTGCTCTGCGCGAGGGGATTCCAGATCGGCCCGGACGCCGCGAGAATGAGAAAGGCGGCCAGCAGCAGCCGCAGGAGAAGCAGCCACCAGGGCGTGCGCGACGGCGTTTCGCGCTCCGGCCGCATGTCGGCCATGATCTTCAATGGCGGGAAATCGACCCGCATCGGCTGGGGTGGCGTGATGCGCAGCAGGAGCCAGATCGCCGGCAGGGCTGCCAGCGCCGTCAGGACCAGCGGCACCGTGAAGGTCAGCGGGAGCCCGAGCATGTCACTGACCTCCCGTCGCGACGCCGCGCGAGGTGGCCACCAGAGTCAGCACCCGCAGCGCCGCCTCGCTGGCGGGGCGATCGGTGCGGTGAATGGTGAGCGTCCAGCCGCGGCTGCGAACCAACTCCTCGATTTCGGCCCGGTGCTGGGCGATGCGTTCCCGGTAGGCCTTTCCCCAGGCGCCCGCATCCCCGACTCGCAGGGAGAGGCCGTCCTCGAGGTCATGCAGGACCGCCTGTCCCTGGAACGGAAAGGTTTCCTCCACCGGGTCGACGATCATCACCAGATGGCCCCTGGCGCCCCGGCTCGAAATGCTGTGGACCGCCCCTGCAATGTCTTTCGGGGGCGACAGGAAGTCCCCGATCAGGATCGCCTCGTCGAGGGTGACGATGGCGGTCTGCGGTGGCAGGTCGGTGTCGAGGGCGCGGCTGTCGGCCACCAGGGCCTGCGCCATGATCTCGGTGATCCGCGTCGCCGCGCGGGGCGGCATGAGGCCGAGAAGCCCGACGCGCTCGCCTGCTTCCACGAAGGTGTCGCCCAGCGCAAGGCCGAGGACGAGCGCGCGCTCGATCTTCGGGGCCTGCGCCAGATCGGACGCAAATCCCATCGAGGCCGAGCGGTCGATCCAGATCCAGATGCTCTGGGCCGTCTCCCATTCCCGCTCGCGCACATAGAGGCGATCGTCACGGCCCGAGCGCCGCCAATCGATCCGGTGAGCGGCCTCACCGGTGACGAAGGGCCGGAACTGCCAGAAGGTCTCGCCCACGCCGGCGCGACGCCGGCCGTGGATGCCGTGCGACAGGCTTGCCGCAACGCGACGTGATTCCAGGATCAGCCGTGGCATGCGCTGGGCCAGGGTGAGCGCTGTTTCCGTCTCGACCCGTCCGGGCGAACGGGCTTTCTGTTCGAGCACCCTCACGCGGGGCATGATGCCGGTCCTACCGCGCCAGCCGCGCGGTCAGGCGGCCGATCAGGCTCGGAATCGTTTCGCCGTCGGCCCGCGCCGAGAAGGACAGGGCCATGCGGTGCTTCAGCACAGGCTCGGCGAGCGCGATCACGTCGTCGATGGAGGGTGCAATGCGCCCCTCGATCAGCGCGCGGGCGCGCACGGCCAGCATCAGGGCCTGGCTGGCGCGAGGCCCCGGACCCCACAGCAGCTTGTCGGTCACCCCCGCAACGCCGTCGTCGCCGGGACGGGCCGACCGCACGAGATCGAGAATGGCCTCGATCACGCTGTCCCCCACCGGCAGGCGCCGCACCAGACGCTGGGCGTTGCGCAGGGCGTCGGCGCTCATCACCGCGACAGCATCGTGCGAGTCGACCCCGGTGGTCTCGATCAGGATCCGGCGCTCGGCCGTCCGGTCGGGATAATCCACGTCGATTTCGAGCAGAAAGCGGTCGAGCTGAGCCTCGGGCAGGGGATAGGTGCCCTCCTGCTCGATCGGGTTCTGCGTCGCTAGCACATGGAATGGCTCGGGCAGGTCGTGCCGCTCGCCGGCGACAGAGACATGATGCTCCTGCATCGCCTGAAGGAGCGCGGATTGGGTGCGCGGACTGGCCCGGTTGATTTCGTCGGCCATCAGCAACTGGGTGAAAATCGGGCCTTTGACGAAGCGGAAGGAGCGCCGCCGGTCAGGAGCCTCGTCGAGAATTTCCGAGCCGAGGATATCGGACGGCATGAGGTCGGGCGTGAACTGGACGCGGCGGGCATCGAGGCCGAGCACGGTGCCCAGCGTCTCGACGAGCTTGGTCTTGGCCAGTCCCGGCACGCCGACCAGCAATCCGTGGCCACCCGCCAGCAGAGTGATGAGCGTCAGGTCGACGACCTTCTCCTGGCCGAAGATGACGGCGTGGATTGCCTCTCTGGCCCGTCCGACCGTCTCAAGCGTCGCCTCGGCGCTGCGAACAATGGCGTCATCGAGGGCAGTGGGCGCTTGAGCAATGCCAGCCGTCATGTGGTGTCCTTCCACTCATGAGCCCCCACCGGCAGTGTGCCGTCGGTTGCCATCGTTATGCAAGGGATCGTTGCGCCGCAGCATGGCCTGTGAACTGGACGCACCATCCGATGTGACTATGGTTTAAGGAAGTAGCGATTCATCGCCATCCGTCGATCCTAAAGGTGCATCTTCTTGTTCACTCTTCCGTCATGACGACCGAAATCTCATCCCCCGCCGATAGTGCGCTCTCCCGCCTCGTCTCCGCGCTCGGACCCGATGCCAAGCGCAAGGGCCCGCCGCCGGTCGAGCGCTGGAATCCCGATTATTGCGGCGAGATCGACATGCGGATCGCCCGCGACGGGACCTGGTTCTACATGGGAACGCCGATTGAGCGGCCCGCCCTCGTCAAGCTTTTCGCCAGTGTGCTGCGCAAGGACCCCGACCGCTACGTGCTTGTGACACCCGTCGAGCGGGTCGGCATCACGGTCGAGGATGCGCCGTTCCTGGCCGTCGAGATGGCAGTCGTCGGAGAGGGGGATGCACGCCAGATCGCGTTTCGCACCAATGTCGACGACGTGGTTCAGGTCGGCCCCGACCATCCCCTGCGTTTCGACGAGGAGGACGGGGGCGGCGTGAAGCCCTCCGTCAGGGTCAGGGGCGACCTTTGGGCGCTCGTCACCCGCGCCGTCGCCTTCGATCTGATCGCGTTGGGCGAGCAGCGCCTGGAGGGACAGACCGAGCGCTACGGCATCGCTGTCGGCGGGCTCTTCTACCCCGTCGGGACCGCTTCCGGTGCGGACGCCGATTGATGACGCAGGCTTCGTCCCTCGTGGCGGATTTTCTCGATCTCACGTCACGCCGGCTCCGGCGCGAGCCGCCCGACATGACTGACGCCCTGGCAAATCCGCGTGGCGACCACACCTTGGACGACGTGCCGCTGGCCCTGCCGCTTCGCCCGAAATCGGCAGCAGTCCTGGTGCCGGTCGTGATGCGGGAAAACCCCACGCTGCTGCTGACCGAACGCTCCGCGCAGCTGCGCCAGCATTCAGGCCAGATCGCCTTTCCCGGCGGGCGGGTCGACCCCACCGACGCCTCCATCGCCGACGCGGCGTTTCGCGAAGCCGAGGAGGAGATCGGACTCGCAGCCCGCCACATCGGGGTGCTCGGCTATCTCGACCCCTATCTCTCGACGACCAACTACCTGGTGATGCCCGTGGTGGCGGAAATCGCCCCGGACTATACCGTCCACCTCAACCCGGCGGAGGTGGAGCGCGCCTTCGAGGTGCCGCTCGATTTTGTCATGGACCCGTCTCACCACGAGCTTCATGCACGGGAATGGAAAGGCTGGGTGCGTCGCTTTTATGCAATTTCGTATGGGGAACACTACATCTGGGGTGTCACGGCGGGCATCGTCCGCAATCTCTACGAGAGGCTCTACACATCATGACACGGGCGATCATCCAGGAATTGTTGCTTTTTCTCCTGCCTTTCGCCGCCTATGCCATCTTTCTCGTGATCGTGCGCCGCAATCCGCTGGCCTGGTCGTCGTGGAGCCGGCACACCTCCTGGCTCGTGCTGGCGGGCCTCGGCCTCATCATCGTCTCCCTGCTTGCCGGCGGGTTTCTCGCCGACCGGCAGACAGGGGTCTACGTCCCGTCCCACATGGAGAACGGCGTGCTCGTCCCGGGCCACTTCAAATGATCCACCCGGTCGATCATCAGGCGCCGCTGGCGCTTCTGGGACGGCCGAAACTGCGACGTCTGCTCGCCGTCCTCAACGGCGGCGGCGAGGAGACGCGCATCGTCGGCGGCGCGATCCGCAACGCCCTGCTTGGGCGTCCCGTTTCCGAGGTCGATCTCGCCACCACCGCAAGCCCGCTCGTGACGGACCGCAAGGCTCGCGGGGCCGGATTGAAGACTGTGCCGACCGGAATCGAGCACGGCACCATCACGGTCCTCGTCGAGGGCGAGCCCTTCGAGGTGACGACCCTGCGGGAGGATGTGGAAACGGACGGTCGCAGGGCGGTGGTCCATTTCGGCCGCGATTTCGCGGCGGACGCCCATCGCCGCGACTTCACCATCAATGCGCTCTCGCTCGATGTGGCGGGAAAAATCCACGACTATACGGGCGGGGTGGACGATCTCGCGGCCCGGCGGGTGCGCTTCATCGGCGATGCCCGCACGCGCATCCGCGAGGACTATCTCCGCATCCTCCGATTTTTCCGGTTCTACGCGGAATACGGCGAGGCCGAACCCGATGCCGAAGGGCTTGCGGCGGCTGGCCTCGAGCGCGCCGGGCTCGCCATCCTCTCGCGCGAGCGCGTCCGCCACGAATGGCTGAAGATCCTCGTCGCCCGGCGCAGCGGGGACACCCTGGCGATCCTGAGCGAGCACGGCTTTCTCACCTGGCTCATCGATGGCGCGGCCGAGATGGGGCGCTACAACCGGGCCTGCGCTCTCGACTCCGCCATGCCCGATCCCATCGCCCGCCTGGCGGCTCTTGCCGTCATGGTCAGGGAGGATTCCGACCGCCTGCGCGAACGGCTGCGGTTGTCGAACGACGAGCATCGCCGGCTTGGCGTTTTCGGCGATCTGGTGTGTGGGCTCAAAAGCGACGAGCGCACCCTGACCGCCATCGACATGCGCCGCCTCGTCGCCGATCACGGCCCGGAGTGGCTGGCGTTCGCAATGGGCGTGCTCGCCGGAGAGCCGCGGCCTCTGGCAGACGCGGAGGCGCTTGCAACGCTTGCGGCATTTCACGACGGCAGCGAAACAGTGCCGGCCTTTCCGCTTCGCGGGGCGGATTTCCTCAAGGCCGGGATCGCGCCCGGCCCGGAACTCGGCCACCTGCTGGTCCGCGCCCGTGAGGCCTGGTTGCTGGCCGGATGCCCCACCGATGAGGGGGCTGCGGCCCGCCTGATGGAGACGGCGCGCGCCGGGATGTAGCCCTAGGGCCAGCGCACCGTCGGCGGCATCGAGGACAGGATCGAGTCGATGTTTCCGCCGGTCTTCAGCCCGAAGATCGTACCCCGGTCGTAGAGCAGGTTGAACTCCACATAGCGACCGCGCCGGACCTGTTGTTCGACCCTTTCCTCCTCGGACCAGGGCGTTGCGACATTCCGCCGGACGATGGCAGGATAACTGGACAGGAACGCCTCGCCCACGTCCCGGGTGAAGGCGAAATCGTCATCGGGATCGCCCGTCCAGTGGTAATCGTAGAAGATGCCGCCGACACCGCGCGATTCATGGCGGTGCTTCAAGTAGAAATACTCGTCGCACCACTGCTTGTACTTATCGTAGGAGACCGCGGGCGCATGTCGCTCGCAGGCTTCCCGCAGGGCGGCGTGAAACGCCTGCGTGTCCGGGTCCTCCTGGAATCTCCGACGGTCCAGCACGGGCGTGAGATCGGCGCCCCCGCCGAACCAGGGCTTCGACGTCACCACGAACCGCGTGTTCATGTGCACCGTCGGCACATGAGGGTTCCAGGGGTGGGCGATCAACGAAATGCCCGCAGCCCAGAAACGGGGATCGACGTCCGAACCGGGGATCTGGCCGCGAAATTCGGGCGCGAATTCCCCGTGGACGGTCGAGACGTGCACGCCCACCTTCTCGAAGACGCGCCCGCGCATCATCGCCATGACGCCGCCGCCGCCCGGGTTTCCGTTGTGGTCCTTGCGCTCCCAGGGCCGGCGCACGAAGCGGCCGGCGGCGCTCGCCTCCGCGGGAAGCGGCCCTTCCACCTCATCCTCGATCGCCTCGAACGCCGCGCAGATGCGGTCGCGCAGCGTCGAGAACCAGAGCGGCGCCTCTGTCTGCAGGCGTTCGGCGGCGGCAAGGTCGGTCATCGGGTCAGGTCTCCGGAGGGGAAGGCGGAAAGGTGCCGGTCTGGCGGAAGGCTTCGCCCAGCATCATGGCGGCTGTCACCGCGACATTGAGCGAGCGCAGGCCCTCGACCATCGGCACGAGAAGGCGCGCAGCGGCTGCCGCATGAACGTCTTCGGGAACGCCGGCCGATTCACGGCCGACGAGGATGATGTCATCCGGCTGGAAAGCGTAAGCCGTGTAGGCAATGGCGCCACGGGTCGTCGCCAACAGAAGTCGCCCGCCATCCTCCTGCCGCCATTCCGCGAAGGCCCGCCAGGAGATATGGCGCGTGAGGTCGACCCGGTCGAGATAATCCATGCCGGAGCGGCGCAGGTTGCGGTCCGACACGTCGAAGCCGGCAGGCTCGATGATGTGGACGGGTGCGGCAAGGCATGCTGCCAGGCGCAGCATGGTGCCGGTATTCTGCGGAATGTCGGGTTGATAGATGGCAAGACGAGGCATAGGACGGGTCATCGACGCTTCCGGACCCTTCCGTCAAGTGAACGGTTGAACGGCGGAGATGTTACAGAGGCCGGCGCGGCTGCGGGCGATCGGGGCGGGAATGTTTGAGTGGCTTGAAAAACAGATCGATCCCTTCGCGCCGTTCAACGAGGAGGAGACGCCTCCGTCGCGCGTCAGCGCCTTTGCGTGGCACTATCTCAAGCCTGTCCGTGGCTGGCTCGTGGTGCTGTTCGTCGCCTCGCTGATCGTCGGACTGTTCGAGGCGTCGCTCTATGTCATTCTGGGCTGGGTAGTCGATATCCTGGCGACATCGACGCCCGCGACCCTGTGGGCCGATCACGGCACGGCGCTTCTCGTGATCGGAAGCGCGATCCTGTTCGTCCGGCCGGTCCTGCATTTCTGCCACGAGGTGATCACCAACCAGATCCTGGTGCCGCAGACCACCAACATGATTCGCTGGCGCACGCACCTTTATACGCTGGGTCACGCGCTGGGGTACTTCCAGGCGGATTTCGCCGGAAGGCTCGCGAACCGCATCACCCAGGGCGGGCCCGCGATCCGCGAAATCGCCGTGACCCTGCTCGACACGCTGCTTTACGTGGCGATCTTCGCGTTCACGGCCCTCGGCCTGTTCTCCAGCGTGAGCCCGTGGCTTGCCCTGCCGATGGGCCTGTGGATCGTCGCCTATATCGCGCTGCTGCGCTATTTCGTGCCGCGGGCACAGGTGCGCTCCCTGCGCGTCGCCGATACCCGCTCGGCCCTCGTCGGCCGGGTGGTGGACAGCTACACCAATATCCTGACCGTGAAGCTCTTTGCCCGGGGTGCCGAGGAGCGGTCGGCGGTGCGCAACGCCATCGCGGCCCATACCCAGGCCTTCCTCAACTCGTTCCGGCTGATCACCGGCGTCGGCGTGGTGCTGACGGTGATGAACAGCCTGCTCCTCGTGGCGACCGGGGGTCTTGCGATCATGCTGTGGATGCGTGGCCTGATGACGAGCGGGGAGGCCGCGACCGGCCTCTCGCTGGTCATGCGGATCCTCGCCATGTCCGGCTGGGTCATGCAGTCGGTCCGCGGCCTGTTCGAGAATGTGGGCGTGGTGCAGGAGAGCATGCAGACCATCGCCCGGCCGCACGGCATCGTCGACGCCCCGGCGGCCGCCGAGTTATTGGTGCCGCACGGAGAGGTCCGATTCGACAAGGTGTCGTTCCACTACGGTCGCGACGAGGGAATCATCGAGGATCTCGATCTCACCATCCGGGCCGGCGAAAAGGTTGGCCTCGTGGGCACCAGCGGCGCCGGCAAGACGACCATCACGTCGCTCCTGCTGCGCCTGCACGAGGTCGAGCGCGGCCGGATCCTCATCGACGGGCAGGATATTGCCGGGGTCAGCCAGGATAGCCTGCGTTCTGCCATTGCCATGGTGACGCAGGACACCTCGCTTCTGCACCGGTCCATCCGCGACAATATCGCCTATGGGCGTCCCCAGGCGAGAGACAGCGAGATCATCCAGGCGGCCAAAATGGCCCATGCGCACGAGTTCATTCTCGAGCTCGAGGACAATCGCGGGCGGCGCGGTTACGACGCCCATGTGGGCGAGCGCGGGGTGAAGCTCTCGGGCGGCCAGCGCCAGCGCATCGCCATTGCCCGCGTGATCCTGAAGGATGCCCCGATCCTGGTGCTGGACGAGGCGACTTCGGCCCTCGATTCGGAGGTTGAGGCCGCCATTCAGGAGGCGTTGTCCACCTTGATGGAAGGCAAGACCGTGCTGGCCATCGCCCATCGCCTCTCCACCATCGCGGCCCTTGACCGGCTGATCGTCATCGATCGGGGACGGATTGTGGAGGAGGGGACCCATGCGGAACTTCTGCGTCGCGGGGGCCTCTACGCCCGATTCTGGCGGCGCCAATCGGGGGGCTTTCTCGGGGCCGACGCGGACGCCACCGGGTAGCGAAAGTGATCTGGAACAAGTCCAATCCACCTATGGACAGGCGAGCTTCGCCATGTCAAAGAGCCTGCGCGTGGCGACGCCCAGTCGCATTGCGCGCGCGTTGGCGCGTATGCTTGTTGCAAACGAAGCAGAGTGCCGGGTGTTTTGACTTGCAAGACATCACCGAACGCGCGGTTCTCGTTTGTTGACGTTATGCTGGAGAGCCAAGTGGCCGACACCACCACTACCCTCGTTGAGCCGACCCGGCGCGATTTCCTCTACATCGCCACGGGCGCTGTCGCTGCCGTCGGCGCGGCGACCCTCGTCTGGCCTTTCGTTCAGTCCCTCACTCCCGATGCCGCAACGGTCGCGGCCGGTGCGCCGGTCGAAGTCGACCTGACGCCGATCGCCGACGGGCAGATCGTCAAGGTCTTCTGGCGCGGCAAGCTGATCTTCATCCGCAACCGCACGCCGGCCGAAATCAAGGCTGCCGAGGACGTGAACATCGCCACGCTGCGCGACCCGCAGGCTGACTCGGCCCGCGTAAAGCCCGGCCACGCCAAGTGGCTCATCGTCTACGGCAACTGCACCCATCTCGGGTGCGTGCCGCTGGGTCACCAGGGCGAGTACGAAGGCTGGTTCTGCCCGTGCCACGGCTCGATCTTCGATACGTCGGGGCGCGTGCGCGGCGGTCCGGCTCCGACCAACCTGCCCGTTCCGCCCTACGCTTTCACCACCGATACGAAGATCGTCATCGGCCAAGAGGTCACGGCGTAACTTTCCGCGACGGTCCATTCGATCAGGCGAAATTCATGAGCCAGCATCCCAGCACCTACATTCCCAAGAGCGCCCTCGGCAAATGGTTTGAAAGCCGTCTGCCCATCGCAGGCCTCGTCCATTCGTCGTTCATCGCCTTCCCGGTCCCGCGGAATCTGAACTACTTCTGGACCTTCGGGGCGATCCTCGTCTTCATGCTGATCTCGCAGATCGTGACCGGCGTGTTCCTGGCGATGTTCTATGCGCCCAACGCCGCGCTGGCGTTCCAGTCGGTTGAACACATCATGCGTGACGTGCATTACGGGTGGCTTCTGCGCTACCTGCATGCCAACGGCGCCTCGATGTTCTTCGTGGCCGTCTACATCCACATCTTCCGCGGTCTCTATTACGGCTCCTACAAGGCGCCCCGCGAGGTGTTGTGGATCCTCGGCGTGGTGATCTACGGCCTGATGATGGCCACCGCCTTCATGGGCTATGTGCTTCCCTGGGGGCAGATGAGCTATTGGGGCGCCACCGTCATCACCAATATCCTGGCGGCGATCCCGGTCATCGGCGACACCATCCAGAGCCTGCTTTGGGGCGGCTATTCGGTCGGCAACCCGACGCTGAACCGCTTCTTCTCGATCCACTACCTGCTGCCGTTCATGATCTTCGGCGTGGTCATCCTGCACGTCTGGGCGCTGCACGTTCCCGGCCAGAACAACCCGACCGGCGTGCCGATCAAGTCCGGCAAGGACGCGATCCCGTTCACGCCTTACGCCACCATCAAGGACATCTTCGCCACCGTCGTGTTCCTGATCTTCTTCGCGTATTTCGTGTTCTACATCCCCAACTTCATGGGCCATGCGGACAATTACGTGCCGGCCAATCCCTCGGTCACCCCGTCGCATATCGTGCCGGAATGGTACTTCCTGCCATTCTACGCGATCCTGCGGGCGATCCCGGACAAGCTCGGCGGCGTCATCGCGATGTTCGCGTCGATCGCGGTGCTGGCCTTCGTGCCGTGGCTCGACACCTCGCGGGTCCGCTCGACAGCCTACCGGCCTCTCTACAAGCAGTTCTTCTGGATCCTCGTCGCCGATGCGATCCTGTTGGGCTGGCTCGGCGCCAAACCGCCCGAGGGCTGGTACGTGATCGTGTCGCAGATCGCCACGGCCTACTACTTCATCCACTTCCTGGTCATTCTGCCTCTGCTCGGCTTTATCGAACGGCCGCTGCCGCTTCCGAATTCGATTCTCGAATCGGTTCTGGGGGCTAAGAAGGGTGGGTCGGGAATGCCAGCCGGCGCCAATGCCGAGCCGCAGATCAAAGGCTGATGAGAGCGCCGGGGAATACTATCATGATGAAGCGTACTCTTCTCATCGCCGCGGCCGTTCTCGGCCTGTCGGCCTCCGCCGCTTCGGCCGCCGAGGCACCGATTCCGCCGCAGCTCAAGTGGAGCTTCCACGGACCCTTCGGCACCTTCGACCGGGCGCAGCTGCAGCGCGGCTTCAAGGTCTATCGCGAGGTCTGCGCGTCCTGCCACGGCCTGAGCTACATCGCGTTCCGCAACCTCGAGGAGCCGGGCGGCCCTGAATTCTCGGCAGCCCAGGTCCGCGCATTGGCGGCGGAATATACGGTCAGGGACGGCCCCAACGACGCCGGCGACATGTTCGATCGCCCGGGCCGCGCCGCCGACCGTTTCCCGAGCCCGTTCGCCAACGAGAATGCGGCAGCGGCTGCCAATGGCGGAAAGGCCCCGCCGGATCTCTCGCTGATGGCCAAGGCCCGCACCTACGAGCGCGGCTTCCCGTGGTTCGTGATCGACATGTTCACGCAATTCGCCGAAACCGGGCCGGATTACGTGTCGGCGATTCTTCATGGCTACAAGGACCCGCCGGCCGGTTTCACCGTCCCGCCGGGCGGCCATTACAACGAGTATTTCCCGGGCCACATCATCGCAATGCCGAAGCCCTTGAGCGACGGTCAGGTCGAATACCCGAAGCTTGAGGACGGCAAGCCCCAGGTTCCGGAGACGGTCGATCAGTATGCCCGCGACGTGACGGCGTTCCTGATGTGGACCGCGGAGCCGCATCTGGAAGCGCGCAAGCGCCTCGGCCTGCAGGTCATCCTCTTCCTCATCCTGCTCTCCGGCCTGCTCTACTTCACCAAGAAGAAGATCTGGGCACGGGTCGGCCACAGCGACGTGGCCTCGCAGAGCTGAGCCTTCAGACTATCAGAGTGACGAAAGGGCCCCGGTTTCGGGGCCTTTTCCGTTGGCGGCGCGTGGCCTAGTGGCAGCAGGCAGGCTTATGATGGCGGCTGATCGCCCGCACGGCCTGCGGTGCGCAAGCTTGCGAGACAGATCGGGAGCGGACGGATGACCAAGGCGGTACTCGGAATCATCGGCGGATCGGGCGTCTACGATCTGCCCGGGCTCGACGACCTGCGCGAGGAGGCCATTGTCTCGCCGTGGGGCACGCCGTGGGGCACGCCGTCCGACGTGCTCCGGAGCGGCCGCATCGGCAACCTCCCGGTGGTGTTTCTCCCCCGGCACGGACGGGGCCATGCCCTGTCTCCCTCGGACATCAATTACCGGGCCAATATCGACGCGATGAAGCGGGCGGGCGTGACCGACCTGATCTCGGTCTCGGCCTGCGGCTCATTCAAGTCGGAGCATTATCCCGGCTCTTTCGTCCTGGTCGACCAGTTCGTCGACCGCACCCATCGCCGTGAGTCGTCCTTCTTCGGCAGGGGCTGTGTCGCCCATGTGCCGATGGCCCACCCGGTCGGTCCGCTGCTCCAGCGCCGGATCGCGGCCGCTGCCAAGGAAGAGGGGGTCCCGGTCGCCCTCGGCGGCACCTATGTGTGCATCGAGGGCCCGCAATTCTCCACCTATGCGGAATCGCTCACCTACAAGGGGCTGGGCTACGACGTGGTCGGCATGACGGCGATGCCGGAGGCCAAGCTCGCGCGGGAAGCCGAGATCACCTATGCGACCATCGCCATGGTGACGGATTTCGATTGCTGGCATCCCGAGCATGACGACGTGGATGTGTCGGCTGTGGTCCAGATGGCACGGCAGAACGCGGCAACGGTCGCAAGGCTGATCGCCCGCATCGCGCGCGACTTCCCGGCCGATCACGAGCCATGCCCGGCCGGCTCCGACCGCGCGCTCGACGGCGCCATCATGACGGCGGTCTCGGCGCGTGATCCGGCGCTCCTGCAAAAGCTCGACGCCGTAGCCGGGCGCGTGCTGGCAGTCTAAACACCGCTTGCCGCCGACAATTGCTCTCCCGTTTCAAATCCCAGGGTCGACCATGGACAAGCGCCTTCTCACCGATCTCAAAGCCGCGATCCGTTCCATCCCGGATTATCCCAAGCCCGGGATTGTCTTCCGCGATATCACCACGCTTCTGGGTGACGCCCGCGCCTTTCGCCGCTCGGTCGACGAGCTCGTCCAGCCCTATGCGGGTGGGCGGATCGACAAGGTGGCGGGGATCGAGGCGCGCGGCTTCATCATCGGCGGAGCGATCGCCCATCAGCTCTCGGCGGGGTTCGTGCCCATCCGCAAGAAGGGCAAGCTACCGCACGAGACCGTGCGGATCGCCTATTCGCTGGAGTACGGCGTCGACGAGATGGAAATCCATTCCGACGCCTTCGGCCAGGATGAGCGGATCATTCTGGTTGACGACCTGATCGCCACCGGAGGCACCGCCATCGCGGCCACCCAGCTCCTGCGACAGATGGGGGCTGAAATCGTCGCCGCGTGCTTCATCGTCGACCTGCCGGATCTTGGCGGAGCGGCGAAGCTTCGGGAGCTTGGGGTCGAGGTCCGAAGCCTGGTGAGCTTCGAGGGCCATTAATCGGTCGGGCGACGCTCCCAGAAGACAGCCCCGTCGAAGGCCAGCACCGGCTCGCCGTACTGGTTGGTGCCCTCATTGTGGTGCGAGGCAATGCCCCAACCCGGCCGCGACGCGGAGTTCCGCTTGCCGGTCAGGGTCGTCCGGTAGCTGATCGTGTCGCCTGCATAAACGGGCTTGTGCCATTTCAGGTTGGTGAAGCCCGGTGACGGCCCGAGACGGGCAATTCGCAAACCGCGGGCGATCGCATCCTTTCGGACGCGGTCGCGATGGGCCGCCATCAACTTCATCCACACGCCTGCCGTGTGCCAGCCGGAGGCGCAGAGCCCGCCGAAGAGACTGTGCCGCGCAGCCTCCGCATCGAGATGAAACAGCTGCGGATCGAACTGGCGGGCGAACCGGATGATGTCGTCGGGCGAAAAGGTGAAGGACCCCAGTTCCATCGTCTCGCCGACCACGAGATCGTCGAGATAAGGATTGGTCGACAGGGACGCCTTGATCTCCGGGATCGGGGGCTCGGTGTTGGCGATCCGGTCTTTCGCCGGCGCGCCTTCGACCGCTGGCGCATCCCGGCGAGCGAACATCACCCAGTTGCTTTGCGTCAGCACCGGTTCGTCGCGCTGGTTGACCATCTCGAAGTGGAACTGGACGAGGCCGATGGTCGGGCGGCTCTTGGACGGGCGCTGGTCGGTCACCCGCATGCGGGACCGCAAGGTGTCGCCCGGCTTGACCGGGCGGAGCCATTGCAGGCCCTCGATCCCTGGCGCGCCCATGCCGGTAGAATCCAGAAGTACGTTGTCGGCGAACAGCCGCATGTTCAACGCGCAGGTATGCCATCCAGATGCGATGAGCGTGCCGACGAAGGTGTCCTTGGCGGCAATCTCGTCGATGTGGAAAGGTTGGGGATCGAATTCCGTCGCGAAAGCGATGATCTCGTCCTTGGAGACCGAAACGGGCCCCATGGTCAGGGTGAGGCCCGGCGTAAAGTCTTCGAAGGCGTAGCGGGTCATCGATGTATCCAGCAGGCGGGATGGGTTGCCGCTCGCGAAAGCGGAAATGACGCCTCGCCTTGTGCGCCAAGGCTTACGCTTGCCGCAACATCTTTTTTGCAGGATTTGCCGTCAGCGAGCTCTGGAACACGACGACTGGTTGCCGATGACACCGCCCTATGGGCCGATTTGGCCCGGTTCTGGCAAAATCGAACGGCCGTCAGGCTCCATAGACGCGTTTCGAACACATGACCGAAAGCGACAATGGCTCAGGCGCGCCGCTCCGGCAGGCGGTGGTCGGCGTGATGGTGGTGCGACAGCAATTGCTGGCTTCCCAGGACAGCGGAGCGGAGGACCGTGAAGGCGAAGCCAAGACCGACGATGAGGCCGACGGCCAGCTCGGCGCTCCCGATTCCGGGCGACACGAGCCCCTCGCCGACGGAATAGACGATGTTTTCCAATGAATTCTGCATGACGCAAACCCTCCCGGCGGTTCAACGCGCCGGGGAGGGGAAGGGTCGGTGTCGTCGTTCACGAAACCGTTAGTTGGCGAACCGGAAATGCAGCACGTCACCGTCATTGACGGGATATTCCTTGCCCTCCAGCCTGAACTTGCCGGCATCTCGGGCACCGGTCTCGCCCTTGAGCGCGATGTAGTCCGGATACGCGATGGTCTCGGCGCGGATGAAGCCTTTTTCGAAATCCGTGTGGATCACGCCAGCGGCCGCCGGCGCCTTGGTGCCCCGGGTGATCGTCCAGGCGCGGGCCTCCTTGGGGCCGACGGTGAAGTAGGTGATCAGGCCCAGCAACTCGTAGCCCGCCCGGATGACCCGGTTGAGCCCGGGTTCCGCCAGGCCGATAGCGTCGAGGTAGTCTTTCTGCTCGTCGGCCGCCAGAACGGCGATCTCGCTTTCGATCTTGGCCGACACCACCACGGCCTTGGCGCCTTCCTGTCTGGCGCGCTCCATCACCTTCTCGGAGAAGGCATTGCCGTGATCGGCCGAGGCCTCTTCCACGTTGCAGACGTAGAGAACCGGCTTGGACGTCAACAGGCCGAGCATCTGGAAGACGCGCTCTTCCTCGGGCTTGCGCTCCACCGCGCGCGCCGGAACGCCCTCTCGGAGCAGCGTCAGGGAGCGGTTGACCAGGTCGAGCGCCTCCTTGGCTTCCTTGTCGTTGCCCTTGGCCTTCTTTTCCAGCGCCTGCACGCGCTTCTCGAGGCTGTCGAGGTCGGCCAGCATCAACTCGGTCTCGATGATCTCGATATCGGCCAGCGGGTCGATCTTGCCTTCCACGTGGGTAATGTCGGTGTCCTCAAAACACCGCACCACGTGGGCGACCGCATCCACTTCGCGGATATTGGCCAGGAACTGGTTGCCGAGCCCTTCGCCCTTGGACGCGCCGCGCACGAGGCCGGCGATATCCACGAAGGTGAGGCGGGTGGGGATGATCTGGCCTGAGCCTGCGATGACAGCGAGCTTTTCAAGGCGTTCGTCCGGCACGGCCACGTCGCCCACATTGGGCTCGATCGTGCAGAAGGGATAATTGGCCGCCTGCGCCGCCGCTGTCTGCGTCAGTGCGTTGAAAAGGGTGGATTTGCCGACATTCGGCAGACCGACGATGCCCATCTTGAAGCCCATGGCCTCACTCCTTGTTGCTGTCGGCCTTTTCGCCAGGCCGTTTGACATCCGTCCAGCCGCTCGCCTCCATGGCGAGGTGGACCTTGTTCTGGAAGCTTGAATCCTCGCCGCGGGCGAGGAGGTCGGCATGGCTTGCGAGCGTGCGGCAGAGATCCTCCACCCACTTCTCCTCGGCCTTGCCGAAATCGCCCAGCACGTAATTCTGGACGAGCGGCTTGTGGCCGGGATGGCCGATGCCGAGCCGGACGCGGCGGTAATCGTTGCCGCAATGGGCGGTAATCGAGCGCAGGCCGTTATGGCCCGCATTGCCGCCGCCGACCTTCACCCGGACCTTGGCGGGCGGCAGGTCGAGCTCGTCATAGAACACGCTGACGTCGCCAAGCGGGATCTTGAAAAAGCGCATGGCGTCGGCGACGGCCCTACCGGACTCGTTCATGAAGGTCTGCGGCCGCAGGATGATGACCTTCTCGCCGGCGATGGTCGCGTCCGCGGTCTCGGCCTGAAAGCGCCGCCGCCACGGCGAAGCGCGGTGCGCGCGCGCGATCGCGTCCACTGCCATGAAACCGATATTGTGCCGGTTCTTGGCGTAGCGGGGGCCGGGATTGCCGAGGCCGACGAAAAGGCGCATCGCGGGGCACACTCATAAGAAACGCCCCGGCCTTGCGGTCGGAGCGTCGAAGCCATTCGGGGGGCGCTGTGCGCCCCTTGAGATGAACCGATCAGGCCTTCGCCGCCGGAGCAGCAGCCGCGGCCTCAGCCGGAGCCGCCTCTTCTTCCTCCATGGCCGACGGGGCCACGATGGTGACGAGGGTCAGGTTTTCCGTGGCGGTCGCCTTGGCGCCGTTCGGCAGCTTGATGTCTTCGATATGGATCGACGAGCCGATATCGAGTTCGGCCACCGAGGCTTCGATGGAATCCGGAATGGAATCGGACGGCACCAGCAATTCGATCGTGTGTTCCACGATATTGACCGTGCCGCCGCGCTTCACGCCCGGGCTCTTCTCCTGGCCCACAACGTGGACCGGAACGACGACCTTGATCGCCTGGCCCTTGGAGAGGCGCAGGAAGTCCACGTGAACGGGGAAATCCCGGACCGGGTCGAGCTGGTAATCGCGCGGGATCGCCCGGGTCTTCTTTCCGTCGACGTCGATCTCGAAGACCGTCGTCAGGAAGTGACCGGCGAAGATCAACCGCTTGGTCTCATTGAAATCGAGGGCAATGCCCGTTGCCGGCTGGCCGGCCCCGTAGATCACTGCTGGTACTTTGCCTTGGCGTCGAACGGCCCGGGCGGCCCCCTTGCCGCTCCGGTCGCGCGCCACGGCCGTGATTTGCTTGATATCGCTCATGGCTGTGGTCCTTCAGAGAATGTGTTGTAAAAACCGAAGGCCGCCAGAGTCCTTGCGAACAATCGGCGGCCGTCAGGTCATGCGCCCGTGCCTCCAAGGGTGTCGAGCGGGCGCGAGGCGGCTTATAGAGAACGCCGCTCGGGATTGCAAGGAAACTAGAGCACGGGTCTTCCGCACGGCCCCGCTTTCGCCTATAGGTTTCGTAATAGTGTTTCTTGTGGCGGGCCCCTCTCATGTCGTTGGATTATACTGCTCTCGCGCTGTTCCTTCTCGCGGCCGTCGCGCTTCTGGGGTCACCCGGCCCTGTCATCGTGTCCCTGGTGGCCACCGGTCGAAAATCCGGCTTTGCCGCCAGCCTGCGCTACTTCGCGGGGATTCAGGTCGGGCTTGCGGTTGCGGCCGGGCTGAGTGCTGCAGGCCTCGTGTCCATCATCCTGGCGGCCCCGCTGGTGGCGAAGGCGATGACGGTCCTGGCGGTGATCTATTTGATCTATCTCGCCTACAAGGTCGCGAGCGCTCCACCCGTCGGGTTCGCCCCGGCCGATCAACCGCGCGATGACGGCTTTTCGCCCCTGGGCGGCCTGTTGCTTGGCCTCGGAAATCCCAAGGGCTACCTCTCGTTCGCGTCGCTGATGGGCTCGTACACCATCCTGCATGCCGCACCGCAGTTCGACGCCATCGCCAAATGGGCGATCTGCGTCGTCGTGATGATCGTGGTGGATCTGATCTGGCTCGGTGTCGGGGTGGCGCTCAACCGGGCGCCGCTCTCGCCGAGAAACGAGCGGATCCTGAATGTGGTGATGGGCTGCACGATCTTCGCCACCGCCCTCCTGGTCTTGGCCGCCTGATATTGGTCGCCTGAACGGAACCGCGTGGCCGGGATGAACGGAGTTGTCGGGCCGGGCCTTTGTCGTCATTCCGGGGCCGGACGCCCCTCCTAGTCGAACAGGCTCGAGACCGAGCTTTCCGTCGCGGTGCGGCCGATGGCTTCGCCCATCAGGTGGGCGATCGGCAGCACGCGGATGTTGTGCGCCACCCGAACGGCCTCGGTGGGCAGGATCGAGTCGGTGATGACGAGCTCCTTGAGGCGCGAATTGGCGATGCGCGAGACGGCACCGCCCGACAGAACCCCGTGGGTGATATAGGCGTAGACTTCCTTCGCGCCGTTGGCGAGAAGCGCTTCCGCCGCGTTTACCAGCGTTCCGCCCGAATCGACGATGTCATCGAGCAGGATGCAGGATCGGCCGGAGACGTCGCCGATGATGTTCATGACCTCGGATTCGCCCGGCCGCTCGCGGCGCTTGTCGACGATGGCAAGCGGCGCATCGATGCGCTTGGCCAGCGCTCTGGCGCGCACCACGCCGCCGACATCGGGCGAGACCACCATCTGGTTGCCGTCGGCGAGCCGCTCCTTGATGTCGCGCACCATGACGGGCGCGCTGAACAGGTTGTCGGTCGGAATGTCGAAGAAGCCCTGGATCTGGCCAGCATGGAGATCGAGGGTGAGAACGCGGTCGGCGCCCGCATTGGTGATGAGGTTGGCGACCAGCTTGGCCGAGATCGGGGTGCGGGCGGCCGGCTTCCGATCCTGCCGCGCATAGCCGAAATAGGGAATCACCGCCGTGATGCGCTTGGCCGAGGAGCGGCGCAGCGCATCGCTGATGATCAAAAGCTCCATCAGGTGATCGTTGGCCGGATAGGACGTCGACTGGATGATGAAGACATCCTCGCCGCGGACATTTTCCTGGATCTCGACGAACACTTCCATGTCGGCGAAGCGCTTCACCTGACACTTGGCCAGCGGGATATTGAGATAGGCGGAGATGGCCTCCGCCAGAGGACGGTTCGAATTTCCCGCAACGAGCTTCATGAAACCATCTTTGGTTCTAAAATGACATGTGGCGCCCACCGCGCGAGATTCGTCGTCGCCCTGGTGCCGGAAGGCGCAGGGGTCTTAGCAGCGATAGGAAACCGTCACAATACGCGGGCGCCCTTAGTGAGGCAGCTTTCTCGTGATGTTGCGGCGACGTCACTCCGCCGCCACAGGCTCTTCATCGAGTGCGACGGTGGCGGTGCGAACCGGCGCTTCCGCCTTCGAGGCGCTCAGGAATTCGGCGATCTCGTCCATGCTCGAATTGGCAAGCCGCGCCAGCGTCTCCTTGTCGAGCGCGGCGAGCGAGGTGTAGCTCACCAGAATAGGGCTCGTGCCGGTGAGGCGCTTGGCCCGCTTGTTTTCGGAATCGAACACGTCCCACACATAGGCGACCTTCGTGCCGCCCTCGGCCTTTTCGGCCGAGAGATAGCCGCGGACGCGGTAGCGGGCCTGGGCGGTGGCTCCGACCAGTTCCACCTTGCGGTCGGTGGCGGCGGTGTTGAGCTCTCCGATCAGGGCCGTGCGCACCTTGCTCGATGGGCCGTCAATGCTCTCAAGCGCAATGGGGATGCCCTCGGGCGATCCGCTGAACGAGCCTCCGGCTCCCTGGCAGGCTCCCAGTCCGGCGATCATCCCCAGGGCGACGAGACGTCCGAAAAGCTTGGTTTCGACCATCACGACCTCGTTGTTTCTTTATCTTGGTAACGAAGTCTTAAGCTTAAGGGGCCGCCGCGTCCAGTTCACCCCCGCGAACGCCAGGCGAGGGCGGCGGCGTCGAGGGCCATGACCAGCAGGCCGGTGGCCAATCCCCAGAAGGCCGAGCCGATTCCGAAGAGCGAGAGCCCCGAGGCGGTCACGGCCAGGGTCAGCACGGCGGCAAACCGCTTGGGCTCGTCGGACAAAGCCGATGTCAGCGCCCCGGTGAACGCGCCGATGAGGGCAAGCCCCGCCACCGTGCGGATGAGATCGGCCGGAAGTGCTGCAATCAGCGCGATGAGATGGGCGCTGAACGCGGCGATCAGCAGGTAGCAGACCGCGTAGGCGATTCCGACCGGCCAGCGCTTGGCCGGATCCGGATGGGTGTCGGGGCCGGTGCAGATCGCGGCCGAGATCGCCGCCAGATTGGTCGTATGGGCACCGAACAGGGCCGAGATCACCGAAGCCGCCCCCGTCACCGCCAGAATGGGCCGCGACGGCGGGGTGTAGCCGGAGGCCCGCAGGACCGCGAAGCCCGGAAGGTTCTGGGACGCCATGGTCACGAGAAAGAGCGGCAACCCGAGGCCAAGGAGCACCACGGGCTCAAAGACCGGGGGAATGAAGGTCAGGCGCGACAGGGCCAACTCCTGGCCGAGGGGTTGCGTCAGTCCCTGACCGAACGCCATGGCCAGTCCGACGATGAGCACCGCCAGCACGGCGAGCGCCGGATTGAACAGCCGCACCACCAGAAACACCGCGACGAGCGGCAGAACGAGGGAAGGCGCTCCTTGCGCACTCTCGAACACCGCCATGACGAAGCGGATCAGCACGCCCGCCAGCATGGCGGCGGCGATCGCTGTCGGAATGCCTTCGATGAGCCGCCCGAAGGGTTTCACCGCGGCTGCCATGACGATGAGCGCGCCTGCCAGCAGGAAGGCCCCCACCGCCGCCCCCATGGAGACGCCGCTCGATGCGGCAATCAGGGCGGCGCCGGGCGTCGACCAGGCGGCCACGATCGGCATGCGGTAGCGCACGCTGAGAATGAGGCTAATGGCCGCCGTGCTCAGGCAGAGGGCCGCGACCCAGGAGGTGGTCTGGTCGGGGCTCGCGCCAACCGCGTGGGCGGCCGCGATGATGATCGCGATGGTGCTGCCGAACCCGACGAGGGCAGCGACCACCGCGGAAGAGACGATCGAGAGGCGCATGCCGGATATCCCTCAGCCGGGGTCAAGCTTCGGCTTAGACCGAAGGGCGCGGAGCCGCTAGTTGGCGCGGGGGTCTTCCCCAGGGATTCCCGAACGCTTAAATCTCCCCCATGAGTCGCAAGCCCACCAACGATGTTCCGCCCGAGATCTTGAACCAGGACGATGACGAGGAGGTCGTCTCCCTCGAGAGCAGCTCGGACGTCGAGTTCGATCTGGCGGCCCATCCTGGCTCGGTGAAACGCGGCACCGAAATCATCCAGCATTTCTGGAAAACGCTGCCGAACGCGCCCGGCGTCTATCGCATGTTCGATGGCAAGGGCGACGTGCTCTATGTGGGCAAGGCCCGCAACCTGAAGGCGCGGGTCGGCTCCTATACCCGGGGGCAGGGCCATTCCAACCGTATCGCCCGGATGATCGCCGAGACCTCCGCCATGGAGTTCGTCACCACGGCGACCGAAACCGAGGCGCTGCTGCTCGAGGCCAACCTGATCAAGCAGCTGCGGCCGCGCTACAATGTGCTGCTGCGGGACGACAAGTCCCTACCCTATATCCTGCTCACCGGCGATCACGAGGCGCCCCAGCTCGTCAAGCATCGCGGCGCGCGCAAGCGCAAGGGCGATTACTATGGCCCCTTCGCCAGCGTCTGGGCGGTCAACCGCACCATCAACGCCTTGCAGCGCGCCTTCCTGCTGCGCTCCTGCAACGACAGTTATTATGACAACCGCACCCGGCCGTGCCTGCTTTTCCAGATCAAGCGGTGTTCCGGCCCGTGCACGCAGGAAATTCCGCTTGAGGACTACGCCCAGCTCGCCGAGCAGGCGCGGGGATTTCTCAGCGGCAAGTCCAACGCCGTAAAGGCCCGCATTACCGAGGAGATGCAGGAGGCCTCGGAGGCGCTCGAATTCGAACGCGCGGCCCGCTGCCGCGACCGTCTGGCCGCCCTGTCGGCGATTCAGGGCGTGCAGGGGGTCAACACGCAATCGGTGGAAGAGGCGGATGTGTTCGCCATCGACGAGCAGGCCGGACAGTTCTGCGTCGAGGTGTTCTTCTTCCGCAACTGGCAGAACTGGGGCAACCGCGCCTATTTCCCCAAGGCCGACAAGTCCATCAGCCGTGAGGAGGTGCTGACCTCGTTCCTGGCGCAGTTCTACGACGACAAGCCGGCGCCCCGGGTGGTGCTGCTGTCGCACGAGATCGAAGATGCGGAATTGATGGGCGCTGCCCTGTCGACCCGGGCGGCCGCTCGCGTGGAAATTCACACGCCCCAGCGCGGGGAGCGCCGTCAGCTCATCGAATACGTGCTGCGCAATGCCCGGGAGGCGCTCGGCCGCAGGCTCGCCGACACGGCCTCGCAGCAGAAGCTGCTGGTGTCACTGGGCCAGGCCTTCGCTCTGAAGGCGGCACCGAAACGGGTCGAGGTCTACGACAACTCCCACATCATGGGGACGAACGCGGTCGGCGCCATGATCGTGGCCGGGGCCAACGGCTTCATGAAGCAGCATTACCGCACCTTCAACATGAAGTCCGAGGACCTCAAGCCCGGCGACGATTACGGCATGATGCGCGAAATGCTGCATCGCCGGTTTGCCCGGCTGGTCAAGGAGGAGCCGCGGGCCGTCGCTGCCGCGGGGGAGGGGGACGCTCAGTTGCCGGCGATCGAGCGCGACGCAGGCGCGGATGACAGCTTTCCGGCCTGGCCCGATCTCGTGCTGATCGATGGCGGATTGGGCCAGTTGCAGGCGGCCCGTCAGGCGCTCGCGGAAATCGGCGTGACGGAAGACGATGTATCGCTCATCGGCATCGCCAAGGGCCGGGATCGGGACGCCGGTCGGGAAACCTTCTTCAAGCCCGGGCAACCGGCCTTCAAGCTGCCGCCCCGCGATCCGGCGCTCTATTTCGTCCAGCGCCTGCGCGACGAGGCGCATCGTTTCGCCATCGGAGCCCATCGGGCCAAGCGCAAACGGGAACTGGTGAAAAATCCGCTGGACGAGATCGCCGGAATCGGGCCGACGCGCAAACGCGCGCTCCTGCACCATTTCGGCACGGTCAAGGCGATCCAGCGGGCAGGCCTCGAGGATCTCGTGAAAGCGCCGGGCGTGAACGCCGCGACGGCGCGAGCAGTCTACGATTTCTTCAACGAGCGAAGTTGACGGCGCCGCCCACCCATCACGACGGCGTGAGAAGGCCGGTGTTGCGGCGGGGCGGGTCGACAATTGCATCCGGCAGCGCCGCGCGCGGTTGACGGATCAACCCTCGGCATGCTTCCTGCCCATCAATGAAAACCGCATCCCCCATGCGCCGGTCGAAGGCCTTCAACCTTCCCAACCTCCTGACCTATTTCAGGCTGGCAGCCGTGCCCGCCGTCGTGGGCCTCCTGTTCTGGCCGGAGGACCACTGGTCGCGCTGGATGGCGCTCGGGGTTTTCGCGGTCGCCGGCGTGACGGATTATCTCGACGGGTATTTCGCCCGGGTCTACGCGCAGCAATCCGCGCTCGGCCGCATGCTCGATCCCATTGCCGACAAGCTCCTCGTGGCCGCCTGCCTGCTGATGCTCGTCGCCGACAAGACCATCCATGGCTGGGCGCTGTGGGCCGCGATCGTCATCCTGTGCCGTGAAATCCTCGTATCGGGCCTGCGCGAATTTCTCGCCGAGCTGAAAGTGGGCGTTCCGGTGAGCCGGGTCGCCAAGTGGAAGACCACGGCCCAGATCGTGGCGGTGGGTTTTCTCATCGCGGGTCCTGCCGGCGAGACCGTCCTGCCGGGCACCATCATGATCGGCCTCGTGCTGCTCTGGGTCTCGGCCGTTCTGACGATCTATACCGGTTGGGATTACCTCAAGACCGGCATCCAGCACATGATGGATGAAGGGTGAGTCCTCATGCGCCTCGTCTATTTCGCGTGGGTGCGTGAGCGGATCGGCAGGACGGACGAAGAGGTCGACCTGCCTGCCGCTGTTGTCACCATCGCAGATCTCGTGAGCTGGCTGCGGGAACGGGGCGAGGAATACGCCTACGCGTTCGAAAACGACGGGATTGTCCGGGCGGCCATGGACCATGTTCACGTCGGCCCCGACACCCCGGTGGGGAACGCCCGGGAGATCGCCTTTTTCCCGCCCATGACCGGGGGCTAGTCCCCATGCGGCCGACCATTCGCATTCAGGCCGAGCCGTTCGACAGCGCGCGTGAAACAGACGCGCTGGTTGCCGGCAGGCCCGATATCGGGGCTGTGGTCGCCTTCACGGGCTTCTGCCGGGACGAGGGCGGGCGCCTTTCGGCCCTTGAGCTTGAACATTACTCCGGCATGGCCGAGGCGGAACTGGCCCGGATCGTGGAAACAGCGGCTGCCCGCTGGCCCCTTTCGGGCGCGACAATCATCCACCGGTTCGGCCTGATCCGCCCGGGCGAGCCCATCGTGCTGGTCCTGACCGCCTCGTGCCATCGCCGGGAGGCCTTCGAGGCGGCTGATTTTCTCATGGACTACCTCAAGACCCGGGCGCCGTTCTGGAAGCGCGAGCATCTCGTCGACGGCACGCTGGGTCCCTGGGTCGAGGCCGCCGCAAAGGACGAGGACGCGGCAGGGCGCTGGCCGATTGGCCCTTGACTGCCTCCCGCAAGAGGCGGACCATCGGGCCCTGAACAGCCGACGGAGATGCGTCATGCGCAGCGTCGTTGTTGGTCTCGTCCTGTGTGTCTCGGCGCCCGCTGGCGTCCTCGCCGGCCCGGATCTGCTGCCTGTCCAGAAGGTCCAGGCTGCCCGATCGCCGCACGCCGATTGCTCTTGCCGCGCGCAAGGGCGAATGTTCGCCTATGGAGAGCGGGTCTGCCTGCGCACTCCTGACGGCCCCCGCATGGCCCAATGCGCCATGTCCACCAACGTCACGAATTGGGCGCTGACGGCCGAGCCCTGCCCGGATTCATGAAAAAACGCTGCCGGAGGGTCCGGCAGCGCTGGTGTCGTGATTGAAAAGCGTCTGGCGGCCGCCGTGCAAGGCGGCCGGACGGTCAGAATATTCCGATGACAATGGCGCAGATAAAAGCCAGCGACACGCAGACGGCTGCGATATTCAGCTTCGACGTTCGGTCCAAATGAGAGGCAACGTTCATGGGGCACCCCTGTCTGAATGGAGAGGCACGCTAGCAAACCTCCGTTCGCCTGCAAAGCCCCTCTGTCGTAGTCAACCGGTCAACGCGCAGGGGATAGTTTGGTTTCCAAGGGGTTAATTCGTTGTTTTGACGAGGAAATATATCCAGTGTTCTTGCATGAAAAAAGTTTTCGGCCGGCGAGGTCTTAAGCGAAAACATAGTTAAGACATGGGCGGGCCAAGTGTATTCATGGATTGGCCGGTCAATTGGGGCCGAGAGAAAGAAGAGAGCGCGTTTTTTCCAAGTTGGTCCATAGATTCAGATTCGTCCACAAGCCTCGGGACCCCTCCAATTTTGGCTGTTTCGTTGACCGGATGTTTACCGCCGGCCGCCTAGTGTCTCGGGATGCGTCGTGGGTTTGTTGCGTTTTTTGCCCTATCGCTCGTCGGAGTTGGGCTTACAGGCTGCGGGTTGTTCCGGTTCGAACAGCGCGAGCCTTGGCGCGCCCAGGCCGAGGAAGCCTGTCTCGCCCAGCGGCTCGTCCAGCCCTCGGCCTACATGGCCCTGTCGTCAAAAATCGACGGCCCCGGCGTCTGCGGCATGGATCATCCCTTCAAGGTTGCGGCCTTCAACAATGGGGCGGTCGGGTTGAAGTCGAAGGTGACTTTGGCCTGTCCGATCATTCCCCGCATCGACACCTTCCTCGACGAGATCGTGAAACCCGCCGCGATGCTGTATTTCGGCGTGACCGTCGTGGACGTGAAGGCCGGCTCCTATTCGTGCCGGCCGCGCAACAACCAGCGGGGCGCCAAGGTCTCCGAGCATGCGTTCGGCAACGCCATCGACATCATGGCGTTCGTGCTTGCCGATGGCCGCGAGGTCTCGGTGGTCAGGGGCTGGAAGGGGGAGCCGGCCGAGCAGGAATTCCTGCGCGAGACCTTTGTCGGCGCTTGCCGGTATTTCACCACGGTTCTCGGCCCGGGTTCCGATCAGTTTCACTACGATCATCTCCACCTCGATCTCGCCCGCCACAACCCGCGCGGCGACCGGCGGGTGTGCCGGCCCGTGCTGAAATTCGAGCCGCGAATCGATCCCACGCAGAGCCGCCTTGCGGCACCGCTCGCCCCGACGGCGGATCTCGCGCCAATCGACGTCGACGAGGAGGGGGCTGGCGAAGCGCCGTTGCAGACGGCGATCCCGACGGGCCGGGGCATGACGGGCGGCGGCCAGCAGCCTTCCTTCTCGGCCGATCTCAACCCGCTGCCCGCACCACCCGCCCGCCTGCCGGACGCCCGGTCGCCACCTCCGCTTCCTGCCCAGACCTATGCGCCAGCGCCACAGGTGAGGCGTTCCGGCAACGAGCCCTTGGCTTTGAGCAATCAGACCATCTACTAATCCCGGGAGGGCTGTGCTGGACCCTTGACCTTCACGCACGACGCCCACATGGTTCCGCAATCGAAGATGTCGATCGTTGGAGCATGACAATGAAGTGGCTGGCCGCCTTGGTCTCCTGCACGTTGCTGGGCGCGCCTGTACTGGCGAGCGAGATCACGCCTGCGGAACGGCGGGATCATCCCTTCAACGCCGCCATTCCGGCTTGCAACGATCCCTCTGTCCTCGGCGATATCAGCAGCCGTTTCCAGAGTCGGGAAAGCCAGTTCTGGGGCTCGTCCCTGGCGATTCTCGGGTACGAAAACATTCGCGAGACGGCCTGGCGCCCCTGGGGCCTCGAGCAGTTGCCGCGCCGCTTCTGCACCGGCATCGCCCTCGTGTCCGACGGCTACAAGCGCAAGGTCGAGTTCTCGGTCCGTGACGGACTGGGCTTCCTCGGCACCGGGTGGGGCACCGAATGGTGCGTCACCGGCCTTGACCGGAACTACGCCTACGCCCCGCAATGCAAGCAGGCGACCCCTTGAGGCTGTCGAGGCTCGTCGTCGCGGCGGGCCTTCTGCTTTCAGCTCTCGTTCCGGCCTTCGGCCAGGCGATGCGGGAGACCCGGGGCGCAGCGGCTGGGAATTTCGATTTTTACGTGCTCGCCCTGTCGTGGTCGCCCGGTTTCTGTGAGACCAGCAGCACGGCCAAGGAAAACCCGCAATGCGCCCCCGGCAATGGGCTGGGCTTCGTCACCCACGGGTTGTGGCCCCAATCGGAAGCCGGTTATCCCAGTTTCTGCGAGCCCTCCGGCCGATTCGTCCCACGCGCGGTGATCGAGCAGTTCAGCGGCCTGTTCCCTGACGAGAATCTCGCCCGGTACGAGTGGCGCAAGCATGGCTCCTGCACGGGCGAGTCGCCCAGCGGCTATTTTGCGGCCGTCAAAGCCGCCCGCGAACGGGTGACCATTCCCGATCGCCTGACCAAGCTCGCCACCGGCTCGCGCGTCATGCCGATGGAGATCGAACGGGCCTTTGCGGAAGCCAATCCGGGGCTGCGGCCCGACATGATGTCTGTTTCTTGCGGCCGCCGCGTGTTTCAGGAAATCCGGATCTGCCTCGATCGCGACCTGCGCAATTTCCGGCAATGCCCGGAGGTCGACCGCGACACCTGTCGTGCCAATGAAATCTCGATTCCGGTCTCCCGATGAATTATCGCCACGCCTACCACGCGGGCAATTTTGCCGACGTGATGAAGCACGCGCTGCTGACCCGGATCATCCTATACCTTCAGCGCAAGGACACGCCGATTCGGGTGATCGATACCCATGCGGGTCTCGGCCTCTACGACCTGTCGGGCGACGCGCCCGGCCGGACCGGCGAGTGGAAGGCCGGGATCGGCCGACTCGACGAGGCCTTTTCGCCCGAGGTCGAGGAATTGCTGGCGCCCTACCGCACGGTCGTCGGCGATGTCCGGACCCGCTACGGCCAGACCATCTATCCGGGTTCGCCGGCCATTCTGCGCGAAATGCTGCGCCGTCAGGATCGCGGCGTCGTCGTGGAACTCCACCCCACCGATCACAAGGCGCTAAGTCTCGCCTTCAACCAGGCGACCAACCTCAAGGTGCTCCATCTCGATGGCTGGACGGCGCTGCGGTCGCTCATCCCGCCGCGTGAGAAGCGGGGGCTCGTGCTGATCGATCCGCCTTACGAGGAACTGGACGAACTGGAGCGAGTCGGAACCCAGCTTCTCGATGCTCTCGAGAAATGGCCGACCGGGGTCTATGCGGCCTGGTATCCGATCAAATCCAGCGATCCGGTCGATGACCTTTACGCCCGCCTTCACCGTGATAGCCCACGCCCGGGACTCCGGCTCGAGATGCTGATCGACGATCCCCGCGACAAGACCCGGCTCAACGGTTGCGGCCTCGTCGTCCTCAACCCGCCCTTCGGGTTGCAGGCTGAAGCCGAGATCCTGCTGCCCGCGCTCGCGGCAAGGCTCGCGCACGGCCTATATGCGGGCTATCGCTGTGAACCCTTCGGGCCGCCCGCCTGAATTCGGTTGCGGCATCGCGCTCCCGCCTGCATGAAAGACGGCACTCTTCCGCTTTTGCAGGACATCGTTTCGCATGCTGACGCTCCGCTCCTCCGCTGCCTCGCCGTTCGGCCGCAAAATCAAGATCGCGGCCTCGCTTCTCGACCTTCTCGACCGCATCGAGATGGTGGAGGCCGATACCGGCAATCCCGCCGACAGCCTCCGCCAGCAGAATCCGCTCGGCAAAATCCCGACGCTGATCCTGGAAAACGGCGAGACACTCTACGATTCCCGCGTGATCGTGGAATATCTCGATCATCTCGCGGGCGGGGGCCATATCTTCCCGTCGGGATGGGACCGTTTTGCGGCCCTGCGCCAGCAGGCGCTCGCCGACGGCATCATGGACGCCACACTGATCCAGGTCTACGAGGCGCGCTGGCGCGCCGAAGACCGGCGCGACCCGAAATGGCTGGAGCATCATGCGGGCAAGGTCCAGCGCGGTCTCGCCTACGTGGAGGCCAACCTGTCGACGCCGACCGCCACCATCCATGTGGGGCATATCGCTCAGGCCTGCGCGCTGGGCTATCTCGACCTGCGCATGGGTGGCAACTGGCGTCAGGACCATCCCCGCCTAGTGGCCTGGCTCTCGGATTTCGAAGCACGGGTGCCCGAATTCGGCAAGACGATCTTTAAATCCTGACATCTGACTTCAGGCGACAACAAAAAAAGGCCCGGTGTTTCCACCGGGCCTTTTCGTTGATCGCGAGATCTTAGTACGAGCTGAACTTGTAGTTCAGGCCGGCGCGGATGACGCCGAACTCGTTGTCCTTCTTGCTGTAGTCGTAGACGGCGATCGGAGCGACACCGGCGTAGCCGTAATCGTTCTTGCTGCCGAGGTTGACGTACAGACCTTCGATCTTGGCGGTCAGGTTGTTGGTGAAGGCGTATTCCACGCCGCCGCCGAGAACCCAGCCGGTGTTCGTGCTGCTGTTGCTCGAGTAGCCGAAGTTCGAAGCGGTGGTGCCAACGTCGCCGTAAGCGAAACCGCCGGTCACGTAGATGAGAGCGCGGTCAATGGCAAAACCAGCGCGTGCGCGCACGGTGCCGAAGTAGCCATCGCTGCCGCCGTTGCCGCCGTAGATGCCGTTGAAGGCGTAGTTGTTGTTGCCGCCGCCGATGTCAGCGTACTGGATGTCCGTCTCGAGACCGAGGACGAACTGACCCATCTGGTAGTTGTAGCCGACCTGACCGCCGCCGACGAAGCCGCCGTCGTTGCTGTTGCTGCCATAATAGCCAACGCCATTGTAGAAAGCGTTGTTATTGTTGCTCGTGTTCCAGCCGTAACCAGCGTTCACACCGACGTAGAAGCCCGTCCAGGTGAACACCGGGATTGCGGCGACCATCGGAGGAGGAGCATAACGCGAGGGCAGGTCCGCTGCAGCGGCAGCACCGGCAAAGCCAAAGATCGCGACACTGGCGAGAAGAAGTTTCTTCATAATTCTATTCCTATTCCATCATCCGGGCCTGGGAACTCCCACTGCCTGGCTCACACTGGTCCTATATAAACGGATAGGGTCTCCACGTCTGTGACATCTCCACAACAGCCAGCGAACGTTCTGTGGCGAAATTGTGGTAACGAGACTTCCGCTTCCCTTATGGCACCGCCACGCAACTCAACGCGTACGGCTCAGGTTGGTTCACCAGCAAGCCAAGAAAAGTGTTCTTTTCTAGGCAGCGCGATTTGATGCAACATGATAACTTGTATTTTGCGGCCCTTGCATCTTCCGTGTGCTAGAGCACCTGGGGGATGAGGGTGATGGCGGAGATCAGGCGTCCATAGTCGGGCTCGCCCCGGTGGGTCGTGCGCCGATAGCTGAAGAACTGCTCTTCGTCCGCGTAGGTGCAAAGCCCGAGATTGGCGAATTCCCCAATGCCGGCGGTCGCCAGTCGCATCCCGATGAAGCCGGGCAGGTCGAACATCGCGTGGTCCTTGCGCTCGGACGCGATGAAGTATGCCGCGTGGGCCTCGTCCACGTCGAGAAAGCGGCTCACAAAATCCGGCCCGACCTCGTAGGCCGCCTGGCTGATCGTCGGGCCCAGCACGGCCACGATCTTGTCGCGTCTCGCCCCCAGGCTCTCCATGGCCACGATGGTGGCCTCCAGCACGCCGGTCAGCGCACCCCGCCAGCCCGCATGGGCGGCACCGATCACGTTGACGTGGGGATCGGCGAACAGGACCGGGCCGCAATCGGCGGTGGTGATGGCGAGGGCGACGCCGGTCGCGGATGTCGCCATTCCGTCCGCCTTCGGCCGCTCCCCCTCCCACGGCCCCGACACGATGACCGCGTCGGCCGAGTGAACCTGATGCACGCTCAGCAAGGCTCCCGGCTCGATGTCGAGATCGGCAGCCATGCGGCGTCGGTTCTCGCGCACATGCGCGGGGTCGTCGGATGAACCCAGACCCCCGTTGAGAGACGCATAGATGCCCTCTGAAACGCCGCCGATGCGGGTGAAAAATCCATGTTTGAGATCCGGGTAGGAGGCGAGTTCTGGCGCTTCGATGAACATCGGGTCTTACCTCTGAGGCGGGTGCGGGCGGGCGTGAAGGCCGGGAACAGCGTCAAGGCCAGGATGGGTGAGGGCCAGCACTTTGAACAGGGCGCCCATGCCGCGCTCCCCTGTATCTGTCAACCGTGCGACAGCCTCCTCGATTGCCTTGGCCTGCTCGCTGCTTGCGGCCGCTTTGAGCCGGGCGGCACGGGTCGCGATGCCGAGGGCGTGGAGAAAATTCGCCTGGGTATCGAGGCCGTGCAGGCGGGCCCCGGCAGCAAGGCCCGCAGCAGCAATCTGCGCGAAATCCACATGGGTCGTCAGGTCTGCCTCGCCGGGATCGGAGAGAGGATCGACGGGCTGGTGGTGCCGAAGGGCCTGCAGGGTATCGGCAGTGGCGGGACCCCAATAGCCGTAATCGATGATCAGGGCCGCGCCGCCTTCGCGCGCGAGGCGGCCGGCGATCGTGGCGGTGAGGCAGATGGATGCGTCTTGACGCTCGAGAAACGCCCCCGCTGGGCGGGCTGCACGTTGCTGGTGCTCGGGGGCAGATGCCAGGCCGAAGACAAGACGGTCGCCCGCGAGACCCACGAGGCGTTCGCACCATCCCCTTTCCGTGGCCACGAACTGGCGCACCGGGAGCGCATCGAAAAATTCGTTGGCCACGAGGATCATCGGACCCGCAGGCAGCTCCGCCATGTCGCCATGCCAGGCGATCTCCGGCCCGGACTGCGCAAGCATCCCCTGCTGTCTGGCGCGCAGGGTCGGGCTGGTCTCGACGAGATGGACGCGGAGGGCAGCGAGAAAATCGGGCAGGATGCGGGCCGTGCGCAGCATGTCGGCCATCAGGGTGCCGCGTCCGGGTCCGAGCTCGACGAGATGCAGGCGGGCCGGACGCCCCATGGCGTTCCACACCTCCATGGCCCAGAGGCCGACGAGTTCCCCGAAGATCTGGCTGATCTCCGGTGCGGTCGTAAAATCGCCCGCCACGCCGAGGGGATCGCGGGTAGCGTAATAGTGAGCGAGGCAGAGGGCCATATAGCGCTCGACCGTCATCGGTCCCTCGAGGGCGATGGCCTCGCGCAGGCTATAGCCGAGGCGCGTCACGCGGCTCTGGCGCCCGAGCGCGTCGCGCCGCGCAGGGCAGCGCCGATCACGACCATGCCCAAAAGCGCCATCGGGACGGACAGCAGCATGCCCATGGTGATGCCGCCGCTCAGCGCCTGCACCGACCCGCCGAAGAGAAAGCCCAGCTGCTCGTCCGGCTCGCGGAAGAATTCGCAGACGATCCGAGCGATGGCATAGCCGAGGATGAAGATGCCGCCGAGAAGGCCTGGACGGCGGAACCCAAACAGGCGGACCGCGACGGCCATCACGACAAAGAGCACCAGGCCTTCGCCGACAGCCTCGTAGAGCTGGCTCGGATGGCGGGGCAGGGGGCCCGCATGCGGGAACACGACCCCGAACGGGAAATCGATCGCCACGCGGCCCCAGAGTTCGCCGTTGATGAAATTCGCGATCCGCCCGAAGAACAGGCCGATGGGCGCGACCGTGGAGGCAAGGTCGAGCATCGTCAGCGCATTGAGGCCCCGGCGGCGGGAAAACAGCACGATGGCGAGCGCCGCCCCGATGAGCCCGCCGTGGAACGACATCCCGCCGCGCCAGACGGCGAGAATCTCGAGTGGCTGGGCGAGATAGGTGCCGAGATTGTAGAACAGCACGTAGCCGATCCGTCCGCCCAGCACGACGCCCAGGGCCACCCAGACGATCAGATCGTCGATATCCAAGGGCTTGGGTTGCGGCTGCGGGCGCCACAACGCTGTCCGCGCAGCGAGGCGCTTGGCATAGTACCATCCGCCGAGAAGCCCTGTGACATAGGCCAGCGCATACCACCGGATCGCCAACGGACCGATGGAAAAGGCGATGGGATCGATAATCGGAAAGGTGAGCGAGGGCATTGAGCGGCCTTGATGAACCCTGCCATTGGACCGCAGCCGGTGAGGCCGTCAACCCTGTCGCGTCACGCCGCTGTTGCGGTTTGGCCGGAACAGGGCCACATCGTTCTCAAAGACGTGACGAACCCTTCCCATCCCAGCCGAGCGCGGACATCGCCATGACCCAGTCTTCCAACCGCATTTTCGACGAGATTTCCCGCCTGGCCACCGATGCGGCCGGAGCTGCCCAAGGGGTTCGACGCGAAGTCGAGACCGCCGTGCGCAGCCAGATCGAGCGGCTCATCAAGGACATGGACGTGGCCACCCGCGAAGAGGTGGCGGTTCTGCGCGACATGGTGATTGCGGCGCGCGAGGAAAACGAGACGCTGACGGCCCGTATCGTCAAGCTCGAAGAGCGTCTCGGTCAGCCTGCCGGTGAGTCAAGCGCTGCGCCCTGAGAAGAGCGCCCATGCGGCAGCGGCACCCGACCTGTTGTGGACAGGTCCTGCCAGCGCATTGTGACGCCCTGCGAAATCCATGACTGTCGATCCGTGAGTTGATTCGCTGTGAAGCGTGGTTCGCTGCCGCCATACTCAGGTATTCGTGGTCGGGAATACGGAGCAGGTTTCAATCTAACGTAATGACGTTTCCCAAAAACCTTCGTGGTTTTGGGAAACCGAGCCTCATGGATTGATATGCGTCAGTTGCAAGTTGAGATAGATCGCGTCGAACACCCTCTCGATGTCATGGAGAGGTTGGCGGCGATCCGCGACTGGATTTTCGACCGGACGGCGACCGATGAAATGTCGGTGTCGGTGAGCGGCCGCTGGGCCGAATACCATGTGGCGTTCACCTGGATCGAGGATGTGGAGGCCCTGCACGTGGCCTGCGCGTTCGACCTGCGCGTGCCCGATCGGCGGCGGCCTGAGGTGCTGCAACTCATCTCGCTCATCAATGAGCAATTGTGGGTCGGCCATTTCGATCTCTGGACCACCGAGAACGCGGTTATGTTCCGTCACGCTCTCCTGCTTCCAGGCGGCGCGGACCCGACGGCCGGACAATGCGAGACGATGCTGCGCGTCTCGGTCGAGGCCTGCGAACGACACTTCCAGGCGTTCCAGTTCCTCCTCTGGGCTGGCAGAAGCCCGCAGCAGGCGCTCGACTTCTCCCTGTTCGAAACAGAAGGCGAGGCCTGATCGCCGAGGGGACGTAACGGGAGGGTATCCACCCGCCCACGATCTGCACTAGATTGCGGCCAGTCGTTTTCTGTTGCCAGTTTTCTCTTGCCAGGTTGTCATGTCGCTCCCATCCCAGGACCTTCCCTCCTCTCTCATCCTCGTCGGCGCAGGCAAGATGGGGGGCGCGATGCTCTCTGGCTGGCTCGCCAGCGGCATGAAGGCCTCTGGCGTCTCCATCTTCGACCCTCATCCCTCCGACGACATGCGCCGCCTCTGTTCGGAGCACGGCATCCCGATCAATCCGGCAGCGCCCGGTACGGCCGACGTGGTCGTGCTGGCGACGAAGCCGCAATATCTCGACGCCGCCGCCCCTCAGGTGAACGGCCTCCTCGGGCCGGGCTCGATGCTGATCTCCATTCTCGCGGGCAAGACCATCGGGGATCTGCGCGCCCGACTGCCGGCGGCGACTGCCATCATCCGCGCCATGCCCAATCTGCCGGCGAGCATCGGGCGGGGCGCCACCGGGGCTGCTGCGAGCCCGCAGGTGACGGAGGCGCAGCGCCTGTCCGCGGACGCGCTGTTGCGTTGCGTCGGCGTGGTGGAATGGGTGGCGGACGAAACTCTCATCGATGCGGTCACGGCCGTGTCCGGTTCCGGTCCGGCTTACGTGTTTCACCTCGTTGAATGCCTGGCGGAAGCCGGGGTTGCAGCAGGCCTTCCGGCTGACCTTGCCGCCCGCCTCGCGCGCGCCACGGTGACGGGAGCGGGCGAATTGCTGTTCCAGAGCGACCTCGACCCGGCGGTCCTCCGCCAGAACGTCACCTCCCCGGGGGGCACCACGGCGGCCGCGCTGGCGGTGTTGACGGCAGATCCCGGCAGCCTCAGGGCGCTGATGGGAGAGGCTGTGGCTGCGGCAAAGCGACGTGCGGGCGAACTCTCCGGCTGACGGGCGTTCCCGACCTTGGATCGCAACGCCATATGACCCTGAGAATTGAAAGCGGCGGGCGCCATTCCGCGCGCCGGAACACGAAGGAGACGGGCATGACGGTCGAGACCCCATCGAAACGCGACGCGATCGTGTCGGCCCTCTTGGCGCTGGCAGCCGAGCGCGACTGGCACGCGATCGAGATCACCGACATTGCCGAGCGGGCCGATGTGACGCTGTCGGAGTTTCGCGATCTCTTTCCCTCCAAGGGCGCAATCCTCGGCGCGTTTTCACGCACCATCGATCGGGCCGTGCTGGCCGGAACCAGCGATGACCTCGCAGGCGAGCCGGCGCGCGAACGGGTCTTCGACGTCATGATGCGCCGGATCGATGCGCTCACCCCGCACAAGGCGGCGTTGCTGCGCATCACGCGCGGGCTGCAATGCGATGCCCTGTCGCTTGCGGCTTTGAACAAGGTGGCGGTGAATTCCCAGCGGTTCATGCTCGCTTCCGCCGGCATCCCCACGGAAGGCCATTTGGGCGGGCTGAAGGTGCAGGGCGCCGTACTGGTTTTCGCCCGCACCTTGCAAACCTGGCTTCACGACGATGATCCCGCGCTCGCCAGGACCATGGCCCGGCTCGATCGCGAGCTTCGGCGAGGGGAGGGCATCCTTGAGCAAGCCGAGGATCTTCGCCGTCTGACCGCACCGTTCCGCGCCTTTGGCCGTGCGTTGATGGAGCGTCGCGCGTCCTCGGGATACACCAAGCGCCGGACGGAAGGCGAGACCAACGACCCGGCGGCCGCTATCTGAGTCCGAAGGTTCAAGGGGGCATCATGAAGACGGACGAAAGCCAGACCGCAGCCATCAGCTTTGCGGATTTCATGAAGGTCGATATCCGCGTGGGCCGGATCGTCACGGCCGAGGCCTTTCCGCAGGCGAGGAAACCCGCCTTCAAGCTCACCATCGATTTCGGGCCCGAAATCGGCCTGAAGCGGTCCTCCGCCCAGATCACGACCAACCACACGCTTCAGGACCTGATCGGGTCCCAGGTCCTGGCCGTGGTCAATTTCCCGCCGCGACAGATCGGACCCTTCATGTCGGAGGTTTTGACTCTCGGCGTGCCCGATGCTGATGGGGAAGTCATGCTCATCCGACCCGACCGGGATGTCCCGATCGGCGGGCGGCTGTACTGATCCGAGGGCGTCAGGCAGGCAGGCGAACGGTGGCCCGCAGGCCGCCGGAGGGGCTCTCGCCGAGGGAGATATCGCCCCCATGGGCGCGGGCGATATCGCGCGCAATGGCAAGTCCGAGGCCCGATCCGCCTTCGTCCTGATTGCGCGCCTCGTCGAGGCGCACGAACGGTTTGAAGACCTCCTCGCGCATCTCCGGGGGAATGCCCTGACCATCGTCGTCCACGTGCAGCACAAGCCAGCGGGTCTCGTGGTTGGCCAGGATCGCGATGCGTTCTCCGTGCCGCGCGGCATTGGCCAGGAGGTTGAACAACAAGCGCCGGAACGCGTCGGGCCTGACGGTGATCATCGGGTCGCCGACGATGTCGAGGGAGGTCGCGTGACCCTGCCGCTCCGCGTCGGATTGCAGTTCTTCGAGCAGGGGCCGCAGATCCGTGACGACGGCCTGTTCGCCGAGATCCCCGCGCGCAAAGGCGAGATAGCCCTCGAGCATGCGGGTCATCTCATCCACATCGCGCTTGAGATCCTCCACCTCGGGAGTCTGGGCGATCAGCGCGAGGGACAGCTTGAAGCGGGTCAGGATGGTGCGCAGGTCGTGGCTGACGCCGTTGAGCATGGTGGTGCGCTGTTCGAGGTTGCGCTCGATGCGCCGCTTCATCTCGAGGAAGGCGTGTCCGGCCTGCCGCACTTCCCGCGCGCCGCGGGGTCGGAACTCGATTTCCCGGCCTTTTCCCAGCGCTTCGGCGGCCTCCGACAGGCGCAGGATTGGCCGGATCTGGTTGCGCAGAAACAGGATCGCGATGCCGAGAAGGATCAGCGAGGAGCCGGCCATCCACACGAGGAAGATATGCGAGTTCGACGCATAGGCCTGAGAGCTGCGGGTCACCACCCGCATCACCGTGTTGGCGTTCAGCTTCACGCGGATTTCGATGAAACTCGATCGGCCGATCGTGTCCATCCAGTAGGGCCGATCGACCTGCCGCCGCAGCTCTTCCGAAAGAGTCTCGTCGAGGATGGAAAAGAATGGTTTCGGAGCAGGCGGTGGCAGGTCGGTGTCGTGGAGGATATCCACGTCCAACTGCAGGCGCTCCGAGGCAATCCGTGTCAGGACGGTGGCGTTCTTGTCCTGCGGAAAACTCTCGTAGATGTCGATGAGCGCGGCGATGTCGGACGTGACCGCCGATGACAGGCGCCGCGTCACGAGCTGGTAATGGCGCTCCATGAACACATAGGCGACCACCGATTGCAGGAGCACCACCGGCGCGATGATGATGATGAGCGAGCGCGCGTAAAGGCCTTTCGGCAGGAAGCGGCCGATCCACCGCAGGGCCCTGTCGAAGGGAGAATAGCCGAACGCGGAACCGACTTTCATCGGTCGATAACGAGCCGATATCCGATGCCGCGCACCGTCTGCAACAGCAGGGGATTGGCCGGGTCGATCTCGATCTTGCGGCGCAGCCGGTTGATCTGCACGTCCACCGTCCGCTCATTGGCCGCCGGGCCGCTGCCGGCCAGTTCCTCGCGCGGGACATTGTCGCCCGTGCGCATCCCCAGGATGGTGAGGATCTCTCGCTCGCGCTCGGTGATGCGCACGACCTCGTCGGCGCGGCGCAACTCGCCCCGGTCGAAGCGGAAGGAAAACGGCCCGAAATGGACGATCTCCGGAACCTCGCCGCTGGGCGCGCCGAGGACGGGCTGCGTGCGCTTGAGGATATTACCCAGGCGCAACAGCAATTCGCGCGGCTCGAAGGGTTTGGGCAGATAATCATCCGCGCCGATCTCGAGACCGGTCACCCGGTCGGCGGTCTCGGCCCGGGCGGTCAGCATCAGGATGGGGATCTGGGACGACAGCCGGATGCTGCGCGCATAATCGAACCCGGTCTCGCCCGGCATCATCACGTCGAGGACGAGGGCGTCGAACAGGACGCTTTCGGTTTTCGCACGCGCCTCGGCGGCGCTGGCGGCCGTGGTCACCCGGTAGCCGTTTTCCGTAAGAAACCGCGCCAGCAGGTCACGAAGCCGCCGGTCGTCGTCCACGACGAGGACGTGCGGCGCGTGGTCCGGAATGTCGATGCGAGCGGGTTCCATCGTTCCGACGCTTATCAGGTTTCCCGCCGGCCGAATACGAGCCGCTGCACATGGGCGCGATCGTCGGGGTCGATCAGCCCGAGCAGATAGGCGCTGATCGCCTCCTTGGCTTTCGGGTCGATGCTGGCGAGGGATTGCGTGATGCGCCCCGTCTGGAGGTCCGCAAGCTTGCGAGCGAGGTGGTGCCCCTGCGTCGTTGCGTGAAGGTGGCGCTGGCGCCGGTCGGCGGTCCCGGTGCGGCTTTCGATGAACCCGGTCTCGATGAGCTCCTTGAGGACACGGTTGAGGCTCTGCTTGGTGATGCGCAGGATATCCAGCAACTCCGCGATGGTCAGGCCGGGCTGGCGCGACACGAAATGCAGCACCCGATGGTGCGCCCGGCCGAAATTGTATTCGGAAAGGATGCGATCCGGGTCGCTCACGAAATCCCGGTAGGCAAAGAAAAAGAGCTCGATGAGATCGTAAGCCGGAGCGTCGGCGTGCGCGTCTGCACTGTCGCGGCGCGGATGGGGAACGGGCATTGCGTCGGGCAAAGTGGCGTCCATTTCCAGTCGGTGATGCCGGATCGGCAGTGTCGCTTTTAAGTCAGCCTTATTGACATATCTCAGGACGATTGTTACTCGTCAAGGCAGTTCCGTGAAATGAATGACATTCAAAGAGCACGGCAACGCTTCGGAAATTGCGCGGCCCCCTGACGCCAACACGCCGCATCACCATGGAGACTGACGATGTCCGCGACCCCTTTCGATCAACGCGATGGTTGGATTTGGTACGACGGGCAGTTCGTAGCCTGGAAGGACGCCAAGATCCACGTGCTGTCCCACGGGCTCCACTACGCCTCGAGCGTTTTCGAGGGCGAGCGTGCCTATGGGGGCGCGATCTTCAAATCCACCGAGCACTCCAGGCGGCTCAAGAAATCGGGCGAAATCCTCGATTTCGAGATTCCCTATTCGGTGGCGGAGATCGATGCCGCCAAGCTGGCGGTGCTCCAGAAGAACAACCACACCAACGCCTATCTGCGTCCGGTGGCGTGGCGCGGGTCCGAGATGATGGGCGTCTCCGCCCAGCACAACAAGATCCATCTGGCGATCGCCGCCTGGGAATGGCCGAGCTATTTCGACCCGGCCGAGAAGATGAAGGGGATCCGCCTCGACCTTGCCGATTACCGACGTCCCGATCCGCAGACCGCGCCATCGACCGCCAAGGCCGCCGGCCTTTACATGATCTGCACGATCTCGAAGCACCGGGCCGAGCGCAAGGGTTATGCCGACGCCCTCATGCTCGACTGGCAGGGCCGGGTGGCTGAATGCACCGGGGCGAACGTGTTCTTCATCAGGAAGGGGGTTCTCCACACCCCGGTTGCCGATTGCTTCCTCGATGGCATCACCCGCCAGACGGTCATCGACCTTGCCAAGCGCCGCGGGTTCGAGGTGATCGAACGGCGGATCATGCCGGACGAGCTGGGCAGCTTCGAGGAATGCTTCATCACCGGCACCGCCGCCGAAGTCACGCCGGTTTCCGAGATCGCCACCCACCGCTATGTGCCGGGCGCGATGACCAAGACCCTCATGGACGATTACGAGGCCGAGGTCCTGCCCAAGGCCAAGGCGGCCTGACCTCCAGCGCGTCGGGACACCATCAATCAAGCGGAGGCGCTCAGAAAGGGGCGCCTCTCTTGTTTTCTGCACGCAACGGAACAGTCAGCCACAACGTTGGGGACGGATCATCTCCACCCCGGGCGTCGTGGGCCCCAGAACGGAACAGAAACACGCGATTCGGTGGCCCTGTTTTGCAAAACCTGTGAACTCTGGGGATTTCTCCTCGGTCGGGTCGTTCAACCCGATGTGGAACAACGAGACCTTCCTATCCGTTAAGAGGGGGAACATATTAGGAACACGAGAGGTCGCCATGACAATGTCCCGCCCCAAGTCTCCCACTGCCCGCGCCGATGAGGCAAGCGGTCGCCACGAGGACCCGCCGGAGGTCACCAATCCGAAGCTTGGTCCTGCGGTATCGAACCAGATCAAGGACCCGGAAGAATGGGTCACGGGACACGAACCCATGACCGGGGCGCAGGCGTCCTACCTGAAAACGCTGACTGAGGAAGCCCACGAGCCTGAGCTTTATGATCCCGAGCTCGACAAGGCGGAGGCGTCCAAACGCATCGACCAGTTGCGGGCAGAGACCGGTCGTGATGGGGCTGCTCCCGCGAAGAGTTGAGGCGCAGCATCTTTTCAGGTGGCCATCTCATCCCCACATGGTTCTCAAGACTGTTTGACCATAGGGAAACATGACCACCATGATGACGATTGCCTCTCGCCGCAGCCGTGTGATGATTGCCATGGCGGCTGCGCTGATTTTCGCAGGCAGTGCGGCCGAGGCGCGCGTCGGCGGCCGATCGAGCATGGGTTCGCGCGGGTCGCGGACATGGAGCGCGCCTCCGAGCACCAACACGGCGCCCGGCGCAGCAGCCCCGATCCAGCGCTCGCAGGTTCCCAACCAGGGTCCGGCCATGAACGCTCCGGGCGCCGGTGCTGCCGCTACGGCGGCTGCCCCGCGCCGCTTCGGGTTCGGCACCGGCCTGATGGCCGGCCTGTTCGGCGCCGGATTGCTCGGCATGCTCATGGGCAACGGCTTTCTCGGGGGCCTCGGCGGTCTGGCGTCAATCTTCGGCCTGCTGCTTCAGATCGGGCTTGTTGTCCTCCTCGTCTCGTTCGCCATGAAGTGGTTCCGTCGGCGCCAGGAGCCGGCCTTTGCCGGGCCTGCGCATGCCCGGTCCATGACGGGCGGCTCCGTGCCTCCCACAGGTCCGTCGGGTGCGGGCCTGGGCGGGAATGTCGCGGGCGGCGGCCTTGGTGGAATGCTCGGGGGCGCTCTGGGCGGGCTGAAGCCCGCAGCCACAGCCCGGCCGGGAGTGCGCGATGAGATCGGCATCGGCGAGGGTGATTTCGCGGCGTTCGAGAAATCCCTGGTCGACGTGCAGGCTGCCTATTCCCGTGGCGACGTCGCCCGGATCTGGCAGCTCGCGACCCCCGAAATGGCGGGCTACATCCAGGAAGAGTTGAACGACTTCGCGTCGCGCGGTGAGGTCAATCGGGTCTCGGACGTCAAGCTCCTGCAGGGCGACCTCGCCGAAGCTTGGCGCGAAGGGGAGGCGGAATTCGCCACCGTCGCGATGCGCTACGCGCTGAAGGACGTCACCACCGACAAGGCCACCGGCCGGATCGTCGAGGGTGACCCCACGCAGCTGACGGAGGCCAACGAGATCTGGACGTTCCGCCGCGCGCGGGGAGGGAACTGGGTTCTCTCTGCAATCCAGCAGGTCAACTGATCCGCGACGTCTCCATGAATGTGAAAACGGCCGGTGTGAACCGGCCGTTTTTTTGTGAGGGCCCTGCGTTTAGCGCCGATCAGGCTGCCTGACGGCGACCGGCGTGAACGCCTTCCTCGATCTCCTCGATGATCTTGGCCGAAAACGCATCGAGGTCTCCCGGGTTGCGGCTGGTGATGAGGCCCTTGTCGGTGACGACTGCCTCATCGCGCCACTCGCCGCCGGCGTTGATCATGTCGGTTTTGATCGACGCATAGGACGTGCACTGGCGTCCCTTGATGACGCCTGCCTCGATGAGGAGCCATGGCGCGTGGCAGATGGCGGCGACCGTCTTGCCTGCAGCGTAGAACGCTTTCACGATCTCGATGGCTTTGGGTTCGAGACGCAGCTTGTCGGGATTCATCTGACCGCCCGGCAATATGAGGGCGTCGTATTCGGCTGGATCGACATCCTCGAGATCCTTGTCGACCGACACGGTCTTGCCCCAGTCGTCCTTGTCCCAGCCATAGATCTTGCCGGATTTCATCCGTGATTTCGGGGCGGCGACCTCAACGGTGGCTCCGGCTGCGGTGAGCTTTTCCTGCGGCACCATGAGTTCGGATTGCTCGAATCCATCGGTCGACATGATGAGAATGCGGGCTTGTTTGATGTCTGTCACGAGACGTCTCCAGGTTGGCGTGTATGCCCGAGAAACGGCCCGGCCACGGGGCGGTTCCGCCTGTCAATAAGGCGTTTTCGTGGAACGGTCCGGCAGTTCTCCGGTTGATGGGAAGACAGTCCCCACCATGCGAAGGAAGACCAATGGTCTATCGTGCAACCTCGACGAACGACCCGATCCCCGGCGGCAATATTCCCACCGAAGTGCCGCCGGCTCCCGAGCCCGATGAGCTTCCCGATACCGGGCCAACCGGACCGCGCACGCCCTATCCGGTGAATGATCCCGGCATCACTGATCCGACAGGTCCCGGCTCCGAGCCCGACTATCTTCCGGGCCAGCCCACCCATCCGGGCATTCGTCTCTGACGGGCGGCCCTGGATGTCGAGCAGGGCGTAGGGGCGCTCGCTCGGCTTGTCGAGCTGGCGGGCGACGTTGTAGACCCGCTGCCCGCCGGGCGTGCGGCCCTCATACGTCCCGTGATGCGCATGGCCGTGCACCACCGCCGACACCGTGAACGGCTCAATCGTCTCGGCCGGTCGCGAACAACCGAGAAACGGATAGATTTCCAAAGGCTCGGTTTCGATGGTCTCGACGATGGGCGCGTCGTGAAGAATGACGAGGGGGCGGTCGGCCTTGACGTGACGCATGCGCCTTGGTCGGGCGTGTGATGCCGTATAGGCCGAGAGCGCGTCGGTTCCGGCAAGAAGAACCGGCAATCCGAGCTGGTTGAGTTCGCGCAGATCCACCCTCGCCTCTGGCCAATCTCCGAGCGCCTGCTTCGGCTGCGGGAGGCTGCTCGCTCAGGAGCGTGTCGAGCGGATGGTGTCAGTGGCCGCCGAGGGATATGCGGGCGTCCGGCGGGCTGTTGAGGATCTCGAGCAGGCTGTTGGCGATGTGGCGTGCCTCATCGTCCCGGAGCCTGAGCATGAACGGCGACAGGTGGCCCGCCTGGAGGGCGATCACGGACTGGCCCGTCTCGTCCGTTCCCACGTCGATGGTGGCCGAGGTGACGTCGAGCATCTCCTCGTAGCCGTCATCGCTGTCGTCGGTGCTTTCACCGATGGCGACAAGCAATTGCCCGAGCGCCTTCACGAGAGAGCGGGCGGCGTGGGGATCCATCACCACGGCCGTTGATTGCCCGGCCTTCTCGAAAGAGAGCTGGATGTTGTCGCCGTCGAGCGTGACGGAAATACCTGCCATTATACGTTCCATGCTGTGCGGGCCGGATATGGGGTTGCAGGACCGCGTTGGAAAGGCAAGAGGGACGCATGAAAAAACGCCGCTACTTCCGTTGCGGCATTGGCGAAAATCTAGTCAGAAGAACAGCTGTGCGAAACGCCGTATCGAAGCAGGTTGCTGGCATCGGCGGAAGGTTAGGCGATGCTCGGCAGGTTTCGTCACGCCCGCCATAGGCTAGGAGGCCTCTCCGCCTTGCTTTTTTGGGGACTATACTCTATCGAGAAGCAATCGACATTTGGCCGGACGACTGGGCTACTTCGCTTTGGCACTGCCGGGCGCACGTTCCTTCTCTCTACCAATATCGACGAATGGGTGGTTCGGTATAGGCTTCCACCTACGTGCAGACGACAGTGAAAGGATTTCCCATGGAAACGGGAACCGTGAAGTGGTACAACGAAACCAAGGGCTACGGTTTCATCCAGCCCGATAACGGCGGCAAGGACATCTTCGTCCACGCGACAGCGCTCGAACGCGCTGGGATGCGGGGCCTCCGCGAGGGTCAGAAGATCTCTTACGAGCTTCAGACCGACCAGCGCACCGGCCGCGCCTCTGCAGTCAACTTGCAGAACGCGTAAGGCTTTTTTCGTGCTGGAGGGCGTGACTGATCACGCTCTCTTGCATATCAGCCGTTCCGCTGAGGAGCGGCTTTTTTGTTTTTTGAGACGGAAGGCTTTGCATGGCAAAGGAAGAACTGATCACGTTTGAAGGTCTGGTGACCGAAATTCTGCCCGATGCGCGCTATCGCGTGCAGTTGGATAACGGGCACGAGGTCATCGCCTATACGGCCGGAAAGATGAAGAAGAACCGCATCAAGACCCTGGCGGGCGACCGGGTCACGGTCGAAATGTCTCCTTACGATCTCGAAAAGGGCCGACTGATCTTCCGCCACAAGGATTCCGGCTCGTCCGGCCCTCGGCCGCCGCAGCGTGGCAATCCGCAGTTCCGTCGTCGGTAAGCTGCCGGTCCATTGTATGCTTGGGGTGATCTGTAGCCATCCCGATGCGTCTTCCGCGCATCCCAAGCTCCCGACCTGCGCTCAGCCGCTTCAATCGAGGCCGAAAGTTGTGGGGCGTGCCGCCGAGCTGGCGAGCCGGCGCCCTTAGGCTACGGTTTCTCGCGGGTCATTGCAGATGCCTGAGGGTGTCTTTAGACCCGAACCCGGCCTGCGGCCGGTCGCTACGAGGTCTTTCCTCCCGGCTCGACATTGTCCAGCCGGTTCAGGATTTCGATGAAGCGATCGGGCACCGGCGTTTCGCCGAGCGCCAGGGATTCGTAGAAATGGCGAAGGCGTTGGCCGAGTTGGGCCTGGACCGTACGCGAGAGGGACGGCGCATTCGCCGTTCCGGGGACAGGGTCGGGCGGGAAGACGCCAGGCATCTTTCTCGGATCTGAGCCGTCGTCCGTAGCCATACGCACCATACCCCTCCTGGAAACCGGCCTTGGCCGGCGCTGCACGCGGCGTGCGCTCCTTCAACGAGCGAAGGCAGGATCTCGTTCCCGGTTCGGCCGTCCGCCAGTTGTTCGATGAAGTCGCGCTGCGACAAAATGGAACCCTTTCGCCACGGCTAAGTTTTCCTGCACAGCGCTGGCCCGCTTTGGGCAGCTCACTAACGGGTCGGGCGTGGGGCTGGATCCGGACAACAGGCACCGCGGACGTCGTTTCGGCGGAATTAACAAGGTCAAGGACGCTTCAATCATGGCAATTAGCACCATTCTGCTTATCCTCGTCATTCTCCTTCTGCTGGGCGCCGTGCCGGCCTGGCCGCACAGCCGTGGCTGGGGTTACGGCCCGAGCGGCGTGCTCGGTGTCATCCTGGTCATCCTGCTGATCCTTCTCCTGCTCGGCCGAATCTAGCCATCCGCCTGCGCAGATTGCCTCGATGCCCGGCCTTGTGCCGGGCATTTTTGTAGGCCCCATCTGGATTTCTGCACGGACGGCTAGCGAGAAGTCCCTACGAATGTTATGTCATAACTTTCGTAGGGACATGCCCGCGTGCTCATCCGCTATACGACACTTCTGCCATCTGCTTTCGGGCTCCCGTACTGGACCGCCGCCGCCATGGTGGCGCTGGCGGTTGGGCTGCGTCTCGCGCTTCATCCGCTCTTGGGCGACACGCTTTGCGATATCACCCTTTATCCGGTGGTCCTGGCGGCCGCGGTCCTAGGGGGCAGCCGCGTCGGGCTCTTTGCCCTGCTCCTTGGCGCTGCCGCCATCATCGTGATGCCACCGGAAGGCCAGCCTGTGCTCTCGATGCGCAGCCTGGTCGATCTCTCTCTTTATCTGGGCAGCGCCGGCCTGTCGGTGGCGGTCGCCGCTTCCCTGAGGGCGACCGTCGAGCGACTCGAGGTTGCCCAGGAGAGACTTGTGGCGGCGCTTGAGGCCTCCGGTACCGGAACCTGGCGCTGGGACCTGCGCACCAAGCAGGTAGCCTGGGACCCGGCCCTGGTCCATCTGTTCGGCTTGGAACCCGATGCGGCGCCGCGTTCGGAGGCCGATTTCATGCGCATGATCCATCCTGACGATCGCGCGCATGTGCGGCGGGTGGTCGATGAGGCCTTCGCCAAGGGTGTGGCCGAATACGAATTCCGGGCCATCCGCCCGGACGGGACGATCCGCTGGATGGATGCGCGCAGCCGGATGATCCGCGACGGAAAGGGCGCCTCCACGCCGCTGATGATCGGCGCGTGTCTCGATGTGACCGAACGCAAGCTTGCCCAGGAGCGACAGGCTCTCCTGATCCACGAGCTCAATCACCGGGTCAAGAACACGTTGGCCGTGGTGCAGTCGCTGGCGCTCCAGACCCTGCGCAACAGCCCGACCCTCGCAGCCTTTCGCGAAGCGTTTCAGGCCCGCCTTCTGGCCCTGTCGGCCACCCACAATATCCTGACCCAGGAATTGTGGGAGAGCGCCTCGATGCGTGAAATCCTCTGCGCGGAGCTCAACCCGTTCGGCGGCGTCGACGGGCAGCGGGTCAGTCTCACCGGGGAACCGGTGCGGCTCACGCCGCGCCAGGCGCTGGGCTTCGGCATGGCTTTCCATGAGCTGGCCACCAACGCGGCCAAATACGGTGCGCTCTCCAGCCAAATCGGCAGTGTCGCCATCGACTGGCAGGTGACAAACGAGGATGGATGCCCGCACGTGGTCGTGGACTGGACCGAGCGCGACGGACCCGTCGTGCAGGAGCCCGAACGCAAGGGTTTCGGTTCACGGCTCATCGAGCGCAGCATCTGCGCCGAACTCGACGGTGCGCTGACGATGCGCTTCGACCCGGGCGGGCTGCGCTGCTCGTTCTCGGTCCCGCTCTAAGCAGGACGCGCCCCACGGACGGCGGCGGCCCCTCTCCCGGCACAGGCGCGAGATTTCCTAGAGAATGAAGTAGCCTTTGGCGATGGCGAGCGAGCCCTTCACATGGATGGCGAAATCGGCAACGCCGTCCCCGTTCACATCGCCGTAGACGATAGAATTCTGCGCCGAGATTTTGTCGTAGCGCAACTCGCCGGCTTTCTGATGGAACGCGGATTTTCCGATGAAGGAGAACGCCTGGTTCCCGTCGCGGCCCGTATTGGCATCGAGCGCCGACAGGTCGACCTTGTCGCCTTGCTTTGCTGAAAAATCCCAGATGCTGTCGCGACCGGTCTTGGCGACGGTGCTGTCCTTCAGCGACGTGTAGACGAAACTATCGGCACCGCGCCCGCCGATCAGTTTGTCGGCCCCGTTGCCACCGATGAGCCTGTCATTGCCGGCAGCGCCGGACGGGGACGCTGCCCGTGCGAAGGACGCATCACTGCTGCCAGCGCCCAGCGTGTCGACGTCGCTGCCGCCTGACAATGTGTCATTGCCGTTGCCGCCAAAAAGCCGGTCGTGCCCGCCGCCGCCGTCCAGCCAGTCATTGTTGCCGGTCCCCCGCAGCGTCTCGGCCGCGTCGCCGCCGATGGCGCTCGAGAGCTGCTCCACTTTCACGGACGTCACATCGAACAGAAAGCTCTTGTTCTGGGCTTTGTTGCCGACGGGAACCAGGCTCGCGTCACCAGTCAGCCAGGACGCGGGTGGCCCCCAGATGTTGAAGTGAAGCGCCATCGCCTTGTCGGGAACGCGCCCGGTTTCCGTTCGCACCACCGTGCCGTCGACCAGCCATCGAACGGCGTTCGGCAGCCATTCGATCCGGTAGGTATGGAACGACGTCAAGCTATCCGAGAGGGGGAAGGATTCCGGGTGGCCCTCGCCCAGGGGTTCGCGATGATAGATGTTGGTCTGGATCTTCGTGTTGCTGTTGGACAGGGCCTCGAAATCGATCTCGTCGTGGGTGTCCGGCGGACCCGCGAAGGTGAAGAAGCCACCGATGATGCCACGCTGGTCGTCAACGAACCGCGCCTTGGCCTCGAACGCGATGCCGGCGCCGCCTGTGCTGAACAACTGCTTGGTGATCGCTTCCGAGCCGAAGAAGGTTTTCCCTTTCGGATCGGACGGATTGTAGGTGTCGAGCCGCAGGTGCATGACGCCGTCCGACGCCGAGGGAAGTTCCTGTCGCTGCTGGGTATTGCCGTAGAAGGAGCCGCCTTTGGCGTACTCGTTGAAGCTCCATTTGCTGGAGTCGATTTTTCCGTTTGCCGAGAAATTATCCGAGAAGAGCGTCTTGGTTTCAGCGACCAACATCGGCATGAGCGTATTTCCCCGGCTATTCTACTTGAGCGATACTCACTACTACAGCATCTGACAATGCATAACGCAACGGAATGCGCAATCCCAAAGCGAAGGCGAGGGACCGAGTCCGGGCAAAACCTGTCCGCGTCGCCTCTTTAGAAAACGGGCCTTCCCGGCGGGGCCGGGGACCATGTGGCGATCCGCGCTCATCGGGCGATCCCTTGGCGTTCTGTGCACGAGAAAGCGATCGCCGCGCCTGGGACGTCACGGATTGCCGATGGCCTTATAAGGAATGCCCTCGATCGCTCACAGCAGCGAGACGGAGCCGGTCGCGATATCGTAGATGCCACCCACAACCTTCACCCGGCCTTCTTTTACCAAAGGCCCGAGGATCGCGTTGGAGGACGTCAGCTTGTTGACGTTGTAGCGCACGTTCTCGGCCGTTGCTTCGGCGAGAAGGTTTGCGGGCTTCTTTGCCTGTGCGGCCAGGATTGCCGGCTTGATGGAATTGACCAGATCCGGAAGGCTCCCGGGGAGCGTCACATTCTCCTCGACGACTTTGATGGTGGCGGCCACTGCGCCGCACCCGGAATGGCCGAGCACCATCACCAGCGGAACCCCGAGAAACTTCACGCCGTATTCGAGGCTCGCAAGCCCGTCGTCATTGACGAAGTTCCCGGCAAGACGAACGACGAAAAGCTCGCCGGGCCCTTGGTCGAAGGTCAGTTCAGGGGCCAGCCGCGAATCCGCGCAACTGAGGATGGCGGCGATCGGATATTGGGCGGCCGCACGAGCCGTGCGCCCGACGGAAAAGTCCTTGATCATGGTCGTGTTCGCGACGTAGCGCCCGTTGCCGTCCATGATACGTTTGAGAGCTTCCTCCGGCGGGATGGCGTTGGGGGGAGGGGCCGCTGGTGCTTGAGCAAACGCCGGCGCCGCAACCTGGCACGCGGCGATGGCCGATGCTCCGAGGGCGATGAAGCGGCGACGGGAAAAGCGCGAAGAGGCTTGGCACTGGACGCACATGGACCGCTCCTAACGTAAGCTAGGCTATAAGATGGAGTAGTATAGAATTCCTGTCCAGCGAATTTTTGCGGATCGGGCTCATCTTACTTGCCGCGCCCGCCCTTATACTTCGGCTTCTGCCCTGCCAGGCCCTGGGTGCTGCGGGCCTTCGGCCGCTCCTTGAAGTTCAACGGCACCTCCCGGTCCGTGCCGGGGCCCATCTCATCTAGCGAGGGTTTGCGAATACGGGTCCCCTCATCCGACCGGCCCCTACCGCCCGGGCCGTAGGAACTGGCATCCTCGATGCCGGGGCTTGCGCCCTCCGGGGAGGCGGGCAGGCCACGCGGCGGGAGATCGGCGTTGCGGCCGTATTTGCGCGAGCCCCCATACTTGCCCGCCTCGCGCTCCACGTCGGTCTGGCGCGCAAGCGGATCGTCGCTGATGGCAAGCTGCGTCGCCTGCAGGCGCTTGAGCTCGTCGCGCAGGCGGGCCGCTTCCTCGAAGTCGAGATTGGCGGCTGCCTCCCGCATGCGCTTTTCCATGTCGGCAATGACAGTCTTGAGATTGTGGCCGACGGTCACCCCGCCCTTCGTCAGGCCCGCATCCACCGAGACGTGATCGCGCTCGTAAACGCTCTCGAGAATGTCGCCGATGTTCTTCTTGATGCTCTGCGGCGTGATGCCGTGCTCTTCGTTGTAGGCGACCTGCTTGGCGCGCCGCCGGTCGGTCTCGGCAATGGCGCGCTCCATTGAGCCGGTCATGTGATCCGCATACAGGATCACCCGGCCGTCGACGTTTCGCGCGGCGCGGCCGATGGTCTGCACCAGCGAGGTCTCCGATCGCAGGAAGCCCTCCTTGTCGGCATCGAGAATGCCCACCAGCGCACATTCGGGAATGTCGAGGCCCTCGCGCAGCAGGTTGATGCCGATGAGCACGTCGAAGGCCCCAAGACGCAGGTCGCGGATGATCTCGATGCGCTCCAGCGTGTCGATGTCGGAGTGCATGTAGCGCACGCGGATGCCGTTCTCGTGCAGGTATTCGGTCAGGTCCTCGGCCATGCGCTTGGTGAGCGTCGTGACGAGCGTGCGATAGCCTGCCGCCGACACCTCCCTGATCTCGCCCAGCAGATCGTCGACCTGGTTGCGCGCCGGGCGGATTTCCACCGGCGGGTCGATGAGGCCGGTGGGCCGGATCACCTGCTCGACGAAGATGCCGCCGGTCTGCTCCATCTCCCATTTCGACGGTGTCGCCGACACGTGGACCGATTGGGGCCGCATGGCGTCCCATTCCTCGAACCGCAATGGACGGTTGTCGAGGCAGGACGGCAGGCGGAAGCCGTATTCGGCCAGCGTCGCCTTGCGCCTGAAGTCGCCGCGATACATCCCGCCGATCTGCGGCACGGTCACATGACTCTCGTCTGTGAAGACCAGCGCATTGTCGGGCAAATACTCGAACAGGGTCGGCGGCGGCTCGCCCGGCTTGCGGCCGGTGAGGTAGCGCGAATAGTTCTCGATGCCGTTGCAGACGCCCGTGGCCTCGATCATTTCAAGGTCGAACTGCGTGCGCTGCTCCAGCCGTTGCGCCTCGAGCAGGCGTCCCATGCGGGAGAGTTCCTGCAGGCGGTTCTGCAGCTCGGATTCGATGCCCTTGACGGCCTGCTGGAGCGTCGGACGCGGGGTCACGTAGTGCGAATTCGCATAGACCTTCACGAAGGCGAGATCATTGGTCTTGCGGCCGGTCAGCGGGTCGAACTCGACGATGTTCTCGATCTCGTCGCCGAACAGCCCGATGCGCCAGGCGCGGTCTTCCAGGTGGGCCGGAAAGAGTTCGATGGAATCGCCACGGACGCGAAAGGTGCCGCGGGCAAAATCGTTCTGGATGCGCTTGTATTGCAGGGCCACGAGGTCGGCGATGAGCTGGCGCTGCTCGATGCGCTCGCCCACCTTCACCGAAAAGGTCATGGCCGTATAGGTCTCGACCGAGCCGATACCGTAGATGCACGACACCGACGCCACGATGATGACGTCGTCGCGCTCGATGAGCGCGCGGGTCGCCGAGTGGCGCATGCGGTCGATCTGCTCGTTGATCGAGCTTTCCTTCTCGATGAAGGTATCGGACCGGGCCACATAGGCCTCGGGCTGATAGTAATCGTAGTAGGAGACGAAGTACTCCACGGCGTTCTCGGGAAAGAACGACTTGAACTCCCCATAGAGCTGCGCGGCCAGCGTCTTGTTGGGGGCCAGGATCAGGGCAGGGCGCTGCGTCTCCTCGATCACCTTGGCCATGGTGAAGGTCTTGCCGGACCCGGTGACGCCCAGCAGCACCTGATCGCGTTCCTGCCGGCGCACGCCGTCCACCAACTCGGCGATGGCCACCGGCTGGTCGCCGGCGGGTTCGAATTCCGACACCAGCTTGAAGGGAATGCCGCCCTCGGATTTGTCCGGGCGGGCCGGGCGGTGAGGCGTCCAGAGCTTGCCGTTCTTGAATCGCGGGTCGCCTTCCGTCAGCAGTTTCGTCAGCGCATCGACCGTCGCCGAGACGCCGTTGACGTCGACCGGCGGTTCCCCCAGCTCCTCGACCCCATCCGGGCCGCTGTCGGGCGCGCGCAATCCGAGCTTGCGGGCCAGCGCCGGATCGACATCGGCCGCGTCTCCGGTGATGAAGGTTTCCTGGGCGCGCTCCGCAAAGCCTTCCGCGGCCTTGCGCTCCCGGTTCACTGCTGGGCTCAGCAGATCGGACAGGTAGGTGTCCAGGGGCTTCAGGTCGGGTTTGTTCGCCTTCCCGGTGGAAAGCTTGGGCTTCTTGGGTGCTTTGGCCATAGAACGAATATGGTACAGACGGGTCGGATTGGGAAGAGGATCGGGGCTTTCGGACACAGGTGTCATGCGCCCGTCACAGGCTTCACGCAGAAGCTCGAGCCTCACCCGATTGTCCCCTGCGAGGTCCCATGCCCCAACGTTTCGCCATCGGCTCGCTCGCCGCCCTCCTGTTGTCAGGCACGGCGCTCGAAGCCTCTGCGGCCGAGTATTTCGACCGGATCGCCAGCTTTCCCATCACGGCCAATCTGGCTCCCGATGAGGACCAGAAGGGCGAGACTGTGGCCGAGATCATCTCCGCCAGCGAAGATGGCAAGCTGCTCGTCTATACGGACGGCCCCCGCAAGGCGATCCGCTTCATCGACATCGCCGATGCGGCCCAGCCAAAGGCCGGCGGCAAGGTGGCGGTAGGCGGCGAACCGACCTCCGTGAAGGTGTCCGGCAACCGCGCCTATGTGGCGGTCAACACCTCCGAGAGCTTTCTGAAGCCCAGTGGAAAACTCGTCGTCGTCGATCTGGCGTCAAAGACGGTCGCGAGCGAATGCCCGCTTCCCGGCCAGCCGGATTCGATCGCCATCGGCAGCGGCATCATGGCGATCGCCATCGAGAACGAGCGCGACGAGAGCGTGAACGACGGCGCGTTGCCGCAGATGCCGGCCGGAGCCCTCGTGGTCGGTGCGCTGGACGGTGAGCGCTTCACCTGCGCGTCGTTAAAGACGGTGGACGTGACGGGTCTGGCTGCGGTCGCTGGCGAGGATCCCGAGCCGGAATTCGTGGACATTTCGGCGGACGGCAAGATCGTCCTGTCGATGCAGGAAAACAACCATCTGGTGATGATCGACGGCCGCACGGGCGCCATCGAGCGGCATTTCTCCGCCGGCACCGTCGATCTCAAGAACGTCGACACCAAGAAGGACGGCAAGATTGCGCTGACAGATGAGCTGAAGGCCGTTCCGCGCGAGCCCGACGCCGTTCACTGGATCGACAACAATCGTTTCGTCACGGCCAATGAAGGGGATTGGAAGGGCGGCTCGCGCGGCTTCACGATCTTCAACAAGGACGGTTCGGTCGCGTTCGAATCCGCCGAAAGCTTCGAGCACGAGGTGGTGGCACTCGGCCATTACCCGGACAAGCGCAACAAGAAGGGCGTCGAGGTCGAAGGCCTCGACGTTGCACGGTTCGGCGCCGACAACCTGATCTTCGTCGGTTCCGAGCGTGGCTCCGTCGTCGGCGTGTATCGCGACACCGGCGCTGCGCCGGAACTCATCCAGATGCTGCCGACCGGCATCGGCCCGGAGGGCTTCATGGCGATTCCCTCGCGCAATCTGTTCGTTGCCACCAGCGAGACCGATCTGCGAAAAGGTGGCGGCGTTGGGCCGCACGTGATGATCTATCAGCGTGCCGAGCGCGCGGCTCCGGCCTATCCGACGCTCCGCTCCGCCCGCAAGGCCGACGGATTGCCGATTGCCTGGGGCGCACTCTCGGGTCTCGCGGCCGATCCGACGCAGGCGGGGAGGCTCTATGCCGTCACCGACAGCGTCTACAGCGCCGCGCCGCGAATCCTCACCATCGACGCCAGCCAGCATCCGGCGATCATCACCGCCGAGACGCTGGTGACGCGGGCGGGGGCTGCCGCCGACAAGCTCGATCTCGAAGGCATCGCGATGGCGGCCGATGGGGCGTTCTGGCTCGCCTCCGAAGGCAATCCCGAGAAGGGGCTCAAGAACCGGCTCATCAAGGTTGATGCCAAGGGTGCGATCATCGAGGAGATCACCGTGCCGTCATCCCTCGAAGAGGGTGCCAAGAACTACGGCTTCGAGGGCGTGACGGTCACCGGAACGGGCGATGCTCAGACCGTGTGGCTCGCCGTCCAGCGCGAATGGGCGGACGATGCAAAAAACCACGTCAAGCTCCTCGCCTACAAGCCTGCCGACAAGAGCTGGGGCGCGGTGCATTATCCGCTCGACAAGACCGAGACCGGCTGGATCGGCCTGTCCGAAATCACGGCGGCTGGTGATCGCGTTATCATCATCGAGCGCGACAACCAGATCGCCGACAAGGCCGTGGTCAAGAGGCTCTATGCCGTATCGGCGGCCGATATGAAGCCGGTGGCTTTGGGACAACCTCTGCCGGTGGTGAAAAAGACGCTGCTGCGCGACTTGCTGCCCGACCTCAAGAAGCCGCAGGGCTATGTGCTCGACAAGGTCGAGGGCTTCGCCATCGACGCCGCCGGCAACGCCTTCATCGTGACGGACAATGACGGCGTTGACGATTCCTCCGGGGAGACGCAGTTCCTGAAGCTCGGCAAACTCTAACCGGCGATTCTTGAAAAGGCCGCGTCTTTGCTGCTCTTTCGGCAGACGCGGCAGCAGGCCGCAGGGACAAGAAAATGACGGCCCCTCGATCATCGAAGGGCCGCCTACGCATTACTCCGATCGCGGCGGGCGTGATGTCCGCCGGATGTCTCAGCCCGGCAGGAGGACGGTGTCGACCACGTGGATCACGCCGTTCGACTGCATGACGTCCGCAATGGTCACCGTCGACTTGCGGCCTTTCTGATCCTCGAGGATGAGCTTGTTGCCCTTCTGCATGACCGTGAGGGTTTCGCCCTGGACGGTCTTGAGCATGGCCTTGCCGCCGCCCTGCTTGACCTGCGCCATCAGCTGCTGGGCGGTCACGCGGCCGGACACGACGTGATAGGTGAGAACGCCCGTCAGCGCGGCCTTGTTGGCCGGCATGAGCAGCGTCTCGACGGTGCCCTTGGGAAGTTTTGCGAATGCGGCATTACGCGGTGCAAAAACCGTAAAGGGGCCCGCGCCCTGCAGCGTTTCGACGAGACCCGCGGCCTTCACGGCTGCCACGAGTGTGGTGTGGTCCTTGGAATTGACGGCGTTCTCGATGATGTTCTTCGACGGGTACATCGCCGCGCCGCCGACCATCTTGGTCATTTCCTGAGCGACCGAAGGCATCGTGGAGACGAGCGTCGCGGTGCCGAGCGCCAGCGCTGCGGCAAAGGTTGCAAGACGAATTGTCATCGGATCTGTCCCTGAAGGGGGTGAATGGGATCGCGCCGGGTTTCAATCGTGCGATCGAAGGCTGTCCTTCAGGGTGGATACCCACCGGCAACGCCGGCGGATGCAGCAGGCCTCTCACATTTTTGTGAATGTCTTTCTCACGCGGAAAACGCGGTCGGACCGCGGGCATAGAGCGCCAAGCGATCAACATGGGATTGCGCCTTCAAGCGCTCCTCGCGCTCGGCGCGCGCACGCTCCGAGGCTTCCATCTCGCTCCATTGGCGCAAGTTGATGGCGTCGCTGGCGGGAAAGGTCTCCTCCAGCGCTTCGTCAAGGGCATCCTCGGTCTGCGCGACGGTCTCGTCAGCAGCCGTCGCCGCAGGGGGCATCTTGGGATCGCCGGGAATCATGAGCCGAACTCCATTTGTTGACGCAAACTCTGGGTGGGGTCGGTGTCGCAATTGCGGCAGCCCGTCAGAGTGCGGTCGATGCCGTGCCTTTCAACACCACCGGGCCGGTCGGCAGTCCGGTTGGCGAGCCGTGCAGCGGTTCCATGGAAATCGCGAACACCTGATCCGATTGCAGATGCGGGAGCTTCGCGAGGTTGAGCTGGACTGTCCTGGCCGCGTTGATCACGCCGACCGAGACGGGGGCGCCTTTCGGATCGGGGAACGTCCAGACCTGCATCGAGTGATCCCGCGGAATACTCGTGCCGCCGAGCGGCACGAATTCGGCGCGGCCATCCGAGAAGGTGCTGAGCACAGCGCCCGGCTGATTGGAATCGTTGACCAGAACGGCAACCATCACCGGCTGGCGTGCCGCCCTGTCGGCGAAGAACGCGGTAGCGATGGCAAGCAGCAGGGCGGCGCAGGCGGCTGTCATTCCGGCAAAGCGCCAGAAGACGAGACTGTCCCACAGGGCCCGGAACCGGCTCTCGGTCGCCACCCGCGCAGGGGCGGGCCTGACGGAGACAGGTGCGTCGGCCGCAACGCCGGTTTCGATGCGCTGCCACAGGCTTTCCGTCGCGGGGAGTGCGGGCGCCGTCTCATCGAACTCGGCGAAGTGCACGCGCCAGAGATCCACCGCAGCCCGGAAGGACGGATCCGAGGCCAGCAGCAAGTCGGCGCGATGGCGCTCCTCGCCGTCGAGGAGGCCCATCACATGCTCGGCGGCGAGCCGATCGTTCTGTTCGCTGATCATGCCAGGCACTCCCGCAGGGAGGTGAGCGAGCGGCGGATCCACGATTTGACGGTGCCGAGCGGAATGCCAAGGCGGCCTGCCAGCTCGCCATGGGTCAGCCCATGGATATAGGCCAGCGTAATGGCCTGGCGTCGGGCCGGCTCCAGACGCTCAAGGCAGCTTTTCAGACGTCCGGAATCGGACAGGCGAAGGAGCACGGCCTCCGGTCCTTCCTCGTCGCTGACCAGGCCCATGGGCTCGAAATCCTCGACGAGATCGGTGCGGGATTCTCCGCGCAGGATGTTGAGGGAACGGTTGCGCAGAACCGCATAGAGCCAGGTGCGCGCATTGCCGCGCTGCGGGTCGAAGCTGCCGGCACGCTGCCAGACCTGCATGAAGGTGTCGTGTACGGCCTCCTCGGCCAGCGCCCGCCGCCGCAGGATGCGCATAGCCACGCCCAGCATCCGGGGAGCCTCGAGATCGTAAATGCTCCGCAATGCCGAACGATCGCCTCTGGCGCAACGGCGCAAGGCGTCCGTCAAGTCACGGCGCTCGGGGGCAATCGCCCCAACCGTAGCCTCCACGCGTCATCTCCCTGTCAGCTTGCTCAGTGCGTACACCCCAGAGCGCCCGGTGGACGCAGGCGCATAAAAAAAGTGAGCCCCCTGCATCCATAGGGGATTGTGGCGGGTATGCGCAATATCCGGTCACGTGGAGCCGGGCAAAATTCAGAGAGAAACGCCATGAAAATCAGCACTTTCGCAGCAGTCCTCGTCGGAACCACCATGCTCGCAGGGGCGGCCCACGCACAAAGCGTCGCGGCTCTCATCGGTGACGACACGATCGCGATCGTCGATGTGGCGGGCAAGAAAGTCGCCAAATCCATGACCGTGTCCGGCCTGTCCGGCGGGAAGCTGGTCGGGATCGACGTTCGCCCCGCCGACGGGATGCTTTATGCGCTTGCCTCTGACGGCACTGTCTTCACCATCGATACGGCGAGCGGAAAAGCCATGATGAAATCGAAGCTCGACACGATGGTGGCGACGGGCGGCATGGTAACGGTCGACTTCAATCCGGTGGCGGACCGTCTGCGGGTGATCGGCTCCGACGGCACCAATCTTCGCGCCAATGTCGATGACGGCAAGGTGACCAAGGATGGCCAACTGAAGTTCGTCGACGGCGACATGCATGCGGGCAAGGCACCCAAGATCATTGCCGGCGCGTACACCAACTCGGTCAAGGGCGCCAAGGAGACGGTGCTCTACGACATCGACGCCAGCGGCGCAGTCGTCAAGCAGGCCCCGCCCAACGACGGCATTCTCAACTCGGTTGGCATGCATGGCGCGAAGGGTGATGTCATCGCCTTCGATATCGTGTCGACCGATGGGGCGAACGAGGGCTGGCTGATGGCCGGCGACACCCTCTACAAGGTCGATCTTGCGACCGGCAAAGGCACCATGGTCACCAAGATCGCCGGGGCGTCAGCCCCCGTCCGCGATATCGCGGCTCTTCCTGCGATGATGAAGTAAAGCAAAAACCTGACGCGCCGGCGGGTAGACCTGCCGGCGCGTCGTTGGCGCTCACGCGCAGGAACGGCCCATAGCGGCGAGGCCCTCGTCCCAGAGATCGCCGAGGTTGGGAATGCCCAGCAACCAGTCGACTGTCGGCAGCACGTTGGCCGCCTCCCTTTCCCGTGCGAGCCGCACGGCGTCGGGCCATTCGGCGGCATCCATGTCGCCCCGGCCCACATAGACCAGTGCGATCAGCTCCGCGCGCTCGTCGTCGTTGAGGCCGGAAATAACCTCCCGCAACTCTTCCTCGGTCGCGTCGTCGCCGCCGTCCATGAGCGCGTCCACCCCACCGTCGTCGATGGGGTTCGACCCGGAATCCGGATCGGTCAGCTCTTCTTTCACGTCGATCGCACGTGCGCGCAGGATGAGTTCGCAAACCGTATCGGTGGCGATCGTCATGGCCGCTTTGTCGGAAAAGTCTCTTGTCTGTGTCATGAGGGAAGAACCCCGCTGCGGCGTTTCAGTTCGCCTTCATCTGCGGTTCATCGACAAGGCAGCCCGCCTTCACATTGCCGTAAAGCGGTCTGATTGCGCCGCCAGAATAGAATCCTCGACAAGCGACAGATGCGAGGTTGCCCGGCAATGCGATCGGACTTTATTCCATCGGCTTTAGCGTTGAACCGGTTTGGGGTGGGCGCCCGCCCCGGCGACCTGGCCCGGGTTGGACGCGATCCGCAAGGCTTCTTCCTCACCGAGATCCGGTCGGAGCAGCCCCAAACCAACCAGATCCTGCCGGAGACGCCTACCATATTGGCGGATCTGCGTGAGGAGAGCCGGCGCGTCGATCTTGCCCGCGCGAGAAATGCAGCCACCGGTGACGAGCCGCGACCCGAGGGAATTGTGCTTTCGCGCCTGATCGACAAGGCGGAAGCATCGGGCAAGCCAATGCCGGCGCCTGCGCAGCCCCGCAACGATATCCCCCAGGCGATGTATCAGGCCGACATCATGGCGCGGGTCAATGCAGCGCTGACGACGGATGGTGGCTTCGTGGAGCGGCTGGTCTGGTTCTGGAGCAACCATTTTGCGGTCGGGGTCTCCAAGGGCAACCAGGTTCAATCGACAGCCGGGGCGTTCGAGCGCGAAGCGATCCGGCCTTTCGTGCTCGGCCGGTTCAGCGACATGCTTCATGCGGTCGAGACCCACCCGACCATGATCTATTATCTGGACAACAACCAATCCATCGGACCGAGCACGGAAACCGCCCGGCGACAGAAGAAGGGGCTGAACGAGAATCTGGCCCGTGAAATTCTGGAGCTTCACACGCTTGGGGTCTCCGGCGGCTATACCCAGTCCGATGTCACCAGCCTCGCCCGCGTGATTACCGGCTGGACGGTGGCGGGGCCTGAGGGCCGCCTCGGGCGGCCAGGTTCGACAGTGTTCAATGTCGGGCTGCATGAGCCGGGAGAACAACAGGTTCTCGGCCGCTACTACCCGGATTTCGGTCCCGACCAGGCGCGCGACGTCTTTGTGGCGCTCGCCAGCGAGCCCGCCACCGCCCGGCACCTCGCCACCAAGCTCGCCCGGCATTTCGTGGCCGACCACCCGCCGGACGCGCTGGTGCGCCGGCTGGAGAGCACCTTTCGCGACACCGGTGGTGATCTGGCGGCGGTGGCGGCAGCCCTGCTGCAGGCTGACGAATCGTGGGCGCCGGAAGCGAGCAAGATCCGCTCGCCGCAGGAATTCGTCATGGGGTCGCTGCGCCTCCTCGGATCGGTCCCCGAGAATGGCGGCGTCGTCAACAATCTCCTTAACGCGCTCGGGCAAAAAATGTGGGATCCGCCGGGTCCCAACGGCTACCCGGACAGTCGCGACCACTGGGAATCGCCCGAGGGTCTCAAGACACGCCTCGATGTCGCTGTCCGCTTGTCCCAGCGAGCCAGCGATCGCGATCCCATGGCGCTTCTCGACGGCGGGCTGGGAGATTACGCGTCGCGGGAGACCCGACAGGCCGTCGCCCGCGCCGAGAGTCGGCAGCAAGGCGTCGCGCTGCTGTTGATGTCGCCCGAATTTCAACGCCGCTAGCCAAGGCCGCCAGGAGAGACCCCATGTCCGATCTCTGCGAATCCGATGTCAGCCGACGCGCGTTGCTGGGGGCGGCCGGCGCCCTGTTCGCCTGGACCTTCATGCCGAAATTCGCCTATGCGGCGGGGGGCCGCGACTCGCGCTTCGTCTGCATCGTCCTGCGTGGCGCGCTCGACGGCCTCTCGGCGGTGGCGCCGGTCGGCGATCCAGACTACGCCGCCCTGCGCGAAGGCATCGCCCTATCCAAGAGCGGCGAAGGGGCGGCGCTGCCGCTGGACGGATTTTTCGCCCTGCATCCCGCCATGCCCAATCTCGCCCGCCTGTACAAAGCCAATCAGGCGACGGTGATCCATGCCACGGCCACCGGCTATCGCGAGCGATCGCATTTCGACGGGCAGGATGTCCTCGAGAGCGGACAACCGGGTCCCGGGCGGGTCGAATCCGGATGGATGAACCGGTTGCTGCTGACGCTGCCGCAGGGCGAAGCGATCGCCCGCAACGGGGCGCTCGGCGTTGGCCCCGTTCCGCCCTTGATCGTCAGGGGCGGAGCGCCCGTGACCGGCTGGGCGCCCGCAATCCTGCCCCGGGCCAAGGAAGACCTGGCGCAGCGGGTGATGGATCTCTACGCCGCCCGCGATCCGTCGCTGGCCGACAATCTCTCGCGAGGCCTTGCCACCGAGAGGATGGCGAACGCCGTGGCCATGAACGGCCAGCAGAAACCGGGGGGCATCAACGGGATGCGCCGTATCGCCGAGGGCGCCGCGCGGCTCGTGGGCGCGGATGACGGCCCCCGCATTGCAGCCCTCGCCTTCGACGGCTGGGACACCCACGCCAACGAGGGCGGTGCCACGGGCCGTCTGGCCCAGCTCCTCGGCGGTCTCGACGAATCCCTGCTGGCCTTCGAGACCGGCATGAAGGAGCGGTGGAAGGATACTGTCATTATGGTGGTGACCGAGTTCGGCCGGACCGCGAGGGTGAACGGAACCATCGGTACCGACCATGGCACGGGGACCGTCGCGTTTCTGGTGGGCGGCGGGGTCAGGGGCGGGCGGGTGATCGCCGATTGGCCCGGCCTCAAGGCGGCCCACCTGCTCGACGGGCGGGATTTGCGCCCGACGACGGATCTGCGATCCGTCACCAAGGGGGTCCTGACGGATCTGTTCGGGGTGTCGGCCCAATCCCTCGCCGAGACGATCTTTCCCGACAGCGCGGGCGTCACGCCAATGAAGAATCTCGTGGTCTGAACCACCAATGCCCGGTATCGGCCCGGTGGAATTGTCATGCGGTTGCGGCATAGCGTGATAAAGATCCACGGGTCCCAAGGGTCTCACGATTCGATCATGCTCGGCGTTCAAATCATCGGCTTTGTGGCCGCCATCCTGACGACCGTCTGCTGGCTGCCGCAGGCGCTCAAAACCTTGCGGACAAAGGACACCAAGTCTCTATCCCTGGTCACCCAATGCGTTTTCGCGCTCGGGGTCGCCCTTTGGCTGATCTACGGCATCCTGGTGGGCAATGCCCCGATCATCCTCGCCAACAGCGTGACATTCGTGCTCGTTGCCCTCATCGTGGCAATGAAATTGCGCTATGGGTAGGCGTGCCGGCCGCGTCGCGGTCGGGCTGGAGATGGGGTTCTCGATGCGTCGCTTGATTGCGCTGTGCCTGTTGGCTCTCACTCTCCCGCTTGGCGTCGCAGGGGCCGCGAGAGCCGAGAAAATCGGCGCGCCTGCCCGGTCGTCGCAAACCGCCTCAGCAGAGAATTTCGGCCTCGCGCCCCGCTCGCCGAAGGCCGATGTCTACATTCTGTCGTTCGGCTTATGGGGACCGCAGAGCGTCTTCGAGAGCGAGGCGCGCGGTGCTGCGAGCATTCTCGAATCCAAGTTCGGGTCCAAGGGCCGATCGATCGTACGGTCCAACACCAAGCGTCGCGGGAGTGCGACTCCGGCGACGCTGATGGCAGCCTCGCAGGCTGTCGGGCGGGTGCTGGATCCTGACAAGGACGTCGCCCTTCTCGTTCTCACCTCACATGGGGGGCCTGCTGGAGTAGGCCTTGTCACCCCGCGCGACGAACGGGTCGTCACGCCGCGCGATGTGGGCCGATTGCTCGACGCCACCGGCGCCAAGTATCGGGTGCTCATCGTATCGGCCTGCTATTCCGGGATCTTCGCCGACAAACTCGCGGACCCGAACACGCTGGTGATTACCGCGGCATCCGCCGACCGTTCGTCTTTCGGTTGCCGTGACGGCGCTGCGTGGACCTATTTTGGCGACGCGTTCTTCAACAAGTCCCTGCGAACCGCCACCACCCTCGATGCGGCATTCGAGAAGGCCCGTGGTCTGGTGACGCAGCGTGAGATACGCGAGGGTTTCGAACCCTCCAACCCACAGATCGCAGGCGGCGCGCGCGTTCTGGAGGTTCTGGCCAACCGCTGAACGGCCGCCTTTGCCATCTTGACAGGCGAGGTGGGAGGAATACGGCAGAGCGCTCCCGCAGCCCTGTCCCGGTTTCCCAATGAACGCCTACGTTGCTCCCGTCGTCATGTTGATTGCCTCGAACGTCTTCATGACCTTCGCCTGGTACGGCCACCTGAAGTTCAAGACCTCGCCGCTCTGGATTGCCGTGATGGCGAGCTGGGGAATCGCCTTTTTCGAGTACTGGCTCGCAGTCCCGGCCAACCGCATCGGCTCCGGCGTGTATTCGGCGGCCCAGCTCAAGACCATGCAGGAGGTGATCACGCTGGCGGTCTTCGCCGTCTTCTCCGTCCTGTATCTGGACGAGCCGCTGGGCTGGAACCATCTGATCGGATTTGCGCTCATCGCCGCCGGTGCGACCTTCATCTTCCAGACCAAATAGCTCAATCGGCCGGCCGCATCCTCAGGATGCGACCCTGCGCGGAATCGGTGAGGAGATAGACGTAGCCGTCGGGCCCCTGGCGGACGTCTCGAAAACGCTCCCCGATCGTCTGCAGCATGCGCTCCTCCCCGGTGATCTTGTCGCCGCTGGTCTCGAGTCGCGAGACGAGCTTTCCGGCAAGCGCACCCACGAGGATGCTGCCCTTCCACGCGGGAAACTTGTCGCCCGTGTAGAATGCCAGGCCGGAAGGCGCGATCGAGGGGTCCCAATAATAGACGGGTTGCTCGAGGCCCGCCTTCGCGGTGCCTTCCCCGATCTTGGCCCCTGAATAATCGACCCCGTAGCTGATGACCGGCCAGCCGTAATTCTTGCCCTTCTGCGGAATGTTGATTTCGTCGCCGCCCCGGGCCCCATGTTCCGCAGTCCACAATTGTCCGGTCGTCGGATGGAGTGCCGCCCCCTGCACGTTGCGGTGTCCCATCGACCAGATCTCCGGTCGGGTGCCTTGGCGGTTGAGATACGGATTGTTGGGAGCAGGCTTTCCGTCAGGAGTGATGTGGGCCACTTTGCCCAGGAGATTGGCGGGATTCTGGGCTTGGTCCCGCAGGTCGAAACGGTCGCCCAGAGTCACGAAAAGGTTGCCGTCCCGATCGAAGACAAGACGCGAGCCCCAATGGTTGCCACCCGTATGAGGCGGCTCCTGTCGGAAGATCACCGCCGTGTCAGTGACTCCTGTCCCGGCTTCGTTCAGACGCATGCGCGCGACACTCGTGCCGGAGCGTCCTTCGCCGCGATCCTCTGCGAAGCTGACAAACAGGCGCCGGTCACGGGCGAAGGTGGGCGAGACTGCGATGTCGAGAAGGCCACCCTGGCCGCGGGCAGCCACTTTTGGCAGGCCAGTGAGAGGCTCGGAGAGTTTTCCGTCGGCCGCCACAAGACGCAGGCGGCCAGCTTTTTCCGTCACGAGCATCCGCCCGTCCGGCAGGAAAGCCAGTCCCCAGGGGTTCTGCAGATCGCGGGCGACGGTCTCGACCACCACCTCGACCTTGTCGGTGCGCACACGCTGGCTGTCCTGCGCCGCAAGCGGCGAGAGGGCAGTACATGCAAGTGTACCGATGAGTGCGAGGCGGATGGATGTCATCATCAAGTCTCTCCAGCGAAGGGGTGCGCCAGAGAGGTACCGGCTGACAGCGTGGCGTCAACCTCGACAGGAATCACGCCCGTGTTACCGGGTCGGCAACATCACGGTCACGATTGCCGACGGGTCGGACAACGCCTCGCGTGTCGTGGCGAGCACAGATGCCGTTGCGACGCCCATCAGCATGACCAGCGCAAGCATGAATCGGCATTCCCGGCGACGGTCGAGCCGCTGGACGCGAGAGGCCATGTGATACCCGGTACGATTAAGCGATGATGACATCGGATCTTTCCCCGTAACGCCACTGTCGTGACATCGTTCGTCAGCAAAAACACGTGCGAGTCGAGAAGGTTCCGAGGGAATCTCGAAACGCCACATGCAGTTGCGGGGGGCGGGCAGCTTGGCCGGGACAGCGAGGGCGCGCGTGTGCGCCCTCGCAGTGGCCGCCTAGGTGGCGTCCGGCTTGATGTTGGCCGCCTTGATCACGTCCGCCCAGGTCTGGATTTCCTTTGCCAGATAAGGCTTGAAGGCCTCGGGGTCGCGCACGTTCAGGGTGAAGCCGAGCTTCGTGATGCGATCGCGCACCTCCGGCTTGTTGAGAGCGGCGATGATGGTCGTCGACAGGGTGTCGAGGATGGGCTTTGGCGTGTTGACCGGGGCGAAGAAGGCCGCCCAGGATTCGGCATCCGCATCAGTAATACCCTGCTCCCTCAAGGTCGGAACATCCGGTGCCTGCGCGTTGCGTTGCGGACTGGCAATGCCGATGGCGCGCATTTCACCGGCCTGGAACTGCGCCAGAACGCTTGGAAGCGTCGAGTTCGACACGTCGATCCGGCCGGCCATCAGCTCGGTGACGAGCGGCGCCGCCCCCCGAAACGGCACATGGGTCATCTTGGTGCCCGTGCGCGTCATGAACAATTCCGTGGCCAGATGAGAGCCCGACCCGACGCCGGTCGACCCGTAATTGAGCTTGCCGGGCTCGGCCTTCGCAAGCGCCACCAGCTCCTGGATGGATTTGGCCGGCAGGGCGTTGCTGACCACGAACACGTGTTCAAAAGCTCCGGCGCCGGCCAGCGGCGCGAAATCCTTGATCGCGTCGTAGCCTGGCTCCTTGAGCAGGAACATGTTGTTGCCATGCGTCTGGTTGTTGCCGAACACGATCGTGTATCCGTCCGGCTCGGCCCGCGCCACCGCTCTGGTTCCGACGGCGCCCGACGCGCCCGCGAGATTCTCGACGATGACGTTCTGGCCAAGGGAACGGCCCATCTCCTCGCCGACGATGCGCGCGATCACATCGGTGGGTCCGCCGGCCGGGTACGGCACGACAAGCTTGATGACCCGCTGCGGGAATGTCTGTCCGGCGGCTGCCGTTGCCAGGAGGGCTGAGCCGGCAAAAAGGCCGAGGGCGAGGCGGCGGGTCAAGGATGGCGTCATGGCGTGTATCGTTTCCTCAAAAACCCGTCTTCGACGGGCTGTTTCGCTTGCTTGGGCGGCGAGGGCGGACTAGAGCATGTCCCGGAAAAGTCAAACGGCTTTTCCCGGCCCGAACATGGTTCGGCTCGTTGATCCCCGAGAGCGATTTTGCGGTCGCGAGGCGCTCTTGGGTCCGCGTCGTCTCCACCCTCGTTTCTAACGCCCCGCTCGGAGGATTCCCATGGGCTTTTTGTCTGACGCCCTTTCCCGCATCAAGCCGTCTGCGACGATCGTCATCACGCAGAACGCGCGGGACCTCAAAGCCCAGGGCCGGGATATCATCAGCCTGTCAGTGGGCGAGCCGGATTTCGACACCCCGGACAATATCAAGGAAGCGGCCATGGCCGCGATCCGGCGCGGCGAAACCAAATACACGCCCGTGGCGGGCATCGTGCCCCTGCGTGAGGCGATCGCCGCCAAGTTCAAGCGCGAGAACGGCCTCGACTACAAGCCCTCGCAGGTCATCGTCGGCACCGGCGGCAAGCAGGTGATCTACAACGCGCTTCTGGCGACCCTGAATCCGGGCGATGAGGTTATCATCCCGGCCCCCTACTGGGTATCCTATCCGGAGATGGTCGGCCTTTGCGGCGGCACGGCGGTCATCGTCGATACGACCATGGCGCACAATTTCAAGCTCCAGCCCGAGCCGCTGGAGAAGGCCATTACGCCCAAGACCAAGTGGATCATCCTGAACTCGCCGTCGAACCCCTCCGGCGCGGCCTATACCCGCGACGAGATGAAGGCGATCACCGATGTGCTGATGCGCCATCCGCATGTGTGGGTGCTGACCGACGATATGTACGAGCACCTGACCTACGGCGATTTCGAGTTCGTCACGCCGGCCCAGGTCGAGCCCCGTCTGTACGACCGCACCCTGACCATGAACGGCGTATCCAAATCCTACGCCATGACCGGTTGGCGCATCGGCTACGCGGCAGGACCCGAGGAACTGATCAAGGCCATGGATTTCGTCCAGGGCCAGCAGACGTCAGGCGCCTGCTCCATCGCCCAATGGGCGGCCGTCGAGGCGCTGAACGGGCCGCAGGACCACCTCAAGGTGTTCCGCAAGGCCTTCGAGGAACGGCGCGACCTCGTCGTGTCGATGCTCAACCAGGCCAAGTACCTGAAATGCCCGACCCCGGAGGGCGCCTTCTACGTCTATCCTTCCTGCGCCGAGGCCATGGGCAAGACGGCTCCGTCGGGCAAGGTGCTGGAGACGGACGAGGATTTCGTGTCCGAGCTTCTGCAGGCCGAGGGTGTAGCGGCCGTCCATGGGTCAGCCTTCGGATTGGGCCCGAACCTGCGCATCTCCTATGCGACCTCGACCGCGGTGCTCGAGGATGCGTGTCACCGCATCCAGCGCTTCTGCGCCAGCCTGCGTTAGGTCACGCGTGAATTCACCGGCGGCGCACGGTTCGCCGGTGAGATTGCGCACCCGTCCGCAAATTCACATTTGCGCGAGCGGAACATCGTCACCCCTTGGACCGTTAATGGCCAAGCTATCACAGTTCGGGAGATCCTCATGTTTCGCGCCGTCGCCTCCATCGCCGTTCTGTCCGCCGTCGCCTTCCTGGGCGCGTCGGAAGCAAGCGCTCAAAGCCGCACCCGCTCCGGCGTGCTGACCTGCAACGTTGCTGGCGGTGTCGGGCTGATCCTCGGGTCGCAGAAGGCCACCTCCTGCGTCTTCGCGCCCCGTCGCGGCCGCAACGAGCGCTACACGGGCGTCATCCGCAAATTCGGCCTCGATATCGGCGCCACCCAGCGCGGGGTGATCAAATGGGCGGTGTACTCAGAGGGCAGCCTTGCCCCCGGGTCCCTTGCCGGCACCTACGCGGGCGTGAGTGCCGAGGCGACCGTCGGTGCGGGCCTCGGGGCTAACGTCCTGATCGGCGGCAACAATCGCACGGTGGCTCTGCAGCCCCTCTCGGTCAGCGGCCAGACGGGCCTGAACTTCGCCCTTGGCATCGGCGATCTGGAACTGCGCCCCGGTCGCTGAACGCCGACCTCTTCCATCCTGAACGGCCGGGCCTTTGCCCGGCCGTTTTTCGTTGCGGCGGACAGCGCTTGCCAAGCGGTCGCGAGAGGCAGACCATCGCCTGAACAGCGCGGGCAAGAGCGCATCTGCGGGGGCGAAGAGGAGATCCTCATGGCCACTCACGGCAGACCAGCCGGGGGCCCGCGATGCATAGCCGTCGTCGGCCCGTTTCAAAGCGGCAAGACCACCCTCCTGGAAGCCATCCTCGAGCGAACGGGCGCGATTGGCCGATCCGGGCATGTGGCCGAAGGCGACAGCGTCGGGGATCCGAGCGCCGAAGCGCGCGCGCACCACATGAGCATCGAGCCCAACCTCGCCACCGTGTCGTTTCTGGGCGAGACGATGACGTTCGTCGATTGCCCCGGCTCCATGGAATTCATGCACGAAATGCGCAGTATCGCGCCGGTCTGCGATGCCGCCATCGTGGTCTGCGAAGCGGACGAGCGCAAGATTCCCGCCCTTGAGGTGATCCTGCGCGACCTTGAGGAGGCGGCCATTCCGCGCTTCCTGTTCATCAACAAGATCGACACGGCGGTGCGGCGGGTTCGCGAGACCCTGGCGCTGTTGCAGCAGGCGTCGCGCACGCCCCTGCTGCTGCGGCAAATTCCGATCTGGAAAGACGGCATCGCCGTGGGATTTATCGACCTCGCCCTGGAGCGCGCCTTCATTTATCGCGAGCATGCGCCGAGTGAGATCGTCGACATCCCGGAAGGCGAGAGCCTGCGCGAGCGGGAGGCCCGGTTCGCCATGCTTGAGCGACTGGCCGATTACGACGATGCGCTGATGGAGGACCTGATCTCGGAAATCGACCCGCCCCGGGATCTCATCTTCGATGACCTCGCGCGGGAATTGCAGGAGCAGCATGTGGTGCCGGTCTTCATCGGTGCGGCGGAGCGGGGCAATGGCGTGACGCGCCTGCTGAAGGCTCTCCGGCATGAGGCGCCGGGCCTTGCCGCAACCCGCAGCCGGCTGGGCGTCTCGGAGGACGGGCCGCCACTCGCGCAGATCCTCAAGACCCTGCATATGGGGCAGGGCGGCAAGCTCTCGATCGGGCGCATCCTGCGGGGCGCATTTCACGAGGGCGAGACGGTCGTGGGCTCCCGCGGCGGCGAAGCACGGATCGGCTCCCTCCTGCAGGTGACGGGGGGAAGCACGAGCCGGATTGCGGATGCCGAGGCCGGCGAAACCGTCGGGTTCGGCAGGCTGGAGGGTCTTGCCACCGGCGATTGCTTTGCGTCCGGGCGGACGCGTCCCGAGGCGATCCTGTCGGTTGCACCTCCGGAGCCGGTCTACACGCTCTCCCTGCGGGTGAAGGACCGCAAGGACGATGTGAGGCTGTCCGGGGCCCTGACGAAGATCAGCGAGGAGGATCCCTCGCTCGTTGTCGACACCGCACCCGAACTTGGTGAAATCCGCCTCCTCGGGCAGGGCGAGATGCACCTCCGGGTGGCGGTGGAGCGCCTGCAATCCCGGTTCCAGGTCGGGGTCGAAATGGCCAAGCCCCGGATCGGCTATTGCGAGACGATCCGCGCGACGGCCTCGGCGCGGGGACGGCATCGCAAGCAGACGGGCGGGCATGGTCAGTTCGGCGACGTGGCCATCGCCGTCCGGCCGCTTGCCCGTGGGGAAGGCTTCGCGTTCGAGGATCGCATCACGGGAGGCGTCGTGCCGCGCCAGTACATACCCTCCGTCGAGACCGGAGCGCGCGACGCGGTGAAATGCGGTCCGTTGGGCTTTCCGGTGGTCGATGTCGCGGTGACGTTGACGGACGGGTCCTATCACACGGTGGATTCCTCCGATGCGGCGTTCCAGGCGGCAGCGCGGCTGGCCTTGTCCGAAGCCCTGCCGAAAGCAAAGCCCGTTCTCCTCGAGCCGGTGATGGCGGTCGAGATCACGCTGCCGACAGAGGCCCTCTCGAAGGCCACAGGTCTCGTGACCTCGCGGCGCGGCCAGATCCTGGGCTACGATTCCCGGCCCGGATGGTCGGGCTGGGATGTGCTCAGCGCCACCATTCCCGAAGCGGAGATCGACGACCTGATCGTCGAATTGCGCTCGGCGACGGCGGGGGTCGGCACGTTTTCCACGCGGTTCGATCACATGGCCGAACTCAGCGGAAAGCCGGCCGAGGCGGTGACCCACAAGGCGCATTAAGACGAAGGGTGCCATCGACAAACCGGCTGGGGCGCATCACCTTGAGGGCAGAGGAGACCCCAACTCCCGCAGATCATCGCGTCACCGCGGAGGAGACACCATGGACGCCACCGGCTCGATTGCCACATCGACATCCCAGGCCATCCAGCCCGCGTCCGCGCCCCGACCCTGGTTTGCCGCCTATCCGCCAACAGTGCCCCCGACGATCGACGAGGCCCATATCGGGACGCTCGTCGACCTGTTCCGCGATGGGGTCGCGGCCTATGCGGACAGGCCGGCTGTCGAGAGTTTCGGCACGCGCATGACCTATCGCGAACTGGAACAGGCCGCGTCCCGCGTGACCTCCTGGTTGCAAGGCCGCGGCATCGGGAAGGGCCACCGGGTCGCCATCATGCTGCCCAACGTGATGGCCTACCCGGCGATCCTCTACGGGGTGCTCAATGCGGGCGCCACGGTGGTCAACGTCAATCCGCTCTACACACCGCGAGAACTGATTCAACAGATCCACGATTCCGGTGCGCGTTTCCTCTTCGTCCTCGAGAATTTTGCCGCAACGGTGGATGCGGCCTCGGGGGATCTCGCTCTCGATCAGGTCGTGCTGGTGACCCCCGGCGATCTGCTTGGCTTGAAGGGCACTGTCATCAACCTTGTGTCGCGGCACATCAAGAAGGCCGTAAAGCCGTTCAGGATTCCGGGGGCGCTGCCCTTCTCTCAGGTGCTGTCGGAAGGTGCGCGGGAGGCGCCACGGCATGTGGAGGTCCGACCCGACGATGTCGCGTTTCTGCAATATACCGGCGGGACGACTGGCGTTGCCAAGGGTGCAACCCTTCTCCACCGAAACCTCGCCGCGAACGTCATGCAATGCGCGGCCTGGATGGTCCCGTATTTCGGCAAGCGGCCCGACCACGTGATGGTGACGGCCCTGCCGCTTTATCACGTCTTCGGCCTCACCGCCTGCGCGCTGCTGATGCTGAAGATCGGGGGCTGCCAGTTGCTCATCACCAACCCGCGCGACATTGCGGGTTTCGTGAAGACTTTGAAGAAGCGCCCCTTCACGCTGATGTCGGGCGTCAACACGCTCTACAACGCCCTCGCCCATGCGCCCGGGATCGAGAAGGTGGATTTCAGCAATCTCGTTTTTGCGATTTCCGGTGGCATGGCCACGCAGGCCGCGGTCGCCAAGACCTGGCAGAGGGTGTCCGGCACGCCCATCATCGAGGGATACGGCCTGTCGGAGACCTCTCCGGTCGTGTGCGTGAACCGGCTCGACATCAAGGAATTCTCCGGCACCATCGGCTACCCGGTGCCGTCCACCGACGTTGTGATCCGGTCACTGGACAATCTTGACGTTCCGACCGGGGAGCGGGGCGAGCTTTGCGTGAAGGGTCCGCAGGTCATGGCGGGCTACTGGGAGAAGCCGGACGAAACCGCAAAGGTCACCACACCGGACGGCTATTTCCGGACAGGGGACGTCGCTGTCATGCTGCCTGACGGGCAGGTGAAGATCGTCGACCGGATCAAGGACATGATCCTGATCTCGGGGTTCAACGTCTATCCCAATGAGGTCGAGGACGTGCTCGCGCTCCATCCCGGCGTGCTGGAGGCAGCGGTGGTCGGCGCGCCCGATGACGAGGCCGGCGAGGTGGTGGTCGCCTACGTCGTGCGCAAGGATCCCAACCTCACCGCAGAAGACCTGCGGCAGTTTTGCCGGAGTAATCTGACCGGCTACAAGGTTCCGCGCCGGATCGAATTCCGGGAGTCGCTGCCCAAGTCGAATGTCGGCAAGGTGCTGCGTCGCGTGCTCAAGCAGGACATGGCGGACCGGGCCTGAGCACAGGCAAAAAAAAGGCCGGACCCGAGGGCCCGGCAAAGTAGAGGTCCGACAAAAGACGTCAAAACCTTCCAGAGGGAACGGCCGACACGGGATCACCGGGAGGAAGAAAGTGATGCCGTGTGAATTCGACCAATGCTGATATCGGCCGCATCGTGCCATTTTGCAATGCAACATGCATCATAAAAGGGCTGCGTTAAACGCATAGCTTACCGTTCGAGAGGTCACAAAACGGTCAAAGCAGGTCGGCAGCCGGGATCAGAACGTCCAGCGCTGCGCCTTTGTAATGAGGAAATCGCGAAACGCTTGCACCCGTGCAACGGAGCGCATCTCCTCCGCATAGACGAGATAGCTGTCGAGAGAGGGCATTTCGACGTCGCGCAGGACCTGCGTCAGGTTCGGATTTCCCACCACCGCATAATCCGGAAGCACGGCGATGCCGGCACCGGTTTCCACCGCCAGCTTCAAGGCGGTGATGTTGTTGACCATGTAATGATACTGCCGCGGCTCCTGGCCTTCCCGTCCGGCGGTCGACAGCCAGTGGACCGCCAGCAGGTAGGACGGCTCCTGTCCGCCGAACGAGACGATGCGGTGCTTGTCCAGATCCTGGAGGGTCGTGGGCTCGCCGAAGCGCTTGAGATAGTCGTTCGAGGCGTAGACGTGGAAGTGGATGGTGAACAGCCGCCGCTGGATCAGATCCGGCTGAGCCGGTCGACGCAGGCGGATCGCGACATCCGCCTCGCGCATGGCAAGATCGAGTTCCTCGTTATTCAGGATCAGCTCGACCCGCACATCCGGATAGAGATCGAGGAATTCCCCGACCCGCTGCGCGAGCCAGATCGAGCCCAGTCCCACCGTCGTGGTGACCTTGAGGACGCCCGAGGGCCGCTCGCTGGTGTCGACGAGGCGGGCCTTCGTGGTTTCCAGACGCATGCGCATGTCGCGGGCGGCCCGAAACAGGAGGTCGCCCTGCTCGGTGAGGATCAGCCCGCGGGCATGGCGGTGGAACAGGGGAGCCCGCAGCTCGCGCTCGAGGGCGCTGATCTGGCGGCTCACGGCGGATTGGCTCAATCCGAGATCTTCTCCGGCCCGCGTGAAGCTGCCAGCTTCCGCTACGGTATAGAAAATCCGGATCTTGTCCCAATCCACGAGGTGTTCCTTGTGTCCAGCGCATGCGCGGCCGGCTCGGCCCTATGTCCTGCGAGTATCAGTTGGACACAATAGGAATTCTGCCCAAATGGCTAACAATTCTTTCGCCCGTGCGAAACCGCCTTACTCGGCGGCCTCTCGGGAGAGTTCGACCGCCTGCAGGTAGCGCTCGGATTCCAGCGCCGCCATGCAGCCAAGACCCGCGGCCGTGACCGCCTGCCGGAACACGTCGTCGGCCACGTCGCCTGCCGCGAAGACACCCGGGACATTGGTGGCGGTGGATCCAGGCTTGGTTTGCAGATAGCCGCCCTGCTTCATGTCGAGCTGCCCGACGAAGAGCTCCGTGGACGGCCGGTGGCCGATGGCGATGAAGATGCCGTCCGTGCGCAGGTGCTTAACCTCTCCGGTCTGCACATTCTTCAGGACCGCGTGGGTGACCGAGAGCGGTTTGTCGCCGCCCACGATATCCTCGACAGCCGCATTCCAGATGACCTCGATATTGGGGTGCTTGAACAGCCGTTCCTGGAGGATCCGTTCGGCCCGGAAACTGTCGCGCCGATGGACGACGATGACCTTGGAGGCGAGATTGGCGAGATAGAGCGCCTCCTCGACGGCGGTGTTGCCGCCACCGACCACGACCACCTCCTTGCCCCGGAAAAAGAAACCGTCGCAGGTGGCGCAGGCGGACACACCAAAACCCTGGAACTTCGCCTCGGCGGGGAGGCCGAGCCATTTCGCCTGCGCGCCCGTGGCGATGATCAGCGAATCGCAGGTGAAGACGGCGCCGGAATCGGCCTCGAGTCGGATCGGGTGCTGGCCCAGTTCGGCCTTCACGATGTGGTCAGACACGATCCGCGTGCCCACATGCTCGGCCTGCATGCGCATCTGCTCCATCAGCCAGGGACCCTGGATGACGTCCGCGAAGCCGGGATAATTCTCCACATCGGTCGTGATCATCAACTGGCCGCCGGGCTGGAAGCCGGAAATCAGCAACGGTTCCAGCATCGCGCGGGCGGCATAGATGGCAGCCGTGTAGCCGGCCGGGCCGGCGCCGATGATGATAAGCTTGGCGTGAGTCTGGGCCATCAATGTCTCTCCGGTCCCCTGGGCGTGCGGTCGAGGCCAAGCGCGCGCCGATGGGAGGCCACGCCCTGAGCGATGGCGGTGGCAATGTCAAAGGTTGAATTTAGGGGTTTGTAGGGGGTGCCTTCAAGCCGCCCCTCGAAGGGATGCACAATTCCCTTGGCTTTCAGGGCGTCGAGGAACACGGCGAGCTTGGGGTGGCCGCCTGATGGTTCGTAGATCAGGACCGGCACGCCGGTCGCCGCCGCCTCGCCCACCATGTTGAACGAATCGGCGGTGACGACCACGCCGTCGGCCAGCGCGAGAATGTCCAGATAGGGGTTGTCGCCCGCGCCGTCCCACAGGAAGCCGCCCTCGGCCTGCGCGAGATTCGCGAGCCTCCTGCGCAGAGCCGCGGGTGTGCGGCGCGAGGCCGTCATCATCAGGGTTGCACCGCCTGCCGCCAGCGCCGACAGCCTGTCGCCGAACCGCGCGATGTCATCTTCGGTGAAAAGATGGTGCCGGCTGTCGCCGCCCACCAGCACGGCAACCCGGGGCTCGGGGAGGGCAGCCAGGCGGGGATCGGGTCTGTGTCGCGCCCGCGCAAGACGGTCCGGGGTGATGCGATGGGGCGACGTCAATGTCTTCAGCACATTCGGGCCCGTGATCCGGTCGTAGCTCGGCGCCCAGATAAAATCGGCGATGCCGGGGCCGGTGCGCGGATCCTTCAGGAACACCGTATAGGTGCGCCCGCCTGAGGCATGCTTGACGAGACGCAGATAGGGAACCGCCCGGCGACCCGACGCGATGGCGATGTCGGGAAAGGGCGGCGCCAGCGGCGACTGGCCCGCGCCGGGCCGTTCGCGCGGGTCGATGGGGCCGAATGGCATGAACCAGCTGAACGGCGGGCGCGGCTTGACGCGGCGGATTTCCGCCTCGAGCCCCAGGGCCTCCGCGATGCTCAGCGCCTGCAGTTCGTCACCGGCCTTGCCGTCCGTGAGCACCCAGGCTGTGAGGGCCGGGACCTCCGTCACGGCGCGACAACGGCGCAAGAATCGATCAAAGGGCCTGTGGAGTTCATGGTGTTCGTTGCGACTTCTTCACGACAGCTTCTTGTGTCACGCCTCTACACCGTCTAGTCAGCGCAGACGAGCTTTTCCCGGAGATCACGTGCGCGGACGCCTCGATTCCATCGACTGGGCCATCCTGAAGGAACTTCAGGCCGACGGCAGCATCACGAATGTGGAGTTGGCGCGTCGCGTGGGTCTGTCGGCGCCGCCCTGCCTGCGCCGGGTGCGCGCCCTTGAGGGTGAGGGAATCATCAAGGCCTACCGGGCGATGCTCGATCCCAAGGCGCTCGGGTTCGAGATGGTCTGCTTCGCCATGGTGCAACTCGCCGTGCAGGGGCAGGCCGACCTCAAGGCGTTCGAGGATCGCATCACAGCCTGGACGATGGTGCGGGAGTGCTGGAAGCTCTCGGGCGATATCGACTTCATCCTGAAATGTGTCGCGCCCAATCTGCAGGCGTTTCAGGGGTTTGTTTCAGACCTGACGTCCCTCCCGAATGTGCGCAATGTGCGCACCTCGCTCGCACTCGATCTCGTCAAGGACGAGCCCTTGATTCCCATCGAGGACGCGCCTGACGTCCGCGCTTAAGCGACAAAACGCCTAGCTGATCAGTTCGCGGCGCAGCCAGCGCACGTAGTGCTGGGCGACGGCAACGGCGCGGCCATGCTCATTGGGCGTCAGGATGCTGGTGCGCACATCCAGAACCGCCAGTTGCGGATGCCGGGCGATGACCTCGCCGCGGGGGCCGATCGCCAGGGCCTCGCCGTTGATCGAATCCGTGCCGCCGCCGGAGCCACGCCCCCACCAGCGCTCGCCGCCGCCATCCGGGAAGGCCGTCAGGTCGATGCCGGTGAGCCGGACCACAAGGCGCGGACCGCGACGATCGATCCTGTCGGCGAAGGAGCGGCGCAATTCGTCGAGGGTTGCTGCTCCCACGAGATCTGCGAACCCCCCAAGCCCCTTGGCCTTGAGAACGCTGACATCCACCGAGAGGGACGAAAAGAACTGGGGAAACGCCTGCGTCTGAGCCAGGGCCGCGAGCGGGGGCGCGCAAAACGCGACGCCCGCAAGCCCGGTGATCATCTGGCGGCGTGAGAGTCGGGTCATGATCGGTTTCCTCGTTTCACCCCCGACTTCCATATCGGGTCAGCCGAAGGTGACGCCAACCACCTCGTATGATTTTCCGCCGCCGGGGGTGGTGACCTCGACGGTGTCGCCCACCGTCTTGCCCATCAGCGCCCGGGCAATCGGCGAAGAGATCGAGACGCGGCCGGAGCGCACATCCGCCTCCGGATCGCCGACGATCTGGTAGGTTTTCTCTTCCTCGGTGTCCTCGTCCACAAGCCGGACCACGGCTCCGAACTTGATCCGGTCGCCGGACAGCTTGGTGACGTCGATCACCTCGGCGCGGGAGATCAGGCTTTCCAGCTCGAGCACGCGCCCCTCATTCAGAGACTGCGCCTCCTTGGCGGCGTGATACTCGGCGTTCTCGGACAGATCGCCCAGCGCCCGGGCTTCCGAGATCGCCTGGATGATCCGGGGGCGGTCGACCTGCTGCCGCTGCTTGAGTTCTTCCTCGAGAGCAGCATGACCCTTGATCGTCAGAGGGACCTTTTCCATCGTTCGTCTCGTTCAAAAAGAGGTACGAGGCCGCCGTTTCCGACGCCCTCGCTGATCAACGAAAACTTCTGTGAAGCTTCGCAGTTCCTTTATTGAGGCTCGCGCCTCAGGCGAAATAGTCCTGCAGCGGACGAACCTCGAGATCGCCGCCCAAATAGGCTTTTATGCCCTCGGCCGCCGCGATCGCACCTGCAAGAGTGGTATAGTAGGGCACCTTATGCAAGAGGGCCGCCTGGCGAAGCGAACGGGAATCCGATAGCGCCCCCGCGCCCTCGGTGGTGTTGAACACGAGCTGGATATCCCCGTTCTTGATGGCGTCCACCACGTGCGGGCGCCCCTCCAGGACCTTGTTGATCCGCTTGGCCTTGACGCCGTTCTCCACCAGGAATTTCTGGGTGCCGCTGGTCGCCACCACGAGGAAGCCCGCTTCCTCCAGCATCTGGATGGTCGGCAGGATCCGCGCTTTATCGCTGTCGCGCACCGATACGAAGAGGGTCCCGGTCTTGGGCACCTGCGTGCCCGAGCCAAGCTGGCTCTTGGCGAAGGCCACACCGAAGCTGCGGTCGAGGCCGATGACCTCGCCGGTCGAGCGCATCTCGGGACCCAACAGCACGTCGACGCCGGGGAAGCGCGCGAAGGGGAACACCGCTTCCTTGACGCCGATATGGTCCAGCTCCTTCGCCACCAGGGCGAAATGGGCCAGAGGCTCGCCCGCCATGATGCGGGCCGCGATCTTGGCGATCGGCTCGCCGATTACCTTGGCGACGAACGGAATGGTGCGGGACGCGCGCGGGTTGACTTCCAGCACGTAGATGTCGCCGTCCTTGATGGCGTATTGCACGTTCATCAGGCCGCCGACGTTCAATGCCAGCGCCAAAGCCTTGGTCTGCTTTTCGAGCAGAGCCAGGATTTCGGGCGACAGGGAGCGGGGCGGCAACGAGCAGGCGGAGTCGCCCGAATGGATGCCTGCTTCCTCGATATGCTCCATGATACCGGCCACGAACACGTCCTTGCCGTCCGACAGACAATCCACGTCCACCTCGATGGCGTCGGAGAGATAGCGGTCGAAGAGCAGGGGGTTCTTGCCCAGAACGGTGTTGATCTGGCCCGTCTTGTCGTTGGGGTAGCGGGCCTTCACGTCGGACGGGATCAGGCTGGGCAGGGTGCCCAGCAGGTAATCCTCGAACTGCACCTCGTCGCGAATGATCGCCATGGCGCGGCCGCCCAGCACATAGGAGGGGCGCACCACGAAGGGCAGGCCGAGATCGGTGGCGATCAGGCGGCTCTGCTCGACCGAATACGCGATGCCGTTCTTGGGCTGCTTCAGGTGCAGCTTGTCGAGCAGGCGCTTGAACCGGTCCCGGTCCTCCGCAAGGTCGATGGCGTCGGGCGAGGTGCCGAGGATGGGCACGTCCGCCTCCTCCAGCGCCCGGGCGAGCTTGAGCGGCGTCTGGCCGCCGAACTGGACGATCACCCCATGCAGGGTGCCGTTGGAGCGTTCGGTCTCGATGATCTCGAGGACGTCCTCCTCGGTCAGCGGCTCGAAATACAGGCGATCTGACGTATCGTAATCGGTCGAGACGGTCTCCGGGTTGCAATTGACCATGATGGTCTCATAGCCCGCATCCTTGAGGGCGAAACAGGCATGGCAGCAGCAATAATCGAACTCGATGCCCTGGCCGATCCGGTTCGGTCCGCCGCCGAGGATGATCACCTTCTTGGCGTCGCTCGGCGCGGATTCATCCGCCGGCTTGCCGGCGAACGGGGCGGTGTAGGTGGAATACATGTAGGCGGTCGGCGAGGCGAACTCGGCCGCGCAGGTGTCGATCCGCTTGTAGACCGGGCGGACGGAAAGCGAGCGCCGCAGCGCGCGCACGTCGGCTTCGGTCCGGTCCGTCAGCACGGCCAGTCGCGCGTCTGAGAAGCCCATCGCCTTCAGGTGACGGAAAGCGCCCGGCGTCTGCGGCAGGCCGAAGGCCTTCACCTTGTCCTCAAGGTCGATGATGCCCTGAAGCTGCTCCAGGAACCAGCGGTCGATCTTGCAGCACTCGTAGACCTCGTCCTGGCTGACGCCGAGCCTGAGCGCCTGGGCGACCTTGAGCAACCGGTCCGGCGTCGGGGTGCCGAGCGCCGCCTTGATGGCGTTGCGGTCGTCGCCCTTGCCGAGGCCCTCGATCTCGATTTCGTCGAGGCCGGTCAGCCCGGTTTCCAGCGAACGGAGCGCCTTCTGGAGGGATTCCGGGAAGGTCCGGCCGATGGCCATCGCCTCGCCGACCGACTTCATGGCTGTGGTCAGCGTGGGCTCCGCGCCGGGGAATTTTTCGAACGCGAAGCGCGGGATCTTCGTCACCACGTAGTCGATGGTGGGCTCGAAGGAGGCGGGCGTCGCGCCGCCGGTGATGTCGTTGGCGATCTCGTCCATCGTGTAGCCGACCGCCAGCTTGGCCGCGACCTTGGCGATGGGGAACCCGGTGGCCTTGGAGGCAAGCGCCGAAGAGCGCGACACCCGGGGGTTCATCTCGATGACGATCATGCGCCCGTTTTCGGGATTGACCGCGAACTGGACGTTGGAGCCGCCGGTCTCGACACCGATCTCGCGCAGAACCGCCAGCGAGGCGTCGCGCATGATCTGGTATTCCTTGTCCGTCAGGGTAAGCGCCGGCGCGACCGTGATCGAATCGCCGGTGTGGACACCCATCGGGTCGATGTTTTCGATGGAGCAGACGATGATGCAGTTATCCGCCTTGTCGCGGACGACTTCCATCTCGTACTCCTTCCAGCCGAGAACGCTTTCCTCGATCAGCACCTCGTTGGTGGGCGAGGCATCGAGGCCGCGCTCGACGATGTCGAGGAACTCCTCGCGGTTATAGGCGATGCCGCCGCCCGTTCCGCCCATCGTGAAGGACGGCCGCAGGATCGCCGGAAGGCCCACTTCTGAGAGGGCGAGCAGAGCCTCGCCCATGGCGTGCTCCTGGTAGCGCTTGCGGCGGTCCTTCTCGCCGGCATTCCATTTCAGCTCGTAGCTCGCCACGATCCGCTTCTTGTCGCCCGGATGCATGTCGAGGGCTTCGAGCCGCGCCAGTTCCGCCAGATACCCGTCCCGGTCCGCCCTCTTCAACGCCGAGGCGTTGGCCAGGCGGGACTTTGGCGTGTCGAGGCCGATCTTGGTCATGGCCTCGCGGAAGAGCTGCCGGTCCTCGGCCTTGTCGATCGCCTCGGCGGTCGCGCCGATCATTTCGACGTTGTACTTGTCGAGAATGCCCATCTTCTTCAGCGAGAGGGCGCAGTTCAGCGCCGTCTGGCCGCCCATGGTCGGCAGCAGCGCGTCTGGCCGCTCCTTCTCGATGATCTTGGCGACGATCTCGGGGGTGATCGGCTCCACGTAGGTGGCGTCTGCCAGATCCGGATCGGTCATGATCGTGGCCGGATTGGAATTGACCAGGACGATTCGGTAACCCTCTTCCTTCAGAGCCTTGACGGCCTGCGTGCCCGAATAATCGAACTCGCATGCCTGCCCGATGATGATCGGGCCTGCGCCGATGATGAGAATGGAAGAGATGTCGGTCCGTTTCGGCATTGGCCACCCGTATCCAGCCGCGCGACCGCATGATGCGGCGCTCTAACGCGCAGCCGGGATGTTGTCAGATTAAAGGTTGAGTGAGGCTCTTACACGTGGTTCCCGCCCAAAGGAAGGGCCAACGCGCAGCTTCTCGTGCAAGACGGTGGCGGGTCCTTCGGGAAGACCTTGGGGGAAGGCAGGTGACCGGGCGCCGCCGAGAGGATATGCGAGAGGCGTGATCGAGATGTCATCCCTGCGCCATGTTGCCCGCCAGTTCGCCGCCTTCTTCGGCGTAGGGCTTGCGGCGGCAGTGGTCCATTATGGCCTTCTTATCGGGCTGGTGGAGGGTCTGGCGGCCGAACCGGTGGCGGCGACGCTCGTCGGCTATGTGGCTGGCGGGCTGGTCTCCTATCAGCTGAACCGGACGCACACCTATGACAGCACGCGGCCGCACCGGGAGGCGGGCTGGCGTTTTGCTCTGGTGGCGCTCGTGGGATTCCTGCTGACCTGGCTGTTCATGTCCGTCTTCACGCAATGGCTTGGCGCGCCCTACCTGCCGGCCCAGCTCGTCACGACGGGCATCGTCATGCTGTGGAGCTTTCTGGCCCACAAGGTCTGGACGTTTGCGTGAGAGCCACCAGAGGGCCGGGTGAGGCGAAAAACGTCATTCTCGCCTGATTGTGTCCAAGATTGACCGGCGCGCGCTCAGCATGGAATCCGGCTGCGCGAAGAATGTCGAGCATCTCCGCTTCGTCATACTGGGAGAGACCGATGGCTCCCCGAAGCCGCCGGTAATCCGAGAACGCCGTTCGCCCCAGGCCGACGACGGCGGATTTCAGGAAGCCGCCGGTCCACGCAAAGGACAGCAGCGCCCTGGCGTCCGTCACCGGGCTGAGATGGGGCGGCACCACATCGGCAATCACGAGACGCCCTTGGGCGGAAAGCTTGTCCCGCCACAGGCCCAGCAGGGTCCGCAATTCCTCCAGCGAGAGGTATTGCAGCAGCGAATTAACGATGATTACGTCGAGAGCCCCGTCGGGCAATGCCGAGACCTCCTCGGGGGCCAGAATGGACACCTTGGCATTGCTCCCGAGCCGCTCTTCGAGCCGGCCGCGCACCAGAGGCGCCGCGTCGGACAGGTAGAGATGGCCACAACGGGCGGCAACCCGGTCGGCAAACAGGGCTTCGCCGCATCCATAATCGAGGATGGCGGCCTCCGAGAAGGGAATCAGGTCGATGATGTCGTTGGCAACGCCGCGATAGTGGAGAAGCTTATGCCGCTCGCCCGAATAAATCGGGGTGTCCTGATTCCAGTAGTCGCGCCAATTCATGCAGTGGACCGTCTTAAGAAGAGAGGCGTCTCCACCCTGCCGCAGAGCGAAGCCGCGTGGAAGCGGTTTTCTCCCGACGGTGGAGACGCGGCATCGCGCACTGGAAACGCAGATTGCGGCAGCCGGAGGACCACCAACGGAACAATCTGGGAAAAGTTTCAAGAGCGGCGGCAGATGCCGAGAGTTGGGCCGGATTCTCAGAGCGCCAGGACGAAAGCGGCCACTGCCCGATCGACGGACACGTAAAACAGAACGAACGATACCAGACCCGCCACGCCAAACTCGATGGCCTCGCTCTTCAGGATCTGAACCTGCCGAAGGGCATCCCGTCCGAACACGCTCAGCAGCCAGGCGGCGGCCATGACAGTCGGGAAGATGAAGAGAAACGACCCGGTGCTCTCGACCTTGCCGGAGTAGCCGGGGTCAAGAAGTGGGCGAATATTTCTCACCCAGGGAGCATACAGCGAGGCAGAAAGCGCGCTTACCCAGGCGAGCGCGACGGCAATTCCGAGATGGAAGGTGAAAAGGCCGTGAAAACGGCTGAATCGGCCGGCGTCATCGTTGATGGTCATGGACAAGCCCCAAGGTAGGTCCGCATCGTCGACGTTTATGGTTAACGAGGGGTTACCGTGATTTGGGACGAGAGCGCAATCGCCGCGATGTCGCGGCGGCTGTCAGATCGTGCGTGATGGCTCACGCTTTGGAGGCAGGCTCGGCGTCCATGAGTTTCACGAACCGGTCGAACAGGTAATGGCTGTCCTGCGGTCCCGGCGAGGCTTCCGGGTGGTACTGCACGGAGAAAGCCGGCCGGTCGGTCAGCGCGATCCCGCAATTGGATCCATCGAAGAGCGACACGTGGGTTTCGACCGCGTTGACCGGCAGGGAGGTCGGATCGACCGCAAAGCCGTGATTCATCGAGGTGATCTCGACCTTGCCGGTCGTCTTGTCCTTGACCGGGTGATTGGCCCCGTGATGCCCCTGGTGCATCTTGGTCGTGCGGGCGCCGACCGCGAGGCCGAGGAGCTGATGGCCGAGGCAGATGCCGAAGGTCGGGACCTTCTCGTCGAGCAGCCGGCGGATGACCGGGACGGCGTATTCCCCGGTCGCCGACGGATCGCCGGGTCCGTTGGACAGAAACACACCATCCGGCTTCAACGCGAGGATCTCGTCCGCAGAGGCCGTGGCCGGCACCACCGTCACCTTGCAGCCGGCATGGGTCAAAAGCCGCAGGATATTGCGCTTCACGCCGTAATCGATCGCCACCACATGGTGGGTCGGGCTGCCAGCAGCCCCGTAGCCTTCGCCCAGTTCCCAGGTGCTCTCCTGCCAGTCGAAGCGCTGGCTGCTGGTGACCAGCGGCACGAGGTCGAGGCCGTCCATGGAGATGGCGGCCGCGGCCCGCGCCTTGAGGCCCTCGATATCGAAGTTGCCGCCCGGGTCGTGGGCGATCACCGCGTTCGGCATCCCGTGGTCGCGAATCAATGCCGTCAGCGCGCGGGTATCGACCCCGGAGAGACCTACGATTCCGCGCGCCTTCAGCCAGGCGTCGAGATGCCGGGAGGCGCGCCAGTTGGACGGCTCGGTAATAGCAGCGCCGATGATGACGCCACGGATGCCCGAGGAGGCGGCCGCGTTGACGCTTTCCGTATCCTCGTCGTTGGTGCCGACATTGCCGATATGGGGAAACGTAAAGGTGATGATCTGGCCCGCATAGGACGGATCGGTGAGAATTTCCTGATAACCCGTCATGGCGGTGTTGAAGCACACCTCGCCGATGGCTTCGCCCACGGCGCCGATGCCGAAACCCTCCAGAACGGTTCCGTCCTGAAGCACGAGCAGGGCGGTCGCGCGCGGCTCCGTCCAGCCCTCCGCAGGTGTCCCGGCGGCGTGTTTGTCTTGCAGCATCGTCATGATCTCTTTAAGTCCCAGGCCAACGGGCCGCGCGAGAGCTGGCCAATCTGGGCCGCCTTTGAACTATTGCAGTGACTTAAGGTGCCGCTCGCGCCACGTCAACGCTTGGGCGGCAAAACGATTTTACAAGGAGTAGCGCCATGCGCGAACGGTTCACGACGGAAATGAAGGCGGCCATGAAAGCCGGCGACAAGCGCAAGCTCGGCACCGTCCGGCTGATCCAGGCGGCGTTGAAGGACAAGGATATCGAGGCGCGCGGCGCCGGCCGTGGCCCCTCGACCGAGGCCGAGATCCTTGCCCTGCTGCAGAAAATGATCAAGCAGCGCCAGGAATCCATGGCCATGTACGAGCAGGGCGGTCGCCCCGAGCTGGCCCAGCAGGAAAAGGAAGAGGCCGAGATCATCGCGGCCTTCCTGCCCCAGCAGATGAACGATGCCGACACGCGGGCCGCCATCGATGCTGCCATCGCCGAGGCCGGCGCGACCTCCATGAAGGATATGGGCAAGGTCGTGGGCATCCTGCGGGCGAAATTCGCCGGCCAGATGGATTTCGGCAAGGCCAGCGCGCTCGTCAAGGATATGCTGCCGAAGGGGTAACCCCGGGTTCGGGTGCTGGCGTTTCGGTTGCCTTGCCTTCGCGCTACAATTCGCCATCAGGAGCATCCGCTTTCGTGCGCTACCCGCCCCAGATCCTCGAGGAGATACGCGCCCGCCTGCCGGCCTCGGCCGTGGTGGGCAAGCGCGTGCGGCTGAAGAAGGCTGGGCGGGAATGGCGGGGGCTGTCGCCGTTCAACGCGGAAAAAACCCCCTCCTTCTATGTGAACGACCAGAAGCAGTTCTATCACTGCTTTTCGTCGGGCAAGCACGGGGACATCTTCTCGTTCGTGATGGAGACGGAAGGGCTTTCGTTTCCGGAGGCGGTGGAACGGCTGGCCGCTGAAGCGGGCGTCAGCCTGCCGAAGATGACGCGCGAGGACCAGGAGCAGGAGGTCAAGCGCAACAGCCTCTACGACGTCATGGATCTGGCGACCGAATTCTTCGAGGCGTCGCTGAAGGGCCGGTTCGGCCTCAAGGCCCGTGACTATCTGGCGAGCCGCTCCCTGAGCCACGAGACCCAGGCGCGCTTCCGGATCGGCTACGCACCGCCGGACCGCTATGCCCTGCGCGATCACCTCGCCGGCAAGGGTGTGCCGCTCGCCATGATGGAGGAGGCAGGCCTTCTGGTGACCGCCGAGGACCTCAAGGTCCCCTATGACCGCTTTCGCGACCGGGTCATGTTTCCCATCGCGGATGTCCGCGGGCGCATCGTGGCCTTCGGCGGCCGGGCCATGAGCGCCGATGCGCCGGCCAAATATCTCAATTCCCCCGACACCCCGCTCTTCGCCAAGGGGCGGCTGCTTTACAACTATCATCTCGCCCGCAAGCCCGCTCATGATCGGGGCACGGTCATCGCGGTCGAAGGCTATGTGGATGTGATTTCGCTGAACGCGGTCGGCATCGCCAACGCGGTGGCGCCGCTGGGCACCGCGCTCACAGACGACCAACTGGGCCTGCTCTGGCGATTGAGCGAGGATCCGATCCTGTGTTTTGATGGCGACAAGGCGGGACGGCGGGCGGCCTTCCGGGCTGTCGACACCGCGCTGCCTCATCTCGCGCCGGGCAAATCCCTTCGGTTCGCGCTCCTGCCGGAAGGGCAGGACCCCGACGATCTGGCCCGGGAAGGCGGCGCCCAGGCGGTCGAGCGGGTTCTGGCGGGAGCCCGGCCCCTTGTCGACATCCTATGGGCGCGCGAAATCGAGGTCTCACCACTGGACACGCCGGAGCGGCGGGCGGGCCTCGAGCGACGGCTTCGCGAATCACTTGCACTGATTCGGGACGAGACTCTCAAACGGTACTATCGCGAGGACATCGAAAGCCGCATTTCGGCGTTGAATCCGGATTCGCGCGCCAATCGTTTTCAGCGCCAGCCCCAGGGTCAGCGGCGTGACCGATGGGGGCCTGCACCCACCACCCCGAATGCCCGTCTCAGCGTCAGCCCGCTGCTCGCCCAGAGCGCCCTTTTCCTGGGCGGGATCGTGGAAAGTCCCCGGGAGGCCGTCATCCTGTGCGTTTTTCTGGCCCACCCGGAATTGTTGCAGAACAATGCTGAAATCCTTGCGGAGATTGAACTTGAGGGCAAAGCCGCGCAGGCCTTCAGGCGGTTTCTGCTCGACGGCGCAGCCAGCGGCGAGCCGGTCGATACCAGCGTCATGCAGGCGCGTCTTGCGCGGGCGGGATTGACCCAGGCGGCCGAGAAACTGACCGCCCAGGTGCGGCCCGGAGACCGCTGGATGCTGGACATTCACGCGGATTCTGTGCGGCTTGAAGACGCATTGAGGCAAGCCATCACCTTGCATCGCCGCGCACGCACGTTACATAGCGAACTTCGGGCTGCTGAACGCGCGCTTGCCGAAGAGGACAATGAGGCCAATCTCGCCTGGCTGCGAGAGGTCCAAAACCAACTGTCCTCCGTCGAGGGTGCCGAGGCCGATTCGGACAATGGCGTTGTCCACCGCGATCACTGACGGCCCGGGGTCGGTGAGACGGCAGGTCGGTGCGTTGCAGGCTGGCGGGGTGTTTAACGGTTAGTCAAGCGACTCACTGTTTAGGTTTGAAATGATGTTCGGGTGGTGAGGCCTCGCGCTTCGCCGCCCATTCGCGCATCACGGTTTCGATTGGGGAGCCGGTGGCGCGCCGGAGTTGAGCAAAGCATGGCGACGAAGGCAACCGAACGGGACGAAGGCGAGACAGCAGCACCGGAGCCGCAAAGCGACGGGCCACTTCTCGACCTGAGCGATGCCGCCGTTAAACGGATGATCAAACTCGCGAAAAAACGCGGGTATGTGACCTATGACGAGCTGAACGATGTTTTGCCGTCCGAGGAATTCTCCTCGGAGCAGATCGAGGACGTGCTCGGCCAGTTGTCCGAAATGGGCATCAACGTGGTCGAGTCCGAGGAAGCCGAAGAGGGTGAGAAGCCCGAGGCCGAGGAAGAGGAAGCCGAAGGCGGCGACCTCGTCGAGACCTCGCAGGCCCGCGCCGTCGTCGTGCGCGAGACCACCGCCAAGGAGCCCACCGACCGCACCGACGATCCGGTGCGCATGTATCTGCGCGAGATGGGCTCGGTTGAGCTTCTGTCACGTGAGGGCGAGATCGCCATCGCCAAGCGGATCGAGGCCGGCCGCGAGGCGATGATCGCCGGGCTGTGCGAAAGCCCGCTGACCTTCCAGGCCATCATCATCTGGCGCGACGAACTGGTCGAAGGCCGTGTCCTCCTGCGCGACATCATTGATCTTGAGGCAACCTATGCGGGCCCCGAGGGCAAGGGCGCGCCGCGGATCGATGGCGAGGCCGAGGCCGAGCCGGCCGTTCCCGGAGAGACGGCCGAAGGCGAGACACCGCCCGACGGCGACCTCGATGACGACGATCTCGAAAACAACGTCTCGCTATCCGCAATGGAAGGCGAGCTGAAGCCGCGGGTTCTCGAAACCTTCGATTCGATCGCCGACAACTACAAGAAGCTGCGCCGCCTGCAGGTCGAGCATGTGGAACAGCGCATGCAGAACAAGCAGCTGACGCCGGCTCAGGAGCGCAAGTACAAGACGCTGAAGAGCGACATCGTCACCAGCGTGAAGTCGCTGTCGCTCAACAACAACCGCATCGAGGCGCTCGTCGAGCAGCTCTACGACATCAACAAGCGCCTCATCTCGCATGAGGGGCGCCTGATGCGCTTCGCCGAAAGCCACGGCGTCGCCCGCGACGAGTTCCTGAAGCACTGGCAGGGCTGGGAACTCGATCCCAAATGGGTCCTGCGGGTCTCCAAGCTCGGCGGTCGCGGCTGGAAGGATTTCGTCGCCAAGGGCAAGGACCAGATCCACGACCTGCGGGAGCAGATCCATAATCTCGCCTCGGAGACCGGCCTCGAGATCCAGGAATTCCGCCGCATCGTCCTGATGGTGCAGAAGGGCGAGCGCGAGGCCCGCCAGGCCAAGAAGGAAATGATCGAGGCCAATCTGCGCCTCGTGATCTCCATCGCCAAGAAGTACACCAACCGCGGCCTGCAGTTCCTGGATCTGATCCAGGAGGGCAATATCGGCCTGATGAAGGCGGTCGATAAGTTCGAGTATCGCCGCGGCTACAAGTTCTCGACCTATGCCACCTGGTGGATCAGGCAGGCGATCACCCGCTCGATCGCCGATCAGGCCCGCACCATCCGCATCCCGGTGCACATGATCGAGACGATCAACAAGATCGTGCGTACCTCGCGCCAGATGCTGCACGAGATCGGTCGGGAGCCCACGCCGGAGGAACTCTCCGAAAAGCTCGCGATGCCGCTGGAGAAGGTCCGCAAGGTTCTCAAGATCGCCAAGGAGCCGATCTCGCTCGAAACGCCGATCGGCGACGAGGAGGATTCGCATCTGGGCGACTTCATCGAGGACAAAATGGCCATCCTGCCCATCGATGCCGCGATCCAGTCGAACCTGCGCGAGACGACGACCCGCGTTCTCGCCTCGCTCACGCCGCGTGAGGAGCGTGTGCTTCGCATGCGCTTCGGCATCGGCATGAACACCGATCACACGCTGGAGGAGGTCGGGCAGCAATTCTCGGTCACCCGCGAACGCATCCGGCAGATCGAGGCGAAGGCCTTGCGCAAGCTCAAGCATCCGTCCCGGAGCCGGAAGCTGCGGAGCTTCCTGGACAACTAGGCGAGACGGTCAAAAGGCGGATTTCGGTCCGCCTTTTTCATGGCTGCCAGGTTCCTGCCGTTCCAGGCTCCTGCTGTTCCAGGTTTCGTTCAAAGTCCGAGCAAAAAGGCAGCTGTCCCTGCGCCGATGGCGAGCGCGCTCGCGATGCCGACGAGGAGCCCCGTCTGCCGGGTTCCCAGACCAAATGTCATGCCGGCCTTGACGAGGGTGTTGACTGCTACCGCCACGGCGATGCCTTCCACGGCCGTCGTCACCGTGATGCCGTCGCGTGAGAGCCGGGCCATCGACAAGGTGATGGCATCCACATCCGCGATACCGGAAAGCGCCGCCAGCACTGTCAGCGCCGTCTCTCCCACATTGGCCACCACCCATTTGGCCAGGAGGCTGATGACGGCAATCAGGCTCGCGAGTTTCAGGGCCGTTCCCAGGTCGAACGGGGTTGTCAGGGTCAGGGTGGCGCTTGCGGCATCGCCCCCCCGATACCGGACAAAAATGAGGCCTGCGCTTACAAGCAACACCAGCAGGCCGCTGCCGAGGGGGGCCAGAAGCGGGGCGAGAAGGGCGACGTTGAGCGCGCTCGCGACGATGAGGACGCGTGCCACCATCACCGAACCGGAGAGCAGGATGCCGGCCGCCAGGACAGGACTCGCTTTTGGCTGGTCCCGCGCGAGGCGGGCGAGGGTGAGGGTCGTGGCCGTGGAGGAGGCCAGACCTCCAGCCAGCGCCAGAACTGCAATGCCGGCCCGCGTGCCGGCCACCCGCAGGGCAATGTAGCCGATGAACGAAATCCCCGCGATGATGATCGCCAGCAGCCAGATCTCGGCCGGATTGATCGCTCCCCACGGGTCGACTGGACGGTCCGGCAAAAGCGGGAGCGCCAGGAACGTCATCGTCAGCAGGATCAGGGCGGCGCGAATTTCGACCCAGGTCAATGTGCGCAGCCAGCTGTGCAGGGGCCGCTTCAACGCCAGGATCACGGTCACGATCACGCCCCCGGCGATCGCGATCTGCAGGTGGCCGAGGACCGCATAGGCCCCGAGCGCAAAGGCCAGCATGCCTGCAACGACCCCGGTAACGCTGAAATTGCGTTCGGCCCGCGCTTCCAGCCAGGCGAAGGCGGTGAACCCGAAGGCGAAGGCCATGAACGCAAACCCGAGAAAGACCCCGCTCGTGCCGTTCGACAAAGCCGCCGAGACGCCTCCCAGCAGCGCCGTCAGGGTATAGGTGCGAAGCCCAGCGGTCCGCTCGCCCTCCGCCTCCTCACGCTGACGCCAGCCGCGTTCCAGCCCGATCAGGAGGCCGATCGCCAGCGCAACCGCCAGCCGGCGAAGGAGATCGAGATCGTTCATCCGCGCGCCTCCTGGAGGACATCCACAAGTGCACGGGCATCGGCGCCCCGGGCCGAGGATCGCCGCCAGGCGAGGCCGATGGTGCGCACCGGCTCGGGCTCGGAAAAGCGCACCAGCTCGACCTTGTCCGACCCCTCCGTCTCGGCGGCCATCTCCGGCAGCAGGGTGATGCCGTAACCGTTCGCCACGAGGTGCATCACGGTGGAGAGAGACGAAGCGCCGAAGGCCTTCGACAGGTTGGGCGACAAGGTCCCGCAAACGCTGAGCGCCTGATCCCGCAGGCAGTGACCTTCTTCAAGCAACAGCAGATGTTCGCTCTCAAGGGCTGCGGGATCGATGCGCTTTGCTGCGTCGGGTCCCCGGGGTTTGCGGGCGACGAGAAAGCGATCCTCGAAGGCCGCGAGCGTCTCGAAATCGGGCCGGTCGAGGGGAAGGGCTGCCACGATGAGGTCGAGATCGCCGTGCGCCAGTTCATCCACCAGCGCCTTGGTCTGGGTCTCCCGAATTCTTAAGGTGAGGGCGGGGTAGCGTCGGTGCAGCGCGGGCAGGGCCCGGGGCAGGAGGTAGGGCGCAATGGACGGGATGATGCCGAGCCGCAGCGGACCCGCAAGGGCTGCCCGTCCGGCACGTCCATGGCTCTCCAGGTCGGCCACGGCCGCCAGGATCGCGAAGGCCTTTTCGGCGATGTCGGTGCCGGATTGCGTCAGTGCCACCTGTCCGCGCCGCCGCTCCACGAGCTGCGTGCCGAGGCTCGTCTCCAGGTCCTGAATCTGCATGGAGAGGGCCGGCTGGGTCACATGGCACAGCTTTGCCGCTTTGCCGAAATGCCGGGTTTCCGCGATCGCCGTCAGATAGCGAAGCTGGCGCAGGGTGATCATGTCGATAAGGTAATCTGATCGTGCCCGTCAGACAATCGAATTGGACTCATCGCCATCGAACGACCAAGGTGCGGCCAAGCTAGGCCGGACGACCAAGGAGATGTCCCATGACCAAGAAAACCATGACCACGACAGCGGGCGCGCCGATCCCCGACAATCAGAACTCGCTGTCGGCCGGCTCGCGCGGACCTCTGCTGCTGCAGGATTATCAGCTCATCGAAAAGCTGGCGCACCAGAACCGGGAGCGCATTCCCGAGCGCGTCGTGCATGCCAAGGGCTCGGGCGCCTACGGAACCTTCACGGTGACCCAGGACATTTCGGCGTTCTCGAAGGCCCGTCTGTTCTCCGCCGTCGGCAAGGCGACCGAGGTTTTCATGCGGTTCTCGACGGTGGCCGGTGAGCGCGGGGCGGCTGACGCCGAGCGCGATGTGCGCGGGTTTTCGGTGAAATTCTACACCGAGGATGGCAACTGGGACGTGGTCGGCAACAACACTCCGGTCTTCTTCGTCCGTGACCCGGTGAAATTCCCCGATTTCATTCGCACCCAGAAGCGCCACCCCTCCACCAACATGCGCAGCACCACCGCCATGTGGGACTTCTGGAGCCTGTCGCCGGAGAGCCTGCATCAGGTGACGATCCTGTTCTCGGATCGCGGCCTGCCGCAGGGCTACCGCTCCATGCATGGCTTCGGTTCGCACACCTATTCGTTCATCAATGCGGAAGGCGAGCGGCACTGGGTCAAGTTCCACTTCAAGTCGCTGCAGGGCATCAAGACCTGGTCCAACCGCGAGGCCGAAGCGATCATCGCCACCGATCGCGAGAGTGCGCAGCGCGACCTCTACGAGGCGATCGAAGGCGGGGATTTCCCGCGCTGGCGCGTCTGCGTCCAGATCATGCCCGAGGTGGCTGCCGAGAAGACCAGCTACAACCCGTTCGATATCACGAAGGTCTGGCCGCACGCGGAATTTCCGCTGCACGAGGTCGGCATTCTCGAGCTCAACCGCAATGCCGTGCACTATTTTGCGGAGGTCGAGCAGGCCTCGTTCTCGCCGTCCAACATCGTGCCGGGAATCGGGTTCTCGCCGGACAAGATGCTCCAGGGCCGGATCTTTGCTTATGCTGATGCGCATCGCTATCGGGTCGGCACCCACTACGAGTCCCTGCCGGTCAATCGTCCGCGCAGCCCCGTCGCCCATTACCACGCGGATGGCGCGATGCTCGCCGAGATTCCCCAGCGAGGAAATGCTTATTACGAACCGAATTCCTTCAACGGCCCGGTCGAGGAGGACCGTTTCGCCGAGCCGCCACTCGCGATCTCCGGGGATGCGGACCGCTATGATCACCGCGTCGGAAACGATGATTACGGCCAGCCTGGCGCGCTCTTCCGCCTGATGAGCGCCGATCAGCAGCGGCAGCTTTTCGCCAATATCGCCGAGGCGATGCAGGGCGTCCCGCTTGAGATCGTCAAGCGGCAGATCACGCATTTCTACCGGGCGGACAAAGCCTATGGCCTCGGCGTCGCGCAGGCGCTCGGCCTGTCGCCCGCCGATCTGCTGGCTGACGCTGCGGAATAGGACGCGGAACCGACCCCGGTGTGCCTCCCGGTTCCACGGGAGGCACACCGTCAGGATACGATTGCGGCAACCCAGCCTTGCGAAATCCGATGGATGCGGCACGTCCGATCTGGTCTATAGCCAGACAAGGAAACGCCGCAACGAGGCAGGGGATGCCGCAAATCCCCTGATGTGTACGCCGATGGATACGAAGTCGCCCCTGACAAGCGCCGCGCCGGTCCAACCGATTGTCGAGAAGGCGGCCCTGCCGATCCTGGCGGCGATCAGTTTCTCGCATCTCCTCAACGATCTCATCCAGTCCCTGCTGCCGGCCATCTATCCGCTGCTCAAGGCCGCCTATAACCTGGATTTCGGGCAGATCGGCATCATCACGCTGACCTTCCAATGCACCGCGTCCCTGCTGCAGCCCCTGGTCGGCTACTACACGGACAAGCGCCCGCGGCCCTTCTCGCTGGTGGTCGGGATGGGCTTCACCCTGGTGGGCCTGCTGACCCTGTCGCAGGCCTCGTCCTACTGGCTGCTATTGTTTGCTGCGGCGCTCGTGGGCATGGGCTCCTCGGTGTTCCATCCGGAATCGTCGCGCGTCGCGCGCATGGCCTCCGGCGGCCGTCTCGGTTTCGCCCAGTCGTTCTTCCAGGTCGGCGGCAATGCCGGCACGGCAATCGGCCCGTTGCTGGCGGCCTTCATCGTCGTGCCGTTCGGACAGCCGAGCATTGCATGGTTTTCAGGCGTGGCGCTGCTCGCCATGGTGGTTCTGTACCGGGTCGGACGGTGGTACCAGGCGCGCCTTGAGCTGCTGCGGTCCCGTCCCCGCCCGCCGGAGGCAAAGGCGCTGCATTCGCGCCGCAAGATCACGATGTCCATCACCATCCTGATGCTGCTGGTCTTCTCCAAGAACTTCTATACGGCGAGCTTCACAAGCTACTTCACGTTCTATCTCATCGACCGGTTTCAACTCACCGTGCAGGACGCCCAGCTCCACCTGTTCATCTTCCTGTTCGCGGTGGCGGCCGGCACGCTGCTCGGGGGTCCGGCGGGCGATCGGTTCGGCCGCAAATACGTGATCTGGTTCTCGATCCTCGGGGTCCTGCCGTTCACGCTCCTCCTGCCTTATGCCAACCTGTTCTGGACGGGCGTCCTCAGTGTTATCATCGGCATGATCCTGGCCTCGGCATTCCCGGCCATCCTCGTCTATGCGACGGAGCTTGTGCCGGGCCGGGTCGGCGTCATCGCAGGGCTGTTCTTCGGCCTGTCATTCGGCATGGGCGGCCTGGGGGCGGCGATCCTGGGCCAACTCGCCGACGTGACGAGCATCGCCTACGTGTACAAGATCTGCTCGTTCCTGCCGGCCATCGGCTTGCTGACCTTCTTCCTGCCGCACGAGAGGCCGAAAGCGCGGTCCTCCTGAGCCGACGGAAGGCCTAACGCCAGGCGTAGTTGAAGCTGATGCTGATGCGCTCGCTCTCAGCCTCATTCACCGGCACTTCATGGCGCAGCCAGCTCTCCCACAAAAGGACTGTCCCGGGTTTCGGCTTCATATAGGCAAACTGCCGATTCTCCGGCCGGGCCTTGGCCTTGCGCGGAGGCGAGGCCATCATGAATCCCAGCCGCGGATCCTCGAATTTCAAGGCGCCCGCCCCCTCAGGGACCGTCACATAATAGGTTCCGCTGACCACCGAATGCGGATGGATATGGGACGTGTGAACGCCACCCGGCGGCAGGATGTTGATCCACAGGCTGTCGAGGACAAGTTTGCGTCCTTTCAGGTCGTACTCCACCTCTTTGGCGAACGCGCTCACATGGCTGTTGAGGGCCTTGACCAACTCGCCGAACACCGGGACACGCCAAGGCAGGTCGTTGAGGGAGGCGTAGGAGGTGTAGCCCGGATAGCCGTTCTTCTCGCACCAGGCCTGGCCCGCCTCGTCATCCTCGGCGATGGAGAGGCTTGCGGCTTCCAACTCGGTCGTCAGATGGGCGAATTTTGCATCCTCGATCTCGGCCCGGTAGATCTTTGTGACAAAGAGCGAGTCGATGGTGGCCATGGGTTATCCTGATGTCTGCCGGCGGGTCAGCTGGGCTCTAGACCCACCTCCCGGCGGTGTCAAAACGAAAGGCCATCCCGCGCGCCGTCTGAATGCGCCCTGCGGCGTACTTAAACGCTTGCGCAATGGCGTTGCAAAACCCACCTTGGCGGCATGACGTCATCCCTGCCTCTTCCCAGCTCGCACGACGACCCCTTGGCGATTGCGCGGAGCCTCGATCCCGAAACGCTCTCGCAGACCATCGCGCTGCGGGATTGGCTGGTGACGGCGGCCGCCCGGCTCGAGGATCCCAATGGCGTGCTCAGCGGCACGGCCGAGCGCCTGCGGGCCATGGGTATCCCGATCGACAGGGCGGCATTGGCGATCGAGGCCCTTCATTCGGAATACGCGGGAATCGGTCGGTTCTGGACGCCCGATGCCGATACCGTGGTGCGCTACCTCCCGCATGGCACCCGGCGCGAGGAGGATTACGAGTCGAGCCCGTTTGCTCACGTCAACCGCACGGGCGAGTGGCTGGCGCTCGAACTGGCGACGACCCCCGACGACATGTTCCCCGTCCTGCGCGAGCTGAAGGATGCCGGCTATCGTCATTATCTGACGATCCCCATGCCCTTCAGCAAAGGGGCCAAGAACGCCATCTCGTTCGCCACCCGCGACCCAGAGGGTTTCGACGATCGGGCCCTGCTGGTGCTGCGGCTCGTCATTCCGTCGTTCACCCTGGTGATCGAATTGCGGGCGACGAACAACCGGCTGGACGACGTCCTGCGGATTTACGTCGGCGACGAGCCCCACAAGGCGATTCTTTCCGGCGCTATCCAGCGTGGCCAGGTCACGCGGATCCGTTCGGCCATCCTGTTCGCCGATATGCGCGACTACACCCGCATTTCCTCGACCCTCAGCCCCGAAAGCGCGGTCGAGCTGTTGAACAACTATTTCGATTGTCTCGTGCCGCCCATCGAGGACGAAGGCGGCGAGGTTTTGAAATATCTCGGCGACGGCCTGCTGGCGATCGTGCGCGACCGTGGCGATGACACCGGCGGAGCGCCGCAGGCGGCCCTGTCGGCCGCCACCAAGGCGATCCGCCGCGTCCAGGCCGCCAACAACGAGGGTCGGTTTCCGGTGCCCATCAATATCGGCATCGCCCTGCACCATGGGGACGCCGCCTACGGCAATGTGGGCTCCGGGCGGCGGCTGGATTTCACCGTCATCGGACGGGACGTGAACCTTGCAAGCCGCATCGCCGAGCTGAACAAGACGCTGGGCGAGCCCTTGCTGATGTCCAAGGCCTTTGTCGAACATCTCTGGGGAAACCCCGTGCCGCTGGGTTTCCATGCGATCGACGGATTCGAAGAGAAAATCGAGGTCTTCCGTCCCTGACGGCCAGATTCGACCGGCTGCCCCCGCCTTGCCGTTGCGGGCCTCCCCCTTTTACCGCTACAAGCCAGCACCCTTCGACAACAAGGGCCTGTAGCTCAATGGTTAGAGCCGGCCGCTCATAACGGTCTGGTTCCCGGTTCGAGTCCGGGCGGGCCCACCACTTCACGCGAGGGTTTCAGCGTCCAAGGCAGCGATCGGTCAGGGTGACTGCAATCATTGCCGGCCTGTGAGTGGAAATCATCCGTCGGACTGGGTCGTCCCGCCTCAGCCAGTTGGCGCGAGCCGCCCCTTCTCGGGCAGTCCCACGTTGCGCCATTCCAGGCGATACGTGACCGACAGCGGACGCTACGCGCGATTCGATCGCCGCCTTGCTGAACCGTGACGCGACCACCGAGGCTTCCCGTCCCTCGTTAGCCTAGCAGCCGATCTGGAGAACGATCTTGCCCCGCGTGCGGCCGCTCTCGGACAGCTCGAGGGCTTTGGCGAGCTCCATGAACGGCAGCACCGTGGTGACATGCGCTTTGATCGTCCCGGCCTCGACATACTCACGGAGGAGCGCGAGTTGCATCGCGTTCGGTTGACACTGGACGCGTCCGACACCCACTCCGCGCTGCCGATCGCCATCATCGGGAAAGGCGACGGAGGTCACGAGGAACCCTCCCGCCTTCAGGGTTGGAAAGGCGCGCTTGAACGTCTCGCCACCAACGGTGTCGAATACGACATCCATGTCTTTGACCACCTGCTCGAACGGCTGGGCGGTATAGTCGATGAACACGTCGGCCCCGAGGCTGCGGACGTAGTCCTCGTTGCGCCCGGAAGCCATGGCTGTGACGTGGGCGCCTTCCGCCTTGGCGAGTTGCACGGCCAGGGACCCCACACCGCCGGAGCTGCTCGTGACGAGAAGGTGTTGACCGCTGGCGAGCTTGGCGAGGTCGAACATCGCCTGCCAGGCCGTCAGTCCTCCAAGCGGGATCGAGGCGGCTTCGATGAAGTCGATGGTGGCGGGCTTGCGGGCGAGGTCGCCTGCTTTGAAGACAGCGTATTCGGCGAAGCCCCCGGACGCGATGATGCCGTAGACCCCGTCGCCCTTTCGAAAATCCGTGACGCCCTCGCCGACTTCGTCGACCACACCGGCGATTTCTCCGCCCAGGCGGATGGGCAGGCTCATCCCCATTCGCAGCCCGGCGCCGTTTCGGATTTTCCAATCGATTGGGTTCACGCCTGCCGCATGGACCTTTACCAGAACGTCACCAGCCTGGGCTGCCGGGCGCTTCACGTCCGCAAACTGCAAGACGTCGTTGCCGCCGTAATTGTCGATGATAACGGCCTTCATCGTCGCGCTCATGGTCGGTGACTCCTCGATCCTTGACGGACAGGGTGATAGCGGGTCCTTTCAGCGATGTGACGCCAATGATGATCGCGAAGAGGCCAATCCGATGGACCGTCCTTTCGTCCTGTCCCGAGGCACGAAGTCCCGAGGCCTCGGGCTGCCCATGCATGCGCACGCGGAAGCACAGCTGACCTTCGTCGTGTCGGGGCTGGTGCAGGTTCACACGCGCGAAGGGCGATGGCTCGTCCCGCCGCAACTTGCCGTCTGGGTTCCGGAGAATGTTCTCCACCAGGTCGACGTTTTGACCGACGCCGAACTGTGGTTGATCCACTGGCAGGCGCAGGCGGCACGGGATTGGGCGCCGCCGACCTTGCCCGACCGCGCATTTGCCTTACGCGTGACGCCGCTCCAGCGTTCCTTGCTCGCGGCGGCCTTTGCCGCCGACATTCAACCTGAGAAGGCCAAGCTCGTGGTCAGGCTCATGCTTCACGAACTCACGGAGGCACCGGACGCCCCCACATTCATTCCCTTTCCGACGAGCCCCATCGGCCGACGCGTCGCCGACATTGCCTTGCAGGATCGCCAGAACAAACTGAGCGTCGGCGCGATCGCGTCACGCGCCGCGACGTCCGTTCGCACCCTCAGCCGCCTGTTTCCCGCCGAGACCGGAATGACTTTTAAGGCTTGGCGGCAGCGAACGAGGGTCGTGCAGGCAATGGATCAGCTCGGGAGGGGGGTGCCGATCGCCCACGTGTCCGCAGCCTTGGGTTTCGCAAGTGCGGCTGCGTTCTCGAGCGCATTTCGGCAGGTGACCGCCATGACACCGACAGCGTTCGCAGGCCGACCCGATGCGACGGCCGGGTAACTGATGTCGAACCTCTGCGGCGCTAAGCTGCTCGCCCCTTGGCCCTGACGATACAGTCCTTAGTGAGAGTGTTACTGGGTTGGCACTTGTTCGACAGGGTGCCGCTGGGATTGGCAGCCTCCACCTCCTGCTTGCAGGCGGATTTGATCTTGGCATTCGAGGCAGGCATGTCGTTTTGAGCGGTCGCAGGTCCGCTCAGCACGATCGCTGCCGCAGCGATCACCACCGTCAACTTGATGCGACACATTGAAGAGCACCCGCTCCGACCACGGTGTTGGAGCCGGCGACGAACGTGTGGTCGCCAAACGCGGATTGGACCCGCCTTTACACGTCTGCGGTCGTCTCCCAATAGGGTGGGTCGCCGAACGCCTGCCGCAGGCAATCGGCCAAGGCCCTGAGTTTGGCTGAAGGCCGACGTCCGTCGGGATGGGCGATGAAAATGAATTCGTCCTCGGCCGTTGCGCCCACGTCGACGATCTGCAGGACGCTCTCCCGGAGGGCCGCGCCGGCGATGAACAGCGGCAGGAGCGCGATGCCGAGGCCCGCTGCGGCAGCGTCCCGCATCATGTCGCCGTTGTTCACCCGAAGGCTCACCCGGGCGCTGAGATTGACGACGCCATCCAGGCCGGACAGCCGCCAGTCCGCCGTTCCGCGATTGGTGTAGAAAATGCCCAGATGACCCGCCAGTTCTCCTGTAGACCGCGGTGTGCCGTGGCGGGCAAGATAGTCCGGCGAGGCAACGAGCACGCGACGGCTCGGCGCAAGAGTCCATGCCATGAGGCGGGAATCCACGATGGGACCGTGCCGCACGACGGCGTCATAACCGCTGGCTGCGACGTCAACCCGGCGGTCGTCGAGATCGAGGGTGAGTTCGATCCGGGGATTCTGCCGCAGGAACGGGTAGAGGGCAGGCCCCAGATGCAGACGCCCGAAGGTGACGGGCGCAGCCAGACGCAGGGGGCCGGCCAACGTGCCGCGCCTTTCCTCGAGATCGGCGACTGCATCTTCGACATCTTGGACGATGCGGGAGGCGCGCGCGCGGAACGCGGCGCCATCCTCGGTAAGGGACAATTTGCGCGTCGTGCGATGGACAAGCTTCGTCCCCAAGCTGCGCTCGAGTTCTGCGAGGCGCTCGCTGACGACGGATTTCGACAGGCGCAGCCGGCGCGCCGCTTCGCTGATGGAGCCGGTTTCCGTGATCGCCACGAAGGCCTTTAGTGCGTCGAGCTTCATTGTCCGGAGATTCCGAAAAGCGGTTCCGCCAGTTGTAGTCTAATTCGACCTGTTGCCATCCGCCATAGTGTGATCCGGACGGCGGCGAACCGGCTGCCGCGATCCTCGTTGTGGAGACAATCAATGGTTCGCTTCATGCTCGCCGCGCTCGCTGGCCTCGCTCTCGCACTGCCCGCCCTCGCGCAAACGCATCCATTCCCGACAGGCTTTCGCGAACAGGCGGTCGGCACCAACGGAACGACGCTCCATGTGCGGATCGGCGGACAGGGGCCGGCGGTCGTCCTGCTCCATGGTTACGGCGAGACCGGCGACATGTGGGCACCCCTCGCGGCCGCGCTTGCCGGCGATCATACGGTCATCGTTCCTGACCTTCGCGGCATGGGTCTCTCGGCGCGCCCCGAGTCCGGTTATGACAAGAAGACCCAGGGCCAGGACGTTGCCGGCCTGCTCGACGCGCTGAAGATCGACACCACCGATCTGGTCACGCACGACATCGGCAACATGGTCGGTTACGCCTTTGCGGCGCAGTATGCGCAGCGCGTCACGCGCTTTGCCATCATGGACGCGCCGCTTCCCGGCATCGGCCCCTGGGACGAGATCGTGCGCAGCCGCGCGTTGTGGCACTTCTCGTTCCAAGGCCCGGATGCAGAGCGCTTGGTCGCCGGCCGGGAGCGGATCTATCTCGACCGGTTCTGGAACGAATTCTCCGCGGATCCCAAGACCTTCAGCGAGGCCTCCCGCGAGCACTACGCCAAGCTGTACGCCCAACCGGGCGCCATGCATGCGGGGTTCAACCAGTTCGCGGCTTTCGAGCAGGACGCGCGCGACAACAAGGTTTTTGTGGCTCAGGGCCCGTTGCGCATGCCGGTGCTCGCGGTCGGCGGCGACAAGTCCTTCGGGCCTACAATGGCCGTGGTCATGCGCGCGGCGGCCGGCAATGTGTCCGAAGTGGTGATTCCCAATTCCGGCCACTGGCTGATGGAGGAGCAACCGGCAGCGACCATCGCGGCCGTGGTGAGGTTTCTGCGGGAGGGGCGCTGACAGGACAGAAGCCCGTCGTCGTCGATTGGCATAATGCGCACCTCGGCGGGCAAAGCTGCCTTGGCGGATCTGTCGTGTACCGGAAGCACGCCTGGCTCGGCCCCAGCTGAGTCGGGGAGCGAGTTGTCCGCTGCCCACTGTGTTGCGATAGCAATCGCCCGGTCGACCGCCGGACACCCGTTATCCGCAATGGGAACCGTCACTCGGGCGATCTTTAAGAGGTTTTGCAGGCGTCAGCCGGAGTGACGCCGATGCTGGGCGCGGCAACATACGACGTAACCATGTTAGCAGAGCGAGAAACGTCGCGGCGCATTCTTCCGCGTGACGTCTGGCTCGATTGACCGGAGACAAGCTTCACCATTGGCCACACTGGGCTGAGACGTAACCGCATCAATAGCGGTTGTCGTTGCGATAGCCGCGATCGCCATACCCACGTTGAGAGTTCCGGCGTTCGTCATAGCCTGGTTGATAACCCGGCCGATTGTAGCCATAGCCAGGACGTCGCGGTTGGGGTTGGCCCTCATAGCCGACCACGCCGCCAAGCTGCCGACACCCACGAGGGTCGCAACGTGATTTCGTATAGGCGCCGGTGCGCGGATCGATGCAACGCGCCGTGTTGCAAACGAACTGCACGGTGGTCACAAGGTCCGAACGAGGTCCGGACCCGATCCCGTAACTAGCGGGAAGCGCCATCGCACTGCCCAAGGTGGTGACCGAAAGAAGGGCGCCGAGCATCAGAGGTTTGATCAACATAAGCGTGTTTTTCTCCCGTTCGCTAACCCTAACTCGCGGGCAAGCATATCGTTCGTCGTCGATGCGCATTTCGTCGAGACACTGAGAAGTGAAGCGCTGATTGCGTCGGGACGGCGAGCCAACGAGATCACGCCGACATGATACGTCACCATGATGGAAGTCGACCCTTCGCCCACCTCAACTCTCGGACCGCCGCAGTCGAGGTCCGCTACACCTCAGTGGGCAGAGAGACCCGACGATATCTCACACTGAGTCAGACAGCGATTTCGAAGCTTTGATCCGTCTCACTGGCCGCAAGGTGATGAAAGATTCAGACTCCGTGCTCTGGCATCCTCTCCCTCTCGCCGGCGAACGCCGAGGAGAGTGCTGCCGTGCGACGCATGAGATCTGACTAAGCTGAGAGAACGATCTCTCCGTCGTCCTCGCCCGCCCAATAATGAATCCTGGTGGCTTTGATCTTGATCATGACCACGCCCGGCGTCTTCACGCCTTCCTCGAACCAGCATCGAGATCGGAATTCCAGTGGTCTTCAAATGCGAATTGGTCGCGGATCAGCTCTGCAGTTCCTTCAACCGCGACCATCAGGCCCGGTTTCCCCAACAGGCTGGTATTGGCCTGAAACGACAGGGCCACCTGCGAGTCACGCTCGATGTCATTCACGACGCGAGATTTGTCCCACGTGAAATAGAAGGAATCACCATCGTATTCCACGTCCCGGTTGTTGCTCATGGGACGACCGGCAATCTGGCCGTTCTCCGTATGCGTGAGGAGCATGGCAAAATCGATGTCACGCATTTTCTTCGCAATCTCAGGCAATGTCAGGGTGCCCATTTCGCCTCTCCCACCGATCCGTTCCTGTGTTGGAAAAGGTGCCGATCGATCGCTGTCTCTTCCTCGGATCAGAGACGTCGGGGCCCCTTGCCCGGTTCCATGAGGTCGATGAGTTTGTCGGGTAGGGCTGGCGGGGCGGGCACGTTCACGATTCAGCCCGGCGAGCCATGACGGGCTGCCGGGCTGAACAGGTCGTGCAGAATGAAACGAGCCGTCTACCAGGCCCAGGCTGGGCGGCAATGGAGGCCGCCATATGGACCGCGCCAGCAGGCGCCGCCGGGACCGGGTCCCCATGGGCCTGGACCCCAGTAGCGACGCGGACCCCAGCCAGGCCCGTACCACCAATCGATGAACAGGCTGGCCAATTTGCCAGAGGCGGGCGGAGCGTCGCCAAGGACCTTGACCGTATAGGTCAGGGTGTCACCACTGAGCTGCGGATTGGTCAGTTCGATCACTGACAGGTAAGCCTTTCCGCCCACATCCACTGACAGGGTGGCGTTTGGAGGATCCTTCTCAAAGTCGCTTTTGCCCGATGTCCAATACTCGACGAACTTCGCCGTCGGCGCATCGCCCGTCATCCTCTCCGGACGGTCGGTAAACATGAGGGTCTGAGGAGCAACGCCCTTCAAGGTCAGTGTGGTCCCCTCGAATGTCACCGAGTCCGCAGTCTGGACGAACAGCCAATTCGCGGGAGGCATCGGGGCCATAGTGTCGGCGGCTGTGGGTGGTGTTTGCGCAAGAGCAAAGCTACCGGCGCACAGTCCCGCGACTGCAAACGCTGCGGCAGCAAATAGCGATCTCATCGGGCATTCCTCGTTGGTCACGACGTGCAGCCACGTCATGGTCCTAACGTAAAGGAAGTTGATCCTACGTCAACGATGTCGGACGGTAGATCCACCAGGCCGGAGGGCCGCAAATCAAAATCGACGCGTGGCGTTCGTCAGCAGCGCGAGGCGCCCTCAAACGGCGAGCAGACCCTCGCGGACGCACCGCTGATAGGCCTCTGTCGGGCTCTTGATCACATACTGGAATTCGTCGTCATTGGCGGGACGGATGCTGATGATCTCATAGGTGGTGCCGCGAACAGCACGCCCAAGGCCGTTGGTGGATAGTTGAACGGTCTGGCCCACCTTGAACTTCGGTTTCATCGGTCGTCTTCCCTTTCGCTGCGCCGCCGTCGGCCGCGCTTGCTGAGATCGTTAGCAGCCCTTGCAAATGCTCTTGGTCGAGGCCCGCATCTTGCGATCCCACTCCCGTTCCTGGTTCTGCGTGCGCTGGCGCGAAAGCTCGGCCTCCGTCGCTGGGGATCGGTTGGGTGGCTCGGCGGTTTTCGTTTCGACCGGCGGTGCGGTCGGCGTCTGTGCGAGCGCAGTCCCGCCGAGCGCCAGAACGGCAAGGAGCGCCATCTGCGCCGGGTAGGCCATCACCTCTTGCCAGTATTGGGCTTCACGGAAGCGACCGTCTTGGACGGCGTCACCGCGAAAGGCGAGGGCGTTTCTTTCGTCTTCGGCTTGTCTTGCTTTGGCTTTTTCGTCTCGCGGTTGCCGCGCTGCTGACCTTTAGCCATGAAAACCCGGTTCCTTATCTCACCCGCTTGATGCGCGTGATGTTCCCTTCGGGCAAAGTGCCCGCTGCCTGCTGCTCGCGGGCGATCGACAGGGCGAGATAATCCTCGCCTGGACCGCCATGTCCTTCCACGACGAGATATCCCGTGCGGCCGTCTTCGTACTCGACAGCAAACATCACGGATTTCGGATGGATCGTTCTCTTGAATTTAAACATCAGACCCTCAATGGCGAAAACCAAAGTCTTTTCGCGGTCGTCGCAGAGCTTGCGACAAACAGAAAAGGCCGCACCTTTGTGAAGTGCGGCCTGGAATGTTCGGCGTGAATTCAGATCACACCAGAGCCGTCAGACTTATGCAGTCTGAATGGTGCTGACTGCAATCTTGCCGCTGCGGCGATCTTCTTCGGTGTCGAAGGAGACCTTCTGGCCTTCAACGAGGCCACGAATGCCAGCGCGCTCGAGAGCGGTCGCATGCACGAACACATCCTTGTCGCCGTTGTCAGGCTGGATGAAGCCGAAGCCCTTTTGATCGTTGTAGAATTTTACGGTGCCGGTAACCATTTGAAAGTCCTTTCACTGACTTGAAGTGCGTCCGCGCTTGTTCCCATCACTGTGAACAAGCACAATTTTTCGAGTTTTGGAGAGATTGTTCGGAGCGCGCGGCAAGCAGTGCAAGGCGAAACAGAGCAGTCGTCAGGCCAAATTCGATATGCTGATATAGTCGCATCTACGAAAAATTACAAGCGAATTTCGAGTTGAGTGCTTTCTTTGGCCCGGCCAAACCGTTCAGCCGTAGCCGAGTTATGTGACGATGAACCGGCTTTGACTTTCCAAACCACAGGCGGGCAACGCTCTGGGCGCCAGCCGATGATTTTTGTCAGGCCGCCTCGACGATCATCTTTTTGCGCCGTTTCGACGACCCTTCTCGGTTCTGTGACGGCCGGGAGCCGGCCTTGGCGCGCTCCAGCACAAAGCGGGCGTAATCCTCCATGTCGCCGTCGAATGGCGTCACGTGTCCGTCTGCCGCGAGCCACAGGCGGTCAGCCACCAGCTCCATCAGCGAGCGATCGTGTGTAATGAGGATGACGGCACCTGCATAATCGTTCAGCGCGTCGAGAAGGGCCCGTCGGCTGTCAATGTCGAGGTGGTTCGTCGGCTCGTCGAGGATCAGCAGATGGGGCGCATCCATGGCGACGAGGTTCAGAAGCAACCGGGCTCGCTCGCCGCCTGACAGATTGGCGACCGTGGTCTGCTGCTTGTCGAAACCCAGGCCAAATTGTGCGAGGCGCGAACGCCGGGACGATTCGCTGTCGTTCGGCGTGGCGCGCCGGATGATCTCAAGGGGCGTGTCGTTCGGATCAAGGGCTTCGATCTGGTGCTGATGAAACCACCCCACTTTCACCCGGCCTTCCCGCCGCATGAGCCCCGACTGAATCGCGATTGCTCCCGCGGCCATCTTGGCGAAGGTCGATTTCCCGGCTCCGTTGACGCCCAGCAGGCCGATGCGGTCGTCGATGTCGAGGCGGAGATTGAGGTTCCGTAGCACCGGCTCACCGCCATAGCCGACGGCGGCGTCTTCCAACTGCATCAGGGGCGGTGCGAGCGGACGCTCCGGCGAGGGCAGGGTGAAAGGCGCAACCCGCTCCTCGATGACGGCGGCGATCGGCTCGAGCTTGGCCAGCCGCTTCATGCGCGATTGCGCTTGTGCGGCCTTGCTGGCTTTGGCGCGGAAGCGGTCAACGAAGCTCTGCAGGTGCGCACGCTCGGCTTCCTGCTTATTGCGCGAGGCCGTCTGCAGGCGCAGCTTTTCACCCCGACGCCGCTCGAAATCATCATATCCGCCCGTATAGAGGTCGAGCTTTCCCTCGTTCACGTGCAGAATGGCATCGACCGAATTGTTCAGCAATTCACGGTCATGGCTGATGATAAGGGCGGTATGCGGATATTTCTTCAGCCGGGCCTCGAGCCACAGGGCCCCTTCGAGATCCAGATAGTTCGTCGGCTCGTCGAGCAAAAGAAGATCGGGCTGCGCGAAAAGGGCTGCCGCAAGGGCGACGCGCATCCGCCAGCCCCCCGAGAATTCCGACATGGCGCGGGTCAGGTCGGCGACGGAAAAGCCAAGCCCGCTCAGGATCTCGCCGGCCCGCGCCGGCGCGCGGTCGGCATCGATCTCGATCAGCCGCCCGTAGATTTCACCCATGCGCTCGGGCTCGGCAGTTTCGAGCTCGAGGTTCAGGGCTTCCCGTTCGACGTCGGCTGCCAGAATCGTGTCGATGAGAGAGACGGACGTCGCTGGGTGCTCCTGGTCGACTGACGCAATCCTGGCTGTCTTCGGCAGAACGATCTCGCCCCCGTCAGGCTGCAATTCCCCGAGGATCAGCTTGAATAGCGTGGACTTTCCCACACCATTGCGACCCACCAGCCCGACTTTCGCGCCCGTGGGCAGGGTGACCGTGGCCTTGTCAAAAAAGCGGCGGCCCCATCCGTTGAAGATGAGGTTCTCGATCTGGAGCATGGGGGTTGGCCGAACGGTGAAGGGGAGGGAAGGCCCGAGGGGCGCGGGCTCCCTAACACGGTCAGGAACGAATCGCGAGGCCCCGTCCACGCATGGCTCACCTGTCCGGCGGTGGCCTCGGACGGGTCAAGCTTGCAGTGCGCGCAGCATTGAGGTCAATACTCGGCGCGTGAAAGTTCGGGTTAGCAGGATCGTCAGGTCATGAACGAAATCATCCCCGTCCTGCTGTCGGGCGGGACCGGCAGCCGCCTTTGGCCCCTGTCGCGCGAGACCTACCCGAAGCAATTGCTGCCCTTGCTCGGCCCGGAGACGCTTCTTCAGGAGACGATGCGGCGCGTCTCCCCGTCAACCGCCTTCGGCCCGGCTTTTGTGATTGCCAACAGCGAGCACCGGTTCGTCATCGCCGAGCAGCTTCGCGCGATCGACCGCGCCGATGTTCAGATCGTGCTGGAGCCTGTCGGGCGCAATACCTGCCCGGCCGCCGTCGTCGCCGCCATACTTGCCATGCGCCATCGGCCCGACAGCCTCGTCCTGCTCATGCCAGCGGATCACCAGGTGGCCGATTCCGGGGCCTTCCTCAAGGCGGTCGAGACGGGCGTCCCGGCGGCTCAGGCCGGCCATTTCGTTCTCTTCGGCATTCCGCCCCTCGGGCCTGCAACCGGCTATGGTTACATCAGGTCAGCCAAGACCGGTGAGGCGGTGCGGCCTGTCATGGGATTTACCGAGAAGCCCGACCGAAAGACCGCCGAAGCCTATCTGGCGGCCGGCGGCTACAGCTGGAACAGCGGCATCTTTCTGCTTCCCGCCCGGGCCTTTCTGGCGGAGGTCGAACGCCTCGATCCGGCCATGCTGTCCGCTTGCCAGCGCTCGGTCGAGACGGCGCAGGTCGATCTGGATTTCCTGCGGCTTGACGCCGAATCCTTCGCAAGCGCGCCGAATATTTCGATCGATTATGCGGTCATGGAGAAGACCGCAAACGCTGTCGTCGTGGATGCGGATTGCGGCTGGTCCGACATCGGCACATGGTCAGCCTTGTGGGATGCGGCCCACAGGGACGCGAGCGGTATGGTTGAAATCGGCGACGTGATGTCGATCGACAGCACCGGGTCATATCTGCGCAGCGACGGTCCCCTGGTTGCCGCGATTGGTGTCGAGGATCTCATCGTCGTGGCCACCGCCGACGCCGTGCTGGTGACGCGCAAGGACCGAGATCAGGACGTCAAGACCCTCGTCGAGCAGCTTCGGGCGAAGGATCATCCGACCGCGACCCAGACGCAGCGTGTGCATCGGCCATGGGGTTTTTTCCAGTCTCTCCATATCGGGGAGCGTTTCCAAGTGAAGCGCATCACCGTCCTGCCTGGCGCGAAACTGTCCCTCCAGAAGCATTTTCACCGAGCCGAGCACTGGGTGGTCGTCAACGGCACGGCCCTCGTCACTCGCGATGGAGAGGAGATTCTGGTTCAGGAGAACGAGTCCGTTTATCTGCCCCTCGGCTGTGTCCATCGGCTGGCCAATCCAGGGCGCGTTGTACTCAATCTCATCGAGGTCCAATCGGGGGCTTATCTCGGAGAGGATGACATCGTGCGACTCGATGATCTGTATTCCCGAGTGTAAGTTGTGCGGTAGAACAGTGTTGCGCCGTGAAGTGCGTGATGCAAACGCGATCTCGTGCCACAATGGACAATTAGTGTGATTTTATATCACTCTCACTGAGGTTAGAAGGTTAGCGACAACCTTAGCCTTCATGTAAGAGTCCATTAAAATTAAGAACTTCGCTAGGATGGACATGCGATAGTTGAGGTGTCGGACTCCGAACCACGCGAAAATTTGCAAAGACAGATTCGATGACAGACGGTATGGCCAGGGCGAATAGCAGTGACAGATGGCCAAACAAGATGATGGGCGCTGCTTGATGTCGAGCATCATTATCGTAGACGACCAAGCGACGAACAGGAACCTGTTTGCCCGATTGGCGAAGTCAATCTCAAGCGATATTTCGGTGAATGCTTTCGCCGACCCGCTATCCGCTCTCTCGTGGCTGTCCGAGAACACGCCTGACCTGATCATCAGCGATTACAAGATGCCGCAGATGGACGGCGCGGAATTTATCCGCCGCATCCGCCAGATTCCATCCCTCATCGACCTGCCGGTGGTGGTGGTGACGGTCTACGAGGACCGTGAGTTTCGACTTCAGGCGCTCGAAGCGGGCGCGACGGATTTCCTGCAAAGCCCGGTCGACCACCATGAATTCGCGACCCGAGCTCGCAATCTTCTCAAGATGAGGCACCAGCAACTGCTTCTTGCGAGCCGCGCGGACGGCCTCGAGCGCGAGCTCGAGCACAGCGAACGCTCCCGCGTTCAGGCCCTGCGCGATTCCAGCGAGCGCCTCGCGCAGGTTATCGATACCGTTCCGGCCATGATTTCCGCTGCCGACCGCGACGGCAAGATACTCTTCACCAACGAGTACCAGACCCGCCTTCTGGGCTTGGACCCCGCCAAGGTCGTCGGCCAGGACGCCACAGCATTGTTCGGCGACGAGCAGGGCGCCCGGAGCAAATCGCTGGATCGGGTCGTTTGGGATACGGGACGTCCGATCTCGGCCTTCGAGGAGGAGTTTTCGGATCGCGCCGGCGAAACGCGCACGGTTCTAACGACGAAGTCACCTTTGCGGACGTCGACCGACGCCATTACGGCGGTCCTGACCACATCGATGGATATCAGCGAGCGCAAGCAGGCCGAAGCCCATCTCCATCACATCACCCATCACGACACACTGACGGGACTGCCGAACCGCGTGCTTCTGCAGGAGCGGCTCAATGCCGAGATCGTCCGCTCCCGCCGTGGCAATCGGACGGTGACACTTCATCTCATCGATCTCGACAGTTTCAAGCCAATCAACGACGTGCTCGGGCACACGGCCGGCGACCGGTTCCTGATCGAAACCGCCAAGCGGCTCACGCAACTCGTCGGGAAGAACGGCACCGTCGCCCGACTTGGGGGCGATGAATTCGCGGTCATGCAGACCGGAACGGGTGGTGCCGAAGAAGCCTCGGAACTGGCGGCCCGGATCGGCCAGACCGTCTCCGAGCCCTATGAAATCTTCGGGACGCCGATTGCCACGACCGCAAGCATTGGCATCGCGCTCCACCCGCACAACGCGGCCAATGTTGAAGATCTCCTGCGCAGTGCCGATCTTGCCATGTATCAGGCCAAGTCCGATGGCGGCAATCTCCATCGGTTCTACGTCGAAGACATGACCATGCGCGCCCGAGAGGCGGCAGCGCTTGATGCCGAGCTCAAACAGGCGATCGCCGACGAGCAATTCACGCTTTACTACCAACCGCGGATGGATCTTTCGACAGGGATGATCGTCGGCGCGGAGGCGCTTCTGCGCTGGCATCGGCCCGGGATCGGAATTGTTGCACCGGGCGTTTTTCTGCCCCGGGTCGAAGAGAGCGGTCTCATTTTGCCGCTTGGCGAATGGGTCCTCAAGGAGGCCTGCCAGCGGGCCAAGCAATGGCAGGGTGCGGGACTGCCGACCATACGGGTTAGCGTCAACCTGTCGGCTCTTCAGTTCCGCAAGCAGGATGTTCCAGCGCTGGTCGCCAAAACCCTTGCCACAACGGGCCTGGCGCCCGATTTGCTGGAACTGGAGATCACTGAAAGCATCATGCTGGAGGATACCGAGGCAGTCGTGCGGGATCTGCACGGCCTTCGGGAGTTGGGAGTGAGCATTTCGATCGACGATTTCGGCGTCGGCTATTCGTCGCTGCAATACGTCAAGAACCTGCCGGTGGATCGCATCAAGGTCGATCGATGCTTTATTCGCAATATTACAACGGATCCCAACGACGCTGCCATTTTGCGCGCCATCGTCAGCTTGGGCCACAGTCTGGACCTTGCCATCGTCGGCGAAGGCGTCGAGACAGCCGAGCAACTGGCGCATCTTCGGATCGAGGGTTGCGACGAGGGCCAAGGCTATTATCTGGGAAAGCCTATGCCGTTTGAAGAGTTCATTGCGTTCGTCAAGGCCGACAGCAAGCACGTTCACCTTGCTTAGGTCCGGGTGACGGAGGCCCGTCATGGTGGTCAAATCGTCAGTCTTGTCGGCCACGTGGGGGCGCGCCACCCGCGCGCTCAAGCGTGTCCGCACAGAACTGAAGAGGCGGCCAGACACCGAACACGAGATGACGATCAACCGCTTCGTGTTGAGCGGCATCGTGCTGACCTATCTCAGCGTCGCAAGCGTGCTCGGCAGCGCCGACGCGGCAGCCATGCTGGGCGAGACCGCCATCTACTTCGCGGCCTACGATCTTCTGTCGCTCGCCCTCTTCCTGCACATCCTCTATCGGCCGGGCGTCTCGGTGACGAGGCGGCTTCTGGCCATCGTTCTCGATCTTGGCCTGTTCTCCTATGGCGTTGCGGTAGGCGGAGAATCGACAGCCGCCCTGTATCCCATCTATCTCTGGGTGATCCTGGGAAACGGCTTCCGGTTCGGCGTCAAATACCTGTTCGCCGCCTGTTTCGTTGCGGTCGTCGGCTTCACCTATGTGATCGCCGTGAGCGATTTCTGGCACCAGCACCTGGCACTGAGTACAGGCCTTCTGGTCGGCCTCGTGGCTCTTCCGCTCTACGTGTCACGCCTCATCGCGAAACTGTCTGAAACCCAGCGCCAGGCGGAGGCAGCCAGCCGGGCCAAAAGCCTCTTCATCGCGAGCGTCAGCCACGAATTACGCACACCGCTGAATGCCATTATCGGCCTCGGCACCCTGCTCGGAAAGACGAAGCTCGACGCCGATCAGGGCAACATGGCCCGCACCATTACAACGGCCGGCCAGTCGCTCCTTGGACTGATCAACTCCATTCTCGACTTTTCACGGGTCGAATCCGGTCTTGGGCGCGTTCTTGTCAGTGAATTCGACACTTACGCCTCTCTCGATAACGTCCGCCGGATGTTGGCCGTGCAAGTCGGTGACAAGGACGTGCGTCTCAACCTGCACATCACACCCCGCACGCCGCGCTATCTCAAGGGCGATCTTCATGCGCTAGAGGGCCCGCTGATCAACCTCGTCGGTAACGCCCTCAAGTTTACCAGCCAAGGTTTCGTCACTATCGCGGCGGACGCGATCGAGAGGCCCAACGGCACCTACACGCTGCGGATCGAAGTGTCGGACACCGGCATTGGCATTACGCCGGAGGCTCAGGGGCGGATTTTCGAGAGCTTCACGCAGGCTGACGAGACCATTGTCGACCGTTTTGGCGGTACCGGGCTGGGCCTCGCCACCTCAAAGCAACTGGTCGAGCGTGCGGGCGGCACCATCGGTGTTGAGAGCAAGCCCGGCGCGGGGAGCACGTTCTGGTTCGAGATCGACTTTGCACTCTCTGATACCGACGTCGTTCCCGCGCGTACCGTCACTCCGTCTTATGTGCTGCTCTCCCGCGATTCCAGCGTGACGACGCAATTGTCTGCACTGGGCCGCAAGGTCTCCGCAGCGGAGACGATGTCGGAGGCCATCAATCTGCTCGACGCTCTGGCCGCCTCCGCGGCGTCGAACCCGGTCGTTTTCCTGCTGGATGCCGGCGTCCTTTCAGGAGACAGGGTGGAGGCGCTGGCCGCCGCATTCCCCGGCAGGGATTCGGACAAATTCGCCGTTGTGCTGATCGGGACGACTGACGATGACGGGCTGCCGTCCTCCCGCATGAGAAGCCTGTGTGTGACGCGGCTTAGTCGCCCGCTTGACCGGTTCGCCCTCAGCCGTGCTCTGCTGATTGCCGAAAGCCGCTTCCATGCATCCGACCCCCTGGCGTACGATCACGTTCCGGACCGCGGAAAACCGCTCTCTATCCTGGTGGCGGATGACAACCGCACCAACCAGATGGTGCTGAGCAAGATCTTGAGTCTGGCCGATCACGAGGTTGTCCTGGTCGATGACGGCGAGGCCGCACTGGACGCCCTCGAGGAGCATGCGTTCGATATCGTGCTGATGGACGTCAACATGCCGGTCCTGAATGGCATCGACGCGACGAAGCTCTACCGCTTCTCGACGCTCGGCCAGCGGTCAGTGCCGATCGTGGCGCTGACGGCGGATGCCTCGCCGGATACGCGACGGCGCTGCGAGGAGGCCGGGATGGTGGCCTGCATTGCCAAGCCCGTGGAGGCGGAAGAACTGTTGTCGACGATTTCGGCCATCGTGTCGGCTCATGAGGCCGACAATCCTGTGCCGGTGGTGCGCCGTGCTCCGCCTGTCCGATCGGAGGCGCTCCTCACCATGCCTGATGCCAACGGCCGGTCATCTGCTGTTGATCAACGGACGCTTGATCGGCTTGAGCAACTCGGGGACAAGGAGTTCGTCCAGGAAATGGCCCAGCTCTTTGCTGACGATGCCATCAAGACCATTGATGATATCGCGGCTGCGGTTGCTGACGGCAACGCCATTGCGTTCCAGGATTCGGTCCATGCGCTCCGCAGCAGCGCCGCCAATATCGGCGCTCAGGAGATCTTCAAGATGTGTCTCGCCTGGCGGGAGGCCTCCCCCCGCGACCTCGCCGTCAACGGCGAGGAATATCTGTTTCTTCTCAGGAGCGAGTATGACCGCGTGTGCGATAGCCTTGGCGTCGCCCCGGCGACTCCCCCTTCGCCGTTTGGGAAGTCTGCCGAGTGGCACCACACACGCCGTCAGTAACCGTCCTTTGAGACGCCACCGGCTCAGGTCGCGTCTGCCATTGCGGGCTCGCCGATGCGGCGATGCTGGGCAATCGTAAGGCGCTGCATGCGGCGCTGCTCCATCGGGGTCAACTGCATGGCGGTCTCGACCCAGATGTCCGTGACGTCCTTGAGCTCCTCGAGGGTGAGGGGCATGACACGACGACGGATGCGGCTCAGCGCGTGATGAACGGCGTGGCGACGGGCGTTCTCGGCGATGTACTTGCGAACCGCTGCTTCTCCTTCGCCGTCCTCACAGAGGACATCGATAAGGCCCATGTCGAACAACTTCTCGGCGCTGTAGATCTCCCCGCTCAGGATCATTTTCTCGGCCTGGACCGGGCTGAGCTTGCGCGACAGGAAGCTCGACGCGCCCATGCCCGGGAAGAGGTTGAAGAGAATTTCCGGCAGTCCGAATTTGGCGCTGCGCTCCGCGATGATGACGTTGAATGAAAGCGCGCCTTCGAAGCCGCCGCCGAGCGCGTCGCCCTGGACCAGCGCGATCGTCTGGATCGGCAGGTCGAAGCCGGTCCACATGTGATAGGCAACATTGACACAATCATGGGCGTAGCGGCGCAGGCCCTCGCGGTTGCCATTGCGAATGCAGTCCAGGAAGAACGACAGGTCGCCGCCGAGATTGTAGATGCCCGGGATGCGCGAGGCTCCGACAAAGTACTGGATCGCCTCGTTGTTGGCGCGGTCGCTCGCGTGAAAATCCTGGACGGATTTGCGCAAGGCAATCAGGTCACTGAGCATGCCCTTGGTGAAGCTCGGAGGGCCCTTGGGGTTCATGTAGCACCACAGGGACCGATCGCTCGGGCTCAGCACGACGTCGAGTTCATTGTAGTTCGGCGCAAGAAAACGGAGTTCGCTCGGGAGGACCGGCTGACGCTCTGTCTCACGGCGAGCCTGCGGGGCCATCTGTGCTGGCGCGTCCGACGCGCTCGGGTACTGGAGCCCCTCGACCACCGGGCCGACCTTGAGAGCGGAATAGTTATGGATCTGCTGTGCATCCCAACGCATGGTGACGGTCATGTATTCTCTCCGATGTTGAAAGCTGAAAGTTGCCCCCGCGGTTTTAACGGCGAGGTTAATAAAAGGTTAATTCAGTTCGGTTTTATTTCCATTCAGAATATGCTCAATGCACCAAGCATGGTTAAAATACCTTGCCTGGATCTCAGCAGCATAAACCCTAGCGTGTAGCGTATAATTATTGATATAACGTTGCGGTACGTAGGGACGGTTGTAACTTTAAGTTCTGTTTATTGCTGTTTGCGCAATATGAAGTCCGGTTTTCAACGGGAACGCGCAATAAGCTCGGCTATTTCGCAAGGACGCGAAATATGACCCGAGAGGACGCACTCATTCAATAGGACGCTCGTCGGAGATAACTTTCCCATCATCGGGAAGAGTTCCGGGTGCGACAATTTCGACACGACCCCGTAACTTGGTGACAGATTGCAACGTGTGGGAGATTTTAGAAACTAACTCATTTCCAGGTTGAGGCGCTTCGCATCGCAACGTCATTGCATCGCTGGCTCCGTTTCGGGTGACGGTCAGCCGCAATTTACCGACTTCAGGATGGCGCTTTCCCACGGCGGCGATCTGCTCAGGCCGGACGAACATCCCTTTGACCTTGGTCGTCTGGTCGGCCCGACCGAGCCATCCAGCGAGGCGTCCATTCGTTCGCCCGGACAGACTGGCGCCCGGGAGCAACCGCGTCAGATCGCCCAAAGCGAAGCGGATGAGCGGATAGTGGGGATCGAGGGTCGTGACCACAATCTCCCCGATCTCACCTTCCGAAACGGGCTCTCCGGTGCCAGGGCGAACAATCTCGACAATGAGGTTCTCGTTGATCACCAAGCCATCGCGCGCGGGCGTCTCGTACGCGATGACGCCGATATCGGCTGTGGCATAGGCCTGGAAGGCGTCGATCCCGCGCCGCGTGAACTCCTCCTCGAGGCTCTTGGGGAAGGCTGCGCCGGAGACGAGGGCGCGCGTGATCGACGAGACGTCCTGGCGGCCCGTCTCGGCCGCGGTAAGGATGATCTTGAGAAAATCCGGCGTTCCGCAATAAATGCCTGGACGGAATGCCTCAATGGCAGCGAGCTGCTGCTCGGTGTTGCCGGGTCCCGCCGGAATGACGGCGCAGCCCAGTTCCCGGGCCCCGGAATCCATCATGAAGCCCGCCGGCACAAGGTGATAGCTGAAGGTGTTGAGAACGATGTCGCCCGGCCGAAAGCCCATGGCGTGCATCGCTCGGGCTGCGCCCCACACATCGCTCTCAAGGCTCTCGGCTTCGAAAATGGGTCCAGGCGACTGAAACAGCCGGGCGAAAGCGCCCGGGTTATGGGTGGCCAATCCTCCAAAGGGCGGTCGCCTGCGCTGGAGCTCAGGAAGGTCGGACTTGCGCAGAACGGGCAAGCGGCTCAGCGCGTCGCGTCCCGTGACGGCGGAGGGCTCAACACCGGCAAGGTGCTCTCTGTATGTCTCGGATGTCATCGCACCGGCGAGAACGGCTGGAAGGCGCTCGAACAAATCGCGTTCCCGCTGCGCGGGCGCGCGCGTATCCAACGTGTCGAAGTATTGGGTCATGGCTCACCTCTCCGGCACTGATTCCGTCAGGCCAGCCAGCGCTTGCGGCGCTTGTAGCTTTTGACATTCCGGAAGCTCTTCTGCGATCCGTCCGCCACACCGAGGTAGAATTCCTTCACGTCCTCGTTCTGGCGCAGGTCTGCGGCGGGACCGTCCATGACCACCCGCCCGGTTTCGAGAATATAGCCGTACGTCGCGTATTTCAGCGCCATGTTGGTGTTCTGCTCGGCGAGCAGGAAGCTGACCCCCTGCGTGGCATTGAGCTTCTGGACGATCTCGAAAATCTCTTCGACCACCTGAGGGGCGAGGCCCATGGAGGGCTCGTCGAGCAAGATCATCTTTGGCCGGCTCATCATCGCCCGGCCGATCGCGCACATCTGCTGCTCGCCGCCCGATGTGTAGCCTGCCATGGAATGCCGCCGCTGCTTCAGGCGCGGGAAGTAATCATAAATGCCCTCAAGGTCCGTCTTGATGGCCGCGTTGCCATCGCGTCGGGTGAATGCTCCGGTCAGGAGATTCTCCTCAATGCTCAGATGCCCGAAGCAATGGCGGCCCTCGAGAACCTGGATGCAGCCCCGTTTGACCAGATGATGCGGCGACAGCTTGTCGACGCGCTCCCCCGCAAACACGATAGAGCCCTTGGTGACCTCTCCCCGTTCTGCATGGAGCAGATTCGAAATTGCCTTGAGCGTCGTGGTCTTTCCCGCGCCATTCGCCCCGAGCAACGCCACGATTCCCCCCTGCGGAACACTCAGCGACACGCCTTTCAACACAAGGATGACGTGATCGTAGATCACCTCGATATTGTTGACGATGAGGATGGCATCCGGAGGTGCTTCGGCGGAGATCGTCGGGGCTTCATGTGGCATGACTGGACTCAGCTCTTCTGACTCGTCCCTATGAAATGGGTATTGCGCGCGGCAGACTGGTCTGCCGCGCGCGTGGCGCTTTACGAGGCCTTGTCGCAGGCCTCGCTGCGCTTCGGCCATCCCGCGTTTTTCTCCGCGTAATCCTTGGCAGCGCTGTCGAGGAGTGGCTTCACCTTGTCGACCATGGGCGGAATGGCATCCGATACCTTGACGAACGCCTTGCCGTCCCATTCCTGCATGAAGGTTGCGAGGTGGCCGTTATGGTCGGCACAGGTAAGCTTGATCGGCTGGGCGAACCCCTCCATCCCCATGGCCTTCAGCCTCTCGGCGTCCACATTCATGGTCTCAAGACCACGACGCACATCTTCACCGGTCACGACCTTCTTGCCCGACAGCATCTGCGCATTGCGGATGCCTTCCGCAATCAGCATGGAATTGTAGACGCCGCGATTGTAGAGAAGCTCGCCGACCTTGTCCGGGTTTGCCTGGCTCAGCTTCTTGTCGACCACGTGCTTCTTGATTTCGGACAGAGCCTTGTAGTTTCCGTCCGCTGAATGCCAGTTCAGGGTGCGGAAGCCCTTCGCCGGCTCGCCCGTCGCGCGCAGGTCGTCATCGCCCGGCCACCAGACTGAGAAGAACTTGTTCATCGGATAGCCGGTGCGTGCTGCTTCCTTGACGGCCGCCCCATTCATCGCGCCCCAACCCCACAGAACCATGAAGTCCGGTTTGTCACGGCGCACGTTCAGCCATTGCGAGGACTGGTTCTGCATGTCCTGCGCAGCAATGGGGTAGAACTTCACTTCGAAGCCATAATCCTTGGCCAGTTGCTCGAGCAGCGGGATGGGTTCGCGCCCAAAGCCCGCATCGAGAAAGATGTAGCCGAGCTTCTTTCCCTTCAGCTTGTCGAGCCCACCCTCCTGGGCGCCGATATAACTGATCACTTGCGACAGGCCGTCCCAGTAGGTGGCGGGCGGGTTGAACACCCACGGAAACGTGGTCCCGTCCGCCGATGCCGACAGGCCGTAGGCCATGGAGAGGATCGGCACCTTGTCCACGGCTGCGCGCGGAATGAGCGGCAGCGTTATGCCCGTCGACCATGGATTGACGATAACGGGATTCTTGGACTTGATGGCCTCGTAGCACTCGATTCCCTTCTTGGTGTCGTAGCCGGTCTCGCATTCCTCGAGGATCAGCTTCACGCCGCCAATTCCTCCGTCGCGTTCGTTCAGCATGGTCAGGTAATCGCGCATGCCATCGGCAATCGGTATGCCGGAGCCGGCGAAGGCGCCTGTGCGATAGGTGAGCAGCGGAACGTAGATTGAATCCTGAGCGGTCGCGGTCGCCGGTAGCAACGGCGCGCAGACAACAGCTGCCAGGGCAAGCGATTTCAATGTCGACATGGCCTTCTCCTCCGTGATGGTTCCGGCTTCTGTGGCGCCGGTTTGGTTCTTCATGGACTGGTGCTCAATAGGGGAACGGCCAGACACGAAGCTTCTGTTTCCCGATCTGCCAGAGCCGTGCGAGGCCGTGCGGTTCGACGATCAGAAAGAAAATGATGAGCGCGCCGACAATCATGAAGCGCAGGTGCTCGATGGTGGCAGCACTGACGCCCAGCCCGAAAGGATTCAGGACCGCGGGCACGACCATCCCCAGAACGATCGGCATGATGAAGATGAGGGCGGCCCCCATGAAGGAGCCAATGAGACTGCCAAGTCCGCCGATGATCACCATAAACAGAATGAAGAACGACTGGTTGATGTTGAAGACGTCATACTCGGCGCCGCCGTACCAGAGAAAGACCAGAAGCGCGCCCGCGACGCCGCAGAAATAGGATGAAACGGCAAAGGCCAGGAGCTTCGTCCGCAGGAGCCGGATGCCGATCAGCTCGGCCGCGATGTCCATGTCCCGCACTGCCATCCAGGCGCGCCCGACGCGGCCATGAACGAGGTTCGACGCCACCCAGGTGAGGCCGATCACCATCGTCAGGACCACGAGATAGCGGGTCTCAGGCGTCGCCGTCGCGCCGACGATCGGGATGCCGAACAGGGTGCGCAAGGGTGCCTCGATTGCACCGGAGACATTGTAGTTGACCAGCCACGGAACGCGGATGAAGCACCATTGCAGGAAGAATTGCGCCGCCAGCGTCGCGACGGCCAGATAGAAGCCCTTGATGCGCAATGATGGCAGGCCGAACACCACGCCGATCGCCGCCGCGAAAAAGCCGGATGCGAGAATGCACAGGACGATGTTGAGGCCGGGAAAGAGCGTCGTGAGCTTGTAGCACGCATAGGCCCCGACTCCCATGAAGGCACCGGTTCCAAGAGACAGCAGGCCGGTATAGCCCGTCAGCAAGTTGAGGCCGATTGCTGCAAGCGAGAAGATCAGGAACGGAATCATGACGGCCTGGAGCAGAAAGCTGTTGCCGGTGAGCGCGAGCGCGTAGGCACATACGATGATGACCGCCAGCCCGATCCGGTCCTCCCGCAGCGGGAAGATCGCCATGTCGGCGGTATAGCTGGTCTTGAATTGGCCGGCCTCGCGATAGAACATTCAGCCTCCTCAAATCCGCTCGATGATCTTGTCGCCGAACAGGCCCTGCGGCCGATACAGCAGGAAAAGCAGGGCGATGATGTAGGCAAGCCACGTTTCGATGCCGCCGCCGACGAGGGAGCCCCAGTAGAATTCGCCGAGCTTCTCGCTCACGCCGATGATGAGGCCGCCCACGATAGCACCTGGAATGGAGGTGAGGCCGCCGAGGATCAGCACGGGCAGCGCCTTCAGGGCGACGATCTGCAAGGCGAAGGAGACATCGGAGCGCGCGCCCCACATAATGCCCGCGACAAGCGCCACGATGCCGGCCGCAAACCACACGATCACCCAGATCTGTCCGAGGGATATGCCGACGGACAGGGCGGCCTTGTGGCTGTCTGCCACCGCCCGGAGAGCCCGGCCGATGCGGGTCTTCGAGAAGAACACGGCAAGGATTGCGATGATCAGTGACGCAATGACCGCCGCCGCGATGTCGATGTGCTGGAAACGGACCAGCCCGCCCAGGAGATCGAGATCGGTGGAGCCTTGGGGCAGGTAAAGCTCTCGCGTGATCATCTGCTTCGGACTTCCGCCAAAAATAAGCTCGCCGAAGCCGATGAGGAAGTAGGTCAGCCCGAACGTCGCCATCAGGAGGATGGCGTCCGGCTGATTGACGAGCGGTCGGAGCACCACGCGCTCGACCGCCACGGCGAGAACGAACATGACGCCGATGGTCAGTATGAGGGCGAGAAGGGCCGGAACGCCCATCTCGTGAAACCCGACGAGGGTCAAGGCTGCAAACACCACCATGATGCCCTGCGCGAAATTGAAGACGCCCGATGCCTTGAAGATCAGCACGAAGCCGAGCGCGATCAGGGCGTAGAGAACGCCCGCGACAAGTCCCTCCCACAAAGTCTGGATCAGAAGATCGGGCGCCGAGCCCATGAGCACGAAGGGTTCGACGAAAATGCTGTAGAGCATGTTCATGCCTGATCCCCCTCATGCGCCAGGCCCAGATAGGCGGCGACGACCCGCTCGTCGCGCTTGACCTCCTGCGGCGTTCCGTCGGCGATCTTGCGACCGTATTCGAGGACCACGACCCGATCGGACAGGTCCATGACGACGCCCATATCGTGCTCGATCAGCGCGATGGTGGTGCCGAAATGCTGGTTCACATCGAGAATGAAGCGGCTCATGTCCTCCTTTTCCTCGAGATTCATCCCAGCCATCGGCTCATCGAGCAGCAGAAGTTGTGGCTCCATGGCCAGCGCGCGCCCCAGTTCGACCCGCTTCTGCAACCCATAAGGCAGCTTGCCCACTGGAATGCGACGGATGTGCTGGATCTCCAGGAAGTCGATGATGTCCTCGACGACGCGCCGATGCGCCGTCTCCTCCTTGAGCGCCGGGCCGTGCCGAAGCAGCTGCCAGAAGAATCCCGAATGCATCTTCAGGCTCCGCCCGGTCATGATGTTGTCCAGCGTGGACATGCCTTTGAACAGAGCGACGTTCTGAAACGTGCGCGCGATACCGCCCGCAGCGGCGGCGGACGGGCGCATCCGCCGCCGACGCTCACCGTTGAACGTGATGCTGCCCTGCGTCGGGTGATAAAACCCATTGATGCAATTCAGCATCGATGTTTTTCCCGCGCCATTGGGGCCGATGATCGCGCGGATCTCCCCTCTGCGAATATCGAAGGAGACATCCGACAGCGCCTTCACGCCGCCGAACGAGAGCGACACGTTCTCGACCGCAAGCAAGCTCGCCACATCCACTGTGACCGGCATTTCGCGCCCGTTCATGCCGCGCTCTCCAGTCTGGTCGCGGTCACGGGATAGAGCGTCATGTCGCGGATATGGACCCGCGCAGAAATGGTGCCCTTGCGCCCGTCCTCGAATGTGACTTCCGTCGCGACGTCCGCGTCCTGCGTGCCGTCGTAGAGCGCCGCAATCAGTGTCGCATAACGCTCGGCGATGAAGCCGCGCCTGACCTTCTGTGTGCGTGTCAACTCACCGTCATCAGCATCAAGCTCCTTGTGCAGAATGAGGAAGCGGTGAATTTGGGCGCCGCCCATTCCGGGCTCGTCGGCAAGCGACCGGTTCACCTCGTCCACATGCCGCGCAATAAGGTCGTAGACGAGCGGATGGCCCGCAAGCTCCTGATAGGAGGCGTAGGTGACGTCGTTGCGCTCCGCCCAATTGCCGACGGCAACCAAATCGATGTTGATGAAGCACGCCACCGCATCGCGCTTGTCGCCAAATGCCACTGCCTCCTTGATGTTGGCGTAGAACTTCAGCTTGTTCTCGATATATTTCGGCGGGAACAGGGAGCCGTCGCCAAGGCGCCCCACATCCTTCGCCCTGTCGATGATCTTGAGATGGCCGTCGGGATCGAAGAAGCCCGCATCCCCTGAGCGGACAAACCCGTCGCTGGTCTTCGTCTCCGCGGTTTTCTGCGGATCCTTGTAGTAACCCACAAAGACGCCGGGCGATCGATAGAGAACCTCGCCGTTCTCGTCGATACGGATTTCGACCTGCGGCGCCGGCCTGCCGACCGTGTCGGCACGGATTTCTCCGTCCGGATGCATCGTGACGTAAATCGCCGCCTCGGTCTGTCCATAGAGCTGCTTGAGATTGACACCGATCGAGCGATAGAACCGGAACAACTCAGGCCCGATCGCTTCGCCGGCGGTGTAGCCGACCTTGATCCTGGTAAATCCGAAACGGTTGCGCAGTGGGCCGTAGACAAGGGCGTTGCCGATGCCGTAGAGCCCTCGATCCCATGCGGAAACCTCCTTGTCGCCATTGAGAATCCGCTCGCCAACGCGGTTCGCAAGGGCGAGAAAGTACGCGAACATCTGTCGTTTCAGTGCACTCGCGTCCTCCATGCGGACCATGGTCAAGGTCAGCAGATTTTCGAACACCCGCGGAGGGGCAAACACATAGGTGCTGCCGATCTCACGCCGGTCTTCCGCGACGGTCTCTGGGCTCTCGGGGCAGTTGACGCAGAAGCCGGCAAGGATGCCCTGGGCGTAGGAGAAAATATGGTCGCCCACCCAGGCGATCGGGAGATAGGCGAGGATTTCATCGGTGTCTGTGAGGTTGTCGAAGCTGCAGCCAATCTCGGCGGCTTTGATGACGTTGTCATGGGTGAGCATGACGCCCTTGGGGCGCCCGGTGGTACCCGACGTATAAAGAATGATGGCAAGGTCCGAGCCGCTCCCCTTGCGGCACTCCGCCTCGACGGAAGACAGGATGTCGGTCTGACGACATCGCTCGCGCCCGGCTTCGATCACGGTGTCGAGCGCGTGGAGCCGCGTGTGGTCGTAGTCCCGCAGGCCCCGGTCCTTGTCGTAGAGAATGTGGACGAGCGTCGGCACCTGGTCGATGACCGACAACAGCTTGTCGACCTGCTCCTGGTCCTGCACCACCGCGTGGGTCACCTCCGCATGGGCAAGCACATAGGCGATCTCGTCTGCCACCGAATCCGCGTAGACTGGGATCGGGATGGCGCCCAGCCATTGGGCTGCCGCCATCGACCAATAGAGCCGCGGACGGTTCGCGCCGAGAATAGCAAGCTTGTCGCCGCGCGCCAGGCCGAGGGTCTGAAGCCCCGCCGCGTAGGCGCGGACATTCTCGTGGACGTCCCGCCAGGTCCAACTCTGCCAGATCCCGAAATCCTTGTGGCGAAAGGCCGTGCGCGCGGGACGAACCTGCGCGTTCAGCGCAATGAGCTTGGGGAAAGTGTCTTCGCGGGCGGTGACCGCCATCAGGCCTTCCTCCGTGCACGCTCTCGCCGCCATAGGGTCGGGGAGCGATGGCCCTTTGGGCTCTTGCGAGAAAAACTTAACAGCCTCCGTTTCTTTCAGTAAAGTGCGAAAAGATCGAAGATTTCGTTCGAGATATTCGAATGCATCCCAATTTGATTGATCATCTGACGGCTTTTATTGCCGTCGCGGAGACATCGAGCTTCTCGGAAGCAGCCCGTCGGCTTGGGCGGGCGGTCTCGACGGTCAGCTATTCCGTCACCCGTCTCGAAGAATCGTGCGGGTTGCAATTGCTCGCCCGCGGGGTCGCCCGCCCGAGCCTGACGCCCAACGGCCGGGCCCTGTTCCGCGAGGCTCAGGCAGCGGTCGAGGGGGCACGGCGGTTTGCCGCCCATTCGAAGGCCCTTGAGCGTGGAGAGGAAAACCGTATCCGCCTTGCGATGGATGTCCTGTTCCCCTTTGCGCCCCTGATCACCGCACTCAATGCGTTTGGCGCCGCCCATCCACATGTGCAGGTGCAGATTTTCGCCAGTTCGCTGAACCGCCTCTGGGACGACCTGAAATCCGGCACGCTCGACCTGTGCCTGGCGCCGCTGCGCGACGTGCCGCCCGATGTTGAAAGGCAGGCGCTGGCTGCCATCGAACTCATCCTCGTGGCGGTTCCAGACCATCCCCTCGCACAACTGAACGAGCCGTTTTCGCTGACCGAGTTATCCCGCCACAGACAGCTCTATTACGTGGGCTCTCCCAACGTCGACACGGAGCGCATGAGCCGCGTCTTCGGTACCGATGTCTGGACCGTCAGCGACCTGCTGATCCTGCGGCACCTGATCCTGTCAGGAGTCGGGTGGAGTTTTGGAACGGAGGCGTTCTTCGCCGAAGACCTCGCATGCGGCCGGGTTGTCCGGCTGGATTGCAGCGACCTGCGGATCGATGCCCGCTGGACGTTCGGAGCCATGTGGCACATCGACCAGCCGCCCGGGCCGCTGGGAAAAAGGCTGCTCGAAATGGTCAAGCTTGCAACCGCGTCGCCTTGGCCCTGATGGCCTTGATGTAGCCACGGTTGGGGATGATCCCAGCACGCTCGCCATCCGACCACGGAGTCTTCGCTTGCCGATCGCCTTTCGGTCCTTGACCATCCCGGCCTTCCTCGTCCTTTCCCTTGTCCCCGCCCAAGCTGCCAGTCATCGATCCGACAAGGCCCTCGATCGCCTTGAGCCGATGACACGCATGATGGAGGTTTGCGGAATCAAGGCAGGCGAAGCTTTGCGGCGAGAGCCCGCCTACAAGACGGTCAACCGGGTGGTGGTCGACGCCATGGATATGCCCGAGATCGAGAACCATGTGGTGACCGGAAGCGGCGGGGCCGTTCGCGACAAGGGCCGGTGGTATCAGCTTCAGTTTGCATGCACGCTCACCGAGGATGACAGGAGCGCCGTCTCGGTGACGTACACCGTCGGCAACGAGATCCCTGAAGAACAGTGGGAAGAGTTCGGCCTCTGGAAATAGGCCCTCGGGCTCAAAGTGGCCTGCACCCGGCGACCGAAGGACCGGAGGTCGCCCGTTTCATCATCACATGACTCTTTTGTGATCATCGCCTGCCTCTGAGGCAGACGGGATTTCGCTTGTGCTGACCCGATCTGTCCCTCTACCCTAGTCGTCAGACGCTCATTTCACAGAGCGCGGGAGGCGAACGGCCACACGGTGACGTCGAGATCCATATTCGATGAGATGAGCGGCAGCGACGGGATGACCCGGGAAGCCTACCGCGTGCTTGAAGGCTGGTTGCGTTCCGCCCCGCCACAGTTGCTCGAGCATCGGCGCGATGAGGCCGAGCTTCTGTTCCGCAAGGTTGGAATCACGTTCGCGGTCTATGGCAATGCCGAGGCCGAGGAGCGGCTGATCCCCTTTGACATCATCCCCCGCATCATGTCCGGCCCCGAATGGGCGCACCTGTCACGGGGGCTGGAGCAGCGGGCAAGGGCGCTCAACCTGTTCCTGAAGGACATCTATGGCGCCCGTGAGATCCTGCGCGCGGGCATCGTGCCGCCGGACCTCATCTTCCAGAACCCCCATTACCGGCCCCAGATGAACGGCCTTGCGGTCAGCGGCGGCATTTACGTTCAGGTCGCGGGGATCGACGTGGTGCGCGTCGACGACCAGGACTTTTACGTTCTCGAAGATAACCTCCGTACCCCGTCTGGTGTCTCCTACATGCTGGAGAACCGGGAGGTGATGCTGCGTCTGTTTCCCGACCTCATGGCGATGCAGCGCATTCGCCCGATCGAGAACTACGTCGACGAGTTGTTCGCGACACTGAAATCGGTGGCGCCGGAGCGCAGCGCATCCGATCCCGTGGTGGTGCTCCTGACCCCCGGTTCCTACAACAGCGCGTATTACGAGCACAGCTTTCTGGCGGACCGGATGGGTGTGGAACTGGTCGAGGGGCGCGACCTCGTCGTGCGCGACGAGGTGGTCTATATGCGCACCACCGAAGGGCCCAAGCGCGTCGACGTGATTTACAGCCGGCTCGACGACGACTTCCTCGATCCGCTGGTGTTCAGGCCGGATTCGGCGCTCGGCGTTCCTGGCCTCATTGCGGCCTACCGCGCGGGCAATGTGACGATTGCAAACGCTCCCGGCACGGGCGTCGCCGACGACAAGGCCATCTATAGCTATGTGCCGGACATCGTACGCTTCTACATGGGCGAAGAACCGATCCTGAAAAACGTGCCCACATGGCGCTGCCGCGAGCGCGAGTCGATGTCCTACGTTTTGGACAACCTGCACGAGCTGGTGGTCAAGCAGGTCAACGGGTCGGGTGGATACGGCATGCTGGTGGGTCCTCATTCCACAACAGAGATGTGCGAGCATTTCCGCGGCCTGATCCGCGCCAATCCGGACAATTACGTCGCGCAGCCCACACTGGCTCTGTCGACGAGTCCCGTCTTCACCCAAAGCGGCCTCGCACCCCGCCACGTGGATCTGCGGCCGTTCGTCCTGACCGGCCGCGATGGCGTGAGGATGGTGCCGGGGGGCTTGACCCGTGTGGCGCTGAAGGAAGGTTCTCTCGTCGTGAACTCCAGTCAGGGTGGGGGCACGAAAGATACGTGGGTCTTGAGCGAATGAACGGCGACCAATCGGGAGCAGATGCGTGCTGAGCCGTGATGCAGACAGTCTCTACTGGCTTTCGCGCTACGTGGAGCGCGCGGAGAATCTCGCGCGCGTGCTCGACGTTGCCTATCGCATGGCGTCGATGCCGCTGTCCTACAACGGCGTTGACAGCAACGAATGGGAATCCGCCCTGATCACAGCGGGCGCCATGGAGGAATTCAAGGAAGTCTACGACGAGGTGACGCCTGAACGGGTCATCGAGTTCCTGGCATTCTCGGAAGCCAATCCGTCGAGTATCCAATGCTGCTTCGACACGGCGCGTCAGAATGCGCGCTCGGTGCGCGGCGCCCTGACGTCGGAAATGTGGGAAGCCATCAACTCCGCCTGGCTGGATTTGCGGCGGCTGAACGTCCAGAAGATCCGCGTGCAGGATCTCCCCCGGTTTCTCAATCTCGTGAAGGAAACCTCACTGCGTTACGACGGCTCTGCCATGCGCACCATGCTGCGCAACGATGCGTATTGGTTCTCGCGTCTTGGAGTCTATGTGGAGCGTGCGGACAACACGGCGCGCGTGCTCGACGTGAAGTATCATGTGCTGCTTCCGAAAGACGCCGAAGTCGGCGGCGGGATCGACTATTATCAGTGGGCGGCCATTCTCCGGTCGGTCTCGGCGCTGGTGAGCTATCAGTGGGTCTATCACCAGAACCTGAGGCCCTGGTTGGTGGCGGATCTTCTCATTCTCAGGCAGGAAATGCCTCGCTCGCTTGCAGCCTGCTATGCGGCCCTGTCCAGCCATCTCGACGACATCGCGCATCGCTACGGGACAACGGGGCCGTCTCAGAAGCTCGCGCGCTCCGCCCACGCGCGCCTGACGAACCGGACGATCGACGATATCTTCCAGGACGGCCTGCACGAATTCCTGCAGGACTTCATTGATGAGAACAACCGGCTGGGTCATTCGATCACCAGCCAGTATCTCTGTTGATCCATGCGTATCCGGATCTCTCACGACACGACTTACACCTACAGCGAGCCCGTCAACGCGGCGATGCAGCTGCTCCGGCTCACTCCGCGGGGGCATGACGGGCAGCGGGTCATCTCCTGGTCCATCGAGACCGATTGCGGCGGACGGCTGATCAGGCGCGAGGATTGGTATGGCAACGTCATGCACAGCCTCTACGCGTCGGGGCCAATCGATCACATCGGACTGAAAGTCGTGGGCGAAGTCGTGACGACCGAGCTCGATGGCATCGTCCGAGGTGCGCCCGAGCGTTTTCCCGAGAAGTTCTACCTGCGCGGCACGGCCCTGACCGAAATCGACTCTGCCATGCGGGATTTTGCCGACTCGGCGATCGGGCATCTCGCCTCTCCCCTCGAAAAGGGGCACGTGCTGATGGGTGCGCTCCTCGACCGGCTGACGTTTGACACCGGCGCCACCACCGCCACCACATCCGCCGGCGAGGCCTTTGCTGCCGGGCACGGGGTTTGCCAGGACTTCACCCACATTTTTCTCGCGGCCGCTCGGCACGCGGGCATGCCGGCCCGGTACGTGTCGGGATACCTGCACAAGGCTGACCAGGAACAGCAGGATGCCGGTCACGCTTGGGCCGAGGCCTATATCGAGGATCTCGGTTGGGTCAGCTTCGATCCCACCAACGGCGTCTGCGCGACCCAGCACTATGTCCGTCTCGCCACCGGGCTCGATTATCTTGATGCGGCTCCCGTCAGAGGCAGCTATTACGGGATCTCTCGTGAAGCGCTCGATGTCTCCCTGAGGATTGAAAGCGCAGGCCAGCAATCTCAGGCATAGACATGCCCCAACGGCAACGCGTTCAACGATCGTCTGGAGCGACTCCCATGACCTATTGCGTCGGAATTCTCGTCCGGGAAGGGCTCGTCATGATCGCCGACACCCGCACCAATGCGGGCGTCGACAACATCGCGATTTTCCGCAAGCTTCACATCTTCGAGGTTCCGGGCGAGCGGGTCATTACGCTGTCGACGGCGGGCAATTTGTCGATCAGCCAATCTGTGCTGTCTGTTCTGTCCGAGGGAATTGAGGATCCGCAGACGCAGGAGATCGAGACACTTCTGACCGTGCCCACCATGGTGAGGGCAGCCAGGCTCGTCGGGCGGGCGATCCGCCAAGTCTATGGGACGGACGGGGCCGACATGGAACTCCGCCACATGTCGTTCGACGTGACGATCCTGCTTGGCGGCCAGATTGCAGAGGGCGAGATGCGCCTTTTTCAGATTTATTCGGCCGGGAATGCCATCGAGGCGACCGAGGACACGCCGTTTCTGCAGATCGGGGAGCCTAAATATGGCAAGCCGATCCTCGATCGTGCCATTTCGCACGACACTGCGCTGGTCGAGGCGCTAAAACTCGGGCTCATCTCCATGGACTCCACGTTGAAGTCCAATCTTGGAGTCGGATTGCCGATCGACATCGTGGTCGCCAAGCGCGACACGCTTAGGGCGGACATCCGATATCGTATTGAAGAGGACGAGCCCTATTTCCGTGATCTCCGCGACCGCTGGTCTTCCGCTCTCCGGGCCGCCCATCAGGCGATCCCCCGTCCGCCCTATGCGGCGGAGGGATTCTGAGAGCTATCGGGCTGTCGCGGGACGGTCTGCCCGGGCGGTCCCAGTCGCCTGGAGTTCTGGCCCATGATCGACAACACCCCTCACGCCTTCAATGTCTTCTGCCGCCGCGACGCGCCGGATATCCGCTGCGCTGTCCCGGAAGAGCGGCCAGTGCCGGTCTTTCTCGAGGCGCCCGTCTGGGAGTTCACCGGCAGGATTGACGGGAAACGACTGGCCGAGGGCGGGTTCGGCGACGTAGCGGTTGCCGAGGCGATCCGCGCCCAAGGCTACTACATCTTCCAAAGGTTCCGGCGTTAGGCCCCTTCACTGGGCCGCCGTGCGCTGGCCCGGCTTGGCCCGCGTGTCGATGCTCACCACAACGGACATGCCCGGGGCAAGGCGGTTTGCGAGATCCTGCCCGTCATCGATGGCGATACGTACCGGCAGCCGCTGAGCGACTTTCGTGAAATTGCCGGTGGCGTTGTCCGCCTTCAGCACGCTGAACTCCGATCCGGTCGCGGGGGAGAAGCGCTCGACGCGGCCATGGAGCTTTTCGTCGGGGAGGGCGTCGACGACGAAGGTCGCTGGCTGACCGACTTTCATCCCGGAGAGCTGTGTCTCCTTGAAGTTCGCCACGACCCAGAACCGCTTGGGTACGAGCGCGAGCAACTGCGTGCCGGCCGACACATATTGACCGAGACGCGCGCCGACTTCGCCGAGCCGGCCGTCCTCCGGCGCGACAATCCGCGTGTTCTGGAGATCGATTTCGGCCAGATGAACCGCGGCTTCGGCGCCTGCCACGGCTGCCTCCAGCGACTGGCGGCTGACGATCGTCGCCGCAAGATCCTGGCGCGAAACCTCCAGCGCGGCTTCCGCCTGACTGACCGCCGCGGTCGCCTGATCGCGCGCCGACCGGCTTACATCGGCCTGGCTCTGAGCGAGACACCGCGCTCAAGGAGAGGTTCGATCCGACTCCAGTTGGCCTGCGCAGCCGTGAGTGCCGCATGCGCACTGTCGACCTGCGCCTGGCTTGATGCGATGCGCGCCTCATCGGACCGGCGCTTCTGCTCGGAATTGGCGAGTGCCGCCCTCTGGCCCGCCAGCGTTGCCTTCGCCTGCTGCAGTTTCTGCTCGAAGATCCGGTCGTCAATCTGCACCAACAACTGGCCCGCTTTCACTGCCTGGTAATCCTGCACCGGAACAGACACCACATAGCCCGCAAGCTGGGGGCTGATCACGACGACTTGCCCGCGCACATAGGCATTCTCCGTCGTTTCAACCGCACTGGTGAAAGGCGGCAATCGCCACGCGTAAAGAACGAGCGTGAGGCCGCCCAGACCAAACAGGCAGGCGATGAGGGTGGCGGTCGATCTGAAGAATTTGGGCATGATGGTCAGCTGGACTTATGAAACAGCAGGGTGGGGTGAAGACGACATGCGCTTGGCGAAAGCGCCGAATGTCACGTGGGCAATCAGGGCAGCGAGGGCGATCGCGCCGATCACGGCGATCAGCGTGAAGGCGTCATTGTAGGCAAGGACGTTGGCTTCGCGGGTCGCCTGCTGGGCGAGAAGCGCAAGGCCCTCGGCATCGAGCACAGTCTTGTCCGTGATGATGCGGCCATAGGCGCCCGCCAGTTGGCTGACCTGTCGCGCCACGACGGGATCGGTCAGCGCGATATGCTCGACAAGCGCATGCGAGTGGATTTTCTCGCGCCACGTGACGAAAGTCCCGACGATGGCCGAGCCGAAGACGCCGCCGATGCTCTGCGTCGTCAGAAACACGATGATAAAACTCAAGATGTATTGCGGACCCTTTTTCAGGGCCGAGGTGAGGCCTGAGGCCATGGCGGGAGGCAGGAACAGCGCTCCGGCGAAGGCAATCATTCCCTGGCTCACATACATCTGTGCGGGTCGGGTGAGGTTCGTGGCGCGGCTGTCGAGAAGAGCGCCGACGATCAGCATCGACAGGGCCACCATATGAATGGCAGGCTCTCGTCCCGGCTTGATAATGGCCGCACAGGCGATACCGCCCACAATCGTCGCGGCGAGGATCACCCAGGTGAGGACGGATAACTGCTCGTTCTGCAATCCGAGAATCTGAAAGAACCCATAGGCTCCGCTCGTCTGCTCGGACAGCACGATGCGAAAGATGAGAAGGGCGGCGGTGAAATGCAGCACCTCGCGGCTGGCGAGCCAACGAATATCGAGAAGCGGGCTTTTGCGGTTGAGTTCGATGACCGCCGCGCATGTCAGCGACACGACGGCGACGGCCAGCATCTCGCCAAGCCACGGTGCCTCCGTCCACCAATACAGACGACCCAGCACAAGCGTCGCTGCGACGAGGCCAAAGCCTACTGCGATGAAGAGATAACTGACGATGTCGAGCCAGTGAATCACTTTCGCGCGCGGCTGGGGCGACAGCGGCAGCAGATAGACGGCGCCAAAAGCCATCAGGGCGATTGCGATCTCCATCAGATAAAGGCCATGCCACTGGGCAATGTCGAGGAGGGCCGGGGAGATCAGGCGGGCGATCGGCGCGCCGAGCGAGATGTTCGTCAGGGCAAGGCAAAGGCCGACATTCATCTTCTTCGCCGGGGGGAACGGCTCCAGCATGTAGAGAAAGCCAAGGCTCGACAACGGCGCCGCCGCAATGCCGCTAAAAAAGCGGACGATGAGAGCCGATTGCAGATCGTTCACGAAGAGATGCATGAACGCGACCATGACGAAGGCCAGGATGCCGATCTCGGCGAAGTTACGCAGGCCGAACTGCGTTCTGATCTTGATCAGCATCAGCGACAGGCTCACGTTCGGAGCCATGTAGACGGCCACGAGCCATGTCGCTTCGGTGGTGGTGGCGCCGAGGCTTCCCTGGATCTGCGGCAGGTTCGCCGAGATCAAGTTCATGCCAAGTCCCTGGGTCAGGGCCAGCAGGACAGCAGCGAGCATGTAGCAGCCCGCCCGGAGCGGCGACATCGGGACCGGTGCGACCGCAGCCTGCGCAGGAGCCGGTTGGGCGGAGGCGCTCACGAGGGGATGTCCGCGCGGCAGGCTTCGATAGTCTCGCCGATATGGCGGAACACCTCGATGCTTGCGAGCAGGTCTGCTTCGGAAAGGTCACGCAAGATTTCGACGCGGACTTCGCCCGCAATCCGGGTGATCTCTTCAGCCTGGGCGCGGCCGAAAGCGGTGAGCGCGATGTGTTTCGCCCGCCTGTCCCCGTCGACCGGGCAGCGCTCGATCAGGTTCTGTTTCTCCAGGCCGTCGAGCAGGCGCACGAGCGTGGGATTTTCGATTTCGAGAGCATCCGCCAGCTCGGTCTGTGTCATGCGATCAGCCTGCATGAGGTGTCGCAGGCAGCGGGCGCGTGACAGGGTCAGGCCGATGCGCCGCACGCGGGCGTCGAACAGGGTCCGCAATTTCCGGCTGACCTTGGTGAGCTCGTCAATAAACAGCGCCCTCGCATCCGCCGACGAGGCGATACGTGTAGTGGTCATATAGATAGCACCCTAATGATAAGGGCGATATAGAGGTGCTACGCCGTCGCGGCAAGGGGTTGGCCAGGGCAGGGGAGTGCGACGAAGTGTCGGGCCATCGGCCAGCAAACTGCCGGCCGATGGCGAAAACAGGCTCAGCGGCCGATAAGGGCCCGCTTGTCGGTCCGGCCAACCCGCGACAGAAGGTATTCTACCTCTTGGATGGCCTGTGGGGTGATACCAAGGCTCGGGGCCCGCTGGGCGTCGCTGGCCAAGATTCCACGGCGCTTCATGACGTATTTGCGCACAGCCAGGCCCACGCCCTGCTGCTGCTCGTAGCGGATCAGCGGCAGGTGGGCATCATAGAGATCGTGCGCGGCGTCGCGCTCACCGTCCTTGGACAGCTTGACCACGTCGACCAGCATGTCCGGGAAGGCGTAGCCCGTCATGGCGCCGTCGGCCCCGCGCTCCATCTCGAAATCGAGGAACAAGGCGCCGTTTCCGGTCAGGATCGAAATCGGACGCATCTGCCCTTCGCTCTGGAACTTGCGGAGGGTGGTGATTTTCTCCAGGCCCGGCCAATCCTCGTGCTTCAGCATCACGCAGGACGGGTTCTCCTCGATGATCCGCCGGATCACGTTGGGGGTCATCACGACGCTCAGGGTTAGCGGATAATCCTGGAGGACCCAAGGGACGTCGGTCCCGATCGCCGCCACGGCCTGGCGGAAGTAGCCGATGATCTGATCGTCAGTCCGCAGGGTCGGTGGCGGCGCGATCATCACCCCGGCAGCGCCCTGATCCATCACATGATGGGTGAGCGCGCGCATGGCCGCGAAGCCGGGGGAGGATACGCCCACCACGATCGGTATCGAGGTCGCCCGCTTGATCATGCGTGTGGCGATGCTCAGCGCTTCCTGCGCGTCCAGCTTGGGCGCCTCGCCCATGATGCCCAGCACCGTGATACCGGTGCAGCCGGCATCGACATAAAAGTCCGTCATGCGATCGAGGGAGACCTCGTCGATGCGGCCATCGTCGTGAAAAGGGGTCGGAGCGATGGCGTAAACACCATCAGAGGCATGGCTGAGCGGCATTCGTTCTCTCATCGTTGTCACCAGTAGTGCTCATGACAGGTTTGCATCGAAAGAAAAAGGCTGCTTTTGTCCCCTTCTAACGACGGAAAAACCCGACATGAATTCCCGCTTCCTGCGGACGTTCTGCGTCCTTGCCGAAACCGGCTCGTTTGCGGCGGCCGCGCGCCATCTCGGGTTGACCGCGTCCGCCGTCCGCGACCAGGTCAAAGTCCTGGAGGAGGACCTCGGCGCGCGCCTCATCGTCCGGGCGGGCCGAAGCGTGAGCCTTACCCCCGAGGCCCTCGCCCTCGTCGGACCCGCGCGCGATATTCTCGTGCGGATCGACGATCTGCGCCAGGTCGCTCAGTTGGACCGTCTGCAGGGCGTGTTGAAGGTCGGGGCGATTTCAACGGCCATGATCAGCCTCTTCCCGGTGGCGTTCGGACGGATGTCGCAGCATTTCGACAGCGTCGAGCTCAAAGCGGTCCCGGGCACGTCCGCCCATCTGTATGACCTGGTCGAACGTCGGGAGCTTGACTGTGCCCTGATCGTTCGTCCGCCCTACGCGATGCCGAAAAGTCTTGTCTGGCAAAAGCTGCGACGGGAGCCTCTGGTGCTCGTCTCGCGAGCCGGCGACGCGCGCACGAGTGTCGACACGATCCTGCGCTCCGACCCGTTCATCCGCGTCGACCGGAAGGCATGGACCGGACGATTCGTTTCCAGCTACCTGCGGGATCGGCGGATCGAGATTCCCGACCTCGTCGAACTGGATGCCTTGGAGGCCATCGTCATGCTCGTCGAGAGCGGCCTCGGCGTCGCCCTGCTGCCCGATTGGGGAATTCACGAAGCGGACGGCATTCGCAAGCTGCCGATCGCGGATGCCCGATACAGCCGCGAGGTCGGTCTGCTGCGTCGCCTGGGAAGTCCGCACGACCGCCTTGTAGAGGCCTTATCCAGTGCACTCAACGAAGCGGCCGGGCGTTGAACCGCCGGGTGACCTGACAGAACGCGTCGTGGGACTACATCCCGATCGAATCCTTGACGCATTTCGTGGTGAAGCTTGTCTTGGCCGCACCGAAGATCTTGCGTTCGCCGGCCTGCATGTCACAGGACGCTTTCATGTCGCGCTCGCACTTCGTCATGAAACTGTTGAGGGCAGCGCCCGCGAGCTTCTTTTCGGTCGCCAGTGATTTGCATGAATCCGCTGCAAACGCGGAACCCGCTATGAGGCTCATCATCAATGCCACGCCGAGAATTTTCATCGCTGTGCTCCGTGCAAACTGAGTTGCACAGCCAAGATAGCGCTGGCGACCTGAACAGCAATCAAACGGATGGCAGATTTGTCTCTCGACGGCTGCGCATTCGGCTTAGTAATACCATAACATATTTCGCAAATCTTGTCGCACTTTGCTGCGTATCGAACCTTGTGACCAGACGGGTCCTCTCCCATCTGACAAGCGGCGTGCCGGGTGTGCGATGACCCAGCATCGTCGCCCGATGGATTGGAAACCGACCTCCGCATGTCACAGCCTCAGAAATCGACCACCGTCTCGCCGCCATTTCCACTGAGGCCTCTCCCCGCCCTCATCTTCAGCTCGCGCTGGCTGCAACTGCCTCTCTACCTTGGTCTCATCGTGGCGCAGGGCGTGTACGTGTTCCTGTTCCTCAAGGAACTGTGGCATCTGGTAACCCATGCGGTGAATTTCTCGGAGCAGCAGATCATGCTGCTCGTTCTCGGCCTGATCGACGTCGTGATGATCTCGAACCTGCTCATGATGGTGATCATCGGCGGTTACGAGACGTTCGTGTCCCGTCTCCAGTTGAATGGGCATCCCGACCAGCCCGAATGGCTCGGCCACGTGAACGCCAGCGTGCTGAAGATCAAACTCGCCATGGCGATTATCGGCATCTCGTCGATTCACCTCCTGCGGACTTTCATCGAGGCTGGCAACATCGGGATCGCCGACAAGACAAACTATACTGAGACCGGAATCATCCTGCAGACGGTCATCCATACCGTGTTCATCCTGTCCGCCATCGGGATCGCCTATGTGGACAAGATGTCGAGCACCGTCGACACCCAGCATTGACCAGCATTTGCCCCTGACCGCGCTACCGGTCGCGCAAAACGTGTTGGACAGCGCGTAAGACCACTATGGACAGAGTGCGACCAATATGAGACCAGTGAAGCGTGAGCGAAACTGGTTCTCTTCAACGTTTCCGGCTTATCGACCGGCGATCGGGCCCGGGAATCCTCGTCAACGAGGACGGCGCGGGATCCCGTGTCGGGTGGGGCTGGATCATCGACGGTGCCACGGGCGTGTCCAGCGGGCGGTTGACCCCGGGCGCGAGTGACGCCGCATGGCTTGCTGCACAGATCGACCAGACTCTTCATAATCTCGCGCCGCATTTCTGCTCAGCGGAGGCGCTGATGCCCGCGCTCGAGAGTGCCGTTGCGGACGCCTTCCTGCCCTTCAAGCCTCCGGTCCCCTCTGGGGATCTCGGTCCGGCTGCCTGCCTCGGGCTCGTGAGAGTCCACAGCGGACCCGCCGGCCTTCGCCTATCCGGCGCCTTTCTGGGCGATGTGGTGGGTCTCGTGCCAAGCGAAGAGGGCGTCGTTCGCTGGACGGACGAGCGCGCCAAGCCATTCGAGAGGCGCACCCTGGCGGCCCTCGCGTCTGAACGACGGTTAGAATCCGGCGAGGCCTCGGACGTGGTCAGGCGTCAGATTCGTGAAAACAGGCAACAGCTTAACCGCCCGAATGGATATTGGGTCGTGCAGCCGGAACGCCCTTGGGCCGGAAACGAACTGGTGTTCGAAACCGAAATCGAGCCGGGTCAGGCGGTGGTTCTTGCCACCGACGGGTTCATGCGGCTCGTGGATGTTTTTGGGGCCTATACGGATGCCGAACTGCATGAGGCACTGGCCGCTGGTCACGCGTCTGAGCTGATGGAGCGGTTGCGCGCCCTCGAGCGCCGCGACCCCGTGGCGGGCGCCTATCCGCGTGTTAAAACCCACGACGATGCCACTGTTCTTGTACTGGCGGTGGAAGAAGCTTGAGATTCCGGTTGGCAAGGCCAGAGCCTTTCTGTCCGGTGCGGAGGAGGAGATTACAACAATGAGGGAGCTGACAATGAAACTGACGCGACGGATGATGATGGGCGCTGCCATGGGCGGCTATCTTCTCTCGGCCGGTGCCGCGATGGCCAAGACCGACCTCACATTCTGGAGCTGGCGGCAGGAAGACCGTGCCTTCTACACCGACATGATCAAGAAGTTTCAGGAGAAGGAGCCTGAGATCTCGGTCAAGTTCGAGACCTATGCGCCCGAGAACTACCAGACGATCCTGTCGACGGCGCTGGCTGCGGGCCGGGGGCCGGACGTGATCCAGGTGCGCGCCTACGGCAATCTCGAGACCATCGCGACGCCCGGATACCTGCTGGCCCTCGACAAGCAGAACGTGCCCGAGCTGGCGAACTTCCCCGAGGCCGCGCTGGCGGCCGAAACCCTGCGTTCTGATGGCAAGGTCTATGCGGTCCCCTTCGCGACCCAGACCATGCTTGTGATTTACAACAAGAAGATCTTCGCCGATGCCGGGCTGAAGCCGCCGGAGACCTGGGATGAGTTGATCGCGGCGAGCCAGGCCCTGAAGGCGAAAAACATCACGCCCTTCGCCAACGGTACCGCGACCGCATGGCAGAACGAGACGATCGTTGCGGCCCTTTTGTCTTCGATGCTCGGCAAGCAATTCGAGGAGGATATCGCGTCCGGCAAGGCGAACTTCACCGATCCGCGCTATGTCAACGCGTTGTCCAAGCTGAAAGACATCAGCCAGTATTTCTCGCCCAACTTCATCGGCGTGGATTATGCATCCTCGCAGCAACTCTTCGCAGCAGGACGCGCGGCGATGTTCGCGGGCGGATCGTTCGAGGTCGCCAACTTCAAGGCGCAGAACCCGGGTCTCGACCTCGGCGTCTTCGCATCGCCCGTCGGAAAAGCTGGCGACGAGCGCCTGATCGCTCGCTACTACGATGGTGGCTATGCGGTGAACGCCAAGTCGGAAAAGAAGGATGCGGCGCTGAAATTCGTCCGCTTCCTGGCCACGCCGGAATACGGGACGACGTTCACCAACGCGTTGAAGAACCTGTCTCCCATCAAGGGCATCAAGATCGAAGATCCCCTGACCCAGGACGTGGCCAAGCTCGCCGACAATTCCATGTCGTATCTCATGCTCGTACGCTTCCGCTATCAGGAGCCGAGCGGTTCGGTGCTGCTGCAGTCCAACGTGCAGAAGCTGCTCGCCGGGCAGCAGACGCCCGAACAGGCGGCGGCAGAGATCAACAAGGGTATCGCCACCTACTACAAGCCGTTCCAGAAGTAAGTTGTCGATCACGGCGGCGGGCCCCGGGCCCGCCGCTCTCTCTTTCAAGGTCCGGCCATGCCCGTCTCACCGAAGCAGGCACGCACGCTGAAGCACCGCAGCTGGGTGGCCTTTCTTGTCCTCCCGCCGATCGTCTTCATGTCGCTGTTCGTGGTCTACCCGATCCTCTCGGCGTTCGCCTATGCGTTCTACGAGTGGCGCGGTCTCGCGCGCGGCGAGTTCGTGGGCCTGGCGAATTTCCGTGAGGTACTCTTCGGCGCCACCATGGCGCCGGTGGTGTGGAACGCGTTCTCGCACAACGTCCAGACCCTCATCGCCCTGATGATCATCCAGAACGGCGGCGGCTTCCTCCTTGCCTGGCTGCTCTACAAGGAGCCCTTCGGCTTTCGCTTTCACCGGGTCGCGGTTTTCGTGCCGGTCGTCCTGTCCACGATCATCGTGGGCTTTCTCTGGAAGCTGTTCCTCAACCCGAATTTCGGCCTCGTGAACCAGGCGCTTCTGGCGGTCGGCCTCGACTTCCTTGCCAGACCCTGGCTCGGCGACTCGGCCACGGCTTTGGGCGCGCTGATCCTCGCCAATGCCTGGCACTTCATCGGCTTTCCCACCCTCGTCTACCTCGCGGGGATGCAGCGGATCCCCTCCGATATCATCGAGGCCGCGCGTCTCGACGGCACAAGCGAGTGGCAGCTTCTCAAGACCATCATCTGGCCTCTGGTCGCCCCCAGCACCACCATTCTCTTCACGCTGCTGTTCATCGGCGCGTTTAACTGGTTCGAGATTCCCTATGTGATGGCGGGCCTCGACGGATCGCCCTACGGGAACACCGATGTGCTGGGCCTGGTCTTCTATCGCACGGCGTTCGGCAACCAGAGCGCCAGCATCCAGAATTTCGGCCAAGGTTCGGCGCTGGCCACCTTGATCTTCCTGTTCATCGTGGTGTTCGCCTCGATGCTCACGCTTTGGCTGCGTCGACGGGAGATCCAGTTTTGACACTCTCGCGCGAAACGACCATGTCCCGTGCCATCTCGTTCGGATTTCTTGTTCAGATCATCCTGATCATGAACTCGTTCATCATGCTCTATCCGGTCGTCGTGATGGTCTTCTCGGCCTTCAAGACGACCGCGCAGATCTTCGATCATCCGTTCGCCGTTCCGGATTTCACGCAGGTGCAGAACTTCTCGCGGGTTCTCGGCGAGACATCCATGCCCACGTATTTCATGAATTCGATCCTCGTCACCGGCACGTCGATCGTTCTCATTCTGGTGCTTGGCACGATGGCGGGCTATGCCATCGCGCGCTACGAGTCGCGCACAAACACCTTCATCCTGCTGTTCTTCCTCGCGGGCCTGATGCTGCCCCTGAAGCTTGCGGTCATTCCGCTCTTCATCCTGCTGCGTGATCTCCACCTTCTCGACAGCCGCTGGAGCCTGATCGTCACCTACACGGCCATCGGCCTGCCATCGGCGGTCTTCATCATGGCGGGGTTCCTGCGCTCGCTGCCGACCGAACTGGAGGATGCAGCCCGCATGGATGGCGCATCCGAGCCGCGGATCATGTGGTCGGTCATGCTTCCGCTCGCGCTTCCGCCGATGGCGATCGCCGCCATCCAGAACGCGGTGCCGATCTGGAACGATTTCTTTTTCCCGCTCGTCTTTATCCAGACTGATTCTTACAAGACGCTGCCGCAGGGACTGACGACCTTCATGGGCGAGTACACGACCGATTGGGGCATGTTGTTCGCCGGTCTCACGATTGCGGCGGCGCCGATCACGCTTCTCTATATCGCGTTGTCGCGCCAGTTCATTCAGGGCATGACGGCGGGCGCCGTCAAGTAGGAGACGTGGCATGCTGATCCACAAGGGGGCTCTGATCGTCTCCTGTCAGGCGAGAGCCGACAATCCCCTCCACGGCCCGATTTTCATGTCGGCGATGGCGCGCGCCGTCAATGCCGGAGGAGCGGCGGGCTTCCGGGCCAATGGCGCCGAGGATGTCGCCGCCATCCGCGCCATCAGCACGCACCCCATCATCGGCATCGACAAGATCTGGGACGACCGCTTTCCCGTTTATATCACGCCTCACTTCGCATCTGCCGCCCGCATTGCGCAGGCCGGCGCCGATATTGTCGGCGTTGACGCTACCCGCCGCCCGCGCGACGGCGATGATGTGGACCGCTTGATCGGCCGAATCCGTCACGAGCTTCATCGCGAGGTCTTCGCCGATGTATCGAGCGTGGCGGAGGGGCTTTTCGCCCATGCGGCCGGTGCGACCTACGTGGCAACGACGCTCGCGGGCTACACCGCCGAGACGGCCGCGCAGATGTCAAGCGGTCCCGATTTGGACCTCTTGTCGGCGCTGGTTGCCGCCATCGACGGGCCGGTCGTTGCGGAGGGTCGCTTCGACACGCCTGACCTCGTGGCGGAGGCCTTTCGGCGCGGCGCCCATGCGGTCGTGGTGGGGACCGCCATCACCAATCCGCTTGAGATCACCCGAAAGTTCGCCCTCGCGGCAGCGCCTTGGGCAGAAGACCCGCGCCCAGACGCTTCCTGATACACGCACCCGCTTGCCGGGGGACGGAGAACGAAATGGCCACTGTCTCGATCCGCGACATCCGGAAATCCTTCGGACCGGTGTCGATTATCAAAGGCGTCGATGTCGATATTGCCGATGGCGAGTTCGTCATTCTGGTCGGGCCATCGGGTTGCGGAAAATCCACGCTGCTGCGGATGATTGCAGGGCTGGAAGATGTCACGTCGGGGGAAATCCGGATCGGTGATCGCCTGATCAACGACGTCCCGCCCAAGGACCGCGACATCGCGATGGTGTTTCAGAGCTACGCCCTTTATCCGCACATGACGGTGGCCGAGAATATGGGCTTCTCGCTCAGGCTCAAGGGAACCTCAAAGGCCGAGCAGGCGACGCGCGTGGGGGCGGCCGCGGCTTCCCTCGGCTTGACGCCGCTCCTCGACCGCTACCCTCGGCAACTTTCGGGTGGGCAGCGTCAACGGGTGGCCATGGGGCGGGCCATTGTCCGCGACCCACAGGTCTTCCTGTTCGACGAACCGCTCTCGAACCTCGACGCGAAGCTGCGCGTAGCCATGCGGGCGGAGATCAAGGAACTTCATCATCGCCTCAAGACCACCACGGTCTATGTCACGCACGACCAGATCGAAGCCATGACGATGGCCGACAAGATCGTTGTCATGCATGACGGCATCGTCGAGCAGATCGGCGCTCCCCTCGACCTCTACGATTCACCCGCGAACCGATTTGTTGCCGGTTTCATCGGCTCCCCGGCGATGAATTTCGTCGAAGGAACCATGACGGAGGAAGGGTTGTCGTTGCCCAGTGGGACAATCCTGCCGCTGCACCAGCGCCCGCCTGCTGCGGTGGGAAGCGCTCTCACCTATGGGATCAGGCCGGAGCATCTGCAACTGGCCCCGGTGGGAACCCCGGGTGCCATTCCGGCTGTCGTCACCGTTGTCGAGCCCTCCGGTCTCGACACCACGTTGATCGTCAAGGCGGAAGGAGGGCCGATGACGGTTGTCCTGCGGGAACGGGTCAGCCTGCGTCCGGGCGACGCCATCGCTCTCAGGCCGGTCGCCAACCAGTCGCATCTGTTCGATGCCGCTGGGCTGCGCATCGCATCGCTGTGATCCGCACGGACGGTTTCTAACGGAAACGTGAAGTCCCGGGGTGCGCCGTCGGGTGTACCCCATTGAGTATTCTCATTCGCGAGGTTCCGCCGTGCTGATCCGCTCCCCCTCCGACATCCTTCCGTCCGAGATCACGCCGCGCGCCGTGTATCTCAACCGCCGCGAGATCATGGCAGGCGCGGCGGGCCTTGCGCTCGGTGCAGGATTGCCCGGCGCCGCGAGCGCGGCGCCGCTGCAGGCGGCCAAAAGCGCCTTTTCGACGGACGAAAAGGTGACGAGCCGCGAGGACGTGACCACCTACAACAATTATTACGAGTATGGCGTCGACAAGTCGTCACCCGCCAAGACGGCTCACACGCTGAAGACCGTGCCGTGGACCGTCAAGGTCGATGGATTGGTCGGAAAACCGGCCGAGTACGCGCTGGACGACCTCATCAAGGGGTCGGCGCTCGAAGAGCGCATCTATCGCATGCGGTGCGTGGAAGGCTGGTCCATGGTCATTCCGTGGGTGGGTTTTCCCCTGGCGGATCTGATCAAGAAGGTCGAGCCGCAGGGCAGCGCCAAATACGTGGCTTTCGAGACCGCCTATCGGCCGAAGGAGATGCCCGGCCTGCAATCGGCTTTCCCGGTGCTCGACTGGCCCTATGTGGAGGGCCTTCGGCTCGACGAGGCCATGAACCCCCTGGCGATCCTGGCAGTCGGACTCTATGGCGAGACCCTTCCCAATCAGAATGGCGCTCCAATCCGGCTCGTCGTGCCGTGGAAATACGGCTTCAAGGGGATCAAGTCGATCAGCCGAATCAGCTTCGTGGAAAAGGAGCCCCCAACCTCCTGGAACCGGCAGGCGGCTGACGAGTACGGCTTCTACGCGAACGTCAATCCGCAGGTCGACCATCCGCGCTGGACGCAGGCGACTGAGCGCCGCATCGGAGAGGGCGGCCTGTTCGTCAAACGCCGCCCCACCCTGATGTTCAACGGGTATGGGGACCAGGTGGCACAGCTCTATGCCGGCATGGACCTGAAGAAGTTCTACTGATGCGGCCGCAAGCCTCGCAACCCGCCTCCACGTTCAAGCTTCCGCAGATCCCGAAGATCGCGGTCTACATTGTCGGATTCATCCCGGCCGTGTGGCTTTTCTACGAAGGCCTGAACGACCGCCTCGGCGCCGATCCGATGAAGTATCTGGAGCAGTCGCTCGGCTTGTGGGCCTTGCGGTTCCTGATCGCCGCCCTTGCCGTTTCGCCAGTGCGGCAATTGCTCAACGTCAACCTGCTGCGCTACCGCCGGGCCATCGGCCTTCTCTCCTTCTATTATGCGGCCCTGCATCTTCTGACCTACGTCGTCCTTGATCAGGGTCTCGATTTCGAGGCGATCCTGGCCGATATCCTCAAGCGCCCCTACATCACGATCGGCATGGCGACCTTCGTCATCCTGGTTCCCCTTGCGATGACGTCCAACAACGCCTCGATCCGGCGGCTGGGCGGGAAAGCCTGGGCGCGGCTGCACAAGCTGGTCTATGTCGCCGCCATCGGCGCAGCGCTGCATTTCCTGCTGGTGGTCAAGTCCTGGCCGCCCGAGCCGCTTGTCTATACGGCGATTGTTTTGGTCCTCTTGGCCTATCGGCTTGGCCGGGCCCTCATCAAGAACAACGAGCCACGCCGCCGCGCGGCTTGATGAGACTGGGGGATCGGCTACGATGTCGCCCCGACGGCAGCTTTGGACCTCGAATGAAAAATTTGACGCGCGCGGCAGTCTGCATGGCTTTCTTCGGGCTCCTGTGCCTGTCGGTTCTCCCGACAGCCGCCTTCGCCCAATCGAAGGGCGTGGTTGTTTTTGCGGCGGCGAGCCTCAAGAACGCTCTCGACGACGTCAATCGGGCGTGGGAGCGCGAGACCGGCAAGACCGCGACTCTTGTCTATGCGGCGAGCAACCTTCTGGCCAAACAGATCGAGGCAGGCGCGCCTGCCGACCTTTTCGTCTCCGCCGATCTGGACTGGATGGATTATTCGGCGTCCCGGAACCTGATCCGGCCGCAGGAGCGCATCAATCTTCTCGGGAATACTCTGGTGCTCATCGCCCCCAAGGATTCACCGGTCGAGACGATGGGTGGGGCAAATCTGGACCTCGCCACGCGTCTGGGGTCCGGGCGTCTCGCCATGGGAAATGTCGATGCGGTCCCGGCGGGGAAATACGGCAAGGCGGCGCTTGAGCATCTGGGAGAGTGGAACGGGGTGAAGGACAAGGTCGCGCAGGCCGAAAGCGTCAGCGCCGCCCTTCTGCTCGTATCGCGCGGGGAGGCTGCCTTCGGCATCGTCTACGGGACCGATGCCGCTTCCGATCCCAACGTGAAGATTGTGTCGGTCTTCCCGGCGAACACCTATCCGCCTATCATCTATCCGGCCGCCCTGACTGCCGACTCGAAACATCCCGATGCCGCGGCGTTTCTGGCTTTCATGCGCTCCGACACGGCACGCAAACTCTTTGAAGGGCAGGGTTTCGTTGTGCTGAACCAACCGGTTCCGCGTTCGTGATCCAAGGACTTTCGGCCGAGGAATGGGCGGCCGTTGGTATCAGCCTGAAAGTGGCCGTCACGGCCATGCTCGTTAGTCTTCTACCCGGGTTGGTGATCGCGGTCGCGTTGGAGCGGGGGCGGTTTTGGGGACGGCAGGCGCTCGATATTCTGGTGCATCTCCCGCTGGTGCTTCCGCCGGTCGTCGTCGGCTACCTGCTGCTGCTCGGTTTCGGCCGAAAAGGACCCATTGGGGCCTTCCTGGCCGACCATCTGGGGATTGTGCTGTCGTTCCGCTGGACGGGCGCGGCCTTGGCCTGCGCCATCATGGGCTTCCCTCTGCTCGTGCGTGCCATCAGGCTGTCGCTCGATTCGGTTGACCGGAAGCTCGAGGATGCGGCGGGGACGCTCGGAGCCAATCCGGCTTGGGTCTTCGTCTGCGTGACCCTGCCGCTGATCCTGCCGGGTATCTTCGCCGGAATGGTGCTGTCCTTCGCCAAGGCCATGGGCGAATTCGGCGCCACGATCACCTTTGTGTCCAACATTCCGGGTGAAACCCAGACACTCCCTTCGGCGATCTACACTTTCACGCAGATCCCCGGTGGGGAGAGCGGCGCCCTGCGCCTGACATTGATCTCGCTTCTGATCTCCGTAAGCGCGCTCGCCGTGTCCGAATGGATGGCGCGCCGGGTGCGCCAGAGGCTGTCCGCGAGATGAGCCTTGTGGTCGATATTCGTCACCAGCAGGGCGCTTTCACGCTTCAGGCGCGCTTCGAGTCGCACGGCCACCTGACGGCTTTGTTCGGGCGTTCGGGCGCGGGCAAGACCACGCTGGTCAACGCGATCAGTGGACTTCTCGCGCCACGGGAGGGCCGCATCGTGGTGGATGGCCAGGTGCTCTTCGATGCGGACGAAGGGATCGCGGTACCACCCCATCGCCGACGCATCGGCTATGTGTTTCAGGAGGGACGCCTCTTTCCGCACCTGAGCGTCCGCCAGAACCTGCTGTTCGGCCGATGGTTCACGCCACGGGAGCGGCGCGCCGCATCGTTCGACGACGTCGTTGCCATGCTGGGCATCGATCATCTCACGGAGCGCCGACCTGCAACACTTTCGGGCGGCGAGAAACAGCGGGTGGCCATCGGACGCGCGCTTCTGGCCGATCCCCAATTGCTCCTGATGGACGAGCCGCTCGCCTCCCTCGACGATGAGCGCAAGGCAGAGATCTACCCCTACATCGAACGCCTGCGGGACGCGGGTCGCGTCCCGATCGTCTATGTGACGCATTCGGTCGCTGAAATCGCGCGACTGTCCACCTCGATCGTTCTCCTGTCGGAAGGTCGCGTTACGGCAGCAGGGCCGAGCGCGGAATTGCTCCGGGATGCGAAGCTCTTTCCGCAATTCGGCGCGGCCGAGGCGGGCGCTGTCGTCGATGCGCGGGTCGCGTCCCAGGACGATCGCTACGACCTGACGCTTCTTGAGGTGAGGGCCGGAACCCTGACGGTACCGCGCCTCGCCCGTGTCATCGGCGCCGCCTTGCGGATTCGCGTCCGCGCGCGGGACGTGATCCTGTCGATTAGGCCGCCGACGGGCCTCAGCGCGCTAAATGTCCTTCCTGGCCGGATCATTGCAGTGGACACCGGAACCGGGCCCAGTGCCGATGTGACCGTCGATTGCGCTGGAGACCGGATTGTCGCCCGTCTGACCCGCAAGTCAGTCCATGAAATGGCTCTCAGGCCCGGCCTCGCCGTTCATGCCATCATCAAGGGGATTGCCTTCGAGGGCGATGCAGCAGGCGCGCCGCCGGCCTGAGCGCGGCTTTCACCGGATAAGGGTTGCGCAAGAGGGCCGGGCGTGTAGCCTTCGGTCAGCATCGTTTTGTCCAAGAGAGATCCACCATGAACGACCAGTTTCGCAATCCGGCGACCCCATCCAGCCATGCGATCCGCCTCGACCGCCTGGCGGAAATCGCCGTCCGGGTGGGCCTCGGCCTCAAGCCAGGCCAGGAGGTGGTGATCACGGCGCCCATCGACGCGCTGCCGCTGGTCCGTCGCATCACCGAGCATGCGTACAAAGCCGGGTCGTCGCTGGTGACAACCCTGTTCTCCGATGAGGAATCGACCCTGCTGCGGTTCCAGCATGCCCGGGACGACACCTTCGATGAAGCGACCGGCTGGCTGTATGACGGCATGGCCGCCGCCTATAAAAGCGGCGCCGCGCGCCTCGCCATTTTAGGCGACGACCCGTCGCTTCTTGCTCATCAGGACACCGACAAGGTGTCGCGCGCCAATCGGGCCCGCTCCAAGGCCTACCGGCCCGCTCTCGACCTGATCGTCGGGTTCGACATCAACTGGACCATCGTGTCCTCCGCGTCGCCCGCATGGGCCAAAGCGGTGTTCCCTGACGTTCCGGAGGATGTGGCCGTCGGAAAATTGTGGGACGCGATCTTCGCCGCCTCCCGTGCCGACCTCGACGACCCCATCGCCGCCTGGGACGCGCACAACGCCAACCTGCGCCAGCGGACACAACTGCTGAACGCCAAAAGCTATGCGGCGCTTCATTTTCGTGGCCCCGGCACCGATCTGCGGGTTGGCCTTGCGGATGATCATGAGTGGAATGGCGGGGCCAGCAAGGCCAAGAACGGCGTCATCTGCAACGCCAATATCCCGACCGAGGAGGTTTTTACCACTCCTCACAAGGACCGGGTCGATGGATACGTGAGCAGCACCAAGCCGCTGTCCTACCAGGGGACCCTCATCCAGGATATTCAGGTGACCTTCGAGGCGGGCAGGATTGTGAAGAGCACCGCCCGCACGGGCGAGGCTGTCCTCAGCAAGGTTCTGGAAACCGACGAGGGGTCCCGGCGGCTCGGCGAAGTGGCACTCGTGCCTAACTCTTCGCCAATTTCGCGAAGCGGCCTTCTGTTCCTCAACACCTTATTCGACGAGAATGCGTCCAGCCACATCGCCCTCGGGCAGGCCTACAGCAAGTGCATCAAGGACGGTGGGACCCTCAGCGACTCTGGACTCGCCGCCAAAGGCGCCAATACCAGTCTGATCCATATCGACTGGATGATCGGCTCGGGCCAGGTGGATGTGGACGGAATCACAAGCAGCGGCGCCGCCGAACCGCTCATGCGGGGCGGCGAGTGGGTGTAGCGTCCGGTCGCGTATCGGTCGGCGGCTGGTGAATGAGGCTTGTGGAACGTGACGGCACGGATTGTCACGGCCCTCGAGCAGAGGTATCAAACAGGTACTGTCAGGATTGGCGTCCGGACGGACCTCTTTTTTGAGTGGTGACGGATGTCGGATCATATCGCGAAGCTTGCACCGGTTGGCGAACCCCTCTTGTCGGTTCGATCCCTGTCGGTCGAGTTCGGCCGGGGCGAGGGCGCTTTTCGCGCCGTCAAGAACATCAGTTTCGACGTTCAGCCGGGCAAGACCCTGGCAGTGGTGGGCGAATCGGGCTCGGGCAAATCGGTGACCTCGCTCGCGATCATGCGCCTGACGGACTATACCGGCGGCCGGATCACCACCGGAGAGGTCATTTTTCGGCCGTCCAAGGGTGAAACCCTGGACCTCGTCACCGCCCCCGACAACCGGCTGAGGGCGATCCGCGGCAACGACATCGCGATGATCTTCCAGGAGCCGATGACGTCGCTCAATCCGGTCTTTACCATCGGCAATCAGATCGCCGAAACGCTTACCCTCCATGAAGGGCTCAATGCCCGGGATGCGCTGTCGCGGGCAAAGGCCCTGCTGCAGAAGGTCCGGCTGCCGGATGCGGCGACCCTCCTCGACCGGTATCCGCACCAGCTTTCGGGCGGGATGCGCCAGCGGGTCATGATCGCCATGGCGCTTGCCTGCAATCCAAAACTCCTGATCGCCGACGAGCCGACGACGGCGCTCGACGTGACAATTCAGGCGCAGATCCTCAACATCATCCGCGACCTTCAGCAGGAAATGGGGACCGCCGTCATCTTCATCACGCACGATATGGGCGTGGTCGCCGAAATGGCGGACGACGTGGTGGTGATGTGGAAAGGCGAAAAGGTTGAGGAGGCGCCGGTTCGCCAGATCTTCGCAGCGCCCGAGCACCCCTATACGCGCGCACTCCTGTCCGCCGTCCCGCGCCTCGGCAGCATGACCGGGCAGCCGCTGCCCAAGCGGACGCCGGTGATGGTGATCGAGGACGGTGCGCCCAAGCAGATCGGCGACACGCATATCCAGGACACGGCGGACTACACGAGGCCGCCCATCCTCGAGGTCGAGAAGCTGACCACACGGTTCGATGTCGGCAAGACCTTCTTCGGGCGGGTGACCCACAAGGTTCATGCGGTCGAAGAGGTGAGCTTCGAGATCTTTCCCGGCGAGACCTTGGCGCTGGTGGGCGAGTCCGGGAGTGGCAAATCGACTATCGGCCGCACCCTGCAGCAATTGATCGAGCCGACCAGCGGAACGGTGCGGTTCAACGGTCGCGACATGGGCTCGATGAACCCTGCCGACCGGCGCAAGCTCAAGCAGGAAATCCAGTATATCTTCCAGGATCCGTTCGCATCCCTCGATCCGCGGCACACCATCGGCTTCAGCATTGCCGAGCCGATTGTGGTCCACAGCCTGCTGGACGATCGCAAGGCAATCGACCGGCGCGTTCAGGAACTGCTCGAGCAGGTCGGCCTGCTGCCGCAGCACGCCAAGCGCTATCCGCACGAATTCTCAGGCGGACAGCGGCAACGGGTGTGCATCGCCCGCGCACTCGCGAGCAATCCCAAGCTGATCATCGCGGATGAATCGGTGTCGGCGCTGGACGTGTCGATCCAGGCCCAGATCGTCAATCTGCTGATGGAACTGCAGCAGCAGAAGCAGCTGTCCTACCTGTTCATCACCCATGACATGGCGGTGGTCGAAAAGATCAGCCACCGCGTCGCGGTCATGTATCTGGGGCAGATCGTCGAGATCGGAACCCGCCAGGCGGTGTTCGAGAACCCGCAGCATTCCTATACCCGCAAGCTGCTGGCGGCGGTGCCCATCGCAGACCCGGCGCGCGAGCGCGCCAAACGCCTGATCGAGGGTGAGATCCCGAGCGCGGTTCGCGCGGTCGGACAGGAGCCTCTGGTCCATCGCATTCGCGAAGTCGAGCCGGGCCACTGGGTCGCCATCGAAGCCGAAGCGCTTCGCGGGGCGGCCTAACCGACAAACGGAGACATTGATGACACTTTCAACACATCTGAGGGCACTCGGCATCGCAGCCGTGGCAGCCCTCGCGCCGTTGGCGGCTCCGGGCGCGCAGGCTGCCGGCACCGTGACGGTCGCTGTGGCGCTCGATCCCGGCAGCTGGGATCCGATCGACACGTTCATCGTCGACTGGGCATCTGCCGCCACCAACATCTACGACGGCCTGACCTCGCGCGGACCGGATATGAAGGTGAAGCCGGCGCTTGCCACAAGCTGGGAGTTTCTCGACAACAACAATCGCATCCGCTTCAAGCTGCGCGAAAACGTCACGTTCCACAACGGCGAGCCGTTTAACGCCGCTGCCGTCAAGTTCACCTTTGATCGCCTGCTCGGCGACGAGGGTCGCAAGGGACCGCAGCAATCCAACTACAATGCGATCGAGCGCGTCGATGTGGTGGACGACAACACCGTCGATTTCATCATGAAACAGCCTGATCCCGTGCTGCTGACCAAGCTTGCGGGCTACGGCGGCATGATTGTCCCGCCCAAATACATTCAGGAAAAGGGCGACGAGTATTTCAACACTCATCCGGTCGGTACCGGGCCCTTCAAGTTCGTCGCGTACGATCCGAAAGTCAGCCTGTCGCTGGAGGCCTTCCCTGGACATTGGGGCGGCGCCCCGAAGATCGACAAGCTCGTCTTCCGCATGATCGCGGAGGCGAACACGCAGATCGCCGAATTGCAGGCGGGCCGCATCGATATCGCTACCCTCATTCCGTTTGGGCTTGCGCCGACGGTGGAGAAGAGCGCCGATCTCAAGCTGGTCAGCATCACCGGGCCGACTGTCGTGGCGCTGCGTCTCAACACGAAGACCGGCATCACCAAGGACGTGAACGTCCGAAAGGCGATGATCATGGGTATCGACCGCGATGCCATCATCAAGGCGGTGTTGCTGGGGCATGCCAAGCCCATCGCCAGCTTCCAGGCAGACCTTTCCTTCGGCTACGATCCGAACCTCAAACCGCTTCCGTTCGATCTCGCGAAGGCCAAGCAGATGCTGCAGCAGGCCGGTGTCCCCGCAGGGTCTCCGGTGAAAATCGACTTTCGCGGCAACGACGCGACGTTTCGCGAGGTCGCGCAAGCGGCAGCGGGCTACCTCCAGGCGCTCGGCCTGAAGCCATCGCTGCAGCCCTACGAGACGCCCGTCCTCCTCAACGACATCATTCCCGGCGGCAAGACCGGCGAGGCGTGGCACAACGCCTGGGGCGGCTGGACGTTCGATTACGACAACACCGCCTACCTGATGTACCACTCGGGCGAAAAGTGGAACCCGTACGACAACGACCCGAAACTCAACGCGTTGCTGGAGAAGCAGCGCAGCATCTATGACGTCAAGGAGCGCGAGGGCATCCTGCAAGAGATCGGCCGGTATGTCGCCGATCAGGCCCTCGAGATCCCGCTCTACAATCAGAACACGATCTACGGCGTGAACAAGCGCCTGCAGAACTTCGTTCCCCCGGCCGACCGACGCTTCCGGTTGACCGACGTGACTGTGAACTAAGACGTTCCTGGCCTGAGCGATTATCAAGGATCACGGGATGGCAGGCTTCATCCTCAAGCGGTTGCTGCAAGCCATCTTCGTGGTCCTCGTCGTCACGTTGATCGTGGCCTTCGCCATCCGGCTCTCCGGCGACCCCGCCATCATGCTGACGGGGGCCGGCAGCATCACCGAGCAGGACCTGCAGAATATCCGCAACGCGCTTGGTCTCAATCGGCCCTTCCTGGTTCAGTATCTGGGCTTTCTCCATGGCATCGTCGTGGGGGATTTCGGCCGCAGCTTCATGGGCGGCACGCCTGTCTCCGCGCTGATCGCCAAAGCCTTGCCGGCGACCCTGCTATTGGCTTTCACGTCGCTTATCGCGTCCATCCTTTTGTCGGTGCCGCTCGGCATCCTTGCTGCCGTCAACCGCGGACGCTGGCCCGACCAGCTTGTGCGCATCCTGTCGCTCGTCGGACTGTCCTTCCCTAATTTCTGGCTGGCCATCATGCTGGTGCTGTTCTTTTCCATCCAGCTCGGCGTTCTCCCGCCGAGCGGTATGGAGGGACCCGCGAGCTTCGTCATGCCGGCGCTGACGATGGCGATCATTCTGACGGCCACGAATGTCAGGCTGGTGCGGACGGCGATGCTCGAGACCCTGTCGCAGCAATACATCATGGTCGCGCGCTCGAAAGGGCTGAAGGATTGGGTGGTGCTCTACAAGCACGCGCTGCGCAATTCGGCGATTCCGCTTGTCACCTATATCGGTCTCCAGTTCGGCGGTCTCATTGGCAGCATCGTGATCGTCGAGCGGGTCTTCAACTGGCCCGGCATGGGAACGCTTGCCTTCGATGCCATTTCCGGGCGCGACTATCCGGTGCTGCAAGGTACCATCACGGTGCTGGCGCTGTTCATCGTCCTCATCAATCTCCTGGTCGATATCGCCTACGGGCTGATCGATCCGCGCATCCGGACGGAGTGACGCGATGGCTGCGGCAGAGGGCGCACGCGGAACGCGGTGGCAGTTCACATCGATGGAGTTGGTCGCCGGTCTTGTCCTGACCGGCACCATGACGCTGGCCGTGCTGTTCTCCCCGATCCTGTTCCCCGATGGCGGCGAGAGCATGGATCTGACCGCGCGGCTGATCCCGCCATTCCAGAGTTCCGCTCACCTCCTCGGGACCGATCCTCTTGGACGCGACGTGCTCGCCCGGGTCGTCGTCGGCGGCAAGATCTCACTGATGGTCGGCGTCCTATCCGTCATCGGCGCCGTCATCCTCGGGACGCTCGTCGGGTTGATAGCGGGGTATTATCGCGGCATCGCCGAAATCCTGCTGATGCGGTTTGCGGATATTCAGCTCGCGCTGCCGTTCATTCTCATCGCCATCATGTTCCTGGCGATCCTGGGGACGGGGATCGACAAGGTGATCTTCTTCATGATCGTCGCCCAATGGGTGCAATATGCGCGCCTCGTCCGCGGTTCGGTCCTGGCCTTGCGGGATCGCGAGTTCATTCTCTCGGCCCGCGCGATCGGCGTCGGCAATGTGCGGATCATTGCGCAGCATATCCTGCCCAACGTTCTCGGGCCGATCGTCATTCTGATGACGCTGAACGTCGCCAACAACATTCTGCTCGAAAGCAGCCTCACGTTCTTCGGCCTCGGCGTCGATCCGCTTATCCCGAGTTGGGGCGGCATGCTGGCGGATGGGCGCACCTATCTGCAATCCGCCTGGTGGGTCAGTGTATTTCCCGGTCTTGCCATCATGTTCACCGTTCTGGGTCTCAATCTGCTCGGCGATTGGCTGCGCGACTCCCTCGACCCGACAGGACAGACAGGACAATGACCGTTCTGCTCGATGAGCGCGTGTCCCGCACGCTCGATACCATCGTCCGGGAGTGGTCGTTGCCTGCCCATCGCGGCGCGCGACTGGAGGCATGGGTCTTCGAGGACCTGGCCGCCCGCAAGGATGCAGAGGCCCGTCTCGCGCAGGCGGGCGTCCATGCGCGCATCCGCTCCGCCTACAAGCCTCTGGTTCACGCGTTTCTCGACGATGTCGAAATGGCGGAGCTTATCCGCGTGACAGTGCGGTTTCCGGTTCATCCTCAAGCGTTGCCGCTTCGGTTTTTGTCGGAGGCGTATCCACTCGCCGGCCTGCTCGATCTCGTGGAGACCCATTTCGAACCTGGTGACGCAGATCTGACCTACCGGTTGACAGCGGAGTATCGCGACGGCCACTCGCACGAACTCGAGATCTTTGCCCCCAATCGCCTGCGGACGAACCATCTCGATGAGATCGACCTGACGCCAACGGGATGGATCCGCGTGTCCCGACAGGACAATGATCTGTTTGATTTGGACGAGGCGATCGAGACGGATTGCGAGATTGTGTTCGGCAAGGTGATGGACGCGATTGCTGCGCATGCCTGGCCGGACACCGAGCCATTCGCCGAGCGCATCGCCATCGATGTGACGATCCCCGGCATCGAGCGCGAGCTGCCATATGGAGACGAGGTTCTGAGCACCCGCGAGGGGTTGCACGAGGACCTCTACTTTTCCCTGCTGGAGTTCTTCAAGCACAGGTCGGGCAAGCCTGCGGATGATCGCAGCCTCCAGCCGGGGCAGATCGTCCCGGATATTCGCGCGAGTGCGGGTGACGCGACCGTCCGGGTGTCGCTGAGCCCGTTCGGGAAACCAATCGACCCGATCCGCACCGTTCAGGATCTCGATCGGGCGCAGGCAGCCCCGGATCTGGCGCAGATCCAACGCGAGCTCGCGGCTTTGCCGGGCAACACGTTCCAGGCCATCTCCCGCGAGGGGCGGCCAGTGCGCGGACTCTACCGGGCAGGCGCACGACCGGCCATCCTCGTCAGCGCCGGCCAGCATGCCAACGAGACGTCGGCGCCCGTCGGCGCGTTGCGCGCGGTGCGCCGGCTGCTCTCGAATCCGGAAGCGAACGTTGCTTTCATTCCAGTGGAGAACCCCGACGGCTACGCGCTTCACGGTCGCCTCTGCGAGCACAATCCGCGCCATATGCATCACGCGGCACGCTACACGTCCCTCGGGAGCGACGTGGAGTACGACAAGGGCAATCCGCTCTACGAGAAAGCGGCGCGCATGCAGGCCCTGGCGCTTTCGGGCGCGCAACTGCACGTGCACCTGCACGGCTATCCGGCCCATGAATGGACGCGCCCCTTCACGGGCTATCTGCCGCGCGGCTTTGAATTGTGGACGATCCCGAAGGGATTTTTTCTGATCCTGCGCCACCATCCCGCCTGGACCGAGAGGGCGCGCATCCTCATCGAGGCCGTGACGACGGGCCTGACCGCCGTGCCGGGCCTGGCGGCGTTCAACAGGCGCCAGATCGAGGTCTGCGCCATCCATTCCGGCGGCGCGCCCTATGAGGTCATCAACCATATCCCCTGTCTGATCACTGCCGAGGAGCGGCATCCGTCGCCCCTGACACTGATTACCGAGTTTCCCGATGAGACCATCTATGGCGAGCCATTCCGGTTTGCCCATACGGTGCAGATGACCACCGTCCTTGCGGCCGAGGCCGCTTTCGCAGCCATGATGTCGGAGCAAACCTCATGAAACCTGTTGCTCTCGTGACGGCCTCGAGCCAGGGAATGGGCGAATCCATTGCCCGGGAACTGCACGCCCGCGGCTACGACATTGCCCTTCTGGCGCGCTCCGAGCGCGTTCTCGATCTTGCGCGCGAACTGGGCGGCCTCGGCGTTCAGGGATCGGTGACAGCGCCCGCCGACCTCGAGGCTTTCGTCGGTCAGGCGGTCGATCGGTATGGGCGGATCGACGCGGTCGTGAACCATACAGGTCATCCGCCGAAGGGCGAGTTGCTGGCGATCCCCGATTCCGACTGGCATCTGGGTCTCGATGTCGTGCTGCTGAATGTCGTGCGTATGGCGCGCCTGGTCACGCCCATCATGGAGAAGGCCGGCAAGGGCGCCATCGTCAATATCTCGACCTTTGCAGCCTTTGAGCCCGATCCTGATTTCCCGGTCTCGGCCAGCCTGCGGACGGCGCTGGCGGCCTTCACGAAGCTCTACGCCGACCGTTACGCGAAAGCCGGCATTCGCATGAACAATGTTCTGCCGGGCTTTATCGACAGCCTGCCCGAGAAGGCCGATCGCAAGGCGCGGATCCCCATGGGGAGGTACGGCACGGTCGTCGAAATCGCCAAGACGGTGGCGTTCCTTCTCTCGGACGATGCTGGCTACGTGACGGGACAGAATCTTCTCGTGGATGGCGGGTTGGTGCGGGGATTGTAGGGCAGGCCTTCGGAAGAATGCGTCCTCGCCCTGCTGCGGCTTGGCGTCCGAAAGGCGGGTTCGCCTTGCTCCCGCCGTTCCCCCCTGCTAACTGACACGGAATTCCATTCACCGCGACCAGCTTTCAGCAGGGTTTTTCCGTGTCCCGTCAGTTCATCTACCATATGCGTGGCCTCACCAAGGCCTATCCGGGCGGCAAGAAGATTTTGGACGATGTCCATCTCTCTTTCTACCCCGATGCCAAGATCGGTGTTCTCGGCGTCAACGGCGCCGGTAAGTCGACCCTCCTGCGCATCATGGCGGGTACTGACACCGACTGGAATGGCGAGGGTTGGGTCGCAGAGGGCGCCCGGGTCGGCTACCTGCCGCAGGAGCCCAAGCTCGACGAGACGAAGACCGTCCGCGAGAACGTGATGGACGGGGTGGCCAAGCAGCGCGCGCTGCTCGAGCGCTACAACGAACTCGCCATGAACTACTCGGACGAAACCGCCGACGAGATGACCCGGCTGCAGGACGAGATCGAGGCGCAGGACTTGTGGAACCTCGATTCCAAGGTCGAGCAGGCAATGGATGCCCTTGGCTGCCCGCCCGACGACTGGGCGGTCGACAAGCTGTCCGGCGGCGAGCGTCGTCGCGTCGCGTTGTGCAAGCTCCTGCTTGAGCAGCCCGAACTGCTGCTTCTCGACGAGCCGACCAACCATCTCGATGCCGAGACAACGGCCTGGCTCGAAGGGCATCTGCGTTCCTATCCGGGCGCGATCCTGATCGTCACCCACGATCGCTACTTCCTCGACAACGTCACCGGCTGGATCCTCGAACTCGACCGGGGCCGGGGCATTCCCTACCAGGGCAACTATTCCTCCTGGCTCACCCAGAAGCAGAAGCGGCTGGAGCAGGAAGGTCGCGAAGACGAAGCCCACCGGCGCACCATCGAGCGCGAGCGCGAATGGGTCTCGGCCTCTCCCAAGGCCCGGCAGGCAAAGTCGAAAGCCCGCATTTCGCGCTATGAGGACCTCGTCGCCAAGGCTGACGAAAAGGGTCCGACGACCGCGCAGATCATCATCCCGATCGCCGAGCGGCTGGGCAACAACGTCATCGAGTTCGACAATATCAAGAAGGCCTTCGCCGACAAGTTGCTGGTCGACGGGCTGTCCTTCAAGCTTCCGCCGGGCGGCATCGTGGGCGTCATCGGGCCGAACGGCGCCGGTAAGACGACCCTGTTCCGCATGATCGCCGGTCAGGACGAGCCTGACGAGGGCACCATTTCGATCGGTGACAGCGTCAAGCTGGGCTACGTCGACCAGAGCCGCGACTCCCTCGATGCCAGCAAGACCCTCTATGAGGAAATCTCCGGCGGGAACGAGATCATCTATCTGGGCAAGCGGGAGATCAACGCGCGGGCCTATTGCGGCGCGTTCAACTTCAAGGGTTCCGACCAGCAGAAAAAGGTCGGAATGCTCTCCGGCGGCGAGCGCAACCGGGTTCATTTGGCCAAGATCCTGAAATCAGGCGCGAATGTCCTCCTCCTCGACGAGCCCACCAACGATCTCGATGTGGACACCCTCCGGGCGCTGGAAGAGGCGCTGGAAGATTACGCCGGCTGCGCGGTCATCATCAGCCACGATCGCTGGTTCCTCGACCGCATCGCCACGCATATCCTGGCCTTCGAAGGTGACAGCCACGTGGAATGGTTCGAGGGCAACTTCGCCGATTACGAGGAAGACAAGAAGCGTCGCCTCGGGGTGGATTCCACCACGCCCCACCGGATCAAGTACAAGAAATTCATGCGCTAGGAACGGGCGAATTCCCGTCGCGGGCAGGGCGGTCGCGTCGACCGCTCGTCTCGCGGCGTGAATGGGTGTTGGGTTGCGACGTGAAACAGTGTATGACCCTTGAGGCACCAGACCTTGAGAAAGTTGTCCACGTGCCACCCGAGCAATTCTCCGCATTCCAGCTCGCATCCTCTCCGGAGGAAGCCGTTCAGCTGCTGATTCAGCTCTATGACGGGGCCATCGATGCCCAGCGCCAGGCGCTCGAAAGCTTCTTTTCGAACCGAACGGCCCCCAGCCCCACCGAGCGCGCCAAGTTTCGCTATCCCGAGTTGCGGGTCATTTATCGCGCGACGACGATCCCGCCAATTCAGCAGCGCGCCTACGCCAAGTTCCAGGGGCCGGGCACCTACGCCACAACCGTCACCCAGCCTGCGTTCTTCAAACCCTACCTCATCGAACAGCTTCGCTACCTCGTGGGCGATTACGGGGCCACCATCGAAGTGGGTCTCAGCGATCAGGAGATTCCCTATCCCTACGTCTTCGAGCGCGGCGACGAGTTGGGTCGCGGAGCCTATTCGGCGGCTGAGCTTGCGCAGTTTTTTCCCACGCCGCTTTTGGCCAAGGTCGGCGACGAGATTGCCGACGGCACCTGGGAGTTTCGCGCGGACGAGCCGCGGCCGCTCTCGCTGTTCGATGCGGCCCGCACGGATTATTCCCTGCGCCGCCTCGTCCACTATACAGGCTCCGACTGGCGCCTTGTCCAGCCGTGGATTTTGCTGACCAACTATCACCGCTATGTGGATCAGTTCGTCCGCTGGGCGGTGTCGGAACTCGGCAACGAAAACTCGCCCTTCACGAAACTGGTGCTTCCCAGCGGCGTGGTGATCGAGGGCGGGCTGGGCGAGGATGTGGTGGCCGAGCTGATCGGTTCTTCGCCGTGGCATCGCTTCCAGATGCCCGCCTATCATCTCGTCGGCAAGGACGGTCACGGGGTGACGCTCGTCAATATCGGCGTCGGGCCGTCGAACGCGAAGAACATCACCGATCATCTGGCGGTAATCCGGCCCCATTGCTGGCTGATGGTCGGCCATTGTGGCGGCCTGCGGCAGTCGCAGACCATCGGCGACTACGTTTTGGCGCACGGCTATCTTCGTCGGGACCACATCCTGGACGACGCCGTTCCGCCCGAAATCCCGATCCCCGCTCTGGCGGAAGTTCAGGTGGCGCTCCAGGAGGCCGCCGCACAGGTCACGGGCCAAAGGGGCGATGACCTCAAGCGCCGGCTTCGCACCGGAACGGTGGTGACCTACGACGACCGGAACTGGGAACTGCGCTGGACGCAGGAGCGCCGGCAGATCAACCTCTCCCGCGCCATTGCGGTCGACATGGAAAGCGGCACCATCGCGGCCCAGGGCTACCGCCTGCGCGTGCCCTATGGCACGCTGCTCTGCGTGTCCGACAAGCCTCTGCACGGGGAGATCAAGCTTCCGGGCGCCGCGAATGCGTTCTATGAGCGTGCGGTCAGCGAACATCTCATGATCGGGCTGGCCGCCGTCGATATCCTTCGAGGACAGCGCTCCTCGCTTCATTCTCGCAAGCTCCGGAGCTTCGACGAGCCACCTTTCCGCTAGACCGAGAAGCCATGTCCCGCGAAACGGTCGGCCTTCTCCTCGGCTTCCTCGGCGTATGCATGTTCGCCGGGACATTGCCCTTCACCCATCTCGCGGTCGACGGGTTGAGCCCGATCTTCGTCACCGCGGGACGGGCGGCTGTGGCGGGTCTGCTGGCCGCCGCGACGTTGCTGTTCCTGCGGCGGAAAAGGCCGAAGCGCCACCAGATGGGAATGCTCGTCCTGACGGCCGCGTGCCTGGTGATTGGGTTTCCGGGCCTCACGTCGCTGGCCATGCAGACCGTGCCGGCCTCCCATGGCGGCGTCGTGCTGGGCATTCTTCCGCTGACGACCTCCATCGCAAGCGCCTTGCTCGCCGGCGAACGCCCGAGCCCTGCCTTCTGGCTGGCGGCCGTCGCCGGTGCTGCGCTCGTGGTCATCTTCACGCTTGTGGAGGGCGGGGGCGCACTCGGACGGGGAGATCTCTATCTTCTGGCCGCCGTATTCGTGACGGCTTTGGGCTATGTCCTGTCCACAAAACTGGTTCGCTCGGGGTTCGCCGGCTGGGAGGTCATTTCGTGGGTGCTCGTTGTGGCGCTGCCGCTGAGCCTGCCCGTCGCTCTCTGGCTCCTCCCGGTGGCACCTGCCTCGGTTCCGCTGTGGAGCTGGATCGGGTTCGCTTATGTGTCGGTGATCAGCCAGTATCTCGGGTTCTTCGCCTGGAATGCCGGTCTTGCCATCGGGGGAATCGCCCATGTGAGCCAGGTCCAACTGCTCCAGACCTTCCTCACTCTCCTCCTCGCCTCGCTCCTCAATGGCGAGAGCATTGGCCTTGCAGCATGGCTGGTGGCGGCTGCTGTGCTCGGGCTCGTGCTGCTGGCGCGCCACGCGACCGTCAGGCGCCTGCGATCCTAGACCGGTTCGGGTCGCGAGCCCCTGACGCGCAGACCCCGTCGACAAATTGACCCCCGGGTGTGCGAAGAGCTTGCGAAATGCTCCAAAATAGATATAAATATATCTTTATATGTGAGAGAGCGTTTTCGTGTCCAACACCGCCGCCCCGTCACTCGAGCTGACGCTTGCCATCCTTCGGGCAGCTGCCGAAGAGACGCGGCTGCGAATCCTTGCGTTGTTGACCGACGGCGAGTTGTCTGTTTCCGACCTCACGGACATTCTGGGCCAGTCCCAGCCGCGCATCTCGCGTCATCTCAAGCTGCTGGCCGAAGCAGGTCTTGTGGAGCGGCATCGCGAAGGCGCGTGGGCGTTTTTTCGCCTGATCGATCGCGGCGAGGCGGCCCGGACGCTGCGGCCCATGCTCGACGGATTGAACCGCGCCGACCCGCTCCTGCTGGAGGATCGGTCCCGGCTGGAGGCCGTCCGCGCGCAGCGCTCTCATGCGGCCCAGGCGTTCTTTTCGCGGCTGGCGCCGGAATGGGACCGGCTGCGCTCCCTGCATGCGCCCGAGCCGGTCGTGGAATCCGCAGTGCTGGAGGCTCTGGGCGACAAACCCATAGCGAACCTGCTCGACCTCGGCACCGGCACCGGCCGGATGCTGCAACTTTTGGCCCCGCGCGCGTCCCGCACGGTTGGTCTGGATGCCAGCCACGCCATGCTGTCGGTCGCGCGCGCCAATCTGGAGAACGCTGGACTTTCGCGGCTCGAATTGCGCCAAGGCGATATCTACGCGCCGCCGTTTCCGCGCAACACCTTCGATCTGGTGATCATCCACCAGGTGCTGCACTATCTCGACGATCCGGCGCGGGCGATCCGCGAGGCGGCCCGTCTGGTGGCGCCGGGAGGGCGTATCCTCGTTGTCGATTTCGCGCCGCACAGCCTCGAGTTTCTGCGCGAGGCGCAGGCTCACCGGCGCCTCGGTTTTGCCTCCGAACAGGTCGCAGGATGGCTCGGGGATGCGGGTCTCGATTGCACCGTCAATCGTCAGATCGCCCCGCCCGAACAGGGCGAGGGCCAATTGATTGTTTCACTCTGGCTTGGCCAGGACCGCCGTGTGGTCACGGATTGGCCCGCGATCGAAGCCGACAGAGAGGTCGCCTGATGTCACCGCTGTCCCTTCGTCCAAGCCGCCGCGCGGCTCACCCGATCAAAGTGTCGTTCGAGTTCTTCCCGCCGAAGACGCCCGAGATGGAGGCGACTCTCTGGTCGTCGATCGAACGCCTTGCGCCGCTGCAGCCGCAATTCGTCTCTGTCACTTACGGCGCCGGCGGTTCGACGCGGGAACGCACGCCACCGTGTCTCGTCTGGTGCGCGAGACGAACGTCAGCCCGGCCGCGCACCTCACTTGCGTGGCCGCCACGAAGGTCGAGGTCGACGGCGTGATCCGCGACTATTGGGATGCCGGCGTGCGCCACATCGTGGCATTGCGCGGCGATCCTGTCGGCGGGCTCGGAACCGCCTATGCGCCGCATCCGGAAGGCTACCGCCGCACCTGCGATCTCGTCGCGGGCATCAAGGCGGTGGGGGATTTCGAGGTGTCGGTTTCGGCCTATCCCGAGAAACATCCCGAGGCTTCCTCCATCGAGGCGGATATCGACGAGTTGCAGGCGAAGGTCGATTGCGGCGCCGACCGGGCTATCACCCAGTTCTTCTTCGACAACGACCACTATTTCCGCTTCCTCGACCGTGTCCGGGCGCGGGGCATCACCATTCCGATCGTGCCCGGAATCGTGCCGGTCCAGAACTTCAAGCAGACAGCGAACTTTGCCGCGAAGACAGGGGCCAGCATCCCTGACTGGCTGGCCGCGCGGTTCGAAGGACTCGACGGCGACGTGGAAACCCGCAAGCTCATCGCAGCCGCGGTCGCGGCCGAGCAGGTCATCGATCTGGTCGATCGCGGCGTCAGCGAATTCCACTTCTACACCATGAACCGAGCCGATCTGGTCTATGCCGTCTGCCGTCTGTTGGGCCTGCGCGAACCTGCCGTCAAGGCGGCGGCCTGACGAGGCGCGCCGTCCGCACGCCTGACATCGACGGATGGGTGACATCGATTCTGATCGTGACGAAAGACACCACATGACGACATTCACTCTTTCTCCGGTCGATGGCGCCGAGGTTGCGCGAGCCCTGCGCGAGATTGCCGCCAAGCGCATTCTCGTGCTCGACGGTGCGATGGGGACCGAACTGCAGCGCTCGCGTTTCTCGGAAGCTGATTTCCGGGGTGAGCGGTTCAAGGATTGGGGCCAGGACGTCCGCGGCAACAACGATCTGCTGATCCTCACGCAGCCGGATGCGGTGCGCGACGTGCATCTCAGCTACTTCCTCGCCGGCTCCGACATCGTGGAAACGAACACCTTTTCGGGTACGTCGATCGCCCAGGCCGATTACGGCATGGAGGAGATCGTCTATGAGTTGAACCGCGAAGGTGCGCGTCTGGCCCGGGAGGCCGGATTCATGACGCAGCAGCAGGACGGTCGACGCCGGTTCGTTGCCGGCGCCATCGGGCCAACCAACCGCACATTGTCAATCTCGCCCGACGTGAACAACCCGGGCTTTCGCGCGGTTACATTCGACGAGGTCCGCGATTCCTACGCGGAGCAGGTTCGCGGACTCGTGGATGGCGGCTCGGAAATCATCCTCGTGGAGACGATCTTCGACACCCTGAATGCGAAAGCCGCCATCGTGGCGATTCAGCAGGTCTTTGCCGAACGCGGTGTGACGCTGCCCATCATGATCTCAGGCACGATCACGGATTTGTCCGGGCGCACCCTGTCGGGGCAGACGCCGACGGCGTTCTGGCATTCCATCCGCCATTCAAATCCGTTCTCCGTCGGGCTCAATTGCGCGCTTGGCGCGCGGGAGATGCGCGCGCATGTCCAGGAGATCGCGAAGGCGGCCGATACGCTCGTCTGTGCCTACCCGAATGCGGGACTGCCCAACGAATTCGGTCTTTACGACGAAAGCCCGGAGGCCACCGCGACCATGCTGGCGGAGTTTGCCGATGCGGGTCTTGTGAATGTCGTCGGCGGGTGTTGCGGAACAACGCCCGACCACATCCGGGCGATTGCCGAAGCGGTGGCCGGAAAGGCGCCGCGGCGCGTTCCGGTGATCAAGCCGCTGATGCGCCTGTCCGGGCTTGAGCCTTTCACGCTCACGCCGGAGATCACCTTCGTCAATGTGGGCGAGCGCACGAACGTCACCGGGTCGGCGAAGTTTCGCAAGCTGATCACCAGCGGCGACTTTCAGGCAGCACTCGATGTGGCGCGCGACCAGGTGGCGAACGGCGCGCAGATCATCGACATCAACATGGACGAAGGTCTTCTCGATTCCCAAAAGGCGATGGTCGAGTTCCTGAACCTCGTGGCGACCGAGCCGGATATCGCGCGCGTCCCGATCATGGTGGACTCGTCGAAGTTTCACATCATCGAGGAGGGCCTGAAATGCATTCAGGGAAAGCCCATCGTCAATTCGATTTCGATGAAGGAAGGGGAAGCTGCTTTCCTCGCTCAGGCGCGGGTCTGCCGGTCCTACGGGGCAGCCGTCGTCGTGATGGCCTTCGATGAATTGGGACAGGCCGACACGCTGGAGCGCAAGGTGGAGATCTGCACCCGCGCGTACAAGATTTTGACCGAGGAGGTGGGTTTCCCGCCCGAGGACATCATCTTCGATCCCAACGTCTTTGCGGTCGCGACCGGCATCGAGGAGCATAACGGCTACGGCGTCGCGTTCATCGAGGGCACGCGTATCATCTGCGAAACGCTGCCGCATGTTCACGTCTCCGGCGGCGTGTCCAACCTCTCGTTCTCGTTCCGCGGAAACGAGCCGGTTCGTGAGGCGATGCACTCCGTGTTTCTCTACCATGCCATCAAGGTCGGCATGGATATGGGCATTGTGAATGCGGGCCAGCTGGCGGTCTACGAACAGATCGACCCTGAACTGCGCGAATTGTGCGAGGACGTCGTTCTCAACCGTCGTGACGACGCGACTGAGCGTCTCTTGGAGGCGGCGGCACGCTTCAAGGGGGATGGCAGCGGTCCCGTGCGCATGGCCGATCTCGAGTGGCGCGGCTGGCCCGTCGCCAAGCGCCTCGAGCATGCCCTCGTCAACGGCATTACCGAATATATCGAGAAGGACACCGAGGAGGCCCGCCAATCGGTCGAGCGGCCGCTGCACGTGATCGAGGGGCCGCTGATGGCCGGCATGAATGTGGTCGGCGATCTGTTCGGCGCCGGCAAGATGTTCCTGCCGCAGGTCGTGAAATCCGCCCGTGTAATGAAGCAGGCCGTGGCTTATCTCATGCCTTACATGGAGGAGGAGAAGGCGCGTCTCGGCGATACCAGCCGCTCGACCGCCGGCAAGATCCTGATGGCGACCGTCAAGGGAGACGTGCACGATATCGGCAAAAACATCGTCGGAGTCGTTCTCGCCTGCAACAACTATGAGGTCATCGATCTCGGCGTCATGGTGTCGGCGAAGAAAATTCTCGACACGGCGCGCAGCGAGAACGTGGACATCATCGGCCTGTCGGGCCTCATTACACCCTCGCTGGACGAAATGGCCAATGTGGCAAGCGAGATGGAGCGCGAGGGTTTCAGTATCCCTCTGCTTATCGGCGGAGCCACCACGAGCCGCGTGCATACGGCGGTGAAGATTCATCCCAACTACAACAAGGGTCAGGCCGTCTACGTCACCGACGCAAGCCGCGCGGTCGGTGTCGTCTCGTCGCTGATGTCGGATGAACTTCGAGGCGAATATGTCAGCACCATTCAGGCCGAGTATCGCAAGGTCGCAGACGCTCATGCGCGGTCGGAAATCGACAAGCAGCGGATGCCGCTTCACAAGGCGCGTGCCAACAAGCCGAAGATCGATTGGACGTCCTATGAGCCGCCGAAGCCCACCTTCACCGGCGCGCGCGTGTTTCGCAGCTATGACGTCGGCGAGCTTGTTCCCTACATCGACTGGACACCATTCTTCCAGACATGGGAGATGAAAGGCCGCTATCCGGCGATCCTCGATGATCCTCATCAGGGCGCAGCAGCGCGGCAGCTTTTCGATGACGCGCAGGCCATGCTGAAGCAGCTTGTCGACGAACGCTGGTTCAACCCCAAGGCCGTCATCGGCTTCTGGCCGGCCAACACTGTCGGCGACGACATTCATCTGTATACCGGCGAGAGCCGTGCGCAGGAGCTTGCCGTCCTTCACGGCCTGCGCCAGCAACTGCTGAAGCGTGACGGCAAGCCCAATATGTGCCTCTCCGATTTCGTCGCGCCCCGTGAGAGCGGCAAGGCCGACTATGTGGGTGCGTTCGTCGTGACCTCAGGTCTGGAGGAGGTTCGGATCGCGGATCGGTTCGAGCGTGCCAATGACGATTATCGCTCGATTCTCGTCAAGGCTCTGGCCGATCGGATTGCCGAGGCCTTCGCCGAACGCATGCATCAGCGGGTGCGCAAGGAGTTCTGGGCCTATGCGCCCAACGAGACGCTTCGCAACGAGGATCTGATCCGGGAGGAATATGACGGTATTCGCCCGGCACCCGGTTATCCGGCCCAACCCGACCACACGGAGAAAGAGACGCTTTTCCGGCTGCTCGATGCGCAGAACGCCATTGGCGTGACGCTGACGGAATCGTTTGCCATGTGGCCCGGCTCCTCGGTGTCAGGTCTTTATATTGCGCACCCGGAATCATACTATTTCGGTGTCGCGAAGGTGGAGCGCGACCAAGCGGAGGATTATGCGAAGCGCAAAGGCATGAGCATCGCCGAGGCCGAGCGCTGGCTGTCGCCCATTCTCAACTACGATCCGGCCTCCTACAACATCATCGCGGCCGAATAGGGCGCCGGCCCGGTTCAGTCGCGGCGCAGCGCCTCGATGGGATCGAGGCGGGAGGCTCTTTGCGCGGGGTAGAATCCGAAAAAGATCCCGACCATGGCGGAGAATCCGACGGCGACGAGCACGGCATTGGTCGAGACAAGGGACGGCCAACCTGCCAGCTGCGCGACGAAATAGGCGATGGAGACGCCCAGTCCGACGCCGATCAGGCCGCCGATAGTCGACAGAGTCGTGGCCTCGATGAGAAACTGACTCAGGATGTCCCGAGGTCGTGCCCCCACCGCGAGGCGCAGGCCGATCTCGCGGGTACGCTCCGTGACCGAGACCAGCATGATGTTCATGATCCCGATGCCACCCACCAGCAGCGACACGGCCGCGACCGCAGCCAGCAGAAGCGATAGCGTGTTGGCCGAGGCTGTCGCCGTGTTGGCGATCTCGGTCAGGTTGCGGATGGCGAAGTCCTCCTCCTGGTCACCGACAATGCGGTGGCGCTGACGCAGCAGGTCGGTCATCTGCACGATGCCGGGGTCGATATCCTCCTCGCGGTCGAATTTGACGAAGATCGACCCGACCGAGGCATCGCGAGCGTAGTTGCGGCCGATGACGCGACGCCGCCCCGCGTCCAGCGGCACAAAGATCACGTCGTCCTGGTCCTGGCCGAATGCGGATTGTCCCTTGGACGCCATGATGCCAATCACGCGAAACGGCACATTGCGCACGCGCACCGTCTGATCGATGGGATCTTCCTCGCCGAAGAGATTGCGCGCCACTGTCTCGCCGAGAATGACCACGATATCGCCACGCCGGACTTCTTCCGGATCAAATCCGCGGCCTCGAGCAACGTCCCATTCGCGGGCGTCGAACCAGTCGAGATCGATGCCATAGATACGCGTCGCCCAGTTGCTGCCGCCGGCGACGACCTGCGTCTGCCCCTGCACGAAAGGTGCCGCCGCCACAACGCCGTCGACCTCGCGGCGGATGGCCGTCGCGTCTTCGTCGGTGAGCGAGGAGGCCGCCCCCGCGCCGAGCCGCGCACCGCCCTGCGTGACGTTGCCGGGCGTGACGATCGCCAGATTGGCGCCGAGCGATCGGATCTGCCGGTCGACCAGATTGCGCGCGCCGGCGCCGATCGCCACCATGGCGATGACGGCCGCAACGCCGATGACGATCCCCAGCATGGTCAGCAGGCTGCGCAGGGTGTTGGTGAGGATGGCCGCGAGCGCCGAGCGGATCGCCTCCATGAACCTCATTCGGCAGCCTCCGCCATGCGCGCCTGAAGCGGCTCCTGCCTCACATCCTCGATCACCCGTCCATCCCTGAAACGCACGAGACGGCGCGCGTGGCGGCCCACATCGGCATCGTGGGTGACGAGGACGATGGTGGCGCCTTCGCGGTTGAGCTCCTGAAACAACCCGAGAATTTCGGTGGCGGTCCGGCTGTCGAGCGCGCCGGTGGGCTCATCCGCGAGCAGCAGGCTGGGATTGTTGACAAGCGCCCTGGCGATGGCGACCCGCTGCTGCTGGCCGCCTGACAACTGCATCGGCCGGTGATGGGCGCGCTCGGCGAGACCGACCCGTGCGAGTGCCTGGAGCGCACGATCGCGGCGGTGCTTGCGGTCCATGCCCGCATAGATCATCGGAAGCTCGACATTGCCCAGCGCATCCAGCCGAGGCAGCAGGTTGAACTGCTGGAAGACAAATCCGATCTCGCGATTGCGCAGGTGTGCAAGGCCATTGGCGTCGAGCGTCTCGACCGACGTGCCGCCGAGGCTGTAATGGCCGCCACTCGGGCGGTCCAGACACCCGATGAGGTTCATGAAGGTGGATTTGCCGGAGCCCGACGGGCCCATCACGGCGACGAAATCGCCCTTGTCGATGGCCAGGTCCACATGGTCGAGGGCAACGACTTTGCCGGCGTCGAGATCGTATACCCGCCTCAGACCCTGCGTCTCGATCAGAGCCATCGCATCGGCCTCAGAACAGACGCGGCGCGCGAGGACGGGTGCCTGCACGCTCGGAATCAGCGCCGCCGTTGCGCGGCCCGCTGCCGATGATCACGGGCGCGCCCTCGGCCAGCTTGTCGTCGAGCACCTCGGTGAAACTGCCGTCCGTGATGCCGAGCCGAACACGCAGGCTCTGTGGTTCGCCGTCAGGGCCGAGGCGAAACACCTGGCCATCCATGGCACTGTCTCCGGGATTGGCAGCGCGCCGGTTGGAGGCGCCGGCACGGGCTCCCTCGTCGGGGGCTCGGGACGCAGGACGAGCAGCCGCACCGGTCGGGCGAAAGCGCAAGGCGGCATTGGGAATACGCAGAGCATTGCGGCGTTCGTCGGTGACGATCTGGAGGTTGGCGGTCATGCCGGGCAGAAGCGCGAGGTCGCTGTTCTTCACGCCGATCACCGCCGTGTAGGTGACGACATTCTGGACCGTCTGCGCGCCCAGGCGCACCAGCCGCACGCGTCCGGTAAAATTGCGGTTCGGGTAGGCGTTCACGGTGAAGCTCACCGCCTGGTCGGGCTTGAGGCGGCCCACATCCGCCTCGTCCACATTCGCGTAGATGTCGATCTCGCGCAGATCTTGCGCGATGGTGAAAAGCGTGGGCGCCGACAGCGACGCCGCGACCGTCTGGCCGAGATCGATATCGCGCTTCACCACGACGCCATCGACCGGCGAGCGGATGTCCGTGCGGGACAGATCGATCTCGATGTCGCGCAATTTCGCCTCGCGCTGCATGATCGCGGCCTCTGCCGACTTGAGGCCTGCTTCAGCCAGAGCAATGTCGGCTTTAAGGCCGATCGCCTCGGCGCGATTGGACGCGATCTGCGCAGTTGCCGACACCAAAGCGGCTTTCTGGATCTCAAGCTGCGTTCGGGTCTGGTCGAGATTGTTCTGAGCCCCGACGGCGCGTGCCACGAGCTCGGTTTGACGATCGAAATTTCGCTGTGCTTCGGAGAGCTGCGCCTGGGCGCGGTCCCGTTGCGCCGCAATGTCGTCGGCAATCGCCTCCGAGCGCTGGAGCAGCGAGCGTGCCTTGTCGATCTGCGCGCGTTTCGTGTCCCGTTCGGCCTGCGCCTGGGTGAGATCGGCCAAAGCCGCGTCACGCCGGGATTTGATCTGTTCGGAAAATAACCGTGCGACGACCTGGCCCTGTTTCACCGGCGTGTTGTAATCCGCCAGAACTTCCACCACCTGTCCGGAGAGTTGCGAGCCGACTAGCACAGTCGTGAGTGGATTGAGCGTTCCGGTCGCGCGGACGCTCGCCGTCAGATCCCCCCGGTCGACGGCAGCAAGACGGTAGCCGGCATCGGATGCCCGGCCACCGGAAGGGTTCCACAAGAAGAATGCTGCGGCCCCGCATAGCGCGACGATCCCGATCAGCCAAAGCCACGTCCTTCGCACGCAATGGTTTCCTTAGCGCATGATGACCATGCGCCGAGATTGTGGCTGAAAACGCCGTGCGTTTCGAGTTAACTCTTTGTCATGCGGCGCTTTGTGGCCGCCGGGCGATCAGGTCGCGGAGCGTGACGATGGCTGACGCATCGGCAACGCCGTCAACGCGAGCGGGCCGGAAATGACGCTGGAACGCGCTGACGATGGACTCCGTCTCGTCGTCGAAATATCCTGTAATCCGGGCGCCGTAGCCGTACATGGCGAGCATGGCCTGCAGCGCCTCCACGGGCATGCCCCGGTCGCCGCGGGCGAAGAAGCGTCCGTCGCGGATGGGAGCGGGTTCAACCCAGTGCCCCACGCCTGCATCGAACAAGCGCCTCCACGGAAACGCCTCGCCGGGATCGACCTTGCGCCCGGGCGCGACATCGGAATGGCCGAGCACGCGCTGCGGCGGTATCTGCCAGCGCGTGGCGATGTCCTTGGCCAGGGCCGCCACGCTGTCGATCTGCGCGTCGGGGAAGGGGGGCAGGGCGCCCGGATGGCCGGCATTGGCGATCTCGATGCCGATGGACGACGAATTGATATCCGTATCGCCATCCCAGGAGGATACGCCCGCATGCCAGGCCCGGCGCGCTTCGGGCACCATCTGCAGCACGCGTCCGTCTTCGAACACGAAGTAATGCGCCGAGACCTGCGAGATCGGATTGGCCAGCCATTGCAGGGCTTCGCCCGCATCCGGCATCCCCGTGTAATGGAGCAGGATCATGCTGGGCGGGCGGCCATTCTTGCGTTCGCCATGATTGGGCGAAGGAAAGACCTTCGTGGCGATCGGGCTTTCGGGCGACAGGGCAGCGCTCATGGGCTCAGCGGATCCCGCGCTCGGCGGCGATCCGGTCCCAGGCGGCGTTGATGGCGGCCAGGCGCTCCGTTGCGATCTTGATCGCCTCCGGCGGCAGTCCCCTGGCGAGCTCCCGATCAGGGTGATTGTCGGCCGCCATGCGCCGGTAATGCTGCTTCAACGCGTCGTTGGTCATGCCCCGGTCGGCCTTGAGAATAAGATAGGGGTCGTCGGGCTGGAGGACGTGACGGGCGGCGATGCGCTGGAAATGGTCGTCATCGAAGCCGAAGATGGTCGCCACGTCGCGAAGATACAGCCACTCCGCCTCGTGAATGGCGCGGTCCGCCTTGGCGATGTGGAACAGACCGTCCATGACGTCCTCAAGCAGCGCCGGCTCCTCGCTGAAGGCCTCGCCGATCTGTCTGGCATAGGCCTCGAAGCCATCCGAGGTCTGCATGGCGAGGTCGAACAGGCGTCGAACCCGCTCCTTCTCGTCCTCCGGCACCTCGACGATCTGCTGGAAGGCCGCGACCTCGATATCGACAACGACCCCGTCGGCCTTTGCCATCTTGGCCGCCAGGGCAACAAGACCCATGGTGAAGATGACCTCGCGGGTTGCCCGGCCGAACAGCGCGCCCTCGCGGTCGACGAGCATATGGCCGGCCACGCCGCCCAGCAGCGCACCGATCGGCCCCCCAAGAGCAAGGCCGATGCCGGCCCCGCCCAACTTACCCCAAATCGACTGAATCATGGTGATTCACTGGTAAGCCAGAGGCCGGACAAAAGAAAAGGGCCGGGATTGCTCCCGACCCAAAAAACCGAGCTTTTGCTGGATTTAGCGGCAGTAGATGTTGCCGTAGACATCCTGATAGGTGCCATAGGGGCAAGCAGGACGCGACGGCGTCGTTGCAGCACCCACCATGGCGCCGCCGGCAGCCCCGATTGCCGCGCCGGCCAGAGCGCCGCCAGCGCGCCCTGTCGCTGCGCCACCGATAGCAGCACCCGCAAGACCGCCAATCGCGGCGCCGCCGACGGCGCGATCTGTCGGCGTATTGCAGGCTGCCATCGAGAGAGTCAGCGCGCCAGCGGCAATCGCTATGATGATCTTTTTCATGGAAGCTTCCCTGTATCTTTGAGAGGGCTGAAGACGCCCAAACCTACTTAGCTTGACCTTACGCTGACGCCAACTCTTGTGCGACAAAACGGTTCCGTCTTCTCAATCGCCCACCGAATTAATTTGGACAGGCTATAGCCACGCTAGAATCGTTAGCCCGTGGCGATTCTGAGGCGAATCAAGGCAAATTTCGATATAGTATTAAGTATCGCAATCTACATAGCCGCCACATCTTTGCCTGATTTCGACACCACCGACCATCTTGTGCGCCGAATGCAGTTCGCGGTGGGGAATATGACTTTGCAACATTTTCTGAGAACCCTGATCGTTGCTGGTATTGGAATTGGTGGACTTGCGATGACTTTTCAGGCGCGCGCCGAAGGCGGAGAGGGCGCCAGCGTGCTCTCGCCGGATGCCTTCGCGGCCGAGGAGCCCCAGGCCGCTGCCGGAGCGGATGACAAGTCCGGGACCGCCGCGCCTGACGCCGCCGATGTGGCGGCGGTGTCGAAGGCCATCAAGGCGACCGCCAAGAAGGATTCCGTCAAGAAAGAAAAGGATCTCGCCAAGAGCGGATTGCCCGCGCCCAAGGCCGACACGGTGGCGGCAGCGCCGACCGAGGTCGACGAGGAGGACGTTGTGGCCCTGGATCCGAAGGCCGGAAAATCGAAATCACGTGTGGCCGACACATTAAAGGCGACGGCTCTCAAGCCGCTCATCGCCCGCTATGCGCTGCAGCACAATCTGCCCTACGGCCTTGCCGATGCGGTTGTCCGCCTGGAGAGCCGCTACAACGCGGCCGCGCGCAACGGTCCCAATCTCGGTCTTACCCAGGTCAATCTGCGCACAGCCCAGTCCCTCGGCTATACGGGCGACGCCCGCGGGCTCTTCGATGCGGAGACGAATCTGCGATACGGACTGAAATATCTCGCCCAGGCCTACAAACTGGCCGGCGGTGACATGTGCGGCACCATTCTTCGCTACCAGTTCGGGCACCGCACCCAGACCATGACAAACGCCTCGCGGGTGTACTGCGCAAAGGTGAAGACGATTATGGTGACGTCTCAGTAAGTGGGTTGACGCGGTTGGGGCTTTGGCAGCACATCCCACCCGTCAGCCGGCTGGGCGGCCGCTCCGGGTTCTGCCCGGGGAGGAAAGTCCGGGCTCCATGGAAGCGCGGTGCCGGATAACGTCCGGCGAGGGAAACCTCAGGGAAAGTGCCACAGAAAGCAAACCGCCCCGCACAGGCCTTTGGGCCTTGGGGTAAGGGTGAAAGGGTGCGGTAAGAGCGCACCGCGGACGCAGCAATGCGCACGGCAAGGTAAACCCCACCGGGAGCAAGACCGAATAGGGACGACAGGCGTTCGCGCCAGGCCCTGCTTCCAGGCCCGTCGTCCGGGTTGGTTGCTCGAGGCGGCCAGCAATGGCCGTCCCAGAGGAATGGTCGCCACGTCCGGGGCCTCAACAGCCCTGGGCCCTACAAAACCCGGCTTACAGGCCGGCTGACACCTCATCCCAAATCTTGTCCACAGGCGCACTTTCGTCCGAAAAGCACGCCAAACTGTTGCTCCGCTTACGGTTCATTAACCCTAAAGGACTCTGATGGCGGTTGCTTGTCGAGAAGCATCCCGAACCGCCCAGCTCCGTTGACGCCCATAATATCCCATGTTATCCCAAATCATCCTGCGGACGGTGTTCTCTGAAGGGTGCGGCAGCCGCTCACGCGTCGCCGTTCGTTTCCTTCAAGAAGAGGCGTCCCCACCAATCGCGGGGCACGGCGGGCCTGTGGCTTTCGTCGTGGGGCTGACAATCAGGAGTGCGCGAGCCGCGGCCCATGAATCGCTTCGTGTCCAATTTCACCAACAAGTTGGATTCGAAGGGGCGGGTCTCGATTCCGGCGTCGTTCCGCTCCGTTCTGGCGCGGGATGGCTTCGAGGGTCTCTACGTTCATCCGGCGCTCGATTCGTCGGCTCTGGACGCTGGCGGCAATGTCCTCCTGAACGAGATCGACGCGTTCTTGTCGACGCTCCCACCCTATTCGGACGAAAGGGATCAACTCTCGACCGCCTTGTTTGGCACGAGCGAGATCCTGAAGGTCGATCCGGAGGGGCGTGTCATCCTGACAGAGTCAGTAAAAGTTCACGCCGCGATCGACGATGCCGTGACGTTCGTCGGGCTCGGTCACAAGTTTCAAATCTGGGAGCCCTCGCGCTTCCGTGCGCACTTGGAGGAGGCGCGCACGAAGGTTCGAGATCTGAAGAAGGTCTTGGGAGCCCGGATGTTGGAGCCACGAACAATGCAGGAAATCTCACCAGGAGGTCGGGAGCGATGATGGGACGCGGCGACGGCCCAGGAGCCGGAGCCGCTGGCGGACCGAACCGTCATGTTCCCGTCCTCCTGGAAGAGGTTTGCGATGCGCTCGATGTGAAGCGCGGCGGCGTGTTCATCGATGGCACCTTCGGCGCCGGCGGTTACACGCGCGCCATTCTCGACGCCAATCTGCGCAATACGGTGATCGCCATCGATCGCGATCCCGATGCGATTGCCGGCGGCGCCACGCTTGCGGCAAAATCCAAGCGCCGTCTCTCCCTGATCGCGGGCCGCTTCGGTGATCTCGACATCCTGGCGCAGGCCCAAGGGTGCAATGAGGTTGATGGCGTCGTGCTCGATATCGGCGTGTCGTCGATGCAGCTCGACGAAGCCGACAGGGGATTTTCCTTCCGCAACGACGGCCCCCTCGACATGCGCATGGAGCGCGACGGCCCGAGCGCTGCGGACCTGATCAACGAATCCTCCGAGGCTGAGCTTGCCGACATCTTCTACCATTACGGCGAGGAGCGCCGCGCCCGTGCCGTTGCGCGGGCAATCATCGAGGCGCGCCGTCGCCAGAAATTTGAGACGACGAAGCAGCTCGCCGATCTCGTCTCGTCGCTGATCTGGCAGGAGCCCGGCGGCATTCACCCGGCCACACGGGTGTTCCAGGGATTGCGGATCGCCGTGAACGACGAGCTCGGCGAACTGGTGCGCGCCCTCCACGCGGCCGAGCGGATCCTCATGCCTGGCGGACGCCTCGTCGTCGTGACGTTCCATTCCCTCGAGGACCGGATCGTCAAGCAGTTCTTCGCCGCCCGCACGGGACGGGCTGCAGGCGGATCGCGCCACATGCCGACGACCTATGTGCCGGAGGCGACGTTCGACGCCATCACCCGCGGACCGATCGCCCCCGGGCCCGTCGAGCTTTCGCGCAACCCGCGCGCCCGCTCGGCCAAGCTGCGCGCCGGGGCGCGAACGACGGCTGCCGCGCAGGAAGCGCTCGACGCCATCACCATGCTGGCGGAGCTTCCGCAGACCACTGAAAAACGGGGAGGGCGCCGGTGAACCGATTGCTTCACATCATCGCGCTGAGCGCCCTGATCGCTTCCGCAGGCTACGCCTACTCGATCAAGTACGAGACCCTGTTCTACGTCGAGCAGGTGGCGAAGCTGAAATCAAAGGTTCAGCGCGAGCGCGACGCGATCGCGGTGCTGCAGGCCGAATGGCAGTTTCTCGACCGGCCGGACCGGTTGCAGGCCGCGGCCGAGCAGCATCTCGATCTCCAGCCCATGAAAATACAGCAGCTCGCCCGGTTGTCGGATCTGCCCAACCGCCCGAGCCGTGAGGACGGCATCGGCCGCAAGCTCGAGGCCCTCGGGCTTCTCGAGCCCACAGCCACACCCAAAGACAAGACCAGCGACGCCCGCACCCCGACGACCCAAACTCCGAAACGGTAATGTCCTTGACCCCTCAGCCCGACACTGAACTGCCGTCGACCGAGACAAAGCCGCGCAGCGGCCTTCTCCGCCATGTGCGCGAGCTGTTTCGCATGCGCGTCGACAAGAGCACGGCGCGGGTCGGCCTCGCTGCGATTTGCTTTACCGGTCTGTTCGGCGTTATCGGCGGACGTCTCATCTACCTTGCGGTCACGAGCGATGCATCAAGCGAGATGCGCCGGGTAACGTCGTCCGAGATCTCGGCGGCCCGGCCCGACATCGTCGACCGCAATGGCGAGATTCTTGCAACCGACGTCAAGATGGTGTCGGTCTTCGCCGAACCGCGCAACATCATCGACAAGGATGAGGCGGTCGAATTGCTGACGGCCGTCCTGCCCGATATCGACGCGACCGATCTGCGCAACAAGCTCGGCACCAAGAAAGGCTTTGTCTGGGTCAAGCGCGAGATCACGCCGCGCCAGCAGGCTGAGGTTCACCGGCTCGGCATTCCCGGCATCGGCTTCCTGCCCGAGAACAAGCGCATCTATCCGAACGCCGAAGCGGCGGCCCACGTTCTCGGCTTTGCCAATGTGGACAATGTCGGCATCGCCGGCATGGAGAAATACATCGACAGCCAGGGCCTCCAGGATCTCAACGGAGCCGGGTTCAACATCACGTCGGCCGATCTGAAGCCGGTGGAGCTGTCCATCGACCTGCGCGTGCAGCATGCATTGCGCGACGAGCTCCAGAAGGGCATGACAAAGTTCAAGGCGAAGGCCGCGGCCGGCGCCATCATGGACGTCAATACCGGCGAGATGATCGCACTCGTGTCCCTGCCGGATTACGATCCCAACAATCCTGTCGATGCACTGGAGAACGATCGCATCAACCGAATCAATGTGGGCGTCTTCGAGATGGGCTCGACCTTCAAGGCGCTCACGACCGCCATGGCGCTCGATTCCGGCAAGTTCACCATCAACTCGTCGCTCGATGCGCGCTCCGGGCTGCGCTACGGCAAGTTCACCATCGGCGATTACCACGCGACCCATCGTGTGCTCACCGTGCCTGAGGTTTTCATCCACTCGTCCAATATCGGCACCGCCCGGATGGCGCTCGGGATCGGCGTGGAAGGCCACAAGGCGTTCCTGCGCAAGATGGGCCAACTCACCCGCCTGACGACGGAACTGCCGGAGAACGCCGAGCCGATCGTTCCGGGCCGATGGGGCGAACTCAACACGGTCACGATCGCCTTCGGACACGGCCTCGCGGTAGCTCCCTTGCAGGCCCTGATGGCCGTCGGCGCATTGACCAATGGCGGCTATATGATCAAGCCCACTTTTCTCAAGCGCGATGCGCCAACGGCCATGAAGACCGCGACCCAGGTCATCAAGCCGGAGACCAGCGAGGCGATGCGCTATGTGCTGCGTCTCAATGCGTCCAATCCCGCGGGCTCAGCGTCTGCGGTAGCAGTGGCCGGATTCTTCGTGGGCGGAAAAACGGGCACCGCCGAGAAAGTCATTCACGGGCGCTATTCCAAGAACAAGAACCTCACGACCTTCACGGCCGTGCTGCCGGCCGACAAGCCGCGCTACGTGTTCCTCACGATCATGGATGAACCGCAGGCCATTCCCGGCACCTATGGATTCTCGACAGCAGGCTGGAATGCCGGTCCGGTAACCGGCGACGTGATCGAGCGCGTGGCTCCGCTCCTGGGGGTGCCGCCCCGCTTCGATCCGCCGTCGCAGCCTTTCCCGCTAATGACCCGCCTCGGCGCATGGGGCACGCGCTGATGGGCGCGTCCGTGCTCACGCTCGCTGGCCTGCTGGATGAGGCGCGCGGATCGCCTCTGGCGAACGCGCCGGTCGCGGGCCTGACGTCGGACAGCCGCAAGGTCGCGCCCGGCTTTGTCTTCTTCGCGGTGCCCGGAACCAAGGCAGACGGCATGGCATTCGCGGCCGCCGCCGCAGAAGCCGGCGCGGTGGCGATCGTCGGCGAGGCCGAAACGCCGCCCGGAATTGCCTATCTGCGCGTGGCCGACGTGCGTCTCGCGCTGGCGACGGCGGCATCGCGGTTTTATCCGAAGCAACCCGACACCATCCTGGCGATCACGGGCACGAGCGGGAAAAGTTCGGTCGCCGATTTCGTGCGCCAATTGTTTGCTGGTCTCGGCCATAAATCCGCAAGCCTCGGCACCCTGGGCGTCATCACCTCCGATGGCGCGGCATACGGATCACTTACGACGCCGGACCCGGTTTCCCTTCATGAGACGCTCGACCGTCTCGCAGGGGAGGGCGTGACCCATCTGGCGATGGAAGCCTCCTCGCACGGCATCGATCAGCGCCGGCTCGACGGGGTGCGCCTGAAGGCAGCCGGGTTTACCAATCTCGGCCGCGACCATCTCGATTATCACGGCACGACGGAAGCCTATGCGGCCGCCAAGTTGCGCCTCTTCGACACGTTGCTGCCGCACAATGCACCCGCGGTCGTCAATGCGGACGGACCCTATGCGGATGTGTTTCGCGAGGGCATTCGGCGGCGTGGATTGACATTGCTCACAACCGGCCGCGCCGGCGACATGCTACACTTGGTGGAAGCGAGCGCCGACGGCTTCGGTCAGGTCCTGTCCATAACGGCATATGGCCGGACCTATCACACCAGACTGCCGCTGCTCGGCGCGTTTCAGGTCGAGAATGCATTGCTGGCGGCGGGATTGGTGCTTGCTGTCGAGGGCCCGGAGAAGGCCGAGGCCGTGCTTGACGGGCTGTCGCGGCTGCAGGGCGTGGCGGGGCGTCTCGAGAAGGTGGGCGAGGTCAATGGCGCCATGTGCATCGTCGACTATGCGCACAAGCCCGATGCGCTGGCCCATGTGCTCGATGCCTTGCGGCCGTTCACGACCGGCAAGCTCGTGTGCGTGTTCGGCTGCGGCGGGGATCGCGACAGGGGAAAACGTCCTCTGATGGGGGGGATTGCTGTTGCCGGGGCCGATGTCGTCATCGTGACGGACGACAACCCGCGCTCTGAAAACCCGGCTGCGATCCGGGCCGAAATTCTTTCGGCTGCCCCCGGCGCGATCGAGATTGCCGATCGCGCGCAGGCCATCCGTGCTGCTGTGCGCGATCTTGGGCCGGGCGATATCCTCGTGGTCGCCGGCAAGGGGCACGAGACGGGACAGATCGTCGGCGACCGGACATTGCCATTCTCCGATCATGACGAGGTTCTGGCCGCGATTGCACAGGTGACGCCATGAACGCCCCGCTCTGGACGCGCACCGAGATCGAGACTGCGACGGGCGGTCAAGTTGGCCGCGGCGTCACGCAGGCCTCCGGCGCCTCCATCGACACGCGCACGCTCGCGTCGGGCGATCTCTACTTTGCCATCAAGGGCGATGTGCATGATGGGCACGCGTTTGTATCGGCGGCCCTGGAAAAGGGTGCCGCTGCCTGTGTCATCGCGGATGATCAAGCCGCCGCCTTTGCGGATTCAGATCGGCTTGTCGTCGTCCCGGATGTTCTCGAGGCGATGCGCGGCTTGGGAATCGCGGCCCGCGCACGCAGCGCCGCAAGGATTGTGGCCATCACGGGGTCCGTCGGCAAGACGGGGACCAAGGAAGCCATGCGCCTGGCATTGTCGCGGCAGGGCAAGACGCACGCATCGGTCGCGTCCTACAACAATCACTGGGGCGTGCCGCTGACGTTGTCGCGCATGCCGCAGGAAGCCGTCTTCGGAATTTTCGAAATCGGCATGAATCACGCCCACGAAATCCTGCCTCTGACCGCGATGGTGCGTCCGCATGTGGCCGTCATCACCACCGTGGCTCCCGTGCATCTCGAATTCTTCCCGTCGCTGTGGGGCATTGCCGACGCGAAAGGCGAGATCTTCGCGGGGATCGAGCCGGGCGGGACGGCGGTCATCAACCGTGATCTGCCCTCTTTCGAGCGCCTGTGCGCGCACGCCTTTGCATCGGCTGCGGGCCGCGTCATCACATTTGGCGAGCATGAGCGGGCGGACATCCGCGCCGAGCGTGTCCTTGTCAGGCCCGACGACTCCCTGGTCGAGGCCCGGATCTTCGGGCGGCCGCTTGTCTACCGCATTGGGACTGCGGGCCGTCATATCGCGCTCAATTCGTTGAGCGTGCTGGCTGCCATCCATGCTCTGGGCGCCGATGTGGATCGCGCGGCCGAGAGTTTTGCCGATCTCAAACCACCGGTCGGGCGGGGGGAGCGCACCATTCTGTCGACCGCAAGCGGCGATGCGCTGTTGATCGACGAGAGCTACAACGCCAATCCGGCTTCCATGACCGCGGCGTTGTCCAATCTTGGCGCCGTGGACGTTGTGCCAGGCGGACGTCGCATTGCCGTCTTGGGCGACATGCGCGAACTCGGGCCGGACGGACCTGCGCTGCATCGGGCGCTCGCGAGCGCAATCGCCGAGAACCACATTGACCTTGTCTTCGCTGCGGGAGCTCTCATGGAGAACCTCGTGGGCTCGCTGCCCCGGTCGACTGTGGCTCATCATGCCGGCTCTTCAGCCGCGTTGGTGGAGCCTGTCACCGCGATGCTTCAAGCGGGCGATGCCGTGATGGTGAAGGGTTCGCTCAGCATGCAGATGGCGCTCGTCGTGAAGGCTCTCAAAGACAAGTACGGCGCGGGCCCCTCGGCAACTGCGCTGAAAGGATAGACCATGTTGACCTGGTTGGCCGAGCTCAGCCCCTATTTCAGTCCCCTCAATATATTCCGCTACATCACGTTTCGCACCGGCGGCGCGACGGCCACGGGCCTGCTGTTCGTGTTTCTCTTCGGACCCTCGATGATCTCTCTGCTGCGTCTCAAGCAGGGGAAGGGTCAGCCCATCCGCGAGGACGGTCCGGCCTCGCACCTCTTGACCAAGCGCGGCACGCCCACCATGGGCGGCCTAATGATCCTCGCGGGAGTTCTCGTCTCGACGCTGCTCTGGGCCAATCTTGCAAACCACTATGTGTGGACGGTTCTGTTCGTCACGGTGGGTTTTGGCGCCATCGGATTCTACGACGATTACCTCAAAGTGACGAAGCAGTCGCACAAAGGTTTCTCGGGCCGCTCGCGTCTCGCGCTCGAGGCCCTGATCGCAGCGATGGCCTGCATCGCGATTTCCTACATGGGGACCCCGGGGCTTGCCAATAAACTCGCCTTGCCGTTCTCTAAGGATCTGATCTTCAATCTCGGCTGGTTCTATATCGTCTTCGGCGGGTTCGTCATCGTCGGCGCCGGCAATGCGGTCAACATCACCGACGGGCTCGATGGACTGGCCATCGTTCCGGTGATGATCGCTGCCGGGACTTTCGGCTTCATCGCGTATCTGGCCGGCAACGCGGTGTTCGCGAATTATCTCCAGATTCATTTCGTGCCGGGAACCGGCGAGCTCGCCGTCATCTGCGGGGCATTGATGGGGGCGGGACTGGGTTTCCTCTGGTTCAACGCGCCGCCCGCGCAGATTTTCATGGGCGATACCGGCTCCCTGGCGCTTGGCGGATTGCTCGGCACCATCGCGGTTGCGGCCAAGCACGAGATCGTGCTTGCCATCGTGGGCGGCTTGTTCGTGCTCGAGATCTTCTCGGTCATCATCCAGGTGACGTCGTTCAAGCTCACCGGCAAGCGGGTCTTCCGCATGGCGCCGATCCACCACCATTTCGAGCAGCTCGGCTGGACGGAGCCGCAGGTCGTGATCCGCTTCTGGATTGTCTCCGTGGTGCTGGCGCTCGTCGGCCTCGCAACGCTGAAGCTGCGGTGAGCGCATGACCCCGATCACCACCCTTTCCGGCCGGACGGTCGCGCTCTTCGGTCTCGGGGGCTCCGGCCTGGTGACGGCGCTTGCCCTCAAGGCCGGGGGCGCGCATGTCGTCGCTTGGGACGACAATCCCGCCCGGACCGCGCAGGCCGAGGCCGATGGAATCGCGGTCGAGGATCTGCGCAAGAGCGACTGGTCGCGCTTTTCCAGTTTCATCCTGTCCCCGGGCGTGCCGCTGACGCATCCGACACCTCATTGGTCTGTCGATCTTGCGCAGGCGGCGGGCGTCGAGATCATCGGCGATATCGAACTTTTCTGTCGGGAGCGCGCGAGCATCGCCCCGAACGCTCCGTTCATCGCCATCACGGGGACCAACGGCAAATCCACCACCACGGCGCTCGTCTCGCATATCCTGCGCGAGGCGGGGCGGGACGTTCAGATGGGCGGAAATATCGGCACCGCGATCCTGTCGCTGCTGCCGCCATCCGACGACCGCGTGCACGTCATCGAATGCTCGTCCTTCCAGATCGATCTCGCGCCGTCTCTTGCGCCCAGCATCGGCGTGATGCTCAATGTGTCGGCCGATCACCTCGACCGGCATGGTACGCTCGACGCCTACGCGGCCATCAAGGAAAGATTGATCCGCCACGCCGACAAGGTCGTCATCGGCGTTGACGATGCAATCTCTCGTGCAATGGCGGCCCATGTGCGCGTTCCGACGCTGCGGGTTGGGCTGACCGACAAGAACCCGGGCAGCGTCTTTGGCCAGTCGCATCAGATCATCGCCAACACCGATGGTGACGCTGTCGCGATCGCCGACCTCGCGGGCATCTCGTCCCTGCGCGGTGACCACAACGCACAGAATGCCGCCGCCGCCGTCGCGATCGCGCTGTTTTGCCAGGTCGACACGGCCACCATCGATCGAGCGCTCCACACGTTCCCCGGTCTGCCGCATCGGATGGAAGAGATCGGCCGCCGCGGCGACGTTCTCTTTATCAACGATTCGAAAGCCACCAACGCCGACTCCACCGAGAAGGCTCTGAAATCGTTCGACGACATCTTCTGGATTCTTGGCGGGAAATCGAAGGAGGGCGGCATTGCGCCGCTGCGTCCGCATTTCGGCAAGGTCCGCAAGGCGTATCTGATCGGTGCCGCGTCGGATGAATATGCAGCGACGCTGGGCGACAGCGTTCTGCATCAGCATTGCAGCACGCTTGATCGCGCGGTGCAGCAAGCAGCCCAGGATGCCGCCGGGTCGACGCATGCGGTGGTCCTGCTGTCGCCCGCCAGCGCATCCTACGACCAGTATCCAAATTTCGAAGTTCGCGGAAACCATTTCCGGGAACTTGTCAAAGCCTTGCCCGGCCTCGAACCGGCGATGGGAGCCTAGAGCCATGGTGTCACGCGCGGAACGCTCGGCCTTCAGCGACTGGTGGTGGACGGTTGACCGGTCCCTCCTGGCGGCGCTTGCCGTCCTGGCTTTGTCGGGGCTGGTTTTCCTCATGGCCGGCGGGCCTCCGGTGGCCGAGCGCCTCGGTCTGTCGACCTTCCACTTTGTCAATCGTCAGGTCATGTTCCTCATGCCGGCGCTGGCGATCCTGCTCTCGGTGTCGTTCCTGTCTCTGCGCCATCTGCGGCGGCTGGCGCTGGCGGTCTATTTCGTCGGAATGATCCTGGTGCTGCTCGCCTTCCAATACGGGCCGGAGATCAAGGGCGCGCACCGGTGGATCGTGATCGGGCCGCTGGGCATCCAGCCGTCCGAATTCGTCAAGCCGGCTTTCGTGGTTCTCGCCGCCTGGGCCTTCTCCGAAGGTGGTCGGCGCAAGGACATGCCGGGCGCGCTTCTGGGGTTCCTCATCCTGCCCGCAACCATCATTCCGCTGATCCTCCAGCCGGATTTCGGGCAGACCATGCTCATCACCGTGGTGTGGTGCGGCCTCTTCTTCATCGCCGGCCTGCACTGGTTCTGGGTGATGGGCCTGGGCGGCGCCGGCTTGGTCGGCATCGGAGCCGCCTATGAATTCCTGCCGCACGTGCGCGCGCGGTTCGAGCGCTTCATGGACAAGACGTCGGGCGATACCTTCCAGGTCGACACGGCGATGGAATCGTTCTCCCGCGGCGGCTGGCTTGGCCGTGGTCCGGGTGAGGGGACTGTCAAGCGGATCCTGCCGGACGCCCATACCGATTTCATCTTTGCGGTCACGGCGGAAGAGTTCGGCATCGTGGTCTGCATGATCGTGCTGGTCCTGTTCGCGTTCATCGTGCTGCGCGGGCTGTCGCTGGCTCGCCGAAACGAGGACACGTTCTGCCGCCTTGCCGCCACCGGCATCGTCTTCATGTTCGGGCTGCAGGCCTGCATCAACATGATGGTGAACGTGCATCTCATGCCCGCCAAGGGCATGACTCTGCCGTTCGTGTCGTATGGCGGCTCGTCGCTGCTTTCTCTCGCGCTCGCCATGGGATTCCTGATTGCGCTCACCCGTCGCCGCCCGCGCGCGGAGATGATGGACAATTTCAATCAGGATTGGTCGCGCCGATGACGGCGCCCCTCATCCTTCTCACCGCGGGAGGAACGGGCGGGCATCTTTTCCCCGCGGAGGCGCTTGCGAATTCCCTGAGACAGGCAGGCGCCCGGGTGGCGCTCGCCACGGACAAGCGCGCCAACGCCTTTGCGGGCGCTTTTCCGGCCGACGAGATCGTCGAGATTCCATCTGCTACGCCCTCAGGTCGCTCGATCCCGCAGATGATCGGGGCGGCTTTTCGCCTGGGTCGCGGCACGTTGGTGGCCATCCCGGCGCTGCGCCGGCTCAAGCCCGCTGTCGTCGTCGGATTTGGCGGTTATCCGACCGTGCCGCCGCTGGTCGCCGCTGCGCTCCTGGGCATTCCGACAGCCATCCATGAGGCCAATGGCGTGATGGGACGGGCCAACCGGCTTCTCGCGACCCGGGCCGCCCTGGTCGCCACCGGCTTTGCGGACATCAAGGGACTTCCGGCCCGGCTTCGCGGGCGCGTCGTCCAGACCGGAAACCCGATCCGCCCGGCGGTGACGGCTGCGGCAAAGATCCCGTTCCAAGCCCCCTGTCCCGAGGAGCGATTCAACCTGCTCGTCACCGGCGGCAGTCAGGGCGCGCGGGTCATGAGCGACGTGGTTCCGGCGGCCATAGCCCTGCTGTCACCCGCAGAACTGTCGCGGCTCATGATCGTGCAGCAGGCCCGCGGCGAAGATCTGGCGCGCGTTCGCGACCGTTACAGCCAGCTTGGCGTGACGTTCGAGGCCGAGCCGTTCTTCAAGGACCTGCCGCACCGGATTGCAGAGGCCCATCTGGTCATCGCGCGGTCGGGCGCCTCGACCGTGGCCGAACTGGCTGTCATCGGCAGGCCGTCGATCCTCGTGCCGCTTCCCGGCGCCATCGACCAGGATCAGGCGGCCAACGCCAAGGTACTGGGCGATCTGGGCGCTGCCATCGTTCTTCCACAAGTCGCGTTTACGCCCGAACGCCTCGCCGATGAACTGCGCAAGGCGCTGGCATCGCCACAAAACTTGACCGTCGCGGCCCGGGCGGCGCATAGCGCCGCTATCACGGATGCGGCCGAGCGCCTCGCTCAGGCCGTACTCGCCCTGGTCTCCTCTCACGCAAACGGAACACCCTCATGAAACTGCCGCCGAAGCTTGGACCCATTCACTTCATCGGTATCGGCGGCATCGGCATGTCGGGCATCGCGGAGGTCATGCACAACCTTGGCTATACGGTGCAGGGCTCGGACGCCTCCGACAACTACAACGTCAAGCGCCTCGCCGACAAAGGCATCAAGACCTTCATCGGCCACAAGGCCGAGAACGTGGATGCGGCCGAGATCGTCGTCGTCTCCACGGCGATCAAGCGCGACAATCCGGAACTGGCGATGGCGCGAGAGAAGCGCCTGCCCGTCGTGCGGCGCGCGGAGATGCTCGCCGAACTCATGCGCTTCAAATCCTGCGTGGCGATCGCCGGCACGCACGGCAAGACGACCACCACGTCGCTTGTCGCGACGCTTCTCGATGCGGGCGGGCTCGATCCCACCGTCATCAACGGCGGCATTATCAATGCCTACGGCACCAATGCCCGCATGGGCGAGGGCCAGTGGATGGTCGTCGAGGCCGATGAATCCGACGGCACGTTCCTGAAGCTGCCGGCCGACGTCGCTGTCGTGACCAATATCGATGCCGAGCATCTCGATCATTTCGGCACCTTCGACGCCATTAAGGAGGCGTTCCGCCGGTTCATCGATTCGATTCCGTTCTATGGCTTTGCTGTGATGTGCATCGATCACCCGACCGTTCAGGATCTCGTCGGCCATATCGAGGATCGCCGGATCATCACCTATGGCGAGAACCCACAGGCGGATGTCCGGTTGATGGATATCGACACCCGCGACGGGCAAAGCCGGTTCCGCGTCATGATCCGGGATCGCCGGCCCGGCTTTCGTATCGAGCTCGAAGATCTCGTGCTGCCGATGCCCGGCGCCCACAATGCCCTCAACGCCACGGCCGCCATTGCGGTGGCGCACGAACTCGGCGTCTCGACGGATGCGATCCGCAAGGCGCTTGGCAATTTCGGCGGCGTGAAGCGCCGGTTCACCCGCACCGGCACCTGGAACGGCGTGGCGATTTTTGACGATTACGGTCACCACCCGATCGAGATCAGCGCAACCCTCAAGGCCGCGCGGGCCTCCACCAGCGGTCAGGTGATCGCGGTGGTGCAGCCGCACCGCTACACGCGCCTGTCGTCGCTCTTCGAGCAGTTCTGCACCTGCTTTAACGATGCCGATGCGGTCATCGTGGCTCCCGTTTACGCGGCGGGCGAGCAGCCCATTCCTGGCGCGGAGCGTGATGACCTGGTGGCGGGCCTGAAGGCCCGCGGTCACCGCAACGCGATGGCGCTCGACAAACCGGAGGATCTGGCCGGTCTCGTCAAGGGCATCGCGCGGCCGGGCGATTACGTCCTCTGCCTCGGCGCCGGCAACATTACGCAGTGGGCCTATGCACTGCCGGGCGAACTCGAGGCTTTGTCCGGGACGCCGGCTTGATGTTCGCCGACCTGACAGCGGCCCTGCGCGACGCGATGCCGGACCTGCGCGGCAAGCTGGAGGCCAATGCGCCGACAGCGCCGCTCTCCTGGTTTCGCGCCGGCGGGCCCGCCCAGGTCCTGTTTTCGCCGGCGGACGCGGACGACCTTGCGGTGTTCCTCGCGCGCCTGAGTCCAGACCTCCCGGTCCTGCCCGTCGGCCTCGGCTCCAATCTGTTGATTCGCGACGGCGGCTTTCCCGGTGTCGTCATTCGGCTGGGCAAGGGGTTCTCGGATATCGCCGTGTTGCCCGATCATCGCATTCGGGCAGGGGCGGGAGCGCCGGACGTGAAGGTGGCGCGCGTCGCCGCCGAGGCCGGCATTGCGGGTCTGTCGTTCCTGCGCGGCATTCCCGGCGCCATCGGCGGCGCATTGCGAATGAATGGCGGGGCCTATGGGGGCGAGACGAAGGACGTGCTGATCTCGGCCATCGGGGTCGATCGCAGCGGGACGCGCGTGAGCTTCGACAACGCCGCCATGGGCTTCACCTACCGCCATGCGGCGGTGCCCGACGATGTAATTTTCACCGAGGCGGTGTTCCAGGGCTCCGCGGGCGATCCGCAGGCCATTCTGGCCGAGATGAACGCCATCACGGATGCGCGGGCCTCGACCCAGCCCGTCAATACCCGCACCGGCGGGTCGACCTTCAAGAATCCTCCGGGCCACAAGGCCTGGCAACTCATCGATGCGGCAGGATGCCGGGGGCTGCGCGTCGGCGACGCCCAGGTGTCCGAGCTTCATTGCAACTTTCTGATCAATCATGGCACCGCCCGGGCCGTCGACATCGAGAGCCTGGGTGACGAGGTTCGCCGTCGCGTGCGGGAGCATTCGGGAGTCGTCCTCGAGTGGGAAATCAAACGGGTCGGCCTCGCCTGACTCGAATCAACATCAAACGGTCGGCGTCAGGCGCGGGCCGGAACACGGGGAACTTATCATGAGCAAGCACGTCGCCGTTCTTCTGGGCGGTTGGTCGGCGGAGCGCGAAGTCAGCCTCGCGACGGGGCGGGCCTGCTGCAAGGCCCTCGAGGAGCAGGGGTACCGGGTCACCCCCATCGACGTGCAGCCGGATGTGGCGACCGTCGTGCAGGCGGTGGCCCCGCAGGTGGTGTTCAACGCCCTGCATGGGCGAATCGGCGAGGACGGCACCATGCAGGGCCTCCTGGAACTGCTGCGAATCCCCTACACCCACTCGGGTGTTCTGGCCTCCGCGCTCGCCATGCAAAAGGACAAGGCCAAAATTATTATGGCGGCTGCCGGCGTCCCTGTGCCGCAGGGGATGGTCGTTAACCGTTTCGAGGCGGCCAAAAGCCACGTTCTGCCGGCCCCCTATGTGATCAAACCGGTCGATGAGGGGTCCTCGGTGGGGGTCATCATCGTGCGCGAAGACCGCTCCCATCCGCCCCAGGAACTGCTCCGGGAAGACTGGGCGTTCGGCGAAAAAGTCCTTGTCGAATCATACGTTGCGGGTCGCGAGCTGACCTGCGCGGTGATGGGCGATCGGGCGCTCGGGGTCATCGATATCAGGCCCTCGACGGGCGTGTTTTACGATTATGACGCAAAGTATGCGAAGGGCGGCTCCATTCACGTCCTCCCGGCAGAAATTAAACCGAATATTTACCAAAAGGTCCAAGAGTTAGCGTTAACGGCGCACCAAGCGCTCGGCTGCCGCGGAATCAGTCGCGCTGATTTGAGATACGACGACACCCCGGGGGGAACCGGGGAGCTCGTGGTCCTCGAGGTCAACACGCAACCCGGCATGACCGAGACCAGCTTGGTGCCAGAATTGGCAGCCCATGCGGGCTATACATTTGGTGAGCTTGTTCGATGGATGGTGGAGGACGCTACCTGCAACCGATGACGGCCTATTCGGCCGCCGCCGCAGGTGCGCGCGTTCATTCCTTCGACAATCGGCAGCGTCTGGCCTCCAAGCTGCCCTTCGGCAAGCTCTTCGGCTCATCCCGCAGCGTTCGGCGGCGCTCCTCCGGCATTCCGCTGGCGCGACGCATCCCGCGCCATCTCGGCACCGGCCTGACCCTGGGTTTTTTTGCCGTCGTGACGACCATCGGCCTCTTTCAGGGTGGCCATCTCAACGAGTTCATCCGCACCCACGGGGAGCCCCACCACGCGGTAGCGCGCCTCGTCGGCCTCGGGCTGGAGCAGGTCACGATCTCGGGTCTGTCGCAGATGCGCGAGAACGAAGTCCTGGCCGCTGCCGGCCTCGACTGGCGCGTGTCGCTGCCCTTCCTCGACGTGAATGCGGTGCGCGAGCGGCTCGAGCGGGTGCCCCTGATCAGCAGCGCTTCAGTGCGCAAGCTCTATCCGAACGAGCTGGTGATCGGCCTCACCGAGCGGGAGCCGCATGCCCTGTGGCAGCTCAACGGCGAGCTCTTCATCATCGCGTCTGACGGCACCGTCATCGACCTCATGCAGGACGAGCGCTTCATCGGCCTTCCCCTCGTGGTCGGCGACCGCGCCAACCTGCGCAACAACGATTATCTCGGCCTTCTCGAATCCGCCGGCGCCCTCAAGAGCCGTATCCGGGCTGGCACGCTCGTGTCCGGTCGGCGCTGGAACCTGAAGATGGAAAACGGCATGGACGTGCTGCTGCCCGAGCGCGGCGCCGCGGATGCCTTGACGCGTCTCGCCAAACTCGAGCGCGAGCAGAAGATCCTGGAAAAGGACGTGCTGGCCATCGATCTGCGCATTGCGGACCGGGTCGTCGTCCGTCTCACGGAAGAAGCGGCTGCGGCGCGAGCCGAGGCCATGAAGCAGAAGAAAATGCGCGGCAAGGGGGTCGACACATGAGTCTCTCAGGTCAGGGCCTGACACCGCGCCTGAAGCCGCTTTCCGCGCGCAAGAGCGCCATCCTGTCGGTCCTCGATATCGGGACCAGCAAGGTGGTCTGCGTGGTGGCGGAATTGAAGCCCGTCGACGAGATCGAATCCCTGCGGGGCCGCACCCATGTGGCGCGCATCCTCGGCATCGGGCACCAGCGCTCGGTCGGCCTCAAGGGCGGCGTCATCGTCGATCTGGAAGCGGCCGAGGGCGCGATCCGGCAGGCCGTGCATGCGGCCGAACGGATGGCGAAGGTCGAGATCCAGTCGGTCATCGTCAATCTCACCGGCGGCCGCCTCAGCTCGGAGCATTTCGACGCGCATGTGAACGTTCGCGGCGCGGTGGGATCGAGCGATGTCCATCGCGTGCTCGATACCGCCAGCAGCCAGGACCTGCGCCAGGGCAGGGCGGTTCTTCATGCGCTGCCGACCGGCTTCTCGCTCGACGCACAGAATCATATCGTGGATCCGGCCGGCATGATCGGGGAACGCCTCGGCGTCGATCTGCACGTGGTCTCATCGGAAGCAGCAGCGGCCCGCAACCTCATGCTCGCCGTCGAGCGATGCCATCTCGGCATCGAGGCGGTCATCGCGACGCCGTACGCTGCGGGCCTTTCGGTCCTCGTCGACGATGAGGCGGATATGGGTTGCGCGGTCGTCGACATGGGCGGCGGCACCACCAGTGTGGGCATCTTCGCCAATGGGCATCTGGTCCATACCGATGCGATCGCGGTGGGCGGGCACCACGTCACGATGGATATCGCACGCGGTCTCACGACACGGGTTTCCGCTGCCGAGCGCCTCAAGACCCTCTACGGATCGGCCATCACGTCGAGCGCCGACGATCGCGACATGATCGCTGTGCCGCAGGTCGACGAGGACGAGCGCGACGTGCCCAATCATCTGCCGAAATCGCATCTGGTGCGCATCATCAGGCCGCGGGTCGAGGAAGTGCTCGAACTCGTTCGCGATCGCCTTCGGAACGCAGGTTTCGCGGCGCAGGCCGGACGGCGGGTCGTTCTCACGGGCGGCGCAAGCCAGCTCGTCGGATTGCCCGAGACCGCACGACGCATTTTGCAAGGACAGGTTCGTGTCGGGCGTCCGCTCGGCATCAAGGGCCTGCCCGAAGCCGCAAAGGGCCCCGCCTTCTCGGCGGTGGTCGGCCTCCTCGTCTATCCGCAGGTGGCGCATATCGAGTATTTCGAGCCGCGTTCGAGCGGCTTGTTTCAGGGTACCGGAACCGACGGCTACATCTCTCGGGTGGGCCGTTGGATTCGCGAGAGTTTTTAGAGTTTTAGAGAGTATGGCGGTGGCGCGGCGGCCACCGTCCTGAGTTCAAGTCACCAAGGGTCAGCGTCGGCCAAACGCGAATGTTACAAGGCCAAAAGAGGCAACAGGTCATGGCAATCAATCTGCAAGCTCCGGACATCCGGGAACTCAAGCCCCACATCACGGTCTTCGGCGTCGGTGGCGCCGGCGGTAACGCCGTCAACAACATGATCGAATCCGGTCTCATGGGCGTGGAGTTCGTGGTCGCGAACACCGACGCGCAGGCTTTGACATCGTCGAAGTCCGAGCGGGTCATCCAGATGGGACTGCAGGTGACCGAAGGTCTCGGCGCCGGTTCCCAGCCGGAGGTCGGACGCGCGGCCGCCGAGGAGGTCATGGACGAGATCCGTGATCAGCTCTCGGGCTCGCACATGGTGTTCATCACCGCCGGCATGGGCGGCGGCACCGGCACAGGTGCTGCTCCGGTCATCGCCCGGGCGGCCCGCGAGCTCGGCATCCTCACCGTCGGCGTCGTGACGAAGCCGTTCCAGTTCGAAGGCGTGCGTCGCATGCGGCTTGCCGAATCGGGCATCAACGAGCTGCAGCAATCGGTCGATACGCTGATCGTCATCCCGAACCAGAACCTCTTCCGGGTCGCCACCGAGAAGACCACCTTCGCCGATGCCTTCGCCATGGCCGACCAGGTGCTCTATTCGGGCGTTGCCTGCATCACCGACCTCATGGTGAAGGAAGGCCTCATCAACCTCGACTTCGCCGACGTGCGCTCGGTCATGCGCGGCATGGGCAAGGCGATGATGGGAACAGGCGAGGCGTCCGGCGAGAACCGCGCGATCCGCGCAGCCGAGGCTGCCATCGCCAACCCGCTCCTCGACGACGTGTCGATGAAGGGCGCGCGCGGCCTCCTGATCTCGATCACCGGCGGCAACGACCTCACCCTCTACGAACTCGATGAGGCCGCCACCCGCATCCGCGAGGAAGTCGATCAGGACGCCAACATCATCCTTGGCGCGACGTTCGACGAAAGCCTTGAGGGCATCATCCGCGTGTCGGTCGTCGCCACCGGCATCGACCAGGCGCTGATCGCCGAGGGCGTTGACCTGTCCTCCACCGAGCAGCGGATTTCGGAAGTGGCCGAGCGCCTGCGGGCGGAAGCCCGGGCCCGGGTCTCGCAGACGACGCAGCCCGTCCCGACCTTTCGTCCCACCACCGCCCAAGTCGAACCGGTGAAGGCCGTCGAGGCCGCGCCCGCCCCGATGCCCGCTCCCGTCTACGCCCCGATGCCGAGCGCGATGGACATGGCGCCCCAGCCGGTCATGCGCGACGACGTGGTGCTGACCCCCGCCCAGCCCAAGCAGGCGATGGTCTACGAGGCGCCTCCGATGCCGGAGCCCCGCTACCACGAGGAGCCGATCGCCCAGGGCGCGTTCATCCCGCCCCAGGCCGAGCGCGCGATGCGCCCGGCGCGCATGCCGCGAATCGACGAGTTGCCGATCCCGGCCCAGAACCAGATCCGCGCCAGCCGCGGTGAAATGGAGCATGGGCACGATCCCAAGCGTATGTCGCTCCTCCAGCGGCTCGCGACGGTCGGGTTTGGTCGCAAGGACGAGCCTCATCCCGAGCCCGCTCCCCAGCAGCGCCAGGCGCCCGAGGCACCCCGCCAGCAGATGTCGCCGGTTCACGCGGAATACGCCAAGCGTCCGGCGCATCCGCAGGGCCAGCGCCCCGCGCAGGGACACCTCGATCCGCAGGGTCGGATGGCGCCTGCGCCGCGCAGCATGGAAGACGATCAACTGGAGATTCCGGCCTTCCTTCGCCGCCAGGCGAACTGAGTCTCAAGTGCCGTAACGACACATTGAGCCCCCAGTCGCGACCCGGCTGGGGGCTTCTTCGTAAAGTGCTGCAATTTCAAATATTTACGAAGTGTTCAGTTTGTTACAGAACGTAACCAACCGTGATTTGGCCTTGATGTGCGCCGGCCCTATGTTGCCCTCCAGTTGAAGAGGGCGGATTCACCCGGAACCCGCCGCAGATAAGAGAAACAGCGGACGCACGAAGCCTGATCCGGTCGATGTGTTCGAGGTCCCACATGATGAAGCAAAGCCAGCAGACAACCCTCCGCGCCTCCGTCACCCTCACCGGTGTCGGGGTCCATTCAGGAGACGAGGTGAAGATCTCTCTTCACCCTGCTGAAGCGAATCACGGGATTGTCTTTCTGCGCACCGGTCTGCCCGGGGGCCGTGACCGGCTCATCAATGCCCGCCATCTGACCGTGACCGCCACCGAGTTGTGCACCGTCATCGGCGACCGCGACACGGGCGCGGTGGCCACCATCGAGCACCTGATGGCTGCCCTTGCCGGCCTCGGTGTCGACAACGTGCTGGTCGAGATCGACGGCGCGGAAGTGCCGATCCTCGACGGCAGCGCGGCACCCTTTATCGCCGCCATCGACGAGGTCGGCCTTGCCTTGCAGGGTTCCTCGCGTCGCTATCTCAAGGTTCTCAAGCCCGTCCGCGTGACCCACGGCAAGGCTTTCGTCGAACTGAACCCCAACGACCGGGCGTTCCGTCTCGAGGTCGAAATCGACTTTCCGACCCCGGTTATCGGCCGCCAGAGCAAGTCGATCGACCTCTCGCCGTCGGTTTTCCGCCGTGACATCTCCCGCGCCCGCACGTTTGGTTTCATGCGCGATGTGGAGAAACTCTGGAGCGCCGGTTTCGCGCTCGGCGCCTCCCTCGACAATACCGTGGCGATCGGCGAGGACGGGGTGATGAACCCGGAAGGCCTGCGCTATGCGGATGAGTTCGTCCGTCACAAGATCCTCGATGCGGTGGGCGACCTGTCGCTGGCCGGCATGCCGCTGCTCGGCACCTACCGCTCCTTCTGCGGCGGTCACCGGATGAACTTCGCGGTTCTCGAAGCGCTGTTCTCCAACCGCGCCAATTACGCCATTGTCGATTCCGGCGTGCGTCGCGAGCCCAGTTATGCGGAGATCGGCAACAACATCGCCGTTCCCGCTTACGCACCGGAAGTGCTCTGAGCCTCCACCGTTCCCGACCGCCCAGTTTCCCAAGCGCCCTTTGGCCGCACGGACTTTTGCCCTATTGCGGCCACAGCCATGGGTAAAGGCAGCGCGAGGGGTTGGCTCTTTGCCCGCGCATAGGGTAAAGAGCCATCAGAGTAGCGTGACAATCGTGCACGATTTTCGGAGGGCCGCGAGGCATGTCGTTGGCGAAAGCTTATTTGGGCTTGAGAAGCGCAGGGGTCCGCGCGCTCCTGATCGCGACCTGCGGGGTAACCCTGGCCGGGTGCGATACCCTCTCGTCGCTCAATCCGTTTGACAAGAGCGAGACCTACAAGCCGGAAATCATCGCCGAGGTCCCCGGCGAGACGCTCTACAATGACGGCCTGGCCCGGATCCAGAAAAAGGATTACGAGGGCGCCGCCAAGAAATTCAGCCTGCTCGAGAAGCAGAACCCGTATTCCGAATGGTCGCGCAAGGCGCTGATCATGGAAGCCTACGCCAATTACGAAGGTGGGCTCTACGAGGAATCTATCACGGCGGCGAAGCGCTATCTCCAGCAGCACCCCACGACCCCTGATGCGGCCTACGCGCAGTATCTGATGGCGTCGTCGTATTACGACCAGATTCCCGACATCACCCGCGACCAGGAAAAGTCGGAGCGCGCCATCCTCGCCTTGCAGGAGCTGGTGCAGCGGTATCCGAACTCCGAATATGTCGCCGACGCCAAGAAGAAGATCCAGGTCGCGAGCGACCAGCTCGCCGGCAAGGAGCTCGAGGTGGGCCGCTTCTACCTTCAGAAGCGCAACTATTCGGGTGCCATCAACCGCTTCCGCACCGTGGTCGCGCGCTACCAGACCACGCGCCACGTCGAGGAGGCGCTCGAGCGCCTCACCGAGGCCTACATGGCCATGGGCGTGGTCAGCGAAGCGCAGACCGCCGCGGCCGTTCTGGGACACAATTTCCCGGACAGCCCCTGGTACAAGGATGCGCATGCGCTGCTGACCAAGGGCGGCGTCGAGCCTCGTGAGGATTCAGGGTCCTGGATCAGCAAGGCGTTCCGCGGCGTGCCCCAGGTCGGTCAGAAGACGGGGTAGTCCTCCACCTCCATGTTGATCCAGCTTGCGATTCGCGACATCGTCCTCATCGACAAGCTCGAGCTGCATTTCCATGAGGGCCTCTCAGTCCTCACGGGCGAGACCGGGGCCGGCAAGTCGATCCTGCTCGATGCGTTTGCTCTGGCCCTCGGCGGCCGGGGCGACGGCAGCCTTGTGCGCCACGGGGAGCCGCAGGGCCAGATCACGGCCGTGTTCGATTGTCCGACCGGGCATCCGGCTCGCCTGATCGCCGCTGAGGCCGATATCGACATCGACGGCGATCTCATTCTCCGCCGGGTTCAGGTGGCTGACGGCCGCACGCGGGCCTTCGTCAACGACCAGCCGGTCAGCGTGCAGGTGCTGAAGGCCATCGGTGCGACGCTTGTCGAAATCCACGGGCAGCATGACGACCGCGCCCTGGTCGATCCCGTCACCCATCGGGCGATCCTCGACGCGTTCGGCGGCCTTGGCGCCCCCGTCCAGGCGGTCCACGACAGCGCCCGTCGTGTGCGGGAGGCAAGGCAAGCCCTTCAGGATCATCGCGGGCGCATCGAGAAAGCCCGCAAGGAAACCGACTTTCTGCGTCATGCGGTCGAAGAGCTGAGCAAGCTCGCGCCCAGGCAGGGCGAGGAGGATGCGCTCGCCGGGCGTCGCGTCACCATGATGCAGGCGGAAAAAGTCGCGCAGGATCTCACCGATGCCTTCGAGGCGGTGGCAGGCTCCGCCTCGCCGGTCGCCGTGCTATCCGCTGCCGTGCGCAAGCTCGAACGGCGCAGCGCGCAGGCGCCGGCTCTGGTCGATCCCAGCGTGAAGGCGCTCGACGCGGCGCTGCTGGCCATCGATGAATCGCGCACCGCCTTGCAGGATGCGCTCCGGGCCGCTGAATTCGACCCGCGCGAACTCGAGCAGACCGAGGAACGCTTGTTCGCGCTGCGCGCCGCTGCGCGCAAATATGACGTGGCCGCCGACGATCTCGCCAGCTTGCGGCAGCGCTTCGTCGACGACCTCGCGTCGATCGACGCAGGCGAAGAGAAGCTGGGTGCGCTTGAACAGGCCGCCGCTGCCGCCGATACGGCCTATGTGACGGCAGCAAAAAAGCTGTCGGCGGGACGTCGCAAGGCCGCTCAGGCCCTCGATGCCGCCGTCCAGGCCGAGCTGCCGCCTCTCAAGCTGGAGCGGGCCCGCTTCATCACCGAGATCCAGACGGACGAGGCCAGCCGCGACGGCGGCGGGTTCGACCGGGTCGAGTTCTGGGCGCAGACCAATCCCGGCACCAAGGCCGGGCCGCTGATGAAGGTCGCGTCCGGCGGCGAGCTGTCCCGCTTCATGCTGGCCCTGAAAGTGGTGCTCGCCGACAAGGGATCGGCGCCGACCCTGGTCTTCGACGAAATCGACACGGGCGTCGGCGGCGCGGTGGCGGATGCGATCGGCCAGCGGCTGGCGCGGCTTGCGGGCCGCGTGCAGGTGATGGCCGTGACCCACGCGCCTCAGGTTGCTGCCCGGGCGCTGAGCCATTTTCTCATCCTGAAGGAAGGGGTGCGCGGTTCCGACCGTGTTGCAACCCGCGTCGTGCCCCTCGAGGCCTCGCCCCGGCGGGAAGAGATCGCCCGGATGCTCGCGGGCGCCACCATCACCGACGAGGCGCGCGCCGCCGCCTCCCGCCTGCTCGACGCCGTCACATCCTGACCTTCGACGCTGACCGCGTCTGCGCGAGTCGCTATGGTTCTGTCGGCTCTTAACCTCCGATTCGAACATGTCCCAGCAGAAATCGCCTCCGTCTGATCCCGTTGAACGACCAAGCCTCGAACAGGCAAGGGACGAGCACGCGACTCTCGCCCGGGAGATCGCGGAGCACGACAAGCGCTACTACGAGGAGGACGCGCCGACTGTCGCCGACGCCGAATACGATGCGTTGCGGCGGCGCTATGAGGCGCTCGAAGCGCAGTATCCGGAGCTTGCAGCAGCCGACAGTCTCACCCGGACGGTGGGCGCCAAGCCATCGGAGAAATTCAGCAAGATCCGCCATCGGGTGGCGATGCTTTCGCTCGCCAATGCGTTTGCCGATGAGGAGGTCGTCGACTTCGTCGAGCGCGTCCGCCGTTTCCTGCAGATCAAGCCGGACGCGGAGTTGCTGTTTACGGCCGAGCCCAAGATCGACGGATTGTCCCTGAGCCTGCGCTACGAGGCCGGCCGTCTGGTGAGCGCCGCCACCCGGGGCGACGGGGCGGTCGGGGAGGACGTCACCGCCAACGCCCGCACCGTCGACGACATTCCGCAGGTCCTGAAGGGTCGCGACGTTCCCGAGATCGTTGAAGTGCGCGGCGAAGTCTATCTCTCGCACGTGGATTTCGCGGCGATCAACGAGCGTCAGGCGGCAGCCGGGAAACAGCCTTTCGCCAACCCGCGCAATGCCGCAGCCGGTAGTCTCCGGCAGCTCGATCCATCCATCACCGCATCGCGCCCGTTGCATTTCTTCGCCTATGGCTGGGGCGAAATCAGCACCATGCCGGCCGACACCCAGTTTGGGATGATCGAGGCGTTCGGGCGGTTTGGATTCAACACCAATCCGTGGACGCGTCTCTGCACGACGGTCGAGGAATTGCTCGCCCAATATCGCGCCATCGAGGCGGAGCGGGCCACGCTCGGTTACGACATCGACGGGGTCGTCTACAAGGTCAACGCGCTGGCGCTGCAAGCACGTCTCGGCTTCGTGTCGCGTTCGCCGCGCTGGGCGCTGGCGCACAAATTTCCGGCTCAGCAGGCCACCACGATCCTCGATGCCATCGACATCAATGTGGGCCGCACCGGCTCGCTCAATCCGCTGGCGCGCCTGCGGCCCGTGACGGTCGGCGGTGTCGTCGTGTCGAATGCGACGCTGCACAACGAAGACTACATTCGCGGCATCGGCGGCAATGGGGAGATGATCCGCGACGGCGTGGATATCCGCATCGGCGACACGGTCATCGTCCAGCGCGCGGGCGACGTGATCCCGAAAGTGCTCGACGTGGTGCTCGACAAGCGCCCCCCCGATTCCATGCCTTATGTGTTTCCGACCCATTGTCCGGCCTGCGGCAGCCACGCGGTGCGCGAGGTCAATCCGCGGACCGGCAAGGAGGATTCCGTGCGGCGCTGTACCGGCGGCCTGATCTGTCCGGCGCAGTCGCGCGAACGGCTCAAGCATTTCGTGTCGCGCAATGCGTTTGACATCGAAGGGTTGGGCGAGCAGCGCATCGATGAATTGTTCGCCGATGATCTGGTGCGCGCGCCGCAGGACATCTTCACGCTTGAGGCGCGCAACGCCGGAAAGCTCCAGCGTCTGGAAAACCGGGATCGCTGGGGCGCGACGAGCGTCAAGAACCTGTTCGCGGCCATCGCGGCGCGGCGCACGATCGCCATCAACCGGTTCATCTTCGCCCTCGGCATTCCCCATGTGGGCGACACGTCGGCGAAACTTCTGGGACGGCATTTTTCCACCTTCGAGGCCTTTCGCGCAGCAGCGCGCGCCGCTGCCGATCCCGCGTCGGACGCCTACGCGGAGCTGACCTCCATCGGGGGCATCGGCGCTGTGGTGGCGGACGCCATCGTGGAGTTTTTTCGCGAGGCGCATAACGAGGAACTGCTTGATGCGCTGCTGGCAGAGGTAACGGTTGAGCCGGCGGAGGCGGTCACGTCCGACTCGCCGGTCGCCGGCAAGACCGTCGTGTTCACCGGGGCCCTCGAACAGATGACCCGCGAGGAGGCCAAGGCCATGGCCGAACGGCTCGGCGCCAAAGTCGCCGGATCGGTGTCGAAGAAGACCGACATCGTGGTGGCGGGGCCCGGCGCAGGATCGAAGCTCAACAAGGCCAAGGAATTCGACGTCCAGGTGATGGACGAGGACGGCTGGTTCGCGCTCGTCGGGAGGACGTGAGTTGGCGGGCGCGCACGCGACGCAGTCGCCGTCATGGCGGGACGCGCGTGCGGGCCTGCGCGACATTGCGCCTGCGGCCATCGCGGCGATTCCCATCGGCTTGCTGTTTGGCGCGGTGGCTGTCAGCAAGGGCATGTCGGCCCTGGAAGTGGGCCTCATGTCCGTGCTCGTTTTTGCCGGTGGGGCGCAATTCGCCGCCATTGAAAGCTGGATTCAGCCTGCCCCCATCCTGACGCTCGCCTTCGCCACCTTCCTGATCAATGCCCGCCATATCCTCATGGGCGCTTCCCTTTCGTCGAAGATGACGTTGTCGCGGCCGCAGAAGCTTGCGGCCATGTTCTTCATGACGGACGAGACCTGGGCGCTGTCGGAGCGCCGTGCGCGCGAACGGCCGGTAACCGGGGCCTATTGGCTCGCCATGGGCGTGGTCCTTTTCGCCAATTGGGTGCTCATGACCACCCTGGGGGCTGTGCTGGGATCGTTTCTCGGCGATCCGGCTCGGCTCGGCGCAGATTTCGCGTTCACGGCGCTGTTCATCGGGCTCGTGGCAGGCTTCGGCCGAAGCCGCGTCACCCTCGTCACTGTCGCCATCAGCGCCATCGTGGCGGCTCTGGTGCATGTCACCGTCGGCGCGCCGTGGCATGTGGCTTCCGGGGCTCTTGCGGGCATCGCTGCGGCCTATTGGGCGGCTGGCTGGAAGACCCGCGAATGAATGTCGACCCCACCACTCTGCTGGCGATCTTCGCCATGGCAGTCGTCACCTATGGGACCCGCATCGCCGGGTTGTTCGTGGCCGACCGGCTCGTGCTCTCGGATCGCGCAAAAGCTGCGTTCGACGCGATCCCGCCGGCCGTGCTCGTGGCAGTGGTCGCACCGACGGCGCTGACGACCGGGTGGGCGGAGGCGATGGCCACCGCCATCACCGCCTTCGCGGCGCTCCGGCTGCCGCTGCTGGGAACCGTCGTTGTCGGCGTCGTGTCGGTCGTGCTGCTGCGGGCTGTCCTTTAACGGGCAGCCGATGCCAGCGGCTGCGTCGCGGCTTCCAGCCACGCGCGGGTTTGCGCGTCGACCAGTGTCTCGAGCTTCTCCCACACGGCCGCGTGGTAGGCATCGAGCCAGGCGATCTCCTCCTTCGTCATCAGAGCGGGCTCCACGAGGCGCAGATCGATGGGCGCGAAGGTCAGGGTCTCGAAACCCAGCATGTCACGGTCGCCGCCGGCAATCGTGCGCGGCTCGACCAGAATGAGGTTCTCGATGCGGATGCCGAAATCGCCCTGCTTGTAGAAGCCGGGTTCGTTGGACAGCATCATGCCGGCGACGAGTGCCGTCGTGCCGGTCTTGGCGATCCTCTGCGGCCCCTCATGGACCGACAGGTAGCTGCCGATGCCGTGTCCGGTGCCGTGGTCGAAATCGAGACCGGCCTCCCACAGGGGCTTGCGGGCGAAGGAATCGATCTGCGCGCCGTTCGTCCCCTTCGGAAACATGATGGTGGCGATGGCGATGTGGCCCTGCAGGACCCGGGTGAAGCGATCCTTCATCTCGGCTGTCGGCTCGCCCACGATGATGGTGCGGGTGATGTCGGTGGTGCCGTCCTCGTATTGTGCGCCGGAATCGACGAGGAAGATCTGGTCGCGCGCCAGCAGGCGGTTGCTCGAATTGGTGACGCGGTAATGGGGCAGGGCCGCATTCGGGCCCGCTCCGGAGATCGTCGGAAAGGACAGGTTCTTCATCGCCCCGGTCTCGATGCGGAACCCTTCGAGCGCTTCGACTGCGTCGATTTCCGAAATGCGGCCGCTTGGTGCTTCCCGGTCGAGCCAGGCGAGGAATCGCGCCACGGCGGCGCCGTCGCGCAGGTGGGCGGCACGGGAGCCTGAAATCTCCGCCTCGTTCTTCACCGCCTTCATGAGTGCGATGGGATCCGCGCCCCCATCCACCACGCCGCCTGCCGCCTCGATCCGCCGGGCAATCGCAATCGCCCCGGTGGCCGCATCCACGCGCACGGTCTCGCCCGATTGCCCGATTTCGTCGAGGGCGGTCTGGAAGCCACTGATGGGCACGAATTCCGCGAGATCGCCGACGGCGTCGCCGGCCTCATTGGTGATCTTCGCCGGATCGAAGAACAGCTGTGCGCGGCCCTCCTGCGGGATGATCGCGTAGCCCAGCGGCAGCGGGGTGCAGTCCACGTCGCCGCCCCGCAGGTTGAACGTCCAGGCGAGGTTATGGGGATCGGACACGACCAGCGCCGCGACCTTGTCGGTCGCCATCTTGTCCCGGAGGCGCGCGAGCTTGTCGGCTGCCGTCTCGCCCGCGAAGGCGATGGGATGGGGCCGGACAGGGGCCTGCGGGGAAGCGGGCCGATCGATCCAGATCACGTCGACCAGATTCATATCGCTGGGAACGAGTGTGCCACCCGCGCGGGCGACGGCCTTCTCCAGCTTTTTCACCGCCTCCGTCGTGTGGAGCCATGGGTCGTAGGCCAGAACGGCACCGGGCCGCAGGTTATCGGCGATCCAGTCCTCCGCCGTCGTCAGCGCCATCTGGACCGGCGTGATCACCTCGGCATCGACCTGTTCGGCCGCCTGCACGGTGTAGCGCCCATCGACGATGAGCGCGGCCTTGTCGGCGAGGATGACGGCGGTTCCGGCAGAGCCCGTGAAGCCGGTGAGCCAGGCAAGCCGTTCCGCGCTCGGGGGCACATATTCGCCCTGATGCTCGTCGGCACGCGGCACGATGAACCCGTCAAAGCCCCGTCGCCCCAGCTCGGCCCGCAACTTCCCGATTCGGTCGGGGCCCTGCGCGGGCGAGGTGGAATCGGCAAAGGTCTGGAAGAGGGACATGAGCGTGAAAACCGTGAGCGGAAAAAGGATGGGCGCCACGCTAGGCTGCAGGGGATGCGCCTGCAACACCTGTTGTGAGGCGGTTTGGCCCTAAACCCATGCTGAATGCCCGCCCGCTATGCGCCCAATGCCTGTTCCGGCGGCAGATCGGATTGTGCGTTGCAGCATGAGCATGGCAACCATGCCGCCGGGACCCCTGCTCAAAAGGGACAGGACGGCTTACCTTTATGCCATAACAAGACCGAGGAACGTCGAAGGGTCATCACCCCAGCATTGGAGATGAACCCATGGCCACCGCCACCGTCCTGCCTGCCGCTCCCGGCAGGAGTTCCGCCTTCGCACCGCTGATCCTGGCGAAGCGCTTCGTCAATCATCTCGTGACCATCCGCGTGGCCACGGTGGAACGCGAACTGCGCCGTCTCGGGCAGGACTCCCTCACTCTCGACGCCGCCGACTTCGTTCCCTTCAAGCTTTAACCGAGGAGTTTTCCCATGTTTATCATTAATTTCCTGCGCCTGATCCCGGCCACCATCCGTGAAGCCATGGAGATGCGGCGCGAGATGCTGCAGCGCTATCCTCATCTGCGGATGGAGTAAGCGGCCTCTCGCGTTACCCCCGGCGGCGCCGTGGATGCGTGCCGCCGCGCTTGAGAACGAGCGCCGCCCAGCCTTCCAGCTCGTAGCGGCGCTGGAGAGAGAAGCCCTGCGGCGCGTAGGCCGAGAGGATTCCGGGCACGTCCCGCAGCAACAATCCGGACAGGATCAGCGTGCCGTCCGGAGCCGTCACCCGGGCAAGTGACGGCGCGAGAATGCGCAAGGGTTTGGCCAGGATATTGGCGAAGACGAGATCGAAATGGCCCGGCCGGTCGGCTTTGGCGTTACGCACGCCGGGACCGACATAGAGGCTCAGCCATTGGTCGATGCCATTCAGCCGCGCATTGCCCCGCGCGACCCGCACTGCCTCCGGATCGATGTCGCCCGCAACGATGGTCTGCTTCAGGGTCTTGGCGGCGGCAAAAGCCAGAATCCCCGTACCGGTGCCCACATCGAGAACATGGCGGGGACGTCGCAGTTTCAGCTCATCGACGAAGGCCTGCAGGCATCCCTTGGTGGTGCCGTGATGGCCGGTGCCGAAGGCCAGTGCCGCCTCGATTTCGATGGCCAGATCATTGGGCCGGCGTTGCTCCCGGTCGTGCGAGCCGTGAACGAGCACCCGGCCGGCGCGGACCGGTGTCAGGCCCTCCAGCGACGACTTGATCCAGTCCTGCTGGGTCAGGGGCAGGAAAACGCCCTTGTCGGCCTCGGCTCCCACGAGTGGCCGCACCAGATCGCGGATCGCTGCCTCATCCGGCTCCCGGGCAAAGTAGGCCTCCAGCAGCCATGGGCCGCCATCCTCAGTCTCGAAGGACGCGACGGCCGTCTCGGCAGGATCGAAAATCTCCCCGATCAGCTCGGTCATGACGCGCGCGGACCGCTCGTCGGTGGTGAGCCGGAAAACATGGGTGGGGCGGTTGGGGTGCAAACCTTCGAGCATGTGTTTCGCTTAGCATCGAAACCCCCATCCGGTCACCCCTGACGCGCATGTCAGGCGACGGCGGTCGCCAGTTGTGGTTGGAGGCCCGCGATGACCGCCCGGTTGCGACCGCTGGCCTTGGCCTCATAAAGAGCGGAATCGGCCCGCTCGATCACGTCCTGGATATCGCGATCCGTATCGGCGACGATGGCGCCGCCGACGCTCACGGTGACGGACAGCGTCATTCCACGGGATTCCATCGTCTGGCTCTCGACAGCCCGGCGGAGATTTTGCGCCACGGTCATGATGCCCTCCCGGCCGGCCTCACGAACCAGCACCACGAATTCCTCGCCGCCGAACCGGCACACCTTGTCGACGGGACGCAGGGTCCGGCTCAGGGTTTCGCCGACGCCACGGATCACGTCGTCTCCGGTCGGATGGCCGTAGGTGTCGTTGACGCGCTTGAAGAAATCGATGTCGAGAATGAGCACCGCGAACGTTCGTCCCGACCGCCGGAACTGCTCGAAGGCATCCTCGGCGAGAAGGTTGAATCCGCGGCGGTTCAGCAGGCCCGACAACGCGTCGGTTTCGGCGAGCTGGGTCAGTTTGGAGACGTCCTCCTCATGCTTCGTGGCATTGTCGAGGGCCCGTTGCTCCGCCGCACCCGCCCGGCGCACCAGGGAGCGCAAGGCCGCCGACAATCGCACGATTTCGCGCGAGCCGGTGGCATGCGGCGGCAACGAGATGGTGGGGTCGCGGCCGATCCGGTCTGCCGCCTCGATGATCAGGCCGATCGGCCGTGACACGCTCTGAGCGATGAACATGGCGAAGAGAATTCCCGCAAGGGCCGCCGCCAACCCGATGCCCGCAATGGTCCAGACCATGCTGCGAGCGGCCGCGAACGCGACTGTCTCCGGCTGACGGGACACGACGATCCAGCGCAGACCGGGATAATCCCGATAGCCCCGGGTGACCGCAAAGCCCGTGAGGTAATTCTCGACGTTGGACTCGTCCTCGAACGATCCACGGCCCTCCTTGATCATCGCCGCGAGGCGATTGTCGGAGAATGGCTTCGTGTTCATCCCGGGCCCGAGCAGGACGGTGCCGTCCTGGGCGAGGATCGAAATCGCCCCGGACCACTGGTTGCTCTCGTCGGAAATCAGGATCTGGAGCCGCTCGCGGGCCCAGGCCCAGTTCAGATGGGCGCCGACCACGCCGATAATGTCGCCGGCGGAATTCTTGACCGGGGCGGCGACATCGACAAAGCGCAACGGCTCGCCACTGTTGCCAGGCTTGAGCAGTCTTTCGAGCAGCTTGGCCTCGTGGACGTCTCCGACCGTCGGGCCTTTCAATCCGTCCTGAAACCATGGGCGTGCCGCCACCGACTCGCCCTCGAGCAAACGCCCGGTGGAGGCCTGGACAATGCCGTCCTTGGTGGCAAAACCGATCCAGCTGTAGTCCGGAAAGGTCGATTGCAACTGATCGAGGACCAGCCGCACGCTCGCGCGATCCCCGCTCCACATGCCTTCGAGCGGCTGCATATTGGCGAGGTTGCGGATCTCGCGGAACCGTTCGGCCATCCCGCGGTCGAGAACTGCCGCCAGGGTGCCTGCGGCTTCGGCCGCGCCCGTCATCACGTTCTGCTTGGTCTGCCGATGCGCGATGAAGGCCGCCCCGGTCGCCGCCACGGTCACGATTCCAAGGCAGAGCAGCCCGACAAGAAGCGAGATCTGCTGGCGCAGGGAAAGACGTCTCTTCATGATCTTCACCTCCGCGCCCGTGCGACGGTTATAGCAGGGTTCGCGCTGCCGTACAGGCAGGCGGCATCGTCACCCGGTCGCGCGTGGGCGACCCGTGGATTGCGTCGCGCGGGTCGGAACCGATCCCAGGCGCTCACCCTCGAGGGAGCGATAATGCCGCTGCAGGTCGGTGACGTAGTCGCGCACGATGGGTGCCGCGTCCCGACGGCGCGCCAGTTGCATGTGGAAGACGAGCTGGCTGCCGGTCCTGAACATCATCTCGGCGCTGACCAGGTAGAACTCCCACATCCGGCAGAACCGCTCGTCGTAGAGCGCCGCAATGGCTGCCCGGTTTTCCTCGAAGCGCTGGTGCCAATGGGCCAGCGTCTTGGCGTAATGCACACGCAGGATCTCGAGATCTGTCACCCACAGGCTGGCATTCTCGACGACCGGGAAGACTTCGGAGAGGGCGGGCGAGTAGGCTCCGGGGAAGATGTATTTCCGTAGCCACGGGCTTGCCGTACCGGGCGGGCTCATATGACCGATGGAATGCAGCACCATCAATCCGTCATCCGCCATCAGCGCGTTGATCTTGGCGAAGAACTCGCCGTAGTGATGCACGCCCACATGCTCGAACATGCCGACGGACACGATGCGGTCGAAGCGTGTGTCGAGCTTGCGGTAATCCAGCAGCTCGAACCGCACGCGATCGGAAAGGCCCGCCTGCCGTGCCTTCTCATTGGACAAGGCATGCTGTTCCCTCGAGAGCGTGACTCCGGTCACGTCGACATCTTCCATGGTGGCCAGATACAGCGCGAGATCGCCCCAACCGCTGCCGATATCGAGTACTTTCAGCCCGGGCTTGAGCTGCAGTTTGGAGGCGACCAGACGCAGCTTGTTGCGCTGCGCCTGTTCCAGCGTGTCGTCGTCGTTGACGAAATACGCGCAGGAATACTGCATGCCCTCATCGAGGAAAAGTTTGTAGAAGTCGTTGCCGAGATCGTAGTGATGCGCGACGTTCTGCTGCGCCTTGCCGACGGGGTTGGCCTGCTGAAAGCGCTTCACCCCGCGCGACAGGCCGCGCAGCATTTTCTGGAGCGGATAGGTGCCGAGCGCGATGCGGTTCATGGAGAACAGCGTCAGGAAATCCCGCAACGTCGATCCGTCCTCGAAGCGCAGGCGCTCGTCCATATAGGCCTCGCCCGCGTGAAGCTCCGGATTGAGGAAGAGCTTGTGATAGAGCGAGCGGTCGGTGAGCCGCATGGTGACTTTGGGACCGGGTGCGCCGGAGAAGACATGAACGCCGCCATCGGCATCGATGACCCGCAACGTGCCTGTGCGCACGAAGGATTTCAGCATGTGGGAGAGCGGAAACATGACGGCCCCTCAGCGACGCATACGCTGCGCCGGATCGTTCCACACTCCCCGTGGCGTGGCTAGGGGGCTGGGGCTACCCGAGAGCTTCCACGAAGCTGTCGAGCACCATCTTGCGGCCGGCCTTGTCGAACTCGACGGTCAGTTTGTTGCCCTCCACACCCTCGATGGTACCGGGGCCGAATTTATTGTGGAGAACCCTCCCGCCCTTGCTGAAGGCGGAGGAGGGGCCGCCGGACTTGGCCACCAGTTCGCCGTCGATCACCATCGGGCCGCGCCGGTCCGACGACCGCCGTCCCGCGCCGCCCCGGTCCTCGCTGCTGGCCCGGTGGGCCTGGGCGCGCTGCCAGCCAGGGGTCTGGTAGGATGAGGCGCTGAACGGCTCCATGCGATCGAAGCGCGAGCCGCCCCCATAGGCGCCCCCGTGCGAGAAGTTGGCCGGCGCCTCGACGATTTCCACGTTGTCTTCGGGCAGATCGTCCACGAACCGGCTGGGAACGGTGGAATTCCACAGGCCGTGGATGCGCCGGTTGGACGCGAAATAGATCTTTGCCCGGCGTTTGGCCCGGGTGAGCCCCACATGGGCGAGGCGACGCTCCTCCTCGAGGCCGGCACGGCCGCTCTCATCGAGCGCGCGCTGGTTCGGCAGCAGGCCTTCCTCCCAGCCGGGCAGGAACACCGTGTCGAATTCCAGCCCCTTGGCCGCGTGCATGGTCATCAGGCTGACCCGCTCGGTGGTGTCGGAATCATTCGCCTCCATCACGAGCGAGACGTGTTCGAGAAAGCTCTGGAGATCGGGGAACTCTTCCATCGACCGGACGAGTTCCTTCAGGTTCTCCAGGCGGCCGGCCGCATCCGCCGATTTGTCCTTCTGCCACATATCCGTGTAGCCGGATTCCTCCAGCACCGTCTGGGCGACGTCGGACTGGGTCATCGTCTGGGACAGTTTCGACCAGCGGCCGAACGAGATCAGAAGATCGCGCAAAGTCGCCCGCGGCTTGGGTTTCAGCTCGTCGGTTTCGACGAGAAAGCGCGCCGCCTCCATCATCGGCACCCGGGCCGAGCGCGCATGGTTGTGCAGCACCTGGATGGTGGCATCGCCCAGGCCGCGCTTGGGCGTGTTGATGATGCGCTCGAACGCGAGATCGTCGGCCGGTTGATTGACGCAGCGCAGGTAGGCCAGCGCATCGCGGATCTCGGCGCGCTCATAGAAGCGTGGCCCGCCGATGACCCGATAGGGCACGCCAAGCGTCACCAGCCGGTCCTCGATCTCGCGCATCTGGGCGGAAATCCGCACCAGCACGGCCATCTCGGCCAGTGAATGCTGCTTGCTGTGGAGCGCTTCGATCTCCTCGCCGATGAGGCGCGCCTCTTCCTCGGAATCCCACGCGCCAGTGATCGAGACCTTTTCGCCCGGCACGTCCTCCGTGCGCAGGGTCTTGCCGAGGCGGCTCTGGTTCTTGGCGATCAGGCCGGAGGCGGCCGACAGGATATGCGCGGTCGAGCGATAGTTGCGCTCGAGGCGGATGACCGTCGCGCCCGGAAAGTCGTGCTCGAAGCGCAGGATGTTGTCGACCTCGGCGCCGCGCCAGCCATAGATCGACTGGTCGTCATCGCCGACGCAACAGAGGTTCTTGCGGGTCTGCGCCAGCAGGCGCAGCCAGAGATACTGCGCGACGTTGGTGTCCTGATACTCGTCGACCAGAATGTAGCGAAACCGGTTCTGGTATTGCACCAGCACATCGGGATGCTCACGCCACAGGCGCAGGCATTCGAGCAGCAGGTCGCCAAAATCGGCGGCGTTAAGGGTCTTCAGGCGTTCCTGGTAGGCCGCATAAAGCTTGCCGCCCTTGCCGTTGCCGAAAGCACCGGCCTCGCCGGGCGGCACCTGGGCCGGCCCGAGGCCGCGGTTTTTCCAGCCATCGATCATGCCGGCCATCTGGCGGGCGGGCCAGCGCTTCTCGTCGAGATTTTCGGCCGCGATCACCTGCTTCATCAGCCGGATCTGGTCATCCGTGCCGAGGATGGTGAAATCGGACTTGAGATCGACCAGCTCGGCGTGTCGACGCAGGATCTTCGTGCCGATGGAGTGGAACGTGCCGAGCCATTGCATGCCCTCCGCCACCGGGCCGATGAGCGTGGAGACGCGCTCGCGCATTTCGCGCGCGGCCTTGTTGGTGAAGGTCACGGACAGGATATCAAAGGGGCGGGCCTTGCCGGTTGCGATCAGGTGGGCAATGCGGGTCGTGAGCACCCGGGTCTTGCCCGTTCCGGCGCCGGCGAGCACCAGCACCGGCCCCTCGGTGGATTCCACCGCCGCCGTCTGCTCCGGATTGAGACCGCCAAGATACGGCGTCTGCGGTGCGACCGTGGCGCGTGCGCGGGCGCTGAGCGATTGCGAGCCCGGCCGGTGGGTGAGGTCCTCGGACGGATCGGGTCTTGGATCAGGCTGATTCATTTGGCGGGACCATGGATCAAAACGCGAACGGCGTCGAGCCTTCCAGCATCGTCCGGGACACGAAGAGAGCCCGGCTCGTCAGCGGTTGGGGCAGAGACAGCGAAGGGGTTGGACAGAACGTCCTTGCTTTCCCATATGGGGATGATTGACCGGAAAAGGATAAGCCATGCGTGTGTTAACGGTCGCGACAGCCATTCTGTGCGCACTGACATTGCCCGTCGTCGCGCAGACCCGTCTGCCCCGCACGAGTCCCGCCGAGCGGCAGGTCGACGAGATCAACCGGTCGATCACGCGGGAGCAGCGCAGCCTGCAGCGCGATCAGCAATATCAGATCGACAACAATCAGATGCGCCAGCGCATCGACCGGCAGCAGAACCTGTCCAACCCGTCACCGCCGGCCCGCCTGCGGAACTGCCCGGTGGGATCGATCGGCTGCTGATCCGTCGGTGTCAACTGGGTGGTTGCGGACGTGTCCGGCAATATCCGTGTCGTTACGACACCGCCCCACGACGCAACGGCATGATGGTGGACGCACGAGGGTGGACGCACGAGGGTGGACGATGGGGATGGCGGTTGACGCCTGTCTGACCCCGCATGACGCGTGTTTGACGCGTCGGTGACCGATTGGGCTCAAAAACCGACCGATCGGCCGAGAAATCAAACAGGTGTTCGATTGAGCCTAATGGCGGGTCCCGACGGCCGCCAGCGGGTCGCGCAGGGTCCGGTCCTCGGCGCCCGGGGACGGGATTCCCATGATCTTTCCAAGGGTCGGCGGTTTCGCCAGACGGGCGTGGGAGGCCTTCATCACGGCGATATTCGCCTGAATGTCGGCCGGGAAGGGCGCGACCTTGCGGCTCACCATATCCATGTGCAGTCCCAGGCTCTCGGTCGTGGCCGAGATCCAGCCCTCGCGGGCATGCCTTAACTCCATGTAGAAATGCAGTCTTTTCTCATCGACGGCGACCAGCTGAAGCGTCACCCGGACGGGGTCGTGGGTGCGCAGTTCCCGTTTGTAAACGGTGTGGGTCTCGGCCACGAAGAAGGAGCCCTGTCGCTCCTCCATGTAGCCTTGCCCAAGTCCCAGAAGGCCGAAGGCCTCCTCGATCGCGCGGTCGAAGAACACATGGTAATAGGCCATGTTGAGGTGGCCGTTATAGTCGATCCAAGCGGGAGAGACCTCCATCGTGGACGACACGAACGGCGCGAAAAAGAAGACCGGAGCCCGCTCCTTCATAACCTCTGCTCTCTTCCCAATCCGATCACGAGATCCCCTCCGTCAAGGGTGTATTTGAAACGATAACACGTTCTTTTAGGCATTGCATCGTGCCATCGCGTCATTTTTGCGCAGAGTGTTGCCTTCGCGGCCGTTTTGGTAGGTATGGGTAATGAACATCGCACTCAGACCTGAAGCATAAATGAACGTTTCCCTCTCCAAACCCCGTCTGCGGCCCTCCGCAGCCACTCTGGCGGCTCTCTCGGATGACCTCGCGGCCCTTTTCGGCCAGCGCCTCATGGCCGCGCAGGCGGTCCGTGAGCAGCACGGCCATACGCTGACCTGGGTCAAGAACCAGCCACCCGACCTCGTGGTTTTCCCGCAGACCACCGCGGAGGTTTCCGAGATCGTCAGGCTCTGCGCCGCCCGCGACGTTCCGGTCGTGCCATTTGGAACCGGTACCTCCCTCGAAGGCCATGTGAATGCCCCGTTCGGCGGGGTCTCCGTCGATCTCAGCCTGATGAAGGCGATCATCGCCGTTCACGAGGAGGATCTCGATTGCGTCGTCGAGCCCGGCGTCACGCGCAAGGAATTGAACGAGCATCTGCGCGACAAAGGCCTGTTCTTCCCGATCGATCCCGGTGCCGACGCCTCCATCGGCGGCATGGTGGCAACACGGGCATCCGGCACCAATGCGGTCCGCTACGGGACCATGAAGGATGTGGTGCTCTCGCTGACCGTCGTCATGCCGGACGGCGCCATCGTCAAGACCGCGAGCCGGGCGCGCAAAAGCTCGGCCGGCTACGATCTCACGCGCCTGATGATCGGCTCGGAAGGGACTCTCGGGATCGTGACCGAGATTACTCTTCGCCTGCAGGGCATTCCGGAGGCGATCTCCGCGGGGATCTGCCCTTTCCCGAGCGTGAAGGCGGCCTGCGACGCGGTCATCGTGACCATCCAGACCGGCATTCCCGTCGCCCGCATCGAGCTGCTCGACGAGGTCCAGGTCCGGGCTGTCAATCTCCATTCCAACCTGACCCTGCCGGAAAAGCCGCTCCTGCTGCTCGAATTCCACGGCACGGTGGCAGGGGTTCAGGAGCAGGCCGAGCGTTTCGCCGACATTGCGGCCGAGTTCGAAGGCGGGCCGTTCGATTGGGCTACCAAGGCCGAGGACCGGTCGCGGCTGTGGCAGGCCCGGCACGATTCCTATTGGGCCGCGCGAGGCTTGCGTCCGGGGGCGGAATCGGTCGCCACCGACGTCTGCGTGCCGATCTCGCGGCTGGCCGAATGCGTTGACGAGACCAAGCGCGACATCGTGGCGTCCGGCCTCATCGCTCCCATCGTCGGCCATGTGGGGGACGGCAATTTTCATGTCCAACCCCTGGTCAGTATCGACGATCCCGCCGAGGTGGCGGCCTGCGAGGCGTTCGTCGACCGGCTCGTTCGCAGGGCGCTTGCCATGGAAGGGACGTGCACCGGGGAGCACGGGGTCGGCCAGAAAAAGATGAAATACCTCGAAATCGAGCACGGACCCGCTGCCCTCGACCTCATGCGCGCCTTGAAACGGTCCATTGATCCGCACAACATCATGAACCCGGGCAAGATCGTTGCGCTTTGATGGTGGACCGTCCGGTTTCGATGCTCCCGTTTTGCCGGGGCATCGGCTAGAGAATCCGCACCGCAACGGAGAAAAGGCCGCCTCTTGCGCGACATCCTGACAATTATCGCCTCTGTGGTGATCGTGATCCTGGCGATCGCGGTGGCTGCGCCGCCGCTGATCGACTGGCAGGATCACCGCGACTCCGTCGATCGGTTGATTTCGCGCGCGTCGGGCACGGAGGCGCGGACCGAAGGTCATATCGGCATCAGGCTTCTGCCGACCCCGCGCATTCGGCTCGATCGTCTGCGATTGGGAGGAAAAACCCCTGAATCCCCCACGCTCGCGGCCGATCTCGTCTGGGCCGAGTTGGCGCTGACGCCGCTGCTGCGCGGTGAGGTCAGATTCCTCGAAACCCGCGTCGGGCGCGCGGATATCAACGTGTCGGTCTCGCCCGATGGCGGGTGGCGTCTGCCCCCGGAGCTGTTGACGGGCAATGCGCGGGGCCGGGAATGGGCGATCGAGAGCCTGAAGGTCGCCCAGCTTCTGGTCACAACGCAGATGCCGAGCACCGGCCGGACCGATCAGATTTATGCAGAGAACGTCTTCATCGAGGGCCAGAAGCTCATCGGGCCATGGCGCGTCGAGGGCAGCACGGGCAGCGTGCCGTTCCGACTGCTGACCGGCGAACTCGCGCCCGACAAGAGTATCCAGGTAAAACTCGCCGGCGGCGGCGACAGTCATCCGCGCTTCGATATCGATGCGCGCGTCTCGCTCACAGGGGGCGATGACGGTGCCCTGAATATCGCCGGCAAGGCGAAGTTTCTGTTCGGGCCACCGGCGCAGGTGGCTGCGGCCGGCATCCCCATTCCGATCACGCTCGATGCGGAATTCAAGGCCAGCAACGGCGCCATCGTGCTCGATCCGGTCTCCCTCGAAGCCGGGGAGGGCGGAGCAAGCCTGCGCATGCAGGGGCAGGGCAGTGTTCAGATCGCCGAGCCCCGCATTGCCCTGAAGCTCGAAGGTCGCCGTCTTGATGCCGATAGCTTTATCCTCTCGGGCAACGGGCAGGACTTCAAGAGCCGGTTCAAGGAATGGTCGGTGCCGAAATTCGTGGTGCCGGTCGATCTCGACCTCAAGATCGACAGCATCGGGCTCGGCCAGGACGACCTGTCCAACGCAATCGCCCGCCTGTCGCTCGACCGCGGCCAGGCCCGCATCAATCTTTTCGAATTCACGGCCCCGGGCGAGACCCGGGTGGCGATGGAGGGCAAGGCCGGCCTCGGATCACGCGGCGGGACCGAAGGCAAGATCGCCCTGCAATCGAAGTCATCCGACCGGTTTGCGCGCTATCTCGAGCGGCTGAACCTGCGCTCGCCCTTCTTGCGGGTGCTTGATGGCAGGCCCTTCGAGGCGTCCTCGGATCTGGCCTATATCAGTCCGGTCGTCTCCTTCAACCGGCTCCGCGTGAAAACGGGCGATGCGGTGCTGACCGGCAATGTCCGCTATACCGCCGCCGAGGCCAACGAGCGCGCCAAACTTGAGGCCCAGGTGGCCATTCAGAATCTCAATCTGGATCAGCTCCCGCGGGTGTCGAGCGTGTTCGAGGCGACCCAGAATATGGATGTCGGGTTCATTCTCGACGCGCGCGGCGTCACGGCCGGCAATCGTCCGGGCAATGGCCGGATCGGCGCACGGATCCTGTCGGATGGGCCCGCCCTGCTCGTGGAATCCCTCGACATCGTCAATCTGGCGGGCGCCAATGCCAAGGTCAGCGGAAGGATCGCGCCGGACGGGTCGGGCCGCATCGCCGGGACCGTGACGGCGGAGCGCGCAGCCCCCCTCGTCGACCTCATGGGCAGCGTCTGGATCGGCGGGTTGTCGAAACTCGTGCCGCCGTTTCTGCGCGAAGGAGGTCTCAGTCTCGATGTGGTGACCGAGCGCGTCGCGCGGCCGGCTGGCTCCGCCGAGATGCGGTTGCGCACGACAGCACGGGGCACTGCGGCAGGCGGCGCTTTCGAGGGCCAGGTTGACTCCCTCGATGGGCGCACCGAGAACCTCGATGTCACGCTCGCGACGGACAATACCGGGCGCTGGGTTCAACGCTCCGACGTGCCCTCTCTCAAGCGCCCGTCAAAGATCAACCTGCGCGGCATCCGCGTCGGATCGGGCCAGTTCAACGTGACGGTTGCGGGCGATGTGGGAGGGGTCAAGGTCACGACAGGGCGACCCTTCACCCTGAGTGCCGATGATGACGTGGTCGATAGCGGGGCCGCCGAGATCGCGACCCCCGACATCACGCCGTTCCTGCTTCTGCTGGGCGACGGAGCGGCCGGGGTGACGCCGCCGGTGCCCGTCAATGCGCAGGTCAGCCTGGGTCGCGAACGGGATGCGAGCCTCCTGGAAATCCGCGGACAGGTGGCAGACAGCAAGGTTCAGGCAAGGCTGGCGGTCCGCTCGCGGTCGGAAATCGGCGGCGAGATCTCCCTCGACCGGCTGTCCCTGCCATGGCTCGTGACGGCGCTGGCGCTGAATGCCCCGGGCGTCCCCGATGCGACGGCGGTGTGGTCGAGCGCCCGGTTCGGCCAGAATCCACTTCTTCTTCGCGGCGGGCGGGTCACCATCCGAACGGCCGCTCTCGATCTCGGTCGGAATCTGCGCGGGACCCGCGCCAGCTTCATCCTTGAGGCGACGCCTGACGGGATCGGCATTCGCGAACTCGATACGGTTCTCGGAACCGGCAAGCTGACCGGCTCCGCCTCCATCACCCGGCAAGGGTCGCTCGCCTCGATCGTGGGCGAGGGCGCCCTGCGCGATGTACCCCTCTCGGCCCTGACATCGGCGCCGTTCGAGGCGCGGCTTTCCGGCGGGCTGAAATTCGGCAGTTCCGGTGAGACCCTGTCGGGCCTCGTGTCCAACCTGGGCGGTTCGGGCGACTGGACCGTTGCGGGCCTTCGCGTGCCGCAGACGGATCCGGCCGCTCTCGACAGGGCGGCCAAGCTTCTGCTCTCTGAGGCTGAGCCTCTGGTTGCGGGGCGCGCCGAGGCGGTCATCGGGGCCGAGTTGAACCGCGCGCCGCTTGCGGCCTCCGCGGTCACGACGTCGGCGGCCCTGATCGGCGGCGGCATCAGGTTGTCGCCCTTTGTGGTCGAAGGCGGGCCTGCCACCTGGCGCGGCACGGTGACCTTCGACCTGCGATCCCTGATGCTGGACGCAAGAGGCGCTTTGACGGCCGTGACCTCGCCGCCGGAATGGACCGGCGCTGCGCCATCCATCGGGCTTGGCTGGCGGAGCGTGGACGGCATTCCATTCAGGGATATCGACGTGGGTCCGTTTCGCAATGGGCTTGCGGCCATCGTTCTGAAACGCGAGCTGGAAAAGATCGAAGCCTTCGAGCGGCAGGCCGCGGAGCGTCAGCGTCAGATGGAGGCGCGGCAGGAGGCCGAGCGGCAGAAGGCAAAGGCCGCAGCCGACGAACTCGCCCGCCAGGCGCGGATCAGGGAAGAGGCCGAGCAGGCGCGCCGGGAGGCGGAGCGGATCCAGGCCGAGCAGAAGAACGCTCCGCCGGTCTCATCGCCTCCACTCACGGCCGAGCCGCAGGCGATCAGCCCCTTCGTGATGCCGCCCATGACGCCGCCGATCGAACTCACTCCTCCGCCGGCAATCCAGGTGCGTCCAGGCGGTTGAGATCCGACCGGAGGCTGTTCAGGACGAAGACGCGGATAGCCGAAGACAGGTTCTGGTCACCGCGCTCGGCGTCGATCCGTCCGATCAGGCTCTGAACGGAGACGCCGTCGCGCGTGGCGAGGCTGCGCAGGACGTCCCAGAACGGTTCTTCCAGGGTGATGCTGGTGCGATGGCCGGCGATGGCGACGGACCGCTTGATGATGCCGCCCGCCATCTCAATCGCTGTCGCCGTCACGCTTGTGGGTGTCGAGGCGCCTTTCGGCGAGGGACCGCTCGGTGCTGGCGAGGGCGCGTTCGGCTTTCGACAAACCGAAGGCCACGCGGTTTTGGGCGGCGCGGTCCTCTTTCTCGGCCCGCGCCTTCCGTTTGCGCACCGTGCGCAGGTTGACGATGTCAGCCATGGGCCTTCATTGCGGTGCCAGCATATCTTCCGGCCGAACGATGGCGTCGAACTCCTCCGCCGTCACGCTGCCGGATTTCAGCGCCTCTTCCTTCAGGGTCGTGCCGTTCTTGTGGGCCGATTTGGCGATGGCGGCCGCCTGGTCGTAGCCGATCTTCGGGGCAAGCGCGGTGACCAGCATCAGCGAGCGCTGCATGAGGTCGGCGATCCGATCAAGATTGGGCTTGATGCCGACCACGCAATGATCGGTGAAGCTCACCGCGCCATCGGCCAGCAGGCGGATGGATTGCAGCGCGGCCGTGATAATCACCGGCTTGAACACGTTCAATTCAAAATGCCCCTGACTGCCCGCGAAGGTCACGGTCGTCTGGTTGCCCGCCACCTGGGCGCACAGCATGGTGATGGCCTCCGCCTGCGTCGGGTTGACCTTGCCGGGCATGATCGACGAGCCGGGCTCGTTCTCCGGCAGGGAGATTTCGCCGATGCCGGAGCGCGGGCCGGAGCCCATGAGGCGGATATCGTTGGCAATCTTGAACATGCCTGTGGCGAGGCTCGACAGCGCCCCATGGGTGAACACGAGCGCGTCGTTGGACGCCAGCGCTTCGAACTTGTTCGGGGCGGACGTGAAGGGAAGCCCGGTCAGCTCGGTGACCTTCTGGGCGAAACGTGCGGCGAATTCCGGATGCGCGTTCAGACCCGTGCCGACGGCCGTCCCGCCTTGGGCCAAGGCATAAAGCCCAGGCAGGGTCAGCTGAAGGCGGCCGATCGCCAGTTCGATCTGCATCGCGTAACCGGAAAATTCCTGACCCAGGGTCACCGGGGTGGCGTCCTGCAGATGGGTGCGGCCGATCTTGACCACGTCCTTGAAGGCCCTGGCCTTCTCGTCGAGCGCCCGGTGGAGATGCCGGAGCGCCGGCAGCAGACGGTTCTCGATCTCCCGGGCAGCCGCGATATGCATCGCCGAGGGGAACACGTCGTTCGAGGACTGGCCCTGATTAACGTGGTCGTTGGGATGGACGGGCTTCTTGCTGCCGCGCTTGTCGCCAAGGCGTTCATTGGCGAGATTGGACAGGACCTCGTTCATGTTCATGTTCGACTGTGTGCCGGAACCGGTCTGCCAGACGACGAGAGGGAATTCATCGTCGAACTTGCCCTGCACCACATCTGCTGCGGCGGTAACGATCGCGTCGGCCAGCCGGGGCTCGAGCTTGCCCAGATCCTTGTTCACGAGGGCCGCCGCCTGTTTGACGATGGCCAGGGCATGGACCAAGGCCGTCGGCATCCGATCGCCGCCGATGCGGAAATTCTGAATGGAGCGCTGCGTCTGCGCGCCCCAGAGCCGATCGGCGGGGACTTCGATCGGGCCAAAGGTATCGGTTTCAGTGCGGGTGGACGGCGACATCGTGACCTCTTTCGATAACGTTGGGTGTTCTTATCTCAAGTTTGACCGCTCGCAAGGCTGAACACACAGACGGGGCCCGCAAAATCTGATGGACACCTTAACGGATCTGCCGGCCTTCCACCCGCCTGTGCCGACGCCGCGCCAGGACTCTCCCGGCCTCATCGGCCTCCTGCTGGCGCTTCGGCGCAATCCGCTCACCACCTGGACCGAGCGCCATTTTCGCGAGAAGGTCATCGTAGGCGACGGGGTGCTGGGCCGCATCATGGTGGCCAACGATCCCGCGATCATCCGCCATGTTTTGGTCGACAATGCGGGCAACTATCGGAAGGACGACCTCCAGATGCGGGTGCTCGCTCCCGGTTTGGGGCGCGGGCTGCTGACAGCCGACGGCGAGGAATGGCGGCTCCAGCGCAGGACCATGGCGCCGCTTTTCACCCCGCGCAACGTGGCCGGGTTCCACCCCGCCATGAACGAGGCCGCCGATCGTCTCGTCAGACGCTGGCGCCGCCGCCCGGACGGCCGGATCGTCGATGTCTCCCTGGACATGACGAGGGTCACGCTGGATGTTCTCGAACGGACGATTTTCACGAGTGGAATTTCGCGCAATCCGGATGCGCTCGGTCGCGCGATCACCCGCTATTTCGAAGGTCTCGGGCGCATCGACCCTGTCGACATCTTCGGCCTGCCCGCGTGGATCCCCCGGATCGGACGGCTTCGCGCGCGTCCGGCCATCCGGTTTTTCGAGGAGATGGTGCGGGATCTCATTGCCGCCCGAAAGACGCTGCTGGCACAGGGACAGCCCGCCCCCCGCGATCTTCTCACGCTTCTGCTGGAAGCGGCCGATCCCGAGACCGGCAAGGGGCTGAGCGACCTCGACGTGAACGCCAATATCGTCACCTTCATCGGTGCAGGGCACGAAACCACCGCCAACGCGCTGTCATGGTCGCTCTACTTGATTTCACAGGATGAGCGCGTCCGCACTCTCATCGAGGCTGAGATCGACCGCGTTCTGTCCCCGGGGCCGATCGTGGCCGACCAGATCGAACGCCTGGTTTATACCCGCGCGGTCATCGAGGAGGCCATGCGGCTCTATCCGCCCGCGCCGTTTCTGAGCCGCGCCGCGATCGCCGATGACGACGCTGGCGGCTTTGCCATTCCGGCCGGAACGGTGGTGACTATCGCCCCTTATGTGTTGCATCGCCACGAAACCCTGTGGCGCGATCCGTCCGCGTTTCGTCCGGAGCGTTTTCTGTCCCCTCAACGCGAGGAGATCGACCGGTTCGCCTATCTGCCGTTTGGAGCCGGCCCGCGCGTTTGTATCGGCGCGACCTTTGCGTTGCAGGAGGCGATCATCGTGCTTGCCAGCATTGTTCGCTCCGTGCGGCTGGACCTCGCCCCCGGCCATGACGTCGATCCTTTGCACCGGATCACACTCCGGCCCCGCCATGGCATGCCGATGATGCTGAAGGCGAGAGGAAAAGGCGTGTGACAGAGGGATCGTGCGCAGCTGCGCGTCAGCTTTCCTGAGCCGCGACCGCGTTCGACATGGCGGTCAGAAGCGTGTCAATGCTGAACGGCTTGAGGATCGTGGGAACGACCTTCAGCCGGGTCTCGTTCAGGCGCTCCGCTTCCGCATAGCCGGTCATCAGGACGATGGGGAGGTCGGGATAGGCCTCCCGTGCGGCGTCGATGAAACCGAGACCGTCGAGGGACGGCATGGCGAAATCCACCACAACAAGCTCGATATCCGGGTCTTGCGCCAGCATATTCAGTCCATCGACACCGTGCTTTGCCTCGCTCACCTGGTAACCGCATTCGCGTAGGCTTTCGGTGATAAAGCTGCGCACGCCGGTATCGTCGTCGATGACCAGCACATGCGCGCCCTGTCCATCGACGCGTTCGACGGAAAGCTTTGCGGACTCGCTGAGCGGCTCAAGACCCGTGCGCGGGAGATACAGCGCGACTTCGGTTCCCAGGCCCATGGCGCTTTTCAGCCGAAGCGAGCCGCCCTGCTGTTTGACGAAGCCGTAGATCTGGCTGAGGCCGAGGCCCGTTCCCTTGCCGAGATCTTTCGTGGTGAAGAACGGCTCGAAGACTTTCGTGCGGAGCTCTTCAGGGATGCCCGTTCCGTCGTCGCGCACCGAAATTCGGACGTAGTCGCCCGCCGCAAGATCGCCCGGCAGATCGGCCGGTTGCGCGTTCTCGGCAGCGATCACCAGCTTGCCGCCGGACGGCATGGCGTCCCGCGCGTTGATCGCAAGGTTGAGGAGGGCAACCTCGAGCTGATTGCGGTCGGTGATCACCGGCCAGAGATCAGGCGCCAGCTCGGTGGAAATCTCAATGCTTGGTCCGATGGTCCGCAGCAGCAGGTCCTGCATGCCGTGAACCGACTGGACGATGTCGGTCGGCTCGAGCGACAGCGCCTGCTGCCGCGCAAAAGCCAGGAGCTGTCGGGTCAGCTTCGCGCCGCGCTCACCGGCCAGCATGGCATTCTCGAGGAGGCGGTCGACACGCGGATCCACAACCCGCTTCTTGGCGAGTTCCACATTGCCGATGACGATCGCCAGGAGGTTGTTGAAATCGTGCGCAACGCCTCCGGTCAACTGCCCGATCGCCTCCATCTTCTGCGCCTGTCGCCGATGGGTTTCGCTCTCCTCCAGGGCCTGCGTCCGCTCATGAACCAGCCTTTCCAGGTGTTCGCGATAATCCCGCAACTCGTCTTCGGCGCGTTTCTGTTCGGTGATGTCGTTGCCGAGAACGAAGATGCCGACCGTCTTTCCCGCAGCGTCATGGATCGGCTGATAGACGAAATCGAGAAAGCGCTCAGAGGGCGCCTCGGAGGGATTTTGCCGTAACCGGATGCTGAGGCCGCGGCCCACGAACGGCTGCCCGCTCGCATAAACCTGATCGAGCAGTTCGATGAACCCCTGCGACGAGACCTCCGGGAGCGCCTCCGCCACCGTCTTGCCGATGATGTCGCGCTGCCCGATCACCTGGATATAAGCAGCGTTCGCCATTTCGAAGATGTGGCTCGGACCGCGCAGCACGGCGGTGAAGCCGGGGGCCTGCTCGAAGAGCCGGCGCAAGTGCTGCCGCTCTTCGTTGAGAACCTCGTTCTGTTGCTGAACCGCGCGCGCCCGATTGAGGATCCCGCCCTCGATGACAGCCGACGGGCCGGTCGCGCCCTCGGAGAGCCGCGATGCCTGACGGAGGTGGTGCAGTTCGGTGACGTCCACCGTGTGCTGGAGAATGTAGGCGACAGATCCGTCCCCAGCCAAGATGGGGGTGTGGGTGGCGCTCCAATACCGCTCATCGAATGTGCCGTCCGGACGCGGGATATCGTAGTGGATGAGGGGGATATGATCCGTCGTCCGCTCCCGGACAACGCGCTGCAGCGAGTCCCGCAACTGCGCCACGTTCGCGCGGCCAAGCTCGTCCGGGGTGCCGGGAAACGCCTCGAAGATATTGCGGCCGAGGATCTCCTCGCGCAGACGCATCGTGACCTGAAGATAGGCGGCGTTCATCCCGAGAATCGCCATCTCGGGCGACAGCAGGATGTAGGGGTTCGGGCTCACATCGAAGAGCGTGCCGAAATCCACGACAACGTCTGGGCGCAAACGCGTCAATGGTGCCTCCGGTCGCCGGATCTCCCAGCCGCAGCCAAGGAGAGCGGCCGGCACTGACGAACCAGGGTCGGAGGAAGGCGCATCGTGGTCGGACTCGCCTCAGTTCTTTTTGCGGAATGCGTCGAGGCTGACGACCTGCGCTCCTGGCGTGCCATCGGGCTCGTCGCCTGTGGTCGCGGCGGCAGCGGGCTCGGCGTCGTCCTTTGCCGGCTTTTGGTGAGAAACAGGTTTGTCTTCGGGGGACGATTTCGCCGCAGGCTTGAGGGCGACGGGGTCCGAACCTGAGACGGGCGCGACAGGCGCCGTCTCGGCATCCTCGTCGCCTTCCTGCGAATCGAATTTCAGTCCGAATTGAACGGAGGGATCGAAAAATCCAGTGAGGGCCTCGAAGGGGATGAGAAGTCGCTCGGGAACGCCCGAGAACGACAAGCCCACTTCGAAGGTATGGTCGGTGATGATCAGGTCCCAGAACTGGTGCTGCATCACGATCGTCATTTCCTGAGGATATTTCTCGCGCAGTCGGTTCGAGATCCGGACGCCTGGGAAATCTGTCTTGAAGGAAATGTAGAAATGGTGCTCGCCGGGAAGGCCATCCTTGCCGGCATCGATCAGCACGCGGCGCACCACCCCCCGAAGGGCGTCCTGCACCAGGAGATCGTACCGGATGAGGTCTTTATTGGCCATGCAGCAGCCCTTGGCAAAGATTGACAAAACAGTTCCAGGTTCCCCCGGTTCCGATGGAAGTGTCCGACCGCATGCCGGTCTGACAGGGATCACGTTCGGAAGTATCATTATAGGAACCGACGCGCCACTTTGAAAGAGCGGGGGAAAAAGCGCCGGCGAGCCAATTGATGCCTCGGAACCGCCCCGGAACCCGGCCTATAATCCGCCGAGGAGCCGTTCATGAAAGCCTATCACGATCTGTTGCGCCGTATTCTCGATCAGGGCGTCCACAAGGACGACCGAACCGGGACCGGCACCCTGTCCATTTTCGGCCATCAGATGCGGTTCGACCTGGGTCGCGGCTTTCCGCTCGTCACCACCAAGAAGCTGCACCTGCGCTCCATCATCTACGAACTGCTGTGGTTTCTGAAAGGGGACACCAACGTCCGTTACCTGCAGGATCACGGCGTGACGATCTGGGACGAATGGGCGGATGCGAACGGCGATCTCGGCCCCATCTACGGGCGGCAATGGCGCTCGTGGCCGAAGGCCGATGGTGGAACGGTCGACCAGATCCGGTGGGTGATCGAAGAGATCAAACGCAATCCCGATTCGCGCCGGCTGGTTGTCTCGGCCTGGAACCCCGGTGAGATGGACACGATGGCGCTCGCGCCCTGTCACTGCCTGTTCCAGTTCTACGTTGCCGATGGCAAGCTCTCCTGCCAGCTCTATCAGCGTTCCGCCGATGTGTTTCTCGGCGTCCCGTTCAACATCGCAAGCTATGCCCTTCTCGTGCACATGGTAGCGGATCAATGCGGGCTGGAGGTGGGGGATTTCATCTGGACGGGCGGAGACACGCACATCTACGCCAATCATCTCGAGCAGGTGCAGCTCCAGTTGACGCGCGAGCCGTTTCCCCTCCCGCGCCTGCATCTCAATCGCCGGCCGCCGTCGATCGACGACTACCGGTTTGAGGATTTCGAGATTCAGAACTATCAGTCTCACCAGTTCATCAAAGGCAAGGTCGCCGTCTGATCGGGGCTGACGCGACAGCAGGCGGGGCGCATGCTGGCGGTTGCGTCTGCGAACGCGCGTTCCATCGGCACCCCGAGAGGCAATACCATGGTCTTCACCGCGAAAATTCTCCTTCTCGGATCAGGCGAACTTGGCAAGGAATTGGCCATTTCGGCCAAGCGCTATGGCTGCTATGTGGTCGCCTGCGACAGCTATGCCGGAGCGCCGGCGATGCAGGTCTCAGACGAAGCGGAAGTGTTTTCCATGCTCGATCCCGATGCGATGCGCGCCGTCGTCGAGAAGCATCGGCCGGATTACATCGTCCCGGAGGTCGAGGCGATCCGCACGGAGGTGCTGCAGGAATGCGAGGAGCGCGGGTTTGCCGTCGTGCCGTCGGCGCGCGCAACCTTCATGACCATGAACCGTGATCGCATCCGCGAGGTGGCGGCGAGCGATCTGGGCCTGCGCACGTCGAAATACCGCTATGCCGAAAGCTTCGCAGAGGTCGCCGCAGCCGCGCGTCACACGGGCCTCCCTTGTGTAATCAAGCCAGTGATGTCGTCCTCGGGCAAGGGCCAGAGCACGGTGCGCGTGGAGAGCGATCTCGAGGAGGCGTGGAATTACGCGGTGGCCAATATGCGCGGCGACCGTCGCAAGGTGATCGTCGAGGAGTTCATCCCCTTCGATTACGAGATCACGCTGCTGACCGTTCGCACACGCGAGGGGGTGAAATTCTGCGAACCGATCGGTCACCGCCAGGATCGGGGCGATTATCAGGAATCGTGGCAGCCCGTCGCCATGTCGGCCGCAGCCCTGGCCGAAGCCCAGCGCATGGCCGAAAAAGTCGTCGATAACCTCGGTGGCTTCGGCCTGTTCGGTGTGGAGTTTTTCGTTGCAAACGACGCGGTGATCTTCTCCGAACTCTCGCCCCGTCCCCACGATACCGGAATGGTCACCCTGATCTCGCAGAACCTGTCCGAGTTCGACCTTCACGCGCGGGCCATTCTGGGCCTGCCGATCCCCGCCATTCGCCTGCATGGGCCGTCGGCGTCTGCCGTCATCCTGGCCGACCGCGACTCGCGTGCGTTCACCTTTGCGGGTCTCGGCGAGGCGTTGAATCAGGGGAACGGCGACGAAGAGGTGGACCTGCGCATCTTCGGAAAGCCGACGACGCGTCCCTACCGCCGGATGGGCGTTGCGCTCGCCCTGTCCCAGAACACGGATGCGGCCCGCGACACCGCGCGCCGCGCGGCCGATTGCGTGACGATCCGCTACGCGGATTGAGCCTTCTGCTGCATCGTCAAAGGTGCATGCCCCGGCGCAAGGAGACTGCGCGGGCCAGCAACCCCACGCCGCCGCCGCTGAAGAACCCATTGGGAAACCAGTGCGGAAAATGCACCATCGCGGCCAGCAGCTTGTCGCCGATGCGGCGGTCCCGGTCCACGAAGAACAGGCCGGCCGCGACCATGGGCACGTAGCTTTTCCATTCCGGGCTCTCCTGCGAAAGCGGCGCGCGGAAATCGATGAGGCGCGGCGTCTCGGTGCTTCGCGTCAGGGCGTTGAGACCCGCGGGATCGTTCATCACCACGTCCGCATAGGTCCGGGCGATCCCGATCATTTCGGCCTCGGTGATCAGAAGGCCGTACCGGGCGAGCGCCAGCGGCAGTTCCGCCGTCACCGTCATCTTCCAGAAATACTCGGATTTCGGCGTCTTCCGGAAGGCCGGATCCTGCTCATAGGGGGATGAGATCGCTCCGTTGCGATCAACCACCGTCGCTTTCCGGTAGAAGTTGAGCAGCTTGCGGGCGCGCTCAAGATGCCGGGAATCGCCGCCAAACTGGTACAATTCCACGAGACCTGCCGCGAACGCGGTCATGTGATTGATCGGCTCGACGATCTGCGGGAGGAAAGCGTAGCGGTAATAGCCGGCATCGTGCTCGGGGAGGTCGACATAATAACCCTCGAATTCGTCGAATGACGGCGCGAGATCCTGTGCCATGCGGATGATGTCGTCGTGCTCCTCTCCCTCGGCCGCGAGCCGGTTCGCCAGACAGAGAATCGGCAGGGCGATCAGCCCGGTCACGGTGATGTCCGAGCCGCTCATGGAGGGGCCGCCGAACGTGATGACGGAATCCCAGGATTTGACGATCCGCTTTTGGTTTCCATCCACGATGCCGTGGCGGTCGGCGCGCGCATCCATGACGTTTTGCGCCGCTCCTACCAGAAGATCGAGAAAGCGTCGGTCCTGAGTGCCCTCATAGAGCTCGATCGCGGCTCGTCCCCAGAAGGACCATTGCCACGCGAAGGCCTGTCCCCGCTGCGCCATCGGCGGGAGGGCCGGGTCTGCGCTGTCAGGGGCGGTGAGCCACCGCAAACCCCAATCGAGGAAATCGTGAAAGACATCGCGATGCGGCGTGCAACTGGTGAAGACCCCGAACGGGCTTTCCGGGAAGCGGGCGAGCCGTTCGTCAAAGGTGGAGGGATGCTCGAGAAGCGCGCGGACCTCGCGGTGATCGACGGATTCCCCTATGCTCATGCGCCCCCACGCGCTCACATAGCGTCGATAGGCTGAGCGCGTTTCGTCGAGATCGCCCATTCTGAGGCTGGCTTTTCGCCAGCCGCTGAGGCACGCCGCCGCACAAGCGGAGGTGGCAAGGGACGTGAGAACGCGGCGGCGGGTGAGAGACATCGGCGGTCCTGAAATAGCGTTTCAAAAGACCATAGCGCGATCGAACGCATCAGGATATCGTTGCGTTGACGAGCAGCGCGGCGCTCATTGGTAAATTGGGGTGGACGGTTTCGAGCAAGCCTTGGCACCGGGTCTGGATTGTTCCACCCTGCTGCGGTCAGGCATCGCGGGTGGGGCATGGCCAGTCTCGGGTTGAAGGCGCGAACCATGAATCGACGGGAAGCCGTCGAGAGCGCGGTGCGCATTCTCGCACCCCGGATTACCCGTCACGAATTCGAAGCAGTGACCGACCACGCGCTTCTGAGCCGGGGTCTTCGGACAGCATCTGTCGAGGCAGCGGCTTGGTTGTCGCTGGTGGCGTTCATCCGCCATCGGCTGACCGACTACGAGAGCCTTCTGGACGAAGGCTATGACGTCGACAGCGCGAGATTTTTCGTGCTCGATGACCTCAATGCCGTTTTGGCTGCCTGGGGCTGCAGACGGCGCGTCGACAACGAGGAAAACGAGCCCTGATGCTGATTGTCCGTCACCATGGCTGCGGCGCCCGCCGATGAGCCTGATTCTGCGTCCAGCCCAACTCTCCGATGCGCCGACCATCCTGGCGTTTATCCAGGCGCTGGCGGCCTATGAGAAGCTTGCCCACGAGGTGCGTGCGACCGAAGAGGATTTGGCGGCTGCTTTGTTTGGCCCGCATCCCCGCGTCTTTGCCGATATGGCCGAATGGGACGGCGAACCGGCCGGATTTGCCCTCTGGTTCTACAATTTCTCGACGTTTCGCGGTCGCCATGGGCTTTATCTCGAGGACCTGTTCGTGCGGCCGGAATTTCGCTCCAAGGGGATCGGCAAGTCCCTGTTGCAGCATCTCGCCCGGCGCTGCGTCGCCGAAGGGCTCGCGCGGCTCGAATGGTGGGTGCTCGACTGGAATGAGCCAGCCTTGCGGTTCTATCGGTCGATCGGCGCTTTGCCGATGGACGAATGGACGGTTCAGCGGGTAACGGGGGACGCACTCGCGCGGCTGGCGGCCGAGTGATCGCGCGCGACCCAAACCTCGTCCCCGCCTGTTCGAAAAGGCCCGTCCACTTTCATGACCCATCCTCTCATCATTGTCGTCGCGGCCGCCCAGAACGCTGTCATCGGTGACGACAACCGCCTGCTGTGGCGGCTCAAGACCGATCTGCGGCGGTTTCGCGACCTCACCTGGGGCAAGCCGATGATCATGGGGCGCAAGACTTTTCAGTCAATCGGCAAGCCGCTCCCGGGTCGCGAGACGGTGGTGCTCACCCGCGATCCGGGGTTTTCGGCGCCGGGCATTCATGTGGCCCATAGCTGGGAGCAGGCGGTGGAAAAAGCAGGGGCGCTGGCCGAATCAATGGCCGCTACCGACATTGCAGTTGTCGGCGGCGCTGAGATTTACGCGCTGGCGCTTGATCAGTCCCAGAAAATATTCCTCACACGGGTCGATGCGGAGCCGGAAGGCGATGCGGTTTTTCCCGCTTTCGATCGCTCCGTTTTCCGGGAAGTTGCGCGAAAGGATCACCCGAAAGGGCCCGATGACGAACATTCGTTCAGCTTTATTGACCTCGAAAGACGGTCCTGACCCCGGCCACGGTTGACGAAAGCCGCCGCAATCCCCAACTCGCAGCCTTGACAGGCGGGAGAAAGAACCCCGACAACCGCCTCTATCCTATCGGCTTGACGATGGCCGGTCTTTTCAGAGTGAGGAAAAGCGACCTATGCCTTGGAGTAACCAAAGCGGCGGCGGCGGCCCGTGGGGGCAACGCGGCGGATCAGGCGGAGGCGGCAAGAGCCCTTGGGGTTCTGGCGGCAACCCGGGCAACGGAGCCCCCCCGGATCTCGAAGATATCCTGCGCCGCAGCCAGGACCGTCTGAAAAATATCATTCCGGGCGGCTCCATGGGCGGCAAGGGTCTGATCGCGCTCTTCCTCGGCGCCATCGTCATCTGGCTTCTGACCGGGTTCTATACCGTCCGTCCGAACGAGGTCGGCATCAACATGATCTTCGGCAAATACACGGGCACGACCGGGGAGGGCCTGCGCTACAACCTGCCTTACCCGATCGGCCGCGTGATCAAGCCGAACGTCACCGAGCAGCAGCGCATCGAGGTTGGCTACCGTTCGTCGGCCAATGCCCAGCAGCGGTCCCGCGACGTCATCGAAGAGAGCCTCATGCTCACGGCCGACGAGAATATCGTCGACATCGATTTTGATGCGGTCTGGCAGGTCAACGCCGCCCGCGCCCAGGATTTCGTCTTCAACCTGCAGAACCCCGAGGGCACCATCAAGGCGGTGGCTGAAAGCGCCATGCGTGAAGTGATTGGACGACGCAACATTCAGGCGGTGCTGACGACCGAGCAGGCAAGCGTCGCGCAGGAAGTCCGCCAGATCATGCAGGAGACGCTCGATACTTACGGTGCGGGCGTGCTGATCAACGTCGTGCAGTTGCAGGCGGTTGCGCCGCCGGCTGATGTTCGCCAGGCGTTCTTCGACGTCAATGCGGCGCAGCAGGATGCGGTGCGCGTGCAGAACGAGGCTGAAACCTTCGCCAGCCGCATCGTCCCGGAAGCCCGGGGCGAGGCTGCGCGGACTGTGCAGCAGGCTGAAGGCTATCGCGAGCAGTCGGTCGCCGATGCCTCCGGTCAAGCTGGCCGTTTCCGCACGGTCTACGAGGAATATCGCAAGGCTCCGGCAATCAGCCGCGAGCGGATGTTCCTTGAGACGATGGAGCGGGTCTATGGCGGGGTGGACAAGATCATCATCGACCAGAACACACAGAATGTGGTCCCGTATCTTCCCTTGAATGAGATGCCGCGCCGTCCGCAGATCGGGACGACGGCAACGCAGCCGGGAGCCGCGCGATGAACAACTCCGCTCTCCGCACTGGCCTCCTCGTCTTCCTCGGGGTCGCCGTCATCGTGCTCTACAGCGCGATCTTCTTCGTGCAGCAGACGCAATACGCGCTTGTGCTGCGCTTTGGCGCCGTCCAGGCCGAAATCCGCGATCCGGGGCTGCATTTCAAGCTGCCCCTGATCGACAACGTGACGTATTTCGACAGGCGCGTTCTCGACTTGGATCTGCCCGTTCAGACTCTCCTTTCCGCCGACCGGCAGAACCTGGAAGTCGATGCGTTCACCCGCTATCGGATCGTCGATCCGCTGCGGTTCTACCAGGCTGTCGGCAGCATCGCGCTGGCCAACCAGCGTCTGACGAGCTTCACGAACTCCGCCATGCGTAACGTGCTCGCGAGCGCCTCGCGCGACGCCATCGTGCGCACCGATCGCGCTGCCCTGATGAACAGGATCCAGTGGGACGTGAACACGCAGGCGGCAAGCCTGGGCATCGAGATGGTCGATGTGAGGCTCACCCGCGTCGATCTCCCGGCCGCCAACAGCCAGGCCGTGTATCAGCGCATGCGCACCGAGCGTGAGCGGGAGGCCGCGGATCTGCGGGCGAACGGTTCTCAACGTGCGCAGACGATCCGCGCTCGCGCCGAGCGCGAGTCGGTTGTCATCCGTGCTGAAGCCAACCGGCAGGCCGAAGAACTTCGCGGCCAGGGCGATGCGGACAAGAACCGCATTCTGGCCGAGGCGTTCGGGGCGGATCCGGACTTCTTCTCCTTCTTCCGATCCATGCAGGCCTACGAGACCGGCCTGAAATCCGGGGATACGCGGTTGGTGATGAGCCCGAATTCGGAGTTCTTCCGGTACTTCAATGATCCCTTGGGCGGCAGGAACGGAGCGTCCACTCCGACGCCTCCGGCTCAGTCTGCGCCGGCTCAATAAGCGTCCATGCTGGACCTGATCTCAGCCCTCGGCCTCGCTCTCGCGGTCGAGGGCATCTTGTTTGCCGCGTTTCCGGACGGAATGCGGCGCGCGATGTATGAGGCTGCGCACAGCCCGAGCGATCGCATGCGGATCGTGGGAATCGTCTCGGCCCTGGTGGGTGTCGCAATCGTGTGGGCGATCCGACACTTCGGCTAGGGTTTAGCCCCGCTTCCGCCGCAATCGGCGCTTGAATGACGAGACAGATCGAGCAACCGCGTTTTACCGTTCTCCCAAGAACCGTTCTCCCAAGAGAGGATCGTCGATGAACCACACCGTGACTGCGCCAAGGCTCTCCCGATCGGCATCGCGCCGCTCGCCCCTGCGGCTGGCCGCCTCCTGCCTGGCGGTCGTGACTCTCCTTTCCACCTCTGTGCCGATGGCGGCGCAGGCCCGCTCGGCGCCGGAATCCTTCGCCGATCTCGCCGACGAGGTGACCGGCGCCGTGGTCAATATTTCGGCATCGACCACCGTTGAGGCGCGAGGGCGCACGCTGCCCCAGCTGCCCCCCGGCACGCCCTTCGAGGATCTGTTCGAGGAATTCTTCAACCGTCGCGGCCAAGGCAACGGCAATGGCGGCGGGAGCGGTGAGACGGCACCACAGCGCCAGCGCCGGTCGAATTCCCTCGGTTCCGGTTTCGTCATCGACGCCTCCGGCATTGTCGTCACCAACAATCACGTGATTGGCGACGCCAACGACATCAGCGTTATTTTCCCCGATGGCACACGCCTGAAGGCCGAGATCATCGGCAAGGATTCCAAGGTCGACCTCGCGGTCCTGAAGGTGAAGAGCGACAAGCCGCTCAAGGCCGTCAAGTTCGGCAATTCCGACGTGATGCGGCCGGGCGATTGGGTGATGGCCATCGGCAACCCGTTCGGGCTCGGCGGCTCTGTCACGGCCGGCATCGTGTCGGCCCGCGGCCGCAACATCGAATCCGGCCCTTACGACAACTACATCCAGACGGACGCTGCCATCAACAAGGGCAATTCCGGCGGTCCGCTGTTCAACATGAATGGCGAAGTCATCGGCATCAACACCGCCATCCTGTCGCCCACCGGCGGCTCCGTCGGCATCGGTTTTGCGGTTCCGGCCTCGACTGCGTTGCCGATCATCGACCAGCTGCGCGAATTCGGTGAAACCCGCCGGGGTTGGCTCGGCGTGCGCATCCAGAACGTAGATGACGCAACGGCCGAGGCGCTGGCGCTGGGTTCGGCCCGCGGCGCGCTGATCGCCGGCATTGACGACAAGGGCCCGGCAAAGCCCGCAGGCCTTGAGGTCGGTGACGTCATCGTCAGCTTCGACGGTAAGGCGGTCAAGGAATCGCGCGATCTTCCGCGCATCGTCGCATCGAGCCCGGTCGGCAAGGCGGTCGATGTGCGCATCGTGCGCAAGGGCCAGGAATCGACCAAGCAGGTCACGCTCGGACGGCTGGAGGACGGCGAGAAGCAGGCATCCCTGACGCCGCCTGCCACCGAGCCGCCCAGCGTGACGAAGCAGGCCCTGGGCCTCAACCTCTCCGGGATCAATGAGGAGCTTCGCCGTCGTTTCAGCCTCAAGGACGACCTCAAGGGCGTAGTTGTGACCCGCGTTGATCCCAATTCACCGGCTGCCGACAAACGGATACAGGCCGGCGAAGTCATTGTCGAAATCAGCCAGGAGGCGGTGACATCCCCGGCCGACGTGACCAAGCGCCTTGACAGTCTGAAGAGCCAGGGCCGCAAGTCAGCCTTGCTGCTGGTGGCCAATCCCCAGGGCGAGGTGCGCTTCGTGGCTTTGCCCATCGAGTAGCCCGACGGTTCACGCCACCACGAAAAAGGCGGCCCCGGGGCCGCCTTTTTGCTGCGCTGATTGGGCTGTCGCCACCTCGGAACCGCGGGTCGGCCGCGGCTCCGCCTAAAAAAAGAGAGCCCGAAGGCTCTCAGGTGTCGGGCCGTGGCCAGCCCCGATCAGAAGATCAGGAAGTCGTGATAGCTGAGCTTGTCGAGACCTTTGCTCAGTTGCGCGATCTGCACCGCGGCCTTCCCGCCGGTTCCGTCGATGTCAAAGAGAAGCTTGCCGTTCTTCTCGTTGTAGATGACCCGATCGGAGGCATCATGCGCCTTTGCCCCGATATGGAACGCATCCTTGCCGAGCACTCCCAGCTTCAGTGTCGAAAAGATCGACTTCGACAGACCAATCGTGTCGTCGGAAACGACAAAGTCGGTGATGACATCGACATTGTCTTTGCCGAGCTTGGTGTCGAACACGAAGGTGTCCTGTCCGGAACTCCCGGTCAGCACGTCGCGTCCCAATCCCCCCGCCAGCCGGTCGTTGCCGGCGCTGCCGAGAAGCCTGTCGTTGGTGGCGCCACCGACCTGCGTGTGGTCGGTGGCGGAAGTCGCCGCAACAGACGACGAATCGTCCGGCCCGTTTGGCACGACCATGAAGTAGAGCACCTGCTGGAAGTGCCCACCGTGCCCGTCCGAAACGTTCACTTTGACATGCACGTCGGGCGGCACGTTGCCTCCGAAGGCATCACCATTGGCGACGATCAGCTTGTCGCCCTTGATTTCAAACCGGCCGTCCGAGTCGTCGACGAGGGTGTAGGTCAGAGCGTCATTGTCCTCGTCCATGGCCTGCAAGGTGCCCAGCACCATGCCGGTCTTGGCCCCGACGATCATCGGCTGACCGTCGAACCTGAGATGATACGGCACGTGGTTGCCGCCCGGTTGTGGCGCCGACTCGTCATTTGGTATGTCCTTCACCGAGATGAGGAAGGACTTGTCGAGGTGCCCGCCACGCATGTCATTCATGCGCACCGTGATGGTGTGGGATGTCGCCTTCTCATAGTCGAGCAGCGCGCCGTCGTTGACGATCAGCTCGTTGTTATGCATGCGAAATCGCCCGCCCGCATCGTCGATGAGGTTGTAGGCCACCAGGCTGTCGTCGGGGTCAGTACCGGTGAAGAAGCCCACAACGCTTTCGTCACTGGCGTTCTCCGTCACCTCGTTTCCGTGAAGCACGATCTCCGTCGGGGGGAGATTGGGCGGAGGCGCGTCACCGCCGTTCACGACGACCGTGAAATCCTTTTCGACATGCCCGTCATGCACATCTCTGACAGCGGCTTTGATCGAGAAGGAGTTCACGCCAGGCGAGAAGGCCATTCCTGTTGCCCGCACCTCATTCCCCTCGAGGACGAAGTGACCATCCGCATTGTCCAGGAGTTCGTAGGTGAGAGCATCGCCGTCGGGATCGCTCGCGCGAAGCACGCCGACGACGCTTCCCTCGTGCGGATGATCGACCACGGGCATGCCGAGGGTGTCGAGGATCAGGTCCGTGGGCGCGTGGTTTCCGGTCGGCGGGACCGGCGGCGGCTGCGGGATCGGGTCAGGCTGGTCGTTGCGAACGACGATGTGGAACGTGTTCTCCTGGCTGCCGCCATGACCGTCACTGACGCCGGCATGGAGGGTGATGACCGATTGTCCGGCCGCGAACACTGCCCCCTGGGCGACCCGCACCTCACCATTCTCGATGACGAACCGGTTGTCCGAGTCGGGCAGAAGCGCGTAGGCGAGCGCATCGCCGTCCTGATCGGCAGCATGAAGCAAACCGACGAGGCTGCCGTCATGCGGGTTGATCACCTGCGGGGCGCCGAGCATGTCCAGCATGAGATCGATCGGGGCGTGGTTTCCGGTTGGCGGGACCGGCGTCGGCGGGATCGGCGACGGGAGGTCGTTGTGAACGACGATGTCGAACGTCTTGTCCTCATGTCCGCCATGGCCGTCGCTGACGGTCGCCTTGATCGCGTAGGAGGACTCGCCCTGCGCGAAGGTGGCGCCGTCTGCGACGACCACCTGATTTCCCCTGACGACGAAGCGGCCCTGCGCATCGTCCAGAAGCGCGTAGGTGAGTGCATCGCCGTCCGGATCATACGCAGTGAGAAATCCGACGAGGCTGCCGTCATGTGGATTTTGCAGCACCGGCTGACCCAGATCCTTCAGGACGAGATCCGTCGGTGCATGGTTTTCGGGGTGCGGCGGGGGCTGAGGGATCGGATCAGGCAGGTCGTTGTGAACCGTGATGTGGAACGTTTTCTCCTCGCTGCCGCCATGGCCGTCGCTGACTCTGGCGTGAAGCAGGACGACCGACTCGCCTTCTTCGAACACGGCTCCGTGCGCCACGCGAACCTTGCCGTCCTCCATGACGAACCGGTTATCGGAGTCGGGCAGCAGCGCGTAGGTGAGCGCATCGCCGTCAGGATCGGTCGCACGCAGCATACCGACCGGGCTGTCGTCGTGCGGGTTGATCAGCAGCGGCGCACCGAACATGTCCAGCCAGAGTCCGGTTGGAGCGTGGTTCTCGGTCGGCGGCGGTGTCGGCGTTGGTGGAGGAGTCGGGTCGCCGTTTTCCCCAAGGGCCGCCAGCACGTCCGCCCGATGCCAGACCGTGCCATCCGCGAAAACCAGGTTCTCAATGTGGCCACCGGTCGGTGAGACGCTGAAGTAGTTGCAGATGTCGATGCCCGGGCCACCGTGATAGTAGATGTGCAAATTCGAGCCGTCCCCGCCTCTGAGAAAGCTCATGTCGGACACAAGCGCGTCAATCCGCACAGTGTCGTTATCGCCGCCCTCGTCGGAGACGTACTGGTAGAAGCTTGAAGGCCGCCAGAGGTAGGTGTCGTTGCCCCGTCCACCCGCGAGAACATCGGGTCCGATGCCGCCGTCAAGCGTATCGTCGCCGTCTCCTCCGAGCAGAAAGTTGTCGCTGTCGTCGCCGAGGATCACCCGGCCGACGGCATCAGAGGGCGTGTTTGAAACGATCTGGGGCGTCAGCGAGAACGGATGGTTGTTCTTCGTCATAAGAGCCTCCCTATAGGCGTAATTGCCTATACGTTACTTTATAACAATTATGGGAGCTGTCAGATGCGCCATTGGTCGCGCAAGCTTGACCATTGAAGGCCCGGCGACGTCGGCTGTTGTGCGAGTTTGAGACAGGAGGCAATGCTGATTTCGAGCGTATGTCAGCCGTTGAACTCAGGCGGACGTGAAATCCAAGCCCGCCGACCGGTTGCGGGACTCCCAAGGTCCGCAACGGCAGCGAGACGATTGCGACATAGTGACGCATAGTAAGATTGCGAGCGCGGAGAAGGCAGCCGCCCACCCCGCGCTTCGCGGGCGACGCTTATGTCCTGTCAGATCACGAAGAAATCGGTGTGGGACAGCAGCTTCAGTCCGCTTCCGATCGCCGCGACCAGTACGGGCTTGTATGCGGTGCCGCTCCCATCCGCATCGTAAAGCAGAGCCCCGGATTTTGCGCTGTAAATAACGCGGTCGTCGGCATCCTCAGCCTTCGTGCCGACAACGAAGGCCTTCTCCGCCAAGGTACCCTTGCTGATCGCACCAAAGAAGGACTTCGCCAGTTGGATGGTGTCGTCCTTCGCCGAGAAGTCCGTAATGCGGTCGACGTTGGCTTTTATAAGCCTGGACGCGAAGACGAACGTGTCCTTTCCGGCGCCGCCGGTCAGCACATCCTTCCCGGTGCCGCCTTCCAGCGTATCGTTGCCGCGTCCGCCGAAAAGCCTGTCGTTGCCCGCGCCGCCGGCAAGCGAGTCGTTCCCCGAGCCGCCGGTGATCACGTCGTTGCCGTTATGGCCTGACAGAGCGTCGTTGCCGCCACCGCCGATGATGGTGTCGTTGGCGTCGCTGCCCGGGACGGTTTCCTGATCGTCGTCGTCGACCTGGACGACAAAAGCCTTGTCCAGGCTTGCTCCGTGCGAGTCGGTGACCCGAATCCGGATGGCGTGGGAGGCCGCGCCCTCATGGTCGAGAAGAGCGCCATTGGCGACCTGCAACTCGTCGCCCATGATGGCAAACCGTCCGCCCGCATCGTCGAGAAGCGTGAAGGTCAGCGCATCCCCCGCATCCTCATCCTTGCCGAGGATGAGGCTGACCACGGTCCCGTTCGCGCTGTTCTCGAGCACACCGTCATCCGACAGCAGAATGTTCGACGGTGCGTGGTTCTGAGGCACAGGATCGCCCGTTTCGGGCATGTCCTGCAGATCGATGGTGAATGTCTTGACGAAGGACAGGCCGCTGGAATCGGTCGCTTCGACGGCGATCGTGTGCGTGCTGGCGGTCTCGTAGTCGAGCTTGCTGCCATCCGCCACCACGATCTTTTCGCCCACGAGCGCAAAGCGGCCGCCCGCATCGTCGACCAGCGTCAACGTCACGGCGTCGCCGTCCGGATCGACGGCCTTGAGTATCGCAACCGGCGCGCCATTGGGTGCGTTTTCCGGGAGAGAGTGGCTTCCAATGAAGAGAATGTCGCTCGGCGCGCGCGGGTCGGTTGGTGGGTGACCGCTCTCGTCGAGATCGAGGAGCTTGATGTCGAAGGTCCTCGCGACGGACAAGCCGTGCGCATCCGTCGCAATCACGATGATCGCGTGGGAGGTCGCGGTCTCGTAGTCGAGCTTGCTGCCGTCCGCCACCACGATTCGGTTGCCGACCAGCGCGAAGCGGCCGTCGGCATTGTCCTTGAGGGTGAATGTCACCGCGTCGCCGTCCGGATCGATCGCGGTCAGGAGTCCCACTTCCAGGCCATTCGGAGCGTTCTCCGGCACCGGCTGCTGAATGTGCAGCACAATGTCGCTCGGCGCGCGATTCACAGGAGGCGGCTGAGGCGTCTCGTCGAGCACGTCCTGGACGTGAATGGTGAATGTCGCGGTGCGAGATGCGCCAAACGGATCGGCGACCCGAACGGTGATCTGGTGCGTGGTGGCCGTCTCGTAATCCAGCTTCGTGCCATCCGCGACGACGACGAAACCGTTGACGATCGCGAAGCGCCCGCCTGCATTGTCCGTCAGTGTGAAGGTCAGCTCGTCGCCGTTCGGATCATGCCCGATCAAGCGCCCGACCTTGTCGCCTGTTGCGGCGTTCTCGACAACCGCCACCCCGTCGAGCATCAGCTTGTCGGGAGCTGAATTCTCCGGCGGATCGGTGGGCGGCGGGCTGCCGCTCTCCGGTGCGTCGAGGACGGCGATCTCAAACGTCTTGATGACGGAGGCGCCATGCGAATCGGTTGCCCGAACGGCGACGGTATGGCTCGACTGGGTCTCGAAATCGATTTTTGCGCCGTCGAGAACCACGAGCTTGTCGCCCTTGATGGCGAACCGATCGGCGGCATTGTCGACGAGGCTGTAGGTGAGAACATCCCCATCGGCATCGAGTGCCTAGAGAGCCCCGACCATCGTGCCGGTGCTGGCGTTTTCGATCACCGCCCGGCCTGTCAGCTCCACGTCCTGCGGGGCGTGATTGACCGGCGGAGGAGGCGTCGGTTCGTCCCGGTCCATGACCTGGATGGTGAAGGTCTTTTCCGCCGAAAGACCAGTGGCGTCGGTCACGCGAACCCGGACATCGACCGTCGGTGCCGTCTCGAAATCAAACCGGCTTCCGTCCGCAACGACGAGCGCATTGTTGATGATCGTAAAGCGTCCGTCAGCATCGTCGGCCAGTGTGTAGGTGAGAGCGTCCCCATCGGCGTCATAGGCTTTGATGGTGCCGACGATAAAGCCCGTATTGGTGATCTCGCCGACCCAGTCGCCGGTCAGCCGGACGAGGTCGGGCGCGCGGTGCTCCTGGGGTGGAACGGGCTCCGGCGGGGGCGGGGTCGTCGAATCCGGCTGGCCCTGCTCCCACACATCCCTGACTTGCAGGTTGAACGTCCTGTCCCGGAAAGCCCCGAACGCGTCAGTGCAGCGGATGGTGACCGGCAGCCAGGGCAGGGTCTCGTAGTCGATCCGGCCGGACTCGGCGACAACGAGCTTGGTGCCCTCGAGGCGAAACCGGCCGTCCGCATCGTCCAGCAGCTGGAATTTGGCCGGCGAGCCGTCGTCGGAGCGGGCGAAGAGGTCGCCGACGACCGTGCCGACGGCCGCGTCTTCGAGCACCTGCGTGCCGAAGAGTTCGATCCAGGGCGCCTCGTGCACGGCTTTAGGGGCGGATAGGAACGACGCCATCGGAAAACCCCTAGGATGGGAAAGAAGGTTTCCGATGATAGAATATAATAACATCTAGTCAAGCTGGCGTGGCTATCTCGCTGCCTAGTTGGTGAGAATATCGTCTTCCCGATAGCCCTGCGCGTACAGCAAAGCCGTCAAATCCGCATGATCGATGCGGGCGTCGGCCGCGGCAGCCACTGCCGGCTTGGCCCGAAAGGCGACACCGAGGCCGGCTTCGCCCAGCATCGCCAGATCGTTGGCGCCGTCCCCCACCGCGAGGGTGTCCTCGGGGGCGAGCCGGAGATGCTGGCGCAATTCCACGAGGGTGGCGAGTTTGGCCTCGCGTCCGAGAATGGGCTCCTCCACCAGTCCGACAAGTTTGTCGGCGCTGACGAGGAGGCGATTCGAGCGGTGTTCGTGAAAGCCGATCAGGGCCGCGACCGAGCCTGTGAAGAGCGTGAAGCCGCCGGACACGAGGCAGGTATAAAAACCCCTGGCCCGCATGGTGCGCACGAGCGCCCGGCCGCCGGGCGTCAGGGTGATCCGGCTCTCCATGATCTCGTCGACGACGCCGACGGGCAGGTCCTTCAGGAGGGCCACCCGTTCGCGGAGCGCCGGCTCGAAGGCGATCTCGCCGTTCATCGCCCGCTCGGTGATGGCCGAGACCTCGGCCTTGAGGCCGACGAAATCGGCCAGTTCGTCGATGCATTCCTGCCCGATCATGGTGGAATCCATGTCGGCGAGAAACAGCCGCTTCAGCCGGTGAGCCACGGGCTGCACCACCACATCGACCGGCTCGTCGCCGATCTCACGGCGCAGGCGCGCCTCGATGGCGGCAGCGGTGAGCCCAACGGGGGCGAACAGGTCGGCCGCGATGCCTCTTGCCAGGATCGCGTGTTGCGTGTCCTGTCCGAGCGCCTTTGCGGCCCGGGCCACCAGGGCGTCCGTGACGGCGGGGTGGGCCGGGTTGGCGACAAGCGTCGCGACCAGCGCGGGCTGCGGAGATGCCATCAGGGAGACCATCTGTGAGTGACGTTCGGATCGGTGCGATTCTCATTGCAGGGCCGACCGCTTCAGGCAAGTCCGCATTGGCCATCCGGCTTGCGAACGCCCTTGACGGGGTGGTGATCAACGCCGATTCCATGCAGGTCTACGGGGATCTGCGCATCCTCACGGCCCGTCCGGATCCCACCGAGGAGGCGTCCGCCCCCCATCTTCTGTTCGGACATGTGGACGCGGGCATCAACTTCTCTGTTGGACGCTATGTGGCGGATGCCGTTGCGGTGCTGGCGTCGATCGGCCCCGGGAAGGTGCCGATTTTCGTGGGCGGCACCGGTCTCTATTTCAAGGCGCTGACGGAAGGGCTGTCCGACATGCCGGAGGTGCCCGAGGCTGTGCGCGAGCAGGTCCGTCAGGAGAGCCTCGGTCGCGAGACGGCCGACCTCCATCGGGTTCTCGCGGATCGGGATCCCGCCATGGCCGAACGATTGCGGCCGTCGGACCGGCTGCGGATCCAGCGCGCGCTTGAGATCCATGCCGCCACCGGCCGGTCGCTGGCCTCGTTTCACGGTGCGCGCCAGCCCGGCCCGCTCGCCGGAAAGCCGTTGCTCAAGCTGTTTCTCGCCCCCGACCGGGACACCCTGCGGCAGCGCATCGAATCCCGGTTCGTGACGATGGTGGAGACGGGCGCGCTCGACGAGGTGCGGGCGCTCGCGGCGCGCCACCTCGACCCCATGCTGCCGGCCATGCGGGCCCATGGGGTGCCGGGATTGCTCGCTTATCTCAACGGCGAGATCGGCCTCCCGGAGGCGATCGTTCGCGGGCAGGGCGACACGCGCCGCTATTCCAAGCGGCAGTTCACCTGGTTCCGGCATCAACTGGCGGATTGGACGTGGGAGGCGCCCGAGGATGCTTTCGACGTTGCGATGGCGGCCGTCAGTGGCCGCCCGATCCCGACCACATTTGATAAAACGTGATGAAGATCTCGAACACGATGAGCAGCACGATGATCAGCTCGAGCCGCAGCGACCGCTCCGTGTCGATAAGATCGGTCAAGGCCTGGGCGGTGTCGCCGATCACGTCGAGCTTGCGGTGCAGCGAGGTGGCGCGCTCGCGCAACTCGTATTCGTCCTCCAGGCGGGCATAAAGCCGCTCAAGGTCGGGACGATCCCAAAGGACGTCGGGCTTCTCTTCGACTGCGACGCGGCCTGACACCCGCTGGCGGACCAGAAGGGCCGTGCCGATATGCTTCAGGATTTCGCGGCGTCCGGCCGGCCTGCGGCCCTTTTCGGCGAGGTAGCGGGCGAACGGCTCGACCACGTCGAACACCGCGGCCGCGGCCTTTTCGTCCTGCGCCAGCACGACGCTTTTCGACAGGGCATCGGCGATGACCACCAGCCTGGCAGGGGCCAGGTCCTTGACGAAAATCGGGCCGCCGGGCGGAATCTGGTCGTCCTTTTCCGGCACGATCTCGATGATGGCGGTCTCTTCCTCGTGGCGGGCGAATTCCCCCGTCACCCGCTGTCGCAGGCCGCGGATGACCTCGTCTTCCTCCAGAGGCGTCAGCCCGACCAGAACCGCGACACCGAAGCGGAACAGGGCCACAAAGCCGTCCTGCCCGGCCTTGAACGCAAGGGGGATTGTCGACAGCAGATCGCTGCGCTCGAGCCCCGACAGGTCGAGCCGGTCGCCCAGAAGCAGGGCCCGCGCGGTCACCCGTGGGCCTCGGGCCGAAGCCCCGTTGGCTGAACTCGTCTCAGGCATCGTTTACTTTCCGCGACTGCTGGCCGCACCATAGAAGCGCAGCGATTCGTCGCCAACATCAAGACCGCTTGACCGGAAGAAAAGCTTCGGCTAGCGTCTGCGCAACTTTTGAACAGAGAGCAGCCCACGTGCGCAAGCTTATTCTCGTAGTACGAACGCCATCGACGGAGCAGGATTGATCCTGCAGTTCCGGCGATGGCGTACAGGCCCCCCAAGTGGGGCCTTTTTTATTGCCTAAAGTCCTGAAAAACCACGACAAAGCGAAGACCGACGGGAGCCAGTGACATGAGCGAGATGATGACGGGAGCCGAAATGGTGATCCGCACCCTGCAGGATCAGGGTGTGGAGCACATCTTCGGATATCCGGGCGGCGCGGTGCTGCCGATCTATGACGCCATTTTCCACCAGGACCAGGTCAAGCACATCCTTGTCCGGCACGAGCAGGGCGCAGTCCACGCGGCCGAGGGCTATGCCCGGTCTTCGGGCAAGGTCGGGGTTGTCCTGGTCACATCGGGACCGGGCGCCACCAACGCGGTGACCGGCCTGACTGACGCGATGATGGATTCGATCCCGATCGTCTGCATCACCGGGCAGGTCGCCACCCACCTCATCGGCTCGGACGCCTTCCAGGAATGCGACACGGTGGGCATCACCCGCCACTGCACCAAGCACAATTACCTCGTCCAATCGATCGAGGATCTGCCGCGCATCCTGCATGAGGCCTTCTACGTGGCGTCCACAGGCCGGCCCGGACCGGTCGTCGTCGATCTGCCGAAGGACATCCAGTTCAAGATGGGCTCCTATACGCGGCCCACGAGCAACCAGCACAAGACCTACCGGCCGACAGTCAAGGGCGACATCGACAAGATCCGCGCCGCCATCGAACTGATGGCGAGCGCCAAGCGCCCGGTCTTCTACACGGGCGGCGGCGTCATCAATTCCGGCCCGCATGCCTCGGCCTTGCTGCGCGAACTCGCGCGGCTGACGGGTTTCCCGGTGACCTCGACCCTGATGGGCCTCGGAGCGTATCCGGCCGCCGACCGTCAGTTCCTCGGCATGCTCGGCATGCACGGCACCTACGAGTCGAATCTCGCGATGCACGAATGCGACGTGATGATCAATATCGGGGCGCGGTTCGATGACCGCATCACGGGCAGGCTCGATGCGTTCTCGCCTTACTCCAAGCGCATCCACGTGGACATCGATCCGTCCTCGATCAACAAGAACGTCAAGGTCGAGATCCCGATCATCGGCGACTGCGCGCACGTGCTGGAAGACATGGTCCGCCTGTGGCGACAGACGGCACCGCAGGTCGACAAGGTGGCGCTGAAAGAGTGGTGGACCAAGATCGACGGATGGCGTGGGCGCGATTGCCTCGCCTATCGTCCGTCCGACGAGATCATCAAGCCGCAATATGCGGTTCAGCGCCTGTATGAACTGACCAAGGACCGCGAGACCTTCATCACCACGGAGGTCGGACAGCACCAGATGTGGGCGGCGCAATACTTCAAGTTCGAAGAGCCCAACCACTGGATGACATCGGGCGGTCTCGGCACGATGGGCTACGGCCTGCCGGCGGCTATCGGCACGCAGCTCGCCCACCCCAAGGCGCTCGTCGTCGACATCGCCGGCGAAGCGTCGATCCTGATGAACATGCAGGAGATGTCGACCGCGGTTCAGTACCGGTTGCCGGTGAAAATCTTCATCCTGAACAACGAGTATATGGGCATGGTGCGCCAGTGGCAGGAATTGCTGCATGGCGGCCGCTATTCCGAGAGCTACTCGCAGTCGTTGCCTGATTTCGTCAAGCTGGCCGAGGCCTATGGGGGCGTGGGCATTCGCTGCGACAAGCCCGGTGACCTCGATGCGGCCATTCTCGAAATGATCAATGTCGACCGTCCGGTCATCTTCGACTGCGTGGTCGACAAGACGGAGAACTGCTTCCCGATGATCCCCTCCGGCAAGGGGCATAACGAGATGCTGCTCAACGATTACCTGAACGAGACAGGCCCCGTCGATCTCGGTTCGGTGATCGACGAGAAGGGCAAGATGCTGGTGTAGCAAACGCCGGCGTCAAAGTGCCCGCGAAAGCGGCTGGGAATGGGGACACGCACATGCCGACATTGGTCATTGCCAACAAGATCTATTCGTCCTGGTCTCTGCGGCCGTGGCTGCTGATGCGGCATCTGGGAGTGGCCTTCGACGAGGTGCTGATTCCACTGGATCTGCCCGAGACGAAAAAGCAGGTGCTGGCCTACTCGCCTGCCGGCAAGGTGCCGGTGCTGATCGATGGCGACGTCACCATCTGGGAAACGCTGGCGATCATGGACTATGTCGGCGAGACCTTTGGCGTGACAGTCTGGCCCGAGGATCGCAAGGCCCGCGCCATGGCGCGCTCCGTGGCGGCCGAAATGCATGCGGGCTTCCAGCATCTGCGCTCGGCCTGCCCGATGAATCTCGGCAAGGCCTATGGCCCGCGCGATCGCGGCGCCGGAGTCGTCGCCGACGTCGCGCGCTTCACCCAGATCGTCCGTCAGGCGCGTGAGCGTTTCGGGGCAGGCGGCGCGTTTCTGTTCGGCGGCTTTTCGGCGGCCGATGCGATGTTTGCACCACTTGTCACCCGTCTCGACACCTACGCGATTCCCCTCGATGCCGATATCCGGGCCTACGTCGATGCGATCCTTGCGCTGCCTTCCTTCCGCGAATGGCGCAAGGCCGCCTTGCGCGAGACCTGGATCGTCGCCCACGACGAGGTGGACGAGGACGCGACCACCAACTTTCGACACGTCGCCTGACAACAGGCTTCAGGAACAGCAGAGTCATGACGCAGATGAGCACCATTTATCCGCCCGCCACGCGGGTCGAACCGATCTCCCGCCACACCCTGGCGGTCGTCGTCGACAACGAGCCCGGTGTGCTTGCCAGGATCGCGGGCCTGTTCTCGGGCCGTGGCTACAATATCGAGAGCCTGACGGTCACGGAAACGGAGCATGAATCCCACATCTCCCGGGTCACCATCGTGACCACTGGCACCGACAGCATCATCGAGCAGATCAAGGCGCATCTGGAAAAGCTGGTGCCGGTCCACCGGGTGGTGGATCTCACGCTCACGGGCGATGCGGTCGAGCGCGAACTGTGCCTCGTCAAGGTGGTGGGCAAGGGCGAGCAGCGCGTGGAAGCGATGCGGCTGGCGGCGGCTTTCGGCGCGCGCACCATGGATGCGTCGCTGACGTCCTTCGTCTACGAACTCACCGGCACGACGGAGGAGATCGAGCGCTTCATCAAACTCATGACCGTCGTCGGTCTGGCAGAGGTCTCGCGCACCGGCGTTGCCGCCATGGCGCGAGGTCCCGAGGGCATGTGACATCAGCCGTGGAAGTCGGTTTCCGCTAGGAAGACGATCTCCTCGGGCGTCGAATCCCGGCCAAGAAGGGCGTTGCGATGGGGGAAGCGTCCGAAGCGGGCGACGATATCGTGGTGATGGTGGGCGAATTTGACGGAATCGGGATTGTCGAGCGTCTCGTTGAGGGTCACCGAGCGCTCCTGATCCCGGACATCCTCGGAATGCATGAAGGGAAGGTAGAAGAAGGCCCGAAACTGGTCGTCGAACGACTTGTCGAACCCGCGTTCGATGGCGCGGTCGGCGGTGAGAAGCGCCACCGGATCGGTCTTGTAGACGGCGCGGCTGCCCCTGAACATGTTGCGGGGGAACTGGTCCAGAAGCAGGATGACGGCGAGCGCACCGGACGGCGACAGTTCCCACTCGTTGAGATCGCCTCTGGCGGCCGCCTCATAGGTGGCAAGGAAGCGGTCGCGGCACAGCTGGTCGAAGGCGTCGTCCTTGGAAAACCAGCGGGACGGTCCGGCCTCTCGCCAGAATGCGAGGATGTCTTCGACAGTCGCGAGATGCTGCATTTCAGGTCCTTATCGGCGAGATGGGAACAGTTTCAGGTCATGTGGCGCGGGGCCCAAGAAATTCCAACACCCGCCTGACAACGGGTGCGACGATGCTCCGGCACAAGGCGGGACATCGGCCATATTCGAACAAGGGAAGGCTTGCCAGCGCAGCTTTGTTCGCTAAAACGGCGCTGGAAAACTCGAATGTTGCGGATCTCGGCCAACGAGAACGGGACGGATATCATATGGGGCGGATCCCCGGGAGAGGACTTACGAAATGCGCGTCTATTACGATCGGGATGCCGACATCAATCTGATCAAGGGCAAGAAGGTCGCTATCGTCGGCTACGGCAGCCAGGGCCACGCTCATGCGCTGAACCTGCGCGATTCCGGCGTCAAGGACATCGTCGTCGCCCTTCGCAAGGGGTCACCTTCCGCCGCCAAAGCAGAGTCGGCCGGCATCAAGGTCTTGGAAGTGGCGGAAGCCGCCAAATGGGCCGATGTCGTCATGATGCTGACTCCCGACGAGCTGCAGGCCGACATCTACGAGGCCGACCTCGCCCCGAACATGAAGCAGGGCGCGGCCCTCCTGTTCGCGCACGGCCTCAACGTGCATTTCAACCTCATCGATCCCCGCAAGGATCTCGACGTGCTGATGGTCGCGCCGAAGGGCCCCGGCCATACCGTGCGGTCGGAATACCAGCGGGGCGGCGGCGTGCCGACCCTCATCGCGATCCACCAGGATGCGACCGGCAATGCCCATGATCTCGGCCTCTCCTATGCGTCCGCCAATGGCGGCGGCCGGGCCGGCATCATCGAGACGACCTTCAAGGAAGAATGCGAAACCGACCTCTTCGGCGAGCAGGTGGTGCTCTGCGGCGGCCTCGTCGAGCTCATCCGCGCCGGGTTCGAAACCCTCGTGGAAGCCGGCTACGCGCCCGAAATGGCCTATTTCGAGTGCCTGCACGAAGTAAAGCTGATCGTCGACCTGATCTATGAGGGCGGCATCGCCAACATGAACTACTCGATTTCCAACACCGCCGAGTATGGCGAGTACGTGACCGGGCCCCGGATCATCACCTCGGACACCAAGGCCGAGATGAAGCGGGTGCTGACCGACATCCAGTCGGGCAAGTTCACCCGCGACTGGATGCTGGAAAACAAGGTCCGGCAGACTTCCTTCAAGGCCACTCGCGCCCGCAACGCCGCTCACCCGATCGAAGAGGTCGGCGGCCGTCTGCGCGAGATGATGCCCTGGATCAAGGAAAAGGCGCTGGTCGACAAGAGCCGGAACTAGGTTTCCACCCATCGACCACGGGTCCTTACGACGATGAAAGAAAAGGGCGGCGAGAGCTGCCCTTTTTCGCTGTTTGGGCGTTGGTGCGAAGGCGAAGCGTTGCTTTTGCGACACAGAGCCGTTCTGGCCGCTTCCGTAAGGTTCGGCGAGCATTGTCAGGGATTGCCGGTGAACTATAGATTTTCAGGTGGGCTTGCAGGTATCCGATGATCGTGCTCACAAAGCAGGGCCTTATGGCGGATTTGAGCGAAAGCCTGCCCGTGACGTCTGACATGCGTGCGCGCGTGGAGGCCCATGACTGGGAATCGACCCCCTTAGGCCCGCGCTCCCGATGGCCCCAATCCCTGCGCACCCTCGTCGGCGTGATGCTCGGCTCGCGACAGCCAATGTTCCTGGCCTGGGGACCGGAGCGGGTCATGATCTACAATGACGGCTATGCGCCGATGCTGGGCCAGCGTCACCCCTCTGCGCTGGGACGCCGGTTTGCCGATGTCTGGTTTGATATTCTGACCGATGTCGAGCCGATCATGGATCGGGCCTATGCGGGCATCAGCACCCATATGGACGACCTGATGCTCATGACGCATCGCAATGGCTATGCGGAAGAGGCGCATTTTGCGTTTTCGTACACGCCGGTGCGGGACGATGACGGTACCATTCTGGGCATGTTCTGCGCCTGCACGGAGACCACCGAAAAGTTTCTGGCGGAAAAGCTCATTCGCGATAAGGAAACCGAGTACCGGCAGATCCTCGACAGCGCGACCGAATACGCGATCATCGCGCTGGATCGAGACGGTCGGGTGAGCCACTGGAACGCTGGCGCGCAACGGGTCCTTGGCTGGTCCGAGGAAGAGATGCTCGGACAGACGATCCACCGATGCTTCACGCCGGACGATGTGGCGGCCGGGCGCGTCGAAACCGAGATGAAGCGCGCCAGCGAAGAGGGAAGCGACGGCGACGAGGGCTGGCGGGTTCGCAAGGATGGCAGCCGGTTTTGGGCCAGCGGGCAAATGACGCCCCTGCGCAGTGCCAGCGGAGCCCTCATGGGCTACGTGAAGGTGCTGCGGGACCGCACGGCTCAGCGCTTGAGCGAGGCGGCGCTTGCCGCGAGCGAGGAACGCTTGCGGATCGCCCAACAGGCGGGCGGGGTCGGCACTTTCGAATGGGACCCGGCCACGGGACTGGTGACCATGTCGGAGGAGTTCCGTCGTCTTTGGGGACTGACTGCCGACGTCATTCCCCTCGAGGTGCTGGGCCAGATGGTGGATGCGGCGGATCGCGACAATGTGGGTTCGCTGCGCGGAGCCGTGAACGCCGACTCACTTGCCTACACGGAATATCGCATTACGCGGCCGGATAACGGCGAGATCCGTTGGATCGCCCGTCGGGGCGAGGTGATGCGGGACGCCGACGGCAATCTGACGAGGGGCTTCGGGGTCGTCTACGACATCACCCAGCGAAAGCTCATCGAAGATGCGCTGCGCGAGAGCGAGGCCAAGTTCAGAACCTTTTCCCAGGTGATGCCGAACCATGTCTGGGCCGCCGACAGCGACGGCAGCCTCGACTGGTTCAACGAGCAGGTCTACGCCTATTCGGGTCGGGCTCCGGGTGAACTCGATGGCGACAAATGGGCAGCGCTCCTTCATCCGGCCGATGTGGCGGCCGCCGCAGCCCTTTGGCAGGTCTCGGTGGCGACGGGACGTTTCTATCAGACAGAATTCCGCATCCGTGGGGCCGACGGGACCTATCGTTGGCACCTCTCTCGCGCGCTTCCGATCATGGACACGGCCGGAAATGCTCTGCGCTGGATCGGGACGAATACCGACATCGAGGTTCAGAAGGCGGCCGTCGAGGACCTGGCGAGGCTCAACGCCACGCTGGAGGAGCAGATCGCGCAGCGGACGCAGGAGCGCGACCGGGTCTGGCGCGTGAGCCGCGAGGTGATCGTCGTCAGTAATCGAGAGGGGGTCTATCAGAGCGTCAACCCGGCTTTCGAACGGACGTTAGGTTGGACCTCTGAAGAGGCGACGTCACGCCCGTTTATCAGTCTTGTCCACGACGACGATGTCGCCGCCACGCTCGCGGAATTTGAACGGCTGAACCAAGGCCGCGAAACCAGCCATTTCGAATGCCGGTTCAGACATCGCGACGGGAGCTACCGGTGGCTGCAATGGACGGCCGTGCCGGACGAGCAACTGATCTATGCGGTTGGCCGCGATGTGACGGCGGAGAAAGAGCAGGCCAGAATTCTCTCCGAGACCGAGGAGGCCCTGCGGCAATCCCAGAAGATGGAAGCCGTGGGTCAACTCACAGGCGGAATTGCCCACGACTTCAACAACCTGCTGACCGGGATCCTGGGCTCCATCGAGATGATGCAGAACCGGATCCGCCAGGGTCGTACGGGCGAACTGGAACGCTACGCGACAGCAGCCTCGGGGGCTGCCAACCGGGCGGCCGCACTGACCCACCGGCTCCTAGCTTTCTCGCGACGCCAGCCCCTGGATCCGAAGGCCGTCGACGCCAACGCGCTGATCGATTCCATGGAGGACCTCCTGCGCCGAACGTCCGGTGAGGCCATCGATATCAGAGTCGTGCCAGCCCCCAACCTCTGGCCCACCCTGTGCGATCCGCACCAGCTCGAGAATGCGATTCTGAACCTGGCCATCAATGCGCGCGACGCCATGCCCGACGGCGGCGTCCTCACGCTCGAGACCGCCAACGTGGACATCAGGTCTGCTCATGCAGCCCGCATCACCGAAGCCGAGCCGGGGGCCTATGTCTGCGTCAGTATCTCGGATTCCGGAACGGGCATGGCAAAGGAGGTCATCGCGAAGGCCTTCGACCCGTTCTTTACGACGAAACCGCTTGGGGAGGGCACCGGGCTCGGGCTGTCGATGGTGTACGGGTTTGCCCGGCAGTCGGAAGGATTTGTCCGCATCTACAGTCAGGTCGGCCACGGCACGACGGTTAAGCTGTTTCTGCCTCGTCATCTTGGCGAGGCTGTCACGGAGCCAGTCGGCCTCAGCGCCGACGATGTCCAGCGGGGCGCCGGCGAAACCGTCCTCGTGGTCGAGGACGAACCCACCGTGCGGGAACTCGTCTGCGAGATCCTGCGGGATCTGGGCTATCTGGTGCTGCAGGCCAATGATGGGCCGTCCGGACTCCGTCTGTTCGAGTCGAGCGTCGAGATCGATCTTCTGGTCACGGATGTGGGTCTCCCCGGCCTCAACGGGCGTCAGCTGGCGGATGCGGCCCGGACCCATCGGCCCGATCTGAAAGTCCTGTTCATGACCGGCTACGCCGAGAACGCCGCAACTGCCAGCGGCTTTCTGGATCCGGGAATGGCGATGATCACCAAGCCGTTCGCGGTGGACGCGCTGGCCACCCGTATCCGCGAGATCCTTGCCGCGGAAGCTTGAGACGGCGGGATATGGCCGTTCAACGGAGTGTCGCGCTGCCGTGGTGAAGCAGCAGCACGACCGCGCTGCTGATGCAGAGGACCCGGGCAAGATTGCGCGACTGCGCGGTGGCGAACCTGTAGGTGCCGTAGCAAATGGCGAGCGAGAGAAGGAGCGTCCACACGCCTTCCGCAAGCTCGCCCACGGCATTCCTGCCCGGCGACGAAACGGTCCAGCTTTCCAGCAGCCACACCAGCGAGAACGCTACTCCGGCCACCCACCATCCGAAGAACTGCCAGGCTGGCGGCAAGCCAGGATACGCCGCAGAAGGCGCGAGGGCGCCTTCGAGAGTTTCGGCGTCGTCGTACCAATCATAGGATTCCCGACGGTGGTGAGTCATGGCGCGGTCTCCCGATTCCGGATCGAGGACGCTACCACCGCAATGCCCCTTCGATAGCTCTCGGAACGAAGGGGGACGGAGAGGTAAATCAGCTGAAGCGTGGCCTTAACGCTGTCTAGAAAATATAACGGGCGAGGCCGGCGCCGGGCGCTAGCACGATAAAAGCCCAGACAAACGCAGACGCCATGTTGGCCGATTGAAACAGAAACCCCGGCATGAGGAAAATGCCGGCGATCAGCGGCAGAACAGCGCGGGTCGGGCCGAAGAAGCGCCCGAAGAAGACGGCCCAGGGTCCGTATCGTTGAAAAAACCGTTCCCCTCGCTCAATCAGGCGCTCGTGGCGCGACAGCGGCCAGACTCGGTAAGCGGCAGTCTTGTAGCGTCGCCCGATGGCGAATGAGATCCAGCCCCCGACCACCCCGCCCAGCATCGCCCCGAGCCAGCACTGCCAGAAAGGGATATCGGCGGCGGCCACGACAAACCCGACGCCGACCAGGATCGTGGCCGCGGGAATGATGAGAGACACGAATGCCAACGACTCGCCGAAGGTCAAAAGGGCCAGGATCAGAGGTGCAAACTCGTGGTTGGCCCGCACGAATCCAACGACGGAGTCGGTGACGTCTGCAAGAGTCATGGCGGGAACTCCGGGGCGCGGAAGGGGCGCGTGAAACGGCTTTGAAACGGGGTAGATCCTGGCTCTTATGCCCGTCAGGCCCGCTCGGTCCAAGGGCGCAATTTGATGCGGAGCCGCCGATGCGCTAACCGAGAGAAAATGCTGGGGCACAACGCGATGAACGTCCTCTCGATCCAATCCCATGTGGCCTACGGACATGTGGGAAACTCGTCCGCCGTTTTTCCCATGCAGCGGCTGGGCGTCGAGGTCTGGCCCATTCACACGGTTCAGTTTTCGAATCATACCGGATACGGGTCCTGGACAGGCCGCGTCGTTGACGGGCCGGCCATCGAGGAGCTGGTCGACGGCATTGCCGAGCGTGGCGTCCTTGATTCCTGCGATGGCGTGCTGTCGGGCTATATGGGGTCGGCCGATATCGGCAACGCCATCCTGTCCACGGTGGCGCGGGTCCGGGCTCTCAACCCGGCGATGCTGTACGGCTGCGACCCGGTGATCGGCGATGTCGGGCGCGGCGTCTTCGTGCGCCCCGGGGTGCCTGAATTCATGCGCGATTACGCGGTGCCGGCAGCCGATATCATCACGCCGAACCAGTTCGAACTCGAATATCTGTCCGGGATCGCAACGCAAACTCTGGCGGGCGTCAAGGAAGCCATCGCAACGGCCCACCGCCTTGGCCCGAAAGTCGTGCTCGTCACGTCCATTGAATCCGCCGAGACCCCGTCCGACGCGGTCGATCTGATTGCGGGCGAGGGGGGTCGTTTCTGGCGCGTGCGCACCCCCAAGCTCTCCCTCAACGTCAACGGGGCAGGCGATGCCATCGCGGCGCTCTTCTTTGTCCATTTTGCGCGCTCTCGTTCTGCCGAGATCGCCCTGATCGAGGCGGCCGCCTCCGTTTACGGCTTGTTGCAGCGGACCGAGGAGGCTGGGTCACGCGAAATTCTGACAGTTGCGGCGCAGGACGAGTTCGTGTCGCCGACCCGCCGCTTTCCCGCCGAGGAGATCTGATCCCATGTCCCGCCGCTTCGTGACGCTCGATGTCTTTACCGCCGATCCCCTGAGCGGCAATCCGCTTGCTGTCGTCCTGGATTCCGAAGGACTCGATAGCGCGGCCATGCAGGCGATCGCAGCCGAGTTCAACCTGTCCGAGACTGTGTTCGTCCTTCCCCCAGAGGATCCCCGCCAGCGCGCCGATATCCGCATTTTCACCCGCACAACCGAGCTGCCGTTCGCGGGCCATCCGACTGTCGGGACCGCAGTTCTGCTGGCCCTGCTCGACACCGATTATGCGCCGGGCGCTGCGGCGTTCGGGCTTAAGGAGAAGGTCGGCATTGTGTCCTGTGCGGTCGAGATCACGACCAACCGCGGCGGCCGCGCGCGGTTTCGCTTGCCGAAGCTTCCCGTCGCCGGCGGACCCGGCAAGGAGAGCACGGAATGCGCCTGGGCGCTCGGTCTCGACCCCACCGAGATCGGGTTCGATCGCCATGTGCCGAGCCGCCATTCCGCTGGCGTCGCCTTTGACCTCGTGCCGGTCGCCTCGCTGGATGCCCTTGCCCGCGCCACGCCCAAGACCGATGCGTTCCTGCAGGCTTTTGGCGACAGCGATCATCCCGCGGCCTACGTCTATACACGGCTCCCCGAGGGCGACGGCGTGCGGTTCCGCGCGCGCATGTTCGGGCTGGGCATGGGGGTGGCCGAAGATCCCGCCACGGGGTCCGCGGCCGCGGCCTTTGCAGGCGCCTTGATGCAATGCGAGCCGCTCGGCGACGGCGAGCATGACATCGTCATCGAGCAGGGCGTCGAGATGGGGCGGCCCAGCGTGATCAGGCTGCAGATGGTGATCAAGGACGGGGCCTTGGCCTCGGCGGAGATTGCAGGCGACGCGGTGCTGATGAGCCGGGGAGAGCTGTTGTGATCGATCGCGCCGTCAGCATCACGCGCGTGGCGGCTGTGGAGGCGCATCATGACAGCCGCGTCTGGCCATGGGCCGAGGCGAACCGGGCCGCCATCGCGACGAACTGGCAGCGCCGGATCGCCGACAAGCCCCGGATGTTCAACGGGCGTGTGCTCCTGCTCTGCGACTTGTCAGTGGATGAAGACGTGTGTCGCTCCCGGTATTTCGAGACTGACTACGCCGATTTCATCGGCTGGATCGATGCCGGATATCCGGACCCTGGCGTTGCCAACGGCTTTGCCATGGGCGCGCTTCGGGGCTCCGACGGGGCCTATATCTGCGGCGTGATGGGCGACCACACGGTCAATGCCGGCCGGGTCTACTTTGCCGCCGGCACGCCCGACCAATCCGATATCCGGCAAGGCGGACGGGTCGATCTGGCCACCAGCCTGACCCGGGAACTGACCGAGGAGACCGGTCTTGTCGCGGCGGATTTCGAGGTGGCGGATGACTGGATCGTGGTGCAGCACTGGCCGACCGTGGCCCTGATGCGCCACGTGACTCTTGCCGTTACGGCAGAGGTGGGCGCCGAACGCATCCGCGGCCTGATCAAGCAGCAGGACGATCAGGAACTGTCGGATGTCGTCGTGGTGCGCGGTCCAGACGACATCAACCCCGGCACGATGCCGCTTTACCTGCAATCCTTCTTCCGCTGGTCGTTTGCTCAGCGGTAGCCGTAGCGGCCTTTCGTGGCCTCGATCATGCGGATTGCCTCGGCGTCCCGGCCGGCTGAACAGGCGGCATCCGCCCGGTCGATTTCCTTGTCGACCCGGCTGTAGACAGACTGGTTGACATGTCCCATCGCCAGATCGTTCGCCATGATGGCGCGGTAGCGGGCGACCTCGCCCTGGCAGCCTGGACCCTCCGGCATGCGAAACGCCGCCCCGGTCCCGACTGGGGTTCCCGGGGCAGGGGAGCCACCCGTCTGGGTGCAAGCGGCAGCCGAGAGGGCGAGGGCTGCGGCGATGACGGTCTGAACCACGAGCCTCATGAGAAGCCTCCATGCGTTTTGGTGCGCTGCCTCTGCGATAAAGGCCATGCTTGTTGCGGGCAAGCGCGTCATTGCGCAAGATTGTTCCCTGTTGCGCTTGCCTTCGCGCCGAACCGTGGTTAGAACCCTCACATCGGTCGCGGTGGTCCCGCGATTTTTTGGAGGATTGGGTCACGATGTTCATCGTCTCCCACAGCGCATTGAGGACCTGCCCCGCTTCCGCGGCAGCCGATGCACGCCTCCTCGGCCTCCTTCTCCTTAGTCGCCCCTGAGGGTCGACTGGGCGCTGGCGCCTGGGCACTCAGGGGTTCGAAAGAAGGAACCAACCCTGAGCGCTTTTGATCGCTCGCCCCAGAAGGACCAGATTGATGACCGTTTCCTCCGCCGCCGGCACCCCTCGTGACCGCGTTCTGATCTTCGACACCACCTTGCGCGACGGCGAGCAATGCCCCGGCGCGACCATGACGCTGGAAGAAAAGCTCGAAATCGCCAATCTGCTCGACACCATGGGCGTCGACATCATCGAGGCCGGCTTCCCCATTGCGTCGAATGGCGATTTCGAGGCGGTGAGCCTCATCGCGAGCAAGGTCAAGAACGCGACCGTCGCCGGGCTCGCTCGCGCAGTGTCCATCGACATCGCCCGCGCCGGCGAGGCGGTTCGCCACGCCGTGCGGCCGCGCATCCACACCTTCGTGTCGACGTCGCCGATCCATCTCGCCCACCAGATGCGCAAGACGCAGGACGAGGTGGTGGAAATCATCATCGCCACGGTCGGCCAGGCGCGCAACCTCGTCGAGGACGTGGAGTGGTCGGCCATGGACGCCACCCGTACATCCATCGAGTTCCTCTGCCGGTGCGTCGAGGCGGCCATCCGCAGCGGCGCCACCACCATCAACCTGCCCGATACGGTTGGCTACGCGACGCCCGACGAGTATCGCCACATGTTCCGCACCATCCGCGAACGGGTGCCAAGCGCCGACAAGGCAATCTTTTCCGCCCACACCCATAACGATCTCGGCCTTGCCGTTGCCAATTCGCTGGCGGCCCTCGACGGCGGCGCCCGGCAGGTGGAGTGCACGATCAACGGCATCGGCGAGCGGGCCGGCAATGCCGCGCTCGAGGAGATCGTCATGGCGATCCGCACCCGCGGCGACGTTCTGCCCTACGAGACGGGCATCGACGCCTCGATGTTGACCCGCGCCTCGAAGCTGGCGGCTGCCGCGACCTCATTTCCCGTGCAGTACAACAAGGCCATCGTCGGCCGGAACGCCTTCGCGCACGAGAGCGGCATTCACCAGGACGGGATGATCAAGAATGCCGAAACCTACGAGATCATGACTCCCGAGAGCGTCGGCGTGTCCAAGACCTCGCTGGTGATGGGCAAGCATTCCGGACGCAACGCCTTCCGGACCCGGTTGACCGAGATGGGCTACAGCCTGTCCGACAACCAGCTCGAAGACGCGTTCGTGCGCTTCAAGGAGCTGGCCGACCGCAAGAAGCACGTCTATGACGAGGATATCGAGGCCCTGGTCGATCAGAACATCGCCATGGCGCATGATCGCATCAAGCTGGTGTCTCTCTCGATCGTCGCCGGCACGCGCGGTCCCCAGCGGGCCACGATGAAGCTCCAGATCGACGGCACTGTGGTCACCGAGGAGCAGGAGGGCAACGGGCCGGTCGACGCCACCTTCAACGCCATCAAGGCGCTGGTGCCCCATGAGGCCGTGTTGGAGCTCTATCAGGTGCATGCGGTCACCACCGGCACGGACGCCCAGGCGGAGGTCTCGGTCCGCCTGTCGGCCAATGATCACAGTGTGACCTCCCGCGCCGCCGATCCGGACACGCTAGTTGCCTCGGCGCAGGCCTATCTTGGCGCCCTCAACAAGCTGATGAGCCGTGGCGCGCGCCTGCACGCCCAGCATGCGGCCGAATAGCCTGGCGGCGTCAGCGCCCACCCGGAGGGAGAAGCTGCCGCGTCCGTGCGACGCGGCAGTCGAGCGGCCGGTGAAAATCACAATACCTTATGAAATGGGGTAGACAGGGCCGGTCCGGTTTGTTACTCGATCGGCCTCTTCAGCGGGTCCTGCCCGTCTGAACTTCGCTTCGGCGAGGGCGCATAGCTCAGTTGGTAGAGCAGCTGACTCTTAATCAGCGGGTCCAAGGTTCGAGCCCTTGTGCGCCCACCAAATTTTCTCGACAGCCGAGAGAATCATGGTGATTTCCCCAGTGTGAATTGCATCTTCGGCACTATTTGTGGCAGGTGCCGAGTGGCCGCCACTACTAGCACCTGGTCATCCGGCAGCGCTCGGACACCAGGCGTGGCGATCCAAGGTGTTGGCGTCCATCACGGCGCGCGCATCGCCCGATCACATCAGGGCTGCGCATTGTGCCTCGCGTCCCCGCGAGCAGCATGAGATTCATTGGCGGCAGTGATCGTGACGCGGTCCCATTTCCAGCGCGCCTCTCTCTCTGCACATTGCACGCTATCCATCCTCGACAACGGCGAGCGGATTTCATCACAAGTTCCCGCAAACGTAGCCCGGCTAGCGCTCGTCAACAGCGATGAAACATCCTCTCAGCCCTGATGCGGCGTTTCGAAGGCGCATCCACTGGCCGCCAAGATTCCATGTGAAGAACAATTATCTCCAAGAGAGCCATTTCATAGTGCAATCATCTCCTCTCGTAGCGAAACTTGGAAAGACATTGTTTCGAATATTGGTTAGATTAGAAGAAATGAAGTGTTGGAGACGCTGTTGCCGAAGTCTCACCGAGACAGGTGACAGTGATGCCGAAGGGCGCTCCAGCAACGCTTAAGAAATGCGCTGACGACAGCGTCAAGCGCGCCAGTGTAGGGAAAGTTCTTGAGGCTCCGTCTTCCGTCAGAACTCACGGTCTAGTGAGTGGCGGATCGTCTTGATTTGAGTGGAGTAGTGTTTCATGAACGATGCGGGCGAGGGTTCCTCTCAGGCCGTTCGAATTGGGATCGATGCCGGTGGCACGTTCACGGACTTCGTTGCGGCGTTTCCTGACGGCCGTGTACTCTACCATAAGGAGCCGAGCAGCTCGATCGATCCGTCTGAACCCGTTGACCGGGGAATCCGGCTTCTGCTTGATCAGGCTGAGCTCTCTCCAGATCACCCGGTTCTGATCGTTCACGGGACGACAATCGGCCTCAACGCCGTCTTGCAGCGCAAGGGCGCAAAGGTTGCTGTCGTCGTTTCGCGCGGGACGCGCGACATTCTCGAATTCGAGCGCGGGCGATTGCCGGACTACCTGAATCTCCTGGCCCGGAAGCCCGAACCGCTGGTGCCTCGCGAGCGCGTCATCGAAATCGATGCGCGACTTGACGCGCAGGGAGAGACTGTGCGGTCACCCTCTCGCGAGGAGATGGACGAGCTCTGCGATTCGATCGCGCGTATCGATCCGGATGCCGTCGCGGTTTCGCTGATCAACTCCTACCGCAATTCTTTTCTGGAGGAAGAGATCGGTGCTGCGATCAGAAAGCGTTTCCCGAACATTCTGGTGACGGAATCCTCACGTGTATGGCCGGAAATTCGCGAGTACGAACGTTCGGTTGTCGCATGCCTCAATGCGGGAATTCATCCGCTTCTGAATGACTATCTGAACACCCTGTCGACGCGCGTTGCATCAACCGGCAGGCCTGTAGCACTTCAGCTCACGACATCGGCCGGCGGCATGCTGAGCCTGGAATCCGCCCGCGAGCGGCCCGTCGAGACGATGCTGTCGGGCCCTGCATCGGGGACGATCGCGGCCGCAAGGCTGGCGGCGGAGGTCGGCGTGAGCGAGGCCATCACCTTCGACATGGGTGGCACAAGTGCCGACATCGCCATTCTGTCGGACGGACGGTTCGAATTTACCACGAACTCGCATATCGGCGGGTTGCCGCTGATCATGCCGGTCGTCGGCGTGTCAAGCATCGGTGCCGGTGGCGGCTCCATTCTGACAGTCGATTCCGCCGGCGCCCTCAAGGTCGGTCCCGAAAGTGCTGGCTCCGATCCGGGCCCGGTGGCCTACGGCCGGGGCGGCAACAAGCCGACGCTCACTGATTGCTATATCGCTCTGGGGATCATCGACCCTGCTGACTTCCTTGGAGGACGCCTGAAGATCGATCGCGCGGCGGCCGAAGCGGCGCTGGCTGTCGTTGCCGGCAAGATTGGTCGCACCGACGCCGCTGAGGCGGGGCAGGCAGCTCTCGACATCGCCACGACCAGGATGGCCACCGAGCTCTTCAAGCTATTGGCCCTCGGGGGTCATGATCCGTCGAAGCAGATGTTGATTCCCTTCGGCGGTGCAGGGCCCACCCACGCCATCATGTTGGCGGAAGAGGCCGGCCTTGCGGGGATCGTGGTGCCTCCGGCGGCGGCGACGTTCTGCGCGTTGGGCGCTGCGCTTGCGGATGTGAGGCGCGATCTGCTGCGCAGCATCGGCGAGGCGCGGTTCGAGACGCTCGACCGACGCCTGTGGCCCGTCTGGAGCGAATTGGAAGCGGAGGCGCAGAACTGGCTTCGCGTTGAGAATGTGCCGGTTCTCGATGTCTCCATGGAATATTCGCTCGACATGCGTTACGCCGGGCAATCCCATAACATGCTTGTCACGGTGGCCGAGCCGATCCGCCAAGCGCACGATCTGCAAGGCGTTGCCGAAGCGCTGCACGCTGCGCATGAAGCGTTGTACGGCTTTCGCGAAACCGACGACGCGGTCGAGGTGGTGTCCGTCCGCCTCAGCATCACGGGTCGCGTTCCGGCGATCACGCTGCCGGATCTCGCCGTGTCGCAGGCGGCTCCCGTGCCGAAAGGCACGAGGGCGGTCTTCCAGCGCGACAGGTGGGTCGACGCACAGGTCTTTCACCGCTCGGACCTGCTGGCGGACGACGTCGTTGCCGGTCCTGCGGTCATCGTTCAGCCGGATACGACAACGTGGCTTCCCTCGCCCTGGACGCTCAAAGTTCACAGAAACGGCGCGCTGATTGCCAGCAGGAGCAATGCCGATGAAGCTTGACCCGGTCACCCTGGAAATCCTGGCCACGAAATTTGCCGCGGCCGCGGAGGAGATGTCCTATTTTCTCAAGCGCACAGGTCGCTCCCAATACGTGAAGGAAGCGGCCGATTTCTCCACCGCGTTGGTTGATACGCGGGGGAAATTCTACGCCTACCCCCGCAATATCGGTGTCTCAGGCTTTTTCGATCTCGATTGCGGCCCGACTATCGCTGCCGTCGGGCATCTTGAGCCGGGCGATGTGATCATCACCAATCACCCCTACATGTCGTCGGGCCTTGCAACGCACTTGCCCGATTTCAATCTCGTGCAGCCGTACTTTCATGACGGCCGGATCGTTTCATATGGATGGTCGTTCGTCCACTCGGCCGATGTCGGTGGGCGCGTTCCCTCAAGCATATCTCCGAGCAATTTCGAGCTGTTTCAGGAAGGGATGCTGATCCCTCCCATGAAGCTCGTCAAACGCGGCGAGATGAATAAGGATGCGGAAGGATTCCTGCGCGCCAATTGCCGGACTCCGGATGCCAATATGGGCGACATCCGCGCCATGCTGGCCGCTCTCCACCTCGGCGAGCGCCGCGTCGCGCGGATCATTGCCCAGCATGGGATCGACACATTCGAGGCCGCGATTCCTGGCGTTCTCTCCTACACCGCCGTCAAGGCCCGCGAGGCATTCCGCAGCATTCCGGATGGGACCTTCGAGTTCTGGGACTATATTGACGATGACCTGGTGTCGGCGCTCCCGCTTCGGATTCGATTGAAGCTGACGATCGATGACGGCCTGCTTCATCTCGACTTCACCGGGTCGGATCCGCAGGTTCAGGCCGCCTACAACCTGCCCACTGCCGGAAAGCGGCATTCTCAGATGACCGCGTGGCTCACCAGCTACGCGCTCACGCGCGATCCGACCCTTCCGCTGAATTCCGGCATGCTGGAGCCGGTCACGATCTACACGGAGCGCGGCTCACTCCTCAACCCGGAATTCCCCGCAGCGGTCGGGGTGCGTCATGCGATTGTGCATCGCGTGATGGATGCGACGAACGGCGCGCTTGCACAGGCACTTCCCGACTTCATGCCTGCTGGCTGCGCCGGAATTATCATTCCTGTGGTGCTGGCCGAGCCGGAAGATTCGAACGGCCGTCGCAATGTATCCGTGGTTCAGCCGATGGTCGGTGGAGGCGGCGCTCACAATGGCGGAGATGGTGCGGATGGCCGCCATAGCGGGCCTGTGAATATCGGCAACAACCCGCTGGAGACGACAGAAGCGAACGCTGACGTGACCATCCTGTCCTATGCCATGCGGATCGATTCCGGGGGTGCTGGTGAATGGCGCGGCGGGTCCGGCGCGGAGTTGACGTTCTCGCCTCACCAGAGCGGCTCTCAGGTGCTTGGTCGTGGAATGGACCGCTTCCGCTTCGTTCCTTGGGGTCTTGCCGGCGGTCTGCCCGGTCTGGCGGCGCGCACGATCGTCAACCGAGGCCGACCGGACGAGCACGAGGTCGGAAAACTCGACATGGTCGAGCTCCAGGCCGGCGATACGATTACCATCCTGACCCCGGGCGGTGGCGGTTACGGCGATCCGCTGAAACGCGATCCCCAGCGGGTGCTGAAGGACGTTCGTGGCGGGTTCGTGAGCGCGGAATCAGCGTTGCGGGACTACGGCGTTCATATTGCCGATGACCGCGTCGACAAATCCGCAACGACGTTGCGACGTTCTGAGATGGTCGCGGCGCGCGCGAGAGATCCTGAGCGTCCGTTCTTTGCATTTGGGCGCGAACGCGATGTGTGGGACGCGGTGTTCGACGACACACTGCTGTCGCGCATCTCGGCTGCCCTGCTGACCTTGCCGCTCGGCGCCCGCACCGTTGCGCGCCGTGTTCTCTGGGCCGCTCTGCTCGCGGTCATCGAACGCAACGTACCATTCGCGCCGGACGCGTTGGCGCATGCCAGGGTCGCGGTCGAGCGAGAACTGGCGTTGCTCGAGGCGCGCGTCGTCAAACCAGCGCTCCTCACCGCATCCGCTGCCTAGTCCTAACCAATGCGGCGTCGGTTCCTCTTGGATCGATGTCGAACAAAGCCTCTGTTCTCAAAATGCCACCGGAGATTAGACGAATGCGTTTACGATCCTTCTTCAACGGCGCTGTTGCAACAGCAGCCCTTGCCTGCCTGGCCACGCCGAGCCTTGCGGAGCGCCTGACGGTTGCTCTTTCTGCCAATGTCACGCTTCTCGATCCGGCCATGACCACGACCGTCGGAACCGATCTGTCGGTGATCAGCCACCTTTACACACCGCTGGTCATCCGGGGTCCTGACCTGAAGCTGCAGCCCGCGCTTGCATCCTCATGGGAAGCGGTCGACGATAACACGTGGCGGTTCAAGCTCCGACCGGATGTCAAATTCGCCAATGGCGAGCCCCTGGATGCGGCGGCAGTGAAGTGGAACATCGACCGGATCCTCGATCCCAATCAGAAAGCGCCGGTGCGGGCGTGGTTGTCGGCCATCAAGGACGTTCGCGTTGTCGATCCGACGACAGTCGATCTTGTCACGAGCTCGCCTTACCCGTCGCTTCCCGATCAGATGTCGATGATCTTCTTCCTTCCGCCAGTCTGGTCGAAGTCGCATAATCCGGCGATCGAGGCCCTGGGGTCTGGCCCTTACGACCTTGTCGAATTCAAGCCAGGGGACCGCGTCGTCCTGAAAGCCAAGCCCAATTACACAGCCGGGCCGAAGCCAGCCTTCGACGATGTGGTATTTCGTGTCATCCCCGAGGACGCTTCGCGGATCTCGGCTCTTCTCGTGGGCGAAGTGGACCTGATTTCAGGTGTTGCCCCGTCCGAGCTTGCGCGCATCAAGAATTCGGGAAAATTCGTTGTCGGCGCGGTCCCCAGCACGCGCATGCAATTCGTCAAGTTCAACAATCTCAAGGCGCCGTTCAAGGACAATCCGGCCTTGCGGCTTGCGCTCAACTATGCGGTCGACAAACAGGCAATCCTTGACACCCTCTTCGAAGGATACGGCTCACTGAATGCGTGTCAGCCGCTGAACGAGTCGTATTTCGGTTTCAATCCGGATCTCAAACCGTTTCCCTATGATCCGGCCAAGGCCAAGGAGCTGCTCGCAAAGGCAGGATATCCGAATGGCCTTACGATCGAGTTCGAAGTGCCGCTCGGGCGCTATCTACTGGGCGCGGAGGTCTCCCAGGCAATTGCAGCGCAGCTCGAGGAAGTCGGCGTGAAGACCAACCTCGTCGAGATGGAATACGGCCGCTGGATCGACAAGTTCCAGAATGCCGGAAATGTCGGCTCGCTGTCCTATCTCGGTCAGTCGTGGCCGACCTTGAATGCGGATGGCATGTTGTCGCTGTTTGAAACGGGCAACCGCTACTCGTATTACGAGAACGCGGATTTCACGCGACTGATCCGAGAGGCTCGCTCGACCACCGACGAGAAGAAGCGTGTTGAAATCTACAAGAAGGCGACGGAGAGCTTCTGCGCCGATCCGGCTCACATCGTTCTGTTCAATCAACCAACCACCTATGCGTTTGCAGACCGTGTCAAATGGACCGTCCGGTCCGACGACTGGTTCAGGGCGGTGGATGTCCAGCTGGCCAAATAGTGCCCGGTAAGATCCGCTCATGGCTCGTGTGATCCTCACCCGTCTCCTCAATGCAGTCCTTGCCATATGGGGTGTCGTGACGATTGTCTTCGTCGCGGCACGCCTGTTGGGGGATCCCGTGCTGTTGATGCTCCCCATCGGGGCGAGCGATGCGGACGTGGCGACGCTGCGCGCGTCTCTTGGGTTGGATCAATCGCTCGGGGCGCAATACGTCGACTTCCTCAGACGTGTGGCCGTGGGCGATTTCGGGACCTCGTTCCAGTTTCAACGACCCGCGATGACGGTCGTGCTCGAGCGTTTGCCCGACACGATGATGCTGGCGATGGTCGCGCTGGTTCTTGCCGTTGCCTTCGGGCTCGTGGGCGGGTTCCTCGCCGCGCGGTTTCGCGGCACGCTGATCGAGTTCGTAACCATGCTGGTCGCTCTGATCGGTCAGGCGACCCCTGTCTTTTGGTTAGGTCTCGTCTTCATTCTGATCTTCGCCGTCCAGCTGCGCTGGTTGCCGACTGGTGGAACCGGGGGGGTGGAGCATATCATCCTGCCGGCTCTGACTTTGGCGACCTTCACCTCCGCAAGCGTCGCGCGGCTTTTCCGCTCCAGCCTGATCGAAGTGTTGAGCCAGGATTATATCCGAACCGCCCGCGCCAAAGGCGTATCGACTCTACGGCTGTTCCTCAAGCACGCCACACCCAACGCTGCTATGCCAGTGCTGACAATGGTGGGCATACTCGCAGGCGAACTTCTTGGAGGCGCGGTGATCACCGAAACGATCTTCTCATGGCCCGGTGTCGGGCGCGTCATCGTGCAGGCCATCGAGACCAAGGATTTCTCCGTGGTTCAGGCCGGCGCTGTCGTGCTTGCCGCGATCTTCATCGCGGTCAACCTCATCGTCGATCTCCTCTATGTCACGCTTGATCCACGGTTGAGGGCATAGGACCTCATCGATGAAATTTTTCTCAGCTCTCCTTCGCTCGCGCAACGCCGTTCTTGGCGCATTCATTCTGTCGGTCTTTGTAGCAGGTGCGGTTCTGGCCCCGGTCGTCGCCCCCATGGCTCCCACCCAGACCGACTTGCGCGGACGGCTTTCGCCCCCGAGCCTGTCTCTGACGGAAATCGGGAAGGCACCGCTGGGGCGCGACCAGCTCGGGCGCGACGTCTTCAGCCGAATCCTCTACGGCAGCCGCATCACGCTTGCGGTCGCGTTAGCGTCTGTCGTTGTCGGTGGGATCGTCGGTGTCGGGGTTGGTCTCTACTCGGGATACCGAGGAGGGTTGCCGGACCAGATCATCATGCGGGTGGTGGATGTCCAGCTCGCGTTCCCACTGATGCTTCTTGCGCTTGTCGTCGTCGCGGCGGTGGGCCCGAGTATCGGCAACCTTATCGCGGTGCTGGCGCTCACCAGCTGGACGCGATACGCCCGCATCGTCCGGGGAGAAGTCCTCGCTCTCAAGCATCGTGAATTCATCCTCTCGGCGCACACCATCGGTGCCAATCCGTGGCGCATCGCGTTCCAGCACATCCTGCCCAACGTACTGATGCCGGTGATCGTCGTGGCAACTCTCGAACTCGCGCGCGTGATCGTTCTGGAATCGTCGTTGAGCTTCCTCGGTATCGGAGTCCAACCGCCGTATCCGAGCTGGGGTCGAATGCTCGCCGAAGGTCGATCATACATTTCGTCGGCCTGGTGGCTCGCCACCTTCCCGGGATTGGCCATCATGCTCGTGGTGCTCAGCGTCAACCTCCTGGGCGACTGGCTTCGCGATACGCTCGATCCCCGGCAGCGAGAGCGTCGACAGTGACGTCTGCCGCGTCCACCCCATCGGCCGCCAAGCCACCCCGGCGGCCGAAGGACAGATCCAGCTATGAAATTTCGTCAGCCCCATAAGCGCGGCGTCTCGTCTTGCGGGGGGCACGGGGTGCTGTTGCAACCTCGTAGGCGAGGAGTGCCACGCCGCAGCCCACCAGACCTGCCAGGAACATGGCTGCTACGGGATGCTCGGTCACCGCGTCTGCGACCGCTCTCTGGGCGCGCGGAGCAACCTTCCGCCCGCGTGCGCTCAGGTAGTCCACCGAGTCCGCAATCCTCTCGGCGGTTGCCTCGGCTGCATGCCGGGCACTCCGAAGAGCTCCGGAAACCCGGTCGTCGTCACCGTGGGACGTTTCATCGACGCCGCGAGGATCACCGGGAGCATACTTGCTCACCTTGACAGAAACCGGGTCACTTCCTGGAAATGACTCCTTGATCCCATGGTCGAGCCGTGCGTCGAGATCGTGGTGCGCGGCCGACTCGTGTTCCGCTTTCGAGTGAGGGCCGGCATGGGAGTTTGGGGTCTCAATCGGTTTCTGCATCGAAGTCTCCTCTGTCGCACGGCAACGCGAAGACTCGGGAGACGTTCCTCTGTTCGCACGAACGCGGCCAGAACAGAGACCTAACCGGAGGGCCCGGCCGCGCAGTCCTTCACATCGGCCGCCTGGGGGCGCAGTGGAATGCGAGCGATCATCGCTCGGACATGGGCTTTAATCCTGAGATCGTGTTCGCACGGCGGAGGCACGTCCTCCGGTGGGCCGACATCAGAGAGTTGACCAGGGATATGTCGTCGTTCACTCATGTGCTTGACGATCCCGCGCTTGCAGCACCGCACTTATGCGCAGTTTCCTTTCAAGAGTCGGTGCGCAAGCACACGCGCACCGGTGAAACAATCTTCCTCGCTTGATTGGAGGCCGAAGACGAGCGCGCTTCAAAATTCTGCCGGAATCGGCTAACCGTCGGGCGGGCTGACCTGCCCAACTCCCTCATGCGAGGTCGACGTGACCCGTCCGACGACATTATCCGCCGTACTGCTGACGTGCCTCGCTATCGGCACTGCGTCCGGCGTTGTGGCGCAAGATGCGCGGTCGCCGACCTGGCCAGAGGTGAAGTGCGCCCGCTACAAACAGGCGTGGGCGGAGGCCATCACCAGACGAGGGTCGCGAGGGCTGGGGCAGGATTTCCTGGATCGCCATGAAGCCTTTCTCGCATCGGGTTGCACGTCACGAGCAGATGTGTGCCCGCGATCATCCGAAGAGCTCGAGATGGCGAACGTGATGGTGATCCTCGCCATGAATGCAGGCACAGCGAGCACGTTTCCGCCCTTTGCCTGTCGCAAGTAGGTATTCGTTCGTGGACGGTTCATGGCGGGTATCCGCCGCCCTGCGGTCGGGCGAGGGCCCAGGGCGAGCCTCCGACGTCCCCGAGACCAGCTGTCCTGACCGGACACCGAGCGCAAAAAGAGGCCGCCCGCGGCGGGACCAATCCAAGCGGGCTTGCCCGAACCGGTGTTCCCCGAAAGCGTAATCGCGCCGCTATGATAGCCGTGTGGTCATGCTGCGGATGCGAAGGCCCCGCCAGGGGGGTGCGGCAGAATTGCAGTCCCAACTCGCGGATTGACGGCCCTTTGCCGACATTCTATAGAATATTGAATATAGAAACTGAGATTTGGCGCAGGTCAAACGGGAGGCCAAGTGGGTGCTGTCGACATTCGAGGCGTGCGCAAATCGTACGGCGACCACAAGGTCATGCACGGGGTGTCGATCGCGATTCCCGATGGGGAGTTCGTCGCGCTTGTTGGCCCTTCGGGATGCGGCAAGTCCACGCTCCTGCGGATGATCGCGGGGCTGGAGGAGATCACCGAAGGCGACATCCTGATCGGTGATCGGGTCATCAACGACGTCGCCCCGAAAGACCGTGACATTGCCATGGTGTTTCAAAACTACGCGCTCTACCCGCATATGAGCGTGCGAAAGAACATGGCGTTCGCGCTCAAGCTGCGGCGCCTTCCCCCTGCCGAGATCGAGAAGCGCGTTCGATCGGTTGCGGAGATTCTGAGCCTTGAGCCACTTCTCGATCGCAAGCCGCGGGCCCTGTCAGGCGGTCAGCGCCAGCGGGTCGCAATGGGACGCGCCATCGTGCGCGACCCGCAGGTCTTCCTCTTTGACGAGCCGCTGTCCAACCTTGACGCCAAACTGCGCGTTCAGATGCGTTCCGAGCTTAAGGAACTCCATCAGCGCCTGGGCACGACGACGGTCTACGTCACGCACGATCAGATCGAGGCCATGACGCTTGCCAACCGTGTCGTCGTGATGAATGCAGGCCGCGTCGAGCAGGTGGGTGCTCCGCTGGAGCTCTACGATCGGCCAGACAACCTCTTCGTCGCGGCCTTCATCGGATCGCCGCCGATGAACTTCCTGCAAGGAGCCGTCACGGAAGATCGCAGCGGCCTGACGCTTCCGGACGGCCTCGTGCTGGCTGTTCCGGGCGGCGTTTATGCATCCGCTGGAACGCCCGTCACCATCGGCATTCGTCCCGAACATTTCACCATCGCGTCGGCCGGTTGGCCCGTTGCGGTGTCGGTCATCGAGCCAACCGGTTCAGAAACCCAGATCAGCACGCGGTTGGCGGGTCGCACGCTTCGCGTTCTGATCCGCGGGCGGACGGCGGTGGAGCCGGGTGAGACCATTCACATTACGGCCGAACCGGACAACATTCACGTCTTCGACACGCAGACAGGACTTCGAATCGACCGCCGCTGATCGGCACTCGCCTACATCCCGCGTCACGCCAAACGGGACACGTCCATTCGATGCGCAGCGCTCCGTTGCGCATCCGCTCAAGCCGCCTTCGCAGCGGCGCATATAGGGGGGTTCACATGGGACAGGAACAGAAGCGCACCGGGTGCCTCTCGCGCCGGGCTTTGACGGCGGGGTTGTCCGCCATCGCCACGCTGGCGCTCACATCGCACGGTTTCGCGCAGACGGCCGCGAAGGATGGTGGCGGCTTGGGAACGCCGGAGGCGCCTGTGGAAATCCGGATGATCGCCAACGAGGCGTTTGCCAAACAGTGGCAGACCAGCATGGTGCCGGAGTTCAACAAGGTCTATCCGAACATCAGGGTGAAAATCGACGGCGTGCCCTACGCCGAGCTTCTCGCCAAGAGCCTGCTCGACGTCACGGGCGCAAAGCCCACCTACGATATCATCATTGCGGACGACCCCTGGATTCCACAACTGGCCAGGACCGGCGCGCTGCTCGATCTGAAGAAGGGTGCGGGGCAGTGGACGAAGCCGGACTACGATTGGGCTGACTTCAACGCATCGCCACTGGCGGCAGGCGAGTGGGAGGGTGTGCAATATGGCGTGCCGCTGCGCTCCAACATGCTCCTCATGTTCGTCAACAAGGCACTCTACGCGAAAGCCGGTCTGCCCGCGCCGACGCCGAGCCTGACATGGGCTGAGTATGTCGCACAGGCGCCAAAGCTCGTGCAGGATACCAACGGCGACGGCAAGATCGATTCATGGGCCGTCGATACCTATTTCACACGCGACTCGCTCACGCCCACAATCTGGCAGACGATCCTGAATTCGAACGGCGGCGCGCTTCTCGACAAGGATAACAAGCCGGCCTTCGACAACGCGGAGGGCGTCAAGGCTCTCCAGGCTCATATCGATCTGCTCAAGTTCGCACCTCCCGGTGCCTCGAGCCACGGCTTCAATGAATCCCTGCAGGCCTTCCGCCAGGGCCAGGTCGCGACCCTGTTCATGTGGGGCAGCGTCTTCAAGGGCACGGCGGTTGATCCGGCGACCACTACCCTGACGCCTGATCAGGTGGGCATCCAGGTCATGCCGGCGGGAAGCCGTGGACCCGGCGCCCATAGGGGTATCTGGAGTGGTGCGATCACCAACAAGAGCGAGCACCCGCAGGCCGCCTGGGCCCTCCTTCAGTGGCTGAGTTCCAAGGAAGGAGAGGTCTGGCACGCCAACGCACTGGGCGTCTTCCCGGCGCGCAAATCGACCCTCGCCACGGCACCCGAGCAGGCATGGCTCGTCCCCGTCTATGCCGCATTGCAGCAGGCCTACGATACCTCAGCGTCCGGTCAGATGTGGCGGCCGCGTCTGGCGAAGTCCGATGCAGTCCAGCAGATTCTGGCCGATGAGACCAGTCGTGCCGTGGCCGGGCAGATCAGTGCTGACGATGCGCTCAAAAGCGCCGCGAAGAAGATCGAGCGACTTCTGAAGTGACCATGACCGTTGTTGACCAGATGGCTCCGGGTGCCAGGCGCATCCGGGGCAGGGGGAGAGCGGCCGACGTCGTCAGCCGCTGGGCCTTTATGGCGCCCGCAGCCCTCCTGCTACTGGCTGTTCTCGCCTATCCAATCTTCTACACGATTCAGATCAGCTTCGCCGAACTCGACCTGGGGACATTCACCGCTACCGAGTGGGTTGGGTGGGACAATTACCTGACCGTGATCGAGGATGAGCGATTCTGGAATTCGCTCGAGGTGACGGGCATCTATCTTGTCCTGGCGCTGCCGTTGCAGATGGTACTGGGCTTCGGCATCGCGTTCCTGATCAATGCGGAATGGAAAGGTCGCGGGCTTATCCGTGCGCTCTTCATCATTCCCATGGTGGTGGCACCCGTTGTCGCCGGCGGCGTCTGGCGCATGATGCTCGACCCGCTCTGGGGGCTCGTCAATTACTGGATGGGGCTCGTCGGTCTCGGCCCCTTCGACTGGCTGGGCGATCCGAAGCTCGCGATGATCACCATCGTCATTATCGATACGTGGCGCTGGACGCCGTTCGTCACGCTGATTGCAACCGCCGCCCTGTTATCGCTTCCGCGTGATGTGTTTGAGGCAGCAGAAATCGACGGCGCCAATTGGTGGACCACGTTCTGGTCGATCACTCTCCCGCTCCTAGTGCCGATCATTGCCGCGACTTTCGTCGTGCGGTGGCTGGGCGCCGTCAAGATGTTCGATATCGCTCTGGCGGCGACGAATGGAGGACCCGGTAGAGCCACGAGTGTGATCAATCTGTTCATCTACGAGGAGGCCTTCCGCTCGCTGAAATTCGCGGAATCAGCCGCCATGGCGGTGATTGTTCTGGTCATCACGATGGTGTTGACCGCGGTGTTTCTCCGCGGCACCCGGAAGCTGGAGGGCATGTATTGAGCGCGACCCTCACCCTTGCTGGCAGACGGCGCAAACGTCCGATCGGGCGCTATGTGCGCATCGCCGGCGGCATCACCGCTTGCATCATGTTCCTATTCCCCATTTTCTGGATGGTGCTGACATCCTTCAAGATGCCGCGGGACATCTTTACGACGCCTCCGACCTTCTTCTTCACTCCGACGATCGAGACCTACACCAGCTACCTGCAGCATGCCGACATCCCCAACCGCATGCTCAATACGGTTATCGTTGCATGTGGTGCTGGGCTGATCTCGATTGCCGCGGGATCGATGGCGGGCTACGCCCTCGCGCGGATCAAGGTGAAGGGGCTGGCAACGATGGGAGCATTGATCCTGCTGTCGCGCGGTGTTCCGCCGATCGCCCTCGCCGTGCCGATGTTCCTGGTCGCACGCAATCTCGGACTCACTGACAAGCACATCACACTGATCCTGGCCTATTGCACGTTCCTCATTCCTTACGTGATGTGGCTGATGCGCGGTTTCTTCAAGGCGCTTCCCGAAGAGCTCGAGGAATCGGCGATGCTCGACGGGTGCTCGCGGTTCGGTGCCTTCTTCAGAATTATCGTTCCGATCTCCCTGCCGGGGCTGCTGTCGACGCTGATCTTCAGCGTGATTCTCGCCTGGGAAGAACTGCTCTTCGCGCTGGTTCTCACGAACCGCTATGCCAGCACCATTCCGGTTGCCATCGCAGGGATCGCGGGCGACTCGGTCAACGGTGCGAATTGGGGCGCTCTGACGGCAGTCGGAACGCTCACCGTACTGCCAGTGGTGGTGTTTGCGCTGCTTGTACAGAAGTGGCTGATCAAAGGCCTCGCCGACGGCGCCACGAAGGGATGACCGCATGAAGAAACCATCGTATCGCGGCGCAGGATCGATGCCCCCCGCGCCCGTCTTCCTGACGAAGTCCGATCTCGCGCGACAGCATATCCAGGAGATGGTCATATCGGGCGCCGTCCGTGCCGGAGATCGGATCACGACCCGGCAGGTCTCTGAGGAAATCGGGATCAGCGAGACACCCATCCGCGAGGCCATGCGGAGCCTCTCGGCAGAGGGCTGGCTTGACTCGCACGCGCATCTTGGGGTCGTCGTCGCGTCGATCAAGAGCGAGCAGGTGGAGGAGGTCTATGCCATACGAGGGGCGCTGGGCGCCTTGGCCGTCAGACTCGGCGGCCTCAGCTTCACAGAGCAACGTCTGGCTGAGATCGATCGCAATCTCGCCGACTCGGAGGAAGCTGTCAGCGCCTTGGATTTTTCTGCCTACGCCAGACTCAATCGCGCATTTCATACGTTCCTGACCGACACGCCGTACACGCAGTGGATCCTGAAACTCTTGAGTAACCTCACGGCGCAGACGTCAGCGTTCCATCGTGGCTTCAATGCGGTTCCCGATCGCCTGCGTGGATCTCTCGACGAGCATCACGCTATCCGAAAAGCCCTCGGCGAAGGCGACTTCGATCGGGCCGCGGCCATTATCGTGGAGCACGAGCGCACTGCCGGGTCCGCTCTTGTGGCCGAACTGACGATGAAAAAATCCGCGTGACCCGCCGCGTCGCCATGCCCGATCGTATCCCAGGAGCGTTCTCGGTCGGCACCCGCACCGAGCGCGAGATCGACCGGCCCGTCGATATGTGCCTTGCGAACGGAAGGCTCAATCCCGATGCAGTGGGCTGGAGCAGAACCCCCCTTCACCGTGCCAACTTGAAAGGCTGGGGCCGCAACAAGCGGTTTGAATGGTGGGGAATCATGACCGAGGATTTCGTGGTGACGGCCAATATTTCTCATCATGATTACCGCGCCAATATCGCGTCAACCTTTGTGGACCTGAAGACCAGGCAGACCTGCGGCGCGCGCGAGAATCGCTGGCTGCCGCCAGTGGGCGGGCTCTCGCATATGGACGGAACCGCGCCGCTCTCTGCGGCAGGGCGAACCATCGAGGTGCGGATGACACCCAATGCGATGGGGACGGCGCTTTATGCAAAGAGCGCACGGGTTCTGCTTGAGGCGCAGGTGTTCGAAGAACCGGGACGGGAGTCCATGGGCGTGCTGGTCCCGTGGAGCGACAGGCTGTTTCAGTACACACGAAAGAATAACTGTCTTCTGGTCGAGGGCCGCGTGGTCGTCGATGGGATTGAACGCGCGATTACGCGTGGAGACGCGTACGCGATTCACGATCATGGGCGCGGACGCTGGCCCTATGACACCCTCTGGAACTGGGCTGCCGCGAGCGGCGACACGGATGGTCACCAGATCGGGTTGCAGTTTGGTGCAAAATGGACGGCGGGCACGCCCTCCACCGAGAATGTCCTGCGCATCGATGGTCGCCTGCACAAGATCAGCGACGAGCTCGACTGGACCTACGATACCGCCGACTGGATGAAGCCCTGGACGATCAAGGGTGATCGGGTCGATCTGACGTTCACGCCGGTCATTCACCACCACCACTTGTTTGATCGTGTCGTCATCAGTGCGCGGCTGGATCAGTGCTTTGGACATTTCGACGGCACCATCGTTGCGGACGATGGGCAGCCCTTTCATGTGGCCCGGGTCCTCGGACTCGCGGAAGAGGTTCGGCGGAAATGGTAGGCGGCGTCATCAAGGTCGAGCGCGAACTGACCTCACAGGTCGATCTGTGTCTGCCGGATGGCACGCTCAATCCAGAGGCGGTCGGCTGGACGCGGTCTCCCCTGCACCGGGCCAATCTGCGCGGTTGGGGGCGCAACAAGCGCTTCGAATATTGGTGCATCGCGACTCCCGATCTGGTTGTGGCGGTGAACGTCTCGCATTCGGATTATCGCGTCACTTTGGCGACGTTCTTTCTCGACCTGAGAACACTCGAGGCCTTCTCTGAGGCCGAGATTCATTGGCTGCCGCGCAGCAAGGTCGACAAGATGCCTGACCGATCAGGCGGCGGTCCTGTCATCGGTCGCGGAAACCGGATGGCAATCGAGATGCTGCCCACGAAAAGCGGCGTGCGGCTTGTGGCGCGCACCAGCAGGCTGCATGTCGATCTCGACGTCATCCGCGGTGCGCAGCATGAATCCATGAGTGTCGTGGTCCCGTGGGACACCACCCGGTTTCAATATACCTGCAAGGACAATTGCCTGCCCGTCCGTGGCACGGTGACCGCCGACGGTGTCGACCACATCGTGGACGAAGCGGTCTCCTACGCGACACTCGATCACGGCCGAGGCCGCTGGCCTTATTCAATCGTCTGGAACTGGGGATCGGCGAGCGGTCGCAGTCATGGACACGAGATCGGCCTGCAATTGGGGGCCAAGTGGACAGACGGCACTCCCTCGACGGAGAACGCGCTCAGGATTGACGGGCGCATCGAGAAGATCAGCCAGGAGCTCAAATGGACTTATGACAGGACCGATTGGCTGCGCCCATGGACCATCCGGGGCGAGCGGATCGACCTGGTTTTTACGCCGGTCTACGACCGACAATCGTCATTCGACAGGCTCGTCGTCATCAGCAAGGAGCATCAATGCTTCGGGTACTTCAATGGCCATGTCATCGACGAGGCGGGTCGCCGCCTCGTCGTCGAGCGCTTGTTTGGCTGGGCAGAGGAAGTGCATCGGCGCTGGTAGGATTTTTCCGCCGCCGCGACGCCCTGCGCCTGCCCTACGCGTCGCACTCACCGTTCACGCATGGGGAAAACGCGTGGGCTCAGTTGGTCGAGCCGGCGGCCGGCCCAGTCACGCTCCGGCGCGGCCGCGATCGCCTCGGCCTGGCCCTTCCGGAGCATCTCGATATCCTCGCCGATCTCGAAGGTGGTTACCACCCCGTCACGCACGACCTGCTGGCCTGCCACGTAGACATCCTTGATGGCGCGGTCGTTGGCCGAATAGACAAGGCTGCGGATCGGTTCGTAATCCGGCTGCATGTAGGGGTTGGTCATGTCGACGACCGAGAAATCGGCCTGGCAGCCGGGCGCCAGCCGTCCGAGATCGGGACGACGGATCATGTCGGCGCCGATCGCGGTCGCGGCCATGAAGGCGTCTGTGGTGGACGATGCCGTGAAGCTGCCGGCAACGATCCGGCCCGCATAACAGGCCATGCGCAACTCATCGAGCATATTGTGCGGAAACGAATCCGTACCGATGCCGCAGCGGATGCCAGCCTTCATGTAGCGGCTCAGGGTGTTGAGCGCGATCCCCCTTCGGGCAAACACGACCGGACAATGGGCCACCATGGCTCCGCTGTCGCGCAGGCGCTCGAAGTCGCTGGCCTGCGGCAGGTGGATCCACGGATGGTCGTTGAGAAAGATGCAATGTCCGATGATCGTGTCGGGCCCCAGAGCGCCGATTTTCTCGAGCCATTCGATCGGCGTGCAACCCGTGCGGCGGATGATTTCCTGAAACTCCACGATGCTCTGGGCGGCGTGGATCTGGATCGGCTGGTTGCGCTCGCGGGCGGCATCGAGCGCATCGCGGATCTGGCCTTCCGTGCAGGTGTCGATCTGGGACGGTCCGAAATATCCCGTGATGCGTCCGCTCGGGTGCTTCGATGCAGCATCGGCGATGGTGATGGCTTCCCGCAAGAGGCGGTCGCCGCGCGCTTCGTCGAGATCGTACTGGACCGAGTGTCCGTCGGTGGTCTTCCACGGACCGGAGCGGAACATGCCCCAGAGCACCGCGCGGATGCCGGTCTCGGCGTAGTCGCCCGCCCACGATTCGCGCGGCGTGCCGAGATCGCAGATGGTCGTCACGCCGCTCTTGAGCAGTTCGGAGACGGCGACGCGAAGCGACGGACGGCTGTATTGCGGACCGATGTTGAAGACCGGCATGAACTCGTAGAGCGAGCTCTGTCCGAGTCGGGGGCTCCCCAGTTCCTCGAGCATGCCCTTCCAACCGGGCTCGTGTCCCGGGTGGCTGTGCACGTCGACGAAGCCTGGCATCAACATCATGCGCGAGGCGTCGATTTCCTCATCGGCGACGCCCGGGAAATCCGGCCCCACATGCACGATGGTGTCGCCGCGGATCGCGAGGTCAGCGCCGCGGAGATAGACGTGCGAGGCTGCGTTCTCGTCCCAGGCGACAAGCCAGTCGCAATTGCGAAAGAGGGTTGTCTTGCTGTTGTGATCGATCATCGTGACACCGGCGTGGCTGGAAATGATGTTAGTGATCGGCGAGGCGCACGCGCCCCACGGCCATCACGACCGCGGCCTGCGTCGGCTCGACGACGGGGACGCCGACGGCCTCTTCCAGCGGACGGCGAAAGCGCGCCATGCCGGCGCAGCCCATCACCAGCACGTCGGCCCCGTGCTGGTCCTTGAGGTTGCGGCCGACCTCGATCATGCGGCTCAATGTGCGGGTCTCGTCCGCAAGCTCGGCGACGCCAAGGCCGATCGAGAGATCGCCTGCCAGACGTTCCGTCACGCCCATCGCGCCGAAATAACGCAGATGGCGCGGGATCGAAGTGGGCAGGATTGCGATGACGCCGAAACGCTGCCCGAGCGTGAGAGCCGTCAACACCCCGCATTCGGCGATGCCGAGGACCGGCCGCGCGCTCTGCTCGCGCAAGGCAAAGAGCCCCGGGTCGGAAAAACACGCGATGACGAAGGCGCCGGCTGTCGCCTCGAGGTCTTCGCATGTCCTCAAGAGCGGCTGGATGACCCCGTCCACATGGCGCTGGGTCTGGATCCCCGGAGGACCTTCTGCCAGCGACAGGCAGGTGATGGCCGGACCGTCCGCGCTGCGCAGCGGAGCCACGGCCGTGTCGATACCTTCTGTGACCGCAGCGGACGAATTGGGGTTGATGACGTAGACGGTGCCGGACATGCGGAGCCTCAAAGACGGTTGGCGAGTGGGAGCGAGAGGCGAGCAAGGGTCGAGATGGTGCGTCCACGCGGATCGGCTTTCTCGGCCGCGCGACAGGCTCTCTTCTGCGCGTCCTGAAGCTCTAGAACGGCTCCGTCGTAGTCGAGATTGACGACGCGCCGGTCTCGCACCACCGCGCGCCCGTCGACGAAGACATCGCAAACGGCGCGTTCGGCGGCACAATGCAGCAGGTTGCGCAGAGGATCGTAGACGGGTTGCATGCCGGACTGGGAGAGGTCGACCAGCACAAGATCGGCCTTTGCGCCGGGCTTCACGGCGCCGATGTCATCGCGACCAAGCGCCTTCGCGCCGCCGGTCGTTGCGGCCTCGAAGATGCCCGCCGTGTCGATATCGAACACGCTCTTGCCGGACACCCGCGAGCAGATCATCGCCTCGCGCATCTCCTCCAGCATGTTGAACGGGTAGCTATCGGTCCCAATACCGACATTGACGCCGGCGCGACGGTAGCCGCCGAGGCTTTCGAGCGTCATGCCCGAGCGGGCGAACGTGACCGGGCAATGGGCGACGGAGGTGCCGCTTGCCGCGAGACGCTCGAGATCGTCGCGCGTGCGCTGTCGGGTCCAGGTATGATGATCGAGGAAGATGCAATGGCCGAGAATGAGATCGGGCCCGAGCACGCCGAGGCGCTCGAGGAACGCGGGCGCCGTCTCGCCGGTGCGGCGCAGCAACTCCTCATGTTCGGCCATGGTCTGAGCCGCGTGAATGGTCATGCGCATGCCGCGCCGACGGGCTTCGGCGGCGGCCTCCTGCAGAAGGCTTTCGCTGCAGGTCTCGATCTGCGAGGGAGCGATGATGCCGTCGATCCTGCCCGACGGATGAGCGCGGGCTTCGTCGACAAATGCCAGCGCCTGCGCATAGCGCTCGCGTCCGCTCGCCTCGTTCCAGTCGAAATCGAGGCGATGGCTGTCGACCACACGCCACGCGGCCTCCCGGAATCCCGGCGCCAGATAGGCGCGCACGCCGCTTTCGGCTGCCAGAGACAGCCATCTCGGATGCGGCGAGGCGATGTCCAGCAAGGTGGTGACGCCGCTGCGCATGAGATCGCCCAACATCACGGTTTGGCAGGCGGCCTTCGCGTCCGAATCTGAATCGACCAGCGCCGAATATTCGTAGAGAGCGTTGCCCCACAACGCGGCCGTGCCGGCATCCTCGAACAGGCCCTTGGCGATCGGCTCGTCGCCGGAATGGCAGTGGACGTCGACGAGGCCCGGCATGACCATCAACGCCTGGCCTGCGATCTCCACGTCCGCATGGCCCGCATAGGACGCGCCTACATGCAGGATCCCGGCTTTCGAGAAGGCGATGTCCACATCCTGCGCGTAGGCGTGCCGGCCCGCGGTTTCGTCCCATGTCACGGCCCAGGCGGCGTTGCGGATAACAGTTGTCTGCTCAGTCATGACCCATCCGAAAATGACGTTCGAGAAATCGGCTATAGGCACCCATGATGGTGCTGAAGAAGAGATACACGGAGGCGGCGAACACGTAGCCTTCGAGAACCACGATGCCCTGCCATTGCGGATCGCGCATGGAGCTTCTCACCGTATCGAGGAAATCGAGAAGGCCGACAATCACGACCAGCGTGGTGTCCTGGAAGAACCCGATGAAGAGCGTCACAAGCGGCGGGATCATGATCTTGATCGCCTGCGGCAGCACGATGAGACGCATCATCTGCCAATAGTGCAGGCCCATTGCGGCCGAGGCCTCGTATTGGCCTTTGGGGATCGCCTGAAGGCCGCCGCGCACGATCTCGGCCACATAGGCTGCGGCAAACAGGATGATGGCGATCTGCGCGCGCAGCAATTTGTCGATGGTGACGCCGCTCGGCATGAACAGAGGCAGCATGACCGATGCCATGAACAGGATGCTGATCAGCGGGACGCCGCGCACGAGTTCGATGAACGCAATGGCGATGACCCGGATCACCGGCAGCTTCGAGGCACGTGCGAGCGCCAGCATGATCCCGAGGGGAAATGCACCGGCAAGGCCGATGAAGGACAGCATGAACGAGAGCGGCAGACCGCCCCATTGGGAGGTGGGTACCGAGACCAGCCCGAACACGCCACCGCGCATCAGCACGAAGGCCGCTACCAGCATCACGCCCCAGCCGGCGAGGAGCCGCCGGCCCCACAGGGCCGGGCTCATGGAAATGCCGCAGGCTCCGAAGAACAACATCAAGGCCGTGATCGGCCGCCATTGCTCGTCGTAAGGGTAAAAGCCGAACACCATGAAGCGCAGCTTGTCGGAAAAGAACGGCCAGCACGCGCCGCGCCCTGTCTTGCACGCGGCAGGCCCGCCGGAAAATACCGCGTCGACAAACAGCCACTGGATCGAGCGATGAACCAGCAGGGCGATCAGGGCTACGCACGCGATGGTGACGATGGCGTTCGGTATCGTGCCGAAATACGGGGCCAGCGCCGCGCGCGGGCCGAGATTTTCGCGCGGCCGTTCCATGCGGGGTGCCAGTTCGGCTTTGACGAGCTGCATGTTCGTCATCCTCGCAGGGCCACGCGGGCATTATACCAGTTCATGAAAGCCGAGATGGAAAGCGAGAGCGACAGATACACCATCATGAACAATGCGATCGGCTCGATCGCCTGTCCGGTCTGGTTCATGGTGGTGTTGGAGACCATCACGAGATCGGGGTAGCCGATGGCGATGGCGAGCGAACTGTTCTTGAACACGTTGAGATAGGTGCTGGTCATGGGCGGAATGATGACCCGCAGGGATTGCGGCAGGATCACCAGCCGCAGCGACATGGAGCGACGTAGCCCGAGCGAGGATGCGGCCTCCCACTGGCCCTTCTTGATGGCGGTGATGCCGCTGCGCACGATCTCGGCGACATTGGCCGACGCGCCAAGCGTCAGGCCCACGAGCAGCGCCACGAATTCCGGCATCAACTGCGCGCCGCCGCTGAGGCGGAACCGTCCGAGTTCGGGAAAATCGACCGCGAGGGACGGCCGCAGGATGAGAATGGCGAGGATGGGCGGCAGCAACAGCGCGCCGGCGATCAACGGCCACGTGCGGCGTTCCATGCCCGTTGCGACGCGGCGTAGGCGCAGCGCACGCGAGACGACCACCGATGCGGCAATTCCGACGACTAGCGCAAGGGCGATCCAGCTCAGCTCATCGGACCATCGCACCGATGGCACCACGAGGCCGCCATTGCTCAGATAGACAGACGGGAGAATGCGCAGGGCGTCGCGCACCGGCGGCAGCGACGTGACGATCACCGCGTAGCACAGGAACAGCAGCAGCAGCAGCGGGACGTTCCGCAGGATCTCCACATAGATCATCATGATCCGCGAGAGCAGCGGGTTGGACGACAGCCGTCCGATGGCGACGAGCGTCCCGATCACAGTGGCGAGTACCACGGCAAGGGCCGAGACCCGGATGGTGTTGAGGATGCCGACCAGCAAGGCGCGCGCATAGGTGTCGGCCGGCTGGTAGGCGATGGGGGATTGGCTGATGACGAAGCCGGCCTCGCGCCACAGGTAGGAGAAGCCAGTCGCGATGTTCTGCCGGGCCAGGTTCTCCGACGCGTTGTGGAACAGAAAGACGGCGATCGTCACGACGGCGAGGCCGCAGGCGACTTGGTAGAAAATCGCACGCGCGCGCACATCGTAGACGATACGCCACGGGCTATCCGAGGCGGCTTGCATCGTTGCTCCCCAGGGTCAGGACATCGTCGGACGTCAGAGACGGCGCGCGTCGGGCGCGCCGCCTGAGAGGGTCAGATTACCGGAACGGGGGCGAGTAGAGCAGGCCGCCCTTGGTCCAGAGCTGGTTGGGGCCGCGCGTCAGGCCGAGCGGGGTCTTCTCGCCCAGGCTGCGCTCGAACACCTCGCTGTAGTTGCCCACGCTCTTGATGATGTTATAGCTCCACTTGTTGTCGAGCCCGATCATCTTGCCGAAGTCGCCGCTGACGCCGAGCATGCGCTGCACCTCGGGGTCCTCGCTCTTCAGCTGCTGGTCGACATTCTCCTTGGTGATCCCTTTTTCTTCCGCCGCGATGAGCGTGTAGACGGTCCAGTTCAGGATATCGCGCCAGTTGGAATCACCTTGGCGGACCACGGGAGCGAGCGGCTCTTTCGAGATCGTCTCCGGCAGAACAACGTAATCGGCCGGGTTGTTGGCGACCGCGCGGATCGACGCGAGATCGGACCGGTCGGTACTCGTCGCATCGCAGCGGCCGGTGAAGAAGGCGTTGCGGTTCTCGTCGGTGTTCTCGAACACGACGGATTCGAACTTCTTGTTGTTGGTGCGGAAAAAGTCCGAGAGATTTTGCAACGTCGTGGTGCCGGGAAGCACGCAGATGGCCGCGCCGTCGAGATCCTTGGCGCTTGCGATGTTCAGCTTCTTGGGCACCATCATGCCCTGGCCGTCGTAGAACACGGTGGGGCCGAAATCGAGGCCAAGGGAGTTGTCGCGGGAGAAGGTCTGCGTGGTCTGGCGCGACAGCACGTCGATCTCGCCCGACTGCAGCACCTGGAAGCGGGTATTGATATTGGTGGCGAGGAATTCGACCTTGTCGCCGCTGCCAAAAATCGCGGCTGCCATCGCGCGGCAGATATCGACGTCGAAGCCCTGCATCACCCCTTTCGAATCCGGGAACGCGAAGCCTGCGGAGACCTGCGACACGCCGCAGATCAGCTTGCCGCGCTTCTTCACGGCATCCAGCGTCGCCTGGGCCGATGCCGGTGCCGAGAACGTCGTGAGACAGGCAGCGGCGATGCCTGCCAATAGCACTTTCATGGTGGTGCGCTTCATGGGTGGTCCTCCTGACTTATCGCTTCTTGTGAGCGATCTGTGTTGAGCGCAGCCCTCAAGCGAGGTGCGCGCCGAAATTGGTCTGCGGGTCGAATTCCGGGCTTGGCGTCCCGGATGGTTTCATCGAGTCCGCGCAGTCGCGCAGCTGAATCTTTCCCGAACCCGGCTTCGCATGAATTGCGCCATCCGACACGATGACGCTGCCACGGCGCAGTACGATTTCAGGCCAGCCGCGGATCGTGCGCCCGGCAAAAGGCGTATAACCGGAATTGTCGTGCATCGCCTCGTCGGTCAGCGTCACCTCCCGGTTCGGATCCCAGATGGCGATGTCCGCATCGCCCCCGACGACGATGGCCCCCTTGCGCGGATGCAGCCCGTAGATCTTCGCGGGCGCAGTCGCGGTGATCTCGACGAATTTCTCGATGGTCGACATTCCCCGGCTCACCATCGCGTCGAACATCAGCGGAAGGCGGGTCTCGAGGCCCGGCAGGCCGTTGGCAATCTGCTTGAAGGTGGAACCCGGCCCGGCCGAGAGCTTTCCGGTCTCGTCGTAGCGATAGGGCGCATGATCCGACGAGAGGATTTGCAGGTCGCCCAAGTCGAGCGCCCGCCAAAGCGCGTTCTGGTCGCGCACCGTGCGCGGAGGCGGGCTGCACATCCACTTGGCGCCCTCGAGGCCGGGGCGGTCGGTGTCATCGGCCGTCATGAAGAGATATTGCGGACATGTCTCGGCGAACACCTTGATGCCTTCGCCGCGCGCGCGGCGAACGATAGCCGCGCCCTCGGCCGTCGAGACATGAAACAGCACGATGGGCTGGTCGAGCAGTTCCGAGAAGCGGATCAGCCGCTCGAAGGCTTCCGCCTCGCTCCCGCGCGGATGGCTGACGGGATGAAACTTCGGCGCAACATAGCCGCGAGACACCAGCCGGTCGGCCATCCACTTGATCATTCCGTGGTTCTCGGCATGGGCGCAGACCAGGGCGCCGTGCTGGCGTGCAACCGCCATGACGTCCAGCACCTGCTCGTCGAGCAGACGGACGTTTTCGTAGGTCATGAAGATCTTGATGGAGCGGTGTCCGGCGTCGATCAGTGCCGGTAGGTCTTCGACCAGCGTTTCTGGGGTCGGATCGGAGATCCAGAGGTGAAAGGCGAAATCCGTCAACGCACCGCGCTCGGCCAGAGCCGTGTAGCGCTCTACGACACGGCGCAGTCGGTCGCCGCGATGCTGGGCGGCAAATGAGATCGTCGTCGTCGTGCCGCCGAAAGCAGCAGCGCGCGTAGCGCTCTCGAACGTATCGGCATTCATGATGCCGCCGCCCGACAGTTGCTCAATATGGCAATGGGCGTCGACGCCGCCCGGCATCACCAGGCGGCCTTTAGCGTCGATTTCCCGAGTTCCCTGCGGCAGGTCCTGTCCGAGGGCGACGATGTGTTCGCCCCGGATAGCGACATCCATGGGGAAAACCCCCTCGGTAGACGCGACAGAGCCGCCCCGAACGACGAGATCGTATACACTCATCGACGATCTCCACGCCTATAAGAATGATGATGCATTGGCCACTGTATACAGATAGTATATGGCCGCGCAAGCCGCACTTCGTATGCAATCCTGTGCGGTTTCCCATCAATGCCATGCATGGGATAGAAGGATTCGAATGGAGACAGCTATGGACGCGCATGCGGTCACGTCGACACGGGGGCAGGTGGCCTACCAGCGTCTGCGCGAGTTGATCCTCGATGGCAGTTTCCCAGCCGGGACGCCGTTGCAGGAAACCATGCTGGCGGCCAGGATCGGGGTTTCGCGGACGCCGATCCGCGAGGCGCTGGCGCAACTCATCAGCGAGGGGCTGGTCTCGCGCGTCTCAGGGTTAACGCCCGTCGTGCGGCGGCTCTCGGTCGAGGATTTCGTCGAGATTCTTCATCTGCGACGGCTTCTCGAGGTTGAGGCAGCCGGCCGCGCCGCCGGCTCCGGGCAGTCCGGCGATCTGCGGGCGATCAGGGAGCGGCTGGTGTCGTTTCTTGCCGGTGAACAGCCGACCACTGAAGATCACATCGCCATTGACGACCGCCTCCATACCACCATCGCCGAGCTGTCAGGATCTAAGTTGCTCACTCAGTTTGTGCAGGATCTTCGGCTGCGCACGAAGGTGTTCGACAAGGGGCGGCTTCCCGGGCGATTCGTTCCGGGATGCCAGGAGCATATCGCCATCATCGACGCGGTTCTGGCCGCCGACGCTCCCGCCGCCGAGGCAGCCATGCGCCGTCATATCGACAATGTGCGCGAAAGCATCATGGGTTATCTGCACAGGTTTTGAGCGGCCTCGCGATCCCTGCGATCACCGCAATCCACCGACGCCCAGATCGTCCCGCCGCTGCGCGTCGAGGAGCGAGGAGGCAAGCGCGAAGGCGTCCCGCGCACGCACGCAGCCTGCGAGGCTGTTGCGGTCGTCCGGACTGACGACCGCAAGCGTCGCCCGGTCATCCAGCCGAAACACATCGACCACTTCAGCCAGCGTGGTGCGGGTCGTAACGATTGGGGTCGATTCATAGACGAGTTCGGCCGCGACAATTGGCAGGCCGTCGAATTCCTCTTCAACCGCCTCCACCAGGCGTGGGTCGATGAGTCCGACGAACAATCCATCGAGCCCGTAGACCGCCGTCCCTCGAGCGCCGGCCGTCGAGACGGCGCGCCGCACGTCTTCCAGGCTCGCATTGGCCGCGACGGTTCGCTTGGGCGGGCGCACGATCTCGCCGATGCCGGCGGCCTCCAGGCGGGTCACGTCGTGCCCGCCCTCAATGGCAAGCCCGCGCTGCTGGAAGCGCCAGGTGGCGAACGAATAGCCGAACAGCCGGTCCGTGAGGAACGACGCGGTGACGGCCCCGATGGCCACGACGATGGTGGCGTCGAAATCGCCGGTCGTTTCAAGAACGAGAAAGATCATCGCCAGCGGGCTGCCGATGATGCTTGCGCCGACCGACGCCATGCCGATGACGGCACAGAGGGCAGGACTCCAGACCGGCGCGCCTGGGATGAACGCGCTCACCCACGCGATGACCTGTCCGAGCAATGCACCAATCATCAACGAGGCACCAAAGAGTCCGCCTCGGAATCCGGCCCCAAGGCTCGCTGCCGATGCCAGACCCTTGGCGCCGAGAAGGCCGAGCGCGTGCCGCCCCGCAATGTCGCCGTTCACGGCGTGTTCGATCGCCGCGTGGCCACTCCCGAGAACGGCCGGAAAACGCATCGACAGGACGGTGAGCAGGCCCGCAGCCAGAAGCCGGCGCAGGGTCTCGTCGCGTACGAAATGCTTCATCAGCCGTTCCGTCCCCGAAACGAGCAGCATGACGAGGATGCCCACGAAAGCCGAGACGACGCCCACCGCCACGGCGAGCGGGTAGTCCGACCAGAGCGTGCGGGTTCCGGTGTCCAGGCTGAAGGGCTTGTCCTGTCCGAGCAGGAGCCAGACGGTCAGAACAGCCGCGATCGCACCGACGCCCACCGGTGCCAGTGTGCGTTTGGAATAGCTCCCGAGCACCACTTCGTATGCATAGAGCATGCCGGCGATCGGCGCCCGGTAGGCAGCCGAGATGGCAGCCGCCGCGCCGACGCCCACGAGCAGACGCAGGTCCGAACGCGGCTTTTTCAACCGGCGCCCTAGAAGACTTGCAAGGACAGCGCCAAGCTGGGTCACCGCGGCCTCGATCCCGACGGAGGCGCCAAAGCTCACGGATGCCAGGATGGGAATGACGACGCCCGTTGCGTCGTACCAGCTCATGCTGCCCCCGCTCAGGGCATTGGCTTCGACCGCGTCGATGGGGTCCTTCGTTTTCCAGCGTGAGAGCAAGCGCGAGACGACGGTGACCAGCAGCGCGCCGCAAGCAAGCGCTAACGCGATCCTGACGAAGGAGGCGTGATCCGGCAGGGCGATCCGCCGTTCCGCGGCGAACCCGAGGGTAGCCCGCTGCGCGAAGACGACGAACTGCTGGACCGCGGCCACCATGACACCCGTGGCCACACCAACGACGATGGATAGGCCGACCAGGCGGAAGGACCCGGTGGGCTTGCGCAGGCGCGGCAGGGACGACAATCGCGTCCGAAGGGTCATCTGCGGGTCTCCGACAGAGGGTCGCGCCCGCCTGCGGGGAGCACCATGAGCACAGTTGGATATAGCCCGTCAGCTGTCAGTGTCCTGAATAAACGTGCAAGGGGCGCCCATTTGTCGTCAAGGGTTCTCGGCGGCAGAGCCGATCTGCAAAAAGGGGCGGCTCACAACCGGAGAGAATGCTCGTGGGCCGCGTGTCGCGGGACCGCACGGCCTTGAGGGCCTCGACGGCCGAGGCGTGGGCTTTCCGCGTTTATCAAACGAAAGGTGTTGGGATCAGCGAGCGTGCCGGGCGTCGTTTAGATCCCAGTGTCACCACTTGCGTCCGAGCGATGAGGGAATGAAAAGATTGCGACCGAGCAGCCAAGCTTTTATTCTGCGCAGATCGCGATTCTGATTTGTCGGACGCTACGTCTTCTGAAGGAGCATACAATGTTCGCCATGGTATCGACGCTTGCGCTGGCAGCTTCGCTGATCGCGCCGGTCGCGGACGGTATGCCCAACTTCAACCCCCGGTTGACCTGTAAAGCCGATGCGACGGCTCAGGATGGCGTTGCCCAGCAGACTGTGAAGCAATGCCTTGCGGATGAAGACGATGCCCGCGCGAAGGTCGAGGCGCAGTGGAGCAGCTTCGCGGCGCCGCTGCGGGCGCGCTGCGCGGCAGAGACGCAAGTCGGCGGAAGTCCCAGCTACGTTGAAGTCCTCGTCTGCCTGCGGATCGGCTCAGGACTCAATCCGCAATAATCCAATCCCACCAGTGTGAGGGCAGCGGCAGCGTCTCGGCCAAGAGGATCGGGTTTGCAGGCCATGCCGGAAGTGACGCTGCGAGTCCGTGCCAGAGGTCGCCAGGGCGTGCGAGCCGAAATCAAATCAATTGCTTTCGGCCAAGCTTTTCGGTCATTCTGTCTTCCGTTAGGGAAAGCAGAGATGCATGGCGCTCCATTCTGACGGCGTAGATTTCGTTGCAAAGCAAGGCCCAGGCCGGTGGGTTGGGGCGACAATCATCTTGTCCCTGGCACTCCTCAGCGCGTGCTCGACGACCGAGACCTTGATGCCGTTAGGTGCCGCCCCGAGCGCAGCCCCCAAAGTCAGGGCCGAGGCGCTGGTCGGACGATGGGGCCTTGCCTCCTATCATCGCGACACCGACCGCGAACGGACATTGAAGGAAGCGCGCGCGCAGTGCAGCAATGCCTACGTGATCAAGGAAGGGTCTCAGGGCGGCGTCATCATGACGATGGCGGATGAGACCGAGCCCACCGAAGTCCAGGTCAAGGTGAGCGCCGATGGCCGCACGTTCATCGGTCGGCCGGGCGTGGCCGGCGAGATCTCGGACATGGAGGTCGCTTCGTTCGACGGGACGGTTCTGACAATCGAGTATCTCGATCCGGATGTCACCGCCCGCTACGGAACGATGGTTTATGTTCGGTGCGATGCCGCCGCCGGCAAGGCCGCGCCTGCAAAACCCAAACAACGCCCAGCAACCTGACGACCCGGCTTCCTGCGGGCGCGAACCACGATGGCAGCGAGGATGACATGATCAGCTTTAGTCGCATCAGCAAAGTTCTTGGCTCTGTCGCGATTATGGCGGGGCTGGCTGTCTGGGCCTTGCCGGTCCAGGCTCAAGCACCGCGGCCGTTTCAGCCGTCGGCACCGGAATTGGATATCGACGAGCAACCCGGCTTCGTCCCGTCGACGGAGGCCGAGCAGTTGCCGGACGGGTTCGAGCGGCAATACGTCTATTTCCGCACGACCGAGCCGCCGGGCTCCATCATCGTTCATACGGGAGAGCGCTTCCTTTATCTGGTGCAGGGAAACAACCGCGCGCTTCGCTACGGCATCGGGGTCGGGCGTGACGGTTTTCAGTGGTCGGGACTGGTGAAGGTCACCCGCAAGCAGGAGTGGCCGGATTGGCGCCCGCCGCCGGAGATGATCAAGCGCCAACCCTATCTTCCCCGCTTCATGGCCGGCGGACCGGGCAATCCCATGGGCGCGCGGGCGCTTTACCTCGGCGAGACGGTCTACCGGATCCACGGCACGAATCAGCCCCAGACCATCGGTTATGCGATCTCGTCCGGCTGCTTCCGGCTCGTCAACGACGATGTGGCCGATCTCTACGAGCGCGTGCCGGTCGGTACCAAAGTGATCGTTAAACACACCGCCAAACTCTGAAATCCCCTGATCTCCATTGCCGAGGAAGCCATGTCCGTTCGAGCCAGACCCGTCCTGAGCCTGTGCAGCACGCTGTTCGGCGTGTTTGCCGTATGGGCCGCTTCCGCCAGCGCGGCGGAGGCGCAAACCCTTAAGGCTGTGAAGGATCGTGGCAGCTTGATCTGCGGCGTCAGCCAGGGCCTTGGCGGATTTTCGGTGGCCGATCCCAAGGGAGCATGGACCGGCTTCGACGTCGATTTTTGCCGGGCTATCGCGGCCGCGATCTTCAACGACCCCACCAAGGTGCAGTTTGTCGAATTGTCGGCGGCGGATCGGTTTCCGGCCCTCGCATCAGGCAAGATCGACATCCTGGCGCGCAACTCGACCTGGACCATGGGCCGCGAGCTGGAATTCGGTATCGTCTTCACGGGCGTCACTTATTACGACGGCCAAGGTTTTCTGGTCCCGAAATCGGCCGGCATCTCGTCTGCGGTGGAACTCGACGGAGCAAAGGTTTGTGTTCAGGCTGGCACGACGAGCCAGGCGAATGTCGCAGATTTCTTCAGCGCCAATGGCATGAAGCTCGAGACCATCGTCGTGTCGTCGCCGGCCGAGGCGGCGGCCGCCTATCAGGATGGACGCTGCACTGCGATTTCGAGCGACGCCTCGCAACTTCACGCGGAACGTCGCAAGCTTGCCAAGCCTGGCGACAGCCTGGTCCTTCCAGACATCATCTCCAAGGAACCCCTCGGCCCGGCCGTCCGCCAGGACGACATGCAGTGGTTCGGTCTCGTCAAATGGGTCAATTTCGCCATGTTGAACGCCGAGGAACTGGGCGTGAGCGCGAAGACCCTCGACGAGGCGCTCAAATCCGACAAACCCGATGTGAAACGCCTCGTCGGTCGCGACGGTGATTTCGGTCCGAAGCTCGGGTTGACGGCTGACTGGGCGACGCGGATCATCCGGGGTGTCGGGAATTACGGCGAGGTCTATGACCGCAATATCGGCGCCACATCCGCGCTCGACATTCCGCGCGGCGTGAACCAGCTCTGGCATATGGGCGGCATCCAGTATGCGCCGCCGATCCGCTGAGGCGAGGATGTCAAGTTCACGGCGGCGCGCCGTTGGCAGCTGTTGTTTTTCTTGATACCAAAAGTCTCAAGCGAAGGATGCGGCGTGCCGACGAAGAGCGTTTCTGTCAGACAGGTGAAAGCGGCCCGTGCCTTGCTCGGCTGGTCCCAGGCCGATCTTGCCGAGGCCTCCGGTATTTCGGAACCGACCATCAAGCGAATCGAGGCGGCCGAGGGGATCCTTGGGGGGCGCAGCGGGACAGCTGACAAAATCCAGGCCGCATTCGAACATGCCGGGATCGTCTTCCTGTCCGAAAACGAGCCCAGCGATGGCGGCGGTCCCGGTGTTCGCACTCAGACCATGCACGTTGACGAGGGTTTGCGCCCCGACCAACTGAATTCCGAAAACGACGGCTGACAGCCTGAGACGTGAACCTCCTGCCGCCGCAAGAAAGTCGATTGCCATGACGCTGCACGAACATTTCGAAAAGCACGGACGTACGGTCGCCGTCGTGGTCGTGATCGCCATCCTTGCCTACAGCGTTACCTATTTCTGGTGAGAGCGTCGGCTGACTAGAGCCTCAGAGTACGCGGGCCTGACGAGGAGGTGCCGGGAAACTGATCTGTCTCCGGGGCCTCATCGACGACACACCGGTTCCGACCGCCGCGTTTGGCCGCGTAAAGCGCCCGGTCGGCCCGAGCGACCAGCTCCCAGATGGTCTCGCCTTCATGCTGTTCCGCAATCCCGAAGCTCGCAGTGACAAGGCGGGCCGCCGGCAGAGCGGAGAAGCGCGCCTTCTCCAGGTTCATGCGCAGGCGTTCTGCGCATTCGCGCGCGCCCGCGACATCGGTCTCCGGGAGCATGACGACGAATTCCTCCCCGCCGATCCGGGCTACCAGATCCGAATCGCGCACGGTCTCGCGCAGGATCCGCGCGAAGGATCGCAGCACCATGTCGCCGCCCTGGTGCCCGTAGCCGTCGTTGATTGATTTGAAATTATCGATGTCGCAGGCGATGAGACTGATGAATGTCCGCTGCCCTTCGCCTTCAGCGATCAGGCGGCTAGCCCGTTCCTCGAAGCCGCGCCGGTTGAAGAGGCTCGTCAGCGAGTCGGTGTCCTTCTCATGGCGAAGGTCCGCAATGGTGTCCGCAGCGCTCGTCGCCAGGAGGGTGATGCCGAAGATGACCCCGAACATGGACATGACGATCTGCAGGGCGAGCCAGAAAGAGGATCTCGCAAAATTATCGAGTGATGGCGTAATCGAGTTGATCGTGAGCAGCGTGCGGGGAAAGAAGTGCAGCGCAAAGAGCACGAAAACCCAATAGAGGACCTGATCGGCCAAGGCGCCCTTGCGTAGTCCGTCCAGCCAGGCGAGGGCCGCAAGGAAAATGATCCCTGCACCGACGTTCATCACATAAATCCGAGCGACGAGATCGTTGTCCAGATAATAGTAATAATAGATCGCCGACATGACGATCAGCACAACCGCGATGTAACAGGCGCGTTGAATTCGGCTTCCGGCCCGAATTGCCAGTCCCTCGATCAGCAGAAGAGCGCTCGCCAGATACAGGAGCGCCGATAGAAGCGTGTTCAGCCCAACGTCCTGGGGCACGAAGATGATCTGAACAGTTGCGGCAAGGCAGTAAGCAAAAAACGCCGATGAGAAATACAGGATGTGACGTCTGGTCCGGTCAACGTTCCACGTCAGGAGCAGCGTGACGGCAAAGACAAGCAGCACCGCCGGCCCAATGAGGGCAAAGATCTGACGTGTAGCGAGGAACTGCAACACTTGCACGGCTACCTAGCTGCTGGGCCGAAATCCGCTCGCAATCGCCGCAAGCATCCGCGGAGAGTGCTCGAAACCCTAGAAAAACACGGTTTGCATCGCATCCTATATAGGAAGCTTGGCCTCGTTCAAGGCAGGCTTTTCAGCATTCCGTGCTCATGCGCGCGCCAGGACCATGTAGTCCATGACGGCGCCGTAGTGGCAGGCCGCCGCCGTGAGAACGAAAGCATGCCAGATCGCGTTCTGGAAGCGCAGGCGTTCCCAGACGTGGAAGATCACACCCACCGTGTAGAGAAGCCCGCCAGCCGCCAACCACCACATGGTCGAGGCGGGAAGAATAGCAAAGACGACATCGTAAAACATCACGCCGCTCCAGCCGAGAGCGAGATACAGAAGAATGGCCAGACGGTCGAAGCGCCCCGGCAACGCCAGTTTGAGGGCAATGCCGATGGCCGCGGTCGTCCAGATGCCAGCCAGCAGCCCTGGCGATACGACCCCGCCATTTATCCTCATCAGGAACGGCGTGTAGGTTCCAGCGATGAGAAGGTAGATCGCCGAGTGGTCGAACCGTCGCAAAATCCATTTGACCCGTGAGACCGGCCACATGTTGTAGGTCGCAGAGACCGCCAGCACGGCAACCAGACCCGTGGCGTAGATCCAGGTCGCAGCATATTCTCCCCAGGAAAGGTGCAGGGCGGATACGAGAAGGGTCACGGCGCCCGCCACGGCAAAGCCGACGCCTGCCACATGGACGATGGCATCCATGCGAAGCTCCGCGGCATCGAAATCCCGGTAGCGGCTGTGGACTGGAAGGGGGGCTCGCGGCATCGGCTCCTCGGGTGCGCCAGCGGCAGGAGCCGTGCGATACGTCAATGACAGGACAGTGAGACGACCCGGCGCTCATCGCCGCCAGGCCAGCACAGACTAAAAAGACAGTCGCGTCATTACCCAAGGGCAACGTGCGGACGAGAACGCCAGTCTAGGCCCGTGGTTCCTGCTTTTCACTGCGGCAAACGCCCGCTGAGACGAGGGCGCCATGCTTGCCACCGCGGGGAATATCGCGCATGCGATGACACCGTATATCAGGGGGGGACCACATGGACGTCAAGGACAGCAACGGGGCGATCCTGCTGGATGGTGATTCCGTCCAGATCATCAAGGATCTGAAGGTCAAGGGAACGTCTGTGACGCTCAAGCGCGGAACGCTCGTCAAGAACATCCACCTGACGTCCAACCCCGAGGAGATCGAAGGCCGCGTCGAGAAGGTGAAAAACCTGGTGCTCAAGACCTGTTTCCTGAAGAAGGTCTAGACGGTTTACGTGACGCCGCCAGGACGAACGGGCCGGATCAGCCAGGTTACTGACGCGAACGCTCCGAGCCAAGATCCCAGGGCTGCGAACAGCACGTAGATGGCGTGCTCCGTGTAGCTGATGACCGCGAAAGCCGACAGCAGGTACCAGATCGAACTCCAGTTGGCGGCGCGCCAGCGCTGCCGCGACACGACCGCTGCGTTGAAGAACACATAGGCGGCATCTGTCGCCGCTGTGGCTGCTACGACGCCGAGGGCGATCAGGGGGTCGATAGTCCAGATCATGGGAACCTCCGGCTCTCCGCGTCGGCATAGTGTGAAGAGCGCGGGTCGCACCTCATGATTTAGCCAGGATCGTTCCGTCGATCATGCGGTGCGCAAACGGTCAGCGCGGCGTTCCGTCCTGGTGCTGGGTCTCGGACGTGGCAGAAAAGAACCCAAGAGCCGCACAGCCGGTCAAGCGTTGCTCCTGCAGATCACGGCAAACTGCGTCTGTCATCATATCGGGCAAGCGCACCCACCCGTCTTCGCCGGGGAGTTGCGGCACAAGATGGATCTGCCCGTCGCTGACCTGATCGACAATGCACGCATAGGCCCGCCGATCGCCATAGGGGCGGTAAATGACGGTGGCGCCGAGCCGCAGCCTCTCGGCCGTTCCCGCAGCTTGCGGTGTCGAGCCGGCAGGACTGACGGCCTCGCCCTGCGAGGCGGCACGATACCGATCCAGCGCCATGATCGCCGCCCGTGCGCGATCCCGGTATCGCTCGGTGACGACACGCAGAACCGGGTCTGTGTTGGCGCCGGGATACCAGGAGATGCCCCCAAGGCGCGCCAATTCTTCCGCAACGACATCGACTTCCTTTTCAGTCATGGATCACTCCTGAAAAATCCACAGGGAAGAACGGCGCGAGGCGGGCGGTCTGAAGCTGACTGAAAACAGCAACAGCTTTTCAAAATACTGCGCCGCGGCGAGCCTGAACAGATGTTTAAGGTCCGGGAAACAAAATGTGATCGGGGTCAAATAGTCCTTCTTTTTAGGCATCAGAACCTTTTCCTATGAGAGAGGCGGTGACACAGTCTGTGCGGTCTTGTAAGTCTTTGGTCCTTCTGATCGCCGGTACGGCAGGCCGCGCCATGTCTTTGCGCCATGGACAGGGTCTGTGCTCGTGCACGCGGCGTTCACCATCGCCTCCGCGTCTGAGGAAGCCCCTATGAGATTGTCCCGCCGCAAGCTGATCATGGACGCAGGCATGCCGATTATCTGCGTGGTCCTCATGGGGCTGTTCGTCGCCCTGCAATTCCTTGCCACGCCCCCGGCACTCGGAAACCTCCGGTATCTCGCACCGGCCGAGACCTCCACGCCCCGGGCGACGATCGAGGGCTTCCGCGCCCATACGGCCCAGGCGGCCGCTTTGCTGATGGAGGCCTATCGACAAAACACATCGGAGCCGGGCCTGACGTGGAGCAAGGAGGTGAAGGACAAGGTCAAGGAAGCCGAGACCCTGTTGGCGCGCGCCGCGCGCACGCTCGATCTGAGCAACGTTCCGCCGGTCGAGCTCGAGCATCGCCGGCTTGAGGCAACGTTGCTGCTGAAGGAAATTCTCGATCGCTTGCCGCTCCCGGCACCGGATTCCATTCCTGCCCTCGACGGGGATGGACACGCCCTGCCGAGCTGGACAGTGCCCGGAACCGAAATCCGCATCGCGCGGATCCTCGACGGCCCAAGGGCGGGCGAGTACCTGTTCTCGAGCCATACCGTCGCCCAGCTTCCCCAGTACTATCAGTTGATCCGCGATGAGCCGAACACGGACGGCTCGACGGGGGATTTCTATGGCTTCTTCAGCCAGTCGCCCGGCTATCTGTTGCCGCCGAAATGGTTCGCCCTGATCGAGATGCTTCCCGCCCCCTTTCGCAGCGAAGTGCAGGGCCAGGCGGTCTGGCAGTGGATTGGCCTTTTCCTGACGATCGCGATCGCCGTCGGGCTCGTCACCGGCGTGTGGCGTCTGTCGCGCGCGCGGTCGCTCTCCCCTGATTGGCCGTCCTCGCTGACAGCGAGCATCCTCGTTCCCGGTTCCGTCATGGTGGCGGCCATGATGATCACCTACGTCACCGACTTTCAGATCAATCTGACGGGAATGGTCAACGACGTGGTCGAAGCCATTGCCGAGGCGATCGCCTATCTGGCGGCGGTATGGGGCATCCTGAAATTCTCGGGAGCGCTGGCCAACAAACTGACGTTTCGCAAGTCCGAGAGCATCGATGCACATCTGGCGCGTGCCGCTGTCCGCATCGGCGGCATCGGCTGCGCGATCGCCCTGCTGATCTACGGCGCATCCTATCTTGGTCTTCCGCTGGCAGGCCTATTGGCCGGTCTCGGTGTCGGCGGCCTGGCGGTGGCGCTCGCAGCCAAGCCGACGCTTGAGAATTTCATCGGTGGCCTGATTCTCTATGCTGACAGACCCGTCCGTGTCGGGGACCTGTGCCGCGTTGGAAATCTAGAGGGTCGCGTGCAGGAGATCGGAATCCGGTCGACCCGCATCCGGGGCCTCGACCGTTCGCTGATCACCATTCCCAATGCCACCTTCGTCAATCTGAACATCATCAACCTGACGAACCGCGACAGCATGCCCTACAACCGCACCGTCGCCCTGCGGTCGACGGACAGCCTCAGCATCCGCCGCGAAGTGGAGGGGCTCGAGGCGCTCGTCGGCCCGCATACGATGATCCTGCCCGGCACGCTGGAAGTGCGCCTGCGCGAGGGCCAGGAAGAGAAACCGAAGGCCGAAATCCGCGCGCTGATCGCAACCTCGAGCTGGGAGATCTTCCTGCAAGTGCAGAAGGACATCGACCTGATGCTGCGCGATGCACTGTTCGTGCCGGACACATCCTCACCACCGGACGAGAGCCGGACCAGGGTCTTTCCGCTCAAGGACGACGAGGCCGGCCAGAAGGCGAGCGCCTGAGAGCGCCCCAGCGCGGCTGTCATTGGATCGCGGTGATCACAGCTTCCCCGTGGCCCAGCATCGCCGTATCGTCGACGCCTTTCCCCATCAATGCCTGAGCCAGCGGCGACACATACGAAATCGTCCCGGCAGCGGGATCGGCCTCATCCTCGCCCACGATCCGATAGGTCTGGCGTCGGCCATCCTCTCGCACGAACGAGACAGTTGCTCCGAAGCGCACCTGGGTGTGATCGAGGGGGTCGGGGACGACCTCTGCGGTCGCGCGGCGATGCGACCAGTAACGAAGGTCGCGCGAGGATCTGGCGATCTCGGCCCGGTCCTGCTGCGCCTGAGCCTGCGAGAGGCGGGCCGCGATGGCAACAATCTCAGCATCGATGCGCGTGAGACCCGCCTGCGTCACGAGGTTCGAATGGGCGCTGATGGGGCGGTCTGGAAGCTCTTCGAAGGCCTCGCCACCCTCAACCTCACGCACGAAAGCCCTGCTCATGGCGTGCATTCCCTCGTTGCTGTGACACAAGAACGAATGAGGTCGCAGTTTGTTCGCGGCCGGTTGGCTCAGTGGCGCCGACGCAGATGTCCGACAATGCCGCCCGGAAACGCGTAAACGCTGATGATGAAAAGGGCGCCGAGCCACAGCAGCCAGCGATCAGGGTGAACCAGATCGGGCAGGACCGGAACGCCGGTCAGCGCGGTGTTGGCCCAACCCATGAGCACCTGCAGGTAGCTCTGCGCAAGCACGAACAGGGTCGCGCCGATGACGGCGCCATAGAGCGTTCCCATGCCGCCGATGACCACCATCAGCAGAATGTCGATCATGATTGAGAAGGACAGAGTGGTGTCGGGGCCGTTATAGCGCAGCCACAGGGCAAGGAGGCCGCCGGCGATGGTGGCTGCCAGCGCCGCTATGACCGACGCGGCAGTCCTGTAGGCGACCACCCGATAACCCAGAGCCTCCGCCCGGAATTCGTTTTCCCGGATCGCCTGAAGAACCCGTCCAAACGGCGAATTCACGATGCGCAGCAGGACAAGAAAGACCGCAAGTGCCGCGAAGAAGACGAGAAAATAGGCAAGCACGCGGCCGTTGATCGACAGGCCCAGCACGGGCTCGGCGAAAAGCCGGAAGGCCGGACGGAGCTGGTGCGGCAATTGAAACGACAGGCCGTCCTCGCCGCCGGTGATCGTCGACATCTGCGAGGCCAGCACGGCGGCCGCCGATGCCACTGCCAGCGTGATCATGGAAAAGAAGATCGCCCGCACCCGCAACGAGAGCAGTCCGATGGCTGCGGCGAGCGCTGCCGAGAGGGCGAGCGCTCCCAACAGACCTAAGCCCACCGAGGTCCAGGTGGGACCGAGGCGGTCGAGTGCGATGGCCACCCCATAGCCCCCGATGCCAAAGAACATCGTGTGGGCGAAGGAGACGATCCCCGTATAGCCGAGGAGAACGTCGTAGCTGGCGGCGAGCGCGATAAACACGCAGATCTTGGCGGCGGTCCCGAGCGGCTGGCTGCCGCCAAACAGGAATGGCGTTGCTGCAAGGCCAAGGACGATCACCACCAACAGGGCCGCGAGCGCCCGCGAGCGGGGACCATCGGACGACAGCAGGCGCAGCAGAAGGCCGTTCGACGGACCAGTGTCCTCTGGCTGCGCGGACGCAAGGAAAGCGGGTTTCATCGGCGCGCCACGGGAAACAGGCCCTCGGGGCGCCAGACCAGCACCAGGGCCATCACGAGGATGTTGGACACGAGCGCCAGTTTGGGCGCGAGGAAGCCGACGTAATTGGCCACGAGCGCCACAAGCACCGAGCCGACGAAGCACCCACCGACCGAGCCGAGTCCGCCGATGATGATGACGATGAAGACCAGCACCATCACCTCCATGCCCATGCCGGCCGTGAGAGTCTGCCGGTAGAAGGCCCACATCACCCCGCCCAGTCCGGCAAGCGCCGAGCCGGCGACGAAGACGCTGACGAACAGACGACGAATTCGGTAGCCGAGCGCTTCGACCATCTCGGGGTTCTCGACTCCGGCCCTGATCAGCAGGCCGATCCGCGTCCGGTTGAGGAGGAGCTGCATGCCGCCGAAGACCGCAAGCCCGATGACGACCGCGAAGACCCGGTAGCGCTCCATGACGATATCGCCGACCACATAGGCTCCGCGCAGGGTTTCGGGCAATGCGATGGGGATCGGCGACGCGCCCCAGATCGCGTGGATCAGTTGCTCGGTAACGATAAGGCCGCCCATGGTGACGAGGATCTGCTTCAAGTGGTTGCCGTAGACCGGGCGCACGATGATGCGCTCGAACAGCGCTCCGACGATGGCCGTGAGCGCCATGGCGACGAGAATGCACAGACCCATCAATCCGAGATTGAGGGCGAGCGAATCCGCCTTTCCCCATGCGGCGAGCGGACCGAGCACGATCAGCGTGGCGTAGGCGCCGAGTGAAATAAAGACGCCGTGACCGAAATTGATGATGTCCATCAGGCCGAACACCAGCGTGAGGCCGGACGCCATGAGAAAAATCATCATGCCCATCGCGAGCCCCGCCACGGTCAACGTCACCCATGACGAGGGATTGCCGACGAAGGGCAGGGCGAGGAGCGCGAGGGCCGGGACGAGCAGGAGCGGCAGCCAGTCAGTCTTGCTGCGGGGCAAGGGCGTCTGTGCCTGTTCGGTCGTGATCGAGGGGAATTCGCTCATTGATGGGCGTCCAGGCTGAGTCCGAGCAGGCGCTGTTGCAGCGAGCGATCAGCGACGAGCGCGCCCATGGCGCCCGCATGGACGATCTTCCCGTCATCCATGACAAGCACGTGGTCGCCCAAGGCTGACGCCGCGTGAAAATTCTGCTCGACCAGCAGGATCGTCTCGCCGGACTGCTTCAACGCCCGGAAAGCCTCGATCATGCTGCGGATCATCACCGGCGCAAGACCCTTGGTCGGTTCGTCGACGAGCAGGAGACGGCGCGGCTCGGCGATGGCGCGGGTGATCGCCAGCATCTGCTTCTGTCCACCGGACAGATAGCCGGCCGGCAGGTTCCAGAATTTCTTCAGCGCCGGAAACAGGCCGAGCATCCAGTCGAGGCGCGCTGAATCCACCGGACCGCTGCGGGCCGCCAGCACGATGTTCTCGCGCACGGTGAGATCGGTGAAGATGGCCATGGATTCCGGCACATAGGCGATGCCCGTGCGGGCAATGTCGGGTGTCGCCATGCGGGCGATATCGGCGCCGCCGAAGCGGATGCGGCCGGACGAGGCCTGCCACAGGCCCATGATCGTGCGAAGCGTCGTGGTCTTGCCCGCGCCATTGCGGCCGAGCAGAACCGTCAAACCGCCCTGCGGCACGGCGCAATCGACCCCGTGGAGTATGTGATAGGGACCGATATGGGTGTGGACGCCTTCCAGCTGCAGCAGCGGCTCAGGCATGGGAGACCTCCACGCCGAGATAGGCCTCCTGCACAATCGGTGAGGCGATCACGCTGGCGGGCTCGCCATCCGCCACCAGCGCGCCATTGTGCAGCACGACGATGCGGTCGGCGAGCGAGCGCACGACGTCCATCTTGTGCTCGACCAGCAGCACCGTGGCATGGCCCTGCCGTTTGATATCCTGGATGAGATCGAGGATCGTCGGCACCTCGTCGACGCTCATGCCGGCAGTCGGCTCGTCGAACATGAAGACTGTCGGTTCCATCGCGATCAGAAGCGCCACTTCAAGCTTGCGCTGGTCCCCGTGGGACAGCGCCGCCGGCGTCACGTGGCGCTTATCGGAAAGCCTTACGCGTTCGAGCACGGCCTCCGCCTTCTCAATGAGATCGCGACGGCTGTTCCACACCGTCAGCATCGACCAGCCCGCAGCGGCGCTGCTCTGCACGGCCAGACGGACATTCTCAAGCGCTGACAGTTGCGGGAAGAGATTGGTCAACTGAAACGCACGGCCGAGACCGCGGCGGGTGCGCGCGGAGGCCGGCAGGTTCGTTACGTCCTGCCCATCGACCAGCACCTGCCCGGCGCTCGCGCGCAATTGTCCCGAAATCAGGTTGAAGTAGGTGGTCTTTCCCGCGCCGTTGGGCCCGACAATCGCCGTGAGGGTTCCGGGCGCGAATCCGCACGACACGTCGTTGACGGCGACGTGGCCGCCGAAGCGGATGGTCAGCCCGCGCGTCTCCAGCGCGGGCTTCACGATGATCGGATCGGCCACGTTCCGGTCAGCGCTTGTTGCGCACCGGAATCGGCAACTTGTCGGCCGGGATAATGTCCACGAGATCCAGCAGGTCGTTGGAATCCTTGCCGTCGGCCTTGACCTTGAAATGGTACATGACCTGCAGCGCCTGATGGTCTTCCTTGCGGAAGGTCATTGGCCCCTTGGGCGTGTCGAAGCTCATGCCTTCCATGGCGGCGATGAGTTTCTCGGTGTCCGTGCCGCCTGCCTTGTCGATGGCGGTCAGCGCTGCGGAGGCTGCCGCAAAACCACCCGCAGTGAAGAAATCCGGCGGCGTGTTGAAGCGCTTCTGATGCTCGCTCACAAGCCAATCGTTCATCGGGTTCTTGGGGAAGGCATGGTAATAGTAAATCGCGCCTTCCATGCCGGGATAGTTCTTGTAGATCTGCATCGCCGGCAGAATGTTGCCGCCGGGGGCGATCTCGATGCCGTAGCGCTCGGGCTTGAGGTCGGCGATCTTCGGCAGCGGGTGCTGCCCCGCCCAGATGATGGTGATGATTTTTTTGCCGGGCTTGTCTTTCAGGGCATCGAAGAGACGTTGTGCGGACGCGGTGAAATCGGTGGCGTTCTGCGGGGTGTACTCCTCGAAGACCACCTTCGCGTTGGGGCGAATCTCCTTCAGGGCGTTCTTGACCGCCGCAACACCATCGCGGCCGAAGGCGTAATCCTGCGCAAGCGTCGCGACGCTGACCTCGCCGCTCGACGGGATCGCGGCGGCGGCGCCGTAGGCGTCCTGCGTCGAGTTGCGGGCGGTGCGGAAAATGAAGCGATTCCACTTCTCGCCCGTGATGGCGTCGGCCACCGCCGGTTCCACGATCAGCACCTTGCCGTTCTCTTCCGCGACCGGCAGCATCGCGAGGGCTGCGGCCGACGAGGTCGTGCCGATAGCGAGATCGACCTTGTCGTCGTTATAAGCTTGCTCCAGCAGGGTCTTGGCCAGATCGGCCTTGAGCTGATCGTCCTTCACGATCACGCTGATCTTGCGGCCCTTCCAGCTCATGGTGCCTTTGGTGAGGTATTCGAGCCCCATCATGAAGCCCGCTTCGGTCTGCTTGGCATAGGCCTCGAGTGCGCCGGTCTTGCCGGCGATCAACGCGATCTTGATGTCCTGGGCCACGGCCCCCGATGCCAGAAGAATGCCTGCCGTTGCGGCGGCTGCTGTAAGAATGCGGCGCATGGGTTTCCTCGCGTTTTTGTGACGTTATTGGGGCCACCGGTCCGGCCGCTGTCAAGCACGACTCTGTGATGATGCGGCGGCCCGGGCGATGACCAAAGGGGACCTACAGTTCGGGCAGGATGGGGGGCTCGATATCCCGTCGGACCCGGCCGCGATTGGCGGCGCTGCGTTCCAGCACCAGCAGAACGAGACCGGCGCCGCAGATGATCCCCGCGCCCACAAGGGTCCCCATCTCGACGATATCGCCGAATGCCAGATACCCCAGCACGATGGCCCAGACGATCAGCGTGTATTGATAGGGCGCGACCACCGATGCCGGAGCGAGTTTAAGCGATCGGTTGACGCACATGTGGCCTGCCATCGACACGACCCCCAACAGGAACAGCGCGGACAGATCGAGCGCGGACGGCCACACCCAGGCAAATGGCGCCGCAACCGCACCGAACAGCAATGCGCCGATGATCTGTCCCAGCACGAGCGTCGCATCGGGCGTGTCGCGCAACTGGCGCGTGGTGATCATCAGCAACGCGTAGAACACGCTGCCGCCCAGCGCGATGAGCGCCGGCAAAGTGATGGTGGCGACCGACGGACGAAGTGCCACCACCACTCCGACAAATCCGACGGCGATGGCGACGATCCGCGGTGCATCGAGTTTCTCGCCCAGCAGGACATACGCGAAGGCCGCCACATAGATCGGGCCAGCAAGATAATAGGTCATCACGTCCGCAAGCGGCAGGTAGGTCACGGCCGCATAGAACGAGGCGACCTCCAGCGTGGACAGGCAGATGCGCACACAGTGCAGACCCGGCCTCGGCGGTACGGCCAGAGGCACGTTCTGGCGTCTGATGATGGGCAGCAGAACGACGAGGGCCGCCGCGCTGCGCAGGAGCAGGACCTGACCGACCGAATAGGTGGCGACGAGCCACTTTCCCATCACGTCGTTGACGGCAAACAGGAAGATGCCAAGCAGCATCAGCCCGATGCCGAACATCGCGCCGGACCGGACGATCCGCGGGCGATTCATCGCGCGCGGCCCTGCCGGCGCGGCGCAAGGGCGGCGCGGCTGGGGCGACGAACGGTGGCGCGCGCGGCAGACGACATGGACAGGACTCTTAGGCCAACGGGTGCCCTGCGCCTATCGCCCCCTCGGGAAAAGGTCCATGGCCGGCCGCAGGTTGTCCCCCGAGACCGCCAAGCCGCAAGAATGGATCAGTGGGCCATCAGTACGGGAATCGTGGTGTTGCCAAGGATGTGGCTGGTCGCTCCTCCAAAGAACATCTGGCGCAACCGGCTCTGGGTATAGGCGCCCTTGACCAGCAGATCGCAGCCAAGCGCCGCGCTCTCCTTGAGGATCGCATCTCCTGCCTTGTTGGAGGGATCGGCGCCGGTGATGGCCTCGGCGCGCACGCCGTGCATGGAGAGCGAGCGAACCAGCTCGGACGCCGATGGGCCTGGCACGCCCCAGCCATCGAGTTCAAGGACGACGACGCGCCCGGCGTTGACGAGGAAGGGCAGCGATCCGAGCACGGCACGCGCCGTCTCCGTGCTGCGGTTCCAGGCGATGACGATGGTCCGGCCGATGGTCTTGGGGGCGATCGGAGGCGCGATCATGACGGGCCGGCCGGTCTCGAAGAGCGCGGATTCGACCGTCGACAGCCGGGTGTGGCCGTTGGTTCCATCGGGACGCCCCAGGACCGTAACGTCAAAAACGCGGCCGTAGGCGCCCATGAAAGCGTCCTCGTTGAGGCCGTCCTGCCGCCAGCCGAAACTCAGGCCGGGCACGCCGGCGGTCGAGCGAGGGACGCTGTTCTTCAGCATGAAGCCTTCGAAGCGCTCCCGGCAGGCAGTGGCCATTTCCTGGCGGTTCTCGGGGGTGATCGGCGAGGGGACGCCGATGGCGATGTCAACCGGCAGAACGACCGGGTAATCGGGCGTGATGGCAAGCCCTTCGATGTAGCTATCGAAGGTCTGGCCAAGGAGGAGGGCGGTGTCGAGGACGGACTCGATGACGCCGTGATCTTCAATCGGGACGAGGATGCTTTTCATAGCCGTATTGTCGCGCTCATGAGGAGCGTTCGCAAGTCCCCAGCCCCGGTTCTGTTGCACTGCAATAGGGTTGATGCGTCAAACGACCTTGAAGTCGGAGGGTTTCCAGTCAGGCTTGGGATACTTCGGATCCATGTCCTCGAGGGTCGCCTTGACGATGTGCCCGACGGCGGCGTTGCGCACCCATTTGTGATCCGCCGGGATAACGTACCATGGGGCTTCCTCTGTCGAGCACTTCTCAAGAAGCGTCTCGTACGCCTCCTCGAAATCCTCCCACAGGGCGCGGTCCTCCAGATCGGCCGGGTTGAACTTCCAGTTCTTCTCGCGTTCGTCGAGGCGTTCCTGGAGCCGTTCGGCCTGCTTGTCGGCGGAGATGTGCAGCATGAATTTCAGCACGACCGTGCCGTTCTCCGTCAGCATCTTCTCGAAGGCGTTGATCTGTCCGTAGCGCTCGTCGATCGTCGACTTCGGCAACAGCTTGTGGGCGCGCGGAACCAGCACGTCCTCGTAATGCGACCTGTTGAAGATGCCGATCGTGCCGCGTCGCGGGCAGGCCGCATGAACGCGCCAGAGATAGTCGTGCGCCAGTTCCCGCTCGGATGGGCGGCCGAAGGCCGTGACTGCAATTCCGATCGGCCCTGTGGTGTTGAAAACGCTGCGGATGGTCCCGTCCTTGCCGGACGTGTCCATTCCCTGCAAAACCACCAGCAGCGACCGCTGACGCTCCGCATAGAGACGATCCTGCAACTCGTTCACCTGAGCGGCGATCTTCAAGGTTTCGGCCTTGGTGTCGGCCTCATCCTTGAACAATCCATCGCCATCGGCGTCGCTGGCCTTCAGCTTGACCTTGTCGCCTGGCTTGACGCGAAGCTTCTCGATGAGTTCCCGAACCTGATTGGCCATAGCGGCCCTTTCTTTTCGCTTGAAGGCCGTCGCAATTGCAGGTGCGCTGCGGCCTGGATGATCGACAGGACGATAGGGCCTGCCGCGTCAAAAGGAAGACCCCTCCGAAATTGCAGCTTTACGGTTCTCTCGGGTCATCCTAGCAAGACGTGTCAATCACGTCGTGAAAAGGCACTCCGATGATCGCGCTCTACTACTATCCCGGCAATGCCAGCCTCGTGCCGCACATGATGTTGCGCGAGATCGGCACGCCCTTCGAGTTGCGCCTCGTGGACCGGGCGCAGAATGCTCAGAGTAGCCCGGACTATCTCAAGCTCAATCCCAGCGGCCGCATTCCTGTCCTGGTCGATGACGGTCAGGTGCTGTATGAGACAGCGGCCATCGCCATGCATCTCGCCGACCGCTTTCCGCAAGCCGAACTGGCACCGGCCATCGGCACGCCGGAGCGCAGCGAATTCTACAAGTGGATGATCCATCTCAGCAACACGCCGCAGGCGGAGTTCAGGGCCTGGTTCTATCCCCATCAGCATGTGGCCGACGAGGCCGCCACAGAGAGCGTGAAGACGGCAGCCGGCCAACGGCTCAATCGCATGTTCGACGTGATCTCCCGCGAACTGGGTGACAAGCCGTGGTTGCTGGGCGAGCGGTTCTCGGCTGCCGATCTGCTGCTCTTCACGCTGATGCGCTGGGGACGGGGGATGCCACGGCCGCCGCGCACGCTCCCCAATCTGGCAGCCCTGGCCGCACGCGTTGCCGCGCGACCCGCCGTTCAGGAGACCCTGCGCGTCGAGGGGATCGAAGCGCCGTTCGTCTGAAACGCCGGCGGTCCGGTCAGTTCGAAAGTGGGGTCCCCATCGCGCCGGGCTTGGTTTCTTCCAGCCCGCGCAGGAAAGCGGCGGCGATCAGGTCCTGTGTGTAGGTCTGCTTGGGCTTTTCGAAGATCGCCTCCGCGTTGCCGCGCTCGACCACCTTGCCATTCTTCATCACCATGATCTCGTCCGAGAGCGCGCGGACGACCGCGAGGTCGTGGCTGATGAACACGTAGGCGAGGCCGTGGGCGGTCTGTAGATCGCGCAGCAGATCGACGATTTCCTTCTGCACCGACCGGTCGAGGGCCGATGTAGGCTCATCCAGCACCACGAGCTTGGGATGCAGGATCATCGCCCGCGCGATGGCGATCCGCTGGCGCTGGCCACCCGAGAATTCGTGCGGAAAACGGTTGCGCCAGGCGGGGTCGAGCCTCACCTCGTCGAAGGCTTGCGCGGCGCGACGGTCACGCTCCTTGCGGGTGATGCGCGGCTCGTGGACGAGAAGACCCTCCGTGACGATCTCGCCCGCCGTCATGCGCGGCGAGAGCGAACCGAAGGGATCCTGGAACACCAGTTGCAGATGCCGCCGCAGCGGGCGCATGCCGGCGCGATCAAGCGGCATCAGGTCCCGGTCCTCGAAACGCACGATGCCGCCGGCCGGCAGCAGGCGCAGGATCGCCCGGCCCAGAGTGGATTTGCCAGAGCCGGATTCGCCCACGACGCCGACGGTCTCGCCGGCGCGCACCGACAGGCTCACCCCATCGACCGCGCGCACCATGTGGCCCGCCTTGCTGAACAGCGTTTTCTTCAGGCCGAACGTGACTGTCATGTCCTTGGCCTCGATCACCATCGGTGCGCCTTGCGAGACGGGATCCTTGCGGCCGGTGGGTTCGGCATCGATGAGCATGCGCGTATAGGCGTGCTTGGGTTCGGCAAAGATATCCGCCGTCTGGCCGCTTTCCACGACCTCGCCGCGCTTCATCACATAGGTGCGGTCGGCGAAGCGGCGGACGATGCCGAGATCGTGGGTGATGAACACGATCGACATGCCGAGACGCTTCTGCAGGTCAGCCAGCAATTCCAGAATCTGCGCCTGGACAGTCACGTCGAGCGCGGTTGTCGGTTCGTCCGCGATCAGCACATCGGGATTGTTGGCAAGCGCCATGGCGATCATCACGCGCTGGCGCTGGCCGCCCGACATTTCATGCGGGTAGGAATCGATCCGCCGCGCCGGCTCCGGAATGCGCACCAGCTCAAGCAGTTCGATGGCGCGTTCGCGCGCCTTGGCCTTGCTCATGCGGCCATGGGTGGTGAGCGGCAGGGCGATCTGGTCGCCGATCCGGTAGAGCGGATCGAGCGAGGTCATCGGCTCCTGGAAAATCATCGTCAGCTTCGAGCCGCGATAGCGGTTGAGCTTGTCGGGAGAAAGGCCGACGAGCTCCTCGCCGCGATACTTCACCGAGCCTTCGGCCCAGCCATTGGAGGCGAGCAGGCCCATCACCGACATCATGGTCTGGCTCTTGCCGGAGCCGGATTCGCCAACGATGGCGACGGTTTCGCCCGCCTCGACGTCGAGATCGATGCCCTTCACCGCATGAAGGATTCCGTCGCCCGTGCGGAAGCGGACATTCAGGTTGCGGACCGTGAGGACGGGTTCGGCCATGTCAGCGGTCCTTCGGGTCGAGGGCGTCGCGCAAGCCGTCGCCGATGAAGTTGAGGCAGAACAGGATCGTCACGAGGGTCAGCGATGGATAGAGCAGCATCCAGGTTGCCCCCTGGATGTTCTTGGCGCCCTCCGAAATCAGCACGCCGAGACTTGTGGCCGGTTCCTGCACGCCAAGGCCGAGGAACGACAGGAAGCTCTCCAAAAGGATCACCTTGGGGACCAGCAGGGTCATGTAGACGACCACCGGACCCAGCGTGTTGGGGATGACATGACGGCGGATGATCCCGCGCGTCTCAACGCCGAGCGCTTCGGCCGCCTGCACGTATTCCTGCCGCTTGATCGACAAAGTCTGGCCGCGCACGATGCGCGCCATGTCGAGCCATTCCACCGCGCCCACCGCGATGAACATCAGGATGAAGTTGCGGCCGAAGAACACCACCAGCATGATGACGAAGAAGATGAACGGCAGCGAGTAGAGCACGTCGACGATGCGCATCATCACGAGATCGACGCGCCCTCCGAGATAGCCGGACGTGGCGCCGTAGATCACGCCGATGACGATCGACACGAAGGTCGCCAGAAGCCCGATCGCCAGCGAGATCTGGCCGGCTTTCATGGTGCGCGTCAGCAGGTCGCGCCCGTTGGCGTCGGTGCCGAACAGGAACCGGATGCGTTTGACCGGCACCTCCACGGCGAGCTTTTTGCCGTCGTCGAGCTTTTCCACCACCTTGGCCGGACCGAACAGGTCGGAGCGTTCGAAATAGGCGAGAAGCCGCTCGTCGATCGGGCGTGGGCTGACGAGGTTGAGCCGGATGCTGTCGTAGCCGATCGTCACGTCCTCGGGCGTGGCTCTGATACGCGCGCCGATCCGCTCGATCGCCGGCGCGACCTGATCCGGCGTCGGATAGGCCGCAAGGCTCGCAGGCGCGCGCACATAATCCGGATAGACGCGGTCGAACGGATGGCCCGTGAAGAACGGCCCGATGATGCAGACAATCGCCACCAGTCCCAGCACGATGATGCTGGTGAGGGCTGCCTTGTTGCGGACCAGCCGCACGCGCGCCTCGCCCCAGAGGGAGCGCCCGACGATGGGACCGGTCGTGAATTCTGTGGGAACGACAGCGCCTTCAGCCATGGCCGATCTCAATCGTAGCGAATGCGCGGATCGATGATCGCGTAGAGGATATCGACCACGAGGTTGAACAGGAGGACGAAGACGGCGATGACCACGACCGTGCCCATGACGAGCGTGTAGTCGCGGTTGAGCGCGCCCTCGACGAAATAGCGGCCGATGCCGGGAAGGCCGAAGATCGTCTCGACCACGACGGATCCGGTGAGAAGGGCCGCTGCCGCAGGGCCGAGATACGACACCACTGGCAACGCTGCTCCCCGCAGCGCGTGACTGACGATGACGCGCAGCGGCAAGCCGAGGGACCGCAGGGTACGGATATGGTTGGAGCGCAGGTTCTCGATCATCGCAGCCCGCGTCATGCGCGAAATCACGGCGATCTGGGGCAGAGCCAGAACGGTGACCGGCATGACAAGCCCGCGCCATGTGCCGGCGCCCCAGCCGGCCACCGGCAGCCAGGCGAGCGTCAGGCCGAAGACGATCTGGAAGATCGGCGCCACGACGAAATTCGGGATGGTGAGACCGAGCGCGCCAAGACCGGTGACAAGATAGTCGACGCCGCTGTTCTGCCGGAGCGCGGCAATCGAGCCCAGCGTACCGCCGATCAGGATGGCGAAGATCATCGCCAGACCGCCCAACGTCATGGAAACCGGCAGGCCGCGGGCGAACAACTCGGCCACCGTGAAGTCGCGCAGGAAGAATGACGGGCCGAAATCGCCGCGGGCGACCGCCGTCAGATAGAGCCAGTATTGCTGGATGAGCGGTTTATCGAGCTGATAGATTCGATTGAGGTTCTCCATCACCTTGGCCTCGAGGGGCCGCTCGAGATCGAACGGTCCGCCGGGCGCGAGCCGGATCAGGAAGAACGAGATCGTGACGATGACCAGCAATGTCGGGATCGCCGACATGAACCGCCGGAGGATGAAGGAAAGCACGCGGCTCCTCCTGAAATGCGACAATCAAGAAAAAATAAAATAAGGGGCGGCGCGGACAGGCCGGCCGCCCCTCGGGATGCCGGCCGTTACTGGGTCTTCGACAGGAACCGCGTCGGGTAAACGCCGCGGGTGTTCTGGGAAAAGCCCTGGATCTTCGGCGAGATCAGCTGGCTCTTGCCGTAATACATCACCGGGATCCACGGCATGTCCTTCATCAGGATTGCCTCGGCCTTGTGCATGATGTCCGCGCGCTTCTTGAGGTCCAACTCCGTCGAGGCCTGCTTCAGCAACCCGTCGAATTCAGGGTTGTTGTACTTGCCGTAGTTGAAGCCCTTGTTGTCGCTCTTGAGGAGGAACAGGAAGTCCTCCGGATCGGAATAATCGGCGATCCAGCCGTAGCGGGCGACGTCGAAATCGCCGCCGTCACGCAGATGCGCGAAGTGGGTCTTGCCGTCGGTGTTGACGAACGACGTCTCCACGCCGAGCTGCTTCCACTGTTCCGCCACCGCGATCACCGTGTTGCGGTTGTTGTCGGTGGTGTTGTAGCGGATCTCGACCTTCAGCGGCTTGCCGGGGCCGAAGCCAGCCTCTTTGAGCATCGCCTTGGCCTTGTCCTCGCGATCGATCGGCGAGGCGTCCTTGCTGTCCATATAGGCTGGCGCGCCGGCATTGCCGACACCGGGCGGCATGAACGAGTAACCGGGCTGCATGGTCTGGCCCCAGATCTGCTCGGCGATGAACTCGCGGTCGAGGCCGGTTGCAAGGGCCTGTCGCACGCGCACGTCGTTGAACGGAGGCTTGGACGAGTTCACCACCAGGAACCAGGTGCCGAGCCACGGGCCGAGCTTGACCTGGTTTCCGAAGCGCTGCTTGAGCGACTTCATCTGATCGGCCGGCAGATCGTCCGTGGTGTCGAGTTCACCGGCCTCGTAGCGCCGCACCATCGCGGCGAAATCCGACGTCGGATAGTAGTTGACGGTGTCGATCTTGACGTCCTTCGCACCGTAATAAGTGTCGTTCTTGACGAGCTTGATGTGCGAGTTCGGCACGAACTCGGCAAGCTTGTAGGCGCCGTTCGACACCAGGTTGCCCGGCTTGACGAAATCCTTGCCGAACTTCTCGACCGAAGCCTGATGTACCGGCAGGCTCGTCTGGTGGGTCAGCAACTCGAGGAAGTAGGGGGTGGCCTGCTCGAGGCGGATCTCGAGGGTCTTGTCGTCGATCGCCTTGACGCCGATATCCTCGACTTTGCCCTGGCCCTTGTTGGCTTTTTCCGATCCCAGGATCGGATACAGGATGTTGGCGTATTTCGCCCCCGTTTCCGGGTTCATGATGCGGCGATAGGAATAGACGAAGTCGGAGGCCTTCACCGGGTCGCCGTTCGACCACTTGATGCCGTCGCGCAGGGTGAAGCGGTAGGTCTTGCCGTCGTCGCTGATTTCCCACTTCTCGGCCTGGCCCGGCACCGCTTCGCCTTTGGCATTATAGGTGACGAGGCCCTCAAGGAGGTCGCGCAGGATGTGCGCTTCCTGCACGGTCGAGGTCTTGTGTGTGTCGAGGGTCTCCGGTTCGCCGGAATTGGCCCGGTTGTAAACGACGTCGGCCGATGCCGAGCCCATGAGGGCGGCGGTGGCGACGGTCGCGAAAGCCATGCGTTTAAGCCATGACATGTGACGCGTTCCCTTTTCTTTCAGTCTTATTGGCGTTCTCGATATGTCGATCGAACCCCACGGGAGTGACCTTGTCTCATTTGTTGAGCAAACGAGGAGGTCTGTCCAGTGGGGATTAAAAACCCTTGTTGCGCAAGGGTTTGAACGCGATAGCAGCGTTACGCGCCGCTGTCAAAGGTCAGCCCTGCTGTCCCAATTCCGCCGGCTGCGGCGATCTCATCGTTGTCCGAGGTGTCGCCAGAAACGCCAACTGCCCCAAGGATACGGCCCTGGCCATCCTTGATGAGGACGCCGCCCGGAACCGGGATTAGCTGACCACCGACCGCATGGGCGGCCGCGGCGACGAAATACGGCCGATCGGTCGCCATCTTGTGCAGCGCCCGGGAGCCGACGCCCATGGCGAGCGCCCCATAGGCCTTGCCCATGGCGATCTCGGCGCGCTTCAGGCTCGTGCCGTCCTCCGACAGGATTGCCTTGATGGCGCCGCGCTGGTCGTAGACCACCACGGAGAGCGGTTTGAAGCCCTTCTCACGGGCTGTCTTCAGCGTGGCGTTGGCGATGATCTGGGCGGTTTCCAAGGTGAGTTCAGACACTCCCGTCCCCTTATATGGTTGGTGTTACAGAATTGGCGTTTCGACGTTGAGCAGTCTAGCGCAGAAGCGCGTCGTTTTGAGCAAGCCAGCTGGCCACGGACTTGCGCTCCTCCAACGTCATACCGGTGATGTTGTTGGGTGGCATCGCATGAGTGAGCACGCTTTGCACGCGAATGATATCGGCATGCCGCCTGATCGCCTCCGGCGTATCAAGCACGATGCCCTTCGGCGCGATGGCGATCCCCTCCCAGGAGGGATCACCCGCATGGCACATGGCGCAGCGGGTCTGGATGGCCGATGTGGCCGCATTGAATGAGGCCGCCACCGTGGCGGTCGTGACAACGGCAGGGATCTCAGCCTGGTTGACGTAACCGGGCTTGCCGATGATCGACAGCCAAATGGCGACCGCGATGCAATAGCCCGCCACCAGCCATGTCCAATAGGGCGGCTTGCGGCCGGCATGGCGGGCGTTGAAGAAATGACGGATGAGCGCGCCTGCAATCAGGATCATCGCAATGATGCCGACCGAAAAGCGCGACGACCATGCCAGCGGGTAATGGTTCGAGAGCATCAGGAAGATGACCGGCAGGGTCAGGTAATTGTTGTGCGTCGAGCGCTGCTTGGCCTGCAGCCCCAAAGCAGGATCAGGCACGCGTCCGGCCAGCAGGTCCGCCACGACCTTCTTCTGGTTGGGGATGATGACGAAGAACACGCTTGCCGACATCCACGTGGCGATCATTGCGCCCGTGTGCAAAAAGGCCGCGCGACCGTTGAAGAGATGCGTGAAGATTGTCGCGGCGGCCAAGATGTAGACGAACAGAGCAGCCCCGAGCCATGCGGTGCTGCGGCCGATGGGAGACCGGCACAATCCTTCATAGGCAAGCCAGCTGGCGGCAAGCGCAGAGACGCCGATTGCGCCCGCCTGCCAGGGCGCGAGCTCACGCACTGCCGGGTCGATCGCATAAAGATCGGCGTGGAGATAATAGACCCAGACCAGAAGAAAGAAGCCGGTGATCCAGGTGGCGTAGCTCTCCCACTTGAACCAGGTGAGATCGGCGGGCATCTCGGCTGGCGCGATAAAAAACTGGCGCATGTTGTAGAAGCCGCCGCCATGCACCTGCCAGGCTTCGCCGCTCACCCCTGGGGGCAGGCCGTCGCGCTTGCGCAGGCTCAGATCCAAATGAATGAAGTAGAAAGACGAGCCGATCCACGCGATGGCGGTAATCACATGCACCCAGCGCAGAAGCTGGCCGATCCATTCGGAAATTTGTGGGTCGATCATGCCATCACGCAACAATCTCGGGAGACGTCAGCCTAGAGTGGCCTTCAGCTTTGCGATAGGTGGAGGGTCGGGCTTTTTCAACGGCGTCGCGTTGCACTATGGTGGGGTGCGAGCGGTCTTTCTTCGGGCCCCGCCAGGAGCTTCCATGGGCCGATTATCCACCCACGTCCTCGACACCACCCATGGGCGCCCGGCCGCGGGGGTTGCCATCGATCTGTTCGCCATCGATGGGGGGCAGCGGCGTCTGGTGTCCAGCACGGTGACCAATACCGACGGTCGAACCGATCAGCCGCTTCTGGCCGGCGACGACTTCCACACCGGAACCTACGAGATCGTGTTCCATGTCGGCGCTTATTTCAAAAGCACGGAATCGGCCGGTGAACCGCCGTTTCTCGACGCCGTCCCGGTCCGGTTCGCGATTGCCGAGCCAAACGGGCATTACCATGTGCCGCTGCTGGTCTCCCCCTGGAGCTATTCGACCTATCGGGGCAGTTGACCATGAGTGACACCGCCTATCCCCGGGACCTCGTCGGTTACGGCCGCACGCCGCCCCATCCGCGTTGGCCGAACGAGGCCCGCATCTGCGTGCAGTTCGTGGTGAATTACGAAGAGGGGGGTGAGAACAACATCCTGCACGGGGACCGCGCCTCGGAGGCTTTCCTGTCCGAATTGATCGGCGCCGCGCCCTGGCCCGGTCAGCGCCACATGAGCATGGAATCGATCTACGAATACGGCTCGCGGGCCGGGTTCTGGCGCCTGTGGCGTCTGTTCACGTCGCGGGCGATCCCCGTGACGGTCTTTGGCGTCGCCACCGCGCTCCAGCGCAATCCGGAGGCGGTCGCGGCCATGCAGGAGGCCGGTTGGGAAATCGCCAGCCACGGGCTGAAATGGATCGACTACAAGGATTTCTCCCGGGAGGAGGAGAGGGCGCATCTGCAGCAGGCGATCCGCATCCATACGGAGGTGACGGGAAAGCGTCCGGAGGGCTGGTACACCGGCCGAACATCAGCCCACACCAACGCCCTCGTGTCCGAAGAGGGCGGCTTCCTCTACACGGCCGATTCCTATGCCGACGATTTGCCCTATTGGGAGAACGGCACCCAGATCGTGGTGCCCTATACACTCGATGCCAACGACATGCGGTTTGCCACGCCGCAGGGGTTCAATTCCGGCGACCAGTTCTACGCGTATCTCAAGGACACGTTCGATACGCTCTATGCCGAGGGGGACACGTCGCCCAGGATGATGTCCGTCGGCCTCCATTGCCGGCTCGTCGGACGGCCGGGGCGCGCCGCGGCGTTGGCGCGATTTCTCGATTATGTGGCGGCTCATGACAACGTCTGGGTCGCCCGCAGGATCGATGTCGCCCGGCACTGGCTCGCCCATCATCGTCCTGCCTCCCTCCTTCCGAGCCACATGACGGCCGCTGTTTTCACGGCTGTGTACGGCGACGTTTTTGAGCATTCGTCATGGATCGCCGGGCAGGCCCATGCGGCCGGCCTCACGCCGGCGGAGGACACAGCCGAGGGGCTGCATGCGGCCATGATGGCAGTTCTGTCAGATGCCAGCCGCGAACAGAAACTGGCCTTGATCGATGCCCATCCAGATCTGGCCGGTCGCCTCAAGCTGACAGACCTCACGCAGGATTCCCGGTCCGAGCAATCGTCCGCCGGGCTCGACAGGCTGACCGAGGATGAGCGGGAGACGTTCCTCGCGCGCAATCGGTCTTACCGCGAGCGGTTTGGGTTCCCGTTCATCATGGCCGTGAAAGGACGATCCCCAGCGGATATTCTTGCGGCGTTCAATGACAGGCTTGCCCATGATCCGGACCGGGAGTTCGACACGGCGCTGGCCGAAATCAGCCGTATCGCCCTCCTGCGCCTGAAAGATCGGCTGCCATCGCAGGCGGACCCCTTCTCTTCACGTGCGTGAGCGGAACCGGACGCGGCCTCTAGGCGTCTTGTCCACAGCTTGGCCGCATCGGCCGGCGACAGGGGAGAATCGCGATGGGACTATTCAAGTTCATCAAAGAGGCGGGCGCCAAGATTTTCGGTGGAAGCGCCGAGGCCGCAACGTCAGATAAGCTCAAGGAAGAGGTCAAGGGCCACGGCTTCAACTCCGACAAGCTCGGCATCGAAGTGACAGACGGGAAGGTCAAGCTCTCGGGTGACGCTGTCAGCCAGGAAGAGGCCGAGAAGATCATTCTGGCGCTAGGCAATACCTACGGAGTCGCAGAGGTCGATACCAGCGGCCTGAAGATCGAGAAGCCGGCTGCCGAGTCCGTCATGTACACCGTGGTCAAGGGCGACACGCTTTGGGCGATCGCCGAGAAGCATTATGGCAAGGGCAATGGCGCCAAGCACACGCAGATCGTCAAGGCCAATTCGCCCCCGGTGAAAAACCCCGACATGATCCAGCCGGGCTGGGTTCTGCGCATTCCTCCACTGGCGTGATTGCCGCTCCATTGCCCTCTTCCGTGCGGCGGCCTACATCGGGCACCCGCACGGAGGAACCATCATGACCGCCAGCATGCCCAATATTGTTGATCTGGACCGCGCCGCCATCAAGTCTGGTTTGGCCGACGGCTCCATCCTGCTCGTCGATGTTCGCGAGCCGCATGAATTCACTGAGGGCCATATTCCGGGATCGGTCTCTCACCCGCTCTCGACCTTTGATCCGACTGCGATCCCCACGACCAAGAGGGTCATCCTGTCGTGTCGGTCGGGCGTCCGCTCGGCGCGCGCGGCAGAAATCGCGCAGGCTGCCGGCATTGATTTCCGCGAGCATTACAAGGGCGGTTTCAAGGATTGGTCCGAGGCGGGCGAACCGGTCGCCTGACTTCACGGAGAATTGTTCTGACCAACGCTGCGAAACTGTCGCGGTTTGTGGCTAAGTTACCCGTCTGCAAGGCAGAATCAGCCATCGTCGCAGGACACAAGAGGGACATTGAATGAAACGTGCGTTGATCGTGGCCGGAATCCTGACGCTCGGCCTGACGGCAGCTTTGGCCCAGAGTAACATCGTGGCGGAGCGGCAGAGCCTGATGAAGGAGTTCGGAGCCCAGACAAAAACCCTGTCGGGAATGCTGCGCGGCCAGACCCCGTTCAACCTTGCCGAAGCCCAGGCTGCCCTGAAGACGATCTCGGCGGATGCCAAGAAGTTGCCGGCCATGTTCCCGGACAGCACGAAGGGTGTACCGAAATCCGATGCTCTTCCGAGCATTTGGGAAAAGAAGGCTGAGTTCGAGCAGATCTTTGTCAATCTCGATACGGCAGCTTCCACCGCCGCCGCAAAAATCACCGACGAGGCCTCTTTCAAGGCAGACGTTCCGAAGGTGCTGCAGAATTGCGGAACCTGCCATACCGCCTTCCGGAAGGGCTGACGGGCTTTCCGTCCATGAGCGGGCGGCGACCTGCCGCCCGGTTTCTCGAGGTGTTGTATGCGCAAGACGTGGCTCGGCCTGCTGGGAGTGCTTCTGCTCGGCATTGTGGGTTTCTACGTGCTGACATCGCCCACGACGTACCGGCTGGTGCGGGGTCAGCCATTGGCCGCAGCCTCCGCGACCCCGGTCGACGCGGGCGCGCCCAACCTCGAGAATGGCCGGACACTCTTTTATGCGGGCGGGTGCACCTCCTGCCACGCGGTGCCCAACCAGGACGACAAGCTGAAACTCGGCGGAGGCCTTGCGCTGGAGACGCCGTTTGGCACCTTCCGCGTGCCCAATATCTCTCCTCATAAGCAGGATGGCATCGGCGCGTGGCGCAGGCTCGACTTCGTGCGCGCCATGCGCGAGGGCATTGCGCCGGGCGAGACGCACCTTTACCCGGCTTTTCCGTATCCGTCCTACCAACGCATGTCGCCCGGAGACCTCGCCGACATGTTCGCGTTCATCCTGACCTTGCCGCCCGTGGCCGGGCAGGTCCCGGATCATGACCTGCGCTTCCCCTTCAACATTCGGCGAGGCATGGGGCTGTGGGATCTCGCATTTCTCGACGGGCGCGTGTTTTCACCCGATCCATCGAAGTCGGCGACATGGAACCGCGGCGCCTATCTGGTAAACGGCCCCGGTCATTGCGCAGAGTGCCACAGCGAGCGGAATCTTGCTGGTGCGGTGATCGGGTCCCGCCGTTTCGCCGGCGGCCCCGATCCTGAAGGCAAGGGGACGGTTCCCAACATCACGCCCGATCCGACCGGGATCGGCGGGTGGACACAGGCAGAACTCCTCACGCTGCTGAAGACCGGCGAAACTCCCAATTTCGATACCGTCGGCGGTTCGATGGCGGCCGTAATTCACAACACGTCGCAACTGCCCGATGCCGACCGCGCGGCCATGGCCGAGTACATCCTCTCGCTGGCACCGCTGCCCGCCTACAAGGCATCCAAGTAGCAGCCTTCGCGCCGAGGGCTGTCGTTCCTCAGACGCTTGCGTTATCGTTACGATATGTCATATCAAGACGATGAACGACACCCGACCTTCGATGCGAGAAAACCTTGCGGCCCATGGCCTTTATCTCGCCGGGCAATCGAGCGGCCGGCTGATCTGGGAAAGCCCGGTCAGGATCTTCCATGCCGTTTATGTGACGGATGTGGAGATCGGCGCCTATTCGTATGTGGGCCCAGAATCCGAAATTTGCCGCACCACGATCGGTCGCTACTGTTCGCTCGGCAACGGCCTTCAACTGTTCGGCAGCGATCATCCTCGCACTTGGCTGTCGTCGCATCCTTTTGCCCATCGCAACATCTTTACCGAGCAGATGGACTATGCGCCGCGCTTAACGTTCGACGACGAACCTAAGCAATCGACCATCGGCAACGACGTGTGGATCGGTTCGCGGGTGACGATCCTGCCGGGGGTGCGGATCGGGAACGGGGCTGTCATCGGGGCGGGATGCGTGGTGGTGCGGGATGTGCCGGACTACGCGGTCCTTGTGGGCAATCCCGGCCGGGTCGCCAAATATCGCTTTGGCGAGGCGCTGATCGAGCGCCTCCTGCGGGTGCAATGGTGGCGGTTCGATCTGCCCCAGGCCATGATCAAGCGGCCCGATCTCCCTCTCGACGACCCGGAGCGCATGCTCGATGTGATCGAGTCGAACGAGGCAGACTTCCTGCTCATCCAGGGCCGCAGGAAAATGCTGTCACGACAATCCGACGTCCCGTCACAGAGTGAATCGAACGCTGGTTAGAGGGTTTTCGAACGCGGCGGCTTTCCGCTTGCGGTGACAGAAATCCACCTTCACCAAGGCGCAGGACGGCGCCCAGTCAGTCCATCACGGCCGCTTTGAGGATGCACACCATGGTGGCCCGGCCTGGCGCCTTGCTGACGCATCGCACCGTGTGGCGGCGGTCGCAGCGATAGCGCAGCGTTTCACCGGCCTTCGCCCGCTGCACGACTTCACCAACCTCGACCTCGAATTCGCCGTCCAGGACCGACAGACATTCCACCGACCCGCGCTGATGGGGATCGGAATCGAGGACGCCGCCGGGCTCGGCCTGCACGTCGTACCATTGCAGCCACTCGATGGTCTTGATCCAGCCGACGATTGCCAGGCGAACCTTGCCATCCTCGGACAGGAGGTTGGGCGTATCGGCCCGGGACGACTTCTCGATAAACGGCTCCTCGTCGCTGGACGCGAGGACCCGCTCGATCGAGACATCCAAGGCTTGGCTCAGGCGCCAGATGGTCGCCAGCGTCGGGTTGGTCTCGTTGCGTTCGATCTGGCTGATGATGGATTTTGCCACGCCTGACTGCTCGGCGAGTTCGGAAAGCGAGAGATTGTAGGCCTTGCGGAGCCGTTGGATCGTCTTGCCCATATGGCCCGACAGGACCTGCGCTCCGGCATCCAGTTCCCGGTGCCGCTCTTTGCCCTCAACGCCCATCTCGATCCCGCCTTCTGTCCTGAAAGAACGAACGATCGTTCCACAAAAAGGTTTTGCGGGATGGAAGCCCAAGGGTCAAGCGCTGGCCGTCAGCTTCCCGGCCGGTGAGAGGTGGTCGCGAGTTCCTTGGCGCGCTGCAGGCCGAGACGGTGTTCCCGCCAGATGATGAACAGGCCTGTCGCGGCCACGATCAAGCCGCCGACGATGACGGTCAGGGCTGGAAGGTCGCCGAAGGCGATCCAACCGATCAGGAGCGCCCAGATCATGCTGGTGTATTCGAACGGCGCGATGATCGACGTGTCGGCGTGCCGGTAGCTTTCGGTCACAAGGATCTGGCCGATCCCCCCAAGGGTCCCGCCGACGACGAACAGGAGGAGATCGGTTCTGTCGGGCATTTGCCAACCGAACGGCAGGGTGAGAAGCGAGAGGAACGAGGCGAGGATGAAGAAATAGAAGACGATCGCGCCCGTCCGCTCGGTCGCCGTCAGCCGCCGCACCTGTATCATCGCGCCGGCGGAGCAAAAGGCTCCCGCGAGGGCGGCCGCTGCCCCGATGGTCGGCCCGGATGTCAGGCCCCCCACGAACATGGCCGGCGACAGGTAAGGCGACAGCATGATCAGCACCCCGACGAACCCGATCGCGACCGCCGTCCAGCGGTAGATTCTGACTTTTTCCTTCAGCACGAGAGCTGCCAGCACCACCACGATCAGTGGCGACGCGTAGCCGATGGCGATGGAATCCGGGAGCGGCAGGAAGCTGAGGGCCGCGAAGGAGAGATACATCCCCATGGTGCCGATGAGGCCGCGCTTGAAATGGCCACGGACATTGTTGGTCCGCACCGAGTTGATCAGATCCCGCTGCCAGGCCAACCAGATCAAGAGCGGAATGAGCGCGAAGGTCGACCGGAAAAACACGACCTCACCGACAGGGTAGCGCGCGGTCAATGTCTTCAGGATCGCCGACATGCCCGTGAAGACGAGAGCGGACACAAGCTTGAGGGAAATCCCGAGAAGAGGGTTCAACGGACTCTGAGTCGCAGGGAGGAGATGGAGCCGCAAACAAACACAGCCTAGCTGCCGCGTGAAGCCTGTTTCGGCAGAATCGTGCGGTTTTGGCGGTCTATGCGGGCTGGTATGTCACGGAACTGCAAAAAACCCGTCATGCGCCTGAGACGCGAATCGCGCTTTTGTCATCCTGTTCCAGCGGGAGGATATCTCATGGGCCAGGAGGACGACGCCATCCGCGTCCGCACGCTTTTTCTGTCCGACCTTCACCTCGGGACCAAGGGCTGTCAGGCCGAACAGGTTCTGGAGTTCCTCAAACGATACGACGCCGACACGCTTTATCTGGTGGGCGATATCGTCGACGGGTGGCGTCTGAAATCGGGGTGGTACTGGCCGCAGGCGCACAATGATGTGGTGCAGAAGCTGCTGCGCAAGGTCCGCAAGGGCACGCGACTCGTCTACATTCCCGGCAACCACGACGAATTCCTGCGCGACTATCTCGGGGTCAATCTCGGTGGCGTGGAGCTTGCGGATCACGCCATCCACGAGGCGGCCGACGGCAAGCGCTATCTGGTCATCCACGGCGATCAATTCGATCTCGTCGTGCGACACGCACGCTGGCTGGCCCTGCTGGGCGACGGCGCCTACACGGCCGCGTTGTTCGTCAACACCTATCTCAACATGGCCCGTCGCAAGCTCGGGCTCACCTATTGGTCGCTGTCGTCCTGGGCCAAGCTCAAGGTCAAAAACGCCGTCAATTATATCGGCCGGTTCGAGGAACTGCTCGCCGCCGAGGCCCGCCGCCACCAGGCCGACGGCGTCATATGCGGCCATATCCATCACGCGGTGATGCGCGACCTCGACGGCATCCGCTACGTAAACACCGGCGACTGGGTCGAATCCTGCACCGCCATCGTCGAGCATTACGATGGGGCGTTCGAACTGATCCGATGGACCGAAATGACAGCGCCCCGCCAGGTTGCTGTCGGACCCGTGCGCGACGGTGATCTGCTCGCCCAGAAGGCCGCGTGATGCGCCTTCTGGTCGCGACCGACGCGTGGCGACCTCAGGTCAACGGGGTCGTCCGATCGCTTGAATACATGGCGGAGATGGCCCCCCGTTTCGGAGCGCAGATCACCTTCCTGACCCCTGAACGGTTCCGCTCGTTTCCCATGCCGACCTATCCCGAGATCCGCCTGTCGCTGACCCTGCCGGGCCAGGTTCGCCGCTTCATCGAAGCCGCCGCGCCGACACACGTCCATATCGCCACAGAAGGGCCGATCGGATTGGCGACCCGGCATGTCTGTGGTCGGCAGCAGCGGCCTTTCACCACCAGTTATCACACGCGGTTTCCGGAATACCTGTCTGCTCGTGTCCCGATCCCCGAACATCTCACCTATGGGTGCCTGCGGCGGTTTCACGGTGCCGGCCGGGCGGTCATGGTCAGCACGGCCTCCCTGGAAGCCGAGCTGGCAACCAGAGGCTTTCGCAACATCGTGCGGTGGACGCGGGGCGTCGATACAACGCTCTTCCGTCCCCGGTCGGAGCGGATCATCGATGCCCCGGGACCGCTCTTCCTGTTCGTCGGTCGGGTCGCGGTGGAAAAGAACATCGAGGCGTTCCTGCGACTCGACCTGCCGGGGACCAAGATCGTGGTGGGGGACGGGCCGTCCCGCCAGGACCTCGCCCGGGCCTATCCGCAGGTCCGCTTCCTCGGTGTCCAGTCGGGCGAGGCGCTCGCCCGGGTCTATGCGAGCGCCGACGTCTTCGTCTTCCCCAGCCTGACCGACACGTTTGGAATCGTCCTGCTGGAAGCACTCGCGTCAGGATTGCCGATCGCGGCGTTTCCCGTCACCGGTCCGGCCGACGTGGTGGGCGCGTCCGGATGCGGCGTGCTGGACACGGACCTTCGCGCCGCAGCCCTCGGCGCCCTCGCGATCCCAAGGGCGCGTTGCCGGGCTTATGGCGAAACCTTCACCTGGGAAGAGAGCGCGCGGCAGTTCTTCGACAATATCGCGGCTGCCGCGGGTGTCGTGCCTACATGAGGAAGGTTGGATGGACCGCAGCCCCTTCCCGAGGGGCAGTCCTCTCCGGCAGGGGAGCCGTGTCTGCGGCGACCGCGTCCGGATCGCAGATCGCGATCATGGCGTGGAGGCGTGCCTCCAGATAGCGCAGGCGCTTGAGGATGCTGGCGATCCGCGCCACCCCTTCGGCATCGGCAGCGTTCAACGGCAGATCTGGATGCATGGGCTGCAGCCCGACCCGATCGGCGGGTGGAAGCAGGGCGACCTCGCGACGGGTCTCCTCGAAAGTGGAAGCCACGGCCGTGAGAGCACCGTGGAGGTGGTCCATCACCATGACGGCGCGGCCGGGCAGGGTATCGATCTGGAGACGATTGACGGCGTCGAGAACGGTGTCGGTATCGGCATTGCGGTTGCGGCGCGCATATTCCCGCAGGAACCAGCGGCCCCGTGCGGTCTCCATCACGGCCGCCTCGATGGCGCCGAAATCACTGTCGGGGAAATCACCATCCTCTGCGGTGACGAACATCGCCTCTTCGGTCATGGTAGGCGTCATCGCTACGCGGGCTCCCGATTCCCGGAGCATGGTCCGAGACGTCGACTGGTTTCAGCCGGGACGCGTCCCGGCACTCGGCTGCCAGTGTGTCGAAAGCCCGCAACAGCTCAACACCTTCCGTTGCGTTATCAACGCCCTTTCGCGGACTTGGCCGCGATTTCGGCCGCCAGACTGTCTCCAGCAGGCCCTTTTTGCCGATGTCGCCTCCCAAAGCCCTCGCAGCCCGCTTGTCCGCCCTTCACGCGGCGAGTTTCTTCAGCCACGGCATTTATCTCCCGTTCTTTCCCCTCTGGCTGCTGAGCAAGGGGCTCAACCCGGCCATCATCGGCATCGTCGTGGCCATTCCCATCATCGTGCGCATTCTCGCGACTGCGCCGCTCTTGAGCCTGGCTGACCGGTCGTTCGGGGCGCGGCGGCTGCTTCTGGTCAGTCATCTGGGCCAGGTGGTGATGTTCCCTCTGCTTCTGCTCGCTCAGGACACGGTCGTGATTATCGTGCTCGTCGCCTTGGTGTCCTTTGCCCAGGCCGCGGTGATTCCGACCAACGATCTCGTGACCACGGTCGCCGTCCAGCGCTATCCGGGGCTCAATTACGGGCGCCTTCGCAGTGCCGGGTCGATCTCGTTCTTCCTCGCCAACATCGCGGGCGGTTATCTCGTCGTAGCCTTCGGGGCGGGGGTTGTGCCGATCGCGCTCACCCTCATTCCGATCCTCGGTATCACCGCGACCCTAACGGCAATCCCGCCCTCCCTGACCGACATCCCCGCCGTGGCGGCAAGCGAGCTTCCGCTCCCAAAGGCCCTGCCGGCAGTCCTGTGGGTGCTGATCGCCGGGGCGGCGCTCACGCAAGGGAGCCATGGCGCGCTCAACGCCTTCGGGACGATCTACTGGCAGTCCCTCGGTTTTGCCGATTCCACCATCGGCTATTTCTGGGCGGGGGGCGTCATGGCCGAGTTTCTGGTGTTCCTGTGTCTCGGCAATGCGGTCGGCCGGGGTGCTGGGATCGGCCTCCTGCTGATGGGATCGTCGGCCTCGGCAATCCGGTTCACCATTATGGCGTTTCAGCCCGACATGGCGACCACCTTCGTCCTCCAGGCCATGCACAGCCTGTCTTTCGGCGCGTCGCATCTGGGCGCCATGGCGGCGCTGACGGCGCTGGCCCCGTTGCGCGCGCGCGGCCGGGCGCAGGGGATCTATGCGTCGGCGGCGGCCTTCGTGACCGCCGGCGCGACCATCGCCAGCGGCGTGATCTATCGGGAATCGGGACCCGCGGTTTTTGCCGCCATGGCGCCGCTGGGGCTTGCAGGTTTTGCTCTGACCCTGGTGGCCGCCCGCCTGCGCAAAGGTCAGCCCCAGAGCGCCGGCTGAGGCGGGTAGACGATGCTGCCGTCATAGGTGAGGGCCGGGTCCCGGTCCTTCGCCAGCAGCAGAGGGCCGTCGAGATCCACGAACCGCGCACGCGGGGCCAGCACCATCGCAGGCGCCATCGCGAGCGAGGTGCCCACCATGCACCCGACCATGATCGAAAAGCCCAGCTCCTGCGCCGAATCCGCAAGTTCGAGCGCTTCGGTCAGCCCGCCGGTCTTGTCGAGCTTGATGTTGACGGCGTCGTACAATCCCACCAGTCGCTTGAGGGACGCCCGATCATGGACGCTCTCGTCGGCGCAGATCGAGACCTGTCGCGGAACCGTCGCCAGAAGTCCGTCTTCCTTGGCCGGAAGCGGCTGCTCGACGAGGGCGTAGCCTGCCTGCGCACAGGCGGCAAAATGGGCCGCCAGGTTGTCGGCCGTCCAGCCTTCATTGGCGTCGGCGATAAGGGTCGCCTCGGGCGCTGCCCGCCTGACCGCGGCGATCCGTTCGAGATCGCCGCCCTCGCCGCCGAACTTCACCTTCAGGATCGGCCGGTCCGCCGCCATGGCGGCTGCGTCCGCCATGATGTCGGGTGCCGCAAGGCTGATGGTGTAGGCGGTGGTGGCAGGCGGCCAGCGGTCGATCCCGGCCGTTACGTGAGCCCGGATGCCCGATCGCTTGGCGTCGAGATCCCACAGGGCGCAATCGAGGGCGTTGCGGGCGGCGCCGGCCGGCATGGCGGTCTGCAGGCCTTCGCGGGTCAGCCCGGCCGCGATCCTCGGAGCAAGCGCCTCGATGGCAGCCGCCACGCCCTCGACCGTCTCGCCATAGCGCGCGTAGGGCACGCATTCGCCCCGGCCAAGCGTATCCCCGTCCGTGACAGTCGCCGTTACAACGACGGCCTCGGTGCGCGATCCGCGCGCGATGGTAAAGGTCCCGGCGATGGGAAACCGCTCGATGCTGACGATCAGTTGACGCATTCTCTCGTCCCTGTTGCTGAACTTCGGCTCGACTTGTGGCGTAGCAACACGCTATCACCAAGCGGAATCAATCGCGGAAGGACGACCGTGGCGCAGAGCACCGTGGCTCAAGAGCCGCAAGTGGAGATCGAACGCGCAGGCGACAAGGTCACGGCCAAGCTCGCCGGGCATTGGACATCCGAATATGCCGCGATCATCGAAAAGCTTGCGGATGAACTCGCCGCCGAAACCGACATGCACCATGTGCTGCTCGACCTCTCCGGCGTCCAGCGCCTGGACACGCTTGGCGCGTGGGTTCTCGATCGCACGCGTCACGAGCTGGGCCAGAAGGACATGTCGGCGGATTTCGCCAATGCCGGGCCCGACCAGCAGATTCTTCTCGACGAGGTTGCCTACCGGGGCTTCCAGGAAACCAAGAAGGTCAAGCATTCCGGGTTTGTCGATTTCCTCGTCGATATGGGCCGCAGCGTTCACGGGGCCGGCAAGGATTTCGTGGGTGGCGTCGCGTTTCTCGGCGAGCTGATTTCGGGGCTGATTCGAATCGCCTTGAACCCCAGGCGGTTCCGGGGCACTGCGGTGGTCAACCAACTCGAGCAGATCGCCTATCGGGGCGTTCCCATCATCGTCCTGATCTCCTTCCTGGTGGGCTGCATCATCGCCCAGCAAGGCATCTTCCAGCTCATCCGGTTCGGCGCGACGCCCTTCGTGGTCGACCTCATCGGCATTCTGGTGCTGCGCGAACTGGCCGTTCTCCTCACCTCGATCATGGTGGCGGGCCGGTCCGGCTCCGCCTTCACGGCCGAGATCGGCTCCATGAAGATGCGCGAGGAGATCGATGCGCTCAGGGTCATGGGCCTCGACCCGATCGAGGTCCTGATCGTCCCGCGGATCCTGGCCCTGCTGATCGGCCTGCCGCTCCTGACCTTCATCTCCTCCATCGCGGCCCTTCTGGGGGGCGGGCTGACCGCCTGGTTCTACGGCGATGTGAGCCCGGACGTCTTCCTCTCCCGCCTGAAGGCGGCTGTCGACGTCAACACCTTCCTCGTCGGGCTCATCAAGGCGCCGTTCATGGCGCTGGTCATCGGCATCATTGCAACCCTGGAGGGGATCGCGGTGGAAGGTTCAGCCGAGTCGCTTGGCCGGCATGTCACCTCGTCCGTGGTGAAAGCCATCTTCATGGTGATCGTCCTCGATGGCCTCTTTGCCATGTTCTTCGCAGCCATCAGGTTCTGATCCATGCCCGAAACGCACGCGGCGGCCAAAGACGACGAGCACGATCGCGAGGTCGTCATCCGTGTCCGCGACATCGAGGTCGGGTTCGGCGAAAAGACGATCCTCAAGGGTCTCGACCTGGATGTGTATCGCGGCGAGATCCTCGGTTTCGTGGGCGCGTCAGGACAAGGCAAGTCGGTCCTCACACGGGCGATTCTCGGTCTCGTGCCCAAGCGGGCCGGCACCATCGAAGTGCTGGGCCAGAACCTGGATGAACTCTCGCCGTCGGAGCGCCGCCTTCTCGAGCGCCGCTGGGGCGTGCTGTTCCAGCAGGGCGCCCTGTTCTCGGCGCTGACCGTCAAGCAGAACGTGCAGGTGCCCATGCGGGAGTTCCTCGATCTCTCGGAACGTCTGCTGGACGAACTCGCGATGCTCAAGATCGAGATGGTGGGTCTCGCCCCGGACGCAGCGGACAAGCTTCCCTCCGAGCTGTCGGGCGGCATGATCAAGCGTGCCGCGCTCGCCCGGGCGCTGTCTCTCGACCCCGATATTCTGTTTCTCGACGAGCCGACATCCGGGCTCGATCCCATCGGTGCGGGCGAGTTCGACGAGCTGATTGCGACGCTACAGCGGACTTTAGGCCTGACGGTATTCATGGTAACGCATGACCTCGACAGTCTCCACACGGTCTGCGACAGGATCGCGGCCCTGGGTGACGGCAAAATTCTCGCCGAAGGCACGATCGAAACGATGCTCGCATCGGATCATCCGTGGCTTCGTGCTTATTTTCATGGAAAAAGAGCCCGCGCCGTCATGGCACCCGGGGCTTAGGGTCAACGATGGAAACGCGTGCGAATTACGCCCTGATCGGTCTGTTCACCCTCGCGGTGATCGCCGCGGCGTTCGGGTTCGTCTACTGGTTTTCCGGCGGCGACAGAGGGCAGACCCGGCAATCCATCCGCGTGGTCTTCTCCGGCTCGGTCTCCGGTCTCTCGAAGGGGTCGATTGCATCCTTCAACGGCCTGCGCGTGGGCGAGGTCACCGAGATCAGCCTCTTCCCGGATGACCCGCGACGGGTCGTCGCAATCATCCAGGTCGAAGGCACGACCCCGATCCGCTCGGATACCCGCGCGAGGCTCGAGTATCAGGGCCTGACGGGCGTTGCGGCAATTGCACTCACGGGCGGTGAACCCAATGCGCCGCCGCTGGTGGCGGGTCCTGGTCAACCGCTTCCGACCATCTTCGCCGACCGCTCCGATTTCCAGGATCTGATCGAGTCCGCACGCAATATCGCCCGGCGCGCCGACGATGTGATGGAGCGCGTCAGCCGGGTGATTTCGGATAACGAAACATCGATCAACCGCACCGTTCAGAACATTGAGAAATTCTCGCAGGCGCTCGGTGAGAATGCCGATGGCATCGACCGCTTCCTGGCCCAGATCGGGCAGGCTGCCGAGAAAGTCGGCCCCTTGGCCGAAAAGCTGGAAACTCTGGCGACGAATGTGGATGAAGTGGTCCGCTCGGTCGATCGCGAGCGCGTCGCCCGCATCGTCCAGAATGTGGACAATTTCACCACCAGCCTGAGCGACAGCCGTCAGGACATCAGTCGTGCGCTGGCCGACGCCGCCACTCTGATCGGCCGTCTCAACGATTCCGCGCCGAAGCTCGATACTGCGCTGACCGATCTGAATTCCCTCACCAAAGCGATCGATCCGGCCAAGGTCGGGCGCACCGTCGACAACGTCGATGTGTTCAGCCAGACGCTGCGGGAGCGCAGTCCTGACGTGGACAAGGCGATCAGTGAGGCGCGCTCGATCACCGAGAAACTTAACAAGTCAGCCGACAAGATCGATTCCGTGCTCGCCGGCGCCGAGAAATTCCTCGGCTCGGCCTCCGGTGAGGAAGGGCAGGGCGCTTTCGAGCAGATCAAGGCGGCGGCGGAATCCGTGCGTGTTCTGGCCGACAACCTGAACCAGCGGACCCAGGGCATCCTCTCGGGCGTGGGCAAGTTCACGGATTCGGGGCTGCGCGAATACGAAGCGCTGGCGGTCGAAGGGCGGCGGACGCTGAACGACATCAGCCGTGCGGTCCGCAGCATCGAGCGCAATCCACAGCAGTTTATTTTTGGCGGGAAGCCGGGCATTCCCGAATACAATGGACGACGCTAGGGCAGCGGGTATCGCTGGGCGAAGCGAAGATCACAGTTTAAGCAAGCCGTCCCGGATGTTGACTGAACTTTCCGGGGTATGCTCAAGTTAATGCGTGGGAGTGGATTCTTGGCGGCCGGGTTTCGATCCGACGATGGGAGCGCTCGACACCTCGAACAGTGTGTAGGTCCTCAGTGCTTTCCTCAACATTCGACAGATTGGTCTTGCTCGGGCGCGCGGGCTGCGTTCTGGCCGTGGCAGGTCTTTCGGCCGCATGCTCGTCGGGATCGGTCCCCACCACGTTTGACCTGTCGGCGCCCAGTTCGCGGATCGGCGGCGCGTCGGGGCTTCAGATTTCAGTCAACGAGCCGGCAGCGCTCCAATCGCTGTCGGGTCAGCAGATCATCGTCAAGGACCAGAGCGGCGCCATCACCTTCCTGGGCGGTGGCCAATGGTCGGACAACCTCCCGCGGCTGATCCAGACGCGCCTTATCAACACCTTCGAAAACGCCTCGCAGCTGCGGGCCGTGTCGCGCCCGAGCAGCGGCGCGGTTGCCGACGTGCAGCTGATTTCCGAGTTGCGCAATTTCGAGATTTCGACCCCGGGCAACGAGGCCTTCGTGGAAATCGCCGTCAAGATCATCAACGATTCATCGGGACGCATCGTCAACGCGCGGATCTTCCGCGCCCGCGTGCCGGCTGGCTCCGTCGATGCGCCGAATGCGGCCCGCGCTCTCGACCAGGCCCTGTCCACCGTGATGCTCGATATCGTTCGCTGGGTGAGCGGAAACCGTCTCCCGCGCCGCGAGATCGTCAGCGACAGGCCGGTTCCGACGCCGAGCTGAGCCGTCGGGCTGATTTCCCGCCTGCAAGGGCCGCCTGGTCGACCGCGCTCCCAAGTCAGGCGGGGCTGGCCCGCGAAGACAAAGCTCAAGGGGCGTGCGCCCCGACCACGGCATGCGCGGTCGGCACATCCTACAGGCCCGGTACAAACCTTCCTTCGATCAGGCACCGGCGCATAAAAAAACGCGACCTGAGCCGCGCTTTTCAGATTGTGACTTTGCTCAGGCTTCAGTCGAGACGGCCGCTGGCATGGGCGAGCATCGTGTAGACCTTGCCGGTTTCGGACGTCAGGTAGGTCTTGGTGAGCATCGAGTCCCGGTCGTCCCGTGAGACCTCGGCCAGAAGCCGCTCGAACTCCTCCACATACCGGTCGATGGTCTGCTTGAATTCCGCATCGCCTGCGTATTTGCGACGGATCTCGTCAAAGGTCTGCTGGCCCTGCAGGGTGTAAAGCCGGCGGGTGAAGACCTTGCTTTCACCGCGCTTGTAGCGGTCCCACAACTCCACCGCGGCGTCGTGATCGATCATGCGGGCGATGTCGACCGAAATCGAATCCAGGGATTCGAGGCTGTTGACCCGGGAGCGGTCAGGCCGTCCCGCGCCGCGGGCCTGTTCTCCCTCGTCGTCGCGGGAGGCGCGGTCGAGGAGCCCGGACAGCCATCCACTGCGCGGCGCTGGTTCTTCCCGACGCGGGGCAGGACGTTCAGCTGCCGGAGCCGGCTGGCGAACAGGCGTGGCGGGCGCCATGGCGGGAGCGGACGCGGGAGGCGCCGCGGGGCGCTGCTCCATCGGCCGTGCGAAAGCCGTGGCGGGGGCGGGGGCAGGCACCGACGATGGCGCCAGGGATTGGGCTGGACGTGGATCGACCACGGCCGCGACGGCCGCGATGGAGGCCTCGTTGACCCGGCGCGGCTGCACGGCCGGCGCGGCGTCGACCACCCGGTTTGACCGGGACACGAGAGCCGACAATTCGTTCAGGGCCTTGATCTGGTCTGCGACGACCCGGCGCATATTGGCCGTGGTCTCCTGGGTTTCCTGCGGCAGGTCGACAACCCCGCGGCGCAATTCCGCCCGGGTGCTTTCGAGTTCCCGCTGGATCTGCCCGGTCATGCCGCGCATCTCGTTCATGGTCTCGCGGAATTTCGCGGTCGCGCCGTTGAGCGCTTCGGCCATTTCGGCTGCGGCCTGCTCGTAGGCGCTGCGGAGCGAAGCCGCGGTGCGCTCGCCCTCGGCGCCGGTCGATGTGCGGATTCGCTCGAACTGCTCGCCGATCGCACTGCTGGTTGCCTCGGCGGAATCCGCCAGCACCGTGCCGATCTGACGGGCTTTTGTCTCGGCTGCCTGCAGGGATCCCTCCACCAGGGTGGTGAAGGATTGGGTGACAGCCGCCAGATTGTCCGACCGACTGCTGATGCGGCCGAGAAGCTCGTTCAGGGATTGCTCGCGACCGGCCAGCGCCGCGCTCATGCGCGCCTCGGCCTCTTCGAGCGAGGTCGCGGCCGTGGTCAGGGTCTGGAGCTGCGTGCCCACGCCTTCGGTCAGCGAGCGCCCGCGCTCTTCCAGAGCCCGTGCGAGATCGGTGGCCTGCTGTATGGCGCCGGTGGAGACGGAGCGCAGGGCTTCGACCTGCTCGGCGACCTGATCGGACGCCCGGCCGGTCTGGCTTGCCACATCGGACAGCAGCCCCTCGATCTGGTGGACGCGGCTTGCGAGCCCGTCCTCGATGGCACCGAGATTACCGCTGGCGCTGGCCGAAACCTGCTGCAGCAGGCTGTTGGCCTGGTCGAGCCGCCCAAGGACCTCGGACAGCTCGTTGCGGAGCTGGGCGTTGGTGCCGATAAGGCTTTCGACAGCCCGCGCCGAACCTTCGTCGATCGATGTCCGCAAGGCTTCGGCCGAATGGGTGTAGGACGACGTGAGCTCCGACGTCCGGTTCTGCAGGGCGGAAAGCAGCGCATCGCTGCGCGCCTGAAGGCCGGCGATGACCGCAGCACTGCGCTCCTCGAGCGTCCGGAGCGTCTCATCCGTGATGGTCGCCACGTCCCGGCCGATCGCGCCGCTGCGCTCTTCCAGTGTTTTGAGCGTAACGTCCGTGATCGCGGCCACGTCCCGGCCGAGCGCTTCGCTCCGCTCGCCGAGGCTCGATACCAGGGACAGGCCCTGCGTGTCGAAAATGCTGCGGATCTCGCCGATGCGGCCGCCCAGCGACACCAGAACGGCCTGGCCCTTCTCGTCGATGGCCTCGACAACCCCATCGAGCCGGTTGACCACGCGGTCCTCGAAGAGGCCGACGCGGGTGTCCAGAGTGTTGGCGATTTCCTCCGCCCGGGCTCCGAGCGTCTGGTTGATCTCCGATGCCCTTGACCCCAGCGTCGCGCTGATCTGGTCGGCGCGGGACGCCAGAGTGTCGGCGATTGCCGTGCTCTTGGCGGTCATCGTCTCGCCGATTTCGTCGACGCGGCTCGACAGGGCGCTCGCCATGTCGCGCCCGCCTTCGGCCATCACACGGGCCAATTCGCCTGTCCGTACGACAAGGGCCTCGTTGAGAGCGGTCGCACGGGTGGTCAGCGCCTGGTCGACGCGGCCGACGATCGTATCGAAATTGCCGCTGATTTCCGAGGTGCGACGGGTGGCGAGCTCTTCCAGGGCGGAGAGCTGCGCCTCGATGGCGCCGGTGGCCTCACGGGCGCGCTCGGTGAAGGAATCCGCCACGGTCTTGCCCTGAACGGTGATGAGACGATCCATTTCCTCGAAGCGTCCGCTGATGGTGTCGGTCAGGCTGCCCACATCGCGGGAAATCCGCTCGGCAACGTCGCCGCCGCGACCCATCACGTCCTCGAAGGCTGCAAGGCGGGACCCGAGGGTCTCTTCCATTTCGCGGGTGCGGGTATCCACCGTCGAGGACAAGGTCTCGGCGGTTCGGTTCAGCGCCTCGTTGACGCGGGCGCTCTGGCTGGCAATGGCCATCACGATATCCTTGCCGGTGCCGGCAAGACGCGTCTGCGCGTCGTCGGCCTGGCGGGACAGGGCGTCCGAGAATTGCTGACCGCGGGTTTCATAGGCGGTCTGGAAGCTATCGACCTTCTCGCCCATGAGGGAAGCGATGCGCTCGCCCATGGCTGTGAGGCTGCCCTCGAGCGCCTGGCCCTGCACGCCGACGGTTTCGCTGACCCGCAGGCTCGCCGATTCCAGCCGCACCGCAAGGTCCTCGACCCGCGTGCCGATCGCCTCGTCGGCCATCCGGACAGCCCCTTCGAGATGCTCGCGCACCTCGGAGCCACGCGCCACGATCTCGCGGGTGACCTCGCCTGCGGTGGTAGCGAGCTTCTCGCGGAATTCACCGGAGCGCACGACGATCTCGTCGACCACTTCCACGCCGGTCGTTGCCAGCTGGTCGCGCAGCGCGCCGCCACGGTTTGCCAGCTCTTCGATGAGCGAGGTCGCGGTGGTGGCAAAGGCCTCGCGCAAGTGGGTGCCGTTGGAGGAGATGTCCTGAACAATGGCCGTGCCGGTAGCGGCAAGCTGCTCACGCAGGGCGTCGCCGCTCGTGGTCATCTCGCTTGCCACGCCTGCGCCGGCCGTGACGATCTGCTCGCGCATCTCGGTGGCACGGGCGGCGATGTCGTCGGTGATGAGGTGGCTCGTGGCAGAGAGTTTCTCGGTGATCTCAGTCCCGCGCGCTGCGAAGCTGTCTTCCAGGGTCTTGGCGGTCTGCTCGAAGGCTTCGCGCACATCGGTGCCCTGCTGGGCGAGGGCGTCGATGACGCCCCGGCCGGTTTCGGCAAGCGTGCGGGTGACCTGTCCGGCCCCATCCTGCAGATGGCGCGTCAACAGGTCGCCGGTCCGCTCGAACGCGCCGGTGATGTCCTGCGCCTTGTTCTCGAGGGCGGCCGTGATGGTGGTGCCGACGTCGGAGATGCCAACCTTGATCTCGTCGCTCGCGCCCGAGAGCCGGTCGACGAGTTCGACGCCACGGCTTGCCATTTCCTCGACGACACGCTCGCCGGCCCGGCCGAGAGCCTGGGTGATCTGCTCGCCGCGCTGCTCGAAGGAGCCGGTCACCCGCTCGCCCGCGCCGCTGATGGCGCTGACGACGCGCTCGGCCGCCTCGTCGAGATCCTGCGTCAGGTGCTGGTGAGAACCGGTGATCGCCGTGCGGACCCGCTCGGCGTTGCTGACGATGGATTCGCGCTGGGTGATCAATTCGTCGATGAGGGACCGAATGCGAATTTCGTTGTCCGAATAGGCACGCTCGAGGGTCGAGATTTCGCTTCGAACCAGTGTTTCGAGCTCGCCGGCACGGGCAAGCGCCCGCTCGACGCCGTCACCGACGGCGGCGATTTCCCGGCGGACCGCCTGGGAGACCGACAGGACTGCGTCGGTGGAAAAATTCTCCGGCTGGGCCAGCCGGACGGCGACTTCGCCGACAGCGCGCGCAACCTGCTTCATCTCCTGCGAGCGAACCGTGAGCATGGCGGCGATAAAGAACAGGATCAGCGGTGCGACCAGCACGAGGGCCGCAACGGAAAGCTGAGCCGGCGTGTAGGCCGACAAAAGCTGCTCAGGGGTGGTGATCCCCTGTGAATAGAGGGAGAAAGCTCCGCCAGCGATCCACAACAGGGAGAGGAACGTCGCCACGTTATAGGCGCGGCCCGAGGGGCGGACCTGGAGAGCCTGCAGCATCGTGCCGACATTCTGCCGGTCGTCATTGGCCACCGCATCCCGATCGGGTGCAATGAAACCCGAGCGCTGGGATGCGTCGGTTTCGCGTGTGGCGAAACGGTCTCGCGGGGCCTTGGCGTCGACCTCGACGAAGGCCCCTTTGGTGAAGTCGTGATCGTCGATATCGGGCAGTTTGGGATCAACGATCGGGCCGGTCTCCGGGCGGTCACTCGGCTGCAGGTTGAGAACCTCATCAAGGTTCAGCGCCTGCTCGACAGCGGTCAATGCCGCCTCGGCCGGGTCTTTCATCTTTTTGTTCTCGGTCGCCATGATCAGCCCTCGTGACGCAACTGAATGGTGGTCGAAGCCGGGGCGCTCTGGCTTGCGCCATCGACCGCCTGCTTCCCCGGTCCGTCGCGCAAGGCGGCGAAGCGGTCGGAAACCTACCATTTACCAAGCAAAGTCTAACGGCCGCGACCCGCGATGGGAACCCGACGGCGCCTGTCACTTCAGAACGTCGTTAACGGCTTGGTAACTGCGTGAATGGACAAACGTTAAGCATGTCGAGCGTTACAAAGCTACTCTTTCCGGGCCTATTTCATGGTTTTGGATGCGAGTCTGCCCACGCCGACGTGCCTCGGCGCGCTTCCCCGAGAGTGGCCGCGCTGTCGGTTTCGCAGGCCGCAGGGCACGAACACGGCGGACCTGGACCGTCGCATTCAGTTCTTCAGGGCAGCCGTGCCATCGATGGCGTTCGGGTAGGGAAGGTCCGAGATCACGACGGAGCTCGGCTTGTCCTGAGCGAAGATCGTGTTCAGGTCGATGGTCAGAAAGGTGGTGCGGTGCGCGTAATCGGTGATCAGCAGCCGGTTGTTGGTCAGGTCCTTGATCGACACGAACTGGGTATAGTCGGAGACGATCTCGTTGCCTTCCTTGCTCTGCGCGATGCCGAGCGGGATGTCGACCGTGTTCAGGATATGGCCGATCGACTGAATGGCTTCGCTCGCATTGGCGGGCTGCGTGATATTAAACCGCATGAACGCGGCGCGGATAAAGCGCGCGGGCGGCGTGAAGTCGCCCGGCAGACCCATCATGCCGCCTCCCTGTCCCAGGGCGGTCACATTCACGGATCCGATGGTGCGGCTCGCCACTCCGACGGTGGAAAGGTTCAGGAAGTTGCGGGCATTCAGCAGGTGCCAGTCGTAGGTCGGCGCGTTCGTAAGCACATGCGCGACGTTGTCATGGATCTGCAACTGGCCGCCCACATATTCGACGATCATGCCGTCACCGCTCCGATCCGTGAAGACAAAGTGGAGGGTGGCGGGCGTGGGACCGCTCGGGAGAGAGGAATCCGACCAGACCTTGATCGACGGAAGAGCTTTTCGCACCTCGGCGACGGTTGCATGATTTCCCAGAGCCCACGAACCGAGAGACAAGATGGACGCATAGGACTTATCGTCCTTGGTGACTGTCTGGTATTCGGTGAACCCCGGCAGGAAGTTTCCGCTCATGCCGAGACCTGCGGAATTCTGCCCCTCGAGAAGCGCCAAGCCGGGAAGAATGCCTGGGCTCACCCCAACCACCGCGTATTTCGTCGCAGTGGTGACGGCGGGCAGGTTGAGATCGGGAGGCGCAGAAAGGGTAACTTGGCTCCCCTTGGGTTGGCTGACCAGGGTCCACTTCATGTCGAAGGCCCATTCCATCGTCCTCCCGGCAACCACCGACTTGTCGGTAGCCACGATGTCGACGGCCGTACAGGCAAAGCCCGCATTGATGGTCGCGATGACGGAAATGACGGCAAGGACAGAGCGGATCATGGGGCTTCCTCTTCTCCGGAAAAGTCACATTCTACTGTCTAGTTTGCCGGCCCCGGCTTCTCAATAACAAACGGTAAACATCCTTAAGCTTGGTTTCGTTAGGTCAGAGCCCCGGGTTCCTTCAGGAATCGTCAATCTGAGGATGGGGCGTCGGATTCGACACAACGGGTCTGCAGGGAGCCCGCGCCGACACACGGACGGGAGGGCGCCACCGGGGGGACGGCTCACGCTTCCTCGACGTCGACAGTCGCCGACATTCAGAGAGAGAAGCCGCCGTCGATCATGTGGACCGCCCCTGTCGTATAGGATGACTCATCGGATGCGAGGTAGACGGCCAACTGGGCGATTTCGTGCGCCGTCCCCAGGCGACCGATCGGTTGGCGGTCGATGAAACCCTGGCGGATCTCGGTCGCCGATTTTCCGAGGGCCGTGGCTTGGGCCTCGATCCGTGCCTCGAGCGAGGGCGACTCGATCGTGCCGGGACAGACGGCGTTGGCGCGAATCCCCTGCCGGATGAAGTCAGCCGCAACGGCCTTCGTCAGGCCGATCACCGCGGCCTTGCTCGCTCCATAGGCGTAGCGGTTGGGAACCCCCCGCACGGACGACGCACCCGACGAGATGTTGACGATCGATCCGCCGCCTCGGGCCAGCATCGCGGGCAGAAAGGCGCGCACCATGCGGTGCATCGATTTCACGTTCAGATCGAACGTGAAATCCCAATCCTCTTCCGTGCAATCGAGAACGGAGCCGTGGTGGACATAGCCTGCCGCATTGACCAGCACGTCGATGCCGCCGATCTCCTCAGCCAGGGCATTGACCGCTTGGGTGGACCGCACGTCGAGGGCGCGGATCGTTGCGTTATCCAATCCGGCAAGCTTGTCCAGCGCAAGGTCGCTTGCCCAGACTGTGCCGCCCTCTGCCACGAAGGCTTCGGCGATGGCGCGGCCGATCCCCTGGCCTGCGGCCGTCACAACGCAGATTTTTCCCTTGAGGCGGCTCGACATGGCGTTCTCCCACGGCTTTTGGCAATTGATCGGAAGCTCAGGCAAACATCGCGTCAGGATTGGCAACGAACCGGGCCAGCTTCTCGCGGTCGATCGCTACACCGAGGCCGGGCTTGTCCGGAATCGCGAGATAGCCTTCAGAATCCAGCGCAAACGGCTCGGCCAGGATGCCGTCCACATATGGACTTCCCCCGATATATTCGACGAGATCCGCATCCGCGAACGCTGCGGCCATCTGGAGATCGGCCGCCAGCCCGAGCGCTGTGTTCCAGCCGTGGCCAATGTACTTGACGCCAAAATCGGCCGCCATCCAGGCAATGCGGCGCTGTTCGCTGATACCGCCGACCTTCGTGACATCCGGCTGCACGATGTCAAAAGCGCCGCGGCTCAGCCAGGGAAGGAATGACTGGCGGCGGGTCAACACCTCGCCGCCGGCGATCGGCACGGGGCTGACCCGTCTCAAGTGGCAGAAATCATTGATGGCGTCCGGTTTGACCGCCTCTTCAAACCACCCGACATCGTAGTCATTGAGCATTTCGGCTGTCCGCATGGCCCATTTCAACCCGTGCGGCCAGTTGGCGTCGCTGGCCCCCGCATCGACGAAGAGCTTATTGTCCGGGCCCGCGGCTTCGCGCGCCGCCCGGACGATCGCCTCATCGAGCTTGGTATCAAGCGCACGCCCAAAAGGTCCCCAGCCAATCTTGAAGGCGCGGAATCCCTTCTCCCGGTACTCCTCGACCACCCGGTGCATCAGGCCCGGCTCTTCCATGAGAAGCGAGCAATAGGGCTGCACGCGGCTGCGATAGCTGCCGCCGAGCAGGCGGCCGACCGGCATGCCGGTGGCCTTGCCGAGAATGTCCCACAGGGCGATATCGATCCCGCTGATGGTGTGCGTGAGCGTGCCGCCGCGGCCCATCCAGAAGGTGTTCTGATGGAGCTTTTCGGTCAGCCGTTCGGGCTCGAGGGCATTCTCGCCCGCATAGAGAGGCTCGAGAACCTTCAGGCCTGCCTGCACCAGGCGGCCGTCTGTGAAGGAGCTTCCGTAACCCGTGATGCCCGCATCCGTGTGGACGGCGATGATCGCGTGGATGGAATCGTCCGGTCGAATTTCGTGCGACCATCCTCCCTTTGGGCTCTCGCCAAGAAGAGGCGCTGCCTCGATCGACCGGATCCGGATCGGCGGAAGAGCAGCCTGGGGAAGTTGAACAGCCGGCATATTGGTCCCTGTCTGGTTCGCTTCAGAGGTGTTGAGATGGCCGTCAGGCCTTGTCTGCCGAATCCCGCTCGGCCCTGCGCCGCTCGATGATGGCGAGGAAGTCGAGCGCGTGCGTCTGGACGTTGATGTGATCGTCGAGCGCCGTCGTCATGCCCTCGACGTCGCCGGAGGCGAAGACGCTCACCAGCTTGCGGTGCTCATCCACGATATCGGCCATCGCTTTTCCGAGCGTGGACAGGCCGACGATGATGGTGAGTTGCCGCGACAGCATTTCCCACAGATCGCAGACGACCTCGTTGCCGCTGAATTGACACAGGGCGCGGTGAAATGCCGTGTCGGCGCTGGCGAAACCGTAGGCATCCTGGCGCGTGCCCATCAGCTCGAGCTCGTCCACATGCCGGTCAAGGATCTGGACCGCCCTGCTGTCATTGTGACCGGCAACGATGGCGCGAACGGCCGCGGAGGTTTCGAGGGCGACGCGCGCCTCGATGAGATGATCGATCCGTTCCTGCGTCACCGTCCGAAGGCGGATGCCCTTGTAGGGCTCGTTGACGACCAGTCCCTGGCTTTCGAGAATGCGAAGCGCCTCGCGCACCGGCACGCGGCTGATGCCGAGACCCAGTGCGAGGTCTGATTCCACGATCCGGTCGCCGGGGAGGATGCGGCTTGAGGCTGCTGCGGCCACAACCTCGTCGATGACGGCATCGACGAGTGTGCGCGGACGCAGCGGTTGCCAGCCGTTGTCGCCGGGCGATTCCGTGGCCGACGCAGCCGGTGCTTTCATCAGTCGCGATTTGGTGACGCTCATCAGCCGCTCAATAGTGTCCGGTTTGACCGAGCAGATCGACACCGTCTCGGCGCAACGAGCCCTTGTCACCGATTTGCCCGAGAGAGCGTGCCGACACAACAGCCATTGACTTATCGTAAGATCGTATACCATCATACGACCATCAAGACAAGATTTCTTCGGGCGGGGTCTGATGGCTGGCAGTGAGATGAAGAGCCGGATTCGGTGTGAAATCGATTTCGACAGAGAAGGCCGGCAGGCCGGCTACCTGCGGGCGCCCCTGTCGCGCAACACCTCCGGGTGGGGCACAATCGAAATCCCCATCGTGTGCGTGAAGAACGGCTCTGGGCCGACCGTGCTGTTCACCGGCGGGGTGCATGGCGACGAGTATGAGGGCCAGATCGCTGTCTCGCGTCTGGCACAAACCCTGCGGGCCTCGGACATCCAGGGCCGCGTCATCATGTTGCCCGCCGTCAACGTTCCGGCGGTGTTGAACGATACGCGTCTGTCGCCAATCGATCATCGCGACATGAACCGGTGCTTTCCGGGCAACCCGCGCGGAACCTTCACGGAGATGCTCGCACATTTCATCGATACGGTTCTGCTGCCGCTCGTCGATGTGTCGGTCGATCTTCACACGGCCGGCCACTCGATGGAATCGGCGCTGTCCACCAACATGCATTACGTGGCGGATTCCGACCTGCGCGCGCGCGCAATGAAGGCGGCATCCGCCTTCGGCGCGCCCTACAACGTGGTGTTCTGGGGCGTGGATGAAGGCGCCACGCTGACCTCGTCAGTCGAGCGCCGAGGAATTCTGTCGGTCGGAACCGAACTCGGCGGATGGGGCCGCGTCCATGTGGAAGGCGTCCGCATCGGCAAGCGTGGGCTCAACAATGTGCTCAAGCATCTCGGCGTGCTCAACGGGCAGCCGGATACGGCACAGCGCGATGGCTCGCCTGTGACCCGACACATGATGGTGCGCGATCCCGCCTGCTACCTGTTTGCACCGGCGGTCGGCGTGTTCGAGCCACGTCATCTCGCCGGGGACGCGGTGGAGGAGGGCGAGGTGGCGGGCTACCTGCATTTCGTCGAAGATGTCGATCGCGATCCCATCGAGATGCGCTATCGGCGGGCAGGCGTGCTGTGGATGGCATCGGGACCCGGGCGCGTTCAGCGCGGCGATGTCGTTGCGGTTGTCATGAACGATTACGATGAAGCGTCCGTCCCCGAATAGGGAACGGGCACACGCGCGACCAGGTCAAGCATCGAAGATCGGCACGCCGATCACGACAAGGTGTAGGCCTTCACTTCAGAGAGAACCCGGCCTTGTGCCATTAGGATGGAGGATCATATGACACGATGGTTTGACTTCAGAACCGTTGCCCTGGGTGCAGCTGTCCTGCTCACTGCCTCGAGCGCTGCAATCGCGCAGAAGAAGGGGGGCGACGTGGTTGTCGCCATCACGCAGGCGCCACCCTCGCTCGATGCGCAGGTGACCTCGGCGCAGGCAGCACGCAACATCACCCTGCAGATTTTCGAGACGCTCTACGCACGCGACGAAAATGCCAAGCCGGTCCCCGAGCTGTCCGAGGACGTGAAGATTTCAGCGGACGGAAAGACTTACGTGTTCCCCATCCGCAAGGGGGTCAAGTTCCACAATGGCAAGGAGCTCGATGCGAAGGACGTTGTCGCATCCCTGGAGCGCTACCGGAAGCTGGGCGCATCCGCTCCGCTGCTCAGCGCCGTCGACACGGTGACCGAGACGGGTCCGCACGAAGTGACCGTCACGCTCAAGACGGTTCAATCGACGTTTCTCGACAATCTGTCGTCGCCGCGTGCGCCGATTGCGATCTATCCGGCCGAAGAGGCGGCAAAGCCCGCCAACCAGATCAACATCATCGGCACGGGGCCTTTCCGGTTCGTGGAGTACAAGCCCGACAGCCACGTCAAGATCGCCCGCTATGACGGCTACTCGCCCAATCCCAAGGCGACAGGCCGCGATGGTCTGGCCGGCAAGAAGGAGGTCTTCCTCGATACCGTCACCTTCCGTTTCATGCCGGAGGCCGGCGCCCGCAACGCCGCCCTCGAAGCGGGCGAGGTGCAGCTGCTTGAAACCGTTGAAGGTGCCACGGCAAAGAGGCTCGGCGCCGACAAGCGCTATGAGGTTTACAAGGTTCTGCCGTTCGCCTTCCAGGTGATCAAGTTCAACCACGCCCAGCCGCCGACCAACGACGTGAACTTCCGGCTGGCCGTGCAGGCTGCCCTCGACATGGAAGAGATCATGGAGATCTCGTATCCGGACATCAACCAGATGGACGGAGCCTGGCTCTATCCCGGCGCGCCGTTCTATACCAAGACCGGCACGGAAAAATACAACCAGGCCGATCTCAATGCCGCCAAGGCGCTTCTGGCAAAGTCCGGCTACAAGGGTGAAAAGCTCACCTTCATCGTCGACAATCTGCGCGCCAACACCGACACGGCGACTGTGCTTCAGCAGCGCCTCAAGGAGATCGGCATCAATGTCGAACTGTCGGTTGCCGATTGGCCGACCGTGTCGAAGATCGGCTTCACGCCGAACGGCTGGCAGTTCTGGGCCCATGGCTACGGCATCGAGCCCTATGAGGGTCCGGCATCCGTGATGGCGCCCTGGGTCAACGGCATGTCGCAGCTCAAGAAGGACGATACGATCGACAATCTCTATGCGACGCTGAACACCACCATGGATGAAGGCAAGCGCAAGGAGATCTTCGTCGAATTCCAGAAGCACATGTACGACAACGCCGTCGCCATGAAGGCGGGGAATTATGGGCTGTTCCAGGTTGGGTCGGCCAAACTGAAGAACTTCAAGCCCTATCGCATTCCGCGCATGTGGGGCGTCTGGCTCGAGCCGTAAGGCCGCACGGCCGGCGGGATATCCTCCCGCCGGTCTTGAATCAACGGAGCCCTCATGGCGCAATTCCTCGTAAAACGGCTTGTCGGCTCGTTCGTCGTCCTTGTCCTGGTGTCCCTCATGGCCTTTGCCATCATCTGGCTGGTGCCGGGGGATCCGACTTCCGCGTTCCTCGATACGGGTGCGACCCCCGATCAGATCGCGAGCCTGCGTCAGCAACTCGGGCTCGACCGGCCGATGGCGGTCCAGATGCTCGAATGGTACGGACGCATCGTGCAAGGCGATCTCGGTCATTCCATCCTGTTGAACCGCAGCGTGACCGCAGCGATCATCGAGCGCCTTCCGGTCACTCTCTCGCTCGCTGGACTTGCACTGGTGTTCGCGGTCGTTCTCGGCGTCCTTGCGGGCATCGTGGCTGCCGTTCATCACAACAAATGGCCCGACCAGGTGGTGATGACCTTGGCGCTATTCGGCTTGTCGGTTCCCGACTTCTGGCTCGGCATCATGCTGATCCTGCTGTTTGCCGTGAAACTCGGATTTTTCCCCACGGGTGGTTACGTCCCGTTCAGCGAAGACATCGTCGGTTGGGCCCGTGCCATCATCATGCCAGCCATGACCCTTGCGGTGATCCAGGTCGGCTTCGTCGCGCGCATGACACGCGCGTCGATGCTTGAGATCCTCAATCAGGACTTTATCCGGACGGCCGACGCCAAGGGCTTGAAGCGCGCTGAGATCATGCTGCGTCACGGATTGCCCAACGCTCTCATTCCCATCCTGACGGTGGGCGGGATCGTGGCCGGCGCATTGCTCGGCGGCGCCGTCATCATCGAACAGGTCTTTTCCATTCCCGGTGTCGGACGCCTGATCATCGGCGGGATCCTGTCGCGGGATTATCCAGTCATCCAGGGAGGTTTGCTGTTCTTGGCCGTCATCTATCTCTCCGTCAATCTCGTGGTTGACATTCTCTACGCGGTCGCAGACCCACGGGTCCGCCTCGAATGAGTGTCGCGGTCCTGAAAACCGAGCAGGCGACGCGCAGCCCGACGATCATCGCACTGACGCGACTGCTGCAAAGCCGCTCCTTCCTGATCGGCGCAGCGCTTGTTCTGGCGATTGCGTTGGTGGCTTTGCTCGCGGATGTCATCTCCCCCTATGATCCGCTTCGCAACAGCTTTCGCACCCGTCTCAGACCGCCGGATGCAATGTTCTGGTTCGGCACCGATCACTTCGGTCGCGATATCCTGTCACGGGTGATCCATGGCGCGCGGATCTCGCTCATCATCGGCCTCATGACGGCGCTCCTGACCGGCATCGCTGGGACGATCATCGGCGCGACGGCGGGGTTCTTTCCCGTCTTCGACAATCCGATCATGCGGCTCATGGATGCCCTGATGGCTTTCCCGGCGATCGTTCTTGCCATCGCGGTTGCCTCGGTTCTCGGAGCCTCGGTGGTCAACGTCATCATCGCCCTTTCCATCGCCACGATGCCCCACACGGCGCGGATCGTGCGCGCCTCCGTGCTCGTTGTCCGCGAACGGGAATTCATCGAGGCTGCCCGCGCGCTCGGCGCCTCCGAATTGAGAGTGTTGTGCCGCCATGTGCTGCCCAATGCCTTTGGGCCATTGATCGTTCGTCTGACCTACGTGTTCGCAACAGCCATTCTCGCCGAGGCCGCGTTGTCGTTCATCGGTGTCGGTCCACCTCCGCCCGCGCCGTCCTTCGGCAGCATTATCGCCCAGGGGCGCGACTTTATCACCGAGGCTCCGTGGATCACGATTTTCCCGGGTCTTGCCATCATCGTGTCCGTGCTTGGCCTCAACCTGCTGGGCGATGGCCTGCGCGACGTCCTCGATCCGCGGATGAGGACATGATGAGCGCAAGGTTGGACCAGCCGATCCTGTCGGTGCAGGGACTGACGACGGCGCTTGCGCGCTCGCACGCGACCGTTCTGGAGGATATCTCGTTCACCATCGCGCCGGGCGAAGTCGTCGGCGTTGTCGGTGAATCGGGGAGCGGCAAGAGCATGCTGGCCTTGTCGCTCATGGGTCTTCTGCCGAGCGCCGTTCGACGGACCGCCGGGCGGATCGTGCTGGACGGGGATGAGTTGACGAGCGGCTCGGCCGACCATTGGCGCGAGACGCGCGGGCGTGACCTTGCCATGATCTTTCAGGAGCCCATGACCGCGCTCAATCCGGTCATGCGTGTCGGCCATCAGGTGGTGGAAGTTTTGCGTCGCCGCCGGGGCTTCTCGGGCTATGAGGCTCGCAAGGAGGCGCTCAATCTGCTGCGCCTCGTCGAGATCCCGTCGCCCGAGAAGCGCATTTCCGCCTATCCCTACGAGCTTTCGGGCGGCATGCGCCAACGGGTCATGATCGCGATCGCGCTTGCGGCAGACCCAAAGGTTCTGATCGCCGACGAGCCAACAACTGCGCTTGATGTCACGGTGCAGGCCCAGATCCTCGATCTTTTGCGCAAGCTGCGTCGCGAGAGAGGCCTTTCGCTTCTCTTCATTACCCACGATCTCGGCGTTATCGCGGAAATTGCCGACCGCGTGATGGTTCTCTACGCCGGACGCATGGCCGAAATCGCGCCAGTTCGCCGGATCTTCGACACGCCCCAGCATCCTTATACCCAGGCGCTCCTCGCATCGATCCCCGACATGAAGGGGCCACGCGGGCGGCTGGTGACGATCGACGGCGCGGTGCCGGCCATCGGCAGCATGCTGGAGGCCTGCCGGTTCTCGCCGCGGTGCCCGTATCGGCACGAGATCTGCGAGCGCGAGAGACCGCCCTTGGGTCTGGTCTCGGGCGATCAGGCGGCAGCATGTTTCCGTCCCTTTGGCTATGAACGACCGATCGAGGCTGTCTCATGAGCAGTGACATCGTCATCGAAGCGCGGGGGCTGACGAAGGTCTTTGGTGGCAGCAGCTTCTTCGGCCGCAAAACCGGCGGTGCACGGGCCGTTGACGGCGTTGATCTGACGGTTCGGTCGGGAGAGACGCTTGGTCTCGTGGGCGAGTCCGGCTGTGGCAAGTCGACCACGGGTCGGCTCTTGCTCCGCCTGATCGAGCCAACCGCCGGATCCGTGGCGTTCAACGGCCGCGACCTGACGGAACTGTCCAAGGGCGAATTGCAGCGCAGCCGCAAGGAGATGCAGATCATCTTCCAGGATCCTTACGGCTCGCTCAACCCGCGCATGACGGTCGGCGAGGCGATCTCCGAGGCCTACGTGATCCACGCCATCGGCAATCGCGCGTCGCGCGCACAATCGGTGCTGGAGATGCTGGACCTCGTTGGCCTTCCGCGCTCGGCCGCAGAACGCTATCCGCACGAATTCTCCGGAGGGCAGCGGCAGCGTGTGGGCATTGCGCGGGCGCTCGCCTTGCGGCCCAGTTTCATCGTCTGCGATGAAGCCGTGTCGGCGCTCGACGTGTCGGTGCAGGCGCAGATCATCAACCTGCTGCAGGACCTGCAGCGTGAGCTGCAGCTCACCTATCTGTTCATCTCGCATAACCTGTCAGTGGTCCGCCATATCTCGGACAGGGTCGCTGTCATGTATCTCGGTCGCATCGTTGAGATCGCGGATGCCGACAGCCTGTTCGCAACGCCGGCTCACCCCTACACGCAGGCGCTGCTGTCGGCGATCCCGCCGTCGCATCCCGATGAACCCCGTCACCGCCACGCGCTGACCGGCGATCTGCCCAGTGCGCACGACATTCCGCTGGGTTGCCGCTTTGCGGCCCGTTGTCCGTTTGTGCAGGACCGTTGCCGCTCCATCGACCCAGCCTTGAGCCCGCTCCCCGATGGACGGCGTGTGGCCTGCCACCGTGTCGAGGACGGTTCACTTCCGACCTATCGTTTGAGCGCGTGAGGACAAGAGAACGCCATGCCAAAGATCTTGATCGCCGAGTGCATGCAGGAGATTTCATCCTTCAACCCCCTGCCGTCCCGGTTCGAGAATTTTCACATCGAGCGGGGAGAGGAGCTCTATGCGAAACGCGGTCTGAACACGTCGATCGGCGGCGCGCTTGGCGTCTTCGAGGCGCAACCCGATGTCACGATCGTTCCCGTCATCAGCGCGCATGCGGGGAGCGGAGGTCTTCTTGCGGCGGATGGCTGGCAAAGGCTTTCGCACGAGATCCTGGAGGCCTGCCGCGCCAACCTCGATGGCGTTGACGGCATTTATCTGTCACTTCACGGCGCCATGGGTGCGGAGGGTGAACTCGATCCCGAGGGGCATCTCCTGACAGAGCTCCGCCGCATGGCCGGAGACGCGGTTCCCATTGTCATCACGCTCGACCTGCACGGCATCCTCACCGACCGGATGCTCCGGCAGATCGACGGGCTCGCGATCTATCATACCTACCCGCATGTAGACTTTGCGGACACCGGCGAACGCGCAGCGCATCTCCTCCTTCGTCTGCTGCGCGGCGGTCTGAAGCCGGTCATCGCCCGCGTCGTCATCCCGGCGCTTGTCCGCGGCGATGAGCTGATCACGCAGACCGGTTGTTACGGCGACCTGATTGGCGAGTGCCGTCGCATCGAGAGGGACGGCACTGCGCTGGCGGCCGGTATCATGATCGGCAACCCCTTCACCGATGTGCCGGAACTTTGCTCGCAGGTGCTGGTCATGACCGATGGCGACGAGGCAACCGCCAGCCGCGAGGCGATGCGGCTTGCGGAGGAGTTCTGGCCGCAGCGCTTCAGGATGCAGGGAAAACTCATGAGTCTGGACCGTGCGATTGCGCAGGCGAGCAGCATCGCCGGACCCGTCGTCTTTACGGACGCCGCGGACGCGACCTCGTCCGGTGCGACCGGCGATTCAAACGTCATTCTGCGGGCCTTGCAGGAAGCAGCTTCTGACAAGCGCGTCCTGGCGCAGATCGTCGATCCGCCGGCCGCAGCGGCGGCTCATGAAGCCGGCGTTGGGGCGACCATTGACGTCGATCTTGGCGGACATTTCGACAAGCATCGCTTCAGGCCTCTGCGCGTGAAAGCGACCGTGCGCCTTCTGTCGGACGGAACATCACGGTTGGAGACGATGCAGACCCCGCTCCATGCGGGGCCCACGGCCGTGCTGACATTCGGCACATTCACGGTTGTCGTGTTCAGCCGGTCGATCAGCCTGTTCGACCGCGCGATGTATTATGCAAACGGCCTCGACCCGGTGGATTTCGATGTCATCGTGGTCAAGTCCCCGCACACGGAACATCACATGTACGATGGCTGGGTGGCCAAGAACTTCAACGTGGACGCGCCCGGCGCGACCTCTGCCAATCTCAAAAGCCTGGGACATACCATCTGCGCACGGCCGATCTATCCCCTCGACGACGACGTAATGTTCGCGCCACAGCCGGTCATCTACCACCGCTCTCCAACCCATCACGCTGCACGGTGACCGCTATGAAGATCGAGTCCGTCGACTTTTTTTATCTGTCCATGCCGGAAGTCACCACAGAGGCTGACGGCAGCCAGGATGCCCTGCTGGTGCGAGTGTCGGCCGGCGGATTCGTGGGCTGGGGCGAGTGCGAAGCGTCGCCCCTCACGTCCATTGCGGGTTTCTACTGCCCGATGTCGCATGGCGTGTGCCGCCCCGTTGCCGACTCGGTGTTGGGGCAGACGCTGGACAGCCCGGCCGATATCGCGCGGATCGCCGCCGAGGTTGCCTATAACAGCATGGATCTCCTGCAGGCGGCTCACACCTTCTCGGGTGTCGAGATGGCCTTGTGGGATGTCCTGGGAAAAGCAATGGATGCGCCTGTCTGGACGCTCCTGGGTTACCGCGCATCCTACAAAAAGACGCCGTATGCGTCCCAACTCTTTGGCGACTCGCCGGATGAGACCCTGAGGGGCGCGCAAAAGGCCCGTAGCGATAACTTCAAGGCGGTGAAGTTCGGCTGGGGACCGATCGGACGCGGGAGCGTCGAGGCCGATCGTGATCACTTCCAAGCTGCGCGCGAGGGACTTGGACCCGACGGCATCCTGCTCGTCGATGTGGGTCAGATCTGGGGCGAGGACGTGTCGGCTGCCGAGGCGCGCCTTCCCGCCCTTGAGGCCGCAGGCGCGGTCTGGCTCGAGGAACCCTTCCATGCAAGTGCTCTCGACGCCTACGGACGATTGGCCAAGCTGAGCCCGAAGGTGAGGATCGCCGGTGGCGAGGGCGCTCATAACGTCTCCATGGCGCGTCATCTCATCAATTACGGGGGCATTGGATTCGTGCAGATCGATTGCGGTCGCATCGGCGGAATCGGGCCCGCCAAAGAAGTCGCCGATTATGCCGTCGAGCGCGGCGTGACTTATGTCAATCACACTTTCACGTCGCACCTTGCCCTCAGTGCGTCGCTGCAGCCATTCGCGGGCCTGGCCGATCACACGATCTGCGAATTCCCGTTTGCGCCGAAGGCGCTCGCGCGGGACATCACGGCCAACCGCCTCATGCGAGACGAGAACGGCGAGATCGCGGCCCCCGATGCGCCGGGGCTCGGCATCACCATCGACATGAAGGCGCTGCAAACCTACCTCGTCGATGTGGAGATCAAGGTTTCCGGTCGTGTGCTCTACGCGACGCCGCCCGTTCAATAATCGTATCGAAAGAATTCAGTGATGTTCAGCAAACGCTTTGACGGAAAACGCGCCGTCGTGACTGGCGGCGCTTCAGGAATCGGCAGGGGCGTTGCGATGCGGCTCGCCCAGGAGGGGGCGCAGGTCGTCATCTGGGATGTGAACCAGACTGCCATTGACGCAGCCTGCGAGGGGATGGGTTCCGATGTCACGGGCATCCAGGTCGATATCACCGATCCGGCGGTTGTCGCGGCTGCGCGTGCGGAAACGGTCGCGCGCCATGGCGGCATCGATATCCTGGTTGCGAGCGCCGGAATCACCGGCCCGAACACCAAGGTGTGGGAGTATCCAGTGGATGCATGGCGGCAGGTCATCGATATCAATCTCAATGGCCTCTTCTACTGCAACCGCGAGATTGTTCCGGTCATGCGCGATGGCGGATATGGGCGGATCGTGAATGTGGCGTCCATCGCCGGCAAGGAGGGAAACCCCAACGCGTCGGCCTACAGCGCCTCGAAGGCCGGCGTCATCGGCCTGACGAAATCTCTCGGGAAGGAACTTGCGACGAGCAACATCACGGTCAACTGCGTGACGCCGGCAGCCGTCAAGACAGCAATCTTCGACCAGATGAGCCAGAGCCATATCGATTTCATGCTGTCCAAGATCCCGATGGGTCGTTTCGGCGCGATCGAGGAAATCGTGGCGCTGATCACTTGGCTCGCCAGCGAGGAATGTTCGTTCTCGACCGGCGCGGTCTTCGACGTCTCAGGGGGGCGAGCAACCTATTGAGGGGCGGCTGAAGTCGCCCCGCCAGAATGAGCAGGCGCATGCGGGGCGAGGCTGGACCACCCCGCATGCGTTGAACTAGGACCTGATGAATGAAAGCAGGTCCGCATTGATCGTGTCGGCCTCTGTCGTGGGCATGCCGTGCGGAAAACCCTTGTAAGTTTTGAGCGTTCCGTTCTTGAGCAGCTTCGCGGAGAGAGGGCCGGAATCGGCGTAAGGCACGATCTGGTCGTCGTCGCCGTGCATCACGAGTACCGGCACGTTGATCGTCTTCAGGTCCTCCGTGAAGTCTGTCTCGGAAAAGGCGGTGATCCCGTCATAGTGAGCCTTCGCGCCTCCCATCATGCCCTGCCGCCACCAGTTCAAGATCACCGCCTCTGATGGCTTGGCGGCAGCGCGATTGAAACCGTAGAACGGCCCAGCAGGGAGATCGTGGTAGAACTGGCTTCGGCTGGCTGCGAGCTGTTTGCGCAGGCCGTCGAAGACCTCCTTCGGCAGGCCGCCGGGGTTGGACTCGGTCTTCAGCATCAGTGGCGGAACAGCGCTGATGATGGCAGCCTTTGAAACGCGTTCGTCGCCATGGCGGGCAATATAGCGGATGACCTCTCCGCCGCCCGTCGAATGGCCCACATGCACGGCATTCTTCAGATCAAGCGCTGCGGTGACCGCCGCGAGGTCATCCGCATAATGATCCATGTCGTGGCCATCGCTGACCTGGCTGGACCGCCCGTGGCCGCGCCGGTCATGCGCGATGACCCGGAAACCCTGGCCGAGGAAGAACAGCATCTGGGCGTCCCAGTCATCCGCCGACAGGGGCCAGCCGTGGCTGAAGACGATGGGCTGTCCCGAGCCCCAATCCTTGCAGAAAATCTCGACGCCGTCCTTGGTGGTGACCATTGGCATTTCGCGCGCTCCTCAAGCTGGTGCAGAATTCGCAGGGTCGATGATATTTCGGACTGCGGCCGCCGCCAATGCTCCATCCGATGAAGCATGATCGAGACCGATCAGCTCTGACAGGATCCGACAACCGTCCGGTGACATCAACCGCATTCGCCATATGCTGGCCCCGATTGCAACACCATGACGACAGCACCCGTTTCATCGCGAGCGATCCTCAACTAATCTCCGGAGCATGTTGATCCTCACCCGTTTTTCCCGCTCTGTCGCCGTGGCGCTCACAGCCCTCATCGCCTGCGTCACTCTCGCGGGCGGGCCATCCTCCGTACAAGCGCAGAGCCCGGACAAGAGGCAGGCCATCGAGGCGCAGTTCCGGGTCTGGCTGACCCAGACGGCATGGCCGGATGCGCAGAAGCAGGGCGTGACCCGCGACACGTTCGATCGCAGTCTCGCTGCGGTCACACTCGATTGGACCCTGCCGGAGCTGCAGCCGTCCGGATCTGCTCCGCCAGCCAATCAGCACCAGGCAGAATTTCAAAGCCCGGGGCGCTATTTTCCGGAGGGCCAGGTCGCCTCACTCGCCACGCAGGGCAGGGGCCTCCTGACGCAATGGGCGGCAAGCCTCGACGGAATCGAGCGACGCTACGGCGTGCCGCGCGAGATCGTCGTGGCCATCTGGGGACGGGAATCGCATTTCGGTCGTGTGGCGCCCGGCCGACCGGCGCTGCGGGTCCTCGCCACGCAGGCCTATCTGGGACGCCGGCGCACCCTCTACTATCCGGAATTTCTGGCCGCTCTCGTGATCCTTGAGCAGGATCATCTGCCTGGCGAAACCTTGCTGTCCTCGTGGGCGGGTGCCATGGGGCAGCCGCAGATGCTTCCCTCGAAATTCCTGCGTTATGCGGTCGATGGGGATGGCGACGGGCGCCGTGATATCTGGCGCTCCGCTCCTGACAGCCTTGCGTCCATTGCGAACTATCTGCGCGAACACGGCTGGGATCCGGACGAGCGTTGGGGCGTCGAGGTGCGCGTGCCCGCGACTGTCTCGTGCGCGCTCGAAGGGCCGCAGCAGGGCAGGGCGGGACGGGAATGGGCGCGCCTTGGCGTCTCGCCGGTCAGCGGCCGCGCGCTGCCTGATGAGACTGCGAATGCCACCGTCTTCCTGCTCATGCCCGCAGGCCGCCTTGGGCCGGCCTTCCTTGTCTCGGAGAACTTCTACGTTCTCAAACGCTACAACGAATCCGACCTCTATGCGCTCTTCATCGGCCATCTCGCCGATCGCATGCGCGGCGGCAGCTCCTTCGCGGGAGGCTGGAAGGCCGTGGATGCCATGCGGCGCGGCGCGATCCAGACGATGCAGGAGCGCCTGCGGGCGCAAGGTTACGACGTCGGAAAGGTCGATGGGCTCATTGGCTTTGCCACCCGCACCGCGATCGGGCAGTGGCAGGCCAAAGGCGGCCGCGATGAAACCTGCTTTCCCGATGGCGCCTTGCTTCAGGCGACGCGCTGACGGGCCAAGGTTGCCCCGATCGCCGGGATCAGATGTTGCGGCCAGAGCCGCTGTTGACGATGCGTGGGAGAACGTCCTGCCCGCGGCCGGTTACGACCACCAGACGCTTCACCTCGCCGCGCAAATAGGCCTGCAGGAATCGGTCGTAGCTCTTGAACGACACGCAGCCGTTCGAGTCCCCGTTCGGGCCGAGCATATAGGTATGCGCCAACAGGCCATCGCGGCCATAGATGGCACCGCTGCCGCCTACCGGGTTCAACCGAAGGGCCCGCACCCCATGAAAAAGCTGTTCGCGCTCGGTGATGTTGTAGGTGCCCGGCGGCGTCGCCCCTCGCATGCGCACATGCACGAAGCGTGGATCGTCAAGCTTGTCGCCAAGGCCGGAATGGGCCTCCAGCTTCTCGCCATTCGGCATATGCACCACCTGCGCGCTGATGTCGTAGACGGCCGTCGCGACCCCCACCGACGGACTCGGTCCAGGGACCAGACGTGAGGTGGGCGATGACCCGGCAGGCGTTTCCAGCGCCGCGTAGCCCAGCGCAGACGGCGGTGGGGAGGCCGGATTAAGGCGGAACAGCTTCTCGATGAAGGTCCGGTTGTCGACAGGCGCACTGGCGATCGCAGCGCTTTTGATGGGCCGGACGACGGGCGCGCTAACCATCTGCGATGGCTCTGCAGGTTTCGTGGAGCGGAACTCGGCCGGGCGCGGAACAGGCAGAGGGACACCTCGAACCACCGGCATAACGGGCGCAACCTCAGCCGTGTTGATCGGCATGGGCTCTGCAACAGCCAGCTGCTCTGGCGCCACAGGCTGCTCGACATGCGCTTCCTGCGGGAGCGATAGAGGCCTGAAAATCGCGTCGAGCGGCGCATTCTGCGCGAAGCGGTTCGCGTCGGGTCCCAGTGTCGGCCTGGGATCGACGAGCGTCCAGTCGTACGTCTTCTGAGACGCGACCTTGACAGGCTCTCTCGCCGCTGGGACGGACGTGTGCCGCAAGACGGTGTGCGGCGCCTCGCCTCGACCTGCAAGCTCGACAAAGAAGACGGCAGGGCTCAGCGACAACGCCACAAGCGTGGCGGTGAGACAAAGTCTGCGCCGCTGTGTGCGCTTTGCGCGGCGGCCTAACGGAAAGCGATACTGCACCACGGTGAACTCTACGCAACATCAACCGCGTACGGCGCGACCCGACCCATCGGCGTCGGATGCAAGCCCCGGAGTGATCGAGGCCGCCGCACAAACAAAACACATGCACTCGGCTCCATGTAGCGCTGGCTTGGTTAAATTTGGGATAATCAACCGGCGCCGCTCTCCTGCGCACCACCTGCCGCCGAGATCCGCGACCTGTTTGCGTTGGAAAAACCGAGAAGCGTGCGCTTGATGCGGGACACAAGGCACCTGTTGTGAAAGGATTGGGGTGGGAACCGATCGGACGGTTGTCCGTTGAACGGCCCTAGCCCGAACCCCAATCTGCCAGGTGAGGTCAGTGTCAGCACGGATTATGATTGTCGAAGACGAGATGCTGGTCGCGCTCGAGCTTGAGGCATTGCTCGAAGATCTGGGCCACAGCCCTGTGGGTATCGCCGCTGATTCTGCCGGCGCATTCGCCCTTCTCGAAAACCGTCCTGATATCGCTCTGGTGGACCTCAATCTGCGGGATGGGCCGACTGGGCCTGAAGTGGGGGAGCGACTGGCGCGCGACTATGGGATGACGGTGCTGTTCATGACGGCCAATCCGCGCATGCTGGGAGACGGCATCGCTGGAACAGTGGGCGTTCTCACCAAGCCTTGTGACCCAAAAGCCGTCGAAGCCGCGGTAAACTACGCCCTCAGACGTACGCCGTCGCCGCCCTCATGTCTTCGGGTGTTCCGCAACGATCGACGGTTCGGTTAGTCAAGCGCGGCGCAGGCTTGTCTCCGGACAGGTCATCTCCACCACCAGCCCGGTCGCAAGCCAATGGCGCGTGATCTTGCCCGCCAGATGATTTTCGACACTGACACCCGAGAGACGCGTTCCGAAACCGGTTCTCTCCGGTATTCCCTCCACAGGGGGGCCACCCGTTTCCACCCATGTGATGCTCAGACGCCCAGCGTCGCTCTGACTCGAAATTGTCACCAGACCGTCCGCTGACGACAGCGCGCCGTATTTTGAAGCATTGGTAGCGAGTTCATGGAAGATCAGGGCCAATGGCGTGGCCGATCGGTCATCGATCGCGATGTCGTCACCGGTCACAACAAGACGCCCCTCGTCCATCGCCGGATAGGGCCTCAGGATCTCGCGCAGGATCGCATGCAGCGTTGTTTCGCCTGCCACCGGCATAGAAATTTCGCTGTGCGGACGAGCGAAATCGTGGGCACGCCCCAACGCGGATAGCCGCTCCTGCAGATCCATTGCGAATTTCTTCGACTCAGGCGCGCGTCGTGCCGACAATCCGATCAGGCTATGGATGATCGCGAAGATATTCTTGATCCGGTGACTGAGTTCGTGGCTCAGCAGAGTGGTGTATTCGGCCTGTTCTTTCGAATCGTGGATATCCGTGCAGGTGCCGAACCAGCGGGTAATCTGTCCGGCGTCGTCCCTGATGGGAAGGGCGCGACCGAGCGTCCAGCGATAGAGGCCGGTATGATGACGGAGACGGTATTCGATTTCGTAAGTGTCGCCGGTTGCAAGTGAGTGCCGCCAGCGTTCCCAGGCCGCCTCCTGATCGTCAGGATGAAAGAGCCCGTTCCAGCCTTCCCCGTCTGTGGTCCCCGCCGGGACGCCCGTGAACGCGTACCAGCGTGCGTTGTAGTAATCATGGTGGCCGTCAGGGCGCGTTGACCACACCATCTGCGGCATGGTGTCGGCGATTGCCCGGAATTTGGCTTCGCTTTCCCGCAGTTCCAACTCGCGCTCGACGCGCGCAGTCTCCGCTCTGATTTGCTCCGTGACGTCGCTGCCCTCGATGAAGATCCCGCTGACCTCGCCGCTGGCTCCCAAGATTGGCTGATAGACAAAATTGAGATAGGACGTCTGTGGATCGCCACCGTCCTCCGGCTGGAACAGGAACGGCACATTGCGTCCAGTGTAAGGGCGGCCCGACGCAAAGACGTCGTCGAGCAGGTCATGGAAGCCCTGGTGACTCCATTCGGGGAACGCGCTGCGGGCGCTTTTGCCGATAATGTCACGTCGGCCGACGACTTCCAGATACGCCTCATTCGTCATCTCGAATGTATGGTCAGGGCCGCGCAACACACACATGAAGCTCGGAGCGTTCTTGAACAGCTGCCGCAGATTCTCGACTTCCACAGCAGACGCTGTCTGCGCTTCGCGAACCAGTCGCTCGACTGTCGCATCAGCAAGCTTGACGTCAGAAATATCGCGCGAGATCGACAGCAGGTGTCCCGGACGTCCGTCCTCGCCCATGATCGGAAGGACCTGAACGTCCCAGAATTTCTGGTCTCCCCTCGCGGTTGCCGCTTTGCCGAGAAATCGCGCTCGCTGCCCATCTCTGGCCTTCAGAACGGCGTCCTTGGCCACCGCGTGCCCCTCGTCTTGCCAGAAGTCCGGCCAGGGACAGTTCTTGAGACGATCAAAATCGTCGACTTCCATCACACGTTTGCCGCCCTCGCTCATGAAGAGGAGGTTTCCGTCCAGATCGAGAATTTTGATGCAGTCGTTGCTTGCCGAAAGGATGGTGGCGAGCAGGGCGCTGTTGTTGACCAAATTCGGGTCTGCCGACGACAGTTCTGTATTCATCCCGTCTGCCGCTGCAGCGCCAAGGATATCGACCATTGGGTCTCCAAGACTAAAAAATCGACCAACATTGATACAGCGCACAACGCGGCTTGCGGCCTTTTAGCTATGTGCCGAGAACGAAGAAATCAAGGCGGCTTCGAGGCGACGCCGCATGCCTCCGCGCATGCTCGAAGCGGCAATTAGGTGTCTTGCACATTATAATATAGCGTATAATGCCGAATGCTTTGGTTCGGAGCTGTGAGATTTGTCGCGCAAACGGGAACGGTCGTCCTCTCTCGTCGTTGACAGGTCATGTGGCCCCCCTCTCCATTGCACTTTTTCCTGCTCGCAAGATTGGTTGTGCCATCCTTTGCCTGACAGTCGTTTGACGTTCGAGAATGCCATCACGCTTGTTACAAGCCGCGGTGTGGCGAGAGAAGTGCGGTGCATCGCATGTGCCGCCGATATCCTGCTCCGTGAATGGCCTCAGGCCCATAAACACACCGCCGTCTATCAGTTCGCCGTACGCGCGTGCAGGGATCCTTCGACGGGGGAGATTTCTTCCGACGTGGCACGGATCGCTTTTCTCGCAGCGGCTCTGGACGCCGGGATTCTCCGAACGGAACTTCTGGTCTAACAAACTCTCGCGAGAGAGTGACGATCTGTCTGAACGCAAGCGCGATCCGGCGCTCGCGCGCCAGATCGCGTCGTTCTAGAGAAGCATCCCGCGTGCGCGCGTGCTGCGCACGCGGGAGGACCAGAATTAAAGGACGAAGTCGCCAGCCGTCATGGCTCTCACATAGCCGGAGAGCACGAGCGTGAAATCTGCTGACAGATCCGAATTCGCGTTGGCCTCCACGATCGTGTTGCCATGGCCGTCGAGTTCGAACCGGACCTGGCCTGCACCCGTGAAATCAGCCGTCCCGATGAACGTGAAATGCTGGTTGCCCGCGCGACCGGTATTGGCGTCGATTGCGGCGAGATCGATCACATCGCGTGTGTCGAAATCGAGGATTCGATCGGGGGCGGTTGGTCCGCTCTCGTATGTTTTGCGGAATTCGAAAACGTCGCTCCCGGCCCCACCGAGAAGCACATCGGACCCGGTGCTGCCTCGCAGGATATCGTTCCCCGCATCGCCTCGCAGGGTGTCGTTCCCGCCGGCGCCGACGAGGTTGTCATCTCCTGCGCCGCCACGGATAGCGTCGTCTCCAGCGGCACTCGTGAGGACGTTGTCGCCCGCATTGCCATAGAGCTGGTTTGCCAGTCCATTTCCTCTGCCTGTCAGATCGAGGTCGCCTTTGAGGAGAAGCCTCTCGACCCCGGCCAGCTCAGCGCGACCGGCGAGGTTGAAGCTGATGGTGCTCTGGATCATGTCGATCCCGCCGGAAACGTTGGTGCTCTCCTCGAACACGCGGTCGCCCGCATTGTCGACCCGATAGGTGTCGTCGCCCAGGCCGCCATGCATCAAGTCGGCGCCAATGCCGCCATCGAGAAGGTCGTTGCCTGCTCCGCCGATCAGCTTGTCGTTGCCCCATTCGCCAAACAGCTTGTCGTTGCCGGCGTTGCCGTCGAGACGATCATTGCCGACGCCGCCATAGATAACGTCGTCGAAAGCCCCGCCCACCAACCGATCGTTGACGAAGACCGCATCGACACGATTATAGAGCGGGACATCCTCGGGACCCACGCCCCTGGGAAGGTGGGACGCAAGATCAATACCCACCGTGTGAAGCGCGGACGCCACCGTGGTGTTGCTGTTCACATCGCCACCCGCATCCACATCGAGCGCCTCCACTCCGTAGAGCAACCGCGCACTTCCGATGTTCAGGGTGTGCTGGACCATGACGTCCCAGACCTGATCGGCGTCGCGTCCATCAAGGTCGAGGACGGTCCGATGCCGTTGTGCCGGCGTCGCCGATCCGCGATCGTCCGGTGAACCCTCAAGATCGACGTCCGCGAGCGTGACGAGCCTATCGCTGGACCCTAGTCCACCCCGGATCAGCTTCTCCTCGATCACGTCGCCGGATGCGTCTGTGGTCGTCTTGACGAGGTAGAGGTGGTCGAACGGAGTGGTCACTCCGAACAGCACGACGGGTTTCGATTCAATGGCAATGACTGTCGGCAAGGCCGCGTCCTCCGGATATCAGTTTTCAGGTGTCGCTGTTCAACTGAAGCTGACGTCGATGGTTCCCCAAGGGAATGGCCCATCGTGATCTGCAGGCGGACGTCGCAGGCGATTCAGCTATCTGCCTCGCCGTAGCCGACCGACCGGGACGGTCGACGGTGGTCTATCTCTGGGACATCGCAGGGGCGCCCGCGTCGGAACCTGGACCCTTCTGGACGGTTGGTGAGTGCCGATGGGGGAATGCGATGACCATAGACGCCACTGAGCGGGGAGAGGGCGATCCCGGATCCCGCTCGTTGATTGGAACCGTCGGGTCCGCCCTCGTGGGACTTGCCATCCTCAAACTGGTGGGCAGAGCAAGCCCGGCGGCAGTTCCCCGCATGCCCCCTCACGGGGATGAGCATCCGGGGAATGACCCGGTCGATCGCGGCTTCTCCGAAAAGGAGCACGCACCCGTTGATGTCGCCGAGAAAGAGCATGGCCGGGGGCGGCGTGCACGCAGTCCGCAGCACATTCCCCTCAAGGGTTGGAAGGACATTCTTCTGCGGACCTATGAGGAGTTCGGGCAGGACCGGGTAATGTCCGTCGCGGCAGGCGTGACTTACTACGCGCTTCTCGCCATCTTTCCCGCAGTGGCGGCCTTTGTGTCGCTTTACGGCTTGTTCGCCGACACCACGACAATCCACGAACATCTCAACGTTCTGGCGGGCGTTCTGCCAGGCGGCGCTCTCGAGATCATCGGCGAACAGGTCAAGCGCATTTCATCCAAGGGCAGCGGAACGCTCGGCGTGAGCTTCGTGATCAGCCTCGCGATCGCCCTGTGGAGCGCCAATGCCGGAATGAAGGCCATTTTCGATGCCCTCAACATCGTCTATGACGAAGAGGAGAAGCGAAGTTTCATCAAGCTCAACGCACTGTCGTTGAGTTTCACCGCCGGCGCGATCGCCTTTCTCGCAGTGGCAGTCGGCGCAATCGTCGTGCTGCCGATCATCCTCGGCTATATCGGTCTCGGCAGCGGTCTCGAATGGCTCTTGTCCCTCGCGCGCTGGCCGATCCTGCTGATCTGTGTGGTGATCGGGCTTGCCGTGCTCTACCGATACGGTCCGAGCCGGGATTCTGCAAAGTGGCGATGGGTGACTCCGGGCGGCCTCGGAGCGGCGTTCCTGTGGCTTCTGGTTTCCGTGCTGTTCTCCTGGTATGTCGCGAGTTTCGGCAGTTATAACGAAACCTACGGCTCGCTGGGTGCGGTCATCGGCTTCATGACCTGGATCTGGGCCTCGGCCATCGTCATTCTGCTGGGTGCCGAGATCAATGCCGAAACCGAACATCAGACTCTTGAGGACACCACGCGCGGTCCCACGATGCCGATGGGGTCGCGCGGCGCCCAGATGGCCGACACGGTCGGTGTGAGCAAGGCTTCGTGACCAGGAGGCTCGGCAGGCAGGCCTTCAATTTGCCCTTGTGACGTGCTTCCTCCCTTGCCGGGGGGCCTGGGCGGCGAGATATGTGCGCCAACTGATTTCGGGAGACTGAGATAATGCCGATGACGCGCCGCACGGCATTGGCTGCCATGGCCTCGCTGGCGACGATCAGGCCGTCGCGCGCCAGTGATGTCGATGTCCTCATCGTCGGCGCCGGTGCCGCTGGTCTTGCGGCTGCCAAACGCCTTCGCGCCAGCGGTTTCTCGTTCATGGTCATCGAGTCCCGCGATCGTGTGGGGGGACGTGCCCACACGGATACATCGCTCGGGACGCCTTTCGACGCCGGGGCCCATTATGTTCACTGGGCGGAGCGGAATCCCTGGCGGGGCATCGCCACCAGCCTTCGGGTCCCCCTCGAGCAGGAACAGTTCGGCGGTGGATTCCGCATCTATCGGGGCGCCGTCCAACTCTCGGACGCGGAGCGCCGTCGCCGCCGCGACGCAAGCCGGGATATCGAGCGGCTGGTCGAATTGGGCGGCGAGGATCGCTCCTTCGCGGAGGCGGTGAACGGCAAGCCACTCGAATGGGCGGACGCTGCCAGCGGAATCACGTTGTTTTCGCTTGGCGAAGACCCCCAGCGGGTGTCGCTGGAGGATTACCGTCAGCTCTGGAGCGGCGACGACGATATCCCGGCGGGAGGCTACGGCGCGCTCGTCGCCCGTTACGGAGCTGATGTCCCCGTGAGCCTGAACACCCCCGTCACGCGGCTGACCTGGCGCGATGGGGTCGTGGCGGCCGAGACCGGTCGAGGAACGTTGCGGGCAAAGGCCGCCATCGTGACAGTTCCGGTCGGCGTGCTGAAATCCGGCTCGCTCGCCTTCACGCCGGGCTTGCCTGATGAGATTTTACAAGCCCTCGATGGCCTCGGCATGGGAGCGCTGACCAAAGTGGCGTTGCGGGTCGATCCGGTCCGGTTTCAGACCGTCAACGCCACCGATCTGTTTGACGCGGAGGCCGGCGGGGCGGCCATGAGTTTCGAATTGCTGCCCAATGGCCAGGATCTGGTGCTGGCCATGCTGGGGGGCGACCAGGCGCGGGCGCTTTGCAGGTCGGGAGAGCGGGAAGCCATCGCCTATGCCACTGACACCCTGGCGCGCATGCTGGGCGAAACCATTCGCAAGGGTGTGCTGGCGGGACGTCTCGCCGACTGGGTCACCGATCCCCACGCGCAAGGGTCTTATTCGGTGGCCAGGCCAGGCCACGCTTCGGCTCGGCAAGCCCTGCGGGCGTCGGTGGGCGACCTGATTTGGTTTGCCGGCGAGGCGAGTGCAGGCGGGGGTGCCATGACCGTGGGCGGGGCAACCCTCGATGGTGAACGCGCTGCAGTGTCCGTGGCGGAGCGTCTTGCTGCCCATCGGTGACGCCTGTTACGGGCGCGTCTGCCTCGGTCATGGAAAAGCGCTGCAAACTTGGCGCCGGAGGGCCGCGCTCTATCGTCTTCCGTCCAGGGATCGCTTAAATACGAGGCGACACCACGAGGCAGGCGATGATCAAGATTACCTATATCGATTCGTCCGGCACCTCCCGTGACGTCGAGGCCGAAGAGGGCTCGACCGTCATGGAAGCGGCCATTCGCAACGGCGTTCCGGGCATTGATGCGGAATGCGGGGGTGCCTGCTCCTGCGCAACCTGTCACGTCTATGTGGACGAGCAATGGTGCGAGATCGTCGGCCAGCCCCAGGCGATGGAAGAAGACATGCTCGATTTTGCCTACGACGTCAGGCCCAATTCGCGCCTCTCCTGCCAGATCCGCATCCGCCCCGAGCTTGACGGGCTTGTGGTTCAGACGCCGTCGCGGCAAGGTTGAACCCACGCGCCGTGCCGAAAGCCGGCGCTATTCGGAGACAATCACGATGTTCAAGACGATCCTGGTCCCCGTCGACCTCAGCGAACTGGAGGCCGCTCGGCCCGCCCTCGAGAAAGCTGCAGAGCTTGCTGTCGCGTCCGAGGGAACTCTGCGGCTGGTGTATGTCCGTTTCATCGTGCCCGTGACCTACATGGAATTCATGCCGCCGGCTTTCGACGAAGAGCAGAACGCCGATGCGGAGAAGAAGCTCGCTGACATTGCCGCCACCGTGAAGCTTCCTCCGGAACGCGTGTCAGCCGTCGTCCGCTTCGGGTCGATCTATAACGAGGTTCTTGACGAGGCCGAAAAGACCGGCGCCGACCTTGTGGTCATCGGCTCCCACCGGCCCAGCATGGCGACCTTTCTGCTGGGTTCGAATGCCTCGACCATCGTGCGTCACGCGAAGTGCTCGGTCCTCGTCGTCCGCATTTGATCAGTTTGCACGCGGCATCAATTCCTTCGGCGGATCTGCGGGATCGAAGGTCCGCGGCTTGTTGAGGCGCACCATAGGCTCGATCTGCCAGATTCCCACGACGGCGAACAATGCGCCAACCAGCGCAATGTTGGTGGCGCCGGTCTGAAACGCGCGCCAGATCAGGATCGCCATCGCGAGAAGCGACGCAATCCCGAGCGCCGACGTCATCAGCCACACAGGCCAGGGCTTTCCGGCGAGGAAGCGTGCATCGGGATTTGCGCGCGCCACGGCCGCGAACAGCGTGCGGGTGAAGGCGCGATATTCCGGACCCTGCTCCCGCGCCTCCACAAGGCCGCGCCAGTTCAGCGACGACAGGGTGAAGGTCTTGCCGTCCTTCATCAGGACCTTCGTGCGGAAGGCCTTCTGGGCAAAGCGCCCGGGATCGAAGGTGATGCGCACCTGGTCGACCGCACCGAGACGGACCTCGCTGACCTTGCGGCCCGAATCCACGATCAGTTTGTCGCCGTCGATCACGAAGGCAATCGGGCCGCCGACCGGTCGCGGGCTGTGTTCGTACGTGTTGCTCATGGGCGTTTCGATCCGGCGGTGGGGTGCGGGCGTCGCGAGCCCTCCCATAACATCGTTTCGTGTGCGGATAACCCGGGTTGGACGATTGCCTACCGGACGAGTTCGCGCATCGCCTGATCGATCCCCTCGAGGGTGAGCGGATACATCCGGTCCGACAGGAGCTGACGCAGGAGCGCGATCGATTGCGTGTGGCCCCACTGCGTTCTGGGCACCGGGTTGAGCATGACCACCTTCTGGAAATGCCCCAGCACCCGCTCGATCCAGACCTGGCCGGGCTCCTCGTTCCAATGCTCCACGGATCCCCCCGGCATGGTGATTTCATACGGGCTCATCGATGCGTCACTGACGATCACGACGCGGTAATCGGCCGGGTAGGTTCTGATCAGATCGACGGTCGGAAATATCTGGTCAAAGCGGCGGCGGTTCTCCTTCCACACGCCCTCATAGATGCAGTTGTGGAAGTAGAAGTGCTCGAAATGCTTGAACTCCAGGCGGGCAGCGGAGAACAGCTCCTCGGCGACCTGAATGTGCCAGTCCATCGACCCGCCTACGTCGAGAAACAGCAGCACCTTCACGGCGTTTCGGCGTTCGGGGCGAAGTTTCACGTCGAGATAACCCTTCTGGGCGGTCTCGTGAATGGTGCCCTCCAGGTCAAGTTCCTCGACCGCCCCGGAGCGGGCAAACTTGCGAAGGCGCCGCAATGCGACGCGCATGTTGCGCACGCCCAGCTCGACGGTGTCGTCGTAGTCCCGGAACTCGCGCTTGTCCCATACCTTCACCGCTCGGAAGTTGCGGTTTTTCTCCTGGCCGATCCGGAGGCCTTCCGGATGATAGCCGTCCGCCCCGAACGGCGACGTGCCGCCGGTGCCGATCCACTTGTTGCCGCCTTGATGCCGTTCCTTCTGCTCCGCCAACCGCTGCTTGAGCGTCTCGAGCAGCTTGTCCCACCCCAGCGCTTCGATCTCGCGCTTTTCCTCCTCCGACAGGTAGCGCTCTGCCATGCTTCTCAACCATTCCTCGGGGATCTCGGCCTCGGAGAGACCTTGCCCGAGGCTTTCGATCCCCTGAAAGGTCTTGCCGAAAACCTGGTCGAACCGGTCGAAATGCCGCTCGTCCTTCACCAGGCAGGCGCGGGCGAGGTAGTAGAAATCCTCGACCTTCTTGTCGGCGAGGTCGCGATCGAGCGCCTCCATAAGCATCAGGTACTCGCGCAGGGACACGGGAACCTTGGCGGCGCGAAGCGAGGTGAAAAAGGTGAGAAACATGCCGATCAGTGTCCCCGGTTGCGGTGCCGCGTCAAGGTCGTGCTTGCTGTAGCCGGGTCCAGTGTCTCGGGACGCGTCTTGCGCGCTTTAGGAATCGACCTGTGACTTCGTTTCGCCGGTCGACAGATCGTTCGACGGCGCGGAGGGCTCAGCACTTTTGCCGAGCGCATTTTTCCCCACCGTTCGGCGCGCGCGAAACTCCGTGCGGGCCGGGTCGCGTTTTGTGTTGCTGCTCTTGAGGATCGCCCTGAATTCATCGCGCCGCTCGTGGATCGAGGCAATCACCAGACCCATCGGGATGCCGATATCGGCCAGCACCGCTTCGCTCAGCTGGAGCGAGGCTTCGATGGTCTCCGGCACGGCATCGTCGACGCCGAGCTTGTAGAGCTCACCCGCGTGCTTGGCGTCGCGCGCTCTTGCCACGATGGTAATGTCGGCGCGCTCCTGCCGGGCGGCCGTCACCACCGCCTCGATGGAACCGCGCGTGTCGAGGGTGACGACGAGGGCCAGCGCCCGGTCGATGCCGCAGGCGCGCAGGAATTCGGGATGCGCAGCATTGCCGAAATAGACCGGGTCGCCGGCGCGGCGCTGATTGGCAACCACAGCGGGATTCATGTCGACGGCGAGATACGGCACCTTGTGACGGGCGAGCATTTCAGCGACCAGCCGCCCGACACGCCCGTAACCTGCGATGACGACACGGCCCGCCTCGTCCGGCGGGGGCGCGATCGCGAGAAGCGGGTCGGGGACCTGGCGTTTGGCGAGCCGCCGGCTGAGCTTGCGGGCAAGGCGCGCGAGCAGCGGGATCGTGATCATGGTGAGCGTGGTGACAATGAGTAAGTTCTGGCCGATCCCGGACGGGACCAGGCCACCGGCAATCGCCCCACCCAGGATGACGAGCGCAAATTCCCCCGCGGGCCCGAGCAGCAGCCCACTCTCCGCCGATTCCGCAAGCGTCAGGCCGAACGGGCGTCCGAGCCCAACGACGATGACGGCCTTGACGGCGATCACGGCGGTTGCGGCCGACAGGACCAGCAGGGGCGCGTCGAACAGGTGAAACAGGTCGAGCTTCATGCCGACCGACGCGAAGAACACGCCCAGCAGCAGCCCTTTGAACGGCTGGATGGTCACGTCAACGGCGCGGCGATACTCGGTTTCCGACAGCAGAATGCCGGCGATGAACGCGCCCAGCGCCATGGAGAGGCCGCTCACGGCCGCGATCAGGCTGGTGACGATGACCACCAGCAGGCAGGCGGCCATGAAGACCTCCGGGCTCTTGGCCGCGGATGCCAGCTGAAAGAATGGACGCAGGATGATGCGCCCGAGGCCGACGAGAACGGCCAGCGCCACGGCGGCTTGCGAGAGCGCCCAGAGGAATGACGCGGTCGTCACCTCTGGCTGGCCCGTATCCAGCACCGCGAGGGTGAAGAGGATGGGCGCGACGGCGAGGTCCTGGAAAATCAGCGCCGAGAACGTCGCCCGGCCCGCCGGCGTGTTGAGCCGTTTCTGTTCGGCCATCACCGGAATCACGATGGCCGTCGAGGACAATGCGAAAGCAAGGCCGACAATGGCCGACCCCGTGATGGTGCCGACAAGCGGGAAGGCGAGGGCGCCCAGCGCCAGGCTGCAGACCAGCACCTGCAGCGACCCGAAGCCGAAAACGAGCCGGCGCAGCGTGCGAAGCCGCTGCCACGACAATTCGATGCCGATGGTAAAGAGCAGGAACACCACGCCGAACTCGGCCAGATGCGAGGTTTCTTCCTGATTGGTCAGCGTGAGCCAGTTGATCCACGGATGCTCGGCGGTGAGCCGCCCAAGTCCATAGGGTCCGAGCAATGCGCCGGCGCCAAGGAAGCCGAGAACCGGACTGATCTTCAGGCGGTGGAAGAGTGGAACGACGATGCCTGCCGTCGCGAGGAACAAAATGGGTTCCTGATAGGCGTACAGGTCGATCGCCGCTGCCATATGCTCCGTCCGGTTCCGTCCATCATGGTTTTAAGCGCTCGCCGAGCGCAAGCGTCAACTTCGCCGAGGCCGGGATGGGGCCCGAACGCGGCGAAGTTGCTTCGACGTCACGCGAGCGTTGCGAGGGCCTGGGCCAGATCGGCCACCAGATCGTCCGGATGCTCGATGCCGATCGACACGCGAATCGTGGCGTCGCTGACCCCAAGCCGGTCCCGAGTGGCCTTCGGCACGCCCGAATGGGTGGTCGAGGCCGGATGCGAAATCAGCGATTCGGTGCCGCCGAGACTGACCGCAAGCTTGAAGACCTGCAAGGCGTTCAGCACGCGAAAGGCTTCGGGCTCGCCGCCCTTCACGTCGAACGAGAAGGTCGAGCCGGGCGCGGTGCTCTGGAGCGCGTAGACGCGCTTGGCGGGCGAGCCCTCAGGCAGATAATCGAGATGGTGAAGCTTGGTCACCATGGGGTGATCGCTGAGGAACTTCGCCACGATCTCGCCATTGCGGTTGGAAGCGTTCATGCGGAGCGACAGAGTCTCGAGCGAGCGGCCGAGCATCCAGCAGGAATGCGGGTCGAGTTGCGTCCCGATCGCCGAGCGCAGCAGCCGGATGGGTTTCAGCAACTCTTTCGATCCGAGCGCCGCACCGGCAATCAGGTCCGAATGGCCGCCCACATATTTCGTCAGCGAATAGAGCGAGATGTCGACCCCATGCTGGATCGGCTTCTGAAACACCGGGCCCAGGAGGGTATTGTCGCACATGATGATCGGCTGGTGCCCCTGCGCGGCTTGGATCTCGTCAGCGACGCGGCGGATGAGTGCGAAATCAACGATGGTGTTGACCGGATTGGAAGGGGATTCGATGAGAATCACCGACACCCGCCCTTTACCCTGCGCCTCGGTCGCCGCGGCACGCACGCTCGTCTCGTCGACACCGTCGCCAAAGCCCGCCGAATGGATGTTCAGGTTGGCGAGAGTCTTGGAGATCAAGGTCTCGGTGCCGCCATAGAGCGGTTGCGAGTGGAGAATCACGTCGCCGGGCTTGGCATAGGCGAGAATCGATGTCGCGATGGCCGACATGCCCGACGAGAACAACAGCCCCGCTTCGGTTTCCTCGAAGATCGCCAAGCGATCCTCAACGATCTCGGCATTCGGATGATTGAAGCGGGAATAGACGAGACCTGCCGTCTCCCCTTGCGGCGGCTCCCGGCGTCCGGCGACGTAATCGAAGAATTCCTTGCCGTGCTCCGCGCTGTTGAACACAAAGGTGGAGGTGAGAAAGACCGGGGGCTTGACGGCCCCTTCCGAGAGGGTCGGATCATAGCCGTAGCCGAGCATCAGGGTTTCGGGTTTCAGCTTGTGATTGCCGATCCTGTCCTTGTGATAGCGATTATAGGCCATGATATCGTTCTCCCTTTCGTCAGCCTTACCCTAACAGGCCTGTTGCCGGAAGATGACCTGACGGCATAGGGTCGGGCATGATAGCAAAGGAAGGTAGAATGGTGCGTTTCGAAGGCACGCAATCGTATGTGGCGACTGAGGACCTCACGGTCGCCGTCAATGCCGCAATCGTTCTGGAGCGCCCGCTTCTGGTGAAGGGCGAACCCGGGACCGGCAAATCGGTTCTGGCCGAGGAAATCGCCCGGGCGGTCGGAGCGCCGCTCCTGACCTGGCACATCAAGTCCACCACCAAGGCGCAGCAGGGCCTCTACGAATACGATGCGGTGTCACGTCTGCGCGACAGCCAGCTCGGCGATCCGCGCGTTTCCGACATCCGCCATTACATCCGCCGGGGCAAGCTGTGGGAGGCCTTTGCGGCCGATGCGCGGCCGGTGCTGCTGATCGACGAGATCGACAAAGCCGACATCGAGTTTCCAAACGACCTGCTGCTCGAGCTCGACCGTATGGAATTCCATGTTTACGAGACCGGCGAGACCGTGCGCGCCGAAAAGCGTCCGATCGTCATCATCACGTCGAATAACGAGAAGGAATTGCCGGACGCCTTTCTGCGGCGATGCTTCTTCCACTACATCAAGTTTCCCGACGAGGAGACGATGGGGCGCATCGTCGATGTCCATTATCCGGACATCAAGAAGCGGCTGGTCGAGGAAGCACTCAAGATTTTTTTCGCGATCCGCGAGGCGCCCGGGCTGAAGAAGAAGCCGTCGACCTCCGAGCTGCTCGATTGGCTCAAGCTGTTGCTGGCCGAGGATATTGGCGCCGATCAGCTGCGCGAGCGCGATCCGCGCAAACTCATTCCGCCGCTTCACGGGGCGTTGCTGAAGAACGAGCAGGATGTCGCTTTGTTTGAAAAACTTGCTTTCCTGTCGCGGCGCGAAGGGCGGTAAGTGAATGGTCCGACTGCTGCTCATGCGCCACGCAAAGTCCTCCTGGCCGTCGGGCATTCCGGATGTCGACCGGCCGCTTTCCGCGCGCGGCCGGAAGGCAGCGGTCCTCATGGGCGATTATCTCGACGACGAGGAACTGAGCCCCGATCTCGTTCTCGTCTCGCCGGCGCGGCGGACGCAGGAGACGTGGTCTCTCGTACAACCCGCCCTGGGTCCTGTGGCGGTCCGGACCGAGCCGCGGATCTATGACGCCCCGGCGTCACGATTGCTGTCGATGCTCCAGGAGATCGAACCCCTGAGCCAGACCGTTCTGGTGATCGGCCACAATCCCGGCTTCGAGGATCTGGCCCGTTTGCTGGCCAGTCACGGCAGCGGGGAAGCGATGTCGCGAATGCGGCAGAAATATCCAACCGCAGGCTTGGCGGTAATCGATTGCGATTGCGAGAGCTGGGCGGATGTAAAGGCGCGCGGCGGCAAGCTCGACCGGTTTGTTACCCCGAAGACGCTGGGAGCGGGCGAGGACGACTGAACCGGGCCGTCTGACCATCGTTGTGCCTGAAAGGGGTTCCACGATCCCTGCTTTGTGAGAGGCCTGTCGCGTCCGATGCTGTCATCCCTTCTGGTGGCTTTCCTTCTTGCCGGCAGCGCCCTGTCGACGGACCATTGGGGCTTGGGCGGTGGGCCTTCCCCCGACGCACCCTCAGTCGCAGCCGCTCGTTTTGACGCGGACGCGCGGCAGATCTCCAACTGGCGCTCTCAGTCCGCCGCGACTCTGGAGCCCCGCCCTGTGGCGGTGGCGGCAGCGCTGCTGGGCGCCGACCGGCCGGTCATCACCCGCTGCGTCAAACTCAACAATTACTGGTGTATCAAGAGCGCACGCTGGGATGGAGAGATCGGCAAGGACGGAGAGGGCCACACCGCCTTTGCCAGTGCCGAGCGTGGAGCAGATGCCGCCGCCACGCTCTTGCGGCGCTACTATCTGGAATTCGGCCGCAAGTCGGCCCTCGACATCGTGCGGCGCTGGGCGCCGGCCGAGTGCAATCTGGCAACCGGGATCGGCGGCCTCGCGGTCTTAGCGGTCAAAGGCATCGGCGGGACCGTGCGGGCGCGCTACCTCGCATCCCGCAAAGGCAAGGGCGTGACCCGCTTCACCGCGACGGCCCGGGGCGGCAAGGCCGGACGGGTGTCGATGGTGATCGACGTGAAGACACCGCAATACCGGGTGCCGGACATTGCCGAAGGGATGGGCGAGAAGCCGAAACCCGTCCGCCCGCCTCGCACAGCCGCCAGGACCGCGACATCCGCCTCCGCACCCGGCAAACCTTCGTCCGCCCCCACCAAAAAGGCAGCGGTTCCCGCCGCGGTGAGTGCGTCGACCGCCTGCGCCCCCGATGAACAGCGCCTGCGCAATTATGCGGCTCGCATGGTGGAGGAACTCGGGCTCGGACCAACAGACGACCTGAAGCTCTTCTCACCCGACGGCAGCCCGCAGGCCAATCTCGCGGCGGTGATGCGCGCCATGTCGAGCGTCGAGCTGGGCATCCTGCGCGCCAGCCCCGAACTCGTGGATTCGGCGATCAGGCGCATGTCTGAAAAACTGGCCCAGGCCACGGGGACGCAGGCTTCGCCTTAGGGTCTGTCGGATCGAGGGTCCGTCTTCCGGACGGGCCAAAAAACGTCCGGGCGCTTTGCAAATGGCGACCGAGCGCCCATCTCCATAGGCGTTACAGCAAAGGTCGGGGCCCGCGTGTCAGTGCTTACCAATTTCGCCTCCCGCGCCGGATCGGCTGCGCATTCGCTCTGGGAGGCTTCGGGCCAGCTGGTTCAGCCCTCCCTCCGGCTTGGGGTTACGGGCCTTGCCCGCTCCGGCAAGACCGTGTTCACCACGGCACTCGTCCACCATCTGACGCGCGGAACCAATCTGCCGGCCTTCCGGGCCTCCGCCGAGGGTCGTATCCGGCGGGCCTATCTCGTGCCGCAGCCCGACGACGCGATCCCGCGCTTCCCCTATGAGGAGCATATGGAGACGCTGACAGCGGACCGGCGCTGGCCGCAATCCACCAACCGCATCAGCGAGTTGCGGGTCGATATCGCGTATGAGCGCAAGGGCGGTTGGCGGACCGGTCCCGGGTCGCTGGCCCTCGATATCGTCGATTATCCGGGTGAATGGCTTCTCGATCTCGCTCTTCTCGAAGTCGGTTACGCTGAGTGGTCCCGTCAGACCGTGCTCCAGAGCCGCCGTCCCGACCGCCTTGATGCCGCTCGGGAATGGCATGCGGCGCTCGCCGGGTTCGATCCGGCGGGCCCCGCCGACGAGGTTCTGGCCAGCAAGGCGAGCGAGGCCTTCAAAAGCTATCTCGTGGCCCTGCGTGCCGACGCGGAGGCTGTGGCCACCACGCCACCAGGACGCTTCCTGATGCCGGGCGATCTCGCCGGATCCCCGGCCTTGACCTTCGCGCCCCTCGATCTGCCCCTTGACGCACCGATTGCGGCGGGGAGCTTCGCGGCCCTCATGCAGCGCCGGTTCGAGGCCTACAAGACCCACGTGGTGCGGCCGTTCTTCCGCGATCATTTCCAGCGCATCGACCGGCAGATCGTGCTGGTCGACGTGCTGGCGGCCATCGATGCGGGGCCGGCGGCTTTGGCCGAACTGGAGGAGGCGCTCGATCAGGTGCTGATGGCGTTCCGGACCGGCCGAAACACCCTCCTGTCGCGCCTGTTCTCCCCCCGCGCCGACAAGGTGCTGTTCGCCGCCACCAAGGCCGACCATATCCATCACACCGATCACGACAGGCTCGACGCGATCCTGCGCCTCCTCGTGAACCGGGCCGCACGGCGGACGGAGGCCGCGGGCGCCCGGGTCGGCACGGTTGCGCTTGCCTCCGTGCGGGCGACCCGCGAGACGACGATCCGGGAAGGACGCGAGACCCTGCGGGCAGTGGCCGGAATCCCCGAGGCCGGCGAGCGGATCGGTGGCGAACGCTTCGATGGCGAAACCGAGGCCGCGATCTTCCCCGGCGAACTGCCCGAGGCCGCGGCAGCGGTGTTCGAGGGCGCCGTGCCGCCCGGTTCGCTTCGCTTCCCGCGTTTCAGGCCGCCGCGGCTCCCGGTCGATGCCGCCGGGCGCATGGCCAGGATGCCCCATATCCGCCTCGACCGCGCGCTTGAATTCCTGCTCGGGGACCGCTTCACATGACACGCCAGCCACGCGCCTTTCGTCTCGACGCTCCGGAAGTGGAGAGCGGCGCCATCGTTATGACCGACGAACCGCTCGAGGCCATCGAGGCCGCCGACGGCGTGGTCGTGCCCATGGGGCGCAAACGCCGCGCGCCCCTCGTGAGCATTTTTCTCTCGGCGCTCTCGGGCCTTCTCGTGCTCGCCATGGGGCTGGGGATCCAGTCCCTCGTCGTGGACCTGTATGCCGTCGCGCCCTGGTTGGGCTGGGTGGCGCTCGTGCTGGCGGTCGTTGCCGCCCTGGCATTCGTCGCGGTCGTCGGCCGGGAATTCGCTGGAATCTGGCGGGAACAGAAAATCGAGAAACTGCGTGATGCGGCCATCGATGTCCTGGCCGTCAAGGACCACAAGGGCGCCAAGGGGATCGTGTCCGATCTTCTGAGCCTCTACGGCTCCCGCGCCAGCGCCGTGCCCGGCAGCGCCCGCCTGATGGGCCTGATGGACGAGATTATCGACGCTGACGATCGTCTCGCGATTGCTGAGCGGGAGTTGCTGGCACCCCTCGATGCGCAGGCCAAGCGCGCCATCGCGGCCGCAGCCAAGCAGGTCTCCCTCGTCACCGCCGTTAGCCCCCGGGCCATCGTCGACGTGGCCTTCGTGGTCTTCGCAGCCGTTCGCCTGCTGCGGACCCTGGCGCGCATCTACGGCGGCCGGCCCGGCCTGTTCGGCTTCCTCAGGCTGGCGAAAGCCGCCTTCAATCATCTCGCCGTCACGGGCGGGGTCGCCGTCGGCGACAGCCTGATGCAGCAGGTCCTGGGGCTGGGTCTTGCGGCCCGGATTTCCGCCAAACTGGGCGAGGGGGTGCTGAACGGCCTGATGACTGCCCGCTTCGGCCTTGCGGCGCTGGCCGTCTGCCGGCCGCTGCCCTTCATCCGCGAGGAGACTCCCAAGATCGGCGACGTGGCGGGCGAGCTTCTCAGCCGCGCAGAGGCTGCCGCCGACTGAACGCGCGTGGTTGACTTGCGCCTTGCTGAACAGATCAGACATCAGCGTCATCGCGCGAAGATCTCCAAGATTTCCGTAAAGTAACTCGTTTTAGCTTGGCCATAAGCTGGCGCATGATGATAGGCTCCGGAGCCGCCTCGCGCCGCCCTTTTTCCGGGAGGCGTCGTCCTGTGTCACCGCACCGGGAGGAGCGCTGTCCTTAGTCGCCGTGCGTATCTCTACGGAAAGACCGAACGCCTTGTGATCAATGGCTGGGCGCCGTTGCGAAAAGAAAGCGGCGTCAAGGGAGTCGAATATGAAACGATCATGCTGGGACAAGCTGCTCTATGGAGCGGTGATGCTATGCGGCGCCTTCGCGGCGCCCGCCATGGCCCAAACGCCGGCCCCGACGAAACCGAACATTCTCGTCATCATGGGCGACGACATCGGGTGGAGCAATATCGGGGTCTACAACCAGGGCATCATGGCCGGGCGGACTCCCAACCTCGACCGGCTCGCCGCCGAAGGCATGCGCTTCACCGATTACTACGCGGAGGCGAGTTGCACCGCTGGCCGCGCCAACTTCATCACCGGCGAATTGCCCATCCGCACCGGCCTCACGACCGTGGGGCAGGCGGGTTCCCCGATCGGCATCCCGGCCGAGGCGCCGACCATCGCGACGGCCCTGAAATCGATGGGCTACGCGACGGGTCAGTTCGGCAAGAACCATCTGGGCGACCTCAACCGCTTCCTGCCCACCGTCCACGGCTTCGATGAGTTCTTCGGTTATCTCTACCATCTCGACGCCATGGAAGACCCTTTCCACCGCAACTATCCGCAGGCATTGAAGGACGTCGTCGGGCCGCGCAATATGGTCCACAGTTTCGCGACGACGACCGATGACGCCACCGAGCAGCCGCGCTGGGGCAAGGTCGGCAAGCAGCGGATCGAAGATGCGGGTGCGCTCGACCCGAAGCGCATGGAAACCGTCGACGACGAGATCCTGGGCAATACCGTCAAGTTCATGGACAAGTCGCGCGCCGACAACAAGCCGTTCTTCGTCTGGCTCAACCCGACCCGCATGCACATCGTCACCCACCTGTCGGAGAAGTACGACAGCATGCGGAATTCCGAGAACGGCTGGAGTGTCCAGGAAGCCGGCATGGCGCAGCTCGACGACATCGTCGGGTCGGTGATGAAGTACCTCAAGGACAATGGCCTCGAGGAGAACACCATCGTCGTGTTCACCACCGATAATGGCGCCGAGAATTTCACCTGGCCGGATGGCGGCCAGACGCCGTTTGCAGGCGCCAAGGGCACGGCGCTCGAGGGCGGTTTCCGGGTTCCGGCGATCCTGCGCTGGCCCGGCAAGGTGCCGGCCGGAAAGGTGGAGAATTCCATCTTCTCCGGACTCGACTGGTTTCCCACCTTCGTCGCGGCGGCAGGCAATCCTTCCATCGCCAGTGAACTCAAGGCCGGAAAGCAGCTCGGCGATCAGACCTTCAAGGTCTATCTCGACGGCTACGACCAAACCAACCTGATCACCGGCAAGGGACCGTCCAAGCGCAGCGAGATTTTCTACTTCACCGAGTCGACGCTCAGCGCCATGCGGATCAACGACTACAAGTACCGCTTCACCGACCAGCCGAACGGCTGGCTCGGCGCAACCGAGAAGGTGGATTGGCCGATCCTGGTCAACCTGCGCCTCGACCCCTTTGAGCGGACCGGGATCTCGGACGGCAAGTCCGGATCGCTCAACTACTATAACTGGTTCGTCTACGAGTTCTGGCGCTTCGTCTTCGTCCAGCAGGAGGTGGCGAAGGCAGCCCAGAGCGTGATCGAGTTCCCGCCGATGCAGCGCGGCGCGAGCTTCAACCTCGAGGCCGTCAAGCAACAGATCGAAAAGGCGATTCAGTCTCGCGCCGGCAACTGAGGCGTTCTTGCAGCATCATGAGCGTCCCCGGCGACGGGGGCGCTTTTTTCTGAGAGGGCAGGGCTGACCTTGGCGAAAGTTGACGCCAGCGGCGCATTCCCGCACAAGAACGCGCCTTCTGGCGCGGAAGGAATCCTCGCGCGCCGTCTGACCAAGTCCGCGCGGCAATGCTCTTCAACTCGTTCATTTTCCTCTTCGGATTTCTGCCGATCGCCCTGATCGCTCATTGGCTGGTCGAGCGGTTCCGGCCGTCCTGGCGGCTGCCCCTGCTGGTGGTGCTGTCATTCGCGTTCTACGGTTATTGGGATTGGCGGTTCATTCCGCTGTTGGCCCTGTCCATCCTGGTCAACTGGATCGTCGCCCAGAGCTTCATACGCTCCGGCCGCAGGATGCTCATCCCGCTGGCGATCGCCGCCAACCTTCTGGTTCTTGCGGTCTTCAAGTATTTCAACTTCTTCGCCGATCTGGCGAGCCTCGTTCCCGGCCTCCATGCCCCCCACCTGGATATCGCGCTGCCGCTGGGGATCTCGTTCTTCACGTTTCACCACATCATGTACCTGACCGACCTGAAGGCCGGGAAGGCGCCGCGCTACGACCTCGTGCGCTACTCGCTCTACATCGCGTTCTTTCCGCAGGTTCTCGCCGGCCCCTTGGTGCGCTGGAGCGAGATCATGCACCAGTTCGAGGAGCGGCCCTACCTGCGTCCGGACGCGGCCGAGCGCGTCGCCCGCGGGATCATGCTTCTGGTCTGCGGCCTCGCCAAGAAGGTGTTCCTGGGCGACCAACTCGCGGAATACGTCAATCCGGTCTTCCAGGCGGCCGAGGCCGGCAAGGCCATTGCCATGGGCGAGGCCTGGCAAGCGACGCTGGGCTTCACATTTCAGATGTATTTCGACTTCTCCGGCTATACCGACATGGCGCTGGGCCTTGCCCTGCTGTTCGGCATCGTGCTGCCGCAGAATTTCGACACGCCGTACCGCTCCGTCTCCCTGCAGGATTTCTGGCGGCGCTGGCACATGACCCTGTCGCGGTTCCTGCGGGATTATCTCTACATCGCCATGGGCGGAAACCGGAAAGGGCTGGCTCTCCAGATCGGCGCCCTGTTCGCCACCATGACTTTGGGCGGATTGTGGCACGGGGCGGGCCTGACATTCGTGGCGTGGGGTGCGGCCCATGGGGCTGCCCTGGGAGCGGGCCTGCTCTGGCGCAAATCCGGCCGAACGATGCCAAACGCGCTCGGCTGGGCACTGACTTTCATCTTCGTGATGCTGACCTGGGTGCTGTTCCGGGCGACGAGCTTCGAGGCGGCCCTGCGCGTCTATGAAGGCCTTGTGGGTCTCGGCCCCCAGGGCGTCGCCTTCAAGTGGCGGGCGATCGCGCTCGCCATGGCGATTGCGGTCATCGGGCCGACCGCCTGGACCTTCGTGCACAAGCTCCCGCCACGGCGCTGGATCGCGATCGCCTTCGCGGTGCTCTTCGTGATCGTGCTGTTTAAAATCGGCGATGATGCGAACTATGAATTCATCTATTTCCAGTTCTGAGGCGAGATCCTGGCGGGCCTTCACCGGCACGCTGCTGATCGTGGCCGCGATGGTTCTGGGCCTCATCGTGTCAGCCGCTTACATGATCGACCCCTACGACACGGGCCGATCGGTCTTGCTGCAGAAGGCCGGCGTGCGCCCGCAGGGGCCGCGCACGGCCGCGGCGAGCCGGGGCAGGGACCAGGCCTTCGACGCGGCGATTGTCGGAAACTCCCATATCCAGCTGTTGTCCCCGGACCGGCTGAAGGCGACGACCGGCCTCGATTTCGTGCAGCTTGCGGTGCCGGCTTCCGGACCGAAGGAGCACCTGACCCTGATCGACTGGTTCTTGCGCCACCGGGAGCGTCCGGCAAAAGCCCTGGTGATCAGCGTCGACGACACCTGGTGCAATGCGGATTCAGCGCTCACCAATGAAAAGCCGTTCCCGTTCTGGCTGTTCGCCCAGAACCCGCTCACCTATGCCCGTGGACTCCTGCGCTACGACATCCTGGAGGAGGCCCCGCGCCGTTTGGCCTACGTGGCCGGCCGCGATCCCGAGCGCGCCCGCCCGGACGGCTACTGGGATTACGAGCCGAACTATATCGGCCTTGGCTACGACCGTGACCCCGTCCTGCGCCAGCGCCTCACGCAGATGCCCCATGCCGGCGAGAAGCGCTTTGCGACCGACCCAAGGGCAGGGCAGCGGTCTTTTCCCGCCGCCGACCGGCTGCGGCAGCTCGCCGAGACGCTTCCTGCGGAGCTTGCTCTCGTAATCGTGTTCCCGGCCGCCTACACCAATCTGCAGCCGCCTGAAGGGACCGAGCCCTTCTTCCGTGAAAAGGCCTGCAAGGCGGCGATCACCGCTGCGGCGCAACGTCATGGGCGGTCCGCCATCGTGGATTGGCGGGTCGATCGTCCCGAGAATCGCGACGCCAGCCTGTTTTTCGACATGAGCCATTATCGCCAGCCCATCGCCAGGGCGATCGAGGATGACGTCGCGCGGGCCCTCAAGTCGCTGCCGTGAGCCACCTGCGGGTGCGTCAAATAGTTCTGCCGTCAGGAATTGCGGGATTTCGGCGGCCCCCTCAAGGGAACAAGCGTCCGCCATTAGACAAATCGGTGACGTTCAAGTCCGTTGTAGGGGAACCTGCGAATGTATATAGGGGCCCCACAGTTCATCGGGATTCAGCGGCCACACATGACCAATATTGTAATCGCCGAGGGTTATCGACCGACCGAAGACGAGCCGTTCATGAACGAGCGGCAGCGAGAATATTTCAGGCGCAAGCTCCTCCGATGGAAGAGCGACATCCTGAAGGAGGCGCAGGATACCCTGGCGACCCTCCAGAGCGAGAATGAGAATCACCCCGATATCGCCGACCGCGCCTCCTCCGAAACCGACCGCGCCATCGAATTACGCGCCCGGGATCGCCAGCGCAAACTGATCTCCAAGATCGATTCGGCCATCTCCCGGATCAACGACGGCAGCTACGGTTATTGTGAGGAGACCGGCGAGCCGATCTCCCTCAAGCGCCTCGAAGCCCGCCCGATCGCCACCCTGTCGCTGGAAGCCCAGGAACGGCACGAGCGCAACGAGCGAGTCCACCGGGACGATTAGCGCCTCGCAACGGCAGTGAGACGGCGGGAGCGGGAATGGCTCCGGCCCAGGCCTCACCGGCTGTGAGCAACCGTCTCGAAAGACGGAAGTGACTCGCTCACGGGTGGGTTCACGCGGCTGACCATGTGGAAAGTGTTGCTGCGCAAGACGGTTGCCGATGATGACTGCACGGCGGCCGGAAGACCTCGGCGTAAATGACGTAACGGACGGCCGGCGCTGTGCGACGGTGCCACTGTGTTCAAAAGATCACGCGGCCATTCGTTTTTGGTTCCTCAGCGTCACCTGGCGCAAATTGTCGCGATCCGACTAGCTTCCAACTCTGGCTCTGCTAGTCATTTCGGCATTGCATTTCAGGGTGGGGCTGGTCTGTTGAAGAACAACGCTATAATTCGTAGACGCCTGCTGTCGTCTTGTGCCCGTTTTGCCATCGTCGGCTCTGCATTCTGCGCCCTCGGCTCCGCCGCGCAGGCGCAGGCCCCAACGCCCTATACAACGCTGAACTTCGGCACGACCGGGACATTCCTGACCGGCATCCGCGGCACTAACATCGTCGGCAATTATGTGGTGCCGGGGACCACGGCGACGGGCGGGCTGCTCTACAACATGACTTCCGGCCAGTGGTCGGCCATGCCGGTTGCCACGGCCAACGGGGTGAACTTCCCCGACGCGATCGGTTCATCGCCCTACGGACCGAGCTTCGGCAACCCGAATGGCGTCCTGCGGACTGTGGGCAGTTACCTGACCACGGCGTCGTCACCCTACGATCTCAGCTATCTCTATGACGGGGCCGCGGCGCCTGGCCGGCAGATCACTCCGCTGGCCTATCCGAGCGCGCCCGGCAACCCGACCCTTTTCACCATCGCCCACAGCACGTTCGGCGATACGGTGGTGGGCAATTACGATACCCGTCTCGCGACCGGCAATGCGGCGATCTACACCATCTCCACCGGCACCTATGTGACCAACAACAAGCCCGGCGCCGTCAGCACGACGGCTTATGGCGTGTATGGCGACATGATCGCGGGCGGTTATGCCAATGTGGGGCCCGGTGGCGGCATCGGCTTCGAGCATGGTTACCTCTACAACAAGATTACCAAGCAATGGTCCACCTACGACCATCCCGCCGCGATCATCACCCATCTGGAAGGCATCACCGGGGCCGGCCGTTCCGGCGAATACAACATGGTGGCCGATTGGGTGACGGCCGACGGCGTGGTGCATGCGGGCGTCCTGCACGTGAATGCGCTGGGCATCCCGACCTGGTACGAAATCAACATTCCCGGCGCCACGCTGGTATCGTCCAACTCCGCCTATGGCGACAAGGTGGTGGGCATCTATCTGCTGCCCGGCTCCACGACGCCCAACGGCTACGTCGCGACCATCCCGGGCATCTACAACCCGATCAGCAACACTGGCGCCCTGACGTCATCGGCCTCCAATGCGGCCGCTCTCTCCGGCCGCAAGGGCGACGACATCGTCAATAGCGGCACTGTCCGGGTCAGCGGCAGGGGCGGCATCGGCATTCGGGGCGAAACCTATGGGGTCTTGACCAATTCCGGCACGGTCGTCGCCACGGGCGGCGTCGGCGCCGCGGTCGAGATGCACGGCCTCTATGGCACCTTGCTGAACTCCGGCACCCTGCAGGCTCCCGCCGTCGCCGATGCGTTGCGCACCGGGCCGGACAGCTTCGGCAGCGTGATCGTCAATACCGGCATCATCGACGGCCGGATCGCCGCGACCGCCGGCCCTGAGAAGCGGTTCGAGAACAGCGGTTGGATCGGGGTCACCGGCACCGGCATCCCCATCACGCATCTCCTCAGCGGCATCTACGCCCAGACCTCGGCCGGCACGCTCTCCCTGAGGGTAGGCGATGACGGCAACGATGCGCTCGGCGTGACGGGTATTGCGCGGCTTGCCGGCACGCTCTCCGTTCCGTTCCAGACCTCGACCCTGTCGAACACCTATCCGTTGCTGCTCGCCACCGGCGGGATGACCGGCACCTTCACCACGCTCATCACGTCAGGCCTGCCCAGCTTCGTCAGCGCGTCGTTGGCCTATTCGGACACCCGCGTGGCGCTGAACCTGACCTCGCAGATGGCCCAGCAAAGCGGCCTGACCTTCAACCAGGCGTCGACGGGCGGCGCGGTCGACCGCGCCTTCAACGCCGGCACCCTCGCGGATACCGGCAATGCCACCGCCTCGGCGCTGGGCCGCCTCTATGGCCTGAGCGCGTCGCAACTCCCGGCTGCGCTGGGCTCTCTTTCCGGCGAGATCCATGCCAGCGAACAATCCGTGCTGGTCAATGACGGCGTGTTCACCCGGGAGCTCCTGCTCAGCCGCCTGCGCCAGCTCTCCTATGACGGCACGCAAGGGGCCGAATCGGCTTTGGGCTACAGCGGCGACATGCTGTCCTACCGTGCTGATCCGAGGGCTGCGCCGAAGAGCGCCGGCGGCACCTTCGCCAGTGCCTCAAAGGCACCCCTGGCCTATGACCGAACGGCAGGTCTGGCCGTCTGGGCCCAGGGCTATGGCAGTTGGGGCAATCTCGATCGCAACGGCAACGCGTCCAGCGTCTCGACGACACTTGGCGGCGTCGTGGGCGGTTTCGACAAGCGCATTGGTGCCGACACCTATCTGGGTGGAGCGCTGGGCTACTCCCAGTCGACCACGTCCATCGGCGCCCTCGCCAGTTCGGCACAGGCCGATAGCGGCCTCGTGGCCGCCTATGCGGGCAGCAGCTTCGGCGCCTTCAAGGTGCGCGGCGGCATGAGCTACACCCTCTCGCAGGTGGATACCTCGCGCGTCGTGGTGTTCCCCGGCGTGAGCGACAGCGCGCACGCGCAGTACAATGCCGGCCTGTTCCAGATGTTCGGCGAAGTGGGCTACGGGATCGCCCTCGGCAAGGTCGCCCTCGAGCCGTTCGCGGGACTTGCCTGGGCGCATCTCGACAGCCGCAGCTTTACCGAGAGCGCCGCCTCGATCGGCCTCACCGGCGGCGGTGCGTCCCCCGATGTGGGCTACACCACCCTCGGCCTGCGGCTTGCGACTGAAATGGTGCTGGGCAACGGCATGGTGCTCGTGCCGCATGCCTCGATCGGCTGGCAGCACGCGTTCGGGGACGTCACCCCGGCAGCACGGATGGGCTTTGCCGGCATTGCCGGATCACCCCTCTCCGTCACGGGCGTTCCGCTCGCCACCAATTCGGCCCTTCTCGATGTGGGGGCGACGCTGCAGGTCACCGACGCGGTGAAGCTGAACCTGTCCTATATCGGACAGCTTGCGGACGGCGCCCAGCAGAACGCCGTCAAGGGCGGGCTCACCTGGAACTTCTGAACAGGCGGAACTGCACAACGCTGAGCGGGGAGGGTGCTTCTCCCTGTCCCGATGAGGAATCGGTGTCTGAAGAACGCGACCCTCCGGGCTTGTGCTCCTCCCGCAAGGTCAAGCATGTCCCTGCTGACACTGCCGGGTGGGTGCGCTTCTGTCCGCTAGACATCGCGGCCTGACGCGCCTCGGGCCTGCCTGAACCGGATCGCGCCAGACAAAAAAAGGGCCCCGCAAGCGGAGCCCTTTTTCCATTCCGGTAACAGCGTCAGCCCTTCTTCCCCGGATCGAGCGGACGGCCGAGCAGGCGGGCGAATTCCGCCTCGATCTCCTCGACCGAGAAGGGGTCGGCCACCTTGTCGGCCTCGGCCTTCGGAGGCGCGCTCGCAGCCGGAGCAGGCGGAGGAGGCGCTGGCGTGATGACGGGCTCCGTCGCGTCAGGCTCGCTGGGGATGGCGTCGCGATGCGACACCTCCACGATCTCGCTCTCGATCACGATATCCTCGCTGGTCACGTCGACCTCGCGAAAAGTCGCGGAAGAGCCTGGTCCGAAGGCCGGGGGCGCCACAGGCTCCAGCAACTCGTCTTCAAAAGCAGGGTTATCTTCGATCGCCGGCGGTACGCGCTCGTCCTGCTCGGGCGCTGCAGCCGGTCGCTTCAGCGCTTCCTCGAGCTGCTTTGCCATGTCGGAGAGGACGGCCGCATCCGGCCCGGCACGCTCGACGACCGGCGGCTCAGGCGCATGGAAAGGCTCCGGCGTGAAGATCGCGGCTGGCGGGGGCGAAGGGGGGAGCGGAGGAGCCGGAGGCTGCGGCGTCGGGCGCGACTGGAACAGGGGTGGGGTGTAGCGCGGTTCGACCCGGATGGCGGGCGGCTCGGGCATGGTGCGCGGCACTGCCGAGAGATCCGCAAAAGCGGAATCCGGACGGCGCGTTTCGCTTGGCGCCGGCTGCACCGGTTCCTCAGCCTTGAACGCGGGCGCGGGCGCGGGCTTGGGTGCGGGATAGGCGCTCGCCGGGGCCGGCGGTTCGGCCGCGTCCTCGGGCTCATCCTGCGGCCGCTTCATGAAGGAGCCCAATTGTGCCGCGAGTTGCGTCTCGATGGAGGGGCGACCCGGTGTCTCGACCTGGGGCCGCGGCTGCTCGAAAGCAGGCTCGAAGCGCTCTGGACCCTGCTCGGCGGCGGCGGCCGGGACCCGCGCGCCCGCGACACGCACGATATTCGTCTCGATGACCACGTCGTTGAGGCCACCGACCAGCAGGAGATGTTCGACATTGTCGCGGCGCAGCAGCACGAGCTGGCGCTGCCGGTCGAGGTCGTAGATATCGACCACGCCCAGGCGCGGTTGACGGGCCCGCGAGCGATCCTGCCCGCTCATCATCAGGCGCCCGCCGGTCAACTTTCGGAGAACGAGACCGAACAAGGCGACCAGAACGAGAATGATCGCGAAAGCGATGGCATATTGGGCCGCCCGTGACGCTTCGATACCAAATTGAGACAGCACGATGAACTCTCAAGCGTTGTATGGGCCATTAGAGGCCACTTTCCTGAATGGCGTTGTAACACATCGATCGGCAAAGGGAGCCGCAAGGTTAATGGATGGTTAACGATGCAATCCGCGAGGAATGCTAACGCGCGTTTCCAACTTCGGTTCGTCGCTCGGCACACGCAGGCACCATCCGCCTGCATTTCGGTAGGGAAATCTGCCGCTTACCCTCCGCCGGAGCGTCACGCACAGGCATTTGCGGCGCAACGCGCCCTCTTGCGGCAGGCTTAGCGGTCGAGCAATAAATCTGTGTACTATGAGTCTTCGTCCGATCGTGCAGATCTCGGCGCGTTTGAACCGCGCCTCCATTCCTTAGGGATATCGACACTCCATGGCTCATGAGGGCGAACCGCCACAGGGCGAACCAATCGATCGCTCCGACCGCCCGGGCCATATCGGGCTCGTACTTCTGCTGGCGACGATCCTCGTCGGGGCGATCCTCAGCCTGCGTTATCTCGGCAGCGATCAGGCCCAACCGCTGATCCTCGCCTTGTTGGCGTTCTTCGCCATGGCAGGCGTGTTCTTCCTGTTCGCCATTGCCATCGGTGTGATGCAGTTCGGCAGCAAATCAGCGCGCAACGATATCACGAAGGTGATGGCCGACACCTCCGGCGATGGGCTCGTCATCGTCGAGGATGACGGACGGGTCGTCTATGCCAACAAGGCTTATCTCGACCTCGCGGGAGCCGCGGGCGGCGACGTACGGGCCGTCGAGCATCTGTTCACGGGGGCGCCGGAGGTCTCGGAGGCGATCTATCGCCTGGCGCAGGCGGCCCGGGAGCACCGCACTGGCTCGGAAGAAATCCGACTCTCTCCCTCCCTCGGCGGGACACAGGAATTCGGCTGGTATCGCGTCCGCGTCCGCGCCCTGCCGCGAAACGGCACCCAGGCGGCTCTCTGGATCATTTCCGACGTCACCCACGAGCGCGAGCGGCAGGAGAACGTCTTCCAGGAACTGCAGCACGCCATCGACTATCTCGATCATGCGCCGGCAGGCTTCCTATCGATCGATCCGGTCGGCAACATCGTCTATCTCAACGCGACGCTGGCCTCCTGGCTCGATTACGATCTGGCGCAGGTCGGATCCGGCGGTCTTGGGCTCGCTGACATCGTGCCCCGCAACGTGGTGGCGATGATGACGTCGTTTTCGGGCGAGCCCGGCAGCGTGCGCACGGAAACCTTCGATCTCGACCTGCGCCGTCGCAACGGCCAGTTCCTGCCGGTCCGGCTGTATCACCGCATCGCCTTCGGGCAGGACGGCGCCATGGGCGCGTCGCGCACGCTGGTTCTCAACCGCTCGCCCGGTCTCGATGTGGACGAAGGCCAGCGCGCCGCCGAGGTGCGCTTCGCCCGGTTCTTCAACAACACCCCGATCGCTATCGCGACGGTCAACCGGCATGGCCGGATCCTGCAGGCCAATGCGCCGTTCACGCGCCTTTTCGGCACCCTGCCGCGCACGGGTGAGGGCGGCGAGGGGCCGCTCATCGCGCATGCCTTCCGGGATGGCGAGGGCGCGCAGGTGGCAGCAGCCCTCAAGGCTGCCGGCGACAGCCGCAGCGAGGTGCCGCCGCTGGAGCTGCACACCGCCGGCGAAAAGGGCGGGTCCGTGCGCGTCTGGGTGACGCCGGTGAGCGACAATGCGGCCGATGGCGAGGCCGCGATCCTCTACGCCTTCGACACCACGGATTTCCGCAAGGTCGAGGAGCAGCTCGCGCAATCGCAGAAGATGAACGCGGTCGGCCAGCTGGCCGGCGGCGTGGCGCACGATTTCAACAACGTGCTGCAGGCCATCATCGGCTACAGCGACCTGCTGCTCGCCAACCACCGGCCGACAGATCCGTCCTTCCAGGACATTATGCAAATCAAGCAGAACGCCAACCGGGCCGCTAGCCTCGTGCGGCAATTGCTGGCCTTCTCGCGCCGCCAGACCCTGCGTCCCGAAGTGCTCAATCTCAACGACCGGCTCTATGAGCTGTCGATGCTGCTGAAGCGCCTGCTCGGCGAGCGCGTCGAACTCGATCTCAGCCACGGCCGCGACCTGTGGTTCGTGAAGGCCGACGTCAACCAGTTCGAACAGGTGGTGGTCAATCTCGCGGTCAATGCCCGCGATGCGATGCCGGATGGCGGCAAGCTCGTGATCCGCACCACCAACGTGTCGGCAAGCGAGGCCGCGCGCCTCCATGTGAGCGGCATGCCGCCGGCCGATTACGTGGTGGTCGAGGTCTCAGACAGCGGCACCGGCATGACGCCCGACGTGATCGAGAAGATCTTCGAGCCGTTCTTCACCACCAAAGAAATGGGCAAGGGCACCGGCCTCGGCCTGTCGACGGTGTTCGGCATCGTCAAGCAATCGGGCGGCTTCATCGACGTCGATTCGACACTCGGCCAGGGCACGGTCTTCCGCATCTACATGCCACGCCACATCCCCGAGGCGCACGAACTCCCCGAGGATATCAAGCCCGAGACGGTCAAGCGTCCGGCAGCCGACATGACCGGGCAGGGCACGATCCTGCTCGTCGAGGACGAGGACCCCGTGCGCGCCGTCAATTCCCGCGCCCTGTCGGCGCGCGGCTACACGGTGCTGGAGGCAGCCTCGGGCGTCGAGGCGATGCAGATCATCCTGGACCGCGGCGCCCCGGTCGACCTCGTGGTGTCGGACGTGGTCATGCCCGAAATGGACGGCCCGACGCTGCTGGGCGAGCTGCGCAAGCTCTATCCCGACCTCAAGGTCATCTTCGTCTCCGGCTACGCCGAAGACGCCTTCCGCCGCAACCTGCCCGAAGGCGAGGAATTCAACTTCCTGCCCAAGCCCTTCAGTTTGCGGCAACTGGTGGAAACGGTGAAGCAGGTGATTGGGGGGACGTGATGTGGGGATGTCCGTCAGGGCAATTGAGAACCCGTTGAACCCAGGTCGACAAGGGGGTCGTACGCATTATAGAGGAAGACAACCACGTCTAGACCAGAAATCAGACCAGACTCTGATATGTAAGAGCCAGCCGAATATTTATTCATAGCCTGGCAACAATCCGAAATATGGCCTTATTGCTTCTCTGATAGCCTTCTCGTGGCCCTCTCAACGCTTCCTCAGTCATGTGAAGACTTCGCGTCTCATCAAGGCGTAAGAGCTTCCAGCCGGCAGGTTCTCCGCTCTTGCTTCCGCCGCTCACTTGCCAAACCAGCATGATGGCGTGCTCGTCGGCTGTGTATCCGCATTGGTGGACTTCGACGATGCGACGATAGCCGTCATATTGGACTTCTAGACACCGCTTCGAGTTGATCGCGTCTACAGCGGTTTGAATGTTCATCTATGGTTCCACGCTATCGAAAGCATTGGAGCACCTGGACGGGACGGAGTCGAGCTTGGGCTCGGGATTGATCGAGAGTGGCTCGAACAGGCGCCGTCTCCACGTGTTTTAACGAGAACAAAAAGGGATATAGCGATAGTTCGCGTGAGCCGCGGTCTGGGCACCACCTGAGCCGGAAAAACCTCTGCTCAAATGTCCCGAACTGCGGATTTGACCTTTTCGGCTAGTGCCTTGGTCATCGGCTTTTCTCCGCTGAGAACCCGCCCAAGGTAGGGACCTGAAACGCGGAGATGCTTCGCCAAGGCGTTCCGACCGCCAAAGCGGGTGTGGAGGCGCCTGAGGCCTTCGAGGGCTATCTCGTTGGCCGCCTTGCTGAAATCGGCCTCGCTCGCGAAATAATTTGCAGCCCGAATCAGACCCTCCAGCGACCGATTATCAATGCTCTCCCCTTGGCGGAGCTTTCGCAACGTGTGATGAGAAACGTTAGCTTTATCGATCAAAGCACGATCGCTGATCCGGCGCTTTTCCTGCGTGCTGGAAATGAATTCCAACAGCTTTTGGCGATCTGTTGAAAGCAGGGGCTGCTTGAGCTGGGCTAGATCTTCTCCGATAAACTCATTCTCTTCGATGCTATCGCTTTCTTTGCCAATCGATCGATGGCTCAGAGCGAACACATGACGGCGGGTGAGCGGTCCCCGCTGATCAGCTTCACCACCCCGGAATTTCGTCTCAGGATGCATATGATATCGGATCAGGCTGCGCCCGTGGGATTTGAGCCAGGACGCGGGAATGGGGATATCCAGATCACGATCAAAGGCGTGGTCCTTCGCATCAGTTGACCGTTTGAAAAATGGTGCGGCAGGACGTGGCTCGCGCATGCGCCAAAGTTGATCGGATAAACCTTCGGGTTGGTCCTTGGCCATTTCAAGCCGGGACTTCGCTTGCAGGGAAAGCAGAAAGCCGAATGGAAAGACGCGATGCCCCTCGGGCTGGCGCTCATTGTATCCCTTAAACCAAGACAGCAGTTCCGGCGTAGTCGCTGCGTACTGGCTGCCAGCAGGGGCATCGAACCCGGTCATTTCCATGAATCGGGTCTGATCGGGTGTATCCGACTGCGCTGCGCGGATGATCTCCTGCCAAAGGTCCTCTTGCCAAAGGGGAACACCAATCCGCTCGATGCGAGCCCGGCGCTGGACTGCGAGCTCGTCGTATGGGGCCAACAAATGGCCGAGGCCGTGGCCGGACGCCTTGCGAATGATGTTGGCGGTTCCGTTCCGGTTGAAAAGAACGTAGCGCTTTGCAGAGACAGCGAGACAAAGCGGCGGTTCAAGGGATGCCAAATCCCCGGCTTTTCCAACCGGGAAGTTCACATCTTCCAGTTGCAGAATGGAGCGGTCTTCATCGTAGGGATTGAGATCCTTGAACCAATCGCGAACCAGGAGCGCTCTTGATTTAAACTCGTCTGGCGGCAATCCACATCGATTGGCGATGGCGATACTGTCGGTATCGCAAAAGGCCCAATCGAGCTTCTGTTCGGCGACCTGATGTTCGGCCAGCGCGAGCATCAAACGCGCCGCGCCTGTAATCAGCGTGCCGAGCAAGGGATGAAAATATCGACCGGGCTTTTCAAACTTCTTTGAACTGAATTTCAGCGGTTTTGGGCCAGCGCCATAAGCCAACATGGGCTTCGCCGCGTTATATTCCTCCCCGTTCAGCTCAACGAATATGCCGTAACTCGTCGCATTGGCGAGAACCTTGATCGCCTGTTCATCAGCTTTGAGCGCAGGCCTTTCGGTGTCCGAGGCCGATTTCAATTGCGCCTTCAGCGCATTCCGGTGGATGATGAGGCGCTGGTAAAAATCATCGGATGCGGGGTCAATTTCCCGCCCCGCAACCTTGATCGTCATGAGATCAGTTTGCTGTTGAGAGGGCTCAAACTGAATCGCCGAAACGATTTCCGGTGTTTCGCCGGTCAGAATCCGTGAGGCCAAGACATCGGCGAGGGTGAACCACATTGGTTCGTCCGATGTGAGGAAATTCAATCCGATGGTTGCGGTCTCGGCGTCCGCATATTCAGCCCGGACGGGGGACAGATTTCGCTTGGGTCGAACCTGGACGAGCGCCGTGAGCCCCTGCCATCCCTCCTTGTGGCGAAGTCGTTCGACTAACTGAGCGCGTGGCGTAGCCACCAATTGCCGGATTTCCTTGGTCCTGTCCGCGGATTTGATCCCATCCGCCCTGACGAATGTCCATAAAGACATGAGAGTGCAGACAGTGGGATACATCGACAGGAAGTCGCAGTGGATCACCGGTACAATTTCCCGGCGAATGTGGACCTCTGATCGGCCGCCGTAATAGGCGCTCAGAATATGGCCGATGAGATGCGGTGGAAAGTCGGGCTGAACGTCCCGCCACGGCTTGATGCCCATTGTTTTGAGATAGGCCTTGCCGAGACTGGCCTCGCTGTAGAGGTCGTAGAGACCGGTCCCAACCAGACCGAAGGTCGAAAACCGTTTGGCCAGTTTGGCAAAGCACTCCCAGGTCGTTTGCACGTCGCGCAACGCATAGCGTACATATTCGTCCGTCAATGGCCCACCGTGGTCGTCTGACGCCTCCTTTGCGGTTGGTACTTCAAGAAGTCTGCAAAGCGAGTCCAGCGAATGCGACCCGCTTGTTAATGCTGCTGCCAGGGTCTTTACGTCGACGAAATAGCCGCGATCCGGCCCCGCCTCTCTATCGACCTCATGGTTTTCGTCCGGGTTGAAGTCCCCTTTCCCGCCCCTTGTAAGGCGTTTGCCAGCGAACCTGATCAACGCAGCCCGTTGTGAAAGGTGTTTGACGACGATGTGCTCGCGCGATCCGGCCAATTCGAGGCTGAAGCCGCCGCGCATCGACCCGCGTGCGCTGCTATGGCGAATGGCTAGGCGTGAGAGATCAAAGGGCAAATTGAATCCGACAATCTGCGCGCCGACGTCGAAGGCGGACTGATAAAATACTTCCTCGACAAATTCAGACCGCGTTCTGAAGCAGACGCGTTCGCCGTCAGGACCCGGTGGGTCGTTTCCAATAAAGTTCCGAAGCAGGGTTTCTTCATCCAGGGAGAGCACGGCTGGTTCGTAAAACACCCCTCGTTCCCAGATCTGGCCTCGATATCGAAGCTGGTACGCACCGAATCGCAATCGCTGATCGGGCGTGGTCCGGGTTTCGCAGTCGAAGACGAGGACCCATTCGCTCGCTGGGGTCCGGGGGAGCCGATCGGTACTTTGGCGGCTCCGCTTGGCCTCTTTCGGAGGCCGCGTCACGTAGGCCCGGAGGGAAATGATTTGTCGATCGATCGGCTCGACCATGTCATTTGCAAAGACACGATCGCTTGACATATTTTATCTCCCACTTGATGCCGCCCCATTTTTGGCAGCGGTGATTAGCGTTTCGCCGAGATAGCGAAAGAAGTCAGCAAAACACTCGAAAATATCCGACAAGCCCAGAAGGTGACGGCCCAGTCTTTCCGTTGGATTTGAAGAATCAGGCCCCTCTTCAGGATGTTCTTCCATTTGGCGGCGCGTCAACTCGCGGTGCATGCTGACTGGGATGTCCAACGTGGCGTCGCCATATTTCTTTCGGGCAACGTGATGGGATTCTCGCCGGTCACTTGCCCAACTCTCGAACCCCCAAAGCGCGCTGGGCTGAGCCCTTCCGGCCCGGCGGCATGCTCTCGCACGGCTCATGTATCGTTCAAACTTATCCATGACGGTGCTCTCACTGCACCGTCTGGCGGTAGATATCGACAAACGAAAGCTCACCCACACTATCGAGCTTCCGCAAGATGTTTGGGCGGGTCTCGAATGGATGGAGCAGACTCTGATTATCGCGCAGGCCTCGGCCAACGAAAGGCTTGAGGTGGGACGGATCATTAGTTTCCAAGAACTTGTTAATGGCCACCCAGTGCCGACCGATGTCGCCGCCAGCGTCACGGGGAAGAGTGACTGTTTTCAGTTTCCCGCGCGTCGCCATGACCATGGAGACCGGACGGCTATCGGAGATCACCCATCGCCGTCCCTGGCGAACGGAGGTCGTATTCTGCTTTTGATACCTTCGGAGCTTTTCAGCCGAAACGCCTACAGCCTTCGCCGCTTGCTTTTGCGACATGCCCTGCTTCATCAGTTTTAGGGCCTTTTCCAGCGGGCTCTCGGCGTCGATCGTCCCGGCCGTACCTGAAGGCAGATCATTCGCCCTAGCGTGTCCGCGGGACTGCGCCCGACTTTTCCCTTTTGCCAGGCCACGGGCGATGCGGGCCTGATACTCTTTCTTGAAGTCGCGTATTCTCTTGCTTGCCATTGTCCGGCTCCCGATTCGAAGGAGCTGGACAATCGGGCGCGCGAATCCTGGAAATCGGCGTTTGGCGTAGGGCTCTTGATGGCGGACTTGGAGGCGGAGAGCAGGCAATGGGAGACGCAGGATCAGGTTGACGCCTGTCTCCAAGAGACGGGTGTCACCCCAGATCAGGTTAATCGATGGCGAAGAGAGGGATTGCTGCCACCCGTCAAGCAGGTGGCAGAAGCCTACCGGGGAAGCGTGGTCCTTTACCCATCTGGCACTTGCGCGCAGATTAAGGCGGCGCAGTCCCTGTTCCTCAGAAAGAACCGGGTCGACTATGTCGGATTACATTTATGGCGACAGGGATTTGCGGTCGCGGAGCGGCATTGGCGTCCCCGGCTCAAGCGACTTGGGGAATGGGCGGACCGTACCCTCAAAATTTTACCATGGATGGTCGCGAGGTCGGACCGCGATGAGGACGCGGAAACCCTGGCAGACAAGGCCGCGCATTTTCCATTAGACAACTTTGTATTTTCACGAATTGTGCGGCGACTGGACAGCTCCGAATTGCCGATGCTTTTCCGTGTTCTAATCGAAACGGCAACTAGAACGTTCGAAAGCTTTGAAACTCCAGTTACAGGCGATACGCGGTCGGGTGACGAAACAGCTATAATCAAGGCATTCGACCTTGGAGAGTCTGAACGACTGAATATCATGGGGAATAGCCCCCAATGGCTTGAGGAGCTCCCGTCCGTTCTACAAAATTTATCAAGTGCGCTTGCATTGGGGACATTGGCCTCGGCCGCGGACGCCCCGGCCACAGAAATAGCTCAAGCCCGCAGTGACGCGGCAAATGTACTCGAGCTCGTCTTGGCACTCTTTGAGGTGTTTCAATGGGTATTTGGGGATAAAGCTGGTGGGATCCGATTGTCCGCATGGATCGCGAGAAAGGCCCCAGATGGGTTTGGTGATGGGATCGTACTTGTCATGCTCCGTCTTCGCATCGTCCCCGGCGCAATATTGTCATCAGAAGAAATTGCGGCAATGGCGATGGAAAGTCGCAAAATGCTTTGCGATGTTCGCGAAATTCAACGGCTGGGACGGGATGACCACCGCTTCAAAATTGTATTCAGCAAAAAGGAAATTCGCGCGGCATTGCGCGACCCCATCAGCGTGAAACGATGGATATCAGCCGTAGAAAAAGCTAGAAATGGACTTTAGAAAATTCACTGCAAAGGGCTGAATATGACGGCTCGGTCTCGGCAAGATGCTCCTGCCAAATCCACCTATCTACGGTTTGCGGAAATAGCGAATTCAAGCATCGAAGAAATCGAACCGGACGACGAGGTTTGGGCGCTTCGCTCGGGCATGTGGCAAGACCGGTTGGAAAAAACGTCCTTACGACGAACGAAGCGGGCAAAAGCGCCCCGGGCGCTCACACTCGCCGGACATGGTATCTCGCTCCGGATTGAAGGTGGAGCCCTGACAATCCGAAATGGTTTTACGCATTATCCCCAGACCCGCCAGACGTATCGCTATTTTAAGGGCGATTTATCGCTCCCGGAGCAAATTATCGTATTGGACGGGAACGGAAGCATTTCTTTTGATGTTCTGGCTTGGCTGTCCGAACAAAAAGTCGCATTCGCTCAAATTAATTGGAAGGGCGAGGTCGTCTGCATTTCCGGAGCATCCGGTTATTCCGCCAATTCGCACCGTGTTCGCTGGCAACTCGAAACCCGTGAAATTTTCGAACGCCGGATGCAGTTTTCGTGTGGGATCATTACCGGGAAAATCGAGGCGAGCATCATCACCCTCGAAAAGGTGGTGCGAAAATCGGATAAATGGGAACTTGCAATGAAATCCGCCTATGCAGCCCTGACGCGGCTGGAGGAAAATCCACCGCAATCAATCACTGACTTGCGTGTGCTGGAGGCAAACTGCGCCGCATCCTATTTCCGGAGCTGGCAAGGAATTCCAATAAAATGGCGTGGCACTAGTCGCAGGCCAATTCCCGACAATTGGGCCGTCTTGGGCCAACGTTCATCGCCCTATCACCTCGCTGGAAATCGAAATGCGGGCCACCCCGTCAACGCGATGTTGAATTACGCCTATTCGGTTCTCGAAACAGAGGTGCGGCTCAAGGCAATTACTGAGGGCTATGATCCGACGATCGGAATTATGCATGAAGGCACCGATGGCTCGTCGAAATTCATTTTCGATCTGATGGAGCCGGAGCGGCCGAAGGTTGATCGGAAGGTGCTTGATTTCGTGAAATCGCATGTTTTTAGCCCGGCTGATTTTGTGCTCCGCGCGGACGGCGTAGTGCGGCTTACGCCGCAACTGGCCAGAGCACTTGTCAGCACGGTCGTCAGCCAGCGTTGAACATTCATACTTCGCGTCGCTCCGCAACCCAGGCTCATAACCTGAAGGCCGCAGGTTCAAATCCTGTTCCAGCAACCAAAATGCACAAGCTAATTCGAGAGTTTGTGTAGAGCCCCGCTTGGCTCTCGCCAGCGAGGCTTTTGCTTGTGTCCGCCGTGTCCGTTTTTCAGGCCGATCATAACCACGATGGTTCAAATCAGGCGAAGTAATGCACGCGAACCGCAGGCGGCATTGTCAGCAAAGCGCAACATTCTGGCTTCCCTAGCTCTCGGGGTGGCACAATCGTGGGTATGGCGGAGCTCATTCGGCCCCCGGCAACAGAGAAAGCCCGAGTTCCTCCAAGAAGGCGTTGTGCTTCGAAGTTGCCTCCTGGATCTGCTTTTGAAGCTCAACCAGTTCGCCCTGGGTGGCCGACAGATCAATCTCTTCCTCGCCGACGGCGGTGCTGATGTATCGAGAGATGTTGAGGTTGAAGCCCTCCTCAGCAATTCGCTCCATGCTCACGCGCTTGGAGTAGCGCTCCTCTTCCTTTCGGAATTGGTAGGTTTCGATGATTTTGGCGATGTGATCATCGGTCAGCTGGTTCTGGCGCTTGCCCTTCGCAAAGTGCTCCGCCGCGTTGATGAAGAGCACATCGTCGGGCTTCTTGCACTTCTTCAGAACAAGGATGCAGACCGGGATGCCCGTCGAATAGAAGAGGTTCGCAGGCAGGCCGATGACCGTGTCGATGTGGCCATCCTTCAGCAGCTTAGTGCGGATGCGCTCTTCCGCCCCGCCTCTGAACAGCACCCCGTGGGGGAGGATGATGGCCATCACGCCCTCATCCTTTAGATAGTGCAAACCGTGCAGCAGGAAGGCAAAGTCCGCAGCCGACTTGGGTGCCAGGCCATAGTTCTTGAACCGAACATCATCGCCCATCGCCTCAGTCGGTTCCCAGCGCAAGCTGAAGGGCGGGTTGGCCACGACGGCATCGAAGGAGGGCTTCTTGGCGGGATTCAACTCGCGCAGGATGTCCCAGTCGTTGGTCAGCGTGTCGCCGTGGTAGATTTCGAACTCCGTGTCTTTTACGCCGTGCAGCAGCATGTTCATGCGCGCGAGGTTGTAGGTGGTAATGTTCTTTTCTTGCCCGTAGATTCTGCCGATGCCGTGCGGCCCCATACGCTTGCGCACATTCAGCAGTAGCGAGCCAGAGCCGCACGCGAAATCGAGCACGCTGGCGAGCCGTTCTTTCTTACCGGTTGCGGGCTCCTGGCTGTCGAGCGTCACGATAGCGGAAAGGATGTCTGACACCTGCTGCGGGGTATAGAACTCGCCCGCCTTCTTGCCCGAACCGGCGGCGAATTGGCCGATCAGATATTCGTAGGCGTCGCCAAGCGCATCCACATCCGCGGAGAAGTCGGCGAGCCCTTTGGCAATCTCGGTGATGATGGCGCAGAGTTTGGCGTTGCGATCAGCGTATGTCCGGCCGAGCTTTTCAGAGCCGAGATTGATTTCCGAGAACAGGCCACCGAACGTGCTCTGGAACGACTCGTTCTCGATGTATTTGAAGCCCGCCTGCAGGGTGTTCAATAGTTCGTCGTTCTGGGTGCGCGCCATATGGGCGATACTGGTCCACAGGTGTTCCGGCTTGATGACGTAGTGCGCCTTGAGGCGCATCTGCTTTTCAAAAGCCACCACGTCATCGGGGTTCTGCGCGTACCAAACAGAGAGGGGCGAGCGCCCACCGTTGCCGATTGCGTTGGGATCTGGGTAGTCGCGCCCGAGCTCCTTCTTCGCGGCCATCTCATAATTGTCGGAGAGGTAGCGCAGGAACAGGAAAGACAGCATGTAGTCGCGGAAATCGTCCGCGTTCATGGCGCCGCGAAGTGTATCGGCGATGTTCCAGAGCGTTTTGCCCAGTTGCTTTTTGTTTTGGTCGTTCATTGTGCAGGTGCTTCCTAAGGGGCGGGCGCAGGCGCCAGGGCTTTGGCGTGGGCAGGAATAATTCCCGGTAGGGCAAACTCAAACCGTTTGATGAACTCGCTCAGGATGCGGCGGAAAAGTGCCTTGTTGTCCTCGCCCATTTCAGTGGGTTCATTGATGGCATAGGCACCGTGGCTCAGCAGGTTCAGGGCACGGTTGAACAGCGCCCGGTCTTCCTCGTTGTCGAGCGCCTTGAGGCAGAAGGCCATGCTTGGATGCCCGAAGAAAGAGGCCGTCTTCTCCATGACGCTGCGCAGGGCATTGAAGTGGAATGTGTAGAGCTTTCCCTTGATGGGATCGGCGGCACGCTGCAATTCGGCTAAGGTGGCGACGTGGTGAAAGAACGGCGTATCCTCGGTCGCCTGTAGCGTGTAGGCACCCTCTCCATTGGGGCGGTGCAGGAAATAGCGCTTGTGGGTGACTTTCCCCTCGCCCTCGATCCGCCTGCCGACTTCGTTGCACATCACGTTGAAGAACAAAGCGTGATGGGAAGAGAAGATCACCTTGATCGGGGCGGGCGCTCCGGTCCCGTCATTCCGCGTGGCCGCCCGACGGAGGAGCTTGACCAAATCGCAGGCGACGGAGATCGCGTTGTTGTCATCCAGCGATGAGATGGGGTCGTCGATGTAGAGGTACTTCTTTCCCTGATAAGAGTCATGACCATCGAGCATCCGCTCGCAGATCGCCATGAACACGCACCAGATAAATATGTTCTGCTCGCCGCGCGACACCTTGATGTTGGGCACACCGTCTTTTTCGAAGCTCACGAAATCTGGTTTGGAGACGGTCTCTTTGCCCTGCGGAACCTCTTTGTAGGTGAAGTCGAAATCGAAATCGGCGTATCTGGAAAGATATTGGGCAATCGTTTCGTCCAACGCGAGTTCGGTCATAGCGTTGAAGAAGGAGGACTTCTCGTTCAGCTGTAGACGGCGGACGCTGTCACCTTCAAGGTCGTTTTCCCAGACAAAAAGATCTTCTGTGAAGGCGTTGAAATAAAGGGTGTCAGGCGTCCCGGTCGGGTTCTTCCTCGTCTTGCGCTTGCCTGCGTCTTTGAACTCCATCGACAGACGCGTCTTGCCGGTGCGGTTGTAGGCGTAAAGCAGCACGAGATCAGCGTCGTTCAGATCGTCCCGTAGCCGTGTCACAAGCTTGCCCAAGCTCTGATAGGTACGGATGGCGCTCATACGTCATCCCCCTCCACCGTTGGGAAAAGCTGCTGCATCAGCCCCTTCTTATGGGTTCGCAGTGTGTTGAGCTTTTGGGTCTCGGCGGCGATGAGGTCGTCGAGGGAGGTGAGGCAGTCGGCAATGCGTTGCTGTTCGGGAAGTGAAGGAGCCATGACCAAGAGTTCGAGGACCCTTGGTTTGGAGATGTTCTTCATGGAGCCAGAACTACCTCCTGCCAGATTCGATAGGGATGCTCGTCCCATATCTGAGCCCAGCATTAGCGCAACAAACCGCATATACGTCCCGGATCTTGGCTTAGCAGCCCAGAGGCGATCAGGAAGAAAGATATTCGGACAGTCGTCCTTTACGTATGCGTTAGCCCCAACGAGAGCAGGTGTATTCATGCGACTAATGATGATTGTATCTGCGCGCACTGGCTCTCTTACGCGGTTGACTTCTTCATCATCAAATACAACCTTGTTCTCAAGCGGTTTGAAAATTCCATTCTTAACGGCACTCGTCTTTAACACACCAATTTCATGACTCATCGCGGGTCGGTCACCCGAATCGACGCTTACACCAGCATTCAGCGCGCTCACCAGTGCAGAAAGCGGGATCTCCTCCCAATCCCCCGCAGTCTCGAACTGCGGGAAGCGGAGGCGGGGTTGGGTTTCGCCTTCCTGGGGGAATAGCTGCTGCATCAGGCCCCTCTTGTGGGCCCTCAGCGCCTCCACCTTCCGCGCCTGCGCCTCAATCAGCGCGTCCGCAGAGGCCAGGCAGTCGGCGATTTTTTCCTGCTCGAACAGGCTTGGCGTGGGAATTTCGACGCCAAAGAACGTGTCTTTGCTGATGTTCAGCAAACCGTTGCTACGTGCGCCGCTGGTGATATGCCTCTTGAGTTGCTTTCCGTGCTGATTCTGTTCAAAGCAGTTCTGAAAGAACCCGTTCGAATAGCCTTCCTTCAGGCGGAAGGCGATGAAGACATTTGGGGCAGCGACCCGCCCCCATCCCTCTAGCAGGTATATGCAGCCCTGAGGGAATTTGAGCGAGTTCCCCTTGTTGAAAACAAAGTCGCCATCCCGAACCAGCGTGTAAAGCTGATACTGGTTTCCCGAGATATCCCTGCCGAACTTCTCGGCTTGTGGGACGAATCCTATTCCTGCGGAAATGCTGACTGGGGTCAACTTCCGCTCGCCCACGCGCTGGTCAACCGGAACAGACGCCTTTCGAAGGCTCACTGGCTCCCATGCCGGCGCGTGTTGAAACTCCGGGAAGCGCCTCTTGGGCGTGAATGTGGAGCTTCCGCCAAGCTTGGTGGCAGTGGACGTCGTCTTACTGTTCATAAGCGCTGAGCCCCGAAATCTCGCGGCCACCGGCGCGCTTCAACAGAAGCGGCATTAGGTCGGCCATCAGGTCCAATTCCTTCACCCGGCGCGCCTTCCAATTCAGGCCGAGGGGCTCCATCAGATCGGTCAGCGCCTCGCCATCAAAGATCATCCGTTGCAGGATGCCATCGACGAACCCATGAAGCGTCTCGGCGGCAAGGCCGTGCTTGCCCGCAATGCCCGCCAGCTCAGCCGCGTTCTTCTCGGCCTTGAAGCGGCTATAGCCCTCGCGGATGGCCTTCTCGCTCAGACCCTCGCCCGCCTTCAGCGTGGCGATGTAGGCGGCGATGTCCTCACGCTCGTCCATGAACTTGGCGTCGGACTGGATCAGGCCGATTAGCTCCTCGCGGCTCATCTTCTGTTTGCCGGGCGTCGCCTCGGAAAAGCGGGCGATCAGGCCCATGATGTAGTCATAGTCAATGACGGCCGAGGCGAAGAGGACGAACTCGAAATCAAGCTGGTCGGCATCCTGGCTGGGCTTTCCGTCGCCCTGATCCTGGCCCTTGCTCTGCTGGGCACGAAGGCGCTGGGCCGTTTCCAGATAGGCACCGCGGAACCCAAGCAGATTGTCGCGCGGCAGAACCCGTTCGATCACTGCGGCGTTTTCCGGGGTCAAATCTGTGTACTGGTCAAGCTGGGTCTTGAGGCGTTGGACCTCCTTGAAGTGCTCGATGAAGGCCGCGCGCGCCGCGTCGCCCTTGAGGTTGGGCACCCCTTCCGGGGCGCAATCGAGGCCTTGCGACTTCATGAAAGCGTCTAGCTTCTGCACCGCAGTTTCCAGTTTCTGGATGACCACAGGGGCCTTATCCACCAGCCAGATTTCGCGGGCCTTTTCGGCAGCAGCCTCGCCCGAGAATAGGGCGATGGCGGTATCGACGGCCGCCTGCTGTTGGCGAAAGTCGAGGATATTGCCATAGGGCTTGGTGGCGTTCAGCACCCGGTTCGTGCGCGAGAAGGCCTGGATCAGGCCGTGATGCTTCAGGTTCTTGTCGACGTAGAGGGTGTTCAGGAACTTCGAGTCAAAGCCGGTGAGCAGCATGTCCACCACGATCGTGATGTCGATCTTGTGGTTTGGCTGGTTGGGGTAAGCCTTGCGCAAGTCGGCATCCGGCCATTGCTGGTCTTTGATGCGCTTCTGCACGTCCTGATAATACAGGTCGAACTCTCCGATCTTGTGGTTGGTGCCGTAGTGGGCGTTGTAGTCGGCGAGGATGGCCTTTAGGGCCTCCTTCTTCTTCTCCGGCTCGACAGCGTTGTCCTCCTTCTCCTGCGGCAGGTCTTCCTGGATCTGCCTCACATCAGGATCGCCCTCGGCGGGCGGCGAGAAGACGCAGGCGATGTTCAGAGGCTTGAAATCCGGGTCAGCGACTTGCTTCTCCGCATGCATCTCGGCGAACAGGCGGTGGTATTCGATGGCGTCATTGATCGACGATGTGGCGAGCAAAGCGTTGAACCGGCGCTGACCGGTGGCCGCATCGTGCTTGGATAGGATCGCCTCGATGACCGCCCGCTTGGCCAGCGGTTCGCCCGGCTTGGGCAGGGTCTTGCCCTGCGGCTTGAAGTAGTCGACATGGAACCGAAGGACGTTTCCGTCCTCGATGGCATGCGTGATCGTGTAGGTATGAAGCCGCTTCTGGAAGAGGTCTTCCGTCGTCTTCATACTGGCCTGGGTGTCCTCGATTTTCTGCTGCGCGGCGTTCTGATCGAAGATGGGCGTTCCGGTGAAGCCGAAGAGCTGCGCCCGCGGGAAGAACTCCTTGATGGCCTTATGGTTTTCGCCGAACTGTGACCGATGGCATTCGTCGAAGATCAAAGCGATTCGTTTGTCGCGAAGGGGCTCAAGCTGTTCCTTGAATGACTTCTTGCCGTCCTTCTTCTGCTGCTTGTTGCGCTTGCTGTTCTCGTCAAGCGCGAGGCCGAGCTTCTGAATCGTGCAGACGATGACCTTGTCGGCGTAGTCATCTGAAACAAGACGGCGCACGAGGGATGCGGTGTTGGTGTTTTCCTCAACGCAACCTTCCTGGAACTTGTTGAACTCCTCGCGCGTCTGCCGATCGAGGTCCTTTCGGTCCACGACGAAGAGGCACTTCTCGATGTCCGGATTGTCCTTCAGCAGCGTTGACGCCTTGAAGGAAGTCAGCGTCTTGCCGCTGCCGGTGGTGTGCCAGATGTAGCCATTGCCGCAGTCTTGCGCGATGGAGTCGACAATCGCCTTCACCGCGTAGATCTGATACGGCCGCATCATCAGGAGCTTCTGCTCGCTTGCGACCAGAACCATATAACGGCTGATCGTCTGGCCGAGAGTGCACTTGACGAGGAAAGTCTCGGCAAAGCTATCGAGGTGGACGATCTTCTTGTTGTCTACATCGGCAAACTCGTAGACCGGCAAAAAGCGCTCTTCGGCATTGAAGGTGAATTGGCGTGCATTGTTGTTCGCGAAATAGAATGTTCGATCGCGGTTGCTGACGATAAAGAGCTGCAGAAAGCACAAGATCGTCTTTGTGTAGCCGTTTCCAAGGTCGTTTTTGTATTCGACGATCTGCTCCATGGCACGACGCGGGCTGATGCCGAGGGTTTTTAGTTCGATCTGAACGACCGGTACGCCGTTGATCAGCAGAATGACATCGTACCGATGATGGCTGTTGTCCGTGTTGATACGAAGCTGGTTGACCACCTCGAAGGAATTCTTGCACCAGTCCTTGATGTTGACGAGTGTGTAGTTGAGCGGCGTGCCGTCATCACGGGTGAAGCTATTGCGCTCGCGAAGTGTTCGGGCAGCAGTGAAAACGTCTGGAGTGACGATCTCGTCGAGTAGCCTCTGAAATTCGCCTTCGGTGAGAGTAACCCGATTCAGGCTTTCAAACTTCTCACGGAAGTTTCGCTCCAGTGTGGCGCGATCTCGGATATCGGGGCGGTATTCGTACTTGAGGTCCTTCAGCTTTGAGACCAAGGCCTCCTCAAGATCGCGTTCGGGTGTGATCATTGCCATTTATGCAGCTCAGTTTTCTTTATCGCCAGCGGGCTGGGTCGTCTTGCTCTTCATCAATTTCCTGGCTTCGCCGCCAACTTCGCTGTTTTCAATCTCTCGTATTCCTCAACTGACATCACCACGACGACTGGACGACCATGCTTCGCGACCAACACCGGTTCGACGCGAGCCAGGTCGATCAAACGTCCGAAGCCGTACTTGGCCTCCTTCGCCGACATGCTTTGCATGGCTTGGCCCCCGTTCAAATCAAAGCCTACTTATGGCCATTTTGGCCCGTTTCTCAAGACGGTTTTAGACGGTTGCCGCATGCCCCCCCCAGCCTAATCGCGTAGGCGGGCGCAATGCAGCATCGCCCGTTCCAGTGCCGCTCCAGGCGCAGGCGCTGGATTGTGTCGGCGAGTCGCACCTGGAATGCGCGGTCGTAGGCGACGATCGGCGTCTGACGACCGACGTTCATACTAAAGCGCTGGCGGTCACGCAGCTCCGCACACTCTTCGTTAGCCGGAACGCCCTTGGCGAAGCAGCTCCGAGTCCCTCCCTTGGGAGGGTTCTCCGCGGAGAGAAGCCGATGACGACGGCACTCGCCGAAAAAGGTCAGGTCCGCAGTCGAGACCTTGGCGCGGAGGATAGTTCCGGCTCAGCTGGTGCCTAAAATGCGGCTCAGCCGAACGATCGCTATATCCCAACGAGAACAAAAAAAGAACTTGCTCTTGAGAACAAAGCAGGTACATTTATCTCACAAACCCGCGTTGAGACTCAACAGCCCTCCGTGCCATAAGGATGCTCAGGTCATGTCGCAGTCATCTCTGAGACTGGTGGAAAACTCATCAATGGATAAAGACAAGTCGAAAGCTCTGGATGCGGCGCTTTCTCAGATCGAGCGGTCCTTCGGCAAGGGCTCGATCATGCGGTTGGGCAAGAATCAGAAGATCGACGACATCGAGGTCGTCTCCACCGGGTCGCTCGGTCTCGACATCGCGCTGGGCGTCGGCGGGCTGCCCCGTGGCCGGGTGATCGAGATTTACGGTCCGGAATCCTCTGGCAAGACGACGCTGGCCCTGCACACGGTGGCCGAAGCGCAGAAGAAGGGCGGCGTCTGCGCCTTCGTCGATGCGGAACATGCGCTCGACACCGCTTATGCCCGCAAGCTCGGCGTCGCGCTCGACGATCTCCTGATCTCGCAGCCCGATACCGGCGAGCAGGCACTTGAGATCTGCGACACGCTGGTGCGCTCCGGCGCCATCGACGTGCTGGTGATCGATTCGGTGGCGGCCCTGACCCCGAAGGCGGAACTCGACGGCGAGATGGGCGATGTCCAGCCCGGCCTTCAGGCCCGCCTCATGAGCCAGGCCCTGCGCAAGCTCACCGGCTCGATCTCGCGGTCGAACACCATGGTGATCTTCATCAACCAGATCCGCATGAAGATCGGCGTGATGTACGGCTCGCCCGAGACGACGACCGGCGGCAATGCGCTGAAATTCTATGCCTCCGTGCGTCTCGACATCCGGCGCGTCTCGACCCTGAAGGATCGCGACGATCCGATCGGCAACTCGGTGCGCGTGAAGGTGGTCAAGAACAAGGTGGCGCCGCCCTTCAAGCAGGTCGAGTTCGACATCATGTTCGGCGAGGGCGTGTCCAAGGTGGGCGAGCTGATCGATCTTGGCGTCAAGGCCGGCATCGTCGAGAAATCCGGCGCCTGGTTCTCGTATGACAGCCAGCGTCTCGGCCAGGGCCGCGAGAACTCTAAGCAGTTCCTGCGCGACAACCCGGAGGTCGCCGACAAGATCGAGGGCCTCATCCGGCAGAATGCCGGGCTGCTCGCCGACCGCATCCTTGATCAGGCCACCCCCACCGAGGAGGATCTCGACGAGGGCGCCGCATAAGAATTTTGCTCTCCTTCAAGGGCAAACCAGAGGCCGTCGCGAGCAATCGCGGCGGCTTTTTTGCAGTTTGGCGCACGGGCTGCATGGGTCCTCCGGTCCGGGGAAAGCGCCGGGGATGCGGCTCCAGTAAAATGCAGATGACCCGCCGCACGGCTTCTTCGGCAACGACAAACACGGCGGCGGTTTGAACGAGCGGGCAAGGGCGGGACTCTTCGCGCTAGCCCACGCGACGAAGCCCAGTTGTCCGCATCCGAGGTTGGAGGTGGGCGAGGTCTGTTGGAGGTGGGCGAGGTCTGAATGACGTAGCGTGCCTTTGCGGGGGAATAGCCGGGCCGGTCTCCCCATCGCGCCGCTGCCGCAGCAGCAGGGCAGGGCGGCGACAGCCAGAGCATGCGTTTGGCCGCTGTCGCGCGTAAAAGCGGGGGCAATCCGGCCCCCGAACCAGCCGACTCGCGAACGGCTTCCGCACCGCTCCCCTCGTCGCGCCCTTAGAATTGCGTGATGACGCTGATCCCATGCTTGTCGAAGGTATCCATGGCCATCAGCGCGGCCGGGGCCTCGTCGAGGGTGAGGCGGCTTCCCACCAGGCGCTGTGGCTTCAATTTTCCGGTCTCGATCATGTCCATCATGGCGCTGTAGCGGAAAGCCTGCATGCCGTGGCTGCCGCGGATCTCGAGCTCGTGGGCGATGATCTGGTCCATGGGGACCTGCGGGCGGTTGTGGCCGCCCACCATCAGGCCGACCTGCACATGCCGCCCCCGGCGGCGCAGATTGGCGATCGAATTGAAGCAGGTGGTCGGGTGTCCGAGAGCGTCCATCGACATATGCGCGCCGCCTTTGGTGATCTCCCGCACGGCGCCCACCACATCGGCCGCCGCGGACGCGTTGACGGTCGCCACCGCGCCGAGATCGCGCGCGAAGGCGAGTTTTTCTTCGGTGAGGTCGATGGCGATCACGTTGGCGCCCATGGCGCTGGCGATCATCACGGCCGAGAGGCCGACGCCGCCGCAGCCGTGGACCGCCACCCATTCGCCCGGCGTCACCCGGCCCTGATCGACCACGGCGCGAAACGACGTGACGAAGCGGCAGCCGAGGCTCGCCGCGGTGGCGAAATCCAGGTCCTCTGGCAGGGCCACGAGATTGGTGTCGGCAAAGTCGACCGCCACATAGTCGGCAAATGAGCCCCAGGCGGTGAAGCCCGGCTGAAACTGGTTTTCGCAGACCTGATGGTTGCCCGAATGGCACTCGCCGCAATGGCCGCAGCCGCCGACGAAGGGCACCGTCACCCGGTCGCCGAGGCGCCAGCGCGAGACCCGCGACCCCAGGGCCGCAACGGTGCCGGCCAGTTCGTGACCGGGCACGTGCGGCAGCACGATGTCGGCGTCATGGCCCATCCAGCCATGCCAGTCGCTGCGGCACAGGCCGGTCGCCTCGACCTTGATCACCACCCCGTCCGGGGCGGGGGCGGGATCGGGCACGATCCGGACAGCAGGGGGCTGCTGGAAATGCTCGAAGACGACGGCTCTCATGGTGCGGCTCCCGGTCCGATCCTGATCAAAGCTCGCTTTACACCGTTCCCGGCCGGACCTGAACCGGAAAGCCGGTTCGCACGTCCCTGAGGACAGAGCGCGCGTCCGCGAGGCGCGCACGAAAGCCTGACAGGCCGCCTCGACACGGCTTGCGCCGCCGTCTAAAACCGGCCCTCCTGCACCATCCTGCAATCTGCGTGAACGGACTCGCGCTTCGGGTCCCAGTCTCGAGTTTACTGTCATGAGCGGCGTCAACGAAATCCGGTCGGCCTTCCTCGATTACTTTGCCAAGAACGGCCACGAAATGGTGCCGTCGAGCCCCCTTGTGCCGCGCAATGACCCGACGCTGATGTTCACCAATGCGGGCATGGTGCAGTTCAAGAACGTGTTCACCGGCGCCGAGAAGCGCCCCTACGACAAGGCCACGACGGCGCAGAAATGCGTGCGCGCCGGCGGCAAGCACAACGATCTCGACAATGTCGGCTACACGGCGCGGCATCACACCTTCTTCGAGATGATGGGGAATTTCTCGTTCGGCGATTACTTCAAGGAACGGGCGATCGAGCTTGCCTGGACGCTGATCACCAAGGAGTTCGGCGTCACGAAGGACCGCCTCCTCGTCACGGTCTACCACGACGACGAAGAGGCTGTGTCCCTCTGGAAGCGGATCGCCGGCTTCTCTGATTCCAAGATCATCCGCATCCCGACCTCCGACAATTTCTGGCAGATGGGCGATACCGGCCCCTGCGGTCCCTGTTCGGAAATCTTCATCGATCAGGGCGATGCGCTCCAGGGCGGGCCTCCCGGGAGTCCCGATGAGGATGGCGACCGGTTCCTGGAATTCTGGAACCTCGTGTTCATGCAATACGAGCAGATCGAGCCCGGCAACCGGGTCAATCTGCCCCGGCCGTCGATCGATACCGGCATGGGCCTCGAGCGCATGGCCGCGATCCTGCAGGGGGTCCATTCCAATTACGACACCGATCTGTTCCGCACGCTGATCGAAGCGGTGGCGCATGCGACCGGCGTTGCGCCGGAGGGTGCGCACAAGGCCTCGCACCGGGTGATCGCCGACCATCTGCGGGCCTCCTCGTTCCTCGTCGCCGATGGCGTGCTGCCGTCGAACGAGGGGCGCGGCTACGTGCTTCGGCGCATCATGCGCCGGGCCATGCGCCATGCGCAGCTTCTGGGGGCCAAAGACCCGCTGATGTACCGCCTCGTGCCGGCGCTGGTGCGCGAGATGGGTCAGGCCTATCCCGAACTCGTGCGGGCCGAACCGCTGATCACCGAGACCCTGAAGCTCGAGGAAACCCGCTTCCGCAAGACGCTGGAGCGCGGGCTGCTGATCCTCGACGAGGAAACCCGCCATCTCACCCAAGGGCAGAACCTGTCGGGCGACACGGCCTTCACCCTTTACGACACGTTCGGATTCCCCCTCGACCTGACGCAGGACGCCTTGAAGGCGCGCGGCATCGGGGTCGATACGGACACCTTCAAGGCCGCCATGGAGCGCCAGCGCGAGAAGGCCCGCGCCGCCTGGTCGGGATCGGGCGAGGCCGCCACCGAGACCGTGTGGTTCGGCATCAAGGACCGCGTCGGCGCGACCGAGTTCCTGGGCTACGACACCGAGGCGGCGGAGGGCTTTGTCACGGCTTTGCTCAGGGACGGCCAGGAGGTCGCCGAGCTGAAGGCCGGCGAGACGGGTCTCGTCGTCTTGAACCAGACGCCGTTCTACGCGGAATCGGGCGGGCAGGTGGGTGATTCGGGCGTCATGCAGTTCGACGATCTGCGCGTGCGCGTCACCGCCACCGAGAAGAAGCTGGGCGATCTGTTCGTCCACCACGTGAGGGTGGAAGAGGGTACGCTCAAGGCAGGCCAGACCCTCGAATTGCTCGTCGATCACGGCCGGCGCTCCGCAGTGCGCGCCAACCATTCGGCAACCCATCTCCTCCATGAGGCGCTGCGGCAGGTCCTGGGCGATCATGTGGCCCAGAAGGGCTCGCTGGTGTCGGCCGACCGTCTGCGGTTCGATTTCAGCCATCCCAAGCCGATTTCGGACGAGGAGCTGGCCCGCGTCGAGGACATCGCCAACCGTGTGGCGTTGCGCAACGAGCCCGTGGTGACCAAGCTCATGGGTGTCGACGAGGCCATCGAATCCGGTGCGCGCGCCCTGTTCGGCGAGAAATACGGCGAGGAAGTTCGCGTCGTTTCCATGGGAACCGTGGAGGGCCGCAACACGCCGTTCTCCATCGAGCTCTGCGGCGGTACACATGTGAGCCGCACCGGCGATATCGGCGTCGTGACGATTGTCGGCGAGGCCGCGGTGGCGGCGGGCGTTCGCCGTCTCGAGGCGATGACCGGTGACGGAGCGCGGCGTCACCTGCAGGCGGAAAGCCGCAAGCTGCGCGAGATTGCCGGGTTGTTGAAGATCCCCGCCGACGAGGCGACCGAGCGTCTCGCGAGCCTGCTCGAAGATCGCCGCAAGCTTGAACGGGACCTCCAGGAGGCGCGCCGCAAGCTCGCCATGGGCGGCGGCTCGAGCGAGAGCGATCCGGTGCGGGAGGTCGGCGGCATCAAGCTGATGGCGCGCGCCGTCACCGGCGTCGAGATGAAGGATCTCAAGGCGTTGGCGGACGAGGGCAAGAAGCGCCTCGGCTCCGGGGTCGTCGCCATCATCGGCGTGGCGGAGGATGGCAAGGCCGGCATCGTCGTCGGCGTCACCGACGATCTCACCGACAAGGTCGACGCTGTGGCCCTCGTGCGGGCCGGTTCGGCCGTCATGGGCGGCAAGGGCGGCGGCGGACGGCGCGACATGGCGCAGGCCGGCGGGCCCGACGGAGCTGCCGCAGAGGCAGCCCTTGACGCCGTCGAAGCCGCCCTGGCAGCTCTCTAGGACCGGCGGTTTTGCACCGGGCCAAACCGAGCCTGGTGCGACGTCGGCTCTATGGCATTCTCGAGCGCAGCGCCGTGGACGAGCCGCTCGTCCACGCGGTGCATATCGGGCTGATCCTGCTCATCGTCATCAATGTGACGGCGGTCGTCCTCGAAAGCGTGCCGGCGATCCGTCACGATTATCGAACCCTTTTCATCGCGATTGAGACCGTCAGCGGCGTCGTCTTCACCGTTGAATACGCGCTGCGGCTCTGGTGTGCGCCCGAATACCCGCCCTGGCATGCGATGTCGCCGTTGAGGGCGCGTCTGCGGTGGCTTATCAGCCCGCAATCGCTGATCGATTTTCTCGCCATCGTGCCGTTCTATGCGGCCTATTGGGACGCCGGCGGCCTGCGGGCTTTTCTGCTGCTGCGCCTGTTCCGGTTCTTCAAGCTCGCCCGCTATTCGCCGGGCCTCACGAGCCTGATGGACGCCATCCACGCAGAACGGCGGGCGCTGATTGCCTGCGGGGTCATCCTGCTCGGCGCCGTTCTCATTGCCGCCTCGGCCATGAATCTCGTGGAGCGCGACGCGCAGCCGGACAAGTTCGGCACGATTCCCGAAGCGATGTACTGGGCCATCGTCACGCTGACGACGGTGGGATACGGCGACGTCGTGCCGATCACCGGGCTGGGCCGTGCGATCGCGGGCATTACCGCCGTCATGGGTCTCGTGATGCTCGCCCTGCCGGTCGGCATCATCGCCAGCGCCTTCGCGCGCGAGATTCACCGCCGCGATTTCGTCGTCACCTGGAGCATGGTGGCCCGCGTGCCGCTGTTTTCCGATCTCGACGCGACGGAGGTCGCCTCGGTCATGCAGCGCCTGCGATCGCAAAGCTGCTCACCGGGCGAACTTATCGTCCGCAAGGGTGACGAGGCTCACTCCATGTACCTGATTGCGTCGGGCGACGTGGACGTCATGCTTCCCCACGAACCGCTGCGACTGGGAACCGGCGACTTTTTCGGCGAAGCGTCGATTCTGCATCGCCGCCGGCGAAGCGTCACGGTCAAGGCCGCCACCGCCTGCCGGCTGCTGGTCCTCGATGCGGATGACCTCCACCAGTTGATGGAGGCGAACCCGGCCATGTCCGCCCACATCCACGATGTCATGCGCAAACGGGGCGAGGAGCGCGCTGTCTGACCGGACGATAACCCGCTCGATCAGTCGTGATCCGGATGCTGGCGGGACGCCATCGTGACAAGCTGTTCCGGCGTTGCATCGTCCTCGGTTCGGACGCCCGGCAGGGTGTGGAGAATGGCAAAGGCCGGCAATTCGCCCTCCACGCCCCAGCGAATTTCGGGCGTCACCCGCGCAGGCTCGTCGGGGCTTCCGATGGACACGCAGATGCGGTCCCGCGAGACGTACCGAAAGGTCAGCGGCGTCCCGCAATCCTTGCAGAACCCGCGTTCGACCGCCTCGGAACTTCGGAATGTCCCCGGCGTGCCGCGCGTCCAGACCAGGTCCGCCCTGGGCACGCCCGTCAGCGGCGCGAAGTAATTGCCGAACGCCTTCTGGCACATGCGGCAATGGCAGATGCTGGCATCCGTCGGCTCGGATATCAACGCGTAGCGAACGGCGCCGCACTGGCAGCCGCCCTTGATCGTTTCCTCGACGCTCCGGTCTGCCATGCTCGTCTCCCGCGGTCGTGTCGGCCGTGCCCTCGTGCCCGTGGGCAGGGGAGGCGGCCGCGCGGTGCGAGCATAAGACAATCGCCCGGGCGGGGAACCCCCGATCTGGAGCGCGCTCCACAGCGCGATTGCTCCGAATCGCCACCTGCCGCTGCGGAACCGGCATGGCCAAATGCGCCTTGTGACAGCGGGGGCGATTTGCTGCGGACAGGAGACGCGCCATGAAACCCTTGCTCGCCTTTGCTGCATTCGCCGGGACTCTGGTGCTTGCGGGCGCAGGTGCGACACCCACTGCTGCGCTGCCCATTGGGCCCGTCGCCGGGCTCATCGATCAGGGTCTGGTCCAGCCGACCCGCTGGGTTTGCGACCGGCGCCAGAACTGCCACTGGACCGGCCCCTCCCGCCGCTCGCTCTATTACGGGCCGCGCAACTGGCAGCATTGCGATTACCGCTGGCGCACAGGACCGCGTGGCCCCTATCGGCAGCGCATTTGCTGGTAGCGTCAGTCCAACGGCTTGGTCATGAAGTATCTCGGATAGATTGGCGCGGGACCGTCGATCTGCCCGAAGACCGAAAAGCCGTGCCGCTCATAGAATGGACGCGCCTGAAAGGCATAGGTCTCCAGCCAGAGGTGGAGGCATGAACGCCGCCTCGCTTCCGCTTCGGCGCGCTGCAGCAGACCCGATCCTATGCCCTGGCGGCGCATGGACTCCGGCACCACAAGCATGTCGATGTGAAAGCCGCCCCACCGGGACTGTGCCCATAATCCGCCAACGGGGTCGCCGCAATCCGGGTCTCCGATCAGAATCGCGAAGTCATGGTTGTCGGGTGGCCCAACCCGACCAGCCGTATAGCTTCTCAAGGCAGAAAGAAGCGCCTGATACGCCCCCGCAGGTGGGGAATCGGTTTCGATCAGGATCGGCTCCATTGCGACAGCTCCATGCCCCGAGCCGTCGCGGAATGAGCGACACGTCGGCGATGCCATAAATAACCCCGGCACGAGGGCCGGGGTGTTTATCATCATCGCATGCTTTCAATTGGCAAGTCAGCATGCGGAGGCCGACTGGCGTGACGCTCGTCAGGCCGCCATCGCCTTCTTGAGGTTTTCGTCGATCTTGTCGAGGAAGCCGGTGGTGGAGAGCCACTTCTGCTCGGCGCCGACGAGAAGGGCGAGGTCCTTGGTCATGTAGCCGGCCTCGACCGTGTCGACGCAGACCTTTTCCAGGGTCGTGGCGAACCGGGCGAGATCCGGGTTGTTGTCGAGCTTGGCGCGATGGGCGAGGCCACGGGTCCACGCGTAGATCGACGCGATGGAGTTGGTGGAGGTTTCCTTGCCCTTCTGGTGCTCCCGATAGTGACGGGTGACGGTGCCGTGGGCTGCTTCCGCTTCCACCGTCTTGCCATCCGGCGTCATCAGAACCGATGTCATCAGGCCAAGCGAGCCGAAGCCCTGGGCGACGGTGTCGGATTGCACGTCGCCATCGTAGTTCTTGCAGGCCCAGACATAGCCGCCGGACCATTTCAGCGCGGACGCCACCATGTCGTCGATGAGACGGTGCTCGTAGGTGATTCCGGCGGCCTTGAACTTGTCCTTGAACTCGGCGTCGTAGATCTCCTGGAAGATGTCCTTGAACCGTCCGTCATAGACCTTGAGGATGGTGTTCTTGGTCGACAGGTACACCGGATACTTGCGGTTCAGGCCGTAGTTCAGGGACGCCCGGGCGAAGTCGCGGATCGACTCATCGAGGTTGTACATGCCCATCGCCACGCCGGCCTCGGGGAACTGGAACACTTCCTTCTCGATGACGGTGCCGTCATCGCCCGTGAAGGTCATGGTCAGGCGGCCCTTGCCGGGGACCTTGAAGTCGGTTGCCTTGTACTGGTCGCCGAAGGCATGGCGGCCGACGATGATGGGCTGCGTCCAGCCGGGCACGAGCCGGGGCACGTTCTTGCAGATGATCGGCTCGCGGAAGATCACGCCGCCGAGGATGTTGCGGATCGTCCCGTTGGGAGACTTCCACATCTGCTTGAGGTTGAATTCCTTCACCCGGTCTTCGTCCGGGGTGATCGTGGCGCATTTGACGCCGACGCCGTATTTCTTGATCGCCTCGGCGGCATCGACGGTCACCTGATCGGCCGTCGCATCGCGGTTTTCGACGCTGAGATCGTAGTACTTCAGATCGATGTCGAGGTAGGGGTGGATCAACTTGTCCTTGATGAAGTGCCAAATGATACGGGTCATCTCGTCGCCGTCGAGTTCGACGACCGGATTGGCAACCTTGATCTTCGCCATGATCTCACCTTGCGTTTGAACGGATGGAACCCGCCGGACGGCGGGCTGCGTGAGGCGGGCTATAGCGCGGCTCAGGGCCGGGGGGAAGCGCCGTGACGCGAAGAAGTGCCGCCCGTTCCATCCGACGGCGACTGGATTATGAGCCGTTCGGAGGCCTATTCGGCCGAGGTGGTGGACCAGGCCGGGTTGGGCAGGATCGCGCCCCAGGGCGAGGAGACCCGTCCGCTCAACTGCCAATGCTCGTCGGCCGCAAGCCACACGATCATGGCCACGAGGAGGACGAGGAGCAGCGCGCACAGCAGCCAGGGAAGCCGGTCCCCGTGGGACCGGCTCGGCAATATGCGCTCCCGCCAGCGATACGACATCACATCCGATTCCAGAATCGCCGCGATGTCTATCGTAATTTCATAACAAAACAATGGGGGGTGACGAAGTTTTCCGGCTGCCGACTGTCCCGGCATCAGGCGATCAACGGTCCTTCTTTTGCCGATGCGAAGCCGTTTTCTCGATGCAGGGGACTGCGCTGAACAGGGTCGTAGCGACCATCGCGCGCAGGTGCTCGTCCGTGCGCGGGTCTGCGATCAGACGCGCCGTGGTCCTGAGGAAAGCCCTGTCACAGGCGCAGGCTCCCCGCCCGGATTTCTCGTCGCAGAGGTGGCAGGCCTCGTCGAAGGCGTCGACGGCCCCGGCCCGGTGAAAATCCCCAGTGCCGCACCAATGGCATAAAAAAGGGGCGGCGATTGCGGCGCCTGGACCGGCTGCGGGGACGCCATCGCGGCGGGCACGACGCCATCGCAGAGGATCGCCGCACAGATGCGCAACCAGGACACAGGAGACTCCCGAACAAAAAAGACCGATAGGAGCAAGCTGGATAAGCTCAACGGATCATCAAGTACGATGCTCACCGCAGAACCCGCCGGATGCCGGCGATGAAACCCGTCATCATTCTCGTCGAACCGCAACTGGCCGAAAACATCGGGATGGTCGCACGCGCCATGGCCAATTTCGGGCTCGACACCCTGCGCCTCGTCTCACCGCGCAATGGCTGGCCCAAGAAGGGCGCCCAATCGGCCGCTTCGGGAGCGACCCATGTGCTGGAGCAGGCGGTCCTGTTCGACAGCGCGGCCGAAGCCATCGCCGATCTCAACTACGTGTTCGCCACCACCGCGCGGGAGCGGGGCCAGATGAAGCGCGTCGTCGGTCCTGATGTGGCGATGGCGGAAGCCCGCGTCCGGCTCGGCGAAGGGCAGGGCGTCGGCATCCTGTTCGGCCGCGAACGGACGGGCCTCGAGAACGACGAGATTTCGCTCGCCGACGCCATCGTGACCTTCCCGGTCGACGGGCGCTTCTCGTCCGTCAACCTCGCCCAGGCGGTGCTCCTCGTGTCCTATGAATGGCAGAAACAGGCCGGCGGCGCGCTGCCATTCGCGGGCGAGATGCGCTCGCAGCCCGCGCCGCGCCACATGGTGACGTCGTTTTTCGACTATCTCGAGAGCGAACTGGAGGCGGTCAACTTCTATCCGCCCGACAAGCAGCCCATCATGGCGCGCAACATGCGCGACGTTTTCCACCGGCTGGAAATGACCGAGCAGGATGTGCGCACCCTGCGTGGGGCGATTCGTGCTCTTGCGGAGGGCCGCCGATTGAGAAAGCCTTAAAGAAATACAGCTTATAGAAAAGAGCGCGCCCCTGCGCTCTCTGCATTCGACTTGAGATCACCCATGCGCGGCCCGCTTTTCGCTCTCTGTCTCGGCTCCTGCCTTGCGGCTCCCCTGGCGCAGGCGGCCTCGCCTCCGAAGCAGCCGGAGAGCGGCCCAGGCGGGTCCGACTACAAGGTTTCCGATCTCACCAAGCGCGGAATCGGAACAGCGAGTGCCGGCACCTTCGTGTTCCATCAGGCGGCCGTGGCCGATGCGCCCCGTCCGGTGGTGGTGTTCCTGCATTCCTGGGGCGCCGTGAACCCGGCGCTGTACGGCGGCTGGATCGAGCACCTGGCGCGCAAGGGCAACCTCGTCCTCTACCCGCGTTTTCAGGACGTCAACCGCTCGCGGCCGGCCGATGCCTCGGCACAGGCAGCAGCCCTCATCAAGGCAACGCTCGCCGCGCTGGCGAACGATCCCAATGCGAAGCCGGACCTCACCCGCGTGGCCTATATCGGCCATCTCGCCGGGGTGCCGATCGCCCTCAACCTCGCGGCCGGGGCTGCGACCTATGAGATCCCCGCGCCGAAGCTGATCTTCGGCCTGATGCCAGGCGGCATCACCACCAGCGAGAAGGAACGCGGCATCCTGCTGCAGGATCTCGCCACCATCGCGCCCGACACCCTGCTCATCACCATGAGCGGCGACCGCGATCATCTGCCCGGCGACAAGGCGGCGCGGATGATCATGAAAGAGGCGAGCGCCGTTCCGGCGAGCCGCAAGATCTTCATGCGGGCGGGCTCGGACGATCACGGCTATCCGGCGCTCACCGCGACCCTGACGGCGCCCGGGTCGCCCAAGCCCGATTTCGACGCGCTCGCCATCAAGATGCCGCCCGATCCGCCGCGCGATCCCAAGCAGCGCAACACCTGGCGGTGGAGCGCCGACATGGCGCTGTCGGGCCAGCAGACGGTTCTCACCCAGCAGCTCGGCACCAACGGCATCGACACACTCGATTTCCTCGCCTTCTGGAAGACCTTCGACATGGCGGCCGACGCCGCTTTCTCCGGCAAGGACGGGGCGTTTTTGCGCCGCGACCCGAAATTCATCGACATGGGCTCATGGAGCGACGGCTGGCCGGTGCGTCGCCTCACGGCCCAGGCGCCGCAGGGCGAGGACGACAAGCCGGAGCGCGGTCCGCGCCGCCGGCTCAACATCGCACCGACGGATACGAAAGAGACGTTCTCGCAGAACGTGACGCCGCGCTCGTGAGAGCGCGCCTGAGGGTGGGGGAACCGGATGCTCGTCGATCTTCTGGCTGGAACGATCTATAAGCCTGCCATCATGCCGTCCGCTGTTCCCACCATCCTCGTGTTCGATTCAGGCCTCGGCGGCCTGACGGTGTTCGCCGAAGTGCTGAAGGCCCGCCCCGACGCGCGGTTCATCTATGCGGCGGACGATGCCGGCTTTCCTTATGGTCGCCTGACCGAGGACGGGCTGGTGGCCCGGGTGATCGCCGTCATGGACCGGCTCATCGCCCTCCACACCCCCGATCTCGTGGTGATCGCCTGCAACACCGCCTCGACCCTGGTGCTGCCGCGGCTGCGGGAACGCTTTGCCATCCCGTTCGTCGGCACGGTGCCGGCCATCAAGCCGGCGGCTCTTGCCAGCCGCACGGGGCGCATCACGGTTCTGGCGACCCCGGGCACGGTGCGCCGGGACTACACGCGCGATCTCATCGGCACCTATGCGGGGGCCTGCCGGGTCGACCTCGTCGGCTCGCAGCGTCTTGCCGAATATGCCGAGGCGCAACTCGCCGGCCACCCGGTTCCCGACGCGGCGCTGTTGGCCGAACTCGCCCCGTGTTTCGTCGATGCGGAGGGCTGCCGCACGGACGTGGTGGCGCTCGCCTGCACCCATTACCCCCTGCTGCTGCCCCGCCTGACGGCTTTGGCCCCCTGGCCCGTCACCTGGATCGACCCCGCCCCGGCCATCGCACGGCGGGTCGTCCAGCTCATCGGTCCGCCGCTTTCAGGCCACGAGGCCGACGAGGATGAGACGCTGGCGGTCTTCACGAGCGGGGCGGCGATTGGCGCTCCGTTACGCGCGGCGCTGGACGCGCGGGGGCTTTCGGCCGTGACCGTCGAGGCAATGCCGTTGGTGGTGGGTTAGGGCCGCGAACCTCTGCTTGTCTCAAGCGCGCCGACCAGACAGGCAATGGTCTGCCTTGTGACAAGATGCGCCGAAAGCGCTGCGCCAAAAGGGATTGTCCGTCCAGGGAACATTCAGTAGAGGATATCGTTATTGCAACGTTATTGTGTATGAATCTCTGGAACACCGTCATGACCACCGATTATGTGATCGGCAGCACGAATTCGATTGTCGTCACCGCGAACAACGCGGTGGGGCTGAACTTGGCGGCGGGCGATAGCCTCACCGTACAACAGGGCGGCAGTATAACGTCCAGCGGGACCTTGGGGTTTGGCGTGGACAGTTCCACCGGCAGGCACATCGTCTCCATCGACGGCATTATCAGTGCGCCGGCTTTTGGACGGGCTCTGGCGCTCAATGGGTCAATGATGGTTTCCATCGGCGAGACCGGCAGTGTGTCCGGCGAGCGAGGTGGCCTGGAAATTTATGGCTCTGCGACTGTTTACAATTCAGGTCATATTTCTGGATTGACCGCACTTGCCTATCGCACCGACGAGGCAACGCAGTCTTTGTCGCTGATCAATCAGGGTACGATGACGGGAAATGTGGTCCTCCAAGGGCGTTCCGTCATTTCGAATTTCGGGACAATCGATGGGATGCTTTCTAGCATTGACTCTGCCGTCGTCTACAATGGCGAGCACGGGATTCTCACCGGGAAGGCGACGTTGTCGGATTTCGCTGACACGTTTGTCGGGGGCGCGGGATCCGAAACGATTGATCCCGGCGCTGGCAATGACCTCATCGATGGGGGCGACGGGAGCGACACGCTGCTTGTGTCGTCGGGGAGCCCATCCATTGCGATCGACCTCGCGTCGAATGCTGCCCAGAATTTCGCCAGCTGGGGTACGAAGACACTCCTGAACATCGAAAATCTCACGGTGACCGGCCACGCGAGGGCGGCGTTACACGGCAACGATCTCCGCAACATCCTCACCGGTGACAGCGAGAATGACACGCTGGACGGCGGCGGCGGCGACGATCTTCTGACGGGAAAAGACGGCTCCGATGTGCTCATCGGCGGCGGTGGCAACGATACCGCAGCCTACACGTCCAACAGCGCAGCTTACACCATCCAAAAGCTTGCCGATCATCATTTCACCGTCACCTATAGTGCCCCAGAGAGCGCTGAAGTTGGCGCCGACGACCTGACAGATATCCGCTTCGCGCAATTTACCGACAAGACCGTGACGCTCTACAACGCCGCCCCCGACAGCGTTGCGCTGTCGACGACCAGCGTGTCGGAGAGCAAGCAGGTCGGCCAGAGCGTGGCGCTGCTCTCGAGCCACGACGCCGATGGCGACGCCGTCACCTACACGCTGTCGGACAACGGCAACGGGACATTCGATATCTTCGATGGCGCGATCCGCCTCGCCAAGGCGTTGAACGCCGCCACGACGCCGCAATACACGATCACCGTCAAGGCCAAGGACGCTTATGGCGGCGAGACCCTGAAGAGCTTCACCATCGATGTCACGTCCGGTGCTGCGACCGGCCACGCGCCGAGTGCCATCGGTCTCAGCGGCGCGATCGTCGCGGAGAATGCCGGGATCAACACGCCTATCGGTCTGCTGTCGGCGCAGGATGCCGATGCCGACGAGACCTTTACCTACGCGCTCCTGGACAATGCGGGCGGGCGCTTTTCACTTCTGACGACTGCCTCCGGCACGAAGCTCGTCGTGGCGGACGGCACGAAGCTCGATTACGAGACGGCCGCGTCGCACCAGGTCAAGGTGCGGGTCACGGACAGCGGCGGCAACACCTTCGATCAAACCTTCACCATCGCGGTGACGGATCTTGCCGACAACAATCATGCGCCGGTGGCCATCGGGTTGACGGCAGCCAGCATCGCCGAGGGGTCGGCGAATGCGGTGCCGGTGGGGCAATTGCTCGCGCTTGATGTCGATCAGGGCGAGACCTTCACCTATGCGCTGGTCGACAGCGCAGGAGGGCGGTTCGCGCTGAACGGCGCGCAACTGGTCGTGGCGGATGGCACGAAGCTTGATTACGAGACAGCAACCGCGCACCAGATCAAGGTGCAGGTCACCGACCATGCTGGTGCGTCCTTCCAACAGACGTTGACCATCGCGGTGACGGATGTGGCTGAGGGGGGTGTCGCGCCGAATGCCATCGGCCTCAGCGGCGCGGTCGTCGCCGAGTCGGCGGCGATCAACACGCCCATCGGCCTGCTGTCGGCGCAGGATGCGGATGCGGGCGAGACGTTCACCTACACGCTGTTGGACAATGCGGGCGGGCGCTTTGCCCTGTCGAGCGATGCCACCGGCACGAAGCTCGTCGTGGCCGATGGCACGAAGCTCGATTACGAGACGGCCGCGTCGCACCAGATCAAGGTGCGGGTCACGGACAAGGGTGGCCACACCTTCGATCAGACCTTCACCATCGCGGTGACGGATCTTGCCGACAACAACCATAAGCCTGTGGCTGTCGGGCTGACGGCCGCGATCGTTGCGGAAGGCGCAGCGTCCGAGACGCCGGTCGGGACGTTGCTGGCCCAGGATGTGGATGCCAACGACACCTTTACCTACACGCTTGTGGACGATGCCGGCGGCCGGTTCATGTTGAAGGGAACGCAACTGGTCGTCGCTGACGGAACGAAGATCGACTATGAGCAGGCAACATCCCACCACGTTACCGTGCGGGTCACCGACGGCGGCGGCCTCTCTCTCGATCAGGTTCTGACCATCGCGGTGTCGGACGTCGCAGAAACCAACCATGCGCCGACCGCCATCACCCTCAGCGCCGAAACCACTGCCGAGAACGCCGTCAAGGACAGCCTCATTGGCCGGTTGTCGACGCAGGATGTGGATGTCAACGAGACCTTCACCTACGCGCTTCTCGATGATGCCGGCGGACGGTTCGCCCTGGCGAGCGATTCCTCCGGCACGAAGCTCGTTGTGGCCGATGGCACGAAGCTCGATTACGAGACGGCGCGCGCGCACGACGTCAAGGTGCGGGTGACCGACAGCGCCGGCCACAGCATCGAACGCACGTTCACGGTTGCGGTGACGGATGTGGCCGAGGGGACAGGCGGGACTGGCACGACCCCGACCCCGAGAGCTTTGGTGCTGGTGGGCACATCGGCCGTGGACCGCCTGACCGGCGATAGCCTGGACGACAGCCTCACGGGGCTTGCGGGCAACGACGTGCTGTCGGGGCTTGCCGGCAACGACAAACTGTCGGGCGGGCTCGGCCGGGATGTGCTGTCGGGTGGCGCGGGGCGGGATATGTTCGTGTTCGACACCAAGCCGAACGCCAGGACCAACCTCGACCGCGTCGTCGATTTCTCCGTGCCGGACGACACCATCGCGCTGGCGAAATCGGTCTTCAAGGGTCTCGCCAAGAAAGGCGGGCTGTCGAAGGCGGCGTTCTGGTCGGGGCCTGCGGCGCATGACGACAGCGACCGCATCATCTACAACAAGAAGACCGGCGCCCTGTTCTACGACCATGACGGCAAGGGCCACGACGCGGCGGTGCAGATCGCCACCCTGTCGAAGGGCCTGAAGATGGCCGCAGGCGATTTCCTGGTGATCTGAGGGGCGTTCAAGCCGCAAACCCCGTGGGCGGTCGGCCCGCGGAGGTGGGGCGCCTGATGATCGCCGGCGGGCACGAGCCCGGGCGGCTTCCCGTAGCCCCTGCCTCATCACGGTCGAAACGCGTTCGAGCGGCGACAGCTTCGGGATGGGCCGCTCCGGGACCGGCCCCCGCCCCGGGGCGGGGGTCCATGGCGGTGGCACGGACAGCGGGAGAAGGTCCGTCTCCCGAGGCACCGTCCGAACCCGCAGGGTCCGGCTGCCGCTACCGTCAGCCTCGTCCTCGTCGACGCGCAGTTCGACCGGCGGGAGGGCATCTCCCGGCGGGGGACGGATGGCCACCCATCGGGACCGGAATGCGCCGCGGACCTGCCGGCATTCTTGACTCAGGGCCGGCTTTCGCCTAGAGCCAGCCGGTTCGCGCGGTCCATCTCGGGCCGCGTGAGTGTTTTACGCACCCGTGGTTTCGGTTCATTCCGGCCTGTCGTCCCTGAAAAGGGAAGAGGAGGGCGCGTTCCTCAAAAACCGTTCGACAACAAAGAGGAACAGCGATGTCGAAGCGCATTCAGGCCAAGCATAAGCTTGACCGCCGCATGGGTCAAAATATCTGGGGTCGCCCGAAGAGCCCCGTGAATCGTCGTGAATACGGTCCCGGCCAGCATGGCCAGCGCCGCAAAGGCAAGATGTCCGACTTCGGCACGCAGCTGCGCGCCAAGCAGAAGCTCAAGGGCTACTACGCCAACATCACCGAGAAGCAGTTCCGCCGCTACTACGCGGAAGCGATCCGTCTCAAGGGCGACTCGAGCGAGAACCTCGTCGGTCTCCTGGAGCGTCGTCTCGACGCGGTGGTCTACCGGTCGAAGTTCGTGGCAACCCCGTTTGCGGCGCGCCAGTTCGTCAACCACGGCCACATCAAGGTCAACGGGCGCCGGGTCAACATCCCGAGCTACCTCGTGAAGCCCGGCGACGTGATCGAGGTCAAGGACAAGTCGAAGCAGCTGGAGGTCGTCATTGTGGCGAGCCAGCTCGCCGAGCGCGACATCCCCGATTACATCGAGGTCGATCATTCCAAGATGACGGCCCGCGTGACGCGCATCCCGACCCTGTCGGAAGTGCCTTACCCGGTCCAGATGGAACCGAACCTCGTGATCGAGTTCTATTCGCGCTAATCAGCGACGACCATCGATTGTCGATCCAGGCCGCCTTCGGGCGGCCTTTTTCGTTTCGCCGTCGCTCTCGGATGCGCTTGGCTCATGAAAAAAGGCCGCCCGGAGGGGCGGCCTTGTCTGTCCGTCTGGGGCGTGACTACCGCTGCATGCCGTGTCCACGCGGGCCGCCATGCTCGGGACCGTGCCCGCGATGGCCGCCGCGGCCGCGCATGGCCGCTTCCGGACGCATGAGAATCGGCAGCAGACGCTTCTGACGGTCATCGAGGGAGGCCCAGAAGGGCTTCATCGCCGTCGACAGGGCCGTGGCGCTGGCTGCCGCCTTCGTGGTCCAGTCGGCGCGCTGCTCGATCTGCTGCATGAAATCGGGACGCGGGGCGGGAGGCGCGCCGCGCTCGCGGCGCTGCTCCATGCGCTGGGCGCGATCGCCGGCGTTGGCGCGGAGCGCCTGCTCGACCGGGCTCCACAGCTTCTGCTGGTCCGGCGTGAGCTTGAGGCCGGCCTGGATGGCCGCGACGCGTGCGTCCGTCAGCGAATCGAAATCAGCCCGAGTCATGGGCGGGCGCGGGGCAGGTCCCCCAGGACCGCCGGGTGGGGGAGGAGCGGGCTGCGCAATGGCTGCGGTCCCGGCAACGACGAGAGCCGAGGCGGCCGAGATGAGCGAAAAGGTTTTCATGCGATACTCCTCCTGAAGATCACCAGAACAGTGGCGATGTCAGCGTCAGGGTGAGGCCAGCCTGCTCTCTCGCGGGTGACCGCAGCATGAACTTTTCGTCATGTTGGCATTCAGGTGAGCTGTTTCAGGAAACCCGCAAACCGCATGAGACCCTCCGGCCAGGGGCCGTGGCCGCTATCGGTGTTCAGGTGGCCGGCATCGCCCGCATCCACGAGGGCCGAGCCCCAGGCGTAGGAGACGTCCTCGGCCTTGTCGAACTCGCAATGGGGGTCCGTGCGGCTGGCCACGAGGACGGACGGGAAGGGCAGCGGATCCTGCGGGATCGGCGCAAAGGCGCGATCGACCACCGGCTCGAAATCGGGCCGATCCACATCGGGCATTCCAACCAGGAACGCGCCCTTGACCTTGTCCTTCGGCAGCAGGGGCGCGGCGAACGCGATGGCGATCACGCCGAGGCTATGGCCGACCAGAACGACTGGCTTCTCGGCCCGCGCGACCTCCTCGACAATGCGCGCGACCCAATCGTCCTTCCGCGGGGATTCCCAGTCTTCCTGCTCGATGCGGCGCGCGGTCGAGAGCTGGCGCTCCCACCGGCTCTGCCAGTGATCGTCGCTCGCATTGAGGTGGCCGGGAACGATGAGGATGTCGCAATCGGAAGTTTTCATGACGCGGAGGTAACCGTCGCGGGGCCGCTCTTCAAGGCCTCAGCGGCGCACCAACGCGCAACTCTCACGCGCTGCGCCTCACGCCCGCGATTTCGGCAGATCGCAGCACCGCCTCGCGCTCGGCGATGTAATCGCGGGTCAGCGGCACCGTGTCGTTGCGCTTGGCCAGTTGCACCTGGAACACCACCGCGTCCTGAAAGCGGAAGGCTGATTCCGACATGGCGAGGTAGCATTCCCACAGCCGACAGAAGCGCTCGTCGTAGAGGCGGCGGATCTCGTCGCGATGCTCCATGAAGCGCTCGCGCCATTTCTCGAGGGTGATGGCGTAATGCAGCCGCAGGATCTCGATGTCCGTCACGACGAGGCCCGACCGCTCGATGGCCGGCATCATCTCGGACAGGATCGGCAGGTGGCCGCCGGGGAAGATGTATTTTTCGATCCACGCATTGGTGGGATAGGGCGTGCCGCTGCGGCCGATGGTGTGCAGAAGCATCACGCCGTCATCCTCCAGCAGCTTGTGGCAGGCCGAGAAATAGGTGTCGTAAGACGACGGGCCCACATGCTCGAACATGCCCACCGACACGATCCGGTCGAACGTGCCGGTGGTCGCGCGATAGTCCTCCAGCTCGAACCGCACCCGTTCGGGCATGCCGGAGGTCGCGGCGCGCTTGCGCGACACGTCGAGCTGTTCTTCCGACAGGGTCACACCCCGCACATAGCCCGCCTGTGCGACCTCGCCGAGATAGAGCCCAAGGCCTCCCCAGCCGGATCCGATATCCAGCACCCTCTGGCCGGGATCGACCATGAGCTTGGCGGCGATGTGCCGTTTCTTGGCAAGCTGCGCGTCTTCGAGCGTCGCGTCGGGGTGGTCGAAATAGGCGCAGGAATATTGCCGGTCGCTGTCGAGAAACAGGGCGTAGAGCCTGCCGTCGAGATCGTAGTGGTGGGCGACATTGCGCTTGGCCTTGGCGGCGTCGTTGGCGCTGCGGCGCTGGAGCATGGTGCGCATCTTGCGCAGCCGCCGGAGCGGGAGTTCGCCCAGATCCCCGTGCGTCTTCTGGAGGACCAGCTCCAGAAGTTCGAAGATGGAGCCTTCATCGATCACCAGACGCCCGTCGACGAACAATTCGCCGAGTTTCAGTTCCGGGTGGAGACAGAGGGCGAGCTGGGCCGCCGCATCGGTAAATCGGAAGGAGACCCGAGGCTCTCCGCCGTCGCCGAAGGTGAATGTCTCACCTCCGGCGGTTGTCATTATGAGCGTTCCTTTGCGAACCGCCCGGGTAAAGGCCGTTGTGAGCAATTTCTCGGACAGCATGACAATTCCTGACCCGCTGACATCCCGCTCAGATGATTGTCACCCATTTGGCGAACATTGCTACCCCCTTACGGCTCAGCTTGCGCCGAAGACGCGGCGGAAAATCGTGTCCACATGCTTGAAATGGTAGCCGAGGTCGAAACAATCCTCGATCTCGGCCGGGGGCAGGTAGGCGGTCACGTCCGCATCCGCCTTGAGCAACGTGAGGAAGTCGCCCTCGCCGCGCCAGACCGGCATGGCATTGCGCTGCACGAGGCGATAGGCGTCCTCGCGTGAGGCGCCCTTCTGGGTCAGGGCCAGCAGAACCCGCTGGGAATGGACCAAGCCGCCCAGCCGATCGAGATTTTTCTGCATGTTCTCCGGATAGACCAGCAGTTTGTCGATCACGCCCGTGAGGCGCGCCAACGCGAAATCGAGCGTCACGGTGGCGTCGGGGCCGATCATGCGCTCGACAGAGGAGTGGGAAATATCCCGCTCGTGCCACAGGGCCACGTTTTCCATGGCGGGCATGGCGTAGGCCCGAACCATGCGCGCAAGTCCGGTCAGGTTTTCCGTGAGGACAGGGTTTCTCTTGTGGGGCATGGCCGAGGAGCCCTTCTGACCAGCCGAGAAGAACTCCTCGGCTTCCAGAACCTCGCTCCGCTGGAGGTGGCGAATCTCCGTCGCCAGACGCTCGATGGAGGAGGCCACAACCCCGAGCGTGGCAAAATACATGGCATGCCGGTCGCGCGGGATGACCTGCGTCGAGACCGGCTCCACGGACAGGCCCATCTTCTCGGCCACATATTCCTCGACGCGCGGATCGATGTTGGCGAAGGTGCCGACCGCACCGGAGATCGCGCAGGTGGCGATCTCGCGCTGCGCCTCGATCAGGCGGATCTTGCAGCGCTCGAACTCCGCATAGGCCAGCGCCAGCTTGATGCCGAAGGTGGTGGGCTCCGCGTGGATGCCGTGCGAGCGGCCGATGGTCGGCGTCATCTTGTGCTCGAAGGCGCGACGCTTCAGGGCCGCCAGCAACTTGTCGACATCATCCAAGAGCAGGTCGGTGGCGCGCTTGAGCTGGACGTTGAAGCAGGTGTCGAGCACGTCGGACGAGGTCATGCCCTGGTGGACGAAGCGGGCCTCGGGGCCGACGATCTCGGACAGATGGGTCAGGAACGCGATGACGTCGTGTTTCACCTCGCGCTCGATATCGTCAATGCGCTCGACGTCAAAGGTCGCTTTGCTGCCTTTCTCCCAGACGAGTTCGGCTGCCTCCTTCGGCACGACGCCGAGATCCGCCAGCGCCGTCGTGGCATGCGCCTCGATCTCGAACCAGATGCGAAACTTGGTCTCGGGCGACCAGATGGCGACCATTTCGGGGCGGCTGTAGCGGGGGATCACGTCACGTCTCCTGGCAGCGGGGCGCGGCGTGTAACCTGCAAGAGAGCTTGTCAGGCGGGTCGCCACGCGCGGGAAGGGACCGATGATAAGGTCCCGCAGATGATCGCAGATGGCTATTGGATGGCGCGCCGGATGACAAGCGCCCTGCGCAAGCCGCGACTCAGTCGGACGCCCGGGAAGGGCGGTGTCTCGACGGTGCAAATCGTGGGCGCGGGCCTTGACGACGCCTCAGTTCCGCCTCAAACAGGCGTTTGAAATTCATACGTCAGTTTGAATTTCCTTTGGGAGAACGCCATGCGCGTCGTCACGGTCCGGGTTACCCGCAAGGTCGCCGAAATCAGCGAGAAGATCCTCTTGCAGATCGTCGTTTCGGTTGCCGCCACGGTGTGCGTCGCGATGATCAGCAACGCCTATCTCAAAAGCGATGCGCCGCCTGTGCAGGTTTCGGAGACCGCGGCCTTTGCGCTCGATGCGCGATCGGCCGCAGGCCTGTTCGATGCGCATTTCCAGTCCGACACCTTCCGGGTTCCGGTGGCGAGCCCCATCGAGTTCGGCGCTCTCTTCGGTCCCTCGATCGAGCGCGCCGCCCTGCCGATCGTGGGCGAGCCGTGGTCGGTAGCGTCCCACCCGCCGGAGCAGGCCGCCGAACGGCCGGCCCTCCAGAAGGCCCGGACGACGATTGCCGCCACCGTATTGCCGCCGGCGCGCCCGGCGTTTGAGCGTCCGGACCCGATGACGGCGCAGGCGACCGTCTTCGCGCCGGAGGCCGAACCCGAGCGGCGTCTGGCTATTCTGGGAATTGCCATGCCGAGATTTGTGCCCACCGGTGAAAAGATCGTCTCTTCCGTCACAGCATTGGGTGCGTCCCTGACGGATCTCGTCCTGCGATGACGCGGGCTGCCGACCGGACCCGCCAGAGCCTTATCGATGCGGCCCTGGTGGTTTTCGCCGACAAGGGCTACGGCGCCGGTTCCGTGCGCGACATCACCGTGAAGGCCCACGCCAATCAGGGCGCCATCACCTATCATTTCGGCGGCAAGGAAGGCCTTTATCGCGAGGTTCTGAAAGCCACCTTCGTGGCGTTCAAGAAGGCAGCGCTCCTCGACGAGGACCTGCTCGACAGTCTGGATCGGGACGCGGCGCTCAGGCTCTTCGTGAAACAGCAGCTCCTGCCGTTGCTCAAGCGCAATCAACTCGCGCGCTACATCCGCATTCTCAACTGGGAAATCCTGCAACGCACCGACGTGTTTCAGGAGCTTGCGATGAGCGAGAACATGTCGCTGGTGACGGTCGTCGAGCGGTTGGTGCGCAAGTTCCTGCCGGCGGATGCCACGGCCGAGGACATCGCCGTCACGACGCTTTGGCTCCTGCATCAGGGCCTGATCTTCGTGCGCGACTCAGCCTACCTGACCCTGCCGCCCCACAACATCGCTCTCGACGAGGCGTTCGTCGAACGCCTGATCGACCGTCTCAGCCGGCTGCTGGCCTCGGGCCTCAGCGGCACCCCTTAGCGGGCGCGGGCGGTGGCCTCGCGGATCGCCGCGATCGAGGCCGCATAAGCGGCGGGGCCGTTCTTGAACACCGCCGAGCCTGCCACCAGCACATTGGCGCCAGCCGCTGCCACCAGAGGGGCCGTCTCGGGGGTGACCCCGCCGTCGATCTCGATGTCGATGTCCCGGTCGCCCACCATCGCCTTGATGCGCCGCAACTTCTCGCAGACGGAGGGGATGAAGGCCTGGCCGCCGAAGCCGGGATTGACCGTCATCAGCAGGATCAGGTCGACGTCGTCGAGGACCGGCTCGATATGGGCCTCGTGGGTGCCGGGATTGAGCACGATGCCGGCCTTCTTGCCCAGTTTGCGGATGGTCTGCAGCGACCGGTGGAGGTGGGGACCTGCCTCCGCATGAATGCTGATGATGTCGGCGCCCGCCTTCGCGAAGGCTTCGAGATAGGGGTCCACCGGCGCAATCATGAGATGGACGTCGAAGGGTTTGGCCGAATGCGGCCGGATCGCCTTCACGATGTCGGGTCCCATGGTGATGTTGGGCACGAAATGCCCGTCCATGACGTCGATATGGATCCAGTCGCCGCCGGCAGCGTCGATGGCGCGAACCTCTTCGCCCAGGCGGGCGAAATCGGCGGACAGGATGGAGGGGGCGATCAACAGGGGACGGGTCATGGCGGGCCGGTAGCACGGAGGCCGGAAAGCTGCAATGTCCTCTGGTATGCGCTGCGCGCCGATGCCAATCCGGCAGGGCCTTATGTCACAGGAAAGGCGTGGACGCCGTCGCCGGATCAGGGCTAAACAAACCGCGCGGGAGCGGCTCGATCCTCTCCCGGCTCTCGTATGAGAGACGAAGCTAATCGGGGCAGAATTCATGCGTAAAGATGTGGTCGTGTTGGGCGCCGGGATCGTCGGCGTCTCGGTTGCCGTGCATTTGCAGCAGCGCGGACGGTCGGTGCTGCTGGTGGACCGTCGCGGACCCGGCGAGGAAACGTCGTTCGGCAATGCCGGCCTGATCCAGCGCGAGGGCGTCTATCCTTACGGGTTCCCGCACGATTTCGGCGCGTTGCTGCGCTACGCCACCAACAGCACCATCGACGCGCATTATCACATGAGCGCGCTGCCGAAGCTCGCGCCGTTTCTCTTCCGCTACTGGATGCATTCGCGCCCGGAAGAACACCGCGCCATTGCGCGCCTCTACGCGCCGCTGATCGAGCACAGCGTGGTCGAGCATGCAGCGCTGGCGGAGGCCGCCGGCGCGACCCAGTTGATCCGTCCGACCGGCTGGATGAAGGTTTTCCGCAGCCAGAAAGCGCTGGACTCGCAATTGCGGGACGCGGAGAGCACGAAGCGCGATTTCGGCGTCAATTTCGACGCCCTGAGCAGCCGCGGCGTCAGCGAGAAGGAGCCGCACCTCAGCGGCGATCTCAAGGGCGGCATTCACTGGACCGATCCGGGCGCGATCTATGATCCGTATCAGCTCACCATGGCGTATCTGCGCCTGTTCGAAAGTCTTGGCGGCACGGTTGCGGAAGGCGATGCGCGCAGCCTTGCGGAAACATCGGACGGCTGGCGCGTCACCACCAAGAGCGGCCCGGTCGAGGCGCGCGAGGTCGTCGTCGCGCTGGGGCCTTGGGCAGACCTCGTCACCAAGGGGCTCGGCTACCGTTTGCCGCTCGCGGTCAAGCGCGGCTACCACATGCACTACAAGCCGCTCGGCAATGCGGTCCTGAACCGGCCGACGCTGGATTTCGAGCGCGGCTATTTCCTGGCGCCCATGTCCAAGGGCGTGCGTCTCACGACAGGGGCCGAATTCGCCGATCGCGATGCGCCCAAGACGCCCGTGCAGCTCCAGCGCGCCGAGCCGATTGCCAAAGCGTTCTTTCCGCTGGGCGAGCGGGTCGATGCGGAGCCCTGGATGGGCATGCGGCCCTGCACGCCCGACATGATGCCGATCATCGGCAAGGCCCACCGCCACAAGAACCTCTGGTTCAGCTTCGGCCATGCCCATCACGGGATGACGCTCGGTCCGATCACCGGTCGTCTGGTGGCCGAGATGATCACCGGCGAGAAGCCGGTCATCGATCCGACCCCGTACCGTCCGGATCGGTTTTAACGCGCCGACGGCCCGAACCGGTCGCGCCATGCGGCCTGCGCCCCCGCATAGGGCAGGGCCGTCGCCTCGTAGACGCCGCGGGCGATGGCTCGCGCCACGCAATCGGCCGCGAGCGCCGTGAGTTCCGTGAACTCCATCGCTTCGTCGCCGAAAGGCCGGCGGCCGGTCGAGGCCGCAAAGATCGTGTCGCCGTCATACAGCGCGTGGGCAAAGCGCAGCGCGTGGGAAAATCCCGCATGGGACGCAATCGCCAGGCGCTTGGCCTGGGCCTTGGTGAGGATCGCGTCGGTGGCCACCAACGCAATGGTGGTGGAGGGCTGACGGCCGCCTTTCCAGAACAACTCGCGCATCTCAGGAGTGAGGTTTGCGGGATGGCCGAGGCCGCCGAACTCGGCACTCTCCTCGAAATCGGCCGCCCAGAAATGCGGCCCGTCCCCGATCACGGCGGACGAAATGCTGTTGACCACGGCAACCGCCCCGACGGTATGGCCCGCTGAGGTTCTGACGCTGGCGGAGCCAAGCCCGCCCTTGAGGTTGACCGTGGTAGCCCCAAATCCCCCGCCGGCCGTGCCGAGCGCAAAGGTTTCCCCGGCATCTGCGGCGGCGGCATAACCCAGTTCGCGATAGGGCGAATAGCGCCCCCAATCCTTGTCTCCGCCATTGAGCAGGTCGAACACGACGGCCTGGGGCACCAGCGGCACGAGGGCCGGGCCGACCGGAAAGCCTACTCCCTTCTCGCGCAGATAAGCCTGCACCCCGCCTGCGGCATCCAACCCGTAGGCGGAGCCGCCGGACAGCACGATGGCATGAATGCCGGGCGCGACCTTGTCGGGTTCGAGCAGGTCGGTCTCCCGGGTGCCCGGCGCTCCGCCCATGACCGCGCACGAGGCCACGGCAGCCTTGTCGAATACGGCCACCGTTACGCCGGAGCCGAGGGCCTCATCCTGAGCGTTGCCGATCCGCAGGCCAGGAACGTCGGTGATGAGATTGCGCATGGTGTTCATCGGCCAAGCATGCCGAAAACGCTGTCGTTCACAAGCTGGCGACGGCGCGAACTGCACCTTTCTTGTCGGGGGGTATCCAGATAGAAGGCCCCATGCTCAGTGTATCGCTCCCGGCAGCCCTTCTGGGCGGATTGATCAGTTTCCTCAGCCCCTGCGTGCTGCCGCTGGTGCCGCCCTATCTGTCGTTTCTCGCCGGCACAACCTTCGACCAGCTTCATGCGGGCGAGGCGCAGGTGCGCCGCCGTGCTGTGATGGCAGCCCTGCTGTTCGTGGCGGGGTTCTCGACCGTCTTCATCCTGCTCGGCGCCACCGCGTCGGCGCTGGGGCAGGTGGTGCGGCAGTATCTGGACGTGCTGAGCACCCTCGCGGGGCTTGCCATCATCGTTATGGGCCTGCACTTTCTGGGCGTGTTCCGGATCGGCTTTCTCTATCGGGAGGCGCGCCTTCAGGTCGACCGTCCGGTCGGGATCTGGGGCGCCTACGTGATGGGGCTGGCCTTCGCGTTCGGCTGGACCCCGTGCATCGGACCGGTTCTCGCCGCCATTCTTGCCGTTGCGGGTTCAGAAACGAGCGTCGCGCGAGGCGCGCTGCTTTTGGCTGCCTATTCCGTTGGCCTGGGCATCCCGTTCCTGCTGGCCGCATTCACCATGAAGCCGGTGCTGGCTCTGCTGAAGCGGATGCGGTCGCGGTTTGACGCGGTCGAGAAGGTCATGGGCGTGCTGCTCATTCTCACCGGCATCGCGTTCCTCACCGGGTGGATCACCACGGCGTCGTTCTGGCTCCTCGAGACCTTTCCGGTGCTCGGTCGCCTGGGTTAGCGGTCTTACGCGATTTCCGCTTCTTCCGTGGAGACGACCCGGTTTCGGCCAGCGCCCTTGGCGCGATAGAGCATCTCGTCGGCGCGCGCCATGGTGGCGGCAAAATCCGTATCCACCGGTTCGTGCGATGCAACGCCGAAGCTCGCCGTCACGCGACCGACGGGAAGCGATGCGAAAGCCTTGGCCTCGACGCCGGCCTGCAGCTCCTGCGCGACCTGTGTGGCGTGTGCGAGAGACGTGGCCGGCAGGATGATGCAGAATTCCTCGCCGCCGGTCCGCGCAAAAAGCGCTGTCGGGGCGATGCTCGCCTTGATGTATCGGGATACGCCGATCAGCACCGAATCGCCGGTCGCATGCCCATGGCGATCGTTGATCGCCTTGAAACGATCGAGGTCGAAGAGGATCAGGGAGAACGGCGCTTTGCCCTTGCGCGATCGCGCCACCTGCTCGGCCGCGCGGGTGACGAGCCAGCGGCGATTGCCGATCGATGTCAGCGCATCGGTGTCGGCTGCCCGCGCGAGATTGTGGATGGCCGTATTGAGCTCCTCCAAGGTCTCCTGAACCTCGATCAGCATCTTTCCCGCCTCGTCGGTGTAATGGCGCGGAAGAGACGGCAGGGTGCGGTTGTCACGGTAGGCTTCAAGTGCACGCGAGGCAGCCAGGATCGGCGCCATCATGCCCCAAACGGTCACGAGCGTGGCGCCTGCCGCAACGAAAGTCGCGGCGAGCAGGACGACAAACTCCCCCCAGAACACCGCACCGGTTGCGGCGCTCCGCGCAATCATGAAAACGCTGAGGGCCAGAAGGGGAATGTGCGTTCCGACGAAACAGACGAGAAGGATGCGGCCGATATAGCTTCGCGGCCAGGGCAGCCGGTTCAGGGCGCTGTAGATGCCCATGTGAGGCTGCTCGCTCTGGGTCGACTGACCATTCATCGTGGGAACCATTTGCAAGGAAGACCGCACGCCCGCGATAAGCGGACAAAAGTGGCAATTCTAGGATTATAAGCTGGAAGACCGACCGTGAACTGACGATGTCGAAAACCAGACAGTCTGGCCGAGTGCTCAATGCTGCAGGCTGCGCTCTGTTCCAGCCGAGTTCGGGCCTTCACGCCGACTGTCGCCGACACGAAAAAAGGCCCGCCCTGTTTCCAGGACGGGCCTTCGATCGAGAGAAGCTCAGAATGTCGGCGATTACATGCCGATTTCGTTGCCCGAGTAATCGATCTTGCCGTCGGCGCCCTTCTTCCAGACATACATGATGTAGTCCGGACGGGTGATATCGCCCTTCTTGTCGTAGGAGATGTCGCCGATGACGGTCTTGAACGGCTTGCCGGCGCTCATGATCGCCGCCATCTTCTTGCCGTCCGGACCGCCTGCCTGCTTGGCGGCTTCGGCCAGGATCTGCGTCGCCGCATAGCTGTAGAGGGTGTAGGCCTCGGGATCGTAGTTCTTGGCCTTGAACTTGGCGACCGCGTCCTTGGCGTTCGGGTTCTTGCGCGGATCGGGCGCGAAGGTCATCAGGGTGCCATCGGCGCCGGGGCCGGCAATCGAGACGAACTCGGCCGACACGATGCCGTCACCCGACATGAGCGGGGCATTGAGGCCCTGATCGCGCATCTGGCGGATGATGAGGCCGGCTTCCGTGTGAAGGCCGCCGAAATAGACGACGTCGACGCCAGCCTGCTTCAGCTTGGACACGAGCGCCGAATAATCCTTCTCGCCCGGGTTCACACCCTCGTAGACGACTTCCTTGAGGCCCTTGGCCGTCATGGCCTTCATGGTCTCGTCGGCGAGGCCCTTGCCGTAGGGGGTCTTGTCGTGAACGACCGCGACCTTCTTGCCCTTGAACTTGTCGGCGAGGTAGCTGCCGGCCACGAGGCCCTGCTGATCGTCGCGGCCGCAGGTGCGGAAGGTGTTCCACATCTTGCGCTCGGTGAATTGCGGGTTTGTCGATGCGGGCGTCACCTGAACGATGCCGGCCTCTTCGTAGACCTGCGAGGCCGGGATCGAGACGCCGGAGTTGAAGTGGCCAACGACCATCTTCACGCCTTCGGCCGCAAACTTGTTGGCCACCGACACACCCTGCTTGGGATCGGACACGTCGTCGCCGACGACCACCACAAGCTTCTGGCCATTGACGCCGCCTGCGGCATTGATGTCCTCGACAGCCTGTTCCACGCCGTTCTTCAGCTGCGCGCCGAACGCGGCGTTGGGGCCCGTGATGGGGCCGGCGACGCCGATCTTGATCTGCGCGTTGGCCGCGCCCGAAAAGGCGAGACCAAGACCGAGCGCAACGCCGGTCAACAGCATTTTTTTCATGAGGTACTCCTCTGGGTGTTCTTGTAAGCCCCCTCCAGGGGGAAAGGTGCGGCAGGCCGCAGGGCCTGCCGTCCGGGTGACATCATGACTCTTTTTGAGCGGAAGTCACGCCGGAATTTAGGGTGTCTCGGGGTCCTGTCGGGGCCATTTCCAAGGGTGTCGAAAGCCCTTCAAGTCATTGAAAAGGATATTTAAAATTCCAAGGGCCAATGCGGTGCCGAACGCTGCCGTTTGGGCACCTTAGCCGTTTGGATGAGGCGTCCTCTCGCGCCAGCTGAACGGACCCGTGCGCTCGTACAGCCAGCGATATTGCGACGTCATCAGCCGGGCGCGGTAATACTGGTAGCCGAGGCTTCCGATGATCAGCAGCACGATGGCGTCGATGGCGTAGAAATGCACCGAGATCAGCGTTCCGCGGAACAGCGCGAAATGGATGAACCGCACGAAGGCCGCGAGGATCAGCAGGTACAACAGCAGGTTCCAGAACGGTCGCCAGGTGATGGCGATCGCGCGGCCCGTCATCCAGGCAGCCCACCCGCCCATGATGACGGTCACGAGCAGGAAGAGCCAGATCGACGGCTCCTCATAAAGGATCCCTTGCATCAGTGATGCCCTCCTTCGAGATAGGCGGCGCGGACCTGCGGGTTCTCCAGCAATTCCCGGCCGGTGCCGCTCATGGTGATGTTGCCGGTCACCATGACGTAGCCGCGATGGGCCAGACGCAGGGCGTGATAGGCGTTCTGCTCGACGAGGAAGATGGTCATGCCGTCCTGCTCGTTGAGCTCCTTGATGATCGCGAAGATCTGCTTGACGATCAGCGGCGCGAGGCCGAGCGATGGCTCATCGAGCAGCAGCAATTTCGGCCGGCTCATGAGGGCGCGGGCGATGGCGAGCATCTGCTGCTCGCCGCCCGACAGGGTGCCGCCGCGCTGCTGCAGCCGCTCCTTCAGGCGCGGGAACAGGGTGCAGACCCGTTCGAGGTCCTGGTCGAAATGCGCCATCTTGTTGATGGAGGCGCCCATCTGCAGGTTCTCGAACACCGACATGCGGCCGAAGATGCGCCGCCCCTCCGGCGATTGCGCGATGGAGAGCTGGGCGATCTGGTGGGTCGGCAGCTGGGTGATGTCCCGGCCCGCATAGGTGATCGTGCCCTCGCGCGCCCGCGGGTTGCCGAAGATGGTCATCATCAGGGTGGATTTCCCCGCCCCGTTGGCGCCGATGAGAGTGACGATCTCGCCCTCGTGGACATCCATGTCCACGCCCTTCAGCGCGATGATGTTGCCGTAATAGGTCTTGACCCCGCGCACGCTGAGAAGCGGCTTGCGGGCCGGATCCGACAGTGTCGTCCCGGCGGGTGTTGGTCCAGCCATGCTCATGCGCCGATCTCCGCTTCGACCTGTTCGATCTCTTCGTCGGCCACGCCCAGATAGGCGGCGATGACGCGGGGATCGTTTCTGATTTCGGACGGGGTGCCGTCCGAAATCTTGGTGCCGTAATCCAGCACCACCACGTGGTCCGAGATTTCCATCACCACGGACATGTCGTGCTCGATGAGCAGGATCGATGTGCCGTGGTCCTTGCGGATCGACAGAAGCAACTCGTTCAGCAGCAGCGATTCACGTGGGTTGAGGCCGGCCGCCGGCTCGTCGAGACACAGCAGCAGCGGGTCGGTGCACATGGCGCGGGCGATCTCGAGCCGCCGCTGCGCCCCATAGGGCAGGTCGCCCGCCGGGTCGTCGGCGCGGTCGATCAGGTCGATCTTCTCGAGCCAGTAGGTGGCCCGCTCGATCGCCTCCCTCTCGGCCTTGCGATAGCCGCCGATGCCGAGCACGCCGAGGAACGTGAAACCTGAGGCGATCATCAGCGAATTGTGCTGCGCCACCAGCAGGTTTTCGAGAACCGTCATGCCCGAAAACAGGCGGATATTCTGGAAGGTCCGCGCGACCTTTGCCTTCCAGTTGATGCTGAAGCCGGGCAGGCGTTCGAGCAGCATGTGGGAGCCGTCCGGCTTGCGCAGGGCGATCATGCCTTCGGTCGGCTTGTAGAAACCGGTGATGCAGTTGAACACCGTCGTCTTGCCGGCCCCGTTGGGGCCGATGAGGGCGGTGATGTCGCCGCGCCCCGCCATGAAGCTGAGGTCGTTGATGGCCACCAGACCGCCGAAGCGCATGGTCAGGTGCTGCACGTCGAGAATGGGATCCTTGAGCCAGCGCATCAGCCGTGACCTTCTTTGACGTGGGAGCTGGAAATCGCCTTGCTCTCCTTGAGAAAGACCGAGGGCTGCCGCTCCGAGATCAGCCCGCGCGGACGCCACACCATCATGGCCACCATGCCCATGCCGAAGAGCAGCAGGCGATATTCGTTGGGATCGAAGCTCTCGCCGAACACCGCCGACAGGAAGCCGAGATTGCGCAGGATTTCAGGGCCGCCCACCAGCACCACGGCACCGATGGCGACACCGATCTGCGAGCCCATGCCGCCGAGCACGACGATGGCGAGGATGATCGCGGATTCGAGGAAGTTGAAGCTTTCCGGCGATACGAAACCCTGCCGCACCGCGAAGAACGAGCCGGCAAAGCCGCCGAACATTGCCCCGATGGCAAAGGCCGTCAGCTTGGTGTTGGTGGTGTTGATGCCCAGCGACCGGCAGGCGATCTCGTCCTCCCGCAAGGCCTCCCAGGCTCGCCCGACCGGCAGCTTGCGCAGGCGCATGGTGACGAAGTTGGTGAGCAGAGCGAGGGCGAGGATGAGATAGTAGAGGAAGATCATCCTCTGCATGCCGTGATACTCGATGCCGAAGAACGCCGCGAAGCCGTCTTCGCCGGACGAAAAGGGCAGGCCGAAGAAGGTCGCGCGCGGGATCGACGAGATGCCCGCGCCGCCATTGGTCAGGTCGGTCCAGTTGATCAGCACGAGGCGGACGATCTCACCGAAGGCCAGCGTCACGATGGCGAGATAATCGCCGCGCAGGCGCAGCACCGGGAAGCCGAGGATGATGCCCCAGAACGCCGCGAGAATGCCGGCGAGCGGCAGGCAGACCCAGAAGGACAGGCCGAAGGTCGTCGACAGCAGCGCGTACGAATAGGCGCCCACCGCGTAGAACGCGACGTAACCGAGATCGAGCAGGCCCGCGAGGCCGACCACGATGTTCAGCCCCCAGCCGAGCATGACATAGGTCAGGATCAGGATGCCGAGATCGACCCAGTAGCGCGATTGGTCGAGGCCACCCTGGATCAGATAGATCAGGAACGGAAAGCTGATGGCGATGCCCAGGAAGAACGGGATGCCGAAGCGGGACACCTTCTGGAAGGCGCTCGGTTCGGCGTGCACGAACTCGGTCGCCTGATGCGCATCCGGCGTTGCCAGCCGGTAGGCCTTCGTGGCGTGGAAGGCGTGCTGCAGCAGGCGGACGCCGAAGATGATGGCGACAAACACCGCCACCAGGCCCCAGCGCGGGCGCAGGAAAATGTCGCCGCCGCTCTGCTCGGTCTTGAAGGCGAGGATCGGGATGGAGAGCCCGAACGCGATGGCACCGGCCTTCAGGGAATCCTTGAGGGCGGCGACGAGGTCGAAACGGACGGGGGCCGACCCATCGTCCGCCGCAATCGTGGAGGGAGCTGTCATGGCGCGGCCCCTAAACTTTTTCGACTTCGGGCCGGCCGAGAATTCCCGACGGCATGAAGATCAGCACGATGGCAAGGATCGAGAACGCGGCCACGTCCTTGTACTCGATGGAGAAATAGGCCGACCAGAAGGTCTCGATCAGGCCGATGATCAGCCCGCCCAACACGGCGCCGGGCAGCGAGCCGATCCCGCCGAGGACCGCGGCCGTGAAGGCCTTCACGCCCGGAACGAAGCCGTCATTGAAGCTCACGACGCCGTAATAGAGCAGGTACATGGTGCCGGCGACGGCGGCCAAGGCCGCGCCGATGACGAAGGTCAGCGAGATGGTGCGGTCGACGTCGATGCCCAGGAGGGCCGCCATCTTGCGATCCTGCTCGCAGGCGCGCTGTGCGCGTCCCAGCGAGGTCTTCTGGACGAGGTACCAGAAGATCGCGAGCAGCACCGCGGTCGTCGCCATGATGACGATCTGCTTGTAGGAGAGCACGACGTTGTAGCCGCTCTCGCCCTGGAACAGCACGATCACATCCCGCATCATCGGGGGGGTGGGCTTGTTACGGGCGCCCTGCGCGACCTGCACGAAGTTCGACAGGAAGATCGACACGCCGATCGCCGAGATCAAAGGCGCGAGGCGGAACGATCCGCGCAAGGGGCGGTAGGCGACCCGCTCGATCGCCCAGCCCCAAAGCGAGGTCAGCACCATGGCGATGACCATCACGATGACCAGGGCCAGCACGATCGACGACATGCCGAGCCAGGTGGTGAGAATGAGGAAGAAGATCAGCGCGATGAAGGCCGAGAGCATGAACACGTCGCCATGGGCGAAGTTGACCATGCCGATGATCCCGAACACCATCGTGTAACCGATTGCGATGAGGCCGTAGATCGACCCCAGGGTCAGCCCATTGATGAGCTGCTGGACGAAAATTTCCATATCCTGCCCTTGCCCCTCTGGATGGGGTCGTTGTTGGGAACGTCACAGCAAAGCACGACGCCTCGGGAAGGCCAAGCCGGACCTAAGGCGGGGGGTCTGTATCAAACCGAATTTCATTCTACAACATTCTGTTAGGAAGCCTATTCATTGACGTTATGGAAGCCGCCGGCGCGCCAAACCGCACGCGGATGCGCCATCCCGTGTCCTCGCCTTCCTTTGGCGTCGCTCTTCGGGTTGATCGCGCAGATTTCGGATGTAGCACAGTTGCTGTGGACAGCGATCCAGCGATCCTGGCCGGAGGCCGCCTATCGGGCGGCCTCGCGTCCCGCGCCCGGCGGATAGGGGCTCCAGCCGGTCAGCTGGACGAACCCGTCCCGAGCCGCGACCACCAGATGGCGACGGTGCCGGTGCACGAGTTGGCCGGGCTTCTCGCTATGAGGCTGGGTCCAGCCGGAGGCGGCCCAGACATGCAGGAGCCGGGAATTGACGGTGGCGAAACTCTCGATGGTGCCGAAGGCGCGTACCGTGCGCAGGATCTCGTCGACGCTGCCGGTCCAGTCGATGGTGCGCTGGGCGGCGCTCATCCGGGGCCAGTAGCTTCCCGCTCCTTGCGGAGACGCCGCCTTCCAAAGGGCGGGCAGGTCGGTTGCCAGCGCGCGTGCGATGTCCTTTGCGGCGAGCTGGCATTTGGCGAGTAGCTGATCGTGGGTTTCGTCTGACCCGGTTGGAAACAGGCGCTGGGCGATGATCGCGCCGGTGTCGAAGGCGGGCTCCATGACATGGGCCGTCATGCCCCATTCGGGCACCTGATCGAGAACCGCCTGGAACAGCGGATACGGCCCCCGGGCTTCAGGCAAGGGAGAGGGGTGGAAATTCACCGCGTAGGGGAGGTGCGTCTCCCACCCCTTGATCAGCCAGGGATAGCCGGCGACGATCAGGGCCTCGCACCGCAACGCGCTCAGTCCGGCCAGATCAGCCGGCTGGATGCGCACGGTCTGAACCGGAATTCTCAGGGCCCGGGCGCGGGCCACGGTGGTGTCGTTGAAATCGTAGACGCGATCGCAGGGCCGGCTGAAAAGCTTCACGGGCGTCCAGCCGGACTCGATCAACGTCTCGAAGACGTCTCCGAGAAAGTCGATCCCCGCGAAGGCAAACCGCATCCGGTCCGCCCCGTCACTGTCGCGAGACGGGCGCGGTCTCGATCGACGCGGTGAGGTTCTTTCGGGGCGTGCGCCCCATGAAGCTGCGGAACACGGTGTTGTTGCGCAACGCTTCCCCGCCGCCGGCCACGAGAAGGTCGATGGTCGCAGGATCGAGGGTGAAGCGGGTCGGGACCGCATCGAGCCGGGCCTTCCATTCCGGCCCGGCATCCGCGAAGGTCACCCGTCCGACCGTGAATGTCACGTCGGCGCACCGCCAGCCGCTCAACGTGCCGCGCAGCTTCAGCACTTCGTCGCTGGAGAGCGAGCAGCGCCAGCGCCGCATGTCGGCCTGCCATTCCTTCATGATGGCCGAGAAGTAGTCGTAGCCGCGGTAGACGCCGGAATCGATGGCGACGTCGGTGACGATGCTGGCGATGTCGATTCCGCCGGGCGACTCGAGGCTGCGCTGCCAATCGCCGGCAGGGCCGCGGCCGGCGTCCACCACCATGTAGAGGAACCGGGTGACCCGCACCGCCTGTTCGGCGGTCATCGGCATGTAGGGCCGATCGCGGCTGCCGCGCTGGAGCGCCAGCGAGGTGACGCCGAAATTGTCGGTCAGGCCGCCATCGAGGAGCTTCACGTACCGGTACTGGGCGGGGTTGGCCCGGTAGCGCATCATGGCAGCGCCGCTGGCCTGCAGGGTTGCGGGGGCAGTCTCCGAGACCGCGCCGCGCTGCATGAATTGCGGGACATGGCCGCCGCAGGTGGCACCGAAATTCTCGACGTTCATCGGGATGAAGACCCCCGGGACAGCAGCGGAGGCCGCGACCGCCTCGGACAGCCTCACCTTGCTGAGGTCGCTGCACAGGATATTGAAGGTGATCGGCTCGAAGACGAAGGGCACGCGGGAATAGATGTCCGATGCCGAAATCCAGACCAGCGGCCGCTTGCGCGCGAACAGGTTGGCGTAGGTGGCGCCGTCGAACACATTCTCGTCGAGCCAGCGCGGGAATTTCGAGCGGTCGTTGGCGCCGCCGTCCTTGAGGATGCGCACCATGCTGGCAATGCCGATATTGGTGTCGAACCCTTGCTCGGCGTCACGATCGAGGAAGCGGGATCGGAACTCCGGCAGGCCCTCGCGGCCCTTCAGGCCGAAATAGGCGGCCGTGACCGAGCCGCCGGAGACGCCCGAGATCAGGTCGACCATCTCGGTCAGCCGTCGTGGGCCTTTGTCGGTCTGGAGTTCGTAGCGGTCGAGCTCGGCCAGCACCCCGTAGGAGAACGCCGAGGCGCGCATGCCTCCGCCCGACAGGGAGACGCCGATCACCGTCGATCCGAACTGGTCGGGTCCCAACGGCCAGCCACCCTGGTCTGCGACACTGAGGATGGGTTCGTTGATCGGTCCATTGAGGACGGAGCTGCCGCAAGCGGACACAGCAAGGGCAGCCGCGGCGGCCAAGAACCGCAGGATCGACCGCTGTCGAAAAACGCCCATTCTGCCACCCCGTCCGCCGTTGCCGTAGTGGAATACGCTGACGTTTACGAAGTCTCAAGTGCAGCGGGGCGACACTGGACCACGAAGTTCCGTTCCGACAGCGAAAGCGTTGAACGTGGTGAAGACGCTCTTTTTGTCGATGCGGTGTCCTGGCGATGGGCTCCATCGCCGCGTGAAGGAGGTCCCCATGGTATCCCGTGACTTCATCCGCCAGCTTGAGGGCTATGGCCTGACGACGGCGAACATTCTTTATCGCCTGCCCGACCATCAGGCGATCCTGCAGACCTATATCTGGCAGGACTACGACGTTGCGCCGCGCTTCCCGGTCTTGCGAGACTTCCTGGATTTCTGGCAGCGGGAACTGGCTGGCCCGCTCCATTCCGTTCAGGTCTGCCACGGGCATCTGATCCGGCCGGCGGAGATCCGCACGGTCAACGGCGAGATCACCTTGCACTGATCGGCGGGAGCGCGATCGCCGATCGCCTCGGACGTCGATCGACGATCGCGCTCCGGCCGGAAACGCGCACTTGGCCCGCCGCCTCAACTCGGGTAGAGAACCGTCTCGTTGAGCGTCCTCGAACTTGCCGGGCCTCCTTGTTATCTGCAGCACGCACTTCTCAAATCCTGACTGCTCTCGCATCGCAGCCGGGCGAGCGCCTGACCGTCCGTGACATCATGGCCGTTCTGCAGGACCGTGCCTTTGCGGTTCTCATCGTTCTGCTGGGCCTGCCCAATTGCCTGCCGATGCCCCCGCCGATCCCGCTGATCTGCGGGTTGCTCCTGGCGCTCGTCGCCGTGCAGATCATCGTCGGGCGCGCGACCCCGTGGCTGCCGGACGTGCTGCTGCGTCGGTCGATTGCCAGTGTCGACGTGGAACGCGCCGTCGCCCGCGCGATGCCGGCCTTCCGCCGCCTGGAGCGGTTTTCCCGGCCGCGCATGACCTTCCTCGACAATCCCATCGCCTCGCGCCTGATGGGAGTCGTCATCCTCATCCTGGCCCTCGGGCTGCTCTTCGCGCCGCCCTTCGTCGGCCAGATCCCGCTCGGCATCGCGGTTTGTCTCGTCGGCCTGGGGCTGGTGGAGCGCGACGGGCTGGTGGTGGCCGGGGGATTGATCGTCGGCTCCGTCGGGCTGACGCTTAGCTTAGGGTTCGTCTACGCGGTCTTTTCGGGCCTCGAGACGCTGTTCTAGCGCGATCCCGCCCAATTCACGCATTTCACGGCCCCCGAGAGCGGATTGATCGTTTTAGGATAACATTGCGATACCGTGTGCGCTATCACACCTCCTTGCTGTTCGTCAGTCCCCTACGGTCCAGGCAATCGACAACTTCCGGGGGCAACAATGGCGCGGTTCAAGACGGTTGCGGGCTCCGGCTACGGCAACCCGTATATCGATTCCCTGATCTGGGGCGGTCGCGTCTGGGACGAGACGGCCGGGCCCATCAAGGTCCATTTCGTCGCTCCTTTCGACAAGAACGGCGACCTCTCCGATGAGGCCATCAACGCCAGCGACTTCCACAATGGCACGCACGGACGGCTCGAGGATCAGTCCGGGGATCAGCTCATGTCCTGGAACGCCAGGGAAGTCGGGGCCTTCGTCGATACCTACAGCAAGTATGCGTCGGTCTGCGGTCTGAAGTTCGACTTCAGTGACCTGGCCCACGCGGACATTGCCTTGTGGAAGGCCGATCTTGGTTTTCTCGGCAGCGAGGATTCCGTCGTCCTCGGCGTCCACGAACCGGTCGGCGCCATGATCGTCGGTTCGGACGGAAAGTCCGTGCTGCCAAATCAGCTCTGGGGCTATTTCAATGGTGCGGCCGATGGCTGGCAGTCGCTTTCGCCTGGCGGCGATGGCCGCAACACCGTGGTGCACGAGATCGGTCATTCCCTCGGCCTGGCGCATCCGCATGACGGCGGCAGCCAGGCCGACGCGACGACGTTCCCGGGTGTGGCTCAATCGGACGACCGGGGTATTCTGGGGCTGAACCAGGGAATCTGGACCGTCATGTCCTACAATGCCGGTTTAGACTCCGCGCCCCACGATAAGGAATTTGGAGCCCAGAGTGCCCTCGGCGCGCTGGATATCAAGGCGTTGCAGGTTCTCTATGGGGCCAATTATGGCAACGCGCTGGGCGACGACGTCTACACCCTGCCGACCACGAATGCGGCGGGGACTGGATGGTCCTGCATCTGGGATGCGGGCGGGATCGACACGATCAACGGCGCTGGCGAGACGGGCGCGGTCGTCATCGACCTCAGAGAGGCAACCCTTGATCCCGCCGATCCTAATGCGGCCGGCTTCGTGTCGGCTCCGTTCGGTGTCGCGGGTGGCTTTACGATTGCGAACGGGGCCGTGATCGAGAACGCCATCGGGGGCGCGGGCAACGATGTACTCGGCGGAAATCTGGCATCGAACAACCTCAGTGGCGGCGGTGGCGCCGATATGATGGTCGCCGGAGACGGCAGGGATACCCTGACAGGCGGCGCCGGCAACGACACCTTCATCTTCAATCTTCGCGCCACGAAGGCGGGCACGGACCGCATCACCGATATGAAGCCCAAGGCCGACGTGATCTGGCTCGACAACATCGCGTTCAAGACACTGGGCCGGAAGGGCTCGGTCGATGTCCCCGCCAAGGTCAATCCGAAGATGTTCTGTGTCGGGCTGAAAGCCAAGGACAAGGACGACCACATCATCTACGACAAATTTCATGGCGTGCTGTATTATGACGACGACGGCACGGGCAAACACGCTGAAGTGGCAGTGGCGAACCTGTCCAAGAACCTGAAGCTGGCCGCGTCCGATTTTCGCGTGGTGTGAGCAAAATGCGCAGGGCCAGGACTTCGCCGCTGGTCCGCCCGCCGGCGCAACAGCCGGTCGACGAGCCTTGCATCGCCGTCAATCGCTCACGAAAGCCACAGCTTCGCCATTGACGCACCCGACCGGCTCTGACTAGTCCTAACGAAGCGGAAGCATCAGAAGGACGTGGACTTTATGAACCCGGTTGCCAGGATCCTGTCTCGCGTCGGTTTGCGACGCTCCCCCGTCAAGATCGGCGCTGCGCTCGCCGTCGTGGCCATGCTGGCAGGCTGCCAGACGGCCGATGTCGGGCCCGTGGATACGACCGGCCATCAGGCGACGGTCGTGACGGCGGCCCCCGTGTCGACCATCCAGGAAGTCCTGGTCTATCAGGCCATCAACAATCGCGGTCAGGTTCTGTCGCAGACCCCCACCATGCTGGTGATCGATGCTCGGCCGAACGATTTTCTCTACATCATGACGCGAAAGAGCTGGGACCCGGCAGCACGGGCCCGGGTCACCTATCTGTTCAGCCAGAAGGACGGCCGCACCGTGGTGACGGCCAATGCCTCGCTGGTGACCAACCGGGGCGGGCCGACCCAGGAGGTGATGGATTTCAACAACGACCCGGATGTGGCGGCTGGCCTCCAGCGCCGTCTCGCCGAGGCCGTCGCGAAAGCGAGCTGACGGCCGGCAGCGCCGCCGGCGTCAAATGAGCTTCAGCCCTTTGAGGCTCGCATGGCCGTCCCGGCCGACGATGATGTGGTCGTGAACCGCAATGCCCAATGGACCCGCGATCTCGATGATGTCGCGGGTCATCTTCACATCCGCCGACGAGGGGGTCGGGTCCCCGCTCGGATGGTTATGGACGAGAATCAACGCCGTGGCCGAAAGCTCGAGCGCCCGCTTGACCACTTCCCGCGGATAGACCGGCGTGTGATCGACCGTGCCCGATTGCTGCACCTCGTCGGCGATGAGCGCATTGCGCTTGTCGAGGAAGAGCAGGCGAAACTGCTCCTTGTCCATGAACGCCATGGCGGTGCGACAGTAATCGATGACCGAGGCCCAGGATGACAGGACGGTGCGTTTGGCCACCGCGCCCTTGGCGAGCCTGCGGGCCGAGGCCTCGACGATCTTGAGGTCGACGATCGCGCTGTCGCCGAGTCCGTCGATCTCGGCCAGCCGGTTGGGCGGTGCGGCCAGAACCTCCGCGAAGGTCCCGAAGCGCTTCAACAGCTCCTTGGCCAAAGGCTTGACGTCCCGGCGCGGGATCGACCGGAACAGGACCAGCTCGAGCAGCTCGTAATCGGGCAGGCCATCGCCCCCGACCTCGGTGAACCGCGCGCGCAGGCGGTCGCGATGGCCGTGGTAATGCGGCGTGTCGTCCGACGCGCTCATGGGGCGGAATAAGGCGGCTGATCGAGCCCCTTCGGCGACAGGGTGAAAATCTCGACGCCGGTTTCGGTGACGCCGACCGTGTGTTCGAACTGGGCCGACAGGGACCGGTCCCGGGTGACGGCGGTCCACCCGTCGGACAGCACCTTCACCTGCGGCCGGCCGAGATTGATCATCGGCTCGACAGTAAACAGCATGCCGGCCTTCAGCTCGATATTATAGGACGGCTCGACGTAATGGAGGATCGTCGGCGAATCGTGGAACACGCGGCCGAGACCGTGGCCGCAGAAATCGCGCACCACCGAGCACCGCTCCGCCTCCGCGAAGGTCTGGATGGCGGCTCCGATATCGTTCGTCCAGGCGCCGGGCTTGATCGCCGCGATCCCGCGCATGAGGCACTCGTACGTGATCTCGCACAGGCGCTGGGCGCGCCGGGGCACCTCGCCCACATAATACATGCGGCTCGAATCCCCGTACCACCCGTCGAGGATCAGGGTGACGTCGATATTCATGATGTCGCCGTCGCGCAGCGGCTTGTCGTTGGGGATGCCGTGGCAGACCACGTGGTTGATCGAGGTGCAGGTGGATTTGGTGTAGCCGCGATAATGGAGCGTCGCCGGGTAGGCGCCGTGATCGCGCGCGAAATCGAAGACGAGCTTGTCGAGATGGTCCGTGGTGACGCCGGGCGCGACCTCGCCGACGAGCATGTCGAGGGCTTCGGCCGTCAGCTGGCCGGCGCGCCGCATCGCCGCAAAGGCCTCGGGTCCGTGCAGGGGGATCTGGGAGCTGCGCTTGCGCCCCACGGTGTCGGTTTCAGTCATCGGAAGCCCTTGAAGTCATGCCCGAATGTAGGGATTGGCGCGCGCCGCGCAAGCGGCGAGACAGCCCGCCCCACCGTTACCCCCCCGCCGCGCGACCTTGCGAATGGGACCCTGGAGTGTCATGACCGTCCCACATTTCAAGCCTCAACGGCTCCAGGTTACTAACATGAACGATCCACGCCCCTTTGGGGCCTATACGCCGTCCGGCTTTGCCAAGTGGTCCCTTGAGCGCACCCGGGGGTTCTCACATCGCTGGTTCGCCCGCCGGATCGCCTTCATGCTGCGGCGACTGGCCGTGTGGTCTCTCCGGGGAAAGCCCCTCGATGTCGAGAGCCTGGGCGCGCGAATGCGGCTTTATCCCTATAACAATGTCTGTGAAAAGCGGATTCTCTTCACGCCGCAATTCTTCGATCCGCAGGAACTGGCCCTCCTCGAATCGCGGATCACGCCGAATTTCACCTTCGTGGATGTGGGCGCGAATGTGGGCGGTTACGCCCTCTTCGTCGCCGGCAAGGCCGGACCTTCGGCGCGCATTCTGGCGCTGGAGCCGCAGCCCGAGATTTTCGACCGCCTGACCTACAACATCCGCCAGAACCCGTTCGGGACCATCAAGGCCATCGCCTGCGCGGTCGCTGACAAGACCGGCGACCTCACCCTGTTTCTCGACCCGCGCAACAAGGGCGAGTCGAGCGTGAAGATCGTGGGGCCGAGCGAGGCGGACGCGATCCGCGTCCCCGCCGTCACCCTGCTCGATCTGCTGACCGGCGAGCATTTCAGCCGCGTCGATGCCATCAAGCTCGACGTGGAGGGCGCCGAAGACCTCATCCTCGACCCGTTTTTTCGCGATGCTCCGGAATCGCTCTATCCACGGCTGTTCTTCATCGAGAACGGCCGCGACCAGTGGCAGATCGACCTGCCCAAGCTTCTGGAAAGCAAGAGCTACCGGCTGATCCTGCACACCCGGCTCAACATCGTCTACGAACGAGGCTGAACACCCCCGCCTTTAGTGGAGGGGCGCGGATGCATCGGCGCCCGGCTTATCGTGACGGCCGAACCGGTCGATGATCGTGGCGGTGGCGTCGTTCAGCCCGATGACGGTAACGACGGCTCCGTTGCGGCGGAACTTCAACACAGCCTTGTCGAGCGCGCCCACCGCCGAAATATCCCAGAAATGCGCGTGGGTGAGATCGATGACCACCCGGTCGGGCCGGATCTCGAAATCGAACCCGGCGAGAAAGGCCTCGGCGGAGGCGAAGAAGATCTGGCCGCGAACCTCGCAGACCAGTTCCCGCCCGTCCGGTGAAAGCCGCTTCCCGACCGAGACGAGGCGGGCAACCTTGCCGGCGAAGAACACCCCGGACAGCAACACCCCGACAAGGACGCCTTTGGCGAGATCGTGGGTCGCCACGACCGTCACCACGGTTGCCAGCATGACGACCGACGAGCTTGCGGGATTGCGCCGCAGGTCGAGAACGGACCGCCAGGAAAACGTCCCGATCGACACCATGATCATCACGGCCACAAGCGCCGCCATCGGGATGATCCGCACGAGATCATCGAGGACGAGGATCAGGAACAGCAGGAAGGCCCCCGCCACGAAGGTGGACAGGCGGCCGCGTCCACCCGACGTCACGTTGATGACGGACTGGCCGATCATGGCGCATCCGCCCATGCCGCCGATCAAGGCCGAGGCGATGTTGGAGGCGCCCTGTCCCACGCATTCCCGGCTCTTGTTGCTCGGGGTGTCCGTCATATCGTCGACGATCTGTGCCGTCAGGAGCGATTCCAGCAGGCCGACCGCCGCGAGCGTGACCGCATAGGGAAAGATGATCCGCAGCGTCTCGAGGGTGAACGGCACCTGCGGCAGGGCGACCATGGGCAGGCTGGACGGCAACTCGCCGAGGTCGCCGACCGTTCGCAGGTCCATCCCCGTCCACCACGCAAGGGCGGTTAGAGCCGCGATGGCGACGAGCGGCGAGGGGATTGCCTTCGTCACCAGTGGAAACAGGTAGATGATGGCAAGCCCGCCCGCGATCATGGCATAGGTCGCCATCGGAACCCCGATCAACTCGGGCAATTGCGCCATGAAGATCAGGACGGCGAGCGCGTTGACGAAGCCGGTGATGACCGAACGGGAGACGAACCGCATCAGCCGGCCGAGCCTGAGGAAGCCCGCCCCGATCTGAAGGATGCCCATGAGGATGGTCGCGGCGAACAGGTAGGGCAGGCCGTGATCGCGCACGAGGCTGACCATGAGGATCGCGGTCGCTGCCGTGGCGGCCGAGATCATGCCGGGCCGGCCGCCCGCGAAAGCGGACACGCAGGCGATGGCGAAGGAGGCAAAGAGGCCGACTTTCGGGTCGACCCCGGCAATGACCGAGAACCCGATGGCTTCCGGGATCAGGGCCAGGGCGACAACGATGCCGGACAGGAGATCGCCGCGAATGTTCGAAAACCATTCGCGATAAGCTTTGGAGTGGTGGTTCATGAGTGAAAATTTCCGCAACAGACGCGCGCCCTCGGCCGTGGCGGGGACGCTTCATCGAGTCAGTGTGCGTGGTCCGGCGGATTGGCGGCCGGAAGAGCCACCCGGATTTTCACCGGGTCCAGTCGAGTGACAGTTCCATAACCTGAGGACCAGCCGTAACGCAAGATCCCGCCGTCTCATGCCTCGGCTGCATGGCACGAAGGCGGCGTGAGGATCTCCACCGGGCGCTCGATCACGACCCCCTCCGGGCTCATCCGGCACACATACGCGTAGGATTCCACGCCCTTTGCCAGCGCGTGGCGAAAGGCTCGATCGTAGGCGGGGTCGATGTCCCGGGCGACGTCGAAGCGATCGGCCTCCATCTGGATCACATAAACCAGCGCCGCTCGGGCGCCGGATTCGACCATGTCGACCAGTTCGTAGAGATGCTTGGCGCTGCGCGCGGCGATGCAGTCTGGAAATTCCGCGAAGCCCGGCTCGCGCATCAGGTGGCAGTTCTTGACCTCGAGATAACAAGGCGCGGCGCCGTCTCTTTCCAGCAGGAAATCGATGCGGCTGTTGCGGCCGTATTTCACCTCCGGCCGGATGCGGTCGTAGCCGACGAAAGGCGCGAGTTTGCCATCCCGCAGGGCTTCGGCCACCAGGCGATTGGGGCTCGAGGTGTTGATGCCCACCCATTGCAGCGAGCCACCGCCGGCCGCGACCTCCACCAATTCCCAGTTATACGCGAGCTTGCGCTTGGGATTGTCGGCGCGCGACAGGAGAACCCGGCTTCCCGGCTCCTTCAGCCCGAGCATCGCGCCGGGATTGGCACAATGGGCCGTCACCACCGATCCGTCCGGCAGCAGGATGTCGGCCAGGAAGCGCTTGTAGCGCAGGATCAGCCGGCCTTCGATCAGAGGATGGGGAAACCGCATCGGGGACTTTCGCTCACGGCCTGTCTCGTATCAGCCCGGGCGCAGGGCCTTCAAGCGGTCAGCCACGCTACCCTCCCTGAACGGCGCGGACCTCCGTTTCCTGTCGATGAGGCTGGCATTGACGCCATAATGAGGCTAAACGCCCTCAAAAGGAGCCTCTTTGCATGGCCGCCTCCGTAACTGCTGCGCTCTTGATCATCGGCGACGAGATTCTCTCGGGCCGGACGAAGGACAAGAATATCGGCTACATCGCCGAGTATCTGACCGGCATGGGGGTGGAGCTGCGCGAGGTGCGGGTCGTTCCGGATGACGAGGCCGAGATCGTCGCGGCCCTCAATGCCCTTCGGGCACGCTACACCTACCTGTTCACGACCGGCGGCATCGGGCCCACCCACGACGACATCACGGCCGATTGCGTCGCCAAAGCGTTTGGCGTCTCCATCGATGTCGATCCGCGCGCGGTCGCCATGATGCGGCAACGCTATCAGCCGGAAGACCTGAACGAGGCGCGGCTTCGGATGGCCCGCATTCCGGCCGGTGCCGACCTGATCGAGAACATCATCTCGAAGGCGCCCGGCTTCCGGATCGGCAATGTGTTTGTGATGGCGGGCGTGCCAGCCATCATGCAATCCATGCTCGACAGCATCGCGCCGAGCCTATCCACCGGCACGCCGGTGATCGCCGAGGCGATCGAGGCCGAGGGCATTCCCGAGGGGATCTATGCCCAAGGGCTCGGCGAGATCGCCGCGGCCCGCCCGACCGTCTCGATCGGCTCCTACCCGTCCTTTTCGGCGACCGGCTTCCGCAACCAGATCGTCGTGCGCGGCAAGGATCCGGGCGCTGTTGCCGACGCGGTCGCGGCCGTCCACGATCTTCTCCGTCGCTTGAAGAGCGATGGAGCGCCTCTCTAGACTGTTTCCTTCATCGCACCACGCCAATGAGTCCGCTGATGTCGCCTTCCTCACCCAAAGCCTTCCCCGTTTCCTGGGACCAGTTTCACCGGGACGCCCGCGCACTTGCCTGGCGGCTGGCTGCCGCCGGTCCCTTCGAGGCGATCGTCTGCATCACCCGGGGCGGCCTCGTGCCCGCCGCCATTGTGTCCCGGGAGCTCGACATCCGTCTGATCGAGAGCGTCTGCATCGCCAGCTATCACGACTACAAGAGCCAGGGGGAGCTGCGCGTGCTCAAGGACATCGCGCCCTCCATCAAGGCGCTGGGCGACGGCACGGGCAAGGGTGTGCTGGTCGTCGACGACCTCACCGATACCGGCAAGACGGCCCGGATGGTGCGCGACATGCTGCCCAACGCGCATTTCGCCACCGTCTACGCCAAACCGGCCGGCCGCCCCGTGATCGACACATTCGTCACCGAGGTCAGTCAGGACACCTGGATCTATTTCCCGTGGGATATGGGCCTCGCCTATCAGGCCCCGATCAACGAGAACTCGGCAGGCTGACACGAGACGACCGGCGACCCGACACTCCTGTCGGGCAAAAAGCCGGCGCTCATCATCGGGGGAGAGAGCCTTGGCCGAATTCGACCTGGCGCGAACGCGCAAGAGCCTGTTTGGCGCGCTGATCGACGCCCGCGACACCTTCGGCCGCAACAAGGAGGCGCTCGAGGACCCCGAACGTCAGCCGATCACCTATGGCCGCCTGATCCTGGGCGCGCTGGTGCTGGGCCGGAAACTCGCCGGCGTGACCAAACCCCGCGAGAATGTCGGCGTGCTGCTTCCCAATGTGCAGACGCTGCCCATCGTCCTGTTTGGCCTCAATGCCTTCGGTCGCGTGCCGGCGCTCCTGAACTTCACGGCCGGAACACGCAACCTGAAAGCCGCCTGCGAGGTCGCCCGCATCGAGACCATCGTGACCTCGCGGCGATTCGTCGAACAGGGCAAGCTCGATGACGTGCTGGCCGCCATCGCCGACGGGCGCCGTGTCGTCTGGCTCGAAGATATCCGCAAGGAGATCACGAGCCTCGACAAGGTCCGCGGGCTGGTCGAAAGCTGGATGGCTCGCGCGGTCCACAAGCGCGCCCGGACCGAGCCCGATGATCCCGCCGTCGTGCTCTTCACCTCCGGCTCGGAGGGCAAGCCCAAGGGCGTGGTGCTTTCCAACGCGAATCTCGTGGCCAATGCCTATCAGGTCAAAGCCCATGCGGGGGACGTCCTGAGCCCCGGCGACGTCTTCTTCAATCCCCTGCCGATCTTCCATTCCTTCGGCCTGACGGCCGGCCTGCTGACCTCGATGCTGAACGGCATCAAGGTCGTGCTCTACCCCAGCCCGCTCCATTACCGGCAGATTCCGAAACTCATCGCCGGCACCAAATCCACCGTGCTGCTTGCCACCGACACTTTTCTCCAGGGCTATGCCCGGGCGGCCGACGCCGAGGATCTCGCCACGGTCCGCTTCGTGATTGCCGGCGCCGAGCGGGTCAAGGAGGATACGCGAAAGCTCTGGCTGCGGCACGGCACCATCATTCTCGAAGGCTACGGCGCGACCGAATGCGCTCCCGTGGTGGCCTGCAGCCTCCCGGAACGCAATCAGCCGGGCTCGGTCGGCCCGTTCCTGCCCGGCATCGAATGGCGGCTGTCGCCGGTCGAGGGCCTGAACGAGGGCGGACGGCTGAGCGTGCGCGGCCCGAATGTGATGCAGGGCTATCTCGACCCGGAGGCGCCCGGTGGCATCGCGCCGCCCGAGGAGGGCTGGCACGACATGGGCGACATCGTGTCCGTCGAGGACGGCATGGTGCGAATCCTCGGGCGCGCCAAGCGGTTCGCGAAAGTCGGCGGCGAGATGATCTCGCTGGCCGCCATCGAGACGGTGGCCCAGAGCCTGTGGCCGGAATTCAACCACGTGGTGGTGGCCCTGCCGGATCCCCGCAAAGGGGAGCAGGTGGTGCTGATCACCGACATGCCCCATGCCGACCGCGACAGCCTCATGGCCCATGCGCGCGAGCAGGGCTTTCCGGAGCTGTGGGTGCCGCGGGCGATCCTCATTTCCAGCATTCCCGTCCTCGGGTCGGGCAAGACCGATTACGCCGCCGCAGTCGAGATGGCGCGCCGGTTGCAGACCATGCTCTGAGACCGCACAGCCCCGTAGCCGGTCAAAACCGCGTGTGGGACCTTGTCGGATCAGCCCTTTGCCTCATGTGGCAGGGAGCGGCTCGGTGTGAGAGCCCACTTGGGAAAACGGATCATGAAAATCATCGTCTTCGCCCTCACGCTTGCCGCCTGCGCCACGCCGGTGCTGGCCCAGCAGCGGCCGATGACGCCCGGCATGCCCTGTGCCCAGGCCCAGCAACTGGTCGCCCGCAACGGCGCCATCGTCCTGGGGACGGGGACCTATACCTACGATCGCTATGTGCGCGACCAGAGTTTCTGCCAGCGCGACGAAAGCCTCGAGCCCGTCTGGGTGCCTACCCGCGATACGCCCCAATGCCCGGTCGGCTATCGCTGTCGCAGCGGACAACTGGACTTCTTCGGCGACTGATCCTCCCCGATCGAATCGGTTCGGCGTGTGCACCGCGCCCCGGCTCCACATGCCGCAGCGGCAGTTGCTGTTGAAAATTTGACACACTGGACGAGAAACCTCGTGCAGTGCGATTGCGTGCCCGGTTTCTAGGCACATTCGGCGCCCTCTGCCCAAAATTCACGGGCCGGGCGGATTGCTCCGTCTCTCCATATCCATAATGTAACAATCGCACATTGGGACATTAGCTCCTGAGAATTCGGAGAGACCACATGAAGCTCGTCAAGAGCCTCCTTCTTGGAACCGCCGCAGGCCTCGTGGCCGCAGCTGGTGCCCAGGCCGCAGACCTTCCCTCGAAGAAGGCCGCTGCCGTCGAATACGTTCGCGTCTGCTCGACCTATGGCGAGGGCTTCTTCTACCTCCCGGGCACCGAGACCTGCCTGAAAATCGGCGGTCGCGTCCGCGCCGACTACCTGTATGGCGAGCCGCTCGACCGCGCCAACGACTCCATCGGCTTCCGCGCCCGCGGCCGCATCCAGCTCGATGCCCGCACTGCGACCGCCTACGGCCTCCTGCGTGCCGTGGTCCGCATGGAGATCACCCGCAGCTCGGGCACCCCGTTCAACGGTTCGAACGGAACCGTGGGCACGAGCCCGGATATCGCTCAGGCGTTCATCCAGTTCGGCGGCCTCACCGCCGGTCGCGTGACGACGTTCTTCGACAACGGCGATCTGCCCACCGAGCATTTCGGCACCCTGCGCTTCTCCGATGCGCCTGACGTGGACGTGCTGGCCTACACCTTCACGTTCGGGAATGGCTTCCAGGCCACCGTGTCGATCGAAGACGGCCTTGAGCGTCGCTCGAACGGCTTCCTCGACACTCCCGGTCCGCAGACCCTCGTCTATGCCGGCCAGCGCATGCCCGACGTCGTCGGCGCGCTGAAATACACCGGCACCTGGGGCACGGCGCAGCTTTCGGGCGCTCTGCATCAGGTCCGCGCCGCCAATGTGTTCGTCAACGGCCTCGGCTTCGCCAACATCCCGGATACGGATTACGGCTTTGCGATCCAGGGCAACGTCGGCGTGAACCTGCCCATGCTGGGTGAGGGCGATGCCGCCTGGATCAACGTCGCCTATGCGGACGGCGCGCTCAGCTACATCACCGGCGGCTCCACCGACTCGCTCAGCGCGGGCGTGCTGGCAGGCCTCCTGGTCGACGGCTACATCAACCCGACGACCGGCAATATCTCGACCGGCAAGGGCTGGTCGGTGGCCGGCGGTCTTCGCCACTACTGGATGCCCACCGTTCGCCAGTCGGTGTTCGGCTCCTATGCGCGCTTCGACTACGCGGCCAACGCCTCGCAGTTCGGCGTTCTCGACTTCAACGAGCTGCGGGTCGGCACCAACCTGATCTGGACGCCGGTCACCGGCCTCGATATCGGCGCGGAAGTCATCTACGCCCGCCTCGACCCGAAAGGCCGCGTCACCGTCCCGACCGGCCAGTCGCTCGGCTCCGACAATTCCTGGGAAGGCCGCCTGCGCCTGCAGCGCGACTTCTAAATCAGAGCTTCGCCCCGACAACGGCCCCGGTGGAAACACCGGGGCTTTTTTTGTTTTGCGAAGGGGAGTTACGTGAGCTTTCCGTGCAGCGTCTGCGACGATGGACGGCCTTGCGCCAGGCACGATCAGAGCCGGGCCAGTGGTGCGGACGGCGGGGGTCGAACCCGCACGGGCATGCCCGAGGGATTTTAAGTCCCTTGCGTCTACCAGTTTCGCCACGTCCGCGAGCGCTGCATGACGGTTATCGGTCGCGCGGGTGGAGCGCAAGTCGGGGGCGGGCGAGGGCGGCGAAAACCTGCTTGTCGGGATTGGCATGGCTGTGGTGAAGGCCGTCTGCCGTGGTGGGGAGTTGGCCCGCCTGGCATAGACGCGTCGGGGCACCGCACGGAAGGCACCCCTGGATTTCTAGACCACCCCTCGGACCCACTTAGACCACCCTCGGTCCCATGGAGGGCAGGGGGGATCTTGGCTGGACCGTGTCAGACCCGGTGCGGGTGCGGATTGCCGCCCCGGGGAATGGGCGCTCCTGACCGTCCAATGGCGCGGAGGCTGGACGGAGGCACCAGAGCTCGACCTTTCTAGAGCAGCCTGCGCCCGACAACGGTGCGGGCGTGGCCTCCTCAGGCCGACCCGTCGCCCTTGAACCCGTAAAGCCAATCGTACCGGTTCGTCATGCGCTCGGGACCGAGGCTGCGCATGACCTGGTTGCGGGCGAAGGCCACGAGGGTGGAGGCGTGGTAGATCTTGCCGTTGCGCCGGGCCTCGTCCTGGACGCGGCGGACCCGGCCTGTCCGGGTGCTCTCATAGGCCTGTAGCGCTCCGCCGACGGCTTTGCTTTCGGTGGGCAGAAGGCGCGCAAGGGCATCCGCGTCCTCGATTGCTAGCGCTGCCCCTTGTGCGAGAAAGGGCAGCACCGGATGGGCGGCGTCGCCCAGGAGCGCCACGCGCCCGCTCGCCATGCGGCCCACCGGCTTGTCGAAGAGCGACCATCGGAGCCATTCGGACGGCTGTCGGAGCAGGGCGCGCAGGAGCGGGGCGCCAGTCCGGTAGTGATGGAGCAATGCTGCTGGATCGCCGGGCGCGGCCCAGCCCTCCACCGGGGTGGGATTGGCTTCGATGGCCACCACATTGACCAGGGTCCCGCCGGCAATCGGGTAATGCACCACATGCCCGCCCGCGCCCAGCCAGAGGCCCGTGCGATTGCCGGCGAGTTCAGCAGGCGCGCTGCTGCGCGGCAGGGTTGCCCGCCAGGCGATCACCCCCCGATAGGTCGGCGGCGCGGAATCGCCCAAATGGGCGCGCAGCTTCGACCACACCCCATCGGCGCCGATGAGCATGTCGGCGGACAGGGTTTCGCGGGCGCCGCCTTCGGTGACCATCGTCAGCAACACCCCGTCGGCTCCGTCCGTCACATCCTCGACGCTGCGCCCCATGACCAGTCTGACGCTCGGTTGGGAGCGGACGGCATCGAGCAGGACACGCTGGAGATCAGCCCGGTGGACGACCCAATAGGGGGCCTCGTAGCGCTGCCGCATATGGGCGCCGAGCGCGACCGCGCCGATGGTGCGGCCAGAGGCGAGGGCCCTTATGGTTACGCCGTCGGGCGCGCTCACCACGCGCCGAAGGGCGTTGCCGAGGCCGAGATCGATCAGGATGCGGCTGGCATTGGGGGACAGCTGAAGGCCCGCCCCCACTTCGGCAAAGCCGGTGCGCCGCTCGATCAAGGTCACCGACAGGCCCCGGCGCGCGAGGGCAAGAGCCGCGGTCAGGCCGCCGATTCCGGCCCCGACGACGGCGACCGAAAGGGTGCTCACGTCAGGGAACAGGTTCCGCGTCTGGCACGACGTCCCAGACGCATTCTTCCGGCCGGGCGTGGCCCGATTTCAGCGCCGGGTCAAAGGCGTACAGCGTCGAGCAATAGGGACAGATGACCTCGTCGGCCGCGCCCATATCGATGAAGATATGCGGATGATCGAAGGGCGGCTTCGCGCCGATGCACATGAATTCCTTCGAGCCGACGTGGATGGTCGTCACGCCGGGCTCGTTGTGGAAATACGGAGTGCCTTTGTCAGCCATGGATTCTGCTCGCGTGGTCACGGAATTTGGCCGCACCATACTGGCCGTTGGAGGGATTGCACAGGGGGCAAAGCAGACAGGATGAGAGCCCGTTGCGCAAACCGGCACCGCGGGGATTGCGAGCCTCCGCCGGATGCCGCATCGTCGCTACCCCATGCCAGCCTTTCTGGCCTTACGCCTCCTTCCCGATCGATCGGTCCTCCATGCGGTTCTTCAATTCTGCCGGCGTCAACATCGCCTTCATCGACGTCATGCCCGACGAGGGTCATGCCGACCCCATCCTTCTCATTCACGGGTTTGCCTCCAATCACGCGGTCAACTGGGTCAACACGCAATGGGTGAAGACCCTCACCAAGGCCGGGTATCGGGTCATCGCACTCGACAACCGCGGCCACGGGCAGAGCGAAAAGCTTTATCGGCCAGAGGATTACGACTCGTTCCTCATGGCCGGTGACGCGCAGCGCCTGCTCGACCATCTCGACATCCCCCGCGCCGACGTCATGGGGTATTCCATGGGCGCACGGATCAGCGCCCACATGGCATTGGCCGCGCCGGAGCGGATGCGCTCCCTGCTGCTCGGCGGCCTTGGCGTGCACCTGGTCGAAGGCGTCGGCCTGCCACCAGGAATCGCGGACGCCATGGAGGCGCGCTCCCTCGACGATCTCACTGACCCGATGCAGCGCATGTTCCGGGCTTTCGCCGAACAGACCAGGAGTGATCTCAAGGCCCTGGCGGCCTGCATCCGCGGCACGCGGCAGACCCTGACCCGCGAGGATGTGGCATCCATCAAGCTGCCCACCCTGGTTTCCGTGGGCACGACAGATGCCATTGCAGGCTCCGCCCACGATCTCGCTCGCTTGATGCCGAACGCGCAGGCGCTCGACATCCCGGGGCGGGATCATAATCTCGCCGTGGGCGATCGGGTTCACAAGCAGGGCGTGCTGGCCTTTCTCGCCGCGCGTCCCTGAGGAAGCCTCGCGGTAACGAAGCGGGATCACGCGATCGTCATCGTTTTCCGGCCTCTACGCCGGCGCGTTCATGTTGAGAATCAGGATGAAGGCCAGCCGGGGATGTGTTGGAGTCGTCGTCTAGCCTGTTGATCTGACGCGGAAACCTGCCATTTACGTATCGGCAGGAGAATCGCATGACGCGTCTCGACAGTGTTATCCGCCGTCTCACCGCCCAGCGGGACTTGCTGGACTGGGCGACAGCTCAGCTCGCGCCGGAGGGTCTGGTGCTCGAAGTCGGGCTCGGCAACGGCCGAACCTATGACCATCTCCGCGACCGTCTTCCCGGTCGCGAGATCTACGTCTTCGAGCGCTCCCCTGCGGCCCATCCGGCGAGTACGCCGCCGGACGATTTTCTTCTGGTCGGCGATGTGTTCGATACCGTGCCGCGCTTTACCGAGCGATTCGGGCGCGGGTCCGCCGCCCTGATTCACGTGGATATCGGCACCGGCGACGAGGATCGCAACCGCGCTCTGGCCCTCGAACTCTCGCCGTTGCTGGAAGCGCTTCTGCAGCCCGGCGGGCTGCTGCTGGGCGATCGCGCCTTCGCCATGAACGGGTCAACCGATATCGGGGCTCAGACCGGCGTGGCCAAGGGGCGGTATTTCGTCTACCGGCGCAATGATGACATCACCAGCGGCTCCGCCGCTCGCCTCGCCGAAGTTCACGTCACTCCGTCAGGATGACGTTGCGAAAAAACCGGGCTCGTGAAGAAATCTGATCTAGGGTAGAGGCTCATCAGACCCTATCTATCCTCATTCGTCCGTTCCTGGCGTGACAGGGAGATCTGATCCATGACGCAGACGCGCCTCAAGCCGGTCACCCCGGACCCCACCGTTCACAGCCTCGATCCGGTCTGGAATCGCTTGCGCCAGGAAGCCGAGATCGTGGTCGTGCAGGAGCCCGCCCTGGCCCCCTTGGTGCTTGGCGCCATCCTCCACCAGACGAGCCTGGAGAATGCTGTCGCCCATCGGGTGGCCTCGCGCCTGGCGCACCCGGCACTCGGCGCCGACATCATCGAACAGACCTTTCATGAGGCGTTCGCGGACGATGCGAGCATCGGCGAATCGTTTCGCGCCGATATCGGGGCGGTGATCGATCGCGATCCAGCCACCACGCGGCTTCTCGAGCCGCTTCTCTACTTCAAGGGCTTCCACGCGATCCAGACCCACCGCCTCGCGCATTGGCTGTGGAACCGAAAGCGGCAGGATTTTGCGCTTTATCTGCAGAGCCGCTCGTCGGAAGTTTTCCAGACCGACATTCATCCGGCGGCCCGCGTCGGCCGCGGCATTTTCCTCGATCACGCCACCGGCCTGGTTGTGGGCTCCACCGCCGTGGTCGAGGACAACGTGTCGATGCTGCAGAACGTGACGCTCGGCGGCACCGGCAAGGAACGTGGCGACAGGCACCCGAAAATCCGCCACGGCGTGCTGATCGGCGCGGGGGCGAAGATTCTCGGCAATATCGAGGTCGGCCATTGCGCGCGGGTTGCCGCCGGATCGGTCGTGCTGCATCCGGTCCCGGCCAACGCGACGGTCGCGGGCGTTCCCGCCAAGGTGATCGGCAGCGCGGGCTGTCCCGAACCTGCGCGGTCGATGAACCACTTCCTGATGGAAGGGATCTGACCCGGCAGCGCGTCGAAAGGTTTGCTGGCGGGTTGCCCGCTCGGGCACGGCGTGGCAAGTGCAGCCCTCCAGACATTCACTGAAAGGATTCATCGTGGAAAAAACGGAGATGGCCAAGGTTGAGCGCTACCTGCGCCAGACTTTCGCAAACGGCTCGATCCGCGTTGTCGGCCGTCCGAAGAAAACCGACTCGGCCGAGGTCTATGTGGGCGAGGAATTTCTGGGCGTCCTGTTCGTCGATGACGAGGACGGTGATCGCTCGTTCAACTTCACGATGGCCATTCTCGACACCGACCTCGAGGACGATGCCTGATCGTGCGTCCTTTGCGTGCCAGCTGAGAGGTCCAGATGCCGGTCTATTCGCTCGACGACAGCATTCCTGAGCTCCCGCCCGAGGGCCGTTTCTGGATTGCGCCGGACGCGCATGTGGTGGGCAAGATCCGGCTCGGCGAGGATGTGGGAATCTGGTTCGGCGCGGCTTTGCGGGGCGACAATGAGTTGATCGCCATCGGGGCCGGCTCCAACATCCAGGAGGGCTGCGTCCTCCACACCGATCCCGGCGCGCCGCTCACCGTCGGCGAGGGCTGCACAATCGGCCACAGCGCCATTTTGCACGGCTGCACGATCGGCGACAATTCCCTGGTGGGCATGGGCGCGACCATCCTCAACCGGGCGAGAATCGGCGCGAACTGCCTTGTCGGGGCGGGCGCGCTGGTGACGGACGGGAAGGAATTTCCCGACAATTCGCTGATCGTCGGCGTGCCGGCCAAGGCGATCCGGGTTCTCGACGCGGACGCGATCGAGGGATTGCGGACCTCCGCGCGGCGCTATGTCGCCAACTGGAAGCGCTTCGCCCAAGGCATGAAACGCATCGACTGAGCCCGGGAAAGACGTCCGGCTGCGGGGTGATCCCCGCCGCTTAGCGATTGGCCGTCGTGGTCGGTGTGCTGATTGTGGGCGAGGTGATGCCTCCGAGCGACACCCAGGCTTCGGCCATCTGGCTCTCGCGCTTGACGAAGACGTAGCCGGTCTTCTCCCACGGCAGGATCGACGAGGTCTTGTTGTCGAGGACGTAGTCGCCCTGACTGGTGCGGATCATCAGCACCGCGTGACCCTCGCCCAATTCGTCGATGACGACGGTCATCCGCATCGCCCGGCGGGGCAATCCCGCATCGGCGAGCATGCGGCGCTTCAGCAACTGGTAATCCTCGCAATCGCCCTCGCCGTCATTGGGGAAGCCCCAATGGTCGACGACGCCCCAATGCTCGAGATCGGTCACCGGCTTGATGTTGGTGTTCACGCGCATGTTGACGGTGGTCAGCGTCTTCCAGACCGCAGGGGTGAGCTCGATGACCGTGGGTTCGGCCAGATTGACCGCACATTCGCCCGGGAAGGTTTCGCAGAACTTGACCCAGCCCTGAATCGGCTTGGCGGCGCCGATATCGCCGATGGGCTGCGTCGCAGACGGCAGGGAAGCAACCACCTGGGCCGAGGCGCTCTGCGATTGGGCGGCAAGACCAAGGCCAAACAGGGAAACGGCAAGGAAGGCGGCCTTCAGGCCGATCCTGGCGCGTTCGCCCCGGGTTGTGACGCTTCTGAGATTTTGCTGCCGCATGCCCCACCGTCTGGTTAATCTTCTTTTAACCAAACTGACACGGCTGTTTTAACGGCTCAAGGAGAAAGTAAAGGGTGGGTTAACGCGTCGCGGCCGGGAACGGTTCCATTAAGGTTAACGAAATATTTCCAGCTTTCCCGCGGGCCACTCGGCTTTGCCGGCGAACCATGCGAGCCTGACATGCGGGGGCAAGCATGACAATCACTCCGTTCGATTCGCGCGGCGATGGCGGGACGCTGGGTCATCGCGCGGATCTCTTTTCGCCACCCGTGTCTCCGGTCTTGCGACGCCGCGGGCATTGTCTCAAGAAGCAGTACCATGCCCCCTGATTCTCCTCGCCGTCCCGAACCGATCTTCAACCTGCCGACCGTCATCGCGCTCTCCGTGGCGGTGCTGGTGGGCATTCATGCGGTCCGGATGCTGCTGTCCGATGAGACCGATTTCAAGCTCATCATCGACTGGGCGGTCATCCCCGCCCGCTGGACCGTCACCTACGGCGGAGGGTCGCTGGACGAGGTTCTAGCCGCCCTGAAAGAGGTGGCGCCAGCCCAATCGTTCGAATCGCTCGCGGTGCTGGCCCAGTATGTTCTCGCGGACGGGGAGGGCCGACCGTGGACGGCGCTGACCTATGCGCTGCTGCATGGCTCGTGGGCCCACGTCCTCATCAACTCGGTGTGGCTGGCAGCCTTCGGCACGCCGATTGCTCGCCGCTGCGGCGGTGCCCGCCTCCTGGTCCTTGCCGGAGCGTCGGCGATCGGGGGCGCGTTGCTCTACGCGTCCGTGAATTCCCTGCAGGTGCTGCCGATGATCGGGGCGTCGGCGGCGGTGTCGGGCATGATGGCGGCGGCGTCCTGGTTCATGTTCGCGCCGCGGCACTGGCTGCCGGAAGGCCGCGTCAGCGAGGTCCATGAGCGCCACCGGGAAAGCCTTGCGGGCATCGTCCGCAACCGCCAGGTCCTCATGTTCCTCGGCGTGTGGTTTGCGGCCAATGCGGTGTTCGCCTTTGTCCAGCCCTTCGGGGCGACCGATGCCAGCATCGCATGGGAAGCCCATATCGGCGGGTTTCTGGTCGGATTGGTGCTTTTTCCCATCCTGGATCCTCTTCCCACCCGCCGGGATCGCATGTCGGCTTGAAAATGCGGCCAATTGGCTCGATCATCCCGAGCCGACGCCACAAGCGTTTTCCGCGCTGGTGACGGCGTCGGCCAACAGGGAGGCGCGCATGTCCGTCAATCGCATTCTGTCATCGAAGGGCCATGAGGTCGTGACCATCGCTCCGGATCGGTTGCTGGACGAGGCGGTCAGGATGCTCGCCGAGCGCCGGATCGGCGCCGTGCTCGTCCGCGACGGGGAACACCCTGTCTCCGGAATCATTTCCGAGCGCGATATCGTCCGGGCCGTCTCCACCCACGGAGCCGACGCGCTCCATATGCCGCTGTCGAGCTTCATGACCGCCAAGGTCGTCACCTGCACCAGCGCAAGCTCCGTCAATGACGTCATGGAAGCCATGACGAACGGCCGCTTCCGTCACGTCCCGGTGGTGGAAGAGGGCAGGCTGATCGGCATCATCTCGATTGGCGACGTGGTCAAACACCGCCTCGCCGAGATCGAAGCGGAGGCGCAGTCTATCCGCGACTACATCGCCACGGCCTGATCAGACCAGTTGCGAGTCGCGGATCAGGTCGAGGATTTCCGGGACCGCGCGTTCTGCGGCGAAGCGACCGAGCGCGATCGATTCCTCGGCGCGGTGGAACTCGAACAATCCCATCTTGGCGAGCTTGGGCGAGATCATGATGTCCGGCGGGTCGCCGGCCAGCCGTGAGCGGGCAATCCGGTCCTGCATGATGTTGAAGGCATCGACCATCACCGTGGCGAGACCGGGTGCATCCGCCTGCGGGCGCCGTGCCGGGCGGCCGGGCGAGAAGATCCCCCAGCGGCGCGGCTCGGACAGGGCGTCCTCGATGTCGATTTCGTCGGTCGCCTTCGCCTCGAAATTCTGGATGACGGTGCCGCGGATGCGGATTTCCCCGTTGAGATTGACGCAGATCACGAGGTCGGCCTCGAGCGCCCGGGCTGCCGTGATGGGAATCGGGTTGACGAGCGCTCCGTCCATCAGCCACCGCCCGTCGACCATCACCGGATCGAACACGCCGGGGAGGGCGTAGGAGGCCCGGATTGCCCGAACAAGCGGTCCCCGGGTCAGCCAGATTTCGTGGCCGGACATCAGCTCCGTCGAGATCGTGCAGAATTTCATTGGCAGCGACTCGATCATCCGATCCTCGAGATCGTGTTCGAGAAGGCGTTGCAGACGCCCGCCGGAGATCAGGCCAGCGCCGATGTGAAAATCGAGCAGACCCATGACCCGGCGCTTGGTGAGCGAGCGGGCGAAGGTTTCGAGTTCGTCGAGCTTTCCGGCAGCATAGCAGCCGCCCACAACGGCCCCGATGGAGCAGCCGGCGATCACGTCGGGGACGATTCCCGCCTCATGAAGCGCCCGGATGACGCCGATATGCGACCAGCCGCGGGCTGCACCGCCGCCGAGGGCAAGGCCAATCTTGAGCCTGGAGCGCTGCTCACGTTCAGGGACTGCATTCACGATCATCGGCTCTCCGCCCTCTCCGGACCCGGCATTTCGCCGGGCGACGCCGTCCCAGAACATGACCGGCCTCCATCACTGCGACCAGCATCGCAAAGATCGATGAAAATCGCATGAATAGGGGTGCGGGAAAACACGGGGTAACGCAACTTTGTTTCTACCGGTGAGACAGACGGGGCTCGCCGCCAATCGTTTCGATCCGGCGATAAAAACAGGAGTGCCGGCCGGTATGGCAGCAGCCGCCGTCGCCTGCGACCCGGACCTTGAGCCAGACCGCGTCCTGATCGCAATCGACACGCATCTCGACCACCGTCTGGATCTGCCCGCTCGTCGCGCCCTTGTGCCAGAGCTCCGCCCGCGAGCGGGACCAATACCAGCCCTCGCCGGTTGCGATGGTCCGGCCCAGGGCCTCGGCGTTCATGTGGGCGACCATCAGCACGTCGCCGGTCTCGGCATCGGTGGTGACGCAGGTCACCAATCCATCGGCGCCGAAGCGGGGCGTCAGCGCCTCGCCTTCTTCCAGATCCGTCTTGCTGCCAGGATTCGGGAAAAGCCGGGACTCAGGCATGGGGCACCTCTTGGATGACGCCGGGCGCGGCGACGGGATCTTGAACACCCGCCCCGACCATGGCGTCAAGGCGGCTCGCGTCGGCCGCCCCTCATGCTTATATGGGGCGGATCGATCCCCAGGCGCATGCCTGCCAGAGTCTGTCATGCTGAACGACATCTATAACCGCCGAATTCTGGAACTTGCCGCCGCCATCCCGCATATCGGCCGGCTCCCGGATGCCGATGCCAGCGCCACCGCACGCTCCCGCCTCTGCGGCTCGGTGGTGACGGTGGATCTGCGCCTCGAGGGAGACCGGGTGACCGGCTTTGCCCATGAGGTGAAGGCCTGCGCCCTCGGCCAGGCCTCGTCGGCCATTATGGGGCGGCACGTCCTCGACTCGACCGCCGACGAGTTGCGCGCCATTCGGGAAACGGCTCGGCGGATCCTCAAGGAGGACGGACAGGCGCCGGAGGGGAGGTGGGCCGATCTCGCGGCGCTGGAGCCCCTGCGGGACTACAAGGCCCGCCATGCCTCCATTCTCCTCACCTTCGACGCGGTGGTCGATTGCCTCGATCAGATCGCCCGGCGGGATCGCGCGGGCAACTGATGCCACATCCTGGCCAGAGCATCGCGCACCTCGCCATCCGCGGCTACCAGCTGACCTTGTCGGGGCTCATCGGCCGCCAGTGCCGGCACCTTCCGACCTGCTCGGACTACACGGACGAAGCGATCCAGCGGCACGGCTTCTGGGCCGGCGGCTGGATGGGGGCGGCCCGGATCTGCCGGTGCGGGCCGTTCGGGACGTCAGGCCTCGATCTGGTGAGTGAAACATTGCCCGAAACGGCAGCCTGGTATAAGCCGTGGGCCTATGGTCGCTGGCGTGGCGTCAATGCCCCCGCGATCATCTGCGAAGCAGTCGAACCTGACGGCGGCTGATTTCGCTTTCTCATCATCGATCCGTCGGCCCGCTTACCTGCTTTGTTGGCAGGAGTGAGCAAGGAGACCCGTTGCCATGATTACCCTCACATTCCCCGACGGCGCCGCCCGCGAATTTGCTCCCGGCATTACCGGCCGCGCCATCGCCGAAGGCATCGCCAAGTCGCTGGCCAAGCGCACGGTGGCGATGGCGCTCGACGGCACCGTCGTCGACCTCGCCGATCCGATCCATCGGGACGCGAAAATCGAGTTCCTGACCCGGGACGATCCGCGCGCGCTCGAACTCATCCGCCACGACGCCGCTCACGTGCTGGCCGAGGCGGTCCAGGCGCTGTTCCCGGGAACGCAGGTCACTATCGGCCCCGTGATCGAGAACGGGTTCTACTACGATTTCGCCCGGCCCGAGCCGTTCAGTCCCGAGGATTTCGTCGCCATCGAAGCCAAGATGCGCGAGGTCATCGCCAAGGATCGCCCCTTCACCAAGGACGTGTGGACCCGCGAGAAGGCCAAGCAGGTGTTTGCCGACAAGGGCGAGGCCTACAAGCTGGAACTGATCGACGCGATCCCCGAGGGCCAGAACCTCAACATCTACGCGCAGGGCGAGTGGTTCGATCTCTGTCGCGGCCCCCACATGACCTCGACCGGCAAGATCGGCAGCGCCTTCAAGCTGTTGAAGGTCGCCGGCGCCTATTGGCGCGGGGATTCCAACAACCCGATGCTGACCCGCATCTACGGCACGGCCTTCGCCTCGCAGGAGGATCTCGACGCCTATCTGCTGCAGCTGGAGGAAGCCGAAAAGCGCGACCATCGTCGCCTCGGCCGTGAGATGGACCTGTTCCATTTCCAGGAGGAAGGGCCGGGCGTCGTGTTCTGGCACCCCAAGGGCTGGACCCTGTTCCAGGCGCTGATCTCCTACATGCGCCGCCGTCTCAAGGGCGATTACCAGGAGGTCAACGCTCCCCAGATCCTCGACAAGGCCCTGTGGGAGACCTCGGGCCATTGGGGCTGGTACCGGGAGAACATGTTCGTCACGAAGACGGAGGATGACCGCGTCTTCGCCATCAAGCCAATGAACTGCCCGGGGCACGTGCAGATCTTCAAGCACGGGCTGAAATCCTACCGCGATTTGCCGCTGCGCATGGCCGAATTCGGCGCCGTCTCCCGCTACGAGCCCTCAGGCGCGCTGCACGGCCTGATGCGCGTGCGCGCCTTTACGCAGGACGATGCGCATGTGTTCTGCACCGAGGATCAACTGGCCGAGGAATGCCTCAAGATCAACGATCTGATCCTGTCGACCTATGCGGATTTCGGCTTCGACAATATCGTGGTGAAACTCTCCACACGCCCCGACAAGCGCGTCGGCAGCGACGATCTGTGGGATCACGCCGAGGCGGTGATGACCCGTGTGTTGCAGCAGATCGAGGATCAGTCCGGCGGACGGATCAAGACGGCGATCAATCCCGGCGAGGGCGCCTTCTACGGCCCGAAATTCGAATACGTCCTGCGCGACGCCATCGGGCGCGACTGGCAATGCGGAACGACCCAGGTCGATTTCAACCTGCCGGAGCGCTTTGGCGCGTTCTTCGTCGACAATGACGGCCAGAAGAAAACCCCCGTCATGGTCCACCGGGCGATCTGTGGCTCGATGGAGCGCTTCGCCGGCATCCTGATCGAGCATTTCGCCGGGCATTTCCCGCTCTGGCTGGCGCCCGTCCAGGCGGTGGTGGCCACGATCACGGCGGAAGGCGATTCTTATGCGAACGAGGTCGTGAAGGCCCTCGACAAGGCCGGCCTGCGGGTCAACGCGGATCTGCGCAACGAGAAGATCACCTACAAGGTGCGCGAACATTCGCTCGCCAAGGTGCCGGTGCTTCTCGTGGTGGGCAAGAAGGAAGCGGCCGAGAGGACCGTCTCGATCCGCCGCCTCGGCAGCCCGAACCAGACCACGATGACCCTCGACGAGGCCATCAGGACGCTGGTCGACGAGGCGGTGACGCCGGATCTCAAACGGATGGCCGCGGAGGTCGCCGAGCCCGAGCAGGATCTCACCCTCGACGGCCACCACGTGGTGGCCGGAACGCTCGTCTGAGGCCACACCAAATCCCTGCCGGTGGCTTCACCGGTGGGGACGCCCCGCGTCGTCGGGACTGCCAGTCAGTCTTCAAGGCGTCGCGATGATCTCGATGTCGCGGTCCAGCCCGCTCTCGACCTTGAATTCGCGGGTGCGGACCTTGCCCTCGTGCCGGGCAATCAGCACGTAGTCGCCTTCGGCCAATGTGACCGAAGGGAAGGCGCCAATCGCCTCGCGGATCACGTCGCCGCCGGGGGTCAGCACACTGAAGGCGGTGCCCGCGAAGGCCTCGCCGCCCGCAGCACCCACGAGCTTCAGCGTCACGGTCGCGGCCCGATGGTTGAGGGTCGCCTCGGTCACCTTGCCGGACTCGACCTTGAGGTCGGAGCGCATGATGGCGTTGGCATCTCCATAGGTCGACACCACGTGGTAGGTGCCCTCGGGCAGGCGGATGAGATCGTTGGCCTTGCCGTTGGCAAGCACGAGCCTGCCTTCTGAATTCTGGGCGAGCGGCACATAGACCGAGAAGGACAGGCGCTGTCCCGGGATCGGGGTGTCGCCGACCGCCCCTTTCAGCCGGAGGGCCCCGGCGCTGATGGTCAGGCGCTCGGACAGGCTGCCGGATTGGACGCTGATCCGTTTCGACGCCCCCGCAAAGCCGTAGCCGACGTGGATGATGTAATTGCCGGGTGCGAGGGTGAAGCTGGGCGTTGGGCTGGACGAGCGCGTGACGATGGTCGGCTGGATCGTGTCCCCGCGATCCTCATAGACCCGCCAGACGAGGCCCGACTTGATCGGCTGTCCGCTTTCGGCGAAAGCCGCATTGGCGTTGACCTGCACCTGACCGACCGGAATGGGCGGCGAGTTCTGCATCAGCGACGGCACAGCGGGCGCCTGTTGGGCAAAGGCGCTTCCGGATCCGAGCAGGCAGGCGACAATCAGGGCGGCAGAGCGGGTTTTCACAAATCGGACTTCAGGTTTGGGGCCGTCAACGGACCCGCGGGATTTCGGCGGTCTTGATGGGCGGGAGCTCGCTGGCCACCAGTTCGGAGGCCGCAGCCATCAGATTATCAAAAGAAATGGGGCGGAATTCGAATGCGACCCGATGTTTGCCGGCGGGCACTTCGACGCCCCGGAACAGCAGGTTGGCCTTCAGCAGCGGCTGACGCACTCCGTCCACGGTCACTTCCCAGCCTGGATAATAGATGTCGTGCAGGACCAGAACGCCGGCCGTCTCGCTGTTCACCTCGATCGCGACGGCGTTGCGTTGATAGCTGGTGATGCGCGCTTCACCGGCAAGACCCGAGGGCACCGCTGATGGCGTTGTGGGAGCGGCGGAATATTGCGCCTTGAGGAGCTTGACGCTGCGATCGTCGATCAGCGCCTCGGTTTCCCGATTGAATTCGGGCAACTCCTCCTGATCGAGCACGGCTTCGGAATCCACCGGCGTCACATGGTGGGCGAGATAGGTGCGCGGGCTCGAGGTGTTGAGGCGATAGACCCACATCTTGCCGGTGCCATAGACGACCTCGGCCCCCGTCAGCCGGGGAAAGTGACGGGGCATCCGCTCGATGGGGCGGTCCAGAACGAGGTATTCGAGGCCGAGAAGCCCCGCCAGCCGGCATTTGTAGCCGCGAAAGGTCGCCGGGAAGGTGCGCAGGTTAGGATCCTCGGCATTCTCGCCTGGGCCGATCGCGCGCTCGTAATCCGCCAGCCGCAAAGGGTTGTAGCCGATGATGTCCTCCAGCTGCAGCACCATCGAGGCGTTCTGCCAGGGGCCGCCGAGGCCGAGGATCTCGACCCGCGGATGGTCGCCTTCCGCGTTCCGCTCCGCGAGTTCCCGTTTGAGGATCTGCAGGCCCTGCAATTGTTCGGGTGGGAGCTGTTGGAACACCGCATAGCGCTCGGCCGGTTCCGCATTGAGGGCGGAGGCCGCGTGCCGTCCGATCAGCTCGCCGCCGGTCAGGGCAATCACCATCGCGGCAGCGGCCAGGCGCAGGCGCGGGGTGTTGCTGAACCGGCTGAGCGCCAGCATCGCGAAAGTTGCGGCCAGCAGGCCGAAGCCGATTTCGCGCATCGATGCGGCGCCTTGGCCGGCTCTCAGGGCAAAGACCATGGCGCTGGCAATGGCCGCGATCACAAGCCCGATGGAGAGCATGGGTAGGGCGACCCGGAATTTGCCGAGAGCGGCCGCATTCCAGCGTGGCAGGCCGTCGGTGACGTAGCGGTGCACCAGATAGCCGACCGCGAAGGCCAGAATGATGTTGATGAGGAAGGTCGCGTCGGCCGGACGGCGATAGAGATCGACGCCTGGGAGGTGATCGAACACCAGTTCGAATCCGGGCGTGTAGCGGCCCAGCGCGTAGAGAATGGCGATGATCCCGACCACCAGGAAGAACCGGAACTCCCGCGCGAAGAGGCGTCCGCCGGCCACCCCGTGCCAGAGCAGCAGCAGGGCCGGGATCGTCCCGATGAAGAGATAGTTGGTGGCGCGGTCGGTCCAGGTCCCCTCGGCCAGGGAATGCCAGTCCGGTCCCCAGTAATCATAGGTCCAGCGCAGGGAGCCGAACACATTGCCGAACAGGATGGTGGCAAGGCTCTCCGGCGGCAGGGACCCCATCGCGGCGACGCCGTAGCCGAAGGACGGACGGGTCGAGGTGGCGAGGAACTGCATGGTGAGGACCACGGGCACCGCCAGCAGTGCGCCGCCGATGAAGGCCATCATGACCAGAAGCGGACCGCGGGAGCGCAGGTAGGCGAGCGGCCTGGGGGCGGTCCAGATGCGGTGGCCGGCCACCGCGATCAGGGTCAAGGCGCACAGGAATGCCACCTGATCCCGCCCGATCACCATCACGGCCGCGATGAGCGCAAACAGAGCGCCGATGCGGAACGAGCGGCGGTCGAGCGCCTCCTCGAGCAGCAGCAGCGCGAGGGGAAAATAGCCGTAGCTGAGGATGATGCCCGTATGCTGCAGGCGCGCCGTGGCCGAGCCGCCGAGGATGAAGACGATCGCCGCCAACACGGCTCCGGCCGGATGCCAGCCGCGCCGCTTGAACAATGGCACGAAGGCCAGGGCGCCGGGCAGGAAATGGGCGAACACCACCGCATCGAACAATTGCATCGAGGGCTCAGGGATGAGCCAGCCGAACAACAGCATGGTGGGGGTGAAGAGCAGCGATTGCGGATCGGCCGCCGAGGGGTGGCCGCCGAAATGGTAGGGATTCCAGAGGGGAAGTTCGCCATGGGCCAACGCGGCGCCGAGATAACGCAGGGTCGGATAGAACTGGTTCTTGGAATCCCACGGGACGACGGTGCCGGTGAGCGGCCAGACCAGGGCTGCGACGGCCCAGACGGCGAGAATGGCCGAAAGCGCGATCAGGGTGTGACGTGTCGACCAGATGCGGGATTGCGAAATCCCGTCGGATGCCTGTGAAACCATACGCATTGACTGTCCAGAAGCAGCATGTCGCCAAAAATTGTCATCGGAGCAGGCGAGAAAGTTCCCGGGCCGCGCGGCGCTGCCGTCGTGGCAGGTGCTGCTTGCCCAGGCCGAAACCTGCTTGGCGTGTTGCTACACTCCCCCTATACATCCCTTGCCGTCGAGACGCGGCAACGGCTCCCCCAACGGGATCCCAACGCTCCTGAACCGGATTAACGGCGAGACAAAGGCAGGCTGGCACTGCCCTGATCTCTTGGCGTTTTTGGGTACCCGAGATCATTGTTTCACATTATCGCCGACGGATGAAGCTACCATGAATGATAGTATGGCAACCCTTCGGAAGCGCCGTTCGGTGGCGGCCCGCTGGCTCGGCGAGCCGGGTCCTGACAAGGACGCCGTCGAATCGCTGCTGACGGTGGCCGCACGCGTTCCGGACCACGGTCGTCTGGTGCCCTGGCGGTTCATCGTGATCGCCGGCGAGGCGCGCCATCGGGTCGGCGATCAACTCGCCGCAGCCTTCCTGGCCGACAACCCGCAGGCCGAGCCCGACAAGGTGGAAACCGAGCGGAAGCGGTTCGCGCAGGCTCCGCTGGTGATCGCGGTGGTATCGAGCCCCAAGAACAGCCCCAAGATACCCGAATGGGAGCAGATCCTGTCGGCGGGCGCGGTCTGCATGAACCTGCTCAACGCCGCCACCGCCATGGGTTTTGGCGCGATCTGGCTCAGCGGATGGGCAGCCTTCGACCGGCGCGTCCTCGACGGCCTCGGCCTTCAGCCGCAGGAACGCATCGCTGGCTACATCCATATCGGCACCCCGCTCGAGACGCCGACGGACCGTCCCCGGCCGGATCTCGCCGAAATCGTCACTTACCTCTAGGCGCGCCCATGTTCTACGAGACCGCCACCAATGCCCACGGCCTGCCGCACGATCCCTTCAAGGCCATCGTGACGCCGCGACCGATCGGCTGGATCACGGCCATGAGCGCCGAGGGCGCGATCAATCTCTCGCCCTATTCGTTCTTCAATGCCGTATCGGAAAGGCCCCCGATGGTGGCGTTCTCGTCCAACGGTCGCAAGGATGCGGTGACGTTCATCGAGGAAACGGGCGAATTCGTCTGCAATCTTGCCACCTACGATCTGCGCGACGCCATGAACCTCACCTCCGCCACCCTGCCGCGTGGTGAGAGCGAGATGATCCACGCCGGTCTGGCATCCACGCCCTCGCGCATGGTCAAACCTCCGCGTGTGGCCGATGCGCTGGCGGCGCTCGAATGCAAATGGCTCCGGACGATCCCGCTGGTTCCCCTCGATGGGGGTGAACCGAGCAATTATCTGGTGATCGGCCAGGTGGTGGGCATCTTCATCGATGATCGCTTCATCGTCGATGGTCTCGTGGACACTGCGGCCATGCAGCCGATCGCCCGGTCGGGCTACCGGGATTACTTCGTCGCGACGGAAGCGACCAAGTTTTCGATCACCCGGCCGGGAGGGTGAGGGCAGGAGGCGCGCTTATCGCGCCACCCGCCGCAGCAGCCGCTCGGCCCGCAGCAGGTGCGGCCTGTCGAGCATCTCGCCTCCGACGCCGACGACGCCCGCGCCAGGCTGCGCGTTGAACGCGTCGATGACGGATTGGGCATGGGCCAGCGCTTCCTCGGTCGGGGCGAACGCCTCGTTGATGATCGGAATCTGCGCCGGATGGATGGCCATCTTCGCCACGAACCCATCGCGGCGGGCATCGCGGCATTCGGCGCTGAGGCCCTCGAGGTCGCGAAAGCGCGTATAGACCGCATCGATCGCATCGACCGCCGCCGCAGCCGCCCCCATCAGCGCGAATGCGCGCGCGAGGCGATAGGGATCCGTGTAGGACCCGTCCGCATGTCGGTTCGTTTCCGCGCCGAGATCGGCGGACAGATCCTCCCCGCCCCATGTCAGACCCGCCAGGCGATGGCTGGCACCCGCAAAGGTGCCGAGCGCGAAGACACCGGCCGCGTTCTCGGTCGCGATGGCAAGGATCCGCGTGGCGCCATCGGGCAGGCCGAACTCCGCCTCGCGCACGGCGAGCTTTGCCCCCAGATGCGCGGCATCGGCCCCGCCCACCGCTTTGGGCAGCACAATGCCGTCGGGACCGGCTTTCATCACCGCATCGAGGTCTGCCTCGATCAATCCCGTGGTGAGACCGTTCACGCGGACATAGAGGCGCGGCCGGTCGGCAACGCCCGCCATTTCGTCGAGGAAGGACGCGGCGACGTCGCGGGCTGTCTCCTTGGAGTCGAGCGCGACGGAATCCTCAAGGTCGATGATCAGCGCATCAGCGCCCGCGTTCAGGGCCTTGTCGAGTTTTGTCCGGCTGTCGCCCGGGACGAACAGAAGAGAGCGCATCAGGCTCTCCCCGCATCAGGCGCTGGCCGCTTGCGCATGAAAGCCTGCCGGCGGCACTGGGCGACCAATGTTCCGTCCTGCTTGTAGGCGCGATGGATGAAATCGACGATCCCGGCATCCGGCCGCGATTTCGACTCGCGCTTGGCCGCGACGTCCGTCGTGGCGTTGATCGTGTCGCCTTCAAACAAGGGATTGGGGAACGTCACGTCGGTCATGCCGAGATTGGCGATGGTCGTTCCCACCGTCGTGTCGTTGACGGAGATTCCGATCATCAACCCGAGGGTGAAGAGCGAGTTCATCAGCGGCCGTCCCCACTCCGTCTCCGTGGCGCAGAAATGCGCGTCAATGTGGAGCGGTTGCGGGTTCAGCGTCATGTTGGAGAACAGCATGTTGTCCATCTGCGTCACCGTGCGCGTCAGCCGGTGCGAGATGGTCGAGCCGATCACGAAATCCTCGAAATACAAGCCCCCGCGGGGGTGGCGTTGCGCATCGTCCATTGTCGTTTCCTTGCCGTCTCAGTGTCCGAACTGTTCGCGCAGGATGCGTTCGTCCAGCCCGTGCCCAGGGTCGTGCAGCAGTACCAGATCGATGCTGCGGTCCATGGAGACATGGACGCTGGCCACGTCGCGAAATTCCGTGTGATCCGCCACCGCGCTGACCGGCCGCTCCTCGGGCTCAAGCACGTCGATCTGGATGCGGGCGTAATCGGGCAGCAATGCGCCGCGCCAGTGCCGCGGGCGGAACGCCGAGATTGGCGTCAGCGCCAGAAGCGGCGCGTTCAGGGGAAGGATCGGGCCGTTGACGGAGAGATTGTAGGCGGTCGAGCCGGCGGGCGTCGCCACGAGAATCCCGTCGGCGCTGAGCTCTGTCAGGCGGACCTGGGAATCGACGCTGATGCGCAGCTTGGCGGCCTGATAGGTCTGGCGCAGCATCGACACTTCGTTGATGGCCCGGGCGGTGTGGGATTGCCCTGCAACGTCCTGGGCGACCATCAACAGTGGATGGACAATGCTGCGCAGCGAGGCCTCGAGCCGTTCGAACAGGGCATCCTCGCGAAACTCGTTCATGAGGAAGCCGACCGTGCCCTTGTTCATGCCGTAGATCGGTGTGCCGCTGCCCATGAACCGATGCAACGTGCGCAGCATCAATCCGTCGCCGCCGAGCGCCACCACCACGTCGGCATCATCGGGCGGAACGTTGGGGTAGAGCGCTTCCAGGCTTCGCAGGGCCGCCTGCGCTTCCTGCGCAGGGCTGGCCACGAACGCTACGTGTTTGAATCGACGCGCCATGCCGAGAATTCCTCACTCGCGGATCGTGCGAACCGGCACGATGTCCAAGTGGCATAGCATGAAGTGGACCGGGTGCGTCTATACGGCCGTTGCGGGCGAACCGTGCGGTTCGCCCGTCTTGGGGCTGTCCTTAGAGGGCAGAGCTCCACTGCACCGGCACGAACGCATACCCGTTGCCATCCTTGGCGATGAAGCCAGTCGCGGGGAAGGGCGCATGGTAGAAGGCCACCTGGGCCCGCTCGGTGGCCGCCATGTCCAGCATCCGGCGACGCGTCGCGCGGGCCTGGTCGGCATCCATGTCGAAGATGGCGGACCAATCCGGGTTGCGCACGAACAGGGCCGGATGGTTGGTGAGGTCGGACATGACCATCAGCTTGCCGTTGCCGGACGCCAGGACGAAAGCGGTGTGTCCGGGCGTGTGTCCCGGGGCCGCCACGGTCGTCAGTCCGGGCACGATCTCCTTGCCGGCCTCATAGCGCTTCACGTCCTTGGCGATGGGCGCGAAAACCCGGCGCACGCCCTGGAAGGCGCCTTTCATGCCGTCCGGTGCCTGCGCCATCTTGGCGTCGTCCATCCAGAAATCCCATTCGGTCGCCGGCACCATCACTTCCGCCTTGGGGAACACGGCCGTTCCGTCTTTCAGCCGAAAGCCGTTGATGTGGTCGCCGTGAAAATGGCTGAAGACCACGGTGTCGACCTGGGCCGGATCGAACCCGGCGGCCTTGAAATTCGCCATCCAGGTGCCGGAGGTAGGCGCGCCTGAATCACCGTTCCCCGTATCGATCACGGTCACGCGGCCGTTCTGGCGCAGCACCAGGGTCGTAAAGGTGATCGACAGCGCATCCGCAGGCAGGAACGCCTCTTTCATCGCCTGCTGAACCTGCGGCAGTTCCGCGTTCTTGATGAATCCCTCGAGGGGCCGCTTGGCGAACCCGTCATTGATCGCCGTGACCTCGATGTCGCCGACCTTGTAGCGGTAGAAGCCCGGAGCCTGCGCAACCGACGGATTTCCGGCGGATGCAGCAGGAGCTGCCGGAGTTTGCGCGTGCGCGGCGCTGGCAAAATGGGTCGCTGCCAGCGCAGAGCTGGCCATGATGGCGCGGCGGGTCAAGGTCATATGGTTATCTCCCGTCAATGACGGAGTGAACGCTAGTGGGGGATGCGCTTGAAACAAGAGCGTGGCCTTTCACGAAACGGCGAGCGGATCCCCGTTGCCGGCCGCGCCGGCCAGGTGATGGAGCGCGATGCCGCTCGTCGTCGCCACGTTGAGGGAGTCGAATCCGCCGCGCATGGGGATGGAAATCGTGCGGCTGCGGGACAGGATCGCGTCCGGCAATCCCGGCCCCTCGGCTCCCAGCAGAAGGGCCGTTTTTTCGCCCCGACGCAGGGACGATAACGGCTCCCGGCCTGAAGGCGACAAGGACAGGATCTCGAAGCCTGCGGACGTCAAATGGTCCGCCATCTGCGTTGCCGAAGGGCTGCGCGCGAAGGGCACGACGAGCACGCCGCCCACCGATACCCGGATCGCCTTGCGATAGAGCGGGTCGCAGGAGGTCGGGTCGAGCAGCACCGCGTCCGCGCCGAAGGCCGCAGCATTGCGGAAGATGCCGCCCACATTGTCATGGTTGGCGATGCCGATCAGGCCGACGACCAGCGCCTGCGCCGGAAGTGTCGCGAGAAGGGCGGCTGGCGAGGGCAGGACAGGGCGCGCAGCGACCGCCAGGATTCCCCGATGCATCGGGAATCCCACGATGGCGTCCATGACGGCGCGGCCCGCGATATAGACGGCGCACTCGACCGGCAGCGTGTCGACGACATCGCGGAGCGCGTCGATGCGGTTTTCCGAGAGGAGAACGGATTCGATCGAAAGGGTAGGTTGGCGTGCCGCCACGCGCAGCACCACCTCGCCCTCGATGACGAAGCGCTGATGGCGTCCCACGAGGTCTCTCTCGCGGATCGCCCGGTAGGCTTCGATCCGCGGATCGTCGGGATCGGTAATGAGGAAGGACATGGATCGCTCCGCCCGGTCGGGATGCGAAACCTATGACGACGGGGAAGCGCGCGCACAATAGGCCGGGTCGCGGTCAAAAAAAACCCGCCGGGCTGACCACGGCGGGGGAGGTTGGTTATCGGGTGACCCGTGATCCTAGTACCAGGGACCCCAGGCGCCCCAATAGTTCCATTGGGTATCCTGCATCATCGTGGCTGTCATCAGCTTCTGGTCGGCGAGGCGCTGGTCGAAGGCCATCTGCTGATAGGCCTGGAAGGCCGAGGCGGTGCCGAAATAGAGGCATTTGCAGATGGTCGGGTCCGCATACAGATAGACGACCTGTCCACCCTGGTTCTTCATCTGGAACTTGTGCGGCGGCAAGGCCGTCAAGGCTGCGATCTTGTCCGGCGTGTCGGCGACCTTCACCTGAAAGCCTGCGGCAATCAGCATGTTCTCTTTTTGCTCGACCGTGCTCACGCAGGCCGAAGCCAGCAACGCCACCGTCACGACGACGGCGGTCGACAGGAATTTCGTCATATTCATAGCCCTCCCATGGATCTTGAGGGACATTCGCGCGCTGTTTCCTCAAGGTCAAGTTTGCCCTTCAAACGAGGTGAATGGCGATGATTCTGCTGGCAGGGGTGGCAGAATCCCCGGGGACGTCCGTGGGCATGACATCAGGCGTAACCGGTCATCAAAAATAATTAGAAAGGAAAATTGGAACCAAGCGCAGTATTCAGGCTTGGTTCACTCCGTGGAAGGCAGTATCGAAGCCGACCTAGAGGAGTTAACATGTTTAAACGTTTGATATTGGCTGCAGCACTTGTTGTGGGCGGCCTTGGTCTTCAGGCCTCTGCGGCGTCAGCGGCACCTGCTCGTTCAGCGGTCGAGCTCGCCGAAGGGGTCAAATCGTCCGTCCAATACGCGCAATATTATCATGGCCCGCGCCGCCGCTACGCAGCGCCTCGCCATTATGGGCCGCAGCGCTATTACGGCCGGGGCCATTATCGCGGCCGCTATGCTGCACCGCGCCGGTACTATCCGGGCCGTCCTGCCTACGCCCGGCCAGTCTATCCCCGCCGCGTCTATTATCGCTAAACGCCTCTGATCCGACGCCGCGCTCTTCGCCAGAGCGCGGCGTTTTCGTGTTCAGCCACGACATCGGCTCGCGAAACCTGGTTGGCGTTCAGGGTTTGATCGCCTAGAACCGGCTCCCCGGAGCAAATCGCGTGTCGCAGGAAATCTACCGAATTGAAACAGTTGCGCCCGAGGCCGACGGGGGCGGCATCATCCGGCGCAGGATGGTGCGAGCCGAGTCCTTTGACGCGGCCAAGGCGGTTGCGCAGCGCATCTTCACGCTCGCGCGCAGGCCCCATGCGGCAGGTCCGACCGTCGCCATGGTGCGGGTGAGCAACGGCGCCGGCTATGAGCTTTTTTCCATCTCCATCGACGACTGACTGACATTCCTAGATCCGGCGGTCCGCCACCACGAGAGGAATGGCCGGTTTTGGCGCGTCGGCGCGCACCGGACTGGTCCCGGCGTCGGGCGATGAAGGCGGGGAGAGGGTGGTTGGCACGTTGGTGTTGGCAGGCGACAACCGCTTCTCGAGGGCACCGATCTGGCGGGTCAGGGCGTCGATGCTGGCTTTCAGTGCGAGGACATCGGCAGCGTCCGGAATCGTGGACGTGGTCGTCGTGACCGAGGAAGCTGCTCCGAGGACGGGTTCCTGCCGGGACAAGTCCGGGTCCGCCCGCTGGTGCGATGGCCCATCCCCCGAGCGGAAGAGCCCCCGGATCGCGCGCCAGGCCAGCCACAGCACGCAGGCCGCCACGAACATCATCGCGGCCACCGGGGCAAGATCGGACATCAGTTCCGTCATGGACATCTCCTGTACGGCAATGGGCTATCCACCGAGTGTGGTGACTTTACGGTAAGGTGCGATCCACGCGTTGGGCATCGCCGCTAAGCCGCAATTGCAGCCGCGCGGACCGGTCAGATGGCGTATCATCCCGCTCGCCTGATCATGGCAGCCGGCCGAGGCGTGCTCATCGCGCCCCGATGCACCGAGGGACGCGTCATGGATATCGAACGGGACGTGGCACGACACTACACCCATGGGTCGCTCGAGGGCGCCATTCTCGGCGCGCTGGCGTCCACCGGCAAGGATGTCGACCACCTCGACACCGCCGATTTGTCGGCAGCAGACGAATTCCACCTCGGCTGGCTCGCGCAGACGGTGGAGTTGGCAAAGCAACTCGACCTGTCGCCAGGCATGACGGTTCTCGACATCGGCGCCGGGATCGGCGGGCCGGCGCGCTATTTCGCGAAGGCACATGGTTGCCGCGTGACCGGCATCGACCTCACGGACGAGTTCGTCCAGGTCGCCGAGAGCCTGACACGGCGCTGCGGCCTGGCCGATCAGGTCAACTTCCAGACCGGCAGCGGGTTGGCGCTGCCTTACGACAGCGAGACCTTCGATGTGGCAACGCTGATTCATGTGGGCATGAACATTGCCGACAAGGCGACGCTCTTTGGCGAAGCGCGACGAGTGCTCAAATGGGGTGGGCGGTTCGGTGTCTACGACATCATGCGCGCAAGTCCCGACCCGCTGCCTTATCCGATGCCCTGGGCCCACACGGCCGAGACAAGCTTTGTCGAGACGCCCGAGACCTACAGGCAGCTTCTGACCGCAGCAGGATTCGAGATCGCCAAGGAGCGCGACCGCAGTGCCTTCGCGCTTCAGCTCGGGCGCGAGATGCGGGAGAACGCGGAGCGCAACGGTGTTCCGCCGCTCGGTCTTCACACCCTCATGGGTCCGGCTACCAAGGAGCGGCTCGCCAACGTCATGGATGCCCTCCAGCGCGGGCTGATCGCACCCGTGGAGATCATCGCGGTGAAGATGAAGTAGCCGGGACTGTCGCGCCTCCAACTCTGCGCAGCCGCAGGGACGAGAGACACGGATTGTGCACGGATGCGACCGTTCGCGCAGGACAGTGCAATCGCGCTCAGGATTTGACTTGCCTCAACGTCACTGCCTAGATCGACGCGGAGTCGGTCCCTGGGGAGTACGAGTGTGAACCGCGACGAAATTCTCAATGCGACGTCGATGCCGGTCTTCAGCCCCAGCTATCCGCGCGGACCTTATCGTTTCGCCCAGCGGGAATATCTCATCGTCACCTATGAGACCGATCCCGAGGCCCTCCGCGCCGCCTTGCCGGAGCCGTTGGAGCCCGCACCGGGCAATCTCGCCTTCTACGAATGGATGAAGATGCCGGACAGCACCGGCTTCGGCGATTACGAGGAAAGTGGAAGCGGCATCCTCGCGACTTATAACGGCGAGCCGTGCAATTTCTCGGTGCAGATGTATCTCGACGATGAACCGCCCATCACCGCCGGTCGCGAGATCTGGGGTTTCCCGAAGAAATACGGCGTCCCCCGCCTGAAGGTCATCAAGGATACCCTCACGGGCACACTTCACTATGACGACGAACGCGTCGCCATGGGGACCATGGCCTACAAGCACATCACCCTGAACCCGGACGAGGTTGCCAAGGGTCTGGGCAAGCTCAACGTGAATCTGAAACTCATCCCGGATGTGGACGGCACGCCGAAGATCGCCCAGCTGGTCGGCTACAGGCTGGAGGACATCCATGTGCGCGGGGCCTGGGACGGCGCGGCGCGCCTGCATCTCATCCCCCACGTCAATTGCCGGGTCGCCGACCTGCCGGTCCGCCGCATCGTCGGCGGGCGGCATCAGGTGGTGGATTTCACGCTCCCCTACGGCCGGGTGATGCACGACTATCTGGCATAGGACCGACCGTCGACAAACTGCCGGCGCATCAGCCGGCAGTCAGGGTGTCTGGCGCCGCGCCTATTTGTTGAGTTCGATCAGGACCTCGTCCTTGCCGAGGCTCAGGGTCATGCCTTCGCTCTGGCCAACCAGATGCATGATCACGCCTGCCTTGTTCTCAAGCCAGAGCTCGCTCCGCCCAGCAGTCTCGAGGCCGATCGGTCCCGTGCCCTCGACCCAGATGCCGGAGAAATCCGAAAGGGCGTTCAGCTTGTAGACCTCGCCTGTGACCTGTCGCTTCGAGACGCTGCCAGGACCGATGACGGTGCCGACCAATCGGAAGGGATATGGCTTTCCACCAAACGTGAGGACACCGCGGCCAACGCCTGCGCCGCCGATAAACACCTCGGTGAGAGAAACTTTGCCCGACGGCTTGAGGTTCGCGATATCCAGCTGCGTCGGCGCCACGATCGGAACAGGACTCTTCTCGGCGAAAGATGCGCAGCCAGCGACGGACAGTGCCACGGCCGCAGCCAAAGCGGGCGCTCGCGCCGCCGTCACGGAGAGTCCGTAAAGCCGCGTCGTCGTCAGTTTCTTGAACACGTGGATCTCCGTGAGATTGGGGGCGCTGATGGATGGTGCGAGAAGGACAACCGAACGCGACAGCTTGTCATGGGATAACAGCACGCGCCGAAATCGGAAGCTTGGCCCTGCGACTGTAAGTCGCCGGATCATGCTTGGCAATTCTGCAGACGGCTTCCTGCGTCATGCGATTGCTTGGCGTAGTGCCGGCCGTCGGCAACCCTCCCGCTTGTCGGCGGGAATCTGGGCCTCAGGCGTGCGTGAGTTTCTGGACCACTGCGCCGAGGTCGCTGTTACTCAATCCGATGGTTGTCAGGTAGGGCCGACTTCCGCCATAGGTCTGCGTGAGATGGGAGATCGTCGTTCTCATGAACGATGGATCGCAGGCGAGGAACCGATCGGCATGAGCCTCCGCGATGCCGCGCGCGACCGCGTTGCTCCGCAACCGCAAAAGAAGCGTGCCCGCAACCTCCTGCGTGAGCGCGTAGTCGCTGACGATCATCTCATCGTCGACGCCGGCCGCTGACAGGAGAAGTCCGGCGATCACGCCCGTGCGATCCTTCCCTGCGCTGCAATGGAACAGGACCGCGCCATCGCGGCTTCTGGCGATTGCCTGCATGACGAGAAGGATGCGCTCCTGGCACTGGTCGAGCGCCTGGCGGTAGCGCACGCCCATGCTGAAGGCCGGGCCGCTTGCTGCCTCCTGTGCAAGGTGGATCGGCGCGAGCGCGCTGAACAGCGGGATATTGTGATAGGTTACATCCTGCCGCGTCGCGAAGGGGTTCGGCTCGGCCTCGAGCTCAGCGGCGTTACGAAGATCGACGATCGTGCGAACGCCCATGGCCAGCAGGTCATCCTGGGCCGGCCCGCTCATCAGGTGCAGGCCATCACCCCGCAGAATTTTCCGCCACTGCGTCTGGCCGCCGCCTTGGATGGGATAGCCGCCGATGTCCCGGACGTTGTGTGTCCCATCAAGTGCGAGAACCCGCGAAGGCTGTTCGTCGACCATTATCTCAATCCGGATTTCATGAACGATTCAATGACCTGCCGCTGCAGGACACCATAGACGAGGAGAATGGGAAGGCTAGCCAATGTCGAGGCGGCCATCAGCGGACCCCAGAGATTGCCCTCCTGCGTCATGAACATTTGCAGGCCAATCTGAACGACCGAGTTCTCGATGCTGCGCGACAGCAGCAGCGGCCAGAAGTATTCGTTCCAGGCCGAGATGAACGCCAGGATCGCGAGCGAAGCCAGCGAGGCGCGCAGATTGGGCGTGATGATATCCCACAGGATCCGCCAATGGCCCGCACCGTCCATGCGGGCCGCTTCGATGATCTCGGTGGGAAAGGATTTCATCGCCTGGAAGAGCATCAACACGGCAAAGGCAGCGGCCGCATGCGGGATGATGAGGCCCGCGAGGGTGTCGAGCAATCCGAGTTTCGATGCGAGCACGTAGTTCGGGATCATCGTCACCTGAAACGGCACCAGCCACGACAGGGCGATCAGACCGTACACGACACGGGCGAAGGGAAAGCGCCAGCGCACGAGCGCGTAGGCCGCGAAAAGCCCGGTGACCACGTGGAGAGCTGCGGTCACACCGGCGACGATGGTCGTATTTGCGAGCATGCGCAGCATCGGGATCTGGTTCAGCACGAAGCGATAATTGTCGAGGGACGGCGATTGCGGCCACAGGTCGAGCGAGAAGATCTCGTTCTCGGCCTTGAACGAGGATGCGACCATCCAGTAAATCGGAAACACCGCAATGACGCAGAGCAGCACCATTGTCGCGTGGACAAGAAGGCGGCCCCACTTCACGGAAGCTGGATTGGCGTGGCGGGTCGAAGAGGCTGGCGCCGCCAGCGTCATCTCGAGACTAGTTGTCATAGACGGTGTGCCTTTTCATCAGCCGGAGACACGCCAGCGCGATGATGGTGAAGCCCGCAAAGGCGATCATGCCCGCAGCCGAGCTCCAGCCGACCGAGTGGCTGCCGAAGCCGTAATCCCACAACAGGTAGAAGATATTCGTCGTCGACTTCAGCGGCCCGCCGCCGGTCAGCACATTGATGTACGTGAAGCTCCATTGGGCGCCGAACAGGATCGTCATCATGCTCAGGAGGAGAATCGTCGGGGATAGCAGGGGAATGCGAATATCGCGGGTGATCTGCCACGGGGTGGCCCCATCCATGCGCGCGGCCTCGACATAGCTCGGATTGATGCTGCCATTGGCAGCTGAGAAGAGCAGCGTCGAAAACCCGATGAGCTTCCAGCCGGTGATCCAGATCAAGGTGCCGAGAGCGTAGTCCGGGTCGATCAGGAAGCCGATCCGGGTCAAACCCAGGCCCGACAGGGCCTCATTGAGAAGCCCGTGATCCTCGTTGAGCACCCAGCGCCAGATGATCGCGGCGACAACCGGAGCGATGATCATGGGCACGAAGATCAGCGTGCGATACACGGTCCGCGCCCGGCCCGCGAGATTCTGCGTGAAAATCGCGATTGCCAGCGGCAGGAGCACGGACATCGGAAAGAGGCCGAGGATGTAGATGGCGGTGTTGCCGAGGGCGATGTGCATCTCGGGCAATGTCAAAAGGTCGATGTAGTTGTCGAGCCCTACGAAGCGCTTCGGCGAGGAAGGCAGCATGTTCCAGCGGTAGAACGACAGCTGGAACGCCTCGAGAAGCGGCGCATAGACCCAGACGATGAGCGTGAGCAGCGCAGGCGCGAGGTAGATCCACGGTGTGCTGAGTTTGTGCCAGCGGCCCGAGGTGGAGCGGGGGCGGGCCCTGTCACGCGGAAAGGCGAGCGTCCCAGCTGTCGTATCGGTCATGAGGTTGCCTTGTCAAAGTGGGGAGCAGGATGGGCACCCGCTCCCCGCGTCGCCGTCAGCGCGGCATGAGGCGTTGGGCGTCGGTCTGCGCGGTCTGCAACGTCTTGACAGCATCGCCCTTGCCGAAAATGGCCTCGCGAACACCGTCCATCATCATCTTTTCGACCTGCCGGTAATTGGGACCGGGAAACGCCACGTTGGCTGTCAGGCGATTGAGCTGTTCGAGATTGGGCCGGATCATGGGGTGCTCGGCGACCCAGCCGGCGAGATAGTTCGGGTCGTCCACGATATCGAGCCGAAGCGGCAGGTAGCCGATCTTCGTGGTGATGATCGTGTAGGCATGTCGGTCGGTGAGAAACTTCAGCAGTTCGTAAGATGCCCGCTGCTTCTGCGGATCCTGGCTGAGAACGAAGAGCGCGCTGCCGGAATTGGTGGGACGCGTGGCCTTCTCGCCGAAAGCCGGCATGGCCGCGACCCGAAGCTCGAACTTCCCCTCGGCGGATTTCAGCAGCGAGGATTGCAGCGCGCTCGTGTAGAGGAACATGCCGAGGTTGCCGCTCGCCATCGTGTCGCCGGGGCTTGCCACGTCGATGCGCGCATGGGCGCCGCTATCGACCATCTCGCGCAGCATGCTGACGGCTTCCATGCCCTCGCCATCGGCGAATGTGAGCTTGTTGCCGTTTCGCACCTGGCCGCCATTCGACATGGCGATCGCCTGATAGACGAACGTCCCGTCGACCGGACCGTATGCGCCCGGAAAGAAGCCGTGCTTGCCGGTCTTCTGGCGGATCGCTTCGCCGGCGGATTTGACCTCGGCCCAAGTCCGCGGCGGCTTGTCGGGATCGAGCCCCGCCTGCCGGAAGAGATCGGCGTTGTAATAGAGGATGGGCGTCGAGAACGTATAGGCGAGTCCGTAGGTCTTGCCATCGACCTTGCCGAGTTCGAGGCCCTGCGGGATCATGCCGGTGAAGTGAGCTGCCAGCTCCTGCTTCGGCACCATGTCCTCGAGCGCATTCGCTCCCAGATCATTGGCAATGTAGATCAGGTCGCGAAACACCAGCTGGGCCACGTCCGGCTGCTGTCCGGCGGCCATGTCGGCCTGGACGCGGCTGAGGATCTCGTTCGACGGAACCGGTACGCCCTTGACCGTGATGTTGGGGTTGAGGGCCATGAATTCGCGGATGAGATCGCGGGTCGCATCGGCGCCCGCGCTCGCCGAGGCGAGATTGTAATTGTAGAAGGTGATGGTGACGGGCTTGTCGACCTTGGCGGCCATCTGCGCGTGGAGCGCGGTGGCCGACAGTGTCGCGATGGCGCCTGCCAGCGCGATCGATCCGGCAAAATTCTTGAGCATGGTCATTCTCGTTCCAGTTGTGGTCGCAAGCACGTCAATGAGCCGCTGGGAGGGACGCAATCGCATTTCGCTGGCGGAGAAGGTCGAGCGGATAGCGATTGAGTTCGGCGCGATCGGACGGAAGCGGGACGAACGCCACCGTCAGGCCGGAGCTGCGAATGGTGCCGATGGCGAACGACGAGCCGCTGACCATCCGCAGCACCTCCGTGTGCAGGATATCGGTCGCGGCGTGCTGGCCCATGCCGACGACGACTGGGATGCCATGCCACACGGAGACGCGATCATGGTGAATGTGCCCGCTCAGGATTCCGATCACGCGCTTTCCAGTGAGCAGGCCCGCGAGGCGTTTCGAATCCGCGAATTCCAGGGTGCGCCAATGGGCCAGATCGGGCTCATCCCCAAGGGCGGGCGGGTGATGGGACACGATGAGTTTCGGCAGATCAGGATGGGTGTCGAGAACGGATTCAAGCCACATGAATTGCTCCGGCTCGATCGTTCCGCCGATCTGGCCGGGGGTGCTTGAATCGAGGGTGACGATGTGAATGCCGTCGATCACGCGGTCGTGGAAATACGGGGTCTCGAGCAGATGTGGTTGCTCGGCCATCCCGTCATAAAAGCCCGACCGGGTATCATGATTGCCGAGGGCATAAATCACCGGAATATCGATCCGCGCCATGATCCGCTTCAATTCGCGAAAACTCTCAGCGTCGCCCCTGTTGGTGAGATCGCCGCTCGCGACCAGGAAACGGGGCCGGGGCGTCACCGATTCAACGAGGTCGAGGATTGTCGACAACGTTGCGCCCGTGTCGCTGAAAAGGTGCGGATCGTCGACGCCCGGCGTTCCCACATGCAGGTCTGTCAGGTGCACGAAGGTGATGTCGTTGGCCATGTGTGTTCTATCCTGTGGCTTGTAGAAATTCGGTGGACTTGATGGGGTCGACCCTGCGCCCGTCTGTGTTTCGAAAGAGGTGGATCGCCCCCTCGGGGATACTGACCGCCAGCGGCGATCGGGCTGGCCGCGCGCCCGGCGTCACAGTGATCGACAGGCGCGAGCCTGCGGCGTGGCCGTGCCAGTGAGTCTCCGTTCCGAGGTCGTCGATCATGTCCAGCTCGAACGGCAGGGCGTGGGCCGACGGCAGCTCGGCGAGACCGATGTCACCGGGGCGGACGCCGACCCTGACGTCGGTCCCGGCAGGCAGGTTCCAGCGGCGCGCGGCGCCCAGGACCGTGTTCGTTGACACAACCGGCCTTCCCGCGGTGTCGATGGTTGCCGGCAGGAAGTTCATCGGCGGCGTACCGAGGAAGTCGGCGACGAACAGGCTTGCCGGCCGGCGAAAGATCTCATCCGGCGTTCCGACCTGTTCGATCACGCCCTTGTTCATGATCACCAGCCGGTCGGCCAACGTCATCGCTTCGATCTGATCGTGGGTGACGAAGACGCTGGTGGTGCGCAATTCCCGATGCAGCCGTTTGATCTCCAGGCGCATCTGCAACCGCAGTTTGGCGTCGAGGTTGGACAATGGCTCGTCGAACAGAAAGATTTTCGGCGAGCGGATCATGGCGCGGCCCATGGCGACGCGCTGGCGCTGTCCCCCTGACAACTGGCCGGGCTTGCGATCGAGCAGGGTTTCCAGCCCGAGGACGGTGGCGACCCTCAGAACGGCGGCTTCGCGCTCACGCTTTCCCACGCCCGCGATCTTCTGCGCGTATCCGATGTTTTGGGCGACGCTCATGTGGGGATAGAGCGCATAGTTCTGAAAGACCATCGCGCATCCCCGCGCGCCAGGCTCGACATCGTTGACGACTGTTCCGCCGATGGCCACGGATCCGGAGGTGATGTCCTCGAGACCGGCGATCATCCGCAGCAGCGTCGATTTTCCACATCCCGACGGTCCGAGAATGACGACGAACTCACCGGACGGGATGACCAGGTCGATCCCGCACACCGCAGGCGTCTTGCCGTAGGACTTGCAGAGGGAGTCGATTGCGATCTCAGTCAAAGTTCCATCCTTGCGACAGCGCCTTTCGGTCTGCTGTTAGGTCGGTTTGATTGCAGGGATATGACGGTGGGTGAGATGCTGGCGGATGGAGGCGCGCTGCGCCCCTGCGCGCAGTCACGGCACCGGGAAGCGGGTCTCAATGGCTCGTGGAGCCTGTCGAACCGTTTGTTACCCCCATCCGTCTGCCATGATCGGCTTGTCTTCAGCCGCCGAACTCGGAAGAGTGCGGAACCGTGATGGGCGGTTAAGGGAGAAGTCCGCGATGATCGACTGGCAATCGGTGTTTGTTCCGGAGCTGTCCCTGGTGGAGATTTTTCTCCGCGGAACGATCATGTACATCGTGCTGTTTCTGATCCTGCGCTTCTTCATGAAGCGGCAATCCGGCGTTATCGGGATCGCGGATCTTCTCGTGATCGTCCTGATCGCCGATGCGGCGCAGAACGCCATCGCGGCCGAGTACAAGTCGGTGACCGAGGGGACGCTTCTGGTCCTGACGATCGTCTTCTGGAACTACGCCATCGACTGGCTCGGCTACACCTTTCCGGCATTCGCGAGGTTCACCCGTCCGGCTCCTTTGCAGCTGATCAAGGAGGGACGGCTTCTTGCGCGGAACATGCGGGAGGAAATGATCACCAAGGAAGAGCTCCTGAGCCAGCTGAGGCAACAGGGCATCGACGATGTCGGACAGGTGAAGAAGGCCTTCATCGAAGGCGACGGCCAGATCAGCGTCATCCGATATGACGGCGACGAAACCGGCAGGAAATCGGGCGCGCACCCCGCAGGTAAGTGATTTCGGGCTCGTGAGGGGCGAGCGGGCGTTCCCCGCCACGGCCAATGTCAGCGGGTTCTATCCCCCGACATAGGCCGGTGATGCCGGCCAGACTTCCGTCTCGATCAACCGTCTTGTCTCGTCCTTGATCAACTTTGTGATTTCCTGCGAGATCAATGAGCGCTTCTGCTCGACGCGCCGAACGACGCAGAGCGTAAGCGACATGCCAGATGTCATGATGCGCTTGCTGACAAACTTTGTATCGCCGGGGAGCCCTTGCGCAGCGGCCGGCGTCAACACGCCGTAACCTTCCTTCTGCTGCACGAGCGAGCGGATGACCGAAAGGCTGTCCACCTCGTAGGCAACCGACAGGCGAAGGCCGGCTTCTGCGGTTGCGTCGTCGAGAAGAGTCCTGATGTAATGTGGCCGGGAATGGATGATCAGCGGCAGCTCCACCACGTCCTCGATCCCCATGGGCCCGGGCTGCGAGCATCGCGATCCCGGCAGGCCGAAGACGTGAACCCTCTCCACGAGCAGAGGCTCGGCGAGAAGCTCGCGACTGGGTTTCGGATCGTAGATAAGACCGATGGAGACCGAGCTCTGCTTCAGCCTGTCGGTGAGCGCCTCGCCCATCCCCTCGATGATTTTCAGACGGACATTGGGAAACATGTGTTTCGACTGCCGCAGCAGCGGCGGCACGATGAGCGCGCCGGCGCCCGGAGGCACGCCAATCGACAATTCACCGACCGGACTGAGCGAACGCGCCAGAATATCGTTTCGCGTCTCTTCGACCTGTCTGAGGATCGTGGTTGCGCGTTCGAACAGCAAGCGGCCCGCATCTGTCATTTCGATGCCGGAAGCGGATCTCACCAGAAGCTCCACGCCGAGCCGCGCCTCCAGCTTCTGCACCTGCCGGCTGATCGCGGATTGTGCAATGCGCAATGACTGGCTCGCCTTGGAGAAGCTCTGGAGCTCCACGACGGCACAGAAGTACTGCAGCTCGCGCAGATCCATGCTCGATACGCTCCATCCAATGCCGAACCGGCATAACGTGTATACCGGCTTTCTAATGGATCGCAATCTGTGTCCGACTTACCTTCGTAACGTCAGCCAATATTTCCGTTTAGAGAAACGATCCGCCGCGGCGTGTAAATCGATCTCGGAGCATCGCATCGAAGAAACAGCGTAAAGCCAGCGTCCTATACCTGAAAAATCAGAGAAATCCGGTGCCTGAACCAAGGTGCTGGCGAGAGAGGAACGATGATGAAGCACTCCTTTGTAAAGTTCGTACTGACCACGAGTCTATCTCTCGCCGTTTTGACTGGGTCGATGGCCGGGCCCAGCCTCGCTCAGGCGCCCGCCGACACGCCCCTTCAGGCCACCGCTCTCACGCCTCTGGGCTATCTGCTCGCCTACACGGGCATGGTCTATGGCGAAGGCGGCGGGTTCATGAAAGACGCTGGGCTCGATCTGAAAGTGGAGGCCGCGCAAGGTTCGTCCCAAGCCATCCAGCTTCTTCTCAGCGGACAGGCGCTGGTGGCCCGTGGCGCCGGTATCGACGTGATGAACGCGGTGGCAAACAGCAACGTGCCGGTCGTGGCCATTGCGACGGTGGCCCATATCGCTCCCCTGCAGATCATCAGCGCAGCTGACAATCCCATTCGAGGCCCCAAGGACATGGTTGGCAAGACCATTGGGGTTGCCTCCTTCGGCGGGGCGAGCGACCAGACCCTGCAACTCATCCTCGCCCATGACAACATCGATGCCAAATCGGTGAAGCGCCAGGTCGTGGGCCCCTCGGCCGGGTCGTTCGGACTTGTCCAGGAGAAGAAGATCGACGCCTTCGTCGGAACCAACGCGGCCGTCGCGGAACTTACCGCGCGCAACGTGCCGTTCGTGCATTTCGCGACCAACGATGTCGTCCCCGTTCCCGGCCAGGTCTACATCACGACGGTCGAGAACGTGTCCAAGAAGAGCGAAGAGCTGAAGCGGTTCCTGATCGGTGCCCGCGCCGCCTTCGAGGACGCCGAGCGCCAGATCGCGAGCGGGGACATCACGAAGCTGCTCGCGGCGGTCAAGAAATACAGTGTTCCGGAGGCGTCCAATCCAAGCTCGGCCTTGCAAGGCATCCGCATCGAGAGTGCGTCATGGATGGCGAACGGACGCGACAAACTGCTTCAGAATAACCCTGAGGCCTGGCAGAGCGCGACCGCTGCAGCGGTCGAGGCAAAGATGCTCAAGCCGACGGACGCGACGAAGTTCTATACGAATGAAATCTGGAACAAGGCATTCGTGAAGTGAGCATTGTCTTGGGCAACGCCGCGGTCATTCTCGTCGATATCCAGCAGGCCTTCTGCTCGCCAAGCGGGAGCATGGCCCGCCAGGGGCGGGACATCGGCACCTGCGTGGCCGCGGCGCATCAATGTAACCGGCTGGCGGCTGTGGCGCGCGGTGCCGGGCTGCCCGTCATCTGGACACGCTACTCCCTCCGCCCTGATTATCGCGACGGAGGCTGGTACACGCGCGAGCTCCGCCCGAACATTCGGGTGGCGGAATCGCTGCGATCCGACAAAACCGACAGCGCTCTGTGGGATCAGGCCGACGTGCTGCCGGACGACTTCATTGTCGACAAGCCGCGCATGTCCAGCTTCTACGCGACTTCGTTGGAGGCGATCCTGCGGGGGGAAGGCATCGATACCGTGTTCGTGGGCGGGGTCACCACGTCCATGTGCGTCGAAAGCACCGTCCGGGACGCCTCGCAACGGGATTACCGCACGTTCCTCGTCACAGATGCCTGCGCCGATTGGGCAGCCGACCGGCACGATGCGTCGCTCAATGCCATCCGGTTCGGCTTTGCTCATCTCACCACTGTCGCCGATATTGGGCAATCCCTCGCAGGCTCCATCGATCCGGCGCTCATGTCCGCCTGACGGCAACCTGACCCGCATTTTGTTGCGACAACCGAGGCTCGATTTTCGATATGGACATGAGACAGCAACCGTCGGCTCAGGACAGCCCGGACGCCGCGAGCCGTCACGTGGCGCGGTCACCGCTCACGGCAGCACAGATCTTCAATGCCTACCTCACGTGGTTTACGACGCCGCTGATCATCATCCTGTTTCTGCTCGTCTGGAAGGCGTATGTGACCATCTCGGGGGTCTCGGCCTTTGTCTTGCCTGCTCCCGAAAAAGTGCTCCTCGCAATCGTGGCCGATCTGACAGATCCCGTCACCTATGATCACTTGTTGACGACGCTGCTGGAAATTTTCCAAGGCTTCGCCCTCGCCATCGTCACGGGGATTCTCCTCGCGCTGTTGCTCTACAAGGTCGCGGTGATGGAGCGCGTGCTCAACCCGTTCATCGTCGCGATGCAGGTTGTTCCGAAAGTCGCCCTGATTCCGCTCTTCGTCGTCTGGTTCGGGTTTGGCATGACGTCGAAGGTCATCGTTGCCGCCGTGCTCGCCTTCTTTCCCATCTTCATGAACACGCTATTGGGACTGAAATCGATTCACTTCGGGCACCGGGAGGTCATGGAGACCAACAACGCGTCGCGCCTCCAGACATTCCTCAAGCTCGAAATGCCCAGCGCCTTGCCGTACACGCTCGCGGGCATGGAGATGGGGATTGTGTTCGCCACAATCGGCGCCGTGGTGGGTGAATTTCTCGGCGGCAATCGCGGGCTCGGCTATTTGACGATCTCCCGGCTCAACTCGTTCCAGATCGAAGGTCTGTTCTCCTCGATCATCATTCTCACGATGCTGGGATTTGTCCTCTACTCGGTGGTCGTGCTCGCCAAAACGTTCGCGATCCCGTGGCATGAATCGGTTTGCTCGCGGCGGACGGGTGGCTGATATGATAAGCGACCCTCACGCTTCGAGTGCCGGGCTTCCGGTTCCAACGCTGCCACAGGCGATCAACAACGCGGCGTGTGCACATCCGAACCGGATTGCCCTGGTCGACGATTTCAGATCCGTCACATGGGCGGAACTCCTGCAAGAATGCTGCGACATGGTGGCGCTTCTGCAGAAGCGCAGCATCAAGCGTCTTGGAATCGCCACCGGGAATGAGATCGGCCATCTCGTTGCCGTGATCGCCGCCGCGGCGGCCCGCATTCCGGCGGTCCCCGTGGCAATCGATTGGACCGTTGACGAGATCGCAAAACGGTTCGCGCTTGCAGAGGTCGATCTCGCGGTTTGCTCGGCCGAAGACATGGCGAGGCTTGAGCAGAACCTGACGGTTGCGCTCCTGCCCTCGGCCCGCGAGACGGCGCTCGCAGCAGGCGATCCGCAGGGTCTCAAGCTTCTGCCCGGTGGCAGTTTCGACGACATCCACCTGATCGCACCGACGGGTGGCACCAGCGGCCGGCTCAAATTCGCCTACCTGTCCCATGCCAACACGGTGGCGCGCTTCGTCACCCAGATCATCGAGTTCAACCTCGTCCGCCGCGGCCGCTTTCTTTGCGCCACTCCGCTCTTTCACGGCGGCGGCAGGTCGTTCTCGCTCTGCCACCTTTATCTCGGCGGCAGCGTCCTTCTTCGGCAGCACTTTGATAGCCACCAATGGTTGACGGATGTGAATGGCTGCTCCGCCGCCTTCCTTGTCCCGACCATGGCCCTCCGGATCGTCGAGATCGCGAAGCAGCCGATTGCGAGCGATATCCGCGTGATCATCAGTGGCGCACGACTGGACGTGGATGTCGCCGCGCGCTGGCAAGCGACAGTGGGCGGAATGGCCTACAACTATTACGGGTCGGTGGAAGCCGGCGCGATTGCTGTGTCGCGTCTTTCAGACATGGTCGAGTCCGGGGTGAAAAACAGCCTCGGCATGCCAGCCTTCGGCGTGCAGCTCGAGCTGCATTCCGCCAGGCTTTTGCCAGATGGAACGACCTGGTCGGAAGGGGCGATACGCGGCCCGGCCGTGGCCTTGGGGCTCGAGACAGAGCTGTCGGGATTCGAGGAACTGAGCTCGATCAACCCTGGCGATCTGCTCAGTCTTTCGTCCGAAGAGGAACTGCGTTTTGGCGGGCGCGCCGATGACGTGGTGATCTCCGGCGGCGTCAATATCTATCCATCCCTTGTCGAAGAAGCATTCCAGCGCATGGACGGTCTTCCGCGGGTCGTGGCCCTCGGAGTGCCAAGCGCGCAATGGGGCGAAGAGCTCGTCCTCGCGATTGAAGGACCGAGTGAACAATTTCCCGGGGAGGGTGACCTGCGCGCCTTTGCGGCGCGCGAATTGTCGCGGTTCTCCCGGCCGAAACGCTACTGTTTCATGACGCGTTTCCCGCTGACCGCGGCAGGGAAAATCGACCGGCGGACACTCTCTGCACAACTCGCCGAAAGGAAGTCGTTCTTCCCATGACAGATATCGAAATTCAGCTCGAGAACGTCACCAAGACCTATTCCGGTGGGGCAACGTCCGTCACTGCCCTGACGGAGACGTCGCTGTCGATCGCAAAGGGCGAGTTCGTCGTGATCGTGGGCCCTTCCGGCTGTGGAAAAACGACATTGCTGCGCATGATCGCCGGACTCATCAAACCGACGAGCGGCGAGATCAAAATCAGAAACAAGCCGCTATGGGTGAAGAACGCAAAGAGCACCGAGGCTGTCGGCGAGCTCGGCTTCGTCTTCCAGCAGGCAAATCTGCTGCCGTGGCGCAGTGTGGCGGGCAATATCGCCCTGCCGCTTGAGCTGAGAGGCGTCGGCCGTCGCGAGCGCGGAAAGCGCGCCGAGGAGCTTGCGGAACTGGTCGGCCTGAAAGGCTTTGAGAACGCCTCTCCTCACGAGCTGTCCGGCGGCATGGCCCAGCGCGCCGCCATCGCGCGCGCCCTGTCCAATCAACCGAGTATCCTGCTGATGGACGAGCCTTTCGGCGCCTTGGATGTAATGACGCGCGATGCGATGAACCAGGAGCTCCAGCAGATCTGGCTCGATCTGCGGCCGACGATCGTGCTTGTCACGCATTCGATCCCGGAAAGCGTGTTCCTCGCTGATCGGGTCATCTCGCTGGCCCCTCGGCCCGGCCGCATCGTCGATATCAAAGACATTCATTTCCCGCGGCCGCGGACACCGGAAACGGAACGAAGCAGCGAGTTTCAATCGCATATCGGGCAGCTTCGCGGGCTTCTCGACAGTCATTCCAAGACAGGAAAGCAGCGCGTATGACTTTGAGGAACAGGGCTGCCATTGCTGGCGTTGGCCAGACACTCTATTCGAAGAACTCGGGCAAGACCGAGCTGCGGCTCGCGTGCGAAGCCATCCTGGCAGCGCTGTCTGACGCAGGCCTGACGCCGGACGATGTCGATGGCCTCGTCCGCTTCGATATGGACAATATCGACGACACGGCGCTCACCTCCCATCTGGGTTTTCGCAACCTGGGTTGGATGAGCCAGACGGGATATGGTGGGACCGGTGGTAACGCGGTCATCGCCCATGCGGCGGCTGCTATCGCAGGCGGGCTTGCCAAGGTCGTGGTCTGCTTCCGCGCCCTCAACGAGCGGTCGGGCGTTCGCTACGGGCAAGCCAAGCAGGCAACATCCGCCGGCGGTGTTCTCGCCTTTCAGAATCCCTGGGGCATGCTCACGCCGGCGCACAAATTTGCCCATTTTGCGCGCCGTCACATGGTCGAATTTGGAACGACGAGCCGCCAGTTCGGCGAGGTCGCGGTGGCGCTGCGCCGTCATGCATCGCGCAATCCGCTGGCGATGATGCAGAAGCCGATTTCGCTCGAAGACCACCAGGCCTCCCGCATGATCGCGGACCCCTTGCGTCTCTTCGATTGCTGCATCGAATCCGATGGCGCCTGCGCCATTGTCGTCACCAGTGCGGAGCACGCCAAGGATCTCAAACAGCCGCGCGTGCTGATTGCCGGAGCGGCCCAGGGAAGCGGCAGCCGCGCACAGGGGATCGTCTTTCGCGACGATCTTGCACGGCCCGAATCCACACACACCGCGGCGGACGTGTACCGCATGGCTGGTCTCGGTCCGCAGGACGTCGACGCGGTCATGATTTACGACCATTTCACGCCCTTCGTCATCATGTCCCTGGAGGCCTATGGGTTCTGCCCCGTCGGGGAGGGCGGTCGGTTCGTCGAAGGTGGTCGCATCCATTTCGATGGAGAGTTGCCGGTCAATACCCATGGGGGCAATCACTCCGAGGCCTACATCCACGGCCTTCCGCATGTGGTCGAGGCCACCCGACAGTTGCGAGGCACATCCACATCGCAGGTTAACAACGCTGAAGTTGTGCTGTCTTGCAGTTCTGTTGCCCAGCTCTCGGCGGCTGTCCTTCTGACAAAGGGCTGAACCGAAAACGCCCTCGAGGCGAAAGGACTCAAACGATGCTTCGCGGAATGCCTGCTCCCGTCGTCGACTTCGATACCCAACCCTTCTGGGATGGAGTCGCCAGTGAAAAACTGCTTGTTCCCCATTGCAAGGCGTGCGGCACCGGGCGGTGGCCGCCGGGGCCTGTCTGCGACAAGTGCTGGTCAACGGAGACGGAGTGGAAAAATACCGTCGGCCCCGGCCGATTGTATAGCTGGGTGGTCACCACGCACGCGACTCATCCGGCCCTGACCTCTCAAGTCCCCTACGTGGTCGTCTTGGTGGAATTCGACGACAAGGTCAGAATTCTCGGCAACCTCGTCAACTGGGATGGCGAGACCCTCGTCGACGGGCAGGAGCTTCATGTCGTTTTCGAAGAACGCGAAGACGGTACAAAAATCTACAATTTCAGAACGTGACAGTGAAAGTCGGAGGCAAAGATGGCTAGAGTGCTCGTAACGCTCAATAATTATTTCGACGATCTGGAGATTGGTGATCGCTTCGAAACCGCGGGGCGGACCGTCACGGAGACGGACATCGTGAATTTTTCGGGCCTGTCCGGCGATTACTCACTCCACCACACCAATGAGCCATTCGCCATTGCACGCGGCTTCGGCGGAAGGATCGCGCACGGGTGCTTGACGCTGTCGATCTCCACCGGTCTGATTTCCTCCATGGGGCAGACGATGGACAAGGTCGTGGCATTCTACGGCATGGACAAGGTCCGATTTCTCAAGCCTGTCCGGATCGGCGACACGTTGCATGTAGAAGGCGAAATCATCGTCCTTCTCGACAAGGGCGAGAAGGGCGGCGTGGTCACGCGCCGCGACTCCATCAAGAACCAGAACGGCGATATCGTGGCCACGCTCGACAAGAGCACGCTGAACCTGAAGCGGCCCGTAAGTGCTGCGGCGCTCGCCTGATGGATCGGGGATGAGCGCGCCGGAAAGATTCTGGCGCGCGGCGCCGCTCCTATCTCGCCGCCGGCGGGGCTGGCGGGCAGGGGGCTTTCTGGATGATGAGGGTTCAGGGTGATCAAATGAACACGCACGATGTCTCACGCGCCCATTGTCAAAAGTCGCAGCGCCATGTCGATCATCACTGATCCGCGCCGCCTGTTGGGTCTGCCGATCACCAAGCGGCCGCTATTCCGCTGGCCGAATGGAGCGCGACTCGCGGTGTGGGTTTGCCCGAACATCGAGCATTATCAGTACCTGCCAGGAGCTGTCAGGGTCCGGGATCCCTGGCCGCGCATGCCCCATCCCGACGTCCTCGGCTATGCGACGCGCGATTACGGCAATCGCGTCGGCCTGTGGCGCATGTTCGAGATCATGGACGCTCTCGCCATACGCTGCACCGTCTCGGCGAACCTTGCCAGTTTCGAGCTCTATCCGAGTATTTTGGAGGCCTGTGAGCGTCGCGGCTGGGACTACATGTGCCACGGTCTTCACAACACGCATTATCTATGGGGCTACGGCGAGGACGAAGAACGCGCGATGATCGCGGATTGCGTCGAGACCTATCGCAGACTCACCGGCCGACAGCTCGCTGGCTGGTTCGCGCCTGCGGCGTCCTACACGTTGAACACGCCGGATCTCGTCGCCGAGGCAGGCATCAAGTACACCTGCGACTTCTACCATGACGATCAACCGCAACCCATCGCCGTACGGTCGGGACAACTTCTCTCGGTTCCCTACCAGATGGATCTCAACGATTCCGTGCTGTTCACTGGAGCAGGGGAGGGACCCGAGTTCGAGCGTCTGGCGCGCGATATGTTCGATACGCTCTATGAAGAGAGTGCCGAGATTCCCCGGGTCATGAACGTCGCTCTTCATCCCTTCATCATCGGGCGGCCACACCGGCACAAATATCTCGAGCGCGCGCTCACTTACATCTGTTCCCATGCCGGCGTCTGGATGGCGACCGGTGAGGAAATTGCGGATTGGTATCTGGCGAATGCGCACGATGAAGCCGTCGCAGAACGGGGAACGTGATGTCCGATTTGCCACGACACTATGGCGATCACGGGCTGTTCCCATTCTCGGCCCTTCCCGACCGTGCTTCCTTTGAGCTTCCGGCCGGCCGAAAAGTCGCGGTTTATGTGGTGCTGCAGCTTGATCACTGGGAATTGCAGCAACCGTCCGACCAATATCGGGATCCCCGTCACAAGGGGAATTTCGGCTCCTTCGATCCCGATTACCGCATGTGGTCCTATCGCGCCTACGGCAATCGTGTCGGGCTCTATCGCATCCTCGACATCCTCGACCGCTTTGCCATCCCGGTGACAGCGGCGGTTGGTGCAGGGGTGATCGCGGAATGTCCGGACGTCGTCGAGGAACTGTCCCGACGCCCGTTTGAAATCATCGCTCATGGCCTGACGGCAAATCGGATGATCACCAGCCGGATGAGCGAAAGCGATGAGAGGCTGCACATCGAGGCCTCGAGGGACGCTGTCGCGGCAGCGTTTGGGAAGACGCCGCGGGGATGGCTCGGGCAGGATTTCGGAACGACGCCGCTCACCTCACGCCTGCTGAACGATGCCGGGTTCCGTTACACGCTCGACTGGGCGAACGACGAACAGCCCTACCGTCAGGACGGCGCGTCCGGGCTCATCAGCTTGCCCGGGCCCAGCGAGTGGGATGACGTCGAAGTTCTGGCGCACCGGAAAGTTCCGGTCGACCGCTTCCCGCAAATGGTCTCGGACGCGCTCGACGAACTTGAAAGGTCCGCGGAGTCAACGATGCGCGCGATGGCCATCGGTGTGCATCCGTGGATGTTCGGAGCACCGCATCGAAGCCGCTATCTGCGGAACATTCTCGAAGATCTGACGAATCGCCAATCGGTCTGCGTGATGACAGCGGGCGACCTGGTGAGCCACTATGAACACCAATGTCCGTAGTTCCTGTCATGGGTAAGGCTGGTCGGATTCGCCGGCCATCGCGGGCGCGTATCGACCGGGAAGAACGCCTGAAGTTAGATCGCTCTGCGGGAATCCAATGAAGCTCATCGACCTTGCAAAAGTCGTGCGCAGCAAGAATGCAGGCCCCCTCTGCGTGACAATTGACATCATGTTCGCTGATGAGGACTCGTTTGTGATGGCAAGCCGTTCGTCAGCACTGACCGTCGAGTCGGTGGCGGCCCTTTACCGTGTGTCTTCGGCGGCCGTGACAATCATCCCGTTCCCTGCAGCCTTCGCCGTCAAGGTGGTGATCGATAGACCACTCGTTGCGGGCTCTCCCGGTGACTCGGACGTTTATGGCGCCCAGCAGCACCGGCCTCTTCTGGGCGTCGAGCTGTGAGCCGCTCGTGCAAGCCTTCACGCGTCAAGACCGGGAATCCTTCCTAACGGGGCGTCCCGGTCACAGTCGAAACAATCTCATCAAGGAACGCGCCATGACAGCAGAACCCGCCGATTATATTCGGGCATTCATGAATACGCCGACGCCGGTCTTCGAACGCGCTGCGCTTGTGATTATCGATCTTCAAAGCGCAAGCGCGTCGCGAACCGGTGCGCTTGGTCGTCGCGTCTTGGGCACGGCCCAGGGCGCTGAGGCCTATAGCTATCGATTTGAGCGGATCGAGACGTCGGTCGTGCCGAATACGCAGCGTCTGCTTCAGGCATTTCGCGCGGCCCAGGGTCGCATTGTTTTCGTGAAGATCGGCGCGCAGCACCGTGATGCCTCGGACGCACCACCCCACATGCGGGGTCTGTTCCGTGAGATGGAGAATTTCTGGGGCAGCCCTGAACATGAGATCCTGCCCGCCGTGCAGCCTCTGCCTGGCGAAAGCATTGTCACGAAGACGTCAAACGGCGCCTTCGCATCGAGCAGCATCGACAGCGTCCTGCGGGCGATTGGCGCGGATCAACTGTATCTGACAGGCGTTTCGAGCAACATGTGTGTCGACACGACCGGGCGCGAAGCAGCAGACCGGGGATATGCCGTAACGCTGGTCGAAGATGCGTGCGGGAGCACCCATGCGGACCTCCATAGCTTTGCCATGAGGAACTTCGCGCGTCTCTTCGGTCGGGTGGAGTCGACGGACGGCGTTCTTGCCGAACTCGGTCTGAAGCCGTCCGGGGCACAGCGCTGAGTGTCGCCAGGGTCTTGTCCGTGCAGGTCCGTCGCCTGCGTCTGCGTCGGTCGCCTAACCGCATCGGCAAGAGCGTGGGAGAAGGCTACTCAATCACCATGTCGGCACTGCTCATCAGTGCGGGCGGGACGGTGACGCCAAGCGATCCGGCCGTTTTCAGGTTGATGAACAGTTCCACTTTCGTCACAAGCTGGACCGGCAGATCGGATGCCTTCTCGCCGTTGAGGATACGGCCGACATAAAGGCCCGCGCGGCGGTGCGATTGCGTAAAATCGCCTCCGTAGCTCATCAATCCGCCGGCCATGGGAAAATCGCGCGATTGTGTGATCGCCGGGACGGAGTGGCGCTCTGTCAGTGCGGCCAACTGCTGACTCCGATTGGCGAAGTAGGGATCCGAGGTGAACACGATGCCTCCTGCCTCCAAATGCGGCAGCGCTGCGAACGCAGTGTCGAAGTCAGCCTCCGTGCTGGCGTTCAAGACGTGCAGCCGGACTCCGAGGGCGTTCGCGGCGGTGCTGAGGTCCCGCAACTGCGATGACACCGTAGGGCTGGTGGGATTGACGATCACCGCGAAAGCAGCGGCGTTCGGCAGCAATTCGTGCACGAACTCCAGTCTCTTGCCCGAAACCTCGACGCTCAGACTCGATATCCCTGTCAGATTGCTTCGCGAGTGCGAGAGGCTGTCGACGACTCCAAGGGCGACTGGATCTCCTCCCATCTCGAACACGATCGGGATTGTCACGGTGGCTGACTTTGCGGCCAGCGCGACGGGGGCGCCGCCAGGAGCCGCGATGACGTCGACATTCTGGCTGGCCAGCTCGGCCGCAAGGGTGGGGAGCCGATTGTACCGTCCCTCCGCCCAGCGATACGCGATCTCGACGTTGCGACCCTCAACGTAACCGCTCTCGGCAAGCCCTTCGCGAAAGGCCTTCAGCCGGCTCGCAAAGGGCAGCGGCGACTCCGGTCCGAGATAGCCGATGACCGGTCTCGCTCGCGTCTGGGCCAGGGATGCCTGCGGCGCGGCCAGAGCATATCCGACCAGCGCCAAGACCTCCCGTCGCCGCAGGTTTGAGGCGAGAGGCGTGGTATCGCGAGATGGGCTCGGGTCGGCTGCCATCGCTGCGTCACCTGGGCATTCTTGTGCTCTACCGACGATGTGGTCGCATCATAACCGGAACGGTCGCAGCGCGAAACCGGTTTGCCGCTGCGCGCTTGCGAGATCGATGGGCCGGAGTTGTTTCACACGGCATTGTCACACACATTCGGAGCACACAGGCGCGAGCCGCGGCATGCTCTCTCAGCCAGGTTGCTCGGGCCATCCAGCAGAGCCGCTTTGAGCGTCGACCCGAATGCCGAACACCGGCAATTCCTCGTCGTAGCCCTTGATGGCGAGTGACCCGAGAGGCGTGATGGCGCGCGTCTCGCCGACCGCCTTGGCGACTTCTGCATCCATCAGGATCTCCCGGTCCGCCGCCGAGGCGCACAGCCGGGCCGCGAGGTTCACCACGCTGCCGATGGCCGTATAGTCGAACCGATCCTCGTATCCGATGCGCCCGACGGTGGCGGGTCCAAGGGCGAGCCCGACCCCGAATCCGATGCGGTGCCCTTGGTCTCTCCAGCCGAGGATCAGAGACTGGACGCTCTGCTGCATCTCCACCGCCATATCCACCGCCACCCGAGCAGGGTCCTCGACGGGAACAGGAGCATTGACGAGAACCATCAGACCGTCGCCGGAGAAGCTCGTGAGGGTCGCCGCATAGGCGGTGATGATCTGACCGAGGGCTTCGTAATACGCCGAGAGAACGTTCATCACTTCCTCGGGCGTCGCTCGGACCGAGAACGCCGTAAAGCCGCGCAGGTCGGAGAATACGGCCACGACCTCGCTGCGCCGGCCTTCGAGCACCCCGTCATCGCCCTTGCGGTCCACGAGTTCGGCCACCTGCGGAGCGAGGAACCTCTTGAGTTTGGCGATACGTTCCTGCCGTTCCTGCGACACCGCCAGTTCGGCAGCCATCGCGTTGAAACTGTCCGCCAGACGCTGGAGCTCGTCGCCCGTCTTGATATCGATGCGGTAATCGAACTGGCCGGCGCCGATGCGCTCGGTCCCTTCCTCAAGGCGGCGGATCGGTTCGGTCATGCGGCGCGCGAGCGCATAGGCCAGCACCCCTGCAAAGGCGCCGCTGGCGAGAAGCAGCGCGCCCGTCCGCCAAAGGGCCTGATAGATCGGTGCGAAAGCTTCCGAGAGCGGCTGCGTGACGATGACCGTCCATTCCGGACTGGCGACCGCGGCGGCGGCGGCGGCGATCGCAGTGCCCTTTGCGTCATGCGTCGTGGCGAGCCCCTTTCCTGCCCGGCGAACATCGTCCCGGATCGCCCGAAAGGGCGCAAGCGTGGTCTCATCGGCGCCGCGCAGGACGAGGCTGATGTCGGGATGGGCGACAAGCCGGTCCGCGTCGTCGACCACAAAGGCGTGGCCTGTCTCCCCGACCTTGATGGCGGAGATCACGTCCCAGATCAGCTTGAGGTTGACCTCGGCCACCATCACACCGATGGACGGGCGATTTCCCGAGATGGCCACGGTGACATAAGGCTCCGAGCCGCGAAAATAGCTGACCTCGCCGTACCAGATCCGGGCAGAGCGCGCCCCGGCCACCGCGGGATCGGCAGAGCGGTCGATGCCGCTCTCGGTGCGGTTGAGCCCGATTCGCGAGACGTAAATGCGCTCTCTCCCGGATCCATCCACCAGGGTCAGGCTGACGATCGCCGGGGATTGCCGCAAGAGGCGCAGCGCATCGACCCGTCGCCGCTCATCGGGTTCCTCTGTCCATGGGAGTTGCGCCAACCAGCCGAGCTGGTTGGCGATCTCCGCGGTGAAGCTCTCAATCCGTCCGGCCGCCGATTCCGCCTCGACGCCCAGCAACTCGCCAAGCCTTGCTCGCTGGTCGCGATAACCGAGCCACGCTTCGCTGACGCCGTTGACCGCCAGAGGCACGACCACGGCCAGGAACAGCACCAGGAAATACTTCTGGAAGAGGCTGTGAGTTGGCAGATGCCGGCCTTCCATCGCACATGCCCCTGAGTCCGGCCAGCAGGCTCGCCGTTCCGCTCTTCCGCATTGCGACCAGGCACGGCGCCCCGCCGCATCCTATGCTGTCCTCGGCCTCCCGCGCTATTCCCCTTCGGGAGCTGTCTCACCGGGTCGCAAGAGCGGGTCGAGCGTCGACTGCCTGGGGAAGCGCCGAGAAAGGAGCAGGACGGCACTGGCCAAACTGGGAGAAAGAGGATGAGCGGCCCACGAAGTGCGGCGAGCCCGATGCCCATGCGGCCCGGGTCTCCATGCACGCGCAGGGGCCGCATCGAAGGGTGAACAGGATGGTGCCGGTTGCGGGACTCGAACTCGCGACCTACCGCTTACAAGGCGGTTGCTCTACCAACTGAGCTAAACCGGCATCTCGCCATCGGCTGCTGAGGTAGCAGCGGGCGGTGAGCGATGCAAGGTCGGAGCCGAGGGGAAATGTGCGGTGAGGCACTGCAACCATCCCGCCGCAATGACATTGTCCCGGGACCGAATTCCCGGAGCCTGATCCCCATGCCGCGCCTTGCCTTCCCGCCACGAGCCGTCCGTGCCCGATTGCACCTCTGGGCGCTGTCCTCGACCCTTGCCGCGACCGCCGTCCTGATCCTTGGGTCGGTCGCCGCACAGGCAGCTCATGGGGGAAGTGGCCGTGCCGAGCCCGGCCGGCCCGTTCCGTCGACTCAGATGGCCGTGCAGGAGACCCCTGCGTCCGTTCCCGCAGCGGTCGATGACGGGAAGAGTTGCGGCCAATCCCGCAAGCGCCTGTTCGTCGAGGGCGAGGGCTGGATCGTTCGACGGGTCACCACCTGCTACTAGGATGAGGCTGCCTCCCGCGACTTGGCCGCCGGGTCAGGCGCGCCATACGAAAAAAAGCCCCGCCGAAGCGGGGCTTTTCAGTGTGAGGGCTATCGGTTCTGCCCTTGGAGGTGCCGATAAGGCTACTCCTTGTAGGTGAAGATATCCCGATCCTTGGTCTCCGGCAGGAACAGGAGGCCGATCACGAAGGTCATCAGCGCGACGATGATCGGGTACCAGAGTCCGGCGAAGATGTTGCCGCTCGCGGCCACGATGGCGAAGGCCGTCGGGGGCAGGAAGCCGCCGAACCAGCCGTTGCCGATGTGGTAGGGCAGCGACATGCCCGTGTAGCGGATGCGGGTCGGGAACATCTCCACCAGCAGTGCCGCGATCGGCCCGTACACCATCGTCACGAAGAGAACGAGGACGAAGAGGAGGCCGATCAGTTTCAGCGAGCGTCCGTCCGTCAGGACACCGCCGACCGAGGGCTTGTTGACGATCGTCGGATCGCCCGCCTTCGGGTAGCCGGCCGCTTGTGCCGCCGCCACGATGGCAGCGCCGGTGCCGTCGGTCGTGGACACATCCGTGCCGTTGACCTTGGCCACCAGCGGCGAGCCCACCGGTCCTGACGTCAGGTTGTAGTGGATCGAGCTGTTGGCGAGGCTGCGGCGCGCCACGTCGCAGGGCCGCGTGAAGGTGCGCACGCCGACGGGGTCGAACAGGGCCCCACAGGTGGCAGGGTCGGCGATGAGGTCGACCTTCACCTGCTCGGTTGCCGCGATGAGCTTCGGATTAGCCTCCTGGGCGATCATCTTGAACAGCGGGAAGTAGGTGACGGCGGCGATCAGGCAGCCGGCGAGAAGGATCTTCTTGCGGCCGATCTTGTCCGACATCCAGCCGAAGAGGATGAAGAACGGTGTCCCGAGCAGAAGCCCGAAGGCGATCAGCAGGTTGGCGGTCGTCCCGTCCACTTTCAGGGTTTGGGTCAGGAAGAACAGGGCGTAGAATTGCCCCGTATACCAGACCACGGCTTGGCCGGCGGTGCCGCCGAACAGGGCGATTAGGGCGATCTTGGCGTTGTCCCAGCGGCCGAAAGCCTCGGTGAGCGGCGCCTTCGAGCGGGTTCCCTCTTCCTTCATCTTCACGAAGGCCGGCGACTCGCTGAGCTGTAGGCGGATCCAGATGGAGAAGCCGAGGAGAATGATCGAGAGCAGGAACGGAACGCGCCAGCCCCAGGCGGCGAAATCCTCAGCCGACATGCTCAGACGCAGACCGAGAATGACGATCAGCGAGAGGAACAGGCCCACGGTTGCCGTGGTCTGGATCCACGAGGTGTAAAACCCGCGCCGGCCCTGTGGCGAATGCTCGGCCACATAGGTGGCAGCCCCGCCATATTCGCCGCCGAGGGCCAGGCCTTGCAGCAATCGACAGATGATGAAGATGGTCGGCGCCGCGTACCCGATCGTCTGGTAGCCGGGCAGGAGGCCAACCACGAAGGTCGCAAGGCCCATGAGCGTCATGGTGACAAGGAAGGTGTATTTGCGGCCGATCAGGTCGCCCAGACGCCCGAAGAACAAGGCGCCGAAGGGCCGGACCGCGAAGCCCGCCGCGAAGCCGAACAGCACGAAGATAAATTTCGCCGTGTCGTTCGTGCCAGGGACGAAGTTCTGGCTGATGTTCACGGCCAGCGAGCCGGCCAGATAGAAATCGTACCATTCGAAGACGGTACCGGCCGAGGAGGCGATAATCACCTTCCTCTCTTCCTTCGTCATCGGACGGGCCTTTTCGTCCGGCCGGCGTGAGGCGGTAGCTGTTGCCATTGCGTTTCCTTCCAAGAATTCGGTGATGCCCGTGTGTCGGGTTCTTGCGTCAGGCGCTTTGATCGCCTTGGCCGAAGTCTCCCCGCTGTCGCCGGACAGACGGGAATCCCTTGTTGGAAACGCTATCGAGGACTGGCCTTTCTTCAATTCTCAATTGGTAGTTTCGACTTCCGTCTAACACGCGCTCGAAAAGTCGATATTACACAGTCAATTCAATGAGTTGTGGCATATTGCTCCGCGCCGGCTACTTGGCCGCCAGAGCCTTGGTCACAGCAAACAGCGAAATCGCTGCCGCATTCGAGACGTTCAGGCTCTTGATGGCACCGGGCATATCGAGGCGGCCGATCGCGTCGCAGCAATCGCGTGTCCGCTGGCGCAGTCCCTTTCCTTCCGAGCCCAGTACCAGCACGACGGGCTGCTGGAGGGGGATTTCGTCGAGCGCGACGTCTCCCGACGAATCGAGGCCGATTCGCTGAAACCCCTCCTTGCCGAGGGCGATGAGGGTGTCGGCGAGGTTGCCGACGATCATGAACGGCACGTGTTCGAGCCCGCCGGAGGCGGATTTCGCCAGAACGCCGGTGGCTGCAGGCGAATGGCGGGCCGTGGTGATGATGGCCTCCACGCCGAAGGCCGCCGCCGTCCGCACGATGGCCCCCACATTGTGCGGGTCGGTGATCTGGTCGAGCGCCAGCACCACGCGCTCGCCGCTCAGCGTCGCCGGCGTGGGCGAGGGCAGGGGGTCGGCTTCCAGATAGAGCCCCTGATGGACGGCGTCGGGCTCGACCAGCCGGTTGATCTCGTCCGGCCTTACGATTTCCGGCTCGAGCGGCAGGGGGCTTCCCAGCTCCTCTTCGAGCCGGCGGGCCGAATTCTCGGTCGCCAGCAGGCGGCGAAAGGCGCGCTTGCCGTTCCGCAGCGCCTCGACCACCGGATGCCAGCCGTAGAGCACGATGACATCCGGATCGCCGAACACCCGCCGCGGCTGCCCCTCGCGGCGACCGGGCCGTCCCGAGGAACGCTGGAATTTCGGCTTGCGCGGAGAGAAGGGACGGTCGCTCATGATGCTTGTTCTCGTGTGGCTGTGGGGACGCCATAGCACAGCTCTTGCGCGTTCACGACCGGCTGTCTTTTCGTCACGGTTTGGTGTTGACACCGGCAATCCCGCCAACGATAAGAACGCCCACTGAAACGGCCTGAAGCGCGTTGCGTTGCGGTTGGGTTCATGGGGGAATGTCCCGAGCGGCAAAGGGGGCGGACTGTAAATCCGCTGGCTACGCCTTCGTAGGTTCGAGTCCTACTTCCCCCACCACCTCACCTCCAGTGACGCGGGTGTAGCTCAATGGTAGAGCAGCAGCCTTCCAAGCTGAATACGAGGGTTCGATTCCCTTCACCCGCTCCATTTTCATTGATAAAATCAACAAATCAGATCATCACGTAGCCGTAATGAGATTTGCACAGATTACATATTTTGTCGGCTATGGGTTAAGGCCCACTTTTTAAGTCATTTATAGTGCATACATACCCGGCAGTTTTGCGGGCTCACTGCTGGACTGAAGAAGCGTGCCGGGCCTCATGTCATCAAAGCTAACCTATTCGAGTAGCCGGCCCAGCGACGGCTTAGTTTACTGTGCGTTCGCCGCTCTCGCCTTTCTGCTCCTGCAAGTCGATGCCCTCGATAGCGGACTTTAATCTAGCGATTGCCCCAACACTCATGCGGACGTGCGCGACAATCACACGGTCGCCCCTAACCTCCCCGCCGACCACCATCACTCTGTTTGCTTCCAGCGTGATGTTTGCCACGCCCTCGTTGATGCCAAACGTGGAGGCATTGTCGAAGTAGATGAATGGAGCAGTCGCGCTTGCGACCGCCGAAACCTCACCTTGGACACTCGGAATCGCTTCAACAATGATCGTTGGAGTATCTGACTCCGTCACTCGCGCCTCCTGTGTTGCGGAGCCGCTATCCTAGGCTGGCATCGGATTCTTCGCTCGGACGTTGCTCCCATCCGCCTGGTGTCCCCGGTTTTCATATGCGACATCCTCGCGTCGGAGATGGGAGCGGGAAATAATGGTCGACGGACGTGACTATCAGCAGTCCTTCGAGGACGCGCTCACCGATCTGACCGGCAGGTTGCTCGATCGAGACGACGCCCTCGGCCAGCTTGTCAGTCTTGAGTTCACCCTTTGGGAGGCGATCCGGGGAGCGATGATCGTCACCGGCAACCTAGCCGCCTTGGTGATCCTTGCCCCGATCTCTTACCTCGCCTGGCTATCGGGCAGCGGAGGATGGGTGGTGGGAGCCGCGTTCTTGGCCGCGTGGCTCCTGATCACAGTCGGCCTGTATTGGCTGTTCAAGTTCGCTGTTCACTACGAGATCGGAAGGCACGCTAAAGGCCGGCGCTTCGGCGATTTCGACCTGCCCTGGCTCCCCGGCGGGACGGGCTATCGAGAGGAAGAAACAAGGGATTGACCGGCAGGAGACAACGGAAACACCCGACAAGTCCGGACTTACGGCCAGGAAATCGCTTTCGAAAATTCTACAATGGGCTACGGCCCTTAAGGGGGGGGCTAGGTCAAAGTTCTCCAGCTAACGACTCGCCATACCCAAACGGCACCCACGCACGGCCCCTCGACTAAAAATCGCTCCCGTCGCTCGGTTGCGCGCGGATACGTTCCTCAATATCGAAATTGGCTCTTGCGGAATGAGCGCAACCGCAATATCGGACGCACCAGCTTTGATGAAATCCCACTCGATAAGGTAGAGATTGATGGGCAAGGAAAAGTTTCAGCGGAACAAGCCGCACTGCAATATCGGGACGATTGGCCACGTTGACCATGGCAAGACGTCTTTGACGGCAGCGATCACGAAGATTCTGGCGGAGTCGGGCGGGGCGACGTTTACGGCGTACGACCAGATCGACAAGGCACCGGAAGAGAAGGCACGCGGGATCACGATCTCGACGGCTCACGTCGAGTATGAGACGGCCAACCGTCACTACGCGCACGTGGATTGCCCCGGTCACGCGGACTACGTGAAGAACATGATCACGGGTGCGGCGCAGATGGACGGCGCGATTCTGGTGGTGTCGTCGGCTGACGGCCCGATGCCGCAGACGCGCGAGCACATCCTTCTGGCGCGCCAGGTCGGCGTTCCGGCGCTTGTGGTGTTCATGAACAAGGTCGACATGGTCGACGACGCCGAGCTTCTCGAGCTTGTGGAGCTTGAGGTTCGCGAGCTTCTGTCGAAGTACGATTTCCCCGGGGACGACATCCCGATCGTGAAGGGCTCTGCTCTTTGCGCGCTGGAAGACCGTTCGCCGGAGCTGGGCCGCGAAGCGATCCTGAAGCTGATGGCTGAGGTGGATGCGTATATCCCGCAGCCGGAGCGTCCGATCGACCTTCCGTTCCTGATGCCGATCGAGGACGTGTTCTCGATTTCGGGTCGCGGCACGGTGGTGACGGGTCGCGTGGAGCGCGGCATCGTGAAGGTCGGCGAGGAAGTCGAGATCGTTGGCCTGAAGGACACGGTCAAGACGACGGTGACCGGCGTCGAGATGTTCCGCAAGCTTCTGGACCAGGGGCAGGCCGGCGACAACGTGGGCGTTCTTCTGCGCGGCACGAAGCGCGAGGACGTGGAGCGCGGTCAGGTCCTGTGCAAGCCGGGTTCGATCAAGCCGCACACGAAGTTCAAGGCCGAGGCCTACATCCTGACGAAGGAAGAAGGCGGCCGTCATACGCCGTTCTTCACGAACTACCGTCCTCAGTTCTACTTCCGCACGACGGACGTGACGGGCGTGGTGACGTTGCCTGAAGGCACCGAGATGGTGATGCCGGGCGACAACATCTCGATGGACGTTCAGCTGATCGTTCCGATCGCGATGGAAGAGAAGCTGCGCTTCGCCATCCGCGAAGGCGGCCGCACCGTCGGTGCAGGCGTCGTCGCGCAGGTCATGGATTAAGTTAGGCATTCAGGCCTTTACAGTTGCAGGTGATGGCCTTACGTCACCTGTGATCCGCCGGAGGAGTGTAGCTCAACTGGCTAGAGCACCGGTCTCCAAAACCGGGGGTTGCGGGTTCGAGTCCCTCCACTCCTGCCAGCGGATCGACAAAGCGGGCGTTTTGCGTTAGTAGAGCGCCCCGAAGAATGGTTTCCAGGCGGCGCGAGGCTCGTAACACGGCTTCGCGCCCCTTCAATTTGGGCCGAATGGTCCCATGAGAGGACGTTTGCAGCCGCTCCGTGGCGATGTGAACGCAGTGCGATGGCGAAGACGAATCCGTTCGATTTCTTGACGCAGGTGCGCTCCGAAGCGGCGAAGGTCACATGGCCGACCCGCAAGGAAACGATGATCACGACCGCCATGGTGTTCGTGATGGTCGTGCTTGCGAGCATCTTCTTCCTCGTGGTCGACCAGGCGGTCGGCTGGGGGGTCCGTTCGATCCTCCTCGGTTTTCGCGGTTAAGAGGTGGATGTGATGACGAAGCGCTGGTACATCGTCCACGCCTATTCGAACTTCGAGAACAAGGTCGCCCAGTCGATTCGCGATCAGGCCGCCCAGCGCGGTCTCGAGGAGATGTTCGAAGAGGTTCTGGTTCCGACCGAGAAGGTCGTCGAGGTCCGCCGCGGCCGCAAGGTCGATGCCGAGCGCAAGTTCTTCCCCGGCTACGTGCTGGTGAAATGCGACCTCACCGACGAGGTCTACCACCTCATCAAGAATACCCCGAAGGTCACGGGCTTCCTGGGCGCCGACAAGGCCAAGCCGGTTCCGATTCCGGACCGCGAGGCCGAGCGGATCAAGGGGCAGGTGGCCGAGGGTGTCGATCATCCCAAGCCGTCGGTCAGCTTCGAGATCGGCGAGCAGGTTCGCGTCTCCGACGGGCCGTTCGCTTCGTTCAACGGTGTCGTCGAGGAAGTCGACGAGGGTCGCGCCCGCCTCAAGGTGGCGGTGTCCATCTTCGGTCGCGCCACACCGGTCGAGCTCGAATACAGTCAGGTCGAGAAGCTCTGACATTTCTGTTTCCGGATTGCCCGCGGGCCACCCGGTTGCTTTTTCCCGATGCGGCGAGAGCTGCATCAGCCCCTTCCGACCTGCTGGCCGCTCTGACGGCCGCGGGGTCCGGGTCCTTCTCAGGGCCGGACGGACGGGTATCCATCCCGACCGAACCCGCGTTCGGCCAGGACAGGCTCCCTGACGGGGGCCTTCATCCGCGGGAGGCCTGCCCGGACGCCATCCGGGGGAACCAGGCTGTACCGCGACCTGCAATCACCATGTCGACCGGTTGGCGCCGGGCGGCTGGTCCATTGGAGAGACTCCCATGGCAAAGAAAATCTCGGGCTACGTAAAGCTCCAAGTCCCGGCTGGCGCGGCCAATCCGTCCCCGCCGATCGGTCCCGCGCTCGGTCAGCGCGGCCTGAACATCATGGAATTCTGCAAGGCCTTCAACGCGAAGACCGCACAGATCGAAAAGGGAACCCCGATCCCGGTGATCATCACCGCGTATCAGGATCGCTCCTTCACCTTCGAGCTGAAGCAGCCCCCGGTGTCGTTCTTCCTCAAGAAGGCAGCCAAGCTGGACAAGGGTTCTCAGACCCCCGGCAAGGGCAACAAGGCTGGCAGCGTGACCCGCGACCAGATCCGCGAGATCGCCGAGAAGAAGATGGCCGATCTCAACTGCGACAGCGTCGAATCCGCCATGTCCATGATCGAGGGTTCCGCCCGGTCCATGGGCCTGGAAGTGGCAGCATAAGGAGGGCATGATGGCATCCAACGAAGGCAAGCGCATCCGCGCAGCCCGCGAGGGCATCGAGCCCACCAAGCTTTACGGCATCGAAGATGCGGTGAAGATGATCAAGGAACGCGCCAAGTCGAAGTTCGACGAGACCATTGAAGTCTCGATGAATCTTGGCGTCGATCCCCGCCACGCCGACCAGATGGTCCGCGGCGTCTGCAACCTTCCCAACGGCTCCGGCCGGACGGTTCGGGTTGCAGTCTTTGCTCGTGGCGCGAAGGCCGACGAGGCCAAGGCCGCCGGTGCCGACGTGGTCGGCGCCGAGGACCTGTTCGAGGCGGTGAACGGCGGCAAGATCGATTTCGATCGCTGCATCGCCACCCCGGACATGATGCCTCTGGTCGGTCGCCTCGGTAAGGTGCTCGGCCCGCGCGGCATGATGCCCAACCCGAAGGTCGGCACGGTGACCATGGACGTCAAGGGAGCCGTCGAGGCTGCCAAGGGCGGCGCCGTGGAGTTCCGCGTCGAGAAGGCCGGCATCGTGCATGCGGGCATCGGCAAGGCGTCCTTCGACGACACCAAGCTGGTCGAGAACATCAAGGCGTTTGCCGACGCTGTCTCGAAGGCCAAGCCTGCGGGCGCCAAGGGCACCTACATCCAGCGCGTGGCGGTTTCCTCCACCATGGGCCCGGGCGTGAAGGTCGAGCCGTCGAGCGTTTTGGCCAGCTGAGCCTGAATGTAACGATCGAAGGGGGTCCGGCGCCAACGCGCCGGGCCTTCTTTTTTGGCAGAGCGATACGGCGGGTGGCGGTCGGGCCGGCCGGGTTGGATGGGCCGGAGGTCTGCTACTCCCGGACCGCCAGACCGGCATCTTGAAACCCGTCGGGAGCGTTCCCACTTCAGGTCCTCGCCACCATTCCCATGCGAGATGCCTCAAAAATGCCGCGGAATTGCCCCTTGGCTTTTCGGACGTAAGGGCTTAATAACTCGCGTTGAGATTCCAACATAGGCTCGGAATGCGTCATCGACGCGCTTCGGGCTGCCAATCCGCTCCGGAGACGGAGCGGTGACAAGCCGGAAAGGCTAAAGGGAAACCTTTGGCATGTTCCGGCTATGTCCTGTCCGAGACTGCAGGTGCCGGGAGACCGGCTTAATCCGAGAGGGCCAGCATAGACGGGGAAGCCGCTATTCCGCCTGCTTAACGCGGGCACAGAAGATCGGTTCGAACCATCTCATCCCTATTGTGTCTGAAAAGATGCGCACTGGGGGACAGGGCTTGCGAGAGCGTCGTCTGTAGACGCTTCGGACGCAGGTTCGGGGCGCTTCAGGCGACAGGTGCAACCGGCGGATTTATCCGCCAACCGGAGAGAGCCCAGTGGAAAGAGCAGCAAAAAGCGAGCTCGTCTCGACGCTCAACGACGTGTTTGTGAACACGAACGTGGTCGTCGTTGCCCACTATGCTGGCCTGACGGTCGCCGACATGCAGAAGCTGCGCGCGCAGATGAAGCAGGCTGGCGCCACCGTTAAGGTCGCGAAGAACCGCCTCGCCAGAATCGCTCTCGAAGGCACGGACGTCGCGTCCATCGCGGACCTTCTCAAAGGTCCGACCCTGCTCGCTTATTCAAGCGATCCGGTCGCGGCGCCCAAAGTCGCCGTCAATTTCGCCAAGGCCAACGACAAGCTCGTGATCCTCGGCGGAGCAATGGGTGCGACTTCCCTGAACGTGGACGGAGTGAAGGCGCTTGCCGTTCTTCCGTCCCTTGACGAACTGCGCGCCAAGCTGGTGGGCCTGATCCAGGCTCCCGCCACCAAGATCGCAACGGTCGTCAATGCACCGGCGGCGAAGCTCGCCCGGGTGTTCGGGGCCTATGCCAAGACAGGCGAAGCGGCGTGAGGCCGTAACCTCAATCATCAACCGTTCGAACCGAACTTAAGGACTGAAAACTATGGCTGATCTTGCCAAGCTTGTTGACGATCTGTCGTCGCTGACCGTTCTCGAGGCTGCCGAGCTGTCGAAGCTCCTCGAAGAGAAGTGGGGCGTTTCTGCTGCGGCCGCTGTGGCCGTTGCTGCGGCTCCCGGCGCTGCTGCTGCAGCTGTTGAAGAGCAGACCGAGTTCACGGTCATGCTGGCTGCCACTGGCGACAAGAAAATTGAGGTCATCAAGGAAGTCCGTGCGATCACGGGCCTCGGCCTCAAGGAAGCTAAGGACCTCGTCGAAGGTGCGCCCAAGGCCGTCAAGGAAGGCGTCACCAAGGACGAAGCCGAGAAGATCAAGGCGACCCTCGAGAAGGTCGGCGCCAAGGTCGAGCTTAAGTGATTTTCGCGGCTTCGGCCGCGATGTCACCCCTGCGCAGGCGGGGGCTCTAACAGCACACGGTCCCAGGCAGTTTTGCCTGGGGCCGTTGTGTCGTCGATGAGGGCAGGGCCCCTTGTGACGACGCGAAGTCTCTCCGGGCCGCAAAGGTCCAGAGGTTTTTTGGTAGCTGGCGGCCGCAGGTCGCTGGGCGGCTGATCGAGCATCCTTATCTAGGGGCTGCGCGATCAGCCGTAGATGAGGAACGAGGTCCAGATGGCCAACACACTGATCGGCCGGAAGCGCATTCGGAAGTTCTTCGGAAAAATCAAGGAAGTGGCCGAGATGCCGAACCTCATTGAGGTTCAGAAGGCATCCTACGACCAGTTCCTGATGGTCGAAGAGGCAAAGGGTGGCCGGCCGGAAGAGGGATTGCAAGCTGTCTTCAAGTCGGTGTTTCCGATCTCGGACTTTTCCAACACCGCCCTGCTCGAGTTCGTGAAATACACGTTCGAGCCGCCGAAATACGACGTCGACGAGTGCCGCCAGCGCGGCATGACGTTCTCCGCGCCCCTCAAGGTGACGCTGCGCCTGATCGTGTTCGATGTCGATCCGGATACCGGCGCGCGCTCCGTGAAGGACATCAAGGAGCAGGACGTCTACATGGGCGACATGCCGCTCATGACGGATAACGGCACCTTCATCGTCAACGGCACCGAACGCGTCATCGTCTCCCAGATGCACCGGTCGCCGGGCGTGTTCTTCGATCACGACAAGGGCAAGACCCATTCGTCGGGCAAGCTGCTGTTTGCCGCGCGCATCATTCCGTATCGTGGCTCATGGCTCGACATCGAATTCGACGCCAAGGACATCGTGTACGCGCGTATCGACCGTAAGCGGAAGCTTCCGGTGACAACGCTGCTTTACGCGCTCGGCCTCGATGGCGAGGAAATCCTCAACACCTTCTACGACAAGGTGATCTACAAGCGCGTCAAGACCGGCTGGACGGTCCCGTTCGATGCCGAGCGCATGAAGGGCTTCAAGGCGACTGTCGACCTGATCGACGCCAAGACCGGCGAAGTCGTGCTCGAGGCGGGCAAGAAGCTCACCGTGCGCACGTCGCGTCAGCTTGCCGAGAAGGGCCTGACGGACCTGCGCGCAACGGACGAGGATCTCTACGGCCAGTATATCGGCGAGGACCTCGTCAACGCGAATACGGGCGAGATCTACGCTGAAGCCGGCGAAGAGATTAACGAGAAGCTGCTGGCTGGCCTCGAAGAGGCAGGGCTGAGCGAGATCCCGGTTCTCGACATCGACCACGTCACGATCGGCCCCTACATTCGCAACACGCTGGCGATCGACAAGGCAACCGGCCGCGAGGCCGCCTTGTTCGACATCTATCGCGTCATGCGCCCGGGCGAGCCGCCGATTCTCGAAACCGCCGAGAACATGTTCAACTCGCTGTTCTTCGATTCCGAGCGCTACGATCTCTCGGCCGTCGGCCGCGTGAAGATGAACATGCGCCTCGATCTCGATGCGGAAGACACCGTGCGCACGCTTCGTCGCGAGGACATCCTCGCGGTGGCGAAGGCGCTTGTCGATCTGCGCGACGGCAAGGGTGAAATCGACGACATCGACCATCTCGGCAACCGCCGCGTGCGGTCCGTCGGCGAATTGATGGAAAATCAGTATCGCCTCGGCCTGCTGCGGATGGAACGCGCCATCAAGGAGCGGATGTCCTCGGTCGATATCGACACGGTGATGCCGCAGGACCTGATCAACGCAAAGCCTGCTGCCGCAGCCGTGCGCGAGTTCTTCGGCTCCTCGCAGCTGTCGCAGTTCATGGACCAGACCAATCCGCTGTCGGAAGTCACCCACAAGCGTCGCCTCTCTGCGCTTGGACCCGGTGGTCTGACCCGCGAACGCGCCGGCTTCGAAGTGCGCGACGTGCATCCGACCCATTACGGCCGCATCTGCCCGATTGAGACGCCTGAAGGCCCGAATATCGGACTGATCAACTCGCTGGCGACCTTCGCGCGCGTGAACAAGTACGGCTTCATCGAGACGCCGTTCCGTCGCGTGAAGGACTCGATGGTCACGCGGGATGTCATCTACCTGTCGGCGATGGAAGAGGCGAAGTACAACGTCGCCCAGGCCAACTCCGTCATGGACGAGAACAGCATCCTGACCGACGACCTCGTGGTCTGCCGCCGCGCCGGCGACAACATCGTGGTGCCGCCGGACCGCGTCGACCTCATGGACGTCTCGCCCAAGCAGCTGGTCTCCGTGGCCGCGGCCCTCATCCCGTTCCTCGAGAACGACGATGCGAACCGCGCGCTGATGGGCTCCAACATGCAGCGCCAGGCTGTGCCGCTGGTACAGGCCGATGCCCCGTTCGTGGGAACCGGCATGGAAGCCGTCGTCGCGCGTGATTCCGGCGCCGCGATTGCGGCCCGCCGGGCCGGCGTCGTCGACCAGGTCGATGCGACCCGTATCGTCATCCGCGCCACCGAGGAAACCGACCCGACGAGGGCCGGTGTCGATATCTATCGCCTGCAGAAGTTCCAGCGTTCCAACCAGTCGACCTGCATCACGCAGAAGCCGCTGATCCGCGCCGGCGATGTGGTCCGCAAGGGCGACATCATCGCGGACGGCCCGTCGACGGAGCTGGGAGAGCTGGCGCTTGGCCGCAACGTGCTCGTCGCGTTCATGCCGTGGAACGGCTACAACTTCGAGGATTCCATCCTGCTCTCCGAGCGGATCGTGAAGGACGACGTCTTCACATCGATCCATATCGAAGAGTTCGAGGTGATGGCGCGCGACACGAAGCTCGGTCCTGAGGAAATCACCCGCGACATTCCGAACGTTTCGGAAGAAGCGCTGAAGAACCTCGACGAAGCGGGCATCGTCTATATCGGCGCCGAGGTCCATGCGGGCGACATTCTCGTCGGCAAGATCACCCCGAAGGGTGAAAGCCCGATGACGCCGGAAGAGAAGCTTCTGCGCGCCATCTTCGGCGAGAAGGCCTCCGACGTTCGCGACACCAGCTTGCGCGTTCCCCCGGGCGTTACCGGGACGATCGTGGAAGTGCGCGTGTTCAACCGTCACGGCGTCGACAAGGACGAGCGCGCTCAGGCGATCGAGCGTGAAGAGATCGAGCGTCTGGCCAAGGACCGCGACGACGAGCAGGCGATCCTCGATCGCAACACTTATGCGCGTCTGGCCGAGATCCTGAACGGCCAGGTGGCGGTTGCCGGCCCCAAGGGCTTCAAGAAGGACAGCCAGGTCTCCCGCGAGTTGCTGGCAGAGTACCCGCGTTCGCAATGGTGGCAGTTCGCCGTCGACAACGACGCGATGATGACCGAGATCGAGGCCATCCAGAAGCATTACGACGAGTCGAAGAAGCGTCTCGAGCAGCGGTTCCTCGACAAGGTCGAGAAGCTGCAGCGCGGCGACGAACTTCCGCCCGGCGTGATGAAGATGGTCAAGGTCTTCGTCGCGGTGAAGCGCAAGATCCAGCCGGGCGACAAGATGGCCGGCCGTCACGGCAACAAGGGTGTGGTGTCGCGGATCGTGGCGATTGAAGACATGCCGTTCCTCGACGACGGGACGCATGCGGACATCGTTCTCAACCCGCTCGGCGTGCCGAGCCGCATGAACGTCGGTCAGATTCTGGAGACCCATCTGGGTTGGGCTGCCGCCGGCCTCGGCAAGCAGGTGTCGATTGCGGTCGATGCCTACCTCAAGACCGGTCAGTCGCAGGGCCTTCGCGATCAGCTCGTGTCGATCTACGGCAACATGCCGGAAATCGATCAGGCGTCTGACAACGAACTCGCGGAACTGGGACATAACCTGCGCCGCGGCGTTCCCTTCGCAACACCCGTCTTCGACGGCGCGAAGGAATCGGACATCGAGTTCATGTTGCAGAAGGCTGGGCTCGACCCGTCGGGTCAGGTCACGCTCTATGACGGACGCACCGGTGAGCCTTTCGACCGCAAGGTGACTGTCGGCTACATCTACATGCTGAAGCTCCACCACTTGGTGGACGACAAGATCCACGCGCGTTCCATCGGGCCCTACAGCCTCGTCACCCAGCAGCCGCTGGGCGGAAAGGCCCAGTTCGGCGGACAGCGTTTCGGCGAAATGGAAGTGTGGGCGCTCGAAGCCTACGGCGCGGCCTACACCCTGCAGGAAATGCTCACGGTCAAGTCGGACGACGTTGCCGGCCGCACGAAGGTCTACGAGGCCATCGTTCGTGGCGACGACACGTTCGAATCGGGCATTCCGGAGAGCTTCAACGTTCTCGTGAAGGAAATGCGTTCGCTCGGCCTCAATGTCGAGCTGACCAATTCCAAGAAAGCCGCCAACGAGACGGAGCAACTGCCCCCGTCCGAAGCGGCCGAGTGATTTAACATCGTCATCCCCAGGCCTGGCCTGGGGATCTCGACCCGGGAGGGGAGCACCCTCTCAGACCAAGAGATGGTCGGACTGTCGTCCGGCCATGACACCTTCGAGGTTTTAGGAGCTGGCGATGAATCAAGAGGTCATGAATCTTTTCAACCAAACGGCGCAGCCGCAGAGCTTCGATCAGATCAAAATCTCGATCGCGAGCCCTGAGAAGATTCTGTCCTGGTCTTACGGCGAAATCAAAAAGCCGGAGACCATCAACTACCGTACTTTCAAGCCCGAGCGCGACGGCTTGTTCTGTGCGCGTATTTTTGGACCCATCAAGGACTACGAATGCTTGTGCGGCAAGTACAAGCGGATGAAATACAAGGGCGTGATCTGCGAGAAGTGCGGCGTCGAAGTGACCCTTGCGCGCGTTCGTCGCGACCGCATGGGCCATATCGAACTGGCCGCGCCCGTCGCGCATATCTGGTTCCTCAAGTCCCTGCCGAGCCGCATCGGCCTTCTGCTCGACATGACGCTCAAGGATCTCGAGCGCATTCTCTATTTCGAATCCTACATCGTCGTGGATGCCGGCCTGTCTCCGCTCAAGGACCGTCAGCTGCTGTCCGAAGAGGAATATATCCGCGCTCAGGACGAGTTCGGTGAGGATTCCTTCACGGCCATGATCGGCGCGGAAGCGATCCGTCGCATCCTGCAGGAGCTCGACCTCGAGAAGGTCGCGGCCGACACGCGCGAAGAGATCGCCACCACGACCTCCGAGCTGAAGCCCAAGAAGCTGCTCAAGCGTCTCAAGATCATCGAGGCCTTCCTGATGTCCGGCAACAAGCCGGAATGGATGATCCTGACGGTCGTTCCGGTGATCCCGCCGGATCTGCGCCCGCTCGTTCCCCTGGATGGCGGCCGCTTCGCCACGTCCGACCTGAACGATCTCTACCGTCGCGTCATCAACCGCAACAACCGCCTCAAGCGGCTGATCGAATTGCGCGCGCCCGACATCATCATCCGCAACGAGAAGCGGATGCTGCAGGAAGCGGTCGACGCCCTGTTCGACAACGGCCGCCGCGGCCGCGTCATCACCGGCGCCAACAAGCGTCCGCTGAAGTCGCTCGCCGATATGCTCAAGGGCAAGCAGGGCCGGTTCCGCCAGAACCTGCTCGGCAAGCGCGTCGACTATTCCGGCCGCTCGGTCATCGTCGTCGGTCCTGAGCTGAAGCTGCACCAGTGCGGTCTGCCCAAGAAGATGGCGCTCGAGCTCTTCAAGCCGTTCATCTATGCCAAGCTCGACGCACGCGGCCTGTCGGCCACCGTCAAGCAGGCCAAGAAGCTCGTCGAGAAGGAGAAGCCGGAAGTCTGGGATATCCTCGACGAGGTCATCCGCGAGCATCCGGTTTTGCTCAACCGCGCGCCGACGCTTCACCGTCTGGGCATCCAGGCGTTCGAGCCCACCCTCATCGAGGGCAAGGCGATCCAGCTGCATCCGCTCGTCTGCGCCGCCTTCAATGCGGATTTCGACGGCGATCAGATGGCCGTCCACGTGCCGCTCTCCCTTGAGGCGCAGCTCGAAGCCCGCGTGCTGATGATGTCGACCAACAACATCCTGCACCCGGCGAACGGCCAGCCGATCATCGTTCCGTCGCAGGACATCGTCCTCGGCCTGTACTATCTCTCCATCGTGTCCGATGGGGAGCCTGGCCAGGGCAAGGCGTTCGCCGATATGGGCGAAATCGAACACGCGCTGCACGAGAAGGTCATCACGCTCCACACCAAGATCCGCTATCGCTGGGAAGGTCTTGGCGAGGATGGACAGCACGTCTCGAAGATCATCGAGACGACCGCCGGTCGCGTGATGCTCTCGAAGCTCGTGCCGTCGCATCCGGCGCTGCCCTTCGACGTCGTGAACAAGCTCATGACCAAGAAGGAGATCTCCAACATGATCGATGCCGTCTATCGGCATTGCGGTCAGAAGGAGTCGGTCATCTTCTGCGATCGCATCATGAAGCTCGGGTTCTACAACGCGTTCAAGGCCGGCATTTCGTTCGGCAAGGACGACATGGTGATCCCCGAGAACAAGTGGGAGATCGTCGACGAGACGCGCGCGCTCGCCAAGGATTACGAGCAGCAGTACCAGGACGGCCTGATCACGCAGGGCGAAAAGTACAACAAGGTCGTGGACGCCTGGGCCAAGTGCTCGGACCGTCTGGCGGGCGAAATGATGAACCGCATCTCCGCGGTCCATAAGGACGAGAACGGCCGCGATAAGCCGGTCAACTCGATCTACATGATGTCCCATTCCGGGGCGCGTGGTTCGCCGGCCCAGATGAAGCAGCTCGCAGCCATGCGTGGCCTGATGGCCAAGCCGTCGGGCGAGATCATCGAGACGCCGATCATCTCGAACTTCAAGGAAGGCCTCGACGTGCTCGAGTACTTCAACTCGACCCACGGCGCCCGCAAGGGTCTGGCCGATACTGCGCTCAAGACCGCGAACTCGGGTTATCTCACCCGTCGTCTCGTGGACGTTGCGCAGGATGCGGTCATCCGTGAGGACGATTGCGGTACTGAGCGCGGCATCCGCATGCGCGCCATCGTCGATGCCGGCCAGGTGGTCGCATCGCTCGGCTCGCGCATCCTTGGTCGTTCCACGGCCGAAGACCTCGTCAATATCGACGGTGAGGTCATCGTCGCGAAGGGCACGATGATCGAGGAGAAAGACCTCGAGGCGATTACTGCTGCCGGTATCCAGGAAGTGAAGATCCGTTCGGTTCTCGTCTGCGAGTCCAAGAACGGCGTCTGCGCCACCTGCTACGGTCGCGATCTGGCCCGCGGCACGCCGGTCAACCACGGCGAGGCTGTCGGCGTCATCGCCGCTCAGTCCATCGGCGAGCCGGGCACCCAGCTCACGATGCGCACCTTCCACATCGGTGGTGCGGCGCAGATCGCGGATTCGTCGTTCTTCGAGTCGAACTTCGAAGGTACGATCAGCTTCCGCAACAAGAACATCGCCCGCAACTCGGATGGCGACCTGATCGTGATGGGCCGCAACGTCGCGGTCGTCATCACCGGTCCGGACGGCGCCGAGCGCTCCGTCCACCGTCTGCAATACGGCTCGCGCCTGAAGGTCGACGAGGGCGACACCATCAAGCGCGGCCAGCGCATCGCCGAATGGGACCCCTATACCCGCCCGATCCTCACCGAAATCGACGGTGTGGTGGGCTACGAGGATCTCAACGACGGCGCGTCGATGATCGAGACGACAGACGAATCGACCGGCATCGCCAAGCGCGTGGTCATCGATTGGCGCAGCTCCGCCCGTACGGCGGACCTTCGTCCCGCGGTGACCATCGAAGGCAAGGGTGGCAAGATCGCCAAGCTTCCGCGCGGCAGCGATGCCCGCTACCTGCTGGCGGTGGATGCCATTCTGGCGGCCGATCCTGGCTCCAAGGTCAAGGCCGGCGACGTGATCGCCCGTGTCTCGACCGAGAGCGCCAAGACCCGCGACATCACGGGCGGCCTGCCGCGCGTGGCTGAGCTGTTCGAGGCGCGGCGTCCGAAGGATGCGGCCATCATTGCGGAGAAGTCCGGCACGATCCTGTTCGGCCGTGACTACAAGAACAAGCGTCGCCTGACGCTGACCCCGCACGATGGTTCGGAGCCTGTCGAGTACCTGATCCCGAAGGGCAAGCACATCCACTTGCAGGACGGCGACGTGGTGGAACTGGGCGACTTCATCGTGGACGGCAACCCGGCCCCGCACGACATCCTTGCCATCAAGGGCGTCGAGGAATTGGCTGCCTACCTCGTGAATGAGATCCAGGAGGTCTATCGACTCCAGGGCGTGCTGATCAACGACAAGCACATCGAAGTCATCGTTCGGCAGATGCTCCAGAAGGTGGAAATCACCGATGGCGGCGACACCGAGCTGATGACCGGCGAGCAGGTCGACCGGCTCGAAATGGAAGAGATCAACGAGCGCATGGTCGCCGAGAAGAAGAAGCCCGCCGTCGGCGCGCCGGTTCTTCTGGGCATCACCAAGGCGTCTCTCCAGACCCGCTCCTTCATCTCGGCGGCGTCCTTCCAGGAGACCACCCGCGTCCTCACCGAGGCGGCAGTCAACGGCAAGGTCGATACGCTGGAGGGGCTCAAGGAGAACGTGATCGTCGGCAGCCTCATCCCGGCCGGCACCGGCGCCATGAATGCTCAGATCAAGGCTGTGGCGGCACACCGCGACAAGCTGATCCTGCAGCAGAAGCGCGCCGAATCGAAGGTCCAGCTGAGCGAGCTGCCCCCGGCAGCCGAATAAGCTTCAGCCGCATCAACACCGAAAGGGCCGCCTCAGGGCGGCCTTTTCCATGAACGGGACGGCACGATGCGCCGTCGTCTCCTCTGGCATATGCTCCTGCCGCATCGGCAAGTGCACGGCGGCAAAGCCGGAGCAAGGCCGGTGAAATCGGCCTCAAGAGGCCCTTAGAACGTCGGGAATGGACCGCGAGAGCGCTCCGAAACCACCCGTCGCCTCTGCCAGGGCGCAGGAACAGCGGCGAGCCGCGCTTCTTGGCGGAATCGAGTTGACTTTTACCGACTCGGGGGCTAGAGAAACCAGACTTTCCGACGGGCCGTAGGTATCAAGCGAGTCGAAACGACTAGTTTCGACGGAGGCGACCTAAACGCTGTCGAACTCAAACCTTGACTGACAGACGTCAGATATAGGGCACGATTGCGGTTCGCCGTAATCCTCTGCAGGCACCGCGCTAAGGGCATTCTCGCCAATGGCGCGGCTTCGTTTTGTGCAAGCGTTTCCGCTTGCCGGGACGCCCTTGCGGCGTTCCACGTTGAAGACACGCAAAGCCACCATGGGGTGGCCGGTGAAAGAGGGCAGAGGATGCCAACGATCAGTCAGCTGATCCGCAAGCCGCGGACGGCGCAAAAGAGCCGGAATAAGGTTCCCGCGCTTGAGGCCTGCCCGCAGAAGCGGGGCGTGTGCACGCGCGTTTACACCACGACCCCGAAGAAGCCGAACTCGGCGCTTCGTAAGGTCGCCAAGGTTCGTTTGACCAATGGCTTCGAAGTCATCGGTTATATCCCGGGCGAGGGCCACAACCTTCAAGAGCACTCCGTGGTGATGATCCGCGGCGGCCGCGTGAAGGACCTTCCGGGTGTCCGTTATCACATCATTCGCGGCGTCCTCGACACGCAGGGTGTGAAAAACCGTAAGCAGCGTCGTTCGAAGTACGGCGCGAAGCGGCCGAAGTAAGCCGCAAAACTTATTATTGAGGTCGGAGCCAGCTCATGTCCCGCCGCCATAGCGCTGAAAAGCGCGAGATTATTCCGGACGCAAAGTTCGGCGATATCGTCGTCACCAAGTTCATGAATTCGATCATGTACGACGGCAAGAAGTCTGCTGCGGAAGGCATCGTTTACGGTGCGTTCGACATTATCGAGGGGCGCGCCAAGGCCAACCCGCTCGAAGTGTTCAAGCAGGCGCTCGACAACGTCGCTCCGGCGATCGAGGTTCGCTCCCGCCGTGTCGGCGGCGCGACCTATCAGGTCCCGGTCGAAGTTCGCATGGAGCGCCGCCAGGCGCTTGCCATTCGCTGGATCATCCAGGCAGCCCGCGGCCGTAATGACAAGACGATGGTCGATCGTCTGTCGGCCGAACTGCTCGATGCATCCAACAACCGCGGCAACGCGGTCAAGAAGCGCGAAGACACTCACCGGATGGCGGAAGCCAACCGCGCGTTCTCGCATTATCGCTGGTAACGGCTGGACCTTGAGGAACTAAGCGATGCCCCGCACGCATGCGATTCAGGACTACCGTAACTTCGGCATCATGGCCCACATTGATGCTGGCAAGACGACGACGACCGAGCGTATTCTTTATTACACCGGCAAGTCGCACAAGATCGGCGAAGTCCATGAAGGCGCTGCCACCATGGACTGGATGGAGCAGGAGCAGGAGCGTGGGATCACGATCACGTCCGCTGCCACCACCTGCATCTGGCGCGATCATCGTCTGAACATCATTGACACCCCCGGCCACGTGGACTTCACGATTGAAGTCGAGCGTTCGCTGCGCGTCCTCGACGGCGCAGTGTGCGTTCTCGATGGCAACCAGGGCGTCGAGCCGCAGACCGAGACCGTCTGGCGCCAGGCCGACAAGTACGATGTTCCGCGCATCGTGTTCGTCAACAAGATGGACAAGACCGGCGCAGACTTCTTCAAGTGCGTTGCCGACATCATCGACCGCGTTGCCGGCAAGCCCGTCTGCCTGCAGCTGCCGATCGGCTCGGAGAGCGATTTCCGCGGCGTCATCGACCTCATCAAGATGAAGGGGATCGTCTGGAACGGCGAGTCGCTGGGCGCGAACTACGAAGAAATCGAGGTTCCCGCCGAGTTGAAAGAGCAGGCGCTGGAATACCGCAGCAAGCTCATCGAAGCCGCCGTCGAAATGGACGACGAGGCGATGGTGGCTTATCTGGACGGCCAGGAGCCTGACGATGTGACCCTGCGTCGCCTCGTCCGCACCGCCGTGCAGCGCCGCGCTTTCCATCCTGTGCTGTGTGGTTCGGCCTTCAAGAACAAGGGCGTCCAGCCCCTGCTCGACGCAGTCGTGGATTTCCTGCCGTCCCCGGCAGACCGCGAAGGCATTGAAGGTCTCGACTTCAAGACCGAAGAGCCGATCCTGCGTCGTCCGACCGACGAGGACCCCTTCTCCATGCTCGCCTTCAAGATCATGGACGATCCCTTCGTCGGCACGATCACGTTCTGCCGCGTTTATTCGGGCAAGGTCGAGACGGGCGCTTCGCTCCTCAACTCCACCCGGGACAAGAAAGAGCGCGTCGGCCGCATGCTGCTCATGCATGCGAACAACCGTGAGGACATCAAGGAGGCTTTCGCCGGCGACATCGTCGCCCTCGCAGGCCTCAAGGAAGTCCGCACCGGCGACACGCTGTGCGATCCGCTGAAGGCCGTGATCCTCGAGAAGATGGAGTTCCCTGAACCCGTCATCGAGATCGCGATCGAGCCGAAGTCGAAGGCCGACCAGGAAAAGCTGGGTCTGGCTCTCGCCAAGCTCGCGGCGGAGGATCCGTCCTTCCGCGTGTCGACCGACCAGGAATCCGGCCAGACCATTCTCAAGGGCATGGGCGAACTCCACCTCGACATCAAGGTCGACATTCTGCGCCGCACCTACAAGGTCGACGCGAATATCGGCGCGCCGCAGGTTGCCTATCGCGAGACGATCACGAAGAAAGTCGAGATCGACTACACCCACAAGAAGCAGACCGGCGGTACCGGTCAGTTCGCTCGCGTCAAGCTGGTCATCCAGCCGAACGAGCAGGGTGCGGGCTTTGCCTTCGACTCGAAGGTCGTCGGTGGTTCGGTCCCGCGGGAATACATCCCCGGCGTCGAAAAGGGTCTCAACTCGGTCATCGGTTCCGGCGTGATCGCCGGCTTCCCGGTGGTCGACGTGAAGGTTGAGCTGATCGACGGCGCGTTCCACGAGGTCGACTCGTCGGCGCTCGCGTTCGAAATCGCGTCCCGTGCGGCGCTTCGTGAAGGTCTGCAGAAGGGCGGTTCCGTCCTACTCGAGCCGATCATGAAGGTCGAGGTCGTGACGCCGGAAGATTACACCGGCTCTGTGATCGGTGACTTGAATTCACGGCGTGGCCAGATTCAGGGCCAGGACATGCGCGGCAACGCGGTCGTCATCAACGCGATGGTGCCGCTGGCCAACATGTTCGGTTACGTGAACACCCTGCGTGGCATGAGCCAGGGCCGGGCAAACTACACGATGCAGTTCGACCACTACGAACAGGTGCCGTCGAACGTGGCTGCCGAGGTTCAGGCGAAATACGCCTGAGCCCACTCAAGCTAATATTTTTGGAATAAGGAACGGGTGCCACGATGGGCAAGGAAAAGTTTCAGCGGAACAAGCCGCACTGCAATATCGGGACGATTGGCCACGTTGACCATGGCAAGACGTCTTTGACGGCAGCGATCACGAAGATTCTGGCGGAGTCGGGCGGGGCGACGTTTACGGCGTACGACCAGATCGACAAGGCACCGGAAGAGAAGGCACGCGGGATCACGATCTCGACGGCTCACGTCGAGTATGAGACGGCCAACCGTCACTACGCGCACGTGGATTGCCCCGGTCACGCGGACTACGTGAAGAACATGATCACGGGTGCGGCGCAGATGGACGGCGCGATTCTGGTGGTGTCGTCGGCTGACGGCCCGATGCCGCAGACGCGCGAGCACATCCTTCTGGCGCGCCAGGTCGGCGTTCCGGCGCTTGTGGTGTTCATGAACAAGGTCGACATGGTCGACGACGCCGAGCTTCTCGAGCTTGTGGAGCTTGAGGTTCGCGAGCTTCTGTCGAAGTACGATTTCCCCGGGGACGACATCCCGATCGTGAAGGGCTCTGCTCTTTGCGCGCTGGAAGACCGTTCGCCGGAGCTGGGCCGCGAAGCGATCCTGAAGCTGATGGCTGAGGTGGATGCGTATATCCCGCAGCCGGAGCGTCCGATCGACCTTCCGTTCCTGATGCCGATCGAGGACGTGTTCTCGATTTCGGGTCGCGGCACGGTGGTGACGGGTCGCGTGGAGCGCGGCATCGTGAAGGTCGGCGAGGAAGTCGAGATCGTTGGCCTGAAGGACACGGTCAAGACGACGGTGACCGGCGTCGAGATGTTCCGCAAGCTTCTGGACCAGGGGCAGGCCGGCGACAACGTGGGCGTTCTTCTGCGCGGCACGAAGCGCGAGGACGTGGAGCGCGGTCAGGTCCTGTGCAAGCCGGGTTCGATCAAGCCGCACACGAAGTTCAAGGCCGAGGCCTACATCCTGACGAAGGAAGAAGGCGGCCGTCATACGCCGTTCTTCACGAACTACCGTCCTCAGTTCTACTTCCGCACGACGGACGTGACGGGCGTGGTGACGTTGCCTGAAGGCACCGAGATGGTGATGCCGGGCGACAACATCTCGATGGACGTTCAGCTGATCGTTCCGATCGCGATGGAAGAGAAGCTGCGCTTCGCCATCCGCGAAGGCGGCCGCACCGTCGGTGCAGGCGTCGTCGCGCAGGTCATGGATTAAGTTAGTGGATCGAAGAAGTCGGCCGGTTTCGGTCGGTCGACTCCTTTTTGAATAGGTCAAGCCATGAACCAGAATATTCGCATTCGCCTTAAGGCGTTCGACCACCGGATCCTCGACGCATCGACACGCGAAATCGTGTCGACTGCCAAGCGGACCGGCGCTCAGGTGCGCGGGCCTATTCCGCTGCCGACGCGTATCGAACGCTTTACGGTTCTTCGCTCGCCGCACATCGACAAGAAGTCGCGTGAGCAGTTCGAGATGCGCACTCACAAGCGTGTTCTCGATATCGTGGACCCCACACCCCAGACGGTGGACGCGCTGATGAAGCTCGACCTCGCCGCGGGCGTGGACGTGGAGATCAAGCTCTAAGCCTTTGGCTTGGAGCTTTCGGTAGGACACGCCGAGAGGATACGCACATGCGCTCAGGCGTCATTGCACAGAAGTTGGGGATGACTCGTATCTTTACGGATGCGGGTGAGCACGTCCCGGTTACGGTTCTGAAGGTCGATCACTGTCAGGTGGTTGCCCATCGGACGATGGACAAGAATGGCTACACGGCGCTGCAGGTCGGCGTCGGCAAGGCCAAGGTCAAGAACGTTTCGAAGGCAGAGCGTGGACGGTTCGCCGTCGCCAACGTCGAGCCGAAGCGCAAGATCGCGGAATTCCGCGTCTCCGAGGATGCAGTCATCCCGGTGGGCGCCGAAATCACCGCCGATCACTTCGTCGCCGGGCAGTTCGTGGACGTCACGGGCACCACGACGGGTAAGGGCTTCGCCGGCGGTATGAAGCGCTGGAACTTCGGCGGTCTTCGGGCTACCCACGGCGTGTCCGTGTCGCACCGTTCGATCGGTTCGACCGGTGGTCGTCAGGATCCCGGCAAGACCTTCAAGAACAAGAAGATGCCTGGTCACCTCGGTGCCGAGCGCGTCACGACGCAGAACCTGCGCGTGGTGTCGACCGACGTCGAGCGCGGTCTGATCCTGGTCGAGGGCGCCGTTCCCGGCGTCGCCGGCGGATGGATCTACATCCGTGACGCGGTGAAGCGGAAGCTTCCGACCGACGTGCCGATGCCCGGTTCGTTCCGGACGGGTGCGAACGGCGCTGCGCCGGCCGAGACGGCCCCGCAGGCTCAAGAGGAGAACGCGTGATGAAGCTTGATATCACCACGCTCGAAGGCGGCAGCGCCGGTTCGGTTGACCTGAACGAGGCCATTTTCGGTCTCGATCCGCGCTCGGACCTGCTGGCCCGCTGCGTTCGCTGGCAGCTCGCCAAGCGCCAGGCCGGCACGCATGCCACCAAGGGCCGTTCGGACATCAACCGCACGACCAAGAAGCTCTACAAGCAGAAGGGCACCGGCAACGCCCGCCACGGCGCCGCAAGCGCTCCCCAGTTCCGGGGTGGCGGTCGCGCCTTCGGTCCGGTCGTTCGCTCCCATGCGCATGATCTGCCCAAGAAGGTCCGCGCTCTGGCGTTGCGCCATGCGCTATCGTCCAAGGTCAAGGATGCGTCGCTCATCATCGTCGATGATGTGCAGCTGAAGGACCCGAAGACCAAGGGGCTCATCGAGCGCTTCGGCAAGATGGGATTGGGAAGTGCATTGATCATCGGCGGTGTCGAGATCGAGGCGAACTTCCAGCGGGCTGCTCGCAACATCCCGAACATCGACGTCCTGCCGGTGCAGGGCATCAACGTCTATGACATCCTCCGCCGCGAGAAACTCGTTCTCACGAAGGCGGCTGTCGATGCGCTGGAGGCGCGCTTCAAATGAGCCTGGACCCGCGCCACTACGATGTGATCGTGAGCCCGGTCATCACCGAGAAGGCCACGACCTTGTCCGATCAGAACAAGGTTGTGTTCAAGGTGAGCCCGACGGCCACGAAGCCGCAGATTAAAGAAGCGGTCGAGAAATTGTTCGACGTCAAGGTGAAGAGCGTCAATACGCTCGTCACCAAGGGCAAAGTGAAGATGTTCCGCGGGATGCGCGGTCGGCGGTCGGATGTGAAGAAGGCGGTTGTGACCCTCGAAGAGGGCCAAACCATCGACGTCACGACGGGCCTCTGAGCGGTTGAGAGAGTGATCCCATGGCTTTGAAGACTTTCAAACCAATCACCCCCGGCCTGCGCCAGCTGGTGATTGTCGATCGCAGCGAGCTCTACAAGGGCAAGCCGGTCAAATCGCTGACGGAGGGCAAGAGCTCCTCCGGCGGCCGTAACAATCTGGGTCGTGTCACCGTCCGCTTTCGCGGCGGCGGTCACAAGCGGACCCTGCGCAATGTCGACTTCAAGCGTCGCGGACGCATGGGCGATGCGGCGGTCGTGGACCGGATCGAGTACGATCCCAACCGCACCGCGTTCATCGCGCTGATCCGCTACGCCGATGGCGAGCTCGCCTACATCCTGGCCCCGCAGCGTCTTGCTGTCGGCGATCAGGTGTCGGCAGGCGAGCAGGTCGACATCAAGCCGGGCAACGCGATGCCGATCGGCAACATGCCGGTGGGCACGATCATCCACAACGTCGAGCTGAAGATCGGCCGCGGCGGCGCCATTGCCCGTTCGGCCGGCACCTACGCTCAGATCGTCGGTCGCGACCAGGGCTATGTCACGGTTCGCCTGAATTCCGGCGAGCAGCGTCTTGTGCACGGAAACTGCTTCGCCACCGTCGGCGCAGTGTCCAACCCCGACCACATGAATACGTCGTTGGGCAAGGCCGGCCGCAATCGTTGGCTCGGCAGGCGTCCGCATAACCGCGGCGTGACCATGAACCCGATCGATCACCCGCACGGTGGTGGTGAGGGTCGCACTTCGGGCGGTCGCCATCCGGTGACGCCGTGGGGCATTCCGACCAAGGGCAAGAAAACCCGTTCGAACAAGCGGACCGACCGTTTCATCGTGTCGAGCCGCCACGCGCGGAAGAAATAAGGACAGAGGCACGTCATGGCACGTTCGCTTTGGAAGGGCCCGTTTGTTGACGGCTACCTCCTCAAGAAGGCCGAGGCTGCCCGTGGTGCGGGCCGCAGCGAGGTCATCAAGATCTGGAGCCGTCGCTCCACGATCCTTCCGCAGTTTGTGGGCCTCACCTTTGGGGTCTACAACGGTCAGAAGCACATTCCCGTTTACGTGAGCGAGGAAATGGTCGGTCACAAGTTCGGCGAATTCTCGCCGACCCGGACCTTCCATGGCCATGCCGCGGACAAGAAGGCGAGGAGGAAGTAATGGGTAAGACCTCTACTCCCCGCGCGCTCAGCGACTCGGAGGCGAAAGCCGTCGCTCGCATGCTGCGTGTCAGCCCGCAGAAGCTCAACCTCGTTGCCCAGCTCATCCGCGGCAAGAAGGTTGGCACGGCGCTGGCCGATCTCGAGTTTTCGCGCAAGCGTATCGCGCGTGAAGTCAAGAAGTGCCTCGAGAGCGCCATCGCCAATGCCGAGAACAACCACAACCTCGATGTGGACGATCTCGTCGTCAGCCAGGCTTTCGTCGGCAAGGCGCTCGTCATGAAGCGCTTTCATGCTCGGGCCCGCGGCCGGGGCGCCCGTATCTTGAAGCCATTCGCGAACCTGACGATCGTGGTTCGTGAAGTCGCCGCGCAACAGCAGGCGTAAAGGAGAACCAGATGGGTCAGAAAGTTAACCCGATCGGTCTTCGGCTCGGCATCAACCGGACCTGGGACTCGCGCTGGTTCGCCGGCAAGGGCGAATATGCCAAGTTGCTGCATGAGGACATGGCGATCCGCGAAGCGCTGATGAAGCAGCTGAAGCAGGCCGCCGTTTCGAAGATTGTCATCGAGCGTCCGCACCGGAAGTGCCGCGTCACCATTCACTCGGGTCGTCCGGGCGTGGTGATCGGCAAGAAGGGCGCCGACATCGAGAAGCTGCGCAAGCTCGTCAACAAAATGACGAATGCCGATGTGGCCATCAACATCGTCGAAGTCCGCAAGCCGGAAGTCGATGCAACCCTGGTGGCCGATTCGATTGCCCAGCAGCTCGAGCGCCGCGTTGCGTTCCGCCGCGCCATGAAGCGCGCCGTTCAGTCGGCGATGCGTCTTGGAGCAGAGGGCATCCGGATCAATTGCGCGGGTCGTCTCGGCGGTGCCGAAATCGCCCGTCAGGAATGGTATCGCGAAGGTCGCGTTCCGCTGCATACCCTGCGGGCGGATGTCGATTACGGCACGGCGACGGCTTTCACGACCTATGGCACCTGCGGCATCAAGGTTTGGATCTTCAAGGGCGAAATCCTTGAGCACGACCCGATGGCGCAGGACAGGCGCATGAATGAAGAGGGAGGCCGCTCGGGTGGTCGCCGCGAGCAGGCGGCGTAAGCCCTAGAGGGGTCAGGAGAGGTTTGCCATGCTGCAACCGAAGAAAACCAAGTTCCGTAAGCAGTTCAAGGGCCGGATTTCCGGTACCGCGAAAGGTGGGACGGACCTCAATTTTGGCCAGTTCGGGCTGAAAGCGATGGAACCCGAGCGTGTCAACGCTCGTCAGATCGAAGCGGCTCGCCGCGCGATCACCCGCGCCATGAAGCGCGCGGGCCGCGTGTGGATCCGCATCTTCCCGGACGTGCCGGTTTCGTCGAAGCCGACTGAAGTCCGAATGGGTAAAGGCAAGGGCGCTCCCGAATTCTGGGCCGCTCGCGTCAAGCCCGGCCGTATCATGTTCGAGATCGACGGCGTGCCTGAGGACGTTGCCCGTGAGGCGCTGCGTCTGGGTGCGGCCAAGCTCCCGATCAAGGTGCGCTTCATCCAACGCATTGCAGAGTGAGGAGGGAATCATGAAGACAAAACAGAGAACCTCCGACATCAAGGCGATGTCGACGGACCAGCTGAGTGACGAGCTGCTGAACCTGAAGAAGGAGCAGTTCAACCTCCGCTTCCAGCGCGCGACCGGCCAGCTCGAAAACACCGGGCGAGTCACCGAAGTCCGCAGGGACATCGCACGCGTCAAGACGCAGCAGCGCCAAAAAACCGCTGCGGCGAAGGCTTAAAGGGGAACAAGATGCCAAAGCGCGTTTTGCAGGGCGTCGTTGTCAGCGACAAGCAGGACAAGACGGTCGTCGTGAAGGTGGAACGTCGTTTCACGCATCCGGTCATGAAGAAGACCGTGCGTCGGACGAAGAACTACCACGCTCACGATGAGAATAACGTTGCGAAGGTGGGCGACCAGGTTTCCATCGAGGAATCGAAGCCGCTCTCCAAGCTCAAGACCTGGGTGCTCTTGGAACAGGCCAAAGCGTAAGGCTTTTGGGCTGGGACTTGTCTAACGGGGGCGGCTCGTGTATACGGCCGCCTTTCTCGACAAGAAGGGCAGGGGACTGCAGATCCCCATCAGGCGTAGTCCGGGAAGGCAATCGTGCCTTGGCCCGGAAACCTGTCTGAAACAAAGGAAAGGATCAAAGCCATGATCCAGATGCAGACGAATCTGGACGTCGCCGACAATTCCGGCGCGCGTCGCGTGATGTGCATCAAGGTTCTCGGCGGTTCGAAGCGTAAATACGCTTCTGTCGGCGATATTATCGTCGTCTCCGTTAAAGAAGCCATCCCGCGCGGTCGCGTGAAGAAGGGCGACGTCATGAAGGCGGTCGTCGTTCGCACCGCCAAGGATATCCGTCGCGCCGACGGTTCGGTGATTCGGTTCGACCGGAACGCCGCCGTTCTGATCAACAATCAGAAGGAGCCGGTCGGCACGCGTATCTTCGGCCCCGTTCCCCGTGAACTGCGCGCCAAGAACCACATGAAAATCATCTCGCTTGCGCCGGAGGTGCTCTAATGGCCGCGAAGATCAAGAAGGGCGATAAGGTCGTCATTCTCGCTGGTCGCGACAAGGGTAAGACCGGTGAAGTCGTCCAGGTGATGCCCAAGGAAGAGCGTGCGCTCGTCCGCGGCATCAACCTCGTCAAGCGCCACCAGCGCCAGACGGGCGCGCAGGAGAGCGGCATCATCTCGAAAGAGGCGCCCCTGCACCTGTCGAACCTGGCATGTGCGGACCCGAAGGACGGCAAGCCGACCCGGGTTGGTTTCAAAGTTCTGGAGGACGGCCGCAAGGTTCGTTTCGCCAAGCGTTCGGGAGACCTGATCGATGGCTAAGGCCCAGGTGGACGGTTACACACCGCGCATGAAGCAGCACTACGAAGATGTAGTGCGCCCGGCGCTGATCGAAGAATTCGGCTACAAGAACCCCATGGAAGTGCCGACGATCACCAAGATCGTTCTCAACATGGGCGTGGGCGAGTCGACCGCGGATTCGAAGAAGGCCACCGTGGCCGCTGCGGATCTCGCGCTGATCGCCGGCCAGAAGCCGGTGATCACTAAGGCCCGTAAGGCGATCTCGCAGTTCAAGGTCCGCGAGAACATGCCGATCGGCGCCAAGGTGACGCTCCGCAAGACTCGCATGTTCGAGTTCATGGATCGTCTCGTGACGATCGCGCTTCCCCGCGTCCGCGATTTCAGGGGCCTGAACCCGAAGTCGTTCGACGGCCGCGGCAACTACGCGCTCGGCATCAAGGAGCACCTGGTGTTCCCTGAGATCAATTACGACAAGGCTGAGCAAGTCTGGGGTATGGACGTGGTCATCGCGACCTCGGCCAAGACCGACGACGAGGCCCGCGCACTCCTGCGCCACTTCAACTTCCCGTTCCGGCAGTGAGAACATCCGTTCTCAGACGCGGACACTGGAGAAATACAAATGGCTAAAAAAAGCGCTATCGAGAAGAACAAGCACCGTCGCGTGCTCGTGAAGAAATTCGCAGGTCGCCGCGAGCGCCTTCTGGCGATCGCGAACGACGAGGCGAGCTCCATGGAGGAGCGCTTCGACGCGCGCCTCAAGCTAGCGGAATTGCCGCGCAATTCCAGCCCGAGCCGCATTCGCAACCGTTGCGAAGTGACCGGCCGGCCGCGCGCGTTCTACCGCAAGCTCGGCATGTCCCGCATCGCTCTTCGCGAGCTCGGTTCCAAGGGCCTGATTCCAGGTCTTGTGAAGTCAAGCTGGTAAGGGAGAGCACCAATGATCAACGATCCGTTGGGCGATATGCTCACCCGTATCCGTAACGCGCAGATGCGTCGTCGCGGGACTGTTTCCACCCCCGGCTCGAAGCTTCGCGCCCGTGTCCTCGAGGTTCTCAAGACCGAGGGATATATCCGCGATTACTCGCAGACCGAGTTCGGCAATGGCCGCACCGAGTTTTCGATCGAGCTGAAGTACTACGACGGCCAGCCTGTGATCCGTTCGATCCAGCGCGTGTCCAAGCCCGGCCGGCGTGTTTACGCCTCCGTCGACGCCATGCCCCGCGTGGCTGACGGTCTGGGCATTACCATCCTGTCGACGCCGCAGGGTGTCATGGCCGATCATGAGGCTCGCGAGAAGAACGTGGGCGGCGAAGTGCTCTGCCAGGTCTTCTAAGACGCCCGTCTGGTTTTCCAGCAGGCACGTTTTTGGACGATTGAAGCATCGGCACAGAACCACGGAGATTCGAAAATGTCTCGAGTAGGCAAAAAGCCCGTCCCGGTTCCGTCAGGTGTGACGGCGACCGTCGAGGGTCAGAACGTCAAGATGAAGGGCACAAAGGGCGAGCTGTCGTTCCTGGTGCCGGATGAAGTTACGGTCGCGCTTGAGAATGGCGCCGTCGCGGTCAACCCGCGCGACGATTCCAAGACCGCGCGCGCCAAGTGGGGCATGTCCCGCGCGCAGCTTGCCAACCTTGCGGAAGGCGTCTCCAAGGGCTTCGAGAAGCGCCTGGAGATCAACGGCGTCGGCTACAAGGCCGCCGTTGCCGGCAAGATTCTCAAGCTGTCGCTCGGCTACAGCCACGATATCGATTACGAGATCCCGGCTGGTGTGACTATCGTCACGCCCAAGCCAACCGAAGTGATCGTGACGGGCACCGACAAGCAGAAAGTGGGTCAGGCAGCTGCTGAGATCCGCGATTATCGCGGCCCCGAACCCTATAAGGGCAAGGGCGTCAAGTATGCTGGCGAATTCATCTTCCGCAAGGAAGGCAAGAAGAAGTAAGGACGACGCATCATGGCTGAGAAACAAGGCGCTGAAGATCGCCGCAAGGCTCGTGTGCGCCGGGCGATCAAGAAAGCTGCTAACGGTCGCCCGCGCCTGTCGGTCTTCCGTTCTTCCAAGCAGATCTATGCGCAGATCATTGACGACGTTCGCGGCGTGACCCTGGCGTCCGCTTCGAGCGTCGAGAAGGACTTGCGCAGCTCGCTGAAGACCGGCGCCACCGTCGAGGCGGCCAAGGAAATCGGCAAGCTGGTGGCCGAGCGCGCGACGAAGGCTGGCGTGACCAAGGTCATCTTCGACCGGTCGGGCTACCTCTTCCACGGTCGCGTCAAGGCGCTGGCCGACGCAGCCCGCGAAGGCGGTCTGGATTTCTAAAGCGTTCGATCCCGGGCGCGGCGTTCCATTCGTGGGGCGTTGCATCGGGGTTGAGGCGTTTGCATTGGACGGGTTGTGAGCAATCCGGACGCGCACGACACGGCGGATCGATTTTTACAATCACCCTTAGCGAGCAGGCCCGCCGCCTGCGCAAGTGAGAGGTCTTATGGCTAGAGAACCAAGAGAACGCGATCGCGACGATCGCGACAGCGAATTCGTCGACCGGTTGGTGCACATCAACCGCGTGGCGAAGGTCGTGAAGGGCGGACGCCGCTTCGGCTTCGCCGCATTGGTCGTCGTCGGCGACCAGAAGGGCCGCGTCGGCTTCGGCCACGGCAAGGCCCGCGAAGTGCCTGAAGCGATCCGCAAGGCAACGGAAGCCGCAAAGCGCGGCCTGATCCGCGTTGCGCTCCGTGAGGGCCGCACCCTGCATCATGACGTGCAAGGCCGCCACGGCGCCGGCAAGGTCATCCTGCGGTCGGCTCCTCAGGGTACCGGCATCATCGCCGGCGGCCCGATGCGCGCCGTCTTCGAGACGCTCGGCATGCAGGACGTCGTCGCCAAGTCGCTCGGCTCGTCGAACCCCTACAACCTGGTTCGCGCCACCTTCGACGCGCTCAAGAACGAGGACAGCCCGCGTTCGGTCGCGGCGCGCCGTGGCCTCAAGGTCTCGACGCTCCAGGGTCGCCGCCGCGATGCATCCGATTCCGACGTCGTCGGCTCAGAAGCGTAAGGGAGGCTCATCATGGCGAAGAAGCCTGCCACAGCAGCAGCAACCACACTCACCGTTGAGCAGATCGGGTCTCCGATCCGCCGCGAGGGTTCCCAGCGCGAGACGCTGGTCGGCCTCAAGCTCAACAAGCTCCACCGGACCTCGACGCTTGCCGACACCCCTTCGGTGCGTGGCATGATCGCCAAGGTCAAGCATCTCGTTCGTGTCGTCTCCGACGACAAGAACGCGGCGCAGTGAGGAGATTGTCATGAAACTCAATGAAATTCGTGACAACGAAGGCGCCACCAAGAACCGCATGCGGGTCGGACGTGGCATCGGTTCGGGCAAGGGCAAGACCGGCGGCCGCGGCGTCAAGGGTCAGACCTCGCGCTCCGGCGTCGCCATCAAGGGCTTCGAGGGCGGCCAGATGCCGTTGCATCGTCGCCTGCCCAAGCGCGGCTTCAACAACATCAACACCCGTGATCTCAACGAGGTCAATGTCGGGCGCATCCAGCAGGCGATCGAAGCCGGTAAGCTCGACAAGGGCGCAACCGTCACCGTCGAGACCCTGGTGGCGGCCGGCGTGGTGTCCAAGCCGCGCGACGGCGTGAAGATCCTCGGTGTCGGTGCTTTGACGACCAAGCTCGCGTTCGAGGTCTTCGGAGCGTCCAAATCGGCCGTCGAAGCGATCGAGAAGGCGGGTGGCTCGGTTTCCCTTTTGGGCACCGTTGCAGAGGCGTGAGCCTGCTCCCACATTGATCAAGATCCAAGCGGCGGCCCGCGTCTGATTGCGCGGCCGCCGTTTTCGTGATGGTCATCACGTATCCAGAACTTCGGGGACGACACCATGGCTTCAGCAGCCGAACAACTTGCCGCCAACATCAACTTCGGTTCGATCGCCAAAGCGGAGGAGCTGAAGAAGCGGATCTGGTTCACCCTCGGTGCGCTCATCGTCTACCGTCTCGGCACTTATATCCCGCTTCCCGGCATCGATCCCGAGGCCCTTCGCCAGAGCTTTCAGGGCGCAAGCGGCGGCGTGCTCGGCCTCTTCAACATGTTTTCCGGCGGCGCGGTCGAGCGCATGGCGATTTTCGCCCTCAACATCATGCCGTATATCTCGGCCTCGATCATCGTCCAGCTGCTGACCTCCGTCCTGCCGTCGCTGGAGGCCCTCAAGAAGGAGGGTGAATCCGGCCGCAAGATCCTCAACCAATACACCCGCTACCTTACCGTTGTGCTGGCCGTCTTCCAGTCCTGGGGCATTGCGGTCGGCCTCCAGAGTTCGGGCACCATCGTCCTGTCGCCCGGGCCTTTCTTCCTGATTTCCTCGGTGATCACGCTGACCGGCGGCACCCTGTTCCTGATGTGGCTGGGCGAGCAGATCACGTCGCGGGGCATCGGCAACGGCACCTCGCTCATCATCTTCGCGGGCATCGTGGCGAACCTGCCGACCGCCATCGCCGGCACGCTCGAACTCGGCCGCCAGGGCGCGATCTCGACCGGTCTGATCATCGGCGTGATCGTGATGATCGCGGCGATCATCTACTTCGTGGTGTTCATGGAGCGGGCCCAGCGCCGGCTGCTGATCAATTATCCGAAGCGCCAGGTCGGCAACAAGCTCTATGAGGGGCAGACCTCGTTCCTGCCGCTCAAGCTGAACACCGCAGGCGTCATCCCGCCGATCTTCGCGTCCTCGCTCCTGTTGCTGCCGGCCACCATCGCCAGCTTCCAGGCCTCGTCCGACGGGACGGGCTGGATTGCCATGATGACGACCTATCTGGGTCACGGGCGGCCGCTCTACATGCTGCTTTACGCAGCGCTGATCGTGTTTTTTGCGTTCTTCTACACGGCCATCGTGTTCAACCCGACCGAGACCGCCGATAACCTCAAGAAGCAGGGCGGCTTCATCCCGGGCATTCGGCCCGGTGAGCGGACGGCGGACTATATCGATCAGGTGTTGACTCGCATTACCGTGATCGGTGCAGCATACTTGGTGATCATCTGTCTGATTCCAGAGATCCTGGTGTCCTACGCGGCGCTGCCCTTCTACTTCGGCGGCACGTCGCTCCTGATCGTCGTGTCCGTGACCATGGACACGGTGGCCCAGGTGCACGGGCATCTCATGGCGCATCAGTACGAGGGCCTCGTCAAGAAGGCCAAGCTCAAGGGCGCGCGGCGCCGCTGACCATGAGGCGGCAGGTCCGGGATCCGGTCTGCGCCATGACGGGCGGCACAACAATTTGGGGCCGGGGGCAGCTGATTGAGCGCTGAGCCCGGGCTCCACGAGACGACCTGCGGCCGCTGGGCCGCAGGCTCGACGAAGTCAGGGGGACGTCGATGAGAATGATTCTGCTCGGGCCGCCGGGGGCCGGTAAAGGCACCCAGGCTGTACGCCTTGTCGAGCGACTGGGGATCCCCCAGCTCTCGACCGGCGATATGCTCCGCGCAGCGGTTGCAGCCGGGACGCCGGTCGGCGTCAAGGCGAAGGAGATCATGGATCGGGGCGATCTCGTCTCCGACGACGTGGTCATCGGCATCATCGCGGAGCGGATTGGCGAGCCGGATGCCCGCAACGGATTCATCCTCGACGGCTTTCCCCGCACGGTTGCCCAAGCCGACGCCTTCGACAAGACGCTGGCGTCCAAGGGCCTGAAGCTCGATGCGGTCATCGAATTCAAGGTGAACGAGCAGGAACTGGTCGACCGCATCGTCCGGCGCGCCGCCGAGACCGAGGCCCGGGGCGAGCCCGTCCGCAAGGACGATAACCCGGACGTCTTCAAGACCCGCCTCGAGGCCTTCCGCACGCAGACCGCGCCGCTCTCGGCCTATTACGCCAGCAAGGGCTCACTCAAGACCGTCGACGGCATGCGCCCGATCGACGAGGTGACGGCAGCCATCAAGGATATTCTGGGGCGATAGGGCAGGGTCTTTTCCGCGGGGGAGGTGCGCAACGCAGGCGTGCTTCCTCGCGCGGACGCAAGGTGTGTTGATCTCTGTCAGCAGAACGACCTCTCCGTCGCATTCCTTATTCGGCGGCAGGCGTTCGTTGCAGGCCGCCGACGGATTGTCGCCGACCGAGGCCCGGGGCGAGCCCGTCCGCAAGGACGATAACCCGGACGTCTTCAAGGCCCGCCTCGAGGCCTTCCGCACGCAGACCGCGCCGCTCTCGGCCTATTACGCCAGCAAGGGCTCGCTCAAGACTGTCGACGGCATGCGCCCGATCGATGAGGTGACGGCGGCCATCAAGGACATCCTGGGACGCTAGGGCAGGGGCTTTTCCGCGGGGGAGGTGTGCAACGCAGGCGCTTCCTCGCGCGGGTGCAGGCCGTGTTGATCTCTGTCAGCAGAACGACCTCTCCGTCGCATTCCCCCTTCGGCGGCAGGGTTCGTTGCAGGCCGCCGACAGCTTGTCGCCGATTGACCAGGACGGCGGCCGTCCGGGACATTCTAAGACGAGAGGGCAGGCAAAGCTGCAGAAGGCAGGCGAGCCATTAAAAGCGCGCTCACCTCTCACTGGAAAAGCAGCCGCGCCTTCTCCCGGTCCGGTATCGACAAACTCAGCTATCCGTCAGATTCCTTGTCATACCCGATGAGCATGTCGCGAATGATTTTGGTCACCGGAAAGCCGTATCCCTGATGGGGGTCGACCCATCTGAGCCTCCCGGTCTTATGGTAGTCGCTGGCGTACAGGCTGCTGCCGATGCCCTGGGTCGCGAGCACAAGGGCCTGAGCGGAATCAATGCCGTAGATGGTTCGCGCGTCGATGCCGTTGGGCCAACCGATCGTGTAACGGCAGCCCCAGTCCTGATCCGTCTTCACCGGGGCGAAGACACACACAGGGACGGCGACGACGGCTCCCGTGTCCGTGACGAATTCGAGCTCCCTTGTGGCGATCAGCATTCTGACGCTCAATCGTTCGGTGCCGGGGGGTGGTCGACGGTCACTTCGGTTGCCCTTCGCTGACCGCATCGGGCCGCTTCGCCGTCACGCGTGAAACCACCCCTGGATGACAGTACGGGCCCCCTCAAAGTCTCATTGAAGGTGCATTGCCCGTCTCTTACGCGCGTCACTGAGCTTGGTGATGTCAGGCCCTTTTGGCTCGCGGCCACCACCATCAGCCTCCGTGGCGCGCCAAAGTGGACCCGCATCAATACGCCCGACGCTTTGCGGTGAGGCGAAGGTGAGCTTGGGCTCATCGGCGTGCGTGGAGGACCTGAGGTTCCGTGACCGATGGCCTGCCCACAGACGTTTGACTGAGCACGGGAAGGTGTTTGATAGAGGACGGGAGGGCCTATGACGGAGGACGGGAAGGTCCTGGAAGGGCAAGCGTCTGGTGGTGGCGATTTGAACATTAGGCATGCCAAGCTCCTCTCGAACCAAGAAATGCAACATCATCCACAATAGGCATATTGTCAAGAACGAAAACGGAACGTGCGTTTCGAGGGTGTGAGAGTTACGATCGGATCACGCGGAAAGGCCGCGCTGTTGAAGCCGACCTTTTCAGCCCCTATGCTTCCCTCCGACGATGGACGGCGCCTCAGCGGTTCGGCCCCTTCTACCCTCCGGCCGTGGACGTCCAAAATCCCTTGACGCGCCGCCTTTGCTGCACTATGGAACCCGTTCTCGTATCGAAAGACGCGAACCGGAGTGCCTCGTGAGGGGCCGCTCCGGATTGTTGTGTTCGTAAAGCCCGCGCAGGGGCCGGCCTCCACCGGACGCGCGATTTCACTTCCTCCGGGGCTTTTGCCCCGACCACATGGAGATCACGATGGCCCGTATTGCAGGCGTCAACATTCCGACCAACAAGCGCGTTGTCATCGCGCTCCAGTACATTCACGGCATCGGCGCGAAGAAGGCGCAGGAGATCGTGACGAAGGTCAACATTCCGGCCGAGCGTCGCGTGAACCAGCTGACCGACGCCGAGATCCTGGCGATCCGCGAGACCATCGACCGCGATTACATGGTGGAAGGCGACCTGCGTCGCGACGTCTCCATGAACATCAAGCGTCTGATGGATCTGGGTGCCTATCGTGGCCTGCGCCATCGGCGCAGCCTGCCGGTTCGCGGACAGCGCACGCACACCAATGCGCGCACCCGCAAGGGCAAGTCCAAGCCGATCGCCGGCAAGAAGAAGTAAGACCGGGCGGGTTTTCCCGCTTGCACGGGCGTCGCCGGTTCTTGCCGGCGATCCCGGGCGGTCGCATTTGCGCCGCCGATTTCCGAATTGCCCGGCAGGGGCCATGAGCCTCCGCCGGCCGTGCCTGACGAAACATCAATCCCGAGCGCCTGGCATGACGGGCGCGTTTGAAGGACAGGAAGAATGGCCAAAGAAGCTACCCGCGTTCGCCGCCGCGAACGCAAGAACATCGTGTCGGGCGTCGCTCACGTGAACGCCTCGTTCAACAATACGATGATCACCATCACGGACGCGCAGGGCAACACGATCTCGTGGTCGTCCGCCGGCGCCATGGGCTTCAAGGGTTCGCGCAAGTCGACCCCTTATGCCGCACAGGTTGCCGCCGAAGACGCTGCCCGTAAGGCATCCGAGCATGGCATGCGCACCCTGGAAGTCGAGGTCTCTGGCCCCGGTTCGGGTCGTGAATCCGCTTTGCGCGCGCTTCAGTCGGCGGGCTTCACCGTCACGTCGATCCGTGACGTGACGCCGATCCCGCATAATGGCTGCCGCCCGCGCAAGCGTCGCCGCGTCTAAGATCATCCGGCGCGTGGGATTGCCCGCGCGCTTTCCGGTTTAACGGGCGGCCCCCGGGTCGCCCCGCAAGCCGTACCTTGAAGAGGTGTGGTTGTGATCCAGAAGAACTGGCAAGAACTGATTAAGCCGAACAAACTTGAGGTCGCGCCTGGCGACGATCCGAAGCGCGTTGCGACGGTCGTGGCCGAGCCCCTCGAGCGTGGTTTCGGCACGACGCTCGGTAACTCCCTGCGCCGCGTGCTGCTGTCGTCCCTCCAGGGCGCGGCGGTTACGTCGATCCACATCGACGGCGTGCTGCATGAGTTCTCGTCGATCCCGGGCGTCCGCGAGGACGTGACGGACATCGTGCTCAACGTAAAGACGGTTGCGATCCGCATGCAGGGCGAGGGCGCCAAGCGCATGACCCTTCGCAAGACGGGCCCCGGCCTCGTCACGGCGGGCGACATCAACACCGTCGGCGACGTGCAGATCCTGAACCCCGAACTCGTGCTCTGCACGCTGGACGAGGGCGCTGAAATCCGCATGGAATTCACTGTCGACATGGGCAAGGGCTACGTGCCGGCCGAGCGCAACCGCTCGGAAGACGCGCCGATCGGCCTCATCCCGGTCGATTCGCTCTACAGCCCCGTCAAGAAGGTCTCGTACCGGATCGAGAACACCCGCGAGGGCCAGATTCTCGATTACGACAAGCTCATCATGACGGTCGAGACCAACGGCTCGATCACCCCGGAAGACGCGGTCGCCTATGCGGCCCGTATCCTCCAGGATCAGCTCCAGGTTTTCGTCAACTTCGAAGAGCCCCGCAAGGAAGAGACCGCGACCGCTGCGCCGCAGCTGCCGTTCAACCCTGCGCTTCTCAAGAAGGTCGACGAGCTCGAGCTGTCGGTCCGTTCGGCAAACTGCCTGAAGAACGACAACATCGTCTATATCGGCGACCTCATCCAGAAGTCGGAAGCCGAGATGCTGCGGACTCCGAATTTCGGCCGCAAGTCGCTCAACGAGATCAAGGAAGTTCTCGCCTCCATGGGTCTCCACCTCGGCATGGATGTGCCGGGCTGGCCGCCCGAGAACATCGAAGATCTCGCCAAGCGCTTCGAAGAACACTACTAGGCCGCGTGGCGGCGAAGGGTTCCAAGCCCTCCGCCGCCTTTCGGCACGGACTTTATCCATCAGGAAACGAACGGTCGTACCTTGGCCCGGCGACCGTAAAATCAGGAGATAGCCATGCGTCATGGATTTCGTGGTCGTCGGTTCAACCGCACGTCCGAACACCGTCTTGCAATGTTCGCCAACATGGCGGCAGCTTTGATCAAGCACGAGCAGATCATCACCACCCTGCCCAAGGCCAAGGACCTGCGTCCGGTCGTGGAGAAGCTCATCACCCTCGGCAAGCGCGGCGACCTGCATGCCCGCCGCCAGGCGATGGCGCAGCTGCGTGACGAGGACATGGTCCGCAAGCTGTTCGCCGTCATCGGCCCCCGCTACCAGTCGCGCCAGGGCGGCTATTGCCGCGTTCTGAAGGCAGGCTTCCGCTACGGCGACAACGCGCCGATGGCCGTCATCGAATTCGTCGACCGGGACGTCAATGCCCGCGGCCTCGATTCCGGCCCGAGCCAGCGCGACGAGGTTGCTGACGCTGCGGAGTAATCCTTCGCAATCGCGTGATTTCAAGGGCGGCCTTCGGGTCGCCCTTTTTATTGGCCTGGCCCGACGGCGTCCCCAGAGATGAGAGCAGGATGGTCTCGCAGTCTTCGGGAACCGCCGACAGGTCAAGAGTAGGCGTCTGATAGCCGTCAAGCGACGGATCCGTCCGGTGTTGCTGTTCGACGGCGTTTCCTCTGGGGAACGAAACATCCGCCTTGTGCAGGCTTCGCAATCCGCTGACGTTTCGGGAGCGGACGTTTGATTGGCGTCAGATCGCCGGCCCCGCACCGTTGGTGCAGGTCAAGGGCGGCGCCTGCCGAGAACCCGACAACCGTCTTGCTCGAACCGCATCGGGACGGCGATCAGGCGCGACGGTCACGCTTCCCCGATGGCCGTCGGCGTTTCGATCCAGTCTCGCTACGGAACAGGCGAACGATGTGCCGCTCGACGGGGTGGAGCGAACGGGCGGCGGCCTTTCTTGGTCGCCATGCGCTCAAGGTTTGCCCTTTGTCGCCTTCCTGGCGCGGACCTGATCGGTCAGACCATCGTGGTCGCCCAATCGCCGGACAGGGGCATCGTCCCACCAGTCCGTGCGCAGCGCCTGTCGATCGGGATTGCGCGGATAGACCACCCGGTTCTCGGGTTTGGCGGGCTCGCCCACCACAAGCAACTGCACCTCCGTCTCGGTGTTGTTGAGAAAGCTGTGCGAGAGACCGGTCCCGGCCGGAAAGCCGATCCCGTCTCCGGGTTGAAGGCGATGCAATTCGCCGTCGAGCCAGACGTCCGGGGTGCCCGCGATCACGTAGACGAACTCTTCCTCGGCGCTCTCCGCGTGCGGAAAGGAGGTGCGCCGGCCGGGAGGCAGCCGTTCGTGGTTGATCCCCAGCGCCGTCAGGCCGAAATGCCGCGCAAACGGCGCGCGAATACTCAGCAATTCGTCGTCCCCCTCATAGCGCGCGTCGTCCGGGCGCTCGATGGCGGACCAGTGGGCAATACAGGAGGGTCGGTTCACCTGTGTCATCGCGGCTGCTCTCTCCTCAAAGGCGGGTTGGACATCGATCCACGGATAGAGGTGCCTTGTCTCTTGTGTCTGGGCTCGCTGGTCATTGCCGATGAAGCTTAAATCCATTGGGGATGTCGGGGTGATCGCTTTCGATCAAGTCGAACGTCATGTAGAGGGGGGCGAGTTGACATCCAAACGACGGCGGCCTCAACTCCTCGCACGATCGCAGCAGATCTTATGTCCAGGGCGTGTCGACGCCGCCGCGCAGTCTGTGGTCAGCCTTGCAAGAGAAGAGAATTCTGGATTGATCCGTACTCAGGCACCGCAAAAGGCACCACGCACGGGTCTGCCGGCATGATGGAGAGGGTGGCCGGGGTTCTTCCAAGTCTCCATCGGGTCGATCATTAATGGGCCGATTTCGCAATATCCTTGCCCGCCTTCGTGGACAGCTTTGGATCATTCCACTGGCCATCAGCGGCTTCTCCCTCGTCCTCGCCTATTGGATCCTTACCTCGGGTGCGTTTCTCTTTGAAAGAGGGACAACGGGCAGTGGCCTGTGGTGGCTCTACGGTGGCGATGCCCAGTCCGCTCGTGGGTTGCTCTCCAGCCTGCTATCCGGCTTGATGACGATGACATCGCTCATCGTCTCGATGACGTTCGTCATCCTCACCCTATCGGCAAATCAGCTCGGGCCGCGCCTCATCACGACGTTCATGGCCGACCGGCAGATTCAGACGGTCCTGGGTTTGTTCCTCGGGACCATCCTTTATGTCCTCGTCATCTTGCGCAGTCTGGACGAGACCCTCGGGGCGGAGGGTGTCCCGCACATCGCAGTGACAATTGGCAGTGCACTCACGATCGTTTGTCTCTTTGCGCTGCTGTTCTACGTCCACAAGATTGCCCGTTCAATCATCGCCGACAACGTCGTCGAACGGATCGCTGGCGATCTGCGGCGCAACTTGGGCAGCATGTTGAAGGAGAGCGATGGCGACTTGGAGGAGAATGATGGCGACGCTTCAGAAGGCGGGCCAGAGGGCGCCTGCGTCGCGACCATAGCGCTGAATCATGTCGGCTACATACAGGTGGTCGACTATGATCGGCTTGTCGCCGTGGCAAAAACAGCAAAAACGGCCCTGCAAGTGAACGTCAGAGCGGGACATTTCCTTTTGCACAATGGCGAGCATGTTCTCGTCTTTGGAAACAACACACTAAACGATGATGAAATCGACGAAGTCCGTCGGGCTTTTGTCATCGGTCCTGAGCGTAGTCCCGCCCAGGACCTGGAATATGGATTGCGACAACTTGTCGAGATCGCCCTGCGTGCCTTGTCCCCAGGGATCAATGACCCCTACACCGCGATCGCCGTCGTCAACCAGCTCGGAGCCGCGCTCGAGGATATTCTCGGACGTCCGCTGCCGCGCACCCGCCTCCGAGACGCGGCGGGCGAGGTTCGTGTGATCGCAAAGCTCTCTGACTTTGCTGGACTGGTCGATGCCGCCTTCGACGCCATCCGGCAAGCGGGGAGCTCCACCCCAGCTGTGCTGATCCGGATAGCCGACGTCTTGGGCGATCTCTCTCCTATCCTCCGAACAGAAGCCGCGCAGCACGCTGTTGTGGTCCAACTCGACAAGCTCGCTGAAACTGCAGAGAGAGCGCCTGTGGCTCGCTGCGACCGTGCGGACATCGTGGCTCGTATCTGTCAGGCGAGGAAGCGCGTTGCATCTGAGAATATCCAAGGGTAGGCCCGGAGGGCGGAAGCCTGGTTGCGAAGCGCGATCGTGTCCAATGACGTGGCTTCCATCGCCGGTCTGATGTCGCAGCGGGTGCCGTTCATCCGTGCCGAGTGGGGACGGCATGTGTGACCACAGACCGATCCCTGGTCCCACAAAAGGTCATGCTTCCGGAACATAACAAGAACTCCTGAAGGTATAAGGCATCTTTGCCTCACCCCTCGCCACCGGGCTGGAATTTGCCGTTTGCCCCCCCACCTCTTATGCCATTCTCATGACCTTCCGATTGGATTCGCATCTCATGCGCAACGCTTTTCGCCGCTTCGCCCTCGTGGGCGCATGTCTCGTCGGGTTCGGTCCGCTGGCGTCCCACGCGCAGGATCAGAGCCGTGCGGTGCCGGAGAGCAAGGCGCAGGTGCAATTATCCTTCGCGCCGATCGTCCGCGAGACGGCGGGCGCGGTTGTGAACGTGTATGCGACCCGCTCGGAGCGGCGGCAGAATGCCGGCATGGAAGATTTCTTCAGGCGGTTCTTCGGGGAGGGTGGGCCAAGCGTCCCGCCCGGGCGCTCGCAGAGTTCGCTGGGGTCGGGCGTCATCGTCGATGCGTCCGGTCTCGTCATCACCAACAACCACGTCATCGAGAACATGACCGAGGTGAAGGTGGCGCTGGCGGATCGCCGGGAATTCGAGGCCGAGATCGTCCTGCGCGATCCGCGCACCGATCTCGCCGTGCTGCGGATGAAGAATGCGAGCGACCTCCAGGTGCTGCAGCTCGGCGATTCCGAGGCCCTGCAGGTGGGCGATCTGGTGCTGGCGGTCGGCAACCCATTCGGGGTGGGTCAGACGGTGACGCAGGGGATCGTGTCCGCGCTGGCGCGCACGCAGGTCGGCGTGTCGGATTACCAGTTTTTCATCCAGACCGATGCGGCGATCAATCCGGGCAATTCCGGCGGCGGCCTCATCGACATGAATGGCAGGCTTGTCGGCATCAACACGGCGATCTTTTCGAAGTCGGGCGGCAATGTGGGGCTGGGCTTCGCCATCCCGTCCAGCATGGCCCGCGTGGTGCTGAATTCGGCCAAGGGCGGCTCGCCCAAGGTCGTGCGGCCATGGCTCGGGGCGCGCCTGCAATCGGTCGACGGCGAGATCGCCACGAGCCTCGGCCTGTCACGTCCGACAGGCGTCATGGTGACGTCGGTCTACGACAAGGGGCCGGCGGCCGAGGCGGGACTTAAACGCGGTGACGCGATTCTCGCCGTGGACGGGCAGGCGGTCGATAATCCGGATGCGTTCGGCTATCGCTTCACCCTCAAGGGCACCCAGGGGCAGACCCCGCTCACCCTGCTGCGGGACGGCAAGCGGCTGGAATTGCGCGTGAGCCTGTTGCCGCCGCCGGAGCGGCCGGCACGCGATCCGGTCGTCATCCGCGCCCGCTCGCCGCTTGCCGGCGCGACCCTCGTCAACCTGTCGCCGGCAGTGGCGGAAGAGTTCCAGGTCGATGTTGCGGAGGATGGCGTGATCGTGTCGGATGTGGACGAGCGCGGCGTTGCGGCCAGCGTCGGCTTCCAGAAGGGCGATCAGATCGTGGCCATCAACGGCGACCGGCTCACCTCCACGAAGGACGCCGAACGGCTCGTGGCGCGGGGAGGCACCTATTGGGAAATGACCATCAACAGGGGCGGTCGCGTGTTTTCGACCGTGCTCGGCCGATGACCGAATGGAGCGTTTCCACAACGCTCGATCCTGCCGAGATCGACATGGTCTACGGTTGGATCGCGCAGGACAGTTACTGGGCCAAGGGCATTCCGCGGGCGACGTTCGATCGCTCGCTCGCCCATTCCCTGTGCTTCGCCCTCCGGGACGGGGAGGGTGTCATGGCAGGCTTCGCCCGGGTCGTCACCGACCGGGCGACCTTTGCCTATCTGGCCGATGTCTTCGTGAGCCCCTCGGTGCGGGGCAGGGGGGCGGGCAAGCACCTGATTGCGTTCGTGATGGCCCATCCGGACGTGCAGGGCCTGCGCCGTTGGATGCTGGCGACCCGCGACGCCCATTCGCTCTATGCGCAATATGGCTTCACGCCGCTGCCATTTCCCGAGCGCTTCATGACGCGCGACGATCCCGATATCTACAGCCGCCCGGCCGCCCGTGAGTGACCTGTTCGCCTCGGCCGGGATGGACCAGAGCGCGCCGCGGCCGCTGGCCGACCGCCTGCGTCCGACCACCCTGCCGGAGGTGGTGGGCCAGGAGCATCTCGTCGGCCCCGACGGCATCCTGACCCGTTTAATCGGCTCGAAATCCCTCGGCTCGCTGATTTTCTGGGGGCCTCCCGGCACCGGCAAGACCACGGTCGCCCGGCTCATGGCGAATGAGACGGACCTGCATTTCGTCCAGATCTCGGCCATTTTCTCCGGTGTGGCCGATCTCAAGAAGGTGTTCGAGGCCGCGCGCGGATTGCGCTCGACCGGGCAGGGCACGCTGCTCTTCGTCGACGAGATCCATCGCTTTAACCGGGCCCAGCTCGACGCCTTCCTGCCGGTGATGGAAGACGGCACGATCACGCTGGTGGGGGCGACGACCGAGAACCCCTCATTCGAGTTGAACGCGGCGTTGCTGTCGCGGGCGCGGGTGCTGGTCTTCCGCTCCCTCGACGAGGCCGCGATCCTCGACATCCTGCTGCGGGCCGAGGCGGTTACCGGCCGGGCTCTCCCCCTCGACGAGACGGCCCGGGCCTCGCTCGTGCGCATGGCGGATGGCGACGGGCGTGCCGTACTGACGCTGGCCGAAGAGGTCTGGCGGTCCGCCAAGCCCGGCGAGATCTTCGATGCCGAGCAGCTGCAGGAGATCATCCAGCGCCGCGCGCCGATCTACGACAAGGGCCAGGAGGGGCACTACAACCTCATCTCGGCGCTCCATAAGACGATCCGCGGGTCGGACCCCAACGCGGCGCTCTATTATCTCGCGCGCATGCTCGATGCCGGCGAGGACCGGTTGTTCATCGCCCGCCGCCTGGTGCGAGCCGCCATCGAGGATATCGGATTGGCCGACCCGCAGGCGCTGGTCGTCGCCAATGCGGCCAAGGACGCGTTCGATTTCCTCGGGTCGCCCGAGGGCGAACTGGCGCTCGCGCAGGCGGCGGTCTATCTGGCGACCGCGCCCAAGTCGAACGCGGTCTACAATGCCTACAAGGCAGCGACCCGGGTGGCCAAGGAGCATGGCTCGCTGATGCCGCCCAAGACGATCCTGAACGCGCCCACCAAGCTGATGAAGCAGATCGGCTATGGCGACAGCTACCGCTACGATCACGACGAGCCGGACGCCTTTTCGGGGCAGGATTACTGGCCGGACAAGCTGCCCGCACAGACCTTCTACCAGCCCGTTGATCGCGGCTTCGAGCGGGACATCCGCAAGCGGCTGGATTGGTGGCAGAAGCTGCGTGGCGATCGGAACAAATAACGTTATAATGTATTGATCTTCGCCGACGCATGTCGGGTGAACAGGAAGATCGATCATGCGCGTTGCCACGTCCACCACAGCGGCGGTTGTTGCCGCCATGCTGCTTGGCCAGCCGGTTCATGCGCAAGTGCCGCATGGTCCGAAACCCATCATTGCGCCCGAATATGTCACCCCGCCCAAAGCCGAGGTCACCAAAGGGGTGTCGGTCACGAAGCGAACCTATTCGGTCGCCGACAATGAGGCGCCGTTCTTCAACTTCACCAAGAACCGCCGCCTGCCGGCAGAGGATGAGGATTTCGTCACCACCGTGCTGCAGCAGGTGCCGGACCGGGCGGAAGCGGCCGCGATCGTCATCAAGGGCCTGAATGTGACCCTGCGGAATGGCGTGCAGCTCGCGGCGGCCGGCCGGCGGCTCAACCAGGCGTTCCTCATCGACCCAAGTCTCAGCGCGGTCTATCAAGGCTATGCCATTCTGGTGACGTTCCGCTTCCAGGATTTCCGATATGCGGACGAATTGATGACCCTGGCTGCCGGCCTGAAACGTCCTGAGCCGACGCTCAATGCGGATCACGGTCGGATCCTGATCCTCGCCGGTCGTCCCAAGGATGCGCGGCCGTATCTCGAAAAGGCCGTGAGGGACGCTCCCGAATGGGCCGTTCCGCGTGCAAATCTGGCCACGGCCGTTTATCTATCCGGAGACGCGAAGGAAGCCTGCCGCCTTGCCGAGGAAGTCCATGGGCACGAGATTGAACTGATGGTGCAGGACATGAAAACCCTGAAAGCCCGGGCGCAATGTTGAGCCGATGTTGAAGCTTGCTCTGGTCTTCGTCGGGGCGGGCCTCGGCGGCTGTCTGCGCTATGCCGTCAATATCGGGACGGCGCGCCTCTGGGGCCTGTCGTTTCCGTGGGGGACTGTCACGGTCAACGTCGTTGGCTCCTTTTTGATGGGCGCGCTCACCGCCTGGCTCGCCTATCGCGACGGCCACGCGCTGAGCGAGCATGCCCGCCTGTTTCTGGCGACCGGCATTCTGGGCGGCTTCACGACCTTCTCGGCCTTCTCGCTTGACGCGGTGGCTCTTTGGGAGCGCGGCGATGCCGGTCTCGCGCTCGCCTATGTGGCGCTGTCGGTCCTTGTGTCGATCGGTGCCGTCATTGCCGGTCTGGCGGCCATGCGCTGGATCGGCGGATAGACAGGCCTCAGATGCCGGCGGTTTGACGCCATCGGACATGCAAGCTTGATTGCCGCCCGCGCGGCGCTCTGTTACCGACTGTCCCATGACACAGAGTTCAGGAAAAGGCGGGGGACGGTCGGGCTCGCGGCAGGGCTTTCGCTCCCGCGACGAGAAGCCGACCCGTCCCACCAATCCGCAAAAACGCACCCCGAAGGTGGCAGCCAAGCCCGCGCGCAAGCCGCGACCGGAGCGGGCCGCCACCGCGATCGTAAAACCTGCGGTGAAGCCCCTGCCGGCGGATGCGGCGCCGCGCCCGACCCGGGCCGAGGCGAGAGCCGCCGCGACCGAGACGCTGGCCACCGGCGTCCAGACCCTGCAGGTCACGGATGACGAGGCCGATATGCGCGTCGACCGCTTCCTGGTGGCGCGGTTTCCGCAACTCGCCTTCACGCATATCCAGCGCATCGTCCGTAAGGGCGAGCTGCGCATCGACAGCCGCCGCGCCAAGCCCAACGAGCGGCTCGTGCCGGGCCAGAAGATCCGCATTCCGCCGCTCAAGCTCGACCAGCCGCGCCCGCTCTCCAAGCTGCCGGGCAAGGATCAGGACGAGCGCGACTTCCTGAAGTCCATCACCCTCTACGAGGACAAGGACGTGCTCGTCATCAACAAGCCCATGGGGCTTGCGGTGCAGGGCGGTTCCGGCACCACGCGCCACGTGGACGGCATCCTCGAGTCCATGCGCGACGCGGAAGGGCAGAAGCCCCGCCTCGTGCACCGGCTCGACAAGGACACGGCCGGGTGCCTCGTCATCGCCAAGACTCGCTTTGCCGCCTCCACCATGGCCAAGTCGTTCCGCTCCCGCTCGACCCGCAAGATCTACTGGGCGCTGGTCGCCGGCGTTCCGCGGGTCCGGCAGGGCCGGATCTCGACCTACCTCGCCAAGGAAGGCGATGAGGGCGAGTCGCGCATGAAGGTCGCCAAGCACGGGGACGAGGGCGCGAGCCACGCCCTGACCTATTACGCCACCGTCGAGACCGCGGCGACCAAGCTCGCCTGGGTGTCCTTGAAACCGGTGACGGGCCGCACCCACCAGCTGCGCGCCCATGCGGCCCATATCGGCCACCCGATCGTCGGCGATCCGAAATATTTCGACATCGAGAACTGGGAATTGCCGGGCGGCATCCAGAACAAGCTGCACCTGCTCGCCCGCCGGATCGTCATCGCGCATCCGCGCACTGGCAAGCCCCTCGACATCACCGCTCCGCTGCCGCCGCACATGCAGCAGACCTTCAATCTGTTGGGCTTCGACACCAGCCGGTACGACCCGATCGTGGAGGCTCCGGAGGACTGATCCCGGCCTCAAGGCCCCCTCTTGCTCCGTCGCACTTTCGCCCCGCAAAGGCGGGAGAATTTCGCATCCCGGCCGTCCCGGGCCGGGCGATGGCAAGGAGAGGTCTATGGAACACAAGCTTCTCGATCAACTCCGTAGCGTAGCCGATGTGCAGCCGCCGCAGGTGATGACCCGACAGGAGCGTCTTGATCGCTGGATCACGCTCCTGGAGCAAGATCCGACAAGGCGACTCACTTCCCTTGAGGAAATCGAATACAGGCCGCCCGCGGAGCGCGCACGGGTGCGCGAGGACAATTCGCCTCTGTCGGTCGCCTTCGACGATCCGATCCTGCGGGCCGACGGCCTGGCGAGCGACCGAGTGGGTGATGCCATGTCGTTCTTCGGCCTGACTGAAGGGCAGGTCCATTACGCATTCTGTTCCTGCATGAGCGGGCGTTCCATGGATGCGAGCGCCTTTGCCCAGCGTCTTCGCAACGCCGTGTCGAACAGCGATGTGCATGCGGCCGTCGGGATGTGGGCGCTGGCGGCGGCGGCTCTGGCCGTCCCGGCCATCCTCTACCTGCTCGGCTAGGAACCCGGCGGCACGATCTCTCGCGGAGGCCTCATGCTGTTCCGCGCCGGCGCCGTTTGAAGTCGTGCCGCACTTTCGCTAGAGGAGAGCGTTCCAACCGGAAGGGCTCTCGATGCTGACAATCAAACCGGTCACATTGTCGACCGACAGGCTTTTGCTGCGCCCGCTCGCACGGGAGGATATCCCGGCCCTTGCCGCCGCTGCCAGCGACGGCGCACTCTGGGAGAAACCCACGACGACCATTCCCCGACCGGAGGGCTTCGCGGCCTATGTGGAGACCGCCCTGTCCCTCCAGGATCAGGGCCTAGCTCTGCCTTTCACGACGGTGGTGCGCGACGGGGACCAGGTGGTGGGCTGCACGCGCTACATGAACATCGATGCGCTCAACCACCGGGTCGAGATCGGCACGACCTGGATCGCCCGCTCGTGGCAGCGTTCCTTCGTGAACAGCCACGCGAAATTCCTGATGCTTCGGCACGCCTTCGAGACATTGGAATGCAATGCCGTCGAATTGCGCACCCACCGCCTGAACGACCAGTCGCGTGCCGCCATCGAACGCCTCGGCGCGAGCCTCGACGGTGTCCTGCGCCGGCATATGATCATGCCGGACGGCCATGTGCGCGACACGGCCGTCTACAGCATCCTGCGCGAGGAATGGCCGGCCATCCGTGAGCGCCTGGAAACCCGCCTTGCAACCCCGGAGACGCGCTCGTGAAACTCGTGATTTTTGACGTCGACGGCACGCTGGTCGATAGCCAGAACATCATCGTCGCCTCGCAACAGGCGGCCTTTGCGGCCTTTGATCTGGAGCCCCCGACCCGTGAGGCGTCCCTGTCGATCGTCGGATTGTCGCTGGCTGAGGCCTTCATCATTCTGGCCGGCCCCCACGCCCCCATCGAGGGCCTCGTCAGCGCCTACAAGGAGGCCTTCGGTGTCCTGCGGATGGATCCCGCGCTTGCCGAGCCGCTGTTTCCGGGAGCAGAGGAATGTCTCGACGGGCTGGGCGAACGGCCGGGCGTCATTCTCGGCATCGCAACCGGCAAGACCATGCGCGGTGTCGCTCATCTGCTCGACCGCCACGGCTGGCATGACAAGTTCGCCACGATCCAGACCGCCGACGGCGCGCCGTCAAAACCGCATCCGGCCATGATCCTCCAGGCGATGGAAGACGTCGGCGCGGCGCCTCACCAGACCGTCATGATCGGGGATTCGAGCTACGACATGGCCATGGCGCGGGCGGCGGGGGTGCTGCCCATCGGGGTCTCCTGGGGCTTCCAGCCGGTGACCGCCCTGACCGAGGCGGGAGCCCATCACATCGTGCACAGCTATGACGGGCTCGCGCCGGTCCTCGACGCGTTTCTGGCCGGTGACAGGCAGGCAGCGCAATGACCGAAAAATCGATCTCGCCTTTGCGCCCCAATCGCCTATCTGTGTGCCCATGAAGGACACGACAGACTGGTTCCCGCCGCCCGATGAGCCCACGCCGATGCGCTCCGCGCAGACCGGAATGAAGCCGACTTTGCCGAAGCGGTTCTACAAGGAGGCCGGCGTCGCGGCGCAGGACGCGCTTTATGCCCTGACCCTCGACGGACGGCAGGCGCGCACGCCCACGAAAAAACCTCTCGCGGTGCCGTCACGCCCGTTGGCCGAGGCCGTTGCCGGCGAGTGGGCCGCCCAGGGCGACCACATCGATCCGTCCACCATGCCGATCACCCGGATCGTCAACTCCACCATCGATGGCGTCGCGCATCGTCAGGGAGAGGTCATCGACGACCTCGTGCGGTATGCGGGATCTGATCTCGTCTGCTATCGCGCGGGTGATCCCCAGCGTCTGGCGGAAGCCCAGGAGGCCGCGTGGCGGCCGGTGCTCGATTGGGCGAGAGAAAGCCACGGGGCGCGCTTCAACCTCCCCGAGGGCGTTATCCATGTGGCGCAGCCGGCCGAGACGAGCGAAGCGATCCGACGGGCCGTCGAGGAGATCGGATCGCCCTATGCGCTCGCCGCGCTCCACGTGATGACGACCCTGTCCGGATCGGTTCTCATCGCCCTGGCGCATGCGGCAGGGCGATTGGACGTCGATGAGGCGTGGAATGCCGCCCATGTGGACGAGCTCTTCCAGGAAGCGCTCTGGGGCGAAGACGAAGACGCGCTGGAGCGTCGTCGCCGTCGCAAGGCCGATTTTGAGGCGGCGTCAGAAGTCTTCCGGCTCGCCTCGCGCTAAGCTGCGCTCCCGGCTCAGGCGTGCCGGAAGCTGATGCCGCATTTCTTGCGCACCGAGGCTTCCTCGATGGCCTGCATGGTGCCCTTCAGCCGGGCGAGTTCGGCCGTCTGGGCGTTGTTGCCGCCGACGAAAAAGGCCGCCGGCCAGAAGATGACGACGGCCGCCGTGGTGGCGACGGTGTCCTTGGTCCGCTGCGAATCCTGCGCACCGGAAGCCGCGGCCGCGGCCGAACTGACGCGCTCAGCCTCCTGGCCGAGTTCGCGGCAACTATAGCCCTGATAGGCGCCCGATGGCACGTAGGTGGCCGCGACCTCGTCCGAGCGGCTGGCGCAGCTTGCGAGAGCAAGCGAGAACATTGCGGCAGCCAGTGCCGCCCCCTGATAAAATTGCATGTTTGTCTCTTGTGAAGTGTTATAGCGAAGCTTTCTTATCGGGAGTCGCTCGGTGTGGGAAGTGCGATGCGACACATCACGCCGGGATGTTTGAATGAGCAGGGCTGTGGTAAGGCGGAGCGAGGCTTATCCGGTGTTCAAGAGTTCATCCCATGAAAGACATGCTCGAACGGCTCGAAGACAGGCGCGCAGAGGCACGCCTCGGCGGCGGTGAGGCGCGCATCGCGGCCCAGCACGGGCGTGGGAAGCTGACGGCCCGCGAACGCATCGAATTGCTGCTCGACCATGGGTCGTTCGAGGAGTTCGACATGTTCGTCGAGCACCGCTCGACCGATTTCGGCATGGAGAAGTCGAAGATCCCCGGCGACGGCGTGGTCACCGGCTGGGGCACGGTCAACGGCCGCACGGTCTTCGTTTTCGCCAAGGACTTCACCGTGTTCGGCGGCTCGCTCTCCGAAGCCCATGCCAACAAGATCATGAAGATCCAGGACATGGCCCTGCGGATGCGTGCGCCGATCGTCGGCCTGTTCGATGCCGGCGGAGCGCGGATCCAGGAAGGTGTTGCGGCGCTCGGCGGTTACGGCGAAGTGTTCAAGCGCAACGTGATCGCCTCAGGCGTCATTCCGCAGATTTCGGTGATCATGGGACCCTGCGCCGGCGGCGACGTGTACTCGCCCGCCATGACCGATTTCATCTTCATGGTGCGTGACCGGTCCTACATGTTCGTGACCGGTCCGGAGGTCGTGCGCACCGTCACCAACGAGACGGTGACGTCGGAGGAACTTGGCGGCGCGCGGGTGCATACCACGAAATCATCGGTCGCCGACGGCGCCTTTGACAATGACGTGGAGGCGCTGCTCCAGGTCCGGCGGCTGATCGATTTCCTGCCGGCGAACAACCTCGAGGGCGTGCCGGAGCTCCCGAGCTTCGACGATCCCGGCCGCGTCGACGCGAGCCTCGATACGCTCGTGCCTGACAATCCCAACAAGCCCTACGACATGAAGGAGCTCATCCTCAAGATCGTCGACGAGGGCGACTTCTTCGAGATCCAGGAAGCTTTTGCCCGCAACATCATCACCGGTTTTTGCCGGGTCGAAGGGCGCACGGTCGGCATCGTCGCCAACCAGCCCATGGTGCTGGCGGGTGTGCTCGACTCCGATGCCTCCCGCAAGGCCGCGCGCTTCATCCGCTTCTGCGACGCCTTCAACATCCCGATTGTCACCTTCGAGGACGTGCCGGGCTTTCTGCCCGGAACAGCGCAGGAATACGGTGGCCTGATCAAGCACGGGGCCAAGCTGCTCTTCGCCTATGCGGAGGCCACCGTTCCGCTCGTGACGATCATCACCCGCAAGGCCTTCGGCGGCGCCTATGACGTGATGGCGTCCAAGCATGTGGGCGGTGACGTCAATTACGCCTGGCCCACGGCCCAGATCGCCGTGATGGGCGCAAAGGGCGCGGTCGAGATCATCTTCCGCGCCGATATCGGCGATGCGGACAAGATCGCGGCCCGCACCAAGGAATACGAGGACCGTTTCATGTCCCCGTTCGTGGCGGCCGAGCGGGGCTACATCGACGAGGTGATCATGCCCCATTCTACCCGCCGCCGGATCGCCCGGGCGCTCGCCATGCTGCGGACCAAGGAGGTCGAGCGGCCGTGGAAGAAGCACGACAACATTCCCCTTTAGGGAGCATCGGTTACGTCCGCTTGTTCAACATCCACTGATGGGTGAGCGTGACGTCCTGCTGTGTCAGCCCGTGTCCCGTGGGCAGGGTATGGGCCACCACATCGGCCTTCGCGTCGCGCAAGGAGGCGGCCAATTGAGCCGCGTTGTCCGGCGTGATGATGGGATCCGATGCCCCTGACAGGAGAAGGATGCGCTTGCCGGTGAGGTCCGGAATCGGCGCGTTCTTCAGCGTCACCATCGCCCGCAGCAGGGCGCCGCCGGCGAGGGATTCCGGGCGCAGCAGCAGCATCGCGGCGGCGATATTCGCCCCGTTCGAAAATCCCACAGCGGTGAGTTCGCCCAAGCCATAAGCCTCACGTGCCTCGACGACGAAATCGGCGAGCTCCAGCGCCCGCATCCTCACCTCGTCTTCGTCGAAGACGCCTTCGGCCAGACGGCGGAAGAAGCGCGGCATGCCGTTCTCGAGCACCTTTCCGCGCGGCGACAGCAGCGCCGAACCGGGCGAGATGGCGCGGCCGAGCGGCAACAGGTCGTCCTCGTTGCCGCCCGTCCCGTGGAGCAGCAGAAGCGGCGGAAGGCCTTCGGTTAACGCGGCCTCGTAGCGGTGGGTGAAGGACAGGGACGTCATGGCGGGTCAACCCTTCAAAATGGTGCGGTGGTCGTTCTTCGGTCCGGCCATTGGAGGCGCCGAAGGACCGGAGCAGGTCTGTCGAGCTCGTTCTTGGCAGATGGCCCCGCCCGGCGAAACAGTAAGACCGGCAAGGCCTTGCTGGCAGAAATGCAAGCAACTCCACGACGCTTTCCGAAACGGAAAGGAAGCCGAAACCAAAGAGACTCAGGTTCGCTTAACCTCAACGACGATTCAGGATCCGGCGTTAACCGGTTCCGCGCCCGGCCGTGCGACAGTCTCATCAAGCAGGCGATGACCTGAACCCGAGATCGAGGGCGACGAGAGATGGTACGGCAGAAACTTCAGTACTTCGTGGGACGCATCACCGAGCGGAAGGTGATCTCCGCCGCGGATGTCAGACTCCTGGAGTGCCATGTGCTCGAGGGCGGGCTGCTCAACCGTCACGAAGCCGAAGCCCTGATGGCCATGGACCGCGCGGCGACCGCCGATGAGGGATGGGCGCGGCTCTACACCAACCTGATCGTCGGATTCGTCCTGCGACGGGCCCAGCCCTCCGGCATCGTCACCGCCGACGATGCCCTCTGGCTCACATCGGCGCTCGATCTCGGCGGCCCCACGGAAACAGCCTCCGCCATTGCCTACGCCATTCTCGACAAGGCCGAGCAGGTGGATATCGCGATTCTCGATTTCATCATGCGGGCGCGGCGCCATGCCCGCCAAAAACTCGCCGCCTGAGGTCACGCTCCCCGGTTCCCCTTTGCGAATGCGCGGATCTCTAGTAACGGAGGGGACATTCATTGTCCGGCTAGTCGCGTCCGAGGGCCTATGTTCGACAAGATTCTGATTGCCAACCGTGGCGAGATCGCGTGCCGGATCATCAAGACGGCGCGCCGCATGGGGATCAAGACGGTCGCGGTTTATTCCGAGGCTGACCGGGACGCGCTTCATGTGGAGATGGCCGATGAGGCCGTCCCGATCGGTCCGGCGCCCGCAGCCGAATCCTACCTCGTCATCGATAAGATCATCGACGCCTGCCTGAAGACCGGCGCCCAGGCGGTCCATCCCGGCTACGGCTTCCTGTCCGAGCGCGAGGCCTTCGCCAAGGCTCTGGCCGCGGCCGGAATCGTCTTCATCGGTCCCAATCCGCATGCGATCGCCGCCATGGGCGACAAGATCGAATCCAAGAAGGCGGCGTCTGCTGCCGGCGTCTCCACAGTGCCGGGCTATCTCGGCGTGATCGAGACGCCCGCCCACGCGGTCAAGATCGCGGACGACATCGGCTACCCGGTGATGATCAAGGCCTCGGCCGGCGGCGGCGGCAAGGGCATGCGGATCGCCTATTCGTCCGATGAGGTTGCGGAGGGCTTTGCCCGCGCCACCTCGGAGGCTGCCAATTCGTTCGGCGACGACCGGGTCTTCGTTGAAAAGTTCATCACCGATCCGCGTCACATCGAAATTCAGGTGCTGGGCGACAAGCACGGCAACGTCATTTATCTGGGCGAGCGTGAATGCTCGATCCAGCGCCGGAACCAGAAGGTCATCGAGGAGGCCCCGAGCCCGCTTCTCGATGAGGCCACCCGCCGGATCATGGGCGAGCAGGCCGTGGCGCTGGCCAAGGCCGTCGGCTACGATTCCGCCGGCACGGTGGAGTTCGTGGCAGGGCAGGACCGTTCGTTCTTCTTTCTCGAAATGAACACCCGTCTGCAGGTCGAGCACCCGGTGACGGAGATGATCACCGGCATCGACCTCGTGGAAGAGATGATCCGGGTCGCTGCCGGCGAAAAGCTGCGGCTGACCCAGGCCGATGTCAAACTGAATGGCTGGGCGGTGGAGAGCCGCATCTATGCCGAAGACCCGGTGCGCGGGTTCCTGCCGTCGACCGGAAGGCTCGTGACCTACCGGCCGCCCCAGGAAGGCGAGACGGGCGGTGTGAGCGTGCGCAACGATACCGGCGTGTTCGAGGGCGGCGAAATCTCGATCTATTACGATCCGATGATCGCCAAGCTCGTGACCCACGCGCCGACCCGGTCTGAGGCCATCGCCGCGCAGGCCGAGGCGCTCGACGCCTTCGCCATCGAGGGCATTCGCCACAACATCCCCTTCCTGTCGGCGATCATGCAGAATTCCCGTTGGCGGGAAGGCGCCTTGTCGACCGGCTTCATCGCCGAGGAATTTGCCGACGGTTTCAAGACCATCCAGCCCGAGGGCGACGTGGCAATCCGGATGATCGCGGTCGCGGCCGCCATCGATCACCTGCAGAACGAACGCAAGCGCGCGATTTCGGGCCAGATGCGCACGCCCGCCGCTCTCGCCTTCGAGCGCGACCGGGTCGTCATGCTGGCGCGCGAGCCGCACCCGGTTCGCGTCGATGACGCCGACGAGGGCATCGCCGTGGTGATCGACGACACCATTTTGCCGGTCGTCTCCCGCTGGGTCCCCGGACAACCGGTCTGGACCGGCCGCGTCGGAGACCACTCCATCGCCGTCCAGGTGCGTCCATTGCCGAACGGCTTCCTGCTCTCCCATGCGGGCGCCGTCAGCGAGGCGCGGGTCTATACCCGTCGCGAGGCCGAACTGGCGAGCCTGATGCCCGAAAAGCAGGTGGCCGATACCGGCAAGGTCCTGCTCTGTCCGATGCCGGGGCTCGTGAAGGCCATTCTCGTGAAGGTCGGGCAGGAGGTCAAAGTCGGCGAGCCGCTTTGCATGGTCGAGGCCATGAAGATGGAAAACGTGCTGCGCGCCGAACGCGACGGCACCATCGCCAAGATCAACGCCAAGGAGGGCGACAGCCTCGCGGTCGACGCGGTGATCATGGAATTTTCCTGAGCATGCCGCTGTACTTCGCCTATGGGTCGAACATGGATGAGGCGGCCATGGCGGTCCGCTGTCCGCGCTCCAAAGTGGTGGGACCGGCACGGCTGATGCGCCACCGCTTCCTGATCTTCTCCGAAGGCTATGCGTCCGTCATGCGCGAGCCCAGCAGCACCACCTGGGGCCTGGTCTGGGATCTGGCCTTTTCCGACCTGCCCGCCCTTGACCGCTATGAAAGCCTGTCGACCGGTCTCTACACCAAGGTGGTGCAGCCGATCGTAACCGACCGGGGACCCCGCCGCGCCCTGGTGTATATCGGCCGCGACGCCAGGCCAGGCACCCCGAGGCCGGGCTATATGGAGGCGATCGTCGCGGCTGCTGCCGGGCTCGACTTCCCCGCGCTCTACATGGCCGAGCTCAATTCCTGGAATCCGAGCGCCGACGCGGCTGCGCGCGCCCTGCCGCGGCCTGCTGTCCGGCCGCTCTTTGGCGCGCCAACGAGCACGCTTCGGCGGTCGTAACCGGTTCCGCCGGCGAACCTTCGCGGGTGGCACACGTTGAACCCACGCATCGGGAAAGGACGAGAATGACGCGATCGCTGATTGCAAGACGCCTGGCCGGCCGATGAACCGGACCGCCCACGTCATCGTCCACGGCCGCGTCCAGGGCGTCGGGTTCCGCGCATGGACCCATCATCAGGCCGAGTTGCACGGCCTTTCGGGATGGGTGCGCAACCGCCGGGACGGCACGGTCGAGACGGTTCTCTCCGGCCCGGTCGAACAGGTCGCGGCCATGCTGAAGGCCTGCGAATCGGGGCCGCGCGGGGCTAGTGTCGCGCATATCGAGCATCTGGCGGATGAGGGCCGGGTGATGGTCTCCGACCGGTTCGAGGTGCTGCCGACGATCTAGGTTCCGCTGCCCTCGATCGCCCCGCCTGCGGCCTTCCAGGCCGCAAAGCCGCCGTCGATATGGGCCACGGGGCGAAGGCCCATCTCCTGTGCGGTCGCGGCCGAGAGCGCCGAGCGCCAGCCCGCCGCGCAGAAGAACACGAAGGTCTTGTCGGCCGCGAAAGCCTGCTTGTGGTAGGGGCTGTCCGGATCGATCCAGAATTCCAGCATCCCCCTGGGGCAATGAAAGGCTCCGGGCACGCGTCCCTCTCGCTCGAGTTCCCGCGGATCGCGCAGGTCGACGAGTTGCACGTCGTCCCGTTCCAGCATGGTGATGGCGGCGGAGGCCGGCAGCGACTCGACCTTTGCCAGGGCCTCGTCGAGCATCGCCTTGTAGCCGCGGGTGATCGTCTGTGGCATCCGGTGTTCTCCGCTTTGAGGCCCCCTCAAAACTGGTCATGATGGCCGCCAAGTCAACCGGAGGCTGGAATGCTCGGCTTCAACTACGTCGATCTGGCGGCCGTCCTCTTCTTCCTCGTCGCCTGGCTCGGTTATTATGCTGCCGTCGAGCTGACGCATGCGGGCGAGACCAGCCTCAACACGCTGATGAACGACTATCGCTTCCGGTGGATGGAGCAGCTGGTCGACCGGGAAAACCGGATTGTCGACACCACGATCATGTCTGCCCTCATGAACGGGACCGCTTTCTTCGCCTCGACCTCGCTCATCGCCATCGGCGGCGTGCTCGCGCTGCTGCGATCCTCGGATGCGCTGTTGCCGGTCTTCGCCGACTTTCCGTTCGGTCGCGAGACCACCGCGCTCATGTGGGAGATCAAGGTGATCGGGCTGGCGGTGATCTTCGTCTACGCCTTCTTCAAGTTCGCCTGGTCCTACCGGCTGTTCAACTACATGGCGATTGTCGTGGGAGCGGTTCCGGTTCTGCGCCACGACAACCGGGAGGAAGCGTTGCGGATCGCCCGTCAGGCGGCCGAGATGAACGTGGTGGCCGGCAAGCATTTCAATCGCGGCCAGCGCGCCTTCTTCTTCTCGCTCGCCTATCTCGGATGGTTCCTGAGCCCGTATCTGTTCATTCTTTCGACGGCGGGCGTGTTGTATGTGATGTGGCGTCGCCAGTTCGTCTCAGGGGCGCGGGCGGCCGTGATGAGGAATGATGACAGACCATCCAGAGACTGATCCGATCGAGACCGCGATGCTGGCTATGGTGGCTGCCAAAGGCCCGGGCAGGACGGTCGGCCCGACCGACGTCGCGCGCGCCATCGGGGGCGACAAGCCGGACGGGTGGGGTCCGCTGATGCAGCCGGTCCGGGCCGTTGCGGTGCGACTGATGAAGGAGGGCCGCCTCACCATCCTGCGCAAAGGCCGTCCGGTCGATCCGGACGATTTCAAGGGCGTCTATCGGCTGACGGTGCCCATGGACGGAGGGTCCTGAGGTCCCGGCAGGAGCGCGTCGGTGTGTCCGGCAAGCCGGTAGGCCACCAAGCCGGCCCATTCCTTGCTGGCGACGTCGAGCCGTCGCAGGCCGTCCGAGACGAAGGCAAAGATGTGCTGTTCGCCAAAAGTCCCGCTGGTGCGAAAATCGACCGGGTTTGCCGTCACCGGAAAGCCCGCCTTGCGGAAGACGCCGACGGCGCGCGGCATGTGCCAGGCGGAGGTGACGAGCAGCCAGCGCTCGCCGGGGGCTGGCGCGACGAGCTTTCGTGACTCCACAGCATTCTCGTAGGTCGTGCGCGATCGATCCTCGATTGTGATGCGCGCCGGGTCGATGCCGATCGCCTTGAAATAGCCTGCGATGATCGGCGCTTCGGCGGTTCCGTCGCCAAACACGGTGCCGCCGCCGCCCGAGATCAGGATGCGGGCTTTCGGATAGCGATGGGCGAGCAGGATGGTGTCGAACAGCCGCTCGGCCGAGTCATTGGACACCAGGGTCCCCCGTGAGGCGGATTCCATCGCCTCCACCGATCCGCCGAGCAGAACGATGCCGTCCACAGGCCGACCGTCATCCTGAAAGGCCGGGAACCGGTTCTCGAGCGGCAGCAGCAGATAGCTCGACATCGGCAGCAGCCCGAGCGCCAGGGTGGCGAGCGTGAAGACGAGTGCGCAGGCGATGCCGACGCGACGGAACCGCCGGGTCGAGGCGAGCAGGACCCCGAGCAGGATCAGCATGACGAGCAGGTTGGATGGGGTGGCGAAGAACCAGAGGACCTTCGAGGCGTAATAGAACATGGGCTCTCCGCGCCTGACCTGAAGCCGGCAGGCTTACGACCGCGTGGTTTCAGCCTCGTAGCGCGCCTTCGTCTCGGCGTTGGGCGGATAAAGGCCGGGGAGGGGCACGCCCTTCTCGATCTCGCGCATGATCCAGAGCTCCAGGCTCTCCTGCGCCACCGCCTCGTTGGCGACGGCCTCGACGAGGGCTGCCGGGATGACGACTGCGCCGTCCCCATCGGCCACGATCACGTCGTCCGGATAGACCGCAACGCCGCCGCAGCCGACGGGCTCCTGCCAGCCGACGAAGGTCAGGCCCGCCACCGAGGGGGGCGCTGCCGCACCGGCACACCAGACCGGGAGGTCGGTTCCCTCGACACCCAGCGCGTCTCGCACGGCACCATCGGTGACCAGCGCCGTGACCCCGCGCTTCTTCATCCGGGCGGTCAGGATATCGCCGAAGATGCCCGCATCGGTGATGCCCATGGCGTCGACGACGACGATGCAATCCTCCGGCATCGCCTCGATGGCGGCACGGGTCGAGCGGGGCGAGGACCATGATTCGGGCGTCGCGAGATCCTCGCGCGCCGGCACGAACCGCATGGTGAAAGCCCGTCCCACGAGCCGGTCAGAGGCATTGAACATCGGCACCGGGCCGCGCATCCAGCACCGACGGATGCCCATCTTGAGCAGCACGGTGGTGATCGTGGCGGTGGACGTGGCCCGCAGAGCGTCGGCGATGGCCTTGTCCAGATGGGCGGGGCTCGGCGTGGCGGGGCTCTGGGTCATGGCGCTTGCTTTCCAAAAGGTCCGCCGTGCTTAGCGCCGCTTCCGGCGCCTGTCACCTGAAAGCCCGCCGCACCCACAGGCGCCATGGTCAGGAGGATCGCCGATGATGGGAGATGTTCGATCAGGCCGTCTTCTGGAACAACTCCCGGCCGATCAGCATGCGTCGGATCTCGCTGGTGCCCGCGCCGATCTCGTAGAGCTTGGCGTCGCGCAGCAGGCGGCCGGTGGGATAGTCGTTGATGTAGCCGTTGCCGCCCAGCAACTGGATTGCGTCGAGCGCGCATTGGGTCGCCTTCTCGGCCGCGTAGAGGATCGCGCCTGCCGCATCCTCGCGGGTGGTCTCGTTGCGGTCGCAGGCTTTCGCCACGGCGTACACATAGGCCTTGGCGGCGTTCATGGTGACGTACATGTCCGCAACCTTGCCCTGCACGAGCTGGAACTCGCCGATGGGCTGGCCGAACTGCTTGCGCTCGTGGAGATAGGGCATGACCACATCCATGCAGGCCTGCATGAGGCCCAGCGGACCGGCCGCCAGCACGGCGCGCTCGTAATCGAGGCCGGACATCAGCACGTTGACGCCCTTACCGACCCGCCCGAGGACGTTCTCCTCGGGCACCTCGCAATCCTCGAACAGCAATTCGCAGGTATCCGAGCCGCGCATGCCGAGCTTGTCGAGCTTCTGGTGGGTCGAGAAACCCTTGAAACCCTTCTCGATCAGGAACGCCGTGATGCCGCGGGAGCCTGCCTCCGGGTCGGTCTTGGCATAGACCACGAGGGTGTTGGCGGTCGGGCCGTTGGTGATCCACATCTTGTTGCCGTTGATCACGTAGCGGTCCCCGCGCTTCTCGGCGCGGGTGCGCATGGACACCACGTCGGAGCCAGCGCCCGGCTCGGACATGGCGAGCGCTCCCAGGTGCTCGCCGCTGATCAGCCCCGGCAGGTAGCGCCGTTTCTGCTCGTCGCTGCCGTTGCGGCTGATCTGGTTGATGCAGAGATTGGAATGCGCCCCGTAGGACAACCCGACCGAGGCCGAGGCGCGGGAGATTTCCTCCATGGCGACCACGTGCTCGAGATAGCCGAGCCCCGCGCCCCCATATTCATCCGCGACCGTGATGCCGTGGAGGCCCAGCGCTCCCATCTGCGGCCAGAGATCGCGCGGGAACGCGTTCGTCCGGTCAATCTCCTCGGCGCGCGGCGCGATCTTGTCCTGCGCGAAGCCCCGTACGGTCTCGCGGATGGCGTCGGCGGTCTCGCCGAGATCGAAATTGAACGCGCGGGTGTTCGGGATCATGGCATGTCCTCCAGCGTCGCGAGATGAACTCGGCTTTCGCGGGAGGTTCGGGCACGCGCCCGGATTTGGCAAGGCTGACGAAGAGACAAGCTGGAGCGAGTGCGGCCCAGAATGCCCGGGCCTGCGGCCTATTCCTCAGCGCTGGCGTAAGCCTCGTTGCCGCCCAGGTTGCACACACCCGCATTCCTCAGGCGGGCGTGATCACGCGGGTCGCAGTTGCTGGCGAGGAACATCCGCCACTGGTTGTCGGTGCCGTAGAAGGTGTTGCGGTCGATATCGCCCGAGACGCCGGGGACGCGGCCGGTGGTGGTGAACTGCCAGAAGGTCCAGCGGCGCTCGTTGTAGCGGTGCTGCGGTTCCGCGGCGGTGCTGCGGATCCAGTACGGATAGTCGTTGAACTCGCCCTCGAGGATTTCCTGGTGGAAGGTGATGTCGGTGTAGATGATCGGCCGCTTGCCCGTATGGGCTTCCATTTCCTTCAGCATCAGGTCGATCATGGCGAGCGCCTGGGCCCTGGGAACCTTGCGGGGGCAGTTCACCGATTCGCCGTTCCATTCCACGTCGAGGACGGGGGGAAGGGCCTCGGGGTCCTGGGGCACGTTCTTCTTGAACCACATGGCCTGTTCATGGGCCGGGCGGCACCAATAGACGAAATGGTACGCGCCGCGGGGCACGCCGGCGCGCTTGGCCCCGTACCAGTTCTCCATGAACCGGTTGTCCACGTGGTCGCCGCCTTCGGTCGCCTTGATGAAGGCGAATTTGGTTCCGGCCTGCTGGAGCGCCGCCCAGTCGACCTTGCCCTGCCATTTGGAGATGTCGACCCCGTGGATCGGGAGGACATGCGCGGAGGCAACGCCCGCATGGGGTCGCACATCGCCCTTGGCCGGGTAGCGGCTCGACGGCGCGATGGCGCAGGAGGCGAGGCCAACGGCAAGCGCCGCGACCGCACCGAAGCGGGCGGCGACAAGGAGCTTGCGCAGCAGCGTCGGGGCTTTCGACCGGCGGGAGGGACGTCGAGGCTTCATCGGACCCACTATATTCAGGCTGAAATAATCTGACCAGCCATGCCGCAGGCGCGTTAACAGCGGCTTACGAAACACCGTTAACGGGGGCTCAGAGCCCGAACCACGCGGTCGCGATCCCCAGAAAAGCGAAGAATCCGACGATGTCCGTGATGCTTGTCACGAACGGTCCGGAGGAGACGGCTGGGTCGACGTTAAACCGGTTGAGGGTGAGCGGAACGAAGATTCCGCCCAATGCCGCAAACAGCAGCACCGTCATCAGGGCGAGGCCCATGACCACGCCGAGATCGAAATCCCGGAACCACAGACCGGCGATGGACCCCATGATGACGGCGAAGACGACGCCGTTGAGAAGGCCCACCAGCGCCTCGCGGCGGATGATGCGCCAGGCGTTCGAGCGGCCGAGTTCGCGGGTGGCCAGTGCCCGGACCGCGACCGTCATGGTCTGCGTGCCCGCATTGCCGCCCATCGAGGCGACGATGGGCATCAGGACGGCGAGCGCCACCATATGCTGGAGGGAGGCGGCGAACACGTCGATGACATTGGCGGCCACAATCGCCGTGCACATGTTGGCGAAGAGCCACGGGAAGCGGCTCCGCTGGGTGGTCATGACCGTGTCTGACAGCTCTTCGTCGGAATGCACGCCGCCGAGCTGCTTGATGTCGGCATCCGCTTCCTCCTCGAGCACGTCGACGATGTCGTCGACCATCATCACGCCGACGAGCCGGTTGGCGTCGTCGACGACAGCCGCGGAGACGAGGTTGTAGCGCTCGAACATGCGCGCGACCTCCTCCTGCTCGTCGGTCGCCTTCACCCGGTCGGGCTGGTCGTCCATGATCTCCCCGATCGAGACGGGGCGCTTCGACCGCAGAAGGCGGTCAAGGGCAACGGCGCCCAGAAGATCCCCGGCCGGATCGATGACGAAGATCTCGTAGAAGGTCTCCGGCAGATCGGGGGTCTCGCGCATGAAGTCGATCGTCTGCCCCGTCGTCCAAAACGGCGGCACGGCGATGAACTCCGTCTGCATGCGCCGTCCGGCGCTGTCTTCCGGATAATCCAGCGACCGCTGCAGGGCGACCCGCTCGATGGCCGGCAGGCGGTCGAGAACGTCCGCCTTGTCCTCGTCGTCGAGGCTCTCGAGGATGGTGACGGCGTCGTCCGCTTCGAGGTCGCGTACGCCCTCGGCGACCGTGGAGGTCTCGAGCTCCTCGAGGATCTCCTCACGGACCGAATCGTCCACCTCGGTCAGCGCGGTGAAGTCGAAATCCGAGCCCAGCAACTCGATCAGGCGCGGCCGGTGGTCGGTGTCGAGGGCTTCCAGCAGGTCGCCCATTTCCGATTCGTGGAAATCCTCCACAAGATGATGAAGCCGGTCGGTGTCGGATGCATCGATGGCGGCCCCGACGGCCTGAAGGAATTGAGAATTCAGCTCGCCTTCGTCGTCGCGGAAGGTCATCGGAGCCATCTCGCCATCGGACGAGCGCGGCGGCGTCAGGTGGTCGACGTCCTGCATGGGCTGCTCCTCGACGGCAAATCCGACGGCCTTTTAGGCGGGCGGCGCGTCCAGCACAATGCATCGCACAGGCTTTGACGCAGGACGGGGTGGGGGCGGATGCCTTCAGATTCCAGACGGCCAGCGGCGGCGGCCAATCATCGGGAAGGGCGAGCACCACGGGTGTGATGGCGAAGCGGAGCCGTGCCAAGATGACAAGGCCGCGCAGGCAACAAAAAAGGCCCCTGCGAGGGACCTTTTTGTGAACACCCGGAGGCGTTCGTCAAGTTTGGTGCGGCCAAGAGGACTCGAACCTCCACGGGTCTCCCCGCTACCACCTCAAGGTAGTGCGTCTACCAATTCCGCCATGGCCGCAGAACTTGAACCGGGGACCGTGATCCCTGGCGAGGCGGTGGCTATACAAGATGGATTGCAGGACCGCAAGCCCACGGATCGAAGACTTTCCGCAGCGTTGCGGCCCGGATGAAATCCAATCGCTCCGCTGCCTTCCGCGGCGGCTTGTTTTGACGTCGCGCTCCCATATGTCAGGCCCAGTTGACGTGACTGAAAATCCGGGATCAATCCGCGTTCCCGCCCTCAGCGCGTCCGGATGGATTGTTGTGACAAGCCTTCGCGATCACCTCGCCGATCGTTTCCCCGCCGCGGCCGGCTCCGCGCCGGTCGAATGGATCGTGGCGGATGGGCTCACCGGCTACGAGGAGGCTGTCGCCTTCATGGAGGCGCGGGCCGAAGCGATTGCACAGGGCAGGGCGCCCGAGCTGGTCTGGCTCGTCGAGCATCCCCCGCTCTACACCGCCGGCACCTCCGCCAACGACGCCGACCTCGTGGAGCCCGACCGCTTTCCCGTGTTCAAAAGCGGGCGAGGGGGCCAATACACCTATCACGGCCCCGGCCAGCGGGTGGCCTATGTGATGCTCGATCTCAGCCGTCGCCAGCAGGACTTGCGGCGCTATGTGGCGGCCCTGGAATCATGGCTGATCGGCGCGCTGGACGCGTTCGGAATCAGCGGCGAACGACGCGACGACCGCGTCGGCGTCTGGGTCAGGCGACCCGACAGGGGTGAGGGGGTCGAGGACAAGATCGCGGCGCTCGGCATTCGCGTGCGCCGTTGGGTCAGCTTTCACGGCATCAGCCTCAACGTGAATCCCGACCTGTCCCATTTCACCGGCATCGTTCCCTGCGGCGTGCGCCTGCATGGGGTCACGAGCCTTGCCGATCTCGGAAAGCAGGTGACGATGGGGGAGGTCGATCGCGTGCTGCGGGAACGCTTCGAGACGATTTTCGGCCCCACCCTTCGACCGTGACGGGCAGGTTCGGGTTCGCGCGTCACCGAGAAGTCACAAGCGTGGGATTTTCACCGCTGTTTCGGCCGATGGCGCCTCTTGGCTTCTCCCAAGGGGCGCTTCATGCTCTAAGCTTGAGGCAGGATTAGCTGATCGGCGGATATCGACATGACTCGCGTTCTCATCGCCTCTCTCATCGCCTTGGGCGTCTCGGCCTGTGCCTACACGCCCAAACCGACCGATCTCGTGCAGATCGTCGATTCGCCGGCCGATATCCGGGTCTGCACCCGCCTTGCCGAGGTGAGCCCCCCCATCACCACCACGCCGGGCTTCGGGCCTGCCACCCAGACCATGCTGGAGACCACCGTGGCGCTTGGCGGCACCCATCTCTACCTGCAGAAGATGTCGCCTGACTGGCTGGTCGTGCGCGGCATCGCCTATCGCTGCGGCCCGGGCGCCGCGCCGGAGCAGGTCGTCATCCGCGCCAAGGGCTGATCGCCGCCGGACAGCCGTTGAGGAGCCGACGCGTGCCTGTCATCGCCACCTCCGTGGATCTCGCCTCCGACGCTGCGCAGGAGAACCGCGCGGCCTGGTCCAGCCTCGCGCAGGTTTTGCGGGCCAAGCGGGCTGTCGCGGCAGAAGGCGGGTCCGACAAGGCGCGCGAGCGTCATCTGGCGCGCGGCAAGCTGCTGCCGCGCGATCGCGTCACCCGCCTGCTCGATCTCGGCTCGCCTTTTCTCGAGCTCGGCGCCCTTGCGGCCCACGAGATGTACGATGGGGCGATCCACGGCGCCGGCATCATCACCGGCATCGGTCGCGTCGCGGGGCGCGAAGTGATGATCGTGTGCAACGATTCCACCATCAAGGGCGGCACCTATTATCCGATGACCGTGAAGAAGCATCTCCGCGCCCAGGAGATTGCCCGCGAGAACCGGCTGCCCTGCATCTACCTGGTCGATTCGGGCGGCGCGAACCTGCCGCACCAGACGGAGGTTTTCCCGGACCGGGAGCATTTCGGCCGCATCTTCTACAACCAGGCGACCCTGTCATCCCTGGGCATTCCGCAGATCGCCTGCGTCATGGGCTCGTGCACCGCGGGCGGGGCCTATGTGCCGGCGATGTCGGACGAGACCGTGATCGTGCGCCACCAGGGCACGATCTTTCTCGGCGGGCCGCCGCTGGTGAAGGCCGCCACCGGCGAGGTGGTGTCGGCGGAAGATCTCGGCGGGGCCGAGGTCCATGCGCGCCAATCCGGCGTCGCCGATCATTATGCGACCGACGACGGGCATGCGCTTGCCATCGTACGCCGCATCGTCGGCACGCTGAACACCCGCAAAGTCGTCGATCTTGCCCTCGCGGAGCCTGTCGCGCCCCGATATGCGCCGGACGATCTCGAGGCGATCGTGCCGACGGACCTGAGAAAGCAATATGACGTCCGCGAGGTGATCGCTCGCCTCGTTGATGGCTCGGAGTTCGACGAGTTCAAGCGGCTCTACGGGACGACCCTGGTGACGGGCTTCGCGCGCATTCACGGGATGCCCGTCGGGATCATCGGCAATAACGGCATCCTGTTTTCCGAGAGCGCACTGAAAGGCGCGCATTTCATCGAGTTGTGCTGCCAGCGCCGCATTCCGCTACTGTTCCTGCAGAACATCTCCGGTTTCATGGTCGGCCGCCAGTACGAGGCCGGCGGGATCGCCAAGGACGGCGCGAAGCTGGTGACGGCGGTGGCCTGTGCGCAGGTGCCCAAGATCACACTCCTGCTCGGCGGTTCCTTCGGGGCCGGCAATTACGGCATGTGCGGGCGGGCCTATTCGCCGCGCTTCCTGTTCAGCTGGCCGAATTCGCGCATCTCGGTGATGGGTGGCGAGCAGGCCGCAAGCGTGCTGGCAACCGTGCGACGGGACAATCTCGAGGTCGATGGAAAGACCTGGAGCGCGGACGACGAGGAAGCCTTCAAGGCCCCCATCCGCGACAATTACGAGGCCGAGGGCAGCCCCTATTACGCGACCGCCCGCCTGTGGGACGACGGCATCATCCTGCCATCGGAAACCCGCCGCGTCCTCGCGCTCGCCTTCGCGGCAACCCTCAACGCCCCGGTGCCGGAGACGCGTTTCGGCGTGTTCCGAATGTAGAGTGAGCGGGCCCGTCGATTGAGGGCCCGCCCATGGCTCAGCCTATCCGCGCATCAGATTACGAAGAACGATTTTTCCAGGTGGGAGAACTTCGCCAGGGTGGCGATCTTTACGGCCGCCCCGTCGCCAGACCCGTCTGCGTCATACCAGACGTCGCCCTTGGTCTTGTCGTAGATGATGCGATCATTCGCATCATGCGCCTTTGTGCCTGCGAAGAACGCATCCTTGTTCAAGTGGCCGGTTCCCTTGCCGAGGGCCGTAAACACCGCGTTGTCGAGCTCGATCTTGTCCGCACGCCAGTTGAAGTCATAGATCTTGTCGGCCGAGCCCTTGACCGGCGCGGTGTCGAACACGAACGCATCCTTGCCGGCGCCGCCATAGAGCTTGTCGCTTCCAGCGCCCCCGAAGAGGACGTCGTTGCCGTTCATGCCATGCAGGGTGTTGCTGGCGGCATTGCCATGCAACGTGTTGTCAAAGCTGTCGCTCGTTGCTGCCGTTGCGCCGCGCAAGTCGACCGTTTCGCCGGCCGTGTCGGGGTCGACGACCTTCACGAAGACGCCGGAAGAGGTGAACTGTGGACCGCCCGGCGTCGCTGCACTGTCCGTCCACGACATCACGATCTTTCCGTTCGCCAGCAGCGACAGGTCAGGGGATGTCACCGCGCTCGACAGGCCCGAATCCACCACGGCGTCCTTGAGAATGGTGCCGTCGCTGCTCGCCGTCGCGAGATGAAGATTGGCCGAGCCGGAGTTGAGACGCTCCACATAGGCAATGGCAAAGCCGCCATCCGGTCGCGCGACGACGGTTGGCTCCGCATGCGCCAGCCCCACATCCAGTTTCGCGACCGTCACCGCAGCCGCGTTGGCGGTTCCATCCTTGTTGAAGATCTGGGCTTTGATCGTTGGCGAAGGGTCGAGGCTCTGCCACACGACCACGTATCGCCCACCCGAAAGGGGGGCGCTCGCGGCATCGTTCGACGCCAGCGCATCCGGAAGCAGGACCTCATCCGATGCAGCCTTGCCCTCATGGGTCAGGGCTCTGCTCAAGTTGGACCCGTCGATGTTGCCCGGGCTTCCGCTCGTAAAGGTCACGGCAAAGCCATCGTCGACCGAGACGATCTGCGAATGCGACTGCCAGCCATCACGCTCGGTGGACACGGACGTCACGTCGCCGACGCGATGGCCCTCGGAATCGTAGGTCGCGGCTTTGACGCTGGCATCGTTGTTCTTGAACGACGTGAACGAGACGGCAAAGCCGCCGCCGCGCGCTGCGGCGATGGACGGCTCGGTATTCAATTCCTTGTTCGACAGCACAGTGATTTCCGGGCCATCGGGATGAAAATCGGTGTCGAAAATCTGGGCCTTCACGTCGCTGGAGACGTTGTCGCCTTTCAGGCGAGTCGTCCACGCGACGGCGATTTTGCCGTCGTCAAGCACCGCAACGACAGGCGTCACGCCGAAGCCGTGATCGGTATCGCCGATCTTGACCTCTGAGCCCTTCTTGGCGCCGTCGGCGTCAAAGATCTGGGCATGGATCCCGATATCGGTGAGCGACTGCCAGACAGCGACAAAATCGCCGTTAGCAAGGGCTTTCACGCGAATGCCGGTTTGTTCGTCGGCACTAGAATTTGCCATAATGGAAGCTGCGGACTTCATGATCATCTCCAGAAAAATACGGGAGCCTCTCATAGTCAGAGGCAACGTAACAACGTACTGTTTGGCAGCTGGTTCCACAATGCTATATCGTGCGACAGAATGTCTTCGAAGCGCTTTGGTTTGCAGTCTTATTCTTCAAAGAGCGCCATCTATTCTAAAGGCTACGCTTGGGCGGGGTGGCCTCGGGGCGATTCTCGACCTCCACGGCGCGCGGACATTCTCCCGCGCCATCAGAACGGCGCGAGGTCAGGATCCGTGTTCTGAGCGTTGCCGCCACGCAACACCCTGAAACCTTCCTGATCCCGCCGCGCTTGGCCCGCGCTCCGCCGCGATCCCGCCATAAACGGCGTTCAACTCAGAGGCTCGGCTAAACGGCTTTCACAGCAACGCTTTGAAGCAAGGCAGTCCAAGAAACGAAGGGGCGGGAACAGCATTTGTCCTGCTCTTAAGGAGCGTTGCGTCACCGGCGCGGCACGTGGCAAATCACGACGGTTCCGTAACCTTTCGGATCCACATGTGAGACGCCAAACGGGGAAGAGTGAAGTTCATGGATGCGCGCCGCTTTGACAAATCAAAGCTTCCTTCCCGTCACGTTACGGAAGGGCCAACCCGTGCGCCGCATCGGTCGTATCTCTATGCGATGGGTCTGACCGAAGAGCAGATCCATCAGCCATTCGTCGGCGTCGCGACCTGCTGGAACGAGGCGGCGCCCTGCAACATCTCGCTGATGCGCCAGGCCCAGGCCGTCAAGAAGGGTGTCTCGGCCGCCCGTGGCACGCCCCGCGAATTCTGCACCATCACCGTGACGGACGGCATCGCCATGGGTCACCAGGGCATGAAATCGTCGTTGCCGTCCCGGGAAGTGATTGCCGATTCGGTCGAGCTGACCATGCGCGGCCATTCCTATGACGCGCTTGTCGGCATGGCCGGTTGCGACAAGTCGTTGCCCGGCATGATGATGGCGATGGTTCGCCTCAACGTGCCGTCCATCTTCATCTATGGCGGCTCGATCCTGCCCGGATCGTTCCGCGGCAAGCCGGTCACCGTCCAGGATCTTTTCGAGGCGGTCGGCAAGCATTCGGTCGGCGAGATGTCCGACGCGGACCTGACCGAACTCGAGCAGGTCGCGTGTCCGTCGGCCGGCGCCTGCGGCGCCCAGTTCACCGCCAACACGATGGCGACAGTGTCCGAGGCCATCGGCCTCGCACTGCCTTATTCGGCTGGTGCGCCGGCGCCCTACGAGATCCGCGACCGGTTCTGTTTCACGGCCGGCGAGATGGTCATGGAACTCCTGGCGCAGAATATCCGCCCGCGCGATATCGTGACCCTCAAGGCGCTGGAAAATGCCGCGACCGTGGTCGCGGCCTCCGGCGGCTCCACCAACGCCGCGCTCCACCTACCGGCGATCGCCCATGAGATCGGCATCAAGTTCGATCTCTTCGACGTGGCCGAGATCTTCAAGCGCACGCCCTATATCGCCGACCTCAAGCCCGGCGGCCGCTACGTGGCCAAGGACATGTTCGAGGTCGGGGGCATTCCGCTGCTCATGAAGACGCTGCTCGACCATGGCTTCATGCATGGCGATGTCATGACGGTGACCGGAAGGACCATGGCCGAGAACCTCGCCAATGTCCGCTGGAACGACGATCAGGACGTGGTGCGTCCGGCCAACCGGCCGATCACCAAGACCGGCGGCGTCGTCGGCCTGCGGGGCAATCTTGCGCCCGAAGGCGCGATCGTGAAGGTCGCGGGGATGCCCATCGACAAGCAGGTCTTTCGCGGGCCCGCACGCTGCTTCGATGGCGAGGAGGCTTGTTTCGAGGCCGTCAGCAAGAAGCAGTACAAGGAGGGCGAGGTTCTCGTCATCCGCTACGAGGGGCCGCGCGGTGGACCCGGCATGCGCGAGATGCTGTCGACGACGGCTGCCCTCTATGGCCAGGGCATGGGCGACAAGGTCGCGCTGATCACCGATGGCCGGTTTTCCGGTGCGACGCGCGGCTTCTGCATCGGCCATGCGGGGCCGGAGGCAGCGGTCGGGGGCCCCATCGCGCTCGTGCGCGACGGCGATATCATCGCGCTCGACGCCATCAAGGGCACCATCGACGTCGAGCTGTCGGACGAGGAACTGGCCCGCCGCCATACGGAGTGGAAACCCCGTGGGACGGCGGCCACGTCGGGCTATCTGTGGAAATACATCCAGACCGTCGGTCCGGCCCGGGACGGTGCGGTGACTCATCCGGGCGGATCAGCCGAGACGGAATGCTATGCGGACGTCTAGTCTTTTTGCCGTTTGCGGCGTGGTGCTGATGGGGTCGCATGCGGCCTACGCGCTCGATGCCGCTCCGCGCCCGCAGCCCCTCACGCCGACCATCAAGTACGGGTCGGTGAAGGAGGCTTTGCGCAACGGGATGCGGGACTACAATGCCGGCGACAAGCGCGGCGCCGCGCTGGCGCTCGAATATGCGGCAGGGCAGGGGCACACGCTCGCCCTGTGGAAACTCGGGCGCATGTATGCCGACGGCGACGGCGTTCAGCACGACGACCTGAAAGCCTTCGAGTATTTCTCGAAACTGGCCGACCAGAATGCCGACGAGAGCCCGGACTCGCCCAATGCGCCGGTGGTGTCGAGCGCCTTCGTGGCCTTGGGCACCTATTTCCTCGATGGCATCAAGGGCACCTACGTTGCGGCCAACCCGGTTCGCGCGGTGGAGATGTTCAACTATGCGGCGAGCTATTTCAGTGATTCCAACGCGCAGTACAATCTCGCGCGGCTCTATATCGAGGGCACCGGCGTCGACAAGGATCTGCGCCTTGCCGCGCGCTGGCTGAACCTCGCGGCCGAGAAGGGCCATCACTCGTCCCAGGCCGTGCTCGGCCATCTGCTGATCAACGGCAAGGGCGTTCCCCGTCAGCGGGCGCGGGGTCTCATGTGGCTGACGCTGGCGCGGGAATCGATCGAGCCCGGCAAGGATCAGTGGATCATCAATCTCTACGACGAGGCCTTCGCGGCCTCCGGCGAAAGCGACCGCAAGCTCGCCCTCGACCTTCTGGAGCAGTATATCCAGGCCCGGCGCTAGACGTCGGCCGCCCCCGCTGTCGTCATGGCTCGATATCGAGATCGATCATGACGGGGACGTGGTCCGACGGCTTCTCCCAGCCGCGCACATCCTTGCGGATGGCGACCGAGCGCAGTTTGTCCTGGGCCTGGGGCGAGAGCAGGAAATGGTCGATCCGGATGCCGTTGTTCCGCTGGTACGCACCCGCCTGATAATCCCAGAATGTGTAGAGGCCACCCTCGTCGCTGCAGGCGCGCAGAGCGTCGGCAAAGCCGAGATCGAGGAGGGCCCGAAAGCTCGCGCGGGTTTCCGGCTGGAACAGCGCGTCATTGACCCACAAAGCGGGGTCGGCCGCGTCCTTCGGATCGGGGATGACGTTGAAATCCCCACACAGGACGAGATTTTCCTCGTGCTTGAGAAGCGCCCGCGCATGCGCGGACAGCCGCTCCATCCAAGCCAGCTTGTAGGCGAATTTCGGGGTGGTGATCGGGTTGCCGTTCGGCAGGTAAATTGACGCGACGCGCAAGGCGGTCTTCTCGGTGGCGATCACGCCCTCGATATAGCGTGCGTGGTCGTCGCCGTCGTCGCCCGGAAGTCCCACACGCACATCCTCGAGCTTGCGCTTCGAGAGGATCGCCACGCCATTATATGCCTTCTGCCCGTGGGTCTCCACGTGGTAGCCGAATCCCTCGACCTCGCTGCGCGGAAACGTGTCGTCCGTGCATTTCAGCTCCTGCAGGCAGACCACATCCGGTTCGCTCGTCTTGAGAAACTCGCCGAGGTGCTCCAGCCGCTGCTTGATCGAGTTGACGTTCCAGGTGGCAATCCGCATCCGCTCAACTCGCTCTTTCGTCGATGGTCCAGAAGGTTTCATCGGATTTTCGCCGGGGGCTGGCAAGGGATATGATCCGGGGGTCCCTCACAAGCAAAGGCGTTGCAACCTGTGGTCCAAGGCTAAGCTTCGTGTTAATCTCCCTTTAGGGAATGGGGGGAGACGGTCATGTCCAAGTTGTTTGCAGAGGCCTTTGGAACGGCGATGTTGGTGCTGCTGGGTTGCGGCTCGGTCGCCATTGCCGGCTATGGCGCCGGTTTTCCAATCGGCATGCTGCCGGTCGCGTTGGCGTTCGGCCTGTCCGTCATGGCCATGATCTATACCATCGGCCCGATCTCGGGCTGTCACATCAATCCGGCGGTTACCCTTGGCCTGCTTGCGGCCGGTCGGCTCCCCGTGAGTCAGGCCATCGGCTACATCGTCGCCCAGTTCATCGGCGGCGCGATCGGCGCCTTCATCCTCTACGCCATCGTGTCGGGCAAGCTTGCGGGCTACGACCTTGCGACCAGCGGCCTGGGCCAGAATGGCTGGGGCGCTGACTATCTCGGCGGATACGGCACCGCGGCGGCCTTCCTCGTCGAGGTCATCGCGACCTTCATTTTTGTCTTTGCCATTCTCCGGGTGACGAGCGGGGACCATTTCGGCGCCATCGCGGGGCTTGTGGTGGGCTTGACCCTCGTTCTTATCCACATCGTCTTCATCAATGTGACCGGCGTCTCGGTAAATCCCGCGCGGTCGCTCGGGCCGGCGCTGGTCGTTGGCGGCAAGGCGCTGGGGCAGATGTGGCTGTTCATCCTCGCGCCTGCGATCGGCGGCGTCCTGGCTGGACTCGTCAATCGCGCTGCCGACCGGGCCTGACCGGGTGAGTGCTGTCGTGGCGGGTGTCCACATTCATGGCTATGCGATCGTGTCTGCCGATGACCGTATCGCCGATGAAACCGGCGCCACGCCCGCTCTCCTGCGCAACGATGCCGACTGGGCGTATTTCCAGGACGAGCTCGACAAGGCCGACCTCGTGGTTCTGGGCCGTCTGGGGCACGAGGCCAACCCCAACAGCAAGGGGCGCTCGCGCCTGATCGTGTCGTCGTCGTCGTCGGGCCTTGACGAGAGACCCGACGGCTGGTGGTGGAATCCCGATCGTTGCGCGTGGGAGGTGGTGGCCGCGACCTTGCTGCCGAACGGCGGCAGGGTGGCAGTCCCCGGTGGCCGACGTGTCTTCGACCTGTTTCTTGGCATCGGCTACGACACCTTCCACCTGACCCGAGCGGAAGCCGTTACACTGGGCAATGGCACGAGCGTGTTCTCGTGTTGCGATCATCGCACAGGCGCCGGCGCCGCCTTGTACGAGCGAGGCCTTGAGGCCGGCCCGCGGAGGATGCTCGATCCGGATGGCCCTGTCAGCCTCACCCTGTGGCGGCGGTGAGGGAAACCGCTGTCCGACTTCCACGTTGCCTCACGGCAAGCTTAAGGAGGAGTCATTGCGAACCCTGAATTTGGCGCGAGCCTTCATGATCGCCAGCTTAGTCGCCGGAGGCCCGCTCGCCTCCCAGTCCATGGCCCAGACCTCAACCATGAGCCCGGGCAGCGCCACACCTTCGCCAGGCTCCCCGCCCAGCACGGTCACGGCTCCGCGCGCTGCGCCCGGCACCGAGGGAAGTTCCGGATCGCGCTCGCCCGCAACGATGGGCCGGCCGGGCGACGTCTCGGGCATCCGGCCCACTGCCCGCGAGCTCGAACTGCGCCGGAAGAGCGACGTCATCGACAAGAAGGTGCGCCGCGGCATCTGCGTCGGCTGCTAGAGCCCGGCGCGAGCCGGGCTCTTCAGGCTCGCGATCAGGCGGCGGACAGGCTCGGATAGTCCGTATAGCCTTCGGCCCCGCCGCCGTAGAGTGTTTCGCGGACCGGCTGCGCAAGGGGCGCACCCTGGCGCAGGCGCTCCACGAGGTCGGGATTGGAGATGTACAACCGGCCAAAGGCGACCAGATCGGCGCGACCGCTCTCGATCGCCTCGCGCGCCATGGCGGCGTCGTAGCCGTTATTGGCGATATAGGCGCCCTTGAAGGCTTTCCGCAAAGCCAGGTAATCGATGTCCACCGCGCCGCGATCGCCGCCGGTTGCGCCCTCGATCATGTGGAGATAGGCCAACCCCAGGTCGTTGAGTTTGTCGACCACATAGGAGAAGACCGCACCCGGATCGGAATCGCCTGCATCGTTGACCTTGGCAGGCGACAGGCGGATGCCGACGCGGCTCTTGTCCCAGGATTTCAGCACCGCGCGCGTGGCCTCGAGAGCAAGGCGGGTCCGGTTCTCGATGGAGCCGCCATAGGCGTCCGTGCGCTTGTTGGAGCCATCCTTCATGAACTGGTCGATGAGATAGCCGTTGGCCGCGTGGTTTCGACGCCGTCGAACCCTGCTGCCTTGGCGTTTCTCCCGGCCAGCTCGTAATCCGCCACCACCTGGGCGATCTCCGACAGTTCGAGGGCGCGCGGCTCGGAGGTATCGGCAAATCCCGATTCGATGAAAGTCTTGGTCACGGCGCGGATTGCAGAGGGCGCCACGGGCTTTCCGCCGTCCTTCTGGAGCGAGACGTGGGAGACGCGGCCCACGTGCCAGAGCTGGATGAAGATACGGCCGCCTGCCTTGTGCACCGCGTCGGTGACGCGCCGCCAGCCGGCAACCTGATCGGCCGTGTAGATGCCCGGCGTGCGCAGATAGCCCTGGCCCTGCTGCGAAATCTGAGACGCCTCGGAAATGATGAATCCGGCGCTCGCCCGCTGCGCATAGTAGGTGGCAGCGAGGTCGCCCGGGACATCGCCGGTCGCGGTCGCGCGGTTGCGCGTGAGCGGCGCCATCACGATGCGGTTGGGAAGCGAGAGATCGCCAAGCTGGAAGGGTTGAAAGAGAGGATTGTCCTCAGCGCTCATGAAATTGACCGATCTCGTTTGTGGAAACTGGAATTGAACATCCGCACCCGGAGATAAGCGGCGCCGCGGCCGACGCAATGGCATGTCTGCCATGCGTGCCGCGGATTTCGCCTATGGCGATGCCGGGCACGCATGACGCGCTCGCCTAGTAGGCGGCCGCGTGGTCGAGGGTCTCGATGCTCTCCTTCGCAAGCGAAAGCCTCGTTGCAGCGACGAGATCTCCAAGCTGTTCCACGTTCGTCGCGCTGGCGATCGGCGCGGTGACGCTCTTGCGCGCCATCAGCCAGGCCAGCGCGATCTGGGTCGGGGTTGCGCTCTTGGCCGCCGCGACCTCGTCAAGCGCCGCGAGGATCCGCCGGCCGCGTTCATTGAGATAATTGACCATCCGGGTGCCGCGCACGCTTTTGCCGAAATCGCTCTCTGCCCGATACTTGCCCGTCAGAAAGCCGCTTCCGAGGCTGTGATAGGAGATGACGCCAAGGCCGTTCTCCACGCAGACAGCTTCGAGCCCGCCCTCGAATTCCTCGCGGTCGTAGAGATTGTATTTCGGCTGCAGGCTCTCATAACGCGGCAGCCCATGCTTGGCGCTCACATCGAGGGCGGAGAGCAGGCGCTCGGGCTTGAGGTTGGAAGCGCCGATGGCCCGGATCTTGCCCGCGCGGATGAGCTCCTGATAGGCCCCCAGGGTCTCGGCCTGTGGCGTGTCTTCGTCGTCCCAGTGGGACTGGTAGAGATCGATGTAATCGGTTTGCAGGCGCAACAGGGACGCATCCACGGCCTCATGGATGTAGGCTTTCGACAGGCCCTTCTTGCCCGGGCCCATCTCCGAGCCAACCTTGGTGGCGATGATGAGCTTGCTGCGGTTGCCCCGCGCTTTCATCCACTTGCCGATAATGGTCTCGGATTCGCCGCCCGTGTTCCCGGGGGCCCAGCTCGAATAGGCGTCGGCGGTATCGATGAAGTCCAGCCCGCCTTCGACGAAGGCGTCGAGGATGCTAAACGAGGTCGCCTCGTCTGCGGTCCATCCGAACACGTTCCCGCCCAGGCACAGGGGCGACACCATCAAGTCCGATTGTCCGAGCCGTCGTTTGTTCATGCTGGCATTCCTTGTGAACCGCTGATCTGGGTCGAACCGTGCCCGGCCCGCAATCGGCCGTCACGGGTTTATGCCCGGCAGGGCATGTGTTTTGTCGTGCCGCAAACCTATATGCGGTCAACGTGTTCATAGACGAAACGACCAACCGCTGGAAACCTCATGCTGCCGCTTTCCGTTCTCGACCTTTCCTTCGTCACCGCGGGTGCAACACCTGCGGACGCGCTGCGCCGCACGATCGATCTCGCCCGCCACGCGGATCGACTCGGATTCACGCGCTTCTGGGTCGCCGAACACCACAATCTGCCATCGGTGGCGAGCGGCGCGCCGGAAATCATGATCGGGCAGATCGCTGCCGTCACCGAACGGATTCATGTGGGGTCCGGCGGCGTGATGCTGCCGAACCACGCGCCTCTGATGGTGGCCGAGCGGTTCAAGCTGCTTGCGGCCTTGTTCCCCGGTCGCATCGACCTCGGTCTCGGGCGCGCGCCCGGAACCGATCCGGTCACGTCCTATGCCCTGCGCCGTCACCAGCAGGAGCGGGGTGGAGATGATTTTTTCGAGCGGCTGCAGGAACTGCTGCTGCTGGAAACCGGTCGCTTCCCGGATGGCCACCCGTTTCGCAAGATCGATATCATGCCCTCGGGCGTCCCGCTTCCGCCGATCTGGCTTCTCGGCTCAAGCGATTACAGCGCCCATCTGTCGGCGCAGCTGGGTCTCGGCTTTGGCTTTGCTCACCATTTCGCAAGCTACGATCCGGTCGATGCCATGCTCAGCTATCGGCGCGAATTCACGCCGTCGCAGTGGCGTCAGACTCCCCACGCGATCCTCACGGTCGCCATCATCTGCGCCGAGACGGACGAGGCGGCCGAACGGCTGGCGTCAAGCGCGGATCTCAACGTGCTGCGCCGCGCACGGGGCGAATACGGTCCCTTGCCCACTCCCGAAGAGGCGCTGGCTTACGACTATTCGACCGCCGAGCGTGACGCGATCCGCCGCAACCGTCAGCGGCTGTTCGTCGGCTCGCCGCAGACGCTGCGGGCCGCGCTCCAGCCCTTGATCGCCGCAACCCAACCCGATGAACTGATGGTCACGGCGGCGATCTTCGATGCAGACGCGAAGATCCGCTCCTACGAGCTGCTCGCGCTGGAATTCGGGACGCGATCCGCGTGATCTGACCGACGGAAATCAGCCTCCGCGCTGCTGCCGTGCAGGGGGCCCGGGTGTCCGGGCCCCGCGAGCGCCTCGATCAATCGTCGTTGAAATCGTCCGGGTCGGTCACGTCCACAAGAAACATGATCAGGGGGCCGTCATCGTCCTCGGCCTCCTCTTCACCCTCCTCGTCGACGTCCGCCTCCTCGAACTCCGTGACCTCAAGGTCCGTTGCCGGGCGCAATCCGAGCGTGGCGAAGCCGTCCCAGAGCGGGGCGCCGTCCGTTTCGAGGGTCTTGAGGTCTTCCTTGAAGTCCTCGCTCATGAAAAGCTCACGGGCTTCATCCTCGGCGGCGTTGGTGACGGCCACAGCCTTGTCGCTGATGGTGAGAGTGAACACAGGATTTCCTTTCCGTGAGATCGCTGGCAGGTCGTCGTTAAAGCGGGACGTGGCCCATCGGGCCTCGGGATTTTTATCGATCAGGGGTAGCTTGCCAAGGAGAGTCAAGAGTCGGATCCATGGCGAGGGCGATTGTGCTGGCAGATGATGCGGCCTGGCGGGCGGATATCGATTCGCTCGCCTTTCGGCCGCGTGGCCATCTGGGCCTCTGCGTGATCCACCGGCTGGCCTTCCGCGCCCTCCTTGCCGGAGACGCAGATCCCTCCGCCTGTCTCGGCTATTTCGTGCTCCATCGCGACGCCTTCGAACGGGCTGCGTCTCTCAAGGCCGAGCGAAAAATCCTTGCGCCCGGCGCAAACTTCCATCTCACCAGCCGGGATATCCGCCGGGCCGGAATGATCCTGGCCTGAGGGCAAAGGTGGGTGGCTCGGGTAATCTTTCGGTTGGCGGCCCGACGGGGGCCCTCTATACCTGTGACGTCGGATCCCACAAGGATGAAAAGGGAACACGGTACGGGCCTCGTGCCCAAAGCCATGGCTGCCCCCGCAACTGTAGGCGGAGAGCGCTCCTCGTGACTGCCACTGGGATTCGTCCTGGGAAGGCAGAGGAGACGCGTTGATCCGTGAGCCAGGAAACCTGCCGACATCGCGCAACCATCATGAGCCCTCGGGTGGAGGGTGAAAGGATCATCATGTCGACCAACCAGACGTCACTGCCGCTCGCAGCAGCGGCAACACCCGCCTCACGCATCCTGCAACTCGGCCTTGCCGCATTCCTCGGCCTCTTCGTCGTGGGCTTTGCGGGATTCTCGCATATCAGCGCCGTCCACAATGCGGCACATGACGTGCGGCATTCGCTCGCCTTCCCGTGCCATTGAGGCGGCACCCATGACACTTTTTCGGAATATCGTCTTCGTGTCGGCGCTCGCCGGTCTCGTGGCGGGCTTTGCCATGACCCTGATGCAATATGCCGGCACGGTCCCGCTGATCCTGCAGGCCGAGACCTATGAGACCGCCCAGCCGGTCGCCCACGATCATGGGGCGACTGTCGATGCGGGCCATCACGGGGAAGGGGTTGTCGCCTCCGCCCATGAGCATGATGCGCAAGCCTGGACGCCGGCGGACGGCTTCCAGCGCTCCGCCTTCACGGCGCTTGCCAACATTGCCACGGCGATCGGTTTTGCGATCCTGCTCGTGACCGCGTCGGAACTGGCGGGCGGATTGTCCGGCTGGCGGCAGGGCATCTTCTGGGGTCTGGCCGGCTTTGCCGTCTTCACCCTGGCGCCCGGCCTCGGCCTGCCGCCTGAGCTGCCCGGCATGCCTGTCGCCGATCTCGATCATCGACAGGTCTGGTGGGTGGCAACCGCCGTCGCGACCGCCGCGGGCCTCGCGCTGCTGACCTTCAAGCGGGCGCTTCCCTTGGCGGTGCTGGCTGTCGGGATCATGGTTGTGCCGCACCTTGTCGGCGCGCCCAAGCCGCCGAGTTTCGAGACGGCGGTTCCCGAAACCCTGGCCCATGACTTCGTGGTCATGGTGTCGATCGTCAGCCTGGTGTTCTGGGTCCTGCTCGGGGGCCTGGCCGGCTACGCCCGGTCGCGGTTCATGCGGGCCGCCTGACGATTCCCTCTGCGTGATCAAGGCCGGAGCCTCCCGCGGGCTCCGGCCATTTTTTTGCCTGGTCTTTCTACCCGGCAAGGACGTGGAAGAACGTCCCGGTGACGTGACCGTGGCGGTGTCCGGCTGCTCCCAGCGATACGCCGTTGGCGTCACTCACCTCAGCGAAGTTCGCCGGTCCCTGATCAACGATGGACGCGTAGTGGAATTCATGCCCGACCATGGGTCCGGCGCGCTTTCCGAAGGGCCCGGTCTCCATCGGTGTCGCGATCCGATAGCCGAGATGAAGCTTGCGCCGCGCGAAACTCGTCGCGACGGGAAGCAGCCCCGCCATGGGGTGGGTCTGGCCCGCGGCGTCCTCGATGCTGCGGCCCAGCACCATGTAGCCGCCGCATTCCCCATGCACCGGACGGCTCTGGGCGAAGGCCTGAAGGCCGCCCAGGAAACGGTGGGCTGAGGCGATCCGCCCCGCATGAAGTTCCGGATATCCGCCCGGCAGCCAGCACGCATCGCAATCCGCCGGCGGAGGCTCGTCTGCCAGTGGCGAGAAGGTCATGATCTCGGCACCTGCGGCGCGCCACCCCTGCAGGATGTGGGGGTAAACGAACGAGAACGCGGCGTCCTGGGCAAGCGCGATGCGCTGGCCGGGCGGCGGCAGGGTCGGGCAGGGGGAGCTCGGTGCCGTCATGGTTGTGGCGGCGAGCGCCAATACCCGATCGAGGTCGACGGCCTTCTCGATCCTGTCCGCCAGATCGTTCAGCCGTGCCTCGAGGTCGTGTGTCTCGCCCGCTTGCACCAGACCGAGATGGCGCTCGGGCAAGGCGAGCGAGGGATCCCGCGGCAAGGCCCCGAGGACCTCGAGGCCGATCCGCTCCATGCCGTCGGCGACGAGGCGGCGATGGCGGTCGCTTGCGACCTGATTGAGGACGACCCCCGCGATGGTAATTCGGGGATCGAAGGACATGCAGCCGAGCGCAATAGCGGCGGCCGATTGGGCTTGTCCGGAGACGTCGAGGACGAGCAGCACCGGCCAGCCGAACCGCGCCGCGAGATCCGCGCTGGCACCCGTCCTTCCTGTCGCGCCGGCGATGCCGTCGAACAGGCCCATCGATCCTTCTGCGAGGATCAGATCCACGTCGGCCGCAGATCGCGCGGCAAGGCCGTCGAGGAGAGCGTCATCCATGGCGAAGCTGTCGAGATTGAGACTGGCCTCGCCGGTCGCCGCCGCGTGGAAAGCCGGGTCGATATAATCCGGCCCGCTTTTCGCCCCGCGCACGCGCAGGCCCCGTCGGCGCAGGGCGCGCTGGAGCCCGAGCGTGATGGTGGTCTTGCCTGAGCCGGATCGCGGCGCGGCGACGAGCAGGCCGGGAGCGTAGAGCCCGCTCATGCGGCGTCCGAGCGCAGCGCGAGAAGGTGGCTGAGGATCTCCGCGCGGAAGCCCGCGATGGCGCCGATGACCAGGATCGCCGGCGAATGGACGATGCCTTCGGCGGCCAGCCGGGGCAGCTCGTCAAGACGCGCCTCCACCACGGTCTCGTCCGCCGTCGTGGCCGAACAGACCACGAGCACCGGCGTGCCGGCGTCCAGTCCGCCCTCGGTGAGCGATGATACGATCGACGCGACGTGGGTCACCGCCATGTAGAGCACGATCGGAATGCCGGCCCGCGCCAGGGCTGCCCAATCGGTCTCGTGGCCCTCGGCACAATGGCCGGTCGCGAGGATGACCGCATGGTTCGTGTCGCGGGTCGTTGCCGGAATGCCGTGCATGGCAAGCGATGCGAGCCCGCTCGAGACGCCGGGGACGATGCGGAAGAACACGCCGGCCTGCGCAAGGCCAAGAGCTTCCTCACCGCCGCGTCCGAAGATGAAGGGGTCGCCGCCCTTGAGCCGCAGGACCCGCTGGCCCGCCTGGGCCAGGACAATCAGCCGATCCGTGATGGTCGTCTGGGCAACGGACGCCCTCCCGCCGCGCTTGCCGGCATGTTCGACAATCGCGCCAGGCCGCACCATCGCGAGAATGCGCGGGTCGACCAGCGCGTCGTGCACCACCACGTCCGCCATGGCGAGTGCGTTCAACGCATGCAGGGTCAACAGCCCCGGATCGCCGGGCCCGGCACCCACAAGCCAGACGGTGCCCGGATCGAACGGGGGCGAGAGATGCGTCAGGGTCACGTGAACAGGTCCTCGGCAAGGGCGGCGGCAATGCGGATGGTCTGAAACGGTATGGACGAATCGGTGTCAGGTGCAAACCTTTCGCACGGGGTGGTGCCGTCGAACGGCGCGCTCATCGCTTGGTGCCCGTGCTGGCTGTGAGGTTCGCGCGCGATCGGAAGCGCCGGTCGTAACCTTTTGAATAGAGAGCGCTATCCGTGAAAGAATCGGACCCGAGGGCAGCGCCCACAAGAATGAGCGCGGTGCGCTCGAGGCCCGCTTCCTTCACCCGTGCAGCAATCGCGCCCAGCGGTGCGCGGATGATCTTCTCGTCCGGCCAGGAGGCCCGCCACACCACGGCTGCCGGGCAATCCGCCCCGTAGGCGGGCACGAGATCCGAGACCACCTGATCGATGACATGGATCGAGAGATGGATCGCCAGTGTCGCCCGGGTGGCCGCGAACGCCGCGAGGTTCTCGCTCGCCGGCATGGCGGAGGCTCGACCGGACGTCCGGGTGAGGACGACGGATTGCGCCACTTCGGGGAGCGTGAGTTCCCGGCCCAAAGCTGCGGCGGCGGCCGCGAAGGCGGGTACGCCCGGGGTGAGCGTGTAGGGGATGCTCAGCGCCTCGAGCCGCCGCAATTGCTCGCCCACCGCGCTCCAGATCGAGAGGTCGCCGGATTGGAGGCGGGCCACGTCACGTCCCGCCTGATGGGCTGCAACGATCTCGGCCATGATGCCGTCGAGGTCGAGGGGGGCGGTGTCGACGAGCCGCGCGTCGGGCGGACACCAGGACAGCATCTCGGGCGGGATGATGGACCCCGCATAGAGGCAGACCGGGCATTGGGCGATGAGACGCTGCCCGCGCACGGTGACGAGATCCGCCGCGCCGGGGCCGGCACCGATGAAATGGATTGTCATGAGGGCGTCTCCATGGCCAGCGCGCAGGTCACGCGGTCGGATGCGATGCGCGGCAGCAGCAATGTTGCGGCAGGGCCGATGGCGGCGAGCGCGGCCGCTTCGGCCACCGAGCCGACCCCGAACAGGGCTATCGCGCGCGGGGAATGGGTGGCCACCCGAGACGCAGAGCTGCGCATGGCGTCACCCGAAACGGCCAGGATCGGGAGGCCGAGACGGGTCGCCGCGTCGACGAGTCCGGGCTCCCGGCTGCGGGTGTCTATGGTAGCGAGCGACGCGATCTCGGAAAGCTCCACGCATGCCGCATGGGCTGCTGCCGCCACAAGGTCCATGACCTCCTGCGGCGACACAAGGCTGCGACACCCTAACCCGGCGACGATCATGGCTTGACCACCACCCATTGGGTGACCGGCATCGCCGGACGCCAGCCCTGAACGGAACCCACCGGTTCGAGGCGCGAGAGCGCAATGCGCTTGAGGGTGCCGCCGTCCCGCTGGTAGCGATCGAGAATCATCCGCTCGGTATCGAACGTCACCGCATTGACGACAAGCGTGCCGCCGCTTTTCAGCGCGGACCAGCACGCGTCGAGAACGCCGTCGCCCGACGCGCCGCCGCCAATGAAAATCGCGTCCGGCTGGGGCAGGCCGGACAAAGCCAGCGGGGCCTTGCCTGTGACGATGGTCAGATCGGGGACCCCGAGATGGCGGGCATTGCGTCCGATCCGCTCCACCCGGTCCGCACGGGACTCGACGGCGATGGCGCGGTTCTGCGGATGAAGCAGCATCCATTCGATGGCGACCGAGCCTGCGCCCGCGCCCACATCCCAGAGCAGCGAGCCTGCCTGCGGGGCAAGGGCCGCGAGCGTGATCGCCCGCATGTCGGCCTTGGTCAATTGACCGTCATTCTCGAACCAGTCATCGCGCAGGCCGGGAGAAAGCGTCACGATCCGCGCCCCGGGGTCGGCCACCACCTCGATGGCCAGGACATTGAGCGGGTCGATCGGTCCCGGGACGATCCTGTTCGCCAGCATCTCGAGTCGGCGCTCGCGGGGCCCGCCCATAGCCTCCAGGACGGTGAGGCGGGAGGAGCCAAAGCCGCGAGCGCACAAGAGGGCCGCCGCCTGTTCGGGCGTCGTGCCGTCCCAGGACAGGGCAAGCACCCGCACGCCCGGCTGCAGCACCGGGATCAGGCGCTCGAGCGCCCGTCCATGCAGGCTGATGCAGGCGCAATCGGGCAGGGACCACCCGAGCCGCGCGGCCGCGAGGCTGAAGGCCGAGGGTTGCGGAAAGCAAATGAGTTCGTTCGCGGGGATGAGTTTTGCCAGTTCCGCGCCGACGCCGAAATGGAACGGGTCGCCGGTCGCCAGTACGCAGACCCGATCGCCCCGCCGGGCGAGAATTTGCGCATAGGTGTCCGAAATCGGGTTGGACCACGTCATGGTCTCGACCGACAGGGGCGCTGCCAGCGACAGGTGGCGTTCGCCGCCGACGATGAGGCTCGCGCCTGCGATGGCCGCCAGGGCGTCCGCCGACAGGCCGGCGCGGCCGTCCTCGCCGATGCCGACGATCCACAGCCAGGGTGGAGTGCCGCTTCTCGACAGCGGCGCGCTATTCGTCGACAAGGCACACATGCGCATTCTCATTCTGGGCGGGACGGCGGATGCCGCCAGCCTGTCGCAATCCCTGGCCGAACGACCTGCGACCGGCGTGATCCTGTCGCTCGCCGGTCGGACGCGTGCACCGTCCCCTGTCCCGGTTCCCACCCGCAGCGGCGGATTTGGCGGGGCCGAGGGGTTGCGGGACTGGCTGCTGCACACCCGGATCGACGCGGTGATCGACGCCACGCATCCGTTCGCGGCCATGATCTCGCAGAATGCGGCGATGGCTTGCGCAGCTTGTGACCTTCCGTTGCTGGCCTTTCGCCGTGCCCCGTGGACACGCGTTGCGGGCGATCGCTGGATCGACGTCGCCAGCATGGTGGAGGCGGCCGCTGCTCTCGGATCCCAGCCGCGCCGGGTGTTTCTCACCATCGGACGACAGGAGCTTGCGGCCTTCGCCACAGCTCCGCAGCATGTCTATCTGGTGCGAACAATCGAGCCCATCGGCGATGCGCTCCCGGTCCCTCAAGTGACCGCATTGCAGGCGAGGGGGCCCTTCGACGAGGCGGCCGATTCCGCGCTGCTGCGCGATCACGGGATCGACATGCTGGTCAGCAAGAATTCCGGCGGCATCGCCACCTATGGCAAGATCGCGGCGGCGCGCGCGCTGTCTCTGCCCGTCGTCATGGTATCGCGTCCGGACAAGCCTGATGGCCCCTTCACCGAAAGTCTGGACGACGCGCTGGCCTGGGTCGAGGCTCATCGGCCGGCTCCATAGAACCGGGGGGTGTAGACGTAGGGCCGCCCGGTCTCCCGGGGGATTAGCCTTGTCGTGCTGGCGCCGATCATCACGAGGGTCGACATGTCGGCGGGCGCGTCGGGCGCGGCCGCAAGGGGCACCACGGTGATGTCTTCCGAGGGCCGCCCGACATTGCGCGCGAAGATGATGGGAGTTTCCGGCGCGCGGATGGTGGCCGCCAGCAGCAGCGCCTCACGCAGCTGCCAGGGCCGCGCCTTCGAGATCGGGTTGTAGAGCGAGATGACGAAATCCGCCATGAGGACGGCCGTCAGGCGCGCCACGATGACGTCCCAGGGTTTGAGGTTGTCCGACAGGGATAGCGCACAGAAGTCGCCCCCGAGCGGCGCGCCGAGCCGCGCGGCGGCAGCCAGCATCGCGGTGATGCCGGGCTCCACAATGATCGGGATGGCGCGCCACGCCGGGTCACCCTCGTCCAGCGCCTCGAAGATCGCCGCCGCCATGGCGAAGACCCCCGGATCGCCCCCCGAGACCACGGCGACCTGCCGGCCTTTCGCTGCCAGATCGAGCGCCATCGCGGCGCGTTCGACCTCGACGCGATTGTCGGACGGGTGGCGGCGCTGGCCGGGCTGATCCGGTGCGCGGTCGAGATAGGGACCGTAGCCGACGAGATCCGTCGCGCGGGACAGCGCGTCTGAGGCCGCAGGCGTCAGCCATCCGGCCTGTCCGGGCCCGAGGCCCACGACGACGAGCGATCCTGCGCTCACAGCCGGCGTCCCTGACCGGGGACGAGGATCAGCGCGAAATACGGCGCGGCATCGTCGGTCTTCTCGGAGAGCGGGCAGATGACTTCGTCCGCCATGGTGCCCCGCTCCACATAGACCGCGCGGTCGTGGAGCCCCGCCTCGCGCAGGGCATTACGCACTTTCGGCAGGTGACGCCCGAGCTTCATGATGACGGCGGCGTCGGTTGTCCGGAAGCGCGCGACGAGCGTGTCGTGATCGAGCGTCCCGGGGCACACCGTCAGCACGTCGTCGCCCCAGGTGATGGGAACGCCGGCGCGGGTCCAGCTGCCGGACATGCCGGTCACGCCGGGCACGACTTCGGTCGGGAAGCGCGGCGCCAGACGTCGCCAGAGATGCATGAACGAGCCGTAGAAGAATGGGTCGCCTTCGCACAGGACCGCAAGCGAGTGTCCCGCCGCGAGTTCCACGGCGAGGCGTTCGGCCGCTTCCTCGTAGAACGGCGTGATGGCCGATCCATAGGCCGGATCGCGGGCGTCGATTTCGGTGGTCACGGGATAGACCAGCGCGATTTCGCGGGCGGGATCGGCTGGCACCACGGCATCCGCGATGGTGCGGCCGTTTCCGCGTCTGCCGGCCTTGCAGAAATGGACGAGCCGGTCGGCGCTCTGCAGGATCTTGAGGGCGCGGACCGTCATGTAATCCGGATTGCCGGGACCGAGGCCGACGCCGTAGAGATGCCCGCTGGACAGAGACGTCATGGTCATTCCTGCTCGCTTGCCAGCGCGTTGACGGCGGCAGCCGCCATGGCCGAACCGCCACGCCTGCCACGGACGACGACGAAGGGGATCTGCGCCTGCGCCGCCAGCGCGTCCTTCGACTCGGCGGCGCCAATGAAGCCGACCGGGATGCCGATGACGGCAGCGGGTTTTGCTGCTCCGCCCGCGATCATTTCCAGCAATCGGAACAAGGCTGTGGGGGCGTTTCCGAAGACGGCGATCGAGCCGGACAGATGCTCGCGCCACAGTTCGAGCGCCGCAGCGCTGCGGGTTGTGCCCATCTCCGCCGCGAGACCGGCGACGCGCGGATCGTCGAGGGTGCAGATCACCGCGTTGCGGGCGGGAAGGCGTGCGCGGGTGATGCCGTTTGCCACCATCTTGGAATCGCACAGAATGGGCGCGCCGTCGCGAAGCGCCGCGATGGCAGCGTCAGCGAAGCCCGGCGAGATCGCGACATCCCGCGGAAGATCCGTCATGCCGCAGGCATGGATCATGCGCACGACCACGCGCTCGTTCGCCCCGCTGAAGCCGCTGAGATCGGCCTCGGCACGGATCGTGGCGAAGGACTGCCGATAAATCTCGGCGCCGTCGCGGATATAGGCGAATGTCGCGGTCATGATGACGTCTCTTCGAAAGCGCGCAGGATGGGGGTCCCGTCCGCCGTGGCGGCGAGCCGTCGCGCGATGCTCGGCAGGCCGGCGCGGATGATGGGCTTATCGCGTGCGGTCCCGCCAAGCACAACCGCGTAAACGCCCTCGGACCCCACCAGCGTCACGTCGGCCGGGGCCGGACGGGCGCAGCCCTTGAGGCAGCCCGAGACGTGAAGCGACAGGTCTTTCGGGAGAGCGGCCGCGAGAAGGTCTGCATCCTCGTGTGTCGGCGTCGTGCCGCGAGTGCAGCCTTTGATGCCCGGGCAGGTCTCGATGCGAAGGCGAGAATCGTCCGGGTCCGCGATGAATCCCGCCTCGCGGGCGAGCGCTGCGAGCGTGTCGGCTGAATGTCCAGAGGCAAGGCGAATGACCAATCCCTTGAAGGGAGAGAGGCGGATGTCGCCGTGTCCGAAAACACGACTCCACTCTGCTGCTGCGACAAGCATGCTAGCATTGCAGCGGCCATAAGGAGGCGCGAGGAAAAACGCCGACAGTGCCCCCAGTGCGATCCGGCCGGCACGGCGACAGGGCGCGCGCGCGGGGGGGCGGGCGATGGTTTGACGCGGCAGGGCGGCGATGAGACCGTCCACATCCTGCGCGGTGAGGTCGCGCAGGCGAAGACCGGCCCAGGGCCCGCCATCCGAGAAAGCCGCGAGGATTTTTCCCGCCGTGGGCGCGACGGATTGCGCAGCCAATGTTCCGATCCATCGCACGTCATGTCCATGATCGACACCGACGCAAAGGAGGGTTTCCGTCAGCCCGACAAATCTGAGATCAGCCTCCCGGTCAGCGAGGCTGACCGCGCCGCCGCCATCCACGACGATGGAGAATTTCGGGTGCAGCCCGGTGAGGGCCTGACCCAGGGTCTCGAGAGACTGCGCCAGAGCAAGGGCATCGACGCGGTCGGTCGGATCGCATCCCGCCAGCGGGGACAGCGTGGTGAGCCGATACGGACTTTCCCCGCGAACGCCATCCATCAACCCGACGCCGATCAGGTGCTCGACCAGGGGGCGATGCGTGGCCTCGCTCACGCCGCGAATCTGGATATTGCCCCGCGAGGAGAGGTCAAGAAGCCCGTTGCCCCAGCGGGCGGCTGCGTCGGCGATTGCGTCGGCCTGACGAGCGGTCAGGCGGGCGACTTGCGGGTGCACCCTCACCAGCAGCCCGTCGCCGGTCGCCATCGGTCGCAGCATGTCAGGGCACCAGCCCCGTCGAAGCGTTGCGGCTTTCGTCATGGCGTTGCGCCCAGCAGGGCGTCGAGCCGCGCATCGACCGAATTGCGCCGGCTCACCCATAATCCGCGCTGCCGCGCATCGGCGAGCCTGGCCACGATGGCGTCGGCGGCGGCGGGATTCGCCGCCTGGATGCGGCCATTGAGGGCTTCGTCCCCCACATAGGCGTTGTAGACCGCATCGAGGGCGGCGTTCGTGACCGCGTCCGTGGTGGCAGCAAAAACATAGAGGGCATCCACCCCTTGGGCGAGTTCGGCGGCTCCGCGCCAGCCATGGCGCATGTTGGCTTCGATCCAGCGTGGATTGACGAGGCGGCCATGGACGAGACGGGCGATGTCCTCGCGCAGGGTGCGGGCCTTCGGCGTTTCCGTGCGGCTGGTGTCGAGGCTGTAGAGCTGCGGGTTGGCGCCCAGCAACCGGGACGCCGCCGCAAACCCGCCCACCGCATCGCCGGTCGAATCGCCATCGAGAAGATCGCGCTCGGCAACGTCGGTGACATGGACAAAGGCCTCGGCCGCCGCGACCCGCTCGGCAAAGGACGGGTCCGCCTGTCCGTCGTCGGTCTGTCCGAAGGCATGCGAGGTCTGGGCCAGATAGGCGCGCCCGAGATCGTCTCTCGTCTGCCAATCCTCGTCCAAAGCCGTGCCGGCAACACCGGCTCCGAAGCGGCCGGGCGCCGCGCCGAAGATCCGGCTCAGGGGTTCGCCCCGGCGGCGGGCGGCGGCGAGCGCATTCCACTCATCCTCCTCCTCGAGGGCCGCCACCGCGCGGGCGGCGCGATCGAGCAGCACGATCTGGTCGGGGAAGGTGTCGCGAAAGACGCCGGAAATTCGCAGCGTCACGTCGATGCGCGGGTGATCGAGCAGGGGGGCGGGCACGATCTCGAAGCCGGTCACGCGGGTGGAAGCGGTGTCCCAGCGCGGGCGGACGCCCATCAGTGCCATGGCGTGGGCCATGTCCTCGCCGCCAGAGCGCAGGGTCGGGGAGGCCCACAGGTCCATGACGACCCGGCGGGGATAGTCGCCTTCGTCCTGAAGGTGACGTCGGATGATCTCAGCGGCGGCGCGTGCGCCGAGGGCCGCAGCGGAGCGGGTCGGGATGGCGCGCGGATCGAGGGTTGCGAGATTGCGCCCGGTCGGCATCACATCCCGCCGCCCCCGAGAGGGCGAGCCGGCGGGGCCGGGAATCACGAAGCGGCCGTCAAGCGCCCGCAGGAGGCCGTCGCGCTCGCCATGCCCACAGGCGGCCCACTCGCCAGCGCCCTCGCCGAAGATATGCAGTCCGTCGCGGCTCACCACTTCGGCTAAATCGCACAGATGCGCGTCGAGCGCCGTCAGCGCCTCGTCAAGCGGCGTGTCGGCTTCCACCGCACAATTCGCGAACAATCCCGCGCTCTCGGCCCGTTCCATGATCTCGCGGGAAATCAGGGACGCCCGGCGCGGATCGAGGCTCTGCGCAGAGGCATATTCCTCCACCAGCTCGCGGATCACGGCCATGTCGTCCGAGAGGTCGGCTCCTGCAACGGCAGGCGTCATGTGTCCGACGGTGATTCCGGCAAGCCGCCTTTTGGCAGGCGCCGCCTCGCCTGGATCGTCGACGATGAACGGGTAGATGACCGGCAAGGAGCCGATCGCGAGCCGTGGCGCGCAGGCGCCCGACAGGGCCACGGCCTTCCCGGGCAGCCACTCGGTGGTGCCGTGGGTGCCCAGATGAATGAGGGCGTCGATCCGCTCGTCCTGCCGCAAGCCGAGATAGAACGCCAGATAGGCGTGGGAAGGGGGCGAACCGGGGTCGTGATAAACGGCCTTCCGGTCCGCACCCCGTCCACGGTCGGGTTGCAGCGCGACGAGACAATTCCCGGCGCGATGGGCGCGGAACCGGAATGCGCGGTCGACGACGCTCGGATCGGACTCCGCCGCACCCCAGGCGGCGTCGATCGCCTCGCGCTCGGAACCCGGCAGAGCCGCCAGCCAGACCTGGTAGTCTTCCAGATACACGGCGAAGGACGGCGGGCCTTGCGTGAGCGCATGCATCAGGCCTTCGCCGTCGAAATCGCGGGCGACGGCGTAGCCCTCCTGCGCGAGGCAATCGAAGATCCGGCAGACGCTCGCGGGCGTGTCGAGGCCCACCGCAAAGCCTGCCCGTCCGCCGCGCGCCGGGTAATCGGACAGGATGAGGGCAAGATGCCGGTCAGCGGGACGCGTGCGCCGGAGCCGGACCCAGCCGAGGACCTGATCGGCCGCCAGCGCGATGCCGTCCGGGTCCGGCACCTGGCGCTTGCCCGTGAAGCCGAGTTGCGGATGGGGCGGGGTCTCTTCCTTGAAGGCGATGGGCCCGATGGCGATCCGCCCGTCGAACTCCGGCAGCACGACCTGCATCGTCATGTCGGAGCCCGACAGGCCCCGTTCCGAGGCCAGCCATGCGGCCCGGGTGGAACTGGCCGACAGCACCTGCAGGATCGGACAATCGGCGGCGTCGAGCACGAAGGTTTCGCCCTCGCGGGCCGAGAAGACCGTGCCGGTGAGGATGATGTCGGGCGCGCGCAACGCCAAGGCGGATCGCAGGAGGTCGACCGCGTCGTCGTCCTTCAGGCTGGCAACCGCGAGAACCAGAGGGGCAAGCCCCCGTGCCGCAAGCGCCTCGCTGAGGGCAGCGATCGCCAGAGTGTCGGCGGACAGGATCGCGGATCGGTAGACGATGAGATAGGCCACCGGTCGATTGGCGGGAAGCGCCCGGCAGGCGCTGCCCACGTCATGAACCCCGTCCTCCGCCGACCACGCGAAGGCTCTCGGGATCGTTCGGGGCACCTCGGCGGGCCCGGGCGAGCCGATCACCTGCCCGATCCGACGCAGCAGGGCCTGCATGTTCTCGACACCGCCGGCGCGAAAATAGGAGTCGAGGTCATCCACCAGATCGGGCGCCACGGTGGAGAAGGCCGACAGGCGCTCATCCGGCCGGTCGTCGCCGGGCAGGATGGCAAGGGGAATTCCGCCTTCGCGACACAGATCGCGGAGGCGCTCCAGCCCATAGCGCCAGTAATCGAGGCCGCCGAGGCAGCGCACCAGAATGAACCGGGCATGGATCGCGGTTTTGTCGGCGTAGAGATCCACCGAGAGCGGATGTTTCAGCTGCCGCAGGCTGGCAAGCCGGAGGGAAGGGAGGTCCGCCCCACCGGCCGTATGGGCTGCCGCCAGCGCGCTGAGATCGCTGTCGGTGAACGACAAGGCGAGAACGTCGCCCGGCGCCTGATCCAGGTCGATGGCCCTGTCGCTCTCATCGAGCGAGACGGATGTGACCGGGAGAAGGTGCATCCTAGCCTGCGAGCGCCTGCTCGACGGAAGCCCTGTCGAAGCCCTTGAGGCCGATCACCACCAGACGTCCCTGCCGGTCCTCGCCTGGTGTCCAGGGGCGGTCGTAATGATGCGCGATGCGGCGGCCGACGCCCTGGACGACCAAGCGCATGGGCCGGCCTTCGACCGGCACGAATCCCTTGATCCGCAAGACGCCATCCGCCTCGGCGGCCTTGCCGACCCGCAGGGCCAGCGCCTCGGCCGATGCCACGGTGCCGACCGGGATGGCGATGCTGTCGAAATCGTCGTGATCGTGCCCCTCCTCGCCGTCGTGATGCGAGGGACGGGCGGACAGGTCCCCCTCGACGGCAGCCTTCAGGCCGAGGATCAGGGCCGGCTCGACGCCGCTGTGATCGGTCTCGACGATCTTGACTGAGCGCGGAAGGTGGGCCGCGATGTCCTGCCTCACCCGCGCCTTGTCGTCGGCGCTCATGAGATCCGCCTTGTTGAGCAGGATCAGATCCGCGCAGAGGATCTGGTCCTCGAAGACCTCCTCGAGCGGATTGTCGTGTTCAACCGAGGAATCGGCCGCGCGCTGGGCTGCGAGCGCCTCCGGATCGTCGGCGAAGAAGCCTGCGGCGACCGCCGGGCCGTCCACCACCGCGATCACCCCGTCCACCGTCACGCGTGAGCGGATCGACGGCCAGTTGAAGGCCGTCACCAGCGGTTTCGGCAGCGCGAGCCCGGACGTTTCGATGATGATGTGTTCCGGCGGGTTCGGCCGGTCGAGCAGCTTGTTCAGTGCGGGGACGAAATCGTCAGCGACCGTGCAGCAGATGCAGCCATTGGCGAGTTCGACGATGTCATCCTCGCTGCAGCCCTCGATGCCGCAGCCTTCGATGAAGGAGCCGTCAAAACCGATATCGCCGAATTCGTTGACCAGCACCGCAAGGCGGCGTCCGCCGGCATTCTGCAGGAGATTGCGCACCAGGGTGGTTTTGCCGGCGCCGAGGAAGCCGGTCACGATGGTGCAGGGGATCTTGGTGAGGTCGGTCATGAGGTCCTGTCCGGGAGCGGGTTCTTGGGGGAAAGCGGGGCAGAAGGAATGCGGGCGAGGACGCCCTTGCGGAAGATGTCGGGCCGGCTGCGCCAGGGCACGAGACCGTCGGTGGTCTCGCCATAGAGCCGAACGCCCTCGAGGATCGCCGCGACCGAGGTTTCGGGATCGAGATCGCCGTAGACATAGGTCCAGCGGCCCGGGCCGGCGACGGCGATGGTGCAGCCGCGCTTGCAGCCGCTGAGGCACTCCACCGGCTCGATGCGGATCGGCGAGGGGGAATTGAGGGCATCGGCGAGGGCAGCGTGCAGGCGCGCCCCCGGGCGCGTTTCCGTCTCTGGCTCGCCCGCCTTGCGGCAGGTGACGCATACGTAAAGCATCACCGTGTCGTCGAGTTTTGTTCGTCCATCGTCCATCATGCGCGACCGCTCCGGTCGGCCCTCGAACCGCCGTTCGAAAACGGCCGACGCGAGAACCCTGAGCTTCCACGGACGAGGTCGGGCCGTAAAACGGCCCGATACAGCCAACAGGACACCCCGCCCGATTGGCCCGAAGGAAGCGATGCGACGGCAGGTCTCCTGGCTCGCAGCACCGGCTCCGCCTTCCCGAACAGGTGTTCAGTGGCTCTTGGAGCAGGCATCGCTGCTTACAGTTGCGGGGGCAGCCGCGGCTTGAACCGCGTTCCCTTTTCACCTCGCGAGCGAGGCACCGTCGCTTCGATGCATATCCTGTCCGGCTCTTGCGGGCAACGCCGAACCACGCCCTGCGGCTTGACTGGCGGGCGCGGCCGGGTTCCAACGGCGGCCTTGCAGGAGACCAACCGATGATGCCTTCGGACGACGAGATGGCGGCGCGCCACAAGGCGAAGATGGCCAAGCGCAAGGACGTTCAGGATCGCGAGGTGGCCTCGAAAACCATCGAGAAGGGTCTGCTCGTCGTCCATACGGGCTCCGGCAAGGGAAAATCCACCGCAGCCTTCGGGCTCATGCTGCGCGCGCTCGGTCATGGCTGGAAGGTCGGCGTGGTGCAGTTCATCAAGGGGGCCTGGAGCACCGGCGAGAAAGCCGCGCTCGACCGGTTCAGCGACCTTGTGGAGTGGCACACGATGGGCGAGGGTTTCACCTGGGAAACCCAGGATCGCGAACGGGATATCGCCGCAGCGACCCGCGCCTGGGACAAGGCCAGGGACCTGATGGCCCGCGACGACATCCGGCTCATCGTCCTGGACGAGCTCAACATCGCCCTGCGCTACGATTACCTTGATCTCGAATCGGTCGTCGCAGCCTTGCAGGCGCGCCGGTCCGACCTCCATGTGGTCATCACCGGCCGCAACGCGAAACCCGAGCTGATCGCGGCCGCCGATCTCGTGACCGAGATGACCCTGATCAAGCACCATTTCGCCGCCGGCGTGAAATCCCAGCAGGGAATCGAGTTCTAGCTTCTCATGAAACAGATTCTGGTGATCGGAATCGGGGCCGGCAATCCCGATTACATGACGGTTCAGGCCATCAACGCCCTCAATACCGTTGACGTCTTCTTCGTCCTCGACAAGGGCGAGGCGGCGGGGGAGCTGGTCGACCTGCGCGATGAGATCTGCCGTCGGTTCATCACCCATGAAAATTACCGCACGGTGAGGGTGCCCCAACCGGAGCGCGACCGCGCCAGCAGCGACTACAAGGCCGGCGTCGACGCCTGGCACGCCGACAAGGCGCAGGTCTTCGAAACGTTGATCCGGGACGAACTGGCCGATGGTCAGTGCGGCGCGTTTCTGGTCTGGGGCGACCCTGCCTTTTACGACAGCACCATCCGCATCCTGCAGCAGATCCTGGCCCGGGGCGTACCCGCCTTTGCCTATCAGGTCATTCCCGGCATCAGCGCGATGCAGGCTCTGGCGGCCGGCCACCGGATTCCCCTCAACCGGATCGGGGAACCGGTCATGGTGACGACGGGCCGGCGGGTGGCGTCCGGGTTCGAGGAGGACAGCGTCGTGCTGCTGGATTCGGGCGCGGGCCTTCGCGCGTTGCGCCAGGAGGAAGGCCACATCTTCTGGGGCGCCTATCTCGGCACACCGGACGAGGTGCTCATCCATGGAAGGCTCAAGGATGTGGCGGACGAGATCCTGCGCCTTCGCGAAGACCTGCGACGCCGGAAGGGCTGGATCATGGATACCTATCTGCTCAGGCGCGACGCTGAGTGAGGGTCGTGCCGGTCTCGGTCGCCCTTACAGGCTCGCCTGGCGCAGAACCGGCAGCGGCTTGACGGCCGGGCCGCTGAACCGGGTGATCGTCAGATCGCTATGCGATTCTGCCGAGAACGTCAGGTTGAGGGATGCGGTGCGCGAATCGAACAGGGCCTGGACGGCGGTCTTGGGCTCCGACCAGTTTGTGGTGGGCCGGGGCGGCCCCGAAGGCTGAACGGAGGGCTGTGCAGCCGAAATGGGCAGCATCGTCCCGTCTGCGCTCGCCATGACGATCGGCTGCGAGGCCGGGCGGCGCGGCGGCAACGGCGGCAATGGGGTCGAGGCGACCGCGATGGCCACCGGCTCAGGCGTCGCACTGGCCACCTGCACAGGGGCGGGCTCGACCGGAGCGGGCGCGGGTTTTGATTTTCCGAAGAGACCGGCAAACAGGCCTCCGAGGGATCCGCCGCCAGCGGACGCCTGCTGGGCCAGGGCCGCGTTGCGGGGCACGATCTCGGCCTTCGCCAGCTCATAGCCGGAAAGCGGTTTGCCGTTGGCGGGGAGGTGGACCGTCTTGCCGTCCGGGAACAGGCGCGCGAGCTGGTCCTGCGACATGCGCGGCCAGGCCCGGACAGAGCCGGTATCGAGATGGACAAAGGCGCTTGAGCCGTAATAGCCGACCCCGCCATATTGCAGGCGCATGGCCGCGGCCCTCAGACGGCCGGTATCCACATCCGTCAGCCGGATGTCCATGGCCTTGCCGAGCATATGCTGGCTGTGCTCGGACACGCCGCTCGACCGCCGCCGCAGCATGCCGTTGGTGGCGGGTGAACGATAGGCCGAGACGATGTTGACCGGCTCGCTGGAGCCGACGTCCCTGTAGACCTCCCACACCACGTCGAACAGCCGCGGGTCCATCTTCACCGGTTCGTCCGTGCGCCAGTCGCGCAGAAGCCAGTTGAGCTGGGTCAGGGCCTGCTCGTCATAGCGTCCATCCCGACGGTACGTCACCGTGAGGCTCTCGCGGGTGTGGGTGTGAAGGATCGTCAGGCTCCGCGTATCGCCATTGGCGGTCGCGTCCTGCGTGCCGGTGCTGGCGGTGACGAGTGCCAGTGCCGCAAGCGACAGCCGCAATCCGAGCGGCAACGCGGCGCGCGGCCGATTAGCGGATGTCATGAGGAGCGTGCCGGTCATGCGGGAGAGTGTGCACGCGGCCTTTTAACCAACCGTTAGCGACGATCGAAAGATCTGACTTGCGTCGATTCATGGTGCGGGCTCACGGAAAATCGGGGAGCGGAACGCCGGGATCGTGGCCCAAGACTTACGGCAAGATTGACAAATCGCAAAGTCGTGATGGAAGGCAGGAATCAGTTCCTGTGCTGCTGCAGCCACGCGCGCAGGCTCGCAGCATCGCTGGCGCCGGCCCTCTGCGCCACCATCCGCCCCTGCCGAAAGAGCATCAGGGTCGGGATGCTGCGGATGTTGTAGCGCGCCGCGAGCGCCTGCTCGGCATCGCTGTCGACCTTCAGGAAGCGCAGGTTCGGCTCGAGCTCGGAGGCAACCCGCTCGTAGACTGGCGCCATGGCCTTGCAGGGTCCGCACCACGCGGCCCAGAAATCCACCACGACGGGGATATCGTTACGGGAGATATGCGTGTCGAAGCGCGGGGTATCGACGGGTAATGCGCGACCTTCGAACAAACGCTTGTGGCAACGCCCGCACTTTGCTTTTCCGGCCTCCCGCTCGGGCGGAATGCGGTTTACCGCATCGCAATGGGGACACACGATATGCCTGCCTGCATCATCCATGGCGATCCTCCGTCACTGCATGTCACCATAGGCCTGAATCCGGCGCCGAGCGAAGTAGGCTGCGCCATTCGCCACCCTAAGGCTGCGGATTGGCGGGTCCTTCCGCCACGACAGTGAGAATGGCCGAGAGCACCCCGGAAACAATCAACGAGCCAAGAAGGATCGTCCCCCAGGGGATATGGCGGCTCTTCCAGGAAAGCCGGACGGCCTCGCGGTGTTCGGGGTCGAACAAATGGGGAATACGGTCAGGCATGGACGCCACCCCGCTGCATATGTGAAGCCTGTCATGCGGGCGTCAGGCTCAAAAGGGGCAACACCCCTCCAAAGGAATCGGTTCGGTTTGCGGCGAAAGATTTGTCGCAGGTCGCCTCACCCCTGTCGCGCCCCGGTGTTTACCTTCTATAGTGGCGCCAGATCACAAGGATATGCGCCATGAGCCAACCGACCGATACCTTCAAACGGGCAAAGCCCCGTCAGCGAACCGCACCGGCAAAGCGGGTCATTCTCTCCGCCGAGGATCGCAAGGCCTACGAGGAGCTCGCCAAAGCCCGCGACGAGCGCGAGCGGAACTACACGTTCCATCTTCCGGCTGATATGAAAAACCGCTGAGCGGTAGCGGGCAGCCTGCGCGGGCCCGAGAAACGAAAGACGAGCGTGACGGAAAGGCGGTACATCCGCGCCTGACCGTCGCTCGTCTCAAGCGCTAACTGGCGCCTGTCATCAAATGTGTGCGCGGCTGGTCAGATTTTCAAGTCGCGTCGAATGTTCTTTCGGAGGACCCCGACCGGGTGTGATCCTTGTCGTCCGAATGCTGGTCCCGCAGCATCGTCTCGATCTGCCTGAGATAGGCAATCGAATCGTCGGGGAGTTCCAGGTGGCGGGCCTGCTCGATCAGGCTGCCGAAGACGCCCGCCATCGCGTCGAGGCCCGAGACGTTGTTGGCGTTGAGAATGTGGAAGAAGGCCGTGAAGGCCACCATGCCGGCTTGCTCGCGCCGCTCCAGCCGTTCGCAGCGCGCCTTGAGGGCCTGCAACTGGCGATCCTGGGTCGCGGCGATCTCCACCAGGGTGATCATCTGCTGAGCGAGGTGCTCGGTCGCCATGGCGCCCGCGGGGCTCGGGGTCTCCTGAACCGTGGATGGCATCATCACTGGCCTCGCCTGCGACACAGGCCGGTGCGCCGACGCATTCGGCATTCCTGCACCGGGCTGGATGGCATGCTGCATGACGGGCGGCATCTGGGCCTCACGCGCGGCGTCGATCCGCTCGACAAGATCGCGGTCGGCCGGAGATGCGGCCCGTGGGACCGCGCCGCCGAGCGACCGGAAATGCGACATCATGGTTTCTGCCAGTTTCACTGCATTTACCCGGCTTCCGCGTAGGCGGGCATCGTGTCGCGCAATGTCATGCGCGCACGCATGTCGGAGAGCTGCCCTTCGATCATGGCGCGAAGGGGAACGTGCTTCTCGCCGTGTTCGGACACCAGTGCCGACAGGACCTCGAGGGCTCTCTCGAGCCGCTCTTCGGTGATGATTCCAGCCTGCTGAACGTTGCGCTCCTGAGACATCGGGACCCTCGAAAACTGACGTTGCGATGGGCCCAGAGTGCGAGAAACACGTTAAGAATTAGTGAGGCGCTTTCACGCACCTCCCAATGAGTCTGGTGAGGGACCCGCTAGCGCTTCTTCGTGAGCGTCGCCTTGGCGGATTTCAGCTCGTTCTCGATCTTGTCGAGTTTGTCTTCCACCTTGTCGAGCTTGGCCAGAATCTGAAACAGCACATCCGGCACGACCCGGTTGTAATCGACGTTCTCGCGCGTTGCCTTCGCGGTTGCTTTCGCGGCGTCGAGCAGTTCGCGAATTTCGGTGCTGGACATGGACACGGCCGGCGCCGGGCTCGTCTGCGCGAGGGCCGGGGCGGCGAGGGTGAGGGTGAGCACTCCGAACAGAACGGCACGGCGCATGGGCAAGTCTCCATCTGGGGCGGCCCCGCATCGCTGACGGGCCTCTGAAACGAGATTGCGCGAGGCGTGTAGGACGGCCTGCACAGGGATGAGGGTCGATTCTGCTCAATGCGGCGAATCAGGCGATTCTTCTTGCCACAGTTCGCAGGCCGTCGTCGCCATTCTCTTGCTCGCGGCCTTCGGACGTGATGCTAAGGGAGGGATCGAACGGGAGCATCGGCAGTGGTCAAGCGGATTGGATCAACAGGGTGGCGGGTCGAAGTCGCCGAGGACGGGAACGTCTTCGCGCTCGGAGTCCGCAGCGAGGCCGGGCTTGAATATGAGGTCCTGCTCGGAACGGTCGATTGATCGGCGATCCTGGCCGACCTGCTGTCCGAGGTGGCGCGGGTGCACCGCGCCCTGCCGCCCCGAAGCTTCGGCCCGGGGTCAGGCGCGAACCATCCCAAGAGCGTCCCGTTGGACCCGATCGCGACGCGCGTCGAACGCCAGGACGGCGTCCCGCTGCTGCTGCTGGATTTCGGCGGCACCGTCATGAAGATCCGGATCGCGCCGGAGCAGTTGCGGCAGGATCTGGACGCGCTGTCCGGTTCGGAAAGCCAACAGGGGATCTGACCCAATGAGAGCCTTAAGCGTGCTGATCGGGCTGACGCTGGCAATGAGCGCGCAGGCCCAGACGGGGACGAAGCCAGACCCGCTTCCGGCCACCGTCTCGCCGGCCGCCGTGCTGAGTGTCGTGACGGCGGACTGGAACAACGATGGCTGGTTCGACCGCGCAGTTCTCGTCGAGGGCGAGGACGCGGAGGCCAATCTCTACATCTATCTCTCGGCCATGAATGCGGATGGCACGCGGCGTCGCGATCTCGTGGTCCAGAAACCGGACGCCCTCTGGCGAGGCATTCTGTGGGGCACGCAGCCGAGCCTTGCGGTCACGGACAAGGGCGCGCTGCTTTTGAAATCCGGCAACGACTCTGTCGGCCGGTCGCGCTGGAGCCAGGTTGCCACGGTCGTCTATCGCAACAGCGAATTCATCGTCGCCGGCCTGACCTTCACCAGCCGCGACACGCTCGATCCGAACGCCGGCGGCACCTGCGACCTGAACCTCCTGACCGGTCAGGGGAAGCGCAACGGCAAAGCGATCACGATCCCGCCGAAAGCGACCCGCCTCGTCGATTGGCAGGGCGACGACGGCCCGCCGAAGATCTGCGACCAGTAAGCCAGCGAGCGCGCCTAGCGCCACATGCCGCGCATGCGGGCGCCGATATCCACCCGCAGAACGGGCGATGCTGAGGACCGCGCTGCCTCGCCGGGCACGGGGGCCGGCCAGGGCATGCGCTCGAAATGCTTCAGCAATTCGCTGGGAATGAAGCGGGTGCGCGCTGCATAGATATGCCGGTCGCCGGTTGCGGATTGCTGGTGGGTGTAGAAACGCTGCGGCACGACGAGGTGGAGGTGATCCTTCGCCCGCGTCATGGCCACATAGAGAAGACGACGCTCCTCCTCGATCTCTGCCGTGGTGCCGGTGCCCAGATCGGACGGGATGCAGCCATCCACCACGTTCAGGACGAACACCGATTTCCATTCCTGCCCCTTGGCGGAATGGACGGTGGAGAGGATCAGATAATCCTCGTCGAGCAGCGGTACACCCGCCTGGTCGCTCGTCGCATCGGGCGGGTCGAGGGTGAGTTCGGTGAGGAAGCGCTCGCGCGACGGGTAGCCGGCGGCGATCTGCTCGAGCTGGACGAGATCGGCGAGCCGCGGCGCGGAATCCTCGTGGATGCGCTGAAGATGGGGCTCGTACCACGCGCGCGCCTGTTCGAGTTCCGACGGCCACCCCGCAGCCTGCGTGCGAAGCGCCGCGAGGGTGTCGACGAAAAGGTGCCAGTCATCGCCTGCGCGTGGTGGGGCTGCCGCTTCCGCCAGCGCCGTGAAGGGATCGACCGAGCCTGCCATGTGGTCGAGAATCCGCTGGGCCGAGGCGGGGCCCACCCCCGGCATCAGTTGCATGAGCCGGAAGCCCGCAACCCGGTCGCGCGGGTTCTGCACGAACCGCAACAGGGCCAGAACGTCCTTGATGTGCGCCGCATCGAGAAATTTCAGGCCGCCGAATTTCACGAAGGGAATGTTCCGGCGTGTGAGCTCGACCTCGAGCGGGCCGCTGTGATGGGAGGTTCGGAACAGCACCGCCTGCTGCTTCAGCGCGATGCCGACCTCGCGGTTCTCCAGCACCCGCTCGACCACGTAGCGCGCCTGATCGGTCTCGTCCCGCACGGCCACGACCTGCGGCCGGTCATGCGACTCGCGGTCGGTCCAGAGGTTTTTGGTGAAGCGCTCCGAGGCCAGATCGATCACGGCGTTGGCGGCGGCGAGGATCGGCTGGCTCGAGCGGTAATTGCGCTCGAGCGTGATGATGTCGGCGGCCGGCGAAAAGTGCTTCGGGAAATCCAGGATGTTGCGCACGGTCGCGGCCCGAAACGCATAGATCGACTGGGCATCGTCGCCCACCACCGTCACGCCGGCGCCGTTCGGCTTGAGCGCCAGCAGGATCGAGGATTGCAGCCGGTTGGTATCCTGATACTCGTCCACCAGCACATGGTCGAACCGCCCGCCCATCTCCTCTGCGAAAGCAGGCTCGCTGACGGTCTGCGCCCAATAGAGCAGCAGGTCGTCGTAATCGAGAACGTTCTGGCGCTGCTTGGCCTCCACATAGGCCGCAAAGAGAGTACGCAGTTCCGCGGCCCAGCCGGCACACCACGGGAAGGCGACGCGCAGGACGTCCTCCAGGGCCATCTCGGCATTCACGCAGCGCGAGTAGATCGACAGGCACGTTCCCTTGGCGGGAAACCGGCTCTCGGTCTTCGAATAGCCGAGCTCGTGCCGGCAGAGATTCATCAGGTCGGCGGAATCCTCGCGGTCGTGGATGGAAAAGGCGGGATCGAGGCCGATTTCGATGGCGTGGTCGCGCAGCAGCCGCGCCCCAATGCCGTGAAACGTGCCGGCCCAGGTCAGCGCGCCGGAAAGCGCGCTGCTCTCACGCCCCATGATGCGGCCGGAAATCTTCTCGACCCGGCGCATCATCTCTCCGGCAGCCCGTCGCGAGAATGTCAGCAGCAGGATGCGGCGAGGATCGGCTCCGTGCAGGATCAGATGCGCGACCCGGTGGGCGAGCGTGTTGGTCTTGCCCGACCCCGCGCCGGCGATGACGAGGAGCGGCCCGCCGCGCGCATCACCCACGCCGTGCTCGACGGCGCGGCGCTGCTCCGGATTGAGGGTGTCGAGATAGGCGAGGGCGGCGGTCACGGTCGAATCATTGTCCTGGCTGTCGCCATCAAGCCATGTTTCCCGTTTTGTTCGCAACGGCCGAATTGCCGCGCGAGCGCGCCGCCCCCAAATGGCCGAACTGGCTGCCCGCTCCGGCGCGAAAAGCGGCACCGAAAACAATGCAAATGCATATTATTACGGCCCCGATTAGAATCTCTCTACTTGATGCACTTTCGGATCGCGCGTAACTTCAGGGAAGATCGCACTCGGTCGAGACATTCGCGCAAGTATATATATGCAAATGCATACAATTATCGCGCCCTCTGACGACCGACGACCCCGCAGGAGATCTCACGATGGCTGAACGTTCATTCGCACGGGAAGTGGAAGACCTGAAGCTCGGCGACGGCGAGATCTTCCGGGGCGAGGGTATCCTCGCCATCACCAAGGCCCTCCTGCAATCCGGCGTCTCCTATGTGGGCGGCTATCAGGGTTCGCCCATCTCGCATCTGATGGATGTGCTGGCCGATTCCAAGGACGTGCTCAACGAACTCGGCGTCCATTTCGAATCCTCCGCATCGGAAGCGGCGGCGGCCGCCATGCTGTCGGCCTCCGTGCTCTATCCGGTGCGCGGCGCCGTCACCTGGAAATCGACCGCCGGCACCAATGTGGCAAGTGACGCGCTCTCCAACCTCGCCTCCGGCGGCGTGACGGGCGGGGCGCTCATCATCATCGGCGAGGATTACGGCGAGGGCTCGTCGATCATGCAGGAGCGCAGCCACGCCTTCGCCATGAAATCGCAGATGTGGCTGCTCGATCCGCGCCCGCATCTGCCCTCGATCGTCCAGGCCGTGGAGAATGGTTTCGAGCTGTCGGAAGCCTCGAACACCCCCGTCATGCTCGAGGTCCGCATCCGCACTTGTCACGTCCACGGGCAGTTCGTCGCCAAGGACAACAAGAAGCCGCCCTATACCCTGCGCCAGGCGCTCGAGAATCCGCGCCGCGATCTCAGCCGCATCGTGTTGCCGCCGGCAGCCTACATGCACGAGAAGGAAAAGCTCGAGAAGCGCTGGCCGGCGGCGGTCGAATTCATCAAGTCGCGCAAGCTGAACGAGCATTTCGGGCCGGCCGAGGGCGATGTCGGCATCATCCTGCAGGGCGGCATGTACAACAGCGTCATGCGGGCGCTTCAGTTCCTTGGCCTCGCGGATGTCTACGGCGAATCCGCCATCCCGCTCTACGTGCTCAACGTCACGTATCCGCTCATCGACGACGAGATCGCCGAGTTCTGCATCGGCAAGACGGCCGTCATCATGGTGGAGGAGGGTCAGCCCGAATATATCGAGCAGACGCTCAGCACCGTCCTGCGGCGGCGCGACATCAACACCAAGCTGCACGGCAAGGACATGCTGCCGCTCGGCGGCGAATACACCGCGCCGGTGCTGGTAAAAGGCTTCACCGAATTTTTCGAGACCCACGCGCGCAGCGTCCTTGGCAACCGGCCACCGCTGCCCGACGCCTCGCCCACTCTCGACGACCCGCGCGTGAAGGCGCTGAACGCCGTCGTGCCGCAGCGGCCTGCGGGCTTCTGCACCGGGTGTCCGGAGCGCCCGATCTTCGCCGCCATGAAACTGGTCGAGGGGGAACTCGGGCAACATCATGTGGCGGCCGATATCGGCTGCCACCTGTTCTCGATCCTGCCGCCGTTCAACATCGGCGCGACCACCATGGGCTACGGCCTGGGGCCGGCCTCGGCCTCGGCCTTCAACGTGGAATCGGACAAGCGATCCATCGCCGTGATGGGCGATGGCGGGTTCTGGCATAACGGCCTGTCCACCAGCATCGGCAACGCGGTCTACAACAAGCAGGATGGCGTGATCCTGATCGTCGACAACTATTACTCGGCGGCCACCGGCGGTCAGGACATCCTGTCGTCACGCGCCGACAACCCCAATCGCACCACCAACAACAGCATCGTCGATGCGGTGAAGGGCATCGGGGCGAAGTGGGTGCGCCAGATCGACAACACCTATGACGTCGCCAAGATGCGCGACACCCTGAAGGAAGCGCTGACGACGAAGGAGCCGGGTCCGCACATCATCGTGGCGTCCTCCGAATGCATGCTGAACAAGCAGCGGCGCGTGAAGCCGCTGTTCGGCAAGGCCGTGAAGGAAGGCAAGCGCATGGTGCGCGAGCGGTTCGGCGTGGATGAGGATGTGTGCACCGGCGACCATGCCTGTATCCGCCTGTCGGGCTGCCCGTCCCTGTCGGTCAAGCACACCGACGATCCGCTGAAGGACGATCCGGTGGCGGCGATCGACAATTCCTGCGTCGGCTGCGGCAATTGCGGCGAAGTCGCCGAAGCGGCTGTCCTCTGCCCGTCCTTCTATCGGGCCGACGTCATCTACAACCCGACGCCGCACGACCGCTTTCTCGCGCGCGTTCGCGGCGCGGTGATCGGGTTTCTGCAGCGCCGCCGTGACAGAAGCCGCCTGACCTTCGCCCACTAGCGTTCTGCGTGGAAGACACCACGCCCATGTGAATTCTGCCAGAAGGGTATTGCCGATGACCCGCCACGAGACTTTTCCCCTCCGCCTGTCGACCGACAAGCCCATTGCGATTGCGATCCTGGCCATGGGCGGGCAGGGCGGCGGTGTGCTGGCGGACTGGATCGTGGCCGCCGCCGAACACAGCGGCTGGATCGCGCAATCCACCTCGGTTCCGGGCGTGGCCCAGCGCACGGGCGCCACGATCTACTACATCGAGATTCTGCCGGTGCGCGAGGGGGCGGAGGCGATCCTGTCGCTCATGCCGACGCCCGGCGACGTCGATGTGGTCTTGGCCGCCGAGTTCATGGAAGCTGGCCGCTCGATCCTGCGCGGGCTGGTGACGCCCGAGCGCACGACGCTCATCACCTCGACGCACCGCTCCTTCGCCGTCGGCGAAAAGGAAAAGCCCGGCGACGGCATCGGCGATCCGCTAACGGTTGTGGAAGCTGCCGGCATCGCGGCCAAACGCATCATCGCCTTCGACATGCAGTCGCTTGCCGAGACCAATGGCAGCGTGATCTCGGCCACCATGTTCGGCGCGCTTGCCGGCGCCGATGTGCTGCCGTTCGATGTCTCGGCTTATGAGGCCGCCATCAGCGCCGGCGGCAAGGGTGTGGCCCCGAGCCTCAAGGCTTTCCACGCGTCCTATCTGCGCACGCGGGAAGAGCCGCGCGATCCGGTGGTGCCGGACGGCGCCAAGGTGCTTCCCGTCCTGCCCGCGGCGACCGGCCACGCCGCGCTCGACGCCCTGCTGGTGCGCATCCGCGCGTTTCCCGAATCCGCCCACGCGATGCTGTTCGCCGGGGTGAAAAAACTTGTCGACTACCAGGACCCGGCCTACGCCAACGAGTATCTCGACCGCATGGACGAGATCCTGCGCAACGACATCGCCCATGGCGGCGCTGCGAAGGATCACGCTTTCACGCAATCGGCCGCGAAGTATCTTGCTGTGTCGATGGCTTATGACGACGTGATCCGGGTGGCCGATCTCAAGACGCGCGCCAGCCGGTTCGACCGCGTCAAGAAAGAGGTCGGCGTCAAGGACGACCAGCTGATTTATACGACCGAATACATGCATCCGCGCATGGAGGAGGTTACCGGCACGATGCCGGCTTCTCTCGGCCGTTTTATCGAGTCGCGCCCGGCGCTTTTCAAGGCGCTCGACAAGGTCGTGAACCGCGGGCGGCGTGTGAAAACCGGCACCATCGGCTGGTTTCTCACGCTTTACGTGCTGGCTGCCATGAAGGGAATGCGTCGGCGTGCGCTCCGACATGGCCGGGAGATGGCGCACCTTCAGCATTGGCTCGATACCGCGCTCACGATCCTGCCGCGCGACTACGATCTGGCGGTGGAAGTGCTGAACAGCCGCCGGCTGGTCAAGGGCTATTCGGATACCCATGCCCGTGGCCAGTCGAAATTCGACCGGGTGCTGGCGGCCGCCCCCATGCTGATTGGAAAGCCCGACGGCGCGGTGTGGATGCAGCGCCTGCGTCAGGCAGCTCTCCTGGATGAGGATGGCACCGCGCTCGACGGCGCGTTCAAGACAATCGAAAGTATCTACGCCTGAGCGAGGATCTTGAGGGGGGGGCTGCTAGACGCCGATGGCGTGCACGTTGCGCAGCACCTTGTGCAGCGTCCCGATCAGCTGTCTCAGCTCGGCCTCGTCCACCCCGTCGAACAGGTGGCCGTACATGTCGTACATCCGCGGCCAGATTCGCCCGAACAGCGCCCGACCGGCCTCGGTGATGTAGATCTCGCGCACGCGCATGTCGTCGGCGCGTGCCTCGCGGCGAATGAGCGCCTGCTCCTCGAGAGCATCGAGAGTCCGGCTCATGGTCGATTGCTCGGTCACCGCATGGACGGCCAGATCGTTGATGGTGAGACCGGGCATGACGCTGAGCACCGCCAGCGTGCGCATCTTGGTCGTGGTCATGCCGAACGGGCGCAAGGTGTCCTGCATGTTCGCATTCCAGCTCGCTGAAATGCGGTTGAGCAGATAGGGCACGAAGTGACTGAGGCCGACTTCGCCCAAGGTTGGCGCCTGGCCGCCGGCCTCCGCGTTTGTTGGCAACACGTTCGGGCGGAAGGGCGTATCGCTGGCGGTGGGACCGGGAAGGCCGACCTTGCTGCGCGCTCTGCGGGCCGGGACGCGCGTGCGCTTGATCGACGGCCCCCCACTCATCTCGATGGCCTCATTGCCGGTTCGCCTTCAACGGCAACCGGTGTCGCACATCCGCCCGGTCCGGACAAGCACGGGGCGTGTGAGCCTACCGCGTGGATTGCATGCGGCTGCGGCGTTCGAGATAAGCCACCAGCCGTACCAGCGGCCACAGCAGGGCGAGATAGACGAGGGCTGCTCCGATGAGCGGCGTCGGATTGGCGAAGAAGGCCTGTGCGTCTGTTGCCTGTTTCAGCAGATCCGGCATCGCGACGACTGATGCCAGAGACGTATCCTTGAGGAGTGCCACGCAATTGCCGGTCTGCGGCGGGATCGCAATCCGCATGGCCTGCGGGAGGATCACCTTGAAAAGCGTCAAGCGGAATGGCAGTCCCAGCGCCGAGGCCGCCTCGAACTGCCCGCGTGGGATCGCCTCGATGCCGGCGCGAATGACCTCGGCCGTAAACGCCGAGAACACTAGCGCCAGCGCGATCATCGCCGACGTGAAGGACGAAAAGCGCACGCCCAGGAAGGGCAGCGCGTAGTAGATCAGGATCAACACCACGAGCACCGGCACCGAGCGGAAGATGTCGATGAACATCACGGCAAGAAGCCGCAGCGGGGTCGCGCCGTAAAGGCGCACGACGCAGATCAGCAGACCCGCCACCATGCCCACGGCGATGCTTGAAATGCCGAGCAGCAGCGTGGTGATCAGGCCCTGCAGCAGCAGCGGCATGGCCCGGACCAGAACGTCCCAATTGAAAAAGGTTTCGACCAAACCCATCGGCACACACCTTCAGGTTCCGCTACTGCAGGCGCGATAGCGGAATACCTTCATATCACGGGAATGCGGGCGTTACGGCGCGCTCGGAACAGGCTTGACCGTCACGACACTGGCGCCGGCCTCGGGATCGGTGCCCAGCCACTTCTTGTGCAGCTTCGCCATGGTGCCGTCTTTCTTCAAGGCCGAGATTGCCTCGTTGACCGGCTCCAGCAGCGGCGAGCCCTTGCGCATCATGATGGCGAACTGGTCGCCGGTGGGAATGCGCGCGACGACCTTCATGCCGGGCATCTTCAGAAACGCGAACTGAAAGCCCGCGATATCACCGATGGCGCCCGCGACGCGCTCGTTGCGGGTGTCGAGCATCAGGTCCTGCTGGGTGTTGTAGCCCTTGTAGGCGCCGATCCCGTACTTGGCGGTATTCTCCTTGATCCACGCTTCCCCGACCGACGAGGAAATCGCCCCGAGGCTTTGCCCCTTGACCTCGTCGATCGATTTCAGCTTCGAGCCGGCAGCGCTCACGAGGGCGAGATCGCTGTCGTAATAGCCCTGCGTGAACGACTGGCTCTTGAGGCGCTCGTTGGTGATCGAGATGGACGAGATCGCCATGTCGATGCGGCCGGAGCTCGTTGCGGCGAAGAGCGCCTGGAAGCCCAGGTCCTGGAATTCCACCGGGCGGCCGAGCTTCTCGCCGATCGCCTTGGCGAGATCGACCTCGAAGCCTTCGAACTCGCCCTTTTCGTTCTTGGCTTCCCAGGGCGGATTGGACGGGTAGGCGCCCACGACCAGCTTTTCGGCCGCAAGGGCCGGCACGCTCAGGGCGAGCAGAACGGCAGCCGCCGCCAGTTGACACCGAAGACTGAATCTCATGACTTTTCCTCTGTCTGAAGGCTTGCTAACGGAACGCCGATTTGCCGCTCTCGAACCTTGCCGTATCGGGCCGGCGATAAGCGGCGGGACACGTTTCCAGTCAACCTCGGCCGCATGACGACGGTCATTCAATCATCGCCACTGCGGCTATTGTTTCAAGCCTAGAATGTCTGGGCAGGCCCCGCCGAGGCCTCCTGTCCCGCGCTGATTTTCCCCAGCCCGAAGCGGCGTCAAAACCGGGAATGTACTTTAAGCTTGAAATAATGAGGGCATCGGTAGAGGGTTTGGCCATCCGCTTCGATGAGCTCTCGAACGCTTCTTGCCAGACGCCAATCAGGAAAGATCACACCGGTGACCAAGCTCGACCAGACGCCAAGCCTCCTTCGGAACGACTACCAGCAGCCCGCCGTCACACACATCCGCCCGCTCGTGCAGGATCTCCCGACAGAGAATATCGCCGAACTGGCCGTGCGCGCGCAGCAGCTGACGGGGGTCATTCCGCTGTGGTACGGCGAGGGCGATCTGGTCACGCCGGAATTCATCCGCGAGGCCGCGAAGTCCGCCCTCGACGACGGCATGACGTTCTACATTCCCAACATGCGCGGCGCGCCAGGCCTCTCGCAGGCGTTGTCCAATTATCAGACCGAGCTGCATGGGGTGCCGATTGCGGTCGACCGGTCGACGGTGACGCCGGGTGGCATGCAGGCGCTTCTGCTTGCGCTCAACGTCATCGTCGATCTGGGACAGAACGTCGTCTATGTGGAGCCGCAATGGCCCAACATCCACAACCTGATTCACCTGGCGGGCGGTGAGCCCCGTCCCGTGCCCCTCACGCTGGTTGACGGCGATTGGACGCTGGACATGGAGGCCATCAAGGCTGCCTGCGATCAACGCACGCGCGCGATCGTCTTCTCCACGCCCGCCAATCCGACCGGCTGGGTCGCGACCCGCGAGAATTTCGAGGCCTTGCTCGCTTTCGGCCGCGAGCGGGGCATCTGGATCATTTCCGACGAGGTCTACAACCGTCTCTATTTCGACGGGCGTTCCGCGCCCTCGATCCTGCAGTTCGCCGAACCGGAGGATCTGGTTCTCACCGTGAACAGCTTCTCGAAGGCGTGGGCGATGACCGGCTGGCGCGTGGGTTGGCTGACGCATCCGGCCTCCGTTGCGGGCGAGGTCGCGGCCATGACGCAGTACATGAACAGCGGCACCGCCGGTTTTGTGCAGGCCGGCGCACTCGCGGCGATCGAACAGGGTGAGGGTCTCGCGTTGCAGATGCGCGACCGCTGCCGCCATGGCATCGATCTGGCCTACGAAAAGCTGTCGCAGGTCCCTCAGATCGTGCTGCCCAATAAGCCGAAGGGTGGCATGTACGTGTTCTTCTCGCTCGCGAACGAGCCGGATTCGCGCGTTGCCTGCCGCAAGATCCTGGATGAGGCGCGCGTTGGTCTCGCGCCGGGGTTCATGTTCGGCAAGGCATCGCGCGGCTTCCTGCGCATGTGCATCTGCCGCGATCCTGCGCAGCTCGAGACCGCACTCGATCGCATGGTCGAGTCGTTCAGGACCTGACCCGGATCGGATGACGCTCCGAAGCCGCGGTCAATCCGCGGCTTCGACTAGCGCGAGCACCCGCAGGGGACTTCCGCTTCCCCGCAGGATCTTCAGCGGCGGCGTGATCAAGAGCGCGCCTTTCGGCGGCAGGAGCTCGAGGCCGGTGAGGCATTGGAGTCCGAACCGGCCCGCCCCATGCATCAGCGAATGACACGGATAGGGCGGCGAAAAATGCGCGGCCTGCCCGGCATCCGTGCCGATTGTCTCCGAGCCGAACCCGATGACCTGCCGCTCGTCCACGAGGAAGCGAACGGCCGAGAGATCCGGGCCGGGCGTGTGCAGGCCGGTCTCGTCGAAATTCTGATAGAGCGTCGCGTCGGAGCGCTTCGACCAGCCTGTGCGCATCAGCAGCCAGCTGCCTTTCTCGATCCGTCCATGGTCGCGCTCCCATGCGAGAAGGTGATCGCGCGTCAGGAGGAAATCGGCATCCTTCGCTGTCTCGGCCTCGCAATCGACCACGCAGGCCGGGGCGATGAGGCGTGAAGGCTCAATGCTGTCCGTCGCGCCCCGCGGATCGTCACGGCCGGTGATCCAGTGGATCGGCGCGTCGAAATGCGTTCCTGTATGCTCGCCGCAGGAGAAATTGTTCCAATACCAATCCGGTCCGTCGGCGTCGTAGCGCGAAATGGGTTCGCTGCGAAACGGCGCGGATTGATCGAATTCCGGCGGCAGCACGATGCTCGGGAAGCTGTGCGACAGCGTCTGGGTCAGATCTATGACACGCACGCGGCGCCTGGCCAGTGCGCCCGCCATGCGGTCCAGCAGGTCTTGTCCCGAGGGCGTCATTGATCGGCCAGTTCGCGTTCGAGAACCTTGGCGCTCTCACGCCAGCGGGCGAGGATGTCCTGCGCGACGTCGCCCGGGTAGACATCCTCCACGCCAGCCTTCAGCGATGCGACCACCGCGGCAGCAAGCGCGGACGGTGCGAGCTTCGGTGGCGGAACGGTCTGGTTCCACGCGTCGTCGATCGGACCGGGAAACACGTTCATGACGCGGATACCCACACCCATCATGTCAGCGCGCAACGCCTGCGAGGCAGCAAAGGCCGCAGCTTTCGACGCGGTGAACGTCGCTTGTGACGGCAGCGCCGACAATGCGTAGACCGACAGGATGTTGACCCAGGCGCACGCGCCGTTCGGCCCGTCGGCAGCGCGGAATTTGAGCGCCGGACCGAAGGATTCGATCAGTCGCAGCAGGCCCAGATAATTGACATCCATTTCGGCCCGCGCCGTCTCGACGCCCCGCGCGCCGACCGGCTTGTGGCGGTGGAATTCGGCATTGTTTACGAGAATGTCGACCTTGCCGCCGATCAGGCCGCTCAACGCCTCGACCGAGCGGGCGTCGGTGACGTCGAGAGGGACCGTTGTCACGCCTTCGAGCTGCGCCAGTTTATCGATGGCGGTCGCGTCTTTCCAAGGCTCTGCGACACCCGCCCAGACCTTGTCGGCGCCCGCCGCAATAAAGGCTTTTACGAGCGCCTCACCCGTCTCCGACTTGCCATCCGTCACGAGGATCTTGCGACCGCGCGGGTCGCACGTCATGTCGCGATGCGTCTGCGATGTGGTCATGTCGGTGGGGCCTTCCGGCGGATGCGCCACGAGCGCTGCCTGTCCTGATTTGTCGAGATGCGCGGCGAGGCGAATGCGGGCCGGGGCGGGGGCGCAGGCCCCATCGACGTGCGCAACGATGGTGACGCCGACGTCGAGGCGCACGAGCCCGACGCGAAGCGGCACGCGTTCGCGGAAATAGGGCTCATTGCTGTGATGCAGGATGGTCTCGGATATCAGCTCGCCCACCCCGTCGCATTCGGTCCATTCGAGCCGCGTCGAGAGACATTGGGTGCAGGCTTCGCGGGGTGGATATTGAAAGGCGCTGCAGGCACGGCAGCGTTGCAGCTCCAGACGTCCTTCGCATGCGGCAGCCGTCAGACGCAAAGCCGCGCGGCTGCGCAGGCCGGGCGGCACGGTCGGTTCTCGCGTCTTGAGAACCGGATTTTTCGGCGGCGAGCGTGAAGGTGACATGGGTCAGGCCTCCGAGGCTGCGAGAATGGCGGCACCCGTGCAGATGCCACGATCATAATTGATCATGCCGAAACCGCTGACGAGGCCGATGCGGGCGTCAGGAATGGGCGCAGACAGGGTTTGCCTCGTCAGTTGGCGGATCGCCTCCACCATCCCCAGATGGCCGCCTGCAGCGCCTGCCTGACCGGCCGACAATTGTCCACCCGAGGTGTTGAGCGGCAGCGATCCCTTGGCGGTGAAAGAGTTGCGACGCACGAAATCGGCCCCTTCGCCTTTCGGGCAAAAGCCCAGATCCTCGAGCTGCATCACCGTGATGACGGGATAGTCGTCATAGGCCTGGAGGAAGTCCATGTCGGCCGGGCCGACACCGGCCTGCGCGTAGAGATCGTCGCGATCCATGGCCCAGCCGCCCCGCATCTGAATCGGGTCTTCCGGATAGGCATTGTGACGCTCGATCGATCCGAGAATGCGGGCAAACGGAAGTCCACGCCCGCGGGCGTCCTGCTCGCGCATCACGAGGAAGCCCTCCGCGCCCGCACAAGGCATGACGCAGTCGAACAGGCGCAGCGGGTCGGCAACGAGCCGGGCTGTCAGATACTCGTCGAGCGTGAGGGGTTTGCGGATGAGGGCATATGGATAGGTCTGCGCATTGTCGCGCTGCGCCACGCAAAGCTTGCCGAAATCTGCCGCCTTCGCTCCGTAGACCCGCATGTAGTAAGCGGTCAGAAGGGCGAAGCTCGCATTTGGGCCGCCTGCGCCCACGGGGTAGACCGCATCGCGCGCGAAGCGGCTGAAATTGGCGAGATTCTGGCGGAATGAATCGACCCGGTTGGTGTCGCCCGCCACACAGGCCACGATCGACGCATCGCCCGCCTGCACCGCGCGGGCCGCCCGCCGCAATTGCACCACGGCGCTCGCACCGCCCATCGGCACATGCTCGAGAAAGCGCGGCGTCAACCCCAGATGCTGTGTCAGCCCGACAGCGGTGTCGGGGAAAAGCGTGAAGCTGGAGACGGCCAGGCCGTCGATGTCGTCGGTTGCAAGGCCTGCGGCGTCGCGCAACCCCGCAACCGCCTTGGCGAGAAACCAATGGGCATCGTGCTGGGCGTAGCGTCGATACGGGATCGTCACCGGCGCCACGACGACGACGCCATTGTAGGATGCGCTCACCGGGCTCAAGCCGACGCCGTGAGGCGCAGTTGCGCCTTGAGGGTGCGCAGATCCACCGTGCCAGAATCGCCAAGGGCTCCTTCCGCCAGCCGCCGGATTTCGGCACGCTGCAATTTTTGCGTCGCGGTGATCGGGAGATGGTCGACGAAGGCGATAAAGCCCGGGACCTTGTAATAGGCAAGTTGCTCGCCGCAGGCGCGTGCGAGCGCTTCGGCCGTGCGGTTGGCATCCTCCAGAGTCGCGGGCTTTCCGTCGTGGAGTTTGACGAGCGCAAAAACCTCCTCGCCGCGAATGTCGTCGGGGACGGGCGCCACCGCCACGCCCGCCACCGGCTCAAGGTTCTGCAAGACGCCTTCGACTTCGACCACCGCGATGTTCTCTCCGCTGCGCCGGACGATATTCTTCTTGCGATCGACGAAGAACAAGGCCCCATCGGCGCCTTGGCGCACCACGTCGCCGGTCTGGAACCAGCCACCGGCCCATGCCTGCGCCGTCGCTAGGGGGTCCTTGAGGTACTGGGTGAAGAACCCCTTCCGGGGCGCGGCGCCGGCGCTCCGCACGAGCAACTCGCCAGCCTCGCCGGCAGAGGCGTCCTCGCCGTTCTCGTTTACGATGCGAAAGTTCATGCTGGCTCGCGGATAACCGATGCAACGCTCGCCCACATGGCGCTCGCCTCCGGCCGTGGAGGTGACGGCGCCACCGCCGGTCTCGGTCATGGCCCAGGCTTCCACAAGGGGGATGCCGAACCGCTCTTCGAAGATCGCCTGGTGCCGCGGGTCGACGCCCGCCCCAAAGGCAAAACGCACACGGTGAGAACGCTCCGTGTCGGTGGTCGCAAGCTTGAGCAGGATCGCCGGCATGACGCCGAGATAATGCATCACCGTCGCGTGGGAATCGGCAACCGCCCGCCACCAGGTGCTGGCATGGAAGCGGTCGAGCGGCACCAAGGTGGCTTGCATCAGAATGGCGCCGAGGGCGGAGCAGCCCAGCGCATTCATGTGAAAGAAGGGAAGGGGCGTCAGGATCACCTCCTTGCCCAGCTTCATCTCGGCGATGCCGCCCTGGCCCACATACCATCGGGCGAGCTGCATGAAGTAATCGTTCGACAGCACGCAGCATTTCGGGTTGCCGGTGGTGCCCGAGGTGAAGAGCAGCGCGCAGGCATCGTCCGGCCCTCCGGTGCTTCTCACGGTCGTCAGGCGACAGGTTGGGAATGGCCCATCCGGCCCGACAATCCGTGTCGCGTCCATGCCTGTGGAGCGGATAAAGGGTTCCCGCTCAGGCAGCGCCACGACGAGATCAGGCTCGGCGATGGTGAATTGATAGGCCAGGTCATCGGCGCGCAGATCCGGGTTGATCGGCAGGATCGCCACGCCCAATGCATTGAGCGCAAGCCAATGCCAGAAGAAGACAGGCCGGTTCTCAAGCAGAAGCGCCACGGTGACGCCGTGGCCGTAGCCCGCGGCCGCGTAGGACAGCCGGACCGCCTCGACGGCCCGGGCGGCCTCCTCATAGCTGATCTCGAACCCTTCCGGCGCGTAGGCGAGTTGCGCGGAGGCGGGCGCGCGCAGGAATATGGTGCCGGGGCTTGCGACGACGGTGCGCGCGAATGATGCGTATGGGGTTGGCATCCGGTCCCTTCCATCCTCTCGACGCGCCGCTTGACGCGCCGGGTCGACTTTCCCTAAACTGTATTCTGTCGACGGTCGACGAGGTTTGCAAGGCTTTCCGCCTGACACCTCAGCGGAGCGGTCCATGAGCAAACTCGTTTTCGACACTGTCCGCCGTGCGCCCCCGCTCGCCGATCAGATCTACGCGACCTTGCGCGGGCAACTCCGGTCGGGCGCCTTCAACGTCGGCGACCGGCTTGTCGATTCCTCACTCGCGAAGGCGATGGCTGTGTCGCGCACGCCGGTGCGCGAGGCGCTGGCGCGGCTTGTCGCAGATGGGCTGCTCGAGACCGGCGAGGGCGGATTCCAGATCCCCAATCCCAGCCTTGCCGCGATGGACGAGATTTTTGATGTCCGCAGTCTGATTGAGCCGGTCGCGGCTGAGCGCGCCACGCTTGCCCTCGACGAGGATGCGCGCGCCGCGCTCACTGCCGCGCTTGTCGATGCGCGCGCGGCGGAGGACGAAGGTGATGAGGCGCGCTTCCTCGCGGCGAACTATGCCTTTCGCGCCGCCTGGATCGCCTGCGTGCCCAACGCGCGACTGCGCGAAACGATTTTGCGGTTCGACGATCAAGCCGGGCTTGTGCGTCGGGCGACACTGGTGCTGCCGAAGGCGCGTTCCGATGCGCTGGCGCTGCTGCAGGCGTGGGCGCAGGCGTTCCATGACGGGAATGCCGCTGCATCCGGTGCCTGCGCGTTGTCATTCATCCAGGCGGCTGCGCGCTATTATCGCGATCTTGCGGCACGCAAGGTGCTGGCTTCTGCCTCGTCACCCGTCCGGCCGCAGAAGGCACCCGTCGCCCGGATGTCGTCTGCCAAACTTTCCGCATCCTAGACCTTCCGCCTCTGGAGCACGCCATGACGTCCCATCTCCCGCATCCCATGCACGGCCCGAACAAGTTCAAGATCGGCGTCTTCTCGCTCAACGCCGATGGCGGATTGACGCTGACGAAGGTGCCGGAGCGCTGGCCCGCGATCTGGAGCGAGATCGCGGAGGTCGCCCGCATGGCCGACAAGGCGGGTCTCGAATTCCTCCTGCCGATCGCGCGCTGGAAGGGCTTCGGCGGCGACATGAACAGCCGCGAATGGTCCTACGAGACGCTGACCTTCGCGGCTGCCTTGGCCGGGATCACGGAGCGCATCGCGGTGTTCTCGACAGTGCATGTGCCGATGGTTCACCCGGTTTTCGCCGCCAAGGCGCTGGCCACCATCGACCATGCGTCCAACGGTCGTGCCGGCCTTAACATCGTCTGCGGCTGGAATCCCGAAGAGTTCGGCATGTTCGGTCTCAACCTCATCGAGAACCGTTATGAGCAGGGTCTCGAATGGTTCGATATCATCCGCCGCATCTACACAGAGACGCGACCGTTCGACTATGACGGACAGTTCTACAAGCTGAAGGGCGTGTCGGGTCTGCCGCGTCCGATCCAGACGCCGCGCCCGGTTACGCTCAACGCCGGATTCTCGCCCCCCGGCCGGGATTTTGCGGCGCGGGCCGCCGATTTCCTGTTCACCACCTTCACGGAGGTCGACAAGGGTCGCGAGCATATCGAGGACATGAAGCGCCGTGCGGCCGAGCAGGGTCGCGATGTGGGGGTCTTCACCACCTGCCACGTGGTCTGCCGGCCGAGCCAGGCGGAGGCGGAGGATTACTACGAACTCTATGCCTCGACTGAGGCCGATCAGGTCAGCGTCGATCATTACATGGGCCAGAAGGAAAAATTCTCGACCTCCCACGAGGCCGATGCCTACCGTCTGCATCGCAAACGGTTTGCAGGCGGCGCTGGAACCTATCCGCTGATCGGAACGCCGCAGCATATCGCGTCCGAGATGGTGCGCATGAGCGAGGCCGGCTTTGCGGGGACCACGGTGTCGTTCGTCAATTTCAAGGACGAGTTGCCCTATTTCCTCGACAACGTTCTGCCGCTCCTGCGCGAAGCGGGCCTGCGTGTCTGACATGGAAAACAAGCACCCTGCCGATCCTCAATTGCTGGACGAGGGCGATCCGGCGCTCGATCCGCGCGCCTTCAGGCGCGCGCTGGGGCAATTCGCCACCGGCGTGACGGTCATCACCACCGCCACCGCTGACGGGCCGGTCGCCATTACGGCCAATTCCTTCTCGTCGGTCTCTCTCGACCCGCCTCTGGTGCTGTGGTCGCTGCGTAAACAATCGCGAAACCTTCCGGCGGTCCAGGGAGCGCCGCATTTTGCCATCAATGTTCTGGCAGCCGATCAGATTGCGTTGTCCAACCGCTTCTCGCGTTCGACCGACGACAAGTTCGGCAACTGCGACTGGATTCCCGGACTGGGCGGATGCCCGCTCTTCGCAGGAGTGGCGGCGCAATTCGAGTGTCGCCATGTGTCTGCACACGATGGCGGCGATCATATGATCTTCATCGGTCATGTGGAGCGCTACCGCTGGTTCGATCGCGCGAGTCTGCTGTTCGCGCAGGGGCGCTATGCGTTGGCGCTCGACCACCCGTCCGCGCCATCGGACCTCACCGTCGATGCGGCCGCCCATCCGCGCGATGATTTCTTTCTGCCGTTGCTGGTGCGGGCCTATTCCTATCTCTCCGGCGCATTCGACGAGCATCGCGACACTGAAGGCCTGGACACAAACCAGACGCGGGTTCTTGCGTTCCTCGCGACACGCTCGGGCGCATCGGCGGAAGTAATCGCCCGGCTTGCCTTCCTCGGGGTTTCGGCCGTTGAGGATGCGATCGCCAAGCTCGTCGGCATGGGCTGTGTCGCGCCACGGCCGCCGGGAGCGCTTGCCATCACGCAGGAGGGGCTCGACCGTCTCAACCGGATCACGGCCCGTGCTCACGCGTTCGAGGAGCAGCATCTGGCCGGTCTCGACGTTAACGATGTGGCAGCGACGCGGCGGGTTCTCCTGGCCCTTGCCAAACGCGACGGCAGCTAGTCCGGCGGCCGGATCGCCAGCACGATCTTGCCGCGTGCATGCCCGCTGTCGGACAAACGATGGGCCTCCGCAAACGCATCGAAGGGCAGCGCGCGCGATAGCGTCGAGACCATCGTACCGTCGGCCACCCGCGCCACAATGGCGGCCAGAGCCGCTTGATGTGGCAGGATCTGCGCCATCACGACGTCGACGCCGAATTCCGCGCCGCGATCCTCGATGGGTTGGGCGTTGAGATAGACCAAAGTGCCGCCCTTTTTGAGGGTCGCGTAGCTTCGCCTGTGCACGTCCCCACCCATGAGGTCGAGAACGACGTCGAGGTCCTGCACCTTTGTCTCAAACGCCACCTCGTCATACGCAATGGTCTCGGACGCTCCCAGCTTGCGCACGTAATCGGCGTTGCGGCGCGAGCAGGTGGCGATCACGGTGGCGCCCAGCCCATGGGCGAGTTGGACCGCCATGCCGCCGACGCCACCCGCACCCGCATGGACAAGAACCCGCATGCCCGGTGTGATGCGTGTCGTCTCGACAAGGGCGATCCAGGCGCTGATGCCGGCAAGCGAGAGCGCCGCGGCGTCGGTAAACGCGAGCGTGTCGGGAATGGGGGCAATGAGGGAGGCTGGCATCACCACCTCCTCAGCCCACGTGCCTTGTCCGCGCGGAGCTACGAAACAGACACGCCGGCCGAGCCATTCCGGTGAGACGCCTTCTCCGAGCGCGCGTACGAAACCGGCGCCGTCGCGCCCCGTTCGCGCCGGAAACGGCCCGGGTGCAGGCTTCAGCAGACCGGCGCGGATTTTCCCATCGACCGGATTGACGCTTGCCGCGTGCATCTCGACCAGCACCTCGCCGGGGCCGCAATGGGGAGACGGGACGCTCGCGAGTTGAAGAACCTCTGGGCCGCCATAAGCGGCATATTCAACAGCTCTCATCATCTTACTCCTGCGGCCACGTCGCCGACGGTATCGGGAGACCAGTCAAGTTGCGCATCGTCAGGCGGCACCGAGGACAGCAGCGTGCGGGTATAGGCATGGCGGGGAGCCGAGAAGACCTCTTCGGTCCGACCGCTTTCGACCACCTCGCCGCGATACATCACCAGCACCCGATCGCACAGATAGCGGACGACGGAGAGATCGTGCGAAATGAACAGCATCGCAAAGCCGCGCTCCTGCCGGAGACGCAGCAGAAGGTCGAGCAACTGCGCCTGCACCGACACGTCGAGACCGGAGACGATCTCGTCGGCCACAAGGATTCGCGGCACCGCGCACAAGGCCCGGGCGATGTTCACCCGCTGCTTCTGTCCACCCGAGAGCTGCGAGGGGAAGCGCAACGCGGCCTCGGGCGGAAGGCCGATCTCCGCGAGGAGCTGACGGGCGCGATCGAGACGGGCCGTGTTGTCGCCTCGCTTACCGGCCGCTTCGATGGCCTGGGTGACGATGCTGGCGACCCTGCGGCGGGGGTTCAGGGCGGATTGCGGATCCTGGAAGACCATTTGGACGTGCTCGCGGCGGAAGGCCTTGTCGTCGCGGCGATTGGCGGTGACATCGCGGCCCGCCATCACCACGCGGCCGCCGCTCGGTTGATCGAGGCCGACCACGAGGCGCGCGAGCGTGCTCTTGCCGCTGCCGCTCTCGCCGACGATGCCCACGAATTCATTCTCGCCGAGCGCGAAACTGACCTCGTTGACGGCGCGAAACTCCGTTGTCTTGCGCAGCAGGCTCCAGCTGGTGACGAATGACTTCGTGACCTTGTCGACCGACAGCAGCGGCTCGCCGCTCGCCGTTTCCGGCATGGGCAAAGGCGGCGGCGGCATGATGGTCGCGGCGATTTCGGGGCGGATGCAGGCCGCCACGTGATCAGGTCCGATCTCGAGGAAAGGTGGTTCGGCCTCCCGGCAGGCCGGGATGACCGCCGGGCAGCGGGAGGCAAAGCGGCAGCCGGTCAGGTCCTTGATGGCGCGCAGCCCCGGCATGCGCTCCGGCAGGGTGAACAATCCGCGCCTTTCGCCGCTCATGCTGGGATTGGCCAGCTGCAGGCAGCGCGTATAGGGATGGGCTGGCTGAGAGAACAACGCGCGGGCCGGTCCCCGCTCCGCCGGCCTGCCGGCATAGAGCACCAGGATCTCGTCGCAGATCTGTGCGGCAAGCTTCAGATCGTGCGTGATGAAGATGACGGACGTCCCGTCTCGCTTCTGCATCTCGGCGATCAGCTTGACGATCCGGGCCTGGATGGTGACGTCGAGCGCTGTCGTCGGCTCGTCGGCAATCACCAGGCGCGGCCTGCTGGCGAACGCCATGGCAATCAGCACCCGCTGGCACATGCCGCCGGACAACTGGTGCGGATATTTGTCCAGGAGCCCGGCACCGTGGGGCAGATGCACCGACTCGAATGCGGCAAGCGCCCGTTCACGCCAGGGCGCTTGGTCAGTATGGCCAATGCGCAGCAGATGCTCACGCATCTGTTGGCCGACGGTGAGAACCGGATTGAGAGCCGAAAGCGGCTCCTGGGGGATGAACACGATATCGCGGCCGAGCAGGTTTCGCCGCTTGTGCGAATCCATCGTGACAAGGTTGTCGCCGTCGAATTCCAGCGTTCCGCCGGTGACCGAGAAGCCGGTGGGGAGAAACTGGGCGATGGTCCGCCCGATCATCGATTTGCCGGCGCCGGATTCGCCGACGAGCCCGAGGATCTTGCCCGGGGCGAGTGAGAAATTCAGGTCGCTGATGACCGGGAAATCGCCGCTGCGGGTCGATGCCCCGACTGACAGATTGCGCGCAGTGAGAAGGCTCATGTCAGGCGCGCTCCGTTTCGCTCAGGCGCGTGTCGAGCGTGCGCCGCAGGCCATCGCCCAGGACGTTGAACCCGAAGACGGTGAAGAAGATGGCGAGGATCGGGCAGATCAAATTCCACGGTGCCTGATAGATATTCTGACGGGCATCGGCGATCATCTGTCCCCATGCCGGCGTCTGCGCGCCGACGCTGAGACCGACAAACGAGAGGATGGCCTCCACGATTACCGCAACGCCCATTTCGAGGCTCATGAGCGTGATGAGAAGCGGCAAGGTGGCGGGCGCGATCTCCCGGGTAATGGTGCGCCAATGCGAGAAGCCGAGCAGACGGGCCGCGGCCACGTAATCGCGTCGCGTGACGACGAGCACTTCGCTGCGAAGCACACGACAGAACCGTGTCCAGTCCACGAGGATGATCGCCAGGATGACGTTTCTCAAGCCGGTTCCAAGCCCGACCATGAGGATCAGCGACAGGATGACCGGCGGGAACGACATCCATACGTCGACGATGCGTCCGATGAACCAGTCGATCCAGCCGCCGAAATAACCAGCCACATGGGCAAGAACGGCCCCGAGGATCATCGCGCCCATCGATGCGAGAAACGCCACCGTGAGGGCCACCCGCGCGCCGAAGATGAGACGTGAGAGGACGCAACGGCCGAGGCTGTCGGTGCCCAGCGGATAGGCCGCATCGCCCCCTTGGGCCCATGCGGGCGGAAGCAGCATGGCCAGAAGATCCTGCTCCGAGGGGTCGTGTGGTGCGAGATAGGGCGCGAAGATCGCGCAGACCGCCACAATCGTGATGATCGTCAACCCGATGAGGACACGGCCGGATTTCAGCCAGGCGGGAAGGGATGTCATCGGACCCTCAGCTTCGGGTTGAGGATCAGGTACAGGCTGTCCACCGCGATGCTGATGACCAGCACGACGATGCAATAGGTCAGACCCACGGCCTGGATGATCGGCAGATCCGCGTTGCGGATGGCATCCACCATGAGGTTTCCCATACCGGGATAGGAGTAGATCACCTCGACGAGCAGGGTGCCGCCGAACAGGAAGCCGAACTGCACGCCCATGAGGCTGAGGGTGGGCAGTATGGCGTTCTTAAGTCCATGGCGGATGAGGATGCGCCGCTCCGACAACCCGCGCAGGCGCGCCTGGTGGATGTAGTCGTCCTGGTAGACGTCGAGGAGACTCGAGCGCAGCACCCGCATGATGGACGGCGAGAATGAGATGCCGAGCGCGAAGCACGGCAGGAGCATGTGCTGCACCGCATTCCAGAACACGGCGGGCTTGCCGGCGAGCAGCGAGTCGAGAAGCAGAAAACCGGTGATCGTCGGGCGTTCCACGCCGGGGCTGAGCCTTCCGGTGAACGGCAGCCATTCGAGCGCGACGCCGAACAGCAGGATGAGAAAGAGGCTCCAGAGAAATTCCGGCAGCGACAGCAGCAGGATCGAACCGAAATCAAGGCCGGCCTCCTTGCGGGTGCCGCGGACGTGGAAAAGGATCAGCCCGCCCGCAATGCCGATGATTGACGCGATCAGCATGGCGAAGACCGCAAGCTCGATCGTTGACGGCAGGGTGGTCATGACCAGAGACGCCACATCGCGCCGGAAATGGATGGAGGTACCGAAATTACCGTGAAGGACCTGCGCGAGCCAAATTCCATATTGCTGGATCAGCGGCAGGTGAAGTCCCATCTCAAGCCGCTTGGCTTCGATCTCGGCCAACGTCGCGTTCGGCGGCAGGGACATGGCGGCGGGGTCGACGGGCAGAATGCGCAGGATGATAAACAGCAACGCCGAGACGACCAGCAGAATCGGAATCGCCACGATCAGCCGCTTCATGAGCAACTTGGCGATGGTCGCGAACATCTCGTATCCTTTCCGTTTCAGGAAGCGGAAATCGAGAACCCGGCAGGATCTGCCGGGCTCCTCTGGCGAAACGGCGTTGTTCGAGCGATCAGGACCAGGACATCTTGTTGGCCAGAATCCAGGCGTTGCCATACTTGACGTAGTTGAGGTTCTTTTTGCGAACCACCGTCTGCACGCTCTGCAGCAGCGGGATCGTGGCGCCTGCCTCGACGGCCTCCTGATTGAGCGAACGGTAGCCGGCGATGCGCTTGTCGTAGACGGGCTCGCTGAACAGCGCGAGCACCTTCTCGCCGATTTCCATGCCCTTCCAGGTGCCGAACGGCATCTTTGGATTGAGCAGGTACCCGGCGAAAATCTCCGGATCGCCGGTGGCGTTGTCGAAGCTGTAGAGCGTCGCCTCCGGCAGCTTTCCACCCCGGTTCAGTTCGAAATACTTGGCGTATTCGATGGTCTCAAGCTCGGCCTCGATGCCGACTTTCTTCCACATCTGCACGAGGGCGCGGGCGATGTCGTAGTCGCTCGGGAACTGGCCGTTGGTGGCGGCGAAGCGGATTTTGGCGGGCTTGTCGACGCTGAAGCCGGATTTCGCCAGCAGGGCCTTTGCTTTCTCGACGTCGAAATCGAACTTGAAGTCCTTGAGATAGGCCGCCGTCCCCGGCGTTGCCACGACAGATAGCGGGACGGCCGCGCCGCCGTAGAAGGCCTTCGAGAGCGCAGCCTTGTCGATGGCGTAGTGGGCTGCCAGACGCACATTGCTGTCCGAGAAGCCGAGATCGTTGCGCACCTGCAGGAGAATGACGCGGGTGAACGGGTTAATTTCGGCCGCCAGATTGGGATCCTTCTGCAGGCGTTCGACTTCGCGGACGGGGACGCTCGTCACGAGATCGACCTGGCCAGACTGGATCGCCGCGATGCGCGCCGACGGGTCCTTGATGATGTCGAACGTCACGCGCCGCATCTTGGGCTTCGGTCCCCAATAGGCCTCGTTGCGCTCCAGCACGATGCGCGAGTTGAGCTGATGCTCGACGAGCTTATAGGGCCCGGTGCCGATAGGCTTTTCGCGAAACGCGTCCGGCCCGATGGATTCCATGTATTTCTTCGGTACGATGTAGCTGCCGAGGAATGTCAGCCACTGGGGGGCCGTCGGAGCCGGTGAGCTGAAACGCATCACGCCCTTCGTGGGCGACAGGATCTCGATGTCGGACACATGGCGCCAGGAATTGGCGGTATCGAGCTTGTGGCCGGCCTTGATGCGCTCGAAGAAGGAATATCGGAAATCCTCCATCGTCATCTTGTCGCCGTTGTGAAAAAAGACGTCGTCGCGCAGCTCGATGGGCATGCTGAGCCCGTCGGCGGCAAGTTCCCATTTGGTCACGAGACTGGGAATGATTTCGAGTGTCGGGCTCTGGTCGAGGGGCTGGTCGAAAACCATTTTGTAGATGGGCTGCGCGTCAGGCGTGAACCGCTGGTTCGGGTCCCAAGACGGCACGTCGCTTGGCCAGCCGATGGTGACGCTGTCCGACGTCTGCGCCAGCACGGGCGTCGCGTGGACCATGAGGGCGCCGCTCGCCACGCCGAACGCGAGCATCTGAAGGACGTCTCTCCGCTTGATATCGCTTGTCATGTCGACCCTCTGTTGATGAGCCTGATCGAAGGCCGGACGGCTCGATGAGGCGTCGTCTTTTGCGGAGCCTCTGCGGGCTTCCCGGCCTTCGGCTGGGAATTCGTTTTCGCGTCCCGTGCGGGGCGACGCGAACCCGGTTGCCGCGGGCACCGTTCTCGTCTGGAAATTACTTCAAGCCTAAAATGAATTCTCTTCGGCCGCAACAGCGCCGATGGGGTATCTTTGGGCGAACGCTGCGCAGGGAAGCATCAGATGGCGGGTGTCAGCGGCAGAAGACGGCGGCGATGCATCAGGAAGTGAGTGTTCGCGCCGGAAAAAGGAGGAAACTCCTTGAAATGGGCGCGCAATTCGTGGCGGACGGGCGATTTCATGGCTGCGTTGAAATCCTGCACGGTGTCGAACACGACCTCGTTGCCGACGAGATAATCGACGGCCGCCACGCCGAGCACCGTGATGTCCGGACGGGGAAAGTAGCACATGATCGCGCGAATGCCGGGCAGCTTTGCCTGTGTCGGCGGATGGCTGTCGACGTAATTCCTGATGAAAGCGGCCTCATCGTCTGCGGGCAAATGATAGCGCACCACGTAGGAGACGGGTGCTTTCAGGGGTGCTGCGGTTTCGTCATCGGCAACGGGATAGAAGGCGCGTTCGAAGACACTGGCGGTGGCCGCAAGTCCGGGCGGCAGCGTGGCAAGACCGCTCGCGATTGTCGCCTCGGCCAAAGCAGCGCGCAGGGCAGTTTCGCTCGCGAATTCGAGCATGACGATCAGCAGCGGCCCAGCGACTTCGTGATTGAACGGATCTTGACTGGCCTGTTCAGTTGGAATGTAGAAATCGGCGGCCGACAGGCCCGGTAACTCGGCAAAGCGTCGCTCGTTGTTGGCCTGCCAGTCGCGCAGTCCGGATCGAAGGTCTGTGCTCCCCGTGACGGCAATTTCGCAGATCCACGACATGGGGTTTCCTCACTGCTGATCGCCGGGAGACCCAAACGATATGCTTTAAGTTTAAAATGTTTCGTGTTCCGTGCCCGCCGTCAAGCGCTATGACTCGGCGCTCCCTCCCAACTGCCTGACAGAAAGGGTCCCCACGGCCCGGATGAGGGCCAGCCGGCGCGCGGGCCTGTGGGTGGACCATCGTTCGCATATGATTAACGTTTATTAAAACAATGGCTTAGAGCTCCCGTTATCGGTCGAGACTCCGCAGCGGCAGCCAAAAGGTAAACGAATTCCTTGCGGGCTTCTCAAAATGTATATTGAATACAGTTTAAGAGGAGCCTGGGCCATGACGGCGCAATCTGAACCAGCTGGGCGTTTTGCGGGACGCCCCGACAGCCTTCGCCAACAGATCTACCTTGACCTCCGCGGCCGGTTGCAGAGAGGCGAGGTGGGACCTGACGAGCGCCTGATCGACGTGAACATCGCCGAGGCGATGGGCGTGTCCCGGATGCCTGTCCGCGAAGCTCTCCTGCAGTTGATGAACGAGGGCTACGTCGTCGGCACCACGCGGGGCTTCGCGCTTCCACGTCTCACGCTTGCCGACATCACAGACATCTTCGAAGTCCGCAAGCTGCTGGAGCCGCGGGCCGCCGCCAATGCGGCGCGAGACCTCGACGCGCAGGGCGATGAGCTCCTGAAGGATGCACTTGAGCGGGCGCGCGCGGCTCTCGCGGCGAGTGATGCCATCGAGCTTTCGGTCGCCAATGTGGCGTTTCGCGAAACGTGGCTTGGCGCAGTGCGCAACGCGCGCCTGGCAGCCACCATCTCCCGCTTCGCCGATCATGTGCAGGTTGTTCGCTTCGGCACCCTGCGCGATCCGTCGACCCAACCGATCGTGATCAATGGCATGGCCAAACTCTACGACGCCTTCCTGCGCCGAGATGCCATCGCCGCCCAGGACCACATGGTCGTGTTCATCGCCGAGGCTGAGAAGAGTTTCTTCCTGAAGCATTAGGACAAGACGGCATCGCCGTCCACAGCCAAGACACCAACGGTTCAGCGTAAGGGAGTAAAGCATGTATGAGCGTGATGGCCTGACATTGCGGGCGCGACTGAAACAGGGCGGGCCCATCGGCGTTTTCTGGTTCGCTGTCGGTTCCAGCGCGCTGGTCGAGATATCGGATGAGGCTCGTCCGGACGCCATGGTCATCGATGCGCAGCATGGCCTCTGGGATCGGGGCACGATCGAGCACGCGGTCGCGGCCGTCGGCCGGACGCCGGTCTTGATCCGCACCGCTGACAATGCTCATTCGTCGATCAGCCAGGCTCTCGACACCGGGGCAGAAGGGGTTCTCGTTCCTCTCATCGAGACTGACGAACAAGCAGCCCAGGCCGTGGCAGCCTCACGCTTTCCGCCCCATGGCCACCGTTCCGGCGGCGGTGTGCGTCCGCTGAAGGGCGATTTTGCGGCCTATCACGCCAATGCCAATGCCCGCACGGTCGTCGGCGTCATGATCGAGACCGAACGCGGCGTGCGCAATGCCGCTGCCATCGCCAACACCCCCGGCATCGATTTTGTCCTGATCGGCACGGGTGACCTCGCCCTGTCGCTCGGTTGCTTCCCCAAGATCGACTCGCGGCACGAGGACGCGTGTCGTACGGTGTTCCAGGCCTGCCGCAATGCCGGCGTCCCCTGTGGAATTTTCACGCCCAGCGCCGAGGCGGCGGCAAAACGCACGAAGGAGGGCTATGCGCTCGTCGTCGTTGCCAATGACATCGACGTGGCGGCGCGAGGCTTCTCGACGTCCATGACGCAGTTTTCTACCGAAACAGCCGCAATCCGCAAAGGCCAACAGGCCGCAGCCGCAAGGAGCGCAAGCATGAGCAGCAATCTTCTGGTCGAATTCGCAGCCGGCATCGCCGATGGCCGCATCCGCGTGGTCGATCTCACCCAGACCCTGCGACCCTCAACGCCGGTCATCCAGTTGCCGCCGGAATTCGCTCCCTCCAATCCGTTCCGGATGCTGGAGATTTCGAAATACGACGAGCGCGGTCCCGGATGGTATTGGAACAATATTGCCTGCGGCGAGCACACGGGCACACATTTTGATGCCCCTGTCCATTGGGTCACGGGCCAGCATCACGCCGACGGTTTTACCGATACGATCCCCGTTCAGCGCCTGATTGCGCCGGCCGTCGTCATCGACTGCTCCAAGGAAGCAGCCGCCAATGACCTGTTCACGCTCGAGCCCTCGCATATTGAAGCCTGGGAGAAGCAACATGGCCGTATCCCCGATGGATCATGGGTTCTCATGCGCACCGATTGGTCCAAGCGCGAGGATCCGGCAGCCTTCATGAACAACAAGGAAGACGGGCCGCATACGCCCGGTCCGAGCGCGGCTGCGATCAAGTTCCTCGTCGAACAGCGCAACGTGAATGGCTGGGGTGTGGAGGCTGTCGGCACCGATGCCGGCCAGGGCTTCGCCTTTGAACCGGCATTCCCGGCCCATAACCTGATGCACGGTGCCAACAAGTTCGGCCTCGCCAGCCTATGCAATCTCGATCAGCTTCCGCCGACCGGCGCCATCCTCGTGACCCCGCCGCTGAAGATCGAGAAGGGTTCCGGCAGCCCGCTGCGCGTTCTCGCCCTCGTGGCGTCCTGATCATTCTCACGCCGACATGGTCAGCCGGGCGCTGCGCGTCTCACGCGCAGCGCCCGGACTTTTGAGAGCCCATGATGATGGACATCTGCCATGACCTCACCCATTCCCGCGCCTGAGTTGATTCTGGGCGTGGTCGGCGCCGGCCTGATGGGCAGGGGCATCGCGCAGGTGGCTGCCGAAGCGGGCATCCAAGTCATCCTCACGGATCAAAGCCCCGAGGCGGTGGCGGAGGCGCTTCAATTCTGCGCCGACATGCTGCGGCGCAAGGCTACGAAGGGAACGCTCTCGCTCGCCGAAGCCGAGGCCGCGATTGGCAGGATCGTCGCGGCCGGTGTGGGATCCGGCACAGCATTCGCCGGCTTCTCGGCATGCGACGTCGTGATCGAGGCCGTGGCGGAAAGTCTCGATGTGAAACATCGGGTGATGGACTGTCTCGAAGCCGTGGTGCGGGACGACTGCGTTCTTGCCACCAACACCTCGTCCTTGTCCGTCACAGCCATTGCGGCAAAGGCCCGCCGGCCGCAACGCATCGCAGGCTTTCACTTCTTCAACCCGGTCCCGCTCATGCGACTGGTCGAGGTGATCGGCGGTGCGAGGACTGACGAGGACGCGCTCGTCAGGCTGACGGCTCTGGCGAACCGGATGGGGCATCTGCCCGTGCGCGCCACCGACACACCCGGCTTTCTTGTCAATCACGCCGGCCGTGGTTTTGGTACGGAGGCGCTGAGGATTGCCTCGGAGGGCATCGCCAGTTTTGCCGATATCGACCGGGTGATGACGGACAGCGCCGGCTTTCGCATGGGCCCCTTCGAGTTGTTCGACCTTACCGGCCTCGATGTCTCGAGCCTGGTGATGGAGTCGATCTACCGGCAGTATTACGACGAGCCACGCTATCGTCCCAATGCTCTCACGACGCAGCGGGTCGCCGCAGGTCTGTACGGGCGCAAGTCCGGCGGTGGTTTCTACACCTATCGGGACGGCAAAGCCGAAAAGCCAGCTGAACTCAGTGTTGCACCGGTCGAAGGCGCGCCTGCGGTTTGGGTGTCTGGCCGGTTTCCCGATGTTGCAGGAGACCTGCGAGACCGACTGGCGCGTGCCGGCGCAACGGTTGAGACGACGCCCCGTCCGTCGGACGAGGCTGTCATCATGCTGACGCCCTTTGGGGAGGACACAACGACGGCATCCCTCGCCGAGGGGCTGGATCCGACGCGGTCTGTTGCTGTCGATTGTCTGCTTGGCCTGGACCGGCGGCGCACGTTGATGCGAACCCCGGTGACAAAGCCCGCTGTGCTTTTCACCGCGCAAGCGCTTCTCGCCGCCGACGGCACCCCCGTGACGGTCATCCATGACAGCCCGGGCTTCATCGCTCAGCGCATCGTGGCTTGCATCGTCAATATCGGCGCCGACATCGCCCAGCAGCGGATCGGCGCGCCTGAGGATATCAACCGTGCCACCGAGATCGCGCTCGGCTATCCGCGTGGGTCGTTGCGGTTCGGTGACGAGCTGGGCCCGCGGCGCATTCTCGATATTCTCGCCGCCTGCCACGCGTTCTATGGCGACCCGCGCTACCGGGCCAGCCCGTGGCTCAAGCGGCGAGCGATGCTTGGCGTCCCGCTGACGACGCCGGAAGGCTAAGCCGACAATTCGTTACCAGGCAACGACACTGCCGATCTGTCGCTCGGTCGCGCGCCTGACCGCAAATTCGGCGGCGGCCAGGTCTTCAACCGCAAGCCCCAGCGATTTGAACAGCGTGATGCTCTCGTCATGGGGGCGTCCCGGCTGGCGACCCGTCAGGACGTCTCCGAGTTCCGTGAGGCCGCGGTCAGCCGGGTATGACCCCTCATTCAGCGCGAGCAGATACTCTCCGCATTCAATGTCAGCCTGGGCGCGGGAATCCACAAAAACCGCCGCGGCCGACAGCAATTCGCCGTCAATCTCGCGAGCGCTGGGCTGGCTGGTTCCGACCGCATTCACATGGCATCCCGGCTTGATCCATGAGCACTTCAGGATAGGCGTCTTGGCAGTGGTGAGCGTGCAGATCACGTCGGCCTCGGCAACCGCGTCTTCAATCGAATGGGCGGCCACTGTGCCGGTTGCGTCGGCAAAGGCCCGGGCGCTCTCGGGTGAACGCGCGCCAATCACGATTCCGGCGTTCGGCAAGATGTGCCGCATGGCCTCCACATGGGCTGACGCCTGATGTCCCGTCCCGATGATGGCAATTTGCGCGGCATCTGGCCGTGCCAGCGCCCGGGTTGCGACTGCAGACACTGCCGCCGTCCGAATCGACGTGATGGCGGTGGCGTCGACAACTGCCATCAATTGCCCTGTCTCTCCGTCGTTGAGCAGCACGGCGCCTTGATGGGAGTCCAGACCGCGCGCGCGATTGCCCGGCGCGACGATGATGTGTTTGAAACCCCAAAGTGGGTCTGGCCCGCTTCGAAACGCCGGCATCAGGCCCATCAAAGAGGATGCGCCGTCGAACTGGATCTGCGCGCGGGGCGGTTGCCAGTAAGTGCCGTCGGCCAGGCCGCGCAGGACATCGTCCATGACGCAGATGCAATCGGCCATCGTGAGCACGGCTCTGACATCGTTTCCATTCAGGATCAGCATCGACAACTCCCGGACTGTTCGACCCGCCGCGATCAGGCGCGCTTGAGAGCAGTGACTTCGAGTTCGACCTTCATCTCCTCCATGGCAAATCCGCACACGATTGTGGTGTTGGTGGGCCGCGGGTCTGAGAAGGCCGCTCCCAGAACCCTTGATACGGCCATGACGTCCTCGCGCGCGGCCACATAAACGCGCACCCGCACCACATCCTTCAACGACGCGTGCGCCTTCTCCAAGGTCGCCGAGATAGTCGCCAAACATTGGCGGGTCTGCTCGGCAGCGTCGTCCGAGATGGTGTTCGAGGCGAAGTCGTAGCCGGCTGTGCCCGAGACGAAGATCCATTCTCCGTCCACGACGGCGCGGGAATAGCCGGCCAGCTCTTCGAACTTCGAGCCTGATGAAATGGTCCAGCGAGCCATGGAATTTCCTTTAATCTTGAAATAAATCGACGCCCTATGCATAAAGATTGCGGCATGATCGGACAAGCGGTCTCGCGGTTTGTGCCTGATCCAGACCATGACCGAAGCGGATTCATCACCATGCCGGGCGGAATGCAGGAGCATCAGCGGACACTCTGGTGGCAGACGTCGACGCCGAAGCCGACTCTCCCGACGATCGCTGGCGATCGGTCGGTCGACGTGGCTGTGATCGGCGCGGGCTTCACCGGCTTGACGGCGGCGCTTCATATCGCGCGCAGCGGATCGTCGGTCATGGTGCTGGAGGCCGAGGCAATTGGCAGTGGCGCCAGCGGCTTCAACGCAGGCTTTGTCGTTCCCAATTTCGCCAAGGCCGATCCCGACACCGTCAATCGGAAGCTTGGGGCGGAACGCGGCCGCGCGTTGCTCGATCTGGTCAGCCAAGGTGGGGAGCGCGTGTTCTCCACTGCCCGCGACAACAAGATCGATTGCGATGCGGCGCAGACCGGGTGGCTGCAGCCGGCCCATTCGGACCAGATGGCCGGGGCGCTGAAAGCCCGCGTGGCAAGCTGGCAGGCGCTTGGTCGGCCCTTGCGATATCTCGATGCAGCCGAGACGGCCTCACTCACCGGTGTCCGCGGCTATCGTGGCGCCCTGTTCGATCCAACGGGCGGCACGATCCATCCGTTGAGCTATGCCTATGGTCTCGCGCGGGCAGCTCTTGCGGCTGGCGCGCTGATCAAGGAAGACGCTCCTGTCATGTCCGTCGAGCGAATGGGCGACAACTGGGTTCTGCAAACGGCCGGCGGTCGGATCACGGCGCGGCGAGTCCTGCTCTGCACCAATGCGGGTAAGGTTGGAATCGCGCGTCGGCTCTATCGCGCCATTGTTCCGTTGTCCGTCTACCAGATTGCCACCGCGCCCCTGCCGAAGGACGTCGTTGCGCGTTTTTCGCCGCAACGGCATCCCGTCTCCGACACGCGTTCAAACCTGTTCACCTACCGGCTTGACCGGGACGATCGTCTGATCAGCGGCGGCATGTCGCTCTTTCCCATCGGAGCCCATGAGCGCATGGCAAGTGGGATTGTGGATCGCCTCGCCGAGGAACTCTCCCTCGGCTTCGTACCGAAGGTGGAACATGTCTGGCGCGGGGTGGCTGCGATGACCACCGATTTTCTGCCCCATCTCTACGAATTCGGTCCAGGCTTCATCGGCGGCATCGGCTGCAATGGTCGCGGCGTCGCGATGACGGCGATGTTGGGCGAGGTTATGGCGAATGCAGCCCTCGGAACCCCGCTCTCCGCGCTGCCCGTGCCTCAGGCCCCTGCGCGCGCGATTCCGTTCCACACCTTCGCACAGGCGGCGCCGTCATTCGCCATCGCGCAGGCGCGATGGCAGGATTGGCGCGCCCGGCGATGAGTGCGGCTCCGCGCGTCAGGTGAGCCGCATCTGCGCGCGCACCGCTTTGTTGAGGCTCTCCGACGGGTCGGCGAGCGCATCCAGAACGACCGTGATGTGATCCGTTCCGGGAACGACCATGTGCGTGACAGGGACGCCGGCGACGCGCAGCTTCTCGGCAAAATCGGCAGTCTGGCGGCGAAACTCGTCCGTTTCATCTCCGCCGACGGTCGCGATGACTGGAACGCCGATGTCGAGAGGCCTGTGTAGGGGGCTGAAATCGGTGATCTCGGACTGGGTCAGTTGCAGGCTATCGTTCTGAAACGAGGCGGCGACCCTCGCCAGGTCGTAGACCCCGCTGATCGCGGTGCCACCCTTGATCACGTCGGACGGCAGTCCACTGGCGCCGAGCCAGCTGCGGTCGAGCATTTCGGCCACAAGATGGCCTCCCGCCGAATTGCCCGAGATGTAGATGCGATCCGGATCGAGATCGTAATCCGATCCATGACGGTAGGCCCAGGCGATCGCCTTGCGGCATGAGCTTACGATATCGGCGAGCCGAACGTGCGGCATGAGGGGATAATCGATCACCGCGAGCGCGGCCCCGAACGGTACGAAGCCGCGCGCCAGAAAGCTGAACTGCGCCGCTTCCATGGAGCGCCAGAAGCCCCCGTGGATGAAAATGTGGAGCGGGGCAGGGCCCTCGGCCGATAGGGGCGGGAAAAGATTGAGCGTCTCGTCCGGACGGTCTCCGTAGGCGATGTCGCGGATTGCGCGGAACTGCGCCAGACCCGCGTCGGCCGCCGCTGTGCGTCGCGCGACGAGTGGTGGCATGTCCGGAATGGAATCGAGCGAGAATTGTGCGTCATAAGCGGCCTGGGAAAGCCCGCCGGTGATGTTGAGGTTGGACGTCATCGGGCAACTCCTGTGCTGGACGGGAATCGGTTTGCGGTTCCTGCGGCCATGAAATCGTCGTCGAGGGGGCAAATGGTGCGCAGAAGAGATTGCGTGGCGTGGATATCCTCGACCAATGCCTGGCGCGCGGCCGCTCCGTCGTCACGCTTCACCGCGTCGAGAATGCTGCGATGGTGAACGGGGTCGGAACCGAGGTCGCCGGATTTCAGCAACGGCTCCATGCGTTGGGTCAGCAACCGCATATAAGGCCCGAAGCGGAGCCAGAGCGTTTCGATCAGCTGCATAAGGACATCCGATCCCGATGCACGATAGAGGGTGAAGTGAAAATCCTGGTTGTTCGCGAGCATCCCGAAAACATCGCCGTCACGGCCTTTCAGCACATGGTCGCGGATGTTTGCCTCCAGATAGCGCACCGTCTCTGGCTCGACATGGGGCGTGCAAAGGGCGATGGCCGTGCCCTCGACAGCAATGCGGGCGATACAAAGGTCGTCGAGACGGGCGGTGTTGACCGGCGGGACATGGGTCGAGCCGTTGGGCGCGACATCGAGCGCGTTCTCGGCGCCGAGGCGACGCAACGCTTCGCGCACGGGCATGTGACTGGTGCCGAACGCTTCGGCCAGGGCCGCAATGGTGAGGGTCTGGCCGGGATCGAAGAACCCGGTCATGAGCGCATGGCGCAGCCGGTTGTAAACGCCGTCCTGGATCGTCGTGCGCGAGGAGACGGGTTCCAGCCTGAGATCTGTCATCGACGTCCTGTGTCGTATGCCGTGTCGACGTTGAGGGGTGCATGCCTGACGCCAACGCGCCAGGCATGCGAGGGTCGTGATGGTGATCAGCCGTCGATCTGCTTGATCAGCTTGCTCATCTCCTCGACGGTCAGCGTCTGGTCTGTGCCGAGCTGGTCGCCCTTGACATTCCAGATCAACGCCGCACCGCTCACATCGCCGTTGGCGTCGAATTCGAGCGGGCCGGTTGCGCCCGAATACCGGATGGCCTTTCCGTCCTTGATCAGTGCGATGGCCTTCTTGAACTCCTCCGGGCCGGTGCCAACCACGGTGGCGTCCGGCGACTGAAGTTTGCGCATGGCGTCGCGGATGGCCGTGCCGCTGAGATCGGGCGCGAGGTTCATGGCAAGACCCAGGATCATGACGGCATCGTACTGGTTATAGATGCCGGGTCCGTCCGGGCTCGCATTGTAGGCGGCCTGGAAGCTCTGCTTGAAGGATTCCACCGTCGGTCCGGACGTCGATGCATTATCCATCCCGAACGCATTTTGCAGGAACTTGCCACCCACCGCCTTGACGTATTCCGGGGTGCGCAGCGCGTTGTTCAGGATCAGATTCTGGGTGCCGCCGAGCGAAATCCACTCGCGTGTCATCGTCGCCCCGTCCTGCGGGAAAGCGACGAGGAACACGGCGTCTGGCTTGTCGGACAGCGCGCTGTTCACCTCGGCCCGATAGGACGGCTGGTTCTCGTTGTAGGCAACTGTCTTCAGGACCTGGCCACCGAGCTTGTTGAACGCCTTGGTGAAGTCCTTCACCATGCCGGTTCCGAAATCGGTATTGATGTAGATCATCGTGACGCGCTTGAAGCCGCGATCGGCCGCCACCTTTGCGGAAGCGTAGGCCTGCGTCTTCACAGTCGGCAGCGTGCGGAAGAAGAAGCCGCCGGTCTTGCCTTCCTGGGCGAGGGTCGTGAAAGTCGCGGCCGTCGAGCAGCAGCTCACCACCGGGACCTTGGAGGGGACTGTCACCGAGGTGAGGATGGGCAGCGTCACGCCGCTCGAAACCGACCCTGTGATCGCGGGGACGCGCTCGACTTCAACCAGGTATTTGGCCGCGTCGACACCGACGGTCGGTTGACCTTGGTCATCGCGAAGAATGAATTCCACCGGACATCCCTTGATGCCGCCGCCCTCATTGATGTGCTTCACGGCAAGCTGCGCGCTGTCCGAGATGCGCTTGCCCACAGGACCCATCGAGCCGGTCAACGGCAGGATGCCGCCGAGTTTTACCGGGCAGGACACTGCATTCTGCGCCTGTGCGTTCTGGGCCGGCATCCATGCTGAAACCAGCACCGCTCCCGCCAGTAATCCGATCGATCGTTTCATCCTGCTCTCCCTCTTTTGGCGAGTTTTCGGCACTCGCAAGCCAACTCTGTCGGCCGACACTACCCCGCGTGACGTGAGGTCGTCGGCTCTTCGCCGATCAGGCCGCCCGGCTTGAACAAAAGGGTCAGCACGAGGACGAGACCGATAAGAATGGTTTGAACGGCGCCGCCCTGCGTCTGGAAAGCCGCCGGCAGAATCTTGGAGATGAGGGTGCCGCTCGCGCTCCACAACCCCCAGACGACCAGTGTGCCGAGCACCGCGCCCTTGTTGTTTCCGCTGCCGCCGACAATCAGCATCGTCCAGATCTGGAAGGTGATGATCGGCACGAAATCGAACGGGCTCACAAAGCCGATGAAACCCACGTAGAGCGCGCCAGCGAGACCCATGACCGTCGACCCGAGCACGAAGGCCTGAAGTCGCAGAGTCGCGGCGTCCTTGCCAAGAGCGATCGCCGCGCCCTCGTCTTCGCGAATGGCCCGCAGCACGCGCCCCCAGGGAGAGCGAACGATGCGTTCGAGCGCCCAATACGTCAGAAGGCAGAATCCCGCAGACAGGCAGAGGTAGAACACGTTGTAGGTGAATGGCGTCTCAAAGAACCCGCTCAACGGACGTGGGACGGAGGTCATGCCGAGACTGCCTCCGGTGAGGCCTTCCCAGTTCAGGGCGATGAGTTGGATGGTGACGGCGATGCCGAAGGTCGCAATCGCAAGGTAATCGCCTCGCAACTTCATCGTGGCCAGGCCCACGAGCAGGGCTGCAATGGCCGAGGCAATGAGCGCGCCGACCACGCCCAGAATCCAAGGCAGTTCGAGATTGACGAGCAGTTCAGGGCGCCCGGGAGCGGTCAGGATGGCGTAGGTGTAGCCGCCGACGGCATAGAAGCCGACGACCCCCGCGTTGAAGACGCCGGTGGAGCCCCATTGGAGATTGAGCCCAAGCGTAATGATGCTCAGGATCGAGACGACGATGGCAAAGAAGATGAGATACGAGACGATACCCATGGCTCACTTTGTCTCCGACTTGCCGAGGAGACCCTGCGGACGAAAGTACAGAACGAGGATCAGGATCATGAAAGGGACGGCGGCCTTGAAGTTGGCCGGGATCACGAGCACCGAAAGGTTCTCGGCCAGCCCAACGACGAGGCCACCGATGACGGCGCCGAACAGGCTCCCGGACCCACCGAGAATCGCCGCTGTCAAAATGGCAAGCAAGAGATTGAAGCCCATTTCCGGTCGCAACTGAACGGTGAGGCCCGAGAAGATGCCCGCGATTGCCGCAAGCATGCCCGCGACCACCCAGGTCCAACGCACGACCGTTTCAATCTTGACCCCGCAGACGCGTGCCAGCGCGGGGCTTTCCGCCATGGCCCGCATCGACATGCCCAGGCGGCTGTACTTGAGAATGAGGTGCAGGCCGATCACCAGAACGATGGTGAGGCCGAGGACGAAAACCTGATCGGGCAGGAGGCGAATGCCGGGGAGGATTTCGGTCGCGATCTGGAGCTCGCTTGTGTAATATTGCGCCTCCGGCCCCCAGATGAGAAGCACCAGATTGCGCAGGATCAGTGCGACGCCGAAACTCGCGAACACCATGGTCAGACTGTTCGCATGACGCGAGCGCAGGCGGCGAAAGACCAGGCGATCGACGATGATCGCCAGCACCCCTGTAAGAACGCCGGCGAGAAGAACCGCAAACAGCAACGACCACCCAAAAGAGAGGGGTCCAATCGGGGCGCCGGCCGTCGCGAACATCGTGAAGGTGAGCGCGATATACGCCCCCCAGGTCAGCAATTCCGAATGAGAGAAGTTGGCGAATTTCAGAATCTGCGAGCTCAAGGACACGCCGATGGCGCCGAGCGCCAGGATGCCACCTGTGAGAAACCCGTCCGCGATGGCTTGACCGATCATCGTGCGTGCCTTTTTCCACCGAGAAACGCTTCACCGACCGCTGGATCGACGAGGAGATCGGCGGCCGACGCCGCCATGCGGTTCCGCCCTTCGGCCAGGACATAACCCCGGTCTGAAATGCGCAGGGCCGCTTTCGCGTTCTGTTCCACCATCAGCACCGCCACGCCTTCTTGGGCGAGGCCGCGCAGGCTTGCAAACACTTCGCCGACCACGCGCGGGGAGAGGCCTGCGGTCGGCTCATCCAGCATGATCACCCGCGGGTCCGTCATCAACGCCCGGGCCACGGCAAGGGTCTGGCGTTGTCCGCCCGAAAGCACGCCGCCGGTGGCCGATCGCCGCTCGGCCAGCAGAGGAAATTGCTCGTAGGTCCGCGCGAGGCGGGTCTTGAGCTCGGCCGCCGAGAGCGTATGGCCGCCCATGACGAGGTTCTCGTGGATGGTCAGCCCGGTAAAGACGTTCCCGGTCTGCGGTACAAATCCGAGGCCGAGTTGAATCAGTTCGTGCGAGGGGCGTCCCGAGACGTCCTGTCCGAGGCAGTGCACCGTGCCGCTTTCGAACAGCACCAGGCCCGCCAGTGCCTTCAGGAAGGTCGATTTGCCTGCTCCGTTGGGACCAATGATAGTCACGATCTCACCGGGACGGACATCGATAGACACGCCGTGGCAAATCGGCATTCCGGGAACGTAGCCCGCGACGACGTCGCGGGCGATGAGGACAGGCTCGCTCATGGCTCGACACCTCCGAGATAGGCGTCGAGAACCCGCTGGTCGGCGCGAACGCCGTCGGCGTCCCCCTCGAAAATTACACGCCCCTGAGCCATCACCACGATCGGGTTACAGATGCTCATGACCATGTCCATGTTGTGCTCGATGATCAGGAAGCCTACTCCCCGCGCGTGCAATGCGATGATCTTGTCAATCAGCGTGTCGAGCAGCGCCGGGTTCACGCCGGCGGCCGGTTCGTCGAGCAGGATCAATTGGGGGTCGGTCATGAGGACACGCGCCAGTTCAAGCAGCTTTTGCTGCCCGCCCGACAACTGCCCGGCAAAATCGTTCACCTTCGCGGCCAGACCCGTAAAACCGAGAACCTCCATGGCGCGGTCTCGAATGAGCTTTTCCTGCTTGCGCACCGTGCCGAGCGCAAACCAATTGTTCCAGAATTTCTCACCGGCCTGATCGAGCGCTGCCAGCATGACGTTGTCGAGGACCGTCATCTTCGGAAAGGGGCGGGGAATCTGGAACGTTCGGGCAAGGCCTGTCCGGAAAATGCGATCCGGTGAGAGTCCGTCGATTCGATGGTCGGCAAAGACGATTTCACCCGTATCGGGTTTCAGCGCACCAGCAATCAACCCGAACAGCGTGGATTTTCCCGCGCCATTCGGGCCGATCAGGCCCGTCATCGTCGCAGGTTGAACGGACAGGTTGATTCCATCGACGGCGCGAAGGGCGCCAAAGCTGCGCGCAAGGTCGCGCACCTGGAGAATGGGGTTGCTCATGTGATCATAAGATCACGGCCATTTGTCTCTGAAAAGGTTTAAGTTTAAAATATATTCTCGATTTTGAGCAGCAGCGTTGCAAATTGCAGGCAGCTTTGCTTCTTCACGCGGCAGCGCCACACTGAAACATGCCGACCCGCGACACGCAGGAGATCCCATGACATCCCCACTGGGCCATTTGGTGACACGAACCGTCGAGGCGCCCTCCAGTCATGCCTTTCTCTATCTCAGCGATCCGATCAAACTGGGTCGATGGTCGCTCGGATGCTTTGCGACGTGGCGCGATGAGATGAGCGGCATCCACACTGGTCTTTCGCTGTTCGATGGAGCCCAGGGTTGGTATCGCATTGATCCAGACCCTTCGCGGCTGCTCATCGACTATGCGGTGGGTACGCCCGATACGCTGGGCGTGCGGATTGCTGCGCGGATCGTCGCCGGGGAAACAATCGGCTATAGCGCCGAAACCTGTCTGGTGATGCTGAGCGCCTGGCGACCCACGGCGATGGACGATGCGCGGTGGGAGCGGCTTTGCGCGTCTCACGAGGCAGAGATCTGGTTGATCAAGGCGCAGATCGAAAAGGAATACCGAGAGAGCACGGCGGACTGATCCATCCGCCATGCATCACCGGTTCCTGCGGACTCAGTGCTTTCCTTCAAGGAGGAAGAATGGCCGTCCGATGCGGCCTTCGATGCGGATATAGCGATCGAGCCGCACGCCGTTGGAGGTGCGGCGAACGCAATGGATCATCGCCGCCAAGGTCTCGAGGGATGGAATCTCGAAGATCAGGTACCAGGTGAAATCGGGTGCCCCCGGCTGACCCACCATGAACAGGTCGTCATCGACGGTGGCCAGAACCTTGGCGCCCATCTCGGTCCATTCGGCGATCATTTCCTTGAATCGCGGCAGAACCTTCTCGCGGCGCTCCTCGTCGGTCGCCTCAAACCAACCGTTGGTGGCGGCGCCCAGCAGAATGACGCGATAGGGTTTCGGAACTTCAGGCACAACGAACTCGACAGCCATGGGCTTTGCCTTTCGCAAGAGGATACAGTGACAGGAGTAGAAACGGTTAGCGCATGAAGACGCCGCCATTCACGTCGAGGGTGGCGCCTGTGACGAAGCCGGCATCGTCGGCTGCGAGGTAGACTGCGGCGGCGCCGACTTCGGTATCGCTTCCGAGGCGTCCAACCGGGATCGTCTTTGCGAGGCCCTGAACTTTTTCGGCCGGCATTTCCTTCGTCATCGGGCCTTCGATTGCCGCCGGCGCGATGGCATTGACCGTGACGCCCTTGCCGGCGAGCTCCTGTGCAAAGCACTTGGTCAGGACGATGATGCCGGCCTTTGACGCCGAGTAATGGGCGCCGGCCACCACGCCGCCGCGCTGGCCCGCAAGCGATGAAAGATTGATGATGCGGCCCTTTCCGCGTTCACGCATGTGTCGGCCAGCGACACGGCAGCCAAAAAACACGCCTCTCAGGTTGACGGCCATGACGTCGTCCCACTCGTCGGCGGGGATATCCCAAACCGATTTCGAGATCGTCATGGCGGCGTTGTTGACCAGAATGTCGATCGGGCCCAGCGCCGCGCCAACCTTGTCGTAGACTGCTGTCCAGGCCGATTCGCTCCGAACGTCGAGGACGTAGCCGGAAGCCCGCTTGCCAGTCGGATCGAGTTCGCGTGCCACGGCACTGACCTGCTCGTTGACGTCGGTCAGTGCAACCGTTGCCCCCGCTTCGAGAAACGATCGTGCAATCGCGAGGCCCAGTCCCTGGGCCGCACCGGTCACCAAGGCCATTTTGCCCGCAAGACGTCCGTCTGAGATATTTGCCATCAATTCGCTCCCTTTTACTTATTGGTATGTTTACATTACCAATTGTGGCCGTCAAACTATCCATGCAAGAAATTTGAGAGGCGCGCCTGTTTTGCGCCGAAGGTCGGTTGCTATGACGGATGAATTTATTGGCGCGCTGGGCGCCGCCCTCGGCGCAGATGTTGTTTTTGGGGATGCGATTGCGCCGCGATTTCACGCGGATTGGAGTGGGCTCGATCCCGTTCGCCCGCTCGCACTCGCCCGGCCGCGCAGTACGGAGGGTGTGGCGGCTGTTCTCAAGATCTGCAATCAATATGAGGTGCCGGTTGTGCCCCAAGGAGGGCTGACAGGCCTTGCCGGTGGCGCGCAACCAGTCAGCGACGGCGTTGCGCTGTCTCTGGATCGGATGAGCGGCATCGAGGAGATCGACGCCGTGATGGCGACCATGACGGTGCTCGCCGGCACGCCCCTTGCCACGATCCAGGCCGCTGCTGACGAAGTCGGGCTCTTCTTCGGACTCGATCTTGGCGCGCGCGATTCCTGTACGATTGGCGGCAACCTCGCGACCAATGCCGGCGGCAACAGGGTCATTCGCTATGGGATGGCGCGCGAGCATGTCCTCGGCATCGAGGTCGTCCTGGCCGACGGGACGATTGTCCGCTCGCTGAACAAGATGCTGAAGAACAACGCCGGCTATGACCTCAAGCAGCTGTTTATCGGCTCCGAGGGCACCCTTGGCGTCGTGACACGGGCTGTGCTGCGGCTGCAGGCAAAACCCGGTGCGATGGCGAGCGCCTTCTGCGGCTGCCGCGACTTCGACGCGGTGCTCGGGCTTCTGAAAGCCGCGCGGGCGAGGCTGGGATCGTCCCTGACGTCCTTCGAAGTCATGTGGCCGAGTTTTTATGACTTTATGACAGCCGGGCTGCCGCATCTCCGCCGTCCTTTCGCCGCCCCGCACGGATGTTATGTCCTCATCGAGGCGAGCGGGCTCGACGCGGAGCAAAACAATGATCTTCTTCAGAGCGTCCTGGCTGACTGCCTCGAAGAGGGCTGCGTCTCTGATGCGGTGGTTGCCGTGTCGGATCAGGATTCGAAGGATCTCTGGGCTGTCCGCGAGAGTGTCTCGGAGTATGGCCGGCTCATGGGGCCGCTGACAGCCTTCGACCTCGGCCTCCCCACGAGCGAGATGGGCGCCTTCGTGACCGCAATCGAGGATGCCTTTAAGCGCCGCTGGCCGGATGCGATCGTGCTCTGCTACGGCCATGTGGGCGACAGCAATCTCCATCTGGTGTCAAACATTCCCTCAGAGGGCGATCATCAGCCCCATGACGAGATTGCCGAGCTGGTCTATGGTGCGGTCGGCCGCGCGGGCGGGACCATCTCGGCCGAGCACGGGATTGGATTGCTGAAGAAGCCGTATCTTGGCTATTCAAGATCCGTCGAGGAACTGGCGCTGATGAACCGGATCAAGCTCGCGCTCGATCCCAACAATATTCTCAACACCGGCAAAGTTCTCACCCTTCGGGAAGCGTGATCCGCCATGAAACGCCGGCTTCGGGCGAGCGGTGATGTGGCAAGGGCCTGTTCGATCGCGGATCTGCGCGCGATGGCGCAATGTCGCTTGCCGTCCTTCGTTTTTGAATATCTTGAGGGCGGTGCGGAAGACGAGGTAACGCTTCGGCGCAATCGCGCCGTGTTCGAGGACCTTGCGTTTGTTCCGACGACGTTGGTCAAAGCCGGAGCCGTCGACACCACGCGTACAATTTTCGATCAGCCGGCGAAATTGCCGCTCATGATCGCCCCGATGGGATTTTGCGGCCTGTTCTCCCATCGTGGCGATGTCTCGCTCGCGCGCGCCGCATCGGCTGCCGGCATCCCCTTTATTCAGAGCACTGTCTCCAACGCATCGATTGAGGACATCGCAGCGGTTCCGGGTCTTCGCCACTGGATGCAGCTGTATGTTTTCCGCTCTCGGCCGTTCATGGAACGACTGGTCGCGCGGGCCCTTGCGGCCAATTGTGAAGCCCTTGTGATCACCACTGATGCGTCGGTTTTTGGCAACCGTGAATGGGACCGGCGCAACTATCGGAGGGCAACCGAACCGACCTTTCGAAACAAAGTCGACGTCCTGCTTCACCCCCGGTGGATGCGCGACGTCGTGCTGCGCGGAATTCCAGCCTTCCAGAACCTTCTGGAAGTCCTGCCGCCGGACCAGCAGACTCTCGCAGCATCGGCAACGTGGTCGCGGCGGGAGGTCGATCCCGATCTTGATTGGGAGCGCGTTTCCTGGTTGCGGTCGTTGTGGCCGCGCAAGCTTGTGTTGAAGGGGTTGCTTGCGCCCGTGGATGTGAAACAGGCGCTCGGGATCGGAGTCGACGGCGTGGTGCTCAGCAATCACGGCGGCCGCCAGCTCGACGGGGCCATCTCGCCCATGACAGTGTTGCCCGAAATCGCAAGTCGGTTCGGTGGTGACATGACGATCCTGATCGATAGCGGTTTTCGGCGGGGGACCGATATCGTCAAGGCGATTGCGCTAGGGGCGGACGGCGTCCTGCTCGGCCGACCCGTTCTTTATGGGCTCGCTGCCGGCGGCGAGGCCGGCGTCAGGAAGGCCATCGACACGCTCGGCGAAGAATTCGCCAGAGCGTTGGCGCTCCTCGGACGGCCCTCGATCGCTCAGCTTGATCCGACATGCTTGTATCGGGCGGACGCCAACCGGATGGCGCAATACGAAAAAGCCGAAAGGTTAGTTTGACAGCCTTAATTGGTTAGTTGAGTATACCATTAGCTAACGGGAAAGCGGCCGCGACGAGCCGCGCCGATGGGTCTATCCGGGGCAGCCATGCCGCCCTGCAGAAACAAGAGGGAATACCATGCGAATGATTTCAAGGTCGGTCGCCGCCGCCCTTCTGACGGCTGGCATGCTCACTTCGGCATCCGCCCAATCCACGTTGACACTTGGCATGGTGGTGGGAACCACCGGTGCCTTCGCGGGCGGAGAGGCACCGCTCGTCAACGGGACAAAGCTCGCGGTTGAGGACCTGAATGCCAAGGGCGGGATCGGCGGCAAGAAGATCAACCTCGTCATTGAGGACACGGGTAGCGAGCAGACCGGCGCAGTGAATGCCTTCAACCGCATCATCGGCCAGGATCCTGTTGCGATCATGAACACCACATTGAGTGGATTCGTGCTCTCGCAGATCGGCACCATCCAGGACGAGAATATTCCGACGCTCACCGGCGCAGCATCGGCGCAGCTCGCCCTCGACAAGAAGGGTGTGCCCCCCTTGTTCCGCATTCGGACGAGCGACGTTCGCGTTCCTGCCGCAGCCGTGCGATTCGCCGTCAAAGACCTTGGGGCAAAAAACATCGCCGTGCTGCGCTCGAGCAATGAATACGGCAATGGCTGGCGGATCGCGATTGAAGATACGCTGAAGTCGCTCAACATGAAGCCCGCTATCGTCGAGACTTTCGAGGGCGCCGATCGCGATCTGACGCCGCAATTGTTGCGCATCAAGAATGCCAATGCCGATGTTCTCATTGTGTCGGGTGATCCCCCGAACTTTGTCGTCGCCGTTCAACAGATCAAGCAGCTTGGCCTCACCATGAAGGTCATCCTGTCGAATGCCGGCGTGCTGCCCACGACCCTCAAGCTCTACCAGCCGGATGCCTCGAACGGGATCTACGGGACCGTGGATTCACTGCCCGCCGACGACCCGGCTCACAAGGATTGGGCTGATCGGTACCGCAAGACCTTCAACCTTGAGCCTGACTACTCGGCAGCTGAATACTATGACGGCGTCATGATGGTGGCGGCCGCGATTGCCAAGGTCGGCACCGACAAGGACGCGCTGGTGAAGGAGTTGCGGACCGTCAAGGACTACAAGGGCATCGGCAACACCTACACCTATGCGGACAAGGGAGACGGCGGCGAAAGCGTTGCCATCGTCCAGATCGAGAACGGTAAGCTGAAGCTTGCAGCAAACGTGAAATAGCAGCCGCGATCTCCCGATGGACACTTTCCTCCAAGTTGCCCTGAGCGGCGTCACGATGGGCTGCATTTATGCCTTCGTGGCGCTCGGTTTCACGCTGACGATCGCCGCCGCCGGCGTCGTCAACTTCGCCTATAGCGAATGGGTCACCTATGGGGGGTTCATCGGGGTGACGCTGGTCAGCGTCTTCGGCTTGCCGCTCTGGCTGGCGCTTCTTCTCACCGTGCTGATCTGCACCGCGATGGGTTACCTCTTCCAATGGATCGTGTTCACGCCTCTTGAAGGCAAGCACTTCCTGACCACGGTGACGGCGACCATCGGCATTGCCGTGACGATGCAGGCCTTGGCGACCCTCATCTGGGGACCGTATGCGCTGACGCTTCCCACCTTCTTCGGGACCGGGGTGATCGATATCGGCGGGATCTCCGTCTTCCCGCACAACATGCTGATCATCGCAGCCGCTGTCATCCTGATTGGCGGATTGCAGATCTGGCTGACCGGGACCGATATGGGCCTTCGCCTGCAGGCGACAGCGCAGGATCCCACGGCCGCGCGACTGATGGGCATCCGCATCCGGCACATGCGAACCTTCGCCTATTGCCTCTCAGCGGCCCTGGCGGGTCTCGCGGGCTTTCTCGTGGCGCCGCTTTTCGTTGTCACGACCACCATGGGCTTCGGTCTGATGCTGAAGGGATTGGCCGCCACGATCGTCGGTGGCTGGGGAAGCCTGAAGGGCGCGGTTTTCGGCGGGCTCATCATTGGAATCGTCGAGGCGCTGGGGGCGTCCTACGTGTCGTCCGAATACAAGGATGGTATCTCGTTCGTCATCATCATCGCGGTCCTGCTGTGGCGGCCGCGCGGTCTCTTTCCCGAGCGGATTGCGGAGAAGCTGTGATGGTCGATACCGTTCGCGCAAGGTCTCGCCTCTACAAGGCGCTCGCGCTCGTCGTGCTGCTTGTCATTGCAATTCTGCTTCCGCTCGTCCTGAAGAGCAATTACCAACTCGGCATTGCCCATCAAGCTCTCATCTTCATCATCCTGGCATTGGGATATGACGTTCTGCTCGGCTTCACGGGCCTGCTGTCATTCGGCCATATCGGGCTTTTCGCAATCGGGGCCTATACGAGCGCGATCCTTGTCATGTCGACGGGCGCGCCGTTTCTCGTCGGTCTTCTGGGGGCTGCTGTTCTCACCGGATTTATCGGCTTCCTCATCGCGATTCCGGCGCTGCGGATCAAGGGTCACTATCTCACCCTGCTGACGCTGGCCTTGGGCGAGGTCATCCGCTTGGTCATCCGCAGCGCGGATAGCCTCACCCATGGCTCGTCCGGGTTGTCGGGGATTCCGCGGCCTGACATCTTCGGTTACTCGTTCAGACAGGCGACGCCGCTCTACTACTTGCTTCTGTTCTTTGCGGTTCTCGCCATCCTGTTCGTGTGGCGCCTCAAGATTTCGCGGTTTGGACGCGCTTTCATGTCGATCCGCGATGCCGAGATTGGAGCGGAAGTGTGCGGCGTCAATACGTCGGCCATGAAGATGATGTCGTTTGCGATCAGCGCCGTCCTGGCGGGCATCGCCGGCAGCCTCTACGCACACACGATGCGGTTCATCAGCCCGGAATTCTTCGGTCTGGGGCTGACGACAACGTTGCTGGCCATGGTGTTGATCGGTGGCCGCGGGACGGTCGTCGGCCCGGTGGTCGGGGCTGCGCTCCTGATCGTCCTGCCCGAGGCGCTCCGCTTCGTGAAGGACTACTATCTCATCGTCTTCGGGATCGCCATCTGGCTCTGCGTCATCGGCATGCCGGATGGGCTTGCGGGTCTCGGGCGTCGTCTCCTCAAACGAGCACGGCTGATCGCATGAGCGCGCTTCTTGAAGTCAACAACGTCAGCAAAGTCTTCGGCGGGCTCACGGCGGTCGATGGTGTGAGCTTCACACTGGAGGAAGGCCAGATTCTCGGTCTTGTCGGGCCCAACGGTTCCGGCAAATCGACGATGCTGAATATCCTCTCCGGCGTCTACGCGTCCGATGGCGGCACGGTTGTCCATCGTGGGCGCACGCTCACCGGCCTGCCTCCAAACGCCATTGCGTCGGCCGGCCTTGCCCGGACATTCCAGAACCTGCAGATCTTCCAGGGCATGAGCGTCGGGCAGAATGTCCTGGTCGGTCGAACCTGTCGCATGCGCTCCACCCTTTTCGGCAGCATTCTGGGCTCGCCCTTTGCTCGGCGAGAAGAACGAGAGTCGCGGGAGCGCGCTCGCTCGCTTCTCGAACGGGTCGGCATCGCCCGCTATATGGACGCCGAGCCTTCGAGCCTCTCTTACGGCCAGCGCAGGCTTCTCGAGGTGGCGCGTGCTCTCGCGTCAGAGCCGTCCGTCTTGATGCTGGACGAGCCTTGCGCCGGGCTGTCACAGGGCGAAGCCGAGGAACTGGCGGTGTTCATCCGAACTTTGAAGGCCTCAGGTATCGCTGTCATCGTCATCGAGCACAATATGCGGTTCGTGATGGGCCTCGTGGACCGCATCGTCGCGCTCAATTTCGGACGCAAGATTGCCGAGGGTGATCCCCGCTCCATCCGCGAGAACGAAGACGTCATCGCCGCCTATCTCGGTCGGAAGCGCCATGCTCACCATTGACAACCTCCACGCCGGGTACAACGAGATCGCCGTCCTGCATGGCATGTCTCTGAAGGTCGAGCCTGGCCAGATCGTTGCTGTGCTGGGCGCCAATGGCGCCGGCAAGACAACGCTCATGAATACACTCTCCGGCCTGCTGCGGGCGATGTCTGGCGAAGTCCTCTTCGAGGGGCAGCCCATTCAGAACATGCTTGCCGAGTCCATCGTCGCCAGGGGAATCAGCCATGTTCCCCAGGGCCGACGCGTGTTTCCGGGCCTGACCGTGCAGGAAAACCTGATGGTTGCGCGCACCGCCGCCACCCGGAAGGCTCCCGGCGGCTGGGATGCCGCGCTTGCGCAGGTTCACGAGCTTTTTCCGCGCCTGAAGGAGCGAAAGGATCAATTGGGCTGGTCGCTATCGGGAGGCGAGCAACAAATGCTGGCTGTTTCCCGTGCCCTGGTGGCGCGCCCGAAGCTGATCCTGCTCGATGAGCCTTCGCTCGGGCTCGCGCCGTTGATCTTCGAGGCACTGTTCTCGGCAATTCTTGAAATCAGAAGGCGTGAGGGCACGACGTTCCTCGTTGTCGAGCAGAATGCCGAGCAAGCGCTCCGGGTTGCTGACTATGTCTATGTCATGGAGCTGGGGCGTATAGTTGCGCAGGGCACACCAACTGAAATTTCACGTGATCCGGCAATCGAAAAAGCCTATCTGGGGGCGTGACAGGGTTGCGGCCGTGGGGCCTCAGTGTGAGTGGATCGACGAACGGGTATTATGAAGAACGAAGCCGCGATCAGGCATTTCGAGCCGGTGCGTGTCACCCTTCCCAGTGAAGAGGTGGCCCGGCGGCTTGCGGATGCCGTAAGGACAGGGTTCTTCCGCATCGGCTCGCGTCTTCCCTCCGAGCGCAGCCTGGCCGAGCAGATGCAGGTCAGCCGCCCGACGGTTCGCGAAGCCGTGAAGCTGCTCGTTGAGGCGAATATCCTGACGGTGAGGCCCGGTGCCGGGGGCGGCACTTTCGTCACGAGCGAGATCGTGCCGCTCGGGTTTATTGCCGTGTCGCCCGAAATGCGCCCCGGTGAGATCGACGAAGCGCTCGAAGTTCGCCGCCTGATTCTTCCCTGGGTGACCCAGATTGCGTCGCAATATGCGGAAGATGACGACTACGACCTGATGCGCGAGGCGATTGCGTTCGGTTTGGGATCGTTGCCAAAGCCGTCGGCAAAAACCATTACTCCGGATCACGTCCATTCGACCATCATCGCCACGATGCGGTTCGATCTGGCGATTGCGCGCGCGACACGCAACAGTCTGATTGTCCGATTGATGGATCTCCTCCTGCACTGGGTGGAGCCGCTTCGCTACAAGACGCTGCATACGAGGGCGGACCTCGCGCTCGCGATCGAACTCGTCGAGAGGATGATGCAGGCGATCGAGAATGGCGACCCTGCCAGGATCACCGAGATTACCGAGCAGAGACTCATCATTCTGGAAACGGCGCTCGAAGAGCAGACGGGGCGGCGGCTTCGCCGGCGGCGTCCCGCGACCGTTTGATTGTCTTTTGTCCTTATCGTCGATTGACCAGAATGACGCCGGACACGACAAGCAGGGCAGCCAGCACGAGGCTGATCGATAACGGTTCACCGAGAATGACGAAAGCCCCAAGTACCCCGAACAAGGGCGACAGGGATGTGCCCGCCTGCAATCTGCTGGCCGGATAGATGGCCAGCAGCTTGAACCACAGCAGGAACGTGATGCCAGCGACCCAGACCGTCTGATAGATCATCGCCCAGACGGCTGCTGTCGTCGGCGCTCCGAGCCTTTCTCCCAGGACCAGCATGCCGATGACGCCCGCAACCGCCCCCATGCCGAGCTGATACAGAAGGACTTTTTCCGGCGAGATTGCGCGCAGGGGGCTTGCCTTGATGGCAAGCGTGGTTGCTCCCCACAAGGCGCCGCCCATGAGGATCAGGAGGTCGCCTGAGAAGGCGAGGGGAGAACGCGCGAGACTCGGCATGCCAAGCGCGAGCACGACGCCCAGAAACGAGAGGAGAAGGCCCACCCATTGGATGGGAGTTAATCGTTCCTCGGGCAGAAGCCACATGGCGCCAAGTGCGACGAAGAACGGCGCGGTGTACATGAACACGGTGCCGCGGCTCGCCTCGGTCCATTGCAGGCCGGTATAGATCATCATGAACTCGATGGCGAAGAGGGATCCGGCGAACAGACCCCAAAACAGGCTGCCGTCGCGCGCCAGCAGCTTCCCGCGTCCCGTGAACATGCACCAGACCAGAACCATCGCGCCTGCGCCTACGGAGCGGATCGTCATCTGAGTCATCGGGGGAAATGTCGGCAGGGCCAGCTTGACGGTGACCTGCTGCAGTCCCCAACTTGCGCACAGAACCAGCACCGTACAGATGGCGAGCGTATCAAGAGATCGGCGCATGAGGATCTTTAACCTTCGCAAACGCGACAGAAGCCGTGATGCCGCTGACCAGCAGACCACTACGCCGGGAAGGATGCCTGTCTGTCCGACAATAGTGGAAAGTGGCAGCGAACGGCGCTCTCTCCCTCGTAAGTCAGCACCGGCTCAACGTCGATGCAAATCTGCTTCATTCGCGGACAGCGGGACTGAAACCGACAGCCGGGTGGCGGAAACTGCGGGCTGGGCAATTCGCCAGGAATGGGATGGAGCGACAGGTCCGAGGTATCCAGATCGAGGGCTGCATCGAGGAGCAGACGGGTATAGGGGTGGCGCGGCGCCTCGAAGAGCGTGGGATTGTCGGCAATCTCCACGATCTGGCCCAGATACATCACGCCGATCCTGTCCGCGATCACCCGGACGACGCCGAGATTGTGCGTGATGAAGAAGTAAGTCAGGTCCAAGTCCCGTTGCAGATCCTTCAGGAGATTCAGGATCTGCGCCTGAACGGAGACGTCGAGGGCGCTTGTCGGCTCGTCCAGAATGAGAAAATCGGGCTCTCCGGCCAGTGAGCGTGCAATAGCGATACGCTGGCGCTGGCCGCCCGAAAATTCATGCGGATACTTGACCACATCGGCCGCTGAGAGACCAACCTGCTCAAGCAATTCCGCCACGCGATCGCGGACAGCCGAACCCTTGCGCAGGTTGTGAACGCGAATGGGTTCGGCAACGATGCGCCCGACGGTCCAGCGTCCATTCAGCGATGAAAAGGGATCCTGAAAGATCATCTGAACCCGAGGCCGTGCTGACGCCGCGGATGCGCTGGGTCGACCCTTGAACGTGATCGTTCCGCGGTCAGGCTTGATCAAACCGGCGACGATCCGCGCGAGCGTTGATTTTCCGCAACCGCTCTCTCCGACGAGCCCCAGCGTTTCGCCGCGTCGAATCGTCAGGCTGACCGAATCGACCGCGCGGGTTCCCTGATTGCTCTGGCCAAGAAGACCGGAGAGAAACGTCGGTTGGCCGCCAAAGGTACGACTGACGCCGTCAAGGGCGAGGAGATCATCCCGCGTCATGAGGTGCCTCCAGCAGACAGGGGGTGCCAGCACGCAAATCCGCTTTCAACCCCGGACAGCCGCGGAAGATGATCACGGCAGGTCGCGTCGCTGCGCGGGCACCGGGGATGGAATGAGCACCCGCTCGGAATCGCCGCGAGATTGGGCATGGAACCCGGTATGGCATCGAGCCTCTGGGTCTGCATGTTCGGTGTCGGCGTCGCCTTCATCAGGCCGTGCGTGTAGTGGTGATGAGGGCTGTTGAGGATTGCGGATGTGGGGCCGATCTCAACCACGCGACCCGTGTACAGAACCGCGACCCTGTCAGCCATCTTCGCGATGACACCGAGATCGTGGGTGATCAGCAGCATGGCAACGCCCGTCTCCCCATGCAGGTCTTTCAGCAACTGCAGCACCCGCGCCTGAACCGACACATCCAAAGCCGTCGTCGGTTCGTCCGCGATCACGAGGGAGGGTTCGGCGCAAAGCGCGAGCGCGATCACGATGCGCTGGCGCATGCCACCGGAGAATTCGTGGGGATACTGGTCGAGCCGCCGCTCGGCTTCCGGAATCCCGATCCGGTCGATCCACGCGATGGCACGGCGGCGTGCCTCGTCGCGACCGATCGGAAGGTGGGTCATCATCGTTTCAATGAGTTGGTGCCCGATGGAGAGAACCGGATTGAGACTGGTCGAGGGATCCTGGAAGATGAAACCGATCTCTCTCCCGCGAACCTTGCGCATGTCGTCGCGCGATAGCGTGTCGATGCGCCTCCCGGCGAGAGCGATGGAGCCGCCTGTCTGCCGCAGGGGCGGGACGAGGAGGTTCACGATCGCCGCACCGGTCAGCGACTTTCCGGCTCCCGACTCGCCCACGAGCCCCAGGACCTCGCCCTTGCCGATAGTGAGCGTTACACGGTCCAGAGCTGTCAGCGTCCTGAAGGGGCGCTTCATGGTGACGGTGAGGTCATTGACCTCAAGAATGGGTGTCATCCTCAGCGCCTCGTTCTGAGGCGCGGGTTGAAGACATCGCGCAAGTGGTCTCCGAACACGTTGACGGAGAACACGAAGAGCATGAGCACCGCGCAAGGCCACGCGACGATCCACCATTCGCCGGATTGCAGGAAATTGTTGCCGTTACGGATCAGTGTTCCGAGCGATGGCTGCGTGAGCGGAATGCCGATGCCCAGAAAGCTCAACGTCGCCTCCGTGATGATCGCGATGGCGAGATTGATCGTGGCAATGACGAGAACCGGTGCCATGATGTTGGGAAGAATGTGAAGGGCGATGATCGCGAGCCGGCTCCGACCGGTAACCCGCGCGGCGGCCACGTAGTCCTGCTCCCTCTCCACAAGGACGGATGCGCGGATTGTCCTGGCATACTGGACCCAGAACGAAATGCCGATCGACACCACGACGATGGCAATGGCCGTGTTGGTATCGCGCGACGTCCCGAGCGCCTGACGCATGGCGCCATCGATGATCATGGCCAGGAGCAGGGCGGGGTAGGCGAGTTGCACGTCGGCAGCCCGCATGATGATTGTGTCGACAGCGCCTCCGGCAAATCCCGAGATAAGCCCCAACGAGACGCCGATGACCAGGCCGATGATGACGGACAGGATGCCGACGATCAGTGATGTCCTGAGGCCGAAGGCCAAAGCCGTCAGAAGATCCCGTCCCTGATCGTCCGTGCCAAGGGGAAACACCATGCTCCCCCCTTCGGACCAGAAGGGTGGGTTCAAAGAGTTGAGCAGATCGGCATTTGCAGGATCGAATGGGGAACTGCTGATCACGAGCGGAACGACGAAAGCAAACAGCACCAGAGACAGAGCAATGAGCCCTGCGAGGCTCGGCCCCGGGGCCGTGCGGACGGACTGCCATAGCCATTCCAAACCTTGGATGGCGCGATTGCGGTGAGAGAGTGTTTCAGTCGCGATCGACATCACCGGCTCCTGAGAACCCGCGGATCGATGACCGGGTAGGTCAGCTCCACGATGAGGTTGATGATGATGAATATCGCGCCGATGAGGATGAGATAGATCGAGATCACAGGGATATCGGCAGACTGGATTGATTGCAGGAAGAGAAGGCCGACCCCCGGCCAAGCGAAGACGCTCTCGGTGACCACTGAAAACGCGATGATGTTTCCGAGTTGAAGGCCGATGATTGTGACCACGGGTAGGAGCGTGTTCTTCAAGGCGTGCAGATACCAGACCCGGCTTTCGGTGAGGCCGCGCGCGCGCGCGAAACGGATATATTCGGTTTGGCCAACCTCCAGCAACTGGGTGCGGATCATTCGGATGATGAAGGTGACCTGAAACAGCGATAGCGTGATGGCGGGCAGGATCAGCGCACGCCATCCCGATGCTGTCAGAAGTCCGGTCTTCCAGAACCCGAGATCGACGACCCCGCCGCGCCCGAAGGATGGCAGCCACGCGAGTTTCACCGCGAAGACAAGGATGAGAAGAATTCCGGCAACGAAAGTTGGTAATGTCACGCCGATGATCGACGAGAACATGATGGCCCGTGACAGCATCGATTTTGGATGCACGCCGCAATGAACGCCCGCCGGAATTCCGATCACGAGCGTGAGGATGAGGCTCGCAAAAGCCAGCTCGATCGTCGCGGGGAGACGATCCCAGATGAGATGGGCGACGGGTTCATGAGTGCGATAGGAGATGCCGAAATCGCCCCGCCACAATCCGCCGAAAAAGCTCAGGAAACGCTCCGCAAATGACGCGTTCAGGTTCAGCGACGCCGCCAGTTCGGCACGCTGCGCCTCCGTTGCATCGGGACTGAGCAAGGCCGCCAGCGGATCGCCGAGATTTGCCACGAGTGCAAAGCCGATCAGGCTGATGATGAACAGCACGATCACCGCCTGGAACGTCCGTGACGCGAAATAGCGAAGCATGAGTCAGATTGTCCTCAGCAATAGGTGCGCGTCAGACGGGTCAGAAATTCCACGCAATCGGACAGTTCCAGAACCCCGATGGACTCGTCTGGCTGATGGGCATCGGCGATGTCGCCGGGTCCAATGATCATCGAGGGGATGCCGGCCTGCTGGAAGATGCCCGCCTCAGACCCGTAGGGAACACGCAAGGTTTGCGATTTTCCGAGCAGGGCGAGAATGTCCCGTTCGAGATCGGTGTCGTCGTTGGGCGCGAGTGCGGGGATGGAAGCCTGTACCTCAAACATGATGCCGGTTCCCGGATCGACGCGGTGCATCGCGGGTTCGAGCACATCGTGAGCATAGCGCTTGATGGTGTCGAAGACCGCATCGGGACTTTGGCCCGGGATGATCCGCATCTCCCAGAAGAACCGACAGGTCTCTGCGACGATGTTGCCGTGGCTGCCGCCCGCAATCTGGTTCACTTGGATGGTCGAATAGGGAGGATCGAGGCCTTCAAAGAATGGGCCGTCGCGCATCCCAACGCGAAGGGTCTCGATGAACGCCACCAATTGCGATGCCACCATGACCGCATTCACGTAGCGATCTGGTTGCGATGAATGGCCCGGCTTGCCCTTAACGGTCGCCCATCCGATGAGGCCGCCCTTATGAGCGCTGACGAACTCCATGGATGACGGTTCACCAATGACGGCGAATTTGGGCGCAAGCGCCGAGGATCCGATCCATTCGGCCATCGGCCCGACGCCGGTGCAGCCAACCTCCTCATCGTACGAGAAGGCGAAATGGACCGGCCGACGCAGCCCTTGCGCGGAAATCGTCGGCAATGCGGCAAGACAGCAGGCGAGAAAGCCTTTCATGTCCGTGGCACCGCGGCCGATCAGCCGGTCATTCTGTCGGCGAAGCTCAAAGGGATTGCCGGTCCAGATCTGCCCATCGGTCGGCACAACATCGGTGTGACCCGACAGGACGATCCCGCCAGGCTCGTCCGGCCCGACGGACACGAGGAGGTTGGCCTTGTCGCCCTCCGCGTTCGGAAAACGCCTCACCCGGGCACCGAACCGAGTCACCTCCTCCTCGACATAGTCGAGAAGGCTGAGGTTGGATGCAGCACTGATAGTCGGGAAGCCGACCAGGCGAGCGAGAATGTCGGCTGTCTCGGCGACCATGAACCGCCCTTACTTCACGGTGACGAGGCGAAGCGGGAGACTGCCGTCGGCAGGTTGTACCACGTCGATGTTCTTCTTGACGCCCCAGATGATCATCTGCTGATGAACGGGAATGAAGCCCGCGTCTGCTTTGATGATCTGAAATGCCTGCTTGATCGCGGCCAACCGTTTGGTTGTGTCGGTCTCGATCTGAATCTGCGCGATCAGTTCATCCACCTTTGGGTTCGAGTAGCCACCGATGTTAAACACGCCCCGTCCCGCCTCTGCGTTGCGGCTTCCCGCAATTGTCTGGAGGAAGTTGTGGGCGTCATAAGTGGCGGGCGTATATCCCACGAGAGAGAAGCTGGTATTGTAGCCGGGCGGGTTGATCTGCTGGGCCCATTTTCCGACTGTCTGTGCCCGTGGTTCCACCTTGATGCCGATGCGCGCCAGAGAGCCCGAGACACCAATGCAGATGGCCTCATCGTTCATGAAGCGATCGTTGGTGCAGTCCAGTGTTACAGAGAAGCCGTCAGGATAACCAGCCTCTGTAAGCAGGGCTTTGGCCTTGGCGACATCAGGTTTGATCACGGCGCCGGATTCGGCATCGTAACCGTTGACTTCCTTGGCGATCAACGTGCCGGTCGGGACCGAGAAACCACGCATGACCTTCTGCTGGATCGCCACCACGTCGACCGCCAGTTGCATGGCCTGCCGCACGCGGACATCCTTGAACGGGTTCTTTCCCTTCACGCTGCTGTATTGGAGTTCGTCACGCGCCATGTCTGGCTGCAGGTAGATGACCCGCAGATCGGGACCGGAGACGACTTTCAGGCTCTCGGCCGTCTTGATGCGCTCGGCATCCTGGGGCGGAAGCCCGTCAATGAGATCGACCTCGCCCGAGACGAGGGCAGAAACCCGGGTTGCCGCATTCGGAATGACGAAGAATGTCACCTTGTCTAGGTTGTGGACGGGCTTGTCCCACCAGGTTGCGTTCTTCTCGAAGATGGTTTTCACGCTGGGATCGCGTTCGACCACCTTGAAAGGCCCGGTGCCGTTTGTATTCCGACTGGCAAACGTCTCTGTCTTATTGTCGGCGGATCCAGGCTTTGCCGCGTTGTTCTTCTCGGCCCAGCCGGAATCCATGATGTACCAGCTGGTCAATTCCTGGGGCAGGATCGGATCCGGACCCTTTGTCTTGATATCGATGGTGTAGTCGTCGACTTTCGTCAGGGAATCGATCGTCGTCAGCATGTTCTTCACACCGCCCGCGCGGGCGCGATCGAACGAGAAGACCACATCATCGGCGTTGAATTCGGAACCGTCCTGGAACTTCACGCCACGGCGCAAATCGAAACGCCACGTGGAGGGATCTGTCTGCTTCCACGCGCTTGCGAGTGCAGGCTCAAGGGACAGGTCACCGGCGCGACGGACCAGCGGCTCGTAAACGTTTCCGAGAATCGAGAGCACGAAGGTATTGTTGATGGCATGCGGATCGAGCGTGTAAGCATCGCCCGGTGTGGCAAAGCTCATATTGGCGGCGTGTGCCGCGCTGGCGAGGGTGGCCGAGAGGAGGGCGGCAGTTGCTGCCGCGCCAACTGCCTTGGGTGAAGTGAAGCGGTGCATGCTCATCCCCTGTGATGCGTCGTGTGAACGTTGCCCGTCCTGGAACGTCGAAGCGCGACCTGGCAGCCGCCCGTGATCATTTTTGGATCAGGACCTGACTGACGACGAAAGGGAAGCACGCGACAGAATACACTTCAAGCTTAAAATATATTGCAGATGCTCACAGCAAGCGCTGCAGGAGAGCGCCTTCCACAGGCGGACAAGCCAGATATTCCCAAAAAGCCGTCTCTTTTCAGAATGTTGATGGCGCTCTCAGAAACAACAGGCCGTGGAGGGCGTGATGTTTTCTCGCGTTGAAACCGAATGCAGTTTCCACGCCCGCTCGGTTACCCTCGCTGGACGGCGAGAAGGGGATCGACGAACACCAGTCCCTGAGTCTCAGCCACAGGTTCGCATGTCAGCTCACCTCTGCACACATTCAGGCCGGCGAGCAGGTGACGATCGCGCAGGAGCGCTTCCTGCCAGCCGAGATCGGCCAGGGCGAGGACGAACGGCAGCGTCGCGTTGTTGAGAGCGAAGGTCGATGTGCGCGCGACTGCTCCTGGCATATTGGCAACGCAGTAGTGAACCACACCGTCCACCAGATAGGTCGGGTTGGAATGCGTCGTGGCGTGCGATGTCTCGAAGCAGCCTCCCTGGTCGATGGCGATGTCTACGACAACAGCCCCCTTTTTCATCGACCCAATCATCTCGCGGGTGACAAGCTTGGGCGCGGCAGCACCGGGGATCAGGACGGCACCGATCACCAGATCAGCCTCCTTGAGAAGATCGGCGATGGCGCTGCGGGTCGAGTAGACCGTCGAAATCGCGCTGCCGAACTGCGCCGAAAGGCGCTTGAGCGCGTCCGCGGATCGATCGACGACCGTGACGCGCGCGCCCATGCCGATGGCGATGGTCGCCGCATGGGTGCCGGAAACGCCGCCCCCGATGATCACCACCGAGGCTGCGGGCACTCCGGGCACACCGCCGAGAAGAATTCCCCGGCCGCCCTGTGATTTCTCCAAGGCGTGCGCGCCCACCTGGGGCGCCAGCCGCCCGGCGACTTCGGACATGGGGGTCAAGAGGGGCAGGGCGCCGGACGGCGACGTGACGGTTTCATAGGCGATGCAGATGGCGCCGGATGCGATGAGGTCGCGGGTCTGTTCCGGATCCGGCGCCAGATGCAGATAGGTGAACAGGACCTGTCCGGGACGAAGGCGCTTGCGCTCCTCGGAGAGCGGTTCCTTGACCTTCACGATCATATCGGAATCGGCGAAGATCCGATCCGGTCCGTCGACGATCTCTGCCCCGGCGTGGATATAGTCTGAATCCGTAAGCCCTGCGCCGAGCCCGGCGCCCGATTGCACCATCACGCGATGGCCATGGTGCACCAGTTCGTGGACAGAGGTCGGAATAAGCCCGACGCGAGCTTCGTTGTCTTTGATTTCTGACGGAACACCGATCAACATCGAACACCTCATCGGCGGATCGAACAATCCGCGGAGCCTCATGATATGGATTGGCAACCGGTGTTGTCACCCGTCTGGAGCAGATGATCGTTATTGCAGTGCAGCATGGCGACGCTACTCGGCGGCTTCGCTCTGCGCCAGGTGAGAGGTTTCAGACATGCTCTTCCGGCCGAGCCAGAGCGAGATCTGCCGGATCGTGACGTAGAAGACCGGCGTCAGGAACAGGCCGAACACGGTGACGCCGAGCATTCCAGCGAACACGGCAGTCCCGAGGGCCTGGCGCATTTCTGAGCCGGGGCCAGTTGCGATTACCAAAGGCACAACCCCCAGGATGAATGCGAACGCAGTCATCAGGATCGGGCGCAGGCGCAGGCGGCAGGCCTCCACAACGGCCGGGATGGGTCCGAGACCCTGCTCATCCTCTGCCTGCTTGGCAAATTCAACGATCAGGATCGCGTTCTTCGCCGCCAGGCCGACCAGCACCACGAGGCCGATCTGGGTCAGGATGTTGTTGTCCATCCCGCGTATCATCACGCCCACCAGTGCCGACAGAACGGCCATCGGAACAACGAGGATGATGGCGATCGGCAGCGACCAGCTCTCATACTGAGCGGCGAGGACGAGAAACACAAAAAGCACGGAGAGTGCAAAGATCAGCGACGCCGTGTTGCCAGTCTGCCGTTCCTGAAAGGCCAGTTCAGTCCATTCGAAACTCGTCCCTTGAGGAAGAATCTCGCGGGCCAATGTCTCCATCGTATCAAGCGCGGTTCCCGACGACACGCCGGGCGCAGCGTTCCCCTGAAGCGGGACCGAGGTGTACATGTTGAAGCGCTGGACAAGGTCCGGGCCGGCGACATCCCGCATCTCCACCAGAGTGCCGAGCGGCACCAGGGCGCCGGTGGACGAGCGCACCCGCAAGCGATTGATATCGGCTTGTTCGACGCGGAACCGCTGATCAGCCTGGGCTCGTACCTGCCAGATGCGTCCCAAAAAATTGAAGTCGTTCACGTAGGCCGTGCCGAGATTGACCTGCAATGTCTCGAAAATATTCGCGATAGGCACATTGAGGATGCGCGCCTTCACGCGGTCGATCTCGAGGTAGATCTGCGGGGAGCTGGCCGAGAAGGTCGTGAAAACGCCCGAGAGATTCGGGTTCTGTCGTGCCCGACCCATCAATTCGAACGCTGCCGCGAGAACGCGGTCAAGATCATCGCCGGAGCGCTCCTGCAACTGCATTCGAAAGCCGCCGGAATTCCCCAGGCCGCTCACGGGCGGCGGCGGGATCGCGATGATGAAGGCTTCCTGAATCGTCTGCAGACGGCCGAACAACTGACCGATGATTGCGCTTGCCGATTGGCGATTGGCGATCCGCTCCTCGAAAGGCTTGAAGCGCGCGAAGATGGCAGCGGCATTCGGCGCGTTGGTGAAGGTCGCGCCTGAGAACCCTGCAAAAGCAATGGCGTCCTGGACGCCAGGCGTCTCCCGCAGGATTTCGGATGCGCGCTGAACGACCGCGTCGGTGCGCGACAGCGACGATCCGTCGGGCAGTTGAACGACCACGATCGCATAGCCTTGATCGAGCGTCGGAATGAAGCCGCGCGGCACAGCGTTCGCCACCCACAAAGTGCCAGCAAGGAGACCGAGATAGATGGGCCAGACAATGAGCTTGTGCCGCACAAGACCGCCCACCGACTTAGCATAGCCGCCTGCCATGGAATCGAATCCGCGATTGAAACGGTTGGCTGCCCATTTGCCTGCGCGGGCGATCACATGACGTGGAGGTTCATGAGAGTGCCGCTTCAGGAGAAGTGCCGCAAGTGCGGGCGACAGGGTCAGGGAGTTGAAGGCTGAAATCAGCGTCGAGACAGCGACCGTCAGGGCGAACTGCCTATAGAATTGGCCTGTGATGCCAGGGATGAACGCCGTCGGAATGAACACTGCCGCCAGCACAAGAGCAATGGCCAGGACTGCGCCGCCGACCTCGTCCATTGTCTTGTGCGCGGCGTCTCTTGGGTTGAGCCCCAGCGCGATATTGCGCTCGACATTTTCCACCACCACGATCGCGTCATCGACGACGATTCCGATGGCCAGGACCATGCCGAACAGGGTGAGGGTGTTGATCGAAAAGCCCAGTGCGGCCATCACGGCGAAGCTGCCGATCAGCGACACCGGAATAGCGATGATTGGAATGATCGCGGTGCGCCAGGATTGCAGGAACACCAAAATCACGATGACGACCAAGATCACCGCCTCAAAAAGCGTCTTGTACACCTCGTGTACGCTCTCTGCGATGAATTCGGTGGGGTTGTAGACGATCTCGTAGGCCAGCCCCGGAGGAAACCTCTGCTTGAGCTCTCCCATTGTCCTCACGATGTCGTCAGCGGCGGCAAGCGCATTCGTGCCTGGTCGTTGGAAAATGGCGAGTGCGACGGCGGGTTTGCCATTAAGGTAGGAATTCGTGACGTAGTCCTGGGCGCCGAGTTCAACCCGGGCGACATCCTGCAGGCGGACGAGCCTGCCGTCGCCGGTCGATCGCACGATGATCTGGCGAAACTGCCTCGGATCCTCAAATCGCCCCTGCGTCTTCACGACAACCTGAAAGGCGTTGTCTGTCGGCGCGGGCTGCGCGCCAAGGGCGCCGCCAGAGACCTGAACGTTTTGCTCCTGGACGGCGCGCACCACGTCGCCGGATGTCATGCCGAACGCAGCAAGCTTTTCAGGGTCAAGCCAAACCCGCAAGGAATATTGCCGCTCGCCAAAGATGATGAGGTCGCCGACACCGTTGAGCCGCAAGAGCACGTCACGCACGTTGTTGCGCGCATAATTCGAGACGTAGAGCTGATCGTACGTCTCGTCTGGGGAGAGCATGTGAACGACCATCATTAAGTCGGGCGAGCTCTTCAAGGTCGTCACGCCGAGAGTCCGCACCTCTTGGGGCAATCGGGGCGTGGCCACCGCGACCCGGTTCTGCACAAGCACCTGGGCCTGGTCGAGGTCCGTTCCAAGCTTGAAAGTAATCGTCAGCGAGAGAGATCCGTCGGATGTGGAATACGACGACATGTAGAGCATGTCTTCCACGCCGTTGATCTGCTGTTCAAGCGGAGTGGCGACAGTCGCGGCAACCGTTTGAGCGTCCGCGCCCGGGTAGCTTGCTCGCACAACAATCGTCGGAGGAGCGATTTCGGGATACTGCGCGACCGGAAGGGTCGTGTAGGCGATCCCGCCAACGAGGAGGAGGATGACGGAGAGCACGGTTGCGAAGATCGGTCGGTCGACGAAGAAGTGAGCAAACCGCATGGCAGGTCTCCGATCGTGACTGGCGTCAGGTGCCGTTGCGCTCGCGAACAGGCGGGAGCGTGGTCATCTGCGGCGTGACCTTGACGCCGGGTCGCACCCGCACGATCCCATTGACGACGACGGTCTCGTCGCCCGTCAATCCTGTGCGAACCACCCGATACCCGTCGATTTTTGGGCCTGGCCTGATGACGCGCGCGGAGATCGAATTGTCGTCTGAGACGAGGTAGACGATCCGGCGATCCTGATCGCTCGCAATCGCCTCATCGGGAATCAGCACGCCCTTATAGGGGTTGGAGCCTCTGAGGCTGACGCGCCCGAAAAGTCCAGGCCGCAGAAAGGTGTCCTTGTTGTCGAAGATCGCGCGCGCGCGAATCGTCCCACTGGCGGCGTCAAGGCGGTTGTCGAGAAAATCAAGGCGACCTGAGCGTCTCGCCTCGCCCTCGTCAGTCATGGTCAGCTGAACATTGTTCGGTGCCGTGGCCGTCGACGTTTGTGTGCCGCCGGCCGTTTGACGCGAATAGGCAAGATAAGACCTTTCATCCACGTCGAAATAGAAGTGGATTGGATCGAGCGAGACAATGTTGGTCAGCACAGTCTGGTTGGCGTTGATGAGATTTCCCTCAGAAATCAGCTTGCGTGAGATCAGACCACCGATTGGCGCCCTGATCTCGGTGAACTCCAGATCAAGCTTGGCCTGTCTGAGCGCCGCCTGCGCCCGATCCAGTTCGGCGCGGGCAGTCCGAAAGGTGGATCGACGCTGATCGAGTACCTGGTCAGAAATATTCCCTGACCGGCGCAGGGATTCCGCTCTTTCCAAATCATTCGACGAGAAATCCACGGCCACCTGGGCTGACGCGACCGTGGCCTCGGCCTGCTCAAGGGCTGCACGATAGGGTCGCTGATCGATTGTGAAGAGCGGCGCGCCTGCGGCCACAATGGTCCCGTCGGTGAAGTGAACCTTGTCCAGATATCCCGGCACCCGAGACCGGATATCCACTTGGTTGATCGCCTCGAAGCGCCCGATGAAATCATCCCATTCAGTGATCTCTTTAACGACCGGCTTGGCAACCGTGACCGACGGTGGCGGCGAAGACTGCGCGTTGGCCGTCCCGCCGGCGCACAGCGCGCCCAATACCAAAAGCCCTGCAAGGCGAGATAGCTGGAGAAACGTCATAATGACCTCCAAGAGCCAAGGTGAAACCCGACGACTGATCGCACGCTCAAAGTTCTAGCCGAGATCAGGGGGTAATGCAGCTGAGTTGTTCTTGGAAGGATGTGGTGAACGCAGTCGCTACGTCCAGCGCGATTTCGTCCTTTGGGCGTCCCGGCCGAGGGAAGCGAAGTCCCTCGACCGGGACGGAGGCAGGGCACGAGGCTCTGCAATCACAGGCTAACGCCTGCGACGATCACGTCAAAGGAGGCATCGATCACGGCTGCATCGAAACCATCCACGACCTGCCGGAATTATCAGCGTTGGCGTCATGTTTTATGCAGTAGGCAGCTCTTTGCCCGAAGGGCTGGGCTAATGGGTCGTTCCCGCAATCTTCACTTTACTCCGTGCGGGCCCGTGCACTTTTCGTGATTTCAGGGCGTTGAGATAGCTCGAGGCCCACCATGACACGTCCTGGGACTTCAATGTCTTCATCATTCGCGACCAGCGGTGAATGCGTTCCTCGAGGCTCATGTGAAGCGCGACCTGGATCGCCTCGGCAACCTCGAACTTGTCGTTAGGGTTGACGATCAAGGCGTCGGTCAACTGCTGTGCCGCGCCTGCGAATTTCGACAGGACAAGCACGCCGGGATCTGCCGGGTTCTGGGCCGCGACATATTCCTTGGCAACGAGGTTCATGCCATCGCGAATCGGCGTGACCAGCCCCACCTTTGCCAGGCGATAGAGGCCGGCCAGCACGGGGCGCGGATAGGTGCTGGTGACATAATGGATCGGCACCCATCCGGGCTCGCCCAGCGATCCGTTGATCCGCCCGAGGGTATCGTTTACCGCCCGGCTCAGCTCGGCATATTCAGGAACCTCGCTCCGACTGGTGGGCGCGATCTGCAAATACGTCACCCGTCCGCGCTGGTCCGGATTGCTGATCAGGAAGCGCTCGAAGGACTCCATGCGCTCCGGAATCCCCTTGGAATAGTCCAGCCGATCGACGCCGATGATCAGATTGCGGGAGCCCAATCCGGCAATCGTCTGCCTGACGAGAGGGTGGGTGCTCGAGCGGTTCGCCGCTGCTTGAAAGCCCGCCAGATCAATGCCGATCGGGAAGCCTTTGACAAGGGCACGCCGGTCGCCAAGCTCGAGGACATCGCCCTTGTGCTGAACCGCGCCGATTTCCTGGACCAGTCCACGCCGCAGATTATCGGCGTCGCGCTCGGTGTGGACGCCGACAAGATCGTAGGACATGATCGCTCGCAGCAACTGGGTGCTGCCGGGAAGGGTCGCGAACACCTCGGGAGCCGGCCAAGGGATATGGTGGAAATATCCGATCCGGTTGGTCACGCCGAGCGAGCGTAGCTCCGATGCCAGCGGGATTAAGTGATAATCGTGAACCCAGATCAAATCGTCGGGCTTGAGCAAACGCGCGAGAGCCGAGGCGAATGTCCGGTTGACTCGGAGATACCCGGCATAATCTGCGCGAGAGAAATCAGCCAGGCCGATGCGATAATGCATCGTGGGCCAGAGCGCCCGGTTGGCGAAGCCGCTGTAATACTCCTGTCGATCGATCGATGTCAGGTCCATCAAAGCATATTGGACGCGCCCCTTGTCGACCAACCGCGGTTGCGCCGCCGGCTGTGCCGCGACCTTTCCGCTCCAGCCGAACCACAGGCCTGGGTAGGCCTCAAAGGCTTCCCTCAAGGCGACAGCAAGGCCTCCTGCAGCCCCCTTGGCATCGGGAACGGCAACGCGATTCGAGACGACGACGAGGCGTGACAATCGTGTTCTCCTGTTTGCTCCATCGAACCGGAGCTACCCGCGTCATGTACCTCTACGAGACTGACGAACGGATTCGGCGGAGATTATTTCGCGATAGTGGCGGCGCGAACACGCTGCGCCGCCTGATTCAATCGGTCTTCCGATCAGTAGCAGCCCCAGCGATTGCAGTAGCCACGGTAGTAGCCATAGGGCCGGTAATAGCCGCCATAATAGGGCCGCGACTCCGCCGCGATAACAGCGCCCCCGATGATCCCGGCGGCCGCCCCGACGGCAACAGCGTTGGCGGTCGCATTCGAATTCGCAACGTTCTGCTGATACGTTGCGTTCGTGCATCGGCCGTAGGCTGTCGTCCCCGGCCGCAAGCCGGCATCCATGCAAACCGCCTGGGCACTCGCCAGCGATTGCTCAGCCGTTTGGCAGCCGGCGAGAGAGAGCGCAACGGCTCCAATCGCACTGATTGTCATGATGATACGCATTCTATTCCCCTTCAGCTTGCACCTCACATAGAACAGTGCAACCGCATCGACAATGTTTGGCAGATGGGCGGGTGACACTCGGCGCAGCGTCGGCATGGGTCGGGAGGAGAAGAAACACCGCTGTGCGGCCTTGATCTCCCGGTTGCCAGTCTTGTAAGACAATAATACAAATTGGCTTTACCGCCCTGGAGCGTCATGCAGTCAAAATACAGGATCGGTGTCGATGTCGGAGGCACCTTCACGGATTTCACCGTGCTTGATCAAAGCGATGGTGCTGTGCACTTCTTCAAGGTCTCATCCACGCCCCACGACCCGTCTGAGGCGATCGAGGAAGGCCTCCGTCTCATGCTGGCCCAGAACAGCATGGACGCGGCTGATGTGGTCTATCTCGGGCACGGCACCACGGTGGCGACCAATATCGTCATTGAACGGCGCGGCGCGCGCACCGGTCTCCTGACGACAAAGGGCTTCCGCGACGTCCTCGAACTCGGTCGCCAGGCGCGCCCCTCCATCTATGACTATCGCGTTCAGAAGCCGCCGCCGCTTATTGAGCGGGATCTGCGATTGGAGGTGACGGAGCGCGTCGGCCCCGATGGGGAGATCATCATCCCTCTCGATGAAACATCATTGCGTTCCGCTGTGGCGGCGTTGGCAGAGCAGAATGTGGACAGCGTCGCGATCTGCTTCCTGCACAGCTATCGCAGGCCGGAGCATGAGCAGCGCGCGAAAGCCCTCGTTCGCACCTTGATGCCCGATGCCTATGTAACCGCTTCGTCCGACATCTTGCCGGAGTTTCGTGAATTCGAACGGATGTCAACGACGGCGGTCAACGCTTTCGTCGGGCCACGGATGGGACAGTATCTGGAACGCTTCAAGGAGCGCGTCCGCGCCGTCGGCATTCGGGTCGCTCCCTATACGATTCATTCGAATGGTGGGCTGATGTCCATCGAAACTGTCAAGGAAAGTCCTGTTCGCACCTGCGTGTCCGGTCCTGCCGCTGGTGTTGTCGGCGCGGCGGAAATCGGACGCGTGGCTGGATTTGCGAACCTCATCACCTTTGATGTGGGCGGAACATCGACTGACGTATCCCTGATCGCGAACAGCATGCCGGCCTTCACGAGCGCCCGCCTCGTGGCGGGGTACCCGGTCAAGACCCCCATGCTGGACATTCACGTGATCGGCGCTGGAGGTGGTTCCATCGCGTCTATCGATGAATCCGGCGCTCTGAATGTGGGGCCTCGCTCCGCCGGTGCATCGCCTGGGCCCGTCGCCTATGGCAAGGGCGGTACGGAGCCCACCATCACGGATGCCAATCTCTGTCTCGGCCGTCTCGACGCAGGCATGCTTCTGGGCGGGCGGATGCAGGTTGATCTCGAGGCCTCGCGACGGGCCATCCGTGACCTGATCGCCGAACCCCTCGGACTGTCACTTGAAGAGGCGGCCCACGGCATCCTTCAAATTGCCAATGCCAACATGAGCCGTGCCATCCGGTCTGTCTCGATCGAGAAGGGCTACGACATTGGTGACTTCGCTTTGTGTGCCTTTGGGGGCGCAGGGCCTCTTCACGCCGCAGATGTCGCTGTCGAATGCGGCATTCCCCTCGTGCTCGTTCCCCGTGAACCCGGCACGGTTTGCGCGCGCGGGATGCTCCTCACCGATCTGAGTTCCGACTACGTCCGCAGTTGCTTCTCGGACGCGACCCCCTCCCGCTGGACCGAGGTCCTCGCCCTGTTCCAAACGATGGAGGGGGAGGGTGACCAGTGGCTGTCCCGGGAGAATGTAGCCGCCGAGAAGCGACGGTTCCGCCGGGTGCTCGACGCGCGCTATCGCGGACAAAATTTCGAGATCAAGGTCGCGTGCGATGGGTTGGGGGCTGATGACCTTCCTCAGGCCATCGAGCGATTTCACGAAGCGCATATCAAGGAATATGGCTATGACATCCGTCATCGGCCGGTCGAATTCGTCTCTGCGCGCGTCACCGCCATCGGGGCCGTTGAAAAGGCGCCGCAGAGCGAGATGGCCGGTGGCCCTTCACTGGAAGCAGCCGTGATCGGGCGGCGGCCTGTTTATGTCGACCGCCGGCGCGGATGGTGCGAGGCGACGATTTACCAGCGTCAGAATCTGCCCTCCGGCGTTGCGTTTCCAGGGCCTGCCGTCGTCAACGAAATGAGTTCGACCACAATCATCCTTCCGGACCAAACCGGCTCGATCGATTCCTGGGGCAACCTCATCGTGAGGATCTCTCAATGAGCACAGACCGCATCGCCGATCCCGTTCAGATGGACGTATTCTCCAACCGTCTTCTGGCAATTGCCGAGGATATGGGCTCGATCCTGATCCGATCCTCCTTCTCCTCGAATATCAAGGAGCGGCGGGATTGTTCGACGGCTTTGTTTGACGCCTGCGGCCGGCTCATTACGCAGGCCGATCATATTCCCATTCACCTCGGAGCCATGGTGGGGGCGGTTGAGACCATTCTCTCCCGTCACACGCTCGATTCCATGGCGCCCGGCGATGCCTTCATCGCCAACGATCCCTATCTGGCAGGTGGAAGTCACCTCCCCGACATCTCGATCATCAGCCCGGTGCATCAGGACGGGGTCGTGCGCTTCTTTTGCGGCAACATCGCCCACCATGCAGATGTGGGAGGCAAGACCCCCGGCTCCACCTCAGGGGTATCGCGTTCGATTTTCGAGGAGGGCATCAGGATCCCGGTGATCAAGATCGCCCGCGGCGGATCGATTGATGAGGACCTTCTCGAATTGATCGCGTGCAACACGCGCGATCCGGAAGAGCGCTTGCTCGATCTGCGCACGCAGATCGGTACCAATCAGCGCGGCGCGGTCATGCTGCTTCAATTGATCGATCGCATGGGCTGGGATTCCGTGTCCCAGGCGATCGAGGATATCCTCACCTACACCCGCCGCCGGCTGAAGAACCGGATCGCGGCCCTGCCCGACGGTTCTTATCGCTTTGAGCGGGCCATGGACGATGACGGATTTCCCGGCGCGCCGGTTCCCATTGTCTGCACGGTGCGGGTTGCTGGCGATAGCCTCGAGCTGGATTTTGAGGGATCCGGCCCAGAGGCTCGCGGGGCGATCAACCTGCCTGACAGCGCACTGAAGGCTTCCGTCTATTACTGCGTACGCGCCGTGCTTGACCCGGGGCTTATGCCAAACCAGGGCAGCATCGATCCGATCGTCATCAAGGCGCCTGAGCGGTCGATCGTCAATCCGCGCGCCCCTTCGGCCGTTGCTGCGCGCGCTGTGACCTCAAATCGCCTATGCGGCGCCGTTTTCGGGGCTCTCTACCAGGCAATGCCGCCAGAGGCGGGCATGGCGTCATGCAACGATTCCACCTCGGCCATTTCAGTTTCGGGTTGGCACGCCAAGCGGGAGGCAACCTACGTTTATCCGGAAAGCATGGGAGGCGGCGCAGGCGCTTTTTCTGATCGGGACGGAATGGACGCGGTGCATGTGCACACAGTAAATTCTACCAATCTCCCAGCAGAGGCGCTTGAGCTCGAATATCCGCTGATCCTCGAAGAATATTGCCTTGTGCCGGATTCCGGCGGAGCCGGTCGCTTTCGCGGCGGCATGGGGATGGCGCGGCAGATCCGCATACGCGAGGACGGGACAACCTTTTCAGCCCGTTCCGACGCCCATATCGTGGCGGCGCCTGGAATCTATGGCGGCCTTCCCTCCAGCGTGACACGTATCACTCGCAATCCCGGGACGCCGAACGAGGAGATTCTGCACTCCAAGGCGTCGGGGCTGACGCTTGAGGCTGGCGAGACGATCCGCGTTGAAACCCTCGGGGCCGGCGGCTACGGCCCTCCGGGAGAGCGCAGTCTCGAGGATCTCGGACGCGACCTCCGGCAGGATAAGGTCACGCGCGCGGCAGCCGAGCGGGATTACGGCGTCGACATGGTCGCTCAGGCCCTGCGCGTCCCTCGTTGACGCCGTCTTCAGGCCATCATGCTCGCGCGCTTTCGCGCAGGACGCGCGCAACTTCATCGATCTGTTCAAGGTCGAGATGAGGACCGATCGGAAGGCCGATCAAGCGGCTGCACGATCGTTCCGTGACCGGGAACGTGCCAGGCTTCAGGCCCATATCCGCATAAACCGGCTGGACATGCATGGGCGGCGCGTAGGAGAGGCTGGTGCCAATCCCGGCATCGGCCAGCCTCTGCCTGACGGCGTCACGATCGGAAACCTCGACGACGTAATTCCTCCAGGCATGTTCGACATGATCCGCGACCTTGGGAACATCCACCAAACTTCCCTGCAGGCCGTCCGCATAGCGCCTAGCCTGAGCCCTGCGCGCTGCCAATGTGTCATCAAGGTCGTTCAGCTTCACACGCAGGATTGCAGCCTGCACCTCGTCGAGCCGTTCGTTCGTCCCATCGGTCTCATGATGCAGACCCTGTGGAATCCCACCTGCATGGATCGCACGATGACGGGATCGTGTCTGACCGTAGCCTGAAATCTTGCGAAGCCTCTCCGCAAGATCGGCATTCTCAGTCAGGCACGCGCCGGCGCTGCCGTAAGCCCCGAGATGTTTCGTCGGTGCAAAGCTGAAACAGGTGATATCGGCAATGGTCCCGACTTTCTGCCCGGCGATCGTGGCGCCAAGGGCAATGCACGCATCCTCGACGATGGCGAGGCCGTGGCGATCGGCAATTGCCCGAATCTCGTGCAGCCGGGCGGGGTGTCCGAACAGGTCGACTGGCATGATGGCCCGCGTGCGCGGCGTGATCGCGCCTTCCAGCGCGTTCACATCCATGGTCCGGCTCTCGGGCTCCACGTCGACCCAGACGACAGTGGCACCGGTGAGACGGATAGCGGACGAACTTGCGATGTCGGTGTTGGAAACCGTGATGACTTCATCGCCTGGGCCGATTCCGAGGGCCAGCAGGGCGATCTTCAGGGCGGCCGTGCCAGATCCCACGGTGACCGCATGCGAGGCGCCGTTCCACGCGGCAAATTCCTGTTCGAAGGCAGGGACCTCGTCGCCCCAGTCGAGGCGGCCGCTTTCAAGAACGCGTTGGATGGCTGTGTCAATCTCTCGCTTACGGGCGCGATAGAGCTTGGCGTGATCGTAGAATGGAACCGCCATTATGCGGACTTCTCAGCGGGCAGATACGCAATCACTTCGACCTCGATCTTCACCTCGGGAGAGCCAAGCCCGTAGACGATGATGCCGGTGTGGGGAGGCCGGTGCTCACCGAAGAATTTAAGACGGGCTGCTGTGACAGCCTCGCGGTCGTTGCGATCGACCATGATGGTGTTGATCTTCACCACATCGGTCGGCTTGGCCCCCATGTGAGCCAGCACCCTTCCGATATTGCGGTAGACCTGCTCCGCCTGTGCGCCCGCATCATCGATTCCGACCCACTGGTTGTTCTCATCGCGTGCGACCTGCCCGGCCACGTAAATGAAATCGCCCGCGCGGGCCGCATGTTCGTATGAGGATGCGCGGGCAACGTCGGGCGGGCTTGCAAGGTGGATGCTGGCGGTCTTGGACATCAAAGTCTCCTTCTTCCGGCTTGGGTCTGGATGACCTGCGCCAGAAGCGCAGGATCGAAATGCTGTGGCTCGGGCTCGCCGCTGGTCGCGATGGTGCGAATGCGTACGGCGACAAGCGGCGTCGTGTAATAGGCGCCATACAGGGCGAGGAGAAATCGCTCGAACACGTCTGGCTCACACTGTTCAAGATCCCGCAATGCGGAGAGGCGCTGAGGCGCCGTCATATCTGTCAGCGTTGACGCATGAGAGAGCATCCGCGATTTAACGTCATCGTCGAGAGCCTCCAAAAATGCGAAGTCATTTCCTAAGGCAAGCGACGCACTCGGCCAATCTTGATCTCCCGGGATCAATGTATCGATAAGGATCGATACAGATCGTCTGACATCGGGCAGTTGCTTTTCAACTTGCATATTTTTTGTGTCTCATGAGATGCTTCTGTCGTAATTGGAGTTCTTCATGAAGGACGTGAGTGCGGATGTTGTCGTCGTGGGTGCCGGCCCGACCGGGAGTGCTGTGGCTTGGCGTCTCGCGAAGGCTGGGCAAAGCGTCGTTTGCATCGAACGCGGGGACTGGTTTCCCTATGATCAAATCAAGCGCGAAGCGCCGGACTGGGAGTTGCGTCGCGGCTCGGTCCTGAGTTCCAACCCCAACGTGCGCCGCGGCCCATTCGATGTGCCTGTCGATGACCGGTTGAGCCCTATCAAACCGATGGTCGGCCATGCGGTTGGCGGCAGTTCCATCTTCTGGTCCGCGCATGTTCCGCGGTTCCGCCCAGAGGATTTTCGCACGGCGTCGGTAGACGGAGTCGGCGCCGACTGGCCCATCAGCTATGACGATCTGGCGCCCTACTACGAATTGAACGAGCGGCGTGTGGGAACCGCGTTCGCCGTCGGTGACCCCTCGGCCCCGCCGCACGGGGATCACGGTCTGACACTCCCGACCATTGGCGCGCATGGACGCCGCATTGCCCGGGCCTTTGACTCGCTGGGTTGGCACTGGTGGCCGGTGGATCTTGTGGTCGGCCAGGCGGCGGATGAGCCCCAGACTTCCCACTGCGATCACATCGGGCCTTGTGACCTCGGATGCCCGAGCCGCATCCGTTCGGGCGCAGATCGCGCCTATATGTCCGACGCCATTGCTGACGGCGCGCGACTGATGACCCGGACCCGCGTGGTGCGTCTCGTTCACGACGAGACCGACCGTGTCACAGCAGCGATCTGCGCGACGGATGAGGGGATGGTGCGTGTTCGCGGAAAGACGTTCGTGCTCGCGGCAAACGGGATGGGGACACCCCGCCTGTTGCTCCTGTCGCGCTCGGAAAGATATCCCCAGGGCCTCGCCAATCGGTCCGGCCTGGTCGGGCGCAACCTCATGCTGCATCCCTACGCTCGCATCGATGGCCTGTTCGACGCTCGAACAGGCGCGTGGGCTGCAGGCGAGAAGGCCGGGCTTGTCTCGTTCGAGTTCTTCGCTACCCGCCCTGAAAACGGGACCGTTCGCGGGGTGAAGCTCCAACTGACTGGCGGGCCGCCGCCCGTGGCTTTGGCCCGCGGCGCGACAGTGGGACAGCCTTTGCCTTGGGGGGCTGGACATCATGCCGCTTTCGAGGCGCGGTTTGACTGCTTGTGCGGATTTACCGTCTGCGCGGAGGATCTGGCGGACGAGAATAACCGGATCGCCCTTTCCGACACGATCGTGGATTGCGACGGACTGCCCGCCGCGCAGATGATCTACAGCATTTCCGACAATTCGCGGCGCCTGCTGGATTTCGGGATGGCGCGAGCCGAGGAGGTCCTGCGAGGGGCAGGTGCGATCGAGATTTTCCCCACGCCGTTGCGGACGGAAACCGGCTTCCATCTCATGGGAACCGCACGGATGGGAGATGACCCGCGCCGCTCGGTCGTCGACCAATGGGGGCGGTGTCACGACGTCCCGAACCTGGTGATCGCCGATGCCAGCGTGTTCGTCACATCCTCTTCCATCAATCCGACCGCCACGGCCCAGGCATTGGCCCTGCGCGCAGCTGATCAGATTGTAGCGCAAGGCGGCTGACCCCAGCATCGATTGGTGAATTCCTGGACCGGAACGCGGAGCGCGCGCCGACGACTGCATCATACAAATCCTGTCTTGTATTACAAGTAGACAGTGGTACTGTCGGCCCCTCAAAGACTGTGGAGGTCTCGTGCGGTTTCATGACAAAGTAGCGATCGTGACGGGCGGTGCCGCGGGCATGGGACGTGCGACAGCCCTTGCTTTCGCTCGCGAGGGCGCGAGCGTCGTTGTCGGCGATATCAACGACGAAGCCGGCAACTCGCTCGTGGCGGAGGCTGAGGCCTTCAATGGCAAAGTCCTCTACCGCCACTGCGACGTCTCTCGTGAAGCCGACCTGGAAGCGCTGGTTGCGGCGGCAGAGCAGCACTACGGGCGTCTCGACACGATTTTCAACAATGCGGGGATCGAGCAGCCGGTGACGCCCTCGACCGATGTCACCGAGGAACTCTTTGATCGAGTCATTGCGGTCAATCTCAAGGGGGTCTTTTTCGGGTGCAAGCACGCGCTCCCGGCGCTGCTACGCGCTGGCGGCGGGACAATCGTCAATAACTCTTCGGTCAGCGCATTCGCCAACGTGGGCGGTAACCTCTCTTATGCCGCGTCCAAGGGTGCTATCATGTCCATGACACGCGTCCTTGCAATCGAATATGCAAAGAAAAATATCCGCGTGAACGCCATCAACCCCGGCGTTATCGATACTGATATGAACCGGCGCAACCGGGATCTGGCCGCAAACGCGGACGAGATCGAGCAGCGGTGGCGTTCGATCACGCCGCTGGGTCGGATGGGTACCGGCGATGAAATTGCGGATGCGGTGCTCTTCCTGGCGTCGTCCCAATCCTCCTTCATCACGGGCGTCGGACTTCTTGTGGACGGCGGCCGGGTAGCGACATGAGCGGTCATTTGCGCGGCAAAATAGCGATCGTGACCGGCGCCGCCCGTGGCATCGGACGGGCGGTCGCGACGTCTTTCGCAGCGGAGGGGGCCAAGGTCTTCGCGCTCGACCGTCTGGGGGACGAGGTTGCGATGCTCTCGTCTGTTCAAGGCATCACAGCCCGCCAGATGGATCTCAAAGACGCCGGTAGCGTCGCCGCCACGTTCGCGGATATCGAGGCCGAGACCGGCCGGATCGATATTCTTGTCAACAACGCCGGTATCATCTTCTTCAAGCCGATCGAGGAGACGAGCGTCGAGGACTGGGACGGATTGCAGGCGGTGAATCTGCGTGGGCCTTTTCTCTGTACCCGCGCGGTCGCGCCGGGGATGAAAAGGCGTAGGGCCGGCGCAATCATCAATGTCTCCAGCAATGCAGGCGTCAAGGGTGGAAACGACGAGAGTGCCTACTGCGCTTCGAAGTTTGCGATAGAAGGGTTCTCACGCGCGCTGGCGATCGAGTTTGCGCCATACAATGTTTCGGTGAACACGATCACGCCAGGACATCCCGTTCACACCGCGATGAGCGAGACGACCTATAACGCTGAGACGCGAAAGATCTGGAAGGATCCCAGCGAACTTGCGCCTGCTTTCGTCCACCTCGCACGACAGGATGCAGGCGGTCTTAACGACCGTCATGTGCGGGCGTGGGACCTTGTGGTCGAACTGCAAAAGAAAGGATCTAACGCGTGATTCTCATACGGGTCGGGACGCTCATTGACGGGACCGGTGCCAAGCCGATCGAAAACGTCGCGATCCTGATTAACGGTGACCGAATCGAGGCCGTCGGTCGTGCTGCGGATATCGGTGTGCCCGAAGGGGCGAAAGTGATCGATGCCCCCGCCGCAACAGCGATACCCGGCCTCGTCGACGTTCATGTGCACCTCGCCTATAGCGGAATTGTCGACAAGAGCGCGTTTCGCGCCGAACTCGCGGAACTGTCCTATCCACTCGTCGCGCTGCGGGCTGCGTCCTACGCACGAGATACGTTGTTGCACGGCTACACATCGGTGCGCGATATGCACGCACCAGGGGGCACGATTATTGATCTGCGCGATGCGATCAATGCCGGCTATGTGGAGGGACCGCGCGTTATGGCGTGCGGGCTCGGGCTGACGGTGACCGGTGGCCATATGGATCAGCCTGGCTGGGGCGATCATGCGTCTTTCCGTGACATGACGTATCCCTGCGACGGTCCTATCGCGTTTCGAGCTGGCGTTCGTGCTCAGCTCAAACGGGGGGCCGATTTCATCAAGCTTAATCCGTGCGTGTCCTTTCGCAAGGATCCGGACACCAAGCCGTATCGGTTTGAGATGAACGTTGATGAAATCCGAGCCGCCTGCGAGGAGGCCCATGAGCAAGGCGTGCATGTGGGAGCGCATACGTCGGGTGGGCCGCCCCTGCGCGCGGCGATCGAGGCGGGCTGCGACACTGTCGAACATGCCCATTGGATTGATGACGAAACGCTTGAGCTTATGGTCAAGCGCGGGACCTATCTGGTTCCGACCCTTCTGGTCAATAATACCTCGTCCGCCACGGCCGCCTCCGACCCCAGCATGTCGAAGGGTTCCAAGCGCTGGTCCGAACTTTCGCAAGAGGCGATGTGGGAGCGCCTGACCCGTGCCAAGCGAGCGGGCGTGAAGGTGGCGACAGGCTCGGATGCCGGGTTCATGCTTGCACACGGGGTTACTAACTCGGGCGAGATCGAATTGCTTGTCGAGGGCGGATACTCGCCGCTCGAGGCAATCTGCGCAGCGACCGCCACTGGCGCTGATCTCATGGAAATCGATGCCGGGCGCCTGATAATGGGCAAGCTTGCGGACATCGTTCTCGTGTCTGGCGATCCACTCGCCGACATCACGATCCTGCGGAAGAGGGAGAATCTGCAGGTCTTCAAAGGCGGGCGGGAGGTGCTTGCGCCGAGTGTCTGAACGGACGACCCGACGTCAGATCCGGGCGGCCAACCACAGGGAACAACAAAGGGAATTCAATGCGTAAGCTGATGATGACAACGGCGTTGGCGTTGAGCCTCGCACCCATTCTGGCCCATGCCCAGTCCAGCGACTTTACGATCGTGTTCGCGGATGACAGCACGTCCGATGTGACCTTCGATCCTCGTGTCACGCAATCGCGCCATGAGGAACAGGTCATCGCACAGATCTTCGACCAGTTGGTCGTTGGCGATGCGGATGGAAAGCAATATCCCGGGCTTGCCAAATCATGGAAGATGGCGCCGGACAACACCTCCGTCACTCTGGTCCTGCGCGACGACGTGACATTCCATGACGGCACCAAGTTCAACGCCGAGGCGGTCAAATTCACCTTCGATACGATCGTCGACCCAGCGACCGGCTCGCAGGGCGCCATCGACATGATTGGTCCGTACGCGGGCGCAGATATCCTTGGACCCTACGAAATCCGCATCAACTACAAACGTGCTTTTCCGACAGCGGTCGACAGCTTTACCGAGAATGAGCTGTCGATTGTCAGTCCGACTGCCGTCAAGACGCTTGGCGGGACAGGCTTTGCTCAGGCACCGGTCGGAACCGGACCTTTCAAATTTGTCAGCTGGGAGAAGGGAAAGCAGGTCGTGCTTGAGCGCAACCCGGACTATAAATGGGGGGCGTCGTTTTACTCCACACAGGGTCCAAGCAAGGTCGCCAGGATCATCCACCGCTACATCCCCAACGCCGGTACGCGGGTTGCGGCTCTTGAGGCCGGCGAGGTTCAGCTCACGGACCTGACCCCACCACTGGACATGAAGCGGCTTGCCGATTCCGGCAAGTTCACGACGATGACGGGCATTGCAGCCGGCGTCCCGCTGTCGTTGATGTTCAATACCTCCAAGGGGGCTCTGCAGGACATCAAGGTCAGGCAGGCGTTTATCACTGCGGTTGACCGCCCGCGCCTTTCACAGAACCTGTTCTTTGGCTTCGCAAAGGCCGCCTGGGGGCCGCTAGCGCCGTCAACACCGGCCTATTGGAAAGGCGTCGAGGAGTACTACAAGTTCAACCGCGACACGGCCGGGAAATTGCTCGACGAAGCCGGCTGGAAAATGGGTAGCGGTGGCATTCGCGAGAAGGACGGTCAGCCTCTCCAGATCTACTATCCCACTCTCCTGGAGCCCGAAACGTCGGTCGCTCTTCAGGCCGATCTCAAGAGGGTCGGAATCGACCTCAAGGTTGAAAACGTCACAAAGGCGAAGCAGGACGAACTCATTCTCACCAATGGCTACGACGTCGGCGGCATTCGGTGGGTCTACAATGATCCCGCGGTGCTGCGCATTCCGTTCGACTCGAACAACATTCCCGAACCGGGCAAGTTCAAGTTCAATTGGATGCGCTGGAAGAACGCCGATCTTGACAAGACACTGGCATCGGCCGCGACCGCCTCATCGCCTGAGGACCGGCTTAAACTGTACGCGGATGCGCAGAAAATGATCATGGATGCAGCCGTGTTCATGCCTATCCACGATCAGATTGAAACGATCGCTTTGACCAACAAGATCACGGGAGCACGCTTTGCTCCGGGAAACTGGCAATTGCGCCTCTACGACGTTCGCCCCGCTTCGTAGCGTAACGCAACTAGCGCGTCCCGGGTGGACTTTCGGGACGCGCACTCTTCAATTCATCCGTCACATGGGCGGAGCGAAGTTTCCTCTATCGAATGCTCCCATGCATTATGCAATCCGCCGAATTCTCGGCATCATCCCGGTTCTCTTCTTTACGTGGACGATCGTGTTCGGCGTGATCCAGCTGATTCCGGGCGACCCGGTGAATCTGATGCTGGCCGGCGTGCCGGCCTCGGCTGAAGTCCGGGAGAACGAGCGGCGTCGGCTTGGCCTCGACCGCCCGATAATCGAGCGGTACGTGACGTTCCTCGGACGCGCGCTACGGGGCGACCTTGGGGAATCGTATCGATCGAGGCAGCCCGTTTCGAAGATGATATCCGAGCAGGCGTCGTCGACGCTGCAGCTTGCCGCCGGTGGACTGGCGGTCGGCCTCACGGTTGGCCTGCTTCTCGGCATGCTCGCGGGATTGATGCCGAACACGTGGGTCGACACGCTTTGCATGCTCGTCGCGCTCGCCGGTGTGTCGCTTCCCAGCTTCTGGATCGGCATGATGCTGATCTATGTGTTCGGCATGACGCTCGCGTGGGTCCCGATCGTGGGGTCCGGTTTCTCGGCTCTCATTTTGCCTTCCATTACCGTCGGTCTGTTCGTCGCCGGCGGCTTTGCGCGGCTCGTGCGGTCCTCGATCATCGACGCCATGGGCCAGGACTACATCCGGACAGCACGCGCCAAAGGGTTGTCGCGCTTCAGCATCGCGTTCAAGCACGCCCTCCGCAACGCGCTTATCCCGCCGGTTACTTTGCTGGGGATCCAGATTGCCGTCTTGATCGGAGGAGCTGTCGTCACGGAGAATGTCTTCGCGCGGCCTGGTCTCGGCACGATGCTGGTCGAGGCCGTCCTGAACAAGGATCTGCCGCTCGTGCAGGCGCTCGTCGTCTACACAACGGCAGCCTACGTGATCATCAATCTCGTGGTTGACCTCCTCTACGGATTGATCGACCCACGGGTGCAGGCAGGGCGGAGCTGATGGAGACGATCGTATCGGCGACGAACCCTCAGGCAAATATCGCAGAGATTCCCCGCTCCGCGCGAGGCTGGCAGTTTGTGCGGCGATTTGCACACCATCCCGGCGCGCTTGTCGGCGTATTCGTGCTGCTTGTCCTGATCGTCGCGGCGATCCTGGCGCCCTACATCGCTCCGTTCGATCCCACCGAGACCGACGTCGGGGCTCGACTGAGTGCTCCTGACGCGATGCACTGGCTGGGCGCCGACCTCCATGGCCGCGATATCTATTCCAGAATTGTGTGGGGTGGTCGTTATTCTCTGGCCGTCGGCATCGCGACTGTGCTGCTCGCCCTGGTCATCGGGAGCAGCATCGGCATTTTTCTTGGATACGTTGGTGGACGGGTCGACGCCATCGGTTCGCGCCTCATTGATGTTTTGCTCGGCTTCCCATCCGTTGTCATGGCGATTTTGGTTGTCGTTGTTCTTGGAGTGGGGCTGGTCAATGTTGTGATCGCCGTCGCTATCGCCCAAGTGCCGCGCTTTGCGCGCGTCGTCCGCAGCGCGGTGCTCGTCACCAAGGAGCAGCTCTATGTGGATGCTGCACGGGCCATCGGGGCCAGCGGGTGGCGGATCATGGCGAGGCATCTTCTGCCTAACGTCGTTCCGACCCTCATCGTTCTCGGTACCCTCAATCTCGGCGAGGCGATCCTGTCGACCGCTACCTTGAGCTTTCTTGGCCTCGGCGCACAACCTCCCACACCCGAATGGGGCGCCATGCTCAACGACGGCCGCGACTATATGCGCTACGCGCCCTGGATGATGTTTTTTCCAGGATTGGCTCTGTTTCTGGCCGTCATGTCGGTCAATCTCATCGGTGATCGCTTGAGCCAGCTGCTCGATCCGAGGGCAAGGCAAAGATGATCCGCCGCACCCCAACCATCGCAAAACCGAGAAGGAAGATCTCCTATGAGCACGCACGTTAAGTCAGATAATCCAAACGTCATCGGCCTCAAGCATATGGCATTCGCGGTCAATGACGCCGATAAGGCGCTTTTATCCTATTCGAAGTTCCTGTGCGTGCCGGAGGATGCGCCTGTGATCGAATACGCCAAGTCTCGCAACCGCGTCGCCATTTTCAATCTGGGTGGCATCGAATATCAACTGTGCCAGTCCATGGATCCCGACGGTCGCTTTGCCAGCTGGATCAAGGAGCGGGGCGGCGAGGGCCTTCATCACATCTGTTACGAGGTCGACAACATCGAGACTGCACTGACGCATGCACAGAAAAATGGCGGAAAGCTGCGTGAGTGCAAGGCGTGCAAGGTGTTTGGCAGTCATCCGCATCCGGAGGGATATGTCGCCTTCCTTGACAACGATGCAGGGGGAATCGAGATCGAGTTCATGCAGGTTTATACCGAGGCCGAGCTCGACAAGTACAACGCTGTCAAGGGAATCTGAGGATGGCCCAGTCAATGCAGGACGATAGCAGCAGGACGATCACGGTCGGCACGGCGGTCGCCACCCCAGGGCAGACTGTTCGTGGCATTATTCCGGTTGCGACGCTCGCGGGTGGCAATGCTGTTGAGATTCCCGTCGTCGTTATTAACGGCGCAAAGCCCGGTCCGGTTCTATGGGTAAATGGCGCCATTCACGGCGACGAGCCGGAGGGCCCCCTTTGCTGTCAGAATCTTCTGCGAGAAGTCAGCCCCAATTCACTGGCAGGGACACTTGTCCTTGTACCCGTGGTCAACGTCGCGGCGTTCGAGGCAGCATCGCGCGGCAACCCGCTTGATACCTTCAGTCATGACATGAACCGCATTTATCCCGGGCGTCCGAATGGATACCTGTCCGAGCGGGTGGCCTATGCACATTACGAGATCATGACCAAAGTCGCCGACCTGGAGATTTCCATTCACTCGGGCGGTGCGCATTCTTTCCTCGCGCCTGCAATGTTCACGGACGAGCGCCCGGAATCGGTAGAGCTCGGCACGGCGATGGGTCCGGGCTGGGGATGCATGATGTCGAACGTGTCACCGAAGGGCAGCCCCATGGCGGCCATGGCGGAGGCCGGTAAAGTCGGCATCACGGTCGAGTATGGAGGCCGCTCTGCGACCTCGCCGGAATTGTTCGCTAAGGTCGGGCGTGTCCTGGCGGACGCCATCCTGAATGTCCTCAAGCACTACAAGATGATTCCAGGGGAGGCGGCTTACGACCAGAACCGTACCAAAGGGCAGCAGGAGGCATTGCTCGCGCAAGCCTCTGGTCTGTTCTTGGCCGAGCCGGGGATCCAGTTTCTGACGCCGATGAAGAAGGGTGACAGGATTGCAACTATCGTGAATTTCTTCGGCGACGAACTCGCGCAACTTAGGGCGCCTGCGGATGGAATGATCTTTGGCCTTCGCGCGTTGCCGAATGTGACCACGGGCGACTGGTGCTGCTTCTTCAACAAAGTCGAGGGACCTCGGGTCTGATGGTGGAGGCGGCATCAAGCCGCCGCGTCGGCAGTCTCGCGGGGACATAAAATGATCCAGAATCTGAAACGTGACTTCATCGGCTATGGTCCCACGCCCCCGAAAGTGGCTTGGCCGAAGGGTGCCCGTATCGCTGTCAACTTTGTCATCAACTACGAGGAAGGCTCCGAGTATTCCGTTGGCGATGGGGACGGCCGTTCGGAGAGCGCACTTACCGAAGTCTCCGCGGCGCGTGTCCCGGCCGGGGCTCGCGATCTCTCTGCTGAGAGCATGTATGAATATGGCAGCCGCGCGGGAATCTGGCGCGTTGCTCGCCAGTTCACTGAGAGGGGCCTCCCGGCAACAGCCTTTGGATGTGCGCTCGCCTTCGAACGCAATCCGCATGTGGCAAGTCTGGTCCGGGACAATGATTGGGACGTGTGCTGCCACGGAATGCGATGGGTAGAGCACTACCTGCTGGATGCAGAAAACGAACGCCGAATGATCTCGGACGCTGTCGCATCATTGGAAAGAACCATCGGAGTCAGGCCGCTTGGCTGGTATTGCCGTTACGCGCCCAGCGAGCGGACGCGCCGGTTTCTGATTGAGGAAGGTGGATTTCTATACGACAGCGATTCCTATGCCGATGATCTTCCTTTCTGGGTGGAGGTGGACGGCCACGCCCATCTCGTCGTGCCCTATTCCCTCGTGACGAACGACGTGAAGATACTGTCCGGCACGCTAACCAGCGCAGACTTCTTCACAATGTTGCGGGACGCATTCGATGTGTTGTTGGCTGAGGGTAGAAGCCACCCGAAAATGATGTCGATCGGCATCCATCCGCGGCTTCTGGGTCATCCAGCGCGTATCGGGGGACTCGCGCGGTTCATGGACTACGTGATGCGCGTCGAGGATGCGTGGATCTGTCGCCGCGCGGATATTGCAACGCATTGGGCAACTCACTACCCGGCGAACCTCTAGATTTGGAGTGACGGCTTGGCGACATTCCTTCGTCCGGGGATCGCCGGCGACGTTCCCAACACGTGCCCTCCATGTGCCGGGAAACGGGCTTTTCGCCGTTGACAGCAGGCGCTCGAATTGTATGTTGTTAGTCAATTAGAAAGTCGGCTTCAGCTGACTCCCTTGGGAACGAGCGCCTCCGGCGACCGACAGAATCCTGTCATCCGACGACCATTCATGAGGAATCTGCCATGCCACATTGGCGAGTGACATCGAAATATCGTAGCCTTATCGTCGCATTTGCGGCCAGCACCGCATTGTCCGGCGCGGCTCTTGCGCAGAGCGGCGGCAACCTGCGCATCGCCATGCCGGCAAACCAGGAACCGGCGTCGATGGATGGTCAGATCGATCCCTATCAGTCGACGTGGCTGTTCAATTCATTCGTCACGGATCCGCTGGTCGTGCTCGACCCGACGGGAAAATACGTCCCCGCCCTTGCGACGAGTTGGGAAGCCTCGCCGGACGGCAAGGTCTGGACTTTCACACTGCGCGATGGTGTGACATTTCAGGATGGGACGAAGTTCGACGCTGAAGCCGTCAAGTTCAATCTCGAACGCATCGCCGATCCCAAAACCGCATCGGCGCAGTTGAAGAACGACATCGGTCCCTTCACCAAGGTTGAAGTCCTCGATCCACTGACTGTGCGCATCACCTATGACACGCCGTGGGTCACCCTCCTTGATGCCATGCGGCGTGCACCTCTCTGGTCGCCGACCGCGGCAAAGAAGTACAGTGTCGCCGAGTTTCAGCGCAATCTCGTCGGAACGGGTCCATTCAGGCTGACCGAATGGAAGCAGAATGATCGCCTCGTGTTCACGAAGTGGGACGGATACGGCGGCTGGAATCCTGTCCAGACGAAGAAGGGTCCGGTTGATCTCGATACTTTGACAATCCGGTTCATCGGCGAGGCGTCGGTGCTCGGCAACATCGTGAAGACTGGCGATGCCGACATTGCCTTCGCGCTTCCACCCAGTGTGATCGACGACTACAAGGACGACAAAGCTTACACCTTCACGTCTAAGGACCAATCCGGCACCGGATTGCAGATGGTGATGAATGTCCGCAAGCCACCGCTGAGTGATCTGCGGGTTCGGCAGGCGATCCTGTATTCGGCTGACCAGAACGCCGTCAATGACGTCCTCTTCGACGGTTACTATGCCAAATCGCAGGGCCCGCTGAACAACAATCATCCCTGCTACTGGGATGGTTCCAGCACCATGTACAAGACGGACGCGAAGAAGGCCGCTGAATTGCTCGACGCGGCCGGTTGGAAGCTGCCAGCTGGCAAGCCGATCCGCGAGGCTTCCGGCGTTGCAGGCGTCACAGATGGAACCCCGCTTAAGATCCGCTACAATGTCCTTCATCACAAGGAAATCGGTGAAGTTCTGCAGCAGCAGCTGCGAAAGTCAGGCATCGATCTTGCGGTTGAAGTTATCCCGGGTCCTGTCCAGATCGAGCGCATTCGCAATCGTGATTTCGAGCTGATGTACGAACGCCAGCGCTCGCCCGACCCGGCGATTCTGGACCAGGTCTGGAATTCGAAGTGGGATCAGCCTGGCGGCTGGGCCTGGACTGGTTTCAAGGATGCAAAGCTCGATGAGACCGTTGGCAAGCTGAGATCGGTCCCCGATGTCGCAGCGCGATGTGAGGCCGCGAAGGAGGCGCAGAAGATCATCATGGACAACGCCCTGATGCTCCCAACGCTGAGCGACCCGGTCTTCGTTGCCTTTCCCACCGCTAAGGTCAAAGGCTTTCAGATTGGCTCGGAAGGCAACTGGTTCTTCGTGAATAATACGACGGTCCAGAAGTGACACTCCACGATGAGGCGGGCAGAAGCCCGCCTCGATCAACGAGAGAAAAATGAGCCGCTATCTTCTCAGCCGCGTGATGCAGCTCATCCCTGTGCTGTTCATCATTTCCCTCGTCGTGTTCGCGATCATGCATGTTCTGCCGGGTGATCCGGCAGAACTCATGCTCGCCGGCGCAGAGGGCGGGGCGATCACGCCGGAAAGGCTCATGGAGCTCAAGGAACAGATGGGACTGAACGACCCGCTCGTCGTCCAGTTCGGTCGTTTCATCGGAGGTGCTCTTGTCGGCGACCTCGGTGAATCGATTCGATTCCGCACGCCGGTGACCGAGCTTATCCTCGACCGGTTCGGATCGACGATTGCGCTCTCACTCGGAGGCCTGTTCATCTCCCTGGCCGTTGGTCTGCCCCTGGGCATGCTAGCGGCGGTCCGCCAGAACTCATGGATCGATGTATTTGCCATGGGCTTTGCCTACGTGGGTGCATCGATGCCGGTCTACTGGGTCGGGCTGGTCATGATCCTGCTCTTCTCCTTCAATCTCGGCTGGTTTCCGCCGGCAGGTGCTGATAGCTGGCGATCACTTGTGCTCCCGGCGATGACTCTCGGCATTGTCTCTGCTGGGGTTATCAGTCGTCTGATCCGATCGAGCATGGTCGAAGTCTTGTCGGAAGACTACATTCGCGCTGCACGCGCGAAGGGCCTCGGCGAACGGCTTATCCTGTGGCGGCATGGACTCAAAAATGCGATGATCCCCGTGATCACGATGCTTGGACTGCAGTTTGGGGCGATGCTCGCCGGTGCCGTCGTGATTGAGACGGTTTTCAGCCGGCCCGGGATCGGGCGGCTTGTGGTGTCGGCAATCCTCCAGAAGGATTATCCGCTCGTCCAGGGCTGCATTGTCTTTCTTGCGGCTGTCTATCTCCTGGTGAATCTCCTCGTTGATCTAGCCTATGCCTGGCTCGATCCACGAATCCGGTATGGGGCCTAACCATGCAGATGGGATCACCACCCAACATGCCTGCGGCCGTGCTCTCGTTCGAGGACCAGCCGGTTCGCCAAGTTCGAAAGTTCCAATGGCTACGCGTGTTTGCGCGCAACAAAGGCGCTGTCCTTGGTGCGATCCTGCTCGTCTTCTGGGCGATCGTGGCTATTCTTGGTCCCGCGATTGCGCCACACGACCCGCTCGCGATGATCTCCCGCCCTCGCAGGCCGCCATCGGCGGAGTTCTGGCTCGGCACTGATCTCCTTGGTCGCGATCTTTTGAGCCGTATTCTCGTCGGCGCTCAGATCTCGCTGCAGCTTGGCGTAATCAGTGTCGTGATGGGTGGGGTGCCCGGCGTCCTCATTGGTCTTATTGCGGGCTATGTCGGAGGCCGTGTCGACACACTTTTGTCCCGCTTTATCGACGCGTTGCTGGCGCTGCCAAGCATCCTGCTGGCGCTTGTGATCATCGCGGCACTTGGCCCGAGCATCCGCAACGTGATGATTGCGGTCGGCATCGCAACGATGCCCCTCTACGCGCGGCTGGTGCGCAGCAGCGTGCTGTCGATCAAGGAATTGCCCTATGTGGAAGCCGCCCGCGTCGTCGGCAATCCGACGTGGCGGATCATGTTCTTTCACGTGCTGGTCAACGCCTACGCTCCCGTTCTGGTCCTCAGCACACTCCAGGTCGGCAACGCGATCCTCATCGGTTCCGGGCTGAGCTTCCTCGGGCTGGGCGCGCAGCCTCCGACACCCGAATGGGGTCTCATGTCGGCCGAAGGCCGTGAGGTCCTCAATCGGGCATGGTGGATTTCAACATTTCCCGGGTTCGCCATTCTCAGCGTGGTGGTGGCCTGCAACCTCGTGGGCGACGGTCTCCGATCCGCGCTCGACCCGCGCATGCGGATGGAGAGATAATAGTGACGCCAACAAAATCAGATCCGTTCGTCGGCATCCAGATCAGCCCGATCAGCTTCATCGACGAAGGCGTCGACGAAGTGCTGGACACCCTCCAGGACCGTCTCGGCATCAACGCGCTGCTGATCGGCACAATCTCCTGGCTCGGTTTGAAGGTTGGCCGGCGCATCAGCCACGCGCTGGAGGGATGGCCTGATCACGGTGTCGCCGCACCCTATTCGATGGAGGGCGGTTCCTATCTGAAGGTTCGGCCGGAATACTACACGAACACCTTCATCAAGGATTTCGCCTCGCGCGATCCGGAGATGGCAGGGCGGGACATCCTGGATCTGGTCATCCCGAAGGCGCGCGAGCGGGGCATGAAGATCGTTCCGGAATTCATGGAGCCATTGTTCAAGTATGCGGGTCATGGGTCGGCGGCAGCGGTCAAGATCCCCAACATGCCGCAATGCCTCGAAGTGGACCTGTTGGGCCGGTATGCTGGAGAGCCTTGCACGTCGAATCCCGATTACCGGCGCTGGTGGCACGGCATCGTCGAGGAGCACGTGCGCAATTACGACATCGACGGAATCATGTGGTGCAACGAGCGCAATTCGCCGCTTGATCGCATGATGCAGGGCCAGGCTCCGGGGTGCTTCTGTCCGCATTGCCGGAAGGAGGCAGTGGAGCGGGGGATTGACGTGGAGCGCGTCCGCATCGCGTTCTTCGAGGTCTGGGACTTCTTCAAGAAGGTGCGCGCTGGAGAGACTTTCGTCGACGGCGCTTTCCTGGAGTTCCTCCGCGTGTTGCTGCGCAATCCTGAGATACTGGTTTGGGAGCGCATGTGGCTTGATCGCTCGAAGGATCTCGATCGGGAACTCTATGGCATCGTGAAGTGGTGCAACCCTAATCTGTCGTTTGGACTCAATGTCTGGAACCGCAATCATTTCAATCCCATTCGGCGCGCTCAATGGTCATGGGAGGAGCAGACTGACTATGCGGATTGGGTCAAGCCGATCACCTACCAGCATCAGGCAGGCGAGGTGTTCGACAAGGAGATGGGCTTCTTCGGAAACACGATCTTGCGGGACTTCACAAAGCAGGAATTCGTGCCGGCCATGTACAAGATCCTCGGATTGCAGGAAGCACCGATCGATGAGGTGATCCAGGCCGGGATGGATCCCGACACTTACGTTTACGGCCAGTGCGCTGACGCGGTTCGCGGGTGCAAGGGCAAGGCTGCCGTTTATATGGGCATCGGTGTCGATGCACCCAGGTTGCGCGCCGATCAGGCGATTTGCACGCCCGACATCGTCTACCGCAGCGTTCTGGCGACCTATCGGGCCGGCGGCGAGGGCGTGGTCTATTCGCCCAACTACGCAGGAATGAACTTAACTAATCTCGACGGCGGCGCACGGGCCTTGGAAGAACTGGGCCTGAAGCCGACCCGAGCAGAAACTGCCGCCTCATGATAATCCCCACCTCCATTTCGAACAAACGAGTGTCCCATGCCTGAACAGGCCCCCTGGCGTTTCCAGAAAATCATCCGCCCGATGGTCAACCAGGAGACCGGCCATCACCTCTTGCGTGGTCGTGTCCTGACCTGCGTTGATGATCAGATCATCGAGGATGGGATTGTTGAAATTGAAGGTTCGACCATCAAGAAGGTCGGGCCTGCATCCGAGTTTGGCACCAGCGCAGATGATGCCATACAGACGAATGGAACGATCCTTCCGGGTCTGGTCCAGAGCCACGGACATCTGGCCTGGGACGGAATTCACGATCTGGCAGCCCAGGCGATGAACGATGCGCCTGAGCTCAGTGCCTACAAGTGCGCGAGCAATATGCTCATCAACCTGCGTGCGGGCGTCACCACGTTCCGCGACCTGGGGATGAACAAGACCAATCTTGTGGCCAAGCAGGCAGTGGCCCAGGGGATCTTCCCAGGTCCCCGCCTGATCGTGTGTGGTGAGGCGATCATCCAGACGGGTGGACATACTTACTGGTGCTGCCGCGAAGCAAGCGGAGCCGACGAAATGCGTCGCGCCGTTCGCGAGCAGGTGCGTGGTGGCGCGGATCTGATCAAGATCATGGCCTGCCACGACACGCTGGAATTCACCGACGATGAGTTAGAGGCGGTCGTCGACGAAGCGCATCGCAATGGCCTGACAGTGACGGCGCATGCGACATTCGATTCCTGCATTAGCCGCTGCGTCCTCGCCGGGGTAGATGTAATCGAGCACGGCGGCAGCATGAGCGCCGAGACCATCGCGCTTCTGGTAGAACGTAACGTCCCGATCGTGACGACCTTCGCGCCTGTCGTCGTCCAAAGTCAGCCCGAGATTGCGCGAAAGTTCAACATTCCGGACTGGAAGATCGCCGAGCGGCAGAAGCAGGTTGCTGACACGTCGCGCTACCAGGGCCTCGTCGATGCCGCCAAGGCTGGCGTCACCATTGTGTTTGGGACGGATTGCGGCAGTCCCGCGGTGGCCCACGACGTCATCGCTCCGGAACTGGCGTTCATGATCAAGGTCGGTGTCAAAAAGGACGCCTATGACGCGATCCGCAGCGCGACGATCGTTGCTGCTAGAATGAGCAAGCTCGACTCCAAGATCGGGACGCTTGAGGCCGGCAAGCTTGCCGACGTGATCGTCGTGGACGGCAATCCCCTCGAGGATATCAACGCCATCGGCTCCGTCCGTATGACATTCCTCGAAGGCAAGAGGATGGTTTGAGGATGGACTCTACAACGCCAAGATTAATGAGGTCGCTTGCTCAGCGCGTGCCGGCCAAGGACGCTGTCTATCGAACGAAGCTGATTGAACAAGCAGCCAAGCTGGAAGACGTCATCGCGATGGGTCTGGGTGACCCTGACCTTCCGACGCCCCCTCACATCGCGGAGGCGGCGCGAGAGGCGATTGCTCGGGGGGAGACCCACTACACGCATCCCTCCGGAATGCCGAAGCTTCGGCAGGCGATCGCAGATCTCCTCAACCGAGACTTCGGCCTCGATTACACCGCCGAAGAGACATTGGTGACGGCAGGCACGCAGGAAGGCGTGATGCTGCTCATGCTCGCGCTGGTCGATCCCGGAGATGAAGTTCTCCTGCCGTCCCCGCGGTTCACATCCTATGATACTGCAGTCGAGTTGTGCGGCGGGGTCGTGGTCTCGGTGCCGACTTATCAGAAGGACAAGTTCGCGCTGGTTCCCGCTGAAATCGAAGCCCGCATCACGCCGCGCACGAAGATGCTGGTGCTCATCACCCCGAACAACCCGACCGGCGCCGTGACACCTCCCGACGCCATCCGGGAGATTGCCGAAATCGCCAAGCGACACGATATCATTGTCGTTTCAGATGAAATCTACGCTACGCTTCTGTTCGATGGTGCCGAACATCTATCGATCGGGACCCTGCCGGGCATGCGCGATCGCACAATCACGATGAACGGCTTTTCTAAATCCCATGCCATGACCGGCTGGCGAATTGGATATCTCGCCGCCCCCCAGCCGTTTATTCAGCGGATGGTCGAACCCCGTCATACGCTGAGCATCAACGCCTGCACGCCTTCGCAATGGGCGGCTCTCGCGGCTGCGACCGGCCCTCAGGACGCGGTGAAGGAGATGCTGGCTATCTACTCGTCGAGGCGTGAGGTCCTGCTCAGGGGACTTGACGAACTGGGGTTCTCGTATGGCGAGCCCGCGGGCGCGTTCTATGTCTACACCAATATTGAAGCGAGCGGTCTTCCCGCAACCGAGTTCTGCGGGAAGCTCCTCGCCGAAGCGCGGGTTCTCGTCCAACCCGGCATGCTGTTTGCCGATCCTGACGATCGCTATGTGCGCATGAGCCTTCTTCAGCCCAAGCACCGCATCGAGGAAGCCATCTCACGCATCAAATCGGCGCGCAGCCGCGTCTTCAAGACCTGACCGTGGTGTTTCGCATCCTCCAGGTCGGCTTGGGTAATCGCGGGCGCATGTGGGGGCGTATCATTGCGGATCACCCCGGCGCGACCTTTGCCGGAATCGTCGACGCCGATCCGGCGCGGATCGGTGCATTCAAGGCCGAGTTTGGCGAATTCGCGGCCTTTGAGGATCTGGAAGCGGCATTACGTGAAGTCCGGGCGGACGCGGTGCTGCTAGTGACGCCACCCGATGGCCATCTTGACCAAGCCCGTTTGGTGTTCGCGGCAGGATTGCCGCTGCTGGCGGAAAAACCGCTCACGCTCGATCTTGCCGACGCCTTGGAGATCGTGGTTCTCGCAGAATCGCAGGCCTGCCCGCTCGCCGTCGGATTAAATTTTCGTTATCTCCCGGTGAGTCAGGCGATCCGGCGTCTTGTCCGCGATAACACACTCGGCGCTGCCGGGTTCGGGACGTTCAATTACCACCGCAACCGCGACTGGTGGCGTCCCGGCATGAACACCTACCCGTTAACGATGCTTCATCCGATGATGCTCGAGCAAAGCATTCACCATCTCGACCTGATCAGGTTCTGCTATGGTCGCGAAGTCGAAGCCGTTCAATGTCGAAGCTGGAATCCGTCGTGGAGCGTCTATGCGCACGACGCCAATGTGTCCTGTCTGCTGACCCTCGAGGGTGGACTCGAGGTCGACTACCTCGGGACGTGGACAGGGGGCTGGAACGAATTGAAATTCCAGTGGCGCACGGATTGTGAGGATGGCGTCATCTTGCAGCAGGAGTTGTTCTCCAATCTCAGCACTGTTCGGACGGACGAGAAGACATTGACACCTGTACCGCTCGCCGAATGCGTTCCTTTTCTTGATGATACCCGCGCGCTTCTCGATGACTTCATTACGGCGATTGAAGAAGGGCGGCCAGTGCCATGCAGTGGACGGGATCACCTCAATACCTTGGCCTTGTGCTTTGCGGCTATCGAGGCCGACGATACCGGGAGGCGTATCGACATGCGCGAATTTCGCCGTCGGCACGGCCTTGAGGTGTCGGCGTGAAAATTCTCGTGACAGGAGCCTGCGGCTTTCTGGGAGCTCACTTGATCCGCGGATTGGCCGAAGCGTTTCCTAAGGCACGGATCCTTGCAACCGACATGGCGCCGCCTGGCTCCGATGTCCTCGCCTACTGGGGGGCATCTAGCGACCGGATCGAGCCTACTGTCCTCGATGTGACCGATAAGGTCGCGGTCGCAACTGTTCTCGAACGGTTTCAACCGACCGAGATCGTGCACGCGGCCGCCTTGACGCCGACGCCCGAGATGGAATCGGAGAACCCTTCCGCCGTTGTCGACGTCAATATCGGGGGGACGCTCGCAATCGTCGACGCCGGCACGCGTTTGCGTTGCCTGCGTCGCATCGTTGTCGTGTCCAGCGCCGCAGTCCTTGGCCCCGCGGCAAGCTACGACGCACCCGTCGGTGAGGACGTGATCCTTAATCCCACGATGCTTTATGGCGTCACGAAGGTCGCAGCCGAAGGGATCGCGCTCCGTCTTGGCGAGATCCGTGACGTCTCCACAATCGCCGTCCGGCTTGCTTCGGTTTATGGTGCGATGGAGCGGCAGACGGCGACCCGACATCGAACAAGTCTGGTCCACAGGCTGGCAATGGCCCAGCCTGAGACGGCGGTCTCGCCGCAGGAAGTTGTACGCGACTGGGTTCATGCGGACGATGTCGCGATCGGGATCGCAGCGCTCATCAAGGCGCCGGCTCTTGAACACAGGATCTACAATATCGGCGGCGGCGAGCCTGTGGGCTGGCGCCGCCTCGTTGGGATCTTCCGCGCCCATGGTCGCGGGCTCCCTTGGGCCAACGGCGGCACAGCGGAGATCGACGTTATTGCGTCAGATGCGCGGCCGGTCTTTTCCATCGAGCGCATTAGCGGCGCCGTGGGCTTTCGCCCGCGTTCTATTGAAGACGGCATTGCCGAAGTGTTGGCCAACACGCAGGTGCGCGCATGAAACCTATCCTGACCGTGTCCGGCTTGAAGGTCCGTTTCGGAAACGAACAATCGGGCGTGCGTGCCGTGGACGATGTGTCTTTCACCGTTGGAAAGGGCGAGACCCTCGGCGTCGTGGGGGAGTCCGGCTCGGGCAAGTCGGTGACAGGGCTGTCGCTCATCCGGTTGATCTCCAAGCCTGGCCGCGTCGTCGGAGGGTCCATCGATTTTGATGGGCGGGACATTCTGGCCATGTCCGACAGCGAGATTCGCGATGTGCGCGGACGGGAGATCTCCATGATCTTCCAGGATCCGATGACGTCCCTCAATCCGGTTCTCACCATCGGTCGTCAGATCACCGAAATTCTTGAGGTTCAGGAGGGTATGCGCGGCGGCCGGGCCAAAGCGCGCGCCATCGAACTTCTGTCGCTCGTTGGCATCCCGTCGCCTGAACGGCGGCTCGGCGACTATCCTCATCATTTCTCGGGCGGCATGCGTCAGCGCGTGATGATTGCGATCGCTGTCGCGTGCAAGCCTCGGCTTCTCATCGCAGATGAGCCCACGACCGCATTGGACGTGACGATCCAGGCACAGATTCTCGACATTCTCAAGAATCTGCAGCGGGAATTTGGCATGGCGCTGATCCTTATCACGCATGATCTCGGCGTAGTCGCCGGGATGGCCGATCGGATCGCGGTTATGTATGGCGGCCGCATCGTGGAACAGGGCAGCACGGATTGTGTCTTCGAAGAGCCACGCATGCCCTACACAGTTGGATTGCTGCGGTCCACACCAAGGCTCGATCGGCCTGACGAGGATCGTCTGACTCCGATCCGCGGGTTGCCGGCGGAGCCCGTCGGCCAAGCCAATTTCTGCCGGTTCGCACCCCGATGCGACATCGCGCAGCAACTCTGTCTCCGCGAAGCACCACCCCTCAGGCAGGTGCGACCCGATCACATGGCGGCCTGCCATTTTGCTGAGGACGTTCCGACCTTGCTGCATACATCTTCAGAAGCGATTGCCCTATGAGAACGGCCCCGCCAGAGATGATTGCGTCGATTTCTGACCTCCATGTCCACTTTCCTGTCCGCAGCCCGTTTCTATTCGGGAAATCGCCCGGCGTCGTCAAAGCTGTCGATGGCGTTAGTTTCGATATCAGGCGGGGAGAGACCCTCGGTCTTGTGGGCGAAAGCGGGTGCGGCAAGACCACCATTGGCCGTGCAATCCTGCAGCTCAACGCCATTACGTCGGGGAGCATCTCGTTCAATGGCGAGGATTTGGCGACATCCTCGCCGGAAGCAATGCGTAAGCTGAGGCGGCGCATCCAGCTGATCTTTCAGGATCCTTACGCAAGCCTCAATCCGCGCATGAGCGTCGGCAGGGCGATTGCGGAGCCCATCAGGCTTCACAATCTGCGTCAGGGCGAGGCTGCCATTACGGACCGCGTGAAGGAACTGCTGTCCCTGGTCGGGCTGGCGCCCACATATATGTCCCGCTATCCGCACGAGTTCTCCGGCGGTCAGCGCCAACGGATCGGCATCGCCCGGGCTCTCGCCTGCGAGCCTGATCTCATCGTCTGCGACGAACCCGTCTCCGCTCTCGACGTCTCGGTTCAGGCGCAGGTGGTGAATCTTTTGCAGGATCTGCAGGCGCGGCTGGGCCTGACGTATCTTTTCATCGCCCATGGGCTGAGCGTGATACAGCACATCTCCAACCGCGTGGCTGTCATGTATCTGGGGCGGGTGGCTGAGATTGGAGAGCGCCGGGAGGTCTATGCCAATCCGCGTCATCCCTATACCCGCTCGCTCCTGAGTGCCGTTCCCATCCCAGACCCAAAGGTCGAGCGGGCGCGCCGGCGCATCGTTCTCCAAGGTGAACTTCCGAGTCCTCTCAACCCGCCGAAGGGTTGCCGGTTTGTCACCCGCTGTCCGATCGCGGTCGCCCATTGTGCGCAGGAGGCGCCACCCTTGACGCCGAGTGCGTCCGGATCTTCCATGGCTGCCTGCTGGAGAAGCTCCGAGATCGACGATCTGCTCCCACGTTTCGCTGCGACTTGAGGGTGGATGCGCCGCCAGGCACAATCGGGGCAGTTCTGGCGTTTTCTGTCTAGTTGTCTTACACTTCCCTTGGTCGATTGGGTGGATCGTTGCCGGGCCGTGTCCGGGGCCGGCGGCATGAGAGGGACAGTCAGGTATGCGACATTGGATCATATGTGCCAGCGCTGCAGCGTTGTGCGTCAGTCAATCTGCGGCTTTCGCCCAGGGCGCGCGCGATACTCTGACGATTGCCCAAAGCGTCGACGTCGAATCCCTCGAGCCGCATGCCCTGAACGCCTCAGGCTCGATCAACGTTGCTAACCATATTTGGGTGACCCTGGTTCAGGTCACAGCCTCAGGTGAGGTCCAGCCCTATCTGGCGGAGAGCTATTCCTGGAACGACGCGGGAACCGAGCTGACCTTCAAGATCAAACCCGGCCAGACCTGCGAGGACGGCACGCCGATCAAGGCAGAGGATGTGGCCTACTCGCTGAAGCGTGCGGCCGACAAGAAGCTCAACGGCAATATCGCGAGCTTCGTGTACCCAACGATCGGGTTCGTCGATGCTCGGGTAGACAGCGAGTACTCCGCCACGGTTCTTCTGAAGAAGTATCAGTCAATTGCGCCGGGCATGCTCGCCCAGGCCTATATCGTTTGCAAGAACGCCTATGAGGGCATGAGCTACGAACAGGCGGCGACCCGGCCTTTCGGATCAGGTCCCTACAAGCTCAGAGAGTGGAAGAAGGACGATCGGGTGGTCCTCGATCGCGTGGACGGATTCAAGCTCCGTCCTGCACCGTTCAAGACGCTCATCTGGCGGGCCGTGCCGGAGGCGAGCACGCGCGTGGCGGAATTGATCTCGGGCAATGCCGATATTATCACCAATGTTCTGCCGGACCAGCAGAAAGCAATTGCGATGAGTAACCGGGCGATCGTGAAGCCCGTTACGGGTACGCGGCGCATGTTCGTCGGCTTTAACTTCAATGAGACGTTCAAGGCGACGAAAGGTGGCGAGGCAATCCAGAAAGCCGAGGTCCGACAGGCGCTCAACATGGCGGTCGACGTTCCCACTATTTGCCAGCAACTGCTCTCCTTTGATTGCACCCGCGCAACCGGCCCGGCAAACGTCGCCAACCCAGCGCTCAAGCCTTATCCGTTTGACACCAAGAAAGCTGAGGAGATGCTCGATAAGGCGGGCTACAAGCGAGGCGCCGACAATGTGCGGTTCGAGCTCACTCTCCAGGGTCCCCGTGGGCGTTATCTGAACGACGTTTCGGTGGTTCAAGCGGTCGGGCAGTACCTCGATGATATCGGCATCAAGACCAAGGTCGAGATCCAGGATTTTGTCTCGACCTTCTCGCCCGCGGCGCGGGAGCACCGCGCTGGACCGCTCTACTTCATCGGGCAGGGTGGTGTCACGTGGAGCGCCGTCTATGACATGGCGCTGTTCCCGTCGCGCGAGGCGCCGGTCAACAATGGCATGTGGTTCAATCCGGAATGGCAGAAGCGCTGGGATAGCCTTGCCGGCATTCGCGATCCGAAGGAAGAGGAGAAGATTGTCAACGAGATGCTGGAAATTTTCTATCGCGACCCGGCGTGGATCATGATGTATTTCCAACCCGACTTTTATGGGATCAGCAATCGATTGAACTGGGAACCGCGCCGTGACGAGCGGATCGATGTGCTGACAGCGAGCTTCAAGTAACGACCTACATTGATATGACATGAAAAGGGCTCTCAAAGAGAGCCCTTTTGGTTCGGTTGCGCCGCCATCAGAGCTTTGTTCGCATCTGATGTGTGCCGCCTTTCTCCGAGGAAGCCGTTACCACGATCGAAGCAGACGGATCATCCGCGCGCACAAGCCACTCGACCGGCTTCGACACGGGCGACCATTGCTGGCCCCATGGCGACCATGTGTACTTGCGCTCGTTCCGCCCGGCCAAGTGACCGATTTCTACCTGCTGCGGGTTCATGACGACGTTGATTCCGTCCCCCGCAACGCTGACACCGACCGGCTTTGCCACGCCGTTTTGAATAGCCACATCCGTGAGGTTCGTCGGGAGATACCCGTGGTTGCTGACGACCGCGCGGATCTTGTAGAGCCCATCGGCCAGCTTTTCGCTGAAGACGGAATCCACGAGAACCCGCGGCGCCGCCGCTGCGTGACGCAGGTTGAACGCGGTGTTCCTGCGGCAGATCTCCTCGAGCATGCCGGGGGGCGGATTGCGGTAGGTCCAGATATAGACCATCCCACCGGTTTCGATCGGGCCGAGCTGCGGATGGTCAAAGGCTTTCCAATCGCGATAGCCATGATCACCGACATTTGCGAGCACCCATGCAAAGACCTTTGCCTGAATGGCCTCTGTGCGTGGTCGAAGGTTGTAATAAGCGACCTTCTCCACGCCGGCTTCAGTTTCCAGATCCCATAATTCGGTCGAGAAGCTGACGATGCCCATTTCCTCGTAAGTCCAGTCCTTAAGACTGCCATAGCGCGGCTTGGACTTGTCGGGCGTGAACTCCTCATAGGTGCTGATCGTGGGGTAGCCGGTGAGACGCTGGCCGACAGCACCGAGATCTTTGTAAAGGGCGAGATCGCGAGGACTCATGGCGCTGTCGGGTTTGGTCATGCTGGGGCGCAGGATGATTCCCCCATGGGTGTGATAGGCGGTCAGTCCGGCGATGTTGGGGCGACCGAGAATGAAGTCCGCCATGGCTTTCGATTCCGGCTCCGACAAAGCCGATTCGCCTGCTCCGTACTCACGGGGCGACCAATTTACCGGGAAGTTGCGATTGAGATTGCCGTCGAACGGCCGCTCGATCTTCACGTGAACGCCGTCGTAGTTCTCAATGAGTCCTTCAGGGTAGAGCCTGAAATACGCGCCGCCCTCTTCGCCGGGCTCGCGCTGAACCATGACCCGGGGATCAGAGGCGCTCTTCTTCCACTCGCCTTTCGGATCTGGCACGCGCATCGTCGTCACATAGCCGTCGCCATCGATGTCCTGCGGCTTCAACCCTTCCAGACGATCGAAGCCGGGCATGTAGCGCCCGTTTCCGCACCAATGATAATAGGGGGGCTGGAGCGAAAGCTCGGCTCCGTCCGGATTGATCCGCGGCAAGATGTAGAAGACCTGCTGGTCGACCAGTCGCGTGACCTCCTCATCCCGACCATATTGTGTGAGCAGATGCCAGATCGCATAGAGAGCTACAGCGCTGGTGGCGTGCTCTTCGGCATGAATTTGAGCGTCGATATAGTAGCCGGGCTTCTGATCGGGTGCACCGGTGGCGGGGTTCGTGATGGTCACGGCCCAGATGTCCCGTCCCTGGAAAGTTTTCCCCAGTGACGTGAGCGTGGCAAGTTTCGGAAAGGCGTCAGCCAAGGCCTTGAGGTGCCCTGTCATTGCTTCATAATCATGGTAGGTGTCGAACTTGATTACCGGAACAGTCATGTCAGGACATCCTCGCAAGGCATGTTTTGGTGGCTGGATCAGATCAGATGGGATAGGCCGTTCCGTTCGTAGAACTGGCGCATGTCAACAATCGTCCCGGACGCGCTGCTCTCGATCCCGGCGAAGCAGAGCGCCAGGGTCCTGAGGTGGTCGCGCCCATCGCAGGGCGTCGCGGAACCGGCACGGCGCGCCTCGATAAATGTCTTCAGCAAGGCAGCCGTATCATCGTAATAGGCGCGCGCATCGGTAATCGGAACCGGCGTGAGTGTGGTGTCGGTCCGAGCGGCCGTTGCAATATCGGTAAACAGATCCCGTTGAATAATGACGCCGTCCGCGCAATCCGTTCGCCACAGGAAATGGGGCTCGTTCCATCCTGACGTCCACGTCCCAATATAGTTGACCTGAAGGCCGCCCTCCATCGTCAGAAGGCACTGCACGCTGCTGTCGTGTGCGTACATGCTCCAAGGCGGATTCCACGTGCGGCACGAAAGCGAAACAACCTCGCGATCATAGCAATAGCGGATAAGATCGAGGTGATGAATGCTTTGCTCGAGCATCATAGGATGCTGCATGCTGAGGGGATAGCGGTTGAGCCCGGGGCGAAGGCCGTCGCGGTTGCGCTGATAGACGAATTGCCCCATGCCCGGCGCCCCGAAATCGCCCGAGAGGACGAGCCTGCGCTTCGCCTGGCTGACGGGAAGATAGCGAAAGTTGAGGCAGATTGTGAGTGGCAGGTTTGCTGCCTCGGCCATCGCCACAATCTTGATCGAGTCCGGGAGCGAAACCGTCAGCGGCTTTTCGGCAATGAGCGGAAGGCCTGCGGCAAAGATCTGTTCCGCCTGTGCGAGATGCCCGTCCGGCGGCGTGACGAGCACAACCGCATCGTGACCAGCGGCAGTCAGGGCTTCGCCAAGTGTGTCATAGATCGGAATGCCGGGATATTTCTGCGCAATGACGGCGCGTCTCTGGGGATCAATGTCCATGGCGCCGGACAAGACGGCGTCCGGCAAGCCATCGATGACCTCGGCCCACATGTTGCCGCGGTTCCCCAAGCCCACAAGAAGCACGTGCATCGGTTCGGTATTGAGGGCAATCATGACAGCGCTCCGCCCCGTCAGGCACGCATGAGGTTGCGCGGATGGAGAAACTCTCCGGTGCCAGGCTTGCCGACGACGTCGCCTCCCTCGAAGACAACTTTTCCGCCGACGATGGTGGTGTCGACAGCGCCCTTGTATGTCTGGCCCGCAAAAAGCCCGGCGCATTCCCGAGCTGCCGTGAAAAGCTTCGCCGGGTCGACGACAGTCTCACGGTCCAGATCGACCACCACGAGATCGGCATCGCTGCCCTCACGGATCGCGCCCTTCTGCGGATAGATACCAAAGCGTGCTGCACCATTGCTGGTGATAAGATCGATTGCTGCCTTGAGATCGAGTTTTCCCCGCGCAGCTGCATCGAGCATCATCGGTAGCAGGAACTCGATGCCGGGCGATCCAGGCGGCGCAGCGAGCATATCGCCCTTGGCGTTCTCCTTGTCGCGTCGTGAAAACGGTGCATGATCCGTCGTCACCATGGAGAGAGTGCCATCGGCAATGCCGGCCCAGAGTGCTTCTCTGTCTGCAGCGGTGCGAATGGGCGGATTGATCTTCGCGTCGACACCGACACGGGCGACGTCGTCATTCGTGAAGAGGAGATAGTGAGGGCAGGTCTCCGCGCTCACGTCGGTGCCGATCGCCTGGAACGCGCGCACGACGTCGAGCGCTTCCTTGCTGGTGACATGGGCGATGTGAATGCGGGCACCGACTGATCGCGCCATCGTCAGTATCTTTGCGATCGCCACAGCTTCGACAATGGAGGGGCGGGAATTCACGTGCGCGTCGGCATCCGTGTGACCGGCCGCGAGTTCCTTTTCCATGTAATGGTGCATCATGGGCTCGCTCTCCGCGTGGACCACGAGAAGGCTTCCGCTCTTTGCGACGAGCCGCAACGCTTCGTATTGTTCCATCTCGCCCGGAAGTGCGAGGCCAAGGAACTCAGCGTCGCGATTGGGCGGGGAGGCGGTCGTAAAGATCTTGAAGGCAACGGCACCTGCTGCGAGCATGTCCTCGATACCCTTGCTGTCGAGGGCGCCGGGCGCGCCGAACAGCGCGAAATTCACCACCGCCTCTGCGGCGAAGTGATCGCGCCGCGAGACGAGAACCTCGGAGCTGTTGCAGCATGGGTTGCTGATCGGCATCTCGAAAATCGTCGTCACGCCGCCCGCTGCCGCCGCGCGCGTTTCAGAGTTGACGGTGCCGCGTTCGGGGTGAGAGGGCGCTCGCACATGAAAATGGACGTCAATGATTCCAGGTAAGAGATGCTTCCCCGAAATGTCGAGCACACGCGTCGCGCTCACGCTTGTTCCCGGCTCGAGGATGGTCGCAATCTTTCCTCCACGCAAGGCGATGTCCTGCTTGGCAAGACCATCGTCTAGCATGACGGTCCCGCCAGTGATCAGCATGTCGTATGGCTGGGCGTTCATGGGGTGGCCTTTCGTATCAAAGCGAAATTACACGTTTCTCGAGCGGGTGCTCGGCCTGGAATCGGCTGGGAACTTCGACGCCGTCGGACCCGACGATCATCGTGCTGATTGTGCGATAGCCATCAAGGCCTGGCCGATAGATTCCAGGTTCGTTGGAAAAGACCATCCCGACCTGGACTGGCGTATCGTCACCGGGTGCGAGCCACGGAGCCTCGTGGCCCTGTACTCCCATCCCGTGGCCGATGCGATGACGTAGGAATGACGAGAGGCCGGCCCGCCTGATCGGCTGCAAGGCGGCTTCATTGACACCCTGGCAGCTTGCGCCGGGAACGAGCGCCGCACGACCGGCCGCGTCACAGGCTATTGCGGCCTCAAAACATGGACGCTGATCGTCGGTGATGCCTCCGATCGCGAAGGTGACGCCGCTCTCGGCATGATAGCCGCCGACGCTCGCACCAATGCCCGCGATCATCGGCTCGCCGAAGACGGGCGTGCGCGGCAGGGTCTTTCCGTGCGGCAATGATGCACGCACGCCCGTATGGACTGTTCCCACCAGGCCGCACTTCGTGGGTCCGAAGGCGGGCCCAAGCTCGCGCTTCATGGCTGCCTGCGCATGGGTCAGACCCGCTGCAAGAATATCGATCTCCGTCCCGCCCCGCCGAATGATGTTGCCGGATTCGTGGAGAATCGCCTCAAGAACCATGTCCGCGTAGCGTGCAGCGGCTCTCACCAGCGCCAGCTCCGCGTCCGTCTTGATGTAGCGCAGGCGCTCGACGCAGTCGGTCAAGACAAGCGAGTCGACGAGCTCGCTTGCGGCCATGAACAGACGTGTTTCGAGTGTGTCCACCGCGATCCGGCGGTATCCGCTGGTGCGGATCATCCAGAGAACCGGATGCTCTGTGCCGGGGAACTCGTCGTAGGTCTGCACATGGCCGACCCAGTTATCTTCTGCGTGCTCTTTCTCAAGCAGAGGCACAAGAAGCCGCGGCGGTCCGTTGACTGGTACGAGAAGTCCAATCGGCCGCTCGTTCGGCGAGTGAAAAAAGCCGGACGCGTAGACCACATTATGGGTGTCGAGAAGGAGAACGGCGTCCACATCCAGCGCCTGAATATCACGCCGCAGGTTTTCGATTGTCCCGCGATAGCGAACCTCTGTTAGCGGCATCACTGGCACTGCTGCATTCCGGCTCATGCGGCACCAGCTTCTCGAATCTGGGCAAGCGCTGCTTTCATGCGTTCGGCTGCCTGATCAAGAACCTCTGTCGGCTGCAGAGTCGTGATGCGAAGATGGTTGCTCCAGCTCTCCCCGAATGCAGTGCCGGGGAAGATGAGAACCCGTGCCTCTTTGAGCAGGAGGTAGCAAAGCTCGAGGGCTCGCATTCCCGTGCTCGACGAGTCGGCCCAAAAGAAGAATCCGCCACGCGGCTCGCCAAATTGCAGGCCCATTGCACTCAGTCCGCTGCCGAGTATGCGCCGGCGCTCGTCATAAATCGCACGAAAGTCCCGCACGCAACTATCATCACCCTCTGCCGCAGCCAGGGCTGCCACCTGGCTCAGTGTCGCCACGGGGCCTGTCGTGTGTGCCTTGATGTCCGTCATGGCGGCGATCATGCGCTCCGGCGCAATGACGTATCCCACACGCCAGCCTGTCATCGCATAGGCCTTGGAGAAACCAGACAATGTGATGACGTGGTCGAGCATGCCTGGAAGCGACGCAATGCTGAAATGCCGATAAGGCTCCCAGACGAACTTGCCATAGATCTCATCCGAGACGATCACGAAATTGTGCCGCTTCGCGAGTTCAGCAAGCGCCAGCGCAGTCTCAGGCCGGATGATGCCACCGGTCGGGTTCGAGGGTGTTACCAGAAGGAGCGCCCGGGTTTTCGGCGTGATCCGACGTTCGACTTCCTCGGGCCGGATGTCGAAGCCTTCCTCGGCAAACGTCGGAACGCTGACGAAGGTTGCGCCTGTATGGGAAATCGCCTGATCGTACGAAGAATAGCGTGGGTCCGGCACAAGGATCTCATCGCCTGGATCGAGCAAAGCGCTCATGACCAGAAACAGGCCTTCCTGGCCGCCTGTTGTCACAAGCACATTGTCGCTCCCCACGGCTATCCCGTGGTCGCGGGCGGCGTTTCGGGCGATAGCATCTCGAAGCGCCGGGAGGCCGGCGAGGGGAGCGACTGCCAAAGGTCCGGCCGCCGCCTTGCGCGCCGCTTCCACAATGAATGCTGGCGTCGGGAGGTCCGGGTCGCCGCGGCCGAGCGCAATTGCATCCGGCACCTCTTTCGCGAGATCCATCAACGCGTAGCGAAGCTTCGCGCCATCGAGTTTCTGAATGTCGGCAAACGTGCTCATAGGTCCTCCACGACGGCAAGTGCCGCCCACTGGGAGAGGTTGGTGCTGCAGATCGTCAGGGCCTGCTTGAAGTCGCGTAGGCCATTTGCGGTCTGAGCCGGGGCGGCGAGATAGCCGATCCGGGCGCTCGCCAGATCTTGCATCGTACCGAGATCTCCGACGGTGATGACCCGATCGGAGAAACCACTGACCTGCGAGGGGTGGAAGTCGGATTCGGCGTCATCGACCTCGAAGAGAACCAGGCAGTCAGCCGCGACCTGACTGAGCGACGTCTCGATCGCTGTCTGTCCCGATGAGGACGCAACATAGAGCAGTTTTGCAGCCGTCAGATCCGTACTGACCTTGGCGCCACGGATCACCGCCCCGCCTGCAATCCGCTCAGCATGGTCGGGAGCCGCCACATTGTCGCCGGCGGCAATGATTTGTTGAAGGGTCACAAACCGGCCTTCGGTGGCGCCGCAAGTAATGATGATATCGGAGGCTTGAAAAGGCAGGGCGAACTTGAGCGATAGGCCCTCAGCAACCTTCTTGCGCAGGGGCTGAATGCCAGGTCGATCAGTGTAATGCGTCTCGCCGCGATTGAGTGCGTCGAGAACCGCCCTGATGGCGGCAGGATCCATGGGTACGCCGGCTTCGGGCGGGCTCTCGCCGGACTGGCCCAGAAGCGCTTGCGCGCGTGAGGAGAGATGCATCGTCATGACAGTCCCTGCTATTTCGCGGGTTGCTTGGCGTATTCGTCCATAATGCGCGCGGCGAAGGAAATGCCCTGCAGATAGCGGATGATCGGCATGTTCTCGTTCGGTGCGTGGAGATTGTTGTCCGGTGCGCCGAAGCCGGACAGCACGGCCGGATGGGGGATCGAGAGCATGATGATGCCCTGGATCGACACGCCCTGAACCAGGGGCTGTGTGCCAAAGACCTTTTCGGCCGCAATGATGGTGGCCTGACTGATCGCTTCGCGCGCCGCAGTCTTGTACGGGTTCTTCCGCGCAGTATGGACGCTCACCTCAATATCGTCATAGCCGAGTCGCGACAGATGCGCCTTCAGCTTCTCGAGCTGGCGCTCCGGCTCCAATTTGGGCGGGCATCTGAAATCGAGCTTCGCCATGGCCTCGGACGGCACGATGGTCTTGCTGCCTTCTCCCGTGTAGCCGGCAGAGATCCCGCAGATATTTGCACTCGCGCCAAAATGCGTGCGGCGCAGGAGATCGAGATCATCGTCCGTGCTGAGATGGGTCGCCCCAAGCTGCCTTATGTACTCTTGACGGTCGAAGAACCCCAACTCTTCCTTCAGAAAGCGCTCGTCATCCTCGTCCGGCGGGATCCAATCCTCATACCAATCGTCGATCAGAACGCGCCCGGTCTCCGGATCGAAGATCGAGGCGAGGGCGTGAACCAGACGCCAGACGGGACTCTTCACCGTCTGGGCACGTCCGGACCATATGTCGGACTTCAGGCCCTTGATCCGTAGCTCGACATAGAGGATTGCCTTGATGCCCAGATGTATTTCCGGTTTCAGGCTTGTCCGGTTGACTCCGCCGTCGAGGCCGATGGAGGCGTCGCACTGGAGGACGTTCTTGTGCCGCTCGACAAAATCTTCAAGATGCGGCGACCCGATTTCCTCTTCGCCCTCGAACAGGAAGACGAGGTTGACGGGCGGCCTTTCGGCGACCTTGAGATAGGCTTCTGCAGCTTTGACGAAGGCCAGAACACCGCTCTTGTTGTCGGTGGCGCCACGGGCATAGATAACGCCGTCTCGGATCTCGGCGCCGAACGGATCGGAGTGCCATAAGTCCAGGGGCTCCGGCGGTTGAACGTCGTAGTGGCCGTAGCACAGAAGCGTGCGATCGGCGTCAGGGTTAAACAGGTGTCCGACGACGACGGGCGGTCCGCCATCCGTTGGGAGGATGGTCGTGTCGGAGATCCCGGCGTCCAGCATCTGGCTCTTGACGAGTTCTGCGCAATCGGGGAGTCCGATGTTCTGGGCCGAGATGGATCGGTGGCGAAGCAGTGTCTGTAACGCCGCGACCGAGCCAGGCAGATGAGTCTCGATGTGAGACAGGACGTCGTCGATGTCAGGCATTCCTACGCCTCGGCTGGGTCTCAATGAATGACAAAGGGTTCGGGGAGCTGCAGAAATTCAGTGTCGCTATCCCGGTCGGCACGAGGCCAGATGACAGCGAAATGTCCGGGCGTGTCGAGAACGGCGGCACCCGCGTGCCAGATGCCGGGCGCGAAAGAGACACCCACCGTGCCATCGAGTATCCAAACATGCAGGTTAGCGGTATCGGGCGATCCATCCGGACGCGCGCCTGCCACGCACACGACATAGCGCGACACGTCGAGCGGCAGAAAGGTCTGCCAGCTCGAGGGGTGGCGTTCCAGCTGCGACACTGTCACGGGAAGTCTTGTTGCGTCGACATGGTTGACGTGGAGGCGGGGAGCGTTGTGGATGTCCAGGCTCTCGAAGACACCGGAATAATCGGAGCGCGTACGCGCGCTGTCACGATGCCGGATGATCAGTCCAAAGGGGTTGAACGCGTCCCAATCGTCGGATCGATGAAGCACGTAGGCTGAACCCGCACGCGTCGGACCATCTGCCGCTGCACCCGCTGTCGCCGTGTCGTCTGTTGTGGATTCCAGCATCGCTGTCCAGAAGATTGGATGGGAGCCCGACGCGCGTTGGCGAGGCTCACGATCTGTCTTCTATAAACCAGCTAAGATTGTATAACAATCATAAAATCCGCCTCAGAATGAATTGACGAAAATCTGCATTCCAAGGGGTTATACCGGCCGCCTGCGGCATCGCTTGAGTGGACCTCTCCACGCCTGTCAGCCGACGTGACGACGCCTGCTTCTCTCAATCAGGAGCATGTGATCCTCCAAGGCATCGTGGAGTGATTCCATGGAGGCGGGCTTGTTGATCTGACCCTCGATGAAGGTCAGAAAGTCTTTGTGCTGGCGTGCCACCGCGCTGAGGTTTTTGTCGCGGTAACGTTCGAAGTTGAAGATGATCAGCACGTGCCTCGCGATTGCCTCCCAAAGGGCGGAGGTGAGCGCATTGTGGGATGCCTGACAGATGGCGCGGTGAAACTCCAGATCGGCCAGCAAGGATGCGCGAACGTCGCCGACTTTAGCGGCCCGCTTCATCATCTCGAGGGGCGCCTGCAGCGCGCTGATATCCTCGGCGCCGGACTTCCAGTTCGCAATCGCGTCTCTTAGCAGGAAGGTCTCCAGTGAAAGCCTGACTTCAAGAACCTGCTGCGTGGTCTCCGGCCCGAAATCGGCAACCCGGTAGCCCTTGTGGCTGCCTCCCGTGAGAATGCCCTGCGCGTGAAGGACCCGAAGCGCCTCGCGAATTGGCACGCGACTGACACCAAGCCGCTCCGCCAGTGTCGTTTCCACAACCCGATCGCCGGGCATGAGATGACGGGTGGAGATGGCCTCGGCGATGGAGTCGGCGATGGAATCGGTCAGCAGCAGGCGCTTCGGTTGGGGAAACGCCTCGGTTGCGGTCGGTGCCGGGCTCTTGACTGCCAAAATAGGTCTCCTCATTCCTCCCGAGGGCCAATAAGCCATCTCGCGACGGCGCCGGCTTCCTCGGGACATGTTGCCGCGCATGCGACGTGGTCCGACTGCGGATGCAACAGGATATTATCGTATTACAAAAAGTCGGCTGCTCATACACCTTGTTGGTGGGCCTGAGAAGCCGTCCCGTTGTTATCGTCGGCCAAACTCTTCCATGATGGCCGCCGCATATTTGATTCCCTTGATGTAATTCTCGACGCGAATGTTCTCATCCGGAGCGTGAAGGTTGGCGCCGGGATTGGCGAAACCTGTGAGCACGCAGGGGATCCAGACGTGGCGCAGGATCGTGCCTTCCGCCGAGACCCCGTTGACGATCGGTAATTCGCCATAGACCCGGGTCGCTGCGGCAATCACAGCTTCGGCCATGCTCTCCTTTGCCGAGATTTTATAGGGCGGTTCCGCGCTCTCGCGGGCGATCACCTCGAGATGGCCGAAGCCGTGCTTCCGAAGGTGCCGCTTGAGGCGCTCGACCGCCTTGGCAGGGCTGATATTGGGAATCAGCCGGAAGTCAATCTTGGCCCGGGCCTCGTTGGGGACGATCGTCTTCATTCCCGGTCCGGTATAGCCGGCGACAAGGCCTTGTATATTGGCGGTCGGCTCATACGCGCGTGCCCGGATCGCATCGACCCCGTCCCGCCCGAGGGCAAATCGGTCAATTCCCCATTCGGCTTTGAGTTTCTCTAGGTCGACGCGCGCGGCCTTCGCGTGCAGCTGAGCCTCGTCCTCGGGTTCGAGCTCATACAAGCCCTCATACCAATCGTCGATGAGGATCCGCCGGTTCTCATCCATGATGGTGCTGAGCGCCCGGACGAGGTCCCAGGCCGGACTAGGGAGGAGGGGAAAATTGAGCGAGTGCACGTCGGACTTCGCACCCCGTGCGATGAGTTCGACGAACAGGACGGATTTCAACCCAAGATCCACATCGGGCAACTCGGTGGCCGTGTCGACCGAACCGTCGAGGCAGTGCATCCCGTCGGCCTCGAGCAAAGCCTTGTTCTGCTCCACCCAAGGGCCGAGATGGAGGCTGCCGATTTCCTCCTCGCCTTCGATGATGAATTTCAGGTTCACGGGCAGCTTGCCGCGCACCCTCAGGAACGCCTTCGCGGCCTTGTTGAAGGCCAGCACCCCGCTCTTGTTGTCGGTAGCGCCACGACCATAGAGAACGCCGTCGACAATGGCGCCTGACCATGGGCCACCGTGAGACCACGCCTCGAGCGGCTCGGGTGGCTGCACGTCGTAATGGGAATAGCACAGCATGGTCTTGGCGGATTCGTCCGTCGTCATGTGGCCCACGATGACGGGAGGCCCCCCGTCCAGCTCGTGAAGATGCGCGTCAAGCCCGTCCCGCGCCATCTGGGCGAGAACGAGATCGGCACATTCCCGCAATCCGACGTTCTGGGCCGAGATACTGGGTTGTCGAACGAGTTCTTGAAGATCGGCGATGGCTTCGTCAGCCGTCGCGTCGATGTAGTCGTAGATGTCCTGTAGCGAGTCCTGCATATCAATCGTCCCAAAGTTAAGAAGCGCCGGCGGGTACTGGTGTCACTGGGGGATGTCGATCCAGCGACGCTCAGCCGCGGAAGTCCTCACCGCATCGAGAACGATCTGATTTCGCCAGCCGTCATAGAAGGTGGCTCCTTCCTTCGGTTGGCGTTGTTCGGCGATGGCAGCAGAAATCTCGCGCATCACACTCACCACCGAGACGTTCCAGATGCCCTTGTTGACTCCGGGCAGGGCCGCGTTCGGATCGCTCTCGCTCATGTCCTGGAAGGCCTCGCCGGCCTTCGCCACCATCAGGCGCTCATCCGTGTTATTGAGCAGGATCGTGCCCTCGCTTCCGTAGACTTGCGTGACGTTGTCCATGGAATGTCGGGCCACGCCGCTCATGAACACCGTCACCAGGGCACCCGAGCGCATTTCCAACGTGAAGTGGGTGGTGTCGTCGGCCGTCGCGATCCACGGCTCGCCTGTCGCCTCGTCAATCCGCTGAGGTACCATTGTCAGCGGTTGGCCGACCACAGAGCCTACCTCGCCGAGCCACCAACGCAGCAGATCGACCTGATGCGAGCCGTTGGCACCCAGACGCCCGCCGCCCTGGTCCTCCATCGACCACCAATCTCCCTTGGCGCGCGAATCAGGTGTCGACCACGACGGCCCGATGTTGGAAATATGGGCGTGCCGAACATGCCCGATAAAGCCGCTTTCGATGAGTGCCTTGGCCTTTTTGCGGTTCGGGTTGAACCGGAGCTCATGGTCGATCATGTGGACCCGGCCCAGCGCGACCGCCCGATCAAGCATGGTCTTGGCCTCGCCCGCATTCATGGCGGTCGGTTTCTCGCACAGGACATGCGCGCCGCTCTCAAGAGCGGCCAGGGCCATGGGCGCATGGGTGACAGTCGGTGTCGCGATACAGACAAGATCGAGGCGGTGTTCGCGCAACATTGCCTCCCAATCGTCGTAAGCATGCGGCACGCCGAAGGAGTCTGCCGTGGCTTGGGCGCTGGCCTTGCGGGCACTGGCGATGGCGACGACTTCCGCACCCGGCGTATGGGCGAGCGCAGGCAGGTAGGCCGCCTTGGCGAAGCTCGCTCCGATGATCCCAACTCTCATAGTGTCAGTCCTTTGTCTTAACCGATGGATTTCAGGCGTGGATCGAGAAAGTCCCGAAGCCAGTCGCCGAGGATGTTGAAGGAAAGCACAGTCAGCGCGATGGCAATTCCCGGGAAAACCGCAAGCCACCAACGTCCCGCGATCAACTGATCCCGGCTCTCGTTCAGCATGCCACCCCAGGTGGGAGTCGTGGGCGGCACGCCCAAGCCGAGGAACGACAAGGATGCTTCGGAGAGAATCACGCTGGCGATGTTGAACGAGGCGATGACCGTGAGAGGTGCCAGAATGTTCGGAAGGATCGTCTGGAAGATGATCGAGGTCGTGCGCGCGCCGAGCGCATGCGCAGCCTCGACGTATTCCTTCTCTCGCTGTGCGATGGTCTGGGCACGGGCGATCCGGGCATAGGTCACCCATTGTCCGATGCCCAGCACAAGCACGAGATTGAACAGGCCCGGGCCAAGAACGACCAGGAACATGATCGCGAGGAGAATGAAGGGAAAGGCAAGCTGGATGTCGGCAAGTCGCATGATGACGTCGTCGATGCGGCCGCCGAAGTATCCTGCGACAAGCCCGAGACTTGTTCCAATTGTGCCGCCGATGCAGACAGCGATGAGGCCGACCAGAAGCGACACACGAGCCCCGTAGATCAGGCGGGAGAAGACATCGCGGCCGAGCGCATCCGTCCCCAACAGGTATGGAGTGCGCCCTTGGCGGTCGACCTTCATGGGCTCTTGCAACCGTTGAATGATGTTCTGACGGTTGGGATCGAGCGGAGAGACTGTCGGCCCGAGAATCGCCGCGAAGCTGACAAAGAAGAGGACGATCAAGCCAAGGATCGGCCAGCGCGCCCGCAGCATGCTTTTGCGCGCGCGGCGGAAGCCATCCCGTCGCCTCCGCGGCGACATGTCGACAATCTCATTGCTCTCGGGACCCGGAAGCCCTGCAATGACGACCGGCGGCGCGTCTGGATTGGCGTGGGTCATAGCGTCACCTCACTTCAGGCGGATGCGCGGGTCGAGGCGCGCATACAGGATGTCGGTCGCAAGGTTGAGGAACACGAAGAGAAGGGAGAAGACGATCACGGCTGCCTGCACCAAGGGGATGTCCCGCTGGTTGATGGCATTGAAGACGAGGCGCCCGACGCCGGGCCACGCGAAAATCGTTTCGACCACTACAACGCCCGAGAGCAGAAATCCGAACTCCAGCCCGAACATCGTGACCACGGGTAGCCACGCATTGCGCAACGCATGGCTGACCACAACGTGATACTCGTTCAGCCCCTTGGCGCGCGCGGTCCGGACGAAATCCTGGTTGAGAACCTCCAGCATCGATGATCGAACCAGCCTTGCATTCCGGGCCAGTGAGAAGAACGCGATCGTAAAGCCTGGCATGACGAGATACGTCACAGCACTTGGAAAATTGCGGATGGCTGTTGAAAAATCCCCGCGCAGCAGCGGATCGAGCAGGGGCGTGTGGCCGGAGATCGGCAGCCAGCCAAGTCCCAATCCCACATAAAGAATGAGCATGATGCCGAGCCAGAAGCTCGGCACAGATTGACCCACCATCGCCATGAACATGGCCGTACCGTCGATTGCCGTTCCTCGGTACAACGCCGAAATGACACCGATGGGTATGGCCCCAAAGATCGCGATGATCATCGCAAAGATCGTCAGCTCGATGGTGGCTGGAAAGCGCTCCAGGACTACTTCGATCGATGGCACGCGGTAGGTAAGCGAGGTTCCGAAATCGCCGTGCGCGAGGCGCTCGATATAGCTGGCATATTGCACGTAGACTGGCTTGTCGAAGCCGAGCTTGACACGTGTTTCCTGGATCTCTTCCTGGCTCGCGCGCTCGCTCACATAAAGGTAGGTGGGATCGCCACCCATGTGCAAGGCGACAAAGCTGATCAGCGTCACTCCGAGGATGACGATGATGCTTTGCGCGAGGCGTCGGGCAATGAATGTGAGCACAAAAGGATCTCTGGTCCGCAACAGGATTCGAAGTCGAAGGGCCGACCCCGCCTGGTCATGATTTCAGGCGGGGTCGGTCCCTCTAGCGGCTGTTACTTAAGGGTGACATCGGCAAGGTCGATCCGCTCGTCGCGCCGCGGCTGCCACCCGATGCGCTTGGCGACGCCATAGAAATTCGGCTGGAAGTAAAGCATCAGCCATGGTGATTGCTCGGAGAAGCGGGCACTCATTTTGTCCGTGATCTTCTTCTGTTCGACTGGATCGCGTGTGGCGTAGAGCTCTTTCCACATGCCGAAGAAGACCGGGTCATTCCAGTCCGTGTAATTTGTGCCGGCCGTCGGCGCAGAGAAATCAGCGAGGTCGTAGGCTGCGCTCCAGGTGTCGCCCCCGGTGCCGAGGAAGAACAGCGGCCCGGCATCGTGGGCGCGAATGAGCGGTTGATACACGGACGCCCATTCCATCGGAGTCACCTTAGTTTTGACGCCGATATCGCTGAAGAACTGACCAATCGACATGGCGACGTTCGCGTCGCCATAATAGCGGCCATTGGGCGATTGCAGCGTCAGTTCGAAACGCGTTCCGCTCGCATCCTTTGGATAGCCTGCCTCGTCGAGAAGTTTCTCCGCCCTGGCCGGGTCGAAGGGGAAAGGTTGGAGGGCGGTGTTGTTGTTGGGCGCGTTGACCGGGCTCGTCGCGCGCGTGCACTCGACTCCCAGAAGGGTGGAGCAGATGGTTGGGACGTCGACCGCATATTGCAGCGCACGCCGCACCTCCGGCTTGCTGATCGCCTGGCCGCCCTTCGTATCCTGAAACTTTGCCTTCTGGTTGAAGCCGACATAAATGCGGCGCGTGCCCTGGATCGGCACCACTGTCGCGGCCCCGGTCGCATCAATCGTCTTCTTCTGATCGGGCGAAACGTTGGTGATGATATCGAGGTTTCCGGCGAGCATTTCGGCAACGCGCGTTGAGCCTTCGGGGATGGTCCGCCAGACGACCTTGTCGAACTTGGCCGGTGCGAGTTTGAAGTTCTCGTTCTTGGCGAAGACGACGCGATCGTCCTTGGTCCACTCGACGAATTTGTAGGGTCCGGAACCAACCGGCTTACGCGCGGCGTCGTTGGCATTCATCTTGGAATAGGAGTCTTTGCAATGCACATAGACTTCCGAAATCATCCCGAGGGCAATCGGGTTATATTGTCCGATCTCGATCTCCACGTCCGTTTCGTTAAGCGCCGTCGCTTTCTTGAACTGGATGGAGCTATAGACGAAGCCGGGTGTGTTGCCGGTGAACTTGGCCGCAGGATCGGCAGCCCGGTTGAATGAATAGGCGGCGTCTTCGGCGGTCAGTTTCTCGCCGTCCTGGCAGGTCAGGCCGTCATTGAGGGTGAATGTCCACTTGGTGCCGTCGTCGGAGACTTTGTAAGATTTGGCGAGGTATGGGGTGATTTTTCCGTCGCCGCCGATTTTGTAGAGCGTGCCGAAAAGGTTATCCAACATGTTGGATTCGTTGCGTGAGCTCACCTGAGCGGGGTCGAGCGTACTGGCATCGACGCCCTGGGAAATCATGACGGTGTTGGGATCTGCCGCCAGCGCGGGGGCGGCGCAGGCCGCCAACCCGATCGCGAGCGAGAACATTGCGGTCTTCATTGCTCTTGTTTCCCTCTGAGGAAGTGCTGTGCGGCGTCATGGGCGATCGGCCGAAATCCTGTCGCCCTTCTCTCACACCCGCTTGCGGGCATTGGACGGTTCCCCCTGACCCCATTGGGCCGTTCGGCGGGTCGTTGAGAGGACCTCGCCGCAGTCTCGAAAATCATCAAAACAGATGGCTTGCGCAAAGTCCAATCTGTATGATTATTATACAATACAGTTCGTGAGGCCGGGGCTGTCAAGCGGCCATTCGTCGAGAGGCGGATCGTGCTTCCCAGGTAGCGAACCTGATCTGCGACAGGCTATTGGAGGTCCCGTGCTGCGAACCAACGCTGATCGACTGATCGAAATGGCCGTCTCCGGCGCCGTCAGCCAACCGACCCTGCGAGCCCCCGGATACATCCCCGACAATGAGGGGCTCGCTGTGGTGCTCTCGGGCATGGCCGGCGTGGTCTACAACGTGCGCACAGGCGATCCGGCCTTCGGCTGGGCAGCCGACCATGTGGAGCCGGGGGTGTCGATCGCGCAGAGCGACGAGAAGCACGACTTCGCGCTGCATTATCTCACCTGCATCGGCAATGAGGCGACCGTGACGAGCGGTCTGTCGAAAGGCGCCCGGGGCATCGTCACCGGAGAACACGCCCGGATGCTCGTCGATTTTCCGGGCGACGTTTACGACGGGCTCGCGGTGGGCGACACGATCCAGATCAAGGCTGTCGGGCGTGGGCTGGAACTGATTGACTACCCGCATATCGAATTGAAGAAAATGAGCGCGCGCCTGCTGGAGGCCATGCGGATCGAAGCAGTCGACGGTCAGACCATTCGTCTTCCGGTCGCGATGGAGCTGCCGATCCGGATCATGGGCTCGGGCGCGGAACTCAACAGCGAATATGTGGATCAGGACCTGATGTCGGGTGACCGCGCCCTGATGAAGGAACTCGGGATCGACCAGATGAAGCTCGGCGATCTGATCGCCATCAACCATGCTGACCATCATTTTGGACGAAGCTACCGTCGTAACGCGGTCAGCATCTGCCTCTGCATCCACGGGGATTCCGTCATGACCGGCCATGGCCCTGGTATCCTCACGCTGATGACGTGCGCGACGCCTAACATTCAGTGGACGATCGACGAGACCGCCAATATCGGCCGCTATTTCGGCCTCACCGACCGCTGACGGAAGGACCCAGTCATGCAAGTTGAAACGAACCAAGACCGTCTGGTGGCCGTCTCTGTCGCCGGAAACATTGTCCATCCGAGCTTTCCAGGCCTGCCGGCTGAACCTTATCGCCTGGCAGCGGACGGTACGCCGTTCCTGCTGCCGACATTCGGCGGAATCGTCTACAATATCTCCGTCGGTGACAGCGCCTATGGCTGGCTGGCCGATTGCGTGCATCCGGGGGTCAGCATTCACTACGGGGCTGAACTGGGAAACCGGGGTTTGAACGTCTTTGCCTGCGTTGGGAATGACGCCATCGTCATGACCGGTGAGGGGAAGGGAACACGGGGAGTGGTGACGGGCAAGTCCGGCCGCTTCTCCGAACAGGTCATCGTTCATTTCCCCAAGAAAACGCGCCCGCTTTTCGCGGTTGGGGACAAGATCGTGATCCGCGCCCAGGGCGTCGGTATGGCCATCGAGGGCTTTCCCAATATGCGGCTGAAGAGTCTTTCGCCGAAGCTGTTTGCCGCGCTGGCTCCCACGCTCGCCGGCGGAAAGCTCCAGGTGCCCGTCGTCGCTTCCATTCCGGCGCACCTGCTTGGCGCGGGTGCGGGCCTCACCAGCGAGGGCGGCAGCCTCCATATTCAGACGACCGACAAGGACGCCCTGCGGGGAGCGGGCCTCGATACTCTCAAGCTGGGTGATGTGGTAGCCTTGCTCGACTATGATAGCCGCTATTCCCATGGCTATTTGCGCGGTGCGGTCGGCATCGCTGTCGTCGGCCAGACGGATGGCCCGCGAGCCGGATATGGGCCAGGCATGACGCTGCTGATGACGGATTCCGGCGGAGCGATCGAGCCGGTCATCAAAGCGGACATGAACCTCGTTTCACTGCTCGGACTTGAGAGCTGATGGCATGACCATCCCGATGATCCGCGTAGACGCGGAGGCTCTCGGGGCCTTCGCCCAGGATGCCTTTCGGGCAATGGGTCTCACCGACGAACAAGCAAGACTGTCGGCGTCTGCCTTGATGTTCAGCGAGTTGCGGTTCCATCCCGGCCAGGGGCAGGGCGTTCGCCGGTTGCGTGCCTACCGCGACCGCATCGCCGCACGGCAGATCGATCCTGCCGGATCCTTCTCGGTCGTCAAGGAAAGCCCGGCGCTGGCGCTCGTGGATGCCCATAACGGTCTGGGCAGCGTGACCGGAATCAAGTCCATGCAGCTTGCGGTCGAGAAGGCCAAGGTCTGCGGAATTGGATCCGTGCTTGTCAGAGGGGGCACCCATTACGGCTCGTCGGCTGTCCACGCCGCGGTGGCCGTGGACTCGGATTGTGTCGGCATCGCCATGACGAATGCGGGGCCGGAGATGGCTGCCTGGGGTGGCGCGACCGCTGTCGTCGGCACAAACCCGTGGGCGATTGCCGCGCCGACGGACCGTGGCTTTGCCGTCTCACTCGATATCGCGCTGACGACGTCCGGTAAGGGGATGATGCGATGGTTTGAGCGAGAGGGACGACGGATGCCGAAGGATTGGGCGCTCACGCCAGAGGGCGAGGAGACCGACGACCCAACTGCGGCGATGACGGGGGCGCTGCTCGGGATCGGGCAATACAAGGGTTATGGCCTCTCGTTCATGACGGATGCCATGACGGGAGTCCTTTCCGGGGGAGCGTTCGGGTTTGATCCTTATACCGACCCTTCCCGGCAGAATGTCTCGCATCTCTTTCTCGCGCTCGATGTCGCATGGTTCATGGATGTCGCGGTCTACCGGTCCCGCATGGGGCGGTTCATCGACATGATCAAGACAAGCAAGCTTCGGGCCGGGTTCGATGAAGTCCTGGTCCCGGGAGAACTGGAACACCGGCGTGCGGCGGAGAAGACCGCCTCGGGCGTGCCGCTCGATCGGGCGGTGTTCGAGGATCTCGCAGCACTGGGCCGGGAACTGGGTGTCGCGTCCACGCTTCGGGCGATGGGCTCATGATTGCGGAGCGCCGACAGATGGATTCTCGCCTCAGCGAGGATCCCGCATGCTGATGCCGTATGCTGGCGTCCCACCGTCGCCGCTCCTGGAGGTGCGGGGCCTCAAGACGTATTTCGACACTGATGCCGGAACGGTGAAGGCCGTCGACGGCGTGAGCTTCCACATCGATCGCGGCGAGACGCTCGCCGTAGTGGGCGAATCCGGTTCTGGAAAATCGGTGACCAGCCTGTCAGTCATGCGGCTTGTCCCACATCCGCCGGGGCGTTTTGCTGCGGGCGAGATCCTGTTCGAGGGCCAGGATCTGCTGAAGAAGTCGCCGAGCGAGATGCGGCGCATCCGAGGCAACGACATCGCGATGATTTTCCAGGAGCCGATGACCAGTCTCAACCCGGTGCAGACGGTTGGACATCAGATCATCGAGGTTGTCCGGCTTCATCAGAGCGTGTCGAAGCGGCAAGCGCGGCAGCGGGCGATCGAGATGCTCGACCTCGTGGGAATTCCAGAGCCGGGGAAGCGCATCGACGCGTTCCCCCATCAGATGTCGGGCGGCATGCGTCAGCGCGTGATGATCGCCATGGCGCTCTCCTGCAACCCGAAACTCCTGATCGCAGACGAGCCCACGACGGCGCTCGACGTGACCATCCAGGCCCAGATTCTCGACCTCATGCGGCGGCTGAAACGTGAACTCGGGATGGCGATCCTGTTCATCACGCATGATCTCGGCGTCGTGGCGGAGATGGCCGATCGCGTCGTCGTCATGTATGGCGGCCGTGCTGTGGAAGAGGGGAGCGTGGCGTCGATCTTCGCCAATCCCCGCATGCCTTACACCGCCGGGTTGATGGGATCGATCCCGCGCGTTGACCGGATAGGCGAGCGCCGGGAGCGCCTTGTTGCCATCCCGGGGAATGTCCCCAATCCCCTTCATCTTCCACCCGGCTGCACGTTCAACACCCGCTGTCGCCACGTGCGGGACCATTGCCGGGAGGTCGTGCCAGTTCTCGAAGATACGGGTGATCACCACATGGTGCGGTGCGTACGCTGGCGGGAATTGTCGCTGAAGCAGGAGATCACCCCGTGAGCGATCTGCCGCAGGCTCGGGACGTTGTTTCCGCAGGAGGGGGGGAGAACCTCGTCGAGGTCAGGAACCTGAAGAAATACTTCCCGATCCGTGGCGGATTCTTCTCGCGTGTCGTCGACCACGTGAAGGCCGTCGAGGATGTGTCCTTCGGCGTGCGCAAGGGGGAAGTGGTCGGGTTGGTCGGCGAATCCGGGTCCGGAAAGACAACGGCCGGACGGACGCTCCTGCGCCTGACTGAGCCTACATCGGGTGAGATCATTTTCGATGGCGTCGACATCACGACCCTGCCGCCGGATGAGATGCGTCACTATCGGAAAGACATGCAGATCGTCTTTCAGGATCCCTATGCGAGCCTCAATCCGCGTTTGACCGTGGAGGACACCATCCTCCAGGCCTACCGCATCCATGGCCTGTGGAAGCCGGCTGAGCGACGTGAGAAGATCGGCGAATTGCTTCGGGCCGTTGGTCTCTCGTCCCACCACATGAGTCGTTATCCTCACGAATTCTCAGGAGGACAGCGCCAGCGTATCGGCATCGCCCGGGCGCTTGCCGTCAATCCCCGGTTCATCCTCGCCGACGAGCCCGTCTCCGCACTTGATGTGTCAATTCAGGCGCAGGTCATCAACCTATTGCAGGACCTGAAGGACGAATTCGGTCTGACGCTTCTCTTCATCGCCCATGACCTGTCCGTGGTGGAATACATCAGTGACCGTGTGATCGTCATGTATCTCGGCCGCGTGATGGAGATTGCACCGAGCCGCGAGCTCTATCTCAATCCTGTTCATCCCTATACCGAGGCGCTCCTGTCGGCGGTCCCCATACCCGACCCGACGGCGACGTATGAGCGCCAGATTCTGCAGGGGGATATCCCAAGCCCGATCAATCCGCCATCCGGTTGCGTCTTTCGCACCCGTTGTCCGATCGCATCCAAGGAATGTGCGGAGATCGTGCCGGTGTTGGAGGAGAAGCGTTCGCAACACTTCGCCGCCTGCATCAAGCGATGAAACCGCATGATGATCCGCCTGAGTTCTGCTTCGCGGCGAGCCAAGCTCCCAAAGGCGGCGCCGTCACTACGAAACCGCGTTTATCGACGATGTTGACCGAAAGGCCGCGGGGAGGAGACATTTGGGCATGTCGAGGCCCCCTTTTCCAGAGGAGTAAGAGGATGCGAAAAAGTCTGATCGGCTTGAGCCTGTTCCTGGCAAGCGTCTCCGGAGCCGCCGCGAAGGGACCGGATTCCGATACCCTGGTGATTGCCCAGAGTGTCGATCTCGAGACGCTGGAGCCAGCGGAAATCCGCTCGACCAATGGCACGAATATCGCGATGCATTTGTGGGGAACGTTGCTGCGGACGGAGGGCTCGGGACAGATCGTCCCGTTCCTCGCGGAGGGCTACACGCTTAACGAAGCAGGCACGGAACTGTCCTTCACCATCAGAAAAGGTCTGACCTGCGAGGATGGCGAACCGCTCACCGCCGAGGACGTGGTCTACACATTCAACCGCGCGGCAGATCCCGCGCTCAAGTTCAACGGCAACACGCCGGGCTTCGTCTTCGACTCGCTGGGTTTTGCGGGGGCCTATGTGGGGCCGGGCGATGTCGCCGTCATCAAGACGAAAGCCTATCAGCCGATTGCGAATGGATTGATCAGCCGGGTCTTTATTCACTGCAAGGATTCGTACGAGAAACTCAGCCTCGCAGACGCGGCCAGACGGCCCGTCGCCTCCGGCCCTTATCGGTTGTCCGAGTGGGTGAAAGATGACCGTGTCGTGCTTGAGCGGCGGAGTGATTTCACGTTGCGGGAGTCACCCTTCAAGAGTTTGGTGTGGCGCGTGATTCCCGCGGCCAGCACGCGGGCAGCCGAATTGATCGCTGGCAACGTCGATATCGCGGCCAACGCCTTGCCGGACCAGCAGGATGCGGTGAACAAGAGCGGTCGCGCTACGGTGAAAGCCGTCAATGGGACACGGCGGATCTATATCGGCTTCAATCAGAAGGACGAGTTCGCGAAGGAAACGCCTGGCGGAGCGGCAATCCAGAAACCCGAGGTCCGTCGCGCGCTTCAATACGCCATCGACGTCCCGACCATCTGCCGCACGTTGCTGGGAGCGGAATGCGAACGTGCGACAGGGCCTGCCAATGTGGGGCATCCGAATCTGAAGCCTTACCCCTACGATCCGCAGAGAGCGGAGAAACTGCTGGACGAGGCGGGGTACAAGCGCGGAGCGGATGGCGTCAGGTTCCGGCTCGTGTTCCAATCCCCCAACGGGCGCTATCTGTCTGATGGCAACGTGGCGCAGGCCGTAGGACAATACCTGACCGATATCGGGGTTGAGACAAAGGTTGAGCTACTCGACTTTGTCTCAGGCTTCCAGCCGCTGACCCGCAAGCACAACGCGGGGCCGCTGTTTTTGCTGGGCTCTGGCGGCGCGACCTGGAGCCAGATTTACGATATGGGGCTGTTCTCATCGAAGACCGCAGGGGCGAATTACGCGGAATGGATGAATCCGGAATGGGAGAAACGTTGGAACCAGTTATCGACCGCTCGCGATCCCCAACAGAGCCAGGTTCTTGTCGACGAGATGCTGCAGATTTTCTACGACGATCCGCCCTGGCTTCTGCTCTACTCGCAGCCGGACTTTTACGGGGTCGGAAATCGGATCGTCTGGACGCCACGTCGCGATGAGGAGATCTATGCCGCCGAGGTCTCCTTGAAGAAATAGGAAAGCGAGGGGGAGGGAGGCAATTCCCTCCCCCGGACGCAGAATCTCAGCGTCACATGCCCCAATAATACGGAGCTCTCCAGTAATCGTGCAGCTCACGCTCGCGATCCCTGTCTGACCACCGATAATCATCCTCGCGGTAGAAGCTCGGCGCGCCTTTAAGCTGCTCCTCGGTGATATCCGTGCGATAGCCGCCGAGGGTTGTGTCGTAATTCAACTTATTCCACGGAATGGTGTGCTCTTCTTCACCCATCCCCAGAAAACCGCCGAACGACATGACCGCATAAGTCACGCGCCCGCTCATCTTCTCAATCATCAACCTTTTGATCTTGCCGATGTCGTTTCCGCTGGGATCGTAGACAGTGGTGCCCTCGACACGATCGCTCCCGATCATCGGGTCTCCGGTCATAATTCCTGCAGCTTCCGCATGTGCCATCATCGTGCATCTCCTTCGGGTTGCAATCTGCCTGCCTGAGGCGTTCAGCTTCGCTGTCAGACCTTGGCCTTGGCAGATCAACGTCACGCTGCGGGGCGAGTTCCCCCCTTAAGTCTGCTTCGCTGGCGGTCCAGTAGCCAGTAAGGTAAAAGCCGATTGGACCCGGACGACCCTTTGGATCGGTGTAGCGCGTCGGCAGGGCTCAGGGCCCAGTCGCGAAAGGCCAAGCATGGATGATTCCACCGCCAACCATCTGATTGACTGGGTTCTTGCCTTTGCAACAGCAAACGACGACCTGGATGCGTTGCTGACGGGACTGAGCGAGAAGCTGCTTGAGGCAGGTTTCCCGCTTCAGCGTGCCAGCATCTCGCTTCCGACGATTGATCCGAGTGCCCGGGCCGTTGCCTATATCTGGTGGAGAGATCGAGGGGTCGCCACAGAACGGGTCCCCCACGGACGACGGCAGCTGGAAAACTTGCACCGCAGTGTTGTGTTCGACCTGCAGATGCGCAAATCAACGATGGCGCGCTATCGTCTTGCCGACGGCGAGGGGGTGGATCGCTTCGACCTCCTGCGGGAAATGAAGGAGCGCGGAAGCACCGACTATCTTTTGAGACTCGTTCCCTTCGGCACAGGGCAGATGGTGCTCCAAGGGGTTGCCTTGTCGGTCGCCACAGATCGCGAAGGGGGCTTTTCCGATGAGGAATGCGCATTCATCCATCGCATTGTCCCAGCCCTGGCGTTGGCCGCCTACCGGATCAGCGTTGGCCGGATCGCGGTGGATGCGCTCAGCGTCTATCTGGGACCGCAGACCGGACGCCGTGTCCTTGCGGGTGAAATTCGTCGCGGGGAGGGTGAGCGGATCGCGGCCGCGATCCTGAACGCGGATTTGAAGGGCTTCACGGCGATGACAGAACGTGAGGACGCTCTGGAGGTCGTCGGGTGGCTCAACGAGCACTTCGAAGTGATCGGCGACGCGGTTATGTCGCGCGGGGGCGAAATCCTCAAATTTATGGGCGACGGCCTGCTGGCGGTGTTCCCCGTGAGTGAACCCGATGCCCGGCCGTGCAGGATATGCGGCGAGGCCCTGGAGGCCGCTGAGGAAGCACTCGCGGCCAATGCAGCCCTTAACCGCAGGCGGTCCGCGACGGGCGGGCCTCGCCTTGATGCCGATGTGGTGCTGCATTATGGCGAAGTCGTGTACGGCAATGTCGGGGCCACTCGTCGGCTCGACTTCACGGTCATCGGCAGGGCCGTCAACGAAGCCAGCCGGATGGAGGCCTTATGCGACCCACTCGGCGTCAATCTCATCGCATCGCGAGCCTTCGCTGAACGCTGCGCTCGGCCGATGATCGAGCTCGGGTCTTTTTCGCTGCGGGGGATTGCAGGGGAACGCGCCATCTACCGGCCATGCTAGCGGCGAGCAGGCCTATCAGGACACCGGAGACCATCGCATGACGTCCACGCCACATCGTACCATCCTGCGCCGCGGCTCCGTCGCGCTGGGGGTGCTCGTCGGGCTCTATCTCGCGCTTGCCTATGGACTCCTGCCGGCGCTCTGGCGTCACTACGAGCACCAGCCCGATCTCGCCAATCGGCCGATGGTCACCCGGACGACCCAGGACATTCCGGGTGATCCGATCAATGTGGGACTCGTCGGAACGAAGGAGGAAGTCATCCGCGCCTTCGCCGCTGCCCGATGGGATCCGGCGGACGCCATCACATTGGCCAGCAGCATCGAAATCGGAGCGAGTGTCATTCTCGACCGACCGGATGCGTCGGCACCTGTCAGCACGCTCCTTTTCGACGGAAGGAAGCAGGATCTGGCATTCGAGAAGCCCGTTGGCACAAGTGCTGACCGGCGGCACCACGTCCGATTCTGGCGAGTGTTAGAAAAGGGTGCTGAAGGCCGCCCGGTATGGCTCGGCGCGGCCAGCTTCGACATCGGGGTCGGGTTAAGTCGCGACACAGGCCAAATCACCCACCACATCGCCCCGGACGTGGATGCGGACCGCGACCTCGTCATTCGAGACCTGCTGGACGCCAGGATGCTGGTCTCGACCTATCAGGTGTCAGGCGTCGGCCCGACATTGAACGGCCGTAACGGCGGAGGCGACCGATACTACACCGATGGCGAAGTCACCATCGGGGTGATCAGTCCCCGAGCCGCCATCACGACCGAGGCGGCTCAGCAATTGCCCAATCCGCCTGCAACGCGCTTCAAGCACTGGGTCTGGAGTTTCGGAATCTGGATCCGCGACCTTTTCCGCTAGTCTACGGCAGCTTCCGCTAGGCTACGGCAGCTTCCGCTAGGCTACGGCAACTCAGGCTGGAAGGTCAGAGACCTGCACCAACAGCTTCCCGAAATTGCGCCCTTCCAGGAGGCCGACAAACGCATCTGGCGCGGCCTCGAGGCCGGAGACAATGTCCTCCTTGTAGCGGACCTGCCCGGTGGCGATCCACTTTGTCATGTCGGCGATGAAGGCTGGCCTCTGGTCGACGAATTCGCGCTGAATGAAGCCGCGCAGGGTGAGGCTTTTCGAGAGGATGTCGCGCATCAGCAGAGGCAGGCGATCCGGACCGGGGAATGGCGCAGTCTGGTTATATTGCGCGACCAGACCGCAAACCGGGATACGGGCGAAGTCGTTGAGGAGGGGGAACACCCCGTCCCAGACGGCGCCGCCCACGTTTTCGAAATAAACATCGATGCCGTTGGGGCATGCGGCGGCGAGCTGCGCGGCGAAATCGGGGGCGCGATGGTCGACGGCAGCGTCGAAGCCCAACGTGTCACGGAGGAAGGCGCATTTGGCCTCACCTCCCGCAATGCCGACCGCCCGGGCCCCTTTGACCCGCGCGATCTGACCGACGGCTGATCCAACAGGCCCGGTTGCTGCCGCCACAACGACGGTCTCGTCGGCTGCTGGCTTTCCGATCGTCAGAAGGCCTGCATAAGCCGTGAAACCTGGCATGCCGAGAACCCCGAGCGCCGTCGAAGGCGGCGCTGCGCGGGGATCGAGTTTGCGAACGGCGTTACCGCTTGCGACTGCGTGGCTCTGCCATCCGGAATGGGACAGAACCACGTCACCGGTCTGCAAATCCGGATGACGCGATTCCATGACAGTGGCGACGGTCCCGCCCTCCATGACGTCTCCGACCGCGAGGGGGGCGGCGTATGATTTCGCCGCGCTCATCCGGCCTCGCATGTAGGGATCGAGCGACAGGTATGCGATCCGCAGGAGAACTTCGCCGTCCTTGAGGGGCGGGAGCGCGGTCTCTTCGATCCGGAAGTTCTCAGGCTTCGGGGCTCCCTCCGGCCGAGAGGCGAGAACAATGCGTCTGGTCAGCTGTGAGGTCACGGCAAGCATCCTTTTTTGTCATTCGCGGGTCGGCGCCGGGGGACGCTCCACGGCGCAACGTGTGGCACCGCAATGGGGAAGTCGCACGCCAACTCAGCAGGAGTGCTACCCGGGCGGCACGTGCTCTCCGGGGGATCTGTCGGCGGAAGCGGCTTTCCTGCGCTGCGCGTGGGAGGTGTCGAGCGTGCCGAACTGCGTCATCACGTAGACAAGCACGCTCGACGTCCAGCCGAAAGTGAACAAGCCGGAGATGGCAATGACTGGACCGAGCTGGCGCCAGCTCTGCGGCAGCCGGACGACCCCCTCGCCAAGCGTCGTATAGGTCTCGGCGGCGAAAAAAGCTGCCGATGAAAAATCCGGGATCAGGTTTAAGGCATAGATCGGGATCGCCCATACGATGACCTCCACCAGGTGGACCACGACCAGTTGCGCCACGATCACGCCAAACAGGAGATTGACCCGCCAATGCGGCGTCTCAGTGGTCACATGCACCCAGCGTGCCGAGAAATACCGGGAAATGCGCCGGATTCCCGCGCCGTGAATAAAAACGATGACGATGAGAATGGCGATGCCGAGAAGGATCTCGAAGAGATGAAAGGACGTGTAAACCATCTCGACGGGCAACTGGGCCAAGGCATCAGGCGGCGACATCGTGTCCAAATCTCTCTCGGCTCATGAGGCGCGGTTCGGACAGGCAGCCGAATCCGATCCGCCATAGTGAACCGGTCGCGTCCCGCGAGACCGGTTCATCCTGTGGCGGCGGACTGGCTGTGGCGTCTATTTCTGGTCGCGGCGGACAATCTCGTCCTGCACGTGATGGGCGACCTTTTTCCATTGTTCACCAAGGCCTGGCCCTTGCGGCGCCGCGGCAAACCCGAGCGCCATCTTGTGCAATTCCACGAGCTGGCGAGTATCGTGCTTTTTGATGAAATTTTCGTTCACGGCGTCAGGGTTGGCGGGGTCGACGGGAAGTTTGGCGTGTTCTGTCATGGGAACCTCGTGAGAAAGGGGAGGACATTCCGAAAAGGAAATCGCGAGACGCAGCGGTATGGAACCCTCAATAGCATGCTTCCATTGCGATCAAGCGCTTCAAGACGGCGGAATTCTTCCCCCCCAGAGCCAGGAGAAGACGGGTCGATATGTGCGAGCGGCTGGGGCATGATGCCCACAGCTGGTCCGCCGCTTGTCCTGGCGGTTCGTGGACCGCTACACCTTCGGTTCGGCTCGAATGGGAGACCTTGATCTGATGCGCGACTATCCCCCTCTGGCGCTCCATGTCCCGGAACCGGCCGTTCGGCCGGGAGGAACCCCCGACTTTTCCAATGTGCCCATTCCCGAAGCTGGCTCGGTCGCTAGGCCGGAGATCGATGCCGACCCCGAGACGATGCGCGATCTCGCCTATTCGATCATCCGCGTCCTGAATCGCGATGGCGAGGCTGTCGGTCCCTGGGCTGGCAGCCTGACCGACGACGAACTTCTGCAAGGCTTGCGGGACATGATGACGTTGCGCGCCTTCGATGCACGAATGCAGATGGCGCAGCGACAGGGAAAAACCTCGTTCTATATGCAGCACATGGGTGAGGAAGGGGTGAGCTGCGCCTTTCAGCGGGCGTTGAGCCCCGGCGACATGAACTTCCCCACCTATCGGCAGGCGGGCCTTCTGATCGCCTCGCGGTATCCCCTCGTCGAAATGATGTGCCAGATCTATTCCAACGAGCGCGATCCCCTGAAGGGGCGCCAGCTCCCGGTTCTCTATTCCGCGAAGGATTACGGATTCTTCTCCATCTCGGGAAATCTTGCCACCCAGTTCGTCCAGGCAGTCGGATGGGCAATGGCATCGGCCATCAAGAACGACACCAAGATTGCGGCGGCCTGGATCGGCGACGGCTCGACCGCCGAATCGGACTTTCACGCGGCCCTGGTCTTCGCCTCTACCTACAAGGCGCCGGTCGTTCTCAACATCGTCAACAACCAATGGGCGATTTCGACATTTCAGGGCATCGCTCGAGGCGGCTCCGGCACATTCGCCGCGCGCGGCCTGGGCTTCGGGCTCCCAGCCCTGCGCGTCGACGGCAATGATTTTCTGGCGGTCCACGCGGTCGCCAAATGGGCCGCGGAGCGCGCACGCCGCAACCTCGGCGCGACGGTCATCGAATATGTCACTTACAGGGTCGGCGCCCATTCCAGTTCGGACGATCCGTCTGTCTACCGGCCCAAGACCGAATCCTCCTCGTGGCCGCTGGGCGACCCGATCCTGCGGCTGAAGAACCATCTGATTCTCCGGGGCGCCTGGTCGGACGAGCGCCACAAGCAGGCGGAGGCCGAGGTCCTCGACGCTGTCATCTCCGCCCAGAAGGAGGCGGAGCGGTTCGGGACTCTGCATGCCGGCGGCAGGCCCTCTGCCCGCGACATGTTCGAGGGCGTCTACGCAGAGATGCCGCCTCATCTGCGCCGGCAGCGCCAACAGGCGGGGGTCTAAAAATGCCGCGCAAGACCATGATCGAGGCCATTCGCGATGGCATGGACGTGATGATGGAGCGTGACGACAATGTCGTCGTGTTCGGCGAGGATGTCGGGTTCTTTGGCGGCGTCTTTCGCGCCACCCAGGGCTTGCAAGCCAAATACGGCAAGAGCCGCTGCTTCGATACGCCGATCAGCGAATTGGGCATCGTCGGCACAGCCGTGGGGATGGCGGCGTATGGGCTGCGTCCTTGCGTCGAGATCCAGTTCGCCGACTACATGTATCCGGCCTATGATCAGATCGTGTCGGAGGCGGCGCGTCTGCGTTATCGCTCCAACGGCCAGTTTACCTGTCCCCTCGTGGTGAGAATGCCGACCGGTGGTGGCATCTTTGGCGGGCAGACGCACAGCCAGAGCCCGGAGGCGCTGTTCACGCACGTGGCAGGCTTGAAGACCGTGATGCCGTCCAACCCCAGCGACGCAAAGGGCCTGCTGATCGCTGCAATCGAGGACCCTGATCCGGTCATCTTCCTGGAACCGAAGCGGCTTTATAATGGGCCCTTCGACGGTCATCATGACCGGCCCGTCACGCCCTGGTCGAAACATGAGCTGGGGGAGGTGGCAGACGGCCACTACGCGATTCCACTGGGCAAAGCTGCCATCCGTCGCGCAGGCACGGCGGTCACGGTTCTCGCGTATGGGACCATGGTCTACGTTGCCGAGGCCGCCGCCGCTGAGACGGGCATCGACGCGGAGATTATCGACCTGCGCAGTCTCGTTCCGCTCGATCTTGAGACGATCGAAGCGTCCGTTCGCAAGACCGGCCGCTGCGTCATCGTTCACGAAGCCACGCTGACGTCAGGCTTCGGGGGTGAATTGTCGGCCCTCGTCCAGGAGGCCTGCTTCTACCACCTGGAAGCGCCGATCACTCGGGTGGCCGGTTGGGACACGCCCTATCCGCACGCTCAGGAATGGGACTACTTCCCCGGTCCGGCGCGTGTCGGCGAGGCTTTGTTGCGGGCAATGGAGCAATGACATGACCGAACATGTGATCAAATTGCCGGATGTCGGCGAAGGCGTGGCTGAGGCCGAACTCGTCGAGTGGCATGTGAAGGTGGGCGACCTCATCCGCGAGGATGCCATCATCGGCGCGGTCATGACCGACAAGGCGACAGTCGAGATTCCATCGCCTGTCGATGGCGAGGTCCTGTGGTTGGGCGCAAGCGTCGGCGACGTCGTGGCCGTGGGGTCAGACCTTGTGCGCCTGAGCATCGCCGGCACAGGCGAGAGTAAAGCTGCGGACACCGAAAAAGCCTCCGGTGAAACTCTCGCTGCTGCGCGCCAGGAGGTTTCTCCACCGGCGACTATCACAGAGCCGTCTGTGACCGCCGCTCCCGCTGCGCCTGCCGCTTCGGTAGCGCCAGCTGACAAACGGTCCTCGGCCGAATCAGCCCCGCGCACGCCTTTGTCCGGCGCGCCCCGGGGGGAGGGTGAGCGGCCCTTGGCGTCGCCCGCCGTTCGCTTGCGGGCCCGTGAGGCGGGGGTTGATCTGCGGCAGGTCGCCGGCACCGGCCCGGCCGGCAGGATCAGCCACGAGGATCTCGATGCTGTCTTCGCCCAGGGCCCCGCTCTCGCGCGGGCCCCAGGGCGTCAGAAGCGGACAGGTGTCGACGAGATCAAGATTGTGGGCCTGCGGCGGCGCATTTCCGAAAAGATGTCGCTGGCGAGTTCCCGCATTCCCCACATCACCTATGTGGAGGAAGTCGACGTCACGGCCGTCGAGGATCTGCGTTCGACTCTCAACGCCGGGAGGCGGCAGGACCAGCCCAAACTGTCGTTCCTGCCGTTCCTGATCCGCGCGATGACCCGCGCCATCGACGACCAGCCAAACCTCAATGCCCACTTCGACGACGAGGCCGGCATCATCCAGCAGCATGCGGGCGTGCATGTCGGCATCGCAGCCCAGACGCCGTCAGGGCTGATGGTCCCTGTCGTCAAGCATGCTGAAGGGCTCGACCTGTGGGGCACCGCCGCGGAACTGACCAGGCTTGCGGAAGCCGCAAAGGCCGGAACGGCGACACGCGACGACCTCACCGGCTCGACCATTACGATCACATCTCTCGGCGCAATGGGCGGGATCGTCACGACCCCGATCATCAATCACCCGGAGGTGGCGATTGTGGGCGTGAACAAGATGATGGTGCGTCCGGTCTGGGACGGTTCGACTTTCGTGCCGCGCAAGATCATGAACCTCTCGTCCAGCTTTGACCATCGGGTGATCGATGGCTGGGACGCTGCAGTGTTCATCCAACGGATCAAGGCATTGCTGGAAACTCCGGCATTGATCTTCATCGAAAGCTGATCGAATGAAAGATATTTCGTGCAAACTTCTGGTGATCGGCGCCGGACCAGGAGGCTACACCTGCGCCATCCGCGCCGGACAGCTCGGCATCGACACCGTGATCGTCGAGGCAAAGAAAGCAGGTGGGACCTGCCTGAATGTCGGGTGTATTCCCTCGAAGGCCTTGATTCATGCCGCGGACGAGTACGAAAGCGTCAACGCAATGGCCAGGGGCGGACACCCCCTCGGGATATCCGCACAAGGGCCCGCCATTGATTTCGCCAAGACCATCGCGTGGAAGGATGGCATCGTCGGGCGACTCAATAACGGGGTCGCGGGTCTGCTCAAGAAGGCTGGCGTCAAGGTCCTTGTCGGTTGGGCAACGTTCACCGATGGAAAGACCGTGGAGGTGACGACCGAACTCGGGCGGCAGGTGATCCGGGCTGAGCACGTGGTGATCGCCACCGGTTCAGAGCCTGTCGAATTGCCGTTTCTGCCGTTCGGCGGTCGGGTCATCTCCTCCACCGGCGCGCTGGCGTTGACGCACGTGCCGGGTAAGCTCGCGGTGATTGGCGGCGGATATATCGGCCTTGAACTGGGCACCGCCTTTGCGAAGCTTGGCGCCAAGGTCACGGTGATCGAGGCGCAGACACGGATCCTGCCGCAATACGATCCTGATTTGACCCGCCCCGTCGCCAAACACCTGCGAGAGCTGAATATCGATGTGCTTACCGGTGCGAAGGCGAAGGCTGCGCGCGAGGAGGGTATCCTCGTGGAAACGGCTGAAGGAGCCGAAAGTCTCGTCGAGGCCGACACAGTTCTGGTGACCGTGGGGCGTCGGCCCAAGACTGCCGGCTGGGGTCTGGACGCAATCGACCTGACAATGGATGGCCCCTTCATTCGCATCGATGATCAGTGCAGAACGTCGATGCGAGGCGTCTTCGCACTCGGGGACGTGACGGGGGAACCGATGCTCGCCCATCGGGCAATGGCGCAAGGCGAGATGGTCGCTGAGATCATCTCGGGCAAGAAAAGGGTCTGGGACAGAGTTTCTATTCCGGCCGTGTGTTTTACAGATCCGGAAATCGTCACTGCGGGTCTCTCCCCGGATGAGGCGCGCGCCAGCGGTATCGAAATCGTCGTCGGTCAGTTCCCGTTCCAAGCCAATGGACGGGCCATGACGCTCGGCCGCGAGGCCGGATTCGTTCGCATCGTCGCTCGTGCCGACAACCATCTGGTTCTGGGTATTCAGGGCGTTGGCGCCGGTATTTCGGAGCTGTCGGCGGCCTTCAGTCTGGCTCTCGAGATGCGCGCTCGGCTTGAGGACGTGGCGGAAACCATTCACGCACACCCAACGCAGAGCGAGGGTTTCCTTGAGGCCGCACTGGGAGCTCTAGGGCACGCGATTCACATTTAGCATAGGGGCTATCGGGCTAGGCAGCTTCCGGGTTTGCGTCATCCTCGAGCGCTTCCCGCATGCGCTGAAGAACGGAAACTGTCCCTGCGGGCGCAGACATCATCAGAAGCTGGGCTTCGGTGTGCTTGATCTCGCGGACGATCTGATCATGACTGAAGATGCGACGCTGGATGAGACCGAAGATCAAACCGCCGATCAGAGCTTCCATGCCGTGGAGGCTGGCCTTGAGTTCTTCGATTTCAGAGTTGCGGTTGAACATCTTAGGCTTTCATGGCCCGCCTCTGTGGGGGAGGGCAATCCACTTCTTGGCAGCGTTTAGGACCGCGGGACCGGCGGTTCAGATCTGATAGGCGAGCGACAGTGTCAGGGCCGAGATGAACAAGCCCGCAAAGAACAGGCAGGCGAAGCGCTCAACGTTGGGTCGTTTCGACAACATCATTACTGAAACTCCATTACATTTGTTCATTTCGCGTTCATCTTGACAGGGAACTTCCTAACCGTTCGCTAAGTTCCGACACGACCGCGTGACCAAGACGTCGCATGCTCGAGTGTTGCAAAACTTCAAACGGTCAAGCTTCGATGTGTGACGTCGAGACATCGCTCAGTGGCTATTCGGGATTAGAAACGATCAAATCGCCATGTGGTCGGGGGAAAACCACGTTCTGGCCGTTTTCGCCGAGGCTGCTCTTTTATAAGAAAGATGAAGAGCAAGTCGCGTATCGCTCGAAGCGCTCCTGGCGAAGCTTTTGAAGGCCTCGCTGGGGGCGTTTCTGTTTCTGGGCTCCAGTTCTCCGACGACGACCTTATCGACTGGATTGGCGCTGTGCGGTGGACCGGCAGCGATATCCGACGAAGCACTGCAGCTGATCGGTCGTGGGAACCCAGGCAGGTTCTGTCGTCTCTGCGGCCCCGCATGATCGCGCGCTGGTGACATAGCGATCATAGACGAATGGACCAGTGTTCATCACGAGCGCTCCCTGCGACCTCACCAACGCGCTCGCCTGAGCACATGTGAGGGCGGTGGACAGCGGTCGGCTTTGTGCCATCACGTTGCCCGCGCTCAGCAGGGAAAGGCCCAGAGCCAGTAACAACGTTCTCATCGCGCGCACACTCTCTCCATGGCCCACGACACTGCCACAACCATGTAGTTCTCATCACCAGAATCGTCTCCGATGACGTAGCTGTGACCAGCCGGAGCATCAGCATTGCGCGGCATCAAACCACTCACTTCGCCCCCTGGTAACGTGTTATCAGCGGAACCACGCCACCGATATTGATGTTTCCATGCGACAATTTTTCAAAACGCTTGCCAAGCCGCGGATCCTCACGAGGCGTGATCTTATCCGCTACGTCGTTCTTGTGACGGGTGTGTCCCTTGTGGTGGCGCTTGCCATCGACGTCGCAAACCAATTGATGTTCTTCACGCAGTGGGCGACAGCGATAAGGTCCTGGGGCCTGACAATCTTCGTGGTCGTGATCATCGCTGTGCCGGCGTCTGTCATCTTTGGACGCGCGCAACAGGAATTGCAGCATTCGAAACGGACACTCGAGGTGCTGAGCCGCACCGATCCCTTGACGGGACTGGCAAATCGTCGGGCCCTGATGGAGGCGAGCGAGGCGTCGTCGACGCAAACCATGGTGCTTGTCATCGCCGACGTGGATCGTTTCAAAATCGTCAATGACACCTATGGCCATCGTATCGGCGACACGGTGCTGCAAACGATTGGTCGGATCACGGCGAACCATCTCGATCAATATGGCCTCGTGGGTCGCCTCGGAGGCGAGGAGTTTGCATTGATCTCCTCGACCGCTTCGGTGGAGGAGATCGTGGTCGCGCTCGACGAATTGCTGAGGGTGATCGAGAAGACACCCATTTTGATGCCGGGCGTCGCCGTTCGCGTGACGATGTCCGTGGGCGTTGCCGTGCGCTATGCAGCCGATACCTTCGAGCGTCTCTATTCCGAAGCGGATGAGGCCCTTTATGTGGCAAAGCGGGGCGGCCGCAACCGGATCGAGCTGTCGACCCGCGCTCAGGCGGCTTATCCCCATTGGGGGCCGCCATCGGCGACGGGCTGAGCATGCCGCTCAGGTCAGCGATTGCAGATCGCCGCAGATGCTGATCGCCTGTCCCGAGGTGGTGCGCGATCGCGGGGACGCCAGGAACAGGATAGCATCGGAAAGCTGCTGGGGCGTGATGAACTCCTTGATGGAGGCGCGCTCCAGCGCCTCGCGTTTCATAACGTCGAGAGTGAGATGTCTTTCCACCGCCTTCGCGGCAAGCACGCGGTTCTGCCGATCGCCCTCCACCGCGCCTGGCAGGATGGCGTTGACGCGGATACCAAGCTCCGCGAGTTCAATCGACAGCGATTTCGTGAAGCCGACGACCGCCCATTTTGAGGCCGCATAGGGAGAGCGCAGACCGAAGCCGAGGCGGCCCGCGGCCGAGGACAGGTTGATGATGCTGGCGTTGGGGCTCTTGGCGAGATGCGAAACGGCCAGCCGCGCGCAGTTGAACTGCCCCGTGATATTAACCGCGAGCGTTTGGTCCCACGCTTCCGGGTCAATCGCATCGACGCGCCCGGTGGGGCCCGCGACACCCGCGTTGTTGACCAGACAATCCAGGCCGCCGAGACTGGTCAGCGCATCGTCGAACAAGGACGTCACCGCGGCCCTGTCGGACACGTCGCACACACTCGTCGACACAGTCGGCAATGCAGCCCGCGCCGTTGCGAGGGCGTCCGGATCGATGTCGCACAGATGGACGCGCGCACCTTCCTCGACCAGCGCCTTTGCAATGGCCAATCCGATTCCGCTCGCGCCGGCGGTGACGATGGCACGTAATTCGCCAATCTTCAGGTCCATGGTGACGATCCTCATCTGTCCCTATTGAGGGAGATTTCCGGTCTGCTGAATGAACTGCGACGACGTTGCGATATCGGCCACGATTGCGGCGCGCGCGGCCGTCGGATCCTGATCGGCGATGGCTGTTGCGAGCTGTGCGTGATACTGCTCCGCGTCACCCGATCTCAGGCGCTGTTCGGCCGAGCGCAGGTCGAGGTTGATGACCGGCCCCACCTTCAGCCAGAGACCTTTGATAATCTCGGTGAGAACTGGCAGGCCCGCGGCCTCATAGATCGCGAAGTGAAGATCCTTGTTGAGGCGCAGGGCCTTGTCGAGATCGGGGAGTTCAGTCTTCACGGCCTTGCGAAACTGCTCGTCGAGCAAGCGGATCGCCTTGACGCTGGCCGGGCTCCGCTGCAGCGCCGCAGTCGCTGCAGCAAATCCCTCGATCTCGCAACGGACCTGAGTGAGCTCCCGCATCTTGGTGCGCGTCATCAGCGGCACGCTGACAGCCCTGTTCGGCAGAACCGTCAGCGCATCCTCGGCCACAAGCCGTGTGACAGCCTCACGAACCGGCATCATCGACACGCCGATCAGGCTGGCGACCTTGCGAAGCGACAGCTTTTCGCCAGGGTAGAGCTTGCCCGCCATGAGCAGGTCGCACAGCTCCGCGTGCACGCGCCGACTCAACGTGACGTGCTCGATCGGCGCAATGCTCTCGATTGCTGATTTCATCGGTGTGCCTCTTTCAGACCTCTGGACAAGACGATAGCGAGGTGCAATAAATTTGTCATCTTAGATCACAGTTTGTGGCGACGAGATCGAGCGAAACGCGCAGTTTCGTAACGACATAGCATCGAGGAAGCGCATGGCGGAAGTGGCGATTATCGGCGCCGGACTGATCGGGCGAGCCTGGGCGATCGTTTTCGCCAGGGCTGGCTGGAGCGTTCAGGTGACCGATGTCGATGCCGCGACCCTCGCCGAGGTCCCCGCACTTGTGCGCGCGGGCATGGACGAACTCCACCGCCATGGCCTGCTCGATGATGTCGACACGGCAATGGCGAAGATCACGACGTGCCCCAACGTGGCGAGCGCTGTTCGCAACGCCGATCTCGTGCAGGAAAACGGGCCCGAACGGGAAGACGTCAAAGCCTCCATCTTTGCCGAACTTGATCGGCATGCACCGCCGACAGCCATTCTTGCCTCCTCCTCGTCGGCGATCGTGTCGTCGCGCTTCACGCACGCGCTCGCCGGGCGCGGACGCTGTCTCATCGCCCATCCGGTTAACCCGCCGCATCTCGTACCAGTTGTAGAGCTGTGCGGTTCGCCCTGGACTTCTCCCGAAGTGCTGGAGCGCGCAAAAGCAATTTACGAGGAAATTGGTCAGATCCCAGTCGTGGTCAACCGCGAGCTCGAAGGGTTTGTGCTGAATCGGCTCCAGGGTGCCCTTCTTGCTGAGGCCTTCCGCCTGGTGGGGGAGGGCGTCATCAGTCCTGCGGATCTCGACAAGACGGTAAAGGACGGCCTTGGGTTACGGTGGAGTTTTATGGGGCCGTTTGAGACGATCGACCTCAACGCACCCGGTGGCATTGACGATTATTGCCGACGGTACACGGATTTCTATCGCCGCTTGAGCGAGGACGCGGCCGAACCCAGCGTCTGGGATCGGCCAAATGTCGATCGGATCCTGGGGGCCTGGGGGGCTGCCTCGAATTCGGCATCTCGTCGGGAGCGGAGTAACTGGCGTGATGCGCGGCTGGCTGCGCTCCAGGCACACAAACATTCTCTCGGGGGGGTCTGAACCCGCTCCCTTGAGCGATCGGTTCGATCTTCTCCAGATATCGGGGACACCATTGGCGAGCTCGAAAGTCATCATCACCTGCGCGGTCACGGGGGCGATCCATACGCCGTCCATGTCGCCCTATCTTCCGATCACTGCGCAGGAGATCGCAGATGCGGCGATCGAAGCCGCGGAAGCGGGCGCCGCGATCGTTCATCTTCATGCGCGAGATCCTCAGACAGGAAAGCCTGATCAGAGACCCGAGGCCTTTGCGCCGTTCCTGCAGGTGATCAAGCAACGATCTAATTGCGTGATCAACATCACCACAGGGGGCGCCCCGACCATGCTGGTTGACGAACGCGTGCGTCCGGCCCAGCATTTCAGTCCGGAAGTCGCGTCTCTGAATATGGGTTCGATGAACTTCGGACTCTACCCCATGCTGAACCGGTTCAAGACCTTCAAGCACGAATGGGAGAAACCCTATCTCGAAGGATCGACCGACCGCATTTTTAGGAACACGTTTCAGGACATCGAATACATTCTGACGACCTGCACGGAGAATGGGACACGGTTTGAAATCGAGTGCTACGATATTGGCCATCTCTATACGCTGGCGCATTTCGTTGAACGAGGACTGATCAAGCCGCCGTTCTTCGTCCAGAGCGTCTTTGGATTGTTGGGTGGGATCGGGCCGCACCCGGAGGACGTGATGCACATGAAGCGCACGGCAGATCGTCTCTTCGGGAACGATTATCGGTGGTCAGTTCTCGGTGCTGGGCGAAATCAGATGCCGATTGCCGCCATGGCAGCCGCCATGGGTGGAAATGTCCGCGTCGGACTTGAGGATTCCCTCTGGAGCGGTCGTGGCCGGCTTGCGCAGTCGAATGCCGAGCAGGTGAGGACCGCGCGCGCGATCATCGAGAACCTTGGGCTCGAGATTGCAACACCCGACGAGGCTCGCGACATTCTTCAGCTGAAAGGTGCGGACAAAGTCGGATTCTAGAGACGACACTCAGACAACTCGTCGACACGAGCCGCCAATGAAGCGGAAGGCGACAGATCAATCAAACCCTTAGGGAGGTTAGTGACATGACGACACGGAGAACTGTGCTGAAAGGTTTCGTGGGTGCAGCCGGTGCTATGGCTGGTACTCGGATCAATCTTGCCAGGGCGCAATCTGGGCCGATTAAAGTGGGGGTCATGTACGCCCTCAGCGGTGTCGGCGCACCTGTGGGGAACGCGTTCTGGATCGGAACGCAGATTGCGGCAAAGCAGGTCAACCGCAGCGGCGGTATTCTGGGGCGCCAGATCGAACTCGTCGTGCGGGACGACAAGTACAACAGCGCCACATCGGTCGCCGCCGCACGCGAGCTTGCGGGCGAGGGCATCAACCTGCTGATCGGCGGCTCGCAGACTGTGACTGCCCTCGGGCTGGCCCCGTTGGCGCCGGAACTGAACGCTGTCGTCATGATCGCCGGCGCGGCGGGGATGCCAGTCACCCATGAACTCTTCAATCGAAACATCTTTCGAACCGTCTCCAACAACTACACCGCCTACAGCTCTCTCGGCCGCGCGCTGATCGAGCGCTATCCGCAAGTGACGACCTGGATTTCCGTGGCGCCAGATGGCGATTTTGGTCGCGATTCGGCGCGGTTCTTCGGCGACGCCGTCAAGAAATATTCCGTCAAGTCCGGAGGCAAGCAGGCAACTGTTCTTGACACGATCTATGCCCAGGCAACCGCGACGGATTTCAAGACCCAGATCAACGCGGTGATGAATACCGAGGCGCAGGGACTCTATCTCGGCATCGCGGGCGCTGCCCAGATCAGCTTCTTTCAGCAGGCCCGGTCGGTCGGCCTCTACGACAAGATCAAGGTGATCGGCGAGGTCGGCAATGAGATCGTGACCGCCAAGGCGCTGGGGAAAAACCTTCCGAAGGACATCTGGTCGGTGTCTTACTGGAATCGAGGTCTCGAACCTTTCAAGAGCAATCCGCTCAGCCAGCAGCTTTACGATGATTATGTCGAGCTGACGGGCGACAAGTCGCCTCCGGCCCTCGTCATGGCCGGCCATCGCACCGGGATGGCTCTCTTCGAAGGCATCCGGAAGGCAAAATCCACAGAGACGCAGGCGGTGATCGACGCCATGGAGGACATGAAGATCGATACGGTCGGCGGTCCTTTCACGTTCCGCAAGGCTGACCACCAGGCGATCTGCTACAATTATTTCGCGCAGATGCAGCCGGATGACGTCGATCCATTCTACAAAGTCTCTCAGATGGCGCGGGTCGACTCGGCTGAGATGATCGAGCCCGCGACGCCCGGGAAAGCGTTCGATCCCAACGCTGTCCAATGATTGTCTCGAAATCGATCTTCGTTCTCATCAACGGGCTGGCGTCGGGGATGGCTTTCTTCCTCGTCGCCGCCGGTTTGACGTGGGTATTCGGTATCCTGAAGATCCTGAACATGGCGCACGGCGCGTTCTTCATGATTGGAGCGTATCTGGCATTCAGCATTGTTGGTTCGAATCCTGAATCCATGTGGAGTTTTCTGGGTGCGGGATTGGTTGCAGGCCTCGTCGTCGGTGTGCTCGGATATCTGACGGACAAGATCGTGCTCACCCGTCTGCGGACGGTCGATTATCATTACGTCCTCATCGCGACATTCGGGCTCATGTTGTTCTGCGAGGGTGTCGCGAAGTGGATCTGGGGCATCGACTATTTCTCCGTCATGCCCCCGCCGCAGGTGGATCAGGCTTTGAAAATCGGCAGCTCCTACGTGTCGGGCTACACGTTGTTCGTCATTGCCGCAGGCCTCGTGGTCTTTGCAGTGATCGACACGATCATGCACAGGCTTTGGGTCGGAAAAATCATGCGGGCCGTGGCCAATGATCCATGGATGGCAGGCACGCTTGGCGTGAACGTTCCGGCAATTCTCACCATCAGCGTGATCGCAAGCTTCGCGCTGGCGGGGTTCGCGGGTGGGCTTCTCCTGCCCAATCAGACCCTGTCCATTAATGTCGGCTCCTCATTCCTGCTCTATTCGTTTCTTGCCGTCGTCATCGGCGGTCTCGGCAATATTCGCGGAACGTTCGTGGCATGCATCATTCTCGGCGTGGTTGAGAGCGCGAATGCGACCTTCATGGCGAATTTCGGCGGCATCGCCGTCTACATCGTTCTCGCAGTCTTCCTCGTCTGGAAGCCCAATGGCCTCTTTCCGGCGCAAGGATCGACGTGACAATGGTTTCAATGACAGACACCCAGGGCAGTGTGATTGAGCGAACTCCGATGATGTCGCGGCGCGTTGTCGGATTTCTGATGGTGCTCGTGTTTGGCGCCCTTGCGCTCGCGCCTGACCTCGTCAATCCTGGCCTACTCTTCCTTATCGGCCTCACCCTCATCCAGGCGGTCTTTGCGCTCTCCTGGAATCTGCTCTTTGGCTATACCGGCCTCGCATCGTTCGGCCATGCGGGCTTCTTCGCAATCGGCGCCTATTTTACCGGAGCGATGCTCCGCTACACGGTGCCGATTCCATTCCTTGGCATGCTTGTCATCGCGGCTGGGCTCGGCGCCCTGGTCGCCTGCCTGATCGGGCTGGTGGCGCTGCGGCGGCTCGCGGGGATCTTTCTCGCGGTCCTCACCGTGGCCTTGACGGAAGTATTGGGCCGTCTCATCAGCTACTCACCTGCGCTGGGGGAACATGACGGCCTCGGCAATATTCCGCGACCCAAGATCGGGCTCGTTCTCTGGGATCTGGACCTGACGTCGAGCCGTGCGTACTTTCTTTTCCTTCTGTGTGCGTGCTCCCTCATCACGGCGGCGTTGTGGTGGCTGGTCCATTCCCGGACCGGGCGGGTCTTTCAGGCGATCCGTCAGGATGCCGACCGCGCGGCTTTTCTCGGCATCAATGTCGCTCGCTATCGTTTGCTGTCGTTCATGATCTCGGGCGGCGTGGCGGCGATGGCCGGAGGGCTGTTCGCTCCCTGGACGCGCATCGTCACACTCGACGAGGTCAATTGGCTGGCCTCGACCCAGCCCATTCTCAATACGCTGCTCGGCGGTGTCGGCTCGTTTTGGGGGCCGGTGGTCGGAGCAGTCGCGTTCACGCTCATCAATTACTGGACACGAACATTCGTCGGCCTGTCCGAAATCGTGATCGGCGGAACCTTGGTGCTGGTCATTATCGCCGCGCCGACGGGCATCATCGGTCTCCTCCACACGATCAGGAACTGGGTGTTTCAGCGAACTGCGGGCAAAGGAGGGACTCATGAACGTCTCCCCTAACACCATCCTCGCGTCTGAAGGGCTGCGCGTCAGTTATGGCCCGATCGAGGTCCTCAAAGGCGTCAGTTTCAGTGTCGGGAACGGGTCCTGCCTTGCGGTCATCGGGCCGAATGGGGCGGGCAAGACGACCCTGTTCAAGGTTCTGACCGGCGAGGTCGCCAGCCGCGCCGGGACGATCAGCTTCCAGGGCGCCGATGTCACGAAAGTCCCCGCCCACACGCGCACGAGCCTGGGGATGGGCCGCACTTTTCAGGTGTCGCGCGTCTTCCTTGAGCTAACGGCCCGGGAGAACGTGATTGTGGCTATCGAATCCAGGCGCCGCAATGCTGGGGATTACGGCGCGCCGTGGTGGCGGTGGCGACCGGCAAGGCAGGTTGTCGAAGAAGCGGATGCGCTGTTGTTCGCACTTGGGATTGCCCATCTGAGACACGCATCGGCGGCGTCTCTATCGCATGGCGATAAGAAGCGCCTCGAACTCGCCGAGACCCTGGCCCTCGAGCCCAGCATTCTTCTTCTCGACGAGCCGACAGCCGGAATGGCCCCTGGGGATCGCATGCAGATCGTCGAACTGATTCAGACGATCCGTGCCGAGCGTGGTGTCTCTGTGGTGATGACCGAGCATGACATGGACGTCATCTTCAATCTTGCCGACCGCGTGTTGGTCATGAATTACGGCGAGGTCATTGCGGAAGGAACCGTCGCCGAGGTCCGAGAGAATCCGACCGTGCGGGCTGTGTATCTTGGCCAGGATATCTACAATGCTGCGCATTAAGGATCTCAATGCCTTCTACGGGCAGAGTCACATTCTGCACGATGTGTCCCTGCACATTCCGCCCGGCGGGCGGGTCTCCGTGCTCGGGCGCAACGGAGCCGGCAAGACGACATTGCTGAAGTCCATCACCAATAGCGGGCCACGCGCGGCTGGAGAGGTGGCCTATCTCGACCGAATGCTCGGCGCGACGCCTTGGTTCAAGCGGGCACGGCTGGGGATCGCCTTGGTTCCGGAAGACCGCCGCATCTTCACGCACATCACCGTGGAAGAGAATATCGAGCTTGCAGGGTTCGGCGCTTCCCGCGAGCGACCGGCGCTACCAGTGGCGCGGATCCTTGAGCGCTTCCCGATGTTGCAGCCCCTTCGGGAGCGATTTGGCGGGCAACTCAGTGGCGGCCAGCAGCAGATGTTGGCGGTTGCGCGCGCGATTGCCGCCCGCCCGCGCCTCCTCTTGCTGGATGAGCCGACAGAGGGGCTCGCACCCGTCATCGTCGAGGAGCTTGCCGCAATCGTGTCGTCGATCTGTGCGGAGGAGGGGATCTCCCTGCTTCTGGTCGAGCAAAACATCTGGTTCGCGCGAAAATGCACGGACCGTCTCTACGTCCTCGATACCGGCCGCGTCGTCTTTGAGGGTGACTGGGCCGTGTTCGATGCGAACGAAGATATTCGCAACAAGCATCTCGCCGTGGCCTGACGGCTTTAACCGATTCACACCTCACATTCAGACAGGATAAGCGATGGCGAAGCGTTTTGATGGGAAAGTCGCAGTGGTGACGGGCGGTGCCAATGGGATTGGGCGCGCGTCGGCGATCCGCTTCGCACAGGACGGCGCAAGGGTGGCAGTCCTCGACATCGAGGATGGACCACTGGCCGACACGGTGGCGGCGATCAGGGATGTCGGAGGGGAGGTGGTTGCGATCGCCTGTGATCTGATGAATCGGGAGCAGGTAGAAGGCGCCTTCGCGAAGATCGTCCAGGATCTTGGCCCAGTCGACATTCTGCTCAACAATGTCGGCCAGACGGCGCGGGAGCGCGCGAGTGAGTTCTGGTGCTCGGATCCTGCCATCTGGGACTTTGTCGTTGGCGTTTCGCTGATGACGACCCTGTCGTGCTCGCGGCAGGTCGTCCCCTCCATGCGCGAACGCAAGACCGGCAAGATCGTCAACATCGCGTCGGATTCTGCGATTGCCGGCGATCATGGCATTGCCGACTATGCCGCGGCGAAAGCCGGCGTCATGGGGTTCACGCGCTCGCTCGCGCAGGAACTCGCCGAATTCGGAGTGAACGTCAACTCGATCTGCCCTGGCGGCACGAATACAAGGGGACCGCGACGCCTGCCCAAGGAAACCTTTGATCGCGCGCTGGCTGCGATCCCGATGGGGCACATGTGTGAGCCAGAAGATATCGCCAACGGTGTGGCTTTCCTCGCAAGCGACGAGGCGCGGTTCATCACCGGGCAGACGCTCGTGATCAACGGCGGTCGCGTCTTTTATTGATGACGGCCCAATGCCCCTAACGAGAGATGGGAGCTTTCGATGCTGCTCGTGAGAGATAACGGTCATCTTCACTATGACTTGCTCGGCCCGGCGTCTGGACCTGTCGTGTGCATGACGCATTCGCTGACGTCGGATTCAGGTATGTGGGCGGAGCAGGTGCCTATTCTGCTCGCGGCCGGTTATCAGGTTCTCCGGCTTGATATGCGCGGTCATGGGGGGAGCAGTCCCTATCCGGGCCCCTATACGATCGAGCTCCTGGCGGCTGATGTTGTCGCAATCTTGGATAGTCTTGGATTCACGTCCGTCCACCTGATCGGGTTGTCGATGGGCGGGATGATCGGCCAAGTGCTCGCGGCCGATTATCCTGACCGGTTGCTGTCCCTGATGGCCTGCGCGACGACCTCCCGGTGGGATGGTGACGAGGCCTTCATGCGGGGACGCATCGAGACCGTTCGCGCACAGAAATCCCTGGGTTCGATTGTGGATGACAACATGTGGCGTCGGTATTCGCCGGCGTATCAGGAGACACACGGGCCGCGGTGGATGGCGCTGCGCGAGACGTTTCTGGGGACGTCTCTCGACGGCTATTTCGGCTGCATGGAGGCAATCCTCGCCCACAATGTATCCGGCCGCCTGCCTGGCGTGACAGCTCCGACGCTTGTCGTCGCGGGATCGGACGACGTCAGCACACCGCCCGCCTCGAACCAGGAAATTGCCCGGCTGATTCCAGGCGCGCGCTATGTCGAGATTCCCGGGGGGCGTCATTTTCCGAACGTGGAGTTCGATGATGCGTTCAACCAGATCATGATGGACTGGTTGTCGCGTGCCGACGCCCTTCACTGAGGTGAACAAGCGGCGCGAGAGGGCGCCGCTCGCTCAGGCGCGACAGTCGTTGATCGACGTCCGGCTGATGTCAGTGGAATGTCCGGCCGCAATCGACCGACATGGCTATTCCCGTGATGGCCGAGGCCTCCGACGACGTCAGGAAGAGGATCGCGTTGGCGACTTCCTCGGGTTCGGTGAGGCGCTTGAGAGCGTAGGATTGCGCCAGCGCAGCGCGCTTGGCGACCTCGCTGGGTGGCAGGACCTTCTGGGTCATGGGCGTGTCGCTGGCTCCAGGGCAGATTACGTTCGCTCTGATGCTGGGCGCCAGCTCCACCGCAAGGGATTTGGTGAACATCATCACACCGGCTTTCGACGCCGCATAGCTGCATCCGGTGAGCGAAGGCAACAGAGCCTGGCCGGAGGCGATATTGACGATGGTCGCATGCTCGGCCTGGCGCAATGCCGGCAGGGCGGCACGGCAGACGAGATAGGTTCCGGTGAGATTGACCTCGATCACCCGGCGCCAGGATGCGGGATCCGTGTCCTCGAACGAGGCCGACGACATAATGCCGGCCGAGTTGACGACCCCGTCGAGCCCGCCCAATGCCTCTACCGCCGACGACACGACGCGGTTCACCTGATCCTCATCGGTAACATCGACCTGATAGGCGTGGCCACCGAACATGGCCGCGGTCTCGGCAACTGCCTTTTCATCCTGATCGAAAAGGGCAAGCGCGGCGCCCTCTCGAGCGAACAGGCCAGCCGTGGCGCGGCCGAAACCCGATCCCGCGCCCGTTATGATGATGCGTCGGTTCTTCAGTCTCATCCGGCTTCCCCCACGGCTCTTGTCGTTCCCGCGCATCTTGCGGCGCGGACAGACTATTGCCGAACCGCAGCGCTAGGAACATTGCCCAATGCAGCCGTGCATCATAAACAAAAGGCATCGTGATGATTGCACTCCGCCATCTGCGCTACTTTGTTGCCGTGGGCGAAGAGCTCAATTTCAATCGCGCGGCGGAGCGGGTGCACGTGACCCAGCCCGCACTCTGGCGGCAGATCCGCGATCTTGAACAATATCTCGGCGTCGCGCTCCTCGATCGGCAACCAAGGGGCATCAGGCTGACGCCGGCAGGCGAAGTGATGCTCGAGGAATCGATCAAGATTCTTGACAGCATCGACGATGCGCGTGAGCGCGTTATCAGAGTGGCGCAGGGCCAAATCGGTATCCTGCGGATCGCTTTCAATGAGATTGCGGCGAGAAACCGGGCATTGCCGCGCTATTTTCAGGCCTTCCGCCTGCGCTACCCCGATATCGAGCTCCAGTTGACCGTCCTCATGTCCGAGCGGCAATTCCTCGCGCTTGAGCGCAACGAAATCGATGCCGGCTTTCTGTTCAACCGACCGCGCGATGATACGCGCCTTGGATATTTCAACGTGTCGAAGGACGACCACGTTCTTGCGCTGCCGGCAGACCATCGCCTCGCCCGGGCGGACAAGATTGTCTTGTCAGATCTCAGGGACGAGCCGCAGATTTTCCCTAGCAAGACTCTCAATCGCATCCATCACGCCCGGCTTACTGCCGCATGCGTTGCGGCGGGCCTGATTCCTCGCATCGCCCATCGTGCCGACAATGAACATACACTTCTCAATATGGTGTCCGCCGGAATGGGCGTGGCATTCGTGAACGCCTCGTGCCGAACCCGCGACTACAACGACCTGGTGCTCAAGCCGATAGAGAATTTCTCGATTCCCGTGGATCTCGATCTCGTCTGGCGCGCCGACCGTATGAGCGCTGCCCTGTCACGGTTCGTCGAGCTTGTCACCGAGTTATCCGGCGACGCCGGGTCACGTGGGCGCCCATTCGATGCCTCCTGAGTATTGACGGAGCGCCGAGACGGCATTGGAGGCAACGCCGGCTGAAGGTGTATCGTCGTGCGATAAGTGGTCAGCATCTCGGCGATGGAGTCGGTCCGGCTCTCAACGACCGATGCGGCGATACAAACGCCCGCTGCATGCCTGATTGAGGCATCGCAATTGGGCCGGTTTGAAGGGAGACGGAACACATGAACGCCCATAGCCAGAGGTTCCTGACCGAGGACGATGACCTCATCGACCGAGCCCGATCGCTTGCAGCTTTGGTCGACAGCGAGGCACTGGCCTCCGAAGAGACCGGCAACATGACCAAGCCTGTCTTCGAGGCGCTTCGCGAGTCGGAGCTGTTCTGGCTTCTCGTTCCCAAATCGTTAGGTGGCCTCCAGGCGAACCTGCTCACATCGCTTGCGGTCTGGGAGGAAGTCAGCCGCGCCCATGGGTCGGCTGGCTGGTCGTTGATGGCCAATTCCACCGGCACGGCGGTTGCCGTCGGATTCTGCAGCGAATCCGAGGTCGAGGCGATGTTCGGCGACGGGAAGAAGCCGATCATGGCGGGGATGCTCGGCCCCGGCGGAACCTGTGTCGAAGTCGACGGTGGGTATCGCGGCAGCGGCAAATACAAGTTCGGGAGCGGCTCCCTCCAGGCCGATTGGCTCGGTGCGGGCATGCTCGTGCTCGATGATGGCCAGGTCCGTAAGATGCCGGATGGCAGCCCGAGGGTGCAGATCTTCTTCGTGCCCCGTGCACAGGTCGAGTTCAAGGGTAACTGGGACGTGTTCGGCCTGGGTGGCACCGGGAGTGTCGATTACGATCTCCCCGAAGTGTTCGTTCCCGAAGGCCGTACGCTCGAGCGGACTGAGGTCAAAGGGCGGCGCGACTGGCGGATTTACGATGTGGGGATCGCCGGCCTCGCCTGCGCGGGTCACACCGCCGTGGCTCTGGGTCTGATGAAGCGCTCTCTCGAGGAAATCGCCAAGCTCGCCTTCGGGAAGAAGCGCCCGGCCTACCAGACAGTTCTTGGAGAACATCCGGTTTTCCGCCACGACTTCGCTTTCCACGAGGCGACCTATCAGGCCGCACGCTCGTTCACGTGGGATGTCTACAGAGACGCCGAGGAAACCATCGCCCGTGGCGAGACCCTCACGCCGGCGCAGCGCCAGCGGTTTCGTCAGAATGTGATCTACGTCCACCGGGTGGCAGCCGACGTCGTGCGGTTTTGCTATACGTCGGGCGGCTCGGATTCCTTGCGCAATCCCAGCGTCCTCGGGCGGTGCATGCGCGACATGTCGGCAGCCACGCAGCATATTTTCGTGGACACCAACGCAATGGTCGACGTGGTGAAGCCCATCCTCGCGCAGTGGCATGATCAGGCCGTGTGAGCGATAGACGACAAACTCAGAGCAAATAACCGGAGACAACCTCTTGGCCGAACAGACCTCCTCTTTATCCGCCGGGCGACTGCGTGGGCGCACGATCGTGGTCACCGGTGCTGCCTCCGGGATCGGCCGCGCGACCGCCTCGCTGTTCGTGCAGGAGGGCGCCCGTGTCGCCGTGATGGACATCAACCTTGCGGCAGCAGAGGCTGCCGCCGAGGCGATTGGTGGCTATCCGGTTCAGATCGACGTGACGGACGAGGCATCAGTCAAGCGGGCCATCGCCGCGGCCGCCGCGGAATTCGGCGGCATCGACGGGCTCGTGAACTCTGCCGGCATTGTCGCCCTCAATACGATCGCCGAGACGACGCTCGAGACCTGGAAACGTGTCATCGACGTCAATCTCACCGGCGCGTTTCTGGTGTGCCGCGAGACGAGCCAATGGTTGCGACAGGCCGAGGGCTCGACCATCGTAAACATCTCGTCTGCGCAGGCATTACAGCCGGTGGCGACGGCCGGTGCCTACGCTGCATCCAAGGGAGGAGTGCTGTCCTTCTCGAAGGCGCTCGCGGTCGATCTTGCGCCAGATGTGCGTGTCAACACCATCTGCCCGGGCCTGGTGGATACACCGATGAACGAGGGTCTGAAGAAGAGCGCGGATGACGGGCCGCCGGTGCCTCTCGACAAATATCTGCTCCGACGCTGGGCCGGTCCTGATGAGATCGCAGCTGCGATCCTGTTTCTGACAAGTCACGAGTCGTCATATGTGACCGGAACGACACTCGCGGTCGACGGCGGACGCACGTTTCACTGACGGTTGGCACAAGAAGGCCGTGCTCCCCGGGCGATTCCGATGGACGCGGCCTTTTCAATTTTCCCTGCTCTCTCGGCGCTGTCATGCTGCGATTTGCATCATGAATCAGGCCGATATGAATGCGCAGACCTGCTTGGCGACGATCTTCAACTGTTTGCGGACGTCTTCGTCTGTGCATTCGCCGCCGGCGTCGAAAGGCGCGGTCTGCGCGTTGATGACGGCGCCGAACGGGGTTGGCCATCCACGCAAGGAGTGGATGATCATCCGCAGCGAGACGAGCGTCGTTCCCATCGCCTGCACGCCGGCAGCCGATACGATGCACGCAACCGGCCGCCCGTCGAGATAGGGTCTCGCATCGCCGCTGAGATCTTCCACGTAGTCCAAGGCGTTTTTGATGAGGCCCGGGATCGAGCCGTGATAAGCTGGCGCGGAAATGATCACGCCCGTGCATTGCCGCAGCGACTCGACCAGATGGGCAACGGCGCCGCTTCGCTCGCCTGCCTCGTATCGATACATGGGCAGGTCGAGATCCGTGGCACCGAAGATGCGGGTCTCCGCACCGGATTTCGCGACCATTGCCATACAGGCCCGGAGCGCCTTCTCGGAAGTGGAGTCCGGCTTCGTTGTCCCGCCGATCCCGACGATCATCGGTCGGCGCGAAAGTGTCGTTCCGGCCAGTGAGCTGACATGGTCCATCGTTCATTCCTCGCCACGCTTCAGCGAGCATTATCCCCCGTCCAAGCATCAATTCCATTGCCGAGTCCGGCACAGTTCGATGCCTCCCGGGTTTAGGACTGGCGTTGCGGCTGCTGGCTACGCAAAAGGGACCCGGCGCCGTTGAAAGTCGCCGGATCCCCCTGTGGAGAAGGCAGAGGCGGCTAGTGCGGTCCGGCCTGGACGCGTGTCAGGGGCGTGCCGTCCACCGCCGTGGCCTGGGCGCCCTCGAGCTTCTTGATGTCTTCCGGTGACAAGGTCGGCCGATCCACCTTGATGGTGAGCTTGTTCAGCTTCGCGGTCAGCGGGAAGGGTGGCTCAGGCCGATCTTCGTCGAGACGTTCTGCTGCGACATATTCAAGTCCTCAGCCCTCCTGCTCGCCTCACACTGCCCCGGTTTTGTTTGCCTGTGCTTCGGCGGCGAGCCGACGCTCGCCGCCGTTTCAGTGGCCGTCTCGGCTAGGTTGACGCATTGCCGAGACGACGCATTTGCGAAAGTCGAAGCTCAAAAACGGGGAGCTTCGCCTCGCATGTCATCGTCCGCAGCCCTGCTCACAAGATCACGAGCACCCGGTCGTCGACCCGCACGTGTCGCATTTCAGGCAGGTCCCGTTCCGGACCAGCGTGAAGTTCGCACATTCAGGGCAGCTCTCGCCGACATAGCCTTTCATCTTGGCTTCGGCGCGCCGGTCCGCTGTCGTCACCTGCATGGCGGCAGGTGCGCTGAACCCGAGCTTGGCGATCTCGGCCTCTCCCACGTGTTCGTGCGGCTCGGCCTTGAGCGCGGTGGCGCCCATGGTCAGGCCGACCGTGCCGGTCCGTGCGAGACCGCTATTGGCGGCGCCGCCGGGGATGAGCATCAGACGGTCGGACGTGCCGCGGGTGAAGCCCTTGGAGATGTACGACGAGGCGGACGAAGGCTCGGGAGCCTTCGACTGGTTCTCGCCCTGGCCGATGGTGGTCGGGCCGGATTCCGACGGGTCCACATGGGCGAGGTCGTTGCGGCCCAGATACGAGACCGCCAGTTCCCGGAACACGTAGTCGAGGATCGAGGTCGCGCTCTTGATGCGCTCATTCCCCTGCACGAAACCTGCAGGCTCGAAGCGCGTGAAGGTAAAGGCCTCCACGTATTCCTCGAGCGGCACGCCATATTGCAGGCCGAGCGAAATCGCGATGGCGAAGTTGTTCATCATCGCACGGAAGGCTGCGCCCTCCTTGTGCATGTCGATGAAGATCTCGCCGATGCGGCCGTCGTCGTATTCGCCCGTGCGCAGATACACCTTGTGGCCGCCCACGACGGCTTTCTGAGTGTAACCCTTGCGGCGGTCGGGCATCTTCTCGCGGTCACGGATGGCGACCACACGCTCCACGATGCGCTCGACGATCTTCTCGGAGATGTGCGTGGCTTTCGCAGCGTTCGGCATCGCAACCAGTGCTTCGACCGCCTCATCCGCTTCTTCGTCCTCATCGGCGATGAGCGCGGAATTGAGCGGCTGCGAGAGCTTGGAGCCGTCGCGGTACAGGGCGTTCGCCTTCAGCGCGAGGCGCCACGAGAGCATGTAGGCGCTCTTGCAATCCTCCACCGTCGCGTCGTTCGGCATGTTGATGGTCTTGGAGATCGCCCCGGAAATGAAGGGCTGCGCCGCCGCCATCATGCGGATGTGGCTGTCGACCGAGAGGTAGCGCTTGCCGATGCGGCCGCAGGGATTGGCGCAATCGAACACCGAATAGTGCTCGACCTTGAGGTGCGGCGCACCTTCAAGCGTCATCGCTCCGCAAACATGGATATTGGCGGCCTCGATTTCGGCCTTCGAGAAACCCAGATACGGCAAGATCTCGAAGGACGGGTCGTTGAGTTTTTCGGCCGGTACTTTCAGCGTGCCGGTGAGGAAATCCTCGCCAAGGGTCCATTTATTGAACACGAACTTGATGTCGAAGGCGCTCTTCATTCCGCCTTCGAGCGCGGCGATCTTCTCTTCCGTGAAGCCTTTGGCGGCGAGCGAACCGGGGTTGATCGCCGGGGCCTGCTTCATGGAACCGTGACCGAGCGCATAGACCTCGATCTCGGCGATTTCCGATTCGCGATAGCCGAGCGTGCGCAGGGCGTCGGGCACGGCGCGGTTGATGATCTTCCAATAGCCGCCGCCGGCGAGCTTCTTGAACTTGACGAGGGCGAAATCGGGCTCGATGCCGGTGGTGTCGCAATCCATCACGAGGCCGATGGTGCCGGTCGGCGCGATCACGGTGGCCTGCGCGTTACGGTAGCCGTGCGCTTCGCCGAGATCGAGCGCCCGGTCCCACGCCCGGCGGGCGTGAGCAACCAGCTTCTCTTCAGGGCAGGATTTGGAATCGAGCGGAACCGGGATGTTGCTCAGTTCCTCGTAGCCTTCCGCAATACCATGCGCCGCACGGCGATGATTGCGGATCACGCGAAGCATCGCCTTGGCGTTCTTTTGATAGTTGGGGAACGGTCCCAGTTCACTGGCCATCTCGGCCGAGGTGGCATAGGCGGTACCGGTCATGATCGCGGTCAGGGCGCCGCCCAGCGCGCGGGCCTCATCCGAATCGTAGCCGAGGCCCATGGTCATCAGAAGGCCGCCGATATTGGCGTAGCCGAGGCCGAGCGTGCGGTACTCGTACGACAGGGCGGCGATCTCCTTCGAGGGAAACTGCGCCATCGTCACGGAGATTTCGAGCACCACCGTCCACAGGCGGCACGCATGCTCGTAGGATTCCACATCGAACGACTTGGTCTCACGATCGTAGAACTGCAGCAGGTTGGCGGAGGCAAGGTTGCAGGCCGTGTCATCGAGGAACATGTATTCCGAGCACGGGTTCGACGCACGGATGCGGCCGCCGGCCGGGCAGGTATGCCAATCGTTCATGGTCGTGTTGAAGTGCAGGCCCGGATCAGCCGATGCCCAAGCCGCATGGCCGATCTGCTCCCAGAGATCGCGCGCCTTGAGCGTCTTGGTGGTCTTGCCGTCCTTGCGCGCCTTCAGGTCCCAGTCGCTGTCCGCTTCGACCGCGCGGAGGAAGTCGTCTGTCAGCGACACCGAGTTATTGGAATTCTGTCCCGATACGGTGAGGTAGGCATCCGAATCCCAATCGGTGTCGTAGATCGGAAAGTCGATATCCGTGTAGCCCTGCTTGGCGAACTGGATCACCCGCTTGATGTAGCTGTCCGGGATCATCACCCGGCGGGCCATCTTGATCTCTTTCTTCAGGGCCGGGTTCTTCTCCGGATCGAAGCAGGCATCGTCATCGGCTTCGCAATTCACGCAGGCGCGCATAATCGCCTTGAGGTGCTTGCTGCCGAGCTTCGATCCGGTGACGAGGGCCGCCACCTTCTGCTCTTCCTTCACCTTCCAGTCGATATAGGTCTCGATGTCCGGGTGGTCGACGTCGACCACTACCATCTTGGCCGCGCGGCGCGTCGTGCCGCCCGACTTGATCGCGCCCGCTGCGCGGTCGCCGATCTTCAGGAACGACATCAGACCCGACGAGCGACCACCGCCCGAGAGCTTCTCGCCCTCGCCACGCAGTTTGGAGAAGTTGGAACCGGTGCCCGAGCCGTATTTGAACAGGCGCGCTTCGCGCACCCACAGGTCCATGATCCCGCCTTCGTTGACGAGGTCGTCCTCGACGCCCTGGATGAAGCAGGCATGGGGCTGCGGATGCTCGTACGAGGACTTGGACTTCGTCAGCTTGCCGGTCTTGTAGTCGACGTAATAGTGACCCTGGCTCGGGCCGTCGATGCCATAGGCCCAGTGCAGGCCGGTGTTGAACCATTGCGGCGAGTTCGGGGCGACCATCTGGTTGGCCAGCATGAAGCGCAACTCGTCGTAGAATGCCTGCGCGTCGTCCTCGGACGTGAAATAGCCGCCCTTCCAGCCCCAATAGGTCCAGCACCCTGCAAGGCGATCGAAGACCTGCTTGGAGGAGACCTCGGAACCAAAGCGCGTCTCGGGCGCGAGATCGGCCAGGGCCGCGTCGTCCTGGGTCGAACGCCACAGCCACGAGGGAACGTCGTTCTCTTCGACCTTCTTCAGCCGCGCTGGGACGCCTGCCTTGCGGAAATACTTCTGGGCCAGCACATCGGATGCGACCTGGCTCCAGGTCTCGGGGACCTCGATCTTGTCGAGCTTGAAGACGACCGAGCCGTCCGGGTTGCGTATCTCGCTCGTCGCGAGACGAAAAGAGAGGGAGGAGTAGGGCGACTGCCCTGATTTCGTATAGCGCCGCTCGATCCGCATCAGTCAAATCCCATCAATCGGGGACAACCGTCCCCTGGCCACGATTCCTCGCGGCTCCCCAGCCCACAATCGGTTTAAACGCCTCCGCGACCCATTTTAGGGCCGCCACACGCACACGCGTCCAAGTTTCGACCTTCACCCCGGGCAACATTCCGCCCGCAGCAAAAAGGTTGCCACGAGGCTGAGACGCAATACCTATCGGGATGTCTCTCCGGCTGTCATCCAGCCGGCGCCGGTCTTGGATCGGCACCCTCAAAACCTAGTCCCCTTCCTCGCCCGACGTCAAGAACTTGTGGTCGCGGGCGTCGTTCGAAACTAGATATAGTGTCTAACCGTTAAAAAAGTGCGGAGCCTGTGGATGGCCGGCTAAGTTCCCGGGAGTCCTTTGAGAATCCTGCTGGCGAGCCGTGGACGACGCTGTCGCGATGCCTTGGGACCTGCCTTCACGGCGCAAATCCGGGAGGAATATTTATTTCAGCCGTTGACGTGCGCCGGTTTTTCGACAGCCTCGCGCTGACAAGAAAAACAGTAGGAAAAGCAATCTCGCGCGGGGGAATCGGACGGTGGCGACTCGCCCCCTTCCTGGCCAGAATCATCTCTTGGAGACAGCCGCGCTTCCGGCTGGACTTCGCGCGCCCGCGAAGCCATATTCCGCGCAACCTCGACCCCCTCTTTGGCGGCACCCATGAAACAATTCTGGCTTCAGTTCTTCACCTGGTGGAACGGCGAAACCCTGGGCACCCGGTTCTACACCTGGCGCTTCGGCAAGCCGGTAGGCCACGACGAACTGGGAAATCGCTATTACCGCGCCGAAGGACCGCTGATCGATCGCTCCGTTGGCACCGAACGTCGCTGGGTCATTTATAACGGCATCGCCGACGCATCGAAGGTTCCGCCCGGCTGGCGCGCTTGGCTCACCCACAATTCGAGCCTGCCCCCGAGCGAGGAAACCTACCACCCGCGCGAGTGGGAGAAGGGGCATATTCCCAATCTGACCGGGACGCCGTTGGCCTACCATCCCCCCGGCTCCCAGCTTGGAACCGGCCAGCGTCCTCCGGCAACGGGTGATTACGTGCCCTGGAGCCCGGCGGAATAGCCTTCGGACTCCCGCTCTGCGCAAGGCCGCACCGGCGTTCAGCTCTCGGCTTTCGGCGCGCCCGGGTGAAACTCGGATTGGCGTCTTATCGGCGTCTCGTGAAACAAGCCGAAACTCTGAATGACCTGCCCGCGCGCCAGCGTAATGCCGCGAGCGACACCGGCGCCTTTCAGGACTGCGCCCCGTTCGTCCGGCACCGGATGCCGGTGCGAGGCGCCATCCGCCAGCCGGCAATTCTGCGCGCGAATGGGCCCGAGGATTTGGCTGCCTTCGCCCAGGACATTGGACAGGGTCAGCGATCCTCCGCCCAGCAGCCGCGCGCCTCGTCCGATTGATATCTCATGACCGGACGACGCCTTGATGGTGAACCCGCCTTCCTCCCCGATCTCGACCTCCGCCCCGATCCGGATCCGGCCCCCATCCGCGACGACGCGGGCGCCGGGATACAAAATTGTCCCTCCACCGATGGACAGGACGCCCTCGTCGACGATCTGGAGAATCACTCCGGGCCACAGAACGACTCCCCGATCAATCGCGACGTCGGGCGAGACGAGTGTGGTGTGCGGCGAGGGGACGAGAATTCCATTCCGGCCGAGCGCCTCGGTATCCGCCAGGCTGAGAAAGCCGAGAGCGGAGCGGGCGAGGTCTGACACCGGTTGCGAGACGGTCATCGATGTGTGGGCCGTCCATAGCCTGCGAGCCTGCCAGATGGCGAAGGCTCACGCGCATCACCTCTGCAACCGCTGTCTGTGGAGGCCAGACAGGAAGCGGAGGCATCTGCAACTCTTTTGGCGATGCGAGCCACTTCGCGCCCATAGCCGCTCGGAAATCGTCGAGCGCCCATTATCGCGAGTCGCGGGTCGCCTGGGCACGTTTCGTGGCCTTTGAAACACTCCCGATCTGGCTTCCGGGAATGGTTGCACGTCGCTTGTTGCTCTCGACCGGTCGCATCCCCTCAGCGGCGGTCTGTCCGGCCGTCGGATGATGGCTTGCCGCGCTCGACTTGCGAAGGGCAAGGGCGCGCTGGGCCGACTCGCTCAGCGACCGGCGCGCTGTCAGGCGAGCCATTCGCGCTTCTTCCTTGTTCACCCGCTTGAGGGCCGCGGCAAAGACCTGCTTGCGCTGCAGCGGCCGCTCGGCAGTGCCAGGGAAATTGGCACCCCGAGGCTCGCCTTTTCCCCGTGCTTCGCGTCGCTTTTGGAACGCGAGGGTTTTTTCGACGTCGCGCAACTGTCGGAGATTGTCACGCAGGGCCCGCAGATCCGCAGCATCGAGCGACAGGATTGTCGGGTGATGGCTCTGACCGACCACGTCGATCTCATCATGCCTCAGGAGGCTCCGCTCAAACCTGCACGCTATCGACATCGATGCTCTCCCGGAGATTATGTTTTGCCGCACCAGCCCGTCCACCAGAACGAGCCTGGTGACTTTAAGCGCTTGCCGGGACCGCCGCAACGACAGCCGCGCGTCATGTCGTCATCGCACCACGCCGACGATTACCCGGTGGTTGCCGAAGAAGCGATCCAGCCGGCGAGGTCGACCCTGGCGCGATCGGTCAAAGCGTGCTTTCGGGCCACCGATTTGGCCGGGCCGCGCAACCGCTTGCCGTCCTCCGATTTCGGCGTGAACGCGATCGGCGGAAAGAGGCCAAAATTGACGTTCATGGGCTGGAACGAGCGCGGGCCTTCGTCGATGGTCTCGATGTGACCACCGGTGATGTGGTTGATGAGCGCGCCAAGCGCGGTGGTGTCCGGCAGGGGCGCAACCGTGTGGCCCAGGCGCTCGGCTGCGGCCATGCGGCCGGTCATCAAGCCGATGGCGGCGCTTTCAACATACCCCTCGCAACCCGTGATCTGGCCGGCAAAACGCAGTCGCGGCATCGCTTTGAGCCGAAGGGTCGGGTCGAGCAGCACCGGCGAGTTCAGATAGGTGTTGCGATGCAGACCGCCCAACCGGGCGAATTCGGCGTTCTCGAGACCTGGAATCATCCGAAGGATCCGTGTCTGCTCACCGTATTTCAGCTTGGTCTGGAAGCCGACCATGTTGAACAAGGTCCCGAGCGCGTTGTCCTGCCGAAGCTGGACGATCGCATAGGGCTTGACCGTGGGGTTATTGGGGTCCGTCAGGCCGACCGGTTTCATCGGCCCGTGCCGGAGCGTCTCTCGGCCCCGTACCGCCATCAGCTCGATGGGCAGGCAGCCGTCGAAATAAGGCGTGTTCGCTTCCCATTCCTTGAAGTCCGCCGTGTCACCCGCGATCAGGGCATCGATGAACGCGTCGTACTGCTCCTTGTTCATGGGGCAGTTGATGTAATCCTTGCCGGTGCCACCTGGTCCGACCTTGTCGTAGCGCGACTGGAACCAGGCCACGTCCATGTTGATGGATTCGCGATAGGCGATGGGCGCGATGGCGTCGAAAAAGGCCAGTTCCTTCTCGCCGGTCAGCGCGAGAATGGCCTCGGCCAGTGCCGGGGATGTCAGTGGGCCGGTGGCAACGATGACCGACGACCATTCCTCGGGCGGCAGGCCCGCGACTTCGTCCCGCTCGATGATGACTAGCGGATGCGCCTCGAGGGCGGCGGTTACGGCGGTCGAGAACCCGTCACGGTCGACCGCCAGCGCACCGCCCGCCGGAACCTGATGCGCATCCCCCTTCGCCATGATGAGGGAGCCGAGCGATCGCATTTCCTGGTGCAGGAGTCCCACGGCGTTCGCGCCCGCGTCGTCCGAGCGGAACGAATTGGAGCAGACGAGTTCAGCAAGACCGTCAGTCTTGTGGGCGTCCGTCCCACGGACTGGCCTCATCTCATGCAGGATGACCGGAACGCCGGCCTGGGCAATCTGCCAGGCTGCTTCCGATCCGGCCAGGCCTCCGCCGATGACGTGGATGGGTTCGAGAGGCGTGCTGAAGGTTTTCATGGCACCGCTTTAAGCCACGATAGCCCGGCGGATCAACAGTTCAGGAATGTCATGGCTGCTGCAGGTCCAGAAATGCGAACGCCCGCCGGAAGGCGGGCGAGGGCAGTTGCTGCGATGCAGCAATTTTTAGGCGACGGCGTGTTCGCGGGCGATGCTGTCGATCTGGAAACGGGAGATTCCGAGATCGTCCAACTCGCGATCCGAAAGCTGCGAAAGCTCACGGACGGTTTCGCGATAACGCATATAGGAGCGGACCTTAGAGAGAATGTAAGTGACGAACATGATAGCTTCCTGTCAGTTAGCCGGCCTAGGCGACCGGCGGCCGTTTGTTCTTGCGTGTGCAATGCAGCATATAGGGGCGGAGGGTGCGCGCGAGGAGTGGTAATAAAGTAGGTCTGTTATGCTTTAGTCGCATAGCGGCCTAAGGCAAGGTTAAGGAGGCGCGCGCCTGGTGCATGGATTGTTAACCACCTTTCGTTCGAGCCCTGCCCGCTGGCCATCGACTAGTCTGGTCTCTCCGGGTGATTCAGATGACATTGGAGCTCATTGAGCTTCCGCTCGGCCAGATCGGCCAGATGGCTCGCCGGATGATCATGCCGGACGTGATGAAGAGCGGCCCGGATTTCATCGAGTAGGGCCTGAGTCAACGGGCCGGTCGCGGCGAGCCAGCGATGGGTTGCACAATTCATGACAATCTCCCCTTTGGATGAGGGTGGCGACCCGTATCTATCGAGCGTTTGCCCGGCCAACGGTGCCGCAGGGCACTTCGGTCGCCTTGGAGCCGTCAACCTGGCTCGGAATCAACGTGCTGGCGCTTTCATCACAAGCCGCGAGCTTGGCCATAGAAAGACCTATGGAAGTCGCAATTGATTGAGACCCTATGCTGCGGTGCAATATAGGACTAGCCTCGCGAGGCCACGGCGCGCGAGCCTGCTAGGCGTAAGGAATTACGATGTCAGCCGAAATGAACAGCAAGCTTTCTTACGATCGTGTCACGATCGGGCTCCATTGGGCGACCGCGGCTCTCGTCGCGCTTTTATGGGTGATGGGGCAGACCGCGGATTTCTTCCCCCGTGGCCCGTTACGCGACACGGACTGGTCCCTGCATTTCGTGTTCGGCTTCGGCCTCGCGCTGATCTTGATCGCCCGTTTGCTGTGGCGTCTGGGACCTGGCGGGAGGCTTCCCCCGGCCGAGACCGGGTTCCTGGGACTTCTCGCGAGCATCACCCATTTTGCGCTTTACGGCCTGCTGATCGCCGTCGTGGCCCTGGGTATCGCCAACGCGTTCGTCCGCGGCGTCAGTTTCTTCGGGCTCTGGTCGCTGCCTCGGATCGGCGATCCCACTCTGCGCCGCAGCCTCACGGAGTGGCATGAGCTGGCAGCAAACCTCATCATGGTGATAGCCCTCGTTCACGCCGGTGCCGCGCTGGCTCACCACTATCTCTGGCACGACGGCATCTTGCAGCGCATGCTGCCGTCCAAGGGAAGACCGATCAGCTGAGAGCTGAACCCTATTCGGCCGCTTCCTTCATCTTCGCCTTTTTCAAGGGACGGCGCGCCAGCACGCCCTTGAGGAAGCGGCCGGTATAGCTTTCCTTCACCTTGCAGATGTCCTCCGGAGTGCCCTGCGCGACGATCTGGCCACCGCCGTCGCCGCCTTCAGGCCCCATGTCGATCACCCAATCGGCGGTCTTGATGACCTCCAGATTGTGCTCGATCACGACGACCGAATTGCCCTGCTCAACCAATTCGTGAAGCACTTCCAACAGCTTGGCGACGTCGTGGAAGTGCAGGCCGGTCGTCGGCTCGTCCAGGATGTAGAGCGTGCGGCCGGTCGCCCGCTTCGACAACTCCTTCGACAGTTTCACGCGCTGGGCCTCGCCGCCCGAGAGGGTGGTGGCCTGCTGGCCCACATGCACGTAGTCGAGACCGACACGGGACAGCGTCTGCATCTTCTCGCGGATTGACGGCACGGCCTTGAACAAGTCCCGCGCTTCCTCGACCGTCATGTCGAGCACGTCGGCGATGGATTTGTCCCGGTATTTGACCTCAAGGGTCTCCCGATCGTAGCGCTTGCCCTTGCAGACATCGCACGTGACGTAAACATCCGGCAGGAAGTGCATCTCAATCTTGATGACCCCGTCCCCCGAACAGGCTTCGCAGCGTCCGCCCTTGACGTTGAAGGAGAACCGGCCTGCCTGGTAGCCGCGTGCTTTCGCTTCCGGAAGACCGGCAAACCACTCCCGGATCGGCGTGAATGCGCCCACATAGGTCGCTGGGTTCGACCGCGGCGTGCGCCCAATCGGCGATTGGTCGATGTCGATGACCTTGTCGAGATGCTCGAGCCCCTCGATCCGGTCGAAGGGGGCAGGGTGCTCCATCGCGCCGTTGAGCTTGCGCGCCACCGCCTTGTAGAGGGTGTCGATCACCAGGGTGGATTTGCCGCCGCCGGACACGCCGGTGATGCAGGTAAATGTCCCCAGCGGAATTTCGGCCGTCACGTTCTTGAGATTGTTACCCCTGGCGCCCACGACCTTGAGCATTCGGCTCTTCGAAGGCTTGCGCCGCTTTGGGGGGACCTTCACCGACATCTCACCGGTGAGATACTGCCCCGTGAGCGACTTCGGATTGGCGAGGATCTCGGAGGGGGTTCCCTCCGCCACGATCTCGCCGCCATGGATCCCGGCGCCCGGCCCGATATCGAACACATAATCCGCCTGCAGAATGGCGTCCTCGTCGTGCTCGACGACGATGACCGTGTTGCCCAGATCCCTCAGTCGCTTCAGCGTCACCAGCAGGCGCTCGTTGTCGCGCTGGTGCAGTCCGATGGAGGGTTCGTCGAGGACATAAAGCACGCCCGTCAGGCCCGATCCGATCTGGCTCGCCAACCGGATGCGCTGGCTTTCGCCGCCCGACAGGGTGCCGGAGGCGCGTGCCAGGGTCAGGTATTCAAGGCCGACATCGACCAGGAAGGTCAGGCGGTCGCGGATCTCCTTGAGAATGCGGCCAGCGATTTCGTTCTGCTTAGGCGTCAATTGTTCTGTCAGGCGGCCGAACCAGCCGTGGGCGTCGCGCACAGACAGACTTGTCGCATCGCCGATATCCGAGCCTGCAATCTTGACGGCCAGGGCCTCCGGCTTCAGGCGTTTTCCACCGCATGAACCGCACGGCGTCTCGCTCATGTAGCGGCCGATTTCATCCCGCGCCCAGTCGCTCTCCGTTTCCTTGTAACGACGCTCCAGATTGGTGATGACGCCCTCGAAGGGCTTTCTCACCTCATAGGCCCGAAGCCCGTCGTCATAGGCCATCCGGATCGCGTCCGACCCGGATCCGAACAGGATCGCGTCGCGTACCTTCTCCGGGAGTTCGGCCCACGGCTTGGTCATGGACGCCTTGTAGTGCTTCGTGATCGCTTCGAGGGTCTGGCCATAATAGGGCGAAGACGACTTCGCCCACGGGGCGATCGCGCCGCGCTTCAGCGAAATCGTCTCGTCCGGAACGATCAGCGCCTCGTCGATCCGCATCTCGTGGCCGATTCCGCCACAGGTAGGGCAGGCGCCGAAGGGGTTGTTGAACGAGAACAGGCGCGGCTCGATCTCCGGAATCGTGAAGCCGGACACCGGACAGGCAAATTTCGACGAGAAGACGATGCGCTTGGGCTGCCCCTTGTCGTCCTTGTCGTCGGCATATTCCACCACCGCGATGCCGTCGGTCAGCTCAAGCGCTGTCTCGAAGGATTCGGCCAACCGCGCCGCGATATCCGCCCGGACCACGATCCGGTCGACGACCACGTCGATATCGTGCTTGAATTTCTTGTCTAGGGTCGGCGGTTCGTCGATGGCGTAGTACTCGCCGTCGATTTTCAGGCGCTGAAAGCCCTTTTTCTGAAACTCCGCAATCTCCTTGCGGTACTCGCCCTTTCGGCCGCGAACCACCGGCGCGAGCAGGTAAAGCCGGGTCTTGGCCGGCAATGCGAGCACCCGATCGACCATCTGGCTCACCGTCTGGCTCTCGATGGGCAGGCCGGTTGCTGGCGAGTAGGGGATGCCGACCCGCGCCCAGAGCAGGCGCATGTAGTCATAGATCTCGGTCACCGTGCCGACTGTCGAGCGGGGATTGCGCGACGTCGTCTTCTGCTCGATGGAAATCGCCGGCGACAGGCCGTCGATCTGGTCGACGTCCGGCTTCTGCATCATTTCCAGGAACTGGCGGGCGTAGGCCGACAGGGATTCCACGTAGCGACGTTGTCCCTCAGCGTAGATCGTGTCGAAGGCCAACGAGGACTTTCCCGATCCGGAGAGGCCGGTGAACACCACGAGCTGGTCGCGCGGGACCATCAGGTCCACGTTCTTCAGGTTGTGTTCGCGGGCGCCGCGGACGGAAATCACGCGCGCGTTGGGGTCACCCGCTCTGGCGCGGTTGAACAGATCGTCGAGTTTAGCCATGGCCTGCTCAAGTTCTGAAGTGGGAAACCAGCCTCGTCAGGCCGGATCAGCAATATGTGATCCGGCCTGCGCGGAAACAACCAGTCCGAGCGATTCGGTCCGGAGACTCTAGAACAAAGAGAGTACATGCGGCAATCGGCCCTACGGGGCGTCGGCGCTGCGACAAAATCGGCCTCGGCCTTTAAGCAAACCATGTGCTGACAAGCTCTGTGGTGTAGACTGGGGTCGAATATTCGGGGGACCTACATGACAAGTTTTCGCCTCGCCGGGGCCGTGGTGACGATGGTGCTTTCGGTCGGTGCTGCCATCGCCGGGCCGTGCACGGTCGACATCGACAAAATGCAGGCCCGACTCGATGAGCGCGTCGACTCCGTGGCCGGGAAGGGCGCGACTGGAAAGCAGGCGGAGACTGCGCAACTCCATCACCAGCCGACGCCGCAATCTATTGCCAAGGCGGAGGAGAAGCTGGGGGAGGGCATCCCCCTCGAGCCAGCCGCCGCTGCGCTGGTTCAGGCCCGACAGGCAGACGCGGCCGGCGACAAGGCCGCCTGCGAGGCCTCTTTGGCGGAGGTTCGGCGAATCATAGGCCCCTGAGGACCGTCCATCCGGTCCGCTGCCTCCTGCTGGCCTGCGTGTTCGGAACTCTCAGGCTGCCTGCCTTTTATTGGGGAGAGATCGATCCTTCGGGTTGTCGCAGGCGCTTTCCCGCCGCAGAAGACACCCTGAGATTTGAACGGGAGTGACGCCGATGGCCGGCAGCGTGAACAAAGTGATCCTCGTGGGCAATCTGGGCCGCGACCCGGAAGTGCGTCGCATGGGATCGGGCGATCCGGTGGTCAACCTGCGCATCGCCACGTCCGAAAACTGGAAAGACAAGAATTCCGGCGAGCGCAAGGAGAAGACCGAGTGGCATTCGGTTGTCATTTTCAATGAGAACCTTGCCCGTGTTGCCGAGCAATACCTGAAGAAGGGCTCGAAAGTGTACATCGAGGGTCAGCTTCAGACCCGCAAATGGCAGGACCAGTCCGGCCAGGAGAAGTACACGACCGAGATCGTGCTTCAGCGATTCCGTGGCGAACTCACGCTTCTCGACAGCCGCGGCGGCGGTGGCGGTGATTTCGCCGAGGAGCAGGGCGGCGGCGGGCAGATCAGTCGCGGTGGCGATTTCGGGTCTTCCTCACCCATGGAACGCAGGCCGGCTTCCGCCCCCGCTTCGGGCGGCGGGTCAAAATACGGCGATATCGACGACGACATCCCGTTCTAGGGCTGGCAGGCCTTTCGGCGGTTGATGTTTGGGAAGCGAGACGGTACCTCACCGGAAGCGCAGATAATAGGCATCACCCCATGACCCTCTCATCGCCCTCGCTCGACACGCTGCTCACCTGGATCCGCACTGAGAGCCCGACGAACGACGTGGCGGGGGTCAACCTGATGATGGATCTCGTGGCGGCGGAGGTGGCCGATGCCCCCATCGCTGTCGAGCGGATCCCCGGCTCGCAAGGACTCGGCGACGCGCTTATCCTGCGGGCGGGGCCGCAGCAGGACAAGCCCTCGATTCTCATCATGTCGCATCTGGACACCGTCCATCCGGTGGGCACGATCAAGGGCGATCTGCCGCTCAGAATCGAAGGCGACCGCCTCTATGGTCCGGGCGTCTACGACATGAAGGGCGGAGCCTATTTCGCCATCCAGGCCTTCAAGGAAGTGGCCCGCAGCGGCGACGCCGCGCGGCCGATGGTGTTCATCGTCACGCCGGACGAGGAAATCGGCAGCCCGATGACCCGCGCGACTATCGAGGATCTCGGTCGGGCATCGGCGTTCGCGCTGGTGACAGAACCGGCGCGGGACGGCGGCAAGATCGTCACATCCCGCAAGGGCGTCGGTCGCTTTGATGTCCATGTGGAGGGGCGCCCCGCCCATGCGGGCTCGCGGCATCCCGACGGACGCAACGCGATCTACGAAGCGGCCCGTCAGATTCTTGCCGTCGAGGCGATGACCGACTATGCCCGTGGCATTACCACGACAGTCGGCATGATTTCAGGCGGCACGGCCGTCAACACCATCCCGCAGCATTGTACATTCCCGGTGGACTTGCGGGTCGAGACCGTGTCTGACGGCGAAGTCCTCACTGCGGCCATCCGCGCGCTCCAAGCCCAGAGTCCCGACTTCAAGGTCAGCGTGGTGGGCGATATGAATCGTCCGCCCTACGAATGCAGCGCCGAAACCCAACGTCTGTTCGATCACGCTAAATCCCTAGCGTCCCAGATCGGTATCGATCTGGTAGCCTCCCCGCGGGCGGGCGGCGGATCGGACGGCAATTTCACGGCGGCCATCGGGATCCCGACGCTCGACGGTCTGGGAATCGACGGCGATGGCGCGCACACGCTGCAGGAATATGGCCTGATCTCCTCGATCGCACCGCGTCAGGAATTGATCAAACGTCTGTTAGAAACGCTCGGGTAATGCGTCAGTCCGCGTGTCAAGCCGTCGCGACCGACAACCCAGCCCGCTCAGGGCCGCGCGAGGGGGATGAGGTCGGTGACGCCGTTGATGATGAACTGGACGGCAAGGCCCGCCAGGATCACCCCCAAAAGGCGGCTCAGCACGATGTTGCCCGTGACGCCGAGCCAGCGGGAAACCCTGTCGGCGCCCATGAAAACCGCAAAGCAGCTGAAGACGCCGAGCGCCAGAATGGCGATGAGCGCGCCGAGATAAACGAGCTTTCCCTCCGCCCGACCCGCCAGAAGGATCGTGGCCGTGATGGCGCCCGGTCCGGCCATGAGCGGGATCGCCAGGGGAAAGGCGGCCACATTGCGGATGTGATCCTCGGTGATGGCGATGTCGGCCGTGTGTTGCTTGCGCTCGTTGCGGCGCTCGAACACCATCTCGAAGGCGATCCAGAACAGCAGCAACCCGCCTGAAATGCGGAACGCCGGAATTCCAACTCCCAGAAGCCGAAGCAGGATTTCGCCACCCAGGCCGAAAAACGCCAGGATGCCGAAGGCGATAATCGCCGCCCGCAGCGCGACCCGGCGCCGCTCTGCCGCGTTCATGCCCCGGGTCAACGACACGAAGATCGGCGCCAGCGCGGGCGGATCGAGCGTGACGAGGATCGTGACCAGAGCGGCGGAGATGTAGTCGAGAAGCATCTGCTGGACCTCGTCGAGATCTATGGGTTATGGCCTCTTCGAGAGCTTTTGGCGAGGGGTTGCGCAACGATGTTCACGGTTCTGGACCGGATCAGCCTGGCAGGGTCTCATGACCGCCCGAACGAGGATTCCTGCGGGGCGAGCGGCGACTACGCTTGGGTCATCGACACGTCTATCTTTCCCGGCACGCCTGCGCTCATGAACGCAGACAGCGATGCCGCCTGGCTTGCTGACTTTGCCAGCGAGCGCCTGTCCGATCTCGCGCCCCAGGCCGCTGACGGAGTGGCGCTCCTGCGGCATGTGATGGAAGAGGCGCGACGGCTCTTCATGCACCGGGCTCCCCCCGAGCGCCTGGATTTCATGACCTGGCCCGTGGGGGCCATGACCCTAGTGCGTCGACAGGGCGACAGCCTCGATGTCTGGACCTTTGCCGACACGACCGCATTCCTGCGAGGCCTGGACGGACACGTCGTGACCGTCGGCGATGCGCCGGACCTGCGCAAATTCGAGATGGCGAAAGCGGCCGAACTCCTTTCGGCAAGCGGCTGCACGCCAAAGGACATTGGCAAGTCTGAGGTGTTTCAGACCTGGCTCGCCGGTCGGCGCGAGCGACAGAAGAAGGGCGGCGGCCTTGCGCTGCTGGGGCTTGACCCCGGCGCCGCAGACCGGGTCCGGTACGCCCGGGTCCCCTGTGAGGACGGGACGGTCATCCTCCTCACGAGCGACGGATTTTCCTCACTTGTAGACCTCTACGCTCACCTGGATGCGCAGGCGCTTGTCCAAAAGGCGCTGAACGAGGGGCTGGCGTCCCTGGCCGCGACGGCCCGCCATATCGAGACGGAAATCGACCCGGATGGTCGCCTGTTCCCGCGCTTCAAGGTGAGCGATGATGCCACGGCGCTTCTGTTGAGAGCGTGAGTCCCGTCCCTCTCGCATGATAGCCAGGTAGCCCCGATACGCAGACGGGGAAGCAGCGTCCTGACCCTATCGGCCCTCGGAAATCTCCGGGTGAATTAGGTATATAAACCTCGCAGATGAGAGGCGTCGGCAACCCGGCGCGAATCGTTTGATGCAGATGCCGCCTGGCTTTGGATAAGCGCTCGAAACGCCTTGAAAAATACGCCGTTGTCAGTCATCTAAAGGTTTGATTTCACTTGGATTCGCCTTTTGCAATCGCCCCGGATTCGCGTGTGGCGGTCGAGCTGTATAGGGTGGCTGCTCCAGCCGCTCCTTGCAGACGGGCGTTTTGAGAAAGACCGACCTTGACCGATCCGAAAGATATTGGCCCCGGGGGCGACCAGCCGGCCAGCGACGTAAAGATCATCTCCATCGTCGACGAGATGAAGCGCTCCTATCTCGATTACGCCATGAGCGTGATCGTCAGCCGGGCACTGCCTGACGCAAGAGACGGCCTGAAGCCCGTGCATCGGCGCATCCTCTACGCCATGCACGAGAGCGGTTACACGCCCGACAAGAAGCACGTGAAATCCTCGCGCATCGTCGGTGACGTGATGGGTCAGTATCACCCGCATGGCGACCAATCGATCTACGATGCGTTGGTGCGCATGGCGCAGGATTTCGCGCTCCGGGTGCTGCTGGTCGATGGCCAGGGCAATTTCGGTTCTGTCGATGGCGATCCGCCGGCGGCGATGCGGTACACCGAGTCGCGCCTGACCCGGGCGGCGATGCCGCTGTTGGAAGACATCGACAAGGACACGGTCGATTTCAGCCCGAACTACGACGAGTCGAAATACGAGCCGGTCGTGCTGCCGGCGCGCTTTCCCAATCTCCTCGTCAACGGTGCCGGTGGCATCGCGGTGGGCATGGCCACCAACATGCCGCCGCACAATCTGGGCGAAGTGATCGACGGCTGCCTCGCCTTCATCGACGATCCAGACATTTCCACCGAGCAACTGATCCAGATCATCCCCGGGCCGGACTTCCCCACGGGTGCGATGATCTTGGGCCGTGCCGGCGCGCGATCCGCCTATCTGACGGGGCGTGGCTCCATCATCATGCGGTGCAAATCCGAGATCGAAATCGTGCGCAAGGAGCGCGAAGCGATCATCATCAATGAGATCCCCTATCAGGTGAACAAGGCGACGCTGATCGAAAAGATCGCCGAGCTCGTTCGCGAGAAGAAGATCGAGGGAATTTCCGACCTGCGCGACGAATCCGATCGCGACGGCATGCGCATCGTGATCGAGATCAAGCGCGACGCCATGGCCGATGTCGTGCTCAACCAGCTCTATCGCTACACGCCGCTGCAGACGAGCTTCGGCGCCAATATGGTGGCGCTGAACGGCGGCCGTCCGGAATTGATGAACCTCAAGGATCTCATTAAGGCCTTCGTCGATTTCCGCGAGGAAGTCGTATCGCGGCGGACGAAATATCTGCTCAACAAGGCGCGCGAGCGCGCCCACGTCCTGTGCGGTCTGGCTATCGCCGTGGCCAACATCGACGAGGTTATCCGCCTCATCCGGACCGCGCCCGATCCCAACTCCGCCCGCGAGGCCCTGATGGGCCGCGACTGGCCGGCGCAGGATATCGCACCGCTGATCCTGCTGGTCGACGACCCGCGCCACAAGATCAACGATGACGGCTCCTATCGCCTTTCGGAGGCGCAAGCCCGCGCGATCCTCGAGCTGCGCCTGCAGCGCCTCACCGCGCTCGGTCGTGACGAAATCGGCGACGAGCTCTCGAAGCTCGCGGCGGAAATTTCCGACTACCTCGAGATCCTGCGCTCGCGTATCCGGATCATGACGATCATCAAGGACGAGCTGTCACAGATCCGCGACGCCTTCTCGACGCCCCGCCGAACCCAGATCATGGACTGGGAAGCTGACGTGGACGACGAGGATCTGATCCAGCGCGAGGACATGGTCGTGACCGTGTCGCATGCCGGCTACATCAAGCGGGTGCCGCTCTCGACCTATCGCGCTCAGCGTCGCGGCGGCAAGGGCCGCGCCGGCATGGTCACGCGCGACGAGGATTTCGTCACGCGGCTCTTCGTCGTGAACACCCACACGCCGGTCATCTTCTTCTCGTCGCTCGGCCAAGCCTACAAGGAAAAGGTGTGGCGGCTGCCGCTTGCCGCGCCCAATGCCAAGGGCAAGGCCCTGGTCAACATGCTGCCGCTCGAGAAAGACGAGCGCATCACCACGATCATGCCGCTGCCCGAAGACGAGGCGACTTGGGACAAGCTCGACGTCATGTTTGCAACGTCCCGCGGGACCGTGCGGCGCAACAAGCTGTCGGATTTCATCCAGGTCAATCGCGGCGGCAAGATTGCCATGAAGCTCGATGCCGGCGAGTCGATCGTCGACGTGCAGATCTGTTCGGAGAACGACGACGTCCTGCTGACAACCGCGAAGGGACAGTGCATCCGTTTCGCCGTCCCTGAGGTGCGTGTCTTTAAGGGTCGCGATTCCATGGGCGTGCGCGGCATCAATCTGGCCGCCGGGGACGCCATTATCTCGATGGCGATCCTGCGCCACATGGCGGCGACCGGGGAAGAGCGGGCAGGGTATCTCAAGATGCGCCGCGCCGTGATGGGTGAAGTCTCAAACGCCGACGCCCCCAGTGACGGTGCGGTCGAATCGGGAGACGAGGAGGGGATCGCCGGAGAAGCCCTCTCCATGGAGCGCTATACCGAACTCAGCGCCCACGAGCAGTTCATCCTGACCCTGTCGGAGAAGGGATACGGCAAGCGGACGTCGTCTTATGAATACCGGATCACCGGCCGCGGCGGCAAAGGCATCACGGCCATGGCGGTCAACAGCCGCAACGGCCAACTGGTGGCGTCCTTCCCGGTGGAGAATTCCGATCAGATCATGCTGGTTACGGATAACGGCCAGTTGATCCGGGTTCCGGTGGACGGCATCCGCACGGTCGGCCGCAACTCGCAGGGCGTCACGGTCTTTGCCACCAAAGGCAAGGAGCGGGTGGTGTCGGTCGAGCACATCGAGGGCGAGGACGACACCGCCGACGACGAAGAAATCGTCGACGAGGGCGGGGTCATTGACGGCGGCCCAGGTGAGGATGCGCCCGAGGACGGCGAGAACGAGAGCTGACCGCGTGTTCCTGCCCTGATGAAGGGAAGCCCGGAACCCACCGCTGCTGAACAGTAACGCGAGACAAGAACTGTTGCGTGGTGCGTCTCTCGAAACCCTGAGTAAGGGGTTCCGGGGAAGGGGACGATCGCTTTCGATGGCCGGGCTGGTCCCGGCCACGATTGTGGAAACGGCAAGCGGACGAGGCTAGATGGATGTGTGGGTGAAGGTAGCCCAGGCGGCAGGGCTGAGGACGACGGCGGCAGTCGCGACGACGACGAAGAGGCGGAAGAACATGAGACCCTCCTTTTTCGCAAGGTCGACCGTGTTGTCGCATGCGGACGGACAGAAGGGCGTGCGCCAACGCACAAGCTTACGCTCGGTAAGTCCTGCGGGATGGTTCAGCGCGGCGGGTCGGCCTCGGAGGGTGCCTAGGGAAATGGTGCCGTTCAGCTTGCCCCCGCGCCAATCTCAAGCTACTTCATAGCCTTATGGCCCGAACCGCACTCTTCACCGGAAGCTTCGATCCCGTCACCAACGGACATCTGGACGTGGTGCGGCAAGCAAGCCGTGTGGCGGATCACATCGTCATGGCCATCGGCGTGCACTCATCCAAGACTCCGATCTTTTCGTCCGAGGAACGGGCCGAATTGATCAACCTGGTGTGCGGCCCGGTTGCCGCGGAAAGCGGCGCGACTCTTGAGGCTGTGACCTTCAAGGATCTGGCCGTCGACGCGGCGCGACGCCATGGCGCGACGCTCATCGTTCGCGGCCTGCGCGACGGGACGGATTTCGACTATGAAATCCAGATGGCCTCGATGAATGCCGCGATGGCGCCGGAGATCCAGACGGTTTTCTTTGCCGCTTCGCCTCTCGTTCGCCCCATCACCGCCACGCTTGTCCGTCAGATCGCCGGGATGGGCGGTGACGTCTCGGCCTTTGTGCCCGAGAGGGTCGCCACGCGCCTGACAGAAACATTCAACCGGCGGTAAGCCGCACCCTTTCAAGGAGACATTGTGATGAAGCGTTTGTTCGCAGCCGGAGCGCTCGTGCTTGCCAGCCTGATTCCCGCCGCGGCGCAGCAGGCAGCCGATCCGCAGAACACGATTTATCTCGATACGAAGGACGGCCGCATCACGATCCGCCTCCGGCCGGACCTCGCGCCGAAGCATGTGGAGCAGATCAAGGCCCTGGCCAAGAAGGGGTTCTACGACGGCATCGTGTTCCACCGGGTCATCGACGGCTTCATGGCGCAGACAGGCGATCCAACCGGCACTGGAACGGGCAAGTCCGACCTGCCGAACGTTCCGGCCGAGTTTTCCAAGACCCAGTTCAAGCGGGGATCTGTCGGCATGGCACGTTCGCAGAGCCCCGACTCCGCCAACAGCCAGTTCTTCATCTGCTATGACGGGTGCGGCCCGCTGACCGGCCAGTACACCATCTTCGGCGAGGTCGTCTCTGGCATGGATGTGGCCGACAAGATCAAGAAGGGCAATTCCGCCGCCAACGGCATGGTGACGAGCCCCGACAAGATCGTGAAGCTGCAGATTGCTGCCGACGCGAAGTAGGGGCGCGGCCCTCCTGAGATTGCGTGAGATGGCAGGACGCGGAGCAAAAGCCGGCAGCTTGATAGCCGCACTGGCACTGGCGTCCTTGCTTCCGTACGCCTTCGCGCAAGCTCAGGATTTCGGCGATCCCGATGAGCGGCAGCGGCAGCTCGAGCCGCCGCAGGGTCTGTCCGAGAACCTGGGTGGCGTGGTGCGTCCGGGCAGCAACGAATCCCTGCAACGGATCGATACCCTCGCGGATATCTTCCGGGCGCTTGGGGCCTGCTGGCAGGCGCCGGCTGGCAGCGGGTTCTCCGGGCAGGAGATTACCTTGCGCCTCGCCTTCAAGCGAAATGGCGAGGTCCTCGGCCGGCCGCAGATCACCTATTACCGGCCAGGGGCCGGTGATCAGGATCAGCGGGAGGCTTTCACACGCTCGGTGACAGAGGCGTTCAAACGCTGTACGCCGCTTCCCTTTACGGAAAAGCTCGGAGGCGCAGTCGCCGGGCGTCTTATGATCTTCCGCTTTAGCGACACCAGACCTATGTGAGCGGCAGACGCGCCGTTCTTCCTCTTTTGATGCCAGTACAGGAGACCCCGATGGCAGATCCCGAAAACACACTCGTGCTCGAAACCACCAAGGGCAAAGTCGTCATTGAGCTCCGTCCCGATCTGGCCCCTGGCCACGTGGAGCGAATCAAGACGTTGGCCCGCAAGGGCTTTTACGACGGCATCGTGTTCCATCGTGTGATCGATGGCTTCATGGCCCAGACCGGCTGCCCGAATGGCACCGGCACTGGCGGGTCCGATCTGCCCGACCTCAAGGCGGAGTTCAACGCCGAGCCGCATGTGCGCGGCATTTGCTCGATGGCCCGCACCTCGGCGCCGAACTCGGCCAATTCGCAGTTCTTCATCGTGTTCGACGACGCCCGCTTCCTCGACAAGCAATACACCGTCTGGGGCAAGGTCGTGGAAGGCATGGAGAATGTGGACCTCATCAAGCGCGGCGAGCCAGCCCGCGATCCCGACAAGATCGTGTCGATGAAGGTTCTGGCAGACGCTGCCTAAACCATGCTCCCCGGTCCCTCCAGCCGAACACCGGAGGGACCGGAAAGAGTCTAGACCTGCGGCTCGGTCGTGCCGGACACTCGGCGTCGCGCAGCGAGCGTGCCCCTCAGGCCATTGATGCTGAAGATCAGGGCAAAGATCGCGACCACCATGCTCTTGTTGGCCGACATCGAGACCACCTTGGCCGCGACCTCGAAGGCGATCCACGCCAACCCCAGCGACGCAGCCACGATGCTGTGTTTCTTCCAGATCAACCACATGATGGAGAACGCGGCGGCGGCAAGCACGCCATTGACGCTTATCAGCGCCGCGGCATCGCCGCCGGCCCGCAGGACGTCCATACCCATGAAAACGGAGAGCGCAATCGACAGCGCGTACGATATCGCGAGGTAGGCGGCCGCTGCAGCGCCGCCCTTGACCGCTTCCGCCACGCCTTTTTCGGTCGTGATATCCGGCCAGATCGCCCTGTAGCCCGCGAGGCGCTCCCTCACGGCTTTCGCCCTTTCCTCATCCACCGCAAATGCCTCCAGATGTGTAATTTTATAACACATAACTTGTGTTCGTGTTTCGTCAAGGGTGGCGCGCTTTTCCCACCGCGTTTGCCTATTCGGCGTCGCCGGCTGTGCACCCATGCGGTTCCCGCACCGCTTGCCGCTGGCAAACTGTGCCGCTAACGGTAGCGCCCATGCGTGTTGACCTTTTCGATTTCGATCTGCCCGAGACCAGTATTGCGCTTCGTCCGGCCGAGCCGCGCGACGCCGCGCGCATGCTCGTCGTCCGGCCCGATGCCGGTTTCGAGGACAGCCTCGTGCGCGCGCTTGCCGACCTGCTGCACCCGGGTGACATTCTCGTCCTCAACGACACGAAGGTCATTCCGTCGCGCCTGCGCGGCATCCGCACCCGCGAGGAGACCTCCGCGAAGGTCGAAATCATGTTGCACAAACGTGAGAGCGCCGATTGCTGGCGGGCCTTTGCGCGCCCGGCCAAGAAGCTCCTGGTTGGCGATCGGATCGGCTTCGGGGAGGCCGGCGAGAGCAGCGCCTGTGAACTGACCAGCCTCGATGCCGAGGTTCTCGAAAAAGGGGAGGGCGGTGAGGTTGTGCTCCGATTTGGCTTTTCGGGTCCCGTTCTCGACGAGGCAATCGCCCGGTTCGGCGAACTGCCATTGCCCCCCTACATCGCCGGAAAGCGCACGACCGACGACCAGGACTCGGCCGATTATCAAACCATCTACGCCCGCGACGAGGGCGCAGTCGCGGCGCCGACCGCCGGACTGCACTTTACTGACGCGCTCTTTCAACAGCTCGATGCGCGCGGCATTGCCCGTCACTTCGTCACCCTCCATGTCGGCGCGGGCACGTTCCTGCCAGTAAAAGCCGACGATACGGCCGATCATCGGATGCATGCGGAATGGGGCAGCGTCAGCGCGCAGACGGCCTCAGCGATCAATGCCGCGCGAGCGCGCGGCGGCCGCGTTGTTGCGGTGGGCACGACCTCCCTGCGCCTTCTCGAGAGCGCGGCGGAGCCCGATGGAACGATCGTGGCGTTTTCCGGCGACACCGCCATCTTCATGACGCCAGGCTACCGGTTCCGGGCGGTGGACGTGCTGATGACCAATTTCCACCTGCCGCGCTCGACCCTGTTCATGCTGGTCTCGGCCTTTGCCGGCATGGACAAGATGCGGGCAGCCTACGACCATGCCATTGCCGCCGGCTACCGGTTCTACTCCTACGGCGATGCCAGCCTGCTGTTCCGCGATGACGCCGCCTAGCGGCAAGTCGCCTTCCCCTGTCTAGCGCGGCAGCTTACGGTCGCGTTTTCCCGTTCGACTGTGTTGATCACAGTCCGCGCCATTGCCTCAGGATCCCTGATGACCTCAGACCAGTTTACCTTCACGATAGCAAAGACAGACGGCGTCGCGCGCACCGGCGAAATCCGCATGCCGCGCGGCGTCATCCGCACGCCGGCTTTCATGCCCGTGGGAACTGCCGCTACCGTCAAGGCCATGTATCCGGACCAGGTAAAAGCGCTGGGTGCCGATGTGGTGCTGGGCAACACCTATCACCTCATGCTGCGGCCCGGCGCCGAGCGCGTGGCCAAGCTGGGCGGGCTCCACCACTTCATGAACTGGCCCTATCCGATCCTCACCGATTCAGGCGGCTTCCAAGTGATGTCGCTCGCTGCCTTGCGCAAGATCGACGAGACCGGCGTGACGTTCCAGTCGCATATCGACGGCTCGACCCACGTGATGACGCCTGAGCGGTCGATCGAGATCCAGGGCCTTCTGGGCTCGGACATTCAGATGCAACTCGACGAGTGTGTGAAGCTGCCCTGCGCGGACGATGTCGCCGATAAGGCGATGCGCCTGTCCCTCCGCTGGGCCGAACGCTGCAAGATCGCCTTTGGCGATCAGCCCGGCAAGGCGATGTTCGGCATCGTGCAGGGCGGCGCGGTCGACGCGCTGCGGATCGAAAGCGCCCGCGAACTCGCAGCCCTCGACCTCAAGGGCTACGCCATTGGCGGATTGGCCGTCGGCGAGCCGCAGGATGTCATGCTGAGGATCATCGAGACGGTCGAGCCGCATCTGCCACGGGAGAAGCCGCGCTATCTGATGGGCGTCGGCACGCCCGACGACATCGTCGAATCGGTGCGCCGCGGTATCGATATGTTCGACTGCGTGATGCCCACCCGCGCCGGCCGCCACGGGCAGGTTTTCACCCGCCACGGCCGCATGAACATGCGCAACGCCAAGCACGCGGAGGACACCCGCCCGCTCGATGCGGAGTCGAAATGCGCGGCCTCCAACGCCTATTCGCGAGCCTATCTCCACCACCTCGTGCGCTCGAACGAGATCCTCGGCATGATGCTGCTCACGTGGAACAACCTCGCCTATTACCAGGAGCTGATGGCCGGTTTGCGCAAGGCGATCGCGGAAGGACGGCTCGCCGATCACATCGGTGAGGTGAAGGAAGGCTGGGCGCAGGGCGAGCGCGATGGGTTCGCCGAGCCGCTTGGTGATCTGCCTAAGGCTGCGGACGATTGAGCACGGTGTAGAAGCCGTCTGACGCGGCGTTCCCGGTCGACCCGGCGTCCCGCAAACCATCCACGATCCGGTCCGCGATGCCGACACGGTAATGCAGCGCGTCCCAATAGTTGGAATCGTCCGTCGTCACGTTCGAGCGAAGGCGGAAATCCAGGACCAGTGCCCCGTGCCGGCGTCCGAGATCCGCCACGCGGGCTTTGCAAGCCGCCTCGCGCTGAAAGTCGACACTGCTGGGCGGTGGCAACATCACCGCGTGGGCCGGCATGAAAGCGATGGCGACGCGAGTGGAGGGCTTCACTCTTGCGAGAAGTTCGTCCAGCCAGTCGACTGCCGGGAGCTTGAAGGGCTGGGCGCCCACGGCTGCCGCGGCCGCAATCTCCCCCATGCCGGAACCGCTCCTTTGAATGTGCATGCGGGCGCGCTCCAGATCGTAGGCGGCATCGTCCGGAAGGAAGATCTCGTAGCCGTTCTGCGGCAGGCGCGCCGGCAGCATCCCCAGGCGATTGAGGGCGACCCGCCCGGCGATTTCCAGAGTGGTCAGGTTGAGAAGCGCCGGATAATCGTTCAGCGGGTCGTCGTCGTAGAGCCACGGCGGGAACGCCCGGAAGGTCAGGCGTTTTTCATCGGCGTCGGCGGCGCACCATGTCTCGTCGAGGCCGAACATCAGAGTGCGGGGCTCCGGCTGCCGCCTCAGGTACAGGGACGCGAGCTGAAGCTGCTCCCACGGCGTCGCGGCGTTCATGCCGAAATTCACGAAGGCGCCGCCGAAAGCGCGATCAAGTCGCGCCGGGTCGAGAAGGCGAACCGTCGAGGTCCCAAAGACCGCCGAGTCGAAGATGCCGCCGCGTGCGATCTGCGGATACATGAAGCGCTGGTTGATATCCATGAGCGGGGAGGCTGCCCGTCCCGGGGCGGCGCGCAGCCCATAGGGATCGAAGGCCAAGACGAACCCGAACAGCAATGCGGTCACGGCGAAGGATGTCGCCGCGAACCAAAGGCTGAAATGCCGCCACGGCGTCAGGTCGGTGGTGCCGCTCATCCGGGGGTGATCGGGGCAGGCCGGTCTGATGTCAACCCAGCGCCTTGAGGTGCCGGATTGGCCGCCCCGGAGCGATCATCTCGGCAGCCGCAATGATACCCTGCGCGTCGATGCCGAAATGGCGGTACAGCTCCTTCACCGTGCCGGTCTGGCCGAAATGCTCGACGCCGAGGGAGCGGGTGCGGTGACCCATGACGGACCCAAGCCAGGCGAGCGTCGCCGGATGGCCGTCGATGACCGTCACCAGGCCGCAATGGGGCTGCAGTTCGCCAAGAAGCCGCTCGATATGGCTGCGGGCATGAACGAGGCCGCGCTCACGGGCACGCTGGGCCGCTGTCCATCCTGCGTTCAGCCGGTCCGCCGACGTGATGGCGAGCAGCCCGATATCGCGCCGATCCTCCGCCATCAGTCCCACCGCCTCAATGGCCTCGGGGGCGACGGCGCCAGTAAAGGCCACCACCACCTGCGCGTTCGGGCCTGGACGCCGCAGCCAATAGGCCCCGTCCACGATGTCGGACTCCAGAGCCGGCGTCATCTCCCGTTGCGGCTGATCGATGCTGCGTGTCGAAAGCCGGAGATAGACCGAGCCTCCGGTTTCGTCACGCAGCCAGGTCCGCTCATTGGCTTCTCCGTCGCCGTCGCGCTGGAGGTAATCGAACGCCCAGCGCAGGATCACCGACAATTCGTCCACGAAGGCAGGTTCGAACGAGGCCAGTCCGTCCTGCGCGAGGCCGATCAGCGGCGTGCCAATGGATTGGTGCGCGCCGCCCTCCGGCGCCAGGGTCACGCCCGAGGGCGTTGCCACGACGATGAAGCGCGCATCCTGGTAGCAGGCGTAATTGAGCGCATCGAGCCCGCGTGAAATGAACGGGTCGTAGAGGGTGCCGATGGGCAGGAGCCGCTCGCCGAACAGGGAATGGGACAGGCCCAGCGCCGAGAGAAGAATGAACAGGTTCATCTCGGCGATGCCGAGTTCCATGTGCTGTCCTGTCGGCCCGAAATCCCAGGTGAACGTCGAGGGAATCCGCTCAGACTTGAAGAGGTCCTTCATCTCGTCGCGGGCAAACAATCCGCGACGGTTCACCCAGGCGCCGAGATTCGTCGACACGGTGACGTCCGGCGCCGTGGTGACGATACGATCGGCGAGGGGTTCGCTCGATCGGGCCAGTTCATGGAGGATGAGCCCGAAACCCTGCTGTGTCGACATCACCGGCTGAGTGGGCGTCTTCAAGGCAGCAGGGACGTCGATTTTCGGGGCTTGGTAGCGCCGCGTGCCGCGCGCGTTGAAGGGCACCGATTTCAGGAACTGCGCGAGATCAGCGGCCGGCAGATCGAGGCCCTCAAAGGGCTCCCATTCGTGTCCGGGCCGGACCTTGGCCGAGCCGCGATAACCGTCCATCTGCGTGGGGGTCAAGAGCCCCGCATGATTGTCCTTGTGGCCGGCGAGCGGCAGGCCGAACCCCTTGATCGTGTAGGCGATGAAGACGGTCGGGCGATCGTGGTCGATCGACTCGAAGGCTTTGAGCAGGCTCGGGAGGTCGTGACCGCCGAGATTGGACATGAGCCGGGCCAGCGCCTCGTCGGAGCGCTTCTCGATCAGTCGTGTCACATCGCCCTGGTCGCCCAGGTCATCGAGCAGGCGTTTGCGCCAGGCCGCGCCACCCTGGAAGGTGAGGGCGGAATAAAGCTGGTTCGGACAGGTGTCGATCCAAGTCCGAAGCTTGTCACCGCCGGGCTCGGCGAAGGCTTCCTCCATCAGGGTGCCATGCTTGAGCACGACCACATCCCACCCGAAAGAGCGGAAGATCGATTCGAAACGGTCGAACAGGCCCTCCCGGACCACCGCGTCGAGGCTCTGGCGGTTGTAGTCGATGATCCACCACGTGTTGCGCACGCCCTGCTTCCAGCCCTCGAGAAGCGCCTCGAAGATGTTGCCCTCGTCCATCTCCGCGTCGCCCAGCAGCGCGATCATGCGGCCTTCCGGCAGGTCCGCGGCCCAGTCATGCGCCTTCACGTAATCCTGCACGAGGCTGGCGAACAGGGTTTGGGCGACGCCGAGGCCGACCGATCCGGTCGAGAAATCCACGTCGTCGATGTCCTTGGTGCGGGACGGATAGGATTGCGCGCCCTTATAGGAGCGGAAATTTTCGAGTTTCTCGCGGGTTTGATGGCCGAGAAGGTACTGGATGGCGTGAAAAATGGGACTGGCGTGAGGCTTGACCGCGACCCTGTCCTGCGGCTTGAGCACCGCCAGGTACAGGGCGGTCATGATCGTGGACAGGGAGGCGGATGACGCCTGGTGGCCGCCCACCTTCATGCCGTCCGAGTTCGGCCTGACATGATTGGCATTGTGAATCGTCCAACTGGCGAGCCAGCGGATCTTGCGTTCGAACTCGGCGAGGTACACCAAACGGGAATCGGACATCAAACTGCTCAACCTGAAGGGAGGAACCGGACGCGGAGAAACGCTCCTCCGCTGGGATCGATTTAGAGCGCCATCTTAGGCCTTTTCGATTGACCCGCCACCCGATAGCCCCTATTTCGGGCTCACTTCCCGCGGGACATCGTCCCGCGTGCTGAATCTCTGGCTTAACCGCGTTCTTCCGCTCTTGAAAGAATGACGGTTTCCAGTGACTTAGCGGAGTTCGAGGCGGATTTGTGACCGCCGCCTCGCCCAAGATGGGCGCGTAGCTCAGTGGTAGAGCAGCTGACTTTTAATCAGCGGGTCGATGGTTCGATCCCATCCGCGCTCACCAAGCCTTTCTATAGGCTTAGGTGGTGATTGGCCGCCCCCTTTGGGGTGTCGGTGGCGAATAGGCATCCAAGCGAATCCAAATGGCCTCCACGCTTGCCTCTCGGTCTGGCGGAACTCGGCGTCGCAATTTAATCTTCTCATTCCGCCCCTTCAGCCGGATTGCTGGTCTGCGTGATCGCCCGGGGGATGCTCGATCGAGCGCGACGCAACCGTGGCCATCGGTCTCTCGCTGCATCGGAGATCGCGTTGCAGGGGTTCGAGCGCTCTCACCGGCCTGATGTCCTTGCCGAAAGCCGGCTGCCACGCTCGTCTCCAAAATTGGTGGAAGGTTCGGCTTAAGATCCCGTCTCCCTTCGTCATTCTTAAATCTCGCCGGGAGATCGGTCGGTCGGTGGCCAAATAGCCACCGCGCAGATGGGGGATGTCTGAGCCCTCTCGGTCAGGCTTCGACGGTTCGCTTAATGATCAGCAACGAGGGGTGGCAGGATTCAAATCCCTCTCGCGGCACCAAATCTTCTGCAACCGATTGCGTCTTTTGCCGGTCGCTCCAATCGCATTTGTTCGGGCTGGGGAAAGAAACGAGCGGGACGGCTGCACGGACTCAAGGTTTAAGGTCGGCTTGAATATCGGTCGCGAGGGCGAGTTCGACCTCGTTGAGCAGACCTTCTATGAGGGCCATGTACTCGTCACTTCGTGCACGGCTGATTGGAGTATCGGTTTGCTTCCAGCGTTGCAGCGCCCTTTCGGCGTCGACCACGTCGGCGCATAAGGAGCGGAAGCTTTCGCTTCGCATGGCAAGCTCCATAATGGCTCTTCGGCGGTGCGGTAGATGCTGCACGACAGCGGCAAGGCCCTGGTCCATTGATCATCCTCAGGAACCCGGGCGAAAGCCCCGATTCCCCGCCTTGGTGAATTGTGTAGCAGGTGGATTGGGAGGTTTGACGTATGTTACTGTAGGTAACGTTCCCTCCGTTCGTTCGCCGGCGGTCGTAGAACGGAGGAAGCGATGCGACCAACGCCAGACGTTTCCGAGGGGCCTCACGCAACTCGGCTTGAGATCGAGGCGCAGCTGGCGCGGATCGACGCAAGCCCGGATTTCAAAGTGCCCGAGAGGGCCAGGCAGTTTCTTCGTTACGTCATCACAGAGGCGCTCGAGGGCCGTGCCGATCGACTCAAGGCCTATTCGATCGCCACGGAGGTCTTCGGCCGCGATGCCTCGTTTGACGCCCAAAATGATCCGGTGGTGCGGATCGAAGCGGGGCGCCTACGCCGGGCGCTCGAACGTTACTACTTGTTGGCCGGTCACAGTGACACCGTTCTGATCAACATTCCCAAAGGCGGTTACGTCCCGACTTTTGACGTTCGACATGCGACATCGGTCATCGCGGAAATCGCGCCAGAACCGCAACTGTCTTCGGTGCAAGCCCCTCAGATTGGGCCCGTCAGCCCGGTATCTCCTCGCAGCAAGTGGGCCCGTATTGCCGCCGTCGTGGTGCTCCTCGTCGCCGTTTTCAGTGTGGCAGCCTACCTGGCGCGCGGCAGTTCGCGGTTTTCCGCGCGTGACGAGATTGCGTCCTCGCCTACCGGACCGGCGGTCGCGGTCGCTCCGTTTGTCGATCTCGGCGAGGGACCCGATACCAAGCTCTACGCTGCCGGTTTGACCGAGGAGATCATTGCGCAGCTGGCCCGCTTCAAGGAGCTGACAATTCCGGGGCGCGAGACGACGGCTCGCATCTCCCCGATCGTCGATCCGGCACGGCTGCAGCGGGACTTCGGGGCGCGCTTTGCTGTCGAAGGATCCTTGCGGCTCGTCGGCAACAATCGATTGCGGGTTACTGCTCGCTTGATCGACCTGGAGACCAGCGTCATCTTATGGTCGCAGACCTACGATGATGATCTTCGCACGCAGGACATCCTCACCATCGAACAGGATGTCGCCGAGAAGATCGCGAGCGCGGTGGCGCAGCCCTATGGCATCATCTTCCGCGCCGACACCCGGCGCGCCGAGCGCAAGACCACGGCGGATATCGAGGCGTACAGCTGCACGCTACGCTTTTATGCCTATCGCAATGAGTTGAGCGCAACGGCGCATGCCGGAGTCCGGTCTTGCCTCGAGCAGGCGGTCGCCCGCTATCCCGACTACGCTACCGCCTGGGCGATGCTATCCTACCTCTACCTCGACGAGATGCGTTTCGGCTTCAATCCTAGGGCTGGCGAACCGGCGCCCACGCGGCGGGCTCTTACTGCAGCCGAGACCGCAGCACAGCTCGATCCCGACAACGCGCGTGCCATTCAGGCGCAGATGACGATGCTGTTCTTTACAGGGCAACCCAATGAGGGACGGCGCATTGGCGAGCGTGCGCTGACGCTTAATCCGAACGACTCGGAGCTTCTCGGGGAATACGGCAGCCGCATTGCCATGTCGGGAGACTGGGAGCGCGGAACCACCCTCCTTGAGCGTGCTCTCATCCTGAATTCAGGCAATGCTGGCTTCTACAAGGGCATGCTGGCGCTGGCAGCCTACATGCAGGGCGACACGGATCGCGCGGTCGATCTTGTGCGCAAGGCCGACCTCCAGCGGTTTGCTCTTTATCAGGCGGTGGCCGCCATCATTTATGCCGATAAGGGCATGAAGGCCGAAACAGTGGCAGCAAAGGCTGCCTTCCTGTCGATGCAACCCCGGTTCTTCGACGACCTGGACATGCAGCTTTCCGTGCGTGGGATCTCGCCCCAAGACCGCCAAAGGCTGGCTGATGGGGCTATCAAGGCCGGCTTTCCGGTGATGGGAAAGAACGTCCTCACCTCGGCACCGTAGAAGGCCACTTCGCGAATAACCGATTTCTTCCAGATGTTTGGGCCGTCACCTACGTCACCTCCACTACAGAGACTACAGGATGCTACGTCCCGCTACGGCCGTTCAGCAGATAGTGACGATGCCGTAGCGTCGGACACCTGAACCCGACGACAAGGAATCGGACAATGTTCAAAACTATCATTCTCGCGGCTGCTCTTGCGGCGATCGGTTCTGTCCCGGCAAGCGCCCAGGCGCCGGTCTCGCTGTCGAGCTATGCCGATGCCAAAGGCTTCATCGACGTACAGGCGCTCACCTGCGCGCAACTCGCCGGCACTTTCCAGGAAGACGCCGATGCGCTCTCAAGCTGGTACAGCGGTTGGTATAACGGCCTCGCCAAGAAGCACTTCCTCGACTTCAAGAAGGGCCGCGAGACCGAGCATGAGCTCATCGTCTACTGCAAAGCCAATCCCGGCAAGAAGATCATCGAGGGCCTCGCCGTCGTGTTCAAGGACGAACGGGCAAAGCTCGGCATCGAACTCAAATAGCCTTCGCCGTCGCGAAGTTTCCCTCGCGGCCATGGCCGCGAGGAACCCCCACGACACGCGCAGATGTCCGCGCAGCGCCCATTGGGGTGGCCGGCAGAGCAAGGGATAGGCCCATGGCTGAGAAGACGTTCAAATTGAGTGCCATCGCGACAATGTTGCTCGCGACCACGACCATCGGCACGCCCGTCATGGCCCAGCAGGTCAACGGCGTCCTGGGCCAGCCCAGCGCGACCATCACCGTTCCGGGCAATCAACTCCCGGTGCCATCACCGCCCTTCGGCGGTGTCATCAAGGAGACGCTCGAAGGTTCGAAGACCTGGTGGCCGCCGCGCATCGTGCCACCGAAGGGCGCTCCGAACATCCTCCTGATCATGACCGATGACCAGGGTTACGGCGTCAGCGGCACTTTCGGGGGTGTCATTCCGACCCCTGCACTAGACCGCGTCGCCAGCACGGGCTTGCGGTTCACCGAATTCAACTCGACGGCATTGTGCTCGCCCTCGCGCGCCGCGCTCATCACGGGACGCAATCACCATTCCGGCGGCTTCGGCGTCATCACCGAACTGTCGACAGGGTTCCCGGGCTACGATTCCATCATCGGCCCCGAGGACGCCACCATCGGGCGCGTCCTAAAGGACAATGGCTACGCCACGTCTTGGTTCGGCAAAGACCACAACACGCCTGACTTCCAGTACAGCGTCGCCGGACCCTTCGATCAGTGGCCTTCTGGTATGGGCTTCGACTACTACTATGGCTTCATGGGCGGCGAGACCGACCAATGGACCCCGTATCTGTTCGAGAACAATCGGCAGGTGTTTCCCTGGATCGGGAAGCCAGATTACAACCTGACCACTGATACCGCCGACAAGGCCATCAGCTACATGCAGGGCATGAAGGCATCAGCGCCCGACTCGCCGTGGATGGTTTATTACGTGCCGGGAGGCACTCACTCGCCGCACCAGCCGAAGAAGGAATGGATCGACAAGTTCCGCGGCGAGTTCGACATGGGCTGGAACGCCATGCGCGACCAGGTTTTCGCGAACCAGAAGCGCCTGGGCGTCGTTCCGGCTAATGCGCAGCTGACCGAATGGCCCGACAGCCTGCCGAAATGGGACACCCTCTCGGCCGACGAGAAGAAGCTGTTTGCGCGGCAGGCGGAAGTGTTCGCCGGCTACGCGGCTTATACCGACAACGAGATCGGCCGCGTCATCCAGCAGGTCCAGGATATGGGGGACCTCGACAACACCCTGATCATCTACATCGTCGGCGATAACGGCACGAGCCCCGAGGGCACGTTGGTCGGCACGCCGAACCAGTGGACGGCCTACAACGGCATCCTCGACATCCCGATCGCCGACCAGCTCAAGTCCTACGATGCGTGGGGATCAGCCGAGACCTACCCGCACATGGCGGTAGGCTGGTCGTGGGCATTCGACACACCGTTCAAATACACCAAGCAGATCGCCTCGCACTTTGGCGGGACGCGCCAGGGCATGGCGATGTCGTGGCCCGGTCACATCGGTGATCCCGGCGGCATCCGCCATCAGTTCCACCACATCATCGACATCGTGCCGACGATCCTCGAAGCCACCGGCATCAAGGCGCCGGAGTTCGTCGACGGGATCAAGCAGAAGCCGATCGAAGGTGTCAGCATGCTGTACACCTTCGACAAGGCCAATGCGGCCGCGCCCACCACGCACAAGACGCAATATTTCGAGATGATCGCCAACCGCGGCATCTATCACGACGGCTGGTACGCCAACACGACGCCCCCGCACGGGCCGTGGATCCTGAACGCGCCGCTTCCGTCTCCGGTTGATTACAAATGGGAGCTGTACAACCTCGCCGAGGATTATTCCCAGGCCAATGACCTCGCCGCCAAAATGCCGGAGAAGCTGAAGGAGATGCAGGCGATCTGGCTGCAGGAAGCGACAAAATACAACGTGCTGCCGCTCGACAACCGCTCCTTCGCCCGAGCTGTCGAGCCCCGGCCGAGTACCACAGCGGGCCGGACCGAGTTCACCTATACGGGCATCAACCCCGGCATCCCCGTGGCCAACGCTCCAAACATTCTCGGCAAGAACTACACCATCACGGCCGAGATCGACGTGCCAGCCTCGGGCGGCAACGGCATGATCGCGACTTTGGGCGGCCGCTGGGGCGGATGGGGGTTCTATCTGCTGAAGGGAAAACCGGTCTTCAACTACAACATGCTGACACTGGCGCAGTATCGGTGGGAGGGCCCGGATGTCCTTTCAGCTGGCAAGCACACGCTGGTGTTCGACTACACCTATGACGGGCCTGGCATTGCGAAGGGCGGGACCGGCGTGTTGAAGGTCGACGGCAAGGTCGTGGCGACCGCCAAGCAGGCGAACTCGATCGCCTTCCTGCAAGTCTCCGACGAGACGTTCGACATCGGCACGGATCTGCGCACCGAGATCAACGGCAAGGATTATCAGCTGCCGTTCGCCTTCGACGGCAAGATCTCCAAGCTCACCATCAATCTCGGCCCGTGGCAGCTTGCGGCGACCGACGAGGACAAGATGAAAGACGCGGTCAAGAAGAAGGACTAAAGCTGAAGGCTGCCCCATTCCACCCATGCCGACGTCCTTTCAACGTCAGGAGACCATCATGAAATACGCCATACTCGCTCTCGGGCTTCTGTTCACCGCCGCACTTTTGCCGACCGAAGCCAGCGCCGTGGTCTGTGCCCGCGGCGTGGTCAGGGCGGGATGCGTCGGACCTCATGGCGCAGTGGCCGTACGCCGTGTACCAGCGCGCAGAGCGGTGGTGGTTGCTCCCGCTCGCCGCCGGTATTGAGACCGCGACGATCGAGATCCTATCGCATCGAGCGGCGGTGCGTCGCCGCAAACGCCAGCCAGACGACCACGACGGAGATTGACGTGAATACCTTTCGGAAGATGATGCAGGATGTCTCGCTTTCCCGCTCGGCGCCGGCCTTGGCCATCGCTCTGGCGCTGTCCGTGGCAGGCTGCGCCTCCCTGACATCGGAAAGCCCGATCCCCATCAAGGCCCCGACGCAGCTGAGCATCGCGAATGAGAAGCCGTCCGGAAAGGTGACCCTCACTGAAGTCTTCGTCGGCGGTGCCGGCGTCGGCAAGGGCGTCCTCGCCTTCAAGGGGAAGACCTATCCGTTCCGGCTCGCGGGCACCGTCATCGGACCCGGCAGCGTTTCCAAGCGACAGGTTTCCGGCGAAATCTACGACCTCAACAGCCTGTCTGAATTCGACGGAATCTGGGTTGAGGGAACCGGTCCCATCGGCCTTGAGACGAGCGGCCGTAGCGAACTCTGGCTTGGGAACAAGGCCGGCGTCATCATGCACCTCGTCGGCACGAGCGAGGGCATGACCCTGAGCCTCGGCAAGGACGAAGTCCTCATCGAGATGAACAAGTAGCGAAAGGGTGGTGGCGAGCCAACGATTGGTTCGGCCACTGCTCCCCTTGAATCGTCGTACATGCCTCGAAATAAAAAGGAGTTGGAGATGAGATACGTTCTTGCCGGCTTTGCATTGGTGACACTGTCGACAGCCGCCCTGGCACAGGTCGGCCCACCGACCTCGACCCGTCCCTGCTCGGCCAATCGACAGATGGTCATGAAAGAGGGTGCCGTGGTCCTCGATACCGGCCCCAACACCTATGCGCGGTTCGTCAAAAGCGGGGCGGAGTGCCTTGTTGATCAGTTCCCGGAGCCCGCCTGGGTGCCGAGTTCCAATAACCCTCAGTGCTTCATCGGCTATCGCTGCCGGAGTTCGGGTGACGACTTCTAGGTCGTGCGGAACGTGTTGGTTCGGAGCGCCAGCTGATTCGATGGGCCTACCGTGCGGTCCTCGAATATGACGTGTCGAGACGAGTCTGAAGGCGCCCCCTACAGGGAATCCACGCTAGCCAGCAGCTTCAGGCTGTCCGGTGTCTGCCGACGACCACGTCGTAAAGGTGTCACTATGTTCACAAGGCTGTTCACTCGGCCATCAATCAGGCGCCTCCTGGTTGCCGGAAGCTTCTTTCTGGCCGCGGCCGTGCCTGCCTCCGCCCAATCCGACCCGCTGCCCTCTTGGAACGACGGACCCACAAAAACGTCGATCCTCGACTTCGTCGCCAAGGTGACAAAGGAAGGCGGGCCAGACTTCGTTGCTCCGGAGAAGCGGATTGCGACCTTCGACAATGACGGCACGTTGTGGGCCGAGCAGCCCCTGTACTTCCAGCTGATCTACGCACTGGAGGAAGTGAAGCGCCTGGCGCCACAGCATCCGGAATGGGCCAAGAAGGAGCCTTTCCAGTCCGTCCTCGCCGGCGACATGAAGAAGGTCATGGCGTCGGGCAAGAAGGGCCTGGAGGAGATTGTGGCCATCTCCCATAGCGGGATGACGACTGACGCGTTCAACAAGACCGTCGCCGACTGGCTCGCAACGGCCCGGCATCCGACCAAGAAGGTGCCCTACACCCAGATGGTCTACCAGCCGCAGCTCGAGCTGCTGGCTTACCTCCGGGCCACTGGATTCAAGACTTTCATCGCCTCGGGTGGTGGGGTCGAATTCATGCGCGTCTTCGCGGAAAGCAGCTATGGCATCCCGCCCGAACAGGTCGTTGGCTCATCGGGCGTCGTCAAGTTTCAAAAGGGTGACGACGGGAAGCCCGAACTGGTGAAGGAGATGAAGATCGACTTCATCGACGATGGTCCCGGAAAGCCGGTCGGCATTAACCGCTTCATCGGACGGCGGCCGATTTTTGCGTTCGGAAATTCCGACGGTGACCAACAGATGCTGGAATGGACCATGGCCGGCGAGGGACCACGTTTCGCCGCCCTCGTGCATCATACCGACGCGGTGCGCGAATGGGCCTACGATCGCAAATCGCTGATCGGCAAGCTCGACAAGGCGTGGGACGAGGCGGCTGCCAAAGGCTGGACCATCGTCGATATGAAGAGCGACTGGAAGGTGATTTTCCCTCCGGCAAACTGAGGAAGCCTAGAATCGGTATCGACATCGATCATCCGGCCATCCTCCCGATAACAGACCACAAGGGTACAATATGATCAAAGCCAAGCTTTTGATGGCCGCAGCCGTGGCGTTGCCACTGACGCTGAGCAGCGCAGCGTCGGCCCAAACGTCAGCCAAGCCGAATATCGTGGTCATCATGGCGGATGATGTCGGCATCTGGAACGTCAGCGCCTATCATCGAGGCATGATGGGGGGACGCACACCCAACATCGACCGCATTGCCAGCGAAGGTGCGCTCTTCACCGACTACTACGCCCAGCAATCCTGCACCCCAGGGCGCGCTGCATTCATTCTCGGACAGAGTCCCTTCCGCACCGGGCTGCTGAAGGTAGGAATGCCAGCAGCCAAGCAGGGGTTGCAGGACAAAGACCCGACGATCGCGGAACTGCTCAAACCTCACGGCTACGCAACGGCGCAGATCGGTAAGAACCATCTTGGCGACCGCAACGAGTACCTTCCGACGGTCCACGGCTTCGATGAATTCTACGGCATCCTCTACCATCTCAACGCCATGGAAGAGCCGTACGACCCTCAGTACCCGAAGAGTCCGCAATTTCTCGCCAATTTTGGCCCGCGCAATATCATTGATACCAAGGCTACGACCGTAGACGATCCGACGACGGATCCACGCTGGGGCAAGGTTGGCAAACAGGTCATCGTTGACGCTGGTCCATTGCCGCCGCATCCGAATATGGACCCGAAGGCGAAGTTCAACATGGAGGACGTCGACGACGAACTTGTTCGCCGGTCGGTCGATTTCATTGACCGTTCGGTCAAGGCCAACAAGCCATTTTTCCTCTGGCACAATACGACCCGGACGCACGTCTGGACGCATCTCGGGCCAAAATGGCAGGACAAGAGCGGCTACGGCCTCTATGCCGACGCGATCATGGAACTGGACGCAGCCGTCGGGTCGATCCTGAAGAAGCTGGATGACGCCGGTATCGCCGACAACACCATTGTGGTGTTTACCAGCGACAACGGAGCCGAGACGTTTTCCTGGCCCGACGGCGGTAATTCACCGTTCCGCGGCGAGAAGGGCACGACCTACGAAGGCGGCTTCCGCGTGCCCATGGTGGCAAAGTGGCCGGGGACCATCAAGCCAGGTCGCATCATCAATGATACGATCGCCGGCGAGGACTTCCTGCCGACACTCCTGGCAGCAGCCGGGGAACCCGACGTCAAGGCGAAGCTTCTGACCGGCCTGAAGGTGGGAGAGAAGATCTTCAAGACGCATCTCGACGGCTACAATTTTATGCCTTTTTTGAAAGGCGACGCCAACGAGGGCCCGCGGAAAGAATTCTTCTACTTCACGGATAACGGCGACCTCACGGCCATCCGCTACAATGACTGGAAGCTGAGCTTCAAGACCATCAAGGGCAACCTGTTCACCGGCACCGAGGAAACGACGAACCTTCCCCTGGTTACCAACCTTCGCCAAGATCCGTGGGAGCGTTATCAGAGCGAGTCGATGTTGTACGGCCGATGGTGGGGAGAAAAACTCTGGACCATGGTCCCGGCCGTGACCCTCGTTGGCGAGTTTCTCCAGACGTTCAAAGACTATCCGCCGAGCCAGGTCGGCGGCTCGCTCAGCATCGAGAAGGCGCTTGAGGCCGTTCAACGGGGCGCAAGCGGCGGGGGACAATAATACCTGCTTGGGGTCGGTTGGCGAATTGCTGCTGCTTGGCCGGCTGATGCCGATCCGACTCTTTCCCTTGGCTTGTGGACGCTGGAAGCAGTGAAAGACACGGTCGGTCCAGAGGCATGAGTTCTGGTCAAGCCGATGGACGGTCCATCTCAAGAACGGGCGACGGCTGCTGCCCCAGTTGCGATCGGTTGTCCTGAGTACAATTGAATGCTGAGGTCGAATTCATGATCGCCCGAAGGGGCGTCATGTTTCCGGAGCAGGCCGTTGCAAATCGGTCTCGCATGAAGGGGCATCCGTCGAGAAAACCGAGCGGTAAACGAGTGCACGTTTTCTTGTCGGGTTGCATCGGTAAGGAGACGCCCGAGCCAAGCCATTGAGAGCATGCCGTGCGCAAACACATCATCGTAGCCAGCGGCCCTGGCCACCAGCCGATCGGTATGGACTGGGTTCTGATCGCCCGATGCGTGAGCGAACCGTCTCAGGAGCGCTTTCGTGACGACGCCAGGTCGTAGCGGATGTAATCCACCCGGATCAACTTTCTGGTGAACAATCGGCTCGCGGGCGACTGACTTTTCTATCGGTGGGTGCCTCGGCAAAACCAAGGTTTCGCTGGAAGTTGCAACGAGGTCGCCCGAGGCGTCACAGATTCTCGTCTCCACCACGATAAACAGCAGTTCTCCACTTTTTCTTCGATAGAAGTCCCCAACACGGCGTGAAACCATCAGGCTTTCGCCTGCGAAAGCGAGGCGAGTGTAGCGGAATGATTGCTCTCCATGCAGGATTTTTTTGAGATCGACGCTTCGATCTTCCAAAAATCCCAGCGGTCTCTCGCGCAATAATCCGAGCGAGAAATAGTACGTCAGGGGGATCAGGATATCGGGATAGCCGGCCTTCAAGGCGGACTGCTTCGAAAAGTATACGGAGTTTGTCTCCCCGATTGCCTCTGCGTACGCACTGAGATGGCTTGGGTCAACGGAAATTACGACGTCTTTATCCGCAGCGCCGATAACAGTTTGATCCAGCAAAATGCAAGACTCCTTGCCGTCTTTGGCAGTTCGGTGAGAGGCAGGTGTCGATCAGTCAAGCGCGCGACGCAATGCAGGTGCGCTGCGTGCAACATCTGGCTCATGCCGAAATCCGGGATCAATAGGAATGGGTAGCGCTGGCATGGTGTCGCCGCGCTCGTTGACAACCGTGTGTGCAAAGACGCCTCTCTTGACGAAGTGCGGATCTCTTACCGCGTGTGAAATATCCGACATGATCGAGCAACAGCAATCCGCGCCAGAAAACCGGTTTGTCCAGAACTCAGCATCCTCTGCGATGACGATGCGCGCGATCTCACCCATGGTCCTGGCAGGGTCCACCGAGTCATCGCGGAACGAGACGTCCAGATCGAGCCGAGCGCAAAAGATTGACCAGAACTTTTCTTCCAAGGCAGCCACGACGAGTCCCTTGCGATCGCGCGTTGCATAAACGCGATACCGTGGTGACGAACCGGTCACGAGATCAGTCCCATTGCCCGGCCACTCGTTCGTCGCAAATCCCGTTGCAAGAGCCCAATAGGTCATGGGGAACAAGTTCTCGCTCATAGCGATGTCGATATGCCGGCCCCGGCCCGTTTGGCGTCGTTCTTCGAGCGCAAGGAGAATATTGATGACGGCAGGATAGGAGCCGCCAGCGATGTCTCCAATAGGGGCGGCTGGTTGAACAGGCGCCGATATGTCGCCGCTCGAAAGAGCAAGATAACCGGTGTCGCCGAGGAAATTGAGGTCGTGGCCCGCTTCGTTCGAACGAGGGCCTGTCTGGCCATAGCCCGTGATAGAGCAGTAAATCAGACGCGGATTCAATTCCGCTAACTCAATGGGTCCAAGTCCAAGCCTTGCCATCACCCCAGGTCGGAACTGCTCCACCAGGACATCCGCCTCTTTTGCGAGCTTGCGCACCTGCTTGAGGCCATCTGAGCTTTTGAGATCCAGCGCGAGGCTTTCCTTGCCCCGGTTGAGCATTGCAAAGAGCGCACTGTCCTTTCCCCAGATCGGCGGATAACTGCGCATGGCATCACCAGACGGTGGTTCGATCTTGACGACCCGCGCGCCGGCCTCGACGAGCAGAAGCGTTGCCATGGGACCGGGGAGAAGCGTCGAAAAATCCAGCACCAGGAGATCGCTGAGTGGCCGCATTTAAACACCTTTGTTTAGTCGGAAGTGATGTCCGACTCGCCAAGATACGCCTTCCGGACGCGCTCGTCGTTGCGCAGGTCAGGCGCCGGTCCCTCTGCAACCACATCCCCGGTTGCCATGACGTAGGCATGGTCCGCCAATGCCAAGGCTGCATCTGCGCGTTGCTCCACCAGTAGCATCGTCAGCCCCTCGCGCTTGAGACGCTCCAGTGTTTCGAACATCTCGTCGATGACGATGGGTGCAAGGCCAAGGGTCAATTCATCTAGCAGGAGGAGCCGCGGCCCTGCCATCAACGCACGGCCGAGGGCGACCATCTGCTGCTCGCCGCCCGATAGCGTCGCTGCGCGCTGCGTCGCCCGTTCGGCAAGACGAGGAAACAGATCCAAGACAAATTTCCGACGATCGGTGAGCTCCGCTTTCGGCGCGTGCCGCACGCGGTAAGAACCGAGTGTGAGATTCTCGTCAACCGTGAGCGGCCCGAATAGCTTTCGTCCTTCCGGCACCTGAATGATTCCGAGGTCCACGACGTCCGACGCCGAAAGAGCCGTGATGTCGCGGCCATCGAACTCGATTCTACCGGACATGATCGGTAAAAGCTTCGACAAGGTGTTGACCAGGGTGGACTTTCCGGCACCGTTTGCGCCGATGATCGTGACCACTTGTCCGGCATTGATCGACATGGATACGCCATGAAGAACCTCGCTCTTGCCATAGCCGGACTTGAGGCCCTCAATGCGCAGCATCACCGTTCCTCTTGCCGAGATAAGCTTCGATGACGGCTGGGTTCTGCCTAATCTCCTGAGGTGTTCCCTGGGCGATGCCCGTGCCGTGATCCAGAACGACGATGCGGTCACATATGCCCATGATGAACTTCATGTCATGTTCGACGAGAAGGATGGACAGCCCACGATCATTCAGCTGCCGAAGAATGTTGAGCAGGTTCGTCGTTTCCGCGCCGTTCAGGCCGGCTGCTGGCTCGTCCAGCAGCAGGAGCTTTGGGCCGGAGATCATCGCACGCGCTATCTCGACCATTCGTTGCTGTCCATGTGGCAGGTGGGACGCGGGTTCGTCTGCGCGCTTTGAGAGACCGACGAAATTCAACCAGTGCATCGCGAGATGACGCAGCTTCCGATCATCGATGAGAACCTTTGGGAGTCTGAGAAGCGACGAAGCAAACCCTTGCGTGGTACGACAATGACCGCCAAGCATGACATTCTCGATCACCGAAAGATGACCGAACAGCCGAACGATCTGAAAGGTGCGCGTCATCCCAATCGCGCTTCTCTCATGGGGCGGAACAAGCGTCATATCGTTGCCGCCGAAGATCACATCACCGCCGGTCAACGGTGCTAACCCTGACACCAGGTTGAACAAGGTGGACTTACCGGCGCCATTTGGCCCGATGACACCTACGATCTCTCCACTATGGACCTCGAAAGACACGGCATCGACCGCAGAAAGCCCCCCGAACCGCTTGCTGACCTCCCGGATCGACAGGAGAGGGGGAGGCGTGGTCATGGGGTCTCGGCCCTCGATATACGCCGTGCCGATTTCTCTCCTTTAGGATCATCAAACGAACCTTCAGCTGATCGCTCTATCGATCCACCGATGCCGCGTGGCAGAAAAATCATAAACACGAGCAGTCCGACGCCGTAGATCAGGGTCTGGTATTCCTGCAAGCCCGCGAGAATCTGTGGCGCGATGATCACGATTGCGGCCCCGATAAAAGGGCCAATCCGGCTGCCGAGGCCGCCAACGACCGATAGCGTTAGCAGGTTCACGACCATCCCGATGCCCGAATAAGATGGGTCGACGCCACGACTTACCAGAGCGTACGCTATGCCCGCTACGGCAGCAAACATGGCGGCAACGACGAATATGCTGACCTTGTAGCGTGTCACGTCGATTCCGACGCTCGAGGCCGCCGTCTCGTCTGTTTTGACGGCCTCGAGAGCCCTGCCAAGATGAGTGGATTTTATGAAAATCTGGAGGCAATACGCCGCCGCCGCCAGTCCGAAGACGAGATAGTAGAGATCAATACGTTCAAGCCGTGCGCCGAATAGCGACGGTGGCGGCACGCGCAATCCAGAGGTGCCGCCTGTGAAGTCGGTCCAGCGCAACGCAACGTCGTGGACAATCATGGCGAACATCAATGTCGCCATGGCAAGATAGTGGGTGCGGAGGCGCAGGACAGGTAGTCCAATCACGAGTCCGACCACAGCGCAGACGACAATTCCTCCGAGCAAAGCCAGGGGAAGCGACAAGGCGAAATGGATTTGTAGAAGTGCGAACGTGTATGCGCCGATAGCAAAGAAGGCCTGCTGTCCAAGCGACAGCTGTCCGGCTATTCCATAGAGCAAATTGAACCCCATTCCGAATATTGCGAAGACCCAGGTCAACATCGCGATTCGAAGCTGAAAGTTTCCTTGCAAAAGCCAAGGGAGGACCGCCCCGATCATGAGGATCACCGTGGCCGGGAGCCAGTTGCGAAGGGTGGTGGAGCTCATTTCCGATTGGCCTCCCACTCCCCGAGAAGCCCCGTGGGTCGAATGATCAGCATCATCAGAATGAGGCCGAATATGATCGGCTCCGCATAGAAGCTATTTCCATAGAACGCGACCGTCGCCTCAAGCAGCCCGATCGCGATGCCACCGGCTGCCGCAGCGAAGGGGCTGCCCATGCCCCCAAGGATGACTGCCATGAAACCCTTGATCGTGAGCATGATGCCCATCGATACATGGCCACCAAGCAGTGGACCGACGAGGCCCCCCGTCAGCCCACCAACGATCGCGCTGAAGACAAACGAGAATGCAATGATTGTTTCTGCGCGAATTCCCATCAGTGTGGCGACGGCAGGATCGATTCCGACCGCTCTGATGGTGAGGCCAAAGGTCGTCCGGTAGAGCATGAACCAAATAAGTGCCATCAGGAATGCGAATGTCGCGATGATAGCTAGCTGCTGTGGCGTCGAGGTGATGCCTGCGATTGTCACCCCCTCAAGCGAGAATGCGTTCGGGACGAAAAGCTGGTTTGGCCCCCAGATGAGCAAGGCAGTCCCGGTCATGATGGACGCACAGGCAAGCGTGCCGATCATGATAGTCAATGGTTGCGAGCCTCGACGAACCAGCGGACGATAGGCGAGGCGCTCGACGAGGAAACCCACGGTAGCGCAAACGATCAAGACCATCGGAATACCGACGACCATTGGGAGCGAAAAAGTTGTCACGAAGAGGACCGTCGACAACGCGCCGAGCATGACGAACTCGCCCTGGGCGAAATTGATCACACGGCTTGCACCGTAGGTCATCGCAAGAGAGAGACCGACGAGAGCATAGACGCTGCCGTTCGTCAGTCCCGAAAGGATCAGAATGCCAAATGTCTGCACACGCACCTCGATGTTGCCGAGTGATCGTCGCTTTACGGGGCGCTGCAGAATGGCAGCGCCCTGAGTTGCAGACTAGTTCTTCGGAGCAAAGGATTTTGGGTCAGCCTTTTTCAGTTTTCCGTCTTGCACTTGGGCCCAGACAAAAATGTTGTTTCCGTGAAGGCCCTGATGACTTTGAGAGCTAAACTTCAAAGTATTCCCCGCTGCCCCCTGCAGGCTCGAAAACGTTCCAATCGACTCAAGGGCGTCACGAAGCGCGACGCGGGCCGCGGGGAGGTCGTCGGATTTCAACGCGGCCTGAACCTTTGAATCTTGAAGGGCCTGAATGGCGGCCTTCGCACCGTCATAGCCCATGGCGATATACATGGTTGGGGGGCGCTGGCCGAACTCGGCCGTCAACTTGTCGAGCATGGCTTTGACCTCGGGGCGCTCGGTGTCGACCGTATTGGGTACCAGCACGCCATCGGCAGCCTTGCCGGCGAGTTCCCTGAACGCATCGAAAAGCGCCACGCGGGCAATCACCGTAGGCACATTTAGATTGAGTTGGGCCATCGTGCGCAGGACGCGCCCGCCGTCGGCCGGATACGGCCAGACGACAACGGCCTCTGGCTTGGCGTCGCGAACTTTCACGACTTGCGGCGAGACATCTGTGCTGTTGACCTCGTAGACTTCGTTGATCACAACATCGACACCCTTTTCTTTAAGGGCGGCTGTGATGGCTTTGCTGCCGTCGAGTCCAAACGGCAGGGAATTGTTAATGATCGCGACCTTTTTGAGGCCGGCCTCCGAGATCAGCTGCGCGACGGCGGCGGCATCTTGGCTGTTCGACGGACCGAAGCGGAAGAAGTAAGGCGTGACGGGATTCGTGAACGAGTCCGTGGCGGCAGACATGCTGAAGAACGGCACCTTTTCTTCATTCACAATCGTCATGGCGCTCGGAATTGCACCAGAGACATTTCCGCCAAATACAGCGACTGCGCCGTCATCCTCGATTGCGCGAGAGATGTAGGTCGAGGTCAGCTGAGTATCGACCTTGCCATCGTACACGACGAGGCGAATCTTCTTTCCACCCACGCCGCCGGTCGCATTGGCCTCGCTTACCGCGAGCTTTACGCCCTTCAGGCTGTCATTGCCGGCTTCCGCCACCAAGGCCGAGAGATCGTCGACATAGCCCAGTACAATATCGTCCGCCGCTGAGGCGGATCCCGTCGCCACAGCCAGAGAAGCTGCGGCCATGCCAACCATGACCAGTTTTCCGAAATGTCTCATGCGTCTCCTCCGCGAGATGGTTACGTGACGGCGACGCACTCTCAGCGTGCCGAAATGCGGACAGCCCTTAGTTTCTGTATTGACGAGGTACTGTCGGTAAGGCAGATTATGAGTGATTGTTTAATCAGTCAACATAATCTCTCCGTCGCTTACCTAACGTGAGCTAGGTCTTTGTCGTGGTCGCCGAACGACTGATGGCGAAGTTGCGCTCGCTCCATTCAGGCGGCCTCAAACGGATGTACGATGCAGCGCAGAATATTCACATCCGCTCACGAAGACTTCCGAAGTGCTGTCCGTCGGTTCATCGAACGAGACATCACCCCGCGCGTGAACGATTGGGACGATGCGGGAATCGTATCGCGAGACGTTTGGCGGGCGATTGGGCAGATGGGAATGCTCTGCCCGGATGTGCCGGAGCAATATGGCGGGCCGGACGGCGACTTTCTCTTCAACGCCATCGTCCACGAAGAGCTTGCTAGGGGCGGCGCGCACTCTCTCAATGCCTGCCTGATTGCACATAGCGATATCGTGGCCGCATACCTTCTCGAGCTTGGTTCTGAAGAGCAGAAGATGAAGTGGCTGCCGAAGATGGTGAGCGGTGAGGCGATTGCAGCGATCGGCATGTCGGAGCCAGAGGCCGGAAGTGACTTGAAGTCGATCAGGACATCCGCCCGTCCCAATGGTGCGGGGGGATATCTTCTGTCCGGTCAGAAAACATTCATTACAAATGGCCACAACGCCGATCTGGTCGTCGTCGCCTGCAAAAGTTCCGAAAAGGGAATTTCCCTCTTTCTTCTGGACACCGTTCTTCCAGGATACCGGCGGGGGCGGATGCTCGAGAAGATCGGCCAAAAGGCGGGGGATACTGCTGAACTTTTCTTCGATGACGTCCCGCTTGCGGCCGCCGACGCGCTGGGAGAATTGGGTGCGGGTTTTAAGAACATGATGAAACTGATGCCCCGAGAGCGATTGGCCATTGTTACGACAGCCATAAGCGAAGCTGAGGTCGCCTATGATCTCGCCCTCCAGTACGTCCGCGAGCGGAGGGCCTTCGGGCAGCGGATCGTCGATTTCCAAGCCATCCGATTCAAGCTTGCGGAGATTGCCGCAGACCTCGAGGTCGCACGTGTCTATGTCGACCGCTGCATCGACGAAGAGGCGAGGGGAGAATTCGACATCAAGTCTGCCGCGATATCCAAGTTTTGGGTCACGGACATCGCCTGTAAGGCGATCGACGACTGCCTGCAACTCTTTGGCGGATACGGCTACATGCGCGAATACCCGATCTCGCGGCTTTGGACAGATTCTCGCATCCACCGGATCTATGGTGGAACTAACGAAATCATGAAGGAGATTATCGGCCGGCAACTCGCATCCTGACGGTCTTGGAGGTCTGCAATGCCCTACTCCTCAGTCTTTCGACAGAATCTTTTCGTTGGCAAAGTGGTCGTTGTGACAGGCGGGGGCAGTGGGCTTGGTCGCTGCATGGCGCATGAACTTTCGTCGCTTGGTGCTTCTGTCGCGCTTGTCGGGCGTTCTTTGGACAGGCTTGAGACCGCCGCGAGGGAAATTGCCGAGGATGGAGGGCGGGCCAGTGTGCACGTCTGTGACATTCGCGATGAGGAGGCTGTCAGTGCGATGGTCTCAGGGGTTCTCGCGCATCATGGCCGGGTCGATGGCTTGGTAAACAATGCGGGTGGACAGTATATCCAGCCTATCCGCGACATGAAGTCAAAAGGGTGGAGGGCGGTTGTCGATACCAACCTGACCGGCGGCTTTCTGGTGTCGCGCGAGGTCTATCGCTCGTGGATGGAGCTCAATGGGGGCTCCATTGTCAATATTATTGCGGATATCTGGGGAGGATGGCCCGGCTCTGCGCATTCAGGCGCAGCGCGCGCGGGCATGCTTTCATTCACCGAGTCCGCAGCCACCGAGTGGGCGGTATCTGGCGTCAGGGTGAACGCAGTCGCCCCCGGGTGGATCGCATCATCTGGCATGGACAAATACCCGGCCGAAGCCCAGGCGATGTTCCGGCGTTTGCGGGCCAACGTGCCGCTGAAGCGGCTGGGAACGGAAGCAGAAGTTTCCGCGGCGGTGGCGTACCTATTGTCACCAGCCTCAGCGTTCACAACAGGATCCTACATCCGCGTCGACGGCGGGGTGCCAAACGCGCGGCCGGTGTGGGATTTGCAGGATCACAGCAATTCGAAGCCCTTCGAAGGTTTCCATCGAAGCGTTCAACCGAAGGCGCTCGATGCCGATTAGCGGCTTGAGCAGTCTCGTCGCTTAGATTGCCAGCTCCCGGATGAATGTGGCCACAAAACGGACGTTTGAAAGAGCCCATGACTGAGACGCTGCGCGCCTCGCTTGCGCAGCACCAACAGTTCGAGTGGCTTGCGCCACAAATTTCTCGTTCAACTCAGCGTCCGTCATAGGCAGGTCAAGACTTCCGCGGCAGTGGGAGACCACAACCACTTCAGACGTTCCGTCGTCGAAACAAATTTCGACGCTGGCAGCGTCGATGGCACACACTGGATCAACGACGATCAAGCTCCTGTCGCGGAGATCCCTGATCAGTTCCTTGTTCTCACCAGCGAGCATTCTTGCCTCATCGATCCCGGCTCTACCGAAGACGAGTGCCGCCGCTGCCCAGTGCTGCAGACTGACTTGCACTGCTAAATCAGAGACGGGATGCTGACGATCAGCGAGCGCCGCCGCTTGAGGCGAAACAATCAACCTAAGGGTTCTGATGGGTGAGGTGCGCGCACTGAAGCGCGGATTGAGCGCCAGGCAGGCGTCGATAATGGGGTGGATTACGATCCCACACGGATAGGGCTTGAAGGTGTTGGCTGAGAGCTCGAAGGTTGTGCCAAGTCCGTCAAGAAGACCATCCGTCGAAGCGGTGCCCCCGAAACCAGCAAAGAACCCATGAGGTCCGGCAAGGGATTCGTCTCCGCCCTCAAATCCCGCCTGGGCGAGGAGAGCCGACTCCACCCCGAGCATCGAGGCTCGGGCAGGCAGCAGGTGCATCGAGATCGTGCCATGCCCGGCTCGGATACCGGCAGCAGAACTTGCCGCAATCCCGATTGCCCACCCCAGTTGCTGCGCCGACAAGCCAAGTGTGACGCCGGCTGCGACGGCGGCTCCAAGCATTCCTGCTGTCCCGGTTTGCGATATGGCCATCGGCATACCCGGTGATACCAGCCGGCTCACGCGACAGGCGATCTCAAGTCCCCATGCTACTGCGTTGAGGAATGTCTCGCCAGGGATCGCACCGCGAGCGGTCTCGGACGCTGCCAGCGCTGCTGCGACCACCGGCGTGCCCGGATGAACAATCGAGTGAGCGTGGGTATCGTCAAATGCGTAGACGGATCCCGATAGAGCATTCAGCAGTGCGGCCCTCGGTGCATCACGTGAGATGGATGTGCCCAAGACGGTCGCGACGGGCGCGCCTGATATCGACCTGGTGAATTCTTCGATCTGATTGACGGCTGGATGGTCAACGCCTCCCAGCATGCAGCCGATGGCGTTGACTGTCGTTCTAACCACATCATGACGAACCCCGGCCGGGATTGCGCGCCAGTGTGATTGCGTTGCTGCGGCGGCAAACGCGCGGGTCGGAGTCGCATCAAACTCCCTTAGTATAACCGGCATCTGCATCCACGAGGCTGCCATGGAATAGCATTCCGCTGTCTGACAGCATGAACGCCACAATGCGTGCGATGTCCTCAGCCTCGCCGATATGGGTGATGGCGGCCTGATTACTGAGTTGTTGCTCAGCCAGCTCACGAGTGATGCCATCCGCCTTCATGGCATCGACGATCCGTTTCTCAAGGCGATCGGTACGGATGAGTCCAGGGTTGACGAGGTTCACTCTAACGTCATCTTCCCGGCCGAGATCCGCCAAGGCTTTTGTGAACGCCATCATGGCGGCGTTGACGGAACTTCCGATGGTGAAGGGCTTATCGGGGGTTCGGCCACCGGCACCACCGATGTTCAGAACTGCACCACGAGATTTCCGCAGCTCCGGCCAACACAGACGGCACATCCTCACTGCGCCGAAAAATTTGAGCGCGAAACCATCGTCCCAGTCTGCGTCGGTCAGGTCAACAAAATTGCCTCGCTTGGTTGCGCCCGCATTGTTGACCAGCAGGTCGACCCTTCCGAATGTCTCGATTGCGGCGTTCACAACCTTGGACCCGAAGTCGGGCAGGGTCAAATCACCAGCAACAACGGTTGAGCGGCGACCAAGGCTTTTGACTTCCGCAGCGACCTCCGCCAGCGGAGCGGGATCCCGAGCAGTCAACACCACATCCGCACCGTGCCTCGCCAACTCGCGCGCGATTGCTGCGCCAATCCCGCGGCTCGCACCGGTGACAACTGCGATTTTGTCGACCAGCCCGGGCAGCTCAAGAACCTTATCACTCACTCCGGCTTCCACTTCACCAACCTCTTCTCGAAGCTCGAGACAATCCAGTCCAGGATCACGGCAAAGATTGTCAAGAGTACCATGCCGGCAAAAACGGCGTTGATATCGAAGACGCTCTCAGCTTGCAGAATGAGGTAACCGAGGCCCCTTGCGGACCCCATATATTCCCCGATAACGGCGCCCGCGAATGCCATTCCGACCGATGCGTGAAGGCTTGAGAAAACCCAGCCCGTGGCAGACGGCAGATATACACGCGTAAGCAATTGGCGACGTGAGGCTCCCAACATGCGCGCATTTGCGAGGACAACTGGATTTACGTCTCGGACACCCTGGAAGACATTGAAGAAAACGATAAAGAACACAAGCGTGATCCCCAACGCCACCTTCGACCAGATACCGAGGCCGAACCACACGATGAAAATGGGCACCAGAACCACGCGCGGCATGGCATTGAAAGCTTTCAGATACGGGTCAAATAGCTTTGCGAGCGTCACGTTCAGGCCGAGCAGCAAGCCCATGCCGATGCCAAGCACGAGACCGATCACGAACGCGAGCACGGTCTCCAACAGCGTGACAGCGATGTGAGGATAGACCTTGCCGGTCACAAGCCAGACGTAGAGTTGCCTGGCGACGCCGATGGGTTCGCCCAGGATGTACGGAGGAACGAGGCTGAAAGTCGAGGTGATTTGCCATGCTGTGAGAATGCCGATGAAGAGCGCCACCTGCATCACGTGGATTGACACTGGCGAACGTCTCTGATTGCCCTTAGCGCGATGGGTCTGCCCGCCGGCCGTAGTCATCGTTGATGGATCCGTTTTTGCGACGGTGGGCATGCTTCTCTCCATCTATTTCCGTCGGTTCACCGCGTAAGCCTTGAGAACTTCGTCCTTCATGGCCTCCCAGATGTTGCGATAAAGTTCAATAAAATGTGGCTGATGCCGGATCTCCGCCACATCGCGCGGACGTGGGATATCGATCACGAACTCTCCTATGGGGCGGGTCGCGGGGCCGGCCGAGAGAATGACCACACGATCCGACAGCGAAATCGCTTCCTCCAGATCGTGCGTGACGAAGGCTACCGATTTGCGATCTGCAGACCAGAGGTCGAGGAGCTCATTCTCCATCAGGGTCCGTGTCTGCACATCAAGAGCGCTGAATGGCTCGTCCATGAGAAGAATATCGGGATCCGTAACGAGCATCTGAGCAAGTGAGACGCGTTTGCGCATGCCGCCCGAGAGCTGATGTGGGTATTTGTGCTCGTGCCCAGCGAGTCCGACACGGTTCAACCAGACTCCGGCGCGGTCCTTGCGCTCCGCCAGGGGGACGCCTCTGAATTCCAGGCCGATCTGAGCGTTGTCCAACGCGCTGAGCCACGGGAAAAGGCTGTCTGACTGAAACATGTATCCGGCCTTTCTGTTGAGGCCGGCGATCGGAAGCCCGAAAATTTCAACCGAACCGCTCGTTGGCTCAAGCAGGCCGGCGATGACATTCAACAACGTTGATTTGCCGCAACCTGTCGGTCCGATGATCGATACGAATTCGCCGTCGGCAATTGTCAGGCTCGCATCCTCGACGGCCGTATAGTCCGCAAACTGGCAGGTGACACCTTGGAGTGAAACGGCCGTAGGCCGAGAAGCGGCGGACAGGATCACCGACTGGGCAACTGCTTCCACGATCAAATTGCTCCTTGATCAGTCTTTTGCGCCCGGCACCTGGCACAGTGGCCGGCCGGAGAGACCTCATGACCGATTACACGGGGGACGCGAGAGGCTAAACCGTACACGGGAGGCATTGGAAGTCAATATGATTGATTGACCAGTCAATAAACCCAGAAAGGGTTGGCAAGTTTGGGTTATTTTAATCGTCTCTTCAATACGGTCGTGAGAAGAGGGGATTTGTCCTGCCCTTTTGCCGGCTCGCGGACCGGAGCGCTGGTCGAATTCATTGTCGAGCTCTCAATATTCTCGATTCTAAGAGAGGGAGTGGACAGAGCAACATCGTAAAATGATTGTTCGATCAGTCTGAATCTGGTAGTGATGGTGCCATCGTTGATGCGAGATTTGGCCGCGAGGCAAAAAACTCCTTCAGGATTATAGAGGTCGATGAGGAGCATGATGACGGCCGATACACGCGCAATTGACTATTGGACCAACATCTTCACCCCGGACGGTCTGCGGAACATGTATCTTGAGAACGACGAGCTTCATAAGCTCGTTTCGTGGTGGAACATGGACGAGCGCCTCAAGGGATACTCACCCGCCGAGTTCGTGGACATGCTTGATGAAGTCGGGGTCGGAAAGGTCTTTGTGCCGAGCTTCAAGATGTGGAGTTTCAAGCACAAGGCACCGCTACTCGATGTGAAGGCCTCGGTCATAAGAGACTTGATGGAAAGCTGCGGCGGACGGGTCGGTGGTCTCTACGGGGTCGATGTCACTCTCGGAATGGACGGCGTGCGCGAACTCGAGAAAGCCGTTAAGGAATGGGGGTTCGAGGGCGCTCATATCCATTCCTACGGGTGGGGCATGCCTCTTAACCATCGTGACTTCTACCCGTTCTACGCCAAGTGTGTCGAACTCGATGTGCCCGTGATCCTTCAAACGGGGCATTCCGCCGAGCGAATGCCATCCGCCATGGCACAGCCCATCCTGCTCGACGACGTTGCGCTCTATTTCCCGGAGTTGCGCATTGTCGCGTCGCATACCGGCTGGCCATGGGTTCAGGAACTGATCGCACTCGCGTGGAAACACCCGAACCTTTACATAGGGGCGGGAGCGCATGCGCCGAAATATTGGGATCCTGCGCTCGTTCAATTTCTAAACAGCCGTGGGAAGGGGAAGGTCCTGTGGGGGACTGACTTTCCCGTTGTGAACCACGCCGACAGCCTCGCCCAGGTAAAAGTATTGAGCCTGAAGCCGGATGCACGCGAAATGCTTCTCTACAAGGCTGCTCGCAACGTCTTCAGAACGCTGTAATTGATTGGACACCCCATGGAACGTGACTCGAATCGTGTGTCGCGCGACGATTCGGTTTATGATCGCCGGCGCCTGCGGGAGATGTTCGCACCGCCTTCCCGCTACGCCACCAGCAAGGTGATGCCTCTCGATGTTGCCATTGCCAAGCACGTAAAGGCGGGAATGACCATTCATTTCGGCTACACGGGCGCGAGACCGATGGCGGCGAGCAATGCTCTCGTGCGAGCCTTTGCGGGTACCAAGCCAAATTTCTGGGTCGTCTGCGCCGGAATGGTTGCCAATCAGGCTAGCCTGGTTTCGGAAGGCCTCATCCGGAAAATGACGGTCTCTTTTGTCGGAGAGAACTACCCGACAGCGTCTCCACACCGGATATTTCAGCATGCGATCAACTCCGGCTCGGTCGAGATCGAGAACCAGTCGCTTTTGGTTATCGCTCAGCGGCTCGCCGCGGGAGCATCAGGCTTTCCATTTGCCCTTACGCGTTCGCTGATGGGCAGTTCGATGGAGGATAACCCAAGCTTTCAACAGATGGACGATCCATTCGGCAGCGGTGAGAGGATAGGCTTGGCGGAGGCGATCGTGCCAGATGTCACGATCGTGCACGGACTAGCAGCTGATGAGCAGGGAAACATTCTGGTTTCTCCACCATTCGGCGAGGGCGATATTGTTGCGTTCGCCGCGAAAGCGGGCGTGATCGCCACGGTCGAACGCGTCGTGTCAACCGATGTGATCCGCGCCAACCCGACCCTAACTCTAATTCCCTCGCATCGCGTTCTGAGTGTGTCGGAAGCCCCGATGGGGTCTCATCCTTACGCGATCTACAACCCGGGCGGCGTCGATGTTGCGGCTTATGTGGAGGATTACTCTTTCTTTCGCGAAATTCGGCTGGCCTCGCGGACAAAGGAAGACTTTGACCGATGGGTGAAAGAATGGATCCTGGACGTTGGAAGTCACGAAGACTATGTCCGCAAGCTCGGCGGAGATCGGGTTCAGATGCTGCGAGGCCGCTCCCTCACCGAGAGCTGGCAGGATGATCTCACTCCCGAGACGATTGATTCGATCGTGAGTCGAGAGGGTCATGACGCTATCGACGCCATGGTTGTTGCAGCGACTCATGTGCTGGAACACAAGGTCAAGGAAGAGGGCTTCGAGATCATTGAGGCGGGCGTCGGTTATGCCAACCTCGCGGCGTGGTTAGCCGTTTCCAAGTTACAGATCGATGACGGAATTCCCGTCGAACTGGTGGCAGAAATCGGACTTTACGGTTTCATGCCGCAGCCTGGCGAACCCTTTATTTTTGCCAATCGGAATTTGGCGAGTGCGAAGAGTTTCACAACGGCCTTTGGTGTCCTTGGACAATTTGTCGGGAGCCGTCACAATAACTGCCTCTCGATCATCGGTGCGGCGCAGATCGACGCAGAAGGCAACATCAACTCGACCTACGCCCAAGATGGTCGTTTTCTCGTCGGTTCGGGTGGCGCAAATGATATCAATTCTGCATCGCGTGACATCATCGCGATCACGCAACAATCTGCGAAGCGGCTCGTTACAAAACTTCCCTATATCACCAGCCCCGGGCGACTGGTTTCCACTCTCGTGACTGACCTCGGCATATTCGAGAAACGAGAGGGACGGTTCGCATTGACGGGCATATTCCCACAGAATGATCTCTCGCAATCTCAAGTCGTCGAAAAAATACGTGCAGAATGTGAGTGGACCTTCGATGTCGCGGCGACCCTTGACGTCGAGCCGATGCCGACACGCGAAGAGCTTATCCGGTTGCGCCTATTCGACCCTCGAAACGACTTTCTGAACGGCAGAAAGAAATAGATCATGAGCACGACAAAAAAATCCTCCCGCGTGAAAACGGAGATGGCGACCCTTGACGTCGATTCCATCACGGTTCGTGGCCATAACCTTGTCGACGAACTCATCGGCAAGATCGATATCGCGGACTTGTTTTTTCTAGAAGTTTCTGGAAAATTGCCGCGGCCTGCCGAGTCCAGATTAATCAATGCCATGGTTGTAGCGATTGCCGAACATGGCATGATGCCGAGCGTAATAGCCGCTCGACTGACATTTCTTGGCGCACCGGAATCTCTGCAAGGGGCTGTCGCGAGTGGCTTGCTCGGGGCTGGCGATACGTTTGTCGGGCCTTCAAGCAACGTGGCGAAGATGCTCCAGATTGAAGCTGCGGCCTTTGATGGTTCGATGGCGGAGAAGGCGAAATCTATTGTCGAATTGTACACCTCTACGAAGCGCCGGATTCCGGGGTTGGGGCAGCCGCACCACCCGGTTGATCCGCGCACACAGAAACTGTTCGACATGCAAAGAGAGTTGGGCGTTCCTACGCTGAACACGGAGTTGATGTTGGAGATTCACCGTTTTGCGGTCCAGAAGCTACAGCGACCGCTTACGTTGAACGCAGTCGCCGCTATCGGGGCGATTTCCTCGGATATCGGTTTGGATTGGCGGGCTGTTCGCGGAATCGGGTTGATTGCTCGGACGGTCGGTTTGATAGGCCACGTTCTGGAAGAAATCAGAATGCCACAGGCCAACGCTATCTGGGATCTCGTCCAGCAGGCGACGGATTACTCCGATCCGCATCCCTAGTGACGGCCAAACAGGAGAGGCCATATGCTCAGATTCGAAATCGATGATGGCATCGCTCGTTTGACGATGTGCAATCCACCTGTCAATGCCCTATCGCGCGCATGGGGCGACCATCTCTGCAATATGCTGGATGAGTTGGAGGCACGAGACGATTGGCGGGTTCTTGTCATCGCGAGCGATCAGAAGGTTTTCTCGGCCGGCGGAGACATCAAGCAATATGCTGATCGGCTGGATACCGGTAAGGCTGGAGAATTGCTTGCCGTAGAGGCGCGGTACTTTCAAGGCCTATTCGCCCGCATCGCCGCGCTTCCGCAGATCTCCATCGCAGAGATTGCCGGTGTTGCCGCTGGCGGCGGGATGGAACTCGCACTCGCTTGCGATCTGCGGGTGGCGGCTAAGACTACGAGGCTCGGCTTGCCCGAGGTTGGGGTGGGACTGTTGCCGGCGGCGGGAGGGACGCAGCGCCTGACGAAGTTATGTGGCCGAGGCATCGCACTGCGCCTGATTGCCGGGGCGGAGTTGGTGTCAGGCGAGGAGGCGCTACAGCTGGGCCTCGTGGAATGGATCGCGGTGACAGATGAGATTCGCGAAACGACGGACCGCATTGCCCGCAGGCTTGCAGAAATGCCGCCCGAAGCACTGCGAGCTGCAAAGGCGTGCATCACGGCAGCAGACGATCCATCCTGCGATGGTTATGCCTTTGAACTCAGTTGGCCATCGCAGTTGATGGAAAGCCAGGCCACCCGCGATAGCATCAGAAAGTTCCTCAGCAAACGAAAATGAGGCTTCCGAGTTATAACTGATTGATCATTCAGATTGACAGTTTCCATTACTGGACCTAGGATTCTCGCGGATCAAAGACCCAGTCCGAGCCAATCGAACCGCGACGCGCGCCATTCTCGCGACCGGAAGCAGGGATCGCGGCTGTCAGCAGGAACAATCCATGGATTTGAATATAGCAGGGAAAACGGTTGTGATTACCGGCGGAGGTTCGAATATCGGACGCTCCATCACGCTCGCCTTTGCGGAGGAGGGAGCCAATATCGTTATCGCGGACATCGATCAAAGCCAAGGCGAAAGGGTCGCGAATGAAGCGATTGCGGCCGGGGCGAAAGGCGCGATAGCCCACAAGACGGATATCACCAGTATCGAGTCGGTCACCGCGATGGTTGCGCGAGCCAAGGCGGAGTTCGGCCCAGTCGACATTCTTGTCAACAATGTCGGATGGACTGTCGAGGGTCTTTTCGTGGAGCAGGAGCGCTCGCAGTGGGAAAAGGAAATTCAGATCAACCTGTGGGGAATGATCAACTGTACCCGCTCCGTACTCGACGACATGATCGCACGCAAATCCGGTGTAGTCGTGAGCATGGGATCGGACGCAGCCCGGATGGGAGAGTTCCGTGAAGGCGTTTATGCCGCCTGTAAGGCGGGGGTCGTCGCGCTAACCAAAACTCTGGCACGAGAATACGGAAAATACGGCATCCGTTTCAACGTCGTTTGCCCTGGAACCACGATGCCGGATTCCGACCAGGAGATCAGCGACCTGTCGATGTGGGCGCAGGGGCAGAAGCGCTGGAACACTCCGGAAATGCGAGAGAGAATTGCTAAGGTATACCCGTTGCGCCGTATTGCTCGTCCGGGCGAGGTGGCTCCTGTCGTTGTGTTCTTGGCATCTGACGGCGCAAGTTTCGTTACTGGGCAGACCATCAGCGCCAGCGGTGGTTACACGATGATGTGACGTTGGCGGCTGCTGTCGGGTCAACGTTTGAGGCGCGCGAGGCGGGCGCACGCAAGACCCGCCGGGAGGAAGAACGATGATCTTCGAAATGATCCTCGATCCTGAAAGGAGTGACGCTTACGTTGCTGACGGATTGTGGAATAATCGCACGTTGATCGACGCGTTCGACGAGCACGTCGGGGCGACGCCAGACAAGATGCTCTGTGTCGCAGCGCGAGATGTCCGGTGGAGCTACCGCGACGTGGCCGATAAGGTTGAGGTACTGGCAGCCAATCTCGCAGGGCTCGGCATCGGACATGGGGACGTACTCTCAGTCCAATTGCCAAACTGGGGGGAGTTTCTTCTTATACATTTGGCTGCGACCAGACTCGGCGCAGTGACGAATTCGCTGCTTCCGATCTATCGATCCAAGGACATCGCTTACATCATTGGACTCGCCAAAGCCAAAGTTGCGATCATACCGAATGACTTTCGCGGCTACGATTACCCCGGGACATATCGGAAGCTTCGGCCTGATCTTCCGGACCTCGAGCGTATATTCGTCGTCGGAGACGCCTGCCCGGTGGATATGACGCCATTCTCCGACCTGATGATCGAAAACGGCGCGGCCAAGGTCCCGCGCCGAAAATTCGATGGAAACGACGTGACCATCCTGATCTTTACTTCAGGAACCGAATCCTCACCAAAAGGTGTCATGCACAGCCACAACAGCTTGATGTATGGCAACCTCGCTGGCGCACAGCGTCTCTCGCTGACGTCAGATGAAGTCGTCTGGGCCGTGTCCCCGATTTGTCATGCGACGGGTATCGAGTGGAATCTTCGTCAAGCAGTCGTATTGGGTGGAACGCTTGTGATGCAGGAGATCTGGAACCCGGAATTGGCTCTGGAGCTCATTGAGAAGGAACGCTGCACCTACACCTGCGCGGCGACGCCGTTTGCCACGATGCTACTTGAATCCCCGTCGCTCGCGACACGAGACTTGTCGAGCTTTCGCGTGTTTCTTTGCGGAGGGGCTGCCATCCCGCCGACACTTGGCGCTGAGGTGCGCGAATCGATCGGGTGCAATCTCGTTCCATGCTGGGGCATGTCGGAATGCTTTGCTGCGACGATGGGCTCTGTCACTGACCCAGATGACAGGAGATGGGGAACGGACGGCAGCGCACTCCCTGGCGCGGAGGTCGCGATCCTCGGCGAGGATCGAATTTCTGTGCTGAAAGACGGGGAGATCGGCGAGATCGGCACGCGCGGCCCGCACGTTTGCCTTGGCTATTTCCGCGATCCAGAAAGGACAGCCGAGACATTTTCGAGAGATGGATGGCTATTCTCCAATGATCTCGGCTTTATCGACGATGCAGGATATTTAAAGGTCGTCGGACGAAAGAAGGACATCATCAATCGCGGCGGGCTGAAGGTCAGCGCGCAGGAAGTGGAGACGGCGATCGCCGGGCATCCCGTCGTGCTTCGCGTCGCGCTCGTCGGCATCCCAGATCGACGACTGGGTGAAAAGGGTTGTGCTTTTATCGTGCCTCGGGAAGGCAAGGATCTTTCTCTCGAGGATGTGACTGGCTTTCTCGACAAGCTTGGCATCGCGAAATACAAGTTCCCGGAGTTTCTGTGCCTCGTCGAGGAACTGCCAATGACGCCCACCGGGAAAGTACAAAAATTCAAACTTAAGGAGGACTACCTTGCGAGACTGGGAAGTTTTCCACGTGCTTGAAGACTGCGCTCCAGCTATTCTCGTTGCGGCTCATTCATGTTGACACGCCGTGATTGTCGCCGATAAGTCGAGCGGAACGCTTGCACAGAGCCGATTTTTTCAGTCGACGGTAGCGCTCACCTTCCTTCTCCGAACGGAATCCGCATGAACCGCCCCATCGTCAGCCAAGTTCAGAACGAAAAGCTTATCGTTGATCGTCGGGAGCGTATCATCCGTGCTGCGATCACGGTGTTTCGACGCTCCGGCTTCCACGTCGCCACCACAAAAGACATCGCGCACGAAGCCGAGCTTACGCAAAGCAATCTTTACAACTATGTGAGATCCAAGCACGATGTCCTTTTCCTCGTCTGTGAGCATTTGGTGCAGCTCTATCAGGATGCGGTCGACGAGACGGTTCTAAAGCACGAAGACTCGCACAGCCGTCTGGTGGAAGCTCTTCGCTCGGTCATAAGGGTTATGAGTGCGCATCGGGACGAGGTGCAACTCCTCTACAACGAAACGCACGCGCTCGAGAAGGCGGATCGAAAGATCATTCTATCGTCAATTGCCAAGCTTATTAAGAGTTTCCAAATTCTCCTTAAAGACTACGAGCAGGAATACGGACCTTGCCTTGTTGCGAACCAAAGGATTGCTGCCAATCTCCTGTCATTCGTTCCAGCTATCGTCGCCTTGAGATCATGGGATCTTTCGGCCCATGCAGAACGCCCCGAGATCGAGGAAGCGGTCTTCGCCTTCATCCTTGCGGGCCTCAACATTCCCAGCCAGAAGCAGAAGCCGAAACAACGACGCAAGCCATCGTCTTTGGCGGATGGCAGCCTGCCGCTTTGAGCTGTCAAGTGTGTAAAGGTAAGGCGCCCATGCGCATTGAAGTTCAATCGATGCACTAACTCGTACCGATCGCGCGCCAGTTCTCTTCACGCCCGATAGTGAGGTATGCCGCCGCCATCGATGAAGATCGATTGTCCGGTAATGTATGCAGCTTGTTCGGACGCCAGCCACGCAACCATGCCGGCGACATCCTCCGGAGTACCGTGGCGGCGAGCCGGAATGGTAAGCGCGCTCTCCGCAAAGGCGACTTTCCCGTCCGAATGTCCGGAACGGTGGGCCGTCCTCTCCGCGCGCGCCGTCAGAATCGATCCAGGGCAGACGGCGTTGACCGTGATACCCTTGTCGGCAACGTCGACTGCCAACCCTTGGGTGAAACCCACGACCGCGGCTTTTGATGCGGCGTAGACCGCACGAAGCCGCCGTGGCTGGCCGACAATTGCAGAAGAAATGTTGATAATGCGTCCGAAGCCCCGTTGGCGCATTGAGGGAAGGGTGGCTCTTGAGAGTAAGAAAGCGCTGCGGGCATTGATGTTCATCACCTCATCCCACGCCGAAAGAGGAACGTCGTCCACTTCTGCCCGGTCGGGACCATGGGCAGCGGCTGCGTTGTTGACCAGGATGTCGAGATGGCCGAAGTGATCGAGGACCTCTTCGACCATCTTCTTCACGTCCGCTTCCGAAAGCAGATCGCCCCGCAGGGATAGTGCAGTCCCGCCTTGGTCAACGATCTCGTCGACCAAGGCATCTAGCGCGTCGTGAATCGGGGTCGATCTGCCGGAGGTCGATCGACGTGGGATATCGCTGATCGCTACCACGACGCCGTGCCGCGAGAGAGTCAATGCGCAAGCCGCGCCGATACCGTTCCGCTGGCCACATCCTGTCAGCAGTGCGACCCGGCGGTCGAGCGAGGTCAATCCGGTAATCCCTCATTTTGCGAGCATAGAATGGAAGACATCTCATTTCCTAACGGAAGAAAATATTAGAATTCGAACTACCATGCACCTTTACTCATTTTGCATTTGCCTTCTCGGCGAAGCTATTGTCGAAGGTGGCGGCGAAATCGACTTTCTTCGGATCGATCTGCGGATCTTCAGTCAAGAGAACTTTGTAAACCCCTTCGGCTTCTGCCTGTGTGATCCTTCCGTCCGGTGAAAGCCCTGTCAGATTTTTCTTGATGGACTCCAGATAGAGACCCGGATTTTCCTTCCAGAACTGCTCTGGGACGGCGGCGCGAACTTCCTCTGGGGTGGCCGTTGGGATCCAACGGAGCGCTTCGACGAGCCCGGACACGACAGCTTGGACCGCCTTGGGGTTTTTGTTAATATAGGTGTCGTGCGCCAGGAGATTCAGGAACGTGAAGTCTGTGCCCAAGGCCTCTCTCGTTGCCGCAGCGTCCCGCAGGTCGATGGCGGCTGTCACGTCGCCGGATTGCTCCAGCATGGTGATTACGGGATCATAATTGACGATCGCCTGGATCTCGGAGCCCGTGCGGATTGCCGCCAATGCGCCGGCCGTGTTGCCTATTCCGATTACGCCGACCTGGTCCGGCTTGATGCCGCTTTTGGCAAGGAACAGGTTGAGGAATGAATGCGTGGCTGAGCCTGGCGCGGAAACACCGACATTCTTGCCAACCAGATCTCTGACGCTCTTGTAATTTGGTGCGAACGCTTTCGTGACCGCCAGAACGACTCCGGGCGCTTTGCTCATGGAAGCGACGCTTTTAACGTTGATGCCTTTCGAGCGGAGGCGGATGGCGTGCTCGAATGTGGCCGCCACGAGGTCAACATCCCCGCCAACGAAGGCCTGGACGCCTTTGCTGCCTGACCCGAAATCTATCACTTCCAGATCAACGCCCTGCTTCTCGATAAAACCCTTCGTGCGGGCAACATTGAAGGCAAGCAATGCGATCTGGCTCGAGGAGCCGGCAATGCCAACCCTCACTTTTTCGGCGGCGGTTGCCGGTGTCAGGGCAAATGCCAGGATTGTGGCGGTGGTCAGCAGGCCGGACGCGATCGCTCGTAGAGAAAGTCTATGCATTTTTTCCTCCCGTTGAAAGTGGCGACGCCTTGACCACTAAGTGACGATGGTTGGCGCCTTATGACCCAATTGGCCCGATAATTATCGTCGCCATAGGAGACCAGTCGTGGGCATGGCTGGCGATGTGAGCACTCGTTCCTGGCCTCTGGTGTCAGTATCCGCACCCGAATGAGCCAGTACCGTCGCATGCAAGTGGTGTGGAGATAGAAACCTGAGCCGTGCAAATGGCCTTTCACGTGACGTTGAAAACGAGGCCTCTCTTTCTCTATTTCTGTCTGTGGACTCTGATTGAGATTATTCCTCTTGCTCAACCGGCTTCAGAGACGGATCAGGGCAGTCTCGAGGACTCCAAAATCCTATAACTCTACGTCAACGTCAATGCTGCCTGATCAATTAATCAGAAATGGTTCGCTTCCGGGCTGTCCCCGAGGCTTCAAGCGCCTTCGGAGGTGGGTTCTTCATTTCCGAGTAGCTAACCGAGGAAAGAGGGCGCCGGGTCGGCGTGCGAGTGAGACGCGTGGACGCCGCGGAGTGACCTTTGCAGGGCAAAGAGGTCGCTGCTCACAACCCTGTCATATCTCGAGAAGTTCGACGCCACACAACCCAAAAGTGGAGAGGAACCTCGCGCGGCCGTCTTCGACCGGGGGGGCGCCGCAACGACGTGAAAAAGCTTCGCGTCAGCAAGCCGGCTGCCTTCGCAGACATCGCGTGAACTCAGGAGGCCCGACACTTCTGGAGGCGATCGAGGATCGCGTTGCAAGTTGGATAGATTACCCACTTTGGTGCCGCTCCGCTCTGCGCCGGGGTTCCTACACGATACTTTTCGAGTTTCTACGGCTCTTGCCTCGCGAGGTGCCCTGCACTGCGAGAGTGCGGGCAGAATTTGGAGCAAGGGTTTCCTGCCTCCGCGTTACTCAGTGTCCGGCACGCCTGTTTTCATAGAACCGCTGACACCGGCAGCGCCCGCAGCCGGTGCGGGGGAGGCAGAAAGCAGATCGGTGATGCCCACGGCGCAGGGATCGCTGCAGGCGGGCATTGTCAGTGACGTTCAAAGGCCGATCCTCGTCATCTGAACGTCCGGATAGCGCTCACCGAGAGCCGCAGTCCTCGGGAACGCGGCCGAAATAGTCTCGCGTTCAACGGTCGTCAGCGAAATTCTCTCGGATGCAACATTTTCCCTCAGGTGTCTGACGGATTTGCTGCCGGGAATTGCCAGGACGTTTGGTGCTTGAGCCAGCATCCATGCCAGCGCGACCTGAGCCTTGCTACAGCCATGAGAGATCGCCGCTTCGTCTAGAATGTCCAGCAGGCGACGATTTGCGGCGTAGTTCTGCGGTTCAAAGCGGGGCTGGTGGCGGCGTGAGTCCTGCTCGGAGAGCTCGTTGAGCGGCGGGACCGCGCCGGTTAAGAAACCGCGACCGAGCGGCGAGTACCCGACGAAAGCCATGCCTAATTCCTGGCACAGGGGAATTGCCCAATCCTCTGGCTCGCGCGACCACAGAGAGTATTCGGATTGGAGAGCTGCGAGTGGATGGGTTGCATGTGCCCTCCGGATCGTCTCAGCGCCGGCCTCGGAAAGACCGATCGCTCGGATTTTCCCGGCCTGTACGAGGTCCGCCATGGCGCCGATCGTCTCCTCGATCGGTACCGTCGGATCGATCCGATGGACGTAGTAGAGATCGATGGTCTCGACGCCGAGATTGCGGAGACTTTTCTCGCAGGCGCTTCTGACGTAGTCCGGCCGCCCGCAGGTTTCCCAACGGCCTGCATAGGCCTCGGCCACAGGCGCGGCTCCGGCGTGGTCAATGTTGCCGAATTTCGTGCAGATGACTGCCTCTTGGCGGCGGCCTCGCAATGCTTGACCGAGCATCTTCTCGCTGACACCGGCGCCATAGACATCCGCGGTATCGAAGAGGTTGGCGCCGAGATCCAAGGCCGCCTGAACAGTGCGACTCACCTCGTCCTCGTCAACATTCCCATAAACACCGGCAAAGCTCATACAACCCAGCCCGAGACGCGCTACCGGCAAATGGAGAGCGCCAATCGTCGTAGTCTTCATGATCGTATCCGATTCGCACGGGGTAATTTCGACGACCCAACGCCGTCCGTTTTTCTGACTTACGGTGGTGGGACTGCTATGGTTCGCGTGTCGCTCTCTGTGTATAGGCCGTGCTTCAGGCAACGGCCGCGGCAAGATGGCGAAGGGGTGTCGACGGATGAATCCTGGTCAGCAAATGGCGAAGGCATCGAATCTCGCGTATGACGCAATCCGAGCGGGCATCATGGATGGCCGTTATGCCGCGCACTCGCACCTGCGTGAGGCAGTCATCGCGGCTGAGATCGGCGTCAGCCGCACGCCGGTGCGCGAGGCGTTGCGGCGGCTTGCAGCCGATGGCTTTGTCACATTCGTCGCCAATCAAGGCGCTTACGTTACGCCATGGTCGGACGAATCGTTTTCCGAGTTGATCAGCGTCCGCGCGGAACTCGCGGGGCTCGCGGCTGGCGGCGTCGCCCGACATGCGAATGCCAGCGAGATTGCCGCGATGGAAGACATCGTCCGGGCCATGGCGCTCATCGATACCGATGACAACCACACCAGGATCGACGAACAAACGCGCCTCAACGTCCAGTTTCACGAGATCATCTCCCGGAACTGCGGCAACCGATGGCTTGCCGCGCTGCTTCAGCAAACCTCTAATGTCGCAAACATCCAGCGCGCTTACTACGCCTATAGCGCAGAGGATTGGGCACGAGCCGTCTCTCGCTACGCGGAGATGATCAAGGCTTTCCGCGCCGGCGACGGCGTCTGGGCGGCTGCGGTCTTCAAGTCGCATTTCCTAGCCTCCCGGAATGCTATCATGAGCTACGCCCTTGAGAAGAATTCAAGTGCTGCAACCGCGCCGAAGCTCCGCCACAGGGCGGCCGCGAAGCGCGTTATCGATTGATCTCCGGGACTTTAATTCCAAGAACATCGGCACTCGTCCGGCCCTGCGCAATTCCAGCGAGTATCTCGGCCTCCTTGCTCTTGACCTTTTCCACTTCCGCCCACACGCTCTCGACCAAGTGCAGCGGCACGACAGCGACGCCGTCATCGTCTGCGAGGATCAGGTCTCCGCTGCGCACGGTGACTCCCCCTACAGCCACATCGCCGTCAACCATTCCAAACCCACCCTTCTGTCCACCGCGTGGCGAGACGGCGCGACAGAAAACAGGAAACCCCAGCTGAGCGATTTCCCCCGCATCGCGCGTTGCGCCATCCAGGACAATCCCGGCAAGCCCGCATCTCTTCGCCGCGTCAGTGAGAATGCCACCCCAGACCGAGGTATCGGGATGCGCGCAGGCATCGATGACGAGAACCTCGCCGCGGCGCGCGATGGCAAGCGCCACGTGAATGGCAGCGTTGTCTCCGGCAGGAACCTGCACGGTGCGCGCCTGGCCAACAAGCGCCATTCCCGGCCGCAGAGGTTTGATCGCACCGATCATGCACCGCGCGCGGTTCATCGCATCGCCAGCGATCGCGGACGGGCAACCGACCCACTTGGCGAGGGTCTCCTTCGAGAGGATGGAGAAGTCGGCGGCGTAGCGTTCGAGCGGCATGAAAATCTCCTAAGCATGGCGGCGCAGTCTGGATGGTTGCAGCTGTCGTCGCCCATCAGTGAGCAGGCGTTACCGGGACATAGCCGTAGTCTCGCTTGGCGGCGTCTAAAGTCACGAAGCCGCGTTCGATATCTGCCGCGATCGCGCTTCGATCACGCAGCGCCGGGTCGCCGTAGCCGCCGCCGCCGGCCTCAAGGAGATGAAGGTGGTCGCCCGGCTTGAGATCGTAACGCCCCTGCGCCTGAACATCCTTGCCGTTCACCCTGTAGCTGCGTAGAGCGCCCGGCTTGCCATCGCGCGAGCCAAGAGCGGGAAACACCGTCCGTGCGCCCATGGCATAGACCGTCAGCGCGTGCCGGGTGTCGTTGCGCATGGCAATTTCCTGGCCGAGGCCGCCGCGAAACTCTCCGGCCCCGCCGCTGTCGGCGCGCAGTGTCCGCGACAGGACCCGGATCCCCGTCAGCACCTCCCAGGTCTCTGTAGGCATGACCATCATGTTTGATGGAGACGGAGTCGTCGCGAGGCCGTCGAGACCCGCCATGGCTCCAAAGCCACCCGCCGAAAAGAACAGTGTTGTAAATTCCTGACCTTTCGGGTTGCGACCGATGACGTTCATGATGTTCGTCATCCCGGAATCCGCCTGGACGCGCTCCGGCATCACCTTCGCGATGGCACCGAATATCAGTGGTGCGATGAAGTGTCCGACCATGAATCGTGCGCCCGTCGCTGCTGGCGCCACAGCGTTGAGAATGCATCCGGCAGGCGCTTTCACTTCTACTGGTGTCACGGACCCGGCGTTGTTCGGGACATGCGGCAGGATCAGCGCCTTGATTGCATAAGCAGCCATTGCCTTTGTGTAGCAAAGGGGGACGTTGATCGCGAACGGCACCATGGGGCCGGTGCCCTCGAAATCGACCATCAGGCGGTCGCCGCTGATTTGCACCGCGCAGGCAAGAGTCACGGCTTCGTTGAAGGCCTCAACCTTGATCTCGTTGCGATAGACACCATCCGGGACGGCAGCAATACTTTGGCGCATCGCTGCTTCCGACTGCTCGATGATCGCATCGGCCAGCGGGACGAGATCATCGATGCCATAGTCATCCATGAACTCCACGAGCTGCCGGCAACCGACATCCGTTGCGGCAATATTCGCCATGAGGTCGCCGATGACCTGTTCACTGACCCTGACATTCTTTCGAATGAGTTCAATCAATTCGACATTGGGTTCCCCTGCGCGGACAATCCGCGTGATGGGAATCTGCAGTCCTTCCTCATACATGTTCTCGTTGAGCGTCGAGAATCCTCGTCCGCCGATATCGGGCAGATGACTGATGCTCATGGCAAAGCCAACGATTCGCCCATCTTTGAAGGCAGGTTGCATGACATTAAGGTCCCAGAGATGCCCAGTGCCCATCCAAATGTCGTTGGTGAGGATGACGTCGCCTGGCTTTAGGGATTCGGGCGGAATGGCATCGAGCATATGGCGCATGGTCTGGGGAGCTGTCCCGATGAACACGGGAACGCTCATGGTACCCTGGGCGATACTGCGCCCCTTTGCGTCGAACAACACGCACGACAGATCATAGTTCTCCCGCGCGATGGTCGAGAACGACGTCCGCACCAGTGCCTGCACGATTTCATTGGTGACCGAGATGAGCCGGTCCCAGAGAATGCCAAGGCTCACTGCGTCAAAAGATCGCTCGGTACTCATGACAGGCCTCCGATTTCGGCAACAAGGTTTCCGTGGTGGTCAATCGTCGCGCGGTCGCCATATCCGAGGACGCAAGTGGATTCACGCTCCTCGACGAAGGCAGGGCCGTCGACATAGTCGCCCGCACTCATCAGATAGCGGTCGTAGACCGGGCACTCGACATATCCCTTCTCAGGGAAATACGCCTGTCGTGTCGCACGTGGAGCCGCTCGGCCGCTGGTCCCGTCGGTCACCGCGCTGTCTGCAGCCACCGGCGAAGGTCCGATGACCTCGACTTTCCAGTTGAGAATTTCAATCGGCTCATCGAGGTAGCTGAGCGAAAAGATATCCCGATAGGCCGCCGCGAATTTTCCGGGAAGGCTATCGAAAAGCATCTGTGGTGTTTCGTTCTCTGGCAGGACTACTTCGAGCTCGTAGCCCTGACCCTGATAGCGCATGTCGAGAGAGCGCCTGACCGTTAGATTGGGCCGGTTTTCGGTGCGGGGAAACAGAACCTTCTCTGCCTCGCCCTGCAGCCCTGCAAAGTATTCCGCGAAGGCTTCGGCGGTCAGCGCGGTGAGCGCGACACGATTGCTGCGCGCGAGTTGAAACGATAGCGGGGAGACCAGCATGCCGATTGCCGACATGACACCTGACCCTCGTGGGTAGATCACTTTTGGAACACGAAGTTTGCGCGCGATGCGTGCCGCATGCGCCGGGCCTGATCCACCGAACGCAACCATGCTGCAGCGGCGGTAGTCAAAGCCGATATCGGACGCATGGACGCGAAAGGCTCGTGCTACGTCCTCATTGATCGTCTCGTGAATTCCCCACGCCGCCCGCGCGAGGTCGAGGTCGAGCTTGGATGCGACACGAGATCTGATCGCCCGCTCGCTGGCCGCCCGATCAAGACGCATGGTGCCGCCGAGGAACGTGTCGGCGTCGTAATAACCGAGTGTCAGGTTTGCGTCGCTGAGCGTCGCGTTCTCGCCGCCGCGGCCGTAGCAGGCAGGGCCGGGATCGGCGCCGGCGCTACGCGGTCCAACACGCAGGAGGCCACGATCGTCCAGCTCCGCGATTCCTCCGCCGCCAGCACCGATTTCGATCATGTCAATGACGGGAATCTTGACGGGCAATCCGCTTCCCGTCTGGTATTCGTGAACGCGGGCGACTTCAATTTCGTACTTCTTGCGGGGAAGGCCGCCACGGACGATCGAGCCTTTTGCCGTGGTGCCGCCCATGTCGAAGGACAGAAGATCGCTCACGCCGACGCGGCGGCCCACATCTGCAGCCATCAGCACTCCGGCAGCAGGCCCGGATTCAAGCATCCGCACCGGATACCTGCGAGCAATGTCCGATGTCACCGTGCCGCCGCTTGACGTCATGATGAAGAATGCTCCGTTGAAGCCGAGATCGGCGAGACTGCCCTCCAGGCGGCCGAGATAGCGATCAACGAGCGGGCGGACATAGGCGTTCACGGCCGCCGTATTCCAACGCTCGTACTCGCGCATGAACGGCAGAACGTCGGCCGAGTACGTGACGTAGAGCTCTGGAAAAAGATCGGTGATGTGGGCCGCGGCTTCCTGCTCATGGGAAGGGTTGCTGAACGAATGCAGGAAGCAGACCGCCAACGCTGTGATGGCATGCTCGTCGATGAGAGCTTGCACGGCTTTCTCGACTTCCCGGAGATCGAGGGGGCTGAGAACGGAGCCGTCCTCGGCAAGACGCTCATGGATCTCCGCGCGACATTCGCGGTCGATGATCGGCTCAGGGAGTGTCATGCGCAGGTCGTAGAGATCGTAGCGACGTTCGAGAGCGATATTAAGGACATCGCGGAAGCCTGCCGTTACGAGCATGCCAGTGGGCGCGCCCTTGCGTTCGATGACGGCGTTGGTCACCAATGTTGAGCCGTGAATAATCGAAACAACCTGTGAAATGGAGACGCCCGTCGTGTCGAGAAGCCGACGAAGTCCCTCCATGACTGCAAGCGAGGGATCCTTCGGTGTCGTCAGGATCTTGTCAAACGACAGCGCGCCAGTCGCGTCGTCAATCATGGCAAAATCTGTGAACGTTCCGCCGATATCGATGCCAATGCGATAGGTCATGTTTTCCTCTTGTTTCGCCATGACGCACGTTGCCGGGAAAGCCAGCCAGCGACGCCTTCGGGGAATAGGATGACGAAGAAGATCAAGAGCGCGCCGATGGCGACCTGTCCGTACGTGGACCCGATCATGCGGAGGAGCTCGCTGGCGAGATAGAGCACGATGGCGGCGAGGGCCGGACCGATGATGGTGCCGATTCCACCGATCGTCGACATCGCCACGACAAGCATCGTTGTAGCGGGCCCCAGCTCGCTCGGGCTGATCAGACCGAGGTAGTGCGCGTAGAGAGCGCCAGCAACACCGGCAAAAAAGCCGCTAAGAGCGAAAGCCGCGATCTTGTGACGAACGACATCGATTCCGAGGGAACGTGCACGCAATTCGTCATCGCGAACGGCCTGGAACGTCATGCCAAGGCTTGTGTGCCGGGCAATGTAGTAGATGACTGCAATGCTCAGGCTCGAGACGAGCAGAACCACATAATATGAGTTTGCCGCCTCGCCGCTCAGCCGGAAGAACGTCGGGTGCAGGTTGAAGCCGAGCGATCCTCGCGTGAGATCGTGCCAGTTCGTGGCGATGATTCTGAGGCTCTCTGCGAATGCCAGCGTCGCAAGTGCAAGATAGACTGCTCGCAGACGAAGGGTCGGGATACCGATCAGGATGCCGAACACGCCTCCGGCTAGACCGCCGATGGGCAGACCAAGCCACGGTGACAATCCAAAATGATAGGTGGCGAGCGCGGCGGCATATCCGCCCAAGCCGAAAAAGCCGGCATGGCCGAAGCTGACCAGCCCGGCAAAGCCGATCAGAAGGTCCCAACTTGCGGCCAGCATGGCGTAGATCATCGCAAAGCCGAGGATGCTCAGGATGAATTCGTTCGGCGCCAAGCGTGGCACCGCCAGGGCAATGATTGCGAGCACGGCGACAGCGATCATCGCAGCGCTGCGCGACGATGCGGGTTGGTTCATCATCGCTATGCCCTAGCCGCTTTGCTGCCGAAGAGGCCTTGTGGCCTCACGATCAGCATGATGAGCATCATCATCGGCGCCACGAGAGCGTTATACCCGGATGCCATCCAGATCACGGAGAGCGATTCCGCAATGCCCAAGAGGAGACCTGCCACGATGGCGCCCCAGACGCTTCCGAGTCCACCGATGATCACCACCGCAATGCTATAGAGCGTGTAGTTGAGGCCCATCGCAGGAAAAGCATAAGTCACCGGTGTCACGAGCGCGCCGGCAGCGCCTGCAAGCATCGTTCCGAGCGTGAAGGTCAAGAGATGGATGCGGCGAACACTGATTCCGCTGGCCTGTGCGGCTTCGGGATTTTCTCCGACTGCCCGAATAGCGCGGCCGAGGCGTGTGTATCGCAGAAAGACCATGAGGGCGCCGGCGATGAGGAAGCTTCCCACCAGGATCGCGAGGCGCTGCTTCTCGATGATGAGATCGCCGAACTCGACCACCCCCGTCATGAACTGGCCAGGCACGCGCTGGTAGTCAGGTCCGAAGATCTCGAGGATGAGATTGGGGATAACGAGCGAGAGACCGAGCGTGACGACCATGCCCCGTTGCTCGTTCACGCGCCCCTCTGTCGTGATCGGAGCCAGCAAGACACGGGCGATCACCAAGCCCAACAGGGCGACGGCTCCCACTCCGATCGCCATGCTGTACCAGGGGGACTGGAGACCTGCAAAAGCAAGCGCGACGCCGACATAGGCACCGACCGTCAACATGTCTCCGTGGGAGATGTTCACAAAACGAAGCACGCTGAAAATGACGTTCATGCCGAGCCCGAGGAGGCCATAGAGGCTTCCGGTCATGATTCCGAGAATGACGAAGTAGAGAATGTCGCTCATGTCGAAGCCCGGGTTGCGTCGGGCGTATGGCGGGATGGTCGACCGAAATAAAGTTCCGCTAGGAGATCGCGATCGGCCAGGGCTGCCGGGCTACCCTCGAATCTGTTGCGGCCGTTATCGAGCGCATACACGAAGTCGGCCACGGCCAGGAGCTTGCGCACGTTTTGCTCGACGATCAGGAACGCAACGCCTTCCGAAGATAGCTTGCGCACCTCGTCGTAGACGAGATCGACCATCTTTGGCGAAAGTCCGATTGAAGGCTCATCAAGGACAGCGAGGCGCGGAGCCGTCATCAGCATCCGGCCGATCTCGAGCAAACGTGCTTCGCCGCCACTGAGAACGCCGGCCAGCTGGCGCCGGCGAGTGCCGAGAATTGGAAAGCGTCGGAATACGGCCTCACGCCGCTCCGCAATCAGCTGGCGGTCGCGGACGAGGTAGGCACCAATCAGAAGGTTCTCGTCAATCGTCTGGGAAGCGAAATAGCTTTTCGTCTGGGCGATGTATGCGATCCCAGCACTGATACGCTCCTCTGGAGGTAGGGCGAGAATGTCGCTGCCGTCAAACCAAACGCTTCCCGACATCGGCCTGAGATACCCGAGCAGCACTTTCAGCAACGTCGATTTTCCCGCGCCGTTGGGACCGATGATGCCAGTAATTCCGCCGGCGTTTGCGCGTAGGCTGAGACCTTGCAGGATCGCAGATCCGCGATAGCCGGCAGTGACATTCCGCAGTTCAGCCAGTGACGATGGTTCAGTGGTCGGAGCCAAGGAATGCCTCCAGCACATCGGGGTTTCTCATGATCTCTTCAGGCGTTCCATCGGCCAGCATGCGTGCGGCGGCGAGGACGACGATATGATCGCAGAGACCGGTCACAAAACGAATGTTGTGTTCGACGAGGAGGAGGCTGATGCCGCTGTCAATCAATCGCCGAAGAATATCGCTTAATCGCTCGACCAAGCCGGGGTTCACGCCTGCGACGGGTTCGTCAAGCATGATCAGGCGCGGCTCCTGGACGAGCACCATCGCTAGTTCGACCAGCTTGCGCTGGCCATAGGAGAGCGCGCCAGCAGGTTTGCCGGCATGCTCCTCCATTTCGACGAGGGCTAGTGCGCGGTGTACCCGATCGGTGGCGCCATGACGCGCGGGTGCCGCGCTGTTGGCCTCGGCAATATTGAGGTTCTCGAGGACGCTCAGGTTACCGAATACGCGTACGCTCTGAAACGTGCGTCCAATCCCGAGTCGGCTGATTTTATGCGATGCGAGGTTGGTGATTGTCTGCCCTTCGAAGCGAATGCTGCCGCGATCGGCGCGCTGCATGCCAGTCAGCATATCGAAGACGGTTGTCTTTCCAGCTCCATTGGGACCGATTAACCCCGTTGCGATGCCGCGCTTGACTTTGAACGAAACATCTTCGACCGCAACGATGCCGCCGTAGCGTTTCCCGATCCCTGATACTTCGAGGATGGGCATGGCGCTCACCAGGTCTTGCAGGCCGGCGCCTTCACCTCGATTTGAACGCTGTCGACCAGGGTTTCCGTGTAATGGGGCACGCCTTGTGGGTGGTACCAGACGTCGCCTGGCTCGGCCGTGAAGGTCTCATCGCCGATATGCAGGATCAGCTTGCCCGACAGGAGGCACATGATCGTGGAGTGGTCGTCGTGCTGATGAACCGGATCCACCGTTCCTCCGACCCGGAAGACCTTGATACAGTGCATATCCTCGGTCACCATCAGAATCTTGATCCTCGACGGCGTCGTGAAATTCGTCCCTTCGACATTGGTCAGTGGGAAGGATTCGATGTCCTCATCTCGGCGAAACATTTCCTTCATCGGTGACAGAATACGCGGTTCGGCGATGCTCATGTTCGATCCTCTCACCAAGTCTTCGTGGCGGGCGCTTTGATCTCGATGACATGACTGTCCTCAAGCGCCTCATGGTTGTGTGGCACGCCGCGCGGGTGCTGCCACACATCGCCTGGATTGGCGATGAAGGTCTCGTCACCGATATTGACCTTCAGCTTGCCCTCGTGGAGACAAACGATGGTCGAGTGGTCATGGTGAGTGTGGACAGGGACGACCGAGCCTTTGGTGAAGTAGACTTTCAGCATATGCATTCGGTCACCGACCATCAGCAGCTTCACTTGCACATCGGCGTCGGTGAATTTGGCACCTTCGGCGGAGCCGATGGGCTGTTTCGGGATCTCGCTGTCTTTAACAAACACACGATCGAATTCGGCGAGGAGATTTGTCCCCGGTCTCACGGGTTGAAGATCGCTGATATCGCGCATCGCGGTCGGCTCCGTTGCTAGCTGCGGGGATCCAGGAATTTTCCAGCCTGGGCGAGGGGCCAAGCTACATCTGTCACGTTGTCGGGTTGATATTGCGTGACCACCGGTGTTACCGGAACGCGTCGGCCCGTCTCGAGCGAGGAGAACGCGAGGCTTCCACGTGCGCCAATCACAGGCTTTTGCGCGTCAATTGATACGAGCGCGTCGCGCAGAGCCGTTCGGTCGTTCTTGACGTCCCCCGAGATTGCAGCCATTCGGGTGAGGCCTTCGAGCATCATGATCATGCCGTCATAGGTCTGCACTGCGTAGTAGGGCGGGTTGAACCCAACCTTCTTGCTGAACGCATCGTAGAAGGGGATCGTCAGCGCAGTTACAGGCTTTTTCTGCGTAATTGCGTTCGCCATATGGTAGTCGACTTTGTTTCCGTTCTTTGAGCGGAACAAGTCCGAGCCGTAGATCGAGTCCCCAAGGACCAGCATCGTCTTGATCATACCGGAGCTGTGAAACTGGTCGACGAATTGATAGGATTGCGGACCAGTCAACAGGACCCACAGGAACTGCGGTTTGAAGCGGCGGATCTGGAGGAGTTCCGGTTGCAGATCCATCTTGTTGACTTCAACGAAATACTTCTCGATCTTCACACCGGGTATCATTTCCGGCCAGAGCTTATCGGCCTGTACCGTGTATTCGCGAGCGAAGTCGGTATTGAATGCGAGAATTCCGACACGATCGGCCTTGCCGTAATGCTTGATGATGTCGCCGTGCAATCCGACGAAATCATTGTTCACTGGACTGAGCTGGAACAGGTAGTCCATCTTTTTCTCAGCGATCAACCGGGGGATCGAGTCAGCGCGGCCGCTCGTGTCGATCATGGGGATCCGCGAGTCCTGCAGCAGCGGCATTGTGGCGAGCAGGTTGGTGCTGTTTGCGTAGCCGAGAATTCCTGTGACGCCTTCGACGTCGATCAGGCGGCGCGTCGCAGCAAGCGCGCGCTCAGGTGTGGCCTCCTCGTCGCCAATCACCATGGTGATTGTATATGTCTTGTCGCCAACCTTGACGCCGCCGCCAGCATTGATGGCATCGACAGCGACCTGCGCGCCATCGCGCATCGCGGTGCCGAGTTCGGCGAACGTTCCGGTCACCGGCCCGACGAACCCTAGCCTGATTTCTCGATCAGCGGCTTGAGCAGGAACAGTTGCACTCACGCCGGCCAGCGCTACCGAACTAGCCGCAATGCCGCCTTTAATGACTGTTCGTCGACTGGGTGGCTGATTGGTGAGGATGGTGCGGGTCATGAACGTGCTCCGGGGTGGTAAGCGGTTCAGCAAGGTACGCAACGTCATCATTGTATACTTTAATGGGCATGCCAAGCGAATAAACCGCATCAATGTGGTGTTTTTGTATACTTACGAGCCTGAATTAAGGGCAATGTCGTCTGCGCTCGTCCGGCGATTGCGCTTCCAAGATTGCGCAGTGGCTGGACGGGAGCGAACTTGGGGGACGCGCAGAGCTATGCGAACGCTACGACGAGTGGACATCATGAACGCGTCGGGACCAAGTGGGATACGCGGCGTGTGGGAATAAGCCGGAAGACTGACGGCGCTCACCTCCATGCCGGTGGACACTGGAGCGAAGGTGCAAATACGCGATCATCGGCTTCGCGCGGGCAGGCGGGGTGTGACCGCAGCGCCAGAGCGGCGTCGCTTGCTTACGCCGTTGCGGTCGGATCTCTGAGGCAGTAATGGATAAGGCACCACCCAGGAGAATTGCCATGGACGTCGCAATGTTGCTCGCGGAAGGGCCGACGATCTCCCTAGAGGATTTTGCGGCGCTGAAGCCCGAGGTCGCCTGGTCTCACCCACAAGACGAGAACTACGTTGTTCTGCGGCTCGGCGACGCGTTTCTCGCAGCGATCTTCCAGACCAACGTTGCAGACGGCGGCGAGCCTATCGGCAAGACACTTTTTGAAAGCGAGCAGTTCGACACGCTGGGGTTGGCTCAAGCTTTCGCTGCCGACAGGTTCACAGATACGTTGAAGGCCGGTACGAGCAACATCGATACGCTGTAGAATCCGTCGTTCTGACGCGACGTTCCATCCTCCTTCGTCTCACAGCGAAATCCATGCGCCCCTACGCCGAGAGGATCGAACGGCGGCGTCGATAAAGCGGACGCCACGGACGCCTTCTTCGACGGTGGGCACCTCCAAGGATAAAGGATTGGGAGTTCGCTTCTCAAGTCGAGAAGAAATTTGCTCCGCCACGTCGGAATAGAGTTGCGCAAACCCTTCAAGATATCCTTCTGGATGTCCCGCGGGAATGCGGGATGCCGCCCGGGAGGCTTCTCCAGTACCGGGGCCGTTGCGGCGGATCAGCCTCTGCGGCTCACCGAGAGGTGAGAAGATGAGAATGTTCGGATTTTCTTGGTGCCATTCGAGGCCGGCCTTCTCGCCGAATACCCGGATCCGCAGGCCGTTCTCGAGGCCTGACGCCACCTGACTGCACCACAGCATGCCTTTCGCGCCGGAGGCGAAGCGCAGCATCATGTGCGCGTTGTCGTCCAGTCGCCGTCCCGCGACGAACGTCTGCAGATCAGCGGACAACTCCAATACCTCGTCGTTCGTGATGAACTCCGCGAGGTTGAACGCGTGGGTGCCGATATCGCCCACTGCTCCAGCCGGACCGGACCGGGCCGGATCCGTACGCCACTCGGCTTGCTTGTTACCGCTGTCTTCTGTCGGCGTCGCCAGCCAATCCTGGGCATATTCGACCTGTACGACACGAATGGCACCGAGATCACCGGCTTGCACCAATGCCCTAGCCTGCCGCACGAGCGGATAGCCGGTATAATTGTGGGTCACCGCAAAGATCAGGCCGCTGTCCCGCGCCAGACGCGCCAGTTGCTCAGCCTGACGCAACGTGGTCGTCAAGGGCTTGTCGCAGATTACATGGATGCCGGCTTTCAGAAATGCCCGTGCTGGCGCGGCATGGGCGTGATTGGGCGTGACGATGGCAACTGCATCGATACCGTCCTCCCGGCTGGACTCTCGTTTTGCCATCTCGTCGAAGTTGGCATAAACCCGATCCGGGCTTAGGAGGAGATCCTGTCCGGAAAGGTGCGAGCGCTCTGGATCGGACGACAAAGCGCCTGCCACCAACTCCCAGCGGTCATCCAGGCGTGCGGCGATACGGTGAACGGCGCCGATGAAGGCGCCGCGGCCCCCTCCCACCATACCAAGGCGGAGACGGCGCGAGACCGCACTATCGTTCGAGGCATTGATCGTCATCATTCTCCTCCCGCGCCGCTCGTCGGATCCAGACCCAGCAGGCGGCGATTTGCGGCCGCGTCGGTCCCCCCGGCGGCGAAGTCATCGAAGGCTGTTTCTGTCACACGAATAATGTGGTTCTGGATGAAAGGTGCGCCTTCGCGGGCACCATCCTCCGGGTGTTTCAGGCAGCATTCCCACTCCAGCACGGCCCAGGATTCATAGTCGTACTGGGCGAGCTTGGAAAAGATGGCAGCGAAATCGACCTGTCCGTCGCCCAGCGATCGAAAGCGCCCCGCGCGTTCTATCCAGTTTTCGTACCCGCCATAGACGCCGACTCGGCCGGTCGGATTAAACTCAGCGTCCTTGACGTGAAAGGCCTTGATGCGCTCGTGATAGAGATCGATGAAGGCAAGGTAATCGAGTTGCTGCAGCAGGAAGTGGCTTGGATCGTAATTGATGCAGGCGCGCTTGTGCTCGCCGACGGCGTCAACGAAACGCTCGAACGTCGCTCCGTCGTGCAGGTCCTCACCAGGGTGGATCTCGTAGCACAGATCGCATCCCGCCTCGTCGAAGGCGTCGAGAATGGGACGCCATCGCCGGCCCAGTTCGTCGAATGCCGCGTCCACCAGCCCGGCTGGCCGCTGTGGCCACGGGTACATAAAGGGCCAGGCGAGTGCGCCCGAAAAGCTCACGTGCGCTTTCAATCCCAGGCGACGGGACGCCCTCGCGGCGAGCATCAACTGTGAAACAGCCCATTGCTGACGCGCCTTCGGACGGCCCCTGACCTCTGGTGCGGCAAAACCGTCAAACGCTTCGTCGAATGCGGGGTGAACCGCCACGAGTTGACCTTGCAGATGGGTCGAAAGCTCGGTGATCTCGAGGCCGTGGAGTCTCGCGGTTCCTGCGACCTCCTCGCAATAGGTGTCGGATTCCGCAGCCTTGCTCAGATCGAACAGGCGCGCGTCCCAGGTCGGAATCTGAACGCCTTTGTATCCCATTGAAGCCGCCCAGCCGCAGATGGCGTCGAGGGAATTGAACGGCGCCACATCGCCTGCAAATTGCGCAAGGAACAGGCCCGGCCCCTTCATCGTCTTCATCGTCTTCTCCTCGAAATTCCCTCCCCAGGACGGGGAGGGAAGCGCGGCGTTCTAGAAGGGTGAATCCGGGTAGTAGTAGTTCTTCGCGTTGTCCTTTGTAATCAGCAGCGCATTGAGCACATAGGTTCCGCGCATGGGGGCGTTGGTGAAGAACTGTGCGGCGGTCACGTTCATTGCGGTTGCGATCATGCCCGGCGGATAGGAGACGTTGGCCGGGATCATCTTGTCCCCATCCATCACGCGCTTGACGATGTCCTTCATACCGGCGCCGCCGAGGACGAACTTGATATCCTCGCGCTTCCCCTGCCGGATCGCTTCCATCACGCCGAGCGCCATATCGTCATCCGAGGCCCAGACCGCATCGATCTTCGGGTGCTTCGACAGGAAATCCTGCATTACCCGAAACGCGTCGTCGCGGTTCCAGTTGGCGTACTGCTTGTCAATGACCTTCACGCCAGATCCTTCGAGCGCCTTCTCGAAATTCGACACGCGCTCCTCATCGATCACCGTCGGAATTCCGCGGAAAACTACCACGTTGCCTTGCTTAAGGGTGTCTACGAAGTACTTTCCAGCGACCCTGCCGAATTCGGGATTGTTGCCCGCCACGTAGATGTCCTGAATGGTCGCATCCTTGAGGCCACGATCGACGACGGTGATGAATGTGCCGCGCTTCTTCACTTCCTTGACTGGGTTTGTCAGTTCGTCCGAGTTAAAGGGGAGAACGACGAGCGCGTCAATTTTCTGGGCCGAGAGATCATCGAGGGCATTCGCTTGCGATGCCCCGTCGGGAGAGGTCTTTACGATCACCTTGAGGCCTGGATAGGTTTTCTCGAGTTGCTTGGCGGCTTCCTGAGCATGATAGACGACACCTCCGGTCCAGCCGTGGGTCGCGGCCGGAATGGAAACGCCGATCGTTACGTTTTTCGATTGAGCGATGGCGACGCCTGTCAAGCCCGCAAACAGACCAGCGGCCGTTGCGAGCTTCAATGCCGTTTTTCTCATGTCTTCCTCCCTGATATTAGGCCGAGCCCCGATTTGCTGACCGGTGGGCCCTCCCGGATCTACCGCCCGCGATGCAGACTTCGCTGCAACAACATGGCGACGATAATGATGGCACCCTGCACTGCGCCCACGAGAAACTCGGAGACGAAGTTCGACAGCACCATGATGTTGGCGACCAGCTCCAGGATGATTGCGCCGATCACCGTTCCGCCAATCCGCCCGATGCCGCCTTTCAGGGCGGTTCCACCAACCACCACCGCGGTGATGGCCTGAAGTTCCCATAGAAGGCCGGTCGTTGGGGTGGCCGAGCCGAGACGCGGGACGTAGACCAGCACGGCGATGCCGACGCATACGCCCTGGATGACATAGACAAGCGTCCGGACGCGCCAGATTGGCACACCCGAGTAGCGAGCGACCTCCTCGTTTGATCCGAGAGCGACGACGTGGCGTCCGAACGATGTCTTGTAGAGGATCAGCGCACCAATGCCGGCGACAACAAGGAAGACTATGATGGGGATCGGAATGCCGAAGATGTCCCCGAAATAGATCGGGCGATACAATTCCCTGAGGTCTGCGTTGCGCATGGTGATCGTCCCGCCGGCGGCCAACCAAACAACCAGCGATCGGAAGATCCCCATGGTCCCGAGGGTCACGATGAATGGCTCGATACGTCCAAACGTCACGATAAGTCCGTTTGCGAGACCGCAGGCTACGCTTAATCCGATCGCAGCCGCCATTCCGGCCACAAGCGTGGCTGAATCTGCCCCCCCGACCTTGTTGAGCGTCAGGATCATGACGCCGGCGACCAAGGCTGCCATGGATCCGACCGAAAGGTCGAGGCCGCCGCTCGCGATCACGAAGGTCGCGCCGACCGCGATGATCGCAATGAATGCAGAGCGCGTCGCGACATTGGTCAGGTTCGATATCGTCAGGAAGTCAGGATTAACGAGCGAGCCGGCGATGATCAGCACGACAAGCGCGATGAACGGCGAGAGTGCCCTCAAATCGAGGCTGAAGCGGCGCTCCGTGGCGCCGGTCCGAAATGCGGTATCCGTCATACGTGGCCTGCGGCGATCTCGGCCGCCCTCTCTTCATGAACGCCGGTGGCGAGAAAGACGATCCTGTCCTCAGACAGGTCTGACTGAGGCACCTCGCCGGCGGCGATGCCGTTGCGCATGACAATCACGCGATGGCAGAGGCCGATCAGCTCCTGCATCTCCGAGGAGATAACGATCACAGAGCGACCTTGCTGGGCGAGGTCTGCGATGAAGCGGTAAATCTGCTCCTTGTTGCCGATATCCACGCCGCGCGTCGGTTCGTCGATGATCACGATTCGGGGTTCCGCAAGCATCATTTTCGCGAGAAGCAACTTCTGCTGATTGCCTCCTGACAGCTCGCCCGCGAGCATGTCGCGGCGACGCGCCCGGATGTCGAAATCTCCGATGGCAGTATCAAGCGCCGCCCTTTCGGCGCCCACATCAATGAACGGGCCGTGCGTGAATTTCTGCAGCGCGGAGAGCGTGAGATTGATGCGCAGGTTCTGCTGCAGAAGAAGGCCTTTGCCCTTGCGGTCTTCCGACAGGTAGACAATTCCAGCGGCCATCGCGTCTCGCGCATCGCGAAACGAGACCGCACTTCCGTCCAGAAGGACGCGCCCCTTGAAGGGACGGAGGCCGACGAGACCTTCAAACAGTTCTGTTCGCCCAGCCCCGATGAGACCGCCAAAACCAAGGACCTCGCCGCGCCGAAGGGAGAAAGAGACATCCACTACGTGATCGGGCACCGAGGCGTTCTCGACCTTCAATGTCACTTCGTCGGACGCGGCATCGGGCTTTTCGGGATACAGCTTGGACATATCACGCCCGACCATGAGGCGGGCCATCTCGATTGGCTCAAACCCATCAATGTCGCGAGTGGCGATGAGTTTTCCGTCACGCAGGACGGTCACCCGATCTGCAATGGCTTTCACCTCGCTCAGGCGATGGGAGATATAGAGTACGCCTACACCGTGAGAGCGCAGACGGCGGATGATGGCGAACAGGCTCTCGGCCTCAACGGGTGTCAGAACGGCTGTCGGCTCGTCGAAGACAACAACGCGGTGTGGGACGAGCAGCGCACGCGCGATCTGAACGATCTGCCGGTCAGCGATGGAGAGCTCGCGGACGCGGATGTTGGGATCGATCCTCGCGCCGAGCTGGTTCAGAACCTGTCTCGCCTGCGCGCGCATCGCGGTGTCATTCATGAGGCCAAGTCTGGTGATTTCCCGTCCAAGGAAAATGTTCTCGGCAACTGTCAGATCGGGAGCGAGGAGAATTTCCTGGTGGACGAGGACGATGCCGCGCTTCTCTGCCTCGCTGGGAGTTGCGAACACGACAGGTTGATCCTCGAGATAAATGGCGCCGCTGGTCGGCGCGAGATGGCCCGACATGACTTTCATCAGGGTCGATTTTCCAGCGCCATTCTCTCCGATGACGGCATGAATCTCACCGCGTTTCACGTCGAGAGAAACCCCGCTCAGAACCTCGATGGGGCCGAACGACTTCGAGATAGCGTCAACGCGAAGGACGAGTTCCATGGCGTTCCTCGGATCCGCAAAAAGCGGGAAGGGAGCGCTCCCTTTTCCGGGAGCACTTCGATGCGCGTGGAGTCTCTGGGCGTTAACCGGGGGTCTGGGTGCGTGGCATTCGTTTCCTCCTGAAATGATCGGTCGTTCTCTTGCGGAACGTTTCAGTCTGGCAGCGTTGCCGAGACGATCGACAACGCAGCATGTAAACGATTACATTTACTTTACCGGAAGCGCCTGTTCTGTCAAACACGCGACTCAGGTGGGTTGGGTTGTCGATGGATGGACACGGGCGCAAAGCGGGTTCCGGACGCCGTCCTGCCCAACAGGTCGCGCGTATTCACGACGTGGCGAAGCTCGCAAATGTGTCCACTGCCACAGTCAGCCGGGCGCTCGCGAGCCCGGATCGCGTCTCCGCCGAGACGCTCGCGCGGGTGCTGAACGCGATTGCGTCTACGGGATATGTACCGAACCCAGCCGCGCGGTCGTTGCGCTCTCACAAGACCGGAATGGTGCTCGTCGTTCTGCCGGACCTGGCCAACACGTTCTTTTCGCGAATCTTGCGGGGTGTCGAGGAGACCCTGTTCGAGGCAGGATACGGCATGATCATCGGGGATCTCGACGGGTCGCCGGTCAAGGAGGCGCACTTTGCCGCCTTCGCGTCGGCCGGGCGGGTCGATGGTGCCATTCTCCTGAACGGCCATCTGTTCGGGCAAAGCCGGGAAGGGAAGGGCATGCCTGTCGCCATCAATATCCCCCTCGTCGCCTTGTGCGAAGCCATTCCAAATGCGGACATTCCGCAAATCGAGATCGATAATCGGCTCAGCGCCGAGACAATGACGCGCTATCTTGCGTCGTTGGGGCATCGCCGGATCGCCTATGTGAGCGGGCCAGCGGGCAATGTCCTTGAACGGGAGCGGATGCGCGGCTACCGGGATGGCCTTGAGGCCGAGCAGATCGCATTCGATGCTGGCCTCGTCATAGGCGGGGATTACACCGTCGAGTCCGGAGTTGCAGCAGGTCGAGATCTGCTGGCGCGTGAGGCGCGACCGACCGCCGTTTTCTGCACCAGTGACGAGATGGCCATTGGCCTGATGCGGACGGTTCATTCTCACGGCCTGCGGGTTCCCCGCGACATGTCCGTGGCGGGCTTCGATGACATTGAATTCGCGGCCGTGGCCGAGCCTGCCCTGACCACAATTCACCAGCCACGCCGCCAACTCGGGCAGGCTGCCGCAACTGCCTTGGTCAGCCTGTTATCAGGCCGGACGACACCGCGCAGCATCCGGCTTGAGACAAGCCTCGTGATCCGCGAGAGCACAGCCCCGCCTTTGTGACAAGAGCCGGGACGCGGCCCTTGCAAACCGACGGCGGAACGACTGCTCTGACCCGACCAATGCGAGCGTCCGGTTCTCGATCCTTCCGATGCTCCGATGTCCATCCTGCTCAGACCGCGGAAGACCCTGTCGGTGCTCTAGGTCCCGCAGAATGTTTGGAGGACGCGTTCATGGGGCTCCGGCGGGAGTGCCAGGTGCATGAGCCGCGGGTGCGGATCAAAGGGCGCGCGAAGGACCTCCAGCAGGTTCTCGACCCGGTCGAGCGAGCCGTCCTGGACAGCTGCTTCCAGGGCCTGTTCGATGCGGTGATTGCGGGGAATGAAAAGCGGGTTGGCTTGTCGCATGGTGGCGCGGATATCGGAGGCTCCTGCCTCGCTGCCACGAAGAGCGGTTTGCCATTCACCAAGCCAGGCTGACGCCTCCTTGCGCTCAAGCTGCGCGAGAAATGGCGTGTCGGTTCCATCCGCCGCGTTGGCCTCACCGAGAGCCGTGAACGTTGTCGTGAAATCGGAATGGGCCTCGGCCATCATTCCGAGCAGGCGTGACAGGAGGATCTGTGCACCGGGATCCTTCGGCGTGAGGCCGATTTTGCGCAGCATGACGGTTTCCTGCGCCAGACGGGAGGTCGCGGCCATGCGGTCGACCACGCCCTGAGCGGCTGTGTCCGCGACCGCCTTGTCATCCGCGATGAGCGGCCGCAGTGCCTCGGCTAGACGCGCCATCGCCCAGGCTGCCATATGCGGCTGGTTGCCATAGGCGTAACGGCCGCCGGTGTCGATAGAACTGAAGACCGCTGCGGGATCGTACGAGTCGATGAATGCGCACGGCCCATAATCGAGGGTCTCGCCCGACAGGGCCACATTGTCGGTATTCATGACTCCGTGCAAGAATCCGACGCCTGTCCACGCCGCGACCAGGTAAGCATGGCGCGTGCTTGCGGCGTCGAGGAGGGCGAGCGCTTGCTCGGCCGGGGGGACGGATGCGAGGTGCGGGTAGCTTCTTCGAACCACATCCTCAACGAGCAGTCTCAAGGCGTCGACATCGCCGCGCGCCGCAAAATACTGAAACGTCCCCACCCGCACGTGACTTTCCGCGACGCGGACGAGGATCGCGCCTGGCATCACTGTCTCGCGGTAGACCGGTTCGCCGGTCGTCAAAACTGCGAGTGAGCGCGTCGTGGGTATCCCAAACGCCTGCATGGCTTCGCTGACCACGTATTCCCGCAGCATCGGTCCCAGGGCAGCGCGGCCGTCGCCACCGCGGGAAAAGGGCGTCCTGCCTGATCCCTTCAGCTGAATCTCGAAACGGGCACCGCGTGAATCTGTCGCTTCTCCAAGCAGGAGTGCACGTCCATCTCCGAGGACTGGCACGAACCTCCCGAATTGGTGTCCGGCATAGGCAAGCGCAACGGGCCGTGTTCCGGGAAGCACGGTGTTGCCGGCGAGGCACGCCACCCCTTCGTCCGATCGCAACCAGCCGATGTCGAGTCCGAGATCTCTCGCGAGCGACTCGTTAAGAAGGACGAGTTGCGGCGCGACGACCGGGCTCAGCTCGACCGGTTGGAAGAACCGGTCAGACACCTCATGATAGCGATTGTTTGTCCACATAACCTGATTGTCCCTTTCGCGGCATAGTATTGTCGTTGCCCTGTCATGTCGCGCCTGAGCTTGGTCTTTTTAGGCCGGAGGGGACTGATGTCGCGTTTGTCGAATGGTCCTCCGGACCAGATACTGATACCGACACGGCTACGCGCTGGTCGCAAGGCCGGAAGTGCTGGCTGGTTCGGCGCTGGAGGCTGCCGTCGCCGACCTTGCCGAGTCCGTGGGCCGACGCGCGGAGGGATGGCAAAGACTGGTGCGCGCGGTGGAGCCACCTCCCACGTGCCAAATATCAGTGAATCGAATCCGCGCGCATCACCGACTTCCTATGTCCTGCCCGAGCCCGACGCTGCATCCCTGACCATGCGGGGGCAATGAGGCGCGACACGGCGAACGCTACCTGTTTGTACTCTCCCGCGCACTGCTCCGCCCGATCCTTAGGCAGATAGCCCTTTGCGACCAAGTCACTGAAGGTCTTTGGATCTTTTCCATAACTGATGCAGAGAAGATTGAAGAAGCGCTGGGCCGGCAAGCCATGTTCGTCAGCGAAGTCCTTGAGTTGCGGTGGCGCGTCCTTCGCCTCGACGGCGTACATCGCGGCGATGCTGGCAATCGTTCGGCGGGCCTCCTGTTCTCCCATTTGAAGCAGCGCGTAAGCGGCGAGCTGATCGGCCGCATCCTCTTCCCGCCCGAGGATCGGCACCTTCTTCAGGTCGAAGATTGCATGTGCAAGCTCGTGGAGGACCACCTCGAGGAAGGGGCCGATGACGTAATTGCCTGGCGTCAATCCTTCGGCAGCGGCCGCAGGCGGGAGGTCGTGAGCGAGTTCCTGAATGTAGGCGAGATATTCGTAGCAGATGGTCAGCGTCGTATCCGAAGCTTCGTACGACGCGTTCACGTCTCCGTCGCACCCCTCTATCCGCATCGTCAGCACTTTGGGAAGTGTGATGCCAGCAAGACTGGCGCGAAGACGTTCGAGCACCCGGTTGCTGCGCAGTGTCTGGTAGAGCATTTCATGGCTCGGATCCTTCGGCGGCACATAGGCGATGCGGATCGGCGTCCGGCCGCCCTCGGCCTGCGCCGTCCCGGATTGGAGGACGGGCCAGGCCCCAACGAGCAGGCCTCCCAGGACCAGCCACAGACTCGCACGCATGGTATTCTCCTCTTCCCGCTTCTACTTCCGCCGCAGTGCGCACTGTCGTCTGGCCAGTGGGGTGCCTACGGATTCTACTCCATCGCGCCGGAGATCATGAGCGCAATTCTTGGAGAAGTCGCGCGCAGTTCGCGGGGCAGCGAAGGTCTCCGCCCCGAGGCCTATGGAACTGTGGGGCAGATGTTCGCTGTCCTAAGGTCGAGCGTGTCGGTAAACCTGCCCGAGGAAGGCAGGACGTTTTCCCTTTCCGATCAACGAGGCGGGTGCCGCTGCCACGGTCGACGCGCTGGGACCGCTCTTGAAGGGCAAGGGGACTGGCGTGGGGGTACATCGATCGCTGCCGGATTCCTCTACAAGTCTCTCAAGGATGTCGCTGAAATCCGCGACTACGAGACCACCGAGCAGCAGGTTCTCGAGCTTATTGCGGGCCGGATCGATTTCATCATGGCATCGACTGCCTCTCTGTCCGGTGCGGCTGAAAAATCGGGCAATGAGCAGATGACCATCGCCGGACAGGGTATTCAACGGGGGCATTCTCGGTCGCGGCAGCTCCGTCGGGCTGCGCGAGATCGATCCCGAGCTGAAGTGATGTCTGACAAGGCATGGCCGGGGCGACGGCTGATGGGACAATCGAGAAGCTTTCGATCAGTTATTTCGGGTTTGACGTGACCCCGCGCTGAGGTCTTCAAGTCAGAGGGAGGCCGCCCAGCTTTTGTGAGCCGCGAGCAGTCTTTTCTATTGCCGGTTGGCAGAGCTCATGAAGGAATACGATCAAGCGAGCATCTGGAACACAGCCTCAGCGGGCTGTCTTGCGTCTGGTGATGCATTCGTTGATGAGAGCATTGCGACTTTGGCGCTTTGTCGACAACGATCCGTGTGGGTTGACCGCCTCGACCTCCTGACGGCACGCCGCCTTGATCTCGTCCTTGGAAAGAGCTTTCATGGATTGCGAGCTGGCTTGGCTGACGGACGCCAGAAGTCCGATGCTGGCAATCACCGTGATCATTGCGCCTGGTTTCATCGGTGCCTCGTACTATCATTGATGACGATGAATTGTGCATATTTTGCTCGGCACTGTGACGGCAAACAGGGAGTAGCGTGAGGTTTTTATTGCACCGATCGACTGATGAAGGCTGCCAGGACGTGCGCTCCGGAAGCGTCAGTCGCCGAGAGGCATATTGAGGGTGAGAAACGCCGCTGTGCCGCGCACGCGGTTATGCGCCCAGAATTCACGATAAAGCCGAAGGTTCGCATACCAGGACTTCTTGCCGACGGTGAAGGAGTATCCCACTTGCGGGCCCAGTGCGGCCACGGCTGACTGGAACGGCCCGACCTTGTCGCCGGAACCACCGTCGCCCGTCAATTGCGAGTAGATATAGCCGACGATTCCGATCTGCCACTGAGCAGTCACAAACTGGGATGCGGCCCAGTCGATATGCAAATCGATGCCATTCTTGTAGTCTGTCGACCAATTCTCAAAATTGTAGGTGGCCCCGATCACGATGGAAGCCTCGTGGCCACTGGTTGTATCAAGGTACGTATAGCCGCCACCAGCGTCGACGGCCGCGTGTCCGATTCCGAGATTGGAGAGCCGGCTGCTCCGATAGGCGCCCGTCGGGATATCTCCCGTCACGTATACCATCCAGTTGTGGACGCCGCGGGACCAACTGTTCGTGAAAATAGGATATAGATCGAGCAGTCCGCCCACGGAATCCTTGCGGGAAAGGGCTGCACTGCTGCCAATCGGCAGCGCCGAAACGGACGCTGCGGCGCGCGTCCAACTGCCTCCGACGCCGAAGCCCAGCCCGAACGAGGGCTTCCCGCCAAGGAAAGTGGCATCCGGCGAATAGCTTAGCTGAAGCAGCGTGAGAGCTGTCGTGCCGTCGATTCCAGCGGCCAAGCTTCTTCCGCGCTGAAAGGTTCGTCCTTGCGATCCGCCTTCGTAGAGATAAGGCATGGCCGTGAGAGCCCAGCCCTTTTGCGGTGGCACGGCGGATAGGCTGCCGTATTGTCCAGACAGCCAGAACGGCACGCCTCCCTCGTCGGCAAGGGAGGCTGACGGAGCGGACAGCGCCATACACAGGAACACCGTGACGCCGAGGCCTCTCGTTTGCACTCTGTCCAGACGGCCGCGCGCCCCGCATTCCGGGAGCGGCGGCGCAGCTTTTGTGTGTGACGTCTCCGTCTTCACCTGCGTGATTGTCCCCGGCATTTAGAAAATTTCGCCCACCAAGGCGCGAAGCCGCGGGAGGGGACTGCATCAGACTGGAAGGCGACCTCAGGGATGCCTGGTTTCCGACGTAAGCGTGACGATCCCACCCAGGATCGTCGCCTCGACGGCGATGTCCTTGATCTTCATGGGATCGACCGCCTGTGGATCTTCGCTCAGAACCGCAAAGTCCGCGAGCTTGCCCGATTCAATCGTCCCGATCTTGTTCTCCACGCCAAGTGTGTATGCGGCGTCGATCGTCACCATCTTCATGGCGCGAGCTACATCGACCCTCTCATGCGGCGCATGGGTCTTGCCTGACGACAGGCCGATCCGGTTGACGGCGGTCCAGACTTCCAGGAGCGGGCTCGGAATGCCCACAGGTGTGTCTGAATGCAATGAAACGACAATATCCTGGTCTATGAGCGAACGCATGCGCGAGGCGAGAGAGGCGCGATCAGTTCCGATTTGAGCAGCCGAGAGATCGGCGCGCTCGTAGACATAATAGGGGTTGGTGCTTACCACCGCACCGAGTGCTTTCACCTGCCGCCCCTGCGCGACGCTTGAGATGCCGAAATGCTCGAAGGTGAAGCGATGATCAAAGCGGGGTTTCTCGTTCTGCAGGGCGGCCAGAGCATCAAGTGTCACCTGATTGCCACCGCTTCCGTTGGAATGGACATGGATGGGGAAGTTGGCGTTCCACCAGGGCCGCATGGCGGAAATGAAGTCCTCCTTTGAGGAGTACATGAAGAGGCCTTTGTACGTCTGCGGATCGATGTAGCCCGGCCATTGCATCTCCATCCCCATACTCACGAAGGCGTCATCCGCATAGAACTTGACCCCCTTGAACATTGTCTTGTCCGTGGCCTGCTGCTGCATCTGCTGCGCCTTGGCGATAGCGCCGTCGCCATAAAGCTGCTTTGCGGTAAACCCGTCGATCACGTGGACGATGCGGGCTTTCGACGCGTCCGACGCGAAGAAAGTCCGGGAGAGTTGCTGTTCCAGATCCATGTTGACGCCGCCGAAGAACAGATCACCGGCCGTGGTGACGCCCGCCTGCTGCATCAGCGAGCCAAAGTAGGTGAGGTTCCGCGCCGCCGCGTCCGGAGTCATCTGCTCGGCGATGACGGTGGGCAGGATCAAACGAGCTGCATCGGTCCCGAGGAATTTGCCGTTTGATGAGCCGTCGGGATACGCACCTGCCCCCGTCACGCCGGCGATGGTCTTGTTGGTAATTCCATACTTCTTGAGCGCGGCACTGTTGGCGTAGGCATAATGCTCCGACGCATCCCAGACGATCAGGGGTTGTGTCTTCGAGATTTCGTCGAGCTTGTTGCGGTCGAAATCAGAGCCCATGGCGAGAATGTCGTATCCCCACGTGAGCACCGTCTCGCTCGGCGACTTTGCATCGGCGACGAACTGCTTGAGCTTGGCAAGCGCTTCTGCTTGCGTCTTAACGCCGGGAATGTCGGCCCCATAGGGGTTGCGCATCGGGAAATAGCTGAGAGACGGACGGCTGAGGGCGAGCGAGCCCATGACGGGGTGGGTGTGGGCTTCCACAAACCCCGGATAGATCACCTTGTCCTTGAATTGATCGTTCACTTCGTAAGGGTACTTGTCCAGCCACGGCTTCAAATCGTCGAATGTGACGCCGACCGAGACGATCTTCCCGTCCATTACGGCAACGGCTGTCGCTTCCGGCCAACCTGGGTCCATTGTGACGAATTTCTTTGCCAGGAACACGGTGATCTTGGGCGGCGCCGCAGGGGGCGCTGCCGGGATGGGCATTCCGGCCACCACAGCGACCTTCATCGGGGACGACTTGGGCGAGAGACCAGCCTTGATGTTCAGCGCGACCGCTTCACGAAATACGGGGGCTAGTTCCGTGACACAATAGGTGCCCCAGTCTTCCGTGGGTTGCACCTTCGGATCATGGCGGTGAATTCCGAGGACCTGCCTCTTCTCTCCGTGGGGTGCTGTCGGATGCGCCGTGGCTGAGTGCGCGACCGGCATGACAGCCATGGAAAGGACCATTAGACGAAGTTTGCGCACGGAACCCCCTGAACGGAAATGGTCGAATCAAGTCGACTTGAAGATCTTGGATGTGACGCAAGGGAATTGTAAACGGCCAAGTTTGCCGATGAGAGCTGGATTTGGCCTCGCAAGCGATGGGCGTCGAGATTTCCGACGCAAAGTCACAGGTAATCGCAACCGAGTTTCAGGAGCTACGGCAGTCCCACTCGCAAGCGACATGCCAATGGAACGCGACATGGCAGGCGGTCTGCATCGCGGACGGAACACCATATTGTTATGACGGCGGATCGCCTGCGGCTGCGCCCCTATCCGAGTGGCCGAGAATCCAAGCGCGGGCGTAACCGCACAGCGGCACAACCCGACGTTCCTCGGCTCGCGCCAATTCGACAATCGCGGCCATGAGATGTCCGGCGAGGCCCGTGCCGCGGAGGGATAGAGGGGCCTCTACGTGCTTGATCAGGAGATCGGTGCCTCTTCGCTCATAGGTGGCGAAAATCGTTTGGCCATCCACGTCCCATTCGAACCGGCTGTCAGCGGCGTTGTCTCTAAAGGGTGCGCTCATCATTGTCATATCTCAGCGGCGGTCTCGTGAAAGAACGCCCTCTCTATCGGACGCGTTCCTGCCGCCGTACCTCTGTGTGCGATCACGGGAGCCCGGCGAACGCTCTTGTGGGATAGGTCTCGTGGCTGACCCACCCGGGCGTAGGCCAATCTCGCCTACGAGCGGACGATGACGCGTCGGTTCGTGGCGACACCATCCGTGGAAGAGGTGACAGGGCGCTGGGCTGCCGCCTCCTCCGAAAAGTGGCACGCAGCCTTGGTTCCCCGCATCGTCGCCCGCAATTCCGGCTCTTGCTCATGGCAGCGTGCAGGCCGGCCAAGGTGCTCGCGGAGCCAGCATCGGGTGTGAAAGCAGCAGCCCGTGGGTGCTGCCTGAGGGCTTGGAACATCGCCGCTTAACACGATGCGCTTGCGCGCCCGTTCCAGCCGGGGATCCGGAACGGGCATCGCGGAAAGAAGACTCTGGGTATACGGATGCCCCGGCGTTTCATACATCGCCGAGACGGGTCCGATCTCGACGAGTTTGCCGAGATACATCACTCCGATCCTGTCACTCATATGCCGAAGTGAGCCAAGATCGTGAGAGATCAGCAGGTATGTAAGCCCGTATCGCTGCCTCAGATCGACAAGCAGGTTCAGGATCTGCGCACGGACCGACACATCGAGGGCCGACGTCGCCTCGTCGCAGACGATGAATTTCGGCCGCACCGCCAGGGCCCGTGCGATGCCGATGCGCTGCCGCTGTCCCCCGGAGAACTGGTGCGGATAATCGTCCATGCGGCGCGGATCGATGCCGACAATCTCCAGCGTCGCGGCAGCCTTCTCGCGGATCGTCCGCAGCGGCGCAGGCTCGTGTGTCTTCACCGGTTCCCCGACAATCTGGCCGACTGTCATCCGAGGGTCGAGACTGCTGTAGGGGTCCTGGAACACCATCTGCATGTGCCGACGCATAGTCCTGAGGCGTTCCGCTGGCAGATCGGTGATGCTCGTTCCATCGAAATGGATCTTGCCGGCGGCTGGCCGGTTCAACATCAGGATCGCCCGGCCGAAACTCGTCTTGCCGCATCCAGACTCGCCCACAAGGCCCAGACTTTCGCCCGGCATGATTTGCAGCGACACGTCGTTGACCGCGTTGAATGTCCGCGACCGTTCCGACAACAGTTTGCCGCGCGATCGGAACTGCACGACCAGATTGGTGACATCCAGCAAAGGCGAAGAGGGGGCCGGGCCCGTCACGACTGGACCTCCAGCCATCCCGAAGACTCCGTTCCGAGGCATCGCGCGAGGTGAGCGACCCCGTCGCGGTCACTCAGGTTCGGCATGCGGGCAATGCAGGCTGGGCGGGCATAGGAACAGCGAGGCGCAAACCGGCAGGCGCTGCCGAAATCCATTGGGTCCGGCGGACGTCCACCGATGAAGGGAAGAACATCAGTGGCCGCATGGTCGATGCGCGGAATGGAGTCGAGCAACCCCCATGTATAGGGCATGCTTGGCCGGTAGAAGAGGTCATCGACCGGCGCGGATTCGACGATCTGGCCAGCATACATCACATTGACGTGGTCACAGATGTTGGCTGCCACCCCGAGATCGTGGGTCACGATAATGACACCAGCGCCGGTCTCTTCGACTATGGACACAAGCAATTCGAGAATTTGCGCCTGGATGGTGACGTCAAGTGCCGTCGTTGGCTCGTCGGCAAGGATGAGTTTCGGCTCGCAGGCGATCGCCATGGCGATCATCGCGCGCTGGCGCATTCCTCCCGAGAATTGGTGCGGGTAGTCGTCGACGCGCTGCTTCGGGTCTGGAATTCCGACCCGGGCCAGCAGATCGATGGTACGCGTGGCCGCGGCTTTTCGGGAGAGGCCCATATGGCTCCGCAGGGATTCACTGATCTGTGAACCGATGGTCAGCAGCGGGTTGAGACTGCTCAGCGGGTTCTGAAAGATGAAGCCGATGCCGGGACCTCGCAACGCCTTGAGCTGTCGCGTGTTCATGCTCAGAACCGGCTCTCCGTCGAACGATAACTCATCGGCCGCGATGATGCCGATATCTTGCGGGATCAGCCGCGCAAGCGCCAGCATTGACATGCTCTTGCCGCTGCCGGACTCGCCCACAAGACCCAGGATCTGACCTCCGAACACGTCGAAACTGATGCGGTCAACTGCCGTGAGAACGCCTTCCTCCAGCCGGAAATAGACCGAGAGGTTTCTGACCTTCAGCAACGGAGCGGAGGAGGCTGTCGTCACGTGACGCTTTCCGGCGCGCGCGCGACAGCGGCATGTCCCATCCCCGCGTAGGCGTAGAGGAAACTGACGAAATGCGCTTCCAGCTCGGCCAGTCCGACCACCGGGCCTTGTCCTTCCAGTACGAAGAACTCGTCGCTGGTGGCGGCACGCGCGCCGTGACCCGGCGCCGCGCCTTGCAAAGACGGGATCCCAAGCGTCTTGCCGAAATGCGCCCAAGGACCGCCAAAGGCCTGCATGGCCCAGGGCAATGAGGGATGGCCCTTTTCTGCAAGCGTTTGGATGGCCGACTGGACGAGGGGTGATTCAATCGACGTCTGAAACCAGTCATAGGCGGCATGGGCCTCAATGGCCACGTCGGGAAATCCGGCGTTGTCGAGGTGGTCGCGGAGGATTTGAACGATCTCCGCAGCCGGCGTTTCGGACACGACGCGGAGATCGATGGTGGCGCGGGCCACATCCGGCAACAGGAAGGACTTGGTCCCGGGTCCGGTGTAGCCGGAACGAAGACTGCTGACATTCATCGATGGGCCATACATGTAGGTCTCGGCGAGATCCGCTCCCGAGAGATCATCGCGGAAGCGTCGGACCGGGCTCTGGGGCGACAGGCCAGGGATGACCCCGTTTGGATCGCGCTCTGCGAGCTTACCGCGCAAGCCTTCGACCATGGGGACTTCCCACGGCTCGATGGTCTTTGGCGACGACACCGCCGCAAGAAGCGCCGGGATTGCAATGGCTCCGGTCGCCGGATCGGTCATCGTCGCCATCGCCTGGATCAGGCGCCAGGCGACATTGTCCACGACAGCATTGGTAGCGCTATGCACGGCTCCACCCTGGGGGCCCCGCTCCCAAGCTGCCGTGCTGGCGACCAGATCGAAATAGATGAGCCCCTTATAGCCCAGCGTGAATCCGACAGCGCCGCTTGCATCCTGACCGGCACGCGGACCATAGAGGGCAGTCGCCTTCTGGAGGCGGTCCATGCGCGTCTCGGCAAGACGGCCATAGTTCGGACTGCCGAGAATTTCCGCGCCTTCGATGAGGAACATCAGGTTGACGGGCAGGGTGCCTTTGACAGCCAAAATTGCCTTCATCGCGTAGACAAAAGCGAGCAGCGGCCCCTTTGCGGCAGCGCCACGGCCCACGATGGTCTTGGGAAACCCGCCGAATGGCGCGATTGCGCCATCGAAGGCGCCATACGTCCAGGGTTCGGTCCCGACCGGGCGGACGTCGTAATGGCCGTAGATCAGCAGCGTCTCGGGTTGCCCGCAATCAATGCTCCCCCAGACACCGGGATAGCCGTCACCGAGATCGACGATCTCGGCGTCCTCGCAACCGGCAGCCTTGAGTTCCTCGGCGAACACCGCCGCGCAGGCGGCAAGATCGCGCTTGTCGAGACTGATGCTGGGTTGGCGGACGAAGCGCTGGATGCCCAAGATGTGCTCGTCGAGATGGGCATGGATGTGGGCCAGGATTTCTGCGTGTTCATTCATGATGCGTTTCTTCTTGGATGGGGAAGGGCATGCTGAAGATTGTTGCGGGATTTGTAACGAGGAGCAGTTCGAGCGCGGCATCGTCGACGCCACGGTCCTTGAGCAGGGGGACGAACTTGCGCAAGACGTGATCGTAGCCCTTGCCGCCGGAGATCCTGAGCTCGGAAATCCGCGTCCTGTCCGTCGACAGAAGAAGTCGATGGCCGTACCCGCGGTCAAGAAGGCCTGCAATGAGATCGGCACGGGTCGTGTCGAGAAGCCAGTGCTCTTTGCCGATGACATCGAACTGGACGTAGGCGCCGCGATCCATGAGGTTGGCAAGCTGACGCAGGTCCGCGTTCTCATCGCAATGCCCGATGATCACACGCCCGAGGTCGACGCCTTCAGCCTCGAACAGATCGAGGAACATCGTGCCTGCATTGCCGCCGTCGATCTGGAAGCGCGACGACGCCGATGTGTGGGTCGTAATGGCAGCGCCGGTCTGGAGGTGAGCCCGCGCGACCGCGCGCGTGCAACGCTCTTCCGCGCCCTCGATCCTCGCCCGGCTGACCGCGGCCTTGAGGAGCCCCGCCCGTGAAGGAGAACCGTCGGCACCGACCATCACCTCCGAGACCAAAAATGCGGCCAACGCTTCGACAGAACTGTCGCGCACGAATGCCGGCAGGCAATCTTCCACGTAGAACCCGGAGGTCGCCACCACATGAAGCCCCGTACGCCTCGAAATCTCAGACAAAACTTTCACGTCGCGGCCCCAGCCATGCACCGTGACCTCGACGATTGCCCGACCGCCTGCTTCATGAAAGTAGCCGGCTTCTTGAACGATCAGGTCGGTATCGAGCAGCACCATCTTCTCGACCTTGCGGGGAAAATCCGGTTCGCTGCAGAGGCGCTGGTCGCAGTAGAGATGCTCGTGGGCGGCCGTAACGCCGAGTTCCTCGGGCAGAATGTCGCCGAGAACGGTGCGGACGCGTCTCATTGTCGGGTTCCCTCCAGCATGTCCAGAATGTCCTGCGCCCACAGCACGCGAATGCCTCCTCCACCGATCCCCTGCATGGTGAGCCCGTGCCATTCCAGCGTTTCGCTGGCGCATGCGTCGTGCACCACGAGCACGTCGAAACTGCGGTCGGCGGCTTCGCGAGCAGCGAGTGCGATCGTCACGTTCGCCAGCATGCCTGCCAGAATGACGGTCTCAACTCCGCGCGCTTTCAGATGCGCCTCGAGATCTGATGTCGAGAACGGGCTGTAGACTCCGCGTGGAATGATCGTCTCACGATCTTGGGGGGCAGCTTCCGGCCGGATGTCGTCGCTGGCGCTCTCGGCGTTAGGCAAGGTGAGGCCACCCAGGCGAAACTGTCGCGAGACATTCCCGTCATCGGCCTTCACCACATGGACGATATCGATCGCGCGGGCGCGGCACGCGGCAAGAAGCTTGCTGACGTTCCTGATCGCCGCCTCCGCTTGCTGATAGTACTCGTCGAACTCCCCGGCGATCCCCCGTAGCCGGGCTTCGGCATCCTGTCCCTCACCGCGGGTTGTGGTGTGGTGCTGAATATCGATGAGCACAAGGGCCGTTCTGCCGGGTGAGAGGCGGGCGAGTGGCATGGCTCGCATCAGCATGTTGTAGGGTGTTCGCGATGGCACGGGAGCCTCCGGGCGGCAGGGACCAGGCTATTGGCGGGATTGGCGGGGATCGAGCGCGGCCGTCAGCGTTTCGCCGAACGAATAGATCACGAGGGTAGTCACGAGGATTGAAAGGCCTGGAAATGCTGTGATCCACCAGGCGATCTCGAGAGTCTCCCGCCCGTCTGCAACCATCAGGCCCCATTCGGCCGTCGGCGGCTTCGAGCCGAGCCCCAGAAACCCGAGTCCGGCCGCGTTGAGGATGGCGGTCGCGATGTTCAAGGTCGCATAGACAATCACGGAGTTGCGCAGGTTGGGGAAAACGTGGCGGAAAATGATGGTCCAGGATCGCACACCGGTTGCGCGGGCCGCTGTCACATAGTCGGATTCGCGGATCGACAGAGACAGGCTGCGTACAAGCCGGGCGTAGCCGGGCACGGACGCGATGCCGACCGCAAGAACGAGATTGAGCAGGTTAGGACCGAGCACGGCCACAATGACAATCGCCAGAAGCGTTCCGGGAAAGGCGAGCAGGACGTCAATAATGCGCATGGCGATGCTGTCGATGCGGCCGCCGAAATAGCCCGCCGCCATCCCGACCAGGACGCCGATCGTTGCGCCAATGGCTGCGGCCGAGCATCCGATCATCAGCGACAGCCGCCCGCCGTAGAGAACACGCGAGAAGATATCCCGCCCGAACGTGTCGGTCCCCATCAGGTGCGCGAATGACGGCGGTTCAAGGGCCGCAACAGGGTTGATCTGCGCTTCGCCGTAGGGCGCGATCACCCCGGCGAATGCCGCAAGCAGGACGATGATTATCAGGGCGATCGCGCTCGGGGACAACAGCAGGCGACGCCATACGGGCTTGCGTCGCCTGGGTCTCGTCGCTGGGATCGCGAGCACGGTCGTTGGCGTCCCATCCTGCATGTCAGCCATCATATCCTGGGGCTGGCTCATGCGTAACGGATCCTCGGGTCCAGCCACATATAGGCCAGATCGATGATGAGGTTGACGAACACATAGGTCGTCGCCAGGACCACGGCGAATCCCTGGACGATGGGATAATCGGATTGCAGAATGGCGTCGACGCCAAGACGCCCAATGCCAGGCCGGCTGAATACCGTCTCGACGATGACTGTGCCGGTCATCAGGTTTCCGAACTGCAATCCGATGACCGTCAGAACTGGCAGCAGCACGTTGGGAAGTGCGTGTTTCAGAAGGATCAGACGCCGGCTTAACCCCTTGCTGCGCGCCGTAACGATAAAATCTTCCTTCATGGTGGCCGCAAGATTGGATCGGGTCAGCCGCGCGATAATGGCGGCGCCGGGCAGGCCGAGCGTGAGGGCCGGCAAAAGGATGGCTTCCGGACGTCCGACGCCAAGCACAGGAAAGATGGGAAAGACGATGGCCAGGAAATAAATGAGCATGAGGCCGAGCCAGAAGGATGGCGCGGCAATGCCCAGCGTCGCCACCAGCAGCAGGAACTTGTCCACTAGCGAGCCTGGCATCAGCCCTGCGATGATCCCGAATGTCGTTCCCAGAACCACGGCGCACAGCAGACCGGCCAGGGCGAGCCTGATCGTATAGGGATACTGGGCGAGCAGGAGGTCGACCACCGGCTGATGGCTCCGGAACGAGATGCCAAGATCCCCGCTGAGTCCCTTGAATAAGAACGATGCGTATTGAACGTAGAGGGGACGATCCAGTCCCAATTCGCGCCTGAGATTGGCGATTGTCTGCTCTGTCGCGCTGGCCGATGGAGCTTGCCCGCTGCTCGTTTGAGTGATCATCACTTGGATCGGGTCGAGAGGCAGGACATGCAGCATGAAGAACACGGCGAAGGTCACGCCGAGGAGCACCGGAATGACTGCTCCTATCCGCCAGAGGGCGTATCGTGTCATGCTTCACATCCTGCCTGTCGAACGAGCCGAGGCCTACTTGGCGAGAGACATCACGTAGAAGAGCGGACGCCCTTCAAGATCGATCTTGATGTTCTTGACCGAAGGCTGCGCGAGCCAGAACCAGACGTCGTCATAGATCGGCGCCAGCCAGGCGTTCTTCATGACCTCCATCTGGACTTCTCCGTAGAGTTTCTTGCGAAGCGCCGTATCTGTCGAAGCGCCTGCTTCGGCAATTTTCTTATCGAGGGCAGGATCGGCAATCCGCGTGCGGTTGAACTGTCCGCCACCGGTGATCTGCCGGCTGCTGAACATGGTCGGGATGACCTGGTCAGGATCGAGCGCGGACCACCGCATCTGAGCCAGGTTGTACTGGCTGTCGGCAACCTTCGCCGCGAAGGCAGGATAGTTCGTGACGGACAATGTGACGTCGAAGCCGACCTGCTGGAGCATCGCCTGCGTCAGTTCGGAGATCGCCTTGTTGGGGCCGGAATCGAACATGATCATTTCGAGCTTGAGTTTCTCTCCGGCACGTTCCCGAATCGTCCCGCCGGCCGGCAGTTTCCAGCCCGCTTCGTCGAGCAGCGCAGCTGCCTTCTTCAGATCATAGGTCGAGGTGGACTTGACGGCCGGATCGTAGCCGAAGGTTGGCGCCGTCAGGGGGCCGAAAGCGGGCTTGGCCTGATTGAACATCACACTGCGCACCACCTGGTCTTTGTTGATAGTGGCGAGGATCGCTTGCCTGACTTTGAGATCGTCTGTCGGCGGTTTGGTGATGTTGATCGGGAAGCTCCAGGCAAATCCTGGCTGATCGATGCGGATGACCTGAAAACCGGCAGTTTCCATCGAGCCGAGCTGTGACAGAACGGGGAAATGGGTCAGGTTGACTTCGCCGCTACGCAGGGCGTTCATCCGTGTCGATGCCTCCGGCACCTCTTTCACGACGATGCCGTCGAGAAGCGCGGGGCCGGTCCTGCCCATCATGGCCGGCGCCCAGTTATAAGTCGGATTCCGCTTCAGGTGGAGGTCGTTGCCGACCCACTTATCGAACATGAAAGGGCCTGTCCCGACCGGATTCTGCCCGATCTGGGCGCCAAACTTCTGGATCGCTGCCGGCGATACGGGCGAGAGCGCGACGCCGCTGACATTGGCAAGGAACGCGCCCCACGGCTGCTTCAACTTGATCGAGACGGTGTAGTCGTCGATCACCTCCGCTGACTCGAAGGTTCCGATGGCGCCCGTCATGAGAGATTTTGTGGCCGGGTCGGCAATCCGCTCGAATGTCGCCTTGACGGCTTTCGCGGTGAAGGGTGTGCCGTCGTGGAACGTCACGTCCTTGCGGAGCTGGAACGTGTAGACGAGACCGTCAGGCGAAATTGTCCAGGCCGTCGCCAAGCCGGGCTCGTACTGCCCGGGTGCCGAGGACCAAATCAGCGGATCGTAGATCTGGCGCATCACAGCGACGTCGCTGTTGCCGGACCACACGTTTGGATCCAGGCTTTGCGAACGCAGAATGAATGCCCAGTTGAGCGTGCCGCCCTGTGTCAGCGGAGGCGTCTGCGCAACAGCCCCCTGTGAAGCGGCGAGGGAAAGCAGGCTCGCCGATATGGCGATCCGGGCGGCGGAGAGGCATCGGGCGTGAATCATTCTCATCGACAAATTCCCCAGATACGTTTCAGGATTCGGCAGGATGCGGCTTTGCAGATTGTGCTTCGGGTAGAACGGCGAGTGTCTCGTCCAACGTCCGCGCGTTGATGATGCCGCGCTCCGCGTCGAGGAACTGAGTCTCCACGGCGGCTGCCGCCACGCAGGCATCGGTGACCAGCCATGTTCCGTAGCCGCGGTCGCCAGCGCTCCGCATTGACGACTCGATCGTGCCGTCGAGGGAGGCGCCGGCCAGGATCAGGTTTTCGATGCCCAGATTGGCCAGGATGGCGTCTAGACCGGTGCCATTGAAGATGCTGCTGCCGGGCTTGTTCAAAACCGCCTCGCCCGGGCGCGGCGCGACTTGCGGCATAAACTCCGCCTCGACGCTGTCGACGGTCGTTCGCACGCCCTGCTGACGGCGCTTGCGCGACAGATCGCGTCCATCGGCAAGATAACCTGCCGTGCGCACGTGGATGACCGGGTAGCCGTTCCGGCGGCAGGCGGCGAGCAGGTTTTCCAAGCGGGGAAGGGCCTTCTCCACGCGCTCAAAATAGCCGGAATAATCCACTGGTCCAGCGGTCAAACCGCGCGGCTCATGGCGCGGGTCACATGTCAGGCGTTGGCAATCCACGAGAACCAAAGCTGCCGTCTCCTTGCGGATGGTCAGGGGAACGGCAGGTCCGAAAATCGTGGCATAAGGGCCGATGGTCTCCCCCGACTGCAGATTGGGGAGGTAGGGATCAGACAACATATAGGCGCGTACGCGCTCCAGGCCGCTTCGCGCTGCCGGATCTACATCGGGGAGGTGGCGCAGGGCAGCCTCGATCTCTGCCGCGGTCATCGCTGCGGTCGCCTGAGCGTCGAGTGCAGCCAGAGAAGCCTCATTCCCCTGTCTGGTCGTGTCGGCGCACGCATCCGGGACGAGAACGACGTTGTAGCCCAGATCAGTCGCGTCATAGACCGCACTCTGAATGCAGCCCCCGGTTGCCGTGCCGACGAAGACCAAGGTGTCGATGCCGATGTTTCGAAGAATGCGGTCGAGATTGGTCGACGCGAAAACTCCGGAGGATGATTTGTTGATGACGATCTCGTTCGGCTCGGGCTCGAGATGCGGAAGAAACTCCGCCTCCTTGCTATCGACCGGCACTACGAGCCCGCGCACCAGTTGCTTCAACCCGACGTCACGGGAATCCTGTGTGAGCTCCGACACCCGCAGGTGGATGACCTCCATGGATTTCTGCCGGAAAAGCGCCAGGAGACGCGCAATGGCCGGCGTGATGGAGTCGATCTGCTCGAAATACTCCTCAAAGAGGTGCGAGACGCCGAGCGTCCTGGCTGTCAGTCCCTCGCCCCAGTCGCGGTGCGCATCGAAGAACTGCATGTCGACGACGACCAGCGCGATTGAAGCCGAACCGCGCGCGGCTTCGAGTCCGAAAAGATGGGAGGGAGTCGCGATCATTTCGGCCTCCATGGTTCGCGTCGAACGCAGATGCGCGGTCCGGCGACGAGTGTTGTCAGAGTATCGAAATGACGCAGGAGAATGCAAACGAATGCACGTCGCATGTTGAATTTATATTGGGCAATTACTGCACAATGATTTCGCTATACTTTGTATCAGAGAAATCAATCAGGATAAAAATTTCAAAATAATGGCGGGGGCCGTCGGCCGATAGAGAGCTTCGCCTGATCTCAGAGAGCAGTTTCGCTTATGGGCAACGCTTGATTGGCCGAAGACCCCTGAAGACCTGACGTCCGGTAGCAGTCGATCAGAAGCGGGCGCAGGTGTCGGGCAATCTCCCGGGCTGCCCTCGACAGGGGCCGCTCCGTTGCTGAGGACAGAACGACTCGATGGCTCATCTCCGGCTGAGGCAGCCGGCAAATCCGGAAACGTCCGGCTCGCACGCCGTCGATGATCGACAATTCTGGCAGGAGACCGTAGCCGAAACACTCGGTGACGAGTCGCATCATGGTCGGGTGTGAATTCAGCTCGATGACCGATTGAGGTCCTACGCCACGATGTTGCATCGCACTTTCGACGAAGCCGCGCACCGTCGTCGGTAGGATCAGCGGGAAGCTCGCCAACGCTTCGAGATGCAAAAGGCGAGCCGGAAGGGCCGTGTCCGAATGCGGGCCGATGAGAACGAGTTCCTCGACTGCGAGCCGCTCGTGCAGAAGCAGCTTCGTGGACGAGGGCTCATAGAGCACGGCCAGATCGAGAGAGCCCTCGATCAGTTGATCCTCCAGGTGGACGCTGCGGCCCTCCACGAGCCGAAGATCGATCTGAGGAAAGAACTCGCGCACCTCGCGCAGGACTCGTGGTCCAAAGGCGACGCAGAGGGGCGCCGGCATACCGAGGTCGACCTTGCCGCTGATCGCATCGCCCCTGTCTCGGGTTTCGTGGGCAGCCCGTTCGATATGAGCCAGAATGGATTGGGCATGGCCGAAGAGCACCTCACCAGGTTCGGTGGGCACAACGCCACTCGAATGGCGCACAAGCAGGAGAACGCCGAGTTCTTCCTCGAGTTTCCGGATCTGTTGGCTGAGGGCCGGCTGGGCAAGCCCGAGGCTGAGCGCAGCCTTGCCGAAGCTCTTCGCCTCGACGATTTTCGTGAAGTAGCGAAGCTGGCGCAGTTCCAAGTTTGGTGATGCCGCTTTGAGTCCGGGAATTCGGAATACGACCGACAATGCCTCAAACATGCGAGTTCCTCAAGCATGCCAGCATCGGGGATCCTTGGAGAGCGGCTAGTGTCGCAACGCCGCCGTGGCTGGCTGGCGGTAGGCGAGGGCTGCCGGAATTGCAGCCAAAAGTCCCGCAGCGGCGACCAATGCCAGCACGCGGCTGGCGTCGCTGCCCTCAAACGCCACTGGCAACGTCACGCCGTTTCCTTTGCTGATCTCGGCAGAGATGAGCCGCGCGGCAAGATACGCGAGGCCGAGCCCCGCCGTGATACCCGCTGCCACGAGGGCGAAAATTTCGCCCCAGACGATTCCGAAAATGGCGATCCGAGGCGCACCGAGCGCCCTCAGAGCGCCGATCTGGCGCCGCCGCTGACTGACGTGGCCAATAGCAATCAGGGCGATGGCAGCGCCCACAAGCGCCTGCGCACCGGTCACGACGAGTGCCAGGACCGTTCTGGCATCACCCAGGGTGCCGTAGAGATTGGTGAGGACCTCGCCGGGAAACACCGCCAGAGCCGAGTCCGTCCGGTAGGCAGCTCTTAGCCTGTAGGCGTCCGCGATGGTCTTGGGTTTGACCACGATGGCCGGCAGACCGGGCAGATCCGCCGCCCAGCCTCCGCTCTGGTGGATTTGGCGGGACGGCTCGTCTCCGTCGTGAGAGTCAGGCTCCTCGCCCTCGTGCTCCTGATGCCGGCCGGCATGGAGCCCGTGCACGGCCCAGACTCCCTCGATGGGCACGAGGATCGCGCGGTCCCATGGCGTGTTGGAAGGGGCCATTCGGCCGACGACCCTGTAGGCGGCCTCCTTGTGGACCGACCCGCTCTGGTCCGGGCGGCCATGCATCGGATGGATGATGTCACCAACCCTGAGATCCGTCCCCGCGCCTGCGACCGCCTCATGTGTCTGTGCGAAGAGTCTTCCCTCGGCAAGAGGACGGTGTCCGGCATCCGTCGCCAGGTCCGAGGAGGTGCCGACAATAGGATAAGTCCCGAAGAAATCGCCAAATCCGACCGGCGCTGCGAAGGCGACCCGGGGATCCGCGGCGAGCCTTGCAAGCACGTCGCCCTTCATCAAGGGAAGCGGCGAGGGTTGGAGGAAGACAGTGGAGAGCACCAACTGCGTTTCACTGCCCGGCGCTCCAACGATGAGATCGAAGCTGTCGGCCGCACGCGCGCTGCCGAGGCGCAAGGCGCGCTCCTGAAGCGTGACCGCCATGCCGAGAGCGGTGGCCAGCGCAACGAGGACCAGGACGACAGCGGCGCCTAGCCAAAGACGCCTCAGGTCGGCAAGGATCAGCCGCATCATGAGGAGGAACTTTCATCGGGGTGGATCCGGCCGCGAATGAGATGGATCCGCCGATCCAGCCGGTTGACGATGCGATCGTCGTGACTCACGACGATCAAGGTCGTGCCATCCTCCCGGCTCAGGGTATCCAGCAGGTCGGCGACGACGGCGCCGCTCGCCGCATCGAGACTGGCCGAAGGCTCGTCCGCCACGAGAATCCCCGGCCGTCGCAAAACGGCGCGCGCCACCGCGACACGCTGCATCTCCCCCCGCGACAGGGTCGCGATGGGCTGATCACGGCCACCAAGGCCCACGCGATCGAGAAGCGACGCGGCCCGGGCTTTCAGTGCGTTGTCGGCATCGAGGCGCAGACGGGCTGGGAGCAGCACGTTATCTATTGCGCTCAGTCCGGCAAAGAGGTGAAAGTCCTGCATGATGAGACCGACATTCTGGTAGCGCCATCTGTCGCGCGCGCCCTCGGACAGCCGCGCGATATCCGTGCCCTGCCAGACGATGCTGCCGCGTGTAGCGCGATCGAGTCCTGTCAGGATGTTGACGAGTGTGCTTTTGCCGGATCCCGACGGCCCCGTCACAGCGACCCGCTCTCCGGCGGTGATCGAGAGATCGGATAGAAAAAGCGCGGGCTCTGCAAGACCCGGATAGGAGACGCTCACGTCCGACAAGGCAAGTGACAGCATTGTCGTCAAGCCAGGGCAAAGCTGGCATTGCGCAGGCGCAGCAAGCTGACGAATCCGGTTTGGGGGTCTGTCCAGGACCCGACCTCGAGGGTGCCCGTCGCGGTGATGACCGCATTGGATTGCACGAAGGTCTGCTTCTGGCCGAGATAGACCACAACGATATTGTCGGGCCAATCGGAGTCGGAGGAGCAGAACGGGCAGAGCGCCATCGGAATTTCGGTGAGCACGAAGAAATCGGACTCGGCCTTGAGGGGAGGGGCCATGAATCCCCTCATGGTCACTGCGGCTCCGTTGAGTGCCTTTGTCTTCGCGGAAAACTCCAGTCCCAGCACGCCGATCTTGCCATAGAGATCATCGAAATCAAGCGGGGCTGCCGCTGCCTTGGCCGACGTGATCCCGCTCAGAACGGCCGTCCCCACGGCCATGCGCAGAAGCTGACGTCGCGTCGGTCGCACGTGTAAGGAATCGATCAAGGGGGAACTCCGCAATAGGATCGCGCAGGCGGCCAAAGCCGCCTGCGCGATCAGTTTCAGTGACGCGATCAGCTCTTCGGGCCGCCAAGCGCGAGGGCGTCTGCGAGGATGCGGTAGACGTCGCTCTCTTCCATGTACCCGTGGAACAATTCAGAGCCCGGACCGGTCGCCTGGAGAACCACATCATCGACGGCGTGGACGCCGCTATCGGCGTCGCGGGGGATGTTTCCGGTGCGCAACACGGCGCCCGGCACGTTCTTGTAGGCCTCGTTTGCCACGTAGTCCTTCTTCTCGTTCTGGATGGCCGGAACGAAGGGGCCGTCCATTTTCGGCCGGAAAGTCTCGTAGTAGTCGGGGTAGTTGTTGGCGAACATGGCCAGACGACGGGTGACGTCGATGGTGTCGGGATAGCCGTCACCATTGGCATCGGCGTAGTTGGGGAAGCCGGCCTCAGCATAAGTGCCAACCTTCTGGCGCATGTCGGTTCCAGGCTTGTCGTCATCGATGGTGCCGATGATGGAAAGGCCATGGGTATGGTCGCCGGTGACAATGATCAGCGTCTCGGGATTGCTCTTGGCGAAATCGCGCGCGACACCGACCGCCTTGTCGAACTCGATGGTCTCGACGATCGCCCTGTCCCAATCCAGGGGATGGGACATCTTGTCGATCGAAGCACCTTCCACCATCAGAAAGAACCCGTCCTTGTTCTTCGACAGAGCCTCAAGGGCGGTCTTCGTCATGTCCACGAGCCCCGGCTGATTGGGGAAGGCGGAAACGGTGCCCTTTTTCAGGAACTCGCGATCGAGCAGCGTATCCATGTTGCCGGTGTGAAACAGGCCGAGCACTTTGCCGGAATTCGATTTGGCCGCGTTTGCCAGTTCTGTCTTGTCGGTTGCGAGCTGGTAGCCCTCCTGCTTGAACATCTCCACGAAGTTCTGATCATCCTTGCGCTTCGAGCCCGGTGTGGACTTGGGAAGGAAATAAGCTGACCCACCTCCCAGGACGACTTCCGGTTTGACCTTGAACATCATCTCGGCGATTTCAGCTTTGTCAGCACGACGGCGCGTGTGGGCGACAACGGCCGCAGGCGTTGCATCCTGCAGTTCCGATGTCGATACGATACCGATCGCCTTGCCGCCTGTCCGGCGAAGCGCCTCCGCGATCGTCTCGACCCGGGGGTCGTCGAAGCTATCCTTGGTGCGGTCAGCATAGACTCCGATAGCGTTGATGGCGGTCTTGTGACCCGTCATGTAGGCGGACATGGAGTTGGCGCTGTCGACGGCAATCGAATCCGTCGACGATGTGCCGATGAATGCCATGCGGTCCAAGTCATCCATGTTGAGACGCCCATTGGCCTTTCCTTCAGTCACGCCCTTCGACATGATCCGAGCGCCCGTGCGGTGCGCCACCGAGAGGCCGTCGCCGAGAAGAAAGATGACGTTCTTGACCTTGGGCGTCGCCGAGGTTCCGAAGACGTCCCATGCGACACTCTTGTTGCCGGCCACAACCTTGTAGGCGCCCGGCTTCGACAGCGCCACATTGCGCACGATCAGCGCCGATCCTTGCGCTCCGTCCTCTTTCTCGACGAAAGTCGCGTCCTTCCCGAACACCGTCTTGTAATCCTCGCCATTCACGAGGACTTTCACGTCGTCCTTCTTGACCACACCGTCGAACTCGATCTTGAAATCGAATGGTGAGCCGGCAAGGATGGTGGCGCGATCAAGGGGATAGATCGTGTCGGCGAATGCGGTCCCCGACAGGAGCGCGGTCGACAGGAGGACGAGAAGACTTTTGCGCATGGTTTGGCTCCGAGACCACGACATCCTGCCGTGCTCTATTCTGGCATATCCGGTGGCCTGCCTCCGATGAGGGCAGATGCTGTCCTCCTAGAGCCGATGCATGACGGCTGTGCGACACGGATGCGCGAGAGGCCTTGCGCCGCGCCCGCATTGTCACCCGGTTGATACCGACCCGTCATGGTGGTGACATCCGCCGGCGCGAGAAGGCGAACACTCGCTTCGAGTCTGGAAAAATACCTCATGCTCACACGCACCCTGACGCTCGTCCCTCTCATGCTCGCCTTCGCCACGCCGTGTCTGGCGCAGCAGCCATTTCCGTCCGTGCTTGCCGGCCACGCGGTTCTTCCGGCCGAGAGTTTTGTTCCGGCGCCGGCGGACGCGCCGGAGGATCTGCAGGTCTCCGGCAAGTTCACGACGGGCAAGCGCGTCGATGCGTTAGGAACCGTCGAGGGATTGTCGGGCGATCGTCCCACGGGCATCAAGCTGCCGTTCCGCGGTCAGCCGCTGCAAGGCCATTCCGGCATTAAGGCCATGAAGGATGGAACCTATTGGGTGCTCACTGATAACGGCTTTGGCTCGAAGGTGACGTCGCCGGATTCGATGCTCTATCTCAATCACCATCGCGTCAATTTCGACACCGGCACCGTCGAGCGTCTCGAGACGGTGTTTCTGAGCGACCCCGACAAGAAAGTGCCGTTTCGCATTGCCAATGAGGGGACAAAGACGCGCTACCTCACTGGTTCCGATTTCGACACCGAGAGCTTTCAGATCATTGGCGACAGTTTCTGGATCGCGGACGAATTCGGTCCGTTTCTGATCCGGGCCAATCGCTCCGGCAAGGTCGAGGCGGTGTTTGAGACCCTCGTGGACGGCAAGCCGGTCCGCTCGGCGGACCACCCGGCTGTCACGACCCCCGGCGCACCCGGCGGTCCGGTAAGCTTCAACGTCCGACGGTCCAAGGGTTTTGAAGGCATGGCTGCGTCGCCCGATGGAAAATTCCTCTACGCCTTGCTCGAAGGCGCTCTGTGGGATGGTGAGAAAAAGGATCTCGAGAAAACGCCGGACGGCAAGGAATACCTGCGCATCCTCGAATTCGATATCGCGTCTGAAAAATGGACAGGCCGGCACTGGAAGTATGTTCTTGAGCAGAACGGACAGGCCATCGGCGACTTCAATATGGTCGATGGCACCACTGGCCTCATCATCGAACGGGACAATGGAGAAGGAACGGCCGACAAAGCCTGTCCGGAAGGACAGAAGCGCACGGATTGTTTCAGTGACATTGCCAAGTTCAAGCGTGTCTACAAGGTTGAACTGTCCGACCAGACGGTGAATGGGCCCGTTCGCAAGATCGGCTATATCGACCTCATGCAGATCGCTGACCCCAATCGGAAGGCGCGCAAGCCGCTCACCGGAAATGCTTTGGCCTTCCCGTTCTTCACCATCGAGAATGTGGATGTGGTGGACAGCCGCCATATTGTGGTGGGCAACGATAACAACCTGCCGTTCTCTTCCAGCCGCGAGCCCAACAAGCAGGACGATAACGAGTTCGTTCTCCTCGAGGTCACAGACTTTCTGAATGCCCGATAACGGTTGATCCTCGTCAGCCAGAGAGGGGCTCTTTCGGGGGCCCCTTTTTTGCGTGGGAATCTCTCTCTCGTCAGCCCAGGCGCGGCCGGTAGCCGATGGCCGCCCCCACGAATGCCGTCACAGCCTGAACATAGTGCTCGGGCGTTACACCGCGCCTGCGATACTTGCCGCGCTTGACATACCAGTCCTGCAACAGCGGCTTGATGAGTGATGCTGTCAGCGCAATGTCGCCGATGATGAAAAGGCCGCTCGCCGTCCCATCGGCCAGCGCGCTTGCAATCAGGGTTTCGGTTTCCAGCTCGGCCGCCGTCGCCTTGTCGCGGGCGGCTTTGGGAAAGGCCTTCGCCTCCATATACGAGAAGGCAAACCAGGGCTGCATGGTCTCGGTGAGATAGACATGGGTTTCGAGCAGCCATCGCAAGCGCGCCACGGGGTCGTCCGCAATGGAAGGGGGCGTCGTGCCGAGTGTCATTGCGACAGCGGACGACACCTCCCCGAGGATCATGAGCAGGAGAGTCTCCTTGCTGTCGAAATATGTATAAAGCGCCCCCATGCTCAGCCCCGAACCCTGCGCGAGGTCACGCAGGCTCATGGAGTGGAACCCCTTGCGGTTCGCCAGTGTCAGTGTGGTCTCCACGATGCGCATCAGTTTCGTCACCGCCACATGCGGCTTTTGCGTCCGTATCGTTTTTCGGTGCCGCTCCAGCATGCGGGTGCAGATGGCCTCTAGCGAGAAATCGAACTCCGCCTGAAATGCCTTCAGTCCGCGGGTGGAAGGCGGACGGACGCCGTCAGCGTGCCGCGGCCGTTCGACGACAATCGAACGGCCCTTCAGATCTGTCTCTGAACCACTGGGTGCCATAGGTTTCTGCTTGTAAGGTCCTAACAGCCTGAAGACAATCGCAACTTGTCGATTGCGGAGGCATCAAAACCCGTTTAAAAAACGAACGCTCGCTCGAAAAATGAAAAATCGACACTCGGGCAAGGGAGAAGCGCCAGTGATGCCGAGTTTCGATCTGACAGGCCGGCGATGTCTGGTAACCGGCGCATCCAGCGGCCTTGGCCGCCACTTTGCGCAGGTCATTGCAAGGGCAGGGGCGGATGTGATGGTTGGCGCACGGCGGGCTGAGGCGCTGGAAACGCTGTGTGACGAAATCCACCGTGAGGGTGGCAAGGCCCGACCGCTCGCGCTGGACGTGACCGATCAGGCCTCGGTCGTTGCCGCGGTGGACGACGCCGTGGCACAGGGCGGTCTCGATATTCTGATCAACAACGCAGGCGTCACGGTCACCAAATCCGCTCTCGAACTCGCCGAAAGCGAGTGGGATCAGGTGCTCGATACCAATCTCAAGGGAACATTCCTGATGGCGCAGGCCGCTGCCCGTGCCATGAAGGCTTACGGAAGAGGCGGTTCCATCGTCAACATCGCGTCTATTCTCGGGCTGCGCGTCGCGGGCCATGTTCCCGCCTACGCCGCGTCGAAAGCGGGAGTCGTGCACCTCACCAAGGCGATGGCGTTGGAACTGGCGCGCGATGGGATCCGCGTAAACGCGATCTGCCCAGGCTACATGGAAACAGATCTCAACCGAGAATTCTTCCAGAGTGAGGCAGGCCGGGCGCTGATCCGCCGAATTCCGCAACGCCGTCTCGGCCGGCCAGAGGAACTCGACGGCGTCCTCCTCCTCCTGTGCTCGGAGGCCTCGTCCTACATCACCGGCTCGATCCTGGCGGTCGATGGCGGTCACCTCGTCTCGTCATTGTGAGGAAATAGTTTGATGGATTTTCGCATCTCGCCCCGGGTCGAGGATTATCGCGCGCGCATCGCGGCCTTCGTCGAACGAGAATTGATCCCACTCGAATCCGATCCGACCGCCTACGATCCCCACGAGAACATTCGCCCCGATCTCCTCGAGGTCATGCGGGAAAAAGCGCGGGCTGAGGGATTGTGGTGCCTGCAACTGCGCCCTGAGACCGGCGGCGCAGGGCTCGGCCGGGTCGGGATGGCGGTCTGCTACGAGGCGATGAATCGCTCGATCTTCGGCCCGGTTGTGTTCAACTCTGCCGCGCCGGACGACGGCAATATGATGCTGTTGGAAGCCGTTGGCACGCCCCAGCAACGTGAACGGTGGCTGCAGCCGATTGTGAGGGGCGAGGTCCGCTCGGCCTTCGCCATGACGGAGCCGCATCCGGGCGGCGGGTCGGACCCGGGCATGATCCAGACGCGGGCGGAGCTCAAGGGCGACAGATACGTGGTCCATGGCCGCAAATGGTTCATCACCGGCGCAGGTGCCGCGAGCCATTTCATCCTCATGGCACGCACATCGGACGATCCGCGCTATGGGTTGACGGCCCTACTCTTTCACAAGGACCAGCCGGGATGGCGGATCGCGCGTCGGATCCCGATCATGGGGCCCGAGGAGCATGGGGGGCATTGCGAAATCGAATTCGACGGATTGGAGATCCCCGTCGAGAACGTGGTTCTGGCTGAAGGCCAGGGTCTCAAGGTCACGCAGATCCGGCTTGGTCCCGCAAGGCTGACGCATTGCATGCGCTGGCTCGGGCTGGCGGAACGGTGTGTCGCCATCGCCCGCGACTATGCTGCGACCCGGCAGGGATTTGGCCAGCGTCTTGCGGACCGGGAGAGCATCCAGCTCATGCTGGGGGAACTCGCCATGGGCATCGAGATCGGTCGTCTGCTGGTGATGAAGGCGGCCTGGGAACTCGACCGCGGCGGCTTTGCTCGCAAGGAGGTGTCGATGGCCAAGATCCAGGTCGCCAATATTCTCCATCAGGCAGCCGATACTGCCATCCAGATCAATGGCGCTCGCGGCTATTCCAAGGACACCGTTCTGGAATGGATCTATCGCTACGCTCGCCAGGCGCGACTTGTCGACGGCGCCGACGAGGTCCATCGGATGGTCCTCAACCGGTTTCTGACCGAGGAAGGACCTGCGTTCTGGACCTGGCCGGTCGAAAGCGACAAGGCGGTCGCCTGAGTCGGAATGGGAGTTTGCCATGGCACACGAAGACGTTGCGCTGAGCCCTGCCGTGCCTGGATTCGATCCGATGCAGGTGGACGCATATCTGCGGGCCCACCTCTCGGGATTGTCCGGCCCCATGCGTCTGCAACCCATCGCCGGCGGGCAGTCGAACCCGACTTACTTCGTAACGTATGACCGGCATCGGTTCGTACTGCGCAAAAAGCCGGGGGGCGTGCTGCTGCCATCGGCCCACGCGATCGACCGGGAATACCGGGTGATGAGCGCGTTGGCGCAGACGGTGGTGCCGGTTCCTCGCATGGTGCTGTATTGTGAGGACGAGCAGGTGATCGGGACGCCGTTCTACCTCATGGACCGCCTAGACGGAGAGGTCGCTCACGATGCCGCGCTTCCGACGGTATCCCCGGAGCGCCGCCAACCGCTCTATCAGGCGCTCGCGCGCACGCTGGCGGCTCTCCACAACGTGGAACCGTCGGCGGTCGGGCTCGGCGATTATGGAAGGGGCGGAAACTATTTTTCCCGGCAGATCGCCCGCTGGACGCGGCAATGGGAGCTGTCCCGCACCCGCGAGGATGCCAACGTTCAGGCGTTGATCGACTGGCTGCCTGCCCATGTTCCCGCAGACGACATCACCGCCATCGCCCATGGCGATTATCGGGTCGGAAACGTCATGTTTCATCCCGTGGAGCCGCGCGTCGTCGGGGTGCTCGACTGGGAACTGTCGACGCTTGGACACCCGCTGGCGGATCTGGCACATAGCTGTATCGCCTGGCATTCCGAGCCGAGCGAATATGGCGGCCTCAGGGGACTCGATCTCGCTCGGTTGGGTCTTCCCCCCCAGGCTGAATACGAAGAGGCCTATTACGATGCGGTCGACCACGGGTTGCGAATGACGGCCTTTCACATGGCGTTTGCGCTCTTTCGCTTCTCTGTCATCTTCGAAGGTATCGCGGCGCGTGCCAAGGGGGGCAACGCCGCTGATGCCAATGCAGGAAAAACCGGTCTTCTCTCGGCCAGTTTTGCACGACGAGCGGTCGAGGCCCTGGAGCGGGCGTGATAGACAGGGACCGGACCTCCTGAGTGACATGATGACCAACATCTCCGGCATGACCGCGATCTGGGCGATTCTCGCGGATCCGATCCATCATGTGAAGACGCCCGAGGCGCTAAATGCGGTGTTGCGGGATCGCGAGATCGACGGCGTCCTGATTCCCGTTCACGTGGTGGCGGACGATCTGTCTCGGATCGTCGACGGGCTGCGGCGCATGCAGAATCTCAAGGGGTTCATCGTTACCGTGCCGCACAAGTCGGCGATGCTGGAGCTCTGCGATGAAGCGGACGACAGCGCCCGCGCGATCGGTGCGGTGAATACGATCCGCCGGGAAAATGACGGGAGGCTGGTCGGGGCCATGCTCGATGGCACGGGGTTCGTGGCAGGGTTGCGAACGGCCGGTATTGAGCCATCCGGAATGAGCGTTTACCTGGCCGGAGCCGGCGGCGCCGCCAACGCCATCGCTTTTGCATTGGCGGATGCGGGGATTGCCAAACTCAGTATCGCCAACCGAACCCGCAGCAAGTCCGACGATCTCGCACGCCGCCTTCACGGCCATTGTCCCCGGCTTGTGATCGACGTTTCAACGACCGACCCGTCCGGCCACGAACTCGTGGTGAATGCTACTTCGCTCGGCCTCCGGGACCGCGACCCCCTCCCGCTCGACGTTACCCGTCTCGACCAGACCCAGATCGTGGCGGAGATCATCATGCAGCCCGAGATCACGCCGCTCTTGGCCGCAGCACGTCTGCGGGGCTGCGGCATTCAGCCGGGCCGCCCGATGCTGACGAGCCAGCTCCACTTGATGGCCGATTTCATGGGCATGGTCTCATCATGACGGCGGAGTGCTTCGACTACATTGTGGTGGGTGGCGGAACCGCCGGGTGCGTGCTCGCCGATCGGCTCACGGCGTCCGGCAAGCACACGGTGCTGATGCTCGAAGCCGGGCGCGCGGGCGCAGGCTTCTGGGTTCCGATCCCCGCAGGGTTTGGCAAGCTCCTCACCAGCCCCCGGCATAACTGGCTGTTCCGAACCGAGCCAGAGTCGAACGTTCACGACCGCACCATCGTGGTACCCCGTGGCAAGGGTCTCGGCGGATCGACGCTCATCAACGGCATGATTTTCGTGCGGGGACAGAAGCAGGATTATGACACCTGGGCGCAGCGCGGCGCCAAGGGCTGGAGCTTCGACGATGTGCTCCCGTATTTCAGGAAGCTGGAGGATTTCCCGGAAAGCGACGATCCCCTGCGCGGGAAAGGCGGCCCGGTCAGCATCGTGCGGGTGGGCGAGCGGCCTGCGCTATCGGAGGCGTTTATCGCGGCTGCCGAACAAGCGGGCTTTGCCACCAACCCGGATTACAATGGCGCCGATCAAGACGGCTTTGGGTACTATCAGGTCAATCAACGCAATGGTCGACGCTGGAGTGTGGTCGACGCCTATCTCAAACCCGCCCTGTCCCGGCCCAATCTCGAGGTTCGGACCGGCGCGCATGTGACGCGGATCGATTTCGAGGACCGTCGCGCGGTCGGCGTGACGTATCGGGTTGGCAGCGAAGAAAGGCGTGTCAGAGCGCGCGCCGAGGTTGTCCTGACAGCTGGCGCGGTGCAATCACCACATCTCCTGGAATTGTCGGGCGTCGGTGATCCCGCGATCCTGGCCTCGGCCGGGCTGGACGTGTTTCATGCGCTTCCCGGAGTCGGCAACAACTACATCGATCACTACGCCACCCGCATGAATTGGCGCGTGAAGCAGTCGCTTACCCTGAACGAGACAAGCCGCGGATGGCGTCTTGGCCTCGCGGTCGCGCAATATTACCTGGCGCGGACGGGCATCCTGACCCTGGGAACCGGCCTGGCGCATGGCTTCGTCAAGACCCGTCCGGGGCTTGCGACGCCGGACGTCCAATATTTCTTCATGCATGCGAGTTATGCCAATGCCGGCGATCGCAAGCTCGATCGGCTGCCAGGCATGACCATAGGGGTGACGCAATTGCGGCCGGAATCGCAAGGGTCGATCCATGTGCGCTCGCCCGATCCGTCGGTGCCGCCGGCCATCCGTCCCAACCTTCTCTCGGCTTCCGTGGACCAGGAGGCGCTCGTGGCAGGCATGCGCATCGCCCGCCGGATCGTCGAACAACCGGCAATGGACCCGTACCGCGCCTTTGAAATGAATCCCGGGCCGGATGTCACGAGCGACGCGGATTTTCTCGATTTTGCACGCCGGACCGGTCAGACGATTTATCATGCCATGGGAACCTGCAGCATGGGGAGCGGGCCCCTGGCTGTTGTCGATGAAAGGCTCAGGCTGCTGGGCCTTGACGGGCTGCGCGTGGTCGATGCGTCAATCATGCCGACGATGGTGTCGGGCAATACCCAGGCGGCCGTCATGATGATCGCCGAGAAGGGCGCCGACCTGATCAAGGCAGACGGCCGCGGATGAACGCGCGGGGCCGGTTTAGAGGTAGGGCGGCGTGCAGGCGCTGACGACCTCGCAGGTGACCTTGCCGATATTGCGGAAGCGATGCGGCGTGCGGCTGTCGAACAGATAAGCGTCGCCGGGTCCGAGCAATCGCACCTGATCGCCGACACGGATCTCCAGTTGCCCGGACAGGACCACGCCGCCCTCGTGGGAATTGTGCTCCAACATGGTCGGGCCGGTATCGGCCCCCGGTTCATAGCGCTCGTGGAGAATCTGCAAGCCATGCTCGCGGGCGTTGCCGACCTGGCGCAACGTCATGCGCTTGCTGTTGTGGCCATGGAGCCGGCTCAGGCGAGAGGTGAGGTCGGTCAACTCGTCGGATTGGAAGAAGACGGTATCCTGATCCTTCGGCTTTTCCTGGAAAAAATCCGCCATAGTCATGGCCAGACCGCCCAGTATTTTGCGCAGGGAGGCCACAGAGGGACTGTTCTTGTTCTGCTCGATCATGGAGATCAGGCCGTGCGTGACGCCGGCCCGGTTGGCGAGTTCCCGCTGCGACAAGCCCGCGGCGCTGCGCAATTCCTTCAGCCTTCCGCCGGTGTCAAAATCCATTCCGTCACTCCCGTGCAGACGCATCTTATAACATCCCTACCGGATTAGACGATGAATAAGGGCTTGTCTTGCTCAAAATTTTGAGCAATCTTCACTAAATTCATCACCCTGCCGCGACCGAGGTCAATATAATGAGCGTTACCGCTGCATTGCAGAAGCGACACGAACAGGCCATTCCCCGTGGCGTCGCCACCAAGTCAATTTACGCTGGCCGGGCCGAGAACGCCGAATTGTGGGACGTGTCGGGCCGACGCTATATTGATTTCGCCGCCGGCATTGCGGTGCTCAATACGGGTCACCGACACCCGGATGTGGTGGCGGCCGTCACCGAGCAGATGAACGCGTTTACCCATACCTGCTTCCACGTCGCTCCCTACGAGAGCTACATCCGCCTCGCGGAGCGTCTCAATGCTCTGACGCCGGGCGACTTCGCCAAGAAGACGATGCTGGTGACGACAGGCGCGGAAGCGGTCGAGAACGCCGTGAAGGTGGCGCGCAGCGCGACCGGCCGCTCGGCGATCATCGCCTTCGGCGGCGCCTTTCATGGCCGGACCATGATGGGCATGGCGCTCACCGGAAAGGTGACGCCTTACAAGAAAGGCTTCGGGCCATTTCCGGCCGAAGTGTTCCATGCGCCCTATCCGAAGCCCTATCACGGGTTCAGCACGGAGCAGGCCATCGCCGGTCTCAGGCAGCTCTTCCTCAACGATGTCGACCCGGGCCGGGTTGCGGCGATCATCGTTGAGCCGGTGCAGGGGGAGGGCGGCTTCTATATTGCGCCGTTCGAGTTCCTCAAGGAGATCCGCAAAGTCTGCGACGAGCACGGCATCCTCATGATCGCCGACGAGATTCAGACCGGGTTCGCCCGGACCGGCCGGATGTTCGCGGTTGAGCACGCGGGTGTGGTTCCCGATCTCATCACGATGGCCAAGGGCCTTGCGGGCGGCTTCCCGCTGGCGGCGCTCACCGGCCGCGCCGAGATCATGGATGCGGCCGCGCCCGGGGGTCTTGGCGGCACCTATGGCGGAAGCCCCATCGGGATTGCCGCCGCCAACGCGGTCCTCGATATCGTCGAGCGTGACAATCTGTGCGCCCGGGCGGAGTCCATCGGAGCCCGCATGCAGGAACGTCTTGAGGCCATTGCGAAGAGCAATACCATGTCGGGAATCGGCGAAGTCCGATCGCTCGGCGCGATGGTGGCGGTTGAATTTGTCACAGACCGCGAAACCCGGGAGCCGGACGCGGCTCTGACCTCGGCAGTCATCGCCCGGGCCCAGGAAAAGGGCCTCATCCTGCTCTCCTGCGGCGTGAACGCAAACATCGTCCGCCTGCTCGCCCCGTTGACGATTCCGGATGCGCAACTCGACGAGGGGCTCGACATTCTCGAGCAGTCTCTGCGCGAAGTGGTCAAGCACTAGGTTTGAACGGAGTCGCGTCCTCTTCTCGTGGACCGACCTCGACTGCGCTCGAAAACGCTGTCATTCGCGTGCATCACTAAGGACCGGTCGGGGATAGCCTCCGATCGGCTGCCCCCTTTTTGCGAGATGAGACTGTGATGAACGGCGCTGACCGACTGTGCGACCTGCTTCTGGCCAATGACGTCGATGTCTGTTTTGCCAACCCCGGCACGTCGGAAATGCACTTCGTGGCGGCGCTCGATCGGAAGCCGGAAATGCGGTGTGTCCTCGGCCTGTTCGAGGGGGTCGTGACAGGTGCCGCCGACGGATACGCGCGCATGGCGGGGAAGCCGGCGGCGACGCTGCTCCATCTGGGTCCGGGCCTCGGAAACGGGCTTGCAAACCTGCACAACGCCCGCCGCGCCGAGACACCGATGATCAATATTGTCGGAGATCACGCGACCTATCATCTTCAATACGATGCTCCGCTCACGAGCGATATCGAGAGCATCGCGCGTCCCATGTCGAACTGGGTCAGAACGATCGCCAGCGTCGATGCGATGGACCGCGATACCGGCGATGCCTACGCGGCCGCCGTCTCGTTGCCGGGTGTGGCGACGCTCATCCTGCCAGCGGATGTGGCATGGTCGCCGGCGGCCGAAACACCGGTCGAACGCACGGAACGCCCACTTCCAGCCGCCATATCGGAAGAGCTGCTGGGAACAGTCATCGATGCCCTGCGATCCGACCAGCGGGTGATGATCATGCTTAGCGGCACGGCACTTCGCGCCGAGCCTCTTCGGGCCGCCAGCGCAATTGCCGCAAAGACCAAAGCCCGCCTGATGGCGCAGACCTCCAACGCCCGCATGGAGCGCGGCGCCGGCCGGGTCACCATTGAGAAATTGCCTTATCGCATCGATCTGGCGGTCGAGACGATGCGGGACGTCGATGTGCTGGTGCTCATCGGCGCCATCGCGCCAGCCGCGTTCTTTGCGTATCCCAGCAAACCAGGCGTTCCCTATCGCGACGATTGTGACGTGATTCATCTCGCATCGTCCGCCAGCGACCTTCCTGCCTTGCTGTCCCGTATGGCCCACGAGCTCGGCGCGACGGAGGTCCCTTCGCCTTCCTCCCCCGGCCAGCCGACCGCAGCGCCCGAGGATGGAGCGCTGACGGGCGAGTCGGTCTGCCGGATGGTTGCCCGCGCCATTCCGGAAGGTGCGGTAATCTGCGACGAGTCGATTTCGTCGGGGGCGAGCTTTTATGGATTGTCGCATGAATCCGCGCCGCACGATTATCTCGAACTCACCGGCGGCGCGATCGGCGTGGGTATTCCCCTGTCGCTTGGGGCGTCGCTCGCCTGTCCGGATCGGAAAGTCATCTGCCTTCAGGCGGACGGAAGCGGGATGTACACAGTACAGGGCCTCTGGTCCCAGGCCCGCGAGAACGCCGACGTGCTGACCATCGTCCTGGCGAACCGAACCTATGGCACGCTGCATTTTGAGATGCGTAACGTCGGCGTCAATCAGTTTGGCGAGAATGCTTCGATGATGCTGAACCTCGACAAGCCCGATCTGGATTGGGTGTCTCTGGCGAAGGGCATGGGGGTCGACGGCGGGCACGCCACCACGGTTGCAGAATTTGCGTCCCTGCTGAAGACAGGTCTGGCCCGCAAAGGGCCATTCCTCATCCAAGCGTCGATCTGACCGGTATCGATTGCCTTCGGACCACCGACAGACGGAGCGTCGGGCGCCGCCTGTCGTGATTCCCTGCTGATCGGGGTTTGGGGCCCGAACCGATCAGATTGCTGGTGTCCCGCGCTCGAACACGATCTCACCGCCGAGAATGGTCATGTCGCAGCGCGCTTCGGTTTCAACTACTTTCGGGTCGCACGCAAAAATGTCGTGCGAGAGGATGGCGATATCCGCGAGCTGGCCCGGAATCAGTCGGCCGATGTCCTCCTCGGCGAATTGCGAGAATGCGCCACAATACGTGTAGCAGTGAACCGCTTCCTCCATGGTGAGCCGCTGATCTTCGCCCAGGACCGTCCCGCGGCGCGAACGACGCGTCACCATCGTATAGAGGTTCTTGAACGGGTCGGTGGTCGAGACCGGGGCGTCGGAACTTGCGGCCGGGAGCAGACCGTCGTCGAGCCAGCGCCGCATGGGATAGGATGCTGCGGATCGTTCAGGTCCGAGGTTCTCGATGTACAGATCGCCGAACTCGTAGAGGAAGATCGGCTGCGGCACGGGATAGATGCCGGCGGTCTTCATGCGCTGCAGCTGATCTTCCGTGACGAAACCGCAATGCTCGATGCGATGGCGCCGACCGGCGATCGGCTTGTCCGCCGTGCCGGCTTTCTCGATCCCGCTGAGAACCTGTTCGATCGCCGTATCGCCGATGGCATGGATGGCGAGCTGGTAGCCTTGGGCGTGATAGCGGCCAAGCAGACCATGGGCTTCTTCATCCTTGAAGACGAGGATGCCGGTGTTGCCGGGCTCACCGACGAGATAGGGTTCACTGACCGCTGCGGTCAGGCCGCCGGCACTGCCATCGGTAAAGATCTTCATCGCCCCGTAGCGCAGCAAGCCGACCTCGCGGCCAAAATGAAACCCCTGTGCGTGGGCGTCTTCCGCCACACCGCCCGGATCCCCATAGAGGCAAACCCAGGTCCGCACCGGCAGGCGGTTCGTTCGTGCCGCCTCCTCATAAGCCTCGACTTCGACCATGCCGGTCTGTCCGACAGCTGCATCCATGACGCCGGTGAAACCTTGTGACAGCATGAACTTGCCGGCGCGCTCGATGGCATCAACAAGCTCTGAGCCAGGGATTCGCGGGATGGCGTCCGAGACGAGCAGCATGGCGCGTTCGGCGAGCAAGCCGGTGAGCTTGTTGTTGCGTCTTTCGATGAGACCACCCGCCGGGTCGAGCGTGTTCTGGCCGATGCCGGCCGCTTTCAGCCCCAACGAGTTGGCGACGGCCACGTGGCCGCAGGTGCGCTTGATGAAGACGGGATTGTCCGGTGCGACGCGATCCAGCTCGTCGGCTGTCGGGTGACGGCGTTCGCCGCGAAATTCATTGTGGTCATAGCCACGGCCGAGGACCCATTCCCCAGGCTTTTTCGTCCGGGCTGCATCGGCCACACGGGAGAGCACGTCATCCACGGACAGGATGCCTTCTTCCGGGCGAAGGTTTACCTCAACCATACCCACGCCGAGCGGGAGGAGATGCATGTGAGCATCGTTGAAGGCTGGAATGGCGACCCGTCCCGCCAGATCGACTCGCTTTGTCGATGGGCCGGCAAGCTCTGCAACGTCCGACACGCTTCCGGCGGAGACGATCCGTCCATCGCGTACGGCAAGCGCCTCCACAAAACCTTCCTTGAGACCGCAAAAAATGCGCCCCCCGGAGATCATCAAATCCGCCTTCATGCCATTCCCCGCTGAAAACCCGTTCCCGCTGCCGCCACCCGAGACAAGGCGCGGTCCAGTGGCCGACCTGATTGCCAGGTCGGATTTTCAATCACGATAGGTGTGGTCAGGATACTTGGCAATGGTGCGGCACTCGCCCGCGGTGCGCACACTCCCTCCTAGCGCCCATGGGCCAGAGAGTGCTGCGGCTGCATAGAATTTTGACCAGACTGCCATCCGTGGGGCCTCCCGACATCCATCAGACCGTGAAGGAGCGCGAAGTGCGGCAGAGCGCGAGGCCGCCGGAGCGCTTCGGGTGGAACCTGGTCCCGAGCTCCGGCTGCGCCTCGTCCGTGGTCAGAGAATCTGTGATTCGCCGTATCTCAGGGTGTTCGACCAGACCTGTTCCATCCGGCGCAAGGTCCGGAAGGTCGTCTCCAGGTCGCGCGCTTCCTCGTCGTCCCGCGCCATCGAGCGGTAATAGGCCTGATCCGCTTCGCGGACGAGTTCGCAGAGCGCCTTGCCTTTATCGGACAGGCGAATACGGGCCGAGCGACGATCCCGCTGCGAAGCGTTGCGATCCACGTAGCCGGTCTCGACAAGCCGCTTGAGATTGTAAGAGGCGTTCGAGCCAAGATAGTAGCCGCGATCGATGAGATCGCGCACCGACAGATCGTCGGCTCCGATGGTGAACAGCACCATCACTTGAGATGGACTGAGGTCCTCGATGCCCAGCCGACTCAGATCGACTCGAAAAAGATCGAGGGATCGACGATGCAGCCGTTCGATGAGCCGGAGCAGGTCGAGATGCGTCACGGCGTTCGTCTCGCCGACAGAGTCTGGCGGCCGCAGCGCTGGGGGGCGCTGCGCAATATCCTCGTGAGGTTGAGAGGGGCGAGACATCAGGTCCGCGCGCCCCGAAGGGCGTTCTGCCGCGAGAGCCTGCAACTCGCTATCGTTCCTGCTTTCCATGCTGGGTTCCACCAATGCTTATAAATTAGTTCGAAATTCGAAATGGTTCCGAAGCGTTTCCCAAATAACATGCCGTGTTTTTATGGTCCTTTTATTTGCCACAGATGATTTATAAGTGACATCCCTTGCAGATAATCTACGCTAATAAAGAAGATCGTCGAGGGACAGGACAAGTTTTTATCTTCTCAGGCAAACATGGGTAAAGTTTGTCCGGCGATAGGAAAGCAAGCCTGGCCTTGGCTGACCGGAGCTCACCTCGTATGAAGCAAACCACAAAAGCGGTCGCCGCGGCAGACCTCATTCATCAGGGTCGCCGGGCATTTTTCACAGGGCTGCTCTATGCGGGGCTGCTCAGCGCCGTCATCAACATGTTGCAGCTCACCGTGCCGCTGTTCATGTTGCAGGTGCATGACCGTGTCGTGAACAGCCAGAGCACCGATACCCTGGCGATGCTCATCGTGATTGCGGCCATCGGCCTGCTCATCTACGGCGTGCTCGACTTCATCAGGGCGCTGACCTTCCAGGTGATGGGCAGCATCCTGCTGCGCAAGCTCAATCTCCCGGTCCTGCAGGCTGCCGTTTCGGCCTCGGTCGGACGCGGCGCGGCACATGCCGGCCAGGCGATGCGCGACCTCAATGACATCCGCTCCTTCATCACCGGCAGCGCGATCAGCGTGCCGCTCGAGGCAGCGTGGTCGCCCATCTTTCTCGCGGTCCTCTTCGCTCTTCACCCCCTCTATGGCTTTGTCGCCGTGGTGTCGGCAACGATTCTCGTCGTCATGAGCTTCCTGTCCGATTTCCTGACCCGTCGCGCGATCAAGCGTGCCAACGAATCCGCCATCGACAGCCTCAGCGAGATCAGCGGCTCCCTTCGCCATGCGGAGGCGATCGAGGCGATGGGGATGCTCCCGGCACTGGCGCGGCGGTGGCGCGGCGCCCAGCTCCACACCCTCGACCTGCTCGACCTCGCCACCCGCCGCGGGCGGGCGCTCTCATCGATCACGCGCACGATGCGCTACATGATGCAGATCGTCGTCCTCTCCGTCGGCGCCGTGCTGGTCATCAGACAGGAGGTCAGCGCCGGATCGATGGTAGCCTCGAGCATCATCATGGGCCGCCTTCTGCTCCCCTTTGACACCATGGTGGATGGCTGGCGGCAATGGGTGACGGCAGGTGGCGCATGGAAACGGGTTCGCGACCTCCTCGAACACCAGACACCGCAGCGCGACACTGTGCCGACGCCGCGCACCCAGGGCGATCTGGTTGTGGACCGGCTGGTCTATGCGCCGGCGGGCGCGGACGTGCCGATTCTCAAAGGCCTCTCGTTCACCCTGTCGCCGGGCGAGGTGCTCGGTGTGGTCGGGCCCTCCGCAGCGGGGAAATCGACGCTGGCGCGTCTCCTTGTCGGCGTGCTGAAGCCGACATCGGGCGGCGTCTATCTCGACGGTCACAACGTCTTTCTCTGGGAGCGTGGCTCGTTCGGCGACATGGTCGGCTACGTTCCCCAGGCCGTGTCCCTTCTGGATGGATCCATCCGGGACAACATTGCGCGGATGGGGCAGGCCGATCCCAGACTCGTTCTCGAAGCTGCCCGCGCCGCGAACGTGCACGATATGATCGGGCGGCTGCCAGGCGGCTACGACACTGCTCTGGGTGACGCCGCGCATCTGTTGTCCGGCGGTCAACGGCAGCGCATCGCGCTGGCGCGGGCGCTCTACGGACGACCCCGGTTCATCGTTCTCGATGAGCCGAACGCCAACCTCGACACGGAAGGAGAGCGCGCGCTCATGCGCGCCATCGATGACATGCGTCTCGACGGCGCCATCGTCATCCTGATCGCCCATCGTCCTTCCATCATGCAGATCGCCGACAAGCTGCTGATCCTTCAGGACGGCCGCATCAGCCAGTTCGGGCCGCGCACGTCCATCGTCGGCGTCATCGATCCCGACGAGAAGGCTGTCGCCAAGGCCGGCCGCGGTACGGCCCTCTCAGTTCAACGGAGCGGAACATGAAGCGCGCCCCCCAGATTCTCGCCCCCCTCGAGAAAATGCCCGCCCTGAGACCGACCGACATGAAGCCCTGGGCCGAGCGCTACGAGAGTGAAGAGCCGAAATCGCCGACCTTCCGCACGCCCATGATTGCTGGCCTGACAACGATCGTCCTGGGGTTGGGCGGTTTTGTCGGGTGGGCCTTTTCGGCGCAACTGGACAGCGCCGCGGTGGCGTCCGCGACTCTCGTTGTCGATTCCAAACGAAAGACCGTCAGTCACCTCGAGGGCGGCATCCTCAAGACCTTGCTGGCGCAGGAGGGCGAGGTGGTGAAGGCTGGTCAGGCCGTCGTTCGGCTCGACGACACGCGCCCAAAAGCCGAGCTCGAACAGTTGCGCGGCAGGCGCGTCGGGCTGGAAGCGCGCCTTGTGCGGCTGCGCGCCGAGCAGTCTGGACAGTCCGAATTGGCCTTTCCTGCGGCCCTGGTGGCAAGCGACAGTCCCATCATCGGGGAGGTGATCAGCACCGAGCGCAAACTTTTTTCTGCGCGACGTCAGATGTATCACCAGAAAGTCGAGATCCAGCACAAGACGATCGAGCAGTTCCAGGCGGAGCTTCGTGCCGTCCAGGCGCAGTCCGATGCGAATGCGCGACAGGCGGAATTGCTCGACCGGGAGCTGAAAGCGATCGCAAGCCTGGTTGAAAAGGGCTATGCGCCGCGGCCGCGGCTCACCGAACTTCAGACCCGCGAAAGCGAATTGGTGGGGCGGGCGGGCGAACTCATCGCCCGCAAGGCGAAGGCCGAGCAGGCGATGGCTGCCGCCGAACTCGAGATCATGTCGATCGAGAACGATTTCCAGCAGCAGGTCGGCTCCGATCTCCAGACCTCGCAACTCGATCTCGCCGACACCTCCGAGCGCATGAACTCGGCCCGCGATATTCTGCGGCGCGTCGATGTCGTGTCGCCACAGGATGGGATCATCACCAACATCCGCTCGCGGACGCCAGGGGGCGTGATCTCGCCCGGGCAGCCGATTCTTGACATCATTCCGGAGAACGAGCGTCTCATCGTCGAGGCGAAGGTGGGATTGCGGGACGTCGACTCGGTGCGGATCGGGGCTCCTGTCCAGGTGCGCCTCACCGCCTATAACAACCGCAGCACCGCGCCACTTGACGGAAAGCTGACCTATCTGTCGGCCGACCAGCAGGTCGACGAGCGGACAGACACGGCCTATTTCATCGCCCGCGCCGAGATCCTTCCCGAAAGTCTCGCCAAGAATCCGGCGACGGCACTTTATCCCGGAATGCCGGCGGAGATCCTGATCCTCAACAAGCCACGTCGGGCGATCGATTATCTGGTAGCCCCGATCACCGAGAGCTTCAATCGGGCCTTCCGCGAAGAATAGCGACGCCGCGACCCATGCCTGAGAGCGGCGACCGTCCGGCCGCAGCGCTGACGGCTGTCGGGCCCCAATCGCGCGGGTCGCAGAAAATCGTTTCGAATTTCAAATCAAACTCGTCGTAAAGCCATTTCAAAATAGAATTGAAAGTATTGCTAAATAGTAATTCTTGCACTGCGAATTCGAATTGTGCGATGCAGCGTAAATATACTTTACAATGCAATTTCTTTAACTTAGCGTCTTGTGTGTTGAACGGAATTTGGCTTGCTGAATCGCAGTCCCAGTTCGACTTTGTCGCGTAACTCACGACGCAACTGATCGGTCGGTTCGATCGGGCGATCGTCCGTTCTTCCGGCGCAAACACGAAGGAGACAGATATGGCAACCCTCGGAGGTGGTGCGTCCGATGACGTGCTGTTCGGTACACACTCACCTGATGTGATCTTCGGACACGGCGGCAACGACCTGATTTTCGGTGGTGGCGGCAGCGACATCATTTATGGCGATGATGGCGACGATGTCGTGTTCGGCGGAGCAGGTGACGATGCGATTTTCGGCGGCGCCGGGGGTGACATTCTCTTCGGCGGCGCCGGTGCGGATCTCATTCAAGGTGGCGCCGGGGATGACTTCATCTTCGGCGGCAACGATGACGATATTCTCCAGGGCGGCGCGGGTGACGATTACCTGCGCGGCGGGAATGGCAACGACCTGCTGCAGGGAGGCGCCGGTAACGACGTTCTCGACGGCGGCTCCGGCAACGACATCCTTCAGGGTGGGACCGGCGACGACATCCTGCGCGGCGGATCCGGCGATGATATCCTTCAGGGCGGTGATGGCGATGACATCCTCACCGGCGGCTCCGGCAATGACCTTCTCCAGGGCGGCGCCGGCGACGATCTCCTGACGGGTGGCAGCGGACGCGACGTGTTCGTGTTTGCCGGCGGCGGCGGCAACGACGTCGTCCTGGACTTCAAGGTCGGCGAGGACCTTCTCCAGATCGCCAAGGGCATCAACGGGACGGATATCGAATCCGCGGACGATCTCGCGGGACGTTTGCATCAGGTCGGAGCCAACACGCTCATCGATCTGGGCAATGGCGATACCGTCACCCTGGTCGATGTCAGCGCCAACGACATCCACAACAACCCAGGCGACTACTTCAACGTCAGCTAATGAAACCGGGCGCCGCGGCCAAGAGGCTGCGGCGTCCGCCCATCGAGGTGTGCAGATTTCATGACGATGCTCGACGCTCATTCCCTTGCAGCCCCGGCAGACCGGACCAGTGTTCCGCGTGTGGGGTCGCTCGCTCCGAATGTCGTCATGATCGTCCTTGATGTGCCTGAGGCCGTCCGCTCCGCCGCACCCCTTTCCGTCGTCGAAGGCGGTCGTGTGACGCCGAATGCCTCACTCCGGCTGACGCGGGCCGATGGCGGCACACGGGTGGTGTGGGTTCTCCGCCGGCGAGAAGATGCCCTGTTCCGCGTGTCGCTCAGCACGAAGACGCACGGCAACGCGCTCGATATCGAGATCGCGAGCGATGCCGACCTGACCAGGGTTGATGCACAGGCGCTGATCGACACGGTCGACAGCACCGGGCGCGTGGCTCTGGTCTCGACCCTGTTCAACGTCTGGGGCCCTCTCTTCCGGCTCCAACGTGCGCCTGAATTTGCGCATTTCCTGCGCGCCGTCCTCCAGGTTCTGGCTCCTGAGCCGGCCGCGGCATCCGTTGCTGCGAGCGCTGGCTCGGAGGCGCTTCTGTTGCAGACGTCGTTGCCGGCCAGTTTCGGCAAGATCGATGCCGTCTACGGGTTGTCGGCGGACGGGCCCGTGCGGCTTTCATCGCAGGCGCATCGATCGATGGCGCCTGGAGCCCGCAACGCACTCCACTTGCTGGTGCCGCATCGCTTCGGCAGATCTGCGAGGGCGATCATCGTCCTCGTCGGCGCGGGCGGGCTGTCGATGCGCGTAGTCGCGCCGATGGCTGCCGGGCAGCCCTCTCTGGCCCGGTGGCTCAGCCAGCACGGCCCGGGAGCGCCGGACCTACGTGAATCGCTTCTGATCGAATTGTGCGGCCGGTCCGACGCGGGTCGGGCCATCGCGCTCGAGGCGCAGTTGCGCGCGCCGCTTCAGGCCCGCCGGGTCGTCGGCCAGCAGTTAACGCCTACGGCCGAGATCGTCTGCGCCCTGTCGACCGCTGCGGGCACGCTTGTGACCGGGTGGTACAATGATCCGGCCGATCTGGTCTCGGGACTGGCCGCACTCGGCGCGCAGACGCACGATCTGACCGACGCCCAGCATCGCTTCCCGGTCAGCGTCAATAATCCCAAGGACGGCAGCCCTATGACCGCAACGGGCTTTGCGGTTCTCGCGCCGCCGCGGGGAGGGACGGCCCGTATCCTCCAGCCCCGCTTTCGGCTTTGCCTGAAATCCGGCTCACATCATACGCTCGTCCCGCCGCCGCAGCCGATCGACGCCGTTGGCGCGCGGGCCGTGGCCTTGCGCGCGGTCCCGCCGGAGCATGTCAGCGACCATGTGCTCGCCACGATCCTGAGCCCAGTCATCGCCGATCTGCATGCGCAGAGTGGCGCCGGCGTTGGCGCACCGACCAGCGCCTGGATCGGCACGGCGCCACCTCGGCCGAAAGTGTCGGTCGTCATTCCGCTCTACAAGGTTCTGGACTTCCTGCGCTTTCAGATCGCTGCATTCGCCGCCGATCCGTGGCTTCGCGCGAATGCGGAACTGATCTTCGTCCTCGATTCACCCGACCAGGCTGGCGACCTCCACCATCTACTCGGCGGCTTCTACCTGATCTACGGCATGCCGATGCTGGTCGTCGTGATGGAGCGCAATGCCGGCTACGCGCGGGCCTGTAATACAGGGGCGGGGGCAGCGCGGGGCGAGACCCTCGCGCTCGTCAATTCCGATGTCATCCCGACGGCGAACGGCTGGCTCGAGCCGCTGGTCGTGCGACTCGGCGGCCGCAACCGCATCGGAGCCGTTGGACCGCGACTGCTCTTCGAGGATGGGTCGATCCAGCACGCGGGCATGTATTTCGCGCAGGATCACCGCGGTCGCTGGCTCAATCACCATTTTCATAAGGGGATGCCGGGCTCCTATGCGCCCGCCGCCGAGCCGCGCATTGTTCCCGCCGTGACCGGCGCCTGTCTCGTGATGAAGCGCGCGCTCTACGAACAGGTTGGCGGCTTCACCGAGGACTATGTCATCGGTGATTACGAAGACAGCGACCTGTGCCTGAAGATCACGATGACAGGCCGCCGGATCGCCTACGTCCCGGAGGTCTCTCTCTATCACCTCGAACGGCAGTCGATGTCCGTCAACGCCGACTACATGCGCGGCATCGCATGGCAATACAACTGCGCACTCCACACCGCCCGTTGGGGCGGTTTGATCGCGGCCATCGCGACGTCGGAACGACGCAGTCTCAGAACCAGGAGCGCCCTCTCATGAACGTCCAACGCGTCATCGCGGCAGCGCCCGAAACCATGGGCTTGTCGGCCGCCGAGGATATGCGCCTGACTTGGCTGATGTCGGCTGTCGAGGCCAACCGCTTTCTGCCCGCGCCGGCGCCGGAGAACGTGTTTGTCGGCGACGGCGATTATCGCGCTATCGGCGCAGAGTTCCTCGGCCACTTCGTGCGCATCGGCGGTCTGCGGCCGTCCGACCGCGTTCTCGATATCGGGTGCGGCATCGGGCGCATCGCGGTGCCGTTGACGCAATATCTCGATGGAGAGCCGGGGCGCTATGAAGGTGTCGACCCGGTGGGCGAGGGCATCGCGTGGTGCGGACGCCACATCACCAGCGTCTACCCGCATTTCCGCTTTTGCCAGGTCGACGTCGCCCACGCGCTCTATAACCCCGGCGGTTCCCTGCGGGGCGAAGAGGTGGTGCTGCCCTTCTCCGATGGGAGCTTCGATTTCGCCGCCATGGTGTCCGTCGCAACGCACCTGCCGTCCAGCGAAATCGCCGCTTATGCGCGCGAGACGGTGCGTCTCCTTGCGCCCGGCGGGCGCCTCTTCGTCACGGCGTTCCTGATCGGTCCGGGAGATATGGAGCGAGCGGACGCGCGTCCTCGCTTTGTGCCCGGCCCGGAGCCGCGCTCCTGGACAGCCGATCCGAGCGCGCCGCTCGGCGCCATCGGTTTTGAAACCGGCGTGATCGAAGCGGTGCTGGAGACGGCGGGATTGGGGATCGAACGTGTCGCGCTCGGGCATTGGCGCGGGACGCCAAGCGCCCATTACCAGGACATCATCGTGGCCACCAAGCCCGGAGCGCGCGCTTGACGACCCGCATCCTCGTCGTGGCCCATAACCATCCGGCCCTGCACCCGGGCGGCACGGAGATCTTCGCCCACGACCTGTTCGGCGAGTTGCGATCACGCCCGGACGTGAAGGCCCTGTTTCTTGCCGCCACCGATCGCAATCACCGGGAGCAGCGCCCTGGAACCAGCTTTCAGACCGTCAGCGCCGATCCCGACGAGGTCGTGGTGTGGAGTGGGCATTTCGACCGCTTCTATATGAGCCAGATCGACGCCTACGGCGTCATTCCACAATTGCAGGGGCTGCTCGAGGAATTTCGGCCGGATGTGGTCCACATCCATCACCTGCTGCTCCTCGGCGTGGAGTTCATTGCCCTCGTCAGGCGCGTGCTGCCCAAAGCGCGGATTGTCATGACGCTGCACGACTACTACGCCATCTGCGCCCATGACGGCCTCATGATGCGCACGACCGGCCGGGAGCGCTGCACCGGCGCGTCTCCCAACCGCTGCCATTCCTGCTTCCCGGCCATCGCGCCGGATAAGTTCCTGCTGCGCGAACGCCATATCAAGACGATGCTGGGGCAGGTCGATCGCTTTCTCGCACCGAGCCAGTTCATCAAGGATCGTCACGTCGCCTGGGGATTGCCAGCAGCCTCCATCGACGTCGTGTCGAACGGCCGGCCGGATGTGCCTTCCGCACCGCATCGTCCGTCTCCCGACGGTCGACGGCCGGTGTTTGGATATTTCGGAAACCTCAATCCGTGGAAGGGCCTCGTCGTTCTTCTCAATGCCGCGCAGCAACTGCGCGCTGACAAACTCGAGGGGTTTGCATTGCGCGTGCACGGCGGCGCACCGTTCCAGGCACAGACCTTCCTCGACGAAATCGACACGCTCCTTGCGGACACCGCTCCGCAGGTCCGTCGCCTTGGCCCTTACCAGCGCGGCGAGATCGGCGCGCTCATGGCGGACGTCGATTGGGTCGTGGTGCCGTCGATCTGGTGGGAGAATGCGCCTCTGGTGATCCAGGAAGCATTTCGGCACGGCCGGCCGGTGATTGTCAGCGATATCGGCGGCATGGCGGAGGCTGTCCGACATGGGGTCGACGGTCTGCATGTGCGGGCGGACGATCCGGAGGCGCTGGCACGCGTCATGCGAGAGGCCGCTGATACGCCGGGATTGTGGAGCAGGCTGGTCGCGGGGATACGGCCGCCACCGACCATCGCGGCGGTCGCCGACCGTCATCTTGAAATTTATCGCGGCCTCGGGCTGCCGGCGCACAACCTCGAGCCGTCCGGCCCTGCCGCTGACAGTGCGGACCGTGGAGCGCAAGCAGCATGAGTGCAGCAGAAAAGAAAATGCCGGTCGCCGTCGAGGCGATCACCCCGCAGATCCAGGGCAGCATGGACGCCATCGAGGCCCGGCGGCTCTTCGGCTGGGTGCGCGACCGGGCGCGCCCGCAGGAACGGCTCCTCGTGCGCGTTCTGCTGGCGGGCCGCATGATCGCATCGGGAACTGCCGACCGGCCACGCGTCGACCTGCGCCGCAATGGCATCGGCGACGGGGCTTACGCATTCGAGGTCGAACTTCCCGAGGGATTGTCGGATGAGGATCGCAGTCGCCTCTCGGTTGTGGCGGTTTCGCCCACCACTGGGCATGAGGTCGTCCTGCAGATCCCGGTCCAGACCGAGCGCAGCGCCGAGGCGGCTATCAATGCGCCCTTGAGCCGGGTGCTCGATCAGCTGGAAGTCTTGATTGCGGCGCAGCGCCGCTCGCAGATCATCCAGCGGGAGACGGTCGAGACGTTGCGCGGCACCGCCGAACAGGTGGAGCAGATGGCCTCGAAGGAGGACGGTCTTGGTGCTGCGCTCGACCTCGTGCGGTCGGGCCGTGACGATCTCGTCCAGCGGGTGTCGGATCTGGAGGTCTTTCTGTTGCGCTTCGACACGGTCCTGACCGGTTTCGACGCCCGTATCCGGGATCTGTCGAAGGCCGCGGATCGGCCGATGCGTCGGGCCGCTTCGCTTCTGATCATGCTCGGTGCCGTCACCGCGGTGGCGTGCACAGCCATCCTTCTGATCCTCCTGCGTTCGGGAAGCCCATGACGTCGATCCACGCCCTCGTCGATCTGCGCCACTCCGCTCCGCCGGGCGGAAGCGGGCTGACAAGCACCAACACGCTGACCGATCACCTGTCGCTGCCGCTCGACGGTGAGTCCGTTCTCGCCACGCCCATCGGCGAGGATCTGGTTCTGGTCTGCGGCGTAGCGGCGGCGATGTCCGGACAGGCGCCCGCCCTGCTCAACGGTGACCCGAGCATGGCGATGACAGCGACGGTCGCCACCTGGGCCCGCGCCGGCGCGCCCGCCGAGCAGTCCGTTGGTTTCGTGGCTGTCGTTCCGCTCAAGATTGCCGGGCGCTTGCGCCTGCGCTCCATTGTCCTGCGGAGCCAGGGTCAGCCGGCGCGGTATACGCTGATCAAGCGTGCGGTGCCCTTCGCGCTTCTCATGCGGATCGTGTCGGCAGAATCCGGCGATCGCTTTGCCGCCGTTGCCGACGTGATGGCGCAAGCGCTGATGGCGGAAAGCCCCAGCGCCGACCGCCTGGCCGCCGCCATGGCCCTGCTCGCCGCCACCGCGCGCAATGACGGCTACGTGGAGGTCATGGGGCCCCTGGATGCGGGGGAGGCCTATCTTCAGGGATGGTCGAACACCCTGCCGGTGGATCTGTCGCGCGTGCTCGTCGCTCACAATGGCCACCACATTGCCGACCTCACCGCGGCAGCCGTCATGCGCGAGGATCTCGGCGGAAGCGGGCAGGGGTTTGTCGGCCTCCTTGCCAATCCCGCGATGGCGCTCGATCTCGAACGGCTCGAACGCCTGTACTTCCGTACCGCCGATGGGTGGCGGACGCTTGAGATTTATCAGCGGCGCGTGCTTCTGCCTCCCACCGACGTGCCGGCCCATATCCGCGATGTCGTGAAGCGCGCGAGCGCCGGTCCCGACACGTTGCAAGTGCTGCGCCGCGCAGGTCAGCGCTTCGACGGCCGCGACACGGTGTCGATCCTCGACCAGCCCATTCGCCTTGGCATGGACCTGGTGGTCGAGGTTCCGGGCGGCGGGATCCTGGTCACCGGCTGGATGCTCGATCCCGATCGCCTCGTCGAGTCCATCGTTCTGCGCGCCGGATCCGAATCCGCGCCTGTCAACACTTCCTGGACACGCCTTCCGCGTCCCGACGTCACGGCTGCCTTTCAGCATGACGATCTGTTCGCCGGCAGCATCGACCCGGCGCGGCACGATCACGGGTTCCTCGCCTTCGTTCCGGGCCTGTCCTCGGCAAGCGATGCGGCGGTCTATTTCGAGCTGGCGCTCGAGACACAGGGCCTCGCATTCTATCCGCTGAAACCCGTGCGGGCACTGTCCCGCCGGGCGCTTGAGCGGCTGGTCTCGTCCCTCGATCCGCGCATGGCTGGCGGTGTGAAGGCGATCGAGCGGCATATCGGGCCGATGATGCAGGCCCTCGACCATCCGGCGCCGCGCGTCGTGGAAATCCGCGATTTCGGCTTCAACGACACTGCCGCCTCGACCGTGGTCATCGTGGGCGCGGGCCTCGACATCGAGGAGGTCACTGTCACTCTGGCACTTCTGGCGCTCGACCCCGACGTCGGCGCGACGCCGATCGCGGTCTGCGTGCCGGTCGCAGTTCTGGGCGACATCGCAGCCGAGGTCCAGCGGGTCGCGGCCTTCTACGGGTTGGGCGTCCGGCTGATCGCGGCGGAGGGCGTGCAGGATGCATGCGACGCCTTCGAGGCGGCGATCGGCGGCACGAAGGCTGAGACGCTGGTTCTCTTGTCTGCAGGCGTGCTGCCGCGCCAGACCGGCTGGCTCACCCGCCTGCAGCGCGCCTATCACGCGCGCGGCGGCAAGGTTCTGGTCAGCCCGACCATTGTGTTCGAGGACGATTCCATCCGCTTTGCCGGAACCTGGCTCGACGACAGCGAGCGTCTCCTGGTCGACCGCTTCATCGGCTATCCCCGCGACGTTGTGCGGGGTGCGGAGGCCACCGAGGTGATCGCCGGCACGACGGCGTGCTGCATCGTCGCGCGCTCGGCGCTCGCCAGCACCGGCGGATTCAGCCGGTCGTATCTGGGCGTCGCCGAGAAGGGGCGGGACCTGTGTCTCAAGCTGAAGCTCGCGGGCATTCCATCCTTGTGGCTTCCCGAGGTTGAGATGGTGGCCGCTGACGAGGAGGCTGGAGCGATGGGCGTGCCGTGGCGCAGACTGGCGGATCGGATCGACCGATGGAGTTTCAACCGGCGCTGGTCGCTTCTCGTCGCGAACATGCGGGGGGCCAAATGACGGATCGCATGCGTGTCCTCGTGGTCTCCCACGGGCATCCGAGCTTCTCCCTCGGCGGCGGCGAGATCGCCTCCTACAATCTGCACAAGGGTCTCAACGGCACAGACGGCGCGGAATCGCGTTTTCTCGCGCGGGTCGGTCATCCGGTTGTCCGCCATGGCGGGACGGCTCTTTTGAGCCTGCGCCAGAAGGACGGCGAAATCCTTTATCATGCGGACGATTACGACGATTTCCTGCTGTCGAACCACAACACCGAGGAGCTGGAACGGGACTTCCTTCGCGTGGTGCGTGAACTGAAGCCGCATGTGGTCCACTTCCACCATTTCATCGGCCTCGGCCTCGAATGCCTGTATGCGGTTCGCCAGGCGCTGCCGGAGGTGATCATCGTGGTGACGTTCCACGAGTTCCTGTCCATCTGCCATCACCACGGCCAGATGGTGAAGACGGGCAGCACGAAGCTCTGCCACCGCTCGTCGCCTGCCGATTGCAATGCGTGCTTTCCGGCGATTCCCCCGGCGCGGTTTCTGCGCCGTGAGTATTTCATCCGGTCGCTGCTGCAGGTCGCCGACCATTTCGTCTCGCCGAGCCAGTTTCTGGTGGACCGCTACGTCGATTGGGGGCTCTCGCGTGATCAGTTCACCGTCATCGAGAACGGCCTCGACATCGTGGAGCCGGCGCCTGCGCGCGCGCTTCCCGACCCGCAGGGACGGCGGTCGCGCTTTGCCTATTTCGGACAGATCACCGCGTTCAAGGGCGTCGACGTGCTGCTCGACGCCGTGGCGCGGATTCCCGACGCCGTCTGGGGCGATGACGCGCAATTGATGATCTTCGGCGGCAACCTCGAACGTCAGCCCAAGGCGTTTCAGGACAAGATCGCGACCTTGCTGGAACGGGCTGGGTCGCGGGTGAGGTTCTATGGCGCCTATCAGAACAGCGAGATGCCACGGCTGATGAAATCCGTCGACTGGACGATCATTCCGTCAATCTGGTGGGAGAACTCGCCGATCGTCATTCAGGAATCGTTCTTCCACGGCCGCCCGATGATCTGCAGCAACGTGGGCGGCATGGCCGAAAAGATCACCGATGGCATCGACGGTCTCCATTTCCGCGTCGGCTCCTCGGAAGACCTGATCGACCGCATGGTCGAGGCGCTGACCGATCCCACCTTGTGGGGCCGCCTCCGGGACGGCATCCGGCGGCCGATCGACATCGACGCCTGCGCGAGCCTCCATCTCGATCTCTACCGGGATCTGGCGTCCCGCTCGCCCCTTGCCCTATCAGCCACGGCCCGCTCGGCCTGAGCCTGTCAAACCGTCATTGAAAGGAAATCCCCCCAATGGCACGCGTCCTCGTCATGATCCCGTCGGGAGAAGTCTACGATCACGACAATGTCCGGTGGTACCGCTACAAGGACATTCAGAAGCACATCAATCATTACCATAACATTGGCGACGCCTTCGTATTCGACTCGACGTTGAAGCTGCTCAATTTCGACAAGCTCGACGCGCTGACCATTGCCGACCCCAAGCTCGAGGATGTCGACCGGCTGAATGAGGAATACGACTACGTCTTCCTGCGCGGCTCGAACTATGTCCACAAGGACATGCGGTGGAGCCAGACCGTCGAGGTTCTCAAGCGGCTCAAGATCCCCGTCATCGCGCTCGGCATTGGCGCGCAGGCGCCCGTCAAGGGCAACATCGAACTCTCCGCCGAGACCAAGCTGGTGCTTCGGATGATGGCCGATTCCACCACGTCCATCGGCGTGCGTGGCGCCTATTCGGCCCAGGTTCTGTGGGATATCGGCATCAAGAACGTGCGCATCGTGGGGTGTCCGACAGCCTTCCGACGGAACGATCCGAACCTCGAAATCCGGCTTCCGGCGTTGGAGAAAGTGCGCAACGTGGGCATCACCGTCCGCCGCGAGGTCTCGCCGTCCTATGCGCAGGACATCAAGCGCTATCTGACGTTCCATCGGGACCTCGTCAAATCCCTCGCGGAGCGGTTCGATGTGGTGCTGATGGCTCAGGGCGAGGTCGAGGAGAAGAAGATGGTGTTCGGCACGCCCGAGCAGAAGGAGGAGGCCTTCGCCAGCCTGCGCGCCAACAAGTGGGTGTCCGAGTGGTACATGGACGAAACGATGGAGCGCCTGCACCGGGAGCGCCTGTTCTATTCCGATGTGGTGGCGGATTACGAAGCACTCGTGCAGCAGAAGGATCTTGTCCTGGGCTACCGGCTCCACGGCAATCTGATGGCGCTCGCGAATGCGACGCCGTCCATCTATTTCACGTATGACAGCCGCACGGTCGAGTTCGCCGAGACTTACCAGATCCCGAGTTTCGACGTGTTCTCGGGCAAGGCCTTCAACATCGAGGATTATTGGGACCAGTCCCTCTTCGACAAGTTCAATCGCGCCTATCACCACACCTATCGCGAGATGCAGCAGTTTCTGGTGGAGAACGGGGCCGACACGAAAATGGTGGATGTCTTGCAGGACAAGGCGCGGAGCCCGGTGCAGAAGGTCGCCTGATGGAACCGCGCGTCCGGCTCGGACTTTGTGGAATCGCCGCCGCCGGTCTGTTTCTGGCCTGGACCGACCCCTCGCGGGCGGAGGTCGAGATTGCGCAAACCGGACCGGTGGAGACGGTATTCGACTGGTCGCGTGAGGCCTGCGTCAAGACGAACGTTCCAGACGCGCCGGCGCGCGCTTTCCGGAATGTGGACGGTGAAGTGCGCCTGATCGTCAGCCACAACGATAACCGGGCGCTTGTGGGCACGAGCCTCGGGACCGTGAAGCCGGACTGCGAGGTGCTGTTCGAGGCAGGGAGATCCGCGGATCTCGCCAGCTTCAATGATCTGAGCTGGATCTCCGCCGTCTATACCCGCGACGGCCGGCGGGTGGACGCCCTGGCGCATACCGAGCTTCGCGGAGAGCGCACGCCGGGTCAGTGTCCGGCTGGCGCCTACAGCGCCTGCCTGCTCAATACGGTGACGGCGCTTGTCTCCCACGATGGTGGCCGCACATTCGCGGCCGAGCAGCACAAAGGACAGCCGCCCGTCGTCGCGACCTTGCCCTATCCGTTCCCGACCGATCGCGAGTCCCGGGTAGGCTACGCCAACCCCACCAACATCGTCGCGCGGGACGGGTGGTATTATGCGTTCGTGTTCGCCGACCGCTACCGGGACCAGGCAAGGGGCAACTGTCTGATCCGCACGCAGGACCTGGCCGATCCGACCGCATGGCGCGCCTGGGACGGGACGGCCTTCTCGGTGACCTTCATCGACCCGTTCCGGGTCGGATCCGCCGATGCGGCCAACCACGTTTGCACGCCGGTCGCACCGCACCTTCTCGGCCGGATGATCGGCGGCATGGTGCAGTTGCGGGAGAGCGGCGAGATCGTTGCGGTGTTTGGCGACAAGCGGAAGCGGGCTGACGGAACCGTGGAAGAGGGGATCTTCGCATCGAGTTCGCGGGACCTGCTCGCCTGGACGCAACCTGCGCTGGTGATGGGGGCCTCTCTGCTCTGGGACAAATCCTGCGCGGAGCCTTCGGCGTATTTCTATCCCACGCTCATCGACCCTGAGGCGAAGACACTTTCTTTCGAGGATATGGGCAGCGAAGGCTTTCTCTATCTCACGCGTTATCAGCTAAGGGATTGCAAAGTGACCTGGGATCGCGATCTGGTGCGCGTCCCGGTCGCCCTCAGATCCAGGCCCTAAGGGGGAAGGGCGTTCCCCATGCTCCGATCAAGACAAAAGGTTCGATCATGACAATCCTCGTGACGGGCGGTGCCGGTTATATCGGCAGCCATATGGTTCTCGCGCTGCTGGATGCCGGGCGGAAGGTTGTAGTGCTGGACAATCTCAGCACCGGTTTCCGCTGGATCGTTCCAGCGGACGTGACGTTCGTCGAGGGCGATTGCGGCGACGAAGGCCTGGTCGGCGACATCATCCGCCAGCATGATATCGATGCCATCGCCCATTTTGCGGGTTCGATCGTCGTGCCGGATTCGGTCTCGGATCCGCTTGGCTACTACCTGAACAACACGGTGAAGTCCCGGGCGCTCCTCAGTGCTGCGGTGGCCAACGGCGTGACCCGCTTCATCTTCTCCTCGACAGCCGCTGTCTACGGCGATGCAGCGGAAAGCCCGATTTCCGAGACAGCCGATCTTCGGCCGCTCTCGCCCTATGGCTCCTCCAAGCTCATGACTGAAATCATGTTGCGGGATTCGGCTCTCGCCTATCCGCTGACTTATGTGGCGCTCCGCTATTTCAATGTCGCCGGGGCCGATCCACAGGGTCGGAGCGGCCAGTCGAGCCAGCGCGCGACGCATCTCATCAAGGTCGCGACTCAGGCCGCATTGGGACAGCGCACGCACGTCGACGTGTTCGGCACCGATTATCCGACTCCCGATGGCACGTGCCTGCGGGATTATATTCACGTCTCCGACCTCGCCAACGCGCATCTGGCGGCCCTGGCCCATCTCGAATCGGGGGGCGCCAGCACTGTCCTGAACTGTGGCTACGGGACAGGGCATTCGGTGATCGAGGTGATCGAGGCGGTCCGGCGGGTATCCGGTGTCGCCTTCTCGACCACGATCGTTCCGCGCCGTGCCGGTGATCCCGCCACCCTCGTTGCCGGCGTCTCTCGCATCCACGATCTGCTCGCATGGCGTCCCGCTCTCGACGATCTTGACACGATCATCGCTCACGCGCTGGCCTGGGAGGCCGCTTTGGCGGAGCGCCAGCAAAGGTCAAGCTGACCTGAGATTCGGCCTTTTTATGAAACTGGCAAGCGGCCCCGCGTCATATCGCGCCGGCCCGATTTGCAACGCGCCCTTGCGGCCACAGCTTTCCACAGCCACGATATGGCGCGACGGCTTGTCGATTCCGTGTTAGGTTGCGGCGAAATCAACGCAACCTATTTCATTCTTGATTACCCCCAAGTTGCCCGTGAAATAATTCATAGAATGTTAGGTTCGTGCGTTGTTAAGCGTTCGCAGTAGCGCGTATGGGAGCAATGATGTCCGAGGAAGAAGTCGAGTGCGTTGCGGAAGAACTGGCCAAGGTGGGCGGTGTTGCCTGGTATCCAGGGCGTGAGCCGAACGCCATCCTTCGAGTGGTCAGCGATCGCTACCGAGACAGAGCACGCGTCGCCATTGCGGCCCTTGAACGCCTTCGTGCCAGCCGGCAGCAGAGTGGTGCTATTCAATTGGAATCGGGTGAGAATCCCGATTTTGCCGGTATCATCCCGTCCAGGACAGCCGAGGAACTCGTTGTCGGCAGCGTGGTGATTTATCGCCCCCCCGGCGACCTGCGGGCGATTGCCTGCCGCGTTGCAAAAAGAGAGGGCGGTTCCGTGTATCTCGTGCCCTGCGAACGGCCGGATGTCGGATGGGTCCAGATCGACGGAATCATTCCCTCTCCGGCGCGAGAAGATCGCGAGCAAGACGAAAAAGCGCCCAGTTAAGCGGGCCTGGCGCTCGAGATCCCGCCGGAAATGGCGATCTTCTACCCCCTTGTTTTCCTTGCATCATGTGAGCCTTACCCTCGAACTGCGACAGTCTGTCAGAGAGGGAGATTCGAATGATCAGCGATGACGAAGTCCAAGACGTTGCGCGTGCGATCTACGGATCGGAGTACGATTCCCGGGGCTGGGACCACGAGCCGGGGCTTCTGAAGGAGCGGTTCCTGACCGAGGCGCGTCTTGCCATCGCTGCGCTCGATCGCCTCCGGATGGCCGCCAAGGGGGCGACCCGCGAACCCCGCCGACTCGTTGGCTGATCGTGTGATACCTTTCGCTTGGGCGGGCAGCCTCCGCCTGAGCAGAGTGGCGACCGGGTCCGGGGGCTGACGTGCCGGCTTTCGAGCCCTGAGACCCGTCGCTGGCATGGCTGCAAGGCGTGCCCCGCCGACAACCCCGGCCACATTTGACTTCCCCCCTGCTTTGAGAGACATCAGCCCCCGTCAGGGTCGGTGTTGCCTTGGCACATTTTTGTCTCGATCAGATTTGTCGCCGCCGGAGTATTGAATGGACGGTCACGTCGCGCATCAGCGTAGCTCATGGCGCCATTTCCATGTGGCCAGGCTGGCGAGCGCGGCGGAGCGGAGCCATGCGCGGCTTTGCCTGATTCTGGTCCTGTTATCCCTGGCCTGCTTTCTTCCCGGCTTCACCTCGTTGCACCCCATGGACCGCGACGAGCCGCGCTATGCGCAGGCGTCGAAGCAGATGCTGGAGACGGGCGACCTCGTCGATATTCGCTTCCAGGACGAGGCACGGCACAAGAAGCCGATCGGCATCTACTGGCTCCAGACCGGGACCGTCGCCATCGGTGAGGCCTTGGGTGTACCGGAGGCCCGCACGACGATCGCGCTCTACCGCATTCCTTCGCTTCTCGGGGCGCTCGCCGCCGTCCTTCTCACCTACTGGGCGGCCCTGGCGTTTCTCGGAAGGCGCGGGGCCTTCCTGGCCGCCGCCTTCATGGCCACCTGTATCCTCCTGATGGTGGAGGCGCGCCTTGCAAAGACCGATGCCGCTTTGGCGGCTTGCGCTATTGCGACCATGGGCGGGCTTGCCCGGGCCTATCTCGGCCGTGGGGCCGGCATTCTGCCGCGTCGAACGCTTGTGGTCTTCTGGGTCGGGCTCGCCGCCGGAATTCTCATCAAGGGCCCGTTGATCCTGATGTTCGTCGGGCTGAGCGCCGCCTCGCTGACCTGGCGCGAACGGTCGGCGCGCTGGCTGCTGACGCTTCGACCCCTCTATGGAGGTCTGCTCACGGTGCTCGTCGTGCTGCCGTGGTTCGTTGCCATCGCTTTGAAAAGCGGCGGCGCGTTCTACGCGGAGGCCGTCGGGCACGACATGCTGGGAAAGGTCGGCACGGCGCAGACCTACCACTGGGCCCCGCCTGGCTACTACCTTCTGGCCTTCTTCGCGACGTTCTGGCCGGGCGCGATCCTGGCGGCCATCGCCGTGCCCTTCGCGTGGATTCATCGCCGGGACGAGCCGGTGACCTTTGCCATTGCCTGGATCGTGCCCTCGTGGCTGATCTTCGAGCTCGTTCCGACCAAGCTGCCCCATTATGTGCTGCCCCTCTATCCGGCGATTGCAATCGTGACGGTGATGGCGATCTCCCGTCATTTCGTGGGTCCGCACCGGCCACTTGCCAAAGTGGCGGCGGTCCTGATCGCGCTGATCCCGGTGGGGCTGACCGTGGGCATTGCGGTGGCCGCGTGGACGTTGGACGGCACGCTTCCCTATCGGGCGCTTCCCGTTCTGATCCTGTCGTCGCTGGCGGCGCTCTATGCCTGGTGGCTGTTTGTGCGGAACCAGGTGCTGAAATGCGTCTGGGCGAGTTTTGGCGCGGCAATGCTCCTGTCGGTCGGCGTCTTCGGACTTGGACAATTGGATCTGCGGTCGCTGAAGGTGTCGCCGCGTCTTGCGGAGGTAGCCCGCAATCTGGGCTGCACCAGCCCACGCATCGCGACACTCGGTTATCGCGAGCCCAGCCTCGTCTTCCTGACGGGGACCGGTCTCGAGATGCTTGAGAGCGGTCCCGAGGCAGCAGCCTTCCTACAGGGCGGCGGATGCCGGCTCGTTTTCGTCGAAAAACGGTTCGAGGACGAGTTCCGCGCCGAGAATGAGCGCCTCGGGCAGAAGCCGGTGCTCTCGACCCGGGTCGCGGGTTTCAATATCAACAGCGGACGGCGGCTCGACATCGGAGCCTACGCGGTCGGCCTGTGAGGCCGTTCGTTCCATCAAGAGGTGGCCTCGAGGCCATTGCCCTATGACCGATCTCAGTGCTGCGACCCGCGTCAGCGTCGTCGTGCCCGTCAAGAACGAGGCTCTCAACGTTCTCCCGCTTCTCGAGGAGATCGAGCGGGCCTGCGCCGTCCTGGCGCCCTTCGAAGTGATCTACGTGGATGACGGCTCGACCGATGCGACCATCGCGGAGATCCGCAAGGCGCAGGCCTCGCGCCCCTGGCTTCGGGTTCTGCGGCATGGGTCGAGCTGCGGCCAGAGCGCCGCGGTCCGGACAGGCGTGGTCGCGGCGCGGTCGAATATCATTGTTACGCTGGACGGGGACGGGCAGAACGACCCGGCCTTCCTGCCTGAACTGGTGGCGGCCTTGAACGCTCCGGAAGTGGCCCTTGCGGCAGGGCAACGGGTGGGACGCAAGGACGGCGCCTCCAAGAAGTGGCAGTCGCGCATAGCCAACGGCGTGCGCGGCCGGATCCTGAAGGATGACACGCGAGATACCGGATGCGGACTCAAGGCGTTCCGCCGCGACGTCTACCTGGCTTTGCCCTATTTCGATGCGCTCCACCGCTTCATGCCTGCCCTGGTCAAGCGCGACGGTTACTCGGTTGCCCATGTGGACGTGGTCGATCGGCCCCGGCATGCCGGTCGGTCAAATTACGGCCTCTTTGATCGCCTTTGGGTCGGTATTCTCGATCTGGCCGGGGTGTGGTGGCTGATCCGCCGCCGCCGTAAGGTCCCGGTCATTCAGGAGATCGTCTGATGCTGATGCGGCTGTCGCATGATATCGGCCTCTACTTTTACGACGTGCTCGTGGCGCGGTTCGACCTGTGGGCCGCCTTTGGCGTCATCGCCCAGTTCGTCTTCGGCGCAAGGTTTCTGGTGCAGTGGCTGGCGAGCGAGAAGGCGGAAAAGAGCGTCATTCCGGTCGGCTTCTGGTTCCTGTCCATTTCGGGCGGGCTGATGACGCTCGTCTACGGCTTTGCGCGGCGAGACGTGGTGATCATCCTGGGCCAGGCCTTTTCCATCTTCATCTACATCCGCAATCTCATGCTGATCGCCAAGGATGCCAAGAAGCGCAAGGCGATGGCGGCGGCGGAGGCCGCCGTGGGCGCGGAAGGCGCGGCGGGATAGCGCCCGACCGCGCCTCAGCCCAGCCGTCCTAGCCGTCGGCGTCCCGCAATCGCGCAAAGCCCGCATCGAGGTCGCGCTTGAGGTCGTCGAGGTCTTCGAGGCCGATGTGGAAGCGCAGACCGTGCCCGCCCGGGCGCCACTGCGTCGCCGTCCGGTAGGTTGCACAGTCGAAGGGCACCACCAGGCTCTCGAATCCGCCCCATGAAAATCCCATGCCGAAGAGGGCGAGGCCGTCGAGCATGGCCGCCAGCGCCTTGTCCGAGCAGGGCTTCAGGACCACCGAGAACAGACCCGACGACCCTTTGAAATCACGTTTCCAGATGGCGTAGCCAGGGTCTGTTTCCAGCGCCGGGTGGAGGACCTGCGCCACCTCCGGGCGGTCCCCGAGCCATTTCGCCATGTCGAGGGCCTGACGTTCATGTTCGCGCAGGCGCAGCGCCATCGTCCGCAAGCCCCGCAACCCCAGAAACACATCCTCCGGGCCCGGGCACATGGCCAGCGCGTCATAGGTCTTTCGTAGGGTGGCGAAGCAGCGTTCATTCGCCGAGACCATGCCGAGGAGCAGGTCCGAACCACCGCTGAGATACTTCGTGCCGGCCTCGATGGCCACGTCCACACCGCGGTCGTGGGGCGGGAAAAACAGCGGGGTCGCCCAGGTATTGTCCATGATGACCACCGCACCGTGGCCGTGGGCGACCTCGGCGATCGCCGGAATATCCTGCATCTCGAAGGACTGGGAGCCGGGTGCTTCCGTAAAGACAACGCTCGTATTGGGCCGCAACAGATCGGCGATTCCGGCGCCGATCAGCGGATCGTAATAGGTGGTTTCCACACCAAACTTCTTGAGCATCCCCTCGCAGAAAATCCGGGTCGGGCGATAGACCGAATCCGTCATCAGCAGGTGGTCGCCCGCCTTGAGGAAGGCCATCAGCGCGAGGGTTACGGCAGCAAGACCCGAGGGTGCGAGCACTGTGCCGGCGGCTCCCGCCACCTGCGTCCAGGCCGCCTCCAATGACTGCGTGGTGGGTGTGCCGTGTGTGCCGTAGGTGAAGCGCCCGCGGCGGTTCAGGAGGTCGTCGGTGGTCGGGAACAGCACCGTCGAGCCGCGATAGATCGGCGTGTTGACGAAGCCGTGCTGCTGGCTCGGGTCGCGGCCGGCGTGAACCAGCCGGGTGCGTTCGCCGAGGTCGTCGATCTTGGGAGGGAGGTTTGACATTGCCTACGGAAATTTTTGGAGGGCAGGGGCTCTGATGTGGGACGGCCGCGCGGCTGCCGTCAAGTCAGGTCGGGGCCACCTTCCTATCAACACTTGACCCGTCATCGATGATAGAATGTGATGGTTTCGGAAGCTGCCTTCGTCAGGCGGCGGACACGTGCCAAACAGGAACTCGGCTGGACGCTTCCGATCATGGGGGCGCTAAGCCGTCTAGTGGAGACGATAACAAAATGAAAAAGGCCATCGTATCGATCGCCTTCGGCCTCACGGCCTGCCTTGTTGCGACGGGCGCCTCGGCTCAGGCGACGCTCAACAGTGTGAAGCAGAAGGGCTACCTGACCTGTGGGTCAAATACCGGCCTTGCCGGCTTCGGCGTTCCCGACGCGCAGGGGACCTGGACGGGCCTCGACGTCGAATTCTGCCGCGCCATGTCGGCAGCCATCTTCGACGATCCGACCAAAGTGCGGTTCATTCCGCTCGCCGCCAAGGACCGGTTCACGGCCCTGCAGTCGGGCGAGGTCGACGTCCTGTCCCGGAACTCGACCGCCACCATGTCGCGCGACACCCAGCTCGGCCTCGACTTCCCGGCCATCAATTACTTCGACGGCCAGGGCTTCATGGTCCGCAAGAAGCTCGGCGTCTCGTCCGCCAAGGAGCTGAACGGCGCGTCCATCTGCACCCAGCAGGGCACGACGACCGAGTTGAACCTCGCGGACTATTTCCGCGCCAACAACATGAAGTACGAAGTGGTGGCATTCGCCACCTCGGACGAAACCTTCAAGGCCTATGACGCGGGTCGTTGCGATGCGTTCACGACCGACGCCTCCGGCCTCTATTCCGAGCGCCTGCGCGCTTCGGCTCCCGATGACCATATCGTGCTCCCGGAGATCATCTCCAAGGAGCCGCTTGGCCCGGCAGTTCGTCACGGCGACAACCAGTGGGGCGATATCGTCCGCTGGACCCACTACGCCATGCTGAACGCCGAAGAGTTCGGCGTCACCAAGGCGAACGTCGAGCAGATGAAGGGCTCGGACAACCCCGAGATCAAGCGTCTCCTCGGCACAGAGGGCAAGTATGGCGAGGCCATCGGACTCACCAACGACTGGGCTCTGCGCATCATCAAGCAGGTGGGCAATTACGGCGAGAGCTTCGAGCGCAACGTCGGCGAGGGCTCCAAGCTGAAGATCAAGCGCGGCCAGAACGCGCTTTGGACGAAGGGCGGCCTGCAATACGGCATCCCGATCCGCTAAGCGAACCGACCTTGGGGCGTCCGGAGTGATCCGGGCGCCCTTCTTGCAAAAGAATGCGCGCCCGACCAAGAGGCGTGACGTCCAACAACACGCCGTGAGGGGTTGAGTTCAGTGCAGACAACCGTCAGCCAGACATCGCCGCCTGAGAAGTCGATCCTTTACGATCCAAAGGTTCGCGGCGCCTTCTATCAGGTGCTGCTCGTCCTGATCGTCGGCTACCTTTTTTATATGGCCGCCTCGAACGCGGTTGAAAATCTCCAGCGCGCCAAGATTGCCTCGGGCTTCGGCTTCCTCAACAACACGGCCGGCTTCGATATCAGCCAGACGCTGATCTCATTCAGCGCTGCAGGGTCCACCTATGGCGATGCCTTCATCGTCGGCCTCCTCAACACCCTGCTTGTGTCGGCCATCGGCATCGTGCTCGCGACATTCCTGGGGTTCACCGTCGGCATCGCGCGGCTGTCAAAAAACTGGATGGTCGCCAAGGTGGCGATGGTCTACGTGGAACTCCTGCGCAACATCCCGCTGCTGCTGCAATTGCTGTTCTGGTACATCGCGGTGCTTGGGCCCTTGCCGCAACCGCGCGATTCCATCGGGATGGGGGCCGGCTTTTTCCTCAATTCCCGCGGTCTCTTCATGCCCCGGCCGCTCTACGCGAGCGACGCCTGGGTGATGGGAGCGGCGCTTGTGATCGGTATCGTCGGGACCATCATCTTCCGGACCTGGGCGAAGAAGCAGCAGGAATCGACCGGCCGGCAATACCCGCTCGGCCTGGTGACGATCGGGCTCGTTCTCGGCCTGCCGATCCTCGCCTGGCTCGCTTTGGCCGTCGTCGGCGCGAATCCGATCAGCTTCGAAATGCCCCAGAAGGGCACTTTCAACCTGCGCGGTGGCATGCAGATCCTGCCGGAATTCGTGGCGTTGCTCGTTGGCCTCGTGACCTATACGGCAGCGTTCATCGCCGAGGTCGTGCGCGCCGGGATCTTGGCCGTCTCGAAGGGTCAGACGGAAGCTGCCGGTTCCCTGGGTCTGCGTCCGGGCCAGACATTGCGGCTCGTCGTGGTCCCGCAGGCCATGCGGGTGATCATCCCGCCGCTCACGAGCCAGTATCTCAACCTGACCAAGAACTCGTCGCTCGCGGTCGCCATCGGGTATCCTGATCTCGTCCAGGTCTTCATGGGCACCGTGCTCAACCAGACCGGCCAGGCGATCGAGGTCGTCGTCATCACCATGGGCGTCTATCTCACGATCAGTCTCGTGACGTCCTTCGTGATGAACATTTACAATCGCCGCGTCGCGATCGTTGAACGGTAGGAATTGTCATGAGCACCGCCGTCGACACCAATCGCTTCGTCCGATCAGAGCCCATCGCGGCTCTCCCACCGCCGAACCTCGCCCGCGGGCCCGTCGCCTGGGTGCGGGAAAACCTGTTCTCGAGCCCTCTCAACACGCTTCTGACCCTGTTCGTCGCCTACCTGCTCTACGTTCTCATTCCGCCGATCGTTGATTTCCTTTTCATCAATGCGGTCTGGACTGGCACGGACCGCGATGCTTGCCGGGCGGAAACCGCGGGACATCGGGTCGGGGCCTGCTGGGCCTTCGTGATCGATAAGATCAATTACTTCACCTATGGCTCCTACACGATCGCAGAGCGCTGGCGGGTCAACATTTTCTTCGCCATGCTGGCCCTTGGGGTGACATGGTTGCTGTGGCTGAAGGCGCCCCGGCGGGATCTTGGTGCTGCGTACTTCTTCTGGCTGTTCCCGACCTTCTCCTACGTCCTCCTCACCGGTGGCAATCTCGATCTCGGTGGCCGGTTCTGGCTCGGATTCGTGGCCTTCGCGATCCTGCTCATGGCGGCATTCGGGTTGATGGCCCACCTGCTGAAAGTGTCGGTCAAATCCGGTGTCGCGATTGCTGGCGGCATCGTCGCCGTCCTCGGCATCACCCTCGCGCTGATGGATTTCGATTTCGGCCTCCAGCATGTGCCGACCTCCCTCTGGGGCGGCGTCCTCGTGACGCTTCTGGTTGCCACGGTCGGCATTGTTTTCTCCCTGCCGTTCGGGATCCTGCTCGCGCTCGGCCGACGGTCCAGGCTTCCGGTCGTGCAGCTGGCCTCCGTGATCTTCATCGAGTTCGTTCGCGGCGTGCCGCTCATCACGGTGCTGATCATGGCCAACACCATGCTGCCGCTGTTCCTGCCCGCCGACATGACCGTCGACCGGCTGGCGCGGCCGCTGATCGGTGTCGCGTTCTTTGCCTCTGCCTACATGGCCGAGGTCGTGCGCGGCGGCCTGCAGGCGATGCCGAAGGGGCAATATGAAGGCGCGATGTCGCTGGGGCTCAACTACCCGCAGATGATGGTGTTCATCATCCTGCCGCAGGCGCTTCGGATCGTCATTCCGGGGATTGTCAACACCTTCATCGGCTTGTTCAAGGATACGTCGCTGGTGTCGATCGTCGGCATCTTCGATCTGATCAAGACCATCGAGGCCTCCCGGATCGATCCGAACTGGGCGGCGCCGACCATCAGCTATACCGGGTACGCTTTCGCGGCTTTCTTCTACTTCGTCTTCTGCTTTGGTATGTCGCGCTATTCCCTTGGGGTTGAGCGACGGCTGGCAGCAGGTCAAAACAGGTGAGTTCTTCCATGGCAACGACACTGACTTCGCGACAAGCGGCCATCGATCCGACGGCTCAGCCGGCGATCGAACTGATCGACGTCCACAAATGGTATGGCGAGTTTCACGTCCTTCGCGACATCAACCTGTCGGTCCAGCGGGGCGAGCGGATCGTCATCTGCGGTCCGTCGGGATCCGGAAAATCGACCATGATCCGCTGCATCAACCGGCTGGAGGAGCACCAGAAGGGCCGCATCATCGTGGACGGGACGGAACTCACCAACGACCTCAAGCGCATTGACGAGGTGCGGCGCGAGGTCGGCATGGTGTTCCAGCACTTCAACCTTTTCCCGCACCTGACCATCCTCGAGAACTGCACCCTGGCGCCGATCTGGGTGAAGAAGATGCCCAAGCGCGAGGCCGAGGAAGTGGCCATGAAATACCTGACGCGAGTCAAAATCCCCGAGCAGGCCAACAAGTATCCGGGCCAGCTCTCGGGCGGCCAGCAGCAGCGTGTGGCGATCGCCCGCTCGCTCTGCATGAGCCCGAAGATCATGCTGTTCGACGAGCCGACCTCGGCGCTCGATCCGGAAATGGTCAAGGAGGTGCTCGACACCATGGTGAGTCTCGCCGACGAGGGCATGACGATGCTGTGCGTGACCCATGAGATGGGCTTCGCCCGTCAGGTCGCGGACCGGGTGATCTTCATGGATTACGGGCAGATCGTGGAGATGAACACCCCGGACGCCTTCTTCAAGAACCCGCAGCACGAGCGCACCCGCCTGTTCCTGTCGCAGATCCTGCACTGACGCCGGACCCAGGCGCCGGGACGCTTCCCGGTCTCAGGCAACGCCGCCTTGAAAAAGGCCCCGGTCTCTCCGGAGCCTTTTTCGTGACGGGCGTCGGCAAAGGCTAGCGCGGCGTCGTCGGGCCGGTCTCGATCGGCAGGTCTTCCCGCGACCCCCATTCGGCCCAGGAGCCGTCATAGAGGGCCTTGGCGGGATGGCCCGCACTCTCCAGCGCGAGCGACAGGATCGCGGCCGAAACACCCGATCCGCAACTGGTGATGACGGGCTTGGCCGGATCGACGCCGGCCGCCTCCAGCGCCTTGTCGATGCCGGCGCTGTCCTTCAGCTTTCCGTTCTCGATCAGGGCCGCGAAGGGCAGGTTCAGACTGCCGGGCATATGTCCCGCCCGCACGCCCGGGCGCGGCTCCGGCGCCTCGCCCCGGAACCGGTCGGCCGGACGCGCATCGACCACCTGCGTCGATCCGGTCTCAAGGGCGGTCTTGACCACTGCGGCATCCGCGACGACGGACGGATCGAAGACCGGGGTGAAGACCCGGGGCGCCGGCACCCGGGCGGGGCCGGTTTCCACCGGCCGCTTTTCGGCGAGCCAGGCAGGAAAGCCGCCTTCCAGGATCCGAACATCCTTTGCCCCGAAGGCGCGCAGGGTCCAGCGCACCCGGGGGGCCGAGAACAGCCCGGCGCCGTCGTAGACGATCACAAGCGTGTCGTTGCCGATGCCCATCGCGCCGACTCGCTGGGCGAATTCCTCCGGCGGGGGCAGCATGTGGGGGAGGGACGACGACATATCCCGGATCGAATCGATGTCGAAACGCACTGCGCCGGGGATGTGGCCGGCGAGGTACTCGGCCTCCGCGTCGCGGTTTTGGGTCGGCAGATACCAGGAACCGTCGACGATCACGACATTCGGATCGCCGAGATGCGATTCCAGCAGGGCGGGGGTGACGAAGATCTGAGGCATGGCAATCACTCCGATGCGCGGTAAGGCGCCTAAAATGCGTTCGCGTTCGCGGGCCGTCACGCAGACGCGGCCCGCGGCGGGGCGGTCAATCGACGAGGGAAATCCGCACGCGGCGGTTCTGCTTCCCCTTTTTCTCGATGTTGGTCACGGCGACCGTTCCGATCTCGCTGGTGCGCCGCACATGCGTCCCGCCGCAAGGCTGCAGGTCGATGCCTTCGATGGCAACCAGACGCACCTTGCCGGAGCCCCGTGGCGGCTTGACCGACATGGTTTTGACGAGGCCGGGATTGGCGTCGAGTTCCGCATCGGTGATCCAGCTTTCCGTAACGGCGGCGTCGCGGGCGATGAGGGCGTTGAGCCTGTCGGTGAGGTCGGTTTTGTCGAGGCCGGAATCCGCGATGTCGAAATCGAGACGGCCGTCGCCCTCGCCAATCGCCCCCCCGGTGACCGGATACGGCAGGACGACGCTCAGGAGATGCAGAGCCGTATGCACGCGCATGCGCTTGAGGCGCGGTTCCCAGTCGAGGGTCAGCGACACAGGGTCGCCCGGCGCGAACCGTGTCGCCTCCTCAGGTCCGACCACATGAGCGATCTGCGTGCGGTCTGCCGCGTAGACCGTATTCGAAACCGGAACCTCGGTGCCGTCGGCGCGACGGATCACTGCCGAGTCACCGGGTTGTCCACCGCCTTGCGCATAGCAGATCGTGCGGTCGAGAATGACGCCGCCGTCAGGGGTGGTGCCGACGACGACGGCGTCGCAGCGTCGCAGATAGGCATCGTCTCGAAAGAGAAGCGCGGTCGCGGTCATCGTGATCCTGCTGTTGAGCATGGAGGAAGCGCCCCGGGTGGGGACGGAAGCTGACGGCAAGAGCGTGGCCCGGTCAAGCCGCCTCCACAGCCTTCATGCCGCGGTGTCGCTGCCGGATTCGACGGGGCCTCGGGCTATGCGGAACGCGTCCAGGGCGCGTGCGCGGGCGGCCGCATGGTCGACCACCGGACGGGGATAGGTCTTTCCAAGCCCAACCCCGGCATCCGCCCGTTGGGTCTCCGGCGCGTCCCACGGCTTGTGAAGGAAACGGTCCGGCAAGCGCGCCAGTTCGGGCACGAAACGCCGCACATAGGCACCATCCGTATCGAACTTCTCGCCTTGGGTGACCGGGTTGAAAATGCGGTGGAACGGCGCCGAATCCGGGCCGGATCCGGCGACCCATTGCCAGTTGAAGGCGTTGTTGGCCGGGTCGGCATCCACGAGGGTATCCCAGAACCAGGCCTCGCCGTCGCGCCAATCGATCAACAGGTGCTTGGACAGGAAGGAGCCGACAACCATCCGGATCCGGTTATGCATCCAGCCGGTTTGCCAGAGCTGACGCATGCCCGCATCGACGATCGGATAGCCGGTCAATCCCTGCTGCCACGGCTCCAGGCCGCTTTTGCCTTGCGACCACGGCATCGCGTCGAAGCGGGCGCTGTAGGATCGGGTCGCAAGGTCGGGCTGATGGTAGAGAATCTGGTAGCAGAAATCGCGCCACGTCAGCTCGGTGAGAAATTTCCGGCCGTCCGTGGCGCGTGACGGATTTTCGGCCATGGCCGCAGAAACGGCGTGCCAGACCTGCCGGGGGCTGATTTCCCCATGCCGGAGGTAGGGCGAGAGCCGGGACGAGCCGTCGATGCCCGGCCGCTCCCGCTTGTCGGCGTAGCCCGCCAGGTGCTCATCGAGAAAGTCGCCGAGCCGTCCCCGCGCGGCCGCCTCGCCACGGGTCCAGGTTTCGGCCAATCCCTTCGCCCAATTGGGTTTGCCGGGTTCGAGCCTGAGAGCGCTCAGGGAGACCGAGGCCTTGCGTAGGTCAGCCGGCCACGCCCCGCCAGGGATCGTTCGGGGCGCGGGCAGGGGCGCTGGAACAGGACGGGCCATGGCTGTGCGGCTATAGGGGGTAAACACGCGAAACGGCGTGCCGGACTGGTTTTTGATCTCCCACGGCTCGTGCAGCAGGGACCCGTTGAAGCTTTCGACCGTGACCCCGTCGGCACCCAGGCGCTCTTTCAGGGCCGAATCGATCCCGATCTCGCCCTCGCCGTAGCGACGGTTCCAGTAGATCGCGGTCGCGCCTGTCTCGGCTGCGATCCGCGACACCCACTGTTCAGCTGGCCCCTCGAAGAGCAGGAGTTCGCCGCCGATGCCGGCAAGCGATTCTGCCAGCTTTTCGAGGGAACCGTGGAGCCACCATCGCGCCGCGCCGCCGAGGGGACGCAGGCCGGGGCTGCCGTCGTCGAGAATGAAAAAGCACAGGACAGGGACCTTTGCGGCGATGGCGGCCCGCAAAGCGGGGTTATCTGCCATGCGGCGGTCGTCGCGAAACCAGACCAGGGCTGGAGCAGCCAATTTCGGGATCCCATCTGTGAGAAGGGCAGGCCCATCGGGCGCGGCCGGAACGAAAGATCCCACCGAAATGGCTCAGGGCGAGCCAATTTCAAACACCAATCTTGAACCCGGGGAGGGAATTGGCGGCGGTGATGGGTTTCAGCCAGCCCCGCGCTCTCCATTCTTCCTGAACAATGATTCGGCCCTTCTGAGAACCGCCGGAGGCCAATCACAACCCGGCCTGGAGATTGCACCGGGCCGTCATGCGTCATATCCACGAGCATGGATGCTTTCGATGACCCACAGGCCGCCGCGCGCTACGCTGAAAACCCGCCGCGCATGGTGCCCGGTTATGCCGACATGCAACGCATGGCCATGCTGCTTCTCGCGGAACAGGCGCCGGATGATGCGACGATTCTCGTTCTCGGTGCCGGAGGCGGCCTCGAAATGAAGGTCTTCGCCGAGGCTCAGCCCGGCTGGTCTTTTGTGGGGGTCGATCCCTCCGCTCCGATGCTCGACCTTGCGCGATCGACGCTCGGGCCGCTCTCGGCGCGGGCGCAGTGGCACAACGGGTATATCGATCATGCACCGACAGGGCCGTACGACGCCGCAGCCTGTATTCTCACGCTCCACTTTATCGAGCGGCAGGAGCGTCTGAGCACCCTGAAGGAGGTCAGGAATCGGCTGAAACCGGGCGCGCCCTTCGTGGTTGCCCATTACAGCATCCCGGCGGGCGAACTCGATCTGTGGATGTCGCGATTTGCGGCCTTCGCGGTTTTGTCCGGGATCGAGCGTTCTCAAGCTGACAAGGCGCGTACCGGGATCGCGGAACGCCTACCGATCCTTTCGCCGGAAGAGGACGAGCACCTCCTGAGGGAGGCCGGCTTCAGCAGGATCAGCCTGTTCTACGTCGGCTTTACGTTCCGGGGCTGGGTCGCCTACGCCTGAGATCCCTTTCGGCTTTTTTTGCCGACCACGTCTGTCAGGCTCGGTTCGCGACGGACATGCAACCGCCGCTCCGGGGGGGCGGCTTGGACGGATCGCCAAACCCGCACGGTGAAACCGTCGGAGAGTGCCACACCGTGAGCGATCAACGGCCGCCGCGAGGCGGGTCAGGATCAGCCAAGTTATTGTGATAATTGGAAAAATTGGCTCCGGCGGTAGGATTCGAACCTACGACCAACGGATTAACAGTCCGCTGCGCTACCGCTGCGCCACGCCGGAATAAGCCATGCCGGGTCTGAGCCGGCTGGATGTCTCTCGCCGAAGGCTCTCCCTTAGACAGGGTGGGGCGGTCGGCGTGAGGTGGGAGCGATATAGCACGGGTTTCGCGCGTTGCAAGTCCTGTATTCAAGTCCGGGATTTCGCTGGTCCGGCTGTTGCTCTTTGGACCAGTGCTCTGCTATGCAGCAGCCGTCGCGGTTGCGGCGCGCCCCGGATGGCCTCGTGGCGGAGTGGTTACGCAGAGGACTGCAAATCCTTGCACCCCGGTTCGATTCCGGGCGAGGCCTCCATCCATCTTCTGAGGCATTTCATGGTCGATTTCTCGCAGGCGCGTCGGACGATGGTGGACAGCCAGCTGCGCACTTTCGATGTGAACGACATCCCGCTTCTCGACGCCATCGACGCGGTTCCGCGCGAGTCCTTCGTGATGCCGGGTCGCGAGTCCCTCGCGTACAGCGATCAGGAATTGCCGGTGAGCGACGGTCCGGACCGTCGCTTCATGCTGACGCCGGCGGTCCTGGCGCGCCTGATTCAGGCCCTCGAGATCAATTCCGGCGATGCGGTCCTCGATGTCGCGTGCGGACGAGGCTACGCGTCTGCGATCATGGGGCTTCTCGGCGCCACTGTCACCGGCCTGGAATCGGACGAGGCGCTGGCGGATTCAGCCCGCCGGTCGCTGGCCGATGCGGGAAACGCGACTGTCACGATCAAGGTTGGAAACCTCGCCCATGGCCACAAGCAGCCGGAGGGGTTCGACGCCATTCTCATCAACGGCGCGCTCGACGTGAAACCAGAGACCTTGCTGAACCAGTTGAAGGATGGCGGCCGGCTTGCCTGCGTCATGGGCCGGGGTCGCTCGGCGCGCGCGACGCTCTTCGTTCGGGCAGGCGATGCGTTTGGAGAGCGCGCCCTGTTCGATGCGGCGGCGCCCGTACTCGCGGCGTTTCAGGCCAAGCCGGGCTTCAAGTTTTAACGCCCGTTAACCCTTGTGGGGGTGTCGCTTATTTGCGCCACTCGTGCGTAAAATAGACAAAGTTGCGGGACCCGGATTGCCGACTCGTCCGCCATGGTTATTGTTTCGTTTTGCATCGTGTTGGTTTAAAGACATTGAAGAGAAACGGTCGAGCGGCCACGGTCAGCTCTAACCGACAGGCAGGTGGGCGTGAGCGATACTCGAATTGGCAAAAGAGGGCAGGCGTTTTTCGGCGCGATGACATCCGTGTTCGTTTTGGCATTTGCCGGCGGCGTGTCAGCTGAGACCCTCGAAAGCGCATTGGCTCGCGCTTATGGCAACAATCCGACTCTCAATGCCCAGCGCGCGAATGTCCGCGCGACGGACGAGAACGTCGCCCGGGCCAAATCCGGCTACCGCCCTCAGATCAATGCTTCGGCCGATGCCGGGCGAAGCTACACCGAATACACCCGTCCGGGTCCTGGCGAAGGGAACATCGAGCGGCTCTTCCCACGCGGTGCCGGCGTCCAGATCGACCAGAACATCTTCAACGGCTTTCGCACGAAGAATTCGGTCGAGCAGGCCGAGACCTCGGTTCTCGGCGCCCGTCAGACCCTGACGAACAACGAGCAGAACACCCTGTTCGATTCGGCCTCGGCCTACATGAACGTGCTGCGCGACACGGCGATTCTCGATCTGCAGCGCAACAACGTCGAGGTCATCGACGAGCAACTGCGCCAGACCAACGATCGCTTCAATGTGGGCGAGGTCACCCGGACCGACGTGGCGCAATCCCAGTCGCGGCTTGCCGCCTCCCGCTCGCAGGCGAGTCTGGCTGAAGCCAATCTGCGGACCAGCGTCGCCCAATACCGTCAGGTGATTGGCGTGGAGCCCAAGCAGCTCGCGCCCGGCCGCCCCCTCGACAAGCTCCTGCCTCGCAACGTGGACGGCGCATTGGCGATTGCCCTCAACGAGCACCCGGCCATCAAGGCATCGATGCATGGCGTCGACGTGGCCGAGCTTCAGGTGAAGATCGAGCAGGGCGCACTTGCGCCACAGCTCGGCGTTCGCGGCTCCGTCGCCCAGCGCTTTGACACCCAGCTTGGCGGCGACAACATCCTGTCGGGTTCGGTCGTCGCCCAGTTGACCGTGCCGATTTATGACGGCGGCGTTGCCTATGCGTCGACCCGGCAGGCCAAGGAGCAGGTCGGCCAGCGCCGCATGGAAGCGGATTCGATTCGCGATCAGGTCCGCGCCGCGGTCATCTCCTCGTTCGGCCAGCTGGAGGCAGCGCGCGCGCAGATCGTGGCGGCGCAGGCCCAGGTCGATGCGTCCGAGACGGCCCTGAACGGCGTGCGCGAGGAAGCCCGGGTCGGCCAGCGCACGACCCTCGACGTGTTGAACGCCCAGCAGGAACTTCTCAACGCCCGCGTCAATCTCATCACCGCCCAGCGCGACCGCGTGGTGGCCTCCTACGCGGTGGTCCAGGCCATGGGTCGGTTGAATTCGCGCAGCCTCGGGCTGGCGGTCAATCATTACAGCCCGCGTGTCCATTACGAACAGGTCAAGGATCTGTGGGGCGGCCTCTCGACGCCTGACGGACGCTGATGCCATTTCCGGGGCGGCGATTAACCGCGCTGCCCGGCTCTGCTTGCGTCTCTTCTCCTGCGTGAAATACTGCCATCGCTCGTTACGAGTTTGATTCTCTATCCGAGGGATCGGTCGCACGCATGAGTTCTGCGAATTCCAAGCTCCAGGAGCCGTCGATGGAGGAGATTCTTGCCTCCATCCGACGCATCATCGCGGACGATCAGGAAGTGTTGCGTGGCGCCGAGCGGGACCAGCCGCAAACAGGTGCCGTCCGGACTGTCGTGGAGAGGTCGGAGCGTCGCGCGGAGTCGACCCCGCCCCCTGAACGGCGTCCCTTCGTCGCTGATCTGTCTGAACGTCAGGTCGAATCGGTCCCTGCGAGTCCACCGGACGAGTCAGCCGATGAACTCGAGCTTGTCACCTACCACGACGAGGAGGAAGACGACCTGCCGGTCGCGCCCCGTCTGCGCGATGACGTCGATTTCGCCGGTGCCCATGGGGCCGACACGCTTCTCTCGAGCGCGGCCAACGCCTCCGTGTCCGACGCCTTCACGCGGCTCGGCTCGACTTTGATGCCGGCCCATCCCCAGACCCTCGACGACCTGATGAAGGATCTGCTTCGGCCGATGCTGAAATCCTGGCTCGACGCCCATCTGCCCGCTCTCGTCGAACGGCTGGTGCAGGCTGAAATTGAGCGGATTTCGCGCGGCCGTCTCTAACTTTCACGGCCCTCGGTTGACTTCACCCCGGCCGTCCGGTTTGTAACCGTGATGCTGGAGGCCGGAATCGACACCCGGATTGTTGACAGCCCTGTGCGGCGTGGACAGTTCCCCCTCCATTGACCCTTCGATTTCGTCCGCCATCGGCTCGATGCCGGTGGCATGCGCCGTGGCGCGCCAACCTGCCGGTACTGACCATGATGGACAAGACGTTCGATCCGAAAGCCGTCGAGACGCGCATCTCCGCCGTCTGGGAGGACAAGGAAGCGTTCAGGGCCGGCCGCCCTGATCGCAAGGACGCGGTTCCCTATGCGATCGTGATTCCGCCGCCGAATGTGACCGGCTCTCTGCATATGGGTCATGCCCTCAACAACACGATCCAGGACATCCTGTCTCGCTTCGAGCGCATGCGCGGTCGCGACGTCCTCTGGCAGCCAGGCATGGACCACGCGGGCATCGCCACGCAGATGGTCGTGGAACGCCAGCTCATGGAGCAACAGATCGATCGCCGGGCGCTCGGCCGAGACGCTTTCGTCCAGCGGGTCTGGGAGTGGAAGGAGGAATCCGGCGGCCGCATCAAGTCGCAGCTCCAGCGTCTCGGCGCATCCTGCGACTGGTCGCGGGAACGGTTCACGATGGATGAGGGCCTGTCCGCCGCGGTGCTGAAGGTCTTCGTCGATCTCTACGACCAGGGCCTGATCTACAAGGACAAACGCCTCGTCAACTGGGATCCGAAGTTCCAGACGGCGATTTCCGACCTCGAGGTGCAGCAGATCGAGGTCAAGGGCAGCCTTTGGCACATCCGCTATGCCATCGAGGGTGAGCCGGGCCGTTTCATCACGGTCGCGACGACGCGTCCCGAGACGATGCTGGGTGACGTGGCCGTCGCGGTTCATCCCGATGACGAGCGCTACAGCAACCTCGTCGGACGCCATGCGATTCTGCCGCTCGTCGGGCGCCGCATTCCGATCGTGGCCGATTCCTATTCGGACCCTGAAAAGGGAACCGGCGCGGTCAAGATCACGCCCGCCCACGACTTCAACGACTTCGAGGTCGGCCGTCGTCACAAGCTGTTGTCGATCAATATCTTGGGTCCAGAGGCTCAGATTTCGGTTGCGGGCAACGACGATTTTCTCCGCGATCTTCCGACCTCGGACAGTCTGACCGCGCTGATGGCGCTGGACGGACTTGACCGGGCCGAGGCGCGCAAACGCATCGTCGCCATGCTCGAAGAGAGCGGCGATCTCGTCTCCATCGAGCCGCACACCCATGCGGTCCCGCACGGGGACCGCTCGGGCGTCGTGATCGAGCCGTACCTCACTGACCAATGGTATGTGGACGTCAAGCCGCTGGCCGAGGTTGCCCTCGGGGCGGTGCGCAATGGCAAGACGAAATTCGTGCCCGAGAATTGGGAGAAGACCTACTTCCAGTGGCTCGAAAACATTGAGCCCTGGTGCGTCTCCCGCCAGCTCTGGTGGGGACACCAGATTCCGGCCTGGTATGACGAGGAAGGCAACCACTTCGTCGCCATGACGGAGGAGGAGGCGCACGCCAAGGCGCAGGAGAAGCACGGCCGCGCCGTCACGCTCGTCCGCGACGAGGATGTGCTCGACACTTGGTTCTCGTCGGCCCTCTGGCCATTCTCGACGCTCGGCTGGCCCGAGGATACGCCCGAGGTGAAGCGCTATTATCCGACCAACACGCTGGTCACCGGCTTCGACATCATCTTCTTCTGGGTTGCCCGGATGATGATGATGGGCCTGCATTTCATGGACGACGTGCCGTTCGACACGGTCTATATCCACGCCCTCGTCCGTGACGAGAAGGGCGCCAAGATGTCGAAGTCGAAGGGCAACGTCATCGACCCCATCGACGTCATCGACCAGTACGGCGCCGATGCGCTGCGCATGACGCTCGCGGCCATGGCCGCGCAGGGCCGGGACATCAAACTCAGCGTGCAGCGGGTCGAGGGATATCGCAACTTCGCGACCAAGATCTGGAATGCCGCCCGCTTCGCCGAGATGAACGGGTGCCAACGGGTCGCTGGCTTCGATCCGGCTGCTGTCACCGAGACGCTCAACAAATGGGCCTTGAGCGAGACCGCGAAGGCCATCAACGAGGTCGCGGCCGGCATCGAGGCCTACAAGTTCAACGAGGCGGCGCTCTCAGTGTACCGGTTCGTCTGGAACGTGTTCTGCGACTGGACCCTGGAACTGGCGAAGCCCGTTCTCCAGGGACCGGATTCCGACGCCAAGGCCGAGACGCAGAAGACGATCGCTTTCATCTTCGATGAGATCAGCAAGCTGCTGCATCCCTTCATGCCGTTCATCACCGAGGAGCTGTGGGCGATCAAAGGCGAAGACGGGCCGGAGCGGGCCTCGATCCTCGCGCTGGCGCCCTGGTCGAACCTCGATGCGTTGATCGATCCGGCCTCGGATGCCGAAATCGGCTGGGTGGTGGATCTGGTCACTGAAGTGCGCTCAGCGCGATCCGAGACGAATGTCCCGGCCGGCGCCCAGATCCCGCTCGCGCTGGTCGCGCCTTCGGCAGACGTGCAAGCCCGCGCGGCGCGCTGGGACGATACGCTGCGGCGGCTTGCCCGGCTGTCAGACATCACGGTTGTGGACAGCGCGCCCAAGAGCTCGATCCAGCTTCTCGTGCGGGGTGAGATCGCAGCGCTGCCGCTCGAAGGGGTTATCGACCTCGTGGCGGAGCGGGCGCGCCTGACCAAGGAAATCCAGAAGGTCGATGCGGACGTGGCCAAGATCGACGCCAAGCTCGGCAACGCGGATTTTCTCAAGCGGGCGCCCGACGACGTGGTCGAGGAGCAGCGCGAGCGCCGGGCCGAGTCGCTCGGCCGCAAGGTGAAGATGGAAGAGGCCCTGAGGCGATTGCAGGATGCCGGATAGGCGAGGGCCTCGCCGGCTTCTGATCGCGGCGGCGAGCCTCATCTTGGGGGTGGCTGCCGCGCTCCTTCTGTCGGCGCGTCCGGGAAACCCCACGCTCTACCCCCCGTCGCGGGACGCGACTGATATTCTGCTGGTGAGCAACGGCTATCATTCCGGGCTGGTGCTCCCGGTCTCGCGCCTGGCCGAGAATGCCGCGCGCGAAGGGATGCCCGCTGTCGCGCAACTCGCCCAGCGTTTCAGGCACTATGACTGGATCGAGATCGGCTGGGGCGATGCCGACTTTTATCGCGCGCCGACGGTCGCGTCCCTCGATTGGGGGCTCGCGTTGACGGCGCTTCTCGGCCGCGGAAGCGGGTCGGTGCTCCATGTGGTCGGGATCGAAGGAGCGCCCGAGACATTTTTTCCAGGCGCCAACCTCGTCAGGATCGCGATCTCGCCCCTGGGCTTCGATGAACTGGCCCGACATCTTTCGATGTCATTTGCGCTGAACTCCGATGGCGTGGCCGAGGCCTTGGGGCCCGGGCTCTACGGACCGAGCCTGTTCTACCGGGCCCGCGGCCACTTCAGCCTCCTGCGGGTCTGCAATCACTGGACGGCGGACCTGCTCGACGCGGCCGGGGTTCCGACAGTGCCGCTCCTGTCGGTCCTCCCGAGCGGCCTGATGGTGGACCTCAAATGGCGGTCCGGGCTTGTGCCGGTGTCGGCCGCGATCAAGTAGCTAACCTGTCACGAAGTCGATCAGCAACTTCATGTTGAGGGCGACGATCACCGCCGCGATGAATGCTGCAAGGATCGTCAGCCAGAGCGGCGAGACCATCGGCCCCATCTTAGTTTTCGACCCGGTCAGCATGACCAGCGGGATCACCGCGAATGGCAGCTGGAGGCTCAGCACGACCTGACTCATGATCAGCAATTGGGCCGTGCCGGATTCGCCATAGGCGATGGTCACGACGGCAGCCGGAACGATGGCGATGCCGCGCGTCACGAGACGCCGGAGCCAAGGCGGCAGCTTGAAGTTGATGAAACCTTCCATGACGATCTGACCCGCCATCGTGGCGGTGACCGTCGAATTCAGGCCGCAGCAGAGGAGTGCAATGCCGAAAAGGGTGGGCGCGATGGCAGCGCCCAGGAGCGGCTGCAGGAGAGTGTGCGCCTGCCCGATCTCGGCAATCTCCGTCCGCCCGGTGTGGTGGAAGGCGGCGGCGGCGAGGATCAGCAGGGACGCGTTGACCGTGAGCGCGAACATCAGCGCGATGGTCGAATCGATGGTGGCGAACCGCAACGCCTCCCGCTTCTCCGGCAGGGTGTCGCCATAGGCGCGCGTCTGAACGATGCCCGAGTGCAGATAAAGGTTATGGGGCATCACGGTCGCGCCCAGGATGCCCAGGGACAGATAGAGCATGTCTGGATTCGTCACGATATCCGTGGTCGGCGCAAAGCCGCGCAACACGTCGCCCCAGTTCGGGTCGGCAAGCGCGACCTGAAAGCCGAAACACACCGCGATGACGGCCAGCAGGGCGATCACGAAAGCCTCCACCCAGCGAAAACCCAGATTCTGCAGATAGAGGATCAGGAACACGTCCAGCGCGGTGATCATCACGCCCACTTCGAGCGGCAGCCCGAACAGCAGGTTCAGGCCGATGGCGGTACCGATCACCTCGGCAAGATCGGTGGCGCAGATGGCAAGTTCGGCCAAGGCCCACAGGACCCAGGCGACCGGTGCCGGATAAGCGTCGCGGCAGGCCTGAGCGAGGTCACGGCCGGTCGCCACGGCCAAGCGCGCGCAAAGGGCCTGGAGAATAATCGCCATGATGTTGGAGATCAGGGCGACCGAGAGCAGCGTGTAGCCGTAACGCGAGCCACCAGCGATGGATGTCGCCCAGTTGCCGGGGTCCATGTAGCCCACCGCAACGAGATAGCCGGGGCCGAAGAACGCCGCCATTCGCCGCCATTTCGATCCTGACTTCACAGCGATCGAACGGCTGACCTCCGGGAGAGAGAGGCCGGTCCGCGCCCGCCGCCAGCCGGCTTCGGGAGTTGGAGGAGAGGGGGGCAGGGTGTCCATGGACTCTTTCTGCAGTTGCGAGCTATTTGCAAAAAGGTAGACGGTCGCCGGATGGCCCGCAAGCGCTGATTTCGGCTGACGCCCGCAAAATGCCTTATTTCTTTAGGCGTCCCGCCGGGACCGGCATGGACCGTCCGAGAGCTGCCGCAGCGGATGCCAGTGCGAAAAAGAAGCTTCGGGCGTGACAAGGCGGTGCGGTTTTGCTCTAGCTGACGCATTGTCGGCCTGCGCGCTGCCTTGCCAGAGGGGCTGCTCTGCCAGAGGGAAAGACGATGCTCGAGAGCGTTCTGATCGCGAACCGCGGCGAGATCGCCTGCCGGATCATCCGCACCGCAAAGCGTCTCGGCCTGCGCACCATCGCGGTCTATTCCGAAGCGGACAAATCGGCGCTGTTTGTCGGGATGGCCGACGAGGCCTACCTGATCGGGCCAGCCCCGGCCCGCGACAGCTATCTGCGAATTGACCGGATTATCGACGTGGCTAGACGATCGGGCGCCGCCTGCATCCATCCCGGATATGGGTTCCTGTCCGAGCGGGCGGAATTCGCAGATGCCTGCGCCCAGGCCGGCATCGTGTTCGTCGGTCCACCCGCCTCCGCGATCCGCGCCATGGGCCTCAAGGACGCGGCCAAGACACTGGTGCAGCAGGCCGGAGTACCGGTGGTGCCGGGCTATCATGGCTCCAGGCAGGAGCCCGATTTCCTGCGCCAGAAAGCCTATGAGATTGGCTATCCGGTGCTCATCAAGGCGGTGGCGGGCGGCGGCGGCAAGGGCATGCGCCGCGTCGACAAAGTCAACGATTTCGATTCAGCCCTTGAGAGCGCCCAGCGCGAGGCCGCCGCCGCGTTCGGCGATCCGCGTGTGCTGGTGGAGAAATACATCCTCTCGCCGCGCCATATCGAGATTCAGGTCTTTGCCGATGGCCATGGCAACGTGGTGCATCTCTTCGAGCGCGACTGCTCGCTGCAGCGCCGGCATCAGAAGGTCATTGAGGAAGCGCCCGCGCCCGGCATGACGGAAGCCATGCGGGCCGCTATGGGCAAGGCCGCCGTGGAGGCCGCCCGCGCCGTCGGCTATGTCGGCGCCGGGACGGTCGAGTTCATTGCGGACGGCCGCGAGGGGCTGCGGCCCGACCGGTTCTTCTTCATGGAGATGAACACCCGCCTGCAGGTGGAGCACCCGGTCACCGAGGCGATCACCGGCCTCGACCTCGTGGAGCTGCAGTTTCGGGCGGCGGCCGGCGAAACGCTTCCCTTCACGCAGGCCGATCTCACGATCGACGGGCACGCGGTCGAGGCGCGGCTCTATGCGGAGGACCCGGAGCGGGACTTCCTGCCGTCGACCGGCAAGCTCTGGGCGCTGGACTTTCCGAGCGAGGAGGGGATCCGTGTGGACACCGGTGTCAGGGCCGGCGACGCCGTGACGCCCCACTACGATCCCATGATTGCGAAAATCATCGCCCACGGGCGGAACCGCGAGGAAGCGCTCGACAAACTCGCGACCGCCCTCGGCGACACGGTCGTAGCGGGGCCGAAAACCAATGTCGCATTCCTGAAAAAACTGTGTGACGCGGAGGCGTTCCGACAAGCGCGGTTCGACACCGGTTTCATCGACGCTCATATCGCGGCGCTGGGTGCCGTCCCGCAGGAGATGGATGCCGAGGCCGTTCGCTTCGGCGCTCTCAGCCTGATCGATCGGGAATTCCGTGCACGAAACTATTCGGCGACGCTGAACGGCCCGGAGGATTCTCCGTGGGACAATCAGGATGGCTTCCAACTCGGCCAAAGGCGTCGGCAGTTGCTCCCCCTCACGATTGGTGATGAGCGCGTGGAGGTTGCTCTGGAATGGCCTGACCCGAGCAGCGCCTATGCCAACATCAACGTCACCGCATCCTGGGGCGGAGCCTCGTCTTCCATGCTCGACGATTTCCTCCCTGGCGGCGGGCCCCGGATCGTCGACACCGATGACGGCGTGATCGTGGTGAGGGAAGGCCGCCAGACCCGGATCACGCCCTACGATCCTTTCACGGTCGACCTCGATCATCTCGATGGCGGCGACACCGTGAAAGCACCGATGCACGGCAAGGTCATCGCGCTCTTCGTCAAGGCCGGCGACCGGGTTCATAAAGGGCAGCGCCTTGCGGTCGTGGAGGCCATGAAGATGGAGCACGCCCTCATGGCGCCTGCTGACGGAGTGGTGGCCGAAGTGGCAGCCGAAGAGGGCGCGCAGGTGGCCGAGGGCGCCCGGCTGATCGTCCTGACGACGGAATCCTGAGATGCGGCGGAACGCCCCGTTCTCGTCACCGCTCACGCGTGGTTGATGGCCCCATGTCACTGCATCTGATCAAACTCTGCGTAGGCTGCGATTCTATCGCCGACCTTGAAGGCTGGATCGAGGAGAACCGGGCCCACCATGCACGGCTCGGCCGCCCCTTTGACCAGACGCACACGACACGCATGATGCCCAAGCGCGGCGACGAGCTGCTGGATGGCGGTTCTCTCTTCTGGGTCATTCGGGGGCAGGTTGCCTGCCGTCAGGGATTGCTGGCGATCACACCCTTCACCGATGCCGGCGGAATCGGCAGGTGTCGCTTGTCGCTCGATCAAACCATCGTACCGGTGGAGCCCCGGCCGTATCGTCCGTTTCAGGGCTGGCGCTATCTGACCGCCACCGACGCGCCACGCGATCTTGACATGTCGGCCGGCGATCTCTCCAAGATGCCTGAGGACATGCGGCGCGAGCTCGCCGAAATGGGATTGCTGTGATGCGCCTCGCCACGGGACTAGTGACCCTGATTCTTCTCAGCGCCGGCGCGGCCCAAGCGGCAGGCGCGAAGGATTGCCGCGCTCCGCACCTCCCCGGCAAGGTGCCGATCCGGACAGCCGCTGATTGCGATATTCCCGCCGGAAAGCCGGTGGCTGAGCAGGGGCGTCTGAAGCAGGAGAACGGCTTCATCGATCTCGGCAACGGAACGCAGGTCCGTGTCGGCGGCCGTGTGCGGGTGGATGCTGGCGTCCAGCGTTAGTCCTTTTTGGCCGCCTGCCTGAGGGAACTCCCGTGTCAAAACTCGCATTGGCTTGCACTTGGTGGAGTGGAGGTCACGATGGTTTTCTCAACATGTGAAGGCTGGGATTGGAGCTACGACGTGTGCGAGCACGCCGATGGCTATCTCGTCCAGATGCGTGACCTCATCTCGGGCGATGTGGACGAGGACTTCTCGACGATCTTTCGCACGCTCCCGGTGGCGTTTGCCTACGCGGAGATGTCGGCGGCCTATGAACGCTTCACCGCCGCTGGGAGCGATTTCGCCGACAATGCGGAGACAGGCCGTGAAGTCGCCCTGGCCGAGCAGCACTTTGTCGATATCAGCGATCGTCTCAGGGACACCGGCACGCAGGGTCCGATCTCCTTAACGTGGGATCACCCCGTTACCGTCGCGGCGCCGCATCTGCTGCATTAGACGCTCCTCCGGCCCCCCTCGCGTTGCGCTTCCCCGGGCTACGCCAGAGGCATCCACCATCAGACCGCGATGTTGTCGATCAGACGCGTGGTGTTCAGCCGCGCGGCAACCAGGAGGTGAAGTGCGCGTTCCGGGTCTTCCGTCGGCATCAGGGTTTCCGCGTCGCGCGCTTCGAAGTAGTCGACGTGGAAATCGGCCTTTGACAGTACGGCGAAGCCTGCTTCCATGACAGATGCCGGCGTATCGCCCGCCCTGATGCCCTCGGCGCAGGATCGCAGCGTCTGGTAGATGATCGCAGCGTGCTCGCGCTCTTCCTCATCGAGGTAGCGGTTCCGCGAGGAGAGGGCGAGGCCGCTCGGCGCGCGGATCGTCGGGCCCGCCAGCAGCTCCACCGGCATGTGCAGATCCTGAACCATCTGAACGAGGACCCGGAATTGCTGGTAATCCTTCTCGCCGAACAGCGCCACATCGGGCTGGACCTGGTGGAAGAGCTTCGCCACCACGGTGGCAACGCCCTCGAAATGCGTCGGGCGGAAGCGGTCCTCCAGACGGACGGTCGCCGGACCTGCCACCTGGATCCGCGTGCTGTCGCCGGGGCGATACATTTCCTCGACCGGGGGTGAAAAGATCAGATCCGCGAGCCCGCTGAGAGCCTGCCGGTCGGCCTCGAAGGGACGCGGGTATTTGGCAAGGTCCTCGGTCGGCGCGAATTGGGTCGGGTTGACGAAAATCGAGACGACAACCTTGTCGGCATGAGCTTTCGCTAGCCGGACGAGGGAGACGTGGCCCTCGTGAAGAGCCCCCATGGTCGGCACGAGCGCGATGCGCTGACCAGCGCCCCGCCATCCGCCGACACTCTCTCGCAGGGTCACGACCCGATCGACGACTTGTGTGGCGGACATCGCTTACCCCTTGCGGTATGGGGGTCGAATTGTCGCGATAGGGCCCGGTCCGGCGAGATGATCCCGTCGGCCTGCCCTGCGATCCGACCCGAAAGCGCTCTAGCAGAGCACGGGGGGACTAGGCAATTGTCATGCGCGGGCTCATTTACAAGCGGCTCGTGCTTGCCCCACATGACGAGCGGGAAACGAAAAACATGATGCTTCTCTACGGACTCGCAGCCCTTGGCGTCGTCTGGTGGCTTTCGAAGGTCTTCGTTCGCACCGATACCAAAGCGGTTGCCAAGGCGGTCAAGATTGTGGGCGGGGTGCTTGCGCTGGGTGCGGCGGCGCTGCTCGGCATGAAGGGACGCATCGACATGGCGCTGCTGCTGGGCGGTTTCGGCGCATGGGCGCTGGGGTGGAGCGGCATGAACCTCTCGCTCCCCTGGCGCCGCAGCAAGCCCGAGGATCTCGCGCGGTTTCGATCGGCCATGATCGAGATGGAAGTCGACCGGCGCTCAGGCGCGATCTCCGGCGCCGTGCTGGCGGGCGGGTTCACAGGTCGAAGGCTTGGCGACCTCGACCAGCAATCGCTGCAGGCGCTATATGGGGAGTGCCGTTCCCTCGATGCCGAGGGCGCAGCCCTCCTAGAGGCTTATTTCGACCGCCGGTTTCCCGGCTGGCGTGAATACGCTCAGGGCAATGGCGACACGCGGGCGCGACCGCAGCCGGGCGCGATGTCGAAAGAGGAAGCCTACCAGGTCCTGGGGCTTCAGCCGGGCGCGAGCCTCGATGAGATCCGAGAATCGTATCGGCGGCTGATGAAGAAACTCCATCCCGACCAGGGGGGGACGGCGCATCTCGCGGCCCGGGTCAACCAGGCCAGAGAAGTCTTGTTGAGCCGACATCGCTGATACTCCACACGCGATCCCGAAGGAAGAACGTCCCCCCGCTGGCACACACACACGCGCCAGCGGGGTCGCTAATTTTTACGCCCGCGAAGCGAAGCAGGCGAAACCGCTCTTCTTCAACGTCTTGCAGGCGTTCTGCGCCGCATCGGGCTCCTCGAAACCGGAGAACCGGGCGCGATACAGAGTATTGCCGCCAACCGTTACCTTTTCGGTAAAGGGCGAGGCCTTGGGCAGGATCTTACCGGCGCGGTCGAGCACCGCCTTGGCCTTTTCCTCGTCGTCGGTTGCGCCGAGCTGGATCACCCAGCCCGAGACGGTCTGGCGGGCAGACGGCTTGGCCGTCTCAGGCTCTGCCTTCGCCGTATCCACGCGAGCCTTGGACACCTCGACCTTGTCGACGGACGCGGTCTTGATGGCGTTCACCGGAGTCGGCGGCGTTGCCGGAACCCGGGGTTCGATCTTGGCCGCAAGCGCCAGCTTCTGCGTCTCTGAAATTTCGTCGGCTTCCTGCAAGGCTGCGTAAGCCTGGGCGTTGAGGGGCAGGGGCTGCGCCCCCTTCTGCCAACGAACGCCGGACGAGGACGGGGTCGTGGTGCCGCTGGCGCCCGTGGCCGATGCGACCACCGGACGTAGCGTGTTGAGATCGAGAGCCTTGCGGGCGGGCGCCGCCGGCGGCGCGACGGCCACGGGTTCGGGTGCCGGAGCGGCCTGGACCGGGATGGTGGCGGAAGGCGACGCATCGGCAACCATCACCTCGCGGGCACCGCCCTCGCCAACTGGCGGAGCGACGCGGGCTCCCGCATATGCGCGGGGGAGATTGGAGCCGATGAGGGCTGCCATCGTGTTGTCGCGGGAGGCGGCGGAGCGACCGCCCAACACCACGGCGACCACATGGCGGTTGTCGGTCTTGACGTTGGTCAGGATGTTGAAGCCGGAGGCACCGATAAAGCCGGTCTTGATGCCGTCAACGCCCTCGATGCGGCCGAGAAGCCGGTTGTGGTTGCGGATGCTGCTACCGGCGAAGTTGAACACGCGGGTGTTGAAGTAGGTGTAGTATTTCGGAAAGCGGTCCTGAATGGCACGGCCGAGGACAGACAGGTCGCGGGCCGTGGTGACCTGCTCCGGATCCGGGAGGCCCGAGGCATTGCGGTAGATTGTCCGCGACATGCCGAGCTGGCGCGCCTTGCGGGTCATCTGCTCTGCGAACGCGTCTTCGGAGCCGGCGATGTTCTCGGCGACGACCACGGCGATGTCGTTGGCGGATTTGGTGACGAGCGCGAGGATGGCGTCCTCGACCTCGATGGTGCGACCCGCAGGCAGGCCCAACTTGGAGGGCGACTGACGGGCGGCGTAGGCCGAGATCTGCAACGGCGTGTTCAGCCGGACCTTGCCGGCCTCGAGCTGTTCGAACAGCAGGTAGAGGGTCATGACCTTGGTGATCGACGCCGGATGGCGCTGAGCGTCGGCATTCTCCGATTCCAGCACCTTGCCGGTTTTGGCATCGACGACGATGGAGGCCGTCGGCGGATTGTAACCGCCGCCCGCCTTCTTGCGGCGCGCAGCGTCCGCGGGCGAGGCCATCGCGATGACGAGCGACACGGCTGTCACCCCGACAAGAGCCAGTGTCCTTCGACGTCCGACCCAAAGGCTTATCGAGTTCATCCTGTAACGGTCCCTGCTTATCATGGTCTCAGGCCCCAGCCGGCCGCCCCTTATTGGGGATCGTTGCCGGCACAACACAGTGATGGAAGTTACGGGGACGCGGTTACGGGCGGGTTAACGCGGCGGAAATTAGAGGCGGGGAAATGCTGCACTGCACAAATTTCTTGACAATTATTGTGCACTGCACATTATGCGTCAACGGTGAATTTGACACGTTTTAGCCCCCACACTCCGAACCCTAGAGGTCTCCCATGATCCCGTCTTTCGACCAGTTTCAGAAGTATGGCCAGGAAAACATGGAAGCCGCCCTGCAGGCGGTTGGCACTTTCTCCAAGGGTGCCCAGGCGATCGCGACTGAGTCAAGCGACTTTGCACGCAAGGCTTTCGAGCGCAACTCCTCGGCCATAGAGCAGCTGACCGGCGCCCGCACCATCGAGAAAGCGGTCGAAATCCAGACTGAGTACGTGAAAAGCGCCTACGAGGGCATGATCAGCCAGTCGACGAAGCTCGGCGAGCTTTACTCGTCCTTCGCGACCGAAGCCCTCAAGCCCGTCCAGGGCCTCTATGCGAAATTCACCGCAGCCTGAACGGACAGGCCGCCTGGCCCTTCGGGTTGGGTCCATGTTTGAACCGATTGATCGCCCGGCTTCGTGCCGGGCGATTTTCGTTGTGGAAGGCTCGCTCGGCGGCCGGTCGAAAATGTCGCGCTTTCCGCGAACCGTGCGACCACCCACCTTGTTGATCTAGCGAAGCAGGTGGAGCGACTATACATTTGCAGGAGCGACGTCGTCGCGAACAACGCTGCAGGTCATCTGCGAGGGGCCGTTTTGAATATGATGCTGCGGATAGGTGAGGGCAATTCCGCTAGAGGTGAAAGCGTCCCAACCATGGGTGCCGGGTCTCAACCACCCGGCGGCGATGACGGAGGCCGTTCGGGAACGGCCATCGTCACGAAACCGAAGCCTAGGACCAAGCGGCCCAACCTCTACCGTGTTTTGCTGCTGAACGACGATTACACCCCGATGGAGTTCGTGGTGCATGTGCTGGAGCGGTTTTTCAACAAGGACCGCGAGGGTGCGACCCGCATCATGATGCATGTCCACCAGAACGGCGTCGGGGAATGTGGAGTATTTACTTACGAAGTGGCGGAAACGAAAGTGACGCAGGTGATGGATTTCGCCCGTAAACACCAGCACCCGCTGCAATGTGTAATGGAAAAGAATTAGCAGAGACGCCGTCTCATTAAGGACAAGCCGTTGCCGAGCTTTTCTCGCAGTCTGGAACAAGCCTTACACCGCGCCCTTGCCATCGCAGGGGAGCGCCGTCACGAATACGCGACCCTCGAGCATCTCTTGCTGTCGCTGGTCGACGATCAGGATGCGGCAGCCGTCATGCGCGCCTGCAACGTCGATGTGGACCTGCTGCGCCGGAATCTGGTCGAATATGTCGATGGCGAGTTGGCCAATCTCGTGTCGGACGGAAGGCAGGATTCCAAGCCGACCGCAGGCTTCCAGCGGGTTATTCAACGGGCCGTCATTCACGTCCAGTCGTCCGGTCGCGATGAAGTGACCGGGGCCAATGTGCTCGTGGCGATCTTTGCCGAGCGCGAGAGTCATGCGGCCTATTTCCTGCAGGAGCAGGACATGACCCGCTATGACGCGGTCAACTATATCAGCCACGGCATCGCCAAGCGTCCCGGCCTGACCGAAGGCCGTGCGCCGCGCGGCACCGAGGAGGAGAGCAACGAACGCCCGGCGTCCGACGAAACCGAAGCGCGTCCGAAGAAAAAGGGTGACGCTCTCGACAGTTACTGCGTCAACCTCAACAAGAAGGCGAAGGACGGCAAGATCGATCCGCTGATTGGCCGCGAGACGGAGGTGCAGCGCACCATCCAGGTTCTCTGCCGCCGCCAGAAGAATAATCCGCTGCTCGTCGGCGATCCGGGCGTCGGCAAGACCGCCATCGCGGAAGGGCTTGCGCGCAAGATCATCAAGGGCGAAGTGCCCGAGGTTCTGCGAGACGCTACCGTCTTCGCCCTCGACATGGGGACGCTCCTGGCCGGGACCCGCTATCGCGGCGATTTCGAAGAGCGCCTGAAGCAGGTGATGAAGGAAATCGAGGCGCATCCCAACGCCATCATGTTCATCGACGAAATCCACACGGTGATCGGCGCGGGCGCCACGTCAGGCGGCGCGATGGATGCATCCAACCTGCTCAAGCCCGCTTTGGCACAGGGCACCCTGCGTTGCATCGGCTCGACCACCTACAAGGAATACCGCCAGTATTTCGAGAAGGATCGGGCGCTGGTGCGGCGCTTCCAGAAGATCGACGTCAACGAGCCGTCGGTGCCGGACACCATTGAGATCGTGAAGGGCCTGAAGCCCTATTTCGAGGAGTTCCACAAGCTCCGCTACACGAACGAGGCTGTCAGGGCCGCAGTCGAGTTGTCGGCGCGCTACATCAACGACCGCAAGCTCCCCGACAAGGCGATCGACGTCATTGACGAGACCGGTGCGTCGCAGATGCTGCTGCCGGAGAACCGCCGCAAGAAGACCATCGGCGTCAAGGAGATCGAGGCCACCATTGCCACCATGGCGCGGATCCCGCCCAAGACGGTGTCGAAGGACGATGCCGAGGTGCTCGCCCACCTGAAGGAGACCCTGAAGCGGGTCGTCTACGGGCAGGACAAGGCCATCGACGCCCTGACGTCGGCGATCAAGCTTGCTCGCGCAGGCCTGCGCGATTCGGACAAGCCGATCGGCTCCTACCTTTTTGCCGGCCCCACGGGCGTCGGCAAGACCGAGGTCGCCAAGCAACTGGCCGTGTCGCTCGGGGTCGAATTGCTGCGCTTCGACATGTCGGAATACATGGAACGGCACACCGTCAGCCGACTGATCGGCGCGCCTCCCGGTTATGTGGGCTTCGATCAGGGCGGGCTGTTGACCGACGGCATCGACCAGCATCCGCATTGCGTGCTGCTGCTCGATGAGATTGAGAAGGCCCACCCGGACCTGTTCAACATTCTGCTGCAGGTCATGGACCACGGCAAATTGACCGATCACAACGGCAAGCAGGTCGATTTCCGCAACGTGATCATCATCATGACCACGAATGCGGGCGCGGCCGACATGGCCCGGCCGGCCTACGGCTTCACCCGCTCCAAGCGGGAGGGCGACGATACGGATGCGGTCAACAAGCTGTTCGCGCCGGAATTCCGCAACCGCCTCGACTCCATCATCTCCTTCGGCCATCTGCCGAAGGAAGTCGTCCAGAAGGTGGTCGACAAGTTCGTCATGCAGCTCGAGCTGCAGCTTGCCGACCGTCATGTGACGATCGAACTGACGGAAGAGGCGCGCGACTGGTTGGTCGAGCACGGGTACGACGAGGCGATGGGCGCGAGGCCCATGGCGCGCCTGATCCAGATGAGCATCAAGACTCAGCTGGCAGACGACGTGCTCTTTGGTCGCCTCAAGGATGGCGGCGCGGTTCGCGTGATCGTCAAGACCGACGATATCGGGCTGAAAACGCTCGATTTCGAGTATCCGGAGGGGCCCGCGAAGCCAAAGCCCGAAAAGGTGGTGGCCAAGCGCAAGCCGCGCGCGCGGTCCGCGACTGCCAGCAAGGCAAAAAAAGCAGTGAAACCGAAGAGCTCGGGTGGTACGAGCGGCGGAGGCATCCGCACCGTCCCGAAGGTTCCGCTGGTTAAGGCATGACGACTGAACTGCATGAAGGCCCTCTCGAGGCTTCCCCGACCATCGCGCCGGCGAAGGCGTCCTGGCGCGAACAACGCCGGAACCGCCGTCGCCGGCGCGTGTGGTTCGAGGAAATTCTGGGGTGGATCCTCGTTCCTGCCATCCTGATCGGGAGCTACTGGGTCGTCGAAGGGGTGCTCGGCGCGGTCGGCACGTCGTTCTCCGCGATCTTCAGCGGCCTGACCACGATCACCTCGAACTTCTGAGGGATTTGGCCCCTATTCCTCGTCCGTGCGCGGGTCGTGCGGGCGCCGGAAGGGGGTTGCGTTCGACAATTCCTCGACGGCCTCCGACACGTAGCGTCGCTCGTCCTCGAGATAATCCGCCACTGCTCGCCGCAAGGCCGGATCGGGCAGGTCGTGCGCCGACGAGGTGATCACCGGTCGGTATCCCCGCGCCAGCTTATGTTCCCCTTGGGCGCCTGCCTCGACGCGCTGCAGGCCGCGCGCAATGGCAAAATCCATCGCCTGATAATAGCAGACCTCGAAATGCAGGAACGGGTGATCCTCGATGCAGCCCCAGTTTCGTCCGAAGAGCCGCGACTGCCCGATGAAATTGATGGCGCCTGCGATGTAGCGGCCTTCGCGTTTGGCCATCACCAGAAGGATGCGGTCGCTCATGCGCTCGCCGATGAGCGAGAAGAACTGGCGGTTGAGATAGGGCCGCCCCCATTTGCGCGACCCGGTATCCAGGTAGAACGCGTAGAAGGCATCCCAATGGCTTTCGGTGATGGCAGAGCCCGTCAGCCACTCCACCGTGATCCCGTTCGCCAGGGCGTCCCGGCGCTCCCGGCGGATCGCTTTGCGTTTGCGAGAGGAGAGGGCTGCGAGAAACCCCTCGAATGTCTCGTAGCCTTCGTTGAACCAGTGGAATTGCTGATCGTCCCGGCGCAGGAAGCCGTTGGCGGTCAAAAGGGCGAGGTCGGACGGCTGCAGGAATGTGGCGTGGATCGATGACGCCCCGGTTTTCTCCCGGACGGCCCGCAAGCCCGCAATGAGTTGGCGTCTGATCTCCTCGGCGCGTGGGCCTTCCTGGACCAGCAGCCTGGGGCCGGTTGCCGGCGTGAATGGAACGGTGACCTGAAGTTTGGGATAGTAGCGCCCACCCGCGCGCTGGTAGGCGTCGGCCCATGAGTGGTCGAACACGTATTCGCCCATGGAATGGGATTTGAGGTAGCAGGGCGCCGCCCCCAACAAGGTCCCGGCGGCGTCCTCCACGAGCACGTGCCGCGGCGCCCAGCCGGTCTTGGCCGAAACGCAGCCGGAATCTTCCAGAGCCGACAGGAAGGCATAGGACACGAAGGGGTTTTGCGTATCCTCGTCGGTCTCAGCCCCAATCTGGCCGCGCGCACAGGAATCCCACGAACCGGCCGAAACCGGTCCGAGACCCTGGGTCATTTTTACCTGAAGTGTCACTGGGACGCGGGATCTCGCCGTTGCTCCCTATAGGTAGGGCGACGGCGGGATCCTGGCAACGGCGCAGGTTTTGGGAAAGCGCCGGGATGCTCGCCTATGGCATGAAGCCTTCGAACACCATCTGGTCCGCGTGCTTCTCGGCACGGGCGCGATCCTCCGGATTGCGCACCGTCCACGTCATCACCGGCAGATTGCCGAGGAGCCCGCACAGGAACGGCGGCGCACATGGCAGGTCCTGCACCTTCCACGAGATGAATTGCGGCTTCGACTCGTTGAAATGCAGCAGGTTGGCCAGCCGGTGCTTCAGTGCCGCAGCGAGCAGGCTGTCGGTTTTCGACGCGTAGCTCAGCTCCGCGATGATGCCGCGGGAGATGTTGGGCGCGAGCGTCCGCAGCGCCTCGACGATATCCGGATCGAAGGATTTCAGCACGAAGGGGCCGTGATAATCGCGCATGATTTCGCACACGCGTGTGGTCAGGCGCAGATCCTTGTCGAACTTGCTCTTGATCTCGATCACCAGCGGGACCCGCTTGGCGATCTGGCTGAGAAAGCTCGGGAGAGACGGAATTCTGTCGCCCTTCGTCGATCCGGTGATGGCCATGCGGGACAGTTCCGCAAGCGAGCGATCGGCCACCAGCCCGCTCTCGGCCGTCAGGCGCTCCAGCGCGAAGTCATGGAACACTACGACTTCGCCGTCCCCGGTGAGTTGCACATCGCATTCGATGGGAAAGCCGTGGGCAATGGCGGCCTCGGCCGCCCCCAGGGTGTTTTCGATGATGCCCTGCGCCTTGTTATGAAGGCCCCGATGGGCAATCGGCTTTGCGACAAGCCAGGCCGGTGTGCTCATTGGACTTCGAACATCGCTTCGACCTCGACGCACACGTCGAGGGGCAGTTCGGCGACGCCGACGGTGGAGCGGGCATGCCGGCCCTTGTCGCCCAGCACCTCGACCATGAGATCGGACGCGCCGTTCATGACCGGGGCGAGGGCCGCAAAAGTCGGGGTTGCATTGATGAAACCGCCGAGGCGCACGCAGCGCACGACCTTGTCGAGATCGCCGATGGCCGCCTGCAGCTGCGCCAGCAGGTTGATCGCGCACAGGCGGGCCGCCGCCTGGCCGTTCTCGGGCGAAACCTCCGCACCGAGCTTGCCCTTGTGGGCATCCGCGATCTTGCCGTCGGCGCCGAGACAGAGCTGACCGGAAATGATCACGAGATTGCCGGTCCGGACGAACGGAACGTAGTTGGCAACCGGTGCCGCGGGGGTGGGGAGGACGATCCCCAGATCCTGGAGTTTCTTGTCGACAACGCTCATGTGAAGCCTCGGCCTGTCATTGATCTGGCAACCTTGTGGCGGATGAGGTGATGCGACGCAAGAGGGCGGCAAGCTGCAACATTGCGATGTCGGCCGGACGCTTCTATTCTGGATTTCAAAGAACGGAGAATCCATGCGCTCCCTTGTCATCGCCACCGGACTCACGCTCGCTTTCCTCGTGCCCGCCACCGCCCAGCCGGCCAAGTCGGTCGTCCATCTGGTGCCGCACCGGGCGGTCTACGACCTGTCGCTCCTGCGCTCGCAAGGATCGCGCGGCCTCGATAGCGCACGCGGACGCATTGCCATGGATTTCGGCGGCGATGCCTGTGACGGCTATACGCTCAACTACCGGCAGGTCACGGTGCTGAACAGCAACGAGACCGGGGCGCGCACCGTCGACACGCAGACGGCGACGTTCGAGGCCGGCGACGGCCTCTCCATGCGGTTCAAGTCGAAGTCGACCTCCGGGTCGACAGCCAGCAGCGGGGTCGATGGGGACGCGCAGCTGAAGCCCGACGGATCGCTCGATGTGCGTTTCAAGCAGCCGCGCAGCGCCGGGTTCTCGGCGGCGGGCCAGCCGATTTTTCCCACCGATCACCTCAAGCGCATCATCGAGGCGGCGCGGCAGGGCCAGTCCACCTTTGCGGTGAAGGTGTATGACGGATCGGACGACGGCAAGAAGGTCTATGACACGCTTGGGCTGATCGGCCGCAAGATCGAGCCGGGCGCGGGTGCGAATCTCGACGAAGCGAGCCGGCAGGCCGATCTCCAGAACATCGCCCGCTGGCCTGTGACGATCAGCTATTTCGCCGATGGTTCGGCTGACCGCACCCCGGCCTACACGGTGTCGTTCGAGCTTTACGAGAATGGCATCAGCCGGGCGCTGCGGCTGGATTACGGTGATTTCGTCCTGAAGGGCGACTTGCAATCCTTGCAGGTCCAGCCCGCGAGCGCCTGTCAGCGCTGAGGTTTGCGGAGCGCAAGGCCCTTTTGCAGGGCGTCGTTTCCGAATTTCGCCCGGATCCGGTCGATCGCCGATTCCATGTGGGCGTCCTTGAGGACGCTCTGATCCGCGAGATCGCCGTGGTCCGCCTCTTCTCCGTCGCACAGGTCGGCGGCGCCAACGCCAACGAGCCGGAACGGCGTGCCGTCGCAGGCGGCCTTGAGAAGCTGGCGGGCCGGGCCGAACAGGCGCACGGCGAGCTGCGTCGGCGGCAGGCCTGATCGCGTCCGGGTGAGGATGCGGAACTCCGAATCCTTCAGTTTCAGCGTGATGCTCTGCCCGGCGAGATGGGCGGCCTTGAGCCGGCGGGAGACCTTTTCGCACAGCCGCCAGAGAATCGGTTCGAGGTCGTCAAAGCGAGACAGGTCGGTGTCGAAAGTGGTCTCGGCCGAGACGCTTTTCGTCTCGCGCTCAGGCCGCACCGGGCGATCGTCCTGCCCGACAGCCAGCCGCGCCAGACGCTGCGAATCGCGCCCCAGTGCCTCGTAGAGCGCCCGCAGGGACCCCTCGCGCAGATGGCCGATGCGGGTGATGCCGGCCTTGGCAAGGCGGGCCTGAGCGGCAGCCCCGATGCCCGGGATCATCGACACCGGCTTGTCGCCGAGGAATTCCACCGCCTCCTCGCGCCCGATGATCGAAAAGCCCCGTGGCTTCTCGAAGTCCGACGCGATCTTGGCCAGAAACTTGTTGTAGGACAGGCCGACCGAGATCGTGATGCCGACCTTGTCCTCGACCCGCCGGGCAAAGCGCGCCAGCGTGACGGCCGCGCTCCCGTGGTGGAGGCGCTCGGTCCCGGACAGATCGAGAAACGCCTCGTCGATGGAGACCGGCTCCACCAGGGGCGTCAGTTCGAGCATGAGATCGCGTACCTCGCGGCCGGCGACGCGATACTTCTCCAGATCCGGCTTGACCACGACGGCGTGGGGACACGCCTCCAGCGCCTTGAACATCGGCATGGCCGAGCGCACCCCATAGGTGCGGGCCACATAGCAGGCCGTCGACACGACGCCACGCTTGCCGCCGCCGATGATGACCGGTTTGTCGGCGAGACTGGGATCGTCGCGCTTCTCGACCGCCGCGAAGAAGGCGTCGCAATCCACATGGGCGATGGTCAGGCTGTCCCGCTCCTTGTGCCGGAGCAGGCGAGGGGACCCGCAGACGCTGCAGCGCACCGCCTGCGCGCTTGCCGCGAAGGTCAGGCAATCCCGGCAGAAGGGGGCGGCGTTCACGGCGGCGTCTATTCGAACTCGGAAGGCGAGAGCGCAAGATGCGCGCCCATCAGGCGTTCAGGCCTGATGTTCATTTCGCTCGCCAGCGCGATCAGCAGGGGCTCGTCCGAGGCCACGTAATCGAGAATGGCGGCGAAGAATCGGGGCGACTCGGCCGCCGCCCTGATGCTGTGGGGCTCGAGGCCGGAGATCGCCATGAAGCGGCTCATGCGCTCGCCATCTCCCGTAATCGCCGAGAAGACCGCCACCGCAACGGTCTCCGCTTCGTCGGCGGACATTTTTTGAGGCAATGCATACGTTTTCACGGGGAGGATTCTCATTTCGTCAATAAGTTCGAAACTACGGTCATCATCGGATGAATATGTGGGCCGGTGAAGTCCGTTTTTGGCCCCTGGGATCGCGGCAATGAAGAAGACCGTGCTCATCGTTGAGGATAATGAGCTCAACATGAAGCTCTTTAACGACCTCCTCGAGGCACATGGCTATGCCACCCTCAAGACGGGGCACGGAATCGAGGCGATGGAACTCGCACGGGCCCACAAGCCCGATCTGATTCTGATGGATATCCAGCTGCCTGAGGTCTCCGGTCTCGAGGTCACGCGCTGGCTGAAGGCCGACGACGATCTGAAATCGATCCCGGTCATCGCCATCACGGCCTTCGCCATGAAGGGCGACGAGGAGCGGATTCGCGAGGGCGGCTGCGAGGCCTATCTGTCGAAGCCTATTTCGGTGGCCAAGTTCATCGCCACGGTGAAGACCTATCTCGAGGCGGATGCGCCGCCTGTCTAGCGCGCCGTTACGGCTGAACGGCGCCGGCCAAGCTTGACCGTACGGCCCCTTGCAATGTCCAATGTTTTCTTTATGTTCGCACACACATGCCCCGCTTGCCGGGGCCGTTATGCCTCACGGATGCTCAGGTCCGCCGCATCTCCTGGGAATTCGTAGGCTAGGCCTGGCTGGGGACGGATGTTGCCTCCTCAACGCCGACTCCAGCCGGCCACCTCTTTGATCCGCCGGGTGCGGATGGCCGCCCCCGAGGTGTGTGCCCTGACCGTCTCCCGAGAATCACGATCTGCCCGCAATAAAAAAGGCGCCCTGAGGCGCCTTTTTGCTGGTCGCGAGACCAAAAGGCTTACTTGATCTTGTATTCCTTGAACTCGACATGCTTGCGCGCGACGGGGTCGTACTTCTTCATCGCGAGCTTGTCGGTCATGGTGCGCGAGTTCTTCTTGGTGACGTAGAAATAACCCGTGTCGGCGGTCGAGACGAGCTTGATCTTGATGGTGGCGGCCTTGGCCATGGTCGGGACCTCTCAGTGCGGTGTCTCGGTGCGCCCAAAGCGCCGAAACGCAAAGGCCGGGCGAACCCGGCCGAAAATCATTGCGTTCCCATGCCCGATAGCGTCGGTTTCGTCAAGGGTTTTGGGCATCGGCGACGACGCTTCGTGCTTCCGGTAGGGAAGAGCGCGCGTCACAGCATTTCGCAGACCGAGCGGCCGCTGCGGTGATGATAGAACGGCACCGGCAGGTGCGGGCCGAAGCCATTGGCGAGCCTTTCCTCCAGATCGGTGAGGATGACCCGGGTGATGTGCGGCAGGTCCAGCGCCCGCGCTTGCCTGAGGGTGACCCAGGCCAGTTCCACCAGTTCCGAGTCGGGTCCGATCACGCCCTCGGTCACATGCCCGATGGCCCGCCGGTCGATGGCGAAGAACCGGGTGTCGAAGCGCTTGGTCCGCTTGGACGGGGTGATGGCCCGCGCGATCACCTGCAGGTCTTCGAGATCCGGCGTGACCTCATGTTCGGCAAAAGCCGCCCAGGAACCTGGCGGAACCCGCTCAGGCCGGCCGTAGGCGCGGCTGCCGAACAGGATGCCGGTTTCCTCGAAGGTCTCGCGGATCGCCGCCAGCGCCAACGCGCGGCCCCGCTGCGGGGACGGGCGCGGCACATGGGCGAGAAGCGCCTGCTCGGCGCGCGCATGCAGCGCTCCCACCACGGACATCCTGGCGTCGCCGGGCTCGATGCGCCCTCCCGGAAAGACGAACTTGCCGGGCATGAACTTCAGGCCCGCATGGCGCTTGCCCATCAGGAGCTTGGGAGAACGCCCCTTCCGATCGATGACGATCAGCGTCGCCGCATCGGCAGGCCGCAGGCGCGGCTTCCTGACGGTGTCCTCTGCCTCAGGCCGGGCCGTTGTCGCGGGGGAGGTCGTTGGCGCCAGACGCGTATCCATTTTCGGCCCTGCTTTTGTGTGCGAGCGCCGCGGCGCTTCCGAAACCATGCATGCCGAGGGCGTATTGCAGCCCGACGACAGCGCCTTTCACCGGCTGGAGAAGCCCGAGGCACAGGGCCAGCGTCGCCGCAGGCCACACGGCGATCTGGACGGCGAGCGGAATGTCGAATCGCGTTTCCGACATCAGAACGCAATAGCCGATCACATGGCCGACGATGAACATGACGATATAGGGCGGCATGTCGTCCGCCCGATGATGATGAAACTCCGTCCCGCAATGGGAGCAGGACTCGTTGACCTTGAGGAACTTGCCGAACAGCCGCCCCTGGCCGCAGGCGGGGCAGCGGCCGAGCATTCCGCGCTTCATGGCGGTGACGCGGCTCACCATCGGCGGCAGCGGCATGGCAAGATCTGGCATGGTCGTCATCCTCAGGCGCTGCGCTTGCGCGTGCCCTTGTTCTTGACGCGAGGCGTGATGCGTCGGTCCGGCGAGACGGTCTTCGGGCCCCGGGCGCCCTTGCCCGAGGGTGTCTTGCGGCTGAATTGCCCTTCGGACAGCAACTCGAACCGCAGGGCGCCAGCAACGGGTGCTGCTTCCACGAGCTTCACCTGCACCCGGTCGCCGAGCCGGTAGGTTTCTCCCGTACGTTCGCCGCGCATGGAATGCGTCTTGTCGTCGTAGCGGTAGTAATCGGCCCCGATGGTGGAGGCCGGCACGAAACCGTCGGCGCCGGTCTCGTCGAGCTTGATGAACAGCCCGGATTTGGTCACCCCCGAGATCTGGCCCTCGAATGTGGCGCCGATGCGGTCGGAGAGGAAATGCGCGATCAGCCTGTCGTTGGTTTCCCGCTCCGCCGCCATGGCGCGGCGCTCTGCCGCCGAGATCCGGGCGCTGATCTCGATCAGTTCCGCCCGCGTCGTATCCGGTGGCAGGCCGTCCTTGCCGAGTTTCAGGGCGCGGATAAGCGCGCGATGCACCACGAGATCCGCATAGCGGCGGATGGGGGAGGTGAAGTGCGCGTAGCGCTTCAGGTTGAGGCCGAAATGCCCGTAATTGTCCGCCGAATATTCGGCTTGCGACTGGGAGCGCAGCACCACCTCGTTGATGAAGAGCTGGTGCTCGGACCCCTCGACGCTGCGCAGGATGCGGTTGAAGAGTTCGGGCCGCACGGGGCCTTGCGTCGGCATCTTGAGGGCGATGGAGGCAAGAACCTCGCTCAGCGAGCGCATCTTCTCGAGTGAGGGCTCGTCGTGGACGCGGTAGATCAGGTCGGATTTCGCCTGCTCAAGCGTCTCGGCCGCCGAGACGTTGGCGAGGATCATGAATTCCTCGATCAGTTTGTGGGCTTCCAGCCGCTCCGGCACATGCACCCGGTCGACGGTGCCGTCGGGCTTGAGGATGATCTTGCGCTCGGGCAGGTCGAGAAAAAGCGGCTCGCGCTGGTCCCGCGCCTTTCTCACCGCATCGAAAGCAGCCCAGAGGGGCCTCAGAATGCTGTCGAGGATCGGCCCCGTCGTCTCGTCCGGCCTTCCGTCGATGGCGGCCTGCGCCTGCTGGTAGGAGAGCTTGGCGGCAGACCGCATCATGATGCGGTGGAAGGTGTGGCGGCGTTTGCGTCCGTCGGCCTCGATCACCATCCGCACCGCGAGCGCCGGCCTCGGCTGATGCGGCCGCAGCGAGCACAGGTCGTTGGAAATCCGTTCGGGCAGCATCGGCACGACCCGGTCCGGGAAATAGACCGAGTTGCCGCGCTCCTGGGCCTCGCGGTCGAGGGCGGTAGCGGGCCGGATATAGGCCGCCACATCGGCGATGGCGACCGTCACGATGAAGCCGTCCGGATTGCCCTCGTCCTCGTCGCGCACCGCATGAACCGCGTCGTCGTGGTCCTTGGCGTCAGGCGGGTCGATGGTGACGAGCGGGAGGTCGCGCCAGTCCTCGCGGCCCGCAAGGGTGGCCGGCTCCGCGCGTTCGGCCTCGGCCTGCACATCGGCCGGGAAGGCGTTGGGAATGTTATGGGTATGGATGGCGATGAGGCTGACGGCCTTCTCGGACTTCACCGAACCCAGTCGCTCATGCACCTTGGCGTGGGGAAGGCCGACGCGGGGATGCCGAACGACCGAGGTCGCCACGAGATCGCCGTCCTGCGCGCCACCTTCGTCGCCCGGCTGGATCTGGATTTCGCGCTCGCGAGACTTCTTCTCGACGGGGATCAGCCGTCCGCCGCCTTCCGGCAGAGACCGGAAGATGCCGAGCACCTGGGCCCGGTGCTTCTCCAAAATCTTGGTGACGCGGCCGGCATAACGGTGGAGATCGCCCGCTTTCAGCGGATTGACGCGGATCAGCGCGCGGTCCCCCACGCCGGGGACCGGTGATCCCGGCCGAGGCTTGTGGGGCACGCTGATGATGATGGTCGGGATCGGTCCGTGCTCGTCGGCGTCCCATTCGGTCGGTTCGGCAATCAATTCGCCGTCCCGGTCCCGCCGCTTGATGTCGGCAAGGACGACCGGCGGCAGCTGGCCGGGGCGGTGCATATGCTTGCCGCGCCGTTCCACCGCTCCCTCGATGTCGAGATCCTTGAGGATCTGCTTCAGACGGATGCGGTCGCTGCCCTTGACCTTGAAGGCCTGGGCGATTTCGCGCTTGCCGACCGGTCCCGGAGTCTCGGCGATGAACGTCAGAATCTGCTCACGGGACGGCAGACCGGTTGCTGAGGGAGGGGGGCGCTTAGCCAAGGGACAGACTCATGGGGTGCATCACGTCTTGTCGCATGGCGCGTGGCACGCGGCTACCCTGGCGCCGAAGAGAGCCTGACCCCCGAGGCGGAATCAAAAAAAGGCCCCTTGTCAGGGGCCTGGAGGGACCGGCTCGTGGGGGCAGAATGAGCCGGTGATGCCTGATCAACGGCTGATCCGATCGTTGGTTCCGTGGAAACGGAAAATTAACGAATCTTTTTTCGGCGATGCGATTCCGCCTCAAATATCGAGCTCTTCCTCGTTGGCGAAGGCCGCCCGTTCCTGGATAAACGTGAACCGCGCCTCCGGCTTGTTGCCCATCAGGCGCTCCACGGCGTCGCCGGTCTCGGGCCGCTCGTCGGCGTCGATGACCACTTTGAGAAGCAGGCGCTTCTTCGGATCCATGGTGGTTTCCTTGAGCTGCGCCGGCAGCATTTCGCCCAGGCCCTTGAACCGGCCGATCTCGACCTTGCCGCTGCCCTTGAACATCGTCTTCAAAAGCTTGTCCTTGTCGGCCTCGTCCCGGGCATAGGCGGATTTCGTCCCTTGGGTCAGCCGATAGAGGGGCGGCACCGCGAGGTACAGGTGTCCGGCATCGATGAGACGCGGTGTCTGACGGTAGAAGAACGTGATCAGAAGCGAAGCGATATGGGCGCCGTCGACGTCGGCGTCGGTCATGATGATGACCTTCTCGTAGCGCAGGTCGCCGTCGCGATAGGCCGACCCCATGCCGCAGCCCAACGCCTGGATGAGATCGGAAAGCTGCTGGTTTGCCATGAGCTTATCGCGGCCGGCTGAGGCCACGTTGAGGATCTTGCCGCGTAACGGCAGGATCGCCTGGCTCTTGCGGTCTCTCGCCTGCTTGGCCGAGCCACCCGCCGAGTCGCCCTCGACAATGAAGAGTTCGGAGCCAGCCGCACCCGCATTGGAGCAATCAGCCAGCTTGCCGGGCAGGCGCAGCTTACGGGTCGCGGTCTTGCGCGCGACCTCCTTCTCCTGGCGACGGCGGAGGCGCTCGTCGGCCCGGTCCAGCACCCATTCGAGGATCTTGTTCGCCTGGAGCGGCGAAGCGGCGAGCCAATGGTCGAAGGTGTCGCGAATCGCGCTCTCCACGATGCGGCCCGCTTCCAGGGTCGCCAGCTTGTCCTTCGTCTGGCCCTGGAATTCCGGCTCACGGATAAAGACCGACAGCATGGACGCGCAGGTCGCCATCACGTCGTCGGTGGTGGCTGGCGCCATGCGCTTCTGCTGGCCAACCCGCTCCGCGTGGTCGCGCAGGCCGCGCAGGAGGGCGATGCGCAGCCCGTTTTCATGCGTGCCGCCATCCGGCGTCGGCACGGTGTTGCAATAGGACGACGAGAACCCGTCGTCATGGACCATCCAGGCGACGGCCCATTCGAGCGAGCCGTGGCCGCCGGGCTTGGTGATCTTGCCCGAGAAGATCTGGTCAGAGACCAACTCCTTGCCCTCGATGTCGTGGGCCAGATAATCTTTCAGGCCGTTGGGGAAGCGGAAGGTCGCCTCGGCCGGCACGTCGGTGCCGGGCAGGAGCGAGGGCGCGCAGGTCCAGCGCACCTCGACGCCGCCGAACAGATAGGCCTTGGAGCGGGCCATCCGGAACAGCCGGCGCGGCTGGAAATGGGCATCCTTGCCGAAAATCTGATGGTCCGGCTTGAAGCGGACCTTCGTGCCGCGCCGGTTCAGCACCCGGCCGACCGTCTCAAGCTTGGTTTGCGGAACGCCCCGGGAAAAGACCTGGCGATAGAGCATCTGGCCGCGCGCCACCTCGACCTCGAGCACTTCCGAGAGCGCGTTGACCACCGAGACCCCCACTCCGTGGAGGCCGCCCGAGGTCTCGTAGACCTTCGAGTCGAACTTGCCCCCCGCATGGAGGGTCGTCATGATCACTTCGAGAGCCGATTTCTTGGGAAACTTGGGATGCGGGTCGACCGGGATGCCGCGGCCGTTATCCGTTACCGACAGGTAGCCGTCCTCCTCGACCGCGACCTCGATGAAGGTGGCGTGCCCCGCCACTGCCTCGTCCATGGCGTTGTCGATCACCTCGGCGAAGAGGTGGTGATAGGCCTTCTCGTCCGTCCCGCCGATATACATGCCAGGGCGGCGACGCACCGGCTCCAGACCCTCCAGGACCTCGATGTCGGAAGCGTCGTAGCCGCTCTCGTCAGGCAGGCCCCGGGCAGGAGCGCGCGCCGTGCGAGCGGAAGCCTTGGCGGCAACGGTGACCGGGCGCTTGAGGGGCCCGTCGCCCCCGAACAGGTCGTCGTTATCGGTCATGGGGACCTTGGTCCGTCGTGATTCACGTTTCGCTGATGGTGCGCTCATTCCCCCACTCATAAGGGAACAAATCAGAAACGTGAAGGGTTGCTGGATGCGCCTGAGCCATAAAAGATTATGCTCCGTGACGCCATCTCTGTCTGAAGGGGGCCCTCCAAAAGAGGAGCTAGCGCTGGGACAGCGGAACTGTTTAGCTGTAGTTCACGTTGAGGCACTAAGGTGAATCAAGCTTGACGGAGACGAGACGTGACGACGCGCACCGTGGCTGCCACTCACCATATCCACCTCGATCGCGCGGCGCGCATTGCCGGTGAGGCGTTCGCGTTCGACGAGCCCGATCTCGCGCCGTTGGCGCAACGATATGGATGGACGTCCATCCTATGGGTCGCGCTCGGTGCGATTGCCCTCGCGGGGCTCTATCTCCTCGCCTAACCTAACGGAAAGATCTGGCTTGTGGGGCTTGAGTGCGTGACTGATCGCGCGCTCCAGCGTCTTGCCGAAGACGAGCAGGGTCAAGCCCAGCACGGTCCCCGTGAAGGTCAAAAACCAAGCACCGAGAGCTGCCGTAATCCCGAAGGTGGCCGCCGCCATGACCGTGGCGGCCGTCGTCAGCCCGTGAACCTGCAGCCGTGATTCCTCCCGCAAGATGACGCCAGCGCCGAGAAAACCCAATCCGGTCAAAATCCCCTGGATCACCCGGCTGACGGCGTCCTGATCGAAACGCAGGTCGCCATAGGATGATCCGGCCAGCACAACGATGGCTGAACTGAGGGATACCAGCCCCAGAGTCCGGACGCCGATCGGCTTGCCATGGAGATCGCGGTTGATACCGATGGTCATCCCGGCGAGCATCGCGGCTCCCAGCCGAAGCAGGATTTCCAGATGCTCGTCGGTGATCACATCAGGCCATGTTATCATGGGCTTGGCCGCGTTTCTCCAGACGGATTCTAAGCACTCGCCTTCTTGGCTGCGGCTGCTTTTGCAGGAGCTGCCTTCTTGGCTGCCGTCTTCTTGGTCGCCGTCTTCTTGGCGCTCGCTTTTTTGGCGACTGTCTTCTTCGCAACCGCTTTCTTGGTCGGCGCATCCGAAGGCTCAACAGCCGCTTTCGGGGCAGCCTTCTTGCTCACCGCCGTCTTGGTCGCGGTCTTCTTGACCGCAACCTTCTTGGCAGCGGGCTTCTTGGCCGCAGCCTTCCGGCGTGCCGGCTTCTTCGATGGCCCAGCAGCGCGACGCGCCACGAGAAGGGCGATGGCCTCGTCGAGGGTGACGGCTTCGGCCGTCATGGGCTTCGGCAGGGTGGCGTTAGTTTCCCCATCCGTCACGTAGGGCCCGAAGCGGCCGGCCTTGACCACGATGGGCTTGGCCGATTCCGGATCATCGCCGAGAGGCCTCCCAGGATCGGCTGCACCGCGCCGGAACCCGCCGCCTGCTTCCTTGGCGACGATCAGATCGATCGCCCGGTTGCCGCCGATTTCCAGCACGTCGTCGTCGTTGCCGATATTGGCGTAGACCTTGCCGTGCTGAACATACGGACCGTAGCGGCCAATGCTGGCGAAGATCGGCTCGCCTGACACCGGATGCTTTGCCACCTCGCGCGGCAGGGCCAGAAGTTTGAGCGCGATTTCGAGATCGATGGAGGAGGCTGTCCGCCCTTTCGGCAGGGAGGACCGCTTCGGCTTCTCGCCCTCGCCCAGCTGGACGAAGGGACCGAACCGGCCGTCGCGCACGCTCACGGGAAGTCCGGTGACGGGATCGTCGCCCAGAATGCGGGTCCCCGGCTGGCCGCCATTCTCCGACGTACCGTCGCCTTCGCCATTGACGCCGGTCGCGGCGAGCTGGCGGGTGAACTTGCATTCCGGATAGTTCGAGCAACCGATGAACGCGCCGAACTTGCCCAGCTTCAGGGAAAGCTGACCCGTGCCGCAGGTCGGGCAGGTGCGCGGGTTCGAGCCGTCACCCTTGTCGGGAAAGATGTGCGGGCCGAGCAGGTCGTTGAGCGAATCGAGCACCTGCGTGGTGCGCAGATCCTTCGTCTCGCCGATGGCTGCCGAGAAATCGGTCCAGAAATCCCGCAGAACCTGCTTCCAGTCGATCTCGTGGTTGGAAACGCGGTCGAGCTGTTCTTCCAGATCTGCCGTGAAATCGTATTCCACATAGCGACGGAAGAAGCTTTCCAGAAAGGCAATGACGAGCCGGCCCTTGTCCTCGGGGACGAGGCGCTTCTTGTCGATGCGCACATACTCCCGGTCCCGCAGAACCTGGAGGACGGCCGCATAGGTCGAGGGCCGCCCGATGCCGAGTTCTTCCATGCGCTTGACGAGGCTCGCCTCGGAGAAGCGCGGCGGCGGCTCGGTGAAATGCTGGGTCGAGACGATCCGGCGGCGCTCCAGCCCATCGCCCTTGCTCATGGGCGGCAGCCGGCCTTCATCCTCGTCCGCCTCGTCGTCCTTGCTCTCGTTGTAGAGCGTGAGGAAGCCGTCGAACTTGATGACCTGTCCGGTGGCGCGCAGGTCGAGCCGGCGGGGGCCGACTTCGGCCAGGATATCGGCGGTGGTGCGCTCGAGCTGAGCCGATTCCATCTGGCTGGCGATGGTCCGGGTCCAGATCAGCTCGTAGAGCCTGGCCTGCTCGGGCTCGAGGAACTTGGCCACGTGCTTCGGCGGGCGGCTCATGTCGGTGGGGCGGATGGCCTCGTGGGCCTCCTGCGCGTTCTTGGCCTTGACGGTGTATTTGCGCGGAACGCCCGGCACGTAGGGGGCGCCGTATTCCTTGCCGATGACGCTGCGGATATCCTGCACGGCCTGCGGTTCGATATCCACGCCGTCGGTTCGCATATAGGTGATGAGACCGACCGTCTCGCCGCCGATCTCCACGCCCTCATAGAGCCGCTGCGCAACCCGCATGGTCTGGGCGGGCGCCAGCCCCAGCTTGCGCGAGGCCTCCTGCTGCAGGGTCGAGGTGGTGAAGGGTGGGTAGGGATGACGCTTGGCCGGCTTGGCTTCGATGTTGGACACCGAGAACGTCGCGATCTCGAGATCGCGCTTGAAGGCCTCGGCCTCTTCGCCCTTGCCGATATCGAGCCGGGTGATCTTCTTGCCGTCCGCGCCCACCAGACGGGCGTCGAAAACGCCGCCGTCCTTGGTCGCCAGGGTGGCAATGAGCGACCAGTATTCCTGTCGCTTGAAGGTTTCGATTTCCAGTTCGCGGTCGCAGACCAGCCGCAGGGCGACCGACTGGACGCGGCCGGCGGAGCGGGCGCCCGGCAATTTGCGCCACAGCACCGGCGACAGGTTGAAGCCCACCAGATAGTCGAGGGCCCGACGGGCGAGATAAGCGTCCACCAGCGCCTGATCGATCTGGCGCGGGTTGCGCAGGGCGGTCAGCACGGAATCCTTGGTGATCGCGTTGAAGGTCACCCGCTCGACCGGGATATCCTTCAGCACGCGCTTTTCGCGCAGCGCCTCGAGCACATGCCAGGAGATGGCCTCGCCCTCACGATCCGGGTCGGTCGCCAGAATGAGCTTTTCGGCGCCCTTGATGGCCCGCGCAATGTCGTTCAGCCGCTTCGCGCCGCGGTCCTCCAGGGACCAGATCATCTTGAAATCGTTTTCGGGATCGACCGAGCCGTCCTTGGCCGGCAGGTCGCGGATATGCCCGAAGGAGGCCAGGACCTCGTAATCCTTGCCAAGGTACTTGTTGATCGTCTTGGCCTTGGCTGGCGACTCGACGACGAGGATTTTCATGTGCGACTTCCTAGCGATAGCCGCGAGCGTGCGCTCGATGGTCACGGCGAAAGCGGCAGCCAGCCTTGACTACCGTGGGGGCGGATAAGTGGTTGATGATCGCCGACAAGTCAAATCGACCGCGCCGGCTGCCAAGCTATATGGCGGTGAAAATCCGCTCCAGCAAGGGTTTGGCGGAATCCCCCAGCGGGTTGCTGCCCATCATGCCGGCTGGCGTTACAAGCCGGGTTCGCGCCCAGGCCGTCGCGATCTCGGGGGGCGCGGAGGCCGCGAGGGCTCCTGCTGCCGCAAGAGCGTAGAGTCGGTCTGCGATGAACCGGGCGCGCGCCTCGGCATCGGGCGCGGCAAGAGCCTGCCGGACCGCCGCCCCTGTCTCTCGCACGCCCGGAAGGTCAACGGCCGCTGTGACAAGATCCTCGATGATTACCCCAGCGGCATCCCGGTCGCGGGCCACCATCCGCAGGATGTCAAGCGCGATGACGTTGCCAGAGCCCTCCCAGATCGCGTTGACCGGCGCTTCGCGGTAGAGCCGCGGCAGGGGGGATTCCTCCACATAACCATTGCCGCCGAGGCATTCCATGAGCTCGTAGAGCAGGTTTGGGGCCCGCTTGCAGATGCCGAACTTGGACGCCGGCGTCACAAGTCGCGCAAAGGCTGCCTCGCGGGCATCACCCTCTGCGCCGTCGAAGCTGCGGGCAAGACGGACAGCCAAAGCCGTCATCGCCTCCGATTCAAGCGCGAGATCGGCAAGGACGCTGCGCATCAGCGGCTGGTCGAGCAGTATTTTGCCGAAGACATGCCTGTGGCGGGCATGGTGATGGGCGAACACGAGCCCCTTCCGCACGAGGCCCGCTGAAGCGACCGCGCAATCGAGCCGGGTGAGATGGACCATCTTGAGGATCGTCGCGAGACCGCGCCCTTCCTCGCCGATAAGCCAGCAGAAAGCCTTGTCGAACTCGACCTCGGCGGAGGCGTTCGACCGGTTGCCGAGCTTGTCCTTCAACCGTTGCAGATAAGGGGTGTTGAGGCTGCCATCCGGTCTGAACCGGGGCAGGAGAAAACACGTCAGGCCCCCGGCTGCCTGGGCCAGCACCAGAAACGCGTCGCACATGGGGGCGGACAAAAACCACTTGTGCCCCGTCAGGGCATATTCGTCGCCGCTGGTCTTGACCGCCCGTGTCGTGTTGGCGCGCACATCCGTGCCGCCCTGCTTTTCCGTCATGCCCATCCCGAGCGTGACTGCGCTTTTGTCCCAGAATGGGATGAAGCGGGAATCGTAAGCGCGGCCGCGAATGCGCGGCAGCCATTCGGCGAGGTGCGCGGGACCGGCGCTCAGCGCCGCGACGGAGGCATGGGTCATGGTCAGGGGACAGACATGGCCAGCCTCGACGCCGGAGATCATGAAGAGACGCGCGGCCCGCTCCACATGGCGGGCGCCTGCGCCGGCCGGCTCCCATGTCGAGGCGTGCAGGCCGTCGGCCATGCTGGCGCTCATGAGCGCATGATAGGCCGGATGAAACGTCACCTCGTCGCGCCGGCGACCCGCGGCGTCGTGGGTCTGCAAGACGGGCGGATTCTCGTTTGCGAGGCGCCCGAGGTCGAAACGCCCGGCCGTGCCCCAACGCTCGCCAAACTCCTGCAAACTGCCCGGATCGCCGCCATTCGCCATGAGCGCATCACAGAGCGGCCGGTCGGTCGCCATCAGATTGTGGTCGGGCAGGGGCGGGGTCTGGTTGAAAACCTCATGGGTCGTCATGGCGGGCCACCGACGCGTGGTTCTGCGCACCGCACCCTACCGGTCGTGGCGCGCCCGGTAAATCCGCGCGGCGCCCTTCTCCCGGCTTGCCGCACCATCGGCAATTGCCTATAGCCAATCGCTTAAGATGAGCGACACACCCCGATCCGTTTTCCCCCACCGCCACCTGCTCGGAATCGCGGGGCTGTCCGCCCCCGATCTGACCGCGTTGCTCGATCTCGCCGAGGCGCAGGTCGAAGTCAGCCGGCAGGTGGAAAAGAAGAAGTCGACCCTTCGCGGCCGCACGCAGATCAATCTTTTCTTCGAGCCCTCGACCCGCACGCAATCCTCCTTCGAGATCGCCGGCAAGCGTCTGGGGGCGGACGTCATGAACATGTCGGTGGCGTCGTCCTCAGTGAAGAAGGGCGAGACGCTGATCGACACGGCAGCCACCCTCAACGCCATGCGGCCCGATCTCATCATCGTGCGCCATCACGCGGCGGGCGCGGTCCATCTTCTTGCCCAGAAGGTCGATTGCTCGGTGGTGAATGCCGGCGACGGCGCGCACGAACATCCGACACAGGCGCTCCTCGACGCCCTCACGATCCGCCGCAACAAGGGTGGCATCGCGGGCCTGACGGTGGCGATCTGCGGCGACATCGTCCATTCTCGAGTCGCCCGCTCCAACATGCTGCTGCTGGCGACACTCGGCGCAAGGGTCCGGCTCGTTGCGCCCTCGACGCTGCTGCCGCCGGGGATCGAAGCCCTCGGGTTCGAGACCTTCACCGATATGCGCCGCGGCCTTGAAGGGGCGGATATCGTCATGATGCTGCGCTTGCAGCGGGAGCGGATGAATGGCTCGTTTGTCCCGTCGACAAAAGAGTATTTCCGCTTCTACGGACTCGATCAGGAAAAGCTCGGCTATGCGAAGCCCGATGCGTTCGTCATGCATCCGGGCCCGATGAATCGCGGCGTCGAAATTTCCTCCGAGGTGGCGGACGGCGCGCAATCGCTCATCCGCGAACAGGTCGAGATGGGCGTGGCGGTCCGCATGGCGGTGCTGGAGGCTCTCGCGAGCCACCTGCCGAACCGATAACGCGACCGCCTTCCACACATTGGATCGGGAATGACAGAATTCGCCATGACGCCAGATCGCCCCATCCTGCTCACCAACGCCCGCCTCATCGACCCCGCCACGGGACGTGAGGAACGCGGCAGCCTTCTCGTGCGCGACGGATTAATCGCGGATCTCGGGAACGCTGTGGCAGCCCCGGACGACGCGCAGGCGGTCAATTGCGGTGGCCAGGTGCTGGCCCCGGGCCTCATCGACATGCGGGCCTTCCTCGGGGAACCCGGGGCGGCCCATCGCGAAACCCTGAAGAGCGCAGGTGAGGCGGCCGCCGCAGGAGGCGTGACGACCATCGTGTCGATGCCCGACACCAACCCAGTGGTGGACGATCCGGCCATCGTCGATTTTCTCTATCGCCGGGCGCGCGACACCTCCATCGTCAACGTGCTGCCGGCCGCCGCCCTGACGAAGGGGCTGCTGGGGGTCGAGATGGCCGAGATCGGGCTCTTGCGCGAGGCGGGGGCGGTCGCCTTCACGGATGGGGCGCGCTCGGTCACCAACGCGCAGGTGATGCGCCGGGCGCTCACTTACGCCCGCGATTTCGATGCGCTGATCGTCCACCACGTCGAGGACCCGGATCTGGTCGGCCAAGGCGTCATGAATGAGGGCGAGTTCGCCGCGCGCCTCGGCCTGCCGGGCATTCCCCGCGAGGCCGAGACGGTGATGCTGGAACGCGACATGCGCCTCGTCCGACTCACCGGCGGCCGCTACCACGCGGCGATGATCTCCTGTGCCGATTCGGCCGATATCATCCGGGCGGCGAAAAAGCAGGGGCTGCGGGTCACCTGCGGGGTGTCCATCAACAATCTGGCCCTCAACGAGAACGACATCGGCGACTACCGGACGTTTTTCAAACTGTCGCCGCCGCTGCGCCATGAGGATGACCGGCAGGCGATGATCGCGGCTCTGGCCGACGGCACCATCGACGTGATCGTCTCCGACCACAATCCACAGGATGTGGAGACCAAGCGGTTGCCGTTCGCCGAAGCCGAGGACGGGGCCGTCGGCCTCGAGACGCTGCTCTCGGCCGGCCTGCGGCTCGTTCATGCAGACCTCATCCCGCTGCCGCGCCTGTTGCAGGCGCTCTCCAGCCAGCCGGCCGAGATCCTCGGATTGGCGGCGGGTCGGCTTGCGCGAGGCGCGCCCGCCGACCTCATCGTGTTCGACCCCGACGCCCCTTACGTTCTCGACAAGCGCGATCTGCGCTCCCTGTCCAAAAACACGCCGTTCGAGGAAGCCCGTCTGGAAGGACAGGTGACGCTGACCCTGGTTGCGGGCAGGATCGTGTTCGACCGCCGGCCCACCTGAAAGGGAACGAATGTCCGACGACATCCACCTGTTGTACCTGCTGGCGGCCCTCGTCCTCGGCTATCTGCTCGGCTCGATTCCCTTCGGCGTGATCTTCACCCGCATGGCGGGGCTGGGGGATATCCGGAAAGTCGGCTCCGGGAATATTGGCGCGACCAATGTTCTGCGCACGGGCCGGAGGGGGCTCGCTGCCGCCACGCTGATCGGCGACGCCCTCAAGGGCACGGCCGCCGTGGTGATTGCCCGCTACTGGGCGGATGACCTCGGTGCCGTTGCGGCGCTTGGGGCCTTTCTCGGTCATCTCTTTCCGGTCTGGCTCGGCTTCAAGGGCGGTAAGGGCGTGGCGACCTTCCTGGGAGTCCTGCTCGGTCTGCAACCCCTGGCGGCGCTCGCCTTCGCGGTGATCTGGATGGGCCTTGCCTTGACCACCCGCTATTCCTCCCTGTCAGCGCTGATCGCCAGCGCCGCTTCGCCCGTCGTGTTGTGGCTGCTTGGCGAGCCGCAGATGGCCGGCGTGGCGTTCGTTCTGGCGGCGCTTCTGTGGTGGAAGCACAGCGACAACATCGCCCGGTTGCTCGATGGCACCGAGGGGCGGATCGGACAAAAGGGATGACCGGCGTTTCGCTCACGGATGAGCAGCGCATCGACTGGCTGCGGCTGATCCGCTCGGAGCGTGTCGGCCCGCGCACGTTCCGGTCCCTCATCAACCAGTATGGCGGCGCGTCGGCCGCCCTTGCGGCGCTGCCGGAGATTGCCAGGCGCAGTGGACGTCCGGCCCTTAAAATCACAAGCCGTGCGGACGCCGAGCGGGAGATCGCCGCCGCTTCACGGATCGGCACCTGCTTCATCGCCATGGGCGAACCGGATTATCCCAAGGCCTTGCAGGCTGCCGACACGGCGCCACCGATGATCGCGGTAAGGGGGTCGCGCGACATCCTCAACCGTCCAGCGGTGGCGATGGTCGGCTCGCGGAATGCCTCGGCGGCGGGTCTGGCCTTTGCCGAGCGCCTGTCGCGCCAATTGGGCGAGGCGGGCTATGTGGTCGTGTCCGGATTGGCGCGCGGAATCGATACCCGGGCTCACAAGGCCACGCTGGCGTCGGGCACCATCGCGGTGCTGGCGGGTGGGCAGGACCGAATCTATCCGCCCGAGAACGAGGCGCTGCTGCTCGCGATTGTCGAGAACGGCGGTGCCGTGGTGTCCGAGATGCCCATGGGCTGGGAGCCGCGCGGGCGGGATTTTCCGCGCCGCAACCGGATCGTGTCTGGCCTGTCCTACGGGGTCGTCGTGGTCGAGGCGGCCCGACGGTCTGGCTCCCTGATCACCGCCCGCTTTGCCCTCGAGCAGGGGCGGGAGGTGTTCGCCGTGCCGGGCTCTCCGCTGGATCCGCGGGCGGAGGGCACCAACGACCTCATTCGCGACGGCGCCACCCTCTGCGCGAGCATCGACCACGTCATCCACGTGCTGGCCCCGCTGGTGGCAGCGGGACCGCGGGCCGACGACACCATGGGCGAGCCGCTCCATCTGCTGGGCACCGAGGAGTTGTGGGACGAACTCGACCTGCCCGATGTGCCGCGCCCGCCCGTCGGGGTCGTGCTGCCGGCGGAAGGCTCCTTCCATGAGGACGCACCTGCCGACAGGATCGAGGTCGATCTCGTGGCCTTTCTCGGCCCGTCGCCGGTCCCGGTGGACGACCTCGTGCGGCAATCCGGGATCGCGATCCGCGACGTTCACATGGCGCTGCTGGAACTCGAGATGGCCGGCAGGCTCGAACGCCATGGCGGAAACGCGGTCTCGCTGATCACCAAGACGTAAGTCGTCACCTGTCCGTGGGGTTGGACTGAACAACACGGATCGCCTCGAGGCGCGCCATATCGAGGAGATAGGCCAGGAGATCGAGCCGAGACTGGCGCGCCATGCCGGAAAGCTCCAACGTGAAATCGGCCACGAAGCGAGCGGTTTCCATGGGCCCCGTGGGCCCGCGCACAGCCGACCCCTCGTTGGCCTCGACGGCTTGCGGATCGTGACTGGCCCGCTGGGATGGTGCTGTGGGAATTTTGGCCATGATCTGTGGTGTCTGACGATAACGTTGCAATCCGTCACGTTATCAACACAACCGAAAATAAAACAACAACAAATAAATTACTTTAGGTTGTGGTTCTCAGGCGAGCAGCAGGATCAGCAGGGGCATTGTCGCCATGGCGATCAGGGTCTGCAGCGTCAGGATCTCGGCCATCAACGGGGCGTTGCCCCCCATCTGACGCGCCAGCACGTACGCGGCGCTGGCTGAGGGCACAGACGCGGCGATGATGGCGACGATCAGGTCGTTGCCGGCCACGCCCCAGAATCGCGCAAGGCTGACGACGATCACCGGGAGCACGAGAAGCTTCAGAAACCCCGAGACGAGATGCGGCACGCCCGGACGTGCGAGCCTGCGGATATCGAGCCCGGCCCCGACGACGAGCAGCCCGGCCGCAAGTGCGGCCCGCCCCATGATGTCGATATAGATCACCAGCGGTTTCGGCAGGGGAGGCGCCAGCAGATTGAGCCCGATTCCTAGGGCGCAGGACCAGATGAAGGGATTGGTGGCAAACGACCGGAAAAGGTCGAGCGGGCTTCGTCGCGGTTGGCCGGCGTAGCGGATGAACACGGTGAACGCGAGCAGATTGAGCAGTGGCACCATGGCGGCGATCGCGACCGCGATCAGCGCGACGCCGCGCGGGCCGAACAGCGAGCCCGCGACTGACAGGCCGATGAAGGTATTCCACCGGGTCGCGCCCTGAAACACCGACGTGAAGCTCGGCCCATCGACGCCGAACCGCTCAAGCGTCGTGCGCAAGGCGAGCGTGATCGCGGCGATCAGCAGGATCCCGCTCACCAACGCGCCGCCGACGCCGGCCACCGGCACCGATCCGAGATCGGCCCGCGACAGGGTGTCGACGATCAGGGCCGGAAAGAAGATGACATAGGTGGCCCGTTCCAGCCCCACCCAATGGCGGTCGTCGAGAAATCCGGTCACGCGACACAGCCAACCCGTCGCGATGATCAGGAAGGTCGGGATGAGGCTCGCGAAAACCGCTGTCATGAAGGGGCGCCCGCCTGGGGAAACCGCGGTGGCTCAGTTGCGGTTTTGGGATGTGTCCGAGGCGCTTAGCCGCTATTGAATGGCTCTACAAGCGATGTGCGGGACCATCCCGTCGTTTCGGGCCGGGGCGCGATGATCAAGGTGACCAACACTCTGTCGATCCACGAGGATGAGCTCGAGGAGAGCTTCATCCGGGCATCGGGTCCCGGCGGGCAGAATGTCCACAAGGTGTCGACGGCCGTGCAATTGCGGTTCAACGCCCGCATGTCGCCCAACCTTCCCGACGACGTGCGCGAGCGCCTCGAACGCTTGGCCGGGCAGCGGCTCACCAATGACGGCGTCATCATCATCACCGCGCAACGCTTCCGGACGCAGGAGCGCAACCGCGAGGACGCGCAGGCGCGTCTGGTAGATCTGATCCGGCAGGCGACAGAGCGCCCGAAGCCACGACGTCCGACCCGCCCGACCTTCGCGTCGAAACAGCGTCGGCTGGAGGCCAAAGGCCGGCGCGGCGATATCAAGAAGGGGCGGGGCTCGCAGGGCGGGCACGACTGAGAAGGCCGCAGCAAGAAACGGAGCGCCGGCGAACCCGCCGCCTGATCTCGTGCGGCGAGCAACAACAGGCCCCCCGCCATGACCGAACGCCTTGCCCCACCCGCTGCCGCCATCCACCGTTCCATGACAGTGAAGGAATGGGCGATGCTTCTCACGCTGTCGGTGCTGTGGGGTGGGTCGTTCTTCTTTACTGGCATCGCTGTGACGGCCCTTCCGCCCTTCACCATCGTGGCCCTGCGGGTCGGACTTGCCGCGCTCCTCTTGATCGCGGCCTGCCGCGTGGCCGGCATGACCCTCCCAAGGGACCGTCGGGTCTGGGCCGCCTTTGTCGTCATGGGGTGCCTCAACAACGTCGTGCCCTTCAGCCTCATCGTTTGGGGCCAGACCCATATCGCCTCAGGGCTCGCGGCGATTCTCAACGCGACGACGCCCCTAGCGACCGTCGTCGTTGCGCATGTCGCGACCGCCGACGAGCGCATGACCGCCAATCGGCTGGCCGGTGTGGTGGTGGGATTTCTCGGGGTCGCGGTGATGATCGGGCCGGCGGCATTGGGTGGCATGAGCGTTGCGATTTGGGCCCAGATCGCGTGCCTTGTGGCAGCCCTTTCCTATGCGTTTGCAGGTGTTTACGGACGACGGTTCAAGCAGCTAGGGGTGCCCCCGCTGGCAACCGCCGCCGGACAGGTGACGGCATCGGCCATCCTGCTTGCGCCCATCGCGCTCCTGGTCGACCGCCCCTGGACGCTGCCCCTCCCGGGCTTGCCGGTGATCGGCGCGATCCTCGGCATCGCCGTCCTGTCGACAGCGGTCGCTTACGTCCTCTATTTCCGGATCCTCGCCACGGCGGGCGCCACCAACCTCCTGCTGGTCACGTTTCTCATTCCGGTCAGCGCCATCGTGATGGGCACCCTGGTCCTTGGGGAACGCCTCGCCCCCCGTCATGTGGTCGGCATGGCGCTCGTTGCGGCAGGCCTGGCCCTTATCGACGGCAGAGTGCAGCGATGGCTGGTCTCCTCCAGGGAGGCGAGACTACGGGATTAGCGAGGCTGGCTCACGTCTGGCGCCACACGGTTTCATAACCCTGACAACCGCTCTAGACTCGCACTGTGAACGAATCAGCATTTCCGCGCGCGTCCTCGCGCCCCTTCCTCGGCGTGACACGCTCCGCCCTCGGCCAGACCTGGATCGAGCGGTGCGACGCGGCCCAGGGCACCATCGCGCTGGCGATTGCGCAGACGCACGGGCTTCCGGACGTGCTCGCCCGCGTCCTCGCAGGGCGGGGCGTCGGCGTCCAGGAGGTCGAAGGCTTCCTGACCCCCCGCATGCGCGATCTCATGCCCGACCCGCATGTGGTGGTCGATATGGAGCGGGCGGCCGGGCGTCTTGCGGATGCCGTCCTCGGGCGCGAGAAGGTCGCGATCTTCGGCGATTACGATGTGGATGGGGCCTGCAGCGCGGCGTTGCTGTCCGAATATCTCACGGCCTGCGGCGTTGATTCCGTCATCCATATTCCCGACCGCGTGACCGAGGGCTATGGCCCCAACGTGGACGCCATCCGCGCGCTCAAACAGGAGGGCGCGGGCCTCCTCGTCACGGTCGATTGCGGAACCGCCAGCATCTTGCCGCTGGCAGAAGCGCGGAGGCTTGGGCTCGACACCGTCGTGCTCGATCACCACCAGGCCCCTGAACAGCTTCCCGAGGCGCTGGCCATCGTCAACCCGAACCGGCTCGACGATCTGTCGGGGCTCGGCCACCTGTGTGCCGCGGGCGTAGTGTTTCTCACGCTTGTGGCCCTCAACCGCGTTCTGCGACAACGGGGATTCTTTGCGACGAGACCCGCCCCTGACCTGATGGCAAGCATCGATCTGGTGGCGTTGGCGACCGTGGCCGACGTGGTGCCGCTGGTGGGGCTCAACCGCGCGTTCGTGCGTCAGGGCCTTGCCGTCATGCGCAGCCGGAGCCGGCCGGGACTGGCAGCCCTTCTCGACGTGGCTGGTCTGTCAGGCGCACCGGAGAGCTGGCATCTGGGCTTTCTCGTCGGACCGCGCATCAATGCGGGCGGACGGATCGGCGATGCGGCGCTGGGCGCACGGCTTCTGCTCAGCACGGACCCGATTGAAGCGGCGAGACTCGCGGGCGAGCTTGATTCGCTCAATCGCGAGCGACAGGCGATCGAGGTGGATGCGGTCGCTGAAGCGGAGGCCCAGGCACTGTTCGCGCTCGATGCTGCGCCCGACCTGCCGATTTTGCTGACGTCGTCCGCCGGCTGGCATCCCGGCATCGTGGGCCTCGTCGCCGCGCGCACGAAGGAGCGGTTTCGCCGCCCGGCCTTCGCCTTCACGCTGAACGCGGACGGGACGGCGACGGGATCCGGGCGCTCCGTTATCGGCGTCGATCTGGGCCAGGCTGTCCGTGCGGCGGTCGAATCGGGCGTCGCGATCAAGGGCGGCGGCCATGCCATGGCGGCGGGCGTGACCCTCGCGGCCAGCGGCGTCACCGCGTTTCAGGATTTCGTCACCGCGCGCCTCGCCGAGCGCGTGGGACATGCGCGCCTCGACACCCATTTCGCCATCGACGCCACGCTCACCGCGGGCGGCGCCCAGACCAGTGTCGTCTCCGCGCTGGAGCGGGCCGGGCCGTTCGGATCGGCGCAGCCGGAACCCGTCTTCGCGTTCGCGAACCATCGCCTCGTCGAAGCGCGCGAAGTGGGCAGCGGCGGCCATGTGCGGGTCAAGCTGCGCGGCGGCGACGGCGCCTTTATCGGCGGCATTGCGTTTCGCGCAGCAGGGCAACCTCTTGGCAATATGCTGGCCGGAGCCATCGGCAGCCCCGTTCATGTGGCCGGAACATTGTCCATCGACCGGTGGGGCGGGGGCGAGAAAGTAGCCCTCAGAATTATGGATGCGGCGAAGCCCGAATAGGTCATTCTTGCGCTTGCCCAGCCGGAGGAAGCCATCTATATGTCCGCCCACTTCGGCGGCTTTGCCCCGATGCGCGGCCTTCGTCTATCGGTTAGGACACCAGCCTTTCACGCTGGGGAGAGGGGTTCGACTCCCCTAGGCCGCGCCACTTTTCCCCTTTACCAAAATGTCCGTCACGCCCAGGCTCTGAGTCGGCCCAGGGCCGATTCAACGCGCGAAACCGAGTGCCGCCATGCCCCGCTTCTATTTCAACATCCGCGATGGCTATGATCTCGATGAGGATGACGAGGGGATCGAGCTTCCCGATCTCGATGCGGCGCGGGCCGAAGCGCTGGCCACCGTCGAGGAGCTGCGCGATCAGCTCTCCGACGCGGGCAATATCGAACTCGAGATTGCGGATGAAAGCGGGCGGCGCCTGCTGACGGTCCCGTTCTTTCGGGGACAGCGCAGCGGGCGCGGCCGCTAAGGCCTCTCAGGCCGGCTTCAGCGCCTTCCACGCATCGGCGAAGGCGCGGGCGTTCCGAGCGATCTCATCGACGCAAAGTCCGGGCGTGAAGAGGGCCGAGCCGAGCCCGAATCCGTTCGCGCCGGCGTCGACATAGGATTTCATCGTCTCGGGCCGGATGCCGCCCACGGGGATCACGAGGGCGTCGGGCGGCAGCACGGCCCGCCACGCCTTGACGATCTGGGGCGGGATTGCCTCGGCCGGGAAGATCTTGATCGCATCCGCACCCGCATGCAGGGCCGCGAAAGCCTCCGTCGGCGTGGCGACTCCCGGCGTGCAGATCATCCGCAACTGTTTTGCCCGTTGAATCACCGCCGGGTCCGCATGGGGCATCACGATGAGCTTGCCGCCCATGTCGAGAACGCCGTTGACGTGCTCCGGATCGAGCACGGTGCCGGCGCCTACCAGCACCGAGGATGGCAGGGTGCGGGCCAGGATCTGGATGCTCTTGAACGGATCGGGCGAGTTCAGCGGCACCTCGATGATGCGGAAGCCGGCCTCCGCCAGCGTGGCTCCGACGGCCTCGGCATTCTCGGGCCGCAATCCGCGCAGGATGGCGACGAGGGGGAGATCGGCCAGATAATCGCGCAGCACCATTCAGTTCCTTTTCGAAAGACTCGCTTCAGGCGGGGACGCAGGGCGCGCCCGATTGCGCGAATGCCGTCCTTGCATTGTTGGCTGACAAGCCGGCAGCTTTCAACCGCCCCGAGACGATGAGGAGGTCAGCGTCTTCGCCTTTGATTGATCTCCGGCCGTGCGATACAGACGCCGGGAGACCGGGCGCGTGCCTCCGCAGGCGCCGCGCCATCACGCGAGAAGAGCCATGAAGCCGCCCGCACGCCAGCCGAGAGCCGTTCTCGATCGAATCGATCTCTCGATCCTCGATGCCCTGACGCGGGCCGGGCGCATGACCTATCAGGCTCTGTCGGAGAAAGTAGGCCTGTCGCCGCGGCCATGCCTCGAGCGCGTCAAGCGTCTCGAGCAGAAGGGCGTCATCCGGGGCTACGCGGCCCTCGTCGAGCCGTCCTGGCTCGGCCACGACATCATCGCGCATGCGGGCATCACCATGCGCGATCCGTCGGCCGCTGTCCGCCAGCGTCTCGAGCGGGCGCTCTGCGCCCATCCGGCAGTGGTCGAACTGCAGGTCGTCAATGGCGAGCACGATTATGTGGCGCGCATCGTCTCGCAGACCCTCTCGGCCTATGAGGCGCTGACGGGCGCTTTTCTGGCGGATCCGGCTTTCGGCATCGGGCGGATCCACACGACCTTCGTGTTGAAGACCCTGAAGAGCTTCGACGGCTATCCGGTGGCCGACAGCCGAGACTGACAGGCCGCCCAAGCCCCACAGCCGAATTGGCTGGGCCCGCGACCCGATTCGACCTCATCGATACCGCCTGAGCGCTAAGCTTTCTCCCGGAGGCGCCCATGGATAGCATCGTACGCGAGAAAATCGTCACAGCAGCCAATTACGACCCGCTTCCCGTCGTCCTGCACGAGGCGAAGGGGGTCTGGGCGAGCGATCGCGCGGGCAAGCGCTATCTCGACATGATGAGCGCCTATTCGGCGGTCAGCCTCGGGCACGGGCACCCGCGCATTCTCGCTGCGATGGCGGACCAGGCGGCCCGGCTTGCGGTGACCAGCCGCGCCTATCATACGGAGCTTCTCGGTCCGTTTCTCGAGACATTGGTGAGCCTCACCGGTCTCGAAATGGCGCTGCCCATGAATACCGGCGCAGAAGCCGTCGAGACCGCCATCAAGGCGGCCCGACGATGGGGCTACCGGGTCAAGAACATCTCGAAGGACCGCGCCCAGATCATCGTGGCGGAGAACAATTTCCACGGCCGGACCACCACCATCGTCGGGTTCTCGTCGGATCCATCCTACCGCGACGATTTCGGACCCTACGATGGCGGTTTCCGCTCCGTGCCTTTCGGCGATGCGCAGGCGGTGGCCGAAGCGATCACGCCGGAGACCTGCGCCGTGCTGATCGAGCCGATCCAGGGCGAGGCCGGCATCGTCGTCCCGCCGGATGGCTATCTACGCGACCTTCGCGCGGTCTGCGATCGTCACAACGTCCTGCTGATCCTCGATGAGGTGCAGTCGGGCCTCGGTCGCACCGGGCGCTGGTTCGCCTATCAGCACGATGGCATTCTTCCCGATGGATTGATCCTCGGAAAGGCGCTTGGCGGCGGGGTCTATCCTGTGTCGGCCTTCGTCGCGACGCGCGAGGTCATGGCGGTTTTTACACCCGGGTCGCACGGGTCGACCTTCGGCGGCAATGCGCTCGCGGCGCGGATCGGTTCCGAAGCGCTGGCGATCATCGCGGACGAAAATCTTGTCGAACGCAGTGCCGCGTTGGGGCAATATATGAAAGACCGCCTGCGCGGCATCCGCAGCAACTTCGTCACCGATGTCCGGGGCAAGGGGCTGTGGGTCGGCGTCGAGGTCGATCCGGCGGTCGTCTCCGCCCGATTGGTGTGCGACGCGCTGCTGGCGGAGGGGATCCTGTCCAAGGACACGCACGGGACGGTCCTGCGTTTTGCGCCGCCCCTCACGATCACCCGTGAGGAAATCGACTGGGGCATGGAGCGCGTGGAACGCGTCTTCGGCCGCGCCCTCCATTGACCGGGAAAGAGCTTCACCAATGACCCCGCACCTAGACGCCGCACAGCCCCGCCTGAACCGCGCCCAGCGCCTTCAGGCCTATCAGCCTCTGTCCGGCATGGTCGTGCCTCGCTTTGCGGGAATTGCGACCTTCATGCGCCTGCCGCATATTTCGCCACAGCTGGCCGCGGGCGAGATCGAAATCGCGCTGCTGGGAATTCCCTTCGATGGGGCGACCACCAACCGGCCCGGCACCCGCCTCGGCCCACGACAGGTACGCGAGGCTTCCTCGCTGATGCGCCTCGTGAACGACGGCACGCTCGTGGCGCCCTACGACCTGTGCGTCTGTGCCGATATCGGCGACATCCCGGTCAACCCCATCAACGTGGAGGATACGCTGGGCCGGATCGACAGGTTCATCCATGATCTTCATCAGGCGGGCATCACGCCCCTCTCGATCGGCGGCGATCACCTGGTTTCCTATCCGATTCTGCGCGTCCTGGGCGCCGGGGAGCCGCTGGGCCTGATCCACGTCGACGCGCACAGCGACACTGGCGACACCTTTTTCGGAAACCAGAAGCTCACCCACGGAACGCCGTTCCGGCGGGCCATCGAAGACGGCGTGATCGATCCGCAGCGCATGGTCCAGATCGCCATTCGCGGCACCATGTACGCTGCCGACGAGCGTCAATGGGCACTCGACCAGGGCATCCGCATCATCGACATGGAGGAGATCGGCGAAAAGGGCGTCGCCCATGCGATCGCCGAGGCCCGCCGGGTTGTCGGGTCGGCGCCGACCTATTTCACCTTCGACATCGATTCCCTCGATCCGGCCTTCGCGCCTGGCACGGGCACTCCTGAAATCGGCGGCCTGACGAGCCGCGAAGCCCTCCAGCTCGTGCGCGGGATGCGACACCTCCATCTGGTGGGTGCAGACATGGTTGAAGTCTCGCCGCCTTTCGACCAGACCGGCAACACGGCACTGGTCGGGGCCGCGATGGCCTTCGAACTTCTCTGTCTGCTGGCTGAATCCCGATCCCAGCGTGCGGCGGGCCGCTGACGGTCAGCTAGGGCGCAGCTTTCGGCGCTTCGCGCAGGCATTGCTGGGTTAGCCGGGAGACCCGCATGCGGGCCTCATCGTCGACGTCGTTGGCCAGAACCCGGGCCCAGAGTCCGTCGCGCCGAAGGCCGGTGACGACGCAGCCGCAGACCGAGCGGCACGTGGCGGGCTCGGCATTCTGCCGGAGGCAGGTGGATTCGCATTCGAGAACGAACGGCTTTGCTTCCACGGCGGCGTTCGGTCCGGTGAGTTGCAGGACGCCGAAGAGAAACCCGAGCAGGACAATCTGGTGCAGCAGGTAGATCGGCAGGCTGTGCCGGCCCGCCCAGATCAGGCCGCGCCCGGTCGCCCCCGAGGCCTGCCAGGGAGCCGGTTGCGGCGCCTGGTGCACGAGCATGAACGTCCGCGCCCAGACGGTGCCCAGCAGGACGAGGGCGAACCAGGGAAAGATCGGCACATAGTCGTTGGTCACAGGATCGAAGGCGCCGAGCCCAAGCCAGTCGAGCACAGGCCTGTCCCATCCCGCCCCGGTGAACAACCAGGGTCCTGCCAGCACGAAAGCCGCAACGGCGACCGCGATCCAGCGCGGAGCGCGCAGGAAGGGCAGGGCAAGGATGCTGGACAGCGCGATGCAGTGCAGAATTCCGAAGAAGATGAAGCTGTCGGGAAATACGAAATAGGTTGCGACCGTGACCAGCAGCGCCGCGCCGCCCACGATGGCGAGACGCCGCAGGAACGGCCGCCACCGGATGCCGCGCCCATGGGCGAGCACCAGCCCGATTCCGGACAGGAACAGGAACGAGCCCGCGATTCCCCGGGCAAACCAGCGCCAGGCCGGCAGGGTGATGAGGTTGGTCTCGATGAGCTTGAGAAAGCTCAGGTCCCACCCGAAATGATAGACGATCATCGCCAGGATCGCGACGCCGCGGGCGACGTCGATGACGTCCCAGCGAACCCGGGACGGGGCGGCGAGGGGTTCAGGCGAGAGGGTCAAGGCTGTGATCCGATGGAACGGCGTGACGTGAAAGCGAAGGCGCCTATATGAGTGTCATGCCCGATCCGTTCGAAACGTCAATTGCTTCTCTGCTGCGCTTCATCGGTGAGTCACGCCGAATGGCGGGGTTTACCGGCGCCGGAATTTCGACCGAGAGCGGGGTGCCGGATTTCCGCTCCCCGGGAAGCCCGTGGATGCAGAACAAGCCGATCCCGTTCGGGCTGTTTCTGGAAAATCCGGCCGCGCGACGGGAAGCGTGGCGGCGCAAATTCACCATGGACGACCTCTATCGCGATGCGCGACCAACCCGCGGCCATGCGGCGCTGGCGAGCCTCGTCGCGGGAGGGCGGATGACGGCGGTGATCACCCAGAACATCGACAACTTGCACCAGGCCTCGGGGCTGAGAGACGACGAGGTGATCGAACTGCACGGGAACGGCAGCTACGCCACCTGTCTGTCCTGCGACCGCCGCCACGAACTTGCCGACATCCGCCTGGCTTTCGAGGCTTCCGGCGAGCCGCCCGTGTGTAAGAGCTGCGGCGGGATCGTGAAATCGGCGACGATCTCCTTTGGCCAGGCGATGCCCCAGGCGAAGCTCCGGGCAGCCCTGACGCTTTCGCTTGAGAGCGACCTTTTTCTCGTGATCGGATCCTCCCTCGTGGTGCATCCGGCCGCGAGTCTCCCCTCCCTGGCGAAGGAAAACGGCGCGCGTCTCGTCATCGTCAACCGGGAGCCGACGCCCCTGGACGGGCAGGCAGACCTTGTGATTGCAGGAGAAATTGGGCCGGTCCTGTCCCGAATTGCCAGTGAACTTTGAGCTGATTCGCGTATGCTCGGGAAAGTTCGACCACCAAAGCGCGTTTCAGGGCTTCCCCAGAATCAGGACAATGTTATCCTGACAGTCAGAATCGGCGTTTTGTTTGAGTTCGGGTTTGTAAATGGCTAGCGATTTTCGGTCACGATCGTTCGATCTCCGCGAGGACGGATCCCAGGATCATCACCGTCGCGAGGTCACGCAGGACGGTACCGCAGACGCGGCGCTGGAGCTGATTCAGGTCAGTGGTCGGATCAAGTGGTTCGACGTGGCCAAGGGATTTGGCTTTATCCTGCCCGATAACGGAATGCCCGACGTTCTCCTTCACGTGACCTGCCTGCGCCGCGACGGCCACCAGATCGCCAACGAGGGTGCGCGGATCGTGGTGGAGGCCGTCCAGCGGCCGCGAGGCCTGCAGGCGTTCCGCGTGCTGTCTCTCGACGAATCGACTGCGCTGCACCCGTCCGAACTCCCGCTTCCCCGCACCCATGTGCAAGTCGTCGCGACCAGCGGTCTCGAGGCGGCCACGGTCAAGTGGTTCAATCGCCTGCGCGGTTTTGGCTTCCTCACCCAGGGCGAGGGCAAGCCGGACATCTTCGTTCATATGGAAACTCTTCGCCGTTACGGCATCATGGAATTGAAGCCGGGTGACGAGGTTTTCGTACGGTTCGGCGACGGTTCCAAGGGGCTGATGGCGGCCGAGGTGCGGCTCACCGATACGGCCCTTCCCCTTTCTCACTGATCGGCTCTCCATGAAACCGGGATTTTCCAGGCGGTTTGTTCCCGCTGCTACGGCGGCCGGGATGGCCTTCCTCGCCTTCGGCGCACTCGCCTATGCGCAGGCCATGGAGGCCCTGTCCATCGTCGGCGCCGGCGGCCAACGGCAGAGCTTTCAGGTGGAGGTCGCCCGCAACGACGCCGATCGCGCCCAGGGCCTGATGTATCGCCGGGCGATGCCTGAAAACCAGGGAATGCTGTTCGATTTCGGCCGCGTCGCCCCGGTCAGCATGTGGATGCAGAACACCTATCTGCCCCTCGACATGCTGTTCGTTCGCCCCGATGGTACGATTGCGCGGATCGCGGCCAATACGGAACCGCTCTCGACGCGCACCATCCCCTCCGGCGAGCCGATCCTGGCGGTCCTGGAGCTGAATGCCGGCACCGCCGCCAGGCTCGGAATCAAGGCTGGCGACAAAATTGAGCATGGGATGTTCAAACACTGACGCCGCGGCGCTTGCTGAAACCGCAAGGGTCGTGATAGCCAACACCCGCTGAGGCGATGATGTCGGGGTGTAGCGCAGCCTGGTAGCGCATCTGGTTTGGGACCAGAGGGTCGCGGGTTCAAATCCTGCCGCCCCGACCATCCTCGCCTGAAGACGATATGAGAGACCGAACGCCATGGCAGCACGGATCTACAAGCCGGCCAAATCCGCAGCCCAGTCCGGTATGGCCCGTACCAAGCAATGGCTCCTGGCCTTCGATCAGGATGCGCCCCGGGTGATCGAGCCCCTCATGGGCTGGACGAGTTCCGGCGACACCCGTCAGCAGTTGCGCCTGTGGTTCGACACCCGCGAAGAGGCCATCGCCTACGCGCAACGCGAGGGCATCGCCTACCGGGTCGAGGAGCCGCAGGATATCAAGCGCCGTCCCATGGCCTATTCGGACAATTTCAAGTTCAACCGCGTCGGCCCCTGGACTCACTGAGCCCAGCCCAAAATCCCAAGGCCCCTTAGCTCAGCTGGATAGAGCAACTGCCTTCTAGGCAGTATCTGTGAATCAGAATTATTTATCGTTATCAGCGGTGAAGCAGGATGATAAAAAACCACCAGGCTGTACTACTGGGTGCCCTTGGAGAAAAGGGATAGAAGGTCTTTTCAGATCGTACGGTTATCTTGCGTGCCGATAAAATTTGAGCAACTGCTACTGCCGCAGTGTCCAAAGGCCCCTTAGCTCAGCTGGATAGAGCATCGGTTTTCTAAACCGACGGTCGCAGGTTCAAGTCCTGCAGGGGTCGCCACCTCAAATCCAGCCGCTCTGTCGCGCGAACACGTATGAAGCGCACAAAGCGCCGACAAATGCGGCTCTTGATCCGTACGCATTCCATCGCCCGATGCGCTGGATTTCGGGAACCATCGTATCGAGGTTCTCCCGCACCTCGAACCGGGATGCGTAAAGAAACAAGCCAGCAGCGACAAGTGCTGCCACCGATCCAACCGTTCCCATGAACACGTCTAGCCGTTGCATCGTTTCTACCTCGCCCTACAGAAGCTACGCTATAGCAAGATGGGAATATCGTTTTATCGTAGCTCAATGCTCGGCAGCTTCCACTTTCTAGTAAATGGGTGTTCAGCTTCTAGGAAATGGAACCACCGTTTCGCGACGCCGAGAGGGAGGTTCAGATGTGGGTTGCATGCTTGCTTGGTTTGGCGCCTCTCAAAGTAGAGGTTAGGCGGTCATCTTTGGTTGCGTCCTTCGGAATTCTCGGCATTGGGACGGCGTGATATGCTCCAATCATGCACCTGCTGCTGCAAGGGCAGCGTGAGCAGCATCAACAGCGCCATCGCTGCAATCTTACCGTCAATGCCATGGCAATTTTCTTCCATAGCGCCCAGCGCAGAACTGCGGGACCCTCATGCCGCTTCTGCCGGAATGGTCGTAGAGCGTCCCGCGTCCTCACTCACCTATCACAGCCGCAGAGGCATGAAGCCGCCTCTGCGGCTCGATCACGCGAAGGCGCTGTCAAGCCGCTGAGGCCCTTGCCCCAGACCCATGCGGCGCGGCCTGCGGAGCACCCCCGTCTAACCCCCGCCGTTTGCTTTGCGGGCGCAGGCCTGGGTGAGGCGGCTGAGTTCCGGGGTCAGGCGCGGTGGGTCGGTGCGGGCAGGGATCAGCATCTCGGGCGTGATGCTGTCAGCAGCGCACTCGCAATAGCGCTGCAGGCCGCTCGCATCCATGCCGGGATATTGCCCCTTGAGGCAGCCTTTCAGGAACGCGGTACGGTCAAGGGGTGGGGTGCGGCTGGCCGCAAAGAGACCCGTGAGAAGGCCTGCCATGATCGGAGCTGACACGAGAATCATCTTCTCCCGGCGGGTGCTTCCGCTCCACCGGGTCTTGAACCGCTGCAACACCGACTCTCTCCAACATTATTGTTATAATGTTCGATTAAAGACTTCTTGCGCTGGTCGCAAGTCCGCGACGGGTTGCAGCTTTTGTTGTCCTGAGGGAGAGAGCCGAGACCCAGCCAGTCCCCTGCAGGTGCCTAAACGGCCCTCCCGACGAGGGCGCCGATGCCCGCGGTCAGGGCCATGGCCAATGCGCCCCAGAAGGTCACGCGAATGGTTGCGCGGACCACGTTGGCACCGCCCGCCCGCGCGCCGATGGCGCCCAGCAGGGCGAGGAACAACAGGGAGGCGACGGATACCAGCAGCACGAGATATCGGGTCGGCGAGACCAGCACCATGAGCAGTGGCATGGCAGCCCCGACAGAAAAGGTGGCAGCCGACGTCAAAGCCGCCTGAATCGGCCGGGCGGTGGTGCTGTCGCTGATGCCGAGTTCGTCGTGGGCGTGTGCGCCCAGCGCGTCCTTGGCCATCATCTGCTCGGCGACCTTCAAGGCAATCGCCCGCTCGACTCCGCGCTTCACATAGACGTCGGCCAATTCGTCGCGCTCGAATTCTGGCTGTGCCGCAAGCTCGGCGCGTTCCCGGTCGAGGTCGGCCTTCTCCGTGTCGGCCTGCGAGCTGACGGACACGTATTCGCCGGCCGCCATCGACATGGCGCCCGCGACGAGGCCGGCAATCCCGGCCACCAGCACTTCCGAGCTGGCGGTCGCCGCAGCCGCCACGCCGACGATCAGGCTTGCAGTCGAGACGATCCCGTCATTGGCGCCGAGGACCGCGGCCCGCAGCCAGCCGATGCGCGACACGAGATGGCGTTCGGTGTGAAGACGCGTCATGGTTGGACTCCGGAGTGAGAGGCGCTGCACGCTCACCCCGAAGGCATCGCCCGCGTCAGGGGCTCTTCGGAGCGTCGAAATTGAGACCAGGCAACCCGCCGTCGCCACCGGGTGCCAGCCCCGGCATGAGAATGTTGTCGAGGCTCTTCTGCACGGCGGCGGGATCGACCGTGACCCCGCTTCCCTTGTAGTGCATGACGATCTGCGGGAACATCACGACGATCGCCACCATGATGACCTGAATGATCACGAACGGCACCGCACCCCAATAAATCTGTCCCGTGGTCACCGGCTCCATGCGTTTGCCGGTGACGCGGTCGAGATAGGGAACCTTCGGGGCGACCGATCGCAGGAAGAACAGCGCGAACCCAAAGGGCGGATGCATGAACGACGTCTGCATGTTCACGCCGAGGATCACGCCGAACCAGATCAGGTCGATGCCGAGCTTTTCGGCCGGTGGGCCAAGCAGGGGCACGATGATGAAGGCCAGTTCGAAGAAGTCGAGGAAGAACGCCAGGAAGAAGACCAGCACGTTGGTGAAGATCAGGAAGCCCGTCGAGCCGCCCGGCAGCGAAGTCAGCAGGTGCTCGACCCAGATATGGCCGTTCACACCGTAGAAGGTCAGCGAAAAGACGCGCGCGCCGATCAGGATGAACAGGACGAAGGCGGAGAGTTTGGCGGTCGCCTCCGTCGCCTGCCGCACCAGCAGCCAGTTGAAGCGGTTCGGATTGTTGTCCAGCCGGCGCTTGATTGCCGCCAGGATCAGCGATCCAAGCGCGCCCATCGCGCCGCCTTCGGTGGGTGTGGCGAGCCCGATGAAGATCGTGCCCAGCACCAGGAAGATCAGCAGAAGCGGCGGCACCATCACGAAAGTGGTCTGCACGGCCATGCGGGACATCAGCCGGAAGCCGGTCACCTTCTCGAGAAGGCCGACGATGAGGGCGTAGAACGCTCCGGCGAGGATCATCTCCATCAGGAGGGCGAGGGATTCGTAGCCCGTCCGGTGAAGGGCTATGTAGAGGGCGATGAGCGCGGCCACCAGCACGGCCGAGATGACGACCCGGCGCGCCCCCAGCATCAGGTTCATGAGGGCGCAGATCAACGCCACCACAGTTGCCACGCAGATGGTCAGGATCACGAAATCGGCGCCGGACTTGGTTTGCGTCTGCGACAGGACGTAGTAGCCGACGAAGCCTGAGAAGACGACAAGGACGCCGAGCTGCCAGACGCCGCGCGAGCCGTCCGGCTCCCGGAACCCGATGGCCTCCTGCGGCAGGCCGGGAGCAGATTTCGGGAAGATCAGGGCCATCAGGGCCACGTAGCCGGCATAGAGGCCGGCCAGGATGATGCCGGGCAGGAACGCGCCCTCGTACATGTCGCCGACCGAGCGACCCAGCTGATCGGCCATGACGATGAGAACGAGCGATGGCGGGATGATCTGCGCCAGCGTGCCGGAGGCCGCGATCACGCCCGAGGCGAGGCGACGGTCGTAGCCGTAACGCAGCATGATCGGCAGCGAGATCAGGCCCATGGAGATCACGGAGGCCGCGACCACGCCGGTGGTGGCGGCAAGCAGCGCGCCCACGAAGATCACCGCGAAGGCGAGACCGCCGCGGACGGGTCCGAACAGCTGGCCGATGGTGTCGAGCAGATCCTCGGCCATCCCGGATCGCTCCAGGATCAACCCCATGAAGGTAAAGAATGGAATGGCCAGCAGCACCTCGTTCGACATGGTGCCGAAGACCCGGTCGGGCAGCGCGCCGAGGAGGGGCCACGAGAGGGTGATGGTCTGCGGGGCGAGGGGCGCCAGCTCGACCGCGAGGAAGAAGAACAGCAGGCCGTTGGCAGCCAGCGAGAAGGCAACAGGGTAGCCGAGAAGAAGGAAGATCACGAGCGCCGCGAACATGATCGGCGCGAGGTTCTGGGCGATAAACTCAGCCATGAACGGAAACTCCGGAAAGGAAAAACAAGGCGTCCATCCGCTTATCGGATGCCGTCGCCCGGAGGCTCACCGCCCAGCGGCGCAACAGGATCGGCAAGTTCCGCGAGAAGCCGCTCGGCCTCGGCTTCCGCGCTGTGGCCGGTTGGCGCATCGTCCGCAAGGTCTCCGCGCATGATGGCGATGCGCTTGACCAGCTCGCTGAACCATTGAAGCCCGAGGAGCAGAAAGCCGAGAAGGATCAGGCCCTTGGCGGGCCAGATGAGAAGCCCGCCGGCGTTGGACGACACTTCGCCCGACAGATAGGAGCGCCAGAAATAGGGCACGGCGAGATAGATCATCAGCGCCACGAACGGAAACAGGAAGAAGATGTGGCCCAGCACGTCGATCCCGTCCCGGCGCCGCTTGGGGAGCATATTGGAGATGATGTCGATGCGGATGTGCTCGTTGGCTTTCAGCGTCCACGGCGAGCAGAGCATGAACACGGCACCGAACAGGTACCATTGCAGCTCGAGCCAGGCATTTGACGAAACCCCGAAGATGCGCCGGATAAAGGCATTGATCGCCGAGACCAGGATGGCGACGACGATCGCCCAGGCGACGGTCTTTCCGATCCGCACATTGAACGCGTCGATCGCGCGGGATATTCTCAGGAGCGTTTCCATCCGTCTCTCCCCCTGACCTCGTCGTCAGTATTGTTTGAACTTTTAGCTATCGAAATCGGCAGCGCCGCGCTAGCCCCTCAGGGCGATACGCACACTCGACTTAAGGCGGGGGCCGTGGTCGATTGAGTAGCGCTGGCTACCGATGAGGAATAGTGAGCCCGTAAAAGGTCGTGAGCATGCAATCAAGTGTGGTGGCCGCCTAATAGAATGGCATTCTCTCCTGAATAATGTCTGTGTGATTCGTCATGTTTTACTCGGGCGCCAGTCGCGTCCATCTCCTGGGAGATCTGATTAGTGACCGTCCTTATTCTCGGATTACTCGTTTTCCTGGGCGTTCATGCCTTCACCATGGCCCGTGGAGCGCGGGCGGGATTGGTCGCGAAGGTCGGGGAAGGTCCCTACAAGGGTCTCTATTCCCTCGCGTCCCTTCTCGGCATCATCCTCATCTCCGTCGGGTTCGGCCGCTACCGCGCGGCGGGCTATATCCCGGTCTGGGACCCGCCGACCTGGACGCGCCACCTGGCGCTGCTGCTGGTCTGGGTGTCCTCCGTGTGCTTTGCCGCCGCCTATCTGCCGGGCCGGATCAAGGCGAGGCTCAAGCACCCGATGCTGACGGCCGTGAAAATCTGGGCGCTGGCCCATCTCCTCGCCAATGGCGATCTCGGTTCAATCCTGCTGTTCGGGTCCTTTCTGGTCTGGGCGGTGCTGGCCCGCATCAGTGCGAAACGTCGGGATGAGGGCGTACCCCACGGGGCACCCCTGGCGGCGCCGCACGGGATCCGCAACGACCTGCTGGCGATTGCCATCGGGTCGATCGTCTATGGATTGTTCGTGGTGTGGCTTCACCCGCTGTTGATCGGCGTGCCCGTGCTGGCAATGCGAGGATAGGCGAGGGGCCTGCCGTGTCACCGCCGCCGCAATCAAACCCTCGCCTTCGCAAGGGCTGTGTGATAGGCGACCCTCTTCGATAAAGGAGGCGGCTCGGCCGCAGCAGAACCATGGCTCCCAACGAAGAGTTCATCCGCGAGGTCGACGACGAATACCGCCGCGACAGGATCGCCCTGATCTGGAAGCGCTACAACGGCGTGATCATCGGCGCGGCCGTGCTTGTGCTCGCCCTCGTGGGAGGCTGGCGCTACTGGGAGCACCTTGCGGAAACGAAATCGCAGGCCGCCGGCGCGCGCTATGAAGATGCGCTGCGCCTGTCTCGGGAAGACAAGGGGCCGGAATCCGAGGCCGCGTTCGAGACCCTGGCCAAGGACGCGGACGGCGGCTACGGCCTGCTGGCGCGCTTCCGCCTCGCAGCCGAGCTCGGCCACGGCAGCGCGGAGAACGGGGCAAGCGCCTATGACGCGCTGGCTGCCGACACCAAGATCCCATCCGTCTGGCAGGACCTCGCGCGGCTTCGCGCCGCGTGGCTGCGCCTCGACACCGCCGAGCCTTCGGTGGTGCGTCCGGCGCTGGAGCGTCTGGCGGTCCCGACCAATCCGTGGCGGCACTCGGCCCGCGAATTGCTCGGCCTGTCCGGCCTGAAGACCGGCGAGATGGAATTTGCCGGCAAGTGGTTCGACCAGATCGCCGCCGACCGCGAAACGCCGCCGTCCCTGAAACAACGCCTGGCCATCTATACTGCCCTTGTGGCGGGTGGACCTGTGCAAGTCACGCAGTGAGGACATGACATGACGCCCCTCGTCGCCATTGTCGGGCGGCCGAATGTCGGCAAATCGACCCTCTTCAATCGCCTCGTCGGCAAGAAGCTCGCGCTCGTCGACGATCGGCCGGGCGTGACCCGCGATCGCCGCGAGGGCGATGCGCATCTGGGCGACCTCGAATTCCGCATTCTCGACACCGCCGGCCTCGAAGAGGCGACGGAGGAATCGCTCCTCGGTCGCATGCGCGCGCAGACCGAGGCCGCGATCATGGACGCGGATGTCATCCTGTTCGTGATCGATGCCCGCGTCGGCATTCTGCCGGCCGACCGGCCGTTCGCCGAAATGGTGCGCCGGTCGGGCAAGCCCGTCATCCTCGTGGCCAACAAGGCCGAGGGCGGAGCGGGGCTCGCTGGCGCCTATGAGGCCTTCTCCCTCGGCCTTGGCGATCCCATCCCGTTTTCGGCCGAGCATGGCGAGGGCTTGTCCGACCTGTTCGAAGCCCTGATGCCGTTCTTCCCTGATCCCAACGCGGAGCCGGAGGACGACGAGGATGCGCCCGACAAGCCGCTGAAGGTCGCCATCGTCGGACGCCCGAATGCGGGTAAGTCGACCCTCATCAACCGGATGGTGGGCGAAGACCGCCTGCTCGTCGGGCCGGAAGCGGGGATCACCCGCGATTCCATCTCCCTCGACTGGAGCTGGCACGGGCGCGAGATCAAGCTGTTCGACACCGCCGGCCTGCGCAAGCGCGCCCGCGTCGAGGACAAGCTGGAAAAGCTTTCCGTCGCCGATGCCCTGCGGGCGATCCGGTTCGCCGAAGTGGTGGTGATCCTGCTCGATGCCACCATCCCGTTCGAGAAACAGGACCTGTCCATCGTCGACCTGGTGGAAACCGAGGGCCGCGCCCTCGTCATCGGCGTCAACAAGTGGGATCTCGTTGCCGACCAGCAGGGACTTCTGAAAGAGCTCAAGGAGAAGGCGACCCGGCTCCTCCCGCAAGTCAGAGGCGCGCCGATCGTACCGCTGTCGGGACTTGCCGGCACGGGCATCGACCCGCTCATGAAAGCCGTGCTGCAGGTCTATGAGACCTGGAACCGGCGCATCTCGACCGCCAAGATGAACCAGTGGCTGGCCGACGCGCTCGAGACCAATCCGCCGCCGGCAGTGTCGGGCCGTCGCATCAAGATCCGCTACATGACGCAGATCAAGGCGCGTCCGCCCCATTTCGCCATTTTCGGCAACCAGCTCGATGCTTTGCCGAAATCCTACTCGCGCTACCTCGTCAACAAGCTGCGCGAATCCTTCGATCTTCCCGGCGTGCCGATCCGGATCTCGCTCCGCATGGGCGCGAACCCGTTCGACAAGGAGAAGAAGTCGAAGTGGTAAGGCGCTGAAAGTCCCGCTTTCCCTATCGACACACTTGCAACATAATTACAGCGCCTCTTCGGGGTCGGCGATGTTTCGCCTGCTGCCCGGAGGAGTTGTCCATGAGCACCGTGTCGAAGGCCGTTGTGGCTGCAAGCCTTCTTGTTGTCGGAGGATTTACGTCCGCCTACGCGGATGCCGACAACGACCGGCAGAGAAAGTCAGGATCAGTTGTGTCGCGCCCGGTGCCCGATATCGTCCGTAACGGATCGACGACCCGTGCCCATTCGGTTCTCTGGGCCATGTTGCAGAGCCGGGTCGAGACCTGATCAGGCGGGCATCTGCGGCGTCAGCACTCTCGCCTCGCGAAAGTCCCAGATCTTGCCGGTCTCGGCCCACGAGGGCAGGGCGAGGGCAAGGATATGCGGGGCCAGATCGTCGGGCGTCTTCAGGGTCAGGGGATCCTCACCCGGCATGGCGGCGCGGCGCATGTTGGTGCGCAGCGGCCCCGGATTGACCAGCATCACCTTGAGCGGCGTGGTCACGGTCTCGGCCGCATAGGTCCGAACGAGCGCTTCGAGCGCTGCCTTGGACACGGAATAAGGCCCCCAATAGGCCGTGGCCTTGTGGGCAGCCCCGGAGGACACGAAGATCGCCCGGCCGGCATCGGACGCGCGCAGCAGAGGGTCGAGGGAGCGGATCAGGCGGTAATTGGCCGTCACGTTGATGGCCATCACCTCGTCCCAGACCGCCTGATCGATATGGGTGATGGGGGCGAGTTCACCCAGAATCCCCGCGTTGCCGAGCAGGATGTCGAGCTTGCCCCAGCGTTCGTGGATGGCCGCACCAAGGCGGTCGAGCGCCTCGAAATCCTTCATGTTGACCGGCACCAGCGTCGCGCTGGATCCTCTGGCGCGAATTTCGTCGTCGAGGGATTCCAGCGCGCCCTGCGTGCGGGCAAGCGCCACGATATGGGCGCCGGCTTCCGCAAGGGCGAGGGCAGCAGCACGGCCGATGCCGCGCGAGGCGCCGGTCACCACGGCGACGCGGTTCAGAAGGGGCTTGGTCATGGCGTTCGGAGCTTTCGAGACAGCAGCGTCAGGCTAATCGGCTTCCGCCAGCAGGGACATGCGTCGCGGCGTGGCGATCGACAGATCGGTCAGCGCGGTCGGATAATCGCCGGTGAAGCAATGATCGGTGAATTGCGGCTGATCGGCATTGCGCGAGACTTCTCCCATGGAGCGGTAAAGACCCTCGACGGACAGGAAGGCCAGCGAATCCGCGCCGATATACTGGCGCATTTCTTCAAGGTTATGGGTCGCTGCGAGCAGCTTGTCCCGCTCCGGCGTGTCGATGCCGTAGAAATCCGGGAACGTGATCGGCGGGCTCGCGATGCGGAAATGCACCTCCTTGGCTCCGGCCTCCCGCATCATGCGCACGATCTTCACTGAGGTGGTGCCGCGCACGAGGCTGTCGTCCACCAGCACGATGCGCTTGCCCTCGACGGCCGCGCGATTGGCCGAATGCTTCATCCGCACGCCGAGTTCGCGGACCGATTGCGTCGGCTGGATGAAGGTGCGGCCCACATAGTGATTGCGGATGATGCCGAGCTCATAAGGCAGGCCGGAGCTGTGCGCGAAGCCCAGCGCCGCCGGCACGCCGGAATCGGGAACGGGGATGACGACATCCGCGTCGGCGGGCGATTCGAAGGCGAGTTCACGGCCCATGTTCTTGCGCACGTCATAGACGCTGCGGCCGTTCACGATGGAATCGGGACGGGCGAAGTAGATGTACTCGAACACGCAGGGGCGGGCAGGCTGTTCGGGCGCGAAGCGATAGGATTCGATCCCCTCGTCGGAAATCACCACCACCTCGCCGTTCTCGATGTCGCGCACGAAGCGCGCGCCGATGATGTCCAGCGCACAGGTCTCGGAGGCGAGAATATAGCGCCCGTCCAGTTCGCCGAGCACCAGCGGACGGATGCCCAGCGGGTCGCGCGCGCCGATCAGCTTCTTGTTGGTCATGGCAACCAGCGAGAATGCGCCCTCGATCTGCTTGATGGCCTCGATAAAGCGGTCGATGACGCGGCGTTCGCGGCTGCGGGCGACGAGGTGGACGATGACCTCGGTGTCGGTGGTCGACTGGCAGATGGCGCCGTCGCGGATGAGATTGCGCCGAAGCGTCAGGCCGTTGGTGAGGTTGCCGTTATGGGCCACCGCAAAGCCGCCGCCGTCGAGTTCGGCAAAGAGCGGCTGGACGTTGCGCAGGATCGTCTCGCCGGTCGTCGAGTAGCGCACATGGCCAATGGCCTGGAGGCCCTCGAGACGTTCGATGACCGCACGATCGGAGAACCCGTCGCCCACGAGACCGAGCCGGCGCTCGAGGTGAAACACGTGGCCGTCGAAGGAGACGATGCCGGCGGCCTCCTGCCCGCGATGCTGGAGCGCGTGCAGACCGAGAGCGGTGATCGCTGCGGCATCCGGGTGACCGTAGATGCCAAAGACGCCGCATTCCTCACGCAGGGTATCGCCTTCGAGGTCGAGGTCGACCGCTTTGGGCTGGACCTGCGACGTTTCTGACCAAGCGGACATTTTGATTTCCCTGGGATGCGGACTCATCGGGCGGGCGAGCCCCCTATGTAGTCGGCGGAGCCCCGGCCGCCAATGCCTATTCCGGTGACTCCCCATGCGATGGGCGCAAACGGCTATCCGCGTGGCTGCAAGGGACGCGCGGCCGGAGGTGTCGCTGCCGGAGGCGTGGCCGATGCCGGCGGGGCTGCCGGGCGCGATCCCGCCGGCGGAACGGTGGTGCGCTGCGGATCGGGCTCGGCCGGCTCGGCCGGCTCCGCGTCAGGCGTCACGCCCTTTTCGCGCAGGCGCTGGAGCAGGGCCTCGGCATTCTCCGGGAGCATCCCGATGATGTTGTCGCGGGTGTTCTCCATCGCCGGTCGGGTCTTGGACGTCGCCGCCCATTCGGGATTCTTGCCCTGCAGCAGCCATCCCATGAAGGCCCAGCCGATGACGCAGATCAGAAAGCCGCGGAACGCGCCGAAGAACAGACCCATTGTCCGGTCGAGCGCGCCGATGCGCGAATCGAGGATCATGTCGGAGATCTGTACCGTGATGATCGACACCACGATGAGCGTCACCACGAACACCGCGCCGATGGAAGCGACCAGCGCGATGGTGCCGTTGTGGATGTATTGCTGGGCCATCGGCAGGATCGCCGGGTGCAGGTACCAGGCGACAGCTGCCGCAGCGACCCACGCGACGATGGCCAGAACCTCGCGGGTGAAGCCTCGCACGGCGGCCAGAAGGGCCGAGATCACAACGACGCCGAGGACAACGAGATCCAAGATAGAAAAGGGCATGAGCCAGCCTAACGCAGAAACAGGATGTAAGCCGCCTTCGCGGGTTCAAGGCGAGGCGTGTATAGCTTCAAGAATCGCATCCGTCACCCTTCCGAACGCCGGAGGGCGGGTTTTCCCCGCGGACGACTGGCGGCGATGCCGGCGACGAGATCCGTGATGTGTCCCATGGACGACGCGGCAAGCGGCATCCGTTCCTTCGCGTCGCCCCGCGGATTGGGCATCACGGCGGTGGCAAAGCCGAGTTTTGCCGCCTCCTTGAGGCGGGCGGCCGCCTGCGCAACGGGCCGAATGGCTCCCGACAGGCCGAGTTCGCCGAAATAGACCGTATCGTTGGGAAGCGCCGCCCCCGACATGGACGAGATGAGCGCGGCGGCCGCCGCAAGATCTGCAGCCGGCTCCGAAATCCGCAGGCCTCCCGCAACATTCAAATACACGTCGTGCTGTCCGAGCCGCAGCCCGCCATGGGCCTCCAGCACCGCCAGCACCATGGAGAGCCTGCTCTGGTCCCACCCGACGACAGCCCGGCGCGGGGTACCGAGCGAGGAGGGCGCTACCAGGGCCTGAATCTCGACGAGAACCGGGCGGGTGCCCTCCATTCCGGCAAACACGGCGGTGCCGGGCGTGGCAAGGTCGCGCCCGGCGAGAAACAGCTCGGACGGGTTCGTCACCTCGCGCAGGCCCTGGTCCGACATCTCGAACACGCCGATCTCATCGGTCGGCCCGAAGCGGTTCTTGACCGCGCGCATGATGCGGAAATGGTGGCCGCCATCGCCTTCGAACGACACCACCGCGTCGACCATGTGCTCCACCACCCGGGGGCCGGCGATCTGGCCGTCCTTGGTGACGTGGCCCACAAGGATGACCACCGTGCCGGTGGTCTTGGCGAAGCGGATCAGCGCCTGGGCGCTCCCGCGGACCTGGGTCACCGTGCCGGGGGCCGATTCCACGGTTTCGGTCCACATGGTCTGGATCGAGTCGATGATCGCCAATGCTGGCGGACGCCCTTGCGACAGGGTGGCGATGATGTCCTCGACATTGGTCTCCGATGCGAGTTCAACGGGCGACTGGCCGAGTCCCAGGCGCTCGGCCCGAAGTCGCACCTGGGCTACCGCCTCCTCGCCCGAAATATACGCGACCCGATGCCCCTGGTTCGCGAGCGCGGCGGAGGCCTGCGTCAGCAGGGTCGACTTCCCAATGCCCGGATCGCCGCCGATGAGGATCACGGAACCGTGCACGAAGCCGCCGCCGGTGACCCGGTCGAGTTCGCCGATGCCGGACGGCATGCGCGGCGCTTCCTTTGTCTCGCCCGACAGTCCTTCCAGCGCGAAGATCCGGCCCTTTGCGCGGGATGGCCGCGTCGCGACAGGGCCGGCCATCGGGCTCATGGCGCCGGTTTCCTCGACGATGGTGTTCCAGCCGCCGCAGGCTTCGCACTTGCCCTTCCAGCGATTGGTGACGGCGCCGCAGGCCTGGCAGGCAAAGGTCGGTTGACGTTTGGCCATCAGGGCGCCGCCTCGCGGTATTGCCGGGCATAGCGCGCGCCCAGATTGGTGAGGATCTCGTAGCCGATGGTGCCCGCGCGACGTCCCACCTCATCGATGGTGAGATCGCCACCGATCAGCGTGACGCAATCGCCCCGGGCGATTGCGCCGTCGGGCACGTCGGTGATGTCGACAATGATCAGGTCCATCGACACGTTGCCGGCGAAGGGGCAGGAATGCCCAGCCACCAGGGCCATGCCGGACAGCATCGTCTCACCGCTGGCGCCGCGCCCGCTCGCTGCCCGCGGATAACCATCCGCATAGCCGACCGACAGGGTCGCGACGCGGCGGCGATCATTGGCAACCCAGCGTCCGTTGTAACCCACCGTCTCGCCCGCTTCGATCGTTCGGATCTGGACGACGCGCACCTCGAGGCCCACGACCGGGTTCATCGGATTGTCGGCGTAGGGGGTGGGGTTCCCGCCATAGAGCGCGTAGCCGGGTCGCACGAGATCGAATTGCGGATTGTCCCGCAGGAAGATGCCGGACGAGTTCGACAGCGAGGCCGGAATGCCCGGCAGCGTCTCGCGGAGGGCCGAAAACGCCTCGACCTGGCGGGCGTTGAGCGGGTTCTCGTTCTCTTCGGCGCCGACGAAATGACTCATCAGAAGGCTCGGCGCGAAATCCGCCAGATGCGGATTGTCCTTGAGCGTCATGCCTTCCGGGATGCCGAGCCCGAGGCGGTTCATGCCGGTATCCACGTGGAGCGCTGCCGGAAGCGCTTCGGACTGAGCCCGGCAGAAGCCCGCCCATTCGTCGATCTCTCCCGAAGATCCGAGAACCGGGCGAAGGCGGTGCGCGCGATAATGAGGCGACGTGCCGGGGAACAGCCCGTTCAGCACGTAGATGGTGGCCTCGGGCGCAACCGCTCGCGCACGGATCGCCTCCGAGAGATGGGCGACGAAGAAGCTCGCGCATCCCGCGCGGGCGAGCGTCGGCACGGCCTGCTCGATGCCGATGCCGTAGGCGTTGGCCTTGACGACGGCCGCCGCCTCGGCGCCTCCGGCGGCATCGCGCAGCAAGCGCCAGTTCGCCGCCAGGGCGGCAAGATCGATGTGAAGAATGCCCCCGGCCGCGTCGTCGTCGACGGGCCCCGCGGGGTCGGGTCGTGTCGTGCTCAATCGCCCATCCGTTCGGGAAGTTTGTCTTCTTCGGCGAGGTTCGTAAACCGTGTGATGTCAGCCTGGAAGGCGAGCTGGATCGTCCCCGTCGGGCCGTGGCGCTGCTTGCCGATGATCACCTCGGCCTTGCCGTGGACCTGGTCCATTTCGGCCTGCCACTTGAAGTATTCCTCCGTGCCCGGCTTGGGCTCCTTGTTCTTGAGGTAGTATTCCTCGCGGTAGACGAACATGACCACGTCGGCGTCCTGCTCGATCGAGCCTGATTCACGCAGGTCCGAGAGCTGGGGCCGCTTGTCGTCGCGGGATTCGACCTGCCGCGAGAGCTGGGACAGGGCAATGACCGGCACCGCCAGTTCCTTGGCCAGCGCCTTCAGCCCGGTGGTGATCTCGGTCAGTTCCTGGACCCGGTTCTCGCCCTTCTTGGCCGATCCGGACAGCAGCTGGAGGTAATCCACGATCAGCACGTCGAGGCCGCGCTGGCGCTTGAGCCGCCGGGCGCGCGCGGCAAGCTGCGCGATGGAGATGCCGCCGGTCTGGTCGATGTAGAACGGGATCGACTGCATCTCGCGGGCAGCCTCGGTGATCTTGTAGAAATCGTCCTCGCGCATGTCGCCGCGGCGGATCTTGTAGGACGGCACGCCCGATTGCTCGGCGATGATGCGGGTTGCCAGCTGCTCGGCCGACATTTCCAGCGAGAAGAATCCGACGATCCCGCCATTGATGGTCTTCATGGTCCCGTCGGGCTGCTTCTCGGCCTCGTAGACCTTGGCGATGTTGAACGCGATGTTCGTCACCAGCGAGGTCTTGCCCATGGCCGGACGACCCGCGAGAATCACGAGGTCGGAAGCCTGCAGGCCGCCGAGCGTCCGGTCCATGTCGACGAGCCCGGTCGAGACGCCGGACAGCTTGCCTTCGCGCTTGTAGGCCGCCGCCGCCATGTCGATGGCGTGGGTGAGGGCCTCCGAGAAGCGCTGGAAACCGCCATCGTAGCGCCCCGTCTCGGCCAGTTCGTAGAGCCGCCTTTCGGCCTCCTCGATCTGGTCGCGGGGCGAGGTCTCCACCGGTGCGTCATAGGCGACGTTGACCAGATCCTCGCCGATGCCGATGAGGTTGCGGCGGATCGCCAGATCGTAGACCGTCCGGCCGTAATCCTCCGCGTTGATGACCGTCGTCGCCTCGGCGGCAAGGCGCGCGAGATATTGCGAGACGGTGACGCCGCCGAGATCCTGGTCGCCCAGGAAGGTTTTCATGGTGATCGGGGTGGCAACCTTGCCCGCCTTGATGAGGCTGGTCCCGACCTCATAGATCCGCCGGTGCAGGTCCTCGAAGAAGTGGCCCGCCTCAAGGAAATCAGACACGCGATAATACGCGTCGTTGTTCACCAGAATGGCGCCGAGAAGAGCCTGCTCGGCATCGATGTTGCTCGGCGACGCCCGGTATTCCGGGACGGCGGCATCGATGCGGGCGATCAGGGCATTGGCGCTGGCCATCAGGTGCTCCGGTACGAGGGAAGGGGACGTGCGGACGGTAAAGGCGAACCTGTCGACTCACCAAGGCCCGTCGTCTTTAGGTGAGTTTCGCACGGCCGGAGATGACCCTATGGCCACAGCGTCCGACTTCATCGTCATCCGCGCGTTTTTTACGCGTTGTCCTCATTACCCACACGCGAGCGCCCCGGGTGGATGAAGTGCTTGACTCGAACCGTTCGCAAACACCCAGCCAACTTCTCTGACGAATCGTCTTGGCTGCAAAATAGAACATAAAGAGAACGCTTGCAAGTGTCGGAACCGCTGCGGAAAGGGCGAACAAGCGCCGTTCGTTTCTTCAAGTCACAAAAAAAGCCGCCCCGGGCCGTGCCGGGGCGGCTTCTGGTCGCGCGAGAGGCGCGGGTCTTACATTTCGACGTCGCCGGCTTCCGCCAGTGCTGCGCCGACTTCCAGGCCGAGATCGTCGAGGTTCATTTCCTCGCGGGTCGACACGGCTTCGCCGCGGGCCTGACGCTCGGCCTCTTCAGGGCTGCGGGCGATGTTGATGGTCACGTGCACTTCCACTTCCGGATGCAGCGAAACCGGCACCGTGTGCAGGCCGAGGGTCTTGATCGGGGCGTTGATGGCGATTTGGTTGCGATCGACCGAGACGCCCTGGGCCGAGATGGTCTCGGCGAGGTCGCGGGTCGAGACCGAACCGTAGAGCACGCCGGTTTCGCCGGCCTGGCGGATGATGGTGAAGCTCTGACCGTCGAGGGTCTCGCCGACGCCTTCAGCTTCCTTGCGGCGCTCGAGGTTGCGGGCCTCAAGCTGGGCGCGCTGCTTTTCGAAATGCTCGGTGTTCGCCTTGGTGGCGCGCAGCGCCTTGCCGCGGGCGAGCAGGAAGTTGCGCGCGTAGCCGTCGCGCACTTTCACTTTTTCGCCCATCTGGCCGAGTTTGGCGACGCGTTCGAGAAGGATGACGTCCATGGGTATCTCCTGTGTTTGGTCTTAGGCAGACAATGGGGGTTGCGGAAGGGTCGGACCCGCGCCGGTCGACCGGCGGAATCCGAAGAGGGTATCGGCAAGGCCGAAAAGGGACAGGGCGATCATCAGGATGCCCTGGGTCAGAAACAGCAGCACGTAGACGCCCGTGAGGATCATCGGGCGAAAGGCCCTGCCCCGGGAGCGGTTGTGAATGATAGCGAGTCCCTGCAGGGCGAAGGCGGTCAGCAGCGCGCCGGCAAGCGCGATGCCCAGCACGCCGATGAAGCTGGTCGTCATCAGGAAAGCCAGCACGCCGCCGGCGACAAGCAGGCCGACGGTGGCTCTCGGCATCCGCAACTGCGAAATATCCGGCCAGGACCGCGGCAGCCGCTTGGAGATCGAGACGATCTTGCCGGCCGTGTACAGATAGACCGTCAGGACGAGGGTGAAGCCCTGCGCCGACAGGAATGGAGTCGCGCGCGCGATCCAGTCGACGACGCCTTCACGCGTCTCGGCGTCGATCCCGCCTGCGCCACCCTGTGGAAACTGGAGGTTCACGAAGGCCTGCGAGACCGACCGGGCATTCTGGTGGAAGGTGGCATAATCGCCGCCGGTCGAAATGATCCCGGCTGACACGATGGTGACGGTCGCGGTTCCCGCGATCCACGCCAGCAGCCGGCCGACCGGATACCATTCGATGGTGCCGTCCTTGCCCGGTCGCCCGAGCAGGGCGAGGTAGGACAGCCACCAGGCTGGAAGGGCCGTGACCACCACGAACCCCACGCCGCTGAGGGGAGAGATAAACATCGCAATGGCGAGCCCGCCGACCGCCGCAGCCACGAGCCCGGCGCGGTGATTCCAACCGAGCGAGACGATCAGGACGGGAATGGGTGCCAGCAGATACAGGACGGCGGCCAGCGGCGTGGCCTTGATGACCACCGCTGTCAGAAGGGCCGAGACGAGGCCCGCGCCAATGCCTGTGAGAATGAAATTCATGGTCTCGCTGTCCCGCTGCTTTACGCAGGGTTAGGGGCTTCGCCCCAACTGTCCCGGAGGGTTCGCACCGCCGGGCGACGTGGAGGAACGGGCCGCGCGAAGGCGGCCCGTCCGAAGGTTATTAGCGGATCACGTAGGGCAGGAGGCCCAGGAAGCGGGCGCGCTTGATCGCCTGAGCGAGCTCGCGCTGCTTCTTGGCCGACACGGCCGTGATGCGCGAAGGAACGATCTTGCCACGCTCGGAAATGTAGCGCGACAGGAGCTTGGTGTCCTTGTAGTCGATCTTCGGTGCGCCTTCGCCCGAGAAGGGGCAAGTCTTACGCCGACGGAAGAAAGGACGACGTCCGCCGCCACCGCCACCGCCGCCGCCACCGCCGCCGCCACCGCCACCGCTGCTACCACCAGTACCGAATGCCATGATTATGCCTCCTCGCCTGGGCCGGATTCGAATCCGCCGCCATCGCGGTCACGCCGTTCGCGGTCCTTGCGATCGTCGCGGTCACGCTTCTGCATCATCACCGACTGCTCGGCGTCGAGTTCTTCGACGCGGATGGTCAGGAAGCGGAGAATGTCTTCGCTGATGCTCATCTGGCGCTCCATCTCGGCGACCGCCGGGGCGGGAGCGTCGATGTTGAAGAGCGTGAAGTGAGCCTTGCGGTTCTTGCGGATCCGGTAGGCGAGGGACTTGACGCCCCACATCTCGGTCTTGTCGACCTTGCCGCCGTTCTGCTCGATAATCGACTTGTAGGTGTCGACCATCGCCTCGACCTGCTGGGACGTAACGTCCTGGCGAGCCATAAAGATATGCTCATAGAGAGGCATATGGGGCCTTTCTCAGGTTTGAGTTCAAGCCCGACACGGCTCGAGAAGAAGCGTGAAGCGGGCCGGTTCGATCGCGATTCGTTCGGCGCCAAGCCCTTCGAGCCTGCAAGGCCCGAGCGGTTGTCGAAGGCGGAGACACGGGACGACGGAACCGACAAGTTCCTGCATGGCAAGCCATGCCGTCCGTTTAGCCCCCGGCCGGAGCGAACGCGAAGTGGGCCTATAGCGCCGATGGTCCCGGAAGGCAAGGACTTCGCAACGGTTCAAGGTCGCACGCGGGAGACTGCTTGGCCGCATTCTTCACAGTCGACCGTCCGTCATCTTCACAGATGCGGCAATCGCCGCAACAGGGCTTGGGCAACAGGATCGGGTGGGATAGAAAATCCAGATGAAAGCTCCTCCGATCCGCCTCGGCGTGAACATCGATCATGTGGCCACGGTGCGAAACGCCCGTGGCGGGCCCTATCCCGATCCTATCCGCGCGGCTCACCTTGCTGTTTTGGCCGGTGCGGATGGCATCACGGCGCATCTGCGGGAGGACCGACGGCATATTCGCGACCTCGACATGGAGCGGCTGAAGCGGCAGCTCTTCGTTCCCTTGAACTTCGAGATGGCGGCGACCTCCGAGATGATCGGGCTCGCCCTAGCACTGAGACCCCACGCGGCCTGCCTCGTGCCGGAGAAGCGCGAGGAGCGCACGACGGAGGGCGGCCTCGACATCATCGGCGGCCACGATCATCTGCGTCCGGCAATCCGGGAACTCGCCGGCAGCGGAATTCGGGTCTCGCTGTTCGTCGAGCCTGACATTGCCGTCATGGAGGCGGCCCGCGCCCTCGAGGCGGCCGTTGTCGAGCTCCACACCGGAACCTATTGCGAGGCTGTGGCGGAGGGCGATCCTGACCGCGAGGCTCACGAGCTCGCGCGGTTGCGGAACGCTGCCGCGCATGGGGCGCGCCTCGGTCTCGAGATCCATGCCGGCCACGGGCTCAATTTCGACACGGCCCGGACTGTGTCGGCAATCGCGGAAATCGCGGAGCTCAATATCGGACATTTTCTCATCGGCGAGGCGATCTTCCTCGGCCTGGACGAAGCCGTCAAAGCCATGCGCGCCACCATGGACGAAGGCCGCGCGCGGGCCTTTCGATGATCGTGGGGATCGGCTCGGACCTCTGCGACATCAGGCGGATCGAACGCTCGCTCGAGCGGTTCGGCGAACGCTTCACCCATCGCATCTTCACCGAGATCGAGCGGGCGCGAAGCGACCGGCGCGCCGCCCGCGCGCCCTCATACGCCCGCCGCTTCGCCGCCAAGGAGGCCTGCGCCAAGGCGCTTGGCACCGGGTTGAGCCACGGGGTGTTCTGGCGGGACATGGAAATCGTCAATCTGCCCTCGGGGCGGCCGACCTTCCGGCTGTTCGGCGGTGCCCTGAGACGTCTCGAAGCCCTGACTCCGGAGGGCCATGAGGCCGTCATTCACGTTTCGCTGACCGACGATCCTCCCACGGCGCAGGCCTTCGTGATCATCGAGGCTCTTCCCTTATCGTCTCAACCGGGACGATAAAGGTGATCCGTCGCGTTGCAGCCCGCTGCGCCTTGGGCTAGACCCCGGCCGACTGGTCGGCGTGGAGCTTCGCCGCGCATCTCTCAAGCATGGACGACACCGTGAGCGAAAACGCCAAGAAATACGTCGGCGACAGCGTCAAAAAGGACGAGGGGGGACTGTGGGAGACCGTCAAGGTCATCATCCAGGCCCTGCTGATCGCCGTCCTCGTCCGGACGATCCTGTTCCAGCCCTTCAACATTCCGTCCGGATCCCTGATCCCGACCCTGCTGATCGGCGACTATCTGTTCGTGTCCAAATATTCGTACGGCTATTCGAAATACTCGATTCCGTTCGGGCCGCCGCTTTTCAACGGCCGGATCTTCGGGTCGCAGCCCAAGCGCGGCGACATCGTCGTGTTCAAGCTGCCCAAGGACAATTCGACCGATTACATCAAGCGCGTGATCGGGCTGCCCGGCGACAAGATCCAGGTGATCGGGGGCTTGCTGCACATCAACGGCAAGCCCGTGCAGCGGGAGCGGGTCGAGGATTACAAGACCACCGATCTCTACGGCCGGACTGTTTCGGTGCCCATGTACAAGGAGACGTTCCCCGAGGGGACCTCCCACTTCGTCATCGAGCGCGACGGCGACCGGGGCTACTGGGACAACACCGAAGTCTACACGGTCAAGCCGGACCACTTTTTCATGATGGGCGACAACCGCGACAATTCCACGGATTCCCGGGACGATGCGAATGTCGGCGAGGTGCCGTTCGAGAACCTCGTCGGCCGGGCGGAGATCATTTTCTTCTCCATCGACGAAAATTCCTCCCTGTGGCGCCCGTGGGAATGGCCCACGCATATCCGGTGGGACCGGATGTTCGAGCGGATCCGCTGAGACGTGGCCCGCCGCGCGCCCAGTCCTGAAATCCTGATCGAGCGGCTTGGATACCGATTCAAGAACGCGGAGCTGCTGACGGAGGCCCTGACCCATGTCAGCGCGCCGAATGGAAACGGCAAGAGCTATCAGCGCCTGGAGTTTCTCGGGGACCGGGTGCTGGGCCTTGCGATTTCAGAACTCCTGTTCGAAAGCTTTCCGACCGCCCCCGAGGGCGAGCTCTCCCGTCGTCTGGCCGAACTCGTGCGCCGCGAGAGCTGCGCCGAAACGGCGCTGGCATGGGATGTGGGACCGCACTTACGGATCGGCGCCGGCGAGGCGCAGTCCGGCGAGCGCCGCAACCCCGCCATCCTGGCCGACGTCTGCGAGTCGATCATCGGGGCGGTGTTTCTCGATGGCGGTTATGATGTCGCCAAGGCCCTGATCGGGCGGGCCTTCGTCGACAAGCTGACGGCGCCGCAACGGGCCATGCGCGACCCGAAGAGCGCGTTGCAGGAATGGGCGCAGGGGCGCGGATTGCCGACACCGGTCTATGGCGTCGTCGAACAAACCGGGCCGGACCACGCCCCGAAATTCCGGGTTGTGGTGAGAGTCAAAGATGCCGAGAGCGAGTTCGGGCTCGGCGCGTCGAAACGCATCGCCGAACAAGCGGCAGCACGGCGTCTTCTCCTTCGGGAAGGCGTGTGGACGGAGGAAACCCATGGCGACACCTGAGCATACCAAGACAAAGGCCGGGTTCGTGGCGTTGATCGGGGCTCCGAATGCCGGAAAATCGACCCTCCTCAATGCGCTGGTCGGATCAAAGGTCTCCATCGTCTCGCGCAAGGTCCAGACGACCCGCGTCCTGGTGCGCGGCATTGCCATCGAGGGCACGGCGCAGATTATTTTCGTGGACACGCCTGGCATCTTCAAACCCAAGCGCCGCCTCGACCGCGCGATGGTGACATCGGCCTGGGGCGGGGCCAGCGACGCTGACGTCGTGGCGCTCCTGCTCGATGCCCGCAAGGGCATCGACGAGGAGGCCGAGGCCATTCTGGAAAAGCTGCCGGAGGTGAAGCGGCCCAAGATCCTGATCCTCAACAAGATCGATCTCATCGAGCGCTCGCGCCTTCTGGCACTGGCGGCCGCCGTCAACGAGAAGGTGCCATTCACCGATACCTTCATGATCTCGGCCCTCAAAGGCGACGGTCTTGCGAAGCTCAAGACTCATCTGGCGGAACTGATGCCGGAGGGCCACTGGCTCTATCCGGAAGACCAGATCTCGGATGCGCCGTTGCGGATGCTGGCGGCCGAAATTACGCGCGAAAAGATCTACGAGCGGCTGCACGAGGAATTGCCTTACCAATCCACTGTCGAAACCGACCAGTGGCAACAGCGGCCGGATGGCTCGATCCGTATCGAGCAGACGGTCTTCGTCGAGCGCGACAGCCAGCGCAAGATCGTGCTGGGCAAGGGCGGTCAGACCATCAAGGCGATCGGCCAGTCGGCCCGCAAGGAAATCGCGGAAATCGCCGAGGCGCCCGTTCACCTGTTCCTGTTCGTCAAGGTCCGCGAAAACTGGGGCGACGACCCCGAGCGTTATCGCGAGATGGGGCTGGAGTTCCCGCGCGGCGGGTAGTCCAGCCCTATTTCGTCGTTAGCGGGCGTTGCTGCCCTGCAGCAGGGGCGTGATCCGACGGAGGGTCGCGCGCCGGTTCTGACGCTCCGCAGCCGTGGTATTCACCTTCAGATACTGCTCGCCGTAGCCCTGCGTGGTGAGGTTCTCGGCGGGGATCCCGAACCGCTGCGTCAGCACCGTCGCAACTGTCTCGGCCCGACGATCCGACAGGCTGAGATTGTCCTCATCCGACCCCACGGCATCAGTATGGCCCTCCACGAGAAAGATCTCGTTCGGGTTCTGGGACAGGGTCCGCTTGATGGCCTCCGCGATCCCCGTCATGGCGCCGACCTGCTCTTCCGGCAGATTCCACGAGCCGAAATCGAACGTGATCGTGTCGAGATCGACCCGACGCATGCGATCGCGGAGCGGCTGGCTCTGACGCACCTCGTCGAGGGTATAGGCGCGGTCGAGACGCTGGACCGGGGGCGCCTCAAAGGCCTCGTAAAGCTCCTCCTGCGACGCATCCTCCACATCGACGATGTACTGCTCCCGCGGAATGCTGATCACCGGCGGGGGCAGGCGCAGGACATCCTGCACGAAGTACCCCCGATCCGGCCGATTGCCGCGCCGGTTGTCGATGAGCACCACCTCGCGACCGCCTTCCCGGCGGATGCGCCTGACGAGGTTGCCGTTCTGGTCGACCACGGTGACGATCTCACTCCCATCCGGACGGCGGATGACGGTGAAATTATTGCCGTCGCGGCGCTCGACCCGCACGTCCGCATCGCCATAGGTGCGGCGGAAGCGTTCGGATTCGTCGTGGCGGATGATCATGCGGTCGCCCTGGCGAACGATGGTGCGGTTGCCCGGTTCCTCGATGATGATGCGACGACCGCCATCTTCCGTGCGCTGCCGACGGTCACCGCGCAGATCCTCCATCCGCCTGTCGGCGAAATCGGGTGGCGGCAGGAGCCGCCCGTCAGGGCCGCGTGCCGCATTCGGCTGCATTGCAGGGGCAGGGCCACGCATGGACGGAGGCGGAGCGCCCGGACCGTCCGGCGGAGCCATCAGGCGGCCATCCGGCCCGCGAACGGCGCCGGGCGGAATGGGCGGGACGCCCGGCTGTCCGCGATCACGCGGTGGGCGCATGGAGGGCGACGGAGCCCCGGGAGCGTCCATCTGGGAGGGACGCGGCGCGGGCGGAGCGGCGCTGGGCGGGGGCGGAGGATTGCCGGGGATGGGCGCGGCCTGGGGCGGTGCGACATCGCGTGGCGCATCAGGCTGCCTCTGGCGATTTGGCTCAGGCACAATCTGCGCGGGAGGCGAGGGCGGTGCGACGGCCGGGGGCGGCGGAGGCGCAGTCCCACGGTCCGGCTGAACCGGGCGGGGAGGCTGGCCTGGGACCGGCGGTTGAGGCCGCTCCTGCGCCTGCGGCGGGCGGGCTGCGGGGCGCTCGGGTTGATCGGCGTTGGGAGCCGGTCGGGGCGGTTGGGCCGCAGGGTTCGGGGCTGTCGCCGGAGGGGCTACGGGGCGCTCGGCCGGCGGTGACTGATCGCGGGGCCTCTGCGGCGCGTCGGCGCCACCGCGAGGGGCGTCGCGCTCAGGGCGCTGTATGTCCTGCGGAGCGTTGGGCGCGCCCCTGGGGCCGTCACGGCCGGGACGCTGCATCTCCTGGCCGTCTGCGCCAGGACGTCGTTCGCCGGGCGCGCCCTGCCGCGGTCCGTCGCGACGACGGGGGCCATCTGCATTCGGCTGCGCGTCGTCGGCAGGCTGTGCTGCCGGCGGTGGTGGCGGCGCTTGAGCGACCACGAGGGGGAGGCCCGCAACGGGCGTTGGCTGCGCTGTCACATGCGGCGCGAAAAGCATCAAGGGAAGGGCGGTGGAGGCAAAAAGCAGATATGAATGTTTCATCGGTCCAGTTCGTGACGTGGTGAACATGAACCCCGACAATCCGAACGCCGTTGAATGGTTCCTCAAACGACGCCCAGAAGCTCGTGCGTTGGACGAATAACTTATCGTATGGCATTGATCTAAATAGAAAACTTACACCCTCCTGAGACGCATCTTGGCAGCCTGACATCCATGGAATTTAATGCAGTGGCGTGACGAAGGCGTCGTGATCGGCGTGCGCAAGCACGGCGAGTCGAGCGTGATTCTCGAGTTGATGACCCGCGAGCACGGCCGGCATCTGGGACTCGTCCATGGCGGCCGCTCCAAGCGCCAGCAGCCGGTCCTCCAGCCCGGCAACATCGTCGACGCCACCTGGAGCGCGCGGCTGGACGAGCATCTCGGGACCTTTCGAATCGAGGGGATGACGTTACGGGCGGGGGAGTTCATGGCCTCGCCCATGGCGCTGTTCGGCCTGGCGACACTCGCGCATCTCCTTCGGCAACTTCCCGAGCGGGATCCACACCGCGATCTCTACGAGTCCTTGACGGGTCTCCTCGCCAACCTCACGGACCCGGACCTCGCGCCCCCGCTCTTCGTCATGTTCGAACTCTCCATTCTGGCCGAGTTCGGCTTCGGGCTGGACCTGTCCGCCTGCGCGGCGACGGGCCAGCGCCACGACCTCGTCTATGTGTCGCCAAAAAGCGGCTCGGCCGTCAGCGCCGATGCCGGCGCGCCGTTCCGGGACCGGCTTCTGCGGCTGCCCCGGTTCCTCGTCGGCCAAAGCCGGGACAATCGCCCCGCGCCGGACGATCTGCGCGACGGGTTTGCACTCACGGGGTACTTTCTCCAGCGCCACGTTTTCGAGCCGCTGGGTGCCAGCGCTCCCGCTGAACGGCAGCGGTTCGTGGCTCTCGCCACCGTGGAAACGGGGGACGCGGCCTGACACGCACCGATACTGGTTTGCGCCCGCTCCGTTCTTGCGGCATCAAGCGCCGCGATCGGATGGCGACAAAGGGGACGAACCCCTCTAGGTTTCCGTTCTGTTCTTTTTCCGGCCCGGTGATTCGGGTCGCGCGATGTCCGGCGAGGTAGTGTCATGGGTAAGGTGGTTACTCCACCCACAGGCGGCGAGATCGAGAATATCAATCTCAAGGACGCACTCGAGGAGCGCTATCTCGCCTATGCATTGTCGACGATCATGCACCGGGCCCTGCCGGATGCGCGGGACGGGCTGAAACCCGTTCACCGCCGCATTCTGCACGCCATGCGGCTGTTGCGGCTCGATCCGAAATCCGCGCCGAAGAAATGCGCCCGCGTCGTCGGTGACGTCATGGGCCAGTATCATCCCCACGGCGACCAATCGATCTACGATGCCCTCGTCCGCATGGCGCAGGATTTCGCCCAGCGCTATCCCCTCGTCGAAGGCCAGGGCAATTTCGGCAATATCGACGGCGATAACGCGGCCGCCATGCGCTACACCGAGGCGCGCCTGACCGAAGTCGCCCGCCTGCTGCTGGAGGGGATCGACGAGGACGCGGTCGATTTCCGCGAAACCTACGACCAGACCAACGAAGAGCCGATCGTGCTGCCGGCGGCCTTCCCGAACCTGCTGGCCAACGGCTCGCAGGGGATCGCGGTGGGCATGGCCACATCCATCCCGCCCCACAACGCCTACGAGCTGTGCGACGCAGCCCTGCACATGATCAAGGAGCCGGGCGCGACCTGCGACGACCTCGCGGCTTTCATCCCGGGACCTGATCTCCCGACCGGGGGGATCATCGTCGACACGCCGGCCTCCATCGCCGAGACCTATCGCACCGGGCGCGGTTCGTTCCGGGTGAGGGCGCGCTGGGAGAAGGAAGATACCGGGCGCGGCACCTGGAACATCGTCATCACCGAGATCCCCTACTCAGTCCCGAAGTCGCGGCTGATCGAGAAGATCGCGGAGCTTCTGCAGGACAAGAAACTGCCGCTTCTGGCGGATGTGCGGGACGAATCGGCCGAGGATATCCGCGTGGTGCTCGAGCCCCGCTCGCGCACCGTGGACCCGATCATCCTGATGGAATCGCTCTTCCGCCTGACCGAGCTCGAGAGCCGCATTCCCATGAACGTCAACGTTCTGGCGGGCGGCAAGGTGCCTAAGGTTCTGAGCCTGGTGGAGTGCCTGCGCGAATGGCTCGACCACCGGCGCGAGGTGCTGATCCGGCGCTCCACGTTCCGGCTTGCCGCCATCGACAGGCGGCTTGAGATTTTGGGCGGGTTGCTGATCGTCTATCTGGATCTCGACCGGGTGATCAAAATCATCCGCGAGGAGGACGAGCCGAAAGTCGAGTTGATGCGCTTCTTCGCGCTCTCCGAATTGCAGGCGAACGCCATCCTCGACACCCGCCTGCGCTCCTTGCGCCGGCTGGAGGAAATGGAGCTCAAGACCGAGCAGGCCAAATTGCAGGGCGAGAAGGCTTCGATCGAGGAGTTGATCGGCTCGGACAAGCTGCAATGGAAGACGGTGGCGGGCGAAATCCGCGACGTGCGCAAGGCCTTCGGGCCCGACACGGCGCTGGGCAAGCGCCGGACGAGCTTTGCCGAAATCCCCGACACCTCGGAGATCGACTTCGCCGAGGCGATGGTCGAACGGGAGCCCATCACCGTGATCGTTTCCGAGAAGGGCTGGATCCGGGCGATGAAAGGCCATGTGGCGGACCTGTCGGCGGTCCAGTTCAAGGGCGACGACAAGCTGCGGACGTCGTTTTTCACCGAGACCACCGCCAAGATCGTGGTCGTTGCCACGGATGGTCGCTTCTACACCATCGAGGCCGCAAAACTGCCGGGCGGACGGGGCTTCGGCGACCCGATCCGGCTGATGGCCGATCTCGACGAGGGCGCGGCGATCATCGCCACGTTCCCGTACAAGCCGGGCGGAAAGCTTCTCATCGCAGGGTCGGACGGGCGCGGCTTCGTTGTCCCGACGGATGACGTCACGGCCAATACCCGCAAGGGCAAGCAGATCCTGAATCTGGATGCCGGGGCGAAGGCTGTGATCTGCGCGGAGGCGAAGGGCGACCATGTGGCGGTCATCGGCGAGAACCGGAAACTCGTGGTGTTTCCGCTCACGCAGGTGCCCGAGATGACGCGAGGCAAAGGGGTGCGGCTGCAGCGCTACAAAGACGGCGGCATCTCGGACGCCAAGGTCTTTGCGCTTGCCGACGGGCTCACCTGGAAGGACACGGCCGGCCGCACCTGGACGGTGGGGAAGGACGACCTGCGCGACTGGATCGGCAACCGGGCCGAAGCCGGCCGCCTGCCACCCAAGGGGTTCCCGAAGAGCAACACGTTCGGCTAAGCCTGCGGCATCCGCCGGGCGGCAGGGCGAGGCCGGGCTACGTGTCCCGGCATCGCCCCACCGTCGAGGCTAGATCACGTAGAAGTCGGACGGGGTGAGCGCCACCTTATGGGTAAGGTGCGCGAACTCGATCTGGCCAGCCCCGCCGACGCCATCCTTGTCATAGAACAAGCGGCCGCTCGCCTTGTCGTAGACGATCCGATCCTGCGCATCCTGCGCGACCTTTCCGACCACGAAAGCGTCCGATGACAGGCGGCCGATATGGCCGAGCGTCTTGAACACCTTGTGGTCCATCTGGAAGGTGTCATCCCTCGCGACGAAGTCGGTCAGCGTGTCGAGGTTGGTCGTCTTGGGCGCGCTATCGAACACGAAGATATCACGGCCGCGACCGCCGTTGAGCACATCCCGGCCGGCTCCGCCGACGATCAGATCATTGCCGGTGCCGCCGAAGATGGCGTCATTGCCCGTCCCGCCATAAAGCTTGTCGTTGTCGGCGCCGCCATCGAGACGATCATGGCCGACTTCACCGTAGAGGGTGTCCTTGCCGGCGTCCCCGAAGAGCCGATCGCCTGGATGCTTGTAGACATTCTGCGGCCCTTTGACGGGTTTGACTGGAGGCATGTAGTTGCTGCCGCCATGGATCACGTCGTCGCCCGCACCGCCATAGACCAGGTCATAGCCTTTGCCGCCGGTGATGCTGTCGTTGCCCGCATCCCCATAGGCCCGGTTGAAGGCGACATCGAACGCGATGCCGGATTCCTCCCCAAGGGATTGCTCGTAGGTTCCACCGAGAATGATCGTGTCGGTGCCATCGCCGCCGTAAATCCAGTCCGCATCGGTGGCCATCCCGGTGATGGTATCGTTTCCAGAACCTCCATAGATCCGAATGTTCTTATGGTCATCGCTTACGGATTGCAGTGACATGAGCCGGATATAGTCGTCTCCGTCGCCAAGCGTCACAACACTGAGGGCAGAAGGAGAGGGTACCAGCTCAGCTGTGATATCGAGCACATCATTTCCGGTACCGGCGTCAATCATGGTGCCGACTGAGAAGCTGCCGAATATGCGATCCAGGCCAGTCGACGTGCTGACGTCGCGCACGGACGAGAAGTCCATCTGCACATAGTCGTTTCCGGCCAGCGTCGCGCCTGGGAGCCTCGCCGAGACTGTCTGATCGTTAATTGTGTCGGCGCCGTTGGAGACAATCTCATAGCCGCCGCCAAGTTGCGTGACCTTCAGTGTCATAGAAAAATACTCCTTCACTCAGTAGATGACGTAGCGTTATATCATATTAATTGTTCGGTAAACCAAGACATTTCGGCAAGGTTGCAGCAGGACGAAAAGCCGTGGCTGCGGCATAGCTGTGCGGAAGCCGCCAATCGTGCCCGCGGAGTATCGCGCTCTCTCGAAATCCCGTGACCGTGCCGTTAGATGACGTAGAAATCTGAGTGGGTGAGCGCCACCCGGTGGGTCAGGTGGGCGAACTCGATCTGCGACGACCCGCCGACGCCATCCTTGTCATAGAACAGGCGTCCACTTGTCTTGTCGTAGACAATCCTGTCCTGCGCATCCTGAGCGACCTTTCCGACCACAAAGGCGTCCGATGACAGGCGGCCCGTATGGCCGAGCGCCCTGTACACCGCGTTGTCGAGTTGGAACGTGTCATCTCTGACCACGAAGTCCGTGAGCGTATCGAGGTTTGACACCTTTGGGCTCGTATCGAAGACAAAGATATCGCGGCCCCGACCGCCATTGAGCAGATCCCGGCCGGCGCCGCCGACGATCAGGTCGTTGCCGGTGCTGCCAAAGATCGCGTCATTCCCCGTCCCGCCATAGAGCTTGTCGGCATCGGCGCCGCCATCGAGCCGATCATGGCCGACTTCACCGTAGAGGGTGTCCTTGCCTGCATCGCCGAAGAGCCGATCGCCCAGATAATGGTAGACGTGTTGCGGCCCTTTGACGGGTTTCGCCGGAGGCATGTAGTTGCTGCCGCCATGGATCACGTCGTCTCCCGCGCCGCCATAGACCAGGTCGTAGCCTTTCCCGCCGGTGATGCTGTCGTTGCCCGCATCCCCATAGGCCCGGTTGAAAGCGACATCGTATTCATGGGTTAGCAACTGCGCGTCGATGTACCGCGACAATGTCCCACCCAGGATGATCGTGTCGTTGCCATCGCCGCCGTAAACCCAATCCCCGTCAGTGGTGCTCCCATTGACGGTGTCGGCACCCGCGCCGCCATAGATGCGGACGTTGTAGTGCTCGTCATTGAACTCGTCGTGGAATGTGTTCAGGGTAATGGCGTCGTCGCCTTCACCCAGTTGTACGATGGACGCAGTGCCGGAAGGTGGGCGACCAACCAGCGCAGACAGGGTAAGAACATCGTTTCCGGAGCCGGCATCGACCGCACTGCCCTCGGAGATCCCACCGCTGATCGTGTCGTTGCCCGCGCTCGCGAAAACCGTCCGGATTCCGTTGGCCTGCAGAACGATGGAATCGTTGCCCATGAGGGTCGCGCCAGGAAGAATGGCGGCGACGGTCTGGTCATTGATCAGATCGGAACCTGATGAGGTAACATAATATCCGCCTGTGAGCGGGCTGACCGTCAACGCCATGGAAAGAAACTCCTAATTCCTAATCATGACGTAGCGTTACATTATATTGATTCCCTTGTAAACAAGGGACAAGGAAAGCCTTTGCCGCAGCGAGACAATTAGCCGTCCACGCGCACCCAACCGCCAGGAAGCAGTCGTTCCTGCGGGGTGTAGCGGGCCTTGTAGGCCATCTTCTTGGAGCCCTCGACCCAGTAGCCGAGATACAGGTAAGGCAGCCCCATCGCCCGGGCGCGTCGGATATGGTCGAGGATGATGAAGGTGCCGAGGCTGCGGTCCTGCAAGGCGGGATCGTAGAAGGAATAAACCATCGACAGACCGTCGCTCATCTCGTCGGTGAGGCAGACCGCCATCAGGTCGCCGTCGCCACGGCCGGTGATGCCGCTGTCGATCCCGCGCCGGCGATATTCGATCACTGTCGTGTCGATATGGCTGTCCTCGACCATCATGGAGTAATCGAGGACGCTCATATCCGCCATGCCACCATCCGCGTGGCGTGCGTCGAGGTAGCGGCGGAAAAGGGCGTATTGTTCGCTGGTCGGTCGGTTCGGCAGAACCTCGCCGATGAGATCGCGATTGAGCTTGTTGATCCGGCGCATGTTGCCCGAGGGCGCGAAGGCGTCCGTCAGCACCCGCACGGAGATGCAGGCGTTGCACAGATCGCAGGCGGGCCGGTAGGCGATCGTCTGCGAGCGCCGGAAACCTCCCTGCGTGAGGATCTCGTTCAGCTCACGCCCGCGCCGGCCGACGATATGCGTGAAAACCTTCCGTTCTTCCCTGCCCGGGAGGTAGGGGCACGCGGAAGGGGACGTGAGGTAGAACTGCGGTGCGTCGCGCGGCTGACTCGTCACGCTTTTGCCTTCGTGGAGAAACCTTGAGCGTCTACTGAACGCTCAAGGATACCATCGCTCCGCACGGCGTCTACCGAAAGAGCCCGCCATGGTGAAAATTGTCGCGCCTGACACCGAGGCGTCAGCTGGCGCGGATCACCATGAGACCGGTCAGCACGTCATGCGCAAACCGCCGGTCGTCCCGGAAGAGGCCGAGCAGGATGTCGCAGGCCCACAGGATGAAGGTGGACACTGCCACGTAGAACAGCAGGGCGTGGACTGCCGCCGCGAGGCCCGACGGCCTGCCACCGGTGACCGCGTCGACGACCTTCAGGCCGGCAAAGCGCATCCCGACAGTGGCCTGGGCTGAACCGCCAATCGTCACGGCGTTGTAGAGAATGGCCGTCAATGGCACGAGAGCGAAGAGTGCCCAGCCGAGCCCGAAGGTCAGGAACCCGAGCATGAAGATGGCGACGCAGACAATCGCCGACCAGATCGCAATGACGATCAGATCGACCAGATAGGCCCAGAAGCGCCGGCTGATCACGCCGCGCGTGAGGCGTTCGTCGACTTGGTACGATCCGCTCGCGGATTGCACGATAGGCCCGTTGGCCATTCTTTTCTCCCATCACTCTCAGAAGGCGGTTTCCGACAAGCCGCGCGAGTCGATGCGTCGCGGGGCCAGCCCGTCCGCCGCAAGGGCGGCGAACACCTCCAATGTATGATCTCTGTCGCGCGTTTCGATAGTGATGTCGATGGAAACGCCACGGGCCGGCACGTCGAGGAACAAACGGCCGTGCGAAACTTCGAGAATATTGGCCCCCAGATCGCCCAGCCGGCTCGCGACCGTGCCCAGCAGGCCGGGCTTGTCGTTGGAGGTGATGCGCAGCGAGACGATCCGGTCGTCGCGTTCGAGCTCCCGGACCATGACGGAGGCGAGGATCCGGGCGTCGATGTTGCCGCCGCACAGGACGAGGCCCACCCGTTTGCCCTTGAAGCGCTCCGGTTCGGCGAGCATCGCGGCAAGCCCCACCGCGCCAGCGCCTTCGGCCATGGTGCGCTGCAGGGTCGCGTAGGCATTCACGGCCCGCTCGATCAGGGCCTCCTCCACCAGGATGATCTGCGAGACGAGGGCGCGCACGATGGGAAGCGGAAGCTGCCCCACGGTCTTCACCGCGATGCCCTCGGCCAGGGTCGCGCCGCCGATGGGCCGGTCCTCCTGCGCGATGGCATTCTGGAACGACGGATAGAGCGCGGCCTCCACGCCGACGATGTCGATATCGGGATTGAGCGCCTTCGCGCCGACTGCAATCCCTGAGATCAGGCCGCCGCCGCCGATGGGAACGACGATCTGGTCCAGATCCGGCCGGTCCGCCAGCATTTCGAGCGCGATGGTGCCCTGGCCCGCCATCACCCGCGCATCGTCGTAGGGGTGCACGAAGACCAAACCCTCGTCGGAGCCGATCTGCCGTGCCCGGTCGGCGGATTCGTAGAGGGTCTCGCCGAACAGGATGACGCGGGCGCCGTAGGAGCGGGTGTTCTCGGCCTTCACCAAGGGCGCGCCCTCCGGCATCACGATGGTGGCCGGAATGCCCAGGCGCCGCGCATGATAAGCCACTGCCTGCGCATGATTGCCCGCCGACATGGCGATGACGCCGCGCCGACGCTCCTCCTCGGTCAGGCTTTCAAGCTTGGTGACCGCGCCGCGTTCCTTGAACGAGCCTGTCGGCTGCATGTTCTCGAGCTTGACGAAGACGTCGGCTCCGGTGAGTTGCGACAGGCGTGGGGAGGGGATCAGTGGCGTGCGCAGCACCTGTCCCTTGATGACCTCCGCGGCGTTTCTGATGTCGTCGATGGTGATGGCAAATGCTGCCAAGGCGGCCTCCGGTTCGATCGTGAGCCAGCCCTTACACGGGCCGGGGTGTCGGATCCCGCAAGCCGAGCAAGCCGCCCGGCCGGAAGATCAGGAACGCGACAAGTGTCGCATAAAGCGCCACGTCGCGCGCCTCGATGGGTAGATAGGCCGACCAGAGCGTTTCGAACAAGCCGACCGCCAGACCGCCGAGCAGCGCGCCGGGCACCGAGCCGATCCCCCCGATGATGGCGGCGATCAGGGCCTTGAGGCCGAACTGGAATCCTCCGGCAAAGCCCAGGCCGCCGAACTGGGCGACGATGAGCATCCCGGACAGGCCCGCCATCGCGCCCGCCAGCAGCAAGGTGTGGATCAGAAGCCGATCGCCGTCGATTCCGAACAGGGCTGCCGCGTGGGCGTCGTCGGCGAAAGCGCGCCACGCTCGGCCGAACGGCGTCGCTTTCATCACGGCGATGAGGGCCATGGCCGCGACAAGACCGATCCCCGCGGTGAGGAGAGAGATCGGCGTCAGGGTGACCAGAAAGTCACCGGCCCGCGCCAGCGGCCATTGCTGCGACCAGACCGGCGGCAGCCAGACTGTGACGGGACTTTGCACGAGGCGCAGATATTCCATCAGGAACAGCGACAGGCCGACGGTCGCGATCAGGCTCGGCTGGGTGCTGCGGGCTCTCACCCGCCCGATCGCGAAAAACCCGCCGACAGCATTGTAGATGGCGCCTGCAACCATCGCCGCCACCAGCCCGATGGCGAGCCCGAGAATCGGCGCTGTCGATCCGAGCGCGAGGGCAACGGACGCCGCCGCAATCGTGCCCGCGGCCCCGATGGCGGCAATTTCCCCGAAAGCGAGGTTGATCCGCCCTGTAAGCCCGAAGACCAGCGAATAGGCCACCGCGAGCAGGCCGTAGATCGCCGTGCGGGGCAGGCCCGCGCTGAGCTGCTGGAGCAGGTAGGCTGCATCGGCTGGAATTTCCGGCGCGGCCGTCGCGATCGTGCTGCCGGGATCGCCGGCGACACCCTCGGGACTGTCGAGATAATAGCGCTTCAGGAGATAGAGGCTGGCGCCGCCGAGCGGTCCCTGCTCGGTCGCGAGCTCGGTCAGTTCTGCCTTGTTTGGAGACAGGCCCTCGGCGGCAAAGCGGCAGATGACGAAGCGTGCTGCAGGCGGCGCCCCGTCTACGCTTGCCTCGTAATCGATCCGGAGGCTGCGCGCCACCGGGCCGGCTTCAACCCGCTTGACGAGGATACGGGCCGTGGCATTGAGAGCAGGGAGAGTCGACCGGCAGACCCGGGTCTGCTGCGCATCGGATGACGAGCAGCTGGCGACAACGCCGGCGAGAACCAGGACGGCGGCCCCGCGCCAGAAAGTCCGCATGAAGGAGCCGGTCACGACAATCCGAAGCGCCTGACGCTTACCCCATCGCCTTGAGCGTCTCGGCCACGCGAGGAGCGAAATAGGTCAGGATGCCATCGGCGCCGGCGCGCTTGAAGGCGAGCAGGCTTTCCAGCATGGCGCGCTCGCCGTCGATCCAGCCATTGGCGGCTGCGGCCTGGATCATCGCGTATTCGCCGGAGACCTGGTACGCGAAAGTCGGAACCGAAAAGGTCTCCTTCACCCGCTGAATGATGTCCAGATAGGGCATGCCCGGCTTGATGATGACCATGTCGGCGCCCTGCTCCAGATCGAGCGCCACCTCGCGCAGAGCCTCGCAGGAATTGCCGGGGTCCATCTGATAGGTGCGCTTGTCGCCAACGAGGGTCGCGTTGGTGCCGATCGCGTCGCGGAAGGGGCCATAGAACGCGGAGGCGAATTTGGCCGCATAGGCCATGATCTGAACGTCGGTGAAGCCCGCCTGATCGAGCGCCGCCCGGATCGCGCCGACGCGACCGTCCATCATGTCGGAGGGCGCGATCACATCCGCACCGGCCTCCGCCTGCACGAGAGCCTGGCCGACCAGAACGCTGATGGATTCGTCGTTGAGAATACGATCGCCGTCCATCACGCCGTCATGGCCATGGCTCGTATAGGGATCGAGGGCGACATCGGTGATGATGCCGATCTCGGGAACGGCGCGCTTGATCTCGCGCACCGCGCGGCAGACCAGGTTGCGGCTGTTGAGCGCCTCGCTCCCGCGCTCGTCGCGCAGGGAGGGGTCCGTATTGGGAAACAGGGCGATGGCTGGGATTCGAAGGGAAGCCGCACGCTCGGCCTCGCGAACCGCCTCGCCGATCGTCAGGCGCTCGACGCCGGGCATCGAGCTTACCGCGTGGCGCCCGCTTGCGCCCTCTGCCAGAAAGATCGGCCAGATCAGGTCGTCGACCGTCAGAGTGGTCTCCCGCACCAGACGTCGCGACCAATCGGACTTGCGATTGCGGCGCGGCCGCTGGATCAGCGACAGGGCGGGGGACGTCGCCTCCAGAATGGCGGGGCGAGGGAAGGGGGACAGCTTCGACATGAGGCTTCAAATCCGGCGCCGGGTTGAGCGCCCGGCCTGCACCATCGCTTAGCACATTTAAATCGCTCTAAAAAAGGCCCGGACGTCGCAGCCCTGGCTTTATTCCGACCGACCAGTGCCCCCCTGTCGATTCCACAGCCGGTCCATGCCTTCGTCGGAGAGGTCGATTGACCTGCGCTCCCCGACCGTCCTAAGCCCAAGAGGCAATGCCATGGAGACGCGTATGGACCAGGACCCGGAAATCCTCTGCGAGATCCGTGGGGAGGCTGGCCTCATCACCCTCAACCGGCCGCGGGCGCTCAATGCGCTGACACTGGACATGGTGCGCGCCATGCGGGTCGCCCTCGATGCCTGGCAGACCGACCCTGCGGTGACCCGGGTGGTGGTCCGCGGCGCAGGCGAGAAGGCGTTCTGCGCCGGGGGCGACATCCGTCGCCTCACCGATCTCGGCCGCGCCGGGCGGGCCGACGAGGCCCTGGCCTTCTGGCGCGAGGAATACCAGCTCAACGCGCTCATCCAGCGCTATCCCAAGCCCTATATCGCGCTCATCGACGGCATCGTCATGGGCGGTGGCGTCGGCATCTCGCTCCACGGGCGATACCGGGTGGCGGGTGAGCGCTATCTCTTTGCGATGCCCGAGGTGGGAATCGGCTTCTTCCCCGATGTGGGCGCAACCTACGCCCTTCCGCGCCTGCGGGGCCGGGCCGGGCTTTACATCGCGCTCACGGGCGAGCGGATCCGCCGGGCCGATGCCCTCATGCTGGATCTGGCCACCCATGCGGTCGCGAGCCAGGATTTCGACGGCCTTCTGGCGGCGCTGGCGGGCGGCGAAAACATCGACCAGGCCCTGGCCGCACGCTCCGTGGAGCCCGGTCCGCCCCCTTTGGCCCCTGACCTTCCGTTGATCGACAGGTGCTTCGGGGCTGAATCCGTGGGCGAGATCCTCACCTGTCTCGATCGCGATGGGTCCGAATCGGCCCGGCGCATCCATGCCGCCATGGACGGCAAATCGCCCACCAGCCTGTCTTTGGCCTTCGAACAGATGCGCCGTGGCGGCGCCCTCACATTCGACGAGGCCATGAAGACCGAGTTCCGAATCGTCTCCCGGATTCTGGACGGAGAGGATTTCTACGAGGGCGTCCGCGCCGTTCTCATCGACAAGGATGGCGCGCCCCGTTGGAATCCCCCCGATCTCGCCGCCATCGACGCGGGCGAGATCGCGCGGTTCTTCGCGGCTCTGGGCCCCGACGAACTGGAGATTGCCTGATGCCGGGCTCAGGCAGCCGGAGGGTGACTCAAGAGGCCCCGATGCGGGCCCCGTCCGACCGGCTCGACGGCGAGCGGACGGCCGGAGTCCAGCGCTGGACCTTCGCCATGACCTGGTTCATGCGGGTCCTGTCGATTCTCTGGCTCATGAAGGGCCTTAGCGCCTGGGCGATCATCCTCGGCATCTGGACGCCCATCGGCCACTTCGAAGGGCGCTCGACCGGCTATCAATCGACCATCATCTATTTCGCGCTGATCGACATCATCGCGGCCGTCGGCCTCTGGATGGCCAGCACCTGGGGCGGCATCCTGTGGTTGCTCGCGGTGATGAGCCACCTGATTCTGGCTGCCTTCTTCCCGGGAATCGTCTCGAGCGGCCTCCTCACGATGGCGTTCTTTCTGACGCTGGTGGCCCTTTACGTCACCATTTCCTGGCTGGCCGCGCGCGCGCGCTGAGCCAAAAGGCGGCGTGCGTCGCCGAATTGACACAGTATAACCTTTAATTTTGGCCGAAACACAACATAACTTCGTATCGTACGCGTTGACAAGCGAACACTATAATGTTTAATCCCGCACTGTCGCGCTTCAGACTGATGAGGCGGCACGAATCGAAACGCCAAATCGGGAGAAGACCGTGGCTGTTGATCATTTTATTTCCGTAGTAGACTATAAAGCCGGCACGTGGGACGCGGCTGACAACGTCATCATCACAGACTCGGGGGCCAACATCGCCGGGATGAGCGATGCGGACTTTCTGGCCCTCGCAACCAACAACGTCGATGGCATCGAAGCCAACGACGGTTCGATCTCACTGCGTTTTGGCCAGTTTTCGGGACTCGGTACTGTCGCGCTGACGGCAGCCGACGACATCACCGTCACTCTGTCGGCGAACGATTTTGGGGGCCTTACCGACACCGCCGTTGCGGCCCTTGCCGGCAAGGGGGTCGATGCCCTCAACTTCTCCGATGCGGTCACGTTGGACACCGCCCGGCTCGAGAAGCTCGGCGTCGTCGTTTTTTCGACCGCAAGTGACGTCACGCTGGCCCTGTCGACGGTCGAGTTCGGCGCCCTCGACCAGGCCGCCGTCACTGCACTCCTCGCCCAGGGCGTCGACACCATCGACGTTGAGGGCACCGATCTCACTCTGTCGAAGGCTACCCTCCTCGTTCTGGGCGCCCTGAAGCTTGCCGGTGGCGACAACGTCACCTTGACGCTTATCGCTGAGGAATTCCGCGCCGTGGATGAGACCGTGGCTGCGGAACTGATCGCGAAGGGCATTGATACGCTCGACGTTGAGGGCACGGATCTGACGCTGTCGAAGGCTGCATTGGACGCGTTGGGCACCCTGAAGCTTGTCGGTACGGACAACGTCACGCTCGAGCTGTCGGCTACCGAATTTGCCGCCGTGGATGGGACCGTGGCCGCCGCTCTGATCGCGAAGGGCGTTGATACGCTCGACGTTGCCGGCACGGATCTGACGCTGTCGAAGGCTGCATTGGACGCGTTGGGCACCCTGAAACTTGTCGGTACGGACAACGTCACGCTCGAGCTGTCGGCTACCGAATTTGCCGCCGTGGATGGGACCGTGGCCGCCGCTCTGATCGCGAAGGGCGTTGATACGCTCGACGTTGCCGGCGCGGATCTGACGCTGTCGAAGGCTGCATTGGACGCGTTGGGCACCCTGAAGCTTGTCGGTACGGACAACGTCACGCTCACGCTTTCGGCTACCGAATTTGCCGCTGTTGATGACGTAGCTGCCGACGCTCTGATCGCGAAGGGCGTTGATACGCTCGACGTTGCCGGCGCGGATCTGACGCTGTCGAAGGCTGCATTGGACGCGTTGGGCACCCTGAAGCTTGTCGGTACGGACAACGTCACGCTGACCATGGACCTCGACACCTTCAACGGCTTGACCGATGCTCAGCTCGGCGAACTGGCCGGCAAGGGCGTCGACATGATCGACGTCACTGGCGATGCTGATCTGACCTTGAGCTGGGCGAGCCTGACCGCACTGGGAGCAGTGAAGCTGGCTGGCGGCGACAACGTCACGCTGATGCTCAGCGCTGACGAGTTCCTCACCGTGGACGCGACCAAGTCCGCCGCGCTGATCGCCAAGGGCATCGACACGCTCGACGTCGCTGGTACCGACCTGTCGCTGACGCTCGGTCAGTCTCAGGCGCTCGGGGCACTCAAGCTCGCCACTGGCGACAATGTCACCGTCGCGCTGACGGCGACGGAGTACACCAATCTGACGGCAGCAACTGTCGACGCTTTGATCGCACAGGGTGTCGACGCCGTCGACCTCGCCGGCGCGGACCAGGCCGTGACTTTGGCAGACATGACTGCGCTCAAGACGCTGAAGCTTGCGGCCGGCGACAACGTGACTCTCTCGGTCACGGCGGCCGAGTACGCTCTGCTTGACGCGGCCAAGCTCGCGGCTCTGTTCGCCCGGGGCGTCGATTCCATCGACATCGCAGGTGCAGACCAGACTTTGACGCTTGCGCAGTTCGAGGCTTTGAGCGGCGTCAAGCTCGCCGCTGGTGACAATGTCACGGTGACGCTGTCGACGGATGAGTTCAACAATCTGTCGCCGGCCACGATCGCGGCTCTTACAACCCAGAACGTCGATACCCTCGATGTTGCCGGCGCTGATTTGCAAATCAGCCTGGCGAAATCGCAGGCTCTCGGTACCCTGAAGCTCGCCGCCGGCGACAACGTCACGCTCACCGTGGTCCTTGCGGCTGATCTTCAAAATCTCACCGTTGACGCGTTGACTGCGATCAAGAACCAGGGCGTCGACACAATCGACGTAGCGGGCGCGGCGGCCGACATCAAGCTCAGCTTGGCGCAGGTCAAGGCTCTGGGCGCGGTTGCGTTTTCTGCGGGCGACACCGTGACAGTCACCATGACTGCCGCTGAGCTTGCTGGCCTGACGACCAATGAGCTGGCGACGTTCAAAACCCGCGGCATTGATCTGATCGACATCGATGGCGTCACCAACTCCCCCGCCGTCCTCACGCTTGCCCAGTCGAAGGCTCTCGATACGGTCAAGCTGGCGACGTTGGATGATGTCTCCGTGTCCCTCTCGCTGACGGAGCTGAACGCGCTCACGACTGCCGAGGTCACGGCGCTCAAGGCACAGAACGTCGATATCCTCGACGTGACGGGCGCGACAGCCGATGTCACCCTGTCGTTGGCGCAGTCGAAGATCCTCGATACGCTGAAGCTTGCCACGGCCGACAAGGTCGTCGTCACCCTGACCGGCGATGAGCTCCTCGCCTTGACGGAAGCCCAGATCACCGCGCTCAAGGCCCAGAACGTCGACACTCTCGACGTGACGGGTGATACGGCGGCGGTTTCGCTCACCCTTGCGCAGTCCCAGGCTCTCAACGGGCTCAAGCTCGCAACCGGCGATGTGGTCAGCGTTTCTCTGACGGCAACGGAACTCACCGCCCTCACGGCCGCGAACCTCACCGCCCTCAAGGATCAGAACGTCGACTTCCTTGACGTGGCCGGTTCGGGCACGAATGCCGATGTGGCTCTGAGCCTCACTCAGGCGACCGCCTTGGCGGGTGTGAAGCTGGCAGCGGAAGACAACGTCACCGTCTCTCTGACGGCGGCCGAGTACACCAACCTGACAGATGCTCAGGTCACGGCACTCACGGCACTTGGCGTCGACTTCGTCGACCTCAATGGCACCGATCAGGCGCTGACACTCGCCGAGTTCAAGAAGTTTGGCACGCTCAAGCTTGCGGCTGACGACAAGGTCACCGTCACGGTGTCGGCGGCAGACTTCGCCGCTCTCAGCGACGACGATCTGGGGTCGATCTCCACCAAGCAGGTCGATATCCTCGACGTCAGCGGCGACGGCGCTCTCGCACTTGATGCCGCCAAGTTCGGCGCCCTCAAGGGAACCGTCAGCTTCCTCGCCGCCGATACGATCACGGTGAAGGACACCGGCGCCAAGCTCGCTGCGCTGACTGCCGATGTCTACAAGGGCCTTGCCGCCTCCAACATCGACTCGTTCGATGCCAGCGACAACGTTCTCGGCCTCAGCGTTGCCCAAGCGACAGTCCTGGGCGGGTTCAAGCTCGCTTCCGACGATGTGGTGACGGTTGTCGATACCGGCGCCAACCTCGCCAAGCTGACCGGCACGCAGATTGCGGCGCTCGGCACCAGCAATGTCGACGTTCTCGACTCGAGCACCAACGTGCTGGCGTTGAACGTGTCGCAGGCGATTGCGCTCTCCACCTCGACCGTCAAGTTGACGGCGGCTGACGCGGTCACCGTCACCGATACCGGTGCGGCGATCTCGGCGCTCTCCGCTGCCCAGCTGTCGGCTCTCGCCGGCAAGGGCATCGACGGGCTCGATGCCACGGACAATGCCCTGAGCTTCACCCCGGCACAGCTGGCTGCTTTGGGAACGCTGACCTTCGGCGCCACCGACAGCGTGAAGATCAACGGCACGTCGGGTGCGGATAACGCAACCGGCACGTCGGGCAACGACATCATCATCGGCAATGCCGGCAATGATCGTCTCAACGGCGCCTTCGGCAACGACAAGATCTATGGCGGTCTTGGCAAGGACATCCTCACCGGCGCCACCGGCAAGGACATCTTCGTGTTCAACACCAAGCTGGGCAAGACCAACACGGACAAGATCACTGACTTCTCCGTGAAGGACGACTCGATCTGGCTCGACAACGCCGTGTTCAAGAAGCTCGGCAAGGGTTCGGAAGCCAAGCCCGGCGCGTTGAGCAAGAAGTTCTTCACCATTGGCGACCACGCCAAGACGAAGGACCAGCATGTCATCTACGACAGCAAGAAGGGCGTCCTCTATTACGACGTCGACGGTTCCGGCTCCGCCAAGCAGGTCGAGATCGCAACCACCGCCAAGAAGCTGAAGATGACCGCAGGCGACTTCTTCGTCGTCTAAGCACTGACTTCAGCCCCCTGTCACAGGACAGGGGGCTGGGTCCAGTGAGCAGCGCGACGAGCTCTCTATTGGCCCTTCTGCACTGCCGTAATTGAGATCAGCCCCCAGCCCTGTGGCCGGGGGCTTTCTTGATTCAGACGACGCAGGGCGGACGATATCTTTCGCCGCCACAAAATGAGATGAGCTGTGGCGTCCGCCTGCTCTCGGACCGTCGATCTGGCATCGCTTGATGTCCGCGAGTTGACCTGACCCCTTGTCCTTCAACGCCCCCTTTGTCGCGAGGGCGCCACGCGAGCCGCGCCTGACGCTGGGTCCGTTCACGCATTCCCGCCTCCGCAGATCAACGCTGGCCGCCGACATGATCGAAATCTCCCGATCGTCGCCCGCCGTGCTTGCGCATTATGTCGCGCCTTGCTGTTTCCGGAAATTAAATGTTGCAAAATAACGGATTTTGCAGAGGCGACCGCAAAGACTAACAATAGAATAACATTGCATTTACGTAGCGGGATAGCCTACGGTCACTCATGGCTCTCGTAACTGAGAGGCATGAATTGCAGCAAAACAAGAATTTGGAGTCTCCTATGGCCGATCAGACATTGCTTTTTGCAGATTACCTTCTCGATACCGCTCACTGGCCTTATCCGGTTGCCGATAACGTGACGGTCGGAATTACTGCAGCTCAGTTCGCCGGGGCGACTGACGCGGTGCTTGCCGCACTCTCGGAACACAAGGTCGACCTTCTGAACGTCACCGATGTAAACCTCGTGCTCTCGCTGGCACGATCCAGTGCCCTCGGAACTGTCGCATTTTCGGCAGCGAGCAATGTCTCCGTCACCCTGACGCAGACAGAACTCACCGGCCTGACGGCCGCGAATATCACGGCACTGAAGGCACAGGCCGTCGACACCCTCGACGTGACGGGTGATACGGCGGCGGTTTCGCTCACCCTTGCGCAGTCCCAGGCTCTCAACGGGCTCAAGCTCGCAACCGGCGATGTGGTCAGCGTTTCTCTGACGGCTGCGGAACTCACCGCCCTGACGCCTCAGAACATCACGGATCTGAAGGCTCAGAACGTCGACTTCCTTGACGTTGGTGGGGCGACAGTCGCTGACGTGGCTCTGAGCCTCACGCAGGCGACCGCTTTGGTCGGTTTGAAGCTTGCTGCGACCGACAATGTCACCGTGGCGCTGACGGCGGCTGAGTACACGGCCCTGACCGCCGATCAGGTCACGGCGCTCACGGCTCTCGGCGTCGACTCTGTCGACCTCACAGGCACCGATCAGGCTCTGAGCCTGACGCAGTTCAAGGCTTTGGGGTCCCTCAAGCTTGCGGCGGCCGACAAGGTCACTGTGACCCTGACAGCCACGGAACTGACCGGGCTGACTGACGACGATCTGGGGTCGATCTCCACCAAGCAGGTCGATATCCTCGACATCAGCGGCGACGGCGTTCTCGCACTTGATGCCGCCAAGTTCGGCGCCCTCAAGGGAACCGTCAGCTTCCTCGCCGCCGATACGATCACGGTGAAGGACACCGGCGCCAAGCTCGCTGCCCTGACTGCCGATGTCTACAAGGGCCTTGCCGCCTCCAACATCGACTCGTTCGATGCCAGCGACAACGTTCTCAGCCTGAACGTCTCCCAGGCGACCGTCCTGGGCGCGTTCAAACTGGCCACCGACGATGTGGTGACGGTTCTCGATACCGGCGCCAACCTTGCCAAGCTGACCGGCACGCAGATCGCGGCGCTCGGCACCAGCAACGTGGACGTCCTCGACTCGAGCACCAACGTGCTGGCGTTGAACGTCTCGCAGGCGATTGCTCTGGCTGCCTCGACGGTGAAGTTGACGGCGGCTGACGCGGTCACCGTCACCGATACTGGTGCTGCGATCTCCGCGCTCTCCGCTGCCCAGCTGTCGGATCTCGCCGGCAAGGGCGTCGATGGGCTCGATGCCACCGACAACAAGCTGAGCTTCACCCCGGCTCAGCTATCGGCCCTTGGTACCCTGACGTTTGCGGCTGGTGACAGCATCAAAGTGAACGCACGTCGGGTGCGGACAACGCAACCGGCACGTCGGGCAACGACATCATTTTCGGCAATGCCGGCAATGATCGCCTCAACGGTGCCTTCGGCGATGACAAGATCTATGGCGGTCTTGGCAAGGATATCCTGACCGGTGCCACCGGCAAGGACATCTTCGTGTTCAACACGAAGCTGGGCAAGACGAACGTCGACAAGATCACGGACTTCTCCACGAAGGACGACTCGATCTGGCTCGACAACGCCGTGTTCAAGGCCCTCGGCAAGGGTTCGGAAGTCAAGCCCGGCGCATTGAGCAAGAAGTTCTTCACCATTGGCGACCACGCCACGACGAAGGACCAGCACGTCATCTACGACAGCAAGAAGGGCGTCCTGTACTACGACTCGGATGGTTCCGGTCATGCCAAGCAGGTCGAGATCACCTCGGCCGCCAAGAAGCTGAAGATGAGCGCAGGCGACTTCTTCGTCGTCTAAGATCGCTTGAGCAAACGAGCCCCCCGGTCCACATGACCGGGGGGCTTTTTTCGATTCCGGCCTAGCCTGAATGATGGATTCGGCGCACACGAGGTGGAGCCGGAAGCCGACTGGCTCGCGGGTCTACCCGGTGGGCGTTGGCCTAAGGCCAGACTAGGATTTCAATCACATTAACGTGAACGGCCGTACGATACGGCATCGGACTGTTGCGCGAACGCGACACCCTCTCCGCGCAGCGCCACCACAGGGCAATCTGCCTTAAAATGGCCCGGTTGTTCGACGCTTTCGATACCGTTCCTTAATCGTCTCGCGGCACTGTCGTTTCCGAATGAGAGCGGTTATGAACGGTGTTACGCGTTCTCTCCGTCCGGTCTCCCACCCGCTAAAGAAAGAGCCTGCGCTCATGTTGTCCCGCCGTACGCTCCTGACAGGATCGCTCGCCCTCGTCGCCACACCCACCTCGGTCTGGGCTCAGAACCAGGCCGAGTGGTCCCAGAATTACGAGGCCGTGTCCCGGACGCGCGTCAAGCGCACCACCACGCCGATGCTGTCCGCCGAATCGCTTGCAGCCACCGAGCAGATGATCGAGCAATACCGGCAGATCGCGTCCCGCGGCGGCTGGCCCTCCGTGCGCGGCGTCGACGGATTGCGCGTCGGCGTCCAGAGCCCGGCAGTCGTCGCCCTGCGTCAGCGCCTGATTGTCACGGGCGATCTCGATCCGTCGGCGGGCGATTCGCCGATCTACGATTCGTACGTGGAGTCAGGGGTGCGCCGCTTCCAGGCCCGGCATGGGCTGAGTTCGACCGGAACCATGACGGGTCCCACGGTCACCGCCATGAACGTGCCGGTCGACATGCGCATCCGGCAGCTCGAGATCAACATTGCGCGCCTGCGCACCCATGCGGGCAACCTCGGCAACCGCTACGTCACCGTCAACATTCCGGCGGCGCTTGTCGAGACGGTCGAGGGCGGCGTCGTCCATACCCGTCACGCGGCCGGCGTCGGCAAGAGTGATCGCCAGTCGCCGATCCTCAGCTCGAAGGTCGTCGAGATCAATTTCAATCCCTATTGGACGGTGCCCGCATCGATCATCCGCAAGGATCTGATTCCGAAGATGCAGAAGGAGCCGAATTATCTCACGGATAACAAGATCCGCATCTTCAACGGCGCGACGGAGTTGAGCCCGAGCCAGGTCAACTGGTTCTCGGACGAGGCGACTCGCTACCGCTTCCGGCAGGACCCGGGCGGTGAGTTGAACTCGATGGGTTTCGTGCGGATCAACATTCCCAATCCGCATGGCGTGTACATGCACGACACCCCGTCAAAAGGCATTTTCGGCGACGATTTCCGCTTCGTCTCATCCGGCTGCGTCCGCGTGCAGAACGTGCGCGATTATATCGAATGGCTGCTCAAGGAGACGCCCGGTTGGGGCCGTGAACAGATCGACGCAGTGTTCAAGGCGGGTTCGCGCACCGATGCGCGCGTGGCCGTGCCGGTCAACATCTACTGGACCTATATCACCGCCTGGGCGACCCCGGATGGTTTGGTCCAGTTCCGCGACGACATCTACAACAAGGACGGCCTCGGCAATGCGATCCCTGTGGCGAGCCGCGTGCCGACCGCTCCCGACGAAGAGATGTTCCTCCAGAACTGACGTCCGTTCGTCTTCTGGGCTCTCGGTTTCGGCAGGGCAGGCGGCCCGGTCCCATCAACGTCCCGGCATGGTCCGGGACGTTTTCATGTCCGACGCAAGTGAGCCGATCTGTCCCGTCCTGCGCCAAACCAAGAGATGCGAATCGGCCGGGCCGCAGCTCTTTTGACCAGTCGCCGGTTCACGCTCATACCCCGTCCTGTTGGCACAGCCGAGCCATGCGTTTCGTGCCGCTTGGCGGCGGTCATCCCCCCATGGTAAAGGCCTGCGATCAGTTCAGATCGGGTCGCTCGGGAAGCCTAAGCGGCCGTTCAAGATCTGCGCGTCCAAAAGGCGATCGAAGCAGACGAGGGTTCCCATGAGCGCAAGCCAAGCCACCAGCCACCTGTCCAACAGCTTTTTTTCGGCCGGCCTTGCCGACAGCGATCCCGAGATCGCCCGCGCCATCGAGCTGGAACTCGGCCGGCAGCGGGACGAGATCGAGCTGATCGCCTCCGAGAACATCGTCTCCCTGGCCGTCCTCGAGGCCCAGGGCTCGGTCATGACCAACAAATACGCCGAGGGCTACCCGCGCCGGCGCTATTATGGCGGCTGCCAGTTCGTCGATATTGCCGAGGAACTGGCCATCGAGCGCGCGTGCCGGCTGTTCGAGTGCAAATATGCCAATGTCCAGCCTAATTCCGGCAGCCAGGCCAACCAGGCCGTCTTCATGGCGCTGATGAAGCCCGGCGATACGTTCATGGGCCTTGATCTGGCCTGCGGCGGCCATCTCACCCATGGTTCCCCGGTCAACATGTCGGGCAAGTGGTTCAACGTGGTGAGCTACAAGGTCCGCGAGGATGACCAACTGATCGACATGGACGAGGTCGCGCGTCTCGCCCGGGAGCACAAGCCCAAGGTCATCGTGGCCGGCGGCTCGGCCTATTCGCGTCTGTGGGACTTTCCGCGCTTCCGGGAGATTGCGGACGAGGTCGGCGCGATCTTCATGGTCGACTTCGCCCATTTTGCGGGCTTGGTGGCGGGCGGGGCCCATCCGTCGCCATTCCCCCACGCGCATGTCGCCACCACCACCACGCACAAGACCCTGCGGGGGCCGCGCGGCGGCATGATCCTCACCAACGACGAGGACATCGCCAAGAAGGTCAATTCGGCGATCTTTCCCGGCCTGCAGGGCGGCCCTCTCATGCATGTGATTGCCGCCAAGGCCGTCGCCTTCAACGAGGCTTTGCGGCCCGAATTCAAGCTTTATGCCCGCGCGGTGGTCGACAATGCCAAGGCGTTGGCCGACACCATCGCGTCGAACGGCTACGCGATCGTGGCGGGTGGAACCGACAACCACCTCATGCTCGTCGATCTGCGGCCGAAGGGGCTTACCGGTAAGGCAGCCGAGGCGGCCCTCGGGCGCGCGGCCATCACCTGCAACAAGAACGGCATCCCGTTCGACCCCGAGAAGCCGATGGTGACCTCGGGCATCCGGCTCGGCACCCCTGCGGCCACAACCCGGGGATTCGGTGTGGCGGAGTTCCAGGCGGTCGGAAACCTGATCGTCGAGACCCTCGACGGACTCGCGAAGAACGGCCCGGAAGCCAATGGCTCCGTTGAAGAATCCGTCAAGGAACGGGCGCACGCCCTGACCCGCCGCTTCCCCATTTACGCCTGAGGTCGATACCACCCGATGCGTTGTCCCTATTGCGGGAGCCTGGACACACAGGTGAAGGATTCCCGGCCCACGGACGACGCGTCGGCCATCCGTCGTCGCCGGATCTGTCCCGATTGCGGCGGCCGTTTCACGACCTTCGAGCGTGTGCAGCTGCGGGAGCTGTTCGTGCTCAAGCGATCCGGACGGCGCGTCCCGTTCGACCGCGACAAGCTCGAACAATCCGTCAACGTGGCGTTGCGCAAGCGCGCGGTGGAGCCGGAGCGGGTGGAGCGCATGATCAACGGCATCGTGCGCCAGCTCGAGAGCCTGGGCGAAGGCGAAGTGCGCAGCGACACGGTGGGGGAACTCGTCATGGAGGGCCTGAAGGGCCTCGACGACGTGGCCTATGTCCGCTTTGCGTCCGTCTACAAGAACTTCCGCGAGGCGAAGGATTTCGAGGAAATCCTCGTGCGACTTGCGAGCGAGTACCCGGACGAGGACGGCCCTGACGACGAACCGCGCCAGGCGCGCTCGCCGGAATGACCCGTCCCGCCGCCACGCCGGGGCAACCGCATCCCGGATCTGCCTTGTCGGATGATGATCGGTTCATGCGTCTCGCGCTCGCTTTGGGCGAACGTCATCTCGGCCTGACATGGCCCAATCCGTCTGTCGGCGCCGTGCTCGTGGATGAACGCGGGGGTGCGCCGGTCATCATCGCCCAGGGATTCACGCAAGCGGGCGGACGGCCTCACGCGGAACGTATGGCGCTCGATGCGGCCGGTGAGGCGGCCCGTGGTGCGACGCTCTACGTGACACTGGAACCCTGCTCCTCGCGCAGCCGCACCAATGACGGGGCATCCTGTACGGATCTGATCGTCGCCTCCGGTGTCGGCCGGCTGGTCATCGGGGCTGGCGATCCCAGTCCCTTTGCCCATGGCCACGGCTATGCGCGCCTGCAGGATTCCGGCGTCCATTTTTCGACGGGGGTGTGCGAGGCGGAGGCGCGCCGGCTTCACCGGGGCCATCTGATGCGGGTGAAAACCGGGCGGCCCGAGGTGATCGTCAAGCTCGCACGCACCACCGAGGGGCTGGCTGGACGTCGCAGCGGACCCCGTCTGATGATCACCGGCGACATCGCCAACGCCCGCACGCATCTCATGCGCGCCCACGCGGACGCGGTGATGGTGGGCGTCGGGACGGTCCTGGCGGACGATCCGCTCCTGACGGTCCGATTGCCGGGCCTTGAGGGCCGCTCTCCGGTTCGCATCATCCTCGACAGTGGCTTGCGGACGCCCATGGAGGCGCATGTTGTCACGACGGCCCGCGATGTGCCGACCTGGATTGTGGCGGGCCTCGACGCGCCCGTTGCGGCAGAGCGGGCGCTGGTCGCTGCGGGGATCGAGGTTCTGCGCGTCGATGTCGATGCCGACGGGCGCCCCGTGCTTGCGGATGCGCTTGGCCTCCTGGGGTCGCGCGGCATCACGCGCATTTTCTGCGAAGGGGGCCCGGCGCTCGCCGAAGGCCTTGCCCAGGCCGATCTGATCGACGAACTCGTCCTCATCACGGGGCGGTCTGCGCGCGGGGAGGGCGACGTCCCGGCACTGGGGGCGGCGCTTCATGAAAGAATGGACGAGATGCGCCTGATCGGCGATGAGCAAGTGGGGTCGGACCTCATCATGTCCTGGGAGAAAGCCTAGATGTTTACTGGCCTCGTCACGGATGTCGGCCGCGTCAGCGCGGTGTCGGAGGGAACATCCCTCCGCCGCATCCGCATCGAATCCACCTACGATCCTGCCTCGATCGCGCTGGGCGCGTCGATTGCCTGCGGCGGCCCGTGCCTCACGGTTGTCGACGTCCAGCGCCACGGCAATGGCTGCTGGTTCGAGGTCGACGCCGCCGCCGAGACGCTCGATCGAACGACCGTGCTGGAATGGCAGGAAGGCACCCGCGTGAACCTCGAGCGTTCGCTGAAGATCGGCGACGAACTCGGCGGCCACCTCGTCACCGGGCACATCGACGGCGTGGCCACCATCATCGCCCGCGAAGCCGTTACGGCGGGCGACAATCCATGGGGGCCCACCGCTCGGTTCGATATCAAAGTGCCGCCCCAGATCGCCCAGTTCATTGCCGAGAAGGGTTCGGTCTGCCTCGACGGGACCTCGCTCACCGTCAACACCGTCGACAACGATTGTTTCTCGGTTCTGATCATCCCGCACACCCTGTCGGTGACGACCTGGGGGGAGCGCAAGGCGGGCGACAGGCTCAACATCGAGGTCGATCTGATGGCACGCTACGCCGCGCGGCTTGCGGATGCCCGCAACGCGGGGTAGGGAGGCGGGATACTCTGATCCGCCCGCAAAAGCGCCCGCGTTTCGAGGCGGATGTCGTATCGCCTCGTGGACGAGGAGCGCCTCCTGCAATGCCGGACGATCGCTGAGGGCGGGGCTGAAGCTCGTTCCGGCGCTCGTGTCCGGCCATAAGCCGCAACTGGTTGTTCACATGGTCGCCACATCCGCCAAAGCCACAATCCGTCCGCCTGTCACCGGTGCGCGCATTCTCATCGTCGAGGCTCGTTTCTACGACGATCTCGCCGACGAACTGCTGCGCGGCGCACGGGGTGCGGCAGACGCCGCCGGCGCCGTCGTCGACGTGCTGACGGTCGACGGGGCACTCGAGATCCCGTCCACCATCGCCATCGCGCTGGATGCGGCCGAGGCTGCCGAGAAGCCCTACGAGGCGGTCGTGGCGCTTGGTTGTGTCATTCGCGGCGAGACCGGGCACTATGAGATCGTGGCGGGCGAGAGCGCTCGCGCGCTGATGGACCTGTCGGTAACGCGCCGCATTCCGCTCGCCAATGGTATCCTCACGGTCGAGAATGACGGACAAGCCTGGGCGCGCGCCAGGGTTTCGGACATGAACAAGGGCGGCGGCGCCGTCGAGGCGGCACTCGCCGTTCTTCGCATCAAACGACACGTTCGGGAGCTCTGATCATGGCCAAACCTGCAGAACGATCAGCCGCGCGGCTCGCCGCCGTTCAGGCGCTCTATCAGATGGACGTGTCCGGCACGAACGTGACCGAGGCCCTGGCCGAGTTCGAATCCCATTGGCTCGGGCGCGAGGTCGAGGGCATCAAGTTTCAGCCGTCCGACGTCAATTTCTTCCGCGCGATTCTCGAAGGCGTGGTCAAGGACCAGCGCGCGATCGACGTGAAGATCGACAAGGCGCTGGCGGATGGTTGGCCTTTGGCCCGGATCGAAGCCGTTCTGCGGGCGATCCTGCGCGCTGGCGGGTTCGAACTCATGTTCAGGAAGGACGTGCCGGTTCGCGTCGTCATTACCGAATATGTCGATGTCACCCACGGCTTCTACGACCAGGACGAGCCGGGCCTCGTGAATGCGGTTCTCGACACCCTCGCCCGCGATGTGCGCGCCGGTGAACTCGAGAAGAAATCGGCCGGGCAGGCCAAGCCGTAACGCGGCCGATGTCCGGGCGCCTGTCGGAGGATTCCCTGATCGCGCGTTACTTCGCGCCGCTTGCGGCCGAGGGCGGCCTGGGGCTGATGGACGACGCCGCCTGCCTGACGCCCCGGCCCGATCACGACCTTGTCCTGACGACGGACTCGCTCGTCGAAGCGGTCCATTTCTTCCCCGATGATGCGGCCGGATCGATCGCCCGCAAGGCTTTGGGCGTCAACGTGTCGGATCTGGCGGCCAAGGGCGCGGAGCCGACCGGGTTTCTGCTCAACCTCGCCCTTCCGCCCGACTGGACCGAAGCGTGGCTGGCGGATTTCGCTGCCGGGCTTGGCGCTGCCGCCCGGGATTTCGCCTGTCCGCTCCTCGGCGGCGACACGGTGCGGACGACCGGTCCCTTGACGCTTTCGATCACCGCATTGGGCGAGGTGCCCCGGGGACGGATGGTCAAGCGCACCTCGGCGCAGGTCGGTGACGCCATCTGTGTCTCCGGCACCATCGGTGACGCAGCGCTTGGGCTGGCCCTGCGGCGTTCCACCGATTTGGGGAAGCCTTTGCCGGAGGGTGTCGTGAGCTATCTCGTCGACCGCTACCTGCATCCCCAGCCGCGCCACCGGCTGGCGAAGGTCCTGCGCGACCATGCCAGCGCCGCCATGGATGTGTCGGACGGTCTCGTGGGAGATCTTGCCAAGATGATGCGGGCGAGCGGCGTTTCGGCGATGGTCGACCTCGACCGGGTTCCCCTTTCGGAACCCGCGCGCCTCTTCATCGACGGGCAAACAGACCGTCTCGACCGGGCGCTTACGGGTGGGGACGACTACGAAATTCTGTGCACCGTGTCTCAAACGCGTCTCGACAGCTTTCGGAAACAGGCCGATAGCCTCGGCATCCCCATCACGGTCATCGGACAGGTGGTTTCGGGAGACAATCCGCCAGTTTTCAGGCTGGGCGGGTCCGAGAAGCGGTACGATGGCGGTTCATACTCGCATTTCTGACGATCCAAGGGGTTTTCGCGGCGACGGACTGGCGAAACGCAATGCGCTGGTGCTGGCCTTCGCGCTGGCGCTGGGCGGCGCGAACCCCGCCATCGTCGTGTCGCTCGGCGGTTTGGTGGGCCAGACTCTTGCCGAGAACAAGCAGTTTGCCACCTTGCCGGTCAGCCTCAGCCATCTCGGCCTGGCGCTGGGGACAATCCCGGCCGCCATCCTGATGAAGCGGGCAGGGCGGCGGACCGGCTATGTGATGGGTGGCGCCATCGGCGTGCTCGCCGGCTGCGTGGCAGCCTTCGGCATCGCGTCCATGAGCTTTCTCATCTTCTGTCTGGGCACCTTCACGGCCGGTCTCTATGCCTCGTTCGTCCAGAGCTACCGGTTCGCCGCCACCGATACCGCCTCCGAATCCTTCAAGCCGCGGGCAATTGCCTGGGTGATGACGGGCGGAATTGTCGCCGGAGTTGTCGGACCGCAGACGGTCATCTGGACGAAAGATCTCATCGAAGGAGTGCCGTTCGCCGGCGCGTTCATCGGCCAGGCTGCTCTCGCGCTACTGGCGATCCTGGTCGTGACCTTCCTGCGTAGCGCTCCGATTTCGACGGCCCTTCCCACCGGCGGCGGGCGCCCTCTGCGGGAGATCGTCTCCCAGCCCCGCTTCATCGTGGCGGTCGTCTCAGGCCTCGTCTCCTATGGCCTCATGAGCTTCATGATGACCGCGGCGCCGCTCGCCATGATCGGGTGCGGGTTGCCGGTGGGCTCCGCCGCTCTCGGCATCCAATGGCATATCCTGGCGATGTTCACGCCGAGCTTCTTCACCGGCCGGCTGATCGCCCGCTTTGGCAAGGAGGCGGTAACGGCAGCCGGTCTGGTCCTCATCGCCCTCTCGGCCGTGATCGGGCTCTCGGGTCTTTCGGTCTGGCATTTCTGGGTCGCCCTGGTGGTCCTGGGGCTTGGCTGGAATTTCGGTTTCATCGGCGCCACCGCGCTCGTGACCGATTGTTACCGGCCCGAAGAGCGGGCCAAGGTCCAGGCCGCCAACGACTTCCTGGTGTTCGGGGCTACCGCCATGGCGTCGTTCTCGTCCGGTACCCTTCTCAACTTCAGCGGCTGGGATCTGGTGAACTGGCTCGTCTTTCCGCCCGTCCTGATCGCCCTCAGCCTGCTTTTCTTGCAGAATCGGACAAGAATCTTGGCTCCGGCATAGAGTCTTGCTGTGACTCATGCGGAAGTCGCGTTGCGGCTTGCATAGAATTTTGGCAGCGTTGTCGCACTTCGCTGGGGGCAAGAGCGACTCGTGGCCGAATATGAGGCTGCGAGGCCGAGATTCTGCCTTCCCATAACAAGGACGGCACCATGGCACTGACCCTCATTATCCTGGGCGGGCTCCTGTCCATCGTCTATGGCCTCTGGGCCATCAACGATGTGATGAAGCGCGATGCAGGCTCCCAACGCATGCAGGAGATCGCAGCCGCGATCGCCGAAGGTGCGAAGGCCTATCTCCGGCGGCAATACACCACCATCGCCATCGTGGGCGTGGTTCTCTTTGCGATCCTGGCCTATCTCCTCGGCATCCGCGTCGCCATCGGCTTCGCCATCGGTGCCATCCTGTCGGGAGCCGCGGGCTTCATCGGCATGAACGTGTCGGTGCGCGCCAACGTCCGGACGGCCCAGGCGGCGACCCAGTCCCTGAGCGGCGGTCTCGATGTCGCCTTCAAGTCGGGGGCAGTCACCGGCATGCTGGTGGCCGGCCTCGCGCTCCTCGGCGTCGCCCTCTATTTCGGCTACCTGACGCGGATCGAGGGCTTTGCGGGCTCCAGCCGCGTGGTCATCGACAGTCTCGTGGCGCTCGGCTTCGGCGCATCGCTGATCTCGATCTTCGCGCGGCTCGGCGGCGGCATCTTCACCAAGGGTGCGGATGTGGGCGGCGATCTCGTCGGCAAGGTGGAAGCAGGCATTCCCGAGGATGACCCGCGCAACCCGGCCACCATCGCCGACAACGTAGGCGACAATGTCGGCGATTGCGCCGGCATGGCGGCCGATCTCTTCGAGACCTATGCGGTGAGCATTGTCGCCACGATGGTTCTGGCGGCGATCTTCTTCGCGGGCCAGCCCAACCTCGATACCATGCTGCTCTACCCGCTGGGGATCGGGGCTGCCTGTATCGTCACCTCGATCATCGGCACCTTCTTCGTGAAACTCGGCCAGAACGAGTCGATCATGGGCGCGCTCTACAAGGGCCTGATCGCCACCGGCATCCTGTCGGTGGGGGCCATCGCCCTCGTCACCTACGCGATGATCGGTTTCGGCCCGGTCGCGGGGGCAGCCTTTACCGGCATGAACCTGTTCTGGTGCGCGGTGATCGGCCTCGGGGTCACGGCCTTCATCGTCGTCATCACCGAATACTACACCGGCACCGGCTACCGCCCCGTGCGCTCGATCGCCCAGGCCTCAGTGACCGGACACGGCACCAACGTGATCCAGGGTCTGGCGGTCTCGCTGGAATCGACCGCCTTGCCGGCGATCGTGATCATTGCGGGCATCATCGGTTCGTTCACGCTGGCGGGCCTCTTCGGCATCGCCATCGCGGTCACGGCCATGCTGGCGATTGCCGGGCTTATCGTCGCCCTCGACGCCTTCGGTCCTGTCACCGACAATGCGGGTGGCATCGCCGAGATGGCGGGCCTGCCGAAGGAGGTCCGCAAGTCCACGGACGCCCTCGACGCCGTTGGCAACACCACCAAGGCCGTCACCAAGGGTTACGCCATCGGATCGGCAGGGCTTGGCGCCCTGGTGCTGTTTGCCGCCTACACGTCGGACCTTAACTACTTCACCCAGAACGCGGCGCAGTTTCCCTACTTCCAGGGCGTCAAACCCGATTTCTCGCTGACCAACCCCTACGTGGTCGTCGGGCTTCTGTTTGGCGGGCTGATCCCGTTCCTGTTCAGCGGCATCGCCATGACAGCGGTGGGTCGGGCAGCGGGCGCGGTGGTCGAGGAGGTTCGGCGCCAGTTCCGCGAGAAGCCCGGCATCATGGCGGGCACCGAGCGTCCGGATTACGGGCGCGCGGTCGACATGCTCACCAAGGCCGCCATCAAGGAGATGATCGTACCCTCGCTCCTGCCGGTCCTGGCGCCCATCGTGACCTATTTCGTGGTCCTTTCGGTCGCCGGCAAGTCGCAGGCCTTCTCGGCGCTGGGCGCGATGCTTCTCGGCGTCATCGTCACCGGTCTCTTCGTGGCGATTTCCATGACGTCCGGAGGCGGCGCCTGGGACAACGCCAAGAAGTCGTTCGAGGACGGTTTCACCGATAGCGCCGGAGTGGTCCATCACAAGGGCTCGGAGGCCCACAAGGCCTCCGTCACCGGCGACACCGTCGGCGATCCCTACAAGGATACGGCGGGCCCCGCCGTCAATCCGGCGATCAAGATCACCAACATCATCGCCTTGCTGCTGCTGGCGATCCTCGCCCATTCCTGAGCGCTCCTGCTCGAACACAAAAGCCCCGCGGCGCGAACCGCGGGGCTTTTCTTTGGCGACGCGTTCAAAAAAATGGCCGGGACTGCGCCCGGCCATGAATACCTGTTGATAGACCGCCTAAGCGCCGAAGGGATTGAAGGCGCCCGTTCCGCGGAACAGCTGGGTGAGGAAGCTCGTCTCCTGTCCGCCCGACGGAGTGGTGCGGGTGATGAAGTCGAACACCTTTCCGTCCTGGATGCCGTAGAGCGCCACGCGCTCGACCCTTAGTGCATTGTCAAAATAAACGGCCGTAACCCGCTGATCGACAACGGATTCCGGCATGAACTGGAAGCGCCGGCTCGACGTCTGGCTGATGTAATACCAGCTCTTGTTGCCCACGGTGGAGACCGTCGACGGAGTGCCGAGCGTCGTCAGGACCTGTTCGCCTGTCATGCCCTTCTTGATCTGGGCAACGGCGCGCTCGTCCACGATGTAACCGCGCTGGAATGTCTCGCCGCCCATGCAGCCCGCCAAAGTCGACGCCAGGAAAGTCGCTGCGGCCAAGCGTGCGAAAAGTGATCTATATCGACGCATCGTATGGTTCTTCCAAGTCTGCGGCGCGGATAAGCTTGCGCCTTCGGATGGGGATGGCGTACCCCGACGATGTAATTTTGACAAGGCAGGAAGGCAAAGCCCCGTGATCTTCAGTCTGTTTCGCAAGGATCCGCGGCGCGCTGCCATCGCGACGCTCTACCAGCGCATTGCCACTGCGTCGCGGGCCCCGGGGCTCTACGAGTCGCTTGGTATCCCCGACACCCTAGAGGGACGCTTCGAATCCGTCTCCCTGCACACGATCCTTGTGCTGCGCGCCCTGCGCCATCTCCCGCCGCCTGCTGACGATGTCGCAAAAGATCTCACCGATGCGTTCTTCCAGGATCTCGACGCGTCCTTACGGGAGATGGGGACAGGGGACACCGTGGTGCCCAAGCGCATGAAGACGCTGGCCGCCGCCTTCTATGGTCGCGCTCACGCCTATGACGGGCCCCTCGACGCGGTGGACGAGCCGACTCTCGCCGTAGCCCTGGGACGCAATGCCATCGGCACGGACCAACCCGCCCATGCGCTCGCCCGCTATGTCCTTGCGGCAGATCGTGACCTGCGGCGTTCAGACCTTGCAGCTTTGCTCGCGCAAGGCCACGTTTTTCCTGAGCCCGAATCTTTTGGCCGATAGGGAGGCACTTATGACAGGTACGCGAACCATGACCCCCGACGCTGTCGGTCCGCTCTCGCGCCTGATCGATGTCGGGAGTGTTCCCCCGGGCGGCAAGCACGTCCACGTCCACGCGACCGCCGACGAGTGCCGCGCTCTGGCAAAGGATTTCGGTCTTGAGGGCATCCACGCGCTTGCGGCAGACTTCACGCTGACGAGCACCGCGAAGGGCGTGCATGTGGTGGGCGTCGTGAAGGCCAGCATCACGCAGACCTGCGTCGCCAGCCTCGAGCCCTTCGACTCGTCCGTCGACGAGGCCGTCGAGGTGGATTTCGCCAAGCCCAGCGGGATGCCCGCAGAGCCTCCCACCGAAATGCACGAATATGAGCCGCCCGATGAAATTGTGAACGGCAAGATCGACCTGGGCGCTGTCGCGGCCGAATTCCTGGCCCTCGGCCTCGACCCCTATCCCCGCAAGCCTGGCGTCGACTTCGATTTCAAGGACCCGGCCGATGCCGAGATGTCGCCTTTCTCCGCATTGGGAAAGCTCAAGGGCGGGTAGGGCACGACCGATAAAGGGGGCGGAACGGGATCTCCGATCCGCTGCGCGCCGCCTCCTGTCGATGACGAAATGAGAGCATTCGAGCGCGCGTTTCCTCAGGGTCAGCGCAAAACCTCTCGTTTACCCCAGCCAGACCTGTTCTTGTTGACACATTTCAGCTGTGGTCAGGGCGTTTCGTCGCCGTCCGAAAATTCGGTTGCGGTGACCCCGCAAACCGCTATTTTCCGCCCGCACGCCCGGGAAATTCAGAAAGCACCGCCGCTACATGCCAAAACCAGTTTGTATTTCGCTTGATGCGATGGGCGGGGACCACGGTCCGTCCGTCGTCGTGCCAGGCGCGGTTTTGGCCCTGGAGCGCCATCCGGGCATCCGTTTCCTCATGGTCGGCGACGAAGCCCTCATCGCGCCGCTTCTCGCGCAGCATCCCAAGCTCAAGGCCGTTACGGAGATTCTCCACACGGATCTGGCGATCGCCATGGACGCCAAGCCCAGCCAGGCGATCCGGATGGGGCGTGGCAAGTCGTCCATGTGGCGGGCCGTACAGGCGGTGAAGGACGGCAAGGCTGACGCTGCGGTATCGGCGGGCAATACCGGTGCGCTCATGGCCACCGCCAAGGTCTGCCTGAAAACGATGGCGCATATCGAGCGCCCGGCGATTGCCGCCATGTGGCCGACGCTGCGGGGCGAGAGCATCGTTCTCGATGTGGGAGCGACCATCGGGGCCGATGCGGGCCACCTGGTCGACATGGCGATCATGGGCGCGGCGATGGCGCGGATCGTGTTCGATCTCGAGCGTCCGACCGTCGGTCTGCTGAATGTCGGCACCGAGGAGATCAAGGGGATCGAGGCCGTCAAGGAAGCGGCGCGCATCCTGCGCGAGGCGAACTTGCCCAATCTCAATTATCACGGCTTTGTCGAAGGCGACGACTTGGGCAAGGGGACCGTGGACGTGGTGGTGACCGAGGGCTTTTCCGGCAACATTGCGTTGAAGACCGCCGAAGGGACCGCCAAGCAGATCGGCGAGTATTTGCGCTCCGCCATGAGCCGGACCATCATGGCCAAGATCGGCTATCTGTTCGCAAAGCAGGCTTTCGACGCCCTGAAGGACAAGATGGACCCGCGCAAGGTGAATGGCGGCGTATTCCTCGGACTCGAGGGCGTCGTGGTCAAAAGCCACGGCGGCACGGATGCCCTGGGCTTTGCCAGCGCCATCGACGTCGCCTACGACATGGCCCATTTCGAACTGATGAAAACGATCCGCGTCATGCTCGAGCATGATCCGATCGCCCAGCAGGCCTGAGGAAGGCTCCATTTTGACACGCATTCGTTCCATCGTCCGCGGCATCGGCTCATATTTGCCGACGCGGGTCCTCACGAACCAAGACCTTGAGAAGATCGTCGACACCTCGCATGAATGGATCCTGCAGCGCACGGGGATCGAGGAGCGCCACATCGTGGCGGAGGGCGAGACGACCTCCATGCTCGGCATCAAGGCCGCACAGGCAGCGCTCGCGGATGCGGGGCTGCAGGCGCAGGATATCGACCTGATCGTCTGCGCCACCTCCACGCCGGATTTCACCTTCCCGTCCACGGCGACGCAGATCCAAAGCGGGCTCGGGATCACGCACGGGGCCGCCTTCGACCTGCAGGCGGTCTGCGCCGGTTTTGTCTTCGCCGTGTCGACCGCCGACAAGTTTCTCGCCTCCGGATCGCACAAGCGCGCCCTCGTCATCGGCGCCGAGACCTTTTCGCGCCTGCTCGACTGGAATGACCGGACGACCTGCGTGCTGTTCGGCGATGGTGCGGGCGCGATCGTGCTCGAGGCCGCGCAAGGGGAGGGGACGGCTGCCGATCGCGGCGTGCTCACATCCCACCTACGCTCGGACGGCCGCTACCGCGACAAGCTCTACGTCGATGGCGGCCCTGGCTCCACGAAGACCACCGGCGTGTTGAAGATGGAAGGCAAGGACGTGTTCCGATTCGCCGTCGGCATGGTCACGGACGTGGTTCGCGACGCCTTCGCGGCAACCGGCACGACCGCTGACGACCTCGACTGGTTCGTGCCCCATCAGGCAAACCGGCGGATCATCACCGCCAGCGCCGACAAACTCGGCATCGCGGCCGAAAAGGTCGTGATCACCGTCAACAAGCATGGCAATACGTCGGCGGCCTCGATTCCCCTGGCGCTCGACGTCGCGCGCAAGGACGGCCGCATCAAGGATGGCGATCTCGTCATGATCGAGGCCATCGGGGGCGGATTTACCTGGGGCAGCGCGCTCATCCGCTGGTAGGTCATTCCGGCAGTCGAGTCCGCACCTGGACGGTTGACCCGGTGGGCCCATCTGCATAGCGTCTTCGACCAAGACTCGAGGACTGATTTTGAAACCGAACGCTGGGGGGGCGTGATGGCAGGCAAAACTGTAACGCGAGCTGACCTGAGTGAGGCGGTCTACCAGAAGGTCGGCCTCTCTCGAACGGAATCGGCGGAGCTCGTGGAGCGCGTCCTGGCCGAGATCTGCGACAGCCTGGCAGTCGGCGAGACGGTGAAACTGTCGTCGTTCGGCTCGTTCATCGTGCGCAGCAAGGGCGAGCGGGTCGGACGCAATCCGAAGACCGGCGTCGAGGTGCCGATCAACCCGCGACACGTGATGGTGTTCAAGCCATCGAACGTTCTGAAAGCGCATATCAACGGCGAAGTCGCCACGGGCGAGGACTAGGATCCCGATGGCGAATGGTGCCATGGACAAGAGCCCCGATGCCTTTCGCACCATCAGCGAGGTTGCTGAAGACCTCAACCTGCCCCAGCATGTGCTGCGCTTCTGGGAGACGCGGTTTGCGCATATTAGGCCGCTGAAACGCGGCGGCGGACGGCGCTATTATCGTCCCGACGATGTGGACCTGCTCAAGGGCATCCGGCATTTTCTCTACGGCGAGGGCTACACGATCAAGGGCGTGCAGCGCATCCTCAAGGAGGAGGGTGTCCGATTTGTGCAATCGGTGGGACGCGGCGAGCAGGCGACAAGCGCGCTCCGCAAGGAGGCGCCCGACGCCCTTGCATCCTTCACCCCCGACGACGACGGCCTGACCGCCGAGACCCTTCGCGCGCTGTCCGATTCGGAACTCGGCGCCGCCACCGCGGCCGATTTCCAGGCGCTTCATGCCGCTCTCGACGAACTCCTCGAATGCGACCGGGTTCTGAGCTCCCTTCGGGGCGCGACCGAGCCGGATGTCAACGGATAAGTTCCTGCTTTTTCATCGACAGAACGATTGCTTCCTCCTCAGCGTCAGCTTATATGGCGGCTCAGTCGGAGCGTAGCGCAGCCCGGTTAGCGCACTAGTCTGGGGGACTAGGGGTCGGAGGTTCAAATCCTCTCGCTCCGACCAAATAACCCCGATACATCAGAGATTTACGAAGGGCCGCCGCCGAGGCGGCCTTTTCGTTTTTGGGCCCTGTGTGCAAAGGGTTTTCAAAAAAGCGTTCGCCTGCAGCCCGGATTCAGACCCGCAACGAGTCGACTCGCCGAGGCGATGATCGCGCACCAGGTTGGCGCAAGCATCCACTGGCGCGGGCGGGTCCACACTCTGGCTACCCGGGCGGAGCAGATGTCGAAACAGGCGCAAACGCGATCCCAGCTGTCAGAGACCAAGGTGAAAAATGCTAGTTGGAGGCTGGGCGTGTCATTCGCAATCCAGCGCCTCATGGTCCACGGCCAGGACATTGCCGCCCCGCACATCGCGACTGCAAACGCGGACAACTGGATGGCAGCTACTCGGGGTAACTCTCACCGCCGTCGGGCGGCTCCTTGTGAAACAGGATGAACGCCACAGGGTTGCCGGGCTCGGCCATCGCGTCGCTCCGCAGGCCGCTCACCTCTCCGGCCACGCTGCTAGCATATTCGGCAACCACTTCGCCGAAGCTGTTGCGCTGGATCGCCACCCTCTGGCCTGCGTTGACCTTGTCATTCAGCTTGACCAGATGCTCGATCAGCCCGCCCTGCGTGGCAAGGATCGGGAGCGCACTGTTGCCGGTAAACACACCCACATCCTTGCCCGTGCGCCCCATCGGCCCAGCCAGGATCTGATAGTGTTTGAGGACGTTCAGCGTGCCTTCGACGAAGAGCGGAATCATCTCGAGGTTCAGCGCACGCGCCGCACCGATCTCCGGCGTGAAGGCCGGAATGCCCACGTCAACGAAGGCGTTGTGCAGGACGCCGGGATACACATGGTTGTCGAAGATCTGTCCGACCGGATAGAGTTCCACCATCGCCCTGACGGCCGGCACATCCATACTGGCCAGGTTGAAGGCAGCGACATCGAACCCCGTCGTTCCCGTGTGAAAGTCGATCGCGGCGTCGGCGTTCGGCCGCAGCAAACGGTTGAACAGAAGGAAGGCGTGTCGGCTGGGCGCGGAGGCCCCCGCGCTCTCCTGTCCGGGCCATTCCCTGTTCATGTCGATCAGATCGACGCCTCTGCCGGAATTGGGCCACCTGCGCTGCATGCCTTCCATGGCGGGACGGGACACGTCCGTGACAGCCATCACCGTGCCCGACATCTGCGCCGGATCGAGCTGGTTCATCACGGATTGAACCGCATGCACGGAACTCATCTCGTCACCATGCACGCCGCTGACCAAGACCACGCGCTTGCCCGGCCTTGCTCCCTTGGCGACCGTGACGGAGACATACCAATACTGGCCGCTGGGCATCTGAACGCCCTGAAAATAGAGGCGATGCTTCTGCCCAGCCTGAAGGTCGTCGACGTCCAGCGCGCTGACGACCTTTTTCCCCTGGATGACGTCGCCGGTATAGACGGTTGCCGATGGCGCCGCTGGCGCCGGGGCCACAGGGGAGATCGCGGAGGGTTGTGCGGTCGCCGAACCCGGACTTGAGACGAGAGCGGCCGATGCGCCGATCGCTGTCATCGATGCGATCATGAAACCCCGGCGATCGACGCCTCCGTCTGGCGTGTGTGACATGATGACGTTCCTGACCGGTCCAAATAATGCCTTTGACCCCAGCTTACACGCAGAGCCCCTGTGCAACGCAAGCTCGCCACACCCTTGTTACAGGCCTGGGCCGGTTGTCAGGGCTCTCTCGGGCAATAGCCCCCTGACGGGGTTTAGAGCCGCCGCATGTGGCGAGACAAGCGGCAGGTTGTCGACGCGCCCCGGAAACCGCCGATCCGCCTGTTGCAACGTTCAACTGTTCCTCGTCCGCGCCAACCGAATGCAACCTGAGCTGGAGAAAAGCACGGCGAAGAGAGATCCGTTGTGCCATAACGCTTTCTCACGATCACACACCATTGAAAGCCTGACCTCGCCATGCCGCCAGAACAGACGAGCTTGCAGCCGGTCGTCCTCGTCGTCGAGGATGAGATCATCTTGCGGATGAAGGCTGTCGATATTGTCGAGGACGCGGGGTTTACGCCCCTGGAAGCCGCCAGCGCTGATCAGGCCCTTGCGATCCTTGAGTCACGCTCGGACATCTCGGTGCTCTTCACCGACATTCAGATGCCCGGCAGCATGGACGGGCTGAAGCTTGCTCACGCGGTCCATCGGCGGTGGCCGACGATCAAGATCATTCTGGTCTCCGGGCAGGTGGCGGTCACGGATGCGGACAAGCCGGCAGAAAGCCGGTTCTTTGGAAAGCCGGTCGAGATCAACGAGATGATCACGGCCCTGCAGACGATGGTCGGGTCGGGCAAGCTTGAAATCATTCCAACGGTAGCGCTGCCCCCGTCCGATAGAGCCGCTACACCAGCGCTCCTTGATCCCGATCGGGTCAGCCGGGACACCCTGACTGCTGAGAACGACAGCCTTCGTCTGTCCCTCGAACAAGCCGGGATCGATGCCAAAGCGCTGCTTGTGCAGGCGGGCATCGAGGCCGAGGAGCGCGAAGCCGCCGACAAGCTGCAGAAGCTCATCCACGGGGAATTGCATCATCGCATCAAGAACACGCTCGCCACCGTGAGCGCGATCGCGACGCAGAGCCTGCGGACCGCCACCAGCACGGCCCACGCCCAGAGCGCCATCGAGGGACGGCTGGCGGCGCTGGGGCGCGCGCACGACATGCTGATGCAGGTCAGTTGGGCCAATGCCGGTCTGGCGCAGACCATTCGCAGCGCGACCGAACCCTATGACAGCAAGGAAGGCGGACGCTTCACGATCAACGGTCCCGATGTCCGGATCACATCGGGCGCCGCCATCGCCTTCGCGATGACGTTTAACGAGCTATGCACCAACACGACAAAGTTTGGCGCGCTCTCTGTGGCGTCCGGTGGCGTTGCGATTGACTGGACCATCGATGACGACCAGCAGCGTCTTCAGCTCACATGGATGGAGACAGGCGGCCCGCCCGTTCGGGAGCCGACCCGCCGCAGCTTTGGAACCCGCATGATGTCATCGCTTGGGCAGCAACTGAACGGGGAAGTGCAACTCCTCTATTCCCCCGCAGGCTTCACGTATCGGATGGATGTGCCTCTCGGGACGCTCGCAGCCAAGGGAGGATTGTGAAGCGGCACGCTTGCGGCGTCCTCTCGCGCTGGTCAATCTCGTCGGTGAGCAGTAAATTACGAAGCGCGGCGAAGTCATTCTGCATCGTCAGAACGTAATTCCGATCGCTTGAGGGAACCTGAAGCGTTTCGAAATGATATGACGATGACGCAAAATTCTGAAAGTTCGGCAGCTCCGATGTTCAGATTTGCTTCACGTTAGGAGAGTCACACTTCGGCATTATCGAAGGAGTGCACATGCTCAAGAAAGTGATTCTGACCCTCGCGCTATTCGCGGCCCCCGTTGTCGTACACATCCAGCCGGCAGCGGCAGAGCCGTTGCCTCATGCGCGCGCTCTGCTCCCATCAGCCGAATATGCGCAATATGTGCAGTTCGGGTTCGGCGCGCCGCCTCCCTATGGCTACCGTCGTCCCTATTATGGCCCGCCGCGCTATTATGGACGTCCCTATTACGGACGCCCCTATTATGGCCCGCCCCGGCGCGCCTATGGGCGGCATTACGGGCCGCCGCCGCGCTATTATGGCAGGCGCTACTATCGTTACTGAGGGCGGCTCTGCCTGTCCGCCGTCTTCACGGCGGACAGGCGATCGATCATCCCACCGAGGGGGTGAAGGCCATGGCGACGCCGTCGATGCAGTAGCGCAGCCCCGTCGGCTTTGGGCCATCGTCGAAAATGTGTCCGAGATGGCCGCCGCACCGGCTGCAATGGGCCTCTGTCCTGACCGCACCGAACGACCTGTCGACCGATGTTCCGACGGCCCCTTTGATGGCGCTCCAGAAGCTCGGCCACCCTGTTCCACTGTCGAATTTCGTGGTCGACGAAAACAGCGCGAGATCGCAGCCTGCGCAGATGAAGGTACCGGCTCTTTTCTCATGCAGCAGCGGGCTGGTGAAAGGCATCTCCGTGCCGCCCTCGCGCAGGACGGCATATTGCTCGGGTGAAAGCTGCTTGCGCCATTCGGCGTCCGAGCGGTTGAGCGTGCCCTTGCTTGAGCCCGCGGCCCGGAGCGATGGCGCGACGAGGGAAGTTGTACCGGCCATGCCTAGCATCACGAAAAAGCGTCTTGTGACCATCGTCATCCTCCGGTTTGCATCCAACCCATCCTAACCTGGACTACAGATCATCGGGCATTCTGGATGCAGGCGGGGCACCTCCGTCACGCGAACGTGACGGAGGTGCCCCGCCGTTGCAGGTTGTGTCATAGCCGCACGCGCAGCAGGCGCAGGGCATTCATGGTCACGAGCACCGTCGCGCCCGTATCGGCAAGGATCGCTGGCCACAATCCTGTTATGCCGACAATGGTGGTCACGAGAAAAATCGCCTTGAGGCCAATCGCGATGGCGATGTTCTGGTGAATGTTCGCCATGGCCCGGCGGGAGAGCGTGACCATGCGGGCGACGTCCATCACGCGACCGTGCAGAATGGCGGCGTCGGCGGTCTCGAGCGCCACATCGGTTCCCCCGCCCATGGCAACGCCGACGTCGGCGGCGGCGAGGGCAGGGGCGTCATTGATGCCGTCGCCGACCTTCGCGACGATCTTGCCCTTTGCCTGAAGCTCACGGACGATCCGCAGCTTGTCCTCCGGAAGCAGTTCTGCCCGTGCGTCGATGTGCAGTCCCTTGGCGATGGCCTCGGCGGTGCGCTGGTTGTCGCCGGTCAGCATCACGGGCTCGACGCCCATCGCCCGCAAGGCAGCGATGCCCTCGTCCGCATCCGCGCGCGGCTCGTCGCGCATGGCGATCAGGCCGACGATGCTGCCGGCGGCGATCAGAACGGACACCGTCTTGCCCTCGCCATTGAGGCTGGCCACCTGATCGGCCTGCGCCGCGCTCAGGGCGACCTCCTCGCCTGCGGCGCGCGCGGACGCGAGGAAAACCGCCTCGCCGCCGACTTTCCCGGTAACACCGCGACCGGGCACTGCCCGCGCATCCGCGGCCGGAGGCACCGGCACGGCGTCCTCTTTGGCGCGACCGAGAATCGCAAGGGCCAGCGGATGGTTCGAGCCGCTTTCCAGGGCTGCCGCCATGGACAGCACCTGCGCCTCGCTGCGACCGAAGGCGACGATGTCCGTGACCTTGGGCTTGCCCTCGGTGAGCGTGCCGGTTTTGTCGAAGGCGACAGCAGTGATCTTGCCGATCGTCTCGAGCACCGCGCCGCCCTTGAGCAGCAGACCGCGCCGTGCACCGGCCGACAGGGCCGCTGCGATCGCCGCCGGGGTCGAAATCACCAGGGCGCAGGGACAGCCGATCAGGAGGATCGCCAGCCCCTTGTAGATCCACTCGGTCCAGCTCCCGCCAAAAAGGAGCGGGGGCACGATGGCGACCAGCGCACCGACGACCAGCACACCGGGCGTATAATACCGCGAGAAGCGGTCGATGAACCGCTCGGTCGGCGCCTTGCTCTCCTGTGCCTCCTCCACCAGCTGAACCACCCGGGCAATGGTGTTGTCGGCGGCAGCCGCCGTCACCCGGATCCGCAGGACCGCATCGGTATTGATGGTACCGGCGAACACCGATGCGCCGGGGCCTTTGCGCAGAGGCGTGCTCTCGCCGGTCACCGGCGCTTCGTCGACGTCGCTTTCGCCCGCGAGGATCTCGCCGTCTGCAGGAATGCGGTCCCCCGGGCGCACGATGATGGCATCGCCGACCTTGAGGTCGGCGGCGGGTATCTCTTCGGTGGTTCCGTTACGGTCGCGAAGAGCGGTCTTGGGCACCAGCGCGGTCAGGGCCTGGATGCTGGCCCTCGCCCGTCCGGCCGCGACCCCTTCCAGCCATTCTCCGATCAGGAACAGAAAGACGACCGCCGCAGCCTCCTCGGTCGCGCCGATGGCCACCGCGCCGACAGCCGCAATGGTCATCAGCATTTCAATCGAGAACGGCGAGCCGAAGCGGGCTGCCGCGAAGGCCCGCCGGGCGATCGGCACGAGCCCGATCGCCATGGCCACGAGAAACGCGGCCTGGTGCTGGGACGGGACGATCCAGCCTGTCACGAAGGCGAGCGCCAGGGCTAGACCATAGCCGATGGTGAGCTGCGCCTTGGTCGAGGTCCACCAGTTCCTGCTGTCGGTGTCACTGTCATGGTCATGATGATGAGTGTGGTCGTGGTCATGGTCATGGCCATGCGCCTCCGCGTGCGAAGGGGCCTCCTCCCTGGAGGCCGGCGCCAGGCCATAGCCGAGGCTCCTGAGCTGGGACGTCATGGCCGGCAGCAGGTGGGCGTCCGCTCCATGGCGAACGACCATGGTGCCGGCCGTCGCCGAAACCGAGACATCCTCCACGCCCGGCAGGCGCCGCACCGCGGTTTCCACCTTGGCCGCGCAGGCACCGCAATCCATTCCCGAAACCCGATAGCGGGTGGCGACTGCTTCCGTCATGGCGAACCCTTTTCAATCTCGATTCGCTTCCTACATCCTCTAGTGGCTAGAGGTACAAGGGGCTGGAATGGATTTTTCAATCGGGGAAGTCTCCCGACGCAGCCGCGTCAAGATTCCGACCATCCGCTACTACGAGCAGATCGGGCTTCTGGAAGTGCCGAAGCGGACTGAAGGGAAGCAGCGACGCTACGAGAGCGCCGACCTTGGCCGTCTCAACTTCATTCGGCATGCGCGTGAGCTTGGTTTCGAGATCGGACCCATCCGCGAACTTCTCGAAATGGGCCGCACCCCCGATCAGCCTTGTGCGGCCGCCGACGAGATTGCCCGTCGTCATCTCGGCGATGTGGAACGCAGGATTTCCCAGCTCATTGCGCTGCGGGGAGAGTTGCAGCGCATGGTGGAAGAATGCGGCCATGGCCGGGTGGGCGAGTGCCGTGTCATCCAGGTTCTCGGGGATCACAGCCACTGCGAGACGGATCATGCGGCAGCCGCACATGCCCGCGCGCCAGGTTGACGGGTCGGTTGCGCCCCCTATCCCGGATTCCGCGGGCAGATCATAACCGCCTCCGTTACACCATCGTCCACTCGGGAAGCGCCAGGGAGCCAAAGAGCGTTTCAGCCCGACCCACTGTCGCAACATCAGCCCGCGTCGCTGTGTCAGGAAACGCGCGACGACGAGCGCCACGCCCGGGGCGATTGCGCCGCTGAGCAGGCTGTCGCTCGCTATTCTGGCGACCAGCAAAGTGGGGATCGCCGGCACGCGGAGGCCGGTCCCACGGCAATCGAATGGCTGGAGGCGGAAAACGCTTTGGCCCTCCTGGAAGGCGCGAGGCGAATTCTCATTCAGGCTGAAGGCGAGGGGGCCCGGAAGCCGTCTCTGAAGACATCTCCGGCGAGGCTCTATCCTGGGACCCAAGTGCCGAAACGGAAGCTGTTTTCCTGGGCCGCCGTCGTGGTAAGCGTGTCTGAGTTTCATTTCGGGCGATCAAGCCGCATGTCGGACGCACTCACATTTCTCGACGCTGGCGATTGCGGTCTGACTGTCGAACTCGGCGAAGCCGTTGACGAGGCAACCAACGCGCTGGTGATCGCACTCGACAAGGCGCTGGCCGCCCAGGACATTCCGGGTATCGTCGAAATGGTGCCGACCTATCGGTCGCTGTCGATCCTCTTCGATCCTGTCGTCATCCCGAAACAGGTGCTGCGGGAGCGCGTGCTGGCGGTATGGCCTCCTGATGCGGCAGCCCGCGGCGGATTTCGACGTTGGACCATCCCGGTGCTCTACGGGGGTGAGGCTGGCGAAGACCTCGAGGAGGTGGCCCGCCAACATGGTCTCACGCCCGAGGAGGTGATCAACCTTCACGCCGGCGCCGAGTATCGCGTCTATATGATCGGCTTCGCGCCGGGCTTTGCCTATCTCGGCGGGTTGCCCGAAAAGCTTCATACAAGCCGCCGCACTGACCCTCGACTCCAGATCCCGCCCAGCAGCATTTCGATCGGCGGCAAGCAGGCCGCCATCTGCCCGCCGCTGCCTGTTCCTAGCGGATGGCATCTGCTGGGGCGTACGCCGGTCAGGACCTATGATCCCGCACGGAAGGAGCCGTTTCTGCTCTCCGCAGGTGACCGGATCCGCTTTCGGCCGGTCTCCGCGCAGCTCTATCGCGAGATGGCCCGGGCGGCGGAAGCCGGCGACGTCGTGGCCGAGGTGGAGACCATCGATGGCTGATCATCTGGTCGTCCTCGATCCGGGGACCTTGTCCACGATCCAGGATTTCGGCCGCTACGGCCTGCAACGGTTCGGCATTTCTGCCGCCGGGGCGCTCGACCCCATGGCGATGCGCATCGCCAACGCGCTGGTGGGCAACAGTCCCGGCGAGGCTGTCGTCGAATTCACGCTGTCAGGCGGGAGTTTGCGGGTAGAGGCCGACCTGTGCCGGATCGCCGTTGCGGGTGCCGAGATGCCGCTTGCGATCGACGGGGCGCCGGCAGAACCCTACCGTGCCCATGATCTTGCACGGGGGAGCATTCTCACAATCGGTTTCGCCCGGACCGGCATGCGCGCCTACCTGGCCGTGGGAGGCGGGTTCGCGATCGAGCCGGTGCTCGGGAGCCGATCGACGCATCTGCGCACAGGTCTCGGCGGCATCGACGGGACGCCCTTGCGCGCGGGCAGCGTCATGCCATTGCGCGATCCAACGCCCATTGGCCCGCCGCTCATTCTGTCCGCCGATCGTCGGCCCGATCAGGCGGGTCCTGTGCGCGTGGTCATGGGTCCGCAGGCCGATGCCTTTACGGCTGAGGGGATCGCGACCTTTCTCGGCTCGCCCTACACGGTCACGACGAAGACCGACCGCATGGGGTGCCAACTCGACGGTCCCGCCATCGCCCACCGGGACGGTTTCAACATCGTGTCCGACGGCATCGTAAATGGCAGCATCCAGGTGCCGGGGCACGGCCGGCCGATCATTCTTCTCGCCGACCGCCAGACGACCGGCGGCTATCCGAAGATCGCGACCATCGTCAGCGCCGATCTGGCGAAGATCGGCCAGGCCCGGATCGGCCAGGTGATCCGCTTCGAGGCCATCTCAGCGGAGGCTGCGGAACGATTGGCGATTGCGTTTGCCGCTCAGGGCGACATGATCCGTGACAATCTGGATCTGGCCGGAGCCGGGATTTCTACCGAAAGACTTCTGGCCGTGAACCTCATCGGAGGGGTGGTGTCCGCGCAACCCGGCCCAGCCGATGAGACGCCCGACGGGAGCCCATGAAAAAGCCCCGCGACGCAATCGTCACGGGGCTCTTCAAGCACGCCGATGGGAGCGGGTTTTAGGGGTACGTGCAGACGTAGCGCATGCCGTTATTGGAGAGAAACGTCCCGGAGGCCGGATCGTAGGAGCGGTATTTGCGGGCGCAATAGGCCGCCACCGAGGGGCTGACGGTGCCGGGAGGCGGGGGAGCGGCCGGCTGGGCTGCCTGATTGGCGATGGCGCCCGCGATCAGTGCGCCGGCAGCCACACCTGCAACGCCCGCAGCCACGGCCGCGCCATTGTCCCGATAATAGGGCCTGCCGTAATAAGGACGGCCGTAATAGCCGTAACCACGACGATAATACTGTGAGTAGCTCTCCGACGGATAAGCTTGCTGGACGTCGGGCGTCGCAGCCGGGGTCGGCACGACGTCGGCGGCCGCGGGCAGGACCGGCATCAGCGTCACAACGCCGAGCACCGCGGCAATAAACTTGCGCATCTGTCACTCCATGATCGTGAACGGGCCTGCGCCTCGGGGCGCGGCCTCTCGCCCTGAATATATAACGGGCGGCTCAGGTTCCACAATCCGGGTTGTCGCTGAGTTGAGACCTGCGTGCGCCATGGCACGTCACGGCCCGCAGCTGATGCGGTTACCTCAGCGCAGGATAAGACGCCCAGATTGAAATGAAACTATATTACTATCCAGAAGTTGTTTTCCTGTGAAACTTTATCCGCAATCGCTAGGGAAGACAGAGATTTTAGATGGAAATTTCTTCAGACGTGATATCGTTCTATTCGAAGTTCACTCGGATCGATATCATGACGCGTGCTGCAGCGCTTCTCTCGACAATAGCGGTTTGCCTCGCAATCGCGACACCTGCGCGCGCCCTCGAGGCGCTTCCCGCGCCTGCCGGCCCGGTTATTCTCACGGTCGTGGGCAAGATCGGCGTGACGAACGCGCCCGGCGAGGCGCGCTTCGATCGCGCCATGCTGGATGCCATCGGCCACCGAAGCCTGACCACGATGACGCCCGCCACGGGTCGGAGGCACCGGTTCGAAGGGGTGTCGCTGAAGGCCGTTCTCGATCGCGTCGGCGCAAACGGCCAGGAAATCCGGGCGGTAGCCCTCAATGATTTCGAGGCCGTGATCCCTGTGAGCGACCTGCGGTTCGACCCGCTGGTCGCCTCGACCTCGGACGGCGAGCCGTTGAAAATGCGCGACAAGGGGCCGCTGTGGATCGTCTACCCCCGCGACGATTTCAAGGATCTCGACGATCTCAGATACGATTCGCGCTGGGTCTGGCAGCTCTATCGCCTTGACGTCGAGTAGCCATGAGAATCAACCTTCGGAGCTATAAGACAGTTTTCATCATGCTCGTGGCCATCGCGGGTCTGGTGGCATGCCTCGTGTTCACCGTGGCGCGGCTGCTTTATGTGGAAGCGGACCTCCGCACGGAAGATACGCACAGCAACCTTTGGCAGATCACCCAGACCCAGTTCGAAGCAGCGTTGGTGTCGGAAAGTCTCGCGCGCGCGGCCGTTCAGGACACGTTCGCCCAACCCGATCAGGAGCCCCGATTCCGCTACGCGATCCTGGTCAGCCGGCTCTCCACATTGCTGGAAGGGCCGCAGCGGGAGACGATCGAGCGGCTCGGGATGATGAGCAATCTGAAGCGGCATTATCTGCAGATCCTTCTGGCCGAACCCCTCTTCGACGCTCCTCTGGATCGCGAGAGCGCGCTGACCCTGCGCGCGCAGACCCGGGAACTCGCCTACGACCTTCGCGACATCGCCAACAAGCTCGTACTCGTGACCGGCGAGAACGGGATTCGCACCCGCTCGATGTATCTGCGCGTGGTGTTCGAGAGCCTTGCCTTCATCGCCGGCATCGTGGTGACCGCCTCGTTCCTGCTGTTGAGGCTCTTCAAGGGCATGCAGGAAGCCAAGCAAGCGCGCCGGTTGCTCCGGCAGGAGCAGGAGCTTTCCGATCTGGTGATCAACAACATCAGCAACCAGGGCATCGTCATCTTCGACGAACGCCTGCACTGCCTGCTGTGGAACCCCGGGATGGAAACGCTGCTCGGCGTCAGGCCCGACTCTACCGTCGGCCAAAGCCTGCAGGATCTCGACCCGCTTTTCGGCCATCCGGGCATCGCAGCGGCCCTGAATGGCGCCATAGATGGCGCAAGCGCGATCCGCGAATTCGAGGGCGTCGACGCCAAGGGGCACGAGAGCTGCCTCGAACTGAGCTGTTTCCCGCTGACATTGGCTGAGCGTCAGCTCGGCATCGCCTTTGCGCGGGACGTCACCGAACAATGGCAGGCGCGCAAGCGGGCGGAGCGCCAGACGGTGGACCTCGAGATCAAGGTCCAGCAGCGCACGGCTGCGCTTCAACAGGCTGAACAGCGCCTGATCGCCGCGATCGAGGCCGCGCCGGATGGCTTTGCGGCCTTCGACGCCGAGGGAAGCCTGCTCTTCGCCAACGAGAGGATCCGCGCGGCCGAGCCCGTCACCGTCTGGTGCTCGGACGACATGAACCTGTCCGCCTTTCTGCGCTGCTTCGCCATCTGCGAAGGGGCCGATTCGCGTCTCGTCTCCGACTCGGTGCCGGCGGAAGAGATCGAGCTCGACCTTCTCATCAAGCGGGACGTCTGGGCCCGCCTGTCGGTGACCCGCGCGCAGGGCGGCATCATTTTCGTGCGGCTGGTGGACATTTCCGCCTACAAGCACGCCGCGCGTGCGCTGCAATCGGCTCTGGACCGGGAGCGGGAGACGACAGGCGCCTATCGCAATTTCGTCTCGATGGTCTCCCATCAGTTCCGCACGCCGCTCGCCATTCTCGATTCCAGCGCACAGCGCATCCTGCGCCGGGGCCAGAATGCCAGTCACGACGAGCTGACCCTGCGCGTGCAGAAGATCCGCAGCGCCACCAGTCGGCTGACGCGGCTGGTGGACAGCGTGCTCAACGCGGCCAAGCTCGACGCGGGTCGCATCGAGCTGAACCCCACATCGTGCAATCTGAACGAGCTGATCTGGGACATCTGCGAGCGGCAGCGCGAACTCAGTCCCCATGCCGATATCAGGGTCGAGGCGCCGGACGAGCCGGTCGAGGTCCATTGCGACGGGGTGCTGATCGAGCAGGTTGTCGTCAACCTGTTGTCCAACGCCGTCAAATATTCCGGCGAACGCCCGATTGTCGAGGTGAAGGTCTGGGTTGACGGGTCGCGGGCTTATGGCTCGATCCGCGACTGGGGGATCGGCATTCCCTCGGATGAGGTGGGCAAGATCTTCGACCGTTTCTACCGCGCGCGAACTGCCATCGGCATTGCGGGGACCGGGATCGGATTGAACTTCGCCCAGAAGATCATGCACCTCCATGGAGGTGACATTCACGTGGAGAGCTTCGAGGCGGGCGGATCGGTGTTCACATTCGATCTGCCCGTGGAGCACGCCGACGAAGCGCAGCAGGCTGCATAAGGGGGCATGCCAATATGAACGCCCAACGGACGATCCTTTGCATCGAGGACGAAGACGATCTGCGAGGCGATATCGCCGAAGAGCTCTCGGCCGCCGATTATCATGTTCTGCAGGCCTCGGACGGCAAGCAGGCGCTCGCGATCCTCAATGAGCACCGGCCCGATCTCGTCCTGTGCGACATCACGATGCCGGGTCTTGGGGGCTACGATGTGCTGAAGGCGATGCGGGAGAAAGGTGGCTTTGGCGATGTGCCGTTCATCTTCCTCACCGCGCTCGCGGACCGCAACGACGTGCTGATCGGCAAACAAGCCGGCGCGGACGATTACCTGGTCAAGCCCATCGACTACGAGATTCTGCTCGCCACCATCGCGGCGCGCCTGAACCAGGTCGCTCGCGTCCAGACCGGGGCGGTGGAGCGCGCCGAGGAGGCCTGGCAGGAGGTTCTCAACACGTCCCGCGGGCGGACCGTCGAGGCTCTCTACAAGGCGACCTTCGCGTTCGACCGGTTTCTCGTCGGTGTGGTGGTCGTGGACGAGACCGGCAATGTGCGCCTCATGAACAAGGAGGCCGAGCGGATCGTCGGCGAGAACGAAGGCATCGGGGTGGTCGGGGGCATCCTGAAAGGAGCTGTCCCCAAGCAGAACACAAAGCTTCACGAGGGGCTCAAGAAGGCGTTCGAGGAGGCTTATCTCGACGAAATCGTCTCCTTTCCACGCCAGTCCGGGGGGCGTCCCTATCTGGTGCTGATCCCCGGGCAGCGCTTCACGCCCGAAGAAAAGCCCGAGGCGGTGGTGCTTCTGCTGATCGATACCGAGCAACGCACGAAAGTGTCCGGCGACACGCTGGTGCGGCTCTACAACCTCACCCCCGCCGAGACGCGCGTTGCCCTCATGCTGATCGACGGCAAGCGGCTGGATCAGATCGCCGAGGAGTGCGAGATCGCCCAGACCACGGTGGTGTTCCACCTGAAAAACCTGTTCCGCAAGACGGACACCAACCGGCAGGCGGATCTGATCCGCGTGTTGCTGTCGGTGCCGTTGCGGTCGGCCGTGAGCTGAGCCGATTGGCGTTTACCGATTTGTTACCATCTCGCCAGAACAAGGTTTTCGACACGGCGCTGCCCTGATTTGTTCAGCTCCCAGTGAGGTTGGGCCCGATAAAACGGGCAGCTGAAGAGGCGCACAACCGGCCTCTCACTGGCGCGAGGTGACGATCATGAAAGTTCTGCATGTTCTCTCTGGCACGGCTGCAGCGATAGCCCTGGTGGGCGGCTTGGCCGTGGTCGAACCCGCCGTGGCGCGGGATGGCTTCAACCCAGGCGCCGCGGCTGCGCTCGGCGTGTTGGGCGGCCTGGCCGTTGGCGGAGCGATCGCTGCGTCGCAGGGGCCTTATTATGCGCCCGTCTACGCGCCACCCCCACCGCCGCCGCCGGTTTATGTGGAGCCGGAGCCCGTCTATTTCGCCCCGCCGCCACCGCCGCTTTACCGCCCCTGCTACACGGAGCGGTTCAATGAGTGGGTCCCCGGCTGGGGATGGCAGCCGAGCCGGCGCACCGTTTGCCGATAAGCAAAAAGGGGCCCGCGTCACGCGGGCCTTTCTCGTTTCGGCCATGTCTCGCGGCACGGCGCGGGAAACCCTAGTAGGTCTTCCAGAGTCCCGGGGTTGCGAGTTCCAGCAGGTGCCCATCGGGATCGCGGAAATAGATGCTGGTCCCGCCCTTGGGCCAGTTGGTGCGGCCCTCGATCTCAATCCCCCGTGCGGTGAGGGCGTTTTCCCAGGCCGGGAGTTCATCGGCCGTGACCGCGAAGGCAATGTGCTGGTGTCCGGCCGCATCGTGGGGTGGAATCGTGCCTCCGGGCAGGATTGTCGTCCCAGTCGAGGCTCCGCGCTTGAACAGCAGGAGCACGGTGCGGCCCGCCACGTCGTACGCACAGAGCCTGTGGTCCGCGAAAAGCGGCTCAAGGTTCAGAACGGTCTCGTAAAAGCCGCGGGCTTGTTCAAGGTCCGCGACGTAGAGCGCCGTCTCAAGAACAGCCCCGAGGGCGGGCGTGGTCTGCTTGTCTGTGTTCATCGGGTCGTGTCTTTCCACATCCGCCGCTGGCTGCCGGACATTCACACCTTGTCGGGCTTGCCCATCCAGCGGATCAGCGGCAGGAGCGGGAGAATCCAGATCAGGCCCAGCACGATGTAGAAGACCGTCTGCAAGAGTTTCGGCGCCCGGGTGATCGTGCCTTCGGCTGCGGCCATGGCAAACAGAACATAGAACCCGATGAATACAAGCATCACGACCGTTCCGATGAATTTTCGCGTGCGCATCCCCATGGCCGGCCTCCCTGTGACGCCACCGGCCGCGCGGGTGCGGCATCGGCATTGATTGCGTCGGCGTCATGCTGCCTCTATGTGACAGGCGCCATCCCGGGTTCAACCCCTAATCGATGATGAGAGCGTGCATGGCTGTCGCAGCATCCGCCGAAAGCCTCAACTCCCCCACTGCAACCAGTCCCCGCCTGCCGGCTGTGAAGACCTGGCTCTACACCCTTTCCGGGTTGGTCATCCTCATGATGGCCGTGGGCGCGGCCACCCGCCTCACCGGATCCGGCCTCTCGATCACCGAGTGGAAACCGGTCACCGGCGCCCTTCCGCCGCTCAGCGAGGCGGCGTGGCTCGCGGAGTTCGAGAAATATCGCCAGATTTCCCAGTATGAGCTTTTGAACAAGGGCATGTCCCTTTCGGAATTCAAGTTCATCTACGCGTGGGAATGGGGGCACCGCCAGCTCGGACGGGTGATCGGCCTCGTCTTTTTCCTGCCGCTCGCCTGGTTCTGGTGGCGGGGAGCCGTTTCCGGTCGGCTTGCAACGGCACTGCTGGGGGTTGGGGCGCTCGGTGGCCTTCAGGCCGGTATCGGCTGGATCATGGTCGCGTCGGGGCTGGAGCCGGGGATGACGGCGGTTGCGCCGATCAAGCTTGCGCTTCATCTGCTCGTGGCCAGCATTATTCTAGCTCTGCTCGTGTGGATTGCAGCCGGATTGCGGCCATCGCCCGTCTCCGCCATCGCGGCGTCCCGCAAGGCCATCGCCCCGCGGCTGATCCTCGGGCTGATCATGCTGCAGATCGGGCTGGGTGGGCTCGTGGCCGGCGCAAAGGCGGGATACACCTACAACACCTGGCCGCTGATGGACGGCGCCTTCGTGCCGTCGACCTCCGTGCTATTCAGCGTCACGCCCTTCATCGAAAACTTCGTCGACAACCTGGCCCTGGTGCAATTCAACCATCGCATGCTCGCCTACGCGATCGTTGCTCTCGCCGTGTGGCACGCGGTCGATCTGCTGCGGAGAATGCCGGGTTCAAAACCCGCCCGACGAGCCACCGCGATTGCGGGTCTTGCCTTGGGTCAGATGACCTTGGGAATCGCAACGTTGGTGCTCGTTGTCCCGCTCGTTGCGGGTCTTGCTCACCAGGTGCTGGCGATGCTCGTGCTCGCGATGGCCGTGGTTCACGCCCGCCTGAGTTGAACGCAAAGAAAAGAGCGGCCTTTCGGCCGCTCCATTCCGTCTCCCGCTGAAAAGCTTAGCGGATGATCTGCACGACCCGACGTGTGCCCGGATCAACCAGGACCGGAGTGTCATTTACGACCGTGTAGCGGTAACCGCGCACGCCATATTCGGCCGGCACATCATAATAGGTCACGCCCGACGACGGGAGCACGGTGCCGACGGCCACGTCCTGCTGGTAACGGTACGAGGAGGGACGCTGCGTGACGACATATTCGCGGAAGCGCGGCTGCTGGTCGCCGACGATGCCGCCCACGATCGCGCCGGTGACGCCGCCAACGGCCGCGCCCACCGGGCCGCCGACAATCGCGCCGCCAACGGCGCCCGTCGCTGCACCGGCCGCTGCGCCGCCGGGAGCATTGGTCTGAGCAAAAGCAGCTGCGGGAATCAGCGACGCCAGAACTGCGCCAGCAAGAATGATTTTATTCGACATGTGGGACTCTCCTGTTGTCTAAATCGGTGGGCTAACCGAAAAGTAAACTGAGAGTTCCCGACTAAAATCGTCAAAATCTGCGGGTGGGGAAGCCTTTATTCATGTGGAACCTTCCTAAGCGTCAAGCTTGAGCCCTAGAGATCGTCGCGGCGCTCAGCCGATAGCCTCACGAAGCGGTCCCTGCGGGGGGGCTTGAAAAATTGTCCAGAGACAATTTGCTCCACTGTCTTGGGTAGGCGAGCATTCTCCTGTTAGATAGATATTGTATCGGAAATGCCCGGACCTGACGCCCGGGAATCATGATTGCGCTTTATGAGGAGTAGGGCATGAACGTGCTGGTCTTCGCTTCACGGAAGGGTGGCTCTGGAAAGAGCACGCTCGCCGCGCATCTCGCGACCTATATCGCCAGCCCCACGCGCCGGACCCTCCTCATCGATGCTGATCCGCAGGGCTCCCTGTCGTTCTGGCACAAGATCCGCGGCAAGGAGAACCCGGCGCTGCGCCATGGCGCCCGCAACATCGCCGAGGCCGTCAAGGCCGCCAAGCGCGAGGGTTACGAGTGGGTGCTCATCGATACGCCGCCGGATAAGTCGGCGACGGTGGTCGAGGCCATTAAGCAGGCGACACTGGTCATCATCCCGATGCGCCCCGGCGTCTTCGACATCGCTGCGGTGCAGGATACGGTCGAGCTCGCGCGCGAGCTGCGCAAGCCTTACGCTGCCGTGATCAATGGTGCGCCGCCCAAGCGCAACGATCAGGAGGTTGCGATCGTGTCCGATGCGCGCGGCGCGCTGAATGCGCTCAAGATCCCCGTCTGGGCCGGACAGGTCACCCATCGGGCCGATTTCTCCCAAGCGCTGACGGAGGGCGAAGGCGCCGAAGAGTTTGAGTCGGGCTCACACGCGGCAGAGGAAATGTCACGTCTCTGGACCGCGATCGACCGCTCCATGAAGGCGGTCCATAGCGCTTACGCACGGGGCGCGCGAAGCGCGGCGTAGCTCTTCGGCTTGGGAGAGATCGGGATACGCGCGCCGCCGGCGTGAGTTCGGAAGCCCATTTCCCAAGCGTCGCATCAAAGGATTGAAGGCGCCGCTCCCCACGGGAGGCGGCGCCTTTTGTGTGTTCAGGCGTCGGCGAGGGCCTGGTCGAGGTCGTCGATCAGGTCGGCCTTGTCCTCGATGCCGATGGACAGGCGAACGACCTCCGGGCCTGCGCCAGCCTGCGTCTTCTGGTCGTCGGTCAACTGCCGGTGAGTGGTCGAGGCCGGGTGGATCACGAGCGAGCGCGTATCGCCGATATTGGCCAGGTGCGAGAACAGCTTGAGGTTGGAGACGAGCTTGACGCCTGCCTCGTAGCCATCTTTCAGACCGAAGGTGAAGACCGCGCCCGCGCCCTGTGGGCAATACTGCTTGGCAAGCGCGTGATAGCGATCGTCGGGAAGACCCGGATAGCTCACCCAGGCGACCTTGTCGTGTTTGGCCAGATGGGTCGCGACCGCGAGCGCATTGTCGGAGTGCCGCTGCATGCGCAGGGGCAGGGTCTCGATGCCGGTGAGGATCAGGAACGCGTTGAAGGGCGACAGCGCCGGACCGAGATCGCGCAGGCCGAGAACCCGGCAGGCGATGGCAAAGCCGAAATTGCCGAAGGTCTCGCCCAGAACCATGCCGCCATATTCAGCGCGGGGCTTGGACAACATCGGGTAGCGGTCGTCGCCGGCAAAATTGAACGACCCGCCGTCGACGATCACGCCGCCGATGGAATTGCCGTGACCGCCCAGGAATTTCGTCGCCGAGTGGACGATGATGTCGGCGCCGTGCTCGAACGGGCGGATCAGGTAGGGCGACGCCATCGTGTTGTCGACGATCAGCGGAATCCGGTGTTTCTTGGCGATCGCCGCGATCGCCTTGATGTCCACGATCACGCCGCCGGGGTTCGCGATCGATTCGATGAAGATCGCCTTGGTCTTCGGCGTAATGGCAGCGTCGAAGGTCGATGGCTCGTCCGGGTTCGCCCAAACCACGTTCCAGCCGAAATTCTTGAACGAGTGCGTAAACTGGTTGATCGAACCCCCGTAAAGCTTTGTTCCGGCGACGAATTCGTCGCCTGGCTGCATCAGCGCATGGAACACAAGCATCTGTGCCGCGTGGCCGGACGCGACGGCAAGCGCGGCAGTGCCGCCTTCAAGCGCTGCGACCCGCTCCTCGAGCACCGCGCAGGTCGGGTTGCCGATCCGCGAATAGATGTTGCCGAAGGCCTGCAGACCAAACAGGGACGCCGCGTGATCGACATCGTCGAACACGAAAGACGTGGTTTGATAGATTGGCGTCGCCCGCGCGCCGGTTGCCGCGTCTGGCGCTGCCCCCGCGTGAATGGCAAGCGTGTCGAAACCGGGCAAGCGGTCGGTCATGGCGCGTCCTCTGCGATCGTTGAAAAGAGCCTCGTTCTATTTAAAGAACGTTTTGTTCGCCGGTCAAGGGTCTCAGCGCGGCCTGTTGAGGCTCAGTTTCTGGAAGCCTTTGCCGGAGAGAACCGGTTTCTTGGCGCTCAACATGCGTGAGTTGACGCCCTGCCAGGAGATCTCGCCTGAAAGCCTTCCGAACTCGATCTTCGGACAGCGGTCCATGACGACTTTGATGCATTTCGCCTCTGCCCGGGCGGCCGCCTCGTCGTTGCGGACGGAGAGTTGCATCCAGATGACCTTCGGGAGCGGCACCAGCCGCAGGGCCTCGTCGGTGATGCCGGAGGCTGCCTCCGAGTTGCGAAAAATCTCCACCATGTCGATGGGAAACGGGATCTCCGCCAGGCTGCCATAGACTTTTCGGCCGAGCAGTTCGGTTCCGGCGAGGCCCGGATTGACCGGAATGACGTCGTAGTCGCGCTCGATCAGATATTTCGTCACGATCCAGCTCGGGCGAGCCGGGTTCTGCGACGCACCGACGAGCGCGATGGTCTTTACGCCCATCAGGATGTCGCGGATGTAGTCATTGGGATAAGAGTCGTGGTTCATGGCCAAACCGTATGGGAGAGGCGAGGGCAGTTCAATGGACAAAGGCGGCCGATGAAAATGCACGAACCCATCATGAGCGTCGATACGCTGCGCGCCTTTCTCGATGCCGAGTTTCCGCAGATGCATTTCGGGGGCCAGACCTTTCATCTGGAAACGGTCGGTCCCCTCACGGCGCGTTTGCGCATGGATTATCACGAGCGGCACCTGCGTCCGGGCGGCACGATTTCCGGGCCGGCCATGATGACCTTGGCGGATCTCGCTCTGTATGCGGCGATCCTCGCCCAGATTGGGCCAAAGCCGCTGACCGTCACGACCAATCTCAGCTTTAATTTCCTGCGCAAACCTGCCCAGCGCGCACTGATTGCGGAGTGTACGATTTTGAAACTTGGCAAGCGGCTGGCGGTCGGGGAGGTGCGTCTAACGTCGGAGGGCGATCCCGCGCTCGTCTGCCACGCGACAGGCACCTATTCGATCCCAATCGCGAAAAATGCGGTATCATAATACCGCAACCTGAAAGTGCCCGTGTTTGCTGGCATTCCGGGCCTCCTGCCGCGATGAAATCGATTGACAGAACGTCGCCTGCCGCTTACACCCCGGGCCATCGACCGCCGCATCTCGTGGCGGTTTCTTATTTCAGAACCTGAGCCTTAAAACGCTCCAATGGGAAACAGCGCGATGAAGACTACTTCGCTGAAGCCCGCCGAGGTCGAGAAGAAGTGGGTTGTGATCGATGCGAAGGGCCTCGTCGTTGGCCGTCTTGCATCCGTGGTTGCCATGCGTCTGCGCGGCAAGCACAAGGTCAGCTACACGCCTCACGTCGATTGCGGCGATAACGTCATCGTCATCAACGCCGACAAAGTGGTGTTCACCGGCCGCAAGCGCGAGCAGAAGGTGTATTACCATCACACCGGCTATGCCGGCGGCATCAAGGAACGGTCGGCCAAGTTCATTCTCGAAGGCCGCTTCCCGGAGCGGATCGTCGAGAAGGCAGTCGAGCGCATGCTGCCCCGCGGCCCGCTGTTCCGCCAGATCCTCGGCAATCTCCGCGTCTACAAGGGCGCCGAGCATCCCCATACCGCGCAGCAGCCTGAAGCGCTGGATGTCGGCATCCTCAACCGCAAGAACGTGGGAGCTAAGTAATGGCGACCCTTCAGTCACTCTCTGATCTCGGCCAGAACGCCGAGGCGGCTGCTCCCGAAGCACCAAAATACGTCAAGAAGGTCGACGCCCAGGGCCGCGCTTACGCGACCGGCAAGCGCAAGGATGCGGTCGCCCGCGTCTGGATCAAGCCCGGCTCCGGCAAGATCGTCGTCAACGGCCGCGCGCTCGAAGTCTACTTCGCTCGCCCCGTGCTGCGCATGATCCTGAAGCAGCCCCTCGGCATCGTCAGCCGCGAGGACCAATACGACATTACCGTCACCGTCAAGGGCGGCGGATTGTCGGGCCAGGCCGGTGCTGTTCGCCACGGCGTGTCGAAGGCTCTCACCTATTTCGAGCCGGAGCTGCGTGGCGCCCTCAAGAAGGGCGGCTTCCTGACCCGCGACTCCCGCGTCGTCGAGCGCAAGAAGTACGGCAAGAAGAAAGCCCGCCGCAGCTTCCAGTTCTCGAAGCGCTAAGCGCTTTTCCTGCGAATTCGAAAAAGGCGGCCTCCGGGTCGCCTTTTTTTGTTATCGGGCGCTGGACTCTGACTGGTTGACAGGGTTGCCAATCTGCGGGATAGAAAATTCATGATATTGGACCGGATACTGTTGCGACGCCGACCGAAGGCTGCTCTTGCGCGCGTGCGATGACGGCTGTCCATGAAGCCTGTTCGTAAGCCGCGCCCGATGCGCGGCTTTTTTGTTTTCCAGGACTGGCCTGAATGCCTCGATTGATACGAGTGGCCGGCAAGACGAACGGAACCGATGATGACCACCATGATCAACAGCACTTCCCAGCAAGCGCTGCGCCAGGCGAGCGTCTTCATCGACGGCGAAGCCGGGACGACCGGTCTTGGCATCCGCGACCGCTTGCAGCAGCTGGACGGTGTCGCGATCCGGAGCATTGCGCCCGAGCTTCGCAAGGACCCGGACGCCAAGCTGGCGATCCTGCGGGAGGTCGATCTCGTGGTCCTCTGTCTTCATGATCAGGCCGCGCGCGACACCGTCGCCCTCGTCGACAGCCTGGGCGGCCAGGGGCCTCGCATCATCGACGCCAGCAGCACCCATCGGGTGACACCGGGATGGGTCTATGGCTTTCCCGAACTGGCGCCCGGCCAGCCTGAGCTGATCGCAAAGGCTGATCGGGTCGGAAATCCGGGATGCTATCCCACCGGCGCCATCGCGCTGCTGCGCCCATTGATCGATGCCGGCCTGATTCCGGCCGATTACCCGATCTCGATCAATGCGGTGAGCGGATACACCGGCGGCGGCCGTCCTGCCATCGAGTTGTTCGAGTCGGGCGGGGCGCCGGCCTTCGAGCTCTATGGGCTCGGCTTCGAGCACAAGCATCTGCCGGAGCTTCAGGTGTTCACCGGCCTGACCCGTCGGCCGATCTTCGTGCCGTCGATCGCCAATTTTCGTCAGGGCATGCTCGTGAGCATCCCGCTCCATCTCGAGACCTTGCCCGGCAATCCGACCGCGCGTGATCTCGAGGCGGCGCTGACGGCCTATTATGCCCACGGCGGGACCGTCTCGGTTGTTCCGACCGCTTCCGGCGGCAAGCTCCTGGAGCGCCTCGAGCCGGAGGGACTGAACGACACCGACGGCATGGAACTGCGGGTCTTCTCACACGAGGCCTATCACCACGCCGTCCTCGTGGCGCGCCTCGACAATCTGGGGAAAGGCGCATCCGGCGCTGCGGTCCAGAACATCCGCCTGATGCTGGGACTCGCCTGACGAGACGGGCTTCCGGGGAGGCATGCGCAGGGCGGCGGCGCTCATGATTTGCGAAGCGGCCGCCGAAGCCTTAAGTCAGGGATGTTGCCGCGCAGCCTTCCGTCTCGCTCAAGGACTTCCAATCCATGGCCGTCGTTCTCGATCTCCTGAACCGGGACAGCCGTCCCCGCCACCCTGAAAAGGCGCATCGGCCCGATCAGCCGGTTCAGCAGCGCAAACCCGACTGGATTCGCGTCAAGGCTCCCGGCTCGCCCAAATGGGCCGAGACCAACCGGATCGTGAAGGAGAATAAACTCGTCACGGTGTGCGAGGAGGCCGGCTGCCCCAATATCGGCGAGTGCTGGGAGAAGAAGCACGCCACCTTCATGATCATGGGCGATACCTGCACGCGGGCCTGCGCCTTTTGCAACGTCAAGACCGGCATGCCGCAGGCGCTCGATCCGCTGGAACCCGAGAACGTCGCCATCGCGGTGCAGAAGCTCGGCCTCGAGCACGTGGTCATCACGTCAGTCGATCGGGACGATCTCGATGACGGTGGCGCCCGCCACTTTGCCGATGTGATCCTGGCGATCCGGGCGCGTTCCCCCGGCACCACCATCGAAATCCTGACGCCTGACTTCCTGCGCAAGCAGGGCGCGCTCGAGATCGTGGTCGCGGCCAAGCCCGACGTGTTCAACCACAATCTCGAGACGGTGCCGTCGAAATACCTCAAGGTGCGTCCCGGCGCGCGCTACTTCCACTCCATCCGCCTGCTGCAGCGGGTGAAGGAGATCGATCCGACCATCTTTACCAAGTCCGGCATCATGGTCGGGCTTGGAGAGGAGCGGAACGAAGTGCTGCAATTGATGGACGACCTGCGCTCGGCGGATGTGGATTTCATGACGATCGGCCAGTATCTCCAGCCCACCAAGAAGCACCATCCGGTCATCCGCTTCGTCACGCCGGACGAGTTCAAGGCTTTCGCCACGACGGCCTACGCGAAGGGTTTCCACCTCGTTTCCTCAACCCCGTTGACCCGGTCGTCGCACCATGCGGGCGAGGATTTCGCCAAGCTCAAGGCGGCCCGGCTGGCGCGCCTCGGCTGAGAGCCCAGTTCCCATGCACCGCATCCTCGTGATCGGCAGCCCCGGCGCAGGCAAGAGCACGCTCGCTCGACGGCTGGCGGCGGCTCTCGGCCTTCCGCTCATCCATCTCGACCGGGAATATTTCGGGCCGGGCTGGACAATGCCGTCGAAGTCCGAATGGCGGGTGCGGGCGACCGAACTCGCGAGCCGCCCCGCTTGGGTCATGGACGGGAATTACGCCAGCACCTTCGACATCCGCGTGCCGCGCGCCACTGCTGTGGTGTGGCTCGATGTGCCGCGCTGGGCTTGTGCCGCCCGCGTGCTCTGGCGCGTGCTGCGTCACTACGGCCGCAACAGGCCCGATCTCGGTCCAGACTGCGCGGAACGGCTCGACCCCTCCTTCATGCGGTGGATCTGGTCGTATCCGCAAACGATGGGAATGAAGACCGCCCGTTTGATGAGCCGGCTGCGGCCCGATCAGGATGCCTTTATCGTGCGAAATGCCGCCGACCTTGCGGCGCTGCCGGCGCAATTGGCCCGAACCGCGAAAGCTGCCTGACCGATGCCCACGTTCCGCTCCACCCGTCCTGTCAGGCACAGCGCCGCCGACATGTTCGCTCTCGTTGCGGATGTCGAGCGCTACCCGGAATTCGTGCCGCTCTGCGAGAGCCTGCGCGTGGTCCGCCGGTCGCAAAGCGGCGAGGGCATCGAGACCATCGTGGCGGCCATGAGTGTCGGCTACAAGGCAATCCAGGAGCGGTTCACCAGCCGCGTCGAGCTGGACCGACCGCGCCTGCGGATCACGGTCGAGTATGTCGACGGTCCCTTCAAATATCTCGAGAACCGCTGGACGTTCCGCACGACGCCCACCGGCAGCGAGATCGACTTCTACATCAACTATGAGTTCAAGAGCTTCGCGCTCGGCGTGCTCATGGGTGCGGTCTTCGACAAGGCCTTCAGAAAATTCGCTGAAGCCTTTGAAGAACGGGCGGATTTAGTCTACGCTGACCGTGTCGGTTCGGGTCCGTCTTAAGGGTCGGACGACGCCGCGCTCTCCAGCAATCCAAGAGCGTCCGCCACCGCACGGGCGCGCACGACGCTGCGTCCGAGATCGCCGTATCGGCGCTCAAGCGAGCGCGTTGGCTGTCCCTTTTGGGCCAGGGCAAAATGCACCAGTCCCACCGGCTTTGCGGTACTCCCGCCGCCCGGACCTGCAACCCCGGTAATCGAGACCGCGACATCGGCCCGTGAGCGCGCGAGCGCCCCTTCGGCCATGGCCCGCGCCACCGGCTCGCTGACTGCGCCGTGCGCGGTGAGGAGATCGCTGGACACGCCCAGCATCTCGGTCTTGGCCTCGTTCGAATAGGTGACGAAGCCTCGCTCGACCACCGTGGATGATCCCGGAATTTCGGTGAGCAATCCGGCAACGAGACCCCCGGTGCAGGATTCCGCGGTCGCGATCTTGAACCCGCGCGCTGCGCAGGTCTTCAGCAGCGCCGCAGCGCGCGGCAGGAGGTCGTTCGTCATGGCAATTCCTCTGGCAGCCGGATGGTTGCGGCGGCCTGGGCGGCGATGCCCTCGCTCCGCCCTGTAAAGCCGAGCCGCTCTGTGGTTGTCGCCTTGACCGACACCTGGTCGATGCGAAGTCCCGCAATCTCGGCAATGCGCTGGCGGATCGCTTCGCGGACCGGCCCGAGCTTCGGGCGTTCGCACAAGAGCGTCGCATCGAGGTGATCGACGAACCCGCCGCGCTGTCGCACCAGATCGACCGCATAAGCAAGAAAGCGGTCGGAAGACGCGCCGCGCCATTGGGGATCGCTGGGCGGAAAATGCGTGCCGATGTCCCCATCGGCCAAAGCGCCCAACACCGCATCGGTGAGGGCATGGAGGATAACGTCGCCGTCCGAATGGGCCACGACGCCGCGATCGTGCGGAACGGCGATCCCGCCGAGCCAGACGTGATCGCCATCGCCGAAGGCGTGGACGTCGAAACCGGTTCCGAGACGGGTCAGGTAGGGCATGGCATCTTGTCCAAGGCGGCGCTCGGCCTCTTTGAAATCGTCCGGGTGGGTCAGCTTGGCGTTGCCCGCATCGCCCTCGAAAACGGCAACCGCAAGGCCTGCCCATTCGGCAAGCGCGCCATCATCGGTGAAATGGTGCAACCCGGCTTCCGCCGCCCTTCGATGGGCGGCGAGCAGGTCGCGAAAGCGAAACACCTGAGGCGTCTGGATGGCCCGCAGCGCGGTGCGATCCGGCGTCCCGACGACCTGGCCGTCCGGGTCCACGATCTTGATCGTGTCGGTGACCTTGCAGCCGGGAACCGCCGCCCCAAAAGTCTCGCCGGCGCGGATCGCCCTTTCGATCAGGGCGGGATCGATATGGGGCCGGGCCGCATCGTGAATCAGGACAAGGTCAGGTGCCGACGCTTCCATTGCCTCGAGCCCCCAGCGCACCGAATCCTGCCGGGTCTCGCCGCCATGAATGGGCGGAGAAAGGAGCCGGCCTGAGGCCGGTTCGAGATCGCACACGCTTGCGGCGTACAGCGCCGCATCGTCTGGGTGGATGACCACGCTCGTCTGTGCAATGTGCGGGTGCCGCAAAAACGCCGTCACGGTCCGCGACAGAACCATCCGGCCCGCCAGCATCCGGTACTGCTTCGGCAAGCCAGCGCCAGCGCGATTCCCGCGTCCGGCGGCAACGATGAGAGCGGCGACTGTCATGCGGGGGTTGCACTCCTCAAGGTTCGTTTCTCCTAAGCACCGGATCGCCATAAGGCAAACGGCACGAACGCGAGACCAATCCCCGCAGGGACTTGCGTCTTTCAGATAATTGGCTATTCATTGGGCATAATGCGAACTGATCAAAAAATAGGCGAAGCGGCGTTCGTTATCGGCGCGGTTCCCGTCCCGGTGCCGGCGGTTCTGGCGCCGCTCTCGGGCGTGACCGATGTGGCCTTCCGGCGGGCGGCGCAAGTCCTCGGCGCAGGCCTCGTCGTCTCGGAGATGGTCGTCTCGGACGAACTCGTGAAGGGCTACGCTGAAGCGCAATTGCGGGCAGAGGGGACGGGCGTCGATCCGCATGTGGTCCAGCTCGCCGGGTGCGATCCCCGCTCGATGGCGGAGGGGGTGCGCATTGCCGAGGCCGCCGGCGCGCGCATTGTCGATATCAATATGGGCTGCCCCGCCAAGCGGGTGATCGGTGGCTATGCGGGTTCCGCGCTGATGCGCGATCTCGACCATGCCTGCCGGCTGATCGAAGCCTGTGTGGAAGCAGCCAGCGTGTCCGTGACCGTCAAGATGCGCCTCGGATGGGACCACGCGACGCTCAACGCGCCGGAGCTTGCGCGGCGGGCCGAGGCACTGGGTGTCAAGGCGGTGACCGTGCACGGGCGGACGCGCCAGCAATTCTATAAGGATTCGGCAGATTGGACGGCGATTGCCGCCGTGGTAGAGGCCGTGTCGATACCGGTGATCGCCAACGGCGACATCGGCTCCGTTGAGGACGCCCGCACCTGTCTTCGGCAATCCGGAGCCGCTGCCGTGATGGTCGGGCGCTGCGCCGTCGGCCGCCCCTGGCTCGTCGGCCAGATTGGCGCTGGATTGCAAGGCCGCGTCATCGCCGACCCGACACCGGAGGCGATGACGGAAATCGTCGTCACTCACTACGAGGGTTTGATCGATCTCTACGGGCCGAAGGTCGCGGTTCGTCATGCCCGCAAGCATCTGGCGGCCTATGCGGACGTCGCCATGGCGGCGGGCTTCGCCTTCGATCCGCGCGCGCGGATGAAACTCGTCACCACCGACGATTCCAGGACGGTGCTGCAATTGCTGCGAACGATCTATGCCGAACGCAGCCGGGAGGCCGCATGACAGCGGGCGTAAACGACCGGGTGATGAACGCCTTGCCGCTGCCGGTGCTCACCATCGACGGGAAGGGCGTCGTCACGCACGCGAATGCCGCAGCGGAAGCCTTCTTCGACATGAGCCTGCGCGTGATGCAGCGCCGGAAGCTCAGCGATTTCATTCCGTTTGGGTCGCCCGTGATGGCGCTGATCGACGATGTGCGCCAGCGGGGCTCGAGCGTGAGCGAGCACCGCGTCGATATCGGCTCCCCGCGGATCGGCGCAGAGCGCATCGTCGATGTCTTCGCGACACCCATGGGCGATGCGGGCGAAGAGGTGATCGTGATGCTCCAGGAGCGCACGATTGCCGACAAGATGGACCGGCAGCTTACCCATCGGGGCGCGGCGCGATCCATTACGGCGTTAGGCGCCATGCTGGCCCATGAGATCAAAAATCCGCTTTCCGGGATTCGCGGGGCCGCGCAATTGCTGGAGCAATCCGCCAACGAGGAAGACCGGCAGCTCACGCGGCTGATCTGCGATGAAACCGACCGGATCGTGAAGCTCGTCGAGCGGATGGAGTTGTTCGGCGAGGAGCGTCCTTCCGAGCGTGGTCCGATCAACGTCCACGGCGTTCTCGACCACGTGAAGCGTCTCGCCCAGTCGGGCTTCGCCCGCCATATCCGCTTCGTGGAAAACTACGACCCGTCCCTGCCGCCGGTTCTCGTCAATCGCGATCAACTGATCCAAGTGGTCCTCAACCTCGTGAAGAACGCCGCCGAGGCGATCGGCAGCGACGGCTCCGAAGGCGAGATCGTGCTGTCGACGGCGTTCCGCGCCGGCGTGCGCCTCCACATGCCCGGCGCGGGCGAGCGGGTCAGCCTTCCGATCGAGCTCAGCGTCCGCGACAACGGTCCGGGCGTTCCAGCCGACCTGGTCTCCGATCTGTTCGATCCTTTCGTCACCACCAAAGCGCAGGGGAGCGGTCTCGGCCTCGCCCTTGTGGCCAAGATCGTCGGGGATCACGGGGGGATCGTCGAATGCGACCCCGCGCCGCGACGCACCACGTTCCGCATTCTCCTTCCCATGCACCGCGCCGATGACGGTCGCGCGTCCGAATTGTGAGACTTGCCAACATGCCCAGTGGACAGATCCTCCTCGCCGACGATGACGCCGCGATCCGCACCGTCCTCAATCAGGCCCTCTCCCGCGCAGGCTACGAAGTGCGCTCCACCAGCAACGCCGCCACGCTCTGGCGCTGGGTGGCGCAAGGGGAGGGCGATCTCATCATCACCGACGTCGTGATGCCGGACGAGAACGCCTTCGACCTTCTGCCGCGGATCAAGAAACTTCGGCCTGACCTGCCTGTCATCGTCATGAGCGCACAGAACACCTTCATGACCGCCATCAAGGCGTCCGAGCGGGGCGCCTACGAATACCTGCCCAAGCCCTTCGACCTGAAAGAACTGGTGGCCGTCGTCGGGCGCGCACTGTCCCGCCCTCGGGCGATGTCGAACGCCCCGCCGACAGGCGATCAGGAGGAGATTCCCCTCGTCGGCCGGTCGCAGGCGATGCAGGACATCTACCGGTCGCTGGCGCGCCTCATGCCCACGGATCTCACGGTCATGATCACCGGCGAATCGGGGACCGGGAAGGAACTGGTGGCGAAAGCCCTGCACGATTACGGCAAGCGGCGGCAGGGGCCGTTCGTGGCCGTCAATATGGCGGCAATTCCCCGGGAGCTCATCGAGTCCGACCTGTTCGGCCACGAGAAGGGGGCCTTTACGGGCGCGACAGCCCGCAATACCGGCCGCTTCGAGCAGGCCGAGGGCGGTACCCTGTTTCTCGATGAAATCGGCGACATGCCGATGGAGGCGCAGACGCGACTTCTGCGTGTCCTCCAGCAGGGCGAATACACGACGGTGGGCGGCCGGATCCCGATCAAGACCAATGTGCGGATCGTGGCTGCCACGAATAAGGATCTGCGAATCCTGATCCAGCAGGGGCTCTTCCGAGAGGACCTCTTCTTCCGCCTCAACGTCGTGCCGTTGCGGCTGCCCCCCTTGCGGGAACGTGTCGAGGATATTCCTGATCTCGCCCGTCACTTCTTCGCGCTGGTCGAAAAGGAAGGACTGTCGCGCAAGCAACTCGACGCTGATGCGATGGACCGGATGAAGCGATACCGCTGGCCCGGGAACGTGCGCGAGCTTGAAAACCTCGTCCGGCGTCTCGCCGCCCTCTATCCGCAGGATGTGATCAGCGGCGCGATCATCGATTCGGAACTCGACTCACAGCCCATCGCAATGCCGATGTCGACAAGTCGGGGAGAGGGTATCGATCCCTCGGAGGGGCTGTCGGATGCGGTGGAACGGCACCTTGTGGACTACTTCTCGGGCTTCAAGGACAACCTTCCCCCACCCGGGCTTTATCACCGCATCCTGCGCGAGATCGAGGGTCCGCTGATCGGGGCGGCGCTTGCGGCGACCCGCGGCAACCAGATCAGGGCGGCGGAGTTGCTCGGCGTCAATCGGAACACCCTGCGCAAGAAGGTCCGCGACCTCGAGCTACAGGTCGTCCGCACCAGCCGGTAATTATTCCTCTCCCTGAGATTTTTTCAGCCCGCATCCTGTCAGTCCCGCCTTTTCTCCGCCGCTGCCTTAATGTGGTCATTTGACCACAGTGTTGTGTTGGTGCATCACCGTACAATACGGGCGACCTCTTCGGAGGCGAGTCAGCGGAGCTTTTCGGCTTGAATCAGCAGGATATTCAGCCCGGTCGTCAGACGTCGGAGGCACATCAGCGCGGTTTCGGCTGGTTAGGGCCCGTGGCTGTCCTGGCCGCCCTGACCTCTGCGCTGGCGACCTTCCTGGTCCTCGCCGGCCTGACGCCCATTCTGCCCACCCACTTCGTGGTGATTTGGGTTTTCATTCTTAACGGCCTCCTCATCGTGCTCCTGCTGGGCATTGTGGCCTGGCAGACTAAGCGGCTCGTGCGAGAGCGGCGGGCGGGTGCCGCCGCGGCCGGTCTCCATGTTAGAATCGTCGGTCTTTTCAGTCTCGTGGCAGTCTTTCCTGCGATTCTGGTTGCGGTCGTCGCAACAGTGACCCTCGAGCGCGGCCTTGACCCCTGGTTTACCGGCTCGATCAAGGAGCTGATGGGCAACACCGTGTCGATCGCCAGGTCCTATCGCGACCTGCAATGCACGACGCTCGCGCGTGAAACGCAGCTCATGGCTGCCGATCTCAACCGGGCGAAGGTTCTCTATGACGCCGATCGGAAGGTCTTCCGCGATTTCATGAATTCCCGGTCCGTCTTTCTCGGCTTCCCGCTGGCGATGATCCTCGAGCCTGACGGCACGGTGGTTGAGCGGATCGAGCCCAAGAAGGTCGAGGGGATCGCGCTGCCATCGGCGGACGACCTCCACGAAGCGAGCGCGGACGATGCCCTGTGCCTGTTCCCGCGGGAGGGCAATATCTTCCGCTCGGTCCTTAAGCTGTCGTCCCAGGGGGACAGGGTCCTGTTCGTCGCCCGCGAAGTCGATCCGCGGGCGATTGAATTCCCCCAGGTGGCCGAGGCCGGCGTCGCGTTTTATGAGGCGCTGGAGCAGAAGAAGGTCGGCATCCAGGTCGCTTTCGCCTCCATGTTCGCGCTGATTGCGCTGATCGTCCTGCTGTCGGCAATCTGGTTCGGGCTGAACTTCGCCAACCGGCTGGTGGCGCCGATCAGACGGCTGATCCACGCCACAGACCAGGTCGCGACGGGAAACTTCTACGTTCAGGTTCCTGTCCGCCGCGGGGAGGGCGATCTGGCGCATCTGGGCGAGACCTTCAACAAGATGACGTCGGAGCTGCGCCACCAGCACGACGGCCTCACCGCTGCCAGCGATCTCATGGATCGCCGCCGTCGCTTCACCGAGGCCGTCCTCGCGGGCGTTTCGGCCGGCGTCATCGGTATCGACGCGAAGGGGACCATCACCATCGTAAATCCGTCGACAGAGGCGCTGCTCGCCATGTCCGTGGACAACCTGCTGGGCGCGCCGATCAGCGTGATCCTGCCCGAGGTCGCAGACCTCGTCGATGAGATGCGACACGGCCGACAGCGGCTGATGCAAAAGCAGATCCTGATCTCGCGGCGGGGCAAGGAACGCACCATCAACGTCCGGGTGACCAGTGAGCAGGCCCGTAGCGAAGAGCGCGACCTCGTCATTACGCTGGACGACATCACGGACCTCGTTTCCGCTCAGCGCACCTCGGCCTGGGCGGATGTCGCGCGACGCATCGCCCACGAGATCAAGAATCCCCTCACGCCGATCCAGCTCGCGGCGGAACGCATCCGTCGGAAATACGGCAAGGTCATCACTACCGACCGGGAGGTCTTCGACCAGTGCACCGACACGATCGTCCGCCAGGTGGATGACATCAAGCGCATGGTCGACGAGTTCTCGTCCTTTGCGCGGATGCCCAAGCCCACCATCGGGGTGGAGGATCTGGCCGAGACGATCCGCCAGGTGGTGTTCATGATGCGCATCGCGCATCCGGACATCGTCATCTCCGATGTTCTGCCCGAAGGTCCGGTCAAGGCGCCGTTCGACCGCAGGCTGCTGTCGCAGGCGCTGCAAAACATCGTCAAGAACGCCACGGAGGCCATTTCGGCTGTTCCCGATCCTGAGCGGGGCGAGGGCGCGATCACGGTGACGCTCGACACCACTCATCCCGACTATTTGATCCTGGCCGTCACGGATAACGGCAAGGGATTCCCCATTGAAGGAAGGCAGCGGCTTTTGGAGCCCTATATGACAACACGTGAAGGAGGCACCGGTTTGGGACTTCCCATCGTTGCGAAGATTTTCGAAGAGCATGGAGGAGGCATGGAACTTGTCGACAACCCGGATGGACGCGGCGGACAGGTTCGCATGTGGATTCCCAAAGCCACGCAGTTTCCCGTCCAGGAGCCATCGGCTCCCGCCGAGACCGAAACACGCGGGGTGACTTCATGAGCGCCGATATTCTCGTCGTCGACGATGAGGCCGACATTCGGGACCTGGTCGCGGGAATCCTCGAGGACGAGGGCCATCGGACCCGGACGGCCGGCTCCTCTGACGAGGCGCTCGCCTCCATCGAGGGGCGGCGTCCCCATCTTGTTTTTCTCGACATCTGGCTGCAGGGCAGCCGGCTCGACGGGCTGCAGGTTCTCGAACTCGTCAAGGCTGAACATCCGGACCTGCCGATCGTCATGATTTCCGGCCACGGCAACGTGGAGACCGCCGTTTCGGCAATCAAGGCGGGTGCCTACGACTTCATCGAGAAGCCATTCAAGGCTGACCGTCTGGTGCTGGTGGCCGAGCGGGCGCTCGAAGCCTCCCGGCTGAAGCGGGAGGTTCGCGACCTTCGCGCCCGCTCCGTTCAGGCCACGCGGATCGCAGGCAAATCCGTTACCATCAACCATCTTCGCCAAGCCGTTGAGCGTGCCTCGCCCACCAATGCGCGCATCCTGGTTACCGGCGCGCCGGGTTCCGGTAAGGAACTGACCGCGCGCACCATTCACGGTCTGTCGGGTCGCGCCAACGGCCCCTTCGTCGTGGTGTCCGCGGCCACGATCACGCCGGAGAACATGGAAGCCGAATTGTTCGGCATGGAGGGCGAAGACGGCAAGGGCCGCCGGGTCGGCGCCCTCGAGGAGGCGCATGGCGGCACCCTCTATCTCGACGAGATCGCCGATATGCCGCGCGAAACCCAGAACCGGGTGCTGCGCGTCCTGGTGGATCAGAATTTCCAGCGCGTCGGCGGAAGCACGCGGGTCCATGTGGACGTCCGGATCATCTCGTCATCGAGCCGCGATCTGGCTGCCGAAATTGCGGCGGGCCGTCTGCGCGAGGACCTGTTCCACCGGCTGGGCGTGGTCCCGATCAGGGTCCCGTCCCTCTCCGAGCGGCGGGAGGACGTGCCGGAATTGATCGAGTTCTTCATGGACCAGATCTCGGGCACGACCGGGCTGCCCAAGCGGCGGATCGGCGAGGACGCCATGGCGGTCCTGCAATCCCACGATTGGCCCGGCAACGTCCGGCAATTGCGCAACAACGTCGAGCGGCTGATGATTCTCACGGCCGGCGAGCCGGATGCGCCGATCACCACCGACATGCTGCCGACGGAGATTGGCGCCCTGGTGCCGTCGACGCCCGGCGGGTCCGGCGGCGAGAAACTGATGAGCCTCCCGCTGCGGGAGGCTCGGGAAATCTTCGAGCGGGAATATCTTCTGGCCCAGATCGCCCGTTTCAGCGGAAACATCTCTCGCACGGCGGAGTTCATCGGAATGGAGCGCTCCGCGCTCCATCGTAAGCTCAAATCCCTCGGCATCGGCGGCTAGTGCGGCGATGGAGAAAATCGGCCATGCCCACAATTAAGCGGGCATTGCCCTCTTGCCTAACGGCAGGGTTCGCCCTGTAATAAGAAGGCCGGTCACCGACCGCACGAATGCGGACAACCATATAGGCGGCCCCATAGCCAAGACCGGCGGCGATGGGCTTGCGAGGCAACTTTCATGGCGGGCGATCGCGCGCAAAATCTCCAGGACACATTTCTCAATTATGTCCGGAAACAAAAAATTCCCCTGACCATCTTCCTGGTGAATGGCGTCAAGCTACAGGGTGTCGTGACCTGGTTCGACAATTTCTGCGTCCTGCTTCGCAGGGATGGCCATTCTCAGTTGGTCTACAAGCACGCTATTTCCACCATCATGCCCGGACAGCCGGTGCAGTTATTTGATCCAGTCGACGAGGTGGGCGAAAAGGCCTGAAGTGACCGAACCGCGCACGCCAGGAGAAGAGCGCCTGTTGCAGCTGGCCGAACCTGAGAAAGAGGTTGCGGCCGGAACGAACACGCTTGTGATAGGGCCCTATCTGACCCGGAAATGGCGTCTGGGCGGCCCCCGTGAGGAAAAGGAAGGCGAGAACCCCCGCGCCGTCGAGGCTCGTCTCGATGAGGCCGCCGGGTTGGCTGCTGCCATTGACCTCCACATTGTTCACACGATGATCGCGCCTTTGAGTGCGCCGCGCCCCGCCACCTATATCGGAAGCGGCAAGGTCGAAGAGGTCGCTGGAATCATCCGCGCCGAGGAGATCGGCCTGGTGGTGATGGACTGCGCTCTCAGCCCGGTCCAGCAGCGCAATCTCGAGAAGGAATGGGGCGCCAAGGTCATCGACCGCACCGGTCTGATCCTGGAAATTTTCGGCAGGCGGGCCCGCACCAAGGAAGGAACGATGCAGGTCGAGCTGGCCCATCTGTCCTATCAGAAAGGCCGACTCGTCCGCTCCTGGACTCACCTTGAACGCCAGCGCGGCGGCTTCGGCTTCCTCGGCGGACCCGGTGAGACACAGATCGAGGCAGACCGCCGCATGATTCAGGAGCGCATGACGCGGATCGAGCGCGAGCTCGAAACGGTTGTAAAGACCCGCACCTTGCATCGAAAGAGCCGGCGGCGGGTGCCTTACCCGATTATCGCTCTTGTGGGCTACACCAATGCCGGCAAGTCGACCCTGTTCAACCGGATGACCGAGGCGGACGTGCTGGCGGAGAACATGCTGTTCGCCACTCTCGATCCCACCTCGCGGGCGATTGACCTGCCCCATGGAGAGAAGGCGATCCTCTCCGATACGGTAGGCTTCATCTCCGATCTTCCGACGATGCTGGTGGCGGCTTTCCGCGCCACTCTCGAGGATGTGGTTGAGGCCGATGTGCTGCTTCACGTCCGCGACGTCTCCCATGGGGAAACGGACGCCCAGGCCGGCGATGTCGCGGTCGTCCTGCGCGAACTCGGGATCGATCCAGACGACACCAAGCGGATTATCGAGGTCTGGAACAAGGCCGACCTGATGTCACCAGAGGACCGCGCGAAGCTTGCGGCCAAGTCGAGCCGCACCGACGAAGAGCGGCGGCCGGTGCTGATCTCCGCGCTGACGGGGGAGGGCATTCCGGAACTCCTTGCCTTGATCGAAGAGCACCTTTCCAAGGGCCGGGTCAGTTATCAGGTCGACGTGGAGCCCGAGGATGGCCAGGGTCTGGCCTGGCTCCACGAGAACACGGAAATTCTCGATCGCGAAACCACGGATGAGGGCCATTCGATTTTGCGCGTGCGGGTGATGCCCGGCAAGGAGCCGCAGTTTTTGAACCGGTTTCCGTCCGCACAATCCCTCTGAGGAGCGAGGCTTAGCGGGGCATGCGCTCTGCCAGCTTGGCCTCCATCCAGAGTTCTTCCATCGTCTCAAGGCTTGCCTGGGAAAGCGACTCGCCGCGGTGCCCCAAGGCCGTTTCAATGAAACCGAACCGTCGTTCGAATTTCGCATTGGTGCGCCGCAAGGCGGTTTCCGGATCGATGTCGTAGTGGCGGGCCAGATTGGCTGCGGCGAAAAGGAGATCGCCGATCTCGTCCTCGACTCGATCCCGCTGGCCTGAGGCTGCAGCATCGGCCACCTCCGCCAACTCCTCCTGGATCTTGTCCACAACCTGCCCTGGATCCGGCCAGTCGAACCCGACCTTTGCGGCCTTGGCGGTCAACTTCTGGGCGCGGGTGAGGGCGGGCAGGGCGGTGGGAATGCCGCCGAGGAAAGTCTCCCCCGGCTCCGGCGGGGCTCCGAGCCTCTCGCGGGTCTCCCGACGGTCGCGCTTTTCCGCCAATTTGATCTCATCCCACAGCGTCTTGACCTCGCCCGCCGAAAGATCGCGGGTGGTGCCGAAGACATGGGGATGACGGCGGATCAGCTTTCCGGTGATCGCCTCGACGACGTCTCCAAAATCAAATACCCCCTGTTCGCCCGCCATCTGAGCATGAAAGACGACCTGCAGCAGCAGGTCGCCCAGCTCATCCCGCAGGTCGGACAAATCTCCCCGTTGGATCGCGTCGACAACTTCGTAGGCTTCCTCGATCGTGTAGGGGGTGATCGATTCAAAGGTCTGGTCGAGATCCCATGGGCAGCCGGTACCGGGCGTCCGCAGGGCTGCCATGATTTCCAACAAGCGCGCGATATCCGACGAGAGTGTCACAGGGGTTTCTCCGGCTGGTATAGCCCTCTCCTTAGACCGCGGCCGGGGACGAAGGCCAGTTGCAATCGCCCTTGACAACACCGGGCCAGCGGCAGTCGAATGGATGGATGGGGATCGCGATCTCCCCACGAGGCGACATGCCCAAGAATCGCGTCCTGTTTCTCGAGAGGACGCATCATGTCGTCGATCAACACCATATCTCCTGACAAACTTGCGCGTCTGGTTGGCACGCCCGGCTGTCCGATCCTCATGGACGTCCGAACGGATGAGGATTTCGCGGCCGATCCGCGCCTGATCCCGGGGTCCTTCCGGCGCTCCTGGTCCGACGCATCCGACTGGGCGCCAGACTTCACGGGCCGCCCGGTCGTCGTCATCTGCCAGAAAGGACTGAAGCTCAGCCAGGGCGTCGCGGCCTGGCTTCGCCATGCCGGGGCCCTTGCCGAAACTCTCGAGGGCGGCGCATTGGCCTGGTCTACGGCAAAACTGCCCATGGTCCCGGCCGACAAAATCCCGCCACATGACAAGCGCGGCCGATCACTCTGGGTCACGCGCTCTCGCCCAAAAGTCGACCGGATCGCATGCCCGTGGCTGATCCGGCGGTTCGTCGATCCCGCGGCGGTCTTCCTCTTCGTCAGCCCGTCGGAGGTTCGCGAGGTCGCGTTACGCTTTGGGGCGGCGCCCTTCGACATTGAAGGCGAGGGCGTGTTCTGGAGCCACCGGGGGGCGCTGTGCACGTTCGACGTCATGGTCGATGAGTTTGGCCTCGGAACGGAGCCTCTCCTGCGACTGGCAACGATCGTCCGCGGGGCGGATACGGCGCAGCCCGAACTCGCGCCGGAAGCGGCCGGTTTGCTCGCCGCGTCGCTTGGGCTGTCACGGATGTACGCAGACGACCTTCCCCAGCTCGAGGCCGGGATCGCGCTCTATGACGCGTTCTACCGCTGGTGCCGCGACGCCACGGACGAAACCCATCACTGGCCTGTCAGAAAGCCTCGAGACTGAGATGGACGACCCGAACCTGCTTCAGAAAAAAGCCGCGGTCGGCCCTCCCACGCATGGTGTGAGTTTGAGGGAGGCGTCCCGCGTCTGGGCGCGGGTTGCGCTGCTCAGTTTCGGTGGCCCGGCGGGCCAGATCGCCGTGATGCACCGCATCATTGTGGATGAAAGGCGCTGGATTTCCGAGAGCCGTTTCCTCCATGCGCTGAACTATTGCATGCTCCTGCCAGGCCCAGAGGCCCAGCAGCTCGCGACTTATATCGGCTGGCTGATGCACGGTACCCGGGGCGGGCTGATCGCGGGCGGATTGTTCATCCTCCCGGGCATCGTGGCGATCATGGGGCTGAGCTGGATCTACGCGCTGTTCGGCAGCGTGGGCTTCGTTGCCGCGCTGTTCTTCGGGCTGAAAGCCGCCGTTCTCGCTATTGTGCTGGAGGCGATGTTGCGGATCGGCAAACGCGCCCTGCGCAACCGGGTGCTCATCGGGGTTGCGGCAGCCGCCTTCCTGTCGATCTACTTCTTCCACGTTCCGTTTCCCGTCATCATCGTGGCGGCGGGTCTGGCGGGTGCGGGCGGCACACGGGCAGGGATGACCCATTTTGCGATCGACCGGCCGGGGCAGGCGCATGCCGGCTTGAGCGACGCCGACAGCCTGCTTGGGGCGCATCTCCCGGCCCATGCCCGTCCGACAACACGTGGCGTCCTGAAAACAGCCGCGATCTGGCTGCCGCTCTGGCTCGTGCCGGTGCTGGCAACCGCCGCCATCCTCGGTTCGGCTGACGTGTTCAGCCAGATCGCGATCTTCTTCTCGAAGATGGCGATGGTCACCTTCGGTGGCGCCTATGCCGTGCTGGCCTACGTGGCCCAGCAGGCGGTCGACCATTACGGCTGGCTTCGCCCGGGCGAAATGCTTGACGGCCTCGGGATGGCAGAGACGACGCCAGGGCCGCTGATCATGGTGCTGCAATTCGTGGGGTTCATGGCAGCCTTCCGTGATCCCGGAGCCCTGCCGCCCCTTCTCGCCGGCAGCATGGGCGGCCTGCTCGCCACCTGGGTCACGTTCGCGCCGTGCTTCCTGTGGATCTTCATCGGCGCGCCGTTCATGGAGAACCTCCGCAACAACACGATCCTGACCGCGGCCTTGTCAGCCGTGACCGCCGCCGTCGTGGGGGTGATCCTGAACCTCGCGGTCTGGTTCGCCGTTCATACCCTCTTCGAAGAGACACGATTGCTCGAATGGGGTCTGTTCCGCTTCGACGCGCCCGTCCTTGCGAGCCTCAACGGCTGGACGCTGGCGTTGTCCCTTGGGGCCATGGTTGCCATCTTCCGGTATAAGGCAGGCGTGCTCCAGACGATCGCGGCATGCTCGACATTGGGCACTCTGCTTTACCTGACAGGGGCGTTGTAGCCACAAAGACTGAGCTTCTGGCCGCAACGGCCCCGCGGCTCGGAGGGCTCTGCTACGCGAACGAGCAGAGCCTTCCGAGGCGGCATTCCGCAAATTCAGGCCGCTTTTTCCCGACGTCTCGCAGCCAACGTGAGGTCAAGGATCACCATCACGATCAACGAGGCTCCGACGAGCGGGAACAGGATACCGCCGATGAACAGGATCGCGATCACTCCCTTCATCACGCGCGGATCGTAAGGGGCGGGCGGCACGCCCAATGAGCCCGCCGGGCGTCGCTTCCACCACATGACGGCCGCCGAGGCCGCCAGCAGCACGATGGCGGCGCAGACCACCAGCAGGAAGAGCTGGTTTGCAAGCCCGAACTGCTGTCCCATATGGACGTTGATGCCAAATTCCAGCCATTTCGCCACCGGCCCGTAATCCGCATAGCTCATGTCCAGCAGGGGCTTGCCGGTATATTGGTCGAGGTGCACCACGCGCTGTTGCGCGAGGTCGTCAGGATAGACGGTACCCGTATAAACTCCTTTCGGCTTGGTTGGCAGGCTCACGGCAAAGCCCGCGTGCAGCCCCATCCGACCGAAGGCCGCAACGGCCGCGTCAAGGCCGACAGGATCGGTCGGGCGGGCAGGGGTGGCGGATTCGGGCAACCGCGCCTGCTCCAGCGACCACGTCTTGGGCCCGGTCTGCCTGAGCGTATCGTCCGACATGGGAACCCCTACATAGACCCCGGTGGGATAGCCAAAATTGGTCCCGTTCGCCCATTCGTTCACCTTCTCGCCCCATACCCCGGACCAGGGCATGCCAGTGACCGCCAGGAAGACGATAAAAAAGCCGACGAAAACGCCCGTGACCGCGTGTGTATCGCGCCAGAAAACCCGACGTTTGGGGGTGCCGCGCACAGACACCACGCCGCCGCCCTGCCTTCGCGGCCACCAAAGGTAAATCCCCGTCCCGACCAGAAGGATGGCCCAGCCTCCGGCGATCTCGATGGCACCGCGGGCGACAGGACCAAAATACTTGAGGCTGTGGAGAGTGCGAACGGTCCACATGACCGTGCCCCGGTCGGGAAGAGACCCCAGGACCCGGCCATCGTACGGATTGATATAGACCGCAAGGCGTTGGCCCGTCGCGGCAGCAACGGTGACCTCTGCTGACGATCCGGGCGTCGGCGGATCGGTGTATTTGACCGCTTTGCCCGGATGGGCCGACAGCGCCGCGGAGACCATCGTGGAGGGGGCGATCCGGCTGGCGCCTTCTGTGACGGCGACCCGCTTGAGGTCGGCGTGCACGACCGCGTCGATCTCGTCGCGGAACAGGTAGAGAGCGCCGGTGAGGGCAAGCGTAATCAGGAATGGCAGGACAAGAAGGCCTGCATAGAAGTGCCAGCGCCAGACGGCACGATAGAGATCGGACGATCCGCTTTGAGCGCGCGCGCCAGCGCGACCCAGGCTCAGGGTTTGGTCAGACATGATGATTGCTCGGATAAGCGTCGGAGGACGCGCCATGAAACGGGCCGCGCAAAGGCAGCCGGTGATTTCGGAGGCAGAGATCAGCCGATGCGGGGCGGCGCTCGGGCTTCCGCCACATGGAGCGGCAAATGCCGCGTAGCCGGCGCCGTCACCAGACGGGCAGGCCAGGATGCCTGCGGTGCCCGCTGGATGCCAAAGGTCGGTGCATGGGCAGGAAGCGCCGCAACGTGCGCGCCGGAAAGCTGGCAGACGATTGCGCAGAGTGTGTGACGCTCTCCGTCACCCGGCGCGGCTGGGCCGGCGGCAGGATCAGCCGAGGGAATACAGAGCGTGCCGACATCCATCGGCAGACCCACCACGCGGCCTTGGGCGAGGGCGCCCGCCAATCCCTGGAACATCAGGAGATACGCAAACGCGGCGGCCGCAAAGCCTCCGGCCGCGCGATGCCCCAGGACGCGTCTCACAAATCTCATGCCGGCCTTATGCCATCTGGGAACCGGGGAGTCAGGATAGGCGCGGACTTATCCAGAAGAACTTGGACCATCCATATTTCGCATAAGATATATTATGGAACTTAAATTGCTCAATCAGTGGAATAGGTTATCAATTTGCACCCTTCGCGGTGCCGTGTTCTCACATCGCGTCCGAGCCGCTTTATGACATTCCGTTGCTCCACCGACGCTCGCTGCCGCCTGGCGAACCGCCCGGGACAGGTTCTCAGATCGTCGCGAATTGCAGGCCGTCATAGGCAGGCTCGACATTTGCCGGGAGTTGCGCCCGGAGGGTCTCGAAGTCGAGGTCTGTGTGGAGATTCGTGAGAATGGCGCGGCGCGGCTTGACATCCGCAATCAGGTCCAGGGCTTCCTCGACAGAGAAATGGGTCGGATGTGGCGTATAACGCAAGGCATCCAGCACGAGGATGTCGAGGTCGCGCAGCATCTCCACGCTGTGGGCCGGCATTTCGCTGACGTCGGGCGCATAGGCGAACCGGCCGATCCGGAAGCCATAGGCATCGAGATCGCCGTGCACCATGCGGAATGGCGTTGCCGTAATGGGTCCGCCAGCGCCCGACAATGTTGTGGGAGCGCCATTGTCGAGGCGGTGCGCCTCGAGGATCGGCGGGTAGCCGCTTCCCGCCGGCGACTCGAAGCAATAGCCGAACCGCGCGAGCAGGAGTTCGCTCGTCATGCGGTCCGCGTAAACCGGGATCTTGCGACGCATGGTGATCACCAGTGGCCGAAGGTCATCGATCCCGTGGACGTGGTCGGCGTGCGAATGCGTGAACAGCACGCCATCGAGATGGGAGGTCCCGGCCTCCAGCAGTTGTTCGCGAAGATCAGGCGAGGTGTCGACGAGCACATTGGTGGTCCCGCCCCCATTCTTCTCCTGCACCAGAATGGAGCAGCGACGACGTCGGTTGCGGGGGTTTTCGGGATCACACGCCCCCCATCCGCCGCCGACCCTCGGGACCCCGCCCGATGATCCGCACCCCAGGATCGTCACATGGGTTGTCATGAGGCCGCCGCCCATCCGGTGGCTGCGTCGATCGCGCGTGCCTTGGCAAAGAGCCGGTAGAAATTCGCCGTGGTGATGCGGGCGATTTCAGCCTCGCTGACGCCCGTCACCTCGCCGAGAACGCGGGCCGTCTGAGCGACATAAGCAGGCTCGTTGGTCTTGCCCCGATAAGGCATCGGCGCGAGATAGGGCGCGTCGGTTTCCACCAGAAGCCGGTCTGTGGGGACGGAAGCTGCCACCGCGCGGATATCCTCGGAGTTCTTGAAGGTCAGGATCCCCGAGAAGGACACGTAGAGACCGAGATCGACTCCCACGGCGGCGAGGCGCGCGCCAGACGAGAAGCAGTGCAGAACCGCGTCGAATCGCCCTCGCCCCATCTCGTCGGTCAGGATCTCGATCATGTCATCGTCGGCGTTGCGCGCATGGATGATCAGCGGAAGGCCGGCCGCACGCGCGGCCGCGATATGGGTCCGGAACACCTGACGTTGCACATCGCGCGGACTCTTGTCGTAATGGTAATCGAGCCCGGCCTCGCCGATGGCGATGCAACGCGGGTGGCGGGAAAGGTCTACCAGCCGGTCAGCGGGGATGTCCGGCTCGCTGGCGGCGTTGTGCGGGTGTGTGCCGATCGTGAAGAAGATCTCACTGTGGGTATCGGCCAGCGCGCGATAGACGTCATACCGCGCCACGTAGGTCGAGATCGACACCATCCTGCCGACGCCTGCTGCTGCCGAAGCGTCAAGCACCGCGGGAAGGCGGTCGAACAGATCCGGAAAATCGAGATGGCAATGGCTGTCGACCAACATGCGCGGAAGCCCCTCCTCTGTCGACGGAGCACCCGCCCTCGCCTTCATAAGACCGATCCGACCGCGCCGTCCACCGTCCCGTCAGCCTGCTGCCTTATGGATGTCGTCCTTCGTGGTTTTGCAGATACGCTCGAGGACCTGCTCCTGGTGACGCAACGGCAGCGGCGCTTGGTATTCCTGGGGAAGGATCAGCGGAAGCGTCAGGCAGACGCTCTGGGCCGGCAGCACGTCGCCCCAATCTGCGATGAGTTGCTTGTAGGATCGGCCGACCGGCCGGATGTTCCGATCGAGATCGTACAGTCCCACCGGGCAGACGCGGTTATTTTCCTCGCGGAGAGCGGTGTCCCAGTCGATCTGGTCGGTCAGCGAATACCAGGTGAATCCCATGATCGGCACGCCGGTATTGCGGACCCGCAGAACGTTCGCCCAGTTCTTCCACAACCAGTTGACCGCCTCGTCGCCATTGGGACCTTCCATGAAGTTGGTCTCCGTATGCATCACCGGCAACATGTAGCGGTCGTAGTATTGCCGCGTGATCTCGTCGTAGCCGAAGATATCGCCCGCCGCGACCGTGGACCCGTTGGCGGCAACCCGGTGCTCGTTGGTGACGTAGTAGTCGTTGCCCATGATGCAGTGGTGCCGCAGGGACGAGCGATCAAGAAAGAAATGATACTCGCTACGGCTCATGCCGTTATCCATCAGAAATTCGTACATCTCCGAATCCACCCGCCGCCCGTAATTCAGGTCGAGCGACAAGAACCTCTTGGAATTCATGACCTCGGCGGGTTGGATCGCAGCGGGATTCTCGGCGTGGAAGTATTCGGACGACTCACTCTGGACAAAGATCGCATCGGGGCGGACCTCGAGGATCTTCTCCATCGCCAGAACATTGGCTTTGACCAGATGCTTGAGCGCCGTCACGAAGGCGGTGTCCGACCGCAATTGCTCGTTCCACCATCCATAGGACGCGGAAAAGAGCGCGCAGACGTACATCTCGTTGATCGGCGTATAAAGCTGGACCCATGGAAACCGGATCGCGAACGCCTTCGCATAATCGGCGAAAATCTGGGGAAAATCAGGGTTCTGGAAATTGCCCAGCCAGTCAGGGACGCCGAAATGGCAAAGGTCGACGATGGGGATCACGTTGAGCCGTTTCAGCTCCGCGAAGGTCATGTCGGCGAAAGACCAGTCATAGCGGCCGGGGCCGACGAGGGTCGTGTGAAGCGGCGGTCCGTAGCGCAGGACCTGGATGTCGAGCTCAGCGAGGAGCGAGAAATCCTTCTGCCAGAGCTTGTAGTGGCCGCACTTTTCCATCTCGTCGATGCGGGTGCGGCCGTTATTGATGGTCGGGATGCTGTTCTCGATCCCGGTGGCGAACATGAAGGTTGTGAACATCTGTGCTTTCGCTGAAGGGCGCGGGCCGCGTCGTGCGGAAGCGTCTAGGCCTCTGCCTCGATGTAACGCGGGAAGATCGGTTGCGGTTGCGGAAGGCTCTGCCCGGGGACAAGCCGGTGGTCGGGCCCGACGCGCACCAGCATTCGATCCTCAGGCGCGATCGCCAGGAGATCCAGGAGCTTGCTGGCCGAACTTGGCATGAAGGGCTGGGCCAGGATGCCAACCGCCCGCAGAACCTCGGCTGTCACGTACAGCACCGTCGCCATCCGGACCGGATCATCCTTGCGAAGCTTCCACGGTTCGTGGGCGGCAAAATAGCGGTTGGCATCCGCGACCACCGCCCAGATCTCCGAAAGCGCGGTGTGGAGCGCGTAATCCGCCACAGCCGCCCTCGCCTTCGCGGGCAATCCATCCGCCAGCCACAGCATATCCTGGTCGGCCTGGGTAAAGGCCCCTGGCTGCGGCACCGCTGCTTCGCAATTCTTCGCGATCATCGACAGGGAGCGCTGAGCCAGATTTCCAAGGTCGTTGGCGAGATCCGCGTTGATCCGGTTGACGATCGCCTCATGAGAATAATTTCCGTCCTGACCGAAGGGCACTTCTCGCATGAAGAAATACCGTAGCTGGTCGACCCCATAGGTGTCGGCCAGGGTGAACGGGTCGATGACGTTGCCAACCGACTTCGACATCTTCTCGCCGCGGTTGAACAAAAACCCGTGGCCGAACACCCGCTTGGGAAGCGGCAAGCCGGCCGACAACAGGAAGGCGGGCCAGTACACCGTGTGAAAGCGGACGATGTCCTTGCCGATAATGTGGACGTCCGCCGGCCAGTAGCGCCACCGCTCAGACGTCTCGTCAGGAAAGCCGCAACCCGTCAGATAGTTTGTGAGCGCGTCGACCCACACATACATGACATGCCTGGGGTCGTTGGGAACCGGCAGGCCCCAGTTGAAGGTCGTACGGCTGATTGACAGGTCCTGCAGGCCGGAGCGAACGAAGCTGACGATTTCATTGCGGCGCGTGGGTGGGCTGATGAAATCGGGATTGTCCTCGTAATGTTGGAGCAGCCTGTCCTGATAGGCCGAGAGGCGGAAGAAGTAGCTCTCTTCCTCGATCCATTCGACCGGTGTGCCGCTTGGAGCGCGGAAGCTCCCGTCAGGCTGCCGGGCCAACTCGGCCTCGTCGTAATAGGCTTCGTCCCGGACAGAGTACCAGCCGGAATACTTCGACAGATAGATGTCGCCCCGCTCCTCCATCCTGCGCCACAGCTCCTGGGTGGCGGCCAGATGGTCAGAATCCGTGGTGCGGATGAATCGGTCGTACGATGCGTCGAGACGATCGGCCATCGCCTGGAACTTGGCCGCCATTTCGTCGACCAACGCCTTGGGCGTCGTGCCGCTGCGGTCCGCCGTCTGCTGGATTTTGAGGCCGTGCTCGTCCGTGCCGGTCAGAAAGAAAACGTCGAATCCGTCGATGCGCTTGAAGCGCGCGACCGCATCGGAGGCGACAATCTCATAAGCGTGACCGATATGCGGCGCGCCGTTGGGATAGGAAATGGCCGTGCTGATGTAAAATGTCTGTCTGTCGGCCATGGGGCAACCTTGGTGTCGATCTGAGGCGTGAGTGCGTACAGCCATCAGGCGGTTCGTCGCACGGCATCCGCCAGATCGTCGAACAGTCCGAGGATGAGAGGGCGACGGTCGAGATTATAAACGTCGATCTCGCGCGCTTTCCGGGCGATCTTGTCACACACCTCTACCAGCGGCGCAAGGCGGGCAGCGCCCAGGCTGGCGCCCTCCTGCAAACGCCGAGACACCCAGCGTTCCACCGTATCCAGGGCAAGCTCGTAGTTGTCTTGTGCATCCCGTCGAGCAAGGCTCTCGCTCAGTGCGAGAACCTGTTTCGGATCGGAACCGGGCAGGCGGTCGAGAATTCCCTGAACCTGGCCGATGAAGGCGACCTTATCGGCGTCCATGAGATCGAGCGTCCGCCGGACGGAGCCCTCCCCTAGCTGCATCGCTTCGTTCATGACCGCCGCCGGCACATCGGTCCAGGGCGGCCCGATCGCGTCGATCGAGGCAGCGATGTCGGCCGCCCCGAGCGGCCGCAGCAGCAACCGTCGGCAACGGGAGCGGATCGTGGGAAGCACCCGTTGCGGCGCATGGCTCACAATCAGAAAGATCGAGCGCGGGGGCGGTTCCTCGACGACCTTCAGCAATGCGTTCGCACTGGCGACTGTCAAATCCTCGGCGCTGTCGACGATACAGACCCGATAGCCGCCATCGGCCGCCGTCGAGCCGAACATGCTGAGCGCCTTGCGGACCGCCTCGACCGGGATAGTTGTGGTAGCGGCTTTCTTGTCAGTCGCCGGGGCTCGGCGAAGCACTGCGAGATTGGGATGCGAGAGGACCGCGACCTGACGGCCGACCCGCGAATCCGGCGAACAGTCGAGGGTCTGGATGGATCGATCATGGCTTTTGACAGGGTCCAGCAGAGCCCGGGCAACCCTATAGGCAAGGGTCGCTTTTCCGATCCCCTGAGGCCCGCCGATGAGCCAGGCATGGTGCAGGCGCCCATCCCGCAAACCATCGAGAAAGGCCGCCTCGCCCTCCCCGTGGCCGAAAAAGGCAAAGTTCTCGCGGGGGTGCGGGGCCCCCGCAAATCCGTCCGGCTCGGCTTCGCCTGCATCACGCGACATCCGCATTCCTCTCGCGCTGGCCGGCAAGGCGCGGCAACTGGGAACTCACAATCTCCCAGATTGCTCCTTCCACATCATCCGCCGAGCGGTCAGCGTCGATGACCGCGCACCTGTCCGGCTCTGTCCGCGCAATCGCCAGAAACGTCTCGCGAAGCTTGCGGTGGAATGTGAGATCTTCGGCCTCGAACCGGTCGATCTCCTCGCTCCTCGTCTCGCGCCGGGCCCCCGCCCGGGCCAACCCCGTTTCCGGCGGCAGATCGAGGATGAGGGTGAGATCGGGCCGCAATCCGTTAAGGGCAGCGCGCTCCAGACTCCGGATCAGCGCCGGTTCCACCTCCCCCGACGCACCCTGATAGGCACGGGTGGAATCGGCGAAACGGTCGCACAGTACATGCGTCTCAGCCCGCAGCGCCGGGGCGATGGTGTGGTCGATGTGATCGATCCGGGCAGCGGTGAACAGCAAGGCTTCGGCAAAGGCTCCCAGGGGCTTCGCATTCCCTGCTAGGATGAACGCGCGGATGTCCTCCGCATAGGGCGAACCACCGGGCTCGCGTGTTGCCAGGATTGTCTTTCCCATGCGTTCGAGACGGCTTTTCAGGCGCGCAATCTGCGTGGATTTGCCCGCGCCCTCCCCGCCTTCGAACGTTATGAACTTTCCCGCCATCAGATCCCGCTGAACACGTCCGAGACCGCGCGCCGGACCCACCCGGTGCTGATCTCCAGAAGACCGTCGAAGGCCCGCTGCCGCATGGTCCCGACTGCCACATCCTCGTTAGCGAAAAGTGGCATGTCGAGGGCTTTCGTGTCGCCGCGGTTGACTTCGATCCGGGCCACTTGCGTGCCCTTCTTGATGGGGGCCCGCAAGGGGCCCTGATAGATGATGCGGGCCGAGAGCCGGTCGCCCTCTCCCCGATGAACGAGTACACGAACCGGTCGCTCGGCGACAAGCGGGATGGAACGTTGGTCCCCACCGAAGACCTGTGCCTCGCCGACGACCTGACCCGGCGCAAACAGCGCGAATTGCTCGAACGACCGAAACCCCCATTCAAGGAGCTTGCGCGATTCCGTCGCCCGGTCGCGGGCGGTCTTCATGCCATTCACGACCACGATGAGGCGCTGCCCGTTCTGGACCGCGGAGCCTGAAAGCCCGAAGCCCGACTCGTCGACATTGCCGGTTTTCAAGCCGTCCGCGCCGATATCCATCGCCAGCAAAGGATTGCGGTTCAACTGACGGATCTTGTTCCAGGTGAATTCGCGCTCGCCGAACATTTTATAATAGTCGGGATAGGTTTCGATGACGAAGAGTGAGAGCTTGGCGAGGTCGCGGACCGTGACCTTCTGGTCCGGCTCCCCATAGCCCGTCGCGTTACGGAAATTCGATTTCGTCAGGCCAATCTGGCGCGCCCGCTCGTTCATCAGCCGCGCGAAGTTCTCTTCCGTCCCCGAGATTCCCTCCGCTATGGCGATCGCGGCATCATTTCCCGATTGGATGATCAGACCACGGAGGAGGTCCTCCAGGCGCACCATCGTGTTCACTTTGGCGAACATCGCCGATCCGCCGGACCCTGCCCCGCCCTTCTTCCACGCATTGACCGAAATCGTGAACTCGCTGTCCATGGTGAGGCGACCCGCCTTCAGGGCGTTGAAGACGACCTCGGCCGTCATGATCTTTGCCATGCTTGCCGGGGCCACCAGATCATCGGCGCCCTTTTCGAACAGAACTGCCCGTGTGTCCGCGTCCATCAGAATTGCCGTTGGCGCGGTCGTCTGAAACGATTGGGCAGAAGCGCCGCTGGCGATTCCGGCAGCCAGTACACCGGAGCTGAGAAAACCTAGCCCGATCAACGTCCAAAGCCCTGAAATGCGTCGCTTGCCAGACATGCCAACTCTTCCGTTAGGAGAGTTTGAATCTGTAGCATGCCAGCGGCGCTTCAAGGCAACGCTTCTTGGCAGATCGGAAACGTCAGAGAGCTCGGTGCGGTGGCTCACACGGGGGGCGCACACGAGCAAGTGAGGCCGAAATGGTCCTCGAACGAGGGCGCGCGAATCCGCGCCGCATGGTTGATCGAGCCGCAGTGAGGGCTTGTTTTCCGCCGAATACGGCCAGCTGCCAGGGAACGAAGGGCGCAAGTTGACGACGCCCCGCTCCTGCAGGGTGCCTGTCTTCAACTGTCGATGAATCAAACCCTGCGCGCCCGACAGCAACCGAGGCCTTACAGTCCTGATATCCTCAACGGCATATCAGTTGAAGGCTGCGCAGGCCCTCGCCTGCGGCATCGGTCCTGGCAGTTGACGCTGTCCCTAGCGCGTCAGGAATTTCGAACGGTCAAGAGACACGAACCCGCTGCCCTTCTGCATAGCCCGAGACGTCTCTGTCTCAGCATAATACAAGCCGGCTACTGTTGATCGTGCCTGGCCAGCGCCCGTTGACACGGCGCTCACGCGGACCGGCGTAGCAGCGCTCGGAATGGTCCCAAGATCAAAGGGGCGCTCCGGAGGAAGCGGTGCGGAACGGGCCATCGACGTGTTCACAGGGTCGGCAGCCGTGGCGACACGCTGGGAGGCGAAGGATTGGACCGGCTCGGCTTGCTCGACAGCCTCAGGAGCCCGCGCGACAGTCGCCTCGCGCATGGGGGCCGGGCGCGGCGTCGCGTCTGCAAGCATCGTCGGCAGCGTATTGGTCAGCGCGGCCGGCAGCCCGTCTGTCCGCAAGCTGGAGAGCAGAATCCGATCGTCGCTGCCATTGGTCGAAGCGCGGCCGACATAGTCGACCCGGACACGCGCGGTGCCCTGATTCTTGAAGCCGAGTGCGGTGGCAGCCCGCTCGGAAACGTCGATGATCCGGTTCCCGTGGAAGGGTCCGCGATCGTTCACGCGTACGATCATCGAGTAGCCGTTCTGGACGTTGGTAACCCGCGCATAGCTGGGAAGCGGCATGGTCGTGTGGGCGGCGGCGACCGAGCCCCGATCAAACACCTCCCCGTTCGCGGTGCGGCGCCCGTGGAAATTCGATCCGTACCAGGACGCGAGGCCCTCGCTCTTGTAATTGGGGTTTGCACTCGGAACGTAGGTCCGGCCCGCAACGGTATAGGGCTTTCCCAGCTGCTCGCGGCCGCCGCCCTTCGGCACAGGGTCGCCGTCACGAACCACACGCGGGCTTGGCGCGACGCCGTATTTGGGGTCGATGCCGCCTTGCATATTGGATGAGCAGTTTGCGGCCATCAGCGCAATGGCAGTAACGCCTGCGAGGCGGACGAGAGGGGACCAGCGGCAGGCAGCAATGGAGCGGGTCTGACCGGTTCTCGGTTCGGCGCGTTCTGAAAGCATCTTGGTTTGCATCCCCTTGCCCGCCCAATAGACGGCCAGTTTCGCAACTTCGGAATAGCCCCATGCGTGGCCGTCCAGAGGCTAAAAGGAGATGAAAGGCATGGAGTTGTCAACGTAAGGGCCAGGGAACGACCGTAAGGTTGCAGTTATAGTAAAGATGATGATTTTTCAGGTGGATAACGGACGTTTTGAAAGTCAGATGCGAGAACAGTCAACGATGAAGGCCTTTGCCGGCCTCTGCCCGCCACCACCTGTCTGCTGCGACCCTCCGGTTCCGCAAAGAGAAATGAGGCAGGAGTAAAATATCGTTAGAACAAGAACTTAGCGGGCGTTAATCGCCGAAGCACCGATTCTTTAGCAGCGTTTTGGCTGAACTCATGAACCAAACGAAAGCGCGCCTTAACCGTGTCTCACGATCCCTGTCGCTTGCGGCGCTCATCGCCTCTGTTTTTCGCCGACTGACGCCTTTCAGCCACACCTGCCCCACGGAAGCCACATGCTGCCACATTCAAGAATCGCTTCGATCTGCTTCCGTCACCCGTGCACCCCCATCGACCTGCGGAAGCAAAAACCTGTCGGAGGCTGACTTAAGCTTGCGGTTGACTACGCCGGTGAACCCACCATAGACAGGCACTCGCTCGCACTGTGCTGGAAGGGTGGCCGAGTGGTTTAAGGCAGCGGTCTTGAAAACCGCCGTGGGTGCAAGCCCACCGTGGGTTCGAATCCCACCCCTTCCGCCAGAACGCTATTTTAGTGCGTTCGCCAGTGATCGCCATTATCCACAAAAATTCCGCAAAATCGAAGGCTTAGCGTCCGTTTCTGTTCGCGCACGTTCGCCGCGACCTTTCAAAAGCCAAGAAACTGGTTAGGGTTTTCGGTTAGGGTTGGACTTGGAACTGGCGATTCGCATCCTCTCGGTTAGGGCTCTGGTTGCCGGGTCCCATCTGGATAAGTCATGGCGAAACACCTCCTAACCGATATGTTCGTGAAGAACGCGACAGAGGCGGGACTTCATGCCGATGGCGCCTGTCTCTACCTTCGGGTGGACCCGAAAGGGAATAAGCGTTGGGTGTTCATCTATAGGATCGGCGTCAAACGGTCTGAAATGGGGCTCGGCGTGTATCCGAAGGTTTCGCTCAGGGCCGCCCGGACAGAGGCGGTTGCTCTCGACGCGCTGAAGGATAAGGGTATCGATCCCCTCACCTCCCGCCGGGAGGCAAAGTCAGCAAAGCGCACCATGGCGGAATCTGCCTCCAAGGTGAAGGCCAAACCGACCTTCTGGAATGTCGCCGTCGTCCTGATGGACCATCTTGCCGAGGAGTGGAAGAACCCCAAGCACCGCCAGCAATGGCGAAACACCCTCATCGATTACGCCGGATCCATCAAGGACAAGCCCGTGGATGAAATCACATCGGCAGACGTAATCGGGATTCTTCGACCAATCTGGCACACGAAACGCGAGACCGCCTCTCGCGTTCGAGGTCGGATCGAGCGGGTGCTCGACTCAGCCATGGCAGAGAATCTGAGGGAGGAAGGGAAAAATCCGGCCGCCCTCACCCCCATCATGCGGGCCGCCCTAGGCAATAGGACCAAGCGAAAAGTTCGGCACCATCCGGCCATGCCGTACGACGACGTTCCGGCTTTCCTCTCGAGACTTCGGGAAGTTGGGTCAATTTCCGCCCGCGCACTCGAGTTCACCATTCTCACGGCCGCCCGATCGGGGGAGACCCTTGGTGCGACCTGGGCCGAAGTAGACCTCAAAGCGAAGCTCTGGACCGTGCCGGAAGGCCGAATGAAGGCAGAGCGAGAGCATCGGGTCCCCCTGAGTGGTAGAGCCGTCGAGATTCTTGAGGAGGTTGGGCTTCTGCCGGGGTCAGATGATCCGGACGCCTACGTATTCCCCGGTTCCAGACAGGGGCGCCCGCTTTCGACGATGGCGATGGAAATGCAGTTGCGCCGCCTAAAGGTGACGGACGCCACACCCCACGGGTTTCGGTCATCATTCCGAGATTGGGCAGGCGAGACGACGGCCTATCCTCGCGACGTGGTAGAGTTCGCCCTTGCTCACGTAGTGAAGGATGAGACTGAAGCCGCGTACCGTCGTGGCGATGCTTTGGAAAAGCGGAGGGCACTCATGAAAGATTGGGCCACCTTCATTGAGCCGAAGGATCCGGGTGTTGTCGTGGACATCGCCGCAGCTCGAAAAGCATAGGTAGTGCCATTTTGATCAGTTTGGGTAAGTCACATTCCCTCTGCCTACCAGGAATAGCCGTCCTTACCGACAGGATGTGACTTAGTGTGATGTCCGGCTTCTAGATCCGCTAGTTACCGCTTGAGGCCGCGCTCGTTTTGGTCATTCAGGCGCCTTCGCTTGCACCCGTTTGCTCGCTCGTCACCCTCTTGGAAAATCCGTTTCCTCTCGAGCTTCGCCGAACCGGGGCAAGGGCCACAGCCAGGCTCAACAGGTCCGATCGGGTTTGTTTGGGTCGCCGGAAGTTGGCGGAGTCTCGTCAGGCATTGATTTTCCCCTAGGCAATAGATCAACCGACAGCCGCAGCCACCTAGTTGCGCGAGGGAACGACCGGAGACGCGCCCCGTCCGGGATTCGGCAGATTTTCAACGATTTCAGAAGGCGACGGCTGATTTGACGCGACACGGCGGCAACACCCCTGTGGAAGTTTGTTCTTCCTCGCACCATTGCTCAGCGCTCGTTTGGGAACTATCCAATCCGGGCGAAATCACGCCAACCCACTGAAATCTAACGCGCCTATCCAGATTTTCTGGCGGCTGCGCGGCCCTGTTCTCGCGAAGCGTTAGTGATCTGAAGAGTTCAGGACCGCCCTGGATGGATTTCACAATCGAGTCACCGACCCCACTCGACTCACTGCATGAGCGTCGTCATCTTATGGCTCAGCTGGGATAGGGCCACAAAATGAAGCTCACAGAGTTCAAGGTCGAGAATTTTCGTTCCGTCACAGATAGCGGCTGGGTTCGAGCGGACAAGCTAACATCTCTCGTCGGCCGGAATGAAAGTGGCAAATCAAACTTACTCCTCGCTCTTCAAAGCCTAAACCCTCCGGGCGGCCGGAAAGATATGTCGCCTATCAAGGACTTCCCGCGGCATCGTCGACTTGAGGAATGCACTTCTACAACTCCTGTGATTTCCACGCGTTGGGATTTGACAGAAGATGAAATATCGGAACTGACAGACATACTTGGTTTTGCTCAATCCATCAAAAAGGTAGAGGTCGGGCGGTGGTATGGCACGACGCTTTGGGTCAACCTCATTGGGTCTGCCTTTCCTTCCATCACCGAAAAAGAAGCCAAAGCCAACATTCGAAAGCTAGATCCGGTCGTCCTCGCGGAAATCGGACGTGCGAGCGAAGGTGAGGCCCCTGCTGCGAGGAGTGCTTGGGACGCCTTCAAAGCAGCTAGCTGTGTTGTCACCCTGGCGAAATCTTGGGCGACCAATACAACAAAGCACGCCTCTGCTCTTCGTGCAGAACTTGGGAGAGCTGGAGTTATCCTTAGTGATGGGGCCGACGAAGCCCTTGCTGAACTGGAGGAGCGTGCTGCAACCATCACGTCCTATGATGATGCACACAAAAAGGCTCGATCGGCGGTCGCAGAATGGCTGCCGCTTTTTGTTTACGTATCAGATTTCCCCGAGTTAAGTGGTCACCAGGATATCGATCAGTATATTCAGAACCGGGGGCAGAACACCCCGCTTACAGCGGCGGAGGAGAACTTCGAGAAGCTTGCCAAGGTCGCCGATTTCAAAGTTCAAATGCTTCATAACTTGCGTCAAAATCAAGATCATGAAACCCGTAGTCAGCTCCTCAACCGGGCAAGCGCTCTGGTAACAGGTGAAATTCGCCGACTCTGGAAGGATCGCTCACTGACGGTGCGCTTTAACCTCGATGGTCCACATCTCGATACTCTCGTTTCCGATCCAAACGAGACCTATCCCGTCGAGGTAAATCTTGATGAGCGGAGCCGTGGATTTAGGTGGTTTTTTTCGTTCCATATCACCTTTGCCGCCGATACCGATGGCGGCAATGCTGATGGTGCTATTCTGCTTCTGGATGAACCAGGGCTGTATCTGCATGCGAGATCCCAGGAGGACCTGCTAAGACACTTTCGGCATGATCTTCCAAACCAGATCATCTACACAACACACTCGCCGTTTATGGTGCCCCCAGACGACATTAGTGTGGTTCGGACGGTAAACATCTCGCCGAAGACTGGTACGACCGTCACTAATGATCCAACGGGTGACTCCCGAACACTATTCCCACTCCAGACCGCGTTGGGGTATCGTATCTCCCAGACACTGTTTGTCGGGAACGCGATGTTACTGGTCGAAGGAATTACGGATTTCTGGATTCTCTCATCTATCAACAACCACCTGCGATCTTTAGGCAGGATAGCGCTTGAGCCCGAGATAGTGATTACGCCGGCCGGGGGCGCCGGAAAGATCTCCTATATGGTGGCGCTCCTTTCGTCACAGCAGCTTAACGTCATTATTTTGCTCGATGATGAGAAGGCCGGACATGAGGCCCGAAAGGAACTTGTCACAACCAGAATGATCCATGAGCGAGCGGTAATACTTGTCTCGGAGGCTCTTCCTCACCAACGAGAGGCTGATATGGAGGATTTGCTAGATGCTACTGTCTACGATGCTCTCGTCCGTGAGACTTACAAGCAGGAATTAAGAGGCAAGAAGCTGACATTAAACCCGCAGGTTCCGAGGATCGTAAAGCAGTATGAGGGGGCGTTCGCGGATGTTGGTTTTACCTTTAATAAAACGCGACCCGCGCGCGAGTTTATGACGAAGATGGGTTCTTCTCCGGAGAAGATTATTCCAGAGGCGACACTCCAAATTTTTGAGAAGCTGTTCTCCTCAGTGAACCTACAGTATAAACGCGCTAAGCCAAGTTCGCTATGAGTTACCTCGGTCAAGCCCAAGCCGCGTTTTCAACCCTCGCCACAGCTGCCGGAACGATAGTTGTCGCAGGAGGCGGCATATCTATAATTGTGTACGGCCTTTTCCGATACTTGGGTGAGCGGTGGCTGACCGCAAAATTCGACGAACGGCTCCAAGCCTATAAGCACGCTCAGCAGAAAGAGCTTGAACAACTTCGGTTTCGGATCAACTCATTGATGGATCGGACAACAAAGCTTCACGAGCGGGAATTCGACGTCGTTCCAGAGGCATGGGCACGCTTAATCGACGCGCACAGCTCAGTTAAGGGATTCACCAGCGCTTTCCGAAGCTACCCTGACGTCAACAGAATGACCCTTCCACAGCTTGAAGAGTTTCTTGCTGGAAGCCCACTCACCGGCACGCAACGGGAAGAACTTAGAGCGTCGCACGACAAACTAGAGTACTACCAAAAAGCGATATTTTGGCACCACCTCGACAAGTGTAGGTCCTCATGTCGCGAATTCAACGTATACCTGTTGAAGAACGGAATTTTCATGCCAGCCGAAATGAAAGCGAAGTTCACGCGCTTGGAAGAGTTGATCTGGGACGCTCTCGTAGAACACGAAGTTAACGAGGAGCACAACGCGATTCCTCGCGAAAGAACGAAACAAAAGTTGCTTGCCGTAGACGGGAAGACACTGCTCAAGGTTTTGGAACAGGATGTTCAAGAGCGCCTTTGGAGTGTCCAGCAACTGGTCTCTGACTAGAAAATCTATCCTCCAACCGACAAATCACTGCTTTCTAGACTCGCCGTGGAACAGATCACCTCAAACCGGCACCGGCGTCTCGTCGCCGTTTCGCGATCGCACCCACCCCGAACGAGAGCTCCTTTGACTTGTTGGGCCGGTCAGCAGGGCAGCTAACGAAGGCTTTTCGCTGTTACCTGGTCTTTTGTTGTCGCTGCAGGGATGCCACGGCGTTAGCCCGATCCCGCTCAATCGAAGCGTGGCGTCGCTCCTCCGCCGCCAACTCCTCGGCGGCTGCCACTCCAGAGTTTGCTGACATCAATTTCTGGTACATGGAAGCTTGGGCTCCTCGCAGTTTCGGAGGAAGGGCGTTAGCCCACGCCTCAATCTGTAAACGGTTATATCGAACCACGTTTGCACCAAGATCCACTGGTGAAACCGGGCAGACCCTCACGAGGGTATCGGCGAATATTCCAAGGTAGACGCCCGCGGTGGTTCGCGATCGAGGTCAATCTGAAAACCGGTGCAGCCCGGTGGGACAACTATTTCCCAGATACGGAAATGCGACCGATACCTACTCGTCGAAGGTAAAGATCATGACAGGCTCAGGATTGAGGCCGCCGATGAAAGAGGGCGCCTCAGGATCCCGAGATGCTATGCGAGTGGCTCATCCGCGTGTTGCATGCCTGCAACATAGCTCAACGTCCACTGACCTACCTCGAAAGAGGGGCTTCAGAATCGGCGATTAAGGGACCATACGCCTACGACACGCTGCTTTTGTTGCGTAATCCGGCAGTTGCCGGACAGCGGTTCGAATTTCGGTCAGGGAGCCTTAACAGAGCTCGATTACCGTTTGATTCCATCGGTCGCGTTGCGTATCGACCGAGACCTCCACAACGCCCCGGCGCGGCCAGTCCGTTGCCGGGGCGACTTGTTTCTAAGTCACAGCGACGCAAAGGGTGCGCCCTCGGGGCGTTTGCTTCGGCCGTGATGTTCGACGACGAGGCTACGGCGGCTCTACCCGCCACCCATCAGCTGCAACCCTTAGGGCTTTGTAGACGGCCTCTGCAGTGGCAATAGCTCGGCTAAGGGCAGCGGGCTCCGAATGGTCTATCTCGTAGAGGTCATGCCAGACGCCACCGGGATCAAGCATCATCGCTTTCATCCTGCCGTGCTCGTCGCTCGCACACCAAACACCGATAACGATCCCTCGGATCTTTCCGATCTTAGCGATGGGATGCCACCCCTTAAGGCTCTTTTCCATCCTGGAGCGTCTCGCGGGAATGGCGCTGAGCCATCGTGAATGCGTTCGCCGCGTTCGTCAATCGACCTACTAGCACGTCCAGCGTCACGGCTTCGCGAGCAGGAGCGCCGTTTCAATTCGGTTCCGCCCGTTCTCCTTCGCTTTGTAGAGAGCCATATCCGCGGAGGTCAGTAGGCTTTCGGGCATTGTGTTTGTGCCGCCCATGCTTGCCATAGCGGTTGCCGCTCCTACGCTCACTGTCACCAAGCCCCCTCCTTCGCTATTTCTGGCGTGTGGCAGGCGTAGAGTCTCGACTGCTAAGCGAACCTGCTCGGCAACCAAAAGCGCCGCGGCTGCGTCTGTAGAGGGCAAAATGACGGCGATCTCCTCCCCGCCGTAGCGCGCCGTAATCTCGCCAGGCCGGCGCGCTGCCCCCTGGACGGCAATTGCGACTGCGCGCAAGCAGTCGTCGCCAACTTGATGTCCGTACTGGTCATTGAAAAGCTTAAAGTGGTCAACATCGACCAACAGCAACGAGAGATGGGTTCCTTCACGCAGCGTGCGGCGCCACTCCAGATGGAGGACCTCATCAAAAGCCCTCCGATTTGCAAGGCCCGTCAGTCCGTCCTGCCTGGCTAAAGCCTCCAGTTCCTGCTCGTGCCGTTTTCTTTCCTCAGCGTCTCTCATCACAAGAACGATGCCGTTTACTTCACTTGACGCAGGGTTAAGCAACGCGCGTGCTGTGACCTCAACCCACACGAGTGTGCCGTCCTTCCGGAAACGGCGTATTACGGTCTTGGCACTCTCCGCCAGTCCGGCATTAAATTTTGACATCGCCTGCTGGATCGCGGGGAGGTCATCGGGAAAAACGTACTCCTCCGCTCTTCGACCAATCATCTCTTCGGGCGTCCACCCGAACAATTGAGTAGCGGCCGGCGACACGTACGAGAAGCGGTTGTCAGGGCCGAGAAGGATAATCGTGTCTACACTATTTTCTGCCAGCACGCGGAAGTCGACCGTTGGTGCGATCGACAGTCGACCGTTGGTGCGATCGACGGTACTAAATCGCCCTTCGGGCCCGGCGGTCTAAGAAGCCTTCCGAAAAGGCGCGCGATAAAAGCTCACTTTGCTGCTGACGCTGCTCTATATCACGATCGCGTCTACCAGGTTGCTGAGCTGTTTCGATCAGGCACCTTAGGCGTCTCTGTCCCAAGACGAGACGAAAATATCCGGCGAGCCGGACTGGCGCGCCCCGTGCCTCGAAACACGGCGAGTACAGCCGCTCCTGTCTGGTGGAAGAACTACTCCGTCATTCCTAATGCATCAAAACATTCGCGGATGCGGATCGTTGCTTCGATGAAGGCAGGCTCACCAACCATAGAGAAGCTTCTAGGCCGCGGTAGATCCACATCGATGATGGTAGCGATCTTGCCCGGTCTCTTGCTCATGACGACGATGCGGTCGGAGAGAAAGACGGCTTCCGAGATACTATGGGTGATAAACATCACAGTCTTGCGGCTTTCGAGCCAGACGCGTTGCAGCTCCAGATTCATCGTCTCACGCGTCATCGCATCGAGCGCACCGAAGGGCTCATCCATGAGCATGATCTTTGGATCGTGAATGAGCGCCCGGCACAGGGCGACTCGCTGCTGCATACCGCCCGACAACTGATGAGGCAGAGCCGATTCGAAGCCTTCAAGACCTGTCAGCGTAATAAGCTGCCTTAGACGTTTTTCAAAGCGCGCGGCGGGAAGATTGCGCATCTCGAGCTGTAGTGTGATGTTGTCTCTCACATTTCTCCACGGGAGAAGGGTGGCTTTCTGGAAGACGATCCCGACATCGGGATGCGGTTTGCGGACCAGATCCGCTCCGATGTGAATCGTGCCCGCCGTTGGAGGCACGAGACCAGCAACGGCTCTCATCAACGTGCTTTTTCCGCAGCCCGAGGGCCCGAGGACCGAGACAAATTCTCCCGCGGAGATCCTTAGGTCAACGGTGTCGAGAGCGAGAAGGCTTCCAAATCGCTGAGTGACCCCAGCGATTTGAATGTCTGCTTCCGTTCGTACGGATGAGACTAAATTAGCGTCCGTGGTCATCAGCGTTAACTTAATCTGCGAAAAATTCGTTCGTGAAGAGCTTGTCGCTGGCTATTTTCTCGGCGATTTGCTTCGATTGGACGAGTTGTTCGATCATCGTCTGCCAATCTTTCTCCGACATCTTTCCAAACGGCATGTCCTTTGTGTTCGGAGTGGCTGTGGCGCTCATGGATAATTCGAGTTGCCGAACGAGCAAATCCCTGTTGCGCGCCTGATCAGGCCGGGCCTTGATGAGGGCGTCGACGGCCGTGGCCGGCTCCGCCTTGGCTAGCACGAAGGCCTTCTGCGTGGCGGTTACGAAGCGACGTGCCAAATCGGGATTGGCTTTTAGCCATTCCGTATTGGCGACTACACCGCCTTCAAGAGCACTGACCCCGAAATCGGCGAAGTAGAAGTAGTGCAACTTGGCTCCCTGAGCCTCAAGAGGCGGAAGATGGAAATAGGTGACACCCGTGATCGCATCCGCGCGCTTTTGGAGAAACAAAGCGGTTTTGGCGCCGACGGCGGGAGAAATGACATTTACCTTTGCAGTATCGGTGCCCGACACCGAAGCCAGGACCGGAAACATCTGAGCTGTTGATTCAGACGCGCTCATGCCGAGGATCTTGCCCTCAAGGTCCTTCGGTGACTTGATGGGACTGTCCGCATGACTGATGATCACCATAGGCGATCGCTGATGAACCGCTAAGATCGCCTTCAGTGGCATTCCCGAGGCAACGCCTTTGGCCATGGTGCCGTAATCCATGAAGCCGACAGGGTCCGTGCCTTGCGCGACAAGCTTCGCCGTGTTGCTGGAGCCGCTGCCCTCACCGATCTGAAGATCGATATTAGCATCTTTATAGAGACCCGTTTCTTTACCGAGGTAGAATGGTGCATGCGTGCCGTAGACGCTGTAGTCCAGACGCAGGCTGAGCTTATCCTGAGCCTGAGCCTGAGCCTGAGCCTGAGCCTGAGCGGATGCGAAGACTGCAGCAGCCAACGCACTCGCGATCAACAATGTCCGATGAATTTTCATGTGTCCCTCATTTGTTATCGTGACATATTCTAGGAAGAGGCGCGCAGCTCATCACTTCTGATGCTGATGTGCCAGGGGATCATCAGACGCTCCGCAAGTTCAACTGCATAGTAAAGTACCAGACCGATCACCATCAGCGCGACTAGAACTGCAAAGAGCAGCGCAGTGTCGAGATTCGCATTGGCGGAAAGCAGCAGGTAACCTAATCCACTTTCGGCACCCACCCACTCCCCGACTACGGCACCTACAGTCGCAAAGGCAATTGCAACTTTAAGGCCCGAGAAAATCTGTGGCATGGCGAAGGGAAGTCGGATCTTTAGAAACGTCTTTAGGGAAGAGGCCTGCATAGAGCGGGCCAGGTCGTTCAGGTCCGCATCGACCGATCGCATTCCCGCAATCGTGCTGACCACGATAGGAAAAAACGCTACTGAAAAAGCGATGAGTATCTTCGGAAACAGCCCTAGGCCGAACCAAATGATGATGAGGGGCGCAACGGCTACTTTTGGAAAGGCCTGCGACACTACGAGCAACGGCATAATGGCCCGCTCTAACGTGCGCGACCAGACGAGGAGAATGCCGAGGGGGATTCCTATGATAACGCTGAGGAGAAAGCCGCCAAGCGTTTCAAGCGTAGTGATCCAGGAATGGTACGAAAGAAAGGTGAAATCCTCCACAAGTCTCTGAGCAACCGCGAGTGGTGGCGGCAGAAGATAGGCCGGCACGGCAAAGGCCCAGACGGAAAATTGCCAGACCGCGACCGAGAGCAGGATTGCCGTTGCTGGATAGATCCAGTTCGTGCGCATATCATCTCTCCTGCTGTCGTAAGTTATCTGGAGCCAATCCTAAAGATCAGCCATTCCAAGCATGCCAATTCCGGCCGCTCTGCCAGTTGCATCGGCATTGCTGCTCAAACATCGATCTCGACGAGTTCGCGAGGATAGCTGGTCAAGACCTCGCACCCATTTTCGGTGACGGCGACGCTCTCGCTCGACATGAAGCAATAGTCAGGCATGAACAGCGAAGGGACCAAGTGGAAGGTCATGCCTGCTTCAAGAACCGTCGGATCATCGGGCTTCAGAGCGAGGAAACGTCCTTCCGCCCAATTGGGTGGAAACCCGATACCAATTGCGTAGGCGGTTCGATGGTCAAAATAGCGCCCAAGGCCCGCTTTATCGATAACTAAGCGACAGGCAGCGTCGACTTCTCCAGATGTTGTGCCTGGCCGTATCGCTTCGATTCCACGATTCAGGGCCTCGATTACGATACTGGCAAGACGCTTATGCTCTGCGGTTGCCCGGCCCACGATGCAATTGCGTGCAATCATAGCGTGATAACGATTGATGTTCGCTGCTGCTTCTAAGAAGACCACATCGCCCCGCTTAACCTCCCGGCGCTCCCAAGTGGTAAAGCAGACACCCGTTGCCTTTCCGGTCACCACGAGTGGCACACGGGTGTATTCACTTCCAGCCTTCGTCGCCCCGTGAAGCATAGCGGCGGCTAGGTCATTCTCGGTGCAACCGGGAGCCACGGCTTTGACGGCAGCATCAAGTCCGGCCACCGCAGCCTTGGCGGCCAAACGCATGTAGTCAAGCTGCTGAGGTGATTTGATGATGCGTGCGGCTTCGATCACCCCCCCCCAATCGGCTAGGTTTCCATTGAACGCCCTCTCCAATATCTTGTAGTTGGCGACGCTGAGATAGGTTGAGTGGGTCTCAAGCCCGATAAGGCCTCCTTCTGGCAGCAGATCATGCAGGACGCCGGACAGGATTTCCACAGCATCCGCGGTGTCTGCAATGGAGATAAACCTTGCAATGTTGTCGTTGGCCTCGGCGATTGCATGATTGACCTGACGCGACACCATGATAGGGCCGCCTTGAGGCATGACGATCACGCACTGGAATGTGAAGTAGCCAATGGAGCGATATCCTGTGAGCCAATAGATGCTTTCGGGATCAAAGATTGCGACCGCCGCCAATCCCTTTTCTCGAAGATCGCTTTGAACGATCTCCAAGTTTGAAACGTACATGCTGCGGGGGAAAGCAAGCTGCATACGAGCGTAATCTTCTGCCACCAAACTCACCCCCTAAGCGCAAAACACCGCCTACTAATAGAGCTTGAAATCCATAGCTGCCTAATGCAATTTTCTAGGCAGTCCATAACCATATGGTTATGAGGGAGTCTGATTATGAACGTTCGCGAGATCGAAATCTTTCGTGCCGTGATGCAGGAGGGCTCAGTTTCGCGAGCGGCGAAACATCTTCGGATTTCGCAGCCTGCAGCCAGCAAATATATCGCGCAACTCGAGCGACGCCTTGGCCTGCCGCTATTTGTTAGGTCTGGAAGCGGCTTACTCCCAACCCCTGAAGCGCGTGCTCTGTTCGATCAGGTAGACCGCCTGTTTCTCGGCCTCGCGCATGTGGAGCAGTTCATGCACGATCTCGCCGGCGAGAAGCGCGGGCATCTCACGGTTGCCAGCCTCCCGCTTCTGGCGTTCAGCGTGATGCCAGACTTGGTGGCGAGCTTCATGAAGGAACGACCTGGCGCATCCATCGCCCTTCAAACGCGAAGCTCTGCGCGAATCATCGAATGGGTTGCCGCGGGACAGGTCGACCTTGGTGTGTGCTTCTGCTTTTCTAAACCGCCGGGCATCGTTGCCGAGCCCCTTGTAAAGCTTGAACTCTTTTGCGCAGTACCGCCCGGGGACCCCTTGGAGGACAAAACCATCATTGAGATCGGCGATCTCGAAGGACGCGACCTGATTACTTATGACCATCTCGACCGCACGCAATTCTGGCTAGATGCCCTCTTGGACAAGGAGAAGGTTTACACACGCAGACGCATTCAGGTTTTCTGGACGTCTATTGCAATGGAACTGGTGATGCGCGGACTAGGCATAGCTATCGTCGACCGCCTGACAGCAAGCCAAATTCCTGGCGGCATGAAGCAGTTGAGACCATTTCGCCCTTCTCTAACGTTCGATCTCGATATCGTCAGGCCTGAGCATTGGCCCTCATCGGCAATGACATCGTCGTTTGCAGAGATGCTCCGAAGGCACTTGAACCAACTTTTGGAACCAGCTCCCATCCTGAGGAGACTACTTCCCTGAAAACCATCGCCGCGTACAAACGCTAAAATGGCGCTTCGGGCGGCTCGAATTAGCTTGTGTCGGGTTCGTCTGCACGTGGTGCCGCCGCTGCGGCCTGCGCACATAGGAAGTAAGGGGCGCTCTCAGAAAGGCAGCGGCTCTTCCCCGCACTTTGAGCAACGCAATCGCCTTCTGATGAGATCGGCCGGCGCCCGGTGGATCACTGCTTTATGCCCGCATTGGCATTCGATGGAGACATCGCGCGCAACCGTGCTGGGATGTGTGGCGAAAGCAGAGCTGGATTGCCCGCGCGAAGCCGGAGCGGACGCCGGTTTGGGCGTCGGCGCCTTGAAGTCTGCTACTGCTCGAGCCGCCTCATCCCGTAGGGACGCCTTGGAGGGCCCTGCACGTGGCGGCGATTGGAATTCGATCGGAACGGCGGGCTCATGGACCTTGCGGCGCGCGAACAGTCCGTGGTTGATTTTGGGCATCGGTCTGCTTGCCTACTCGGAGTGCATAACGGCACGGACCTCATCGTCGGTGAGGCGATCCTGGGAGAGCAGTGCCTCCGCTACGCGCTCGATGTTCTTTCTGTGACGACGAACCAGCCACCGAGTTCGCGAACGGAACCGTGCCTCATATTGCAGAGGATCTGAACCAAGTGGCAGAAGGCTATCGAGCATGAACGCGACCTGCCTTCTGTCATCGCCATCCCCGCCACCGTCAGTACCAAAGATCTCGCGCTCCGCCTCAGCGCCAGCTTGAACGGTCATTATTCGACCCCGGATAGCTGAATCAGGGTCTCGATATTTCTGGCGGGCCTCCCACTCTGCAAGGGTGGGCCACATGTCCTCTGTGATGCTGTGGCCCGCAGACTCGTCGTCGGGTTCAATCGTCACATTCCCGCAGATCATTCCGAGGACACGTCCGATCACAGCATGGTCGGCCTCGTGAACTGCCGTCCGGTTTCGGTCATTAGCATTTGGTCTCCTGGGGATGCCATTCGCTCGATCGTGGGAGAGCCCGCCGTGGCGGGCCTTCGTGGTCGTTCCCTCGGGCCGGCACGATTGCCGGGTGTGCTCGTCGGATTAAGTCACCGTCGGGAATTTAATTCGAAGGCGATCTGCAACCGCAGGCTCAATTGCCTCAAAATCCTCAGGCGCGCTGATGTTGTCGATTGAATTCCACTCATTTTCTGGATTGAGGGGGTGTTCAGCCCAATCGTCCCTGACCTCAACTTTGATGCGGAGCCATCTGCCATTCGGTATTTCTGCCAGCACCGGGCTCATCTGGGCTATCCGGAACAGATCGTTGAAGGCGCGTCGCATGGGGCTCCAGCTATCGTCGCCGAGCGGCCCATCATCCAAACTGATGACAGCGGTTCGGCCGTCAGGCAAAACGTCGGCCGTTCGACTTTGAGCTACCCACACAAGCGAGTCATCGGCATCATCGGGCAAACAATATCCCAGGACGAGATCCCGGTGCTTTAACTCCTCGCTCTTGTTGCGATCAGCTTTTTGAACGAAGCGAACCACGTTTGTCGTTGGAGTTTCGTCGTCACTCATGCTCTGAGTTCCTCGTGACAGAAGGCGCGAGCCTCGTGGGGGGACGGCCGTCGCTCGACGGACCGTTGTGATTGTGAACTGGGAAATTGCCCACGTCGACGTTAGGATCGGGTGTCTACGAGAGAACCTCTGCATCCGCACGGACCGATGCCAGGAGCATCTCGATGATGAGGTTGTTAAACTCACGATCGCCCCTGTCCATCAGGCGCTCGAGGACCTTCACCTTTTCGGCGATGTGCCTAACGTATACCGAAGGCGTCACCGCAATCTGAAGCGCGACCTCGCCCTGCCGGCAAGTCGCTGCGTTGATCACGTCGTCTCTCTCATCATCGGGGAGGTCGCTCACCGTGATCGTCGACGCGGTCGTGATCCAAAAATCCTTGATGAGGATTTCGATCTCATCAACGGGGGTAGTCTTTTTTGGTGATCCCACTGCCCATCTCCCTAGATTGAAATCAACATCTGATGTTGGTATGCGTATCTCCAACAATAATCCAAGTCAACATTAAATTGTGATAATTATGACCCCTGCCCAATGTCGAGCCGCTCGCACAATGCTGAACATGACGCAGCCAAACTTGGCGAAAGCGGCCAATGTCGGATTGTCCACGATCGTAGATTTTGAGCGCGAGAGGCGCCCCGTCTCACAAAAGTCCACGGACGCACTGCGTTCCGCTCTCGAAGCCGCCGGCGTGATCTTTATCGCCGAGAATGGCGAGGGGCCTGGGGTCAGGCTCAAGAAAAACTTCGCCGCTGAACCGGAAGATTGATTGGCCCAATGGATCATGCCCTGACGATCTGCGCCGCGGTCGCAACCGGTTTAGCTGCCGTCCTTGGGGTGAAGGCCGCGACGGTCACCGTCCGGGATGATCAGGACGAGTTCATTGGCGATCTGGGCAGACAAGGCCGCTGGGCCGCATGGGCGGCTGTTGCGAATGCGATCGCTGCAGCTTTGCTCATTCTCCAGACCTTCCGTGGCTAGCGCCCGGAGCGTGGTCGCCCAAAGTCCTGCGTAAGACATCCTTAACCAAGTGCAGAGGCGAGCGGGCACAGCCGCCGTTTTGCCCGAAAGGTTCACACCTTCGTCACCGTGCGCGCCTACTGCGTCGGGGCCAACGAAGGAGCAGACGATGATTGTGCATGTTCTCGCTACGATACGCCGGTGGTTCGATAACCGACAGGCCGAGCGCCAGCTTTCCAAACTCAGTGACCACATGCTTTCCGATATCGGGATCAGTCGGGGGGACATCTCGACGGTTACGCGTCGCGGTCGCTGATCCGACACGCGGTTCCGGGACAACGTCGCCGGCCGTCTCTCAACTCATTCTGCCAGCGACGAGACGGCTTTCTGCCGAATCGTGACGTCTGTCGACGGCGATCCAGCGTGATCTAACGGAGGAGTGACGTCGTTCGCGGTTTTCGTGACATCCGCCGCGCGCCGTGCGCGGCGCTCTTCCCGCTCACGCGATCGCTCTTCCTGGAGTCGGAGGATCCGCGGGCGAACGGTTTTCGGTCGCACCTTGGCGATCGCTTCCTCGAGTTTGCCCTCTCGCTCCAGCTTCTCACGCATGAATCCGCGCGGCGTTCGCCTGCGCTTTTCGTCCACGTACCAGACCTCGTCCTTGTCGAAGCCCAGCACGCCCTGAACCTGCAGCCTGACGAGCGAGATCCGGAAAAGGTGGCCGCCGTACCACGATGCCTCGACAAGGTAGTTCGTGCGGCACCAGGCCAGGAACTCCCGACGTTTTAATCGGCCGTGCTTTTTGAGGTGCCACATCATCGGGCGGCTACGGAAGATGCGCCGCGTCTTAACCGGTGGCTTTATCGGACGTTCGTCGAGGAGAGGCCGAACGGTAAGGCGCGTGAACGCGATCGAGCCCTCTTCAGCAAGCTCATCGAGCACGGCGCGCAGCATCTCGCGTCCGTGCGGGCCGTAGTCCAACTCGATACGTTGGACCGCCATCATAAACAGCTCATGGCGCCTAATCTCGCCGTTTTGGCGCAGCGTGTCGAAGACGAACGCGCAGAGCTTGGCGTGACGTAGGCCGGTCATGATGATGAGCTCTTCTCGTACCGTGCGATGACCGCGCTAATTGAAAGGTGCCGCCCGGACCCATGACGCAGAGATGGTCCGGGCGGCCTTGAGCGCGGCAAAGGAAGAAACCCGCGCTCAATTGGTTTTAGGCAATCTCCAAGCCGTAGTCGGAGAACATGCTCCGGAGAGCCTGCCGGGTTTCGGATTCGATCCGCTGCATAACCGTGTCTGCGATCGAACTCGGATCTGCGCTACCGGAGATGTTGAATGTCGGATGGATCGAAAGCGAGACCGGGCTACTTGCGCCGCCGCCCCCGCCCGCCCCCATCTTACGACGTGGGATAATCGAGCCGCGCTCGGCTGGCTGGAAGAACTCGTTCCCGAACTCATTGATCTGATAGAGGCCGCCGGGATAGACCGACCCGCCGTTTGCGCGGCCGGCCGGATTGGAGACCGCCGGAGTGCCGGAGATCGCGCTGCCGCCGAGTTGCGGACGCACCGGGACGCTTACGCCGCTGCTGAAGTACGAACGGATCCGATCCATGATGGACTGCGACGCCGCGTCGACCTGCCCTGCGTTGGCTTCAATGCCTTGGCGGATGCCGTTGGCTTTCTCGGCGCCGGCGCGCTGGCCGGCCAGCATCGCCTTCAGGGCCGCATCCTGGGAGGCGGATGAGCCCATCGGATTGTTTTGCTGCTCCAGCGAGCGACCAGCGGCCCGAGACTCTTCGGTCCGGAGGGGCCAGTCGCCGCTGGAGACCTTGTACACCGCGTATCCGCCGGCAGCGAGGACGGCCATGGCGGGAGCCAAGGAGGCCGCGCCTGCTGTGGAGGAAGCTCCGCCCGCTGCCGCGGCGGCTGTTGCCGCCCCTACCGATCCGGCCGCAGTTCCGAGCCCGAGACGCGTTGCCGCCGCGGTCAACGCCTGGGCAGAGCCGACTAGGCTCACGGCGGCGCCCTCCAGAGCGGCGGCCCCTGTGATCGCCTTGATGGCCTTCCACGTGGCGAACCCGCCGAGCCCGATCGCACCGGCACCGGCGGCAGCCGTGCCGTATGTTCCAAGAGGATTCTCGCGAAGGCTGCTGCTCAGACGGGAGAGAACACTGGCGAATCCGTTCATCGCGGCCGTGGCCGCAGGAAGGATAGGATCAGCCAGTGCCGCGGCGGCATTTCGGAGCTGTGCGGCGGACGACTCGAACGCGACAAACGGGTCCTTCCCGCTCAAACCCTCGGCGGCTGGGAGCCCCGGTGCCCGCGATAACGCAGCCCGTGTTTTGTCGATTTGATCCCGCTGTGTGATCATGCGGCCCATCAAATCCGCCACGGTCTGGTTGGAAAAGGCCTTGTTTACTGCCTCGACAACGGCGGCCTCGTTTGCGGTATCTACGCCAGACTTGGCGAGCGCCGGGGCAAGGACTTCGTTCGCCCAGGTATAAGGATTCGAGGCGAAAAGATCGCGTGACGTGAAACGGTCGTTCTTGTCGCGGAGTCCGAGATCCGTCTGGTACAGCTTCGCCGCCGGCGTGGCGCGCCCTCCGATGAGTTGGGCAGTTGCCGAGCCGAGCGCGGTGCCAGGACGTGCCGCGCCCATGTCCGCTATCAAGGCTGGAAGGACCGAATTGATAAATTCGTCTGAGAGAGAGAACCCTGCGGATTTGGCGGTCTTTGCAGTCGTCCACACGTCCGCGGGATTATACTCTGCACCCTGAACACCGGCCGCGCGCGTGGCGCCATCGAGCAGGCTCCGGATTTGCGCCGGATCCTGATTTTTGCCGAGTGTATCGAGCGCCCTGAGAAAGCCAGTCAGCTGTCCGAGGGCAGCGTCCTTGCCCTTCAACGACTGCAACACCGTCATCGACTGCGCAATCGACTCTGACACCTGGATCGCACGATCCACAGAGCCCATCGACAGTGCTGACTCCCGGATGAGGGAGTGAAGCGTAGGCACGTCGACTGACTGGTACTTATTGGATGCCGAAAGGGATGTTGCCGCAATGCGTGCGGTGTCTGAGGGGGAGAGCCCGCCAAGGTAATCGCGGGCACCTTCGCGTTGTTCAGTGGCCGTGGCGATTGCGGTTCCACGGACGCCGCGAGCGGCTAAGTATCCGCCACCGCCGATCCCGCCCAGAAGAAGGCCTTGCCTGACGAAGCCGCGCGTGCCCGCAATGAGGCGGGTGCGGGCGTTGTGAAGCCGCTCGGTTTCGGCGCGGACGGCGACGAGGGCACCGAGCGTTTCTTTCCGCCAGGTTTCCTGCGCGCCCAGAACGACATTCGCGCGACGGCTGCCTCCGGCCAGATCGGTCTGAAGCTTATTCCAGCTCGATCGCAACCGCTCGAACTCGCTCGGTGCGATCCGAATCTTCTCCAACTGGCGTGTAAATGCGGTACCCCACTGAGCGTGTTGCAGCTCCTTCCCCATCGCCGCAGCGCTGATCCGAGCCTTGTCCAGATTCGACGCGAGACCATCCAGCCCCGGACGCTTCTTTCCCAATCGGTCGGCTGCCGCGCCGACGCCGTCGAGCGCTCCAGCCGCTTTTTTAGCGCCACCCGATAGGTTGTCACGGAGGTTTAGGATCAGTTGTGCGAGGATTTGGCGTGCCATCAGTTTGCCCCCACAATGCCCACGTGGACGTCGATCTCGCGCCACGGCGTGGTGTTTCGCTCATCGCGCTTAGGGGCGACGGTGCGGCCGATGCTTGGGTCGTAGCGCGGGCTCGGCGCGTCATCGACACGGTCGGAAACCGGGATGAACTGGACAACCGCTTCCGCCTCCTGCTCCCGCCGAACAGACGCGCTCCGATGCTTCTCGAGGTGGGCAAGAACCGACTTTCCATCGGCCCACCGCGCCGGCTCAAAGATAACCGGGTCGAGATGTGTGAGTCCTGGCAAGTTCACCGAGCGGGCAAGGCTTTCCAGATGCACCGCAGAGACGGCCGGGATTCGCTCGATCCGCCGAAAACGCCGTAGAACGACCTCGATCGACGGCGAGCCCATCGTAACCTCCGGCGCCGGGATCCAGCCCATGCCGCGACCGCTACTCTGCACCCGGGCGACAAGATCTGTCGGCACCGGCTCGCCGCTGCCGCTATAAGCCCAGACCGTTACGATTTCGTCGGAAACGATGCGCTCGTCGGAGCCGAGTCGGCCCCGCTGCTCGAACTCGGGGGACAGAAGCGGGCTTTCGCCCGCCGGCAGATCGGAATTTGAAGCCTGGACGGCTTCGTCAGCACGGGCGACACATTCCACGATCTCGGCAATCTCCCGGGCAGCCTTGACGTAGCGCCGGAGCGCCTTGCGCGCGGCCTCTGTGAGACTGTCCGCCTTGGCGCGAAGCTCGCGGCGTCCATTCTCCGCCTCAGTCTCGTGGGCGGCCGCCAGGCGCCCCTCGATTGCACCGACGAGGGCCGCTGCATCGTCGACACTGTCACGAGCTGCGGCCAAGTCGGCTTTGTACTTCAGACGTTCTGAATCGGGAGCGAGGATCATATCACCGCGCCCTGCCTCGAGCGCCTCGAGGGCGCTGACCTCGGCCGAAAGGTGCGACTTCGCTTCCGCAAGGACGGCCGTGAGAACGGGGGAGCTCAGGTCCGGCTTGGCCAGCACCGATCGCATTTTTTCAAAGTTCATCGTCTTACCTTTGGTTTTTCGGCGCATCGCCAAACATGGATGCGTTCGCGGCTACGATCGCGCCGCTCCAGTTTCCAGCGGGTCTAGGGGGCGGTGCCGGTTGCATCGGAGCGGTGGTCGCTTGGACCGAGGAGCTGGGCGGTGGTCCCGCAAGCGAGGAGCCGCTGGCGAGTTTCCCGTTCGCGATTGCGAGCGCATAACTCCAGTTTCCGGCTGATGGCTTGGGCGGTGGCGCCGGAGCCTGAGCCTTAGCCTTAGCCGCGGGCGGCGACATCGTCGCGGGTGGTTGCGTCGGCGCAGACGCCAGTGGCGGGGAATTGGTGATTGGGGCGGCCGACGATACGGCAGCTGATGGCGCGCGTTCAATCTCCGGAGCCTGCTTCTGCCAGCTTGAAGTGGGTACCCTGATGAAAGTGTTCGTGCCGCCGATCCGAAAGATTCGCTGGCCGCGAATTTCGTCGTCTGCAGTTGTCCGGATCGTCACTTGGTGCTCTCCCGGAGGACGTTCCCCACGGGAAGACGTTCTGCAAAATTTTCGAGATCGGTCCGGTGTACGCGTGTTGAGCGCCCGATCTTCCGGATCGGAAGCCGTCCTTCGCGAACGAGCGAGTTCAGCGTCGTCATGCCGACTGCCAATTCTCGAGCGGCGACGGGAAGTTTCAGAAGAAGTGTCATACGAGCCTCAGCGATTGATCGCGAGCTAGTTCAACACGGCGACGGCGAAGAGTTGAACCACTATTTTTCTTCTGATTTGCAACGAGTGGCGGCTGATTGCCTGTCGGTGCACGCCGATGATTGCCGGTGATCGTGGAGGATACGATCTGACTTGTGGATAACTCGTCGCGGTACTGAACTCGATCGACCGGAGCGATCAGTTTTGGCCGGGTTCGCCGTCTCTGGGACGGCGTTCCCCCCTTGAGCGGGAAAAAATTGTGATGTGGGGCGGGCTGCGGGGCGCCTCGCCCGCCCTCCTCGCGGATACGGTCCCTAGATCTTTTTGACCGTAAAATCGTCTACGGAGGCCGCACACGGCGTTCTCGTCCTTCGCGGGATCCAGACTACCAACCGCGCTTCATTGCCAGCTCTGGCCTCTGATATCGCCCTCGATCACAGATCGACCTTTCGTCCCACGTTGTGAGAGATGTGCGTGCCACGTCCCATCAACGCCGGGTCTCACAACGCAAGCTCTGAGGCTCACCCATGCCTCACCCGTCATGACGACACAGCGGACCTGAGCCGACCTAACCTGTTCGATCCCGTGCGCAGTCGTCCTAACCGTGGAGATGACACACACGACTCTGACCAGACGATCCACGCAGACGTTCAATGCACGTCAGAAATGACATCGATGATTGGGCCCGCGCTTGAGGCGCGGCCATCATGACGCGGAGACCTACTGTTTTCGAAAGGTCACGGCCGCAGTGCGTATCGAGGGAGGCCGGCCCTTAAAGTCGCGCCAATTTTGCCAATTGCGGCCATCTTTGCGCTAGTCGTCCAACTCGGGATGGAGGCAGGTCTACGCGCGCCTGTTGGTGATGGCTCAACCGTTGACTGTGATGGCAGTCTGGACTGATCACGGCCTAACCACGAAGGCGGCGCGAGCCGTCCAGCCATTCGTCTATCGACTGACTGTCACCCGCTTCGACACCCGGCCACTAAAATTCAAGTGGGAGGTCCGGCTTGGCCGGCCCGTTCATTGGAAGAGATGCGACCCTGTTTCAGAGCTCGGTGTGTATATTTATATAGCTAAGGTACTATGTTCGTTATTAAAAACACAGGGTGAGACGAATTCGTCCGCCCGTAGTACTACGTATATCAGCGGACGAATCTGTCTCACTCGTTTCGGGGCCGTTTTCCATCCTCGAGAACGGCCATCTGATCATCCGTGCGAGGGTCAACGACCGCGGTCGATGGCGAAAGCTGCCGCGTCGGTAGGCGACGAAAACTCGGATGATGTCGGCACGAACCTGTTTGGCGCGTTCGGTGCGGGAAAGCATCGTTATGAGGACCGCTTGTTCCTCGTTGAGGAGGAATGCATTTTCGGGACGGCCACCTTTGGTTCCGGAGTTTGTCGGCCTCGCCATCAAACTCCCGAAACTCTCAAGTTCCGTCCGGTTATCCTGAATGACAGTTCGAATGGTGCGCTGGCTCTGAATTCCGAGCGCCGCCGCCAGATCCGTATCGAGGATGCGAGTTTCCCCTTCGATGGTGACGAGACTGTCGGTCGTGATGACCACAGGCAGGCTTTCCATGACGTCATCCTGGGGCGTGGTGGTGCGAAAGATCCGCTTTAGGTGCGTGACGGCGTTGAGGGTCGCGCGGCGGTCGCCTGCCCTCGACCGAGGTGGCTCTCGAGCCGACCCGCCAGTTCAATCACGTTTCCTCCGCTCACCCCCTGGACAGGCGGGGACGCGGGCTTTTGCGCGGGCTTGCCGATCGCAGCAACGTTCATCGTTGCAGGCTTCCCGGTCTTCGGATGGACGAATGAACGCTCGCCAGACTGCGGCTTAACCGCAGTATCATCCCTCATTCGCCGCACGAGTGCTTCGTCGACACGACAACGTCTGGCAATCTCCCGGTTGCTCCACCCGGACCACTCGTCGTCTTCAAGCATGAGCATGACCGCGCGCCGCTTGTCGGCATTGGTGCGCTTCAGGCCGTGGTCGGCGTTGGCGCCGACTGCGTAAAGGATGGCGTCCCGCAGGGTGCCAGTCCGGATATCGCACTCGATCGACGTGAACGCTTCGAGGCGGGCGGCTTCGTATCGATGGAAGCCGTCTGCGAGGAACGTTCCGGCAGCGGATCGAAACACAGCGACAGGTGGAAACTTCGCGCCCTCGGTCATCGCCTCGCGGTAATCGGCCACCGTCTTGGCATCCAAGCCATGCTCGCGGTTCTGGGCCTTAAGGTCCGCGATTATCTCGACGATGGACAAGGTCTCAATCACGCTCATCGTGCGAGCCTTGCGAGACGGTGCGCGCGGATCTGGGCGTCGGAGGCGGGGTAGCGGAGCCGGGACGGCCTCCAAGGCAAGAGCTCGCTCAGCCTCCGGACGGCTGCCCTGCGCGGCTGATACGTTGCCGGCGGTACCACGCTGCGCGAGATATTCCTTCGTCGTCCCACGGCTTAACTCGAGCTTTGGAAGATTCACGCGATATGGCACCTGCAGCAGCCCGGGTTCTCGCCTTTCGCTCCCGATCGCGCTGAAGGCACTGTTCTCGGAGCTCTTCAGGCGACATATCAACCGGCATCATCTGCCAGAGCTTCAACCCTTGGCGCTCCGAGTCGGTCACCCGTAACATCCTGCCGAGGTCGACCATCGAGGTTTGGTACGGGTTATCATCAAACGCCAGCTTCATGTCCGCCAGCCAGCCGGGCCGGCGAGATCGAAACAAAACAGGCAGGGTCTCCTCAACCCAGTCGTGCAAGGCCGGTCCTCTCACGTGAGCCCGCTCGATTAGCGAAAGTTGGGGAAGCGCGGCCTCGATGTAAATCTGCAGGTCGTCCGAGACCTCGTGAGAATGACCACGATGACGAACCAGGTCAGCTATTTGCCTGAGGATCGCGCGCCCTATCTTCGCGGCTCGAGGGCTTCCAGGAGTCGCTCTCTGCCGCTCGGACATGACGACCGATCCGAACAAGCGAGCGTCGGAAGTCCGTCGATGCCAGACTTTGGGTTGATTTTCAGCAGGTAATGCGCCATCTGTCGGTAATGTAAATTTCGACTTGAGAGCCCTCTCGTGCGTGAGCGTGGGGGCCTTTTCTTTGGGCGACACCTCCCGACGAACGGAGGACAGCGTCATGCAGCTCCGCTGCCTCCTGTTTTGTTCTCGACCAGGTTCGTTGCTTCACGGATGAGATCGTCGGCGTCCCTTTCTGCCCGCTGGATACCTGCTCCGCGCTCGAGGCCTAGCTTTATGAAGCGATGTCGCTGGGTGGCGCGGACGGCGGCTCTTGTTGTTGTGCCACTTAGATTGCTCAACCGATAAACGAGGTCGTCGACGATGCCGGAGTGGTGAGCGAGACTTAAGAAGTGAACATTCTTAGCCGACGTATTGGCGCGTTCATCCGGACCCATCACCAGGGTCGGGAGCTTTTGAGCCCACGCCAGCTGTTTGCTCGACAGCCGGCCGTTGTCTTCAAAGTACGCAACCAGGCCGAAAGCAAAGGCGATGCTGTCCGGGGGCAGGTGTGCAAGGGAGCTTTTCAAGGTTTCTATGGCGCGCTTCGATGCATCACCTTCCTTCGCGTTTCTGAGCGATATATTCTTACGGCGCCGCGGTGTCCTCGATATCGGCGTCTGAACGAGGTCAAACAGCGTAAGCTCAGGCTCCGTACGGTCTTCATCTGCCTTCATTAAATTCTCCTGCCCTGATCAGGATGTCAGCCTCCCGAATGCGGCACTCAGCTTCAAGGATGGCATCGCCGAGGATGTGCAGTGCCGCCGCGTCGAGGGTAAGCCCGTTCGCTGTTGCGACTCCTCCCTCTACAATCCGAATGTCGAGTCGGAGTGGGTCCGCGACTACGATCGAAACGCAGATCGATTCCTCTCCGCTGATGTCGGCGCGGTGGAGTTCAACCACGCGGCTCACAATGCCGCCCCCTCGCTATTGTCCGCCAACGCGTCAATAGAGTCCCGCGTGATGAGGTTGCGTCGCAAGATCCGGCGGGTTTTGAGCTTCCCAGACTTGATGAGCGCGTAGACGGACGTTTTACCGACACCAAGGAGCCGCCCTGTCTCCGGGATGTCAACAAGGAGTGGCTTTTCGGTCTCCGAACGACCGGGAAGAAAATTTTTTGACATTTCGCGACCCTACTCTTGTGGCCGCCTAGACTTGGCGGACCGGTTGGAGTGGTCGCCGGACGTGGCGACCACTTGGAGCTTCGACCACCCGGCAGGGCGGCTATTAACTTTCCAATGGTCGGCACGATTGCCTGAACTAACTACGCAAATTGCGAAGTTAATTTAAGATGTAGACTACGCTTTATGCAGATACTCGAAACTCAACTTGCGTATTTGATTTAGGAAATGAATTTACTCAAGTCAAGACGCCGACGCACGTCGATGTTTGCATCGGGCTGCGGCGTCTTTGGTTAGGGTGCAGGGTTAGGTTTTTGAGAGTGTGCGGTAAAAATATCAATGTTTTCAACGTTTATTGGCAGACACCCCTTCCGCCAGCTCGCGAGTTCGCATCACTGAATACCTTTCAAAATAACGATTTCAGACTTGTCTCACAAATCGATGTTGCACGTTTTGTTGGACGTTTTGAGCTGTACAAGGCTTCCCGCTGAAAGTGGTGGTCCGATCGGCCGCGTGAGGCCAACTCGTCGGGTCGATCAGGGTGAGACGGCGGGGCTTCCTCCCTAGGAGAAATCGGTCGCCTCGGTGATTTCCTTCTTGAGTTTCGGATCGTAAAAAAATTTCCTGACCACGCGGATCAAACGCCCGGTTAGGGAATTTTCACGGTTGTTGATTTTCAAGCCAGGGAGCTTCGCCCGTGACTGAGATTTCCAACCCACCCTTTCCGCAACTGGATTCCGCTACCCGAATGCATCTCGGAGAGCTCCTCCAGGAGATATACGCGGAGACAACGGCGCAGCGCCTTCCTCCCGATCTGCGACGGCTTCTCAAGCGAACATTTCTCGCCATCCGAGCCTTTCAGGAACCAACCGAACCAGCTTTCTTGCAGGGAATAATTTCTTTTTTACCGGAGCTCCGAAAATTCGCCTTTTCGCTGTCTAGGAACTACGATTTTGCGGATGATCTGGTCCAGGAGACGATCCTCAAAGCCCTGTCAAAACGCGAGGCATTCGAAGAGGGCACGAACCTGCGCAGCTGGCTAGTCACGATCCTCAAAAATACATTCTTTAGTGGCATCAGGAGAAACGGCCGGGAGGTTGCTGATCCAGACGGTCTACATGCCAGCAAGATGGCCACTGCGCCGGAGCAGCATGACAAACTCATTCATCAAGAACTTGCCTCTGCGCTCGCGGCGCTGCCTGCCGATTTCCGAGACGTTCTCACGATGGTGACCATTGAAGGCCTCTCATATGAGGAGGCTGCTGCTCGAATGGGGTGCGCGATCGGAACGATCAAAAGCCGTGTTAGTAGAGCCCGTCGACAGCTGGCGGAACAGATGAGGCTTTCTGAAGCGGACCTGGTGGGCTGGACACGCGTTTGATCCGCCAGACTCAGAATGAGGTCAGCCCTCTCTGCGCTGAGGCCAGACGCGATCGTAGTGTTCGTGAAGTGTTTCGACGTCAGATAGGCCACATGAGCTGATCTCTCCCCGGCTTGAAGGGTGAACTCATTGCAGTTCCCTGCTCTCTTATTTGCGCCTGGTAAGACGCACCGACCCCGCCTTGCGCCTCACACGGTAAAAGTCAGAAAGGGCTGACCTGTGGTATGTCGCCTCGCAATTGGCGTTCAGGCACGCGGTCAGAAAGGCGGCATGATCCCCAAAGGCCTCTTCAACCTCGTCAGCAGTGAATGTTGTCTCTTCTCCAACCAGAAGCACTCTCACAATCTGAAGAACTCGGTCCATCTCGACCCTCCTGGCGAGGGCTCTTAACAAGCGGGGAGAGGAAATGTTCCTGTCCCGGGCGAGGTACTCTTACTCTGCGGCGCTGCCTGCTATGCACGTGCGAAGTCGGATCGCCTTGCGCAGGTGCGCGACTAAGGCTTCAACGGATTACCAGTGCTGCGCGGAAAGCAGTACTTCACAAAGGTGAACTTCCTCATCGGGCGAGCCGCTCTGAATTTACCTTCAGAATGGCAATCAATCCCTCTGGCTCCCATCGGTATTCGAGAGCGCCGTCCAGCTGGTCCATCGACCTCGCGATCAGCGTGCTCCCATATCCGACTGCCTGAGCAGGCGCTGAGACCAACGGTCCTCCCCGCTCCGTCCAGATGATGTCCAAAAACTCATCCTCCGACGCGTTGCAGGATATATCCAACGTGCCCGTCTCCGAGGAGAGCGCCCCGTATTTGACCGAGTTGGTCGCCAGCTCATGCATGACCAGGGCGAGGGTCGTCGCTGTCGCCTCTCCGACGCCCATTCGCGGCACGGAAACTCGTATGCGACCGCTGAACGCCCCGAGATCGTCGTAGGGCGCCAGAAGAACGGTCAAAAGGTCACCCAGGAGCGCAGCCTTTCCGTCCTGGCTTCGAAGAGGCCGAACAAGGTCGTGCGCTCGGCCCAAGGCCGAAAGCCGCTGGATCAGTTCGCGAGCCATGTCTTTGGTCGAGTTAGTTGAGCGCGATGTTATGGCGGTCAACCCTGAGGCAACGGCAAGGAGGTTTTTGACCCGGTGGCTCATCTCGCCGGCCATCAATTCGTTTCCCTCCTCCGCCTGCTTGCGACCAGTGACATCGAGGAAGACGCCGAACATCGTCCGCCCGACAATACCAGCCTCATTGCCTTGACCCCTGGCCGAGACCCACCTGATATTGTCGTCGACGAGGATCCTGAAATCGATTTCGTAGGGACCAATGACCGCACTTGTGGCGATGAACGCAGCCCGCACCCTGTCCCGATCTGCGGGATGAATACGCTCCGAAAGCTCGGCGAAGGTTACCTCAGAGCTTCGAGATACCCCCCAGAGATCGAAACCGTGGCCGTCGAGGGTCAGCCGGTCCGTATCGACATCCCATGACCAGAAGGCGATACCCGCCGCGCTGATCGCGAGCCGAATGTGCTCATCGCTCCACAGCGTCAGCTCAGTTGGTTGAAGAAACAATGGACTTCTCGATTCAAATGTTACCGAGCATAGATAAGACTTCCCGGATCGGTTTGACGTCTTGTTGCTGTCCGGATAGGGAGACAGTTGGTCAAGCCAGAATTCTGGCGCACGTCCCTACATCCATATTGACGTTATTATTTCGAAGCGCAATCAATGAGTGATTGACCGAGTGGTGGGATGCCCAGCCTTACGAGCCTTTTCGAGCGACCCCGTTGCTATTCTTCGCGGATTCCTTTGAATGACGGATGCCGAAGCTGGCAGTCGGCGGTCCACCCGCGGTACTCGACCTCAACTCTGATTTTAGGCTTCGTCCACACCACACCTTTGCCGCCAGCTCCGGCAACCGGAGGCCTCATGGTGACGAGGGGTTTGAGCCTTTTCAGCAGATCCGCTGCGCTTGAACGGCTAAAGCCAGTCCCTAACCCGCCAGCGACTTTAAGGGTGCCGCTCTCGAAGTGCGCGAGCCTGATGCTCGCGAGGGTGCCGCCCGTAGTCTCGAAGCCGATCACGAAGAATGTGTCGGACAGGACGCACTTGGTTTTACGCCACTCGTCCCGCCGGCCAGATTTATAGGGGGCATCCCGCCGCTTCGACACGATCCCCTCGAGGCCGTGCTGGGAGGCATGGGCAAATATCGTCGGTCCCTCACCCTTAATCTCTTCGGAAAGACGGATGACCTCGTCCCGATGAGAAAGAATCGCCTCGAGCGCGTCCCGTCGGCTTTCGAGTTTCCAGTCTCTCAGGTCGTGACCGTCGAGAAAAAGCAGGTCGAAGGCGTAGAAAATGGCGCTCCCCGCTGGGTTCCTGCCCGCCCGCCCTTTGCCAAGGGCTGCCTGGAGGGCGCTAAAATCCGACCGGCCCTGCTCGTCCAGGACAACTGACTCGCCATCCAGCACGGCGGAGTGAACAGGCAGAGCAGCCAGGGCCTCAGCGATGAGGGGGAACCTGGTCGTCCAGTCGTGACCGTTGCGGGTCCGTATGGTCGCTTTGCCAGCGTCAAGATATGCGGAAATGCGATATCCGTCCCACTTGATCTCGTGAACCCACTGCGGGCCGCTTGGCGCCTTTGCAACCAGAGTGGGGAGACAGGGCTCGATCCATCCGGGCACAGGCAGGTCGAAAAGCGCGCCTTGGCGATGGTCCCGGATGTCCGGCACGACGGGGCCACGAGCAGCCGTCGAGCTGGGCGTGGTCGCGCGCGTGATGGGTCGCCGGGGCGGAGGCTTTGCCATCCCGTGAGGGTGAAGCCCCCGCCAAAGCGAGTCGAATCAGATCGTCAGGTGCGGTTAACGCTTCATCTTCGACGCGGCTGCGTCCAGCTTGCTGCGGTCGTTGTCGTGTTCTTTGATGAGACTGCGAGCCTGCTCTGCCGAGATACCGTGTTTCTTGGCGAAATGAGACACCTCGTACTCTTCGCCACCGGCAACGCGGGATCGATCGCCACTGCCCTGTTTCGATTTGTCGTCGGCCATGTTTCTCTCCATGAATGCCGACGAAAGTGCCGCCGGTTGGGTGCTGGTTCCCTTAGGCGAAGCTCAGTAGGTTCGGGCCGTCCTGTCGGGTGCCTTTGGCAACGATCTCAAGTGATCCATCGGGCAGTGGCCTCTGCAGGGACAGGGCCTCGTCTGCCGGGGCTCGCATCCAAACGTCGCGCTCTTCCTCGGTCCTGAGGATGACAGGCATCGCCTTCGGATGGACAGCTCCTACCTCGGCGTTCGGCTCGGTGGTGAGGAAGCCGTAGAGGTCACACGTCACCTCTCCCTCCCTCACTTTCCGCACGCAGGTCCAATTGGTCCATACCCCCGCAAAGCAAGTCAGCGGCCGCTCCGCGTCGAAGGCGAACCAGATGTCCCCGCCAGCCGCGGCGTTAAATTCCGAGAAGCTGGTCAAGGGCACCAGGCATCGGTTGTCGGGCCCGAGCCACCGCCGCCAGTGCTGGCTTTTCACATTCCGGATGTTTGTGGTGCCCTTATCAGGCTCCATCCTGAGCAGTTCCTTGAAGTCGACGGCCTTTCCCTTGGCCTCCAGCTTCTGAGCCCGCCGCTGGGTTGCCTCCAGAAGTGCTTTTTGGGAGGACGGCATCCCCCACCGCATCATGGTCAGTTCGCGGCCGTCCTGAGTGTTGCGCACCACCGGCGCCGCGTAGTCGGGGAAAATGCCAGGCATGGGCGGCAAGTTGCCCGTGCTGTCGCGCGCCACCCGAAACAGGTCACGGATCGCCTGCTGTCCCTTGGTCACGGAGTAGAGATTGCACATCCGCCCGCTCTTCTAAGGTAAACGTCGCTTGCCCTCCCCTGCACATAGCCGCGCGAGACCCATTGGTCCATTGCGCGCAATCGCTGTTCCGCATCGCGGTGGGTTTCGATGAGGTCAGCGACGGCGGCGCGCAGCGCCTGGCTGACGTCGCCCTCGCAAGCGGCCGCGTAGGCCGCGGCCACGTCTTCAATCTCTGTGTTGCTCAAGGTGTGCCCTTTCGCTCTTCGATGAGACGGCAGCCATGGCGCAGTCGCAGGTAGACGTTGGGGTACTGCAAGCAGGCCTGCTCGAAGGCGGCGCGCGCCACCAGCATGTTGCCGTTGCGGCTGAGGACCTGGTCGATCGCGTGGGCATCCCGCGTCCAGGCCTCGACCGTGAAATCGAGCTCCTCACGGTCCTGCCTGGCGCGTTGCCAGTCTGAAAGGGTGTGCGCCATGGTTGCCTCTGATGGTTCAGAGGCACACCAAAGCACGATTCCCAAACCGTGAACAAGACGAGAACAAATTGCATTTTGAGCCAGGCGCAACCAGCCTGATAATCGCCTCTCTGGACGCTCAGCCTGGCCGCTTAAAAGCCTTCGCACGGCCAACGGCAACGGGTCAGCCTATGAGGCAGGCACCTTGCTCATGCCCTTCAAAGCCTCCGCCAGCTCGACGAGTTTCAAACGCGCCTGCTCGTCACCGATCTCCCCAAAAGCACGCCCCAGGCGGCGGCCCAACGCGGTGTCCAGAAAGCGTAACGGGTCCGGCTCGGTCTTGATGGCCTTTGTGTCCGGTTCCATCCCCTCGAAGAAGGACTCGATCGGCACGCCGAAGATGGTGGCCACGGCGACCAGGCGCCCGGCAGAGATCCGGTTAGTGCCCTTTTCGTATTTCTGGATCTGCTGGAAGGTGATGCCAAGCGCCTCCCCCATCCGCTCCTGACTGATTCCGAGCTGCTGGCGCAGGAGGCGCATCCGCCGGCCGATATGACCGTCGGCCGCATTGGGGGACTTTTTCATGGGTTGATCCGGCGTCTACCTAGTGGAGAACGTCCGGACGATGGGGGGCCTGGAAAGCGAGCACACGGCGCAGCTCGTCGTTCAACCTGTCACGATCGGCAACCGATATGGCCGCAACCCGCTCCGCAACATAGGATTGAACCAGGCTCCAGTCGGTCCCGAAGCGTTCTATGGCCTCATGCAATAGCTGAGGCCAGGTGAGGGGCACAGGCCCTTTATTTTCGGTCAATTGCGCCTCCCGTTCAACGCTGATGTAGAACAGCGTAACATATTGATGCCTTCATCTCAGCCACCTGCCTATGCTCCTTACTGCTCCGCTTACAACCCAAAGGGGGGCATTCGATGAGACAAGCTTTGTCAGCAGCAGGACGCAACGACAACGACATTCGCGTAGAGATCGTCACGACGTACGAGCAATTGCTCCATGCCTATTCCATCCGGGCCATCTGCTTCATGGAGGAACACGGGGTATCGGCCGGCCAAACCTTCGACGGCAACGATTATCAGGCCACGCACGTAATCGTTTATGCCGGAAACGAGCCGGTCGGCACCGCGAGGATCCGCTGGTTCAAGGATTTCGCCAAGATGGAGCGGACGAGCTTCCGGGAGAAGTGGCGCGACGTGCGCACCATCAAGCGCTGCGCAGATTTCATCTTCGAGCACATCGCGCGCAAGGGCTACGATCGGGTCATCACCCACGCCAAGCCGAAATATGCACGCCTGTGGCGCACCATGCTGGGCTTCCAGCCGGCACCCGGAAAAGTGCCCCTGCATTTCGAGGGGCATGACGAGCCCTATCACGAGCTGGTCAAGGTCCTGACCCCACCGGCCGATGCGATCTCATCTGAGACGGACACCGCCGTACTCTTTCGGATCGAAGGACATTGGGATGCGCGCTCCGAATTCGAGGCGGAAGTGTTATGACGCCGCGCCCCATCGAGACAACCTTGGACCTGAATGACGCATCGGCAGGAATGATCATGGATCGGTTTCATGCGCACCTTCAACAGGTCGTCGCGCTTCACACGGCGATGTTCGACAAGCTGCTCTTTCAGTCCGACGACATCCCGTTGTCCCTGGCGGAGCTGTTCGAGGATGTGGGCAACACCTACCTGCGGTTCTCGGAAGGACTGACGAGCCGCTACTGTGCCCGACGGTCAAAGGTTGAACAGGAGCTTGATGCCGGCATCGAACCGGCTGGGCGCGTGCTTCAGGCGAGGGTCGGGCCCAAACCACGGGTTTCCCGGTCCAAACAGCTCGCACAGCCACTCGAACACCAGGCCGACCGGGCGCGAGTTGAGGCGCTCGCTCAGGGCTAGGGCATAGAGCGGCACCGAGATGCGGACGTCGAGCTCAAGCGGCACGGCGTCAGGCTCCAGGACCGCATAGCTCCCCAGAAGGCCGATCCCCAGACCGGCCTTCCCCAGCATGCCATACGCCATCGAATTATCGCAAAAGTGGACGACTCGGCCCTGATCGACGGCATGATTCCACGAATCCCATAACCCCGTCCGGGCAGCATAGAACTCCGATTGGATGAACAGGTGGCGCTCGAGATTGCTGCGGGTCGGGATGCCGTGCTGCTGGATGTAGGACTTGGCGACCACCGGGATGAAATGGAGATGCCCGAGCTTGCGTGACGTAATGTCCGCCCCGTCCATGGGGGTGAACCCGATCATGAGATCGGTCTGGTTTTCCCGTAGGCTCACCAGGTTCGTCGGGCTTTTCAGATGCAGCTGGATCTTGGGGTGCTCCAGCGACAGGGCTGACAAGGCCGGCGCGATGAAGAACGTGTTCAGGCCGTCGGTGATACAGACGCGCACGACGCCCTCGGCCTCCTTCGTCTCGGCTCGCAGGTCGTTGGTGAGGGCGAAGAGGGAGTGATCGAGAAGGGTCAGGGACTGGGCCAGCGCCTGGCCCTTGGCCGTCAGCTTGACGCCATTCTGGGTTGGAACGAAGAGCTGCGATCCCATCAGGTCCTGCAGGCGCTTGACCTGTCGGCTCACCGTCGGCTGGCTGGTGTTTAGCACATCGGCCGCGCGGTTGAACGATTTGGCCTTGGCGACAGCCAGGAACACGCGAAGCTCCCCCCAGAACTGACCGCTGAGAATGGTCTCGTTGTCGAGGGGGGACCTGACGAGGGTCCGCTGGTCGGGGTCGAAAGGCTCCATGCCGCTCCACGGGTCTTGCCAGAATACGCAACACTATTACATTAATCGCGGAGTCTTGGAAGGGCTGAGTTACTCTGGCCCGGCAGGACAGTGGGATGCCATATCACGAGCGCGACCAGTACGCGGATCTGGACGACGATACCCTTCCTATGATTGACGAGCGTCGGCGGCAGGCCAGGATTAGAATCGTTTGTGTGGTGGCAACTTTGCTCCTAGCTTCTGGCTCGCGGAAGGACGGGTTCAAGGCACATAATACAACCTTCGCCTGCTCAACCGGCGTCAGGCCTTAACCCTTGGTGCGGGCGCGCTTGCCGCTTCGTTCACGACGACCCTGTCGGGCTGTAGAGACCCGGATATAGGCGACGGGAAGCTTGGTCATGAGCGGAAATCTCGCACCACATATTGACCCACGCGCATAAAGATCAGTCCCCCCACCAACGCCAACAACGGCGGTGCGGCGATCATGACGAGGCTCTAGACGAAATCCCCCTGCTGTAAAGCATGACCGCCACCTGGGGCGGGCGACATGGGGGGATTACCCAGGATCATCATCAGCATGACGAGGGCCCACACGGCAGCCCCTACAACCCAGATGGGGATCGCGGAGCCTGCCGCATTGGCCTCTGCTCTAATCCGTAGTTTTCGTGATTTCAGATAAGGCGGTGTACATCGGGGCTACCGAGGGTCGAATTAGGCCACGCGCTGGTGATCCTAGCTCCAAGATCATGAAAATTCCGCCTGAGATCGCGAATGCACACAAAAAGAGGGCGACGATCACAGTCGCGTTCCTTGGAGCAAACAGCCCAAAGCTTGCGAACAGGAAGCTCAGCCACAGAATGAGGAGAGTGAGAAACGCAAAGGGTACAGCCGAAACTGATTTGCTGACCAAAATCCATCGCGCGTCCGCCATCGAATAGGCGAGCTCCCTAGCCCGGCCTTGGATGTTTCGCTGACGATCGTCACTCGGTTCCAAGGCCAGGATCTGGTCATTGATCGTTTCTAAAACCTGCAATGTTGGTAGGCCGACGTCACTCCTTTGCGTAGAATGCGACAGCTCGTCTATTTTGGCTTTCGTATACTTTTGCAGGGTCTCGCGAATGGACGAGGCATCCGGACCGTAGCGGATCAGCGCGCGGTTAAGTTTCAGAACGCCAACGGCCAAGCTTTCGACTGCTTCAGAGCGACTGTTGAACGACGTGCTGGAGGTGTTGATCATGAGACCGAGAACAAGCGCCGCCATCGTGCCTACCACAGCCATTGATACGGAAACTGCTGTTCTGGTTTCGGTACTGAGGTGTGGCTCCGGCAACCGACGGGCGAGTTGCACGCCCGCTAGCGCACTTCCAAAAATCGAACAAAATGCGACAAGACTGACCAATATGGCATCCACGTTTCACTCTCCAGCCTGTTCGTTTCGCGTTTGTGGGCGCGACGCCTACCGCCAGCTTTTGCGTCAGGGCGGAGCGGGTATTTTTGCCTTGGTAGGCCGGTAAATCCCCGACCTAATCCTCTGCTGCCTGTCTTTCGTAGAAAGCAGGTTGGGAGCGTAGCTACAACCCTTCCACGTGGCGAACGCGGGGGATCAGACCACGTTGCCAGTGCACGCTGTCACATCCATACGTTGGGATGCCTGTTTCAGTAGCGGGGCATTTTGGCCTGTCAATCCTGCAAGCCATCGGGGGAAACTGTGGGTTCCCTCCGGAGACCGAGCCGTCAGTCTCAAATTGATAGATTGATCTCCATGGCGACGCGTAAAGGCCCGTCATCGACACCTGACTGTCAGTGGCCGCCGAAGACGAGTGTCTGAATCGGCAGCATGAGCGCCTGCATCCGCAAGATCCCGGCATGAACAATCCCGACGGCATCCACCCCGTGAAGGGCTAGGCTCTTGAGGGTGCCGACTTTCCCTGAGGCGATCAGGTCGTGGTTACTCGAATAAGCGTTGGCGATGCAGGAACTGCCGGGGGTGACCCCCTTGAGTCCGCCTTCATAGAGAGGTTCCAGAGTGATCAGGATTGATCCCGGCCGCACGACCTGCTGAGCATCGATCAATTGCTCGCCGCCCCGGAACTGCCCCGCGGCGATAAAATCCTGCACGCCCGTCACTACCATCGGGATGACGGTCCAGGGCTTTGACACGCAGGTGACCTCGGCGAGCATGCCGATTTTCATCACCTGTGCCTCGATCTGCCCGAACCCTGCTTGAATAGTGCCCCGCCCAGCACCCTCAGGAATCAGGATCCCTCCCGGACGCATAAACGGATTGACGATATCACCAACTTTCAGCGTGAATTGCTCAACACGCCCGTCGACGCCAGCGCGGACGATGGTTTTGGCCAGGTCCACCTCGACCTGGGCCAGGGCGGCCTGGGCGCTGGCCTTCTGAGCCGGAATGAGGGTGGTGAGCTGCGCCTCGGCGGAATCCCTGGCCGCGGTGACGGCCCCAACTGCACCGCGACGACCGTCCACGACGTTCTGGAGTCGCTCGATCTCGCGCGCCGGCACAATGGCGGAGTTGTTGCGGTTGAGCTGTTGCTTCGTCTGCAATTCGTCGAGGGCTTGCTGATATGCGCTATTGGCCTCCTGGATTTTGCCCTCGGCCGCAGCCACATCGGCCCGGGCGGCCACCATGGCGGCGTCGGTCTCGGCGATTTTGCGGCGAGCAGCCTCCGCGGCCGCCTGCTGTGTCGAGCTGTCCAGTCTGAAGATCGGCGCGCCTTGTTTAACCTGCGCGCTGAAGCCCACATGCACCTCTGCCACGCGTCCGTTGGTTTCCGGAATGATCGGCACGGTCCTGTAGAACAGGGTGGCGTTAGTGGTGGAGGGGTGGTTGTAGAAGATGACGGTGATCAGCCCGATGGTCAGCATCAGACAGGCGGTGATTCCCCACCTGAGCTCGAACCAGACTGAATAGAGGGTGATCTCTTTGCCAAGACGCTTGCCCTCGGCGTAGCGTCGGAACAGGTAATCCGGGACGATCGTCAGCAGGGAGCAGAGCAGAAGTTCAAGCATGACCTAGCTCCCCGTAGCCGCACGGAGCCGCGTTGGTTGCGGGCGTTCATCGGGCTCGCTGGTATCAACGTTGTCGTCATCCGGCACGCCTGCGGCGCCCTTTCCCGGGGCAATACCGGCAATTTTCTCTAGCGATCCCGCCATCCGGCCAAGCACGCCCCCGAAATCTGGGATGTCGATCACCGCGAGCAGCAGGCCGATCACCCAGAAGAGATGCACGTGTGTGAAGAGGGCGAGCAGGCCCAGGACCGCCACGATCTCGAACTGGATCTTCTTGGCCTTGTGCGCCATGCGCTCGGGCATGGTGTGCAGCCGGAGGAAGAGCAAACCGAACCCAAGCACGGCAAGGGTCAGGAAGATGGCCACCACTACCATGAGGACATCCGTCTCACCGGGTGCAGTGATGAACGCCGGTAGATGATCGGGTGCGGCAGAGTTTAGCAACGCGGCCATACGATCCTTCTTTCCCTGAGATGCCCGTTCCCGCCTCTCAGCAGCGCCGCCACCGGCCAAGCCAACCTCGCGCAACCCTACACTGAGAGGGCATCATGGCAACATCAGCGCCGGGACCCCAACAAGCTTATACACACCCCCATCCGAAGGAATTTTAAAGTCCGTCGCGTCTGCGAGTGTAGAGCCCGCGACCAAGGACGGGAGATTGCTTTGTCCTTTATGATTATTCCGCAGCGAGACAATGCAGTGAGACGTATTCTTTGTCCCCATAGGTTAGGCTTCAAATAAGTGAGGCAGAATAAAGTTAGGGTCTATATAATATTGAGACATTTAGGAGCTTCAAATTACCTTGTCTGGGTATGAACGTGTGTCGTCGACGGGCCAGCATCTGACCACTCAGCTTGCTGCCCTAGGCTCAGGACCTATTAATTCGGATTGATTTGTGATTCACGGTGTTGGGGAGGACATCGTGGTGGGTGATTTGTTTTTGCTGAGTCAGCGTCAGATGGCGCGGATCTCGCCGTATTTTCCGCTGCCTCATGGGGTGCCTCGTGTGGACGACCGTCGGGTGGTGAGCGGGATCGTGTACGTGATCCGCAACGGCCTGCAGTGGAAGGACGCACCGAAGGAGTATGGACCGCCCAAGACGCTCTACAACCGCTTCATCCGTTGGAGCCGACTCGGCGTCTTCGACCGTATTTTCGCAGGCCTTGCCGGCGAAGGACCGAAGCCTGAGCGGATCATGATCGACGCCACGCATCTGAAGGCGCATCGCACGGCCGCAAGCCTGCTCAAAAAGGGGCTTTTCCCCGTCGCATCGGGCGCACCAAAGGCGGCCTGAACTCCAAGCTTCACACGGTCTGCGATGATGCGGGCCGCCCGATCCTCATGCTTCTCTCGGAAGGCCAGATGAGCGACCACAAGGGCGCAAGCCTCGTGTTCGATGCCTTGCCATCCGCCAAAACGCTCATCGCCGACCGAGGATACGACAGCGCCTGGTTCCGTGAAGCCTTGGTCGCCAAAGGGATTGAGCCCTGCATTCCATCAAGCCGAAGCCGGAGAATTCCTTCTCCCTACGACAAGATGCTCTACCGCCAACGCCACAAAGTCGAGAACCTCTTCGCCAGGCTCAAGGACCGGCGGCGCATCGCAACACGCTACGACCGCTGTGCTCACACCTTCTTCTCGGCCATCTGCATCGCTGCAGCCGTCATCTTCTGGCTCTGATCAATGAGTCCTGACCCTAGGGGCCGCCATTAACTTCGTCATTCGATACCATTGACTGTCGAACCGCCGGAGCCTCCTGCATCAGGTGGGCAGCCGGCACGGACAACTGGCGACAGCCGGGAAAAACCGGAGCGAAAGGCTCGTGAGGGTGACTCATACTGAAGTTTTTATTCGCACGGAGGCCCGCGGCGGAAGCTTATGGCAATACGATTGTAACTATTGATGAGGCTGATTGCGACCGTGAGGTCGGCGACTTCCTTTTCGGAGAATTGGGCCCGGACGAGGGCAAACGTGTCATCAGAGACATGCCCATCCCCCAATTGCGTCACAGCCTCTGCCCACGCCAATGCTGAGCGTTCGCGATCGGAAAATTGGCTACTGGTTTCTCGCCAAACCGACAGCAGCATCAGCTTTCGTGGTGGGGTGCCAGCCCGGAGCAGATCCTGGCTGTGGCTGTCGACGCAATAGGAACATCCATTAATCTGCGACACGCGAAGATAAATCAGATCCACGAGGTCTCTCGGCAACCCGCAGCCGCTGACATAGGCATACACCGCGCCCAACGCCTTCATGCCACCGGCGGTAAGAGCCTGATAATCGAGGCGAAGTGTCATGGCGATTCCGGCGTTTTCAAAGGCGCCCGATCGTCTGAAACGAAGGTGACGAGGAGGCGGGCAGGCACCGAGGTGCTCGTATTCTGCGTGATGAGATGGCGGGCGCCTGGAAATTCCGTCCAGCCTTCACCAGCTTGGTAAGTCCGCATCGGTTGTCCGTCCAGCTGGCTTCGCACGCTACCCTCCAGCACATACGCATACAGGAATGCGGTGCCGTGCCTGTGGGGCACGGCCCGGGCTCCAGGTGAGAAGGTCACGACGACCGCCGTGAATTGCTTGCCGGGGATGCCCGGAAGCGACTGCTGAACCAGCGGCGCGATTGTCTCCTCGGCCGGCGCCGCAAATCCCATCCCAGGCACGATCACAAAAAGCGCGATGACCCTACTGACGTTCATGAAACGAAACCGGGTAGGCCGCATTGCGAATGGTGAGCATCGGGTCGGCGATCGCAATCCCAGGCGGCAGGGTGCCGGGGAGAAAAACCAGGCTGCGATCAGATGCTTCAGTGTTGGACCCTTCTTTGTCGATGGCGATCACGCCGAGCTGCACCAGTCGCCGGCTGTCCGGCCATGCGAGCGATGGATCATCGACCCTGTCACCGGGCTCACCGAGTTGCGCAAGCCACGTGAAGCGCACCGGTGCTTTCGCCACTCGGGCGGGTATCTCATCGAAGAGATAGTTCTGTGGTTTTCCGATAAGCGCCGCCTCGTCAAGGTAACTCTCTCCAGCGTCCGGCATGAACCGATAGCGGACTGGCCGGCTATGGCCTTCCCCATCGATGAAGAAGAACGCATTCACGCCAAAATAGGCCGTGGTCGCAAAGCTCTCGGGCGGCGGTTTCTGGGTGGTGAAGAACGTTCTCGCGGCGGGATGGGAGGCGAGAAAGCTATCGAACGGCGTAGGCGCAGGAGACCCTGCGGGGCTGTGGCCCAAGGCCTGCAGCAGCAGGCTAAACTCGGCCGAGGTGGCGACCGGAAAGCCGTTGAAACTGTGGTTGACGACGTCCAGACTTGATCCATCGGGCATCAAGAACTTGACGGCGAACCCGCGCGGGTTGGCACTGCCACTGGTGTCAGGAATGTCCGGGAGGCCGGTAAAGTCGGAAAAGCGCACTATCACCGGTACGGCTTGGGTGAAGAGAAGGGCTTGGGACAGGGTCGACGCCTCGGGACTGGGCTCGAAGCGACCCCCGAAAATCGCTCCCTTGGTATGCACAGCGCGCGCGTGATGTTCGCCAAATGCCCCGTGAAAATCCTCCACCAGCTGCGCGGGAAGTCGCTTTGACTGCACTTCATCGGCCATGGCTTGGTTCCCTAGCGGCGAAGAGACCAGTGCCAGTGCCACCAACAAGGCGCGCTTTCGCATCACTTGTTCTCCCCTGCCATGGTTCGATCATCGGCCGACCTCAAAACCGCGTCTATTCCCGAATTGCTGTTTTGCCTGAGACCTTGATATGATGCCGATCTGCCGAGGAGCCGACGACCTTGGAACTTCAAGAGCATGGCCGCATCAAGTATGGCGCCGAGGATCTCTTGGCGTCTTCGGCCGGTTTGGGCTGGCGCGGGATCGCTGCAGAGCACCGACGGCACCCGAAGGGCCTGCTGCCCACCTTTCAGCCGCAGCATATGGAAATCGGCATCGCCACAGGGTGCCACGCGGACTGCGTCGTCAGCCGCACAGGCGATCGCTTGCGCCAACACACGCGTGTCGAGCCCGGAACGATCTGGCTTTGCCCGGTCGGCGTGCTGGAAGAGGACATCGACATTTCGGCCTGGCACGACGTGCTCCACATCTACATGCCTCCCGAGCGGTTTGCGCAACTCTCTGAGGTCCGTGGCGGGGCGGCATCCCGACCAGACGCCGTGCGCTACCTCGGTGGCATCTACGACGAGCAGGTTCGACGTATGGGCATCGACTTGCTGCGAGAACTCCGAGCCCCGAGTTCAGCGGGCACAATGCTTCTGGATACGCTCACCCTTGCACTGACCGAATGGCTGGTCGATAGCCATTCCAGCCATACGGGGCGTGCGACCCGACGCAGTGATCGCCTCCTACTGGAGGAGAGACGGCTCAGACGCGTTCTCGACTACATGGCGGCCCATCTTGAGACGGATGTCAGTCTTGATAGTCTCGCAGGGGTCGCCAATCTGAGCCCGTTTCACTTCAGTCGGGTCTTTTCGGCAGCAATGGGGATGCCGCCTCACCGATATCTCAGTCGGATGCGGTTGGAGCGTGCGAAAACGCTGCTTGCTCTGAGATCCATGTCCATCGCCGAGATTGCGCTAGCCTGCTGCTTTTCCTCACAATCGAATTTTACGCGGGCCTTCCAAAGGGCTACGGGGACGACCCCCTTGGCCTATACTGCTGGCCCGAGGGTTTTTATGCGGAACCCAACTCATAGCCCCTCCAAAATTTGATTCCCCAAAGCTCGCCCTACGTCGCTGTCTTGTCACCTACGATCGGCGAGCCGAACGCTCGGTGAAGTGCAGCGGCTCCTCGAGGGTAACGAAAGCGCCTTGGGATCGGCCGCACACGGGTCTACCGTGTCCTCTTCACAGGTGATCGAAAACACCGGAAGAAATTATATGAACCAGGCTTTCCCACCCTGGATGCCGTGGCTCCTGCTAGGCATCGCGATTGCCGTCACGCTTTTCTACCTGCTCCGCTTGTAGAGCCTCATACCATTTCTGGTATGGCGTGTTTTTGATGAGATAACGGTTCCAATCTTGAGCTCCGTCGGACCACCAGACAGGCCCCCGCTCCCCAAGATTGCGTTTTGCGCGATCGACTGCGACCCGAGCCAGAAGTTCGGCCTCAGTATCAACTTTACGCCTGGCGGCTCCAACCGCTCTACGAGCCGCCATCAAAGCCCCAACGTAGCTTTCTCTGTCACTCGGATGAAGTCTCGGATTGCTCAGACGCCAAAGGCGTTCTTTCACCACGAAATAGCGGCCGTCCGGAGTAGTCGGATATCTCGCGACGTCGCGGGTCGCCGAATTGTCACTCATCGGTCCGTATCGCTCCCTAGTGCGCGATGGATTGCCGGGGAGTTACCCCCGAAGCACGATCAAGCTATCTCGATGAATGTTGGCGCATGGTCACTAGCGTTTTCCCAGCCACGCACATGCCGATCAACACCAGCGCCTCGTAGGCGGTTGGCAATGAACGGATTGAGGAGAATGTGGTCAATCCGGAGTCCGGCGTCCCTAGCGAAAGCATTCCGGAAATATTTCCAGAAGGTGTAGATTCTCTCCTCCGGATGCAGATGGCGAAGAGCATCTGTCCACCCCTGCGCCACGAGCTTTTGATAGGCAGCTTTCACCTCCGGCCTAAACAGGGCGTCGTCTCGCCATCGCTCCGGTTTGTAAACATCCAGGTCTGTGGGCATGACATTGTAGTCCCCGGCCAGAATGACCGGGACATCAAGTGCGCATAGGTCCGCCGCATAGCGCGACAGTCGCTCAAACCAGCGCAGTTTGAAGTCAAATTTGGGTCCCGGCGCAGGATTGCCGTTAGGGAGGTAAAGGCAGCCAACGAGAACTCCGCTCACAGCGGCCTCGATGTATCGGCTATGGGTGTCGTCGGGATCACCGGGGAGACCACGCCGGGTCTCTACCGGTTCCGCTCCCCTCGCGAGGATAGCCACACCGTTCCAGCTCTTCTGACCGTGCCATACGGCCCCATAGCCAGCAGCCTCAATCTCTTTACGAGGGAACTTCTCTTGTGGCGCCTTCAGCTCTTGGAGACAGACGACGTCTGGACGAGTCTCCTCCAGCCAACGGAGCAACACGGGAAGGCGTCCGTTTACGCCGTTAACATTGAAGGTGGCAATTTTCACTCAAGCACCTGTAACGCGCGAACAACCTCGTCAGAGACGATCCAGAGGGCCGCCAGTTCCCCAACGGTAAATCGGGCAGCCTATGCGGGCGGCAGCCATACCCTTCCCGCTTCCTCTGTCACGCATCTGCCGTTTGATTAGGAGCAACGTCCGTCAACTGACGCACCCGATCGTCATAGGCCTGCAGTGCCATGCGAGCGTGATCGATTTCGAACCTGAGATAGCTCAGAATTCTTTGCGCCTCATCGATCAGTACTTGGTCGTTCGTCACGCGTTCGGTCCGAACCGGCCGCGGCGGAACGTGGGGAAAGGGAATGATCGTGGCCATGGAAGGGAATACCCGATGATCGCCGGGCCCTACCGCCCGCGTCTGCAATGTTGTTTCAATGACACCGCGTTGTCAGTTTCGAAAGCCCTAGGATTCTAGGGCTTGACGCCGCCCCCCCCGATGCGCTTGGCACACTGCCGCGCGGCGCTGGAAATAGATCAGCCGTTGAGGCCGAAACGGTTTAGTTCTAAGCGAAACTGCCGTCATGACGTAGCGTGAACGGGCCCCGGTCGATGAAGCGCACTCCAGATCAGTCTCAGCAGATCTACGAGATGATCGATCGGTTCGGGGAGACGGACGATCCGACGGTCATCATGACCCGGTTCTCAGCGTACCTCTCGCAATTCGGCTTCTCGTCGTTTTTGATCTCCAACCTGCCCCCACAGCTGCAGCGCATCGATCCTCACATCCTGATCGATGGCTGGCCGCCCGAATGGTATGAGCGCTACAACGCCAAGCACTACTACGGCGTGGATCCCGTCGCGCTCAGATGCTTCCAGACGATAGCCCCCTTCGCTTGGGATGAGCTGCCGCCCGAGATGGTGAAATCGAGAGCGGCTAGGCTCGTCATGGATGAGGCGGCCGAATTCGGACTGGCAAAGGGGCTGAGCGTCCCCCTTCATGGGCTATTCGAGTTTCAGGCGATCGTCACCATGGCCGGCCGGCACGTGGAAGTGCCGCCCGAGTGCCGCCCCCTCATCAACCTGGTCTCTGCCTATGCCTATAGTGCGGCGGCTCGGGCGGCGGTCAAACGTCCAGCGGATGACAAGCGCCCTACCCTCACGCCGCGCGAGCGCGACGTGATCAGCTGGGTGGCCGAGGGAAAGACAACCTGGGAGATCGGCCAGATCCTGGGGATCGCAGAGTCGACGGCAGTGGGTCACCTCACACAGATCCGCCGCAAGACCGGTGCTCGGTCAACGGCCCAGGCGCTGGCGGAGGTGTTGAAGCGCGGGGAGTTGCGACTCTGAAATGCAAGGCAATCTTCGACTGAAGTTTCCTTGTCTATGAAACGGATCGGATCGTCACGGGTATGCCGGCTCGAAGCGAGTTGCTCACCATACAAGTAGCCCTCGCTCGCTCGATGATTGCTTCAGGATCGGAGCCGTCCAGTGCCTCGCACGAGACCATCATCGTGGCTCCGGTTGTCAGCAAGGGGGCGCCTTCGAGCTCGATCGTGACGCTGACAGCGATTTTCCCCAGAGGCACACCCATGGCATCGGCGACGTAGCGCAGGTCGTTACAGAAGCACCCTCCGATTGCCAGCGCCAGGAGTTGGCCGCCGTTGAAGCCAAGACCCTTGCCTCCCGCCTTCCCGTCCGGTCGATCGACCACGACAGTGTGCCCGCCTGCCCAGCCCATTGCGGCTTGCGTTCCCTGGACGTTGCGCAGCTCAATCGTCGTGGACACCATGGATGCGGTCCCTTTTTCGAGCAATGAGCATCAAACCAATCGGCCCTGGGGACAATCCCCTTCGCGAGTGCGATGGACGCCAATCTCAGAAAAGGCTCCGAATAGGTCCACTAGCTGAGAGAGACGGGCAGCCAGCGTATAATGTTCCTGTCTTGTTCACGGTCGGCTTGCGCGCTACCGTCGCTCGATGCTAGACCGTCTGTCCGATTTTCCGTGGGTCATCGTCCGCGTGGGGTGCGCGCTATGCCCACACAGGAGCGGACAGTATCGCCTCGCCAGGCTGGCGGAGAAGTTCGGAGCGGAGGCGGAGCTGGACGAGGTGATCGACCGAATCGCGTTCGACTGCCCATGGCGGCCAAAGCCGGGCGGTCGCGATCGCGGCAAGTATCACCCGCGGTGCAAGGCGCGGTTCATCGACGTCGGCGGCCCCGTGCCGCCCGACATGCCTCCGCCTATGCGCGTGCTGAAGGTGATTGATGGAGGGAAGTCGTGAAGGCCGGTCGCAACCCCCGGCGAGCCTATGACAAGGTACGTCAGCATTCGAGGAAATCGCAGGTGGCCTGAATTGCCGTGTCGACCCATATATCAAAGCTATGAAATTTGAGCCCCGGCTTGACGGTCGTTTTCAGGCCCGATGGACCAGCGTTATCCGGGTCACGACCGCGTGTGAAAACTCCTTCCCGTTCCTCTCAAAATAGAGAGGCCACTCCACTCGATTAGTTCTCATTCAGCGACAAATATAAAAGTTCCGAATATATTTCTGAACTAAAGTATACAGAAGAGAGTTGTGATTTTAGTTCACCATTATTTAGGCAAATTTCAGTGTTTACAGTACCAGCTCCCCCAAAGAATGAGGTAGAGCGTCTCGAGTTTCTTAAGTCGAGTGAAATTCTTGATACTCCAAAGGACGAGCGGTTCGATCGTGTAACAAGGCTCGCTGCGGAATTTTATTCGGCCGACGTCGCATTTTTGGGATTTGTCGACGGTCGTGATCAGTGGATGAAGTCCGCCAGCAAGGAGGGGCTCGCGCCTTGGATAAGACGTGACAATAGCGTCTGCCAGATCGTCATTTCGTCTGGCGAGCCGCTCGTTGTGGGCAACATGCAGACCGATCCGCGCCTTGCCGGCCATCCAATTGTTCCCCATCTCCCTTTCAAATTCTATGCTGGTGTCCCCCTGCTCACAAAAGAGGGCGAAGCCATTGCCTCGCTGTGCGTTCTCAAGCACGAGGCACAGGAAGCCGACATCGACCTGTCTGTTCTCAAGGATCTAGCCGCTATCGCGATGGACGAGCTTGAACTCTGGCGCCTTAATTGGAATCTGTCTCGCTTGGCTGAAACGGATGCTTTGACAGGGCTCGCCAATCGCAGACGTTTTGACGATGTGCTCGATGTGGCAATGAGAAGAGCGCATCGCACGGGTGAGCCTTACTCCCTACTGTTTCTCGACATCGATCACTTTAAAAAATTGAATGATGTCCTCGGGCACCAAGCTGGCGATGACGCCCTACGCCGGATCGGTCCTCTCCTATCGGCGATCGCTCGCCGGCCGGACGATCTGGCTGCCCGCTACGGAGGCGAAGAGTTCGCTCTCATCTTGGCCGGAATTGAAGCGGCTGCCGCAGCCGATTTAGCCGATACAGTGCTAAAATCCATAGTTGCCGCCGGGATTACGAATCCTGAAGGTATCGAGGGGGTCGTCACTGCCAGCGTCGGGATCGCTTCGACGCGAGCAGCGAGATGCGAGCCTGCCACGTTGCTTGCTCAAGCGGATGCGGCACTCTACCGAGCGAAAGCTGCCGGTCGGAACCAAGCCGCCGTTTATTTCCAGAACTGAGTCATTGGATTTCAGGAGTGTCTCGTCGTGCTGTAGAGGTCACCGGCTGGGAGTGCCACGACCTGCACCAGCGCCCTTGGCCTTCTCGGATGCGTGAGTTAGGCTCGCCGCATGGGACTATTGACCTTCAGCATGAACGTCACCGTGGACGGCTGCGTCGACCACCAGGAGGGAATCGCTGACGACGAGACGCATGCGTTCTACACCCGCCTTATGGACGAGGGTGGCGCGATGCTGTGGGGCCGCATCACCTACGAGATGATGGAAAGCTACTGGCCAGCTGTCGCTCGCGGCGACGTGGAGGCGCCGCCGGCGGTACTCGAGTGGGCGGTCAAGCTGGAGGCTAAGCCGAAATACGTCGTGTCATCGACGCGAAAGGACTTCCCCTGGGCCAACAGCCACCACATCGCCGAAGACCTCCGAACCGGCGTGCAGAAGCTCAAGGACGGGACCCCGGCGGGCGTGCTCCTCGGTAGCGGCAAACTCGCGACAGAGTTGGACCGGCTGGATCTTATCGACGAGTACAAGCTCCTCATCCATCCTAGGATCGCTGGCCACGGACCGACCCTGTACGAGGGTGGGCTGCCCAGCACGCGACGGCTCGAGCTGGTCTCCGCCAAGCCGCTCCGAAATGGCGCGGTCGCCATGCATTACCGGCGCGAACGCTGACTTCGAGCAGCCCCTGCCGTGCCGGTTCACGCCCTAGGCTGGCACTTCGGACCGCACCTCGAGAACCGTGAGATTATGCAAGATGCCGTCCGGGCCCTGCCAAGGGATGGAATGACCCGTAGAGAGGCCGATTAACGCGGCACCGATGGGAGTCAAAACTGAGATTCGCCCCTCTGAGATGTTTGCATCCTGCGGATAGACGAGCTTTGCTTCGATCTGTGGACCGTCGTCGTAGCTAAAGCGAATAACGGAGTTCATCTTCACGATGTTGTTCGGGACATGACTATCACTCACCGTCTTAGCGCGCTCTAGCTCCGCCAGAAGAGAATCTGCCACCGTGGGCATGCGCATCTCTGCGGCCTGCGCTAGTTTAGTGAGGGCCAAACTGTCGGTTCTTCCCACGATGATTTTCGGCAACTTTTTGCCTATAGGCGTTGTCATAATCGTACTGAATCCAGTTACCGCGAAGAAATTCGCAGTTATGTCGAAATTAGCTTTTGAGGAGTCGACGCGATTCCGCCCAGGTCAGGTTAGTCCTGAGCTGGGGCCTGCAGGCCGGCGATCCATTCTCCCGAAGGGGAGAGACGCCAAGTGCGGAAAAAGTTCGTCATTTGCCTATGAGCCAGCTTCATCCGCGCCTGTCAATGCTCATGTTGCACGCTGAACGTGGCCGGCTTTACCTCGCCGCCAGCGTTTTAATGATCGTGTTACCGATCGTCTCTAGCCGCGCATTCAGCTTGTCCATTTGCTCCACGACGCTGGAACCCGCCCCTTCAGTCGTCAACTGCAAACGAAGGTCACGCCTCCCCTGAATTTCGTGTTTAGGCCCCCCTGTCTACCTGGCCTTCGAAGGCCTTCTACCGTCACCGCCCCAGCGCCGTCTTGAACCCCAACACAACCACCGAGACCGCACCGCCCACGACCAGCACCAGGACCGTCATCCCCACCTTGCTGGCAGCGCTTTCCATCGCCTTGCGCCACCGGCGCACGAAGCGGAAATCCTCGCGCGCCTCATCCACATGGGCGGGCTCGTCGGCGCGCAGTCCCACCGCATAGAGTTCTTCCCGGACGGCGGCGCGGACGATATCCCGCAGGTCGTCGAGATCCTTGCGGGAGATGGTCACGACATCCCCCACCGTTGGCAGCACTTCGATCATCATCATTTTTTCCCTGGCCAGCCGCAGAGATATCCCCCGGTGCCGTTATGGGCCGCCTTTTGCTGTTGCGTCCGGAGCGGATCGCCGTCGATCGACGGCATGGGCTCGGCGACGTCGCAGAACGCCACCCGCGTCCTCGCCCCGGCGCTATCGCGCACAGGCGTCGGGGTCAGCTTGCCGGTCGCACAACCGGCGCACGGCAGCGCGAGCAGCAGCGCGAGCATGGCGGGCTTCATCATCGATCAATCCTTCCGATGTGAGGGTCTGGGTGGCAATTTCGGCGCTGCGGGCACCGTAGCCTCGGCCATAGCCGTGGTCTTCGATCCGCCAGGCGACGAGGCCGAGCAGGATCGGGAGCAGGAGCGCGGCGACGATGCGCCAGTTGGCAAGGAGCGTGATCATGCCGGCACCGGCGACGGCCGCAGGTCGAGGGCCTGGCCGAGCTTCGCGTTCTGCCGCCCAATCCACCAGGCGTAGGCGGCCCCTCCCAGCATGAGGATGACGCCCGTGATTGCCAGAGCGGCAACGACCCGCTCCACCCACACCGACGTGCCGACAAAGGGCTCGAGCTTGGCCTGCGCCGTCGACAGCAACGCCGCGCACCCTCCCCCGCCTGAGGCGCCGGCAGCGAGGGTTGTGGAGGCCGGCCCCCGCGCATCCGCGATGGTGGCCTTGGCCTCTCCCCCGACGAAATATTCCAGCGGCGGCGGGACGGTGCCGCTCGCAAGCGCCTGACCCACGTTTCGGAGGTGCTCCACGCGGTTGCTCCACCCGCGCCCGAAGATGGGCCAGGTGCGCAACGCCGCGAGGAAGGCCAGCCGTCGTTCGAGGATTCCGGCGATGAGCTGGTCATGATCAGGATGGGCCTCGACCGCCGACAAGGTCACCTCGCCGATCATGCCATCGACCGGCACGGTGCCGAGCGCCCGCTGCAGCCACTTGGCCGATTGCACCGGGCCGGAATTGACCGCCCCATCGAAGACCACTACATCGATGCCGGAGGGCAGCGCATCGCCGCGGATCTTCTGCCAATATTGCAGCCGATAAATTTCGCTGATCTCGATAGCGTTCGCATTGTAGACGCTGCGGCGTTCCTTTTTCTGGCGATCGCGATAGCCGTCATAGACCCGCTGCGTGACGCCCTGGTTCGTGCGCCCGCCGGGGTCGGCGGGATGATGTGCCCGGCCGCCCTCGTAAGCGAGAACGACCTTCATGGCGCCGGCAAATCCTGTGGTGGTCATGGGGATTGTCCATTAAAAAAGCCGCCTGATGAGGGCGGCTGGAAAGCGGAGAGGTGTGGAAAATCAGGCTGGCGGCGACAGCGCCGGCACACCTAACGCCACGCGCGTCTGCAGGTCCGGATTGCTAGTGGCGACGAGCCCTTCTCCGGCCTGAAAAACCTTGAGGGCCTGAATGGTGACAGGGCCGAAGTCGCCGTCGACGCCGTCGCGGTTTCGGCCGCTTCGTCCAAGGTCATGCCCGCGCGCGTTCAGCGCGCGCTGGATGGCCAGCACGTCCATTGTCGTCTCCTGCGTTTAGGGGGAAGTTCAGCCGAGCGTGACGCCCAGGACGGCGGCGCACGGAAAAGCCACCCGTGAGGGCGGCTTTTCTCGATGAATGCGGCCGCGTGACTGCGCGGTCAGATCTTCAGGATACAGCCTCTTTGACCCTGAGCAGGCTCATGCGCTCATCGATCGACTGAAGCGCGTGGCTCAGCATCCGAGCCTCGAATTTGAGGTAGTCGACGAGGCGGTTCACCTCCTCGACGACCCGATGCAAATCCGGATCGAGGGTCTGAGAGAGATTGGCGGCGGGGGTCGCGTCAGGGAAAGCGATGACGTTCGACATGGGCTCATGCCGCGATGGACGATGGAAACAACTTTGCCAGGGCAGCCAAGCCTTTTGGCGTGATCCGCACTTGCTCGGTCATTTTCTCTGAACCGTCCGCCCGGAGCACAGTCGTCACCTTGTGCTCCAATAGACCTGTTGCCACTTTCGGCTGATAGCCGATGTCGTGAAGCGAGCCGGCCCGCCGGTAGATCCAGCCGTGAGAGCGGAGATAAGCGAACAACTCCTTGGGTCTGACTTGCAGCGCCTTGGCCGCGTCCGTGACGCAGAGGGAGCCATCGGCGCTGGCGATCCGGTCGAGCGCCGCCGCCTTGGGTGAAAGATCCTGAATCACGACCTTCTGTTGGGTGACCTCGTCAGCCAGATCGGCAGCCAGCCGAAGAGCATCCGGCAACGTCTGGGGGATGACGAAGGCCGGCTCGACGGCTTTCCTTTCCAACTCCTGCCAGCGATCGATGATCTTGGCGCGGAGTTCGACCGAGTAGCCGGACACCAGGATCAGCGTTTCGCGCTTAGGAAGCCGAAAAATCGGGTAGGATTGGCCGTTCTGCGGGTTCTGGTGGGTATGCTCAAAATTGAGCAGACCCCCTTTTGGGGTATCGTTTCCAGAAACGACACCCCGTTGGAAGGTGTCTCCAAAAGTGGAGATACCCCCAGCGCCCGCCAATTGGTCTAGCATGGCGCGGATATCCCGCATGACATGCGAGTGTTGCTTGCCCGTCAGTTCGGCAATCTCCAGGCTCGACATGGTAGCCGGCCCGTTCTTCGCGTCTTGGACGCCAGCCTGAATTGCGTTATATGTATGCTCGTTCATTGACGGTCCTTTCGACCTTGATGTTTTCAGAGCGGCGACGAAGCGGGTTCTCAGGCCTGTTGCTTCGTCGCCGTTTTTGTTTGGGCTTCACGATCCATCCGCTCGCGGACTGACCGGACAATCTCCGCGTTTCGCGAGGTAAAATTCTCCTTCGCTAGTCCGTCGAGAAATTGCGCTGCCGAGGCGGGCAGGCGCACTGTCATTCTGATTTCAGCGTCCATCTTTCCTCCATTCCACCATCGTGGTGTCATGAAGTTACATGTCACCATGGTGGTGTCAAGACATTGCACCATGGTGGTGTCATAATTATCCGATGGGCAAGCAAGATGACTTCGTGCGGATCACACTCCGCCTTCCACCGGAACTCCATCGGCGCCTAGAAATCGCCGCGGAAACCTCGTCGATGAACGCCGAAATCATCTCCCGGCTTGAGGCCAGCTTTGGAGGTAAGAAGCCCGACCCGTTCTCGGTGGAGGAGATTGAAGCCGAGTTTGAGCGGCTCTTGGGCCGCGCGCTAAGGCGGGTTGCAGAACCTGAAGCTGTCACGTCTCCAAAGCCGACCCGCCGGAAGTAGCTATCTGACAATTCGACTTTTGCCCGCAAATACCGCGATACACGCGCAGGCACCTTAGGAGCCTTAAATGACGACGGCCCAGTTTCTCACACTCATGATTATGCCGGTGGGCGGGCTTGTCACGGCTGCGTTCTGGCTCTGGTGGATCCGTCACGAGCAATGAGACTGAAGTCCTCAACGTTACGAGCCCCAGTCTCACGCACTACCGCAAAATTCCCCATCACTCTCCCAGCGTCACCCCCAAAACAGCCGCGGCATCCGCGCTGATCGCGGCGATCTCGTCCGCCGCGAGCGCCGCCGTCCAGACCGTCACGCGGCCATAGACGGCGTTATTGCCTCCCTGGTTGCCGTCGCCTTCCGTTGTGCCGCCAATGGCGTTGAGGACGATGCCGGTGGTGTCCGGCGCCCAGAGGGCGGCGGCGCCCTGCCCTACCGTGACGCCATTGACGTAGAGCGTCAGCTCGTCGCCGGCGGCGGCTGCCGGATCGAAGACCTGCGCTATCGCGAACCATTTGTCAGGCGCGAGAACCGGCCCGGAATCGACGATCGCGCCATTGCCGTTCATTGACGCATAGACGTGGGTCGGCACCGACGCGCCCCGCCAGACGAGATATCGGGTGAAGAATTCGACCGTCGAGAAGTAGGTGCCACCGCCGGCGAGATCGATGTGCCGGACAAGGGCAAACAGCGTGTAGGAGCCAAGCGGCAGGGTCGGGCCGATCAGCAGGGAATTGCCGACACTCGTCTGCAAGGCGGCATGGCCGTTGACGCTTCCCGGAAGCGGCTGCTTGTTCGCGGGGGCGGCCCATGGTGTCGGGTCTGTCCCGGTGCTCGGTACGCTCACGACCCTGCCGCCCGTGATCGTTGCGGCTGCAAAGTCGAGGTCGCTCCACGGCGTCGGCAACTGGGCGGGCGTCACGACGATCGACGGGCTGAAGGGCCCGGACGTGTCACGCATCAGGCCGGCCACCCTCACCTCGTTTGCCTCGCTCAAGCCCTGCAACGGATAGGTCAGGGTGTCGCCGGGGCGGTAATAGTCCCGCGGCGCCACGACGATGCGCGACCATGCGTCGGTCGACCCGGCCGGCCGGTGCTCGATGGCAAAGCCCGGTGCGTCCGATGTCGGCACCTGCCACGAGATCGTCGTGCCGAGCGCCTGCAGGCTGGTGGGTGCGGACATGCTGCCGTTGGACGTCAGCGCCGTTGATCGCGCCTTCTCGGCCATGCGCCGCCCCAGCTCGCGGCCGCCATCGGCGTTGTAGTGGATGGTGTCGCCCGGCTTGAAGCGGTTGCGCGGTCCCGCCACGTACACCGCGCGATCGAGCCGCTGCGGCGTCAGGCGGTGGATGAGGTCGATCTCCGCGCCATGCAAGGCCGGCGGTGAAGCTCCCGCCCCTGCCTCCACCCATTCGGGCACCATGGAGCCGACGATGATGGCCGCGCTGGCGGCGTTCGGAATCAATGTGCGATAAGCCGCATATTTGGCGTACCAGGCGGCTTCGAATTCCGCCGGCGTCACGGTGCTCGAGGCGGCTTCATTCTCGCCCTGGTTGGTGAGGATGTAGGCGAGCTCCGCATCCGGATAGAGCGTCATGAAGGCGGTGGCGGCCGACACGGCTTGCAGGAACAATTCGCCGTCGGGTGCCTTCCAGGAGCTGTTGACCAGGCCGGAGCCCGGGACTGAGCACGGAATGATGACGATGTTCGTGCCGGCCGGCAGGTACGGCACCATGGCACGGGCAAACGCCATGGCCGGGCTCGGCCCGAGCCCACCAATCCACGTCTCGCCATGGGGTGAGCGCAACACCGCCGAGGCCTTCACGAGCTGGCGTGCATAGCCGGGCTGCGCCGTCGGCGTCCCGTTGACCAGCACCGCGCCGCCGTCAGGCGAGAACTGGAAGATGCGATCGTCCATCCAGTCGATCACCGGATCGACGGAGGCGGGTCCGCCCATACCCGCGCGGTTGGATTGGCCCTCGTCGAGGATGACCAGCCATTGCGACGGCGCCGCGCTGCCTGTCGGCGGATCGATCCATGCGGCGCTGAAATCGGCATCGGAGGATTTCGCCAGGACCTGCCCGCTCAGGCCGCCAGGCGGTACGCCATGGGCCGTGCCGCCCAGCGACGCCAGCCATTCAGCTTCCGTGCCGACAAAGCCATGATCGAGGGCGATCTCGTAGGCCGACTTGCCGGGAAGGCCGCGGCCGACGATGCGGATGGTGCGGGTGGTCCCTTCAGGCCGCTCGAAGTTGGGGCTCATGAGATATATCCCTTCCTGACTTTGACGGTGCCGACGAGCAGCTGATGGGTCGGGCCATTGGGTTCCCGGAAGACGCAGCCGATGTTGTAGGTGCCGGGCTTGAGCGCCCGCGTCTGGGTGGCTGCAAACAGCCAGTCGATCCGGCCGGGCGTGACGGTGAGCGCGGGCTCGCCCGTCTTCGCCGCCAGTACCGAACGCTCCGGCGACTTCGACCACAGCTCGATCTGGACGTGAGCGCCCGGCACCGAAAGGTCGATGGGGTCGTCGTTCTCGTCGATGAGCACGATCCCGTCCTCCCATGCCTCACGGTTGGTGAAGGGCGGGAACACCATCGGATCGAGCCTGGAAGATTCATCCATGGGGAGGCTCCACTTGCTGCATGAAAAAGCCGCCTCGAAGGCGGCGGGCGGTCGGCATGGCAGCGTGATGCGGGCGGTCAGATTCCGCCGAAGAATTCGCCCATGGTCACCGACAGGGCGGCGACGGCCTGCTGCAGCTTGAGGTCATTCTCGCGAAAGGCCGGTTCCTCGTCGAAGTGGATCTTGGTCTCGTCGAGCTGGCCTGCCTTCCAGGCCATGAAGGCGTCGTATTTCGAGAGGTTGGCGAGGGTCAGCAGGAAGGCCTTGCGGGCGATGGTGCGGGGCGGCGGCTGGTAGGGTGCAGGAACGCCGCCAGTCTCGATCCAAGCCTCGAAGTCGGACCACAGATCTGGTTGATTGAGCGGGTCGGCCAGCGCCGCGCCGAGTTCCTCCGTGTTGAGGAGGGCTGTGTCCTCACTCTCCGAGACGTAGAAGGCGGACAAAATGGTGACGCTCATGGCAGATATTCCTCGATGATCATGATGGCGTTGATGGAAAGGCCGGGGGTGCCGTTTGGCAGATATCCCCACACAACCGCGCCCAGGCCCGTGCGGTTTTCGCCGATCCGGAACATGACCGCATGACTTCCGGCTGCCAGACCGCTGACGTCAGCCAAGGCACAAACGGGCTGCCGGTTGCCATATCCAGCCAGAGAAGCCGAGGTGATGTTGGTCTGGGCGGGCGCGGCATCATCGACAAAGATTTTGCCCGTCACGTAGTTGTCTGGCTCACCGCTGCCCGACACCGCAGGAAACACCACGTCGATCCTCAGACGCGACGATGCGTTCTGCTTCTCGATCGTTTCTCGCCATAGATAGACGCCGGCCGTATTGGAGGTGCTGCCTTCGTCCATGTAAGCCGCAAAAAGCACGTTTGGAGCGAGGGCGTATCGGAAAACGCGACGCTGCAGGATGATGCCAGCAGCTGACCCCGGACTTCCCGTAGCACCCCTGATATCAACCGCACTTGATATCACCGTTGTGAAGCCTGCCGCGTCGACATAGAGCGGGCTCCCACCGCTGAGGATCGCCGGTTTGGTCCCCTCGCCGCCCGTCCAGTCCGCAAGGCGCAACAGTCGTCGCGTGCCATCCGTCGCAATGGCGAAGACGGGGGACCAACCAGCCGGTCCGCCTGCCGGTCCCGCGGGACCGGTCGGACCGGTTGGACCAGCTGGTCCCGTAGGACCTGTCGGACCTGTCAATCCCGTCGGACCAATGGCGCCCGTCGCACCCGATGCACCTGTTGCGCCAGTAGCTCCTGTGGCTCCGATCGGACCTCGAACGTCGACCGCGTTCGCAATGATCGTCGTGAAGCCCGCAGCGCCCACATAGAGCGGGTTCCCGCCGCTGAGGATCGCCGGTTTGGTGCCTTCCCCACCGACCCAGTCTGCAAGGCGCAACACCCGTCGCGTGCCGTCCGTCGCAATGGCGAAGACGGGCGACCAGCCGTCATTTGAAGCGAACAGCTCGTCAAAGTTCTCATTGACCTTCCGAAACGCCTCGCGCATCGGATCGCCCGTGCCGTCATTCGGATAGGTGCCGATATTGATGGTCTGTTGAACCATGTCTGTGCCTGTTGTGTGGGAGTGATGTCAGGAGACGGGCGCGTTCGCCAGGAGCGCGTCGCGCTTGTCTGACGACAGCACGTCATCGGCCACGAGCCGGTCGAGCACCGCGATCGTGCGCGTGTCGTCGAGCGAGAAGCCGTTGCGTGACAGGCCGAGATCGTACCAGAGCTTGGATCCTGGATCGGTCATGGTGAGGCCCACAAGCGCCAGCTGCGCGGAGCCGTCGATCCGGCTGACGAAGACGTCGAAGGGCAGCGTGCGCGAGGGTGCGGGTGGCTCCACCTCGAGAGGCTGCGACTCGGGATCCTCGATGATCTCGAAATGCCCTTCGTGATGGCGCACGATCAACTCCACGAGCGGATGCGCGACCGGCGCCGGTACGTCGAGGGTCAGGCGGTGATCGTCGACCGCCTGCGTAAAATCAGCGACCGCAGCCGCGATATCGAACGCGAGCGCATCGACGATGGTCCTGGCGATCTGAACCGTCATGACAAATTCCCCGTGAAGATGATCCAGTTGCGGATAAGGGCGGGCGGCATGTTCTGGCTGTTGCCGCCGCCGGTGGACGTGGCCGTCTGTCCCGAGACGAAATGCGCGTGATCGGGAATCTCCGCGGCCGTGCCGACGTCGTAGGTGGTTCCGCGCGCGTTTCCGACGGCGAGGATGACCACGTCGCCGCCGGGCGTCGCCGTGAGGCTGGCGTTGAGATACTTGAACCGCGTCGCGTGGGTGTGCTGCTGATTGGCGCCTTCCGAATAGGTTGCGGAAACCGGATGGGTATGGATCTGCATGGATTCCGATCCACCACCGGCCCCCAGCAACGAGCCGACAATGCCGGACACGCCCGACGTGATGCGCCCTGCCGCAATGCCCCCCATATCATCGCGGCCGAACGGCGCACGGCCGCGATAATCCGGCATGCCGAAGGTGGTCGAACCGTCGCCGGCCCCGTACTTGGTGCCGTAGACCGCAAACAGTTTTGGATTGGCGGCCCGGCTCACATTCTGCCCGTAGGGAAACAGGAAGCCCGGCGGCGGCGTGTCTCCCCCATAGGCAAACTCGGCGCCGGGCGGGATCAGGCTCGTCAACGCGCCCTGCAGGGCCTTGGCAGGCAGCGTCATGTAGACATCCTTGGAGCCGGCCGCGAAGTTGACGAGCGAGCCGGCGCTCGAGGATGCAAAGACCGTCGTGCGCGAGAGCGTGTTGGCGGCGGTCAGGATCCCCTGCCCGGTCTCCCATTGCGCCCCGCCGGCGATGGCGTACCAGCAGCTGTCGCCGATCGCCATGGCGGTAGCGAAGCCTTGGAAGCCGGACACGCCGCCGAGCAGCGTCAGGGCGCCGGTGCCCGTCGTGGTCGAGGTCTCGCGCACGCGGTCGGCAATGATCAGCGACATCACAATCTCTCCGAGATCTTGTAGGCCTTGGAATAGAGCGGCTGGCCGTCGAGCCAGCCGACCGGCTGCAGCACGGGGCTGACCTGGTCGATGAGGCCCCAGATGCTATCGCGACCGGGGTTCAGGCTGAGCGGGTTGCCGACAAACAGCACGTCCACATGGGCCCCGTTCAGCCAGTCGAGCCGCTCGACGAAATCGATGCGTTCCGAGGCGCGAAGGGCTTCAAAAGTCACCTCGACGGTGCGGTACATGCGGGCGCGATCGATAAAGGTCTGCCCGCCGCGCCCGATGGTCCGCCGGGATGGATCGACCCACGCGCGGGAGGCACCGAACGCGAAGTTCGTGGCGAACTGGTAGCGCTTGCCGACAAACAGACGGCCCGCCTCGATATAGGCCCTGCCCGTCTCCATGAGATCGATGCGCACATAGCGAGCCGAAACGCTTGCCGGCGCCAGGCCCACCAGCATGCCGTAGGCCTCGTCGACTTCACTGCCGGAAAACCCGGAATCGTAGAGGTCGCCCGCCGCCCCCGATGGGTCGGCGCTGGAGAAGCGCACGCGGGTGATCGCCTTGCGCGTCAGGTTGAGCCCCATCAGCGCGACCGTGTCGATGTCCTGCGCCGTGCCCAGATCGGCGATCAGATATTCGGTGTCGCCGGCGGTGCCGCGCCACTTGCGTTGCACGTGTTCGTTCTGCAGGCGCGAGACTGGCGTGAGCGCCGCGGCGCTCGAGGAGAGCAGCGTTGCGCTGTCGGCCACGTTCTCGAAAGCAATGCAGGCCGGTGCGGAACGATCGGCAAAGCCGTCGGTCCAGCCGCAGGCGCGCAGATGCGTGGAATCCGCCGTGAGGCCGGTCGTGTCAGCGGTGATCATGATGGCTCCGGATCGGAGAGACGACGGGGTCAGCCGAAGGCGGTGAGCTGGGTCTGGTGGCTGTCCGTGTCTTCCGACACGGCAACGATGCGCAAAAGCCGCCCCTCGGTGAGGTTCCAGCGCGGATAGGTCAGTCCCACCACATCGCCGATATCGTGCGAGAACAGCCTGCCCTTGATGACGACGCGATAGAGCGAGCGCGCACCGCTGAAGAGGCCGAGCCGTCGCTGCGCTTCGATCTCCGCATCCGCCTGGTCGACGAAATAGGCCTCGATGACGGCCGGGTCCTGCGCCAGGGGGCGGTTCGCCTTGATCGCCGGGAGTGAGGCCTCGGCCACCCGGAAGGCCTCGGCCAAAGCCGCCACGCGGGCGGCACCCACGGCGCCCGCCAGATCCTGCTGCACCGTCCAGTTCCGGCCCCAGGCGACACGGTGGCGCCACGGCGGGGGGCTCAGGCCCTCGGGCAGGCCCAGCCGTTCGATCTCGATGATGTCCTGCTCATCGTAGCGGCCGGCTGCCGCGCCGTCGGGCAAGGTGAAGATGCCGGCTTGCAACAAGCTCGCACGGGTAAAGCCCACCCAGCCGCCGATGGAGGCCATCAGGTCGGCAATGACATCGGCCACGGTGGCGTTGGAATCCGGCGCCAGCCAGTAACCCACCCGGGCGGGCTGGCTGGCGTCCAGCCGCTCGAACGACAAATCATCGATCTCGTCCGGCACCGTCACGGCCGTTGTCGCGACAAGCCGGCGTACGATACCAGCGACCGACGTCACATAGACACCGCCCGCCTTGTCGCCCTCCACATCGGCCGTAACGGTGCCGGCAGGGGCTGCCCCGAGGCGAAAGAACCCCTCAGTGAGGCAGGTGGAAAAGTGACCGGGCGCGATCGCCGCCGACAGAAGCGCCGCCGAGGAGCTGTAGTCCCCGGCGAAGACGAGCGCCACGCCGCGATCGTAGACGGCGCTCACCGCCTCGATCGCTCCGTCATGAACTTGGTATAGCAGCCGCGCCGGATCGACGAGCGCCGGCGTCACGTTCAGAGTCTGGCCAAAAGCCTTCGGCTTGCGCTTGCCCTTCAGGTCGGCCGAACCGTCGAGGCCTCCCGTGCCGCCATAGAGATTGCCTTGCGCCGGCACCGCAAGCTTGTAGCCGTTGTCGCGCACCTTGATGCGCAGGATGTCTTCCTCGATCAGCCAGTCTTGGGCGGTGCCGTCGAAGACGGTCACGAAACGGCTGTAGGGCGAGCCCGCGAGGCCCGCCCGCAGCACGACACGGCGGCCGTCGACCGAATAGCCGCCGATGAAGTCGTCGTATTCGCCGTCGGCGTTGATGATCGCCATCTCGCCCCACCCAATGGTGACACGCCCGAACCCGTCACTGCTGATAATCGAGCGCTCGAAGCGAAGGGCGTGCTGCAGGGTGCCGAAGATCGGCTGATTGCCCGGCGTGTCGTCGGGCTCGGTGATGAATTCCTGCGTGCCGCTATAGAGCTGAAACAGCGAGGCGTCGGCCGCCTCTATGGTGGCGGTGCCGGCAGAGGCCGCACTCCATTCCTCGAGGAAGGCCGCAAGAGGGGCTGACGCGATCGCGCCGTGCCCGATCATGCCGAGACCCCGTCGTTGATGGTGCTGATCGAGATCTCGGCCACATAGACGATGTCGGCGGTGGGGCTCGCCAGCACCTCAAACAACTCCGAACTGAGATAGGCCACGAGATCAAGGGTGCCGCGCAGGTCGAGCAGCACCGCGTTGACCACCGGCGAGCCGAGCGTTGCCTCGGCGATGGCCTCAAAGCCCAGCATGTCAGTCGAGCCGGATCGAGAGCTGCCCTTGCAGGAAGCGCGAGGGCGGATCGCCGGCATTGACGACCCGGGCGATGCTCAAGGGCGCACAGGCGAGCAGGGTGCCGCCGGTCGCGGCATCCAGAAACCCCACATGGGTGATCGTCCCCCAGGCGGCGGTTGGCGCCGCAAACGCGATGGCGCTGGCATTGACGCTCTGTCCCGTCGTGGCATCGCTCACGGTCATGATGCTGCGCACGTCGACGCGGGCGTAAGAGCCGCCCGTAACCTCGCTTGCCAGCGATCCGGCTTCCGTTGGGTCGGCCTTGAAGAGGCCGAGATAAAGCCCGGCCGGCAGGGGAAAGGCCGCCTTGCCCAGGAGATGGTCCAGCAGCTTCTTCTCGGTGTAGTTCGTCAGGCTTCCCATCCGCTCCTCCTATCGCCGGCTGCCGGCCATGGCGGGCCTACTGGCGGCCTGCCGTTGGTCGGATCGCAGCTTGCCGAGCTCAGTCGTGACCTTGCTGGTGTTCTCGCCGTCGGCGCTCGTGATCTGGGCGCCGAGCTGGGCCAATGCCGCCGCAAGTTCGCGCCGCAGCGCCTGGACTTCCGCCACGAGCGAATTGTCATTGGCGACCGCCGGCGCAGCGATCGAGGCAGGCGCCGACACCGGCACCGCCGCCGTGGGTGACACCGCCTGCGCGATCGCCCCGCCCACGCCGGAGAACTGGTTTTGCAGGCCGGTGAGCTGGTCGGTGATCTGCGTGAACTGACCCTGATAGCCCGCGCCCGACCCATAGAAATCCCGGCTCGCATCGAGCAGGTTCTGCGCATAGCTCGTGATGCCCGAGAGCGCGTCAAGATTGCCGCCCTGCGCCTTCGAGAACTCACGGCCATAGGCTGCCTGGGCCGCAGTAAGACGATCCTCCGGCGACAGGGTCGAGCCCTGCCCGCCTTTGAGATCGTCGAGAAACTTCTGGATGTTGGAGATCGCGCCCGCCGTGCGGGTGGCTGCCTCGTCCATGGTTGCGGCGTATTGCTTGACGACGCCACCGAGTGAGGGGAACTGCTTGATCAGCTCGTCAAACGCGCCGCCGGTCAACTGCGCCCCGTCGACGAGCTTCTGGGCCGCGGTCGAGAAGTATTTTTCGACCAGCGCAGGGTTGACGTTGAGGCGCTTGGCGTCCGCCAGCAGTCGTGCGCGTTCCTTGACCAGGTCGGCCGCATCGTTGAGGTAGCCCTTGCCGCTGGCATCGTTGATCTTGCTCTTGAGATCGCCGGTAAACTCGGCTTTCAGCGCCTTCATGGCTGGCCCCGCCGGCAAGCCCGCCAAGGCCGCCCATGCCGCCGCCAGGCGCCTGGGCCGCGACGCCGGCCCGCTGCATCCCGCCCTCCATGGCAGGCTTTGGCGCTGCCTCGGTGAGTGAGCCGGTGCCAAAAATCTTGCCAAAGCCACTTTCGATCGCTTTGCCCAGACCGGAGAGCAGGCCGCCCTCACTGCCCGGCGTGTTGTCGTTGGCAGCCCCAAGGTTGAGCCCACTCTTGCCGCCCAAGAGGCCCCCGGTAAGCTGATCGAGCGCCTTCTCGGCCAGGCGGTCGCCGATGCGGGCGAGCGCGTTGTCCAACGCCTTCGAGGCCGAGACGCCGTTGCGCATATCGGACAGGAAGCCCTTCAGCGCTTCGCCCGCCAGATCCTTGGTTTCCTTCAGCTGCTCGTTGAAGCGGATCTGATCGGCGATCATCTCGCCCTGCACCGAATTGACCTCGATGCCGGCAGAGCGCAATTGCGAATAGACCCGCTGGTCGACCGGACTGCGGCCCATCTGATCCTGCTCGAAAGTCAGGTCGCCCATCATGCGCGCGGCGTTATGCTCCTGCACGGCCTGGCGACGGGCCGCCACCTCCGCCTCGATCGAGGCGCGAACCTCGTCCGACATGGCGATGCTTTTCTTTTTGGCCTGGGCTTCGAGCTCGATCCGCAGCTTGTTAGCCTCGAGCTCGGCGCCGTTCTGGCCGAGCAGCCGGGTTTCCTCGGCGATCTGCTGGGTCCGCGCGTGGGCGGTCGTCAGCGCGTCATCGAACGCATCCTTGGACTTCGCGCCGCGCTCCTGCTCGGCCGCACCGGCATTGCGCACCTCTTCAGCGAGCAGCTTGTGGCTGCGGGCCTCCATTTGTGTGACCGCGGATGAATCCGCCCCGGATGCTTTCAGCTTGTCGATGGCCACCTGACGCTCGCGGAACTTGGCGTTGGCTTCCTCGGTCGCCCGCTCGAGCGGCTTCATGCCCTGCAGCCGAACCGATTGCTCTGCCTTGGTCAGCTCCTCGAACGCCTTCGTGGTGTCGCGGATGTTGATCCGCGCCTGCGCATCGACCAGAGCGTCCTTGATGACACGTTGATCGCCGGGCGTGACGGCGGCTGAGACGCCCTTGCGATAGGCCTCTAAGGCTTTCTCGGCGTCGGTCAGATCGGGAAGACCGAGGCCGTTGATGGCGGTCAGCGCCGCGCCAAAGACCTTGACCCGTTCGGCGCTGTTGGCGGCGATCGTGCCGGTTGCCGTCAGCGTCCCGTTGGCGGCCCGCAGGGTGTTGTCGAGATCAGAGGCGTTCTTGGAGGCGTCAAGGATCTTCGCACCGAACTCGTTGATGCTCTTGTTGTCAGAAAAGCGCGTCATGACGTCGGCAACCGCATCCCGCAAGGCCCGGATGTCCGGCGCACCGCGCGCCGATTCCTCGCGAAACTTGGCGATGGCCTCCCCAAAAGCCCGGTATTGCGGATCGACCGTCTCGACCGTCGTCGAGGCGCGCGACAAGCCGGTGCCGGCGCGCACATGCTGGGTGCGGCTGACCGATTTGAGGAACTCGTCCGAGGTCTTCTTGATCTCGGCCCCAAGGCTCAGGACGGAGGCGCGCAACTGCGATTCCAGCACCTTCTTGCTGGTCTCGCCATATTGCTCGACGCCCTTCATGGCCTCGCCGTAGGAGTCCTTCACGCCCTTGATGATCTCGCTATGCCGCTTCAGCTTGTCGTCGAGATCCTGCGTGCCCCCGCCCATCGTGGCGAAGTACTGAACGGCAGCCCCGCCTGCCGCGATGATGCCGACCGTCAACAGGCTGACCGGGCTGATGACGGACAGGAAGGCCGCGCCGAGCGACTTCACGACACCTCCGGCCCCCGCCTGTCCCAAAACCTGCGAGATCTGCGTGCCCTGCTGCAGCGCGACCGTCAGCGGCGAGGTGCCACCGGCAAGCTGCACGGCGATATCGTTGAACTGCGCCGCCAGATTGGCCGATTGCCCGACCATGTTGGTGTTGGCGGCGGTCACGCCCTTGGCGGATCGCGCGAGCTGCTCCTGTTTCAGCCGGACGTTTTCCAGCGCGACCTCGTACGACCGGGTGCCGCCGAGCCCTTGCGCAATAGCGCGATCGAGGAGGTTCTGGGCTGCCACCAGGTTTTGCGTCGCGCGGTAATCCGCATCCATCCGCCGCGCCAGGCTTTCCAGCGCCCTGCCGGCATCGAGGCTGCGCTTTTCCACCCGCTCGCTGGTGATTGCCACCGCATCGTTGGCCGCACCGAGGGCACGCGCGGCAGCCGTCGTTTCCTGGACGCCCACCGCGCGCGCCTCGAGCCGGTACTCGCGGACGATCTCGCCGACCTTCATGGTTCACAACCTATCGACACTTGTAATATCATTTCGAATCGGCAGGGTGCCGGTGGAGCGGATTGATGAAGCGATTGCCTACAATGATTGCCGCTACGGCAGGTTTGTTAGCCGGGTGTGTCTCGAGTTCTGATCGCGATGTGTCAGTGAAAATTGTGCGCGAGCAGGCCGCCGTGGCGGGCTGCCAGAACCTCGGACAGATCAGGGCCACCTCGTTGATGACTGGAGTTCTCGCGTCGCAGGGCTATGACAGCCTGCTCGCCCAGCTCAAGAGCAAGACGGCGGAGGTCAGCGGCACGCACTTGCTGCTCATCGACTTCAGTAGTGGGTGGTCGAGCCACAACGCGGTGGGAGATGCCTACCGATGCTCTTAACCGCATGTCCCTTATGTTCGGTTGCGTAGCGCCCTTGCCGTAAGCCCCTGAAAAACGTACCGCACGCCGGCCACGTCGTCGGCCGCGACTTCCACCAGGCGCTCCTCGCGCCCGGATTTCGTCCGGCCATGTTTGAGGCTTTCACCATCGAGCGCCCGAACGATCACCCGCAGGCGCTCGAGGTTATCGACCGCCGACATGCCGTAGCATTGCGCCCAGCGGGCGATGGACGAGAACGGGATGGGCCCGACGCTCATGCCGACGGGCCGGTCCGACGTCAGCTCCCAGAACGCATCCCAGTAGAGTTGAAGATGCGGATCGAGGAGCGGACGGTCGAGATAGGCCGCAGGCACGTCGCGGCCCTCTTCGATCAGGCGCTCGTAGTGCCCTGACTGGCTGCCCCATTGGAGGTGCCAGCGGAGGCAGGCGAGGAGTTTCCCACCGCGTCCTGAAGGGCGAGATCGCCATCCTCGGCGACGACGCCGGCAGCCCAGATCACTGCGTCCCTGAAGCGGCGATAAGCCGGATCGACGAGGAGCGTCTGGGCCATGTCCCGGCTGTACGGCAAGGCCTTGTCGTCATCATCCGTGAGGCCGTCCCAGTCGAGCAGGACCGTGTTGAGCAGGCAGAGGGACACGATACGATCCTGCTCGTCCGGATCGATGCGCCCGCCGACGCGCTTGGCGCGCGGCACAGCCTCCAGGAGCTTGGCCTGGTGCCGGCGATAATCCGCGTTGTTGAGGCCGCGCACATGCAGGCGAAGCTCGCCCATCTCCGGAATGGTGTCGACCCACGCGCCGGTTTCGAGCTTCTCGGTATCGATCTTGAGCGATGTCAGTTTCATCGGGTGTCTTTCTCGGTGTCGGATCGTCGGGTGTGGAAAAATGGGGCGGAGCGGCACCCGACATGACCGCCCCGCCCCTCGCCGGCCGGCGATCAGATAAGGGCGGACGGGATCGTGTGGAGCGGCGAGTCGATGCCGATGTTGTAGGTGTTGCGCAGCACGTTATCGTTGCCGCCGACGTTCTTGCGCTTCGACATGACGAGGCCGCGGAAGTAGATGACCGTGTCCGTGTAGAGATCGGACGGGCTGTCGGAGAGCACGACCTTGAACGCGTAGGTGTTGCTCGTGCTCTCGGCCGCATCGATGGCGGCCTGCCCCACATCGAGCGGGTCGTGACCGACCGTCAGGGCCAGCGTGCCGGCATCGCGGGCGCCCTTGGCCTTGCGGACACGGCCGTCGCCGACCGCAGCGAACGTCACAGCCGAGGATTCGTCGCCGAACTCCCCATAGGTCTCGACAAGCGTGATCTCGACCCACGGGGTCAGTGCCGCAAATTCAGGGATCGTATCGGTCGTGTCGGTGACGGCGGGGCCGATATAGATCTTGGTGCCGGTGGCGGTGGTGATTGCCATCGTGGTGTCCTTCTGCAGAAAATCACGACTGCCCAGGGCCGTGTGCGCATGAAAAAGCCCCGCGGGCGACGGGGCTTGAAGACGATGCCGTGGAGGCGATCAGGCGGCCGGATCGGGCTCCTGCGGCGCCTGGTCCTTGCGGGGGCGTGGTGGCCGCCGGGCGTCGATCGAGATCACGCCCGCATGGCGTTGGCCGCGCAGGGTCGCGTCGTTCGGATCGATGCTGAGGGTCTCGGTCTCGCCCGGCGCGATAGAGGCAAGCTCGGGGTTGGCGCGCGTGCCGCCGACCACATAGGTCAGGGTCTGGCGGCTGTTGTTCGTGATCTGCACCATGGATAGCTCCTGCTCAGTCCTGGAAGTCGAAGAAATACGGGACGACGATGGACGTCACGAAATAGGCCCCGTCGTCGTTCTCGTCGTGGATCAGCGGCGAACCCGGAGTTTTGCACCGCACCCCGTCGAAGCGCTGAGAGCGAAACAGGGCGGCAAGCTCGTCCGCCCAGGCGAGTGGTGTGGCCATGCCTTCGCCCCGCTCGGTGGCGATGACGATGCGAAAGGCCCCCTCCTCCCTGTAGTAAGCGGAGTGTGTGAGCCGCGCGGTGTTGGCGACCGGAAACTGCACCACCAGAAAGGGGCTGCCGTCCCGGGGCCGGTCCCCTGACCGATTGGTCGGGATGATGGGACACGAGGTCCACTGCGCCGCGAGCCGCGCGGTGACGGCCTCAATGACTGCCTTGCGGGCCATGGTTCAGCGCATCCTGATGATGATGGCAGGCTGCCGGCCCGCGCGATCGGCCGCTTTTCTCTCCTTGGCCACCTCGGCCGTGGAGGCGACGGCCGTGCGATAGCTGAAGCGGATCTGCGCGAGGTTGCCGAAGCGCTGGGCGGCGAGAACCGAGACCGCCTCATAGACACCCTCGGGCGCCTGCTTGGACAGACCGCGCTCGATCTTGCGGGCATAGGGGACGCCGGCCATGACCACCCATTCGTCGGCCGTCTTCACGGGATCGGGTTCGGCCATTTCGACGCCGTCGGCAAAAAGCAGGTGCGCGCGTTGATAGCGGCCCGTGAGAACCGGCGAGTGCCGCACGACCTGGTCCCACACCCAATCCACAACGGGGTTCTGCACGTCGAAGACGAACGCGATTGAGCCGCGGTCGGGATTGACGCTTTCCAGCGCCTCACTGCTACTTCCATTCACGAAAGTCGAATGCGCCGGGACATGCCCGAGCGCCGATTGGTTGTCTGCCTGCGCTTCCTTCAGTCCCTGGCGCGCGGCATCGGCGATCAGCTTCGCCTGGGCGGCCGGAGCAAGGTCCGCCGAGACGGCGATGGTGAGTTCCCGCGAAACGGGTTGCAGGCGCGCCATCGATCAGCCCTTTGCCTGCACTTCGATGCGCACGACCGTGTCGCCGATCTTGAGCGCCTCGACCGCCTCGACGTGGCAGAGGCGGCCGTCGATGGTGATGAAGTCGCCGCGACGAAGCTCGCAGGCCGGCCAGCGTTGAGCCGCGAGGCCCGAGGGCGAGAGGATGACCGTGCTGAAGGCCTGGGCGACGTCGCCGGCGAGCTCGTCTGTCCGTGACCGCCGCACATGGGCCCTCAGGCAGGCCGTTGCGGTGGGCGTCGAGGCCGCGCCGCGCCGAAGGCGGATTGTCTGGCCGTGGCACGCCAACTGGCGGTCAAGGGCTGCAAGGGCCTGAGAGGGATGCATGTCAAACCAACGTCGGAGTGACAAAGGACTGCAGGAGCGACTCCGCTGAAGGATGCGGGAGAGTGAGAGCAGAAGACCCGGCAAAATAGTCAGTTCGCCCGATGCCTTCCACGCTCTCACTCTTCACCAGCGGATCTCGCGCCTGTCCCGCGATGATGGCGGTCGCAACGAGAATAGTGGCGCGTTCCACGAGTCCCGGAAGGTTGCTGTCATTCTCGCCCGGCAAAATGTAACCGGATGTGTATGTCACCTCGACAGGGCCGGTCCAATCGCCCGTGGCGCGGTACAGCAAGCCCGACTCCGCCTCGAGATCGACGTCAGCGCTGCTGACAATTGATCCGGCGGTTTTGACGGCGTCGATCGAAACGACGGGCCTCCTGCGAAGTATCAGAGGCCCGCTTCTCCCATTGCGGAATGTTTCCTGGACCGTCTCCATGGCAAACACGCGATTGCAGAATCCGGAGACCAAGGCAGACGCTTGGTCGATCAGCATTTCGAGGTCGCATTCATCCATATCGGCTGCTGCAGGGCCGGCTTCCGCAATCACCTTGTCTGCCGTCGTCAACCGTGTGGCGACTGCCGGGGTCACGACTACAAGCGCCATTACCACTTGCTCCCATCGGGGCCGACTTGCGTCAGGTCTCGTCCGGGATTTCCCTGGGGACCGCGCTCCCCGCGTCCGCCGTCCTTCCCATCCTTCCCGTCGCGGCCGCGCTTAACTGCCAACAGCCATCCCTTGCCCGTCTCGGGTCTCTCGGCTGTTTCATTCTGGGCAATCCACTGGGATCCGCTCCACGTGACGGAATCTCCAATGGCGTAAGTCATCCCTTCCCTGAAGACGCCGCGGTAGATAACTGCCGGAATTGAGAACGCGAACTCCTTAACCTCCTCGCCTCGGGTGAAACGGAAGCAAAAGCTTCGCTCGCCATCATGCGACATTTCCAGGTCGTCGAATCCGAACCCATCGCGACCGTCGCGACCCGCTGCGCCGTCGCGACCGTCCAATCCATTCTTGCCGTCAATCCCATCCCGCCCGTCTTTTCCATCGACGCCACGTTCCCCATCCCGACCTGGTGCGCCGTCCTTTCCATCGATGCCGTCCCGACCGTCCTTGCCCCGATCACCGGCTAATCCGGGAAGACCGTCGCGCCCCGGAGCACCGTCCTTGCCGTCAACGCCGTCTCGGCCATCCTTCCCGGCCATGCCATTCTCTCCAGGCAGGCCCTGCGAACCATCGCGGCCATCCCGCCCTGGCACACCGTCCTTACCGTCAACGCCGTCACGGCCATCCTTACCGTCAAGGCCCTTCTCTCCAGGCAATCCCTGGGACCCGTCCCGGCCATCGCACCCCCGAGCACCGTCCTTGCCGTCTACACCGTCCCGGCCATCCTTCCCGTCACGGCCCTTCTCACCGGGCAATCCCTGGGAACCATCCCGGCCATCGCGGCCCGGGGCTCCGTCCTTGCCGTCAACGCCGTCCCGGCCGTCCTTCCCCGGAACGAGCTCAGGCAACTCTCGCCTTTCGAGTGCGTCCAAGCGCTTCGCCAAGGCACCGAACGGCCTGTCGATGGCATCAAGGACAGCGTCCACCATCTTGCCCACATCAAACATAGTTGAACCTCTGTAGGGCTTTCAGCTGGAGACCAGAGGCAAACCGCTCGGCAGCATCCGCGGCCGAGGGCTCTTCTTCCTTTTGAGGAGATGGCGCGGTGGGCTCGGTCGGTTTGCTGAAGGGCTTATCGGCGTCACGATCGGCGATCGCCTCGATGCTGAACTGCTGCTGCTGCAAGTAAACCGTGTCGCCGCCCTTGAGCGGAGGAAGATCAAGCCTTTTCCGACCTTCGTTCGGAGCGAGAAATCCGCCTTTGATACCGTTCGCTATCGACTGGAACTGCGTCGCGGTATCCATTCGCAAGAGACCGTCCAAATCCAGTTCCGTGCCGTAGGGCTTCGGAAGTTCAAGACCCTCGTCCAAGCAGAGCTCCAGCGACTCGATGAGACCTTGCAAACACTGCGTGTAGTATTGCTGATTCAGCGCCTCGATGTTGTTGTAGGTGGGCATGCTCCCGATCCCAGCCATGTAAGGCGGGACATGGAAGCACGAACAAACGGTTTCAGCGGTCCATTTGAGCTGCTCGATGAGCTGCGCATCCACAGCATTGACACTCATGGGCTCGTATTTGAGATCGTCGCCAAGCACCGCGACCTTGCCAACATTCGCGCCGGTATAGTTGGCATCCCAATGGGCCTTCAGACGCGCCGCAGTAGCTTCGTCGATTTTTCCCGGGGCTGTGAGAATACCACCCGGGTTGGATCCGTTGCCAAAGAATTGGGCCGAATTGTTCTGGATTCGGATCCCTTGGACTGCCGCGAGACCACATGCGTGGATAGGTGAGACGCCAACAAGCGGATGGTAAAGCGCCACCATCGTATCGTGAATAATGTCGCGAGCGGGCACCGTGACATTGTCTTGAGAGACACCTGAGAGTTCGTCCCGCTGCAATTCATAGAAGACCGATCCGTCCGGCGCCACCAGCGGCTTAACGCGGCTGGCGTCGAGGATATAGAGTGCGGTCACCACATTGCGGTTGTCTCGCACCTTGAGCACGTAGGTGTTGCCGTTGATGAGCTTTGAGACAATCCACTGTTCGACAAACTTGATCCGGTTCTGAAAGCGGTTCGGTTTCCTGAGAACTGGCGAAAAGGAGGGGCTATCGACTTCGCTCCAAATTCCGCCGGCATCCTGCGAGACGAGCTTTATGCGTAGCTTTGCGATGTCTGTTGCGATCAGCGTCACGCATGCATAGACGGCATGATAAGTGAGAACCGTATCGAGCCGCACCTCGACATTCTGCTGCCAGGCCCCCGCGAACGCTTCGCGAATGATCCCCCACCAGCCACCGCGGTTGTCGACGGGCGATAGTGAAGCCCCCTTTCCCCGACGTTTGATCGAGAGGCCGAAGACTTCCACCGTTTCAGCCCTCGGTCCGGTTCGCGATCTTCTCGCGCAGCGTGGCAGCATCCCAACCCATGAACGGGCGCTTGCCGACCAGCTTTTCGTACTCAACCCGAAGCTCGGCGAGATCAGCCGGCCTCGCGGCGTCGTGTCCTATCGCCTCGTCAGAATCGGTCGCGGCGTCGTACCTGGCCTTTTTCACGGCCCGCAGGATGCGCGCGTCGCGCGGCTTTGCATCAAAGACGTCCCCGGCGTTAAGTCGCCGAGTCGCGTAAGTCATTGATTTTGTCGCAATCATCTTCATCGTCACCTCCGAACGAACGGGGAAGGCCGGCTTTCACCGGCCCTCCGAGATCATGTTCAAGCGCCGTAGTTCGCACTGTCGATGAACTGAACCGCGCCCGGCCGCCGTTTTGTCCAGTTGATGAAGCGCTCGGCGCGAATACCGACCATGTTCATCTGCCACAGGGAGACCATCACGGTCGCGGCGACTGGCGGATTGGTCGGAGCGCTGTCCATTTGGAGGGAGGCCTGATTGCTCGCGTCCAGCATGACTTGCCCGTCATCTGCGAGCAGAACCTCGCTCGCCTTCGCCAGGATGATGCGCGCGCCGGCGCCAACCAAAGGATTGCCGCTGCCGGCGTTCGCGGTGACGTTTTCCGAGAGAACGACAGGCAGCCCGAAGAAAGTCCCGCCACTCGCGCCGTTGATGGATATTCCCGGAAATTCAGGTTGACCCAGTGCGTTGAGCATCATCGCCAGACCGAGCGCCTGGGTCTCCGACATGATCCAAACCGCGCCGGCGAGCGACAGGTTCGCACCAAGGAAGTTCGAGAATAGCTTTCGCACGTCCCCTCGGACTGCATCTGCGTCGGTGCCGCTGGCGACAACGGGAGTGACACCGTTCGTGATGGAGGCCGGCGAGACGTTCGCGACGGCAGCCTTTGCAGGATCGACGAAGTCCTTATCCATCGTCTGGATGATGGTGTCGGAAAGATCCTGGCGAACGATCGATTCCGCCGCGGGGTTCGAGGCGCGAACCAATTCCTCGGTCAGGACAACGATCCCGGCAAGCTTGGTCGTACCGAGCGTGATCTGGTCGAACGACAGCTCAGAAACCGGCTTTGGAGCGCCCTCACCTACCCATGAGGCAGAGGAGCCACCGGTCTGCCGCGGGATCTTGATGTTGAATGGAACGCGACGGAGGCCGGGAATGCGGCCGATGATCGTTTGCGGCCGCAGAAGTTCGGCGAACTCGGAAGCCATGTTTTGGTACTCGACCAGCGGCTTTGCCCAATCGGCATCTGTAGTGGAGCCGGCGGCAACCGCTGCCTTGAGAACCGTTTCAACTTCGGGCGTGCTCTCATGCCAGCCCTTAGCAATCTCAACGGATTGCATGAGGTTGCCCTTGCCGAGCGCCAGGGCCATGGCGTAGCGCGTGAATGCCGTACCCTTGGGCAGATTGCTGCCTTTCACCTCTACGCGGACTGCGCCGCCACGGGATGCTGAAGCTGTGTCGGAGCTCGTCCCGTCGACCGGCTTTGCGGCAGCATTATTCACCTTCTCCATTCGGTGGAGCCGCACGAGATGATCGTCGATGGATTTAACCTCAGTCTCGAGCGCGTCATATTCCTCAGTCTGGGCCGTATCGAGAGTCACGCCCTCATGAGCAGCCTTGTTCATCAACTCGGTCATGCGGGCTGACTTGGCGACACGTGTTGCCTCGAATGCCGCAATCTGTTCGGCAATTGTCTTCATGTTACGGCCCTCCTCAGGCGCGTTGGGTTGTTGTTTGAGGGATCCCGAAGCGCCGGGCGGTACAGGTCGCACGTCATCGGATTGCACGTGACCTGACGCGGCCCGCAATTCCTTGTCGATGGACTTGATGGTCTGAATCGTGGCTTCAGCATTCGCCGGGATGGTGACGAGCGACAGCTCAAGCCATTCCCACTCGGTGAAACAGTACCCACCATCCTTCATGATTTCGTATTTGAGCGGACTGAAACCGATCGATACGGCACGTACCAGACGCGCCCTGACCGATTGCCAGGCCTCATCAACCCGATCCTTCAGTTTCCCCGGCTCGTCGATGATGGCGATACGGGCCTTGAAGGGGATGCCCTTGGGAGGCGGCTTGGCGAACTCTACATGCCCGACGGGTTCATCGTGGTTGTGCTGCCAGAGAAGTGGCATTGGCAACGCGAATCTTGCACCCATCGGTTCGACGACATCACCCATCCGATCGGCCGACGGGGTTGTGGCGATGCCCTCGATCACCCTGTCGCCATCGTTGAATGAGCGGATCTCGAGGACGCTGTAAGCGCGGTGCATGCCGTATCTCCTAGAGGAAAAGCATCTGATATTCGGGAGGCTTCTCGTCCTGGCGGTCGCGCGACTTGAGGCCACACAACATGGCCAGTGTCACCGCGCCGTCGATGCGAAAGCGAGCCTTGTTCTTGTCGATCTTGCGGTTGCCGGCCGGATCCATTGTCGCCACCGCGTTCGCCATGTTCCAGTTGAGCACCGGATTGGACGGATGAATGAGCTTGCGGTCGATCACCGCGAGCTCAAGGGCGTCGATGGCCGGGGCCATATCCTTGAAACCCTGACCCCATGGGATCAGGCGCAGCCCGTCGCCCTTCTCGCCTTCCTTGAAGGATTGGAGGCCGATGCGGTCCAGTTCTCGCAACAGGTCGTCGATCCGCCATCGGTCATAGGCGAGGCCCAGAACCCGGTAGCGCTGGCAGAGCTCGGCGATCTTCAGGGCGATGACGGCAGGGTCGATCGATCGGCCGGGTGAAGTCTCGAGATGCCCCGCGGCGTGCCATTCGACATAGCGGCGGTTGCCTGTGCCGAAGTCCCGATGACTGTGCTCCTCGAGGAGATCGGCCGGCTTCCAGAAATAGGGTTTGATCCGAGTGGGGTCCTCGGCGCTTCCCATGCAGAGGGACGACAGGTCCACCACCGTCGACATATCGAGGGTGAGGTAGACGGCCTCGCCGTCAGAAAACTCCGGCTCTCCTGCGCAAGCGAACCACTCGACCCGCGAGATCAGCGACGAAACCGGCGCGACTCGCTGGTTGAGGTAGAGATTCCGAAACTTCGGCTCCTCGGCCGGCATGCGTTGCGCCTTGGCGGCGATCGCCTCCAGATCGTCAAGCGAGCGAAAGTCACCGAGTGCCGGATTGGCGAGCTTCCAGCACTTCGGATCGAAGATGTCCTTCTGCTCCTCCGGAACCTCATAGAGGTGGCAGACGATCGTAGGGTCTGCACTATTCAGGCCGTCATCGACGAGCTTCGACAGGATGTGTTCAGGGTCGTTTGATTGCGTCGAGATCACCACGAACAACGGCTCGGCCCTGGCGCCGAACGAGGTGTCAATCACATCGTAGAGTTCACGGCTCTTTGCCTGGGCCAGCTCGTCGAAGATGGCAAACGATGGGTTGAGGCCGTGCTTGGTTCCGGCCTCCGCGGAAATGGCCCGGTAGAACGATCCGTTGCCATAGCAGACGAGGGTCTTCGTCGACGGGATGACGCGGACGAGAGCGCTGAGCTCCGGATCCGCATCCACCATCTGACGGGCAACCTTGAAGACCTGAGCCGCCTGCTCACGATCATTCGCCGCGGAGTAGATTTCTCCGTTCGGGATAGCCTCAGGCCCGACCAGGTGGGCGAGCACAAGGGCGGCGATGAGCGCTGTCTTCCCGTTCTTGCGTGCGATGGAAAGGATGGCCCGGCGAACAATCCGCCGCCACTCCTCGCCAGTGAACTGGTGGGGCTCGTAGATCGCGCGAATGAACGTCTTCTGCCATTCGCGAAGTTTGAAAGGGCCGCCCTGCCCTTCACCGCTCGGAACGATCAGGCATTCAATGAACGCGATGATCCGCTCTGCCCGATCAGGCCGTCGAATTTGCTCTTCGGCTTTTGCTCGGGGAGCTTGAGCCCGGCCCTTGCCTTTGGATCGAGGCCCAGACGATCGCCGAGCGACATCATGTCCTTCGCCGCGCCTCTGAGATACTCGAACCATGGATTTTTCGCGAGACTTCCCGCGCCATTCACGACGAGCCACTCAAAGTCCGGATTGCTCATCTCATGTGCGGCGCGCTTGTGAATCGCCCAAGCCGTCGCAAAGGCAGCCAGCGCAAAACTGTCGACTTTCGCGTACGTTTTGGGGGGCATTGAAGACTTGATGATCTCGATGCAGGCTTGCGCATCTTCGTGCAAATGGCTAGAAATGAACACGTCGCCTTCAGCGACAATGCCGGTCTCAATGATGACCCTTTTCCCCGGATTTCCTTCGATTTTTTCGATAGCCGCCAGCTTCGGCCGGGGTCCCCGCTTGCCCATTTTTCAAATTCCGTAATTCAAACGAAAACCTGCGGGATAACGCGCTTTTGGCCCGGACCGGTGTAGGCCCCCAAAGGCTGTAACCAATCGTCCGCCCCCCCCTGCCTAAGGCAGCGGCCACCCGTCAGCATCGAGCACCTGGCGCGCCTTGCCGCCGTTCTCGATGCGCTGCTTGTCGATGTTGTGACACCCATCGCAGAGGCTCTGGAACGGACCTGACCAGAACCGTGCCTCGTTTCCATTGTGACGTTCGATGTGGTCGCACACCCTTGCGAGCGTGAGCTGGCCGCGCGTTCGGCAGAGGCGGCAATAGGGCTCTAGCTTCAGCTGGCTCGACCGGATGGCTCGCCATCGTGTCGTCGCGTACCAGGCCCGCCAAGGCCGATCTCTTCGGCTCACATCGCCCCGATGAGTCCTGCTCGAGAAATTCCGCAAGTAGCCTTCTCCACTTTCGCAATGCTCAAGGCGAGCGGCCTGCAAAACAGGAAGAAAACCGCCTCAACAAGGTGTAATTGAGTTGCAAAACATACTGAGTATGCTATCAAAGTCGGGTCAGGCGATTTGAGCCTGACGAAAGGGGGTGACACCGAATGAAGCTTCCGAAAGTCATCCTGTCGATCAGGTTCCTTGGACGGGAACTCATCCTGATCTTCAGGTAGGCGAAAGGGGATCGGGCGAAAGCCCGGTCCCTGCGGAAGGGTAGAGCGGTGTCACCCCACGCGGGGAATATAGCATGACAAGAGAGCAGTTCAAATCCTGGCGCAATCACATGGGCCTGACTCAACAGGCAGCTGCGGATGCCCTTGGAATATCAAAGGGGTCCGTCGACCTTTATGAGCGCGGACGCCGTCGCGAGGATGAGAGGCCCGTTGTCGTTCCTAAGACCGTTGAGCTTGCCTGTGCGGCGTTGGCCTTGGGGATTACTGAGTATCAAGGGGCGGAGAAAATTTAACAGGACATCGGTTACCGTTGGGGACTTCAATAGTAGGCACTTGTCCGGACTGGCGTTACGTTGCGCCAGTTGCGACGCAAGGAAAAGAGATGGATTGGGACAAAGTTCGGAAGTTCAAATTTACCACTTGCACCCCGCCGCTGCACTGGCCCGCGAACGTTCGGGGCATTTCTCAGCAAGGATTGAGTCTGCTGGGGATAAATGAAAAAACCGGCGAGCTCTACTGGGACGGCATTCGGGTAGTGCTTCGGCGCCCTTTCGAACTTGGAACATTTGAACGGTGGGTCGCAGGCTTCACAGCCGCTGCTGCGTTTGGGGTGTTCGTGATCGAACTCGGCCGCTCTGCGAAGCTATGGGGCGGCTAGAGGCCACCACCAGTAGCGCCGATCAACTGGAGTGCGTTCTCTGTTGCACAGATTTACCGACATGACCCGTGTGATCTTCATAAACCCGAATCAAAAACGCCCGAAACCGGGGTTCCGAGCGCATGAAGGCATCATCTATTTCCGGATACGACAGGCGCGATTCGTCGTCAAGCCGTAGTGGTCCGCAATCGCCTCAAGTCCCTGTGGAAGAGATAGGATAATCCACGGTGCGTATGCGTCCTCTGGAAAGTCCGGATCATCCTTGAGCACGGCAGCATCGATCGCCTTTTCAACCCGCGTGCCGCAGGCCCTCAGCGCGCGCGTCACACGCTCCCACCCAGCCTTAAAGACGTCTGCTTCCGCAGCCGTTGGCTCGCCGGAACCTCCCGTCATTTTAGCGAGCGGTCGACGGCAATCCATCACCCACCGCCAGTTTGCGTAGGCCTTGCGGTACAGTTCGGCAGCACGCTCGAGATCATGAGCGCTGAGCCGTGAGTGCTTGACCTTCCCGTCCATGATGAGCCGGGTGATCGGGAGATGCCGGCGCTGGTCCGTGCTTCCGCGGCGATGCGGCTGGGCGAGCACCACAGCGAGGTTACCGGCTGTTGCCTCGCTGCTCTTCTTCTTGACCCGGTCCCCATTCTTGTAGCGGGGACCCGCGAGCCTTTTGCGCCCTGCTCCGGAGAAGGTCTTACGTCCCGTCTGTATCGTCACAATGCCGCCCTTCGGTTACGTTCGATCTGCCACTGCCCGCGCTTCGTCATGCGGCAACCTTTGCCCGGCTATCGCGCCAGGTGGTGACGATCCGAACGGCATCCCGCTCGGCAATCCCCAGCGTCTTTGCAATCGCGGTGGAATCGAGCCCTGCTCCGTGGAGGATCAGCGTTCCGGCAACAGCATCGGAGAGGTCAGGATCGTCCTTCACGCCGCACCGTGCCGAATAGGCCGCGAGGAAGAGCGCCTGCGCGTAAGCCGTCGCCGACATACCCGCCTTCTTGGCCATGCTCGTCAGCTCGTCGTAGACGCGTTCATTGACCGAGACCGTAAGGGACCGGTTCACGACGTTGGCGAAGTCGAGTCTTCCAGGTCGGCTGGCGCCTTCCCTGTCCGTGCCGGTGTTTCGCTTGCTCATGATATGCCCCTTCTGGTCAGGATGCTTGTGAAACGAGAGCGGTCGCGGGAAACAGTGAATCGAACCACCATCCGAAACCCTTCTCGCCCTTGAATTGCTGGGGGGACGGAATGCGCTTGCCCCTCGCCTCGAAGTCCCGGCGCCAGGCGTCCCAGGCCGCTGTCCCGTCCTGGACGAAGACCTTCACGCGGGCTGCGCCGATCGCGGCGGCCGACTTGCGCTCGACCTTGAGGAAACCCTCCTAGCCGCGCTCTTTCAGCCAGTTGCCGGGAAACATCAGCTTGCGCCCGGCTTGCCTGCGGTAGGCGACGTATCGGCCGGCCAGCCGTGCAGCATCGTCCTGGTCCTCGGCGCTGAGCCGGTAGAACACGCGCTCGGCAACCGACCAGGTGATATCGGGATCGGCAGGCCAGGCGCTGCGAAGGCGATCGAACCGGGCCCGGGCGGACTTCGAGACTTCACCCGAATCCGAAACCCCACCCAAGTCCCCCTCGGGGGGTAAGGGGGTAGGTTCTCTGATAGGTTCTACTGATAGGTTAGGGCCGCAAATTGCGGCTGAGGTCACCGGCAATTTGCGGCTGAGGTCGGGGCTGTTTGCGGCTGACCCCTCGGCCGCAAATTGCGGCTGAGGTCCCAAGCCCTTGTGGTCGCTCCCACGATTGGCCGCTAGGTCGTTCTTCAGCCGTTCGCGGCTGTAGAGGATCGTGATGAGCTTGCTCTGCTCTCCACCATCCGGACGCCGGCCGCCGCGGCTCGTGCGGCGGATGAAACCGGAGGCCTCCAGTTCCCTGAGGTGGCGGTCCACACTGTCCACGGACTGCTCCGAGTCGTCTGCAAGCGTCTCGCGCGACGGCCAGCACACGCCGTCCTCATCCGCATAGTTCGCAATCGCCAGCAGGAGAGCCTTGCGCGCCGGTGAGCCGGTTTTCTGGGCTGCCGCCCATGCCATGGCCTGGAAGCTCATGGTGCCGCCTCCTCCGGCCAGCCCGGGATGGTGCGGACCTCGATGGGTCGACCTTCGGCTTGGGCGCGCTCAACGCCCGCTAGCATCCCGCCAGAAAGACCGAGATCCATGTAAACGACCGTGGCGTCCGCCTTCGCGCCCCACATCAGCCCAGCCTCGATGCCGAGCGCCCGTTCCTCTTGGATGCCATCGTCCAGCACGCCAGGCTGCGTGTAGAGCAGGTGAGAAGCGAAAGGGGCTTCACCCCGCCGCAGGCAGTCCACGAGTGCCGCGCGGGCATAGCGCTCGTGAAGGTGCACGTTCCCCGCGTAAGGGCTTTCCACGATAACGAGCCTCACGCCGCGTTCTCCCGGCTTACCGGGCGATCGGGCCAGTGGGCGTGACAATACCAGCGGACCGGCATGCCACCGGGTTCGTTGACGGCATAGCCAAAGGATGCGTGTCGTGCTCCGCAGACCGCGCAGATATGTTCGGGCGTCTCGGCCACGACCTGGGCCGGCTTCGCCGGTTGCGAGCCGGGGAACTGGAACGTGAGAGTGCGACCGCGGCTCATACGGCGACCCCATCCCGGAGGCGCGCGAGCGCATTGGCGACAAGGCATTCCGGCCAGGCGTAGATCCGTGCGATCTCGCAGGTGTTGAAACGTGGCCAGAACACGCGGACAGCCTCGGCAATCTCGCCGTCTGTGAGACCGCGCGGATTCGCTGCATCAGACCGGCGGGGCATCATGATGCGCCTCCCAGGTCTGCGAGGATTCCGCGCCGAATAGGCCGTCGCCGCGCGGGCGCAACAAGCCCGTGGCTAGGACCTGAAATGCAGTTTTGGGTTGCACGCGCTCGCCCGTCGGCTCGAAGAAAAAGACCGCGTCAGTGGGGCCAGCGGCTTCCCGGCCGTTGGATCGACATAGAACTGCGCCCCTCTGGCATTTTTCGATAATCCGTTGAATGCGCACGGGCAGCTTTTTAGGCTTCGGCATGGGGGACTCCTGCATAGGACTTCAGAAGAGTGACCCGCAGGCATCCCCACCGCTCGAGGATCGCCAACGCGGCGTCGAAACTGTCGGCCTGGGTGACGTTCCAGCCCTTGCCGATGGCACGGCGGTGGAAGTCCCGTTGCGCGCTGCTCAGGCTTCCGCCTTTGCGCTTCAGCTCGAGGCCGTGAAACACGGCTGTGGGTGACAGCAAGATCAGGTCCGGCCATCCGGGTTTCGTGCCCATGCGCTTCAGGCGCGCGGCCGTGCGCTTGTCCCGGTATTCGCCTGAGGCCGGGTGCGTGAACTCCCACCCGTCTGCGAGGTACTGCGTCAGCAGGTTGGCAACTTGAATGTGGAGATTGAGCTCTCGCGGAAGGGCCGGCCTCATGCGGGCTTCCCCTCATAGAGCAGAATCGGGCGCGCACCGGCCGGGCGCCCAGCGCCCCAGACGAACCAGGCGTGATCTTCGGTGCCGGTTGTTGCGCCGGGAAACCACTGGATGCGATCGACAAGCGCGATGCGCCCGAGGAAGCGCGGATTATCGCGCGTCAGGTGGAGGCGGGTCTTGCCGAAGTCGAACTTTGCGGTGAGCAGCATCGCCACCAGGCCATCGCACGCCGCAAGCGCGCGCTCGATGAAGCGAACCGCCTCGCGGTTGCCTTTTCCGTAGGGTGGATTGGTGACGATGCCGTCGCATGGCGGACCGGCATCCAGGCCCCGGATGAAATCCGCGATCCTGTCATGCTCGCGGGTGTAGACCGCGATGTCGCTGGTAAAGACAGTCGCGCCGTGATCGCGCAACACGTCCGCCATCATGTGGTTGCCGGCGGCCGGCTCCCAGATCCGCATTCCCGCAACCGGGAAGTGCCGCAGCAGCGCCTTGGTCGCCCAGGGCTCCGTCTCGTAAAGCTCGTTCTGCCTGATGGGGAAGCGCGATGGGACAACGGTCATCCGATCATTCCCAACGCCTGCATGTACAAATCGAGGACAGCGTCCTCCTCCTGGCGCTCGGCGTAATCGCGTTTGCGCAGGGCAATGATCTTGCGGATGATCTTGGTGTCGAACCCGTTGGCCTTGGCCTCGAGGTAAACCTCCTTGATGTCCGCACTGATCCCAGCCTTCTCTTCCTCGAGGCGCTCCAGACGCTCGATGAAGGCCTTCAGCTGATCGCCGGCCACCGATTCCGTGGTGAACAGATTGACCGCGCCGCGCGCGGCATCGGTCATCATTCCCTCATCATCCGGGGCGTCCTGCTCGCGGAGGTTCATGACAGTTTCGTCCTCAGCGGGCTGACATTGCCGCCGCGCTTCATGTCGTTGCGCAACTCGGCGGCTTCCGTTTCGACGATCGCTGCAGCGACATCGATCGCGAGCTGCTCGGCATCGTCGATCTTGCCGTCCTCAAGGGCATCCGCGACCGTGGAGGCCAGGTTCGCCTGGGCTCGTGTGGTGTCCACGACGTGGCGCATCAGGTTCTGCTCGTTGGACTCCGCAGCCTCGCGGGGCACCAGCTTGAAGCCGGCGAGATCCGCCAGAAGCCGAAGCGTCTCGGGCTCCCCTCCCCGCCGGGCGATCTCCATGGTGACATCGAGGAGCACATCCGCCGGCACATGCGTCGTGATGTTCTGATCGGAAATCGAGCCATAGCGCGAAATGAGCGCGGGTCCGACGCGCGTCCGGTTGGCAACGGCGACAACACCGCCGAGCCGGTCGACATCTGCATCAAACGCGGCCTTGAGAGCCGAGTACGGATTCCTGCTCATGAAATTCCGATCCTGAGATTTGAGGTGAGCGCGTCCCCGTCCTGGGGAATGATGGGCTTCATCGGATCGATCCGAGGGGCTCGCCAACGAAGGAGCCAGCCGTCCTGAGTGCAGAACCAGAATTCGCCGGAGGCTGTGAAGCGGTAGCGGGCTTTGGCCATCAGACCGCCCTGCCCCGCGCGAGCGACGAGCATCCGGGCCAAGGCTCGGCATGAAAATGGAAGCGACCGTGTTCCCGACATTCACCGGTCGTGGGCATGGCTTTGCTCGCCAGCGCGGTGTTGACGCCCTTCCCGCCCACGTCAAAACGGGAAGGACGCATGTCGGGCGTGTTTTGCTGCCCTACGGTCGCAGAGGGCTCAGCCGGATAGGGTGCTGACGCCAAGGGGTGATGAGATGGGGTGCCGGATTCAGGCGGCGCGACGTCGGCTAGCCGCCTCATTGCGCCACCTTCGCAGCCGACGGCTTACGAGGCGCGGACCGCTTTGCCGAGTGGCGCTCGGTCTCAAGGCGAGCGAGCAACTCGAACGTCACACCTTCCAGCTCGCGGCGGGAAGCTTCATTCACAACGGATATCCAAACTTCAGAAGGTATGAAGTTCCGGGTCTTCCACGAGCTGACAGTCCCCTCCGGCTTGCCGAGGAGAGACGCAAGTTCGGCATAGCCGAAGGCATCGATGATGGCTGCAAAGGTCTCCATTGCTCAAGCTCTGCATAAAGCAGAGCTTGGCGTCAATCCATTTCTTTGCGACTTGCAGAGTTTTTCTCTGCATTATGCAGGAATGGATAAGCATGACCGTTTGAAGAAGGCCCGCATCGACGCGGGCTTCCGCTCCGCCGCTGCCGCCGCCGAACGTGTCGGCGTCCCTTACGGAACCTATTCAGGCCATGAGAATGGGGGTCGCGGCATCAAAGACGACGAGCTGAAACTTTATGCGAAGGCATTCAAGGCGTCTCTGGCATGGCTTGCCACTGGCGAGGGGGAGCAAGGGATCAACAATGCGGTCGGCGTGAAGGGCTTGATTGGCGTCGGAGGATCCATAGAGACGGGAAGCGAGCAACTCGACGCCGAAGGAAATATTTTCGAGGTCCTCGTTCCAGTACCAGTGCCCCAAGGTGCTTTCGCTCTACAGGTCAAAGGCGATTCTATGTGGCCTCGCTATGACCCCGAAGACATAATCGTCTGCTCGAAACCTTCCAATGATCTGTTGCGCCTCATTGGGTGGGAGGCTGTTGTAACGACACCCGAGGGCAATCGATACCTTAAGCGGCTTGTCCAGGGGTCAGCCCCGGGTCTTTTTACATTGGAAAGCCACAACGCAGCGCCTCTGCGGGATGTCCCGGTTTCCTGGGCGAGCGATGTCTATGCGGTTGTCCGGGCTCCACACTGGCAACGACTGGCGGAAACTAGCCTAAGGCAGCAGACGCGGAAGGCCGGCTCATCGAAATGAGTCGATCCTTGCGGGCAGAGTTTTCCGCAACAAAGCGCACAAGGAACGTTCGCTTATACTCTGCATTTTGCAGTTGACATAATTTATGCAAAATGCAGATTACCGCTCATCGCATGATGGGTGGCCCTATGAGAGAGCAGTTCAACTCCGTCCAGCAGACGAACCGCCTGACTCCTTTAGAGAGCAAGCGCGGCCAAGCGCCAGACGCCAAAGTCTTCGCGTGGTTCTACGGCTCCGACCCTGAAGCGGATGCCCTTGTCGTGAGCGCTGCGGTCCGCAGATTCGGGGCCGCGGCTTTTTCAGAGAAGGCCCTGGCCTTCATCGTCGGCGAGCAGATCGCAGCGGAGCGCCACCGGCAACGGGTCCAGCGACAAAACCGTGAGCAGCGCCCCTGTTGCGAGGCCGCACGATGAACCGGCACCCTTTTCCTTCGCCTCTCGCCGCGCGCTGCCCTGCCGCCGGCTGCATCGCCCTGGCCGCCCTTGTGAGCGGGTTCGCATGCCTTGTGGTGGCGGGCTGCTGGAGGATTCTATGAACCGCCCTCACCGCTTCCAGACCGGCTGTGGCAATCCCTCACCAGAGAATGCCGTCTGCGTTGGCCCAGGCACAGCGTGGAGCAATCCCTTTGCCGACGCGCGACCGTTGCAGGAAGCCTTTCTCAAGCGCGCCTCGCTCGGCCGCTTCTACTACCCCAACAATGCCGACAACCGGCACTGGGCGGCGGTCGAGCTGTATCGAAAATGGTGCCTGCGGACGCTCGATGCGCTCGCCCCCTGTGTCGCCTCGCATATCCCTCGAGACCTTCCGCCGCCGCCGGACTTCGCAACCGTCCAGGCGCAACTGGCCGGCAAGCTGCTGGCCTCGCCCTGCCCGGCCACCGAGCGCAGCCATGCGGACATCCTGGCGCTGATTGCGAACGCCACCAACGGCCTGCTGCTCCTGACTTTTCGATACCCTCCGCCCCACCAGATCATCCGCAACCGGAGGGCGGCCGCGCGCCAGGCGGAAAGAGGTCTGCGGGCCTTCCGCGCGAACCGCTGGGCGGGGCTGTGATGAAACGCGCTTATGCCGGGCCTTCCGATGCCTCGCCATCCGAGCGTCGGGCGCCGGCATCGGGCAGCAGCTCCCGCTACGGCGACATCGACGACGACATCCCGTTTTAGGACCCCACCATGACAACCGCATATCCGCTCTCATGGCCTCCGGGATTTCCGCGCGCCCAGCGCCGCGAATCCGGCCAGTTCCGAACCACGCTGTCCTCAGCGCTTGGCAATGTCGAGAAGAGCCTTGCCGCTTTCGGCCGCGACAGCGGCAAGCCGGTGAGCAGCATCGTCCTCTCGTCGAACGTGGCGCTCGGCGTTCAGAGGCCCGCTGACCCGGGCATCGCCGCCTGGTTCGTGTGGGACGGCATTCAGGTGTGCATCCCTGTCGATCGATACGCCACGCCCGAGGCGAACCTCCAGGCGATCCACCATGTGGTGGAGGCTCGTCGCGTCGAACTTCGACACGGCACGCTGGCGCTCGTGCGCGCCACCTTCGAGGGCTTTAAGGCGCTGCCGGCCCCGGCCGGCGAGCACTGGTCCGACATTCTCGCGGTCAAGACGACGGCTTCGGCGAGCGACATTCAGGCGGCCTATCGACGCCTGGCTTCCGAGCACCATCCCGATCGAAACGGCGATGCGCGCCGAATGGCACTGATCAACCGCGCTCGTGACGAAGCGCTGAAGGACAGGTCATGACCGATGTAACGGCATATGCCGCGCTGTGTGATGAGATGGAGGCCAAAGTTGAGTGGCTGTCGGATAACGACCTTGAATTCAGAGCCGCCGCCATGGCGAGAGGAGTCGTCGCCATCACTCACCTGTCAGCAGAGGTCGATCGGCTGAGACGGGAGCGTGACGACCTAATGCAAGATCGCGACGACGCGGCCCGTCAGCGTGACGAGGCACTGAAGGCGCTGGAAGCAATTGCCGAAGGCGAAGGCGGGGCGGTCGAAATCGCGAGACAAACGCTCTCTCGTCTCACAGAAGGAAGCGATAAGCCATGAGCAGCGGCAACGCACGGACCGAATTCGAACTCTGGTATTCGAACGGTGGCGAACATCCCGAGGCCGTCCGGCGTAACGGCGAATCTTACAGACTCATGGGCGCGCACGAGGCGTGGCAAGCATGGGAGGCCGCATGGATTGCCGCCCTCACCGCTCCCGTAGCAGTGACGGATGAGCAGGTAGAGAACTATACGCGGCAACTTTCAAGGTTATGTGCGCTACCAATTTCCCAAAAACACATGCGAACAATCCTTGAGCAGTACGACGCGGCACCTAAGGCAAGCGCGCCCGAAGGGCGACAGCCGCGAACCGACGCGGAAATTGTAAGTCAGACGAACGACCTTGCGCGGATCATGCTTCGCTACATCGGCACAGGGTACGAGGTCCCGCCCGATCATCGCTTCTATGAGGCGCAAGATGCTCGTTCAAGGAAGGCTTGGGCCGGAGCCTGCGAGATCATGGAACACATGACGCAAACCGACCCGAACGACGCGCTTTCCGGGATCGACGATGAGAATGAGTCTGTCGCCGCCGCCCCTACTCCGTTCGGCCCGATAGAAGATGCCTACCTGTCGCCTGAAATGCTCGCCCGGAAATATGCCGCCGCAGCACCTAAGGCAAGCGCGCCCGAAGATGCGCTGCCGATTTCAGGTCACTCGGCGACATTCCTTGCCGACTTGGAAGGTTGGAACCGCGCAATCGAAGAGGCCGCGCACGAAGCATCTTCCGTTCCAGCGATTGCACGGGCGATCCTCGCCAAACTCGCCGCCGCTCCCACTCCACCCGCTGTCACCGAACCGTCAATCGCGCGTGGCACGAAGTGGTGCCAGCCTGGCGATATGCAGGCCAATCGTTATTTCATCGTCCGGTTTGACGACGCCGACCGGGGCGATGCGATATTCACCGATGAAGCCGAAGCCCGCGAATTTTGGGCGCGCGCAACAATGAGTTGGAATTGCTGGCTGTTTGGCGCGATGCCGGTTGCTCCTACTCCACCCGCTGCCACAGAGGCGGAGCCTGCCGCATGGCAGTGGCGCTTCACCGCTTTCGTTGGGAGTTGGAGTGATTGGCGACAAGGTCGCGCGCCGTCGCTCGGCGAGAACTACATAATAGAGGAACGCGCCCTCTACACCGCCATGCCCGCCGCCGTTCCTACTCCACCCGCTGTCACAGAGGCGGTTCTTGCGGAACGTGAAGAGTGCGCGAAGATTGCAGATGACCCGTGGAGTTATGCGCCGCACGAATTCGCTACCTCTGGGCAGTTGACCAAAGGCGTTGCCGCCGCCATCCGCGCCCGTTCCGCTATCGCACCTGAGGAGGAGTAGATGGCTGAATTTAAGCTTGGCGACCACGTCGAGAAACACTCTGGCGAAGCCCGCTATACCGGCCAGATTGTCAGCGTCTACCAGACCACCAAGGGCGGAACGCGGTACGTCGTCGAGGTTGAGCCGCAGGGCTTCCAAATGATCTGCACGGCTGGGATGCTCCGCTTGCGCGCACCCAAGGGTCACAAGTCATGATCCGCGCCCTCGCCCTCCTGCTCACCCTATCGGCCTGCTCGACACCGCTGAATCCAGCGACCTATCTCGGTGTTGCGATGGTCCTTCACGCCTACAAATGGGAGAAATGCGATCCTCTCGTCGCCATGATGAAGCGGAGCAAATCGGTGACGGAGATCTGAACTGTGGCATCACAGGCTAATGCCCGGAGTGACGAGGTGACAGAGGAGTGCCTGGAACGGGCGCTTGTCTTCCTCGCCTATCTGGTGACCCGGAAGGGTCCAGGCCTCGTTCCCATCTTTGAGCGGCTGGAACATGAGCTCGAAGATATCAGGAAGCGCCGGGGCGCGGTGGACCGCGCTCGGCTCCTCCTGGAGAGTTACACTGTCGATGGCGGCTTAAAGGCGATCTGCTGAAGCCATTTGCATTTTTGTTCGAGGCTTGGCCCCGAACCATATTTTGGGCGGCTGTATTTGTGCCCCATCAAGGCTGCAATCAACTTCTCAGGCGCCTCCACGGCCGTCAGACGATCTTCGAAGGTATGCCGCAGCGAGTACAGCGAATGGCCCTCGGTCGGCCGCAGATTATTGTCAGAGAGAAATTTGTTCACCGTCGCAGATAGGGTGGCGCCCCGATCGCGGTAACGGGGAAAGCCGTCAGGCTGGAGCCGCATGGCCTCTAGCGCGACGCCGACGAGTGGCACATCGCGGGCCGATTGGGCGGTCTTCATCCGACGACCGTCCGGTCTCACGCTAACATAGGGGACAGCTGCCGTAAGATGGATGGTCTCGGTCGTGAGGTTCACGGCCTCCGAGAGTCGCAGCCCAGTTTCGGACATCAGGTACAAGGCACGCCTGGCCTCTTCGTTAAGCGCGTCGAGCACCCCTGTCTTGAGGAGCTTCGCTTGCACGAAGTTGGGCTCGAAAGCCGTCCGTGAGTTCTCTTGCTCGCCTTCAATCCGCAGATCGCCAAAGATCGGATCCAGCCCGAGCCGGTGCCGGCGGTCCACCGTGCGAAACATCTTGTTGAGGTGACAGATATCTTTGTTGGCAGTTCCGATCTGCACGCCTTCCGCAAGAATCCTGTCCTGCCACCATGCCTGGAAGTCCAGGGCGTCGGATCGGCTTAGACGATGCAGCGGCTTATCCTTGACGACGGAAACGATGTTTTCCAGGGCGCGCTTCTTCGGGTTTCGCCATTTCCGCTTTTGATCGGGAGACAGGTCGGCGATCGAGGCGCGCGACAGACTTTCGTACTCTTCAAACAAATGAGACAGCATGATCTCGGGTGGCTTCTCTAACCCGGTCAGGGCCTCGACGGCCTTGTCGTCCTCGGCCAGCCCTTTGTCCATCAGGCGTTCAAGACGAGCGAGGATCTCAGTCGTCGGCCCCTCAGCAATCTCGGCCGCCGTCGCGTACTGAAACCCGAGATCCTTCGCCCGTCGGCGCGATAGATCGTAGCGACGCTTCGCTTCGGCAGCCTGGCCTTCTACCAGCCCTCGCCAATAGGCCTCGGCTTCGCCATTCATTTTCTGGGCGACTTTTGCGGCCCTCAGGCCGCGCGGATCGTCCACGACGCGGATCTTCGTCGACTGCTTGATGACCCCGCGAAGGTCGAGTTCAACGAAGGGTGTCGGCACACGCCGGACGTAGTGCCAGAACCCTTCTCGCTTCGTCAGATACGTCGGCACGGCGTCTCAATGTTGCACGTTTTGTTGGACGTTCTGTTGCACGTTTTCGCACTGCAGGCCAAGGCGAATCTATATTTCGTTGCAAAATAAGGAGTTTTGGTGAACGGAAGGAATCCCACCCCTTCCGCCAGTCACAAAGTCTCTCTTCTTCGTGCCGGTGTCTTCGTGCCGGTGACGAATTGTGAAGCGATCAGAGACTTGGTGACGGCCTGCGCAGAGTCACGGGACAAAGACACTCTCCAACTCACGAACCAGCTCACCGCATGCGGTCTTGCGAAACATTGTTGGATGTCGTTCGGCACATCGGCCGCCAAGTATGCTGCATCTCGCTATCGGGGGAATACCGCGCATCGCAAACCGCGTCGTGCTCTTGGTGTCGGGCCGGATGACTATCATCGTCGCTGTTGAGAGCGTGACGCATCCTTCACGCCGTTCTTGTCTGGCGAGCGGTGCCGATCGTCTCCTCTCCGCTCCAGCCCCGGCTGCGGTGTTGCGTGAGGATGGCGCGTAATCTGAAAAGCCGAGCCGCTCGTGCGCCTGGGTTCGTCAGATGGCCGGTCGGGATTCTGCGGCAGCCCACGGACCGTTTTCCTGCGCTGCTTCTTTCTGAGTACCCCTAAGAATTTTAGCATCGCGAGTTTGGCTTCGCCACGTCATCGCATGGGGAAGCGGCCCCGTCCGGCCGTTGCGGCACGGGCTGTGAGATGTGTCAGCGATCGGATCTTACCCATTGAAATATCTGCCATTTTTTCGCGATTTCGGGACGTCGCTCGTCGCGGTCGCGGCGCGAGGTGCAGCGCATATCCCGCAACAGAGAGGGATCGGCGACATGGTTGACACACGTCACTGGCATCACCTTCGACGAAAGTCGAATGCACGTGTCAGAGGATTATCAAGATATTAACGATGAACTAGTGAAGGCGGCGTTTATGGGACGCCGCCCGCAATCGCCCCCGGCACGCACCGCCGCCGGCGACAATCGTGATGCACCGAGGTCGAGGGTAATGAGTATCCGCGTCGCCGTCGTCGACGATCACCCGCTCTATCGAGATGGTGTCGTGTTTACCCTTTCCTGCCAGCCAGACATCGAGATCGTTGGGATCGGAGCAACCGCGGCGGACGCGTTTAGTATCGCCAGCGACCATCACCCGGACGTCCTGATCCTCGACATGAACCTGCCCGGGGGCGGATTGACGGCGCTGGAGGCCATTCGCCAGCACCAGATGTGCACCAGGGTGCTGATCCTGTCGGTGGGGGAGCACGAGGACCAGGTTCGGCCCGCCATGAAAGCCGGTGCCTCGGGCTACATGCTCAAGGGTGGCAGCGGCGCAGAACTGGCGGTGGCCATCAAGATCATTCACAGCGGCGGCCGCTATATCACGCCGAGCCTGGCAGTTCGCCTGCTGTCAGCAAAGGATCGACCGTCCAGCGCGGCCGCAACCGCGCCGGATAAGTTCGCTTCGCTCACCCCGCGCGAATCGGAGATCCTGGAGATCCTCATCGAGGGTCGCAGCAACAAGGAAATCGGCAACCGGCTGGCGGTGACTGAGAAGACGATCAAACATCACCTGACGAGCATTTTGCAGAAGCTATCAGTGCGCAACCGCGTCGAGGCGGCTCTGCTCGCCTCGCACCGCAGGCCCGCCAAGGTGCGGCTGCAGCCCTCCGGAGCGCCGCTTAACTGACGTCCTGCGCAACGTCCCCCTCATCAATCTCACTGCTGGTAAGAAGCACGCGAAGACTGTCCCGCTGTTCTCCGAACGCCAGGACGGTGCCGTCGTCATAGCCCAGCGTGTTGCCCATCTCGGTATAGACCATGTCGAGGATCTTGAGCAGTTGAAGCCTGCTGATGACGATCAGTTCGAGGCTCATCACGTGAACAAGCACCTCGGTCAGGATCTTATGAGCCGTCAGGTCGGCAAAGAGCTGACGCACCTGGTCCTCGATCGAGGGCGAGCATGGCGGTTTCTCGCTGGGACGGACGGACATCGGGATCTCCCCTCGCCTGGGTGAACGGTTGAATTCGGGCGTTCGCGCGCACGGGCATGATCGAACCCGTTTTTCGGCGCGTGACGAGCGGTTCTATTCCTCGCGGAACGCCCGGGCGATATTGTCGGTGAGAGGCTTCGTCAGATAGGAGAGAACGGTCCGATAACCGGTCTGGATGAACCCTTCAACGGGCATCCCGGGCACCAGCTTGGCGCCCCCGAGGCGATCGCGCTCGGAGTCGGCTATGTCAATCCGCACCGGGTAATGCGAGATGCCGCTGCGGGGGTCCACGACCAGATCCGCGGCAATGCGGGAGACGCGTCCGACAATCTCCGGGGTCGTTCTCTGATTGAACGCGGAGAGCCGCAAGACCGTGTCGAGGCCCTGGCGCAACTGATCGATGTCCTGCGGCGCGACCTTGACCTCGACCGAGAGGCTCTCGCCCTCCGGCATGATCAGCATGAGGGCATCGCCCGCAGGGATGACGCCGCCCACCGTATGGACGACGGATTGGTGGACGACGCCATCCTGCGGCGCCCGGATGTCGACGCGTCGCAACTGGTCGACAGCTGCGACTTTCCGCTCAGCGAATTCGGCAAGCTTCGTGTGAAGGTCCCGCAGCTCGGTCGAGACTTCGCTGCGCAGATCCTGATCGATCTGAAGCATCTGGAGCTCGGTCTCGCTGATTCGGCCTTTTGCCTGCGCCACATTGGAGACGAGCATCCCGCGTTCGCCGCGAAGGCGCGTTTCCTCTCGTTTGAGAACGGTCAGCCGGGTGAGCGGAATGAGGTTCTTGCGCCACAGTTCCTGGACACCGGCGAGTTCATCCTGGATCAGCCGGATCTCGTCGGCTTTCGCCTCCACCTGAATGGTGGTGCCGTCGATCTGCTCGCGCAGCTGCGCTACGCGCTCCCGCAACTGCGACTTCTGCCCCAGTCGGGAGGCCTGGCGATTGTCGAAGAGCCGCTGCTCGCTCCGCATCAGGGCGGAGACCTCCGTCTCGCCGGCCCTGTCCTGTATCACAGCGGAGTATTGAATGACGCCGGCACTGTCGCGCTCCGCCTCGAGGCGGGCCTGTCGCACCATCATCTCGTCGATCGTTTTGGTGACCATGGCCAGATTGGCGCGCGCCACCGTTTCATCGAGGCGGATCACCACATCGCCCGCCGTGACCCTGTCGCCGTCACGGGCACGGATCTCGCCCACGACGCCCCCGGTGGGGTGTTGCACTTTCTTGACATGGCTGTCGACGACCACCGTTCCGGGCGCGAGCACGGCGCCTGAGAGCTCTGTCACGAAGGCCCATCCGCCGAGCCCCCCCACGAGGAGGAGCGCGCCCCCAAAGGCGAGCCGGGTATGGTTCTTGATGGACCGGCGGGCTTGTGATGTGTGGATCGGGCTCATGATGCGGCTCCTCGAAGATCAGTCGCCTTGACGGGTGGGGTCGATCGCCGCGCGCCTGCGTCGACCGGGCGCAGGACCCGCCCGATGACGTCGTCCTTTGGACCGAAGCTCTGGACCTTGCCCTCGGCGAGCACGAGAAGCAGATCCACGCTTGCGATGGCGCTCGGCCGATGGGCAATCACCACGATCACGCCTTGCCGTGCCTTCACACCCAGGATTGCCTGCGTCAGCGCATGCTCGCCTTCGCCATCCAGATTGGAGTTGGGTTCATCGAGCACCACGAGGAACGGATTGCCGTAGAGCGCCCGGGCGAGCCCGATGCGCTGACGCTGGCCGCCGGACAGAGCGGCTCCGCCCTCGCCGACTTGCGTCTCGTACCCCTCCGGAAGTCGCAGGATCATCGCATGGACATCAGCCGCAACGGCGGCAGCGATCACGGTTTGCGGGTCGGGATCGACCTGGAAGCGCGCAATGTTCTGCGCGACCGTCCCGGCGAAGAGCTCCACGTCCTGAGGCAGGTAGCCGACATGGTGTCCGAGGTCGTCCCCATTCCATTGGTCAAGGGCTGCACCATCCAGCCGAACCGTCCCGCGCCATGTCGGCCATACGCCGACCAGCATGCGAGCCAGAGACGATTTGCCCGACGCGCTGGGACCAATGATACCCAAGGCGCTGCCCGCTTTCAGCTCGAACGAGATGTCCTGCACCGAAAAACGCTTCGACGATGGCGCCCCCGAGCCCGCCCCTTCGAGTGACAGCGTCATCCGCGGCGCGGGAAGCCTGATCGGATCGCGTGTCTCGGCGATTTTCGACAGCCGATCGCCGAGCCGCTCCCAGCCCTGACGGGCAGCCACGAACCCCTTCCAGTTGGCGATGGCCAATTCGACTGGAGCGAGCGCGCGGGAAACCAGAATCGACGAGGCGATCATGATGCCGCCGGTGGCCTGATTGTCGATGACCAGATAGGCACCCACGCCGAGCACCGCCGACTGCAGCAGCATGCGCAGGACTTTGGAGAACGCGCCAAGGCCGCCGGCGACGTCGGATGCTCTCTGCTGATGAGACAGATATTGTGCGTTCGCATGGCCCCAGAGTGTGCCCATGCGACCGGCCATTCCCATTGCACGCACAACCTCGGCGTTCCGGCGCGCGCCGTCGCCGATGCCATTGCGTCGAATAGCGGCGCCCACAGCGGCGCTAGACGCGCTCCGCGTCAATAGATCAGTCAGGATCGTCAGGCACACCAGCACGCTTGCGCCCGCAACCGTTACCCACCCGATCCAGGGATGGAACGCAAAGCAGACGGCAAGATAAAGCGGGATCCAAGGCAAATCGAAGAGCGCGGATGGCCCGCCGCCGGACAGGAAAGCCCTGATCTGATCCAGGTCCCGCTGCGGCTGTTGGCTGTCCCCTTCAGCGGTGTCGCGAAGTGGCGCGGAGACCTGGCACTGAAACACCCGTTGGCTGAGATCCTCGTCGATCGCCGCCCCCACACGCGCGAAGATCCGCCCCCTGATCATGTCGAACACGCCCTGGAACAGGTAGAGAATGACGATAATCACCGAGAGGCCCACAAGCGTCGGAATGCTACGACTGGGAAGAACCCTGTCGTAGACTTCCATCATGAAGAGCGACCCGGACAGATAGAGGACGTTGATGAGGCCACTGAGCAAAGCGACTCCCACCAAGGCCCCCCGGCAAGATGCCAGAAGGCTGATGCGATCTCGACGGGATGATGGAGGCATCACGATTGTCCTTAATGAAACGCGACAGAGGCCGGGTCCGGGGCTGTCTGGAGGGCGACAAAGCCGGTCGCCCGCCCGGTGGTCATCACCGGACGGGCCTTGTCTCCCAGGGATCAGAAGATGAAGTCGGTCTGATCGAGATCGGACGCGGTGACGCCCTTCAGAACGAGGATCTCACTGCCATGGCTGATGAGAGTGTCGTTGCCCTGCTGCAGGAGGGTGAGGTCCGACAGGTCGTCCACACGTTGCAGCGCCCGGGTGTCGATCCGGTCCTGCCCGTGTCGGAAATCGACCACGGTATCCCGGCCGGCCCCGCGATCGAAAACGAAGATATCGTGGCCCGCATTGCCCTTGAGGGTGTCGTCCCCGCTCCCGCCTGAGAGCCTGTCGTTGCCGGCACCCCCCAGGAGGATGTCGTTGCCCGCCCCTCCGATCAGCACGTCGTCTCCAGTCCCGCCGTCCAGGCGATCATCGCCGCTGCCGCCTTTGAGAACGTCCCGGCCGCTTGCGCCTTTCAGAACGTTGTCGCCGGCATTGCCCGTCAACGCGTTGTCGAGGTTGTTGCCGCTGCCGCGCAGGTCGGCGGAACCGACGAGCAGGAGCTTTTCGACATTGGCGGCCATGACATGCGTGGCGGACGCGATCACCGTGTCTGTCCCCTGCCCCCGATATTCCACCACTCGGTCGAGGCGGCTGTCGACGTAGTAGACATCGTTGCCGAGGCTGCCCGCCATCGTGTCGTTGCCACTGCCGCCCACCAGGGTATCGTTGCCGGTGCCCCCGTAGAGCCGGTCATTGCCTTCCTGGCCATAAAGCCTGTCGTGTCCGGCATTGCCATAGAGCTGGTCGGCTCCGGCATCGCCTTCAAGAATATCGCTGCGGGCACCGCCAGTGAGGTGGTGGTCCATAATCGCGCGCCCGACCGGCACGTCCACCACCGGCGGCAGGGCGGCGGCCTCCACGAAAGTCGGCGTTCCGGAGCTTGCAAAGGTGACCTTGTGCGTGTCGCAACCCAGTGTCGACGTGCCGTCGCCGTTATCGACAAGGGTGTAATCTGCCACCGTCATGCCGGGCGCCAACTCGATGACGTCCGCTGCCCGCAGAGTCCCGACAATGGTGTCGTTGCCGCCCTGCGAGCGGAACACGATACGGTGGGCAGATGCGAGTTCCGAGATGTCGATGGTGTCGTCGCCCGCGGTACCGTTCACCGTGATGGTATTGTAGTTCAAGCTGGTGCTCGTGAAGTCACCGATGACGAGAACTGAATCGCCGCTGCCCGCTGTGCCGCCCGTCGGTCCGCCTGGAACCGCCACGCTGCGCGTTCCGATGGAGATCTCCTCGATGTTATCGAGCTCGGCAATGATCGACGCGTTGTTGGTGCCGTTCCGCGTGATCACGATCTCAGTGTTGGCCGCAAGACCCGTCATGCCAGCGGCGATGGCCGCGTCGCGGGTGTAGACCCGGAAGACCTCCGACGTGCTGGCCCGCCCATCGATATCATAGGTGTCCTCGCCCGCCCCTCCGTCGATGATGTCGCGACCGTCGGTGCTCCCGGTCGCATTCGCGTCCCAGTTGATGGTGTCGCTGCCATCGCCGGCCAGGATGACATCATCGCCGGTACCGGCATCGATCACGTCGTTCCCGGAAAATCCGAGAACCAGATCCTCGCCCGTTCCGCCGTTGAGCGCGTTGCTGCCGCCTGTGCCCTGGCGGAGCGTGAGGTTCTGGGTGCCAAATCGCAGAATTTCGATGCCGCTCAGGGTATCGGTCCCATCCGCCCCCAGGGTGTCCGCCACCACGAGATTGGCGCCGGCAAGCGAGAAGGAATAGTTCGTCACTGGCCCCGAGAATACAGCCGTATCGCCAGCGCCGAAAAGGGAGTTCGCGCCGCCTTCCAGACGGTCGTTTCCTTGCCCACCCATCAGGGTGTCGGCGCCCCCGTTTCCGTCCAGGTCATCATCCCCGGCATTGCCGTTGAGAACGTCGGAGAACAGCGACCCATCGGCGATGTCGTCGCCGGCGGTGCCGTTGAATGTCGATGACAGGACGGCGTCCCAGTCGACACCCACCGCCCGCGTGGCCGCAGACACAAGACTTTCGACGTTTCCTCGACCGTCCGTGAAGGTCACCGCGGCACGAAGCTGCAATCCCGCATGATCTCCGAACGACGTCAGAAGGTTATCGTCAGGGGTGAAATTTGCCGCTGTCGCACCTGCGATGTTGGTCCAGGTCACGCCGTCCGCCGAGGATTGCCATTGATACGAGAAGGCGCCCAGGCCGTTGGCATCCTGAATGCCGTCGGTCACGACAGTCAGCGTCTGCCCCTCGGTCGGCGTCATGTCGCTGATGATCGGAAGCCCGGTGGCGGGGCTGTTGATGAGATCCTCGACCGCGAATTCTCCATCCGCGAAGCGCAGGCGCTCGATGTTGAACAGACGATCGATGCCATCCGAAATGCGATTATTGCCGGTCGTCGGATCCGTCTCGGCCGTCACCGTGACGTGTTCCACGGTGACGCTCCCGTCGCCGTTGCGGACGAACGTGTAGTTATCGACGCTGTCGCCGTAGACCGCAACGTCCACATCTCCCGCCTCATTCCCGTCGAGGATCTCCCGGACGATGTGAAGCTGGCCGGGATTGAGGGTTGCGTCGAACATCAGCGCATCGAGCGTCCGCCCTCCGAACAGCTCCTGCCCGCTGGCATTGAACACCTTTGACGACATGCCGTCAGCGGAGCCGATTTCGAACCCTTGCGCGTTGTGGATGGCAATCCGGACATTGAGCCAACGGTCACCATCGATGATGTCGTTGCCGGCCTTTCCTTCGGTGGTATCATTGCCGCCGCCGCCCAGAAGAATATCGGACGCGTCCGCCGTATCCATCACGATCAGTTCCGCATTGCCGTTCTGGTCCCGAATGACATTGCCGTCAGCATCGGTCGCCACGGTTCTTTCGCGGTGTGCCACGAGGGTGTCCAGACCCCGGATGAGTCCGACATTCTTTTCCAGCAGCGCGTTGGAATACGATTCCAGAGGTGCATCTGGACCCGGAATCGCAGCCGTTCCTGTCGCCTCCGCGCGGGTGTTCACGGCGACCACGCGACCCGTCAGGCGATCGTCATGCTTCCAGCCCGAGAGTCCCTCGACGAGATCGAAGCGATCGCGCAGGATGAAGGCCTCCTGATTGGCGAAAATGGGGATCCCGAGATCTGAATTGGCGGCCGTTGCATCGCCCTTGTGGATGGCCCAGTCAAACCCCGCCATGCCATTGTTGCGCTGAATGCCATCGCTCTGGAACATGATGTCATCGCCGGATTCCGCGTCGTAGTCGCCGTCGCTCCCGCCGGCGTTCAGGACGTCGTGTCCGATGATCGTCGAATTGAACATCAGCTCGGAGTTCTCGCCGGCCAAGGTGTCGAAGCGGCCGCCGCCTTCCAGCCAGTCGTCGCCCTCGTTGCCGAGCAGGAAATCGCCGCCATCGCCGCCCATGATGAAATCGTTGCCGGTTCCCCCGAGCACGTGCTTCCCGTCGGGTCCGCCGACGATGAAGTCCTTGCCCTCATTGCCGAAGATGAGTGCCAGACCGCTGCCCCCGTGGATGACGTCGTTGCCGCCTTCGCCATGCAGGAAATCGGCCATTCCGATATCGGTACCCGCGTTGGTGATGATGTCGTCGCCATCGCCGCCATGGACGATGTCCACTCCGTAGCCGGCCTCGATCGTGTCATTGCCGCCACGCCCCCAGATGGTGTCATCGCCTTCGCCTGCGACCAGCAGATCGTCTTCTGAGGTTCCCCCGAGGACTACGTGGGCCGAGCCGTTGTAGATCAGGACGTCGTTGTCCCCATCGCCGTCCACGTCGCGCCGCACGACCAGCGGGGCGATCGTATCCATAATCACATCGGCTGGATTGGGTGTCGGATCGGTGGGATCGACGCGGGACGGGTCAGCGCCGATCTGGCGAGTTTGATCCAGTTCGAGGGTGTAATCCGGGGTTGAGAAGATATCGCCCGGCAATGCCGTCGCGTTTTCATCGCCCAGGTCCGTGTTCCGCATGATGATGTCGGTGAGCGAGTTATTCTCCAGTTCGTTGAGCAGGTTGAGCCCCTGAACCCGGGAGAGGTAATAGAACCGATCGGCCTCCTGCAGGTTTTCCATCTGCAGTTCGAACACGAAGCTGAAGGTCGACCCCAGCATCCCGCCGAAATCCATCTTCTTTTCGGCCAGTCCGCCGACCCAGAGGTCGATGTCGTTCAGGCCGGTCTCCCGGTTGGCCCAGGTTCCGACGGAATTCAGGAAGTCCACCCGGTCGGCCGGCGCATCGGCGCCGCCGAGCACAAGGAGGAGCGCGGCGGCCCGCTTGCCGTCGATGGTGGTCTCGGCCGTGACTGTCGGGTGCTGCCCATAGGCGGCAATGAAGTTGATGATGGATGCCGGGTTGTTGATGTTGAGCGCAAAATCCGCCCAGCTGACATAGGGCTTCAGCTGCGAGTCTCGCCCTGCCATGGCCTGGAACTGGGCCCGCGCTTCGTTCAGCGTCGGGAGTCCCATGTCGCGGCCGCGGGCGATGTTCAGGGCCGCAAGGTCGAGCGGGATGCCGACAAGCTGGTTGCGCAGAACGTCGGTCACGAATTCGTCGATCTCGTTGCCGGCCTGGCGCGACATGCCGCGGATGATCGCTCCTGCGGCCTCATGATGATCGACGATGACGTTTCCTTCAGCATCCACGCTGCCCAGTGCCAGGGGATTGAGGAAGCCCTCGAACAGACTGATGTTGTAGGAGGTGCCGTTGGCGTTGATCCGATCGATGTTCTCATTCAGCATCGAGTGGCCGAAGCGATAGACGGCCTGCGCGAACTCCGTGAAGATGGCGGGATTGATGTCCGATGACGGTTCGAAGAGGAACGCGTCCACATCCGGCTGCATCTTGCGGCCGAATTCCTCGAATACCAGATGCTGGTATTCCATCTCGTTGGTGAAGCGGCCGGCCTGGAACAGACGCTCGCCATCCCACTGGAGGGACGCCGCATCAGCCTGGCTTGGAAACGACGTGACATCCGTGCGCAGCCACTCATTGAGGAAGGCGAGATCGCCGGAGCTGAAAATGACCTCCTTCAGCTGGTCGACGATGGCATTGTGCTCGGAATGGAAGACGTGATGAATCGCCGTAAGGCCGATATTCTCGTTTCCGCGGCCGTCACCGGTGATGTAATGCGCGTCAAGAAGCTCGTTGTCGTATGAGGTCTGCTTGCCCTGCCCGTTGAAGGCGCCGGAATAGCCGACATCGCTGTCGCTGTCCTGTTGCAGGACGCCCCCGATCAGGACCGGAACCGCCGCGTGGGCGATATCGTCAAGGAACGCGTGGCCGGTGCGCACCGCCGATGTGAGACTGACGGGCGCGTCGGGCGTGCCCGACACGACGATATCGTCCGCGGTGTTCGGAACGCCATCGGCGCCGATGCCGACGATCACCTGGGCATAGCCGGTCACCGGATCGGGAATGAAACGGCCGTAAGGGTCGGTTCGCAGGAGCGGTACATTGGCCACATCCGCGTCGGTCAACTCGATGCCCAGCATCGTGCGGGCCTGCTCCTTGACGTCCGCCCACGTCGCGAGGCCGCGCTCGCCGTTGAGCAACCTACCGGTCGCCAGCGTCTCACCGTCTTCCCGCGCATATTCGCGCAGGAACACCTGGTGGGAAGCGTGCGACGTATAAGTCTGATTCTGGTCGACCCATGGCGTCGTGGTGTTGGTGGCGCCGGGCGTCGCCCGCGTCATGACCATAAAGTTCGTATGCGGCGTGAGGGGATTGTAGAGCGGATCGTCCGGCGCCAGCGGGATATAGACCGTGCCGTTGCCGCCCTTGGCGATGAGATCGAGCCCGTGATCGAAAAACTGCCCGAACAGGGTCATCATGGAATTGTAGGGAGCCGAGTCGCCGATATCCGGCGAGACGTTGACGAAGGTGTAGTTCCAGACCGGCTCGCCGGGCGTCACCGCGTTTCCATCGCCGTCGAGGACCGGCGCCGTCTCCCAGACCGGTTCGCCATCCGCGGTCAGCAATGCCGTCCGCGAAACCGCCTTTCCTTCCGCCAACATCGACTCGTAGAGGGCCTTTGCGGCCGGGTTGTTGCTCGTCTGGTCGAGGATGAGGTTTGAGATCAGCCGGGGATCCGCGTCCACGACCGTTCCAGCCGGCAGGAACTGACCCGGCGCAGGGGTCCCGCCCGTCGAGGCGTAGTTGTTGTTGGTCAGCCAGACGGGATTGGCGGGCGTTCCAAACATCAGTGCATCGTCACCCTCGTTGAGATAACTCGCCGGCGACATCGAGACGAACGGCTGGTCTGCCGCGCCCCACTGCTCTCGCCCGTCGATGAGGTTGTTGTAACTTCCATCGACAGTCCGCAGGCCGTAGGGGAGAAGGTGCGCCTGGGCAGGCGTGTCAGCAGCGTTCGGGTCGAACCCACCCGCCTGCGCGACGAGTTGCTGGAGATCTCCACCAGCCGCGTGCGCTTCGGCGATCTTAATCTGCTTGAGCATGAACTCGAGGTCGTGCTTGACAAGGTTTACCATGATCGTTTCTCCGGACTGGCGATGGCGGGGTTCATTTCGACTTAGAAGCGCAGCAAAGAGATGCGCTCACCAGACGGACTGAGGTCCCGGGAGGGGTCGGGCGCGACCTACGACCTTGGTCGGGCGACAGGTCGGACCTTTTGCGGAAGCCATTGGCAAGCCATTGAGAAGTATCGTTTTTTCGACGTACGCCGAGACCGGTCGCGGAGCAGCCGGCGGCTCGGCCGCCGTCCCCGGCGGACAAATGCAAACGGGGTACCAAATCCGAATAGTCCTTTTGAGACGAGCCCGCTATTCTCTGTCCATGAGTACTTTTGCAAGAGCCTGTTCGTGCGACTCTGCAACCCGGCAGAGCTCCGACCCATGAGTCTTCAGGCCACTTTCACGTCTGCCGGGAAAAGGTCACAGCAGAACCTCGCGCGGCAGTTCCTGTTCGTTGCGTCCGGCGTTCTTCTGTTCGGGATGATCGCACAAGGCGTCTGGGTGACGCGCAAGATCGAGGAAGGCGTCACCGACGTTGCGGCCACCCAGGCGGCGCTTTACATCAACAGCTTCGTGGCTCCCCATCTCCAGGAGCTGGCCCACCGCGACTCTCTGTCTGTCCAAAATATCGAGGCGCTCAATGTCGCCATGACGAGTCGGGCGGTGCGGGACCATGTGACGGCGATCAATGTCTGGAAGCGCGAAGGCTTGATCGCCTACAGCACGCAGGCGGACCTGATCGGCCGCCGTTTTCCTGCGAACCCCAGCCCCAACATTGCCTGGGAGGGTGCGGTCACGACCGTTTTCGACAACCTCGCCTTCGAGGAAGATCACAGGGAGATCACGAACGGCTTCCAGGTGCTAGAAGTCTATGCGCCGATTCGGGATTTTAACTCGGGAAACGTCATCGCAGTCCTCGAATTTCACGAACGCGCCGAGCCGCTGGCTGCCGAACTCAAGCAAGCGCAGTGGCACAGCTGGGGCGTCTCAGGCCTGATCACAATCCTCATGATCGGCGCGCTCTTTTCGATTGTGGCAAGGGGAAGCAAGACTATCGATCAGCAACGGCTCGCTCTGTCTGCGCGGGTGGCCGAGCTCTCGACCCTTCTTCACCAGAACGATATCCTGCGCGGTCGCATCGCGCTGGGCGCGCAGAATGCCGCCGACAATCTCGAGCGCGGAATCCGTCGCCTGGGGTACGATCTCCACGACGGCGTAGCCCAGCTCGTCAGCCTCGCTCTTCTGCGCCTCGATCGGTTGCAGCCGGGTAAGGATGGAGCCGAAAACATGGAAAGAATTCGCGAGGCTCTCCTGGAAGCCCTTGCGGACATTCGCAATCTCTGCCGCGGCATGCTGCTCCCGGAGGTCGAGAAACTTGGCTTCTCCGAGGCGCTTCGCTACATGGTGGCCCATCACGAACGCAAGACGGGAACGAAAGTCGAAAGTTCGTTCAACAACCTGCCGTCGCGGGCGCCTGATTTCGTCAAGATCTCGCTGTGCCGCTTTCTGCAAGAAGGTCTCAACAACTCATTCAAGCACGGCAATGCCGCCAATCAACGTGTCTCGGTCTGCGGCGACGGCAAAGCCGTCATCATCGACATTTCGGACGACGGACCCGGCATCGGCGTCAGTCTCGACAACGGGGACGTTCGTCTCGGGCTGAAAGGTCTGCGCGACCGGATCAGCAGCCTTGGCGGAGAGCTGACGATCGTCAGCAAACCCGGAGAGGGAACGGCACTCTCGGCGCGGTTGCCCCTGCCAGAGGATGATGCTCATGGCGGATAAGACCATCCGAATTGCCGTGGTGGACGACCACCCGATCTATCGGGAAGGAATCATCTACGCTCTCACATCCGAACAGGATTTCGAGATCGTCGGGGAAGGCGGCACGGCGGACGAAGCGCTTTCCCTCTGCGACGGACATGCACCCGACGTGGTTATCCTCGATGTGGCTATGCCGGGCGGCGGGCTGTCGGCGGTTGCAGCCATCAAGCGACGTCATCCGGGGATCAACATCATCATGCTGACCGTCGATGATGGGCTGGAAAGCGTCCGGCAGGCTCTGCAGGAAGGCGCCCGCGGATACTTGCTCAAAGGCACAGCGAGTGCGGAACTTGTCCAGATCGTCCGGCTGATCCATGCGGGCGGGACATACGTGCCCCCAAGCCTTGCGGCCGATCTTCTGTTTGAGATCGAAGAGCGCGCGCCGGTTGGGCAGGATTTAAAATCCTGGCATGAGCCGTTGTCCGAGAGGGAAGAGGAAATTCTGAAAATGATCGGCCTTGCCAGCAGCAACAAGGAGATTGCTGCGCGAATGGGCCTGTCGGAAAAAACCGTGAAGTGGCACGTCACACGCATCCTGCAGAAGCTCAATGTGAAAAAGCGACTCCAGGCTGCTATGGTCGTGGCCAGCCGGGGAAAACGGTAATGGCGATCGCCCGCGCCTGACCTCCACCTTGCTTGCCTCCGTCACGCCCGTCAGCGAGATACCGCGGGCCCCGAGGGGCAACGGACGTCACGCCCTGATCTCCTCGCCAATGCTCCGCCCGCCGTGCCGCAATGTCAGCACCGAGACACGTCGCGGTGACCGGCAAGGTGTGTTGGAACGGCGCCGAGAGCAACCCGTCAGCCGTCCCGACAAAACTTGTCGGTCATCCGAACCCAGTTCTAAGGTTCGGCGCCGACCTTGCCCCCGGGGTTCTCAGCCTCAACCCCGGCGATCAATTTCGCCAGGACCCTTCTCGCGTGGATCCCGCGCGGACGCCTGATCGAATTGCGACCACAAGCGGACGACTTTCTCCCCGGCTGAGCGAAAAGCGGGAGCCGCGAGCCTACCAGCTCCTGCGCCTATCCCCGGCAACACGGCACGGAGTGACACTCCCATGGTCGTTTTCATTCAACATCATGTCCTCCATCAACCTCCCCGCATCGTGATGAGATTTCTCGATCTATCGTCCAGTTTTTGAACGTTGAGACAAAACCCGGTATTTTTCGCCCCGACATGGAAGGAAGCAACGTCGCATTCGATGCATTTCGCAATGAGAAATCGTGACTTACGGACTGAGACCCAGCCGGTGTATGCCAGGGGGCGCCGCGCTCCGCAGGCTGATTTCGACGATCACCAGGGCGGCGACCGTGCGTTTGACCTCGCGAGAGACTCAACTCATTCTCACTTGACATGAGTCTTCTCGGGGCGGAGCCTTCTCCCTCGTCCGATGGGAATGTCCGTGCGGGGAATGAAACGATGGCCAAGAACGTGAAAGATATGCTGGGCGAAGCAAACGCGGTCGTCACGAAACTGCCGCCGCCTGATGCCGTGGCAAAGATCCGATCAGGCCACGTGCTCGTCGTGGACGTTCGTGATCCATCCGAGGTCCAGCAAACGGGAAAGATCAAAGGGGCCGTGAACGTTTCGCGCGGCATGTTGGAGTTCCGCGCCGATCCTGAGAGCCAGTATCACAATCCGGCTTTTCAGAAGGACAAGACCATTCTTCTTCACTGCGCGTCTGGTGGACGTTCGGCTCTGGCAGCAAAAACACTCCAGGACATGGGCTACACAGCGGTGTTCAATATCGGCGGGTTCAAGGATCTGGCTGATGCCGGCGTTGAGGTGGAGCCCGCGTAGGACATGTTGACAAAGTGGACTCCCAAATTGGCACTGAATGGTCCCTTTCGCGCAGAGCGTAGGGCCGTCTCGTGCGACAGTCCGGATGGATTGGATTGCTTCCTGCTTGGCGTTCAGCGAACTTCCAACTTGTTGGGCTGGCGCCGAGTCGGCGCAGGCGACTCATGCCTGCGAAAGGCCTGGTCCCGTTCCCAAAACAACCCGAGCGGCATTCCGAGAGGCTGTGAGGAAACAATTCGAGGCGTTCCCCAGATCGTGGGCCTGAACCAGATTAGGGCCTGAATTCAGACCACGCCGTTCAAGAATTTCCTTTGGCTTGCTGTGCGATGCGTTAGCCTTTCCGCATGACATTGCATCTTAAACGGCAGACAAGGACCTTGGGGGTGATCGTCAATCCGATCGCTGGAATGGGCGGTCCGGTGGCTCTCAAAGGCACGGATGGCCCTGCCGATGTGGCAACGGCATTGCGACTCGGCGGTCAGCCCCTTGCGAATGATCGTGCCCGCCGAGCCCTTATGGCCCTTGCGGCGACAGGACCTCTGGAGATCATGACAGCTGGTGGCCTCATGGGCGAGGATGCGGTGAGGCAGGCCGGCCATCGGCCCATCGTCGTCCATCATCCGGCCGCCAGTTCGACGTCGCTCGATACCCGCAACGCAGCGCAGGAAATGCGCGATGCCCACTGCGGATTGATTCTTTTTGCGGGCGGCGACGGCACAGCTCGGGACATTTTCGGGATAGTCGAGGACAAGGCCTTGATGCTCGGTATCCCAACCGGGGTGAAAATGCATTCCGGCGTGTTCGGAACAACTCCGGAGAGCGCCGGCCAGCTGGCAGCCCTCTGTCTGTCGCAGGACGCGATCCAACTCCAGACCTGCGAGGCGGAGATCATGGATCGGGATGACCGTCCTGGCACAGACGGACGGTTTGCAACCCGACTCTTTGGCTACGCGAGGACGCCCTTCGAGCGCCGCTTGATCCAAAGCGCGAAATCGACTGTCGGACACGGCGACGACGCTTCGCTTGAAGCGCTGTGTGCCCAACTGGCCGAAACGCTGACCCCAGGGTGCCTCTATATCCTTGGGCCCGGAACCACGACGGCACGGATCCTGCACCATCTCGGCCTTGGGGGCTCCCTGCTCGGCATCGACGCCGTCAGAGACGGACGCCTGGTAGGGCGCGACCTTACAGAGAGTGACATTCTCGCGCTGCTCGATACCGGCCCCGCCAAGGCGATTGTAGGCGTCATCGGTGGCCAGGGTTGCCTGTTCGGACGCGGCAATCAGCAGTTGGGCGCTCGGGCGCTCGCACGGATCGGCCGGGAGAACGTGATCGTGGCGGCCTCGTTGAACAAGATCACCGGCCTCAAGCCGGCCCGTCTTTTCGTGGACACAGGAGACATATCCCTGGATGCCGTTTTTTCAGGATTTATCCCGGTTCAGATCGGTCCAGGCCGCAGCGTAATGCTGCGTGTTGGGGGCTGAGCTAAAACCAATCGCGGGATATTGCCGCTTTCGCACATTTGTGCGAATTTGAGCATTATCATCGCGCGCCCCCTAGCCGGGTCTCAAAAATCCGCTTTTCGTGGGCCGCTGCAGCCGAGGTATGATCGTGACGTACGCACGTGGGACCGCTCACCCTTGGATGGCCAATTCGGTCGAGAGCACCAAACAGGAAATGCTCGCGGCGATCGGTGCAAAAACCATCGAGGAATTGTTCGAGCAAATCCCCGCCGACCATCGTCTTTCTCGCCCCCTCGCTCTGCCGCCGGCCCTGAGCTCCGAGAGCGAATTGCGGCGTCATCTGATACAGACCCTGTCGAAGAATCAGACCTGCGAAGCCAACCTCAATTTTCTTGGCGCGGGGTGCTGGCAACATTATGTGCCTGCGGTTTGCGAGGAGATCGTCCGCCGTTCCGAATTCCTTACCTCTGTGTTCGGGTCGCCCATGTCCGACCATGGCCGCAACCAGGCCTGGTTCGAGTTCTGTAGCCAGATCGGCGAATTGGTGAACATGGAATTGGTTGGGCTCCCGGTATACAGCTGGGGCTGCGCGGCCGGTCACGCGCTGAGGATGGCGTCGCGCATTACAGGACGAAGAGAAGTTCTGGTGGTGAAGGCGATCGATCCGGAGCGCCTGTCGGTCATTCGCAACTACTGCGAACCGCCGGAGATGTCGGATCATCTTGCGGTCACGCTCGTCGCCTATGACCCCGCCACCGGCCTTCTTGATCTGTCTGACCTCCGCGCAAAACTCAATGAGCGCGTTGCGGCCGTCTACTTTGAAACACCGTCGTATTTCGGCATCATCGAGTCGCAAGGCGCAGAGATCGCGGCATTGGCCAGGGCTCACGGCGCGGAGACCATTGTCGGCGCGGATCCGATTTCCCTTGGCGTCCTGGCAGCGCCCGCCGATTTCGGTGCCGATATCACTGTCGGCCCGACGCAACCTTTGGGCGTCCATATGAACTGCGGTGGCGGCGTCGGTGGATACATCGCGTCGCGCGACGAAGTGAAATATGCCCGCGAATATCCCACCCTGATGATCAGCATTGGTGAGACCATCAAGGCCGGGGAGCGGGGGTTCGGCCTGAGCCTGTTCCATCAATCGTCCTACGGCATGCGCGACAAGGGGAAGGATTGGACAGGTAACTCTGTTTACATGTGGGCTGTCGCGAACGCTGTCTACATGTCGCTGCTGGGACCTGAGGGCTTTCACGACGTCGGGACGCTCATTCTTCAGCGCGCCCACTACGCCGCAAAGCGTCTGGAGGAGATACCCGGCATCAGGATCAGGCTTGAGGGTCCGTTCTTCAAGGAATTCGTCGTCGATTTCAATGAGACCGGGATGAGCGTCGCTGAGATTAATCGACGCTTGCGCAAGGAGGCGATTTTCGGGGGCAAGGATCTTTCCGCGGATTTCCCGGAGCTCGGCCAAGCCGCCTTGTTCTGCGTCACAGAGATTCACAGTCAGTCTGATCTCGACAGGCTTCACTCCGCGCTGAGCAAGGCTCTTGCCTCATGACAAACGCCATCAAACTTCGCAACTATCACGCGGCGGTGTGGGACGAACCCGTCGTCATGGAGATGGGACATCCCGGCCGGCGCGGAATCGTGTTTCCGCAGGCGGAAGACGCCTTGCGCGCGGCTGCGGGGAGCATCGACGCGATGATCCCTGCGAGTATGCGGCGCAAGGCGAGGCCCTCTCTTCCGGAGTTGTCCGAGCCCGAAGTGCTGCGGCACTATCTCCACCTGTCGCAGCAGACGCTCGGCATGATGGGCATCAGTCTCTTCGGGACGTGCACGATGAAATACAACGCGCCGGTCAACGAAGCCGTCGTTGCGCGCCCGGAGCTGGCGCAGGTGCATCCCCATCAGAGCGAGGAAGATCTGCAGGGTACCCTCGAGATCGTCCATAATTTCGATCTCATCCTGCGCGAATTGTCGGGCATGGATCAGTTCGTCTTTCAGGCGGGCGGCGGCGCGGATGCAGCCTATACCCATTGCTGCGTGACACGCGCCTACCATGCATCGCGCGGCGAACTCGAACAACGCGACGAGATCATCACCACCATCCAGACCCATCCGTGCAATCCCGCGACAGCGGCTGCGGCAGGGTTCAAGGTGATCACGCTGATGCTCGAGGAAGACGGTTATCCGTCCCTCGAGGCGCTGAAAGCCGCTGTGTCGAACCGCACGGCCGCCCTGATGATCAACAATCCGGACGACATGGGAATTTATAATCCTCATATCAAGGAATGGGTGCGGATCGTTCACGAGGCTGGCGGCCTCTGCTTCTACGACCACGCGAACTTCAATGGCGTCATGGGCAAGATCCGGGCGCGAGAGATCGGTTTCGACGCCTGCATGTACATGCTCCATAAGACCTTTGGTGCCCCGAAAGGCGGCGGCGGGCCTGCCGTGGGCGCCTATGGCTGTTCGGAGGCCCTCGCCCCATTCCTTCCGGCTCCGGTGGTGATCAAGACGGAGAACGGCTACGCGCTCGATTCCGACCGGCCCCACAGCACCGGGAAGGTTCGGGAGTTCTGGGGCAACATTCCGCAGGTGGTGAAAGCCTATGCGTGGGCGCGCAGCATGGGAGCCGAGGGGATCAATGAGGCATCCGATATCTCGGTGCTGGCCAACAACTACATGGAAGTCGGTCTGCTCGGGATCAGGGGCATCACCCGCTCTAACCCTGACGTGGATTCATGGCGGATGGAGATGACCCGGTACAGCCTCGAGACCATGAAGGCCGAAACCGGGATCGGCACCCTGGACGTGCAAAATCGCATGGTGGATTTCGGCATGGACGCTTACTGGCTGAGTCATGAGCCGTGGCTGGTGCCGGAGCCGTTCACGCCGGAAGCTGGTGAGATGTATTCGAAAGAGGATCTCGACTACTGGATCGCGGTCCTCGCGCAAATCTCCGCGGAAGCCTATGCGACGCCGGACCTTGTCAAGACCGCGCCGCACAATCAGTCCATCCACCAGATGAAGTACGAGAGCCTGGAAGATCCCGACCGCTGGGCCATGACCTGGCGGGCGTACAAAAGGAAGCGACCCTCCGTGGGGAATAGCGACTCGTAGAAAGATCAGAAACCTCCCGGCCGCCCACCCATTAATGAACATTTGTGCGCATTTTTGCGGGTGGGGTGCTAGAGTGTCCTTCGTTAAATCCCAACGCCGTTTTGGAGCGAGAGCCCCGTGCTTGATCTGGCCACAACTCAAACCCGCAACCTGCCCGTGTTGAAAGACCCGGGCCTTCTCCAAAGCGAGCTGTTCATTGACGGCGCTTGGTGCCCCTCCTCCGACGGCAAGACGCTGGATGTCACCAATCCGGCCAACGGGTCTTTGGTCGCCACAGTGGCAAGTGCCTCCCGCGAGGATACGGTCCGGGCCATCGAAGCGGCGCATCGCGCCCTCCCCGCCTGGGCGGCCAAGACGGCGAAGGAACGTTCGTCGATCCTGAGGCGGTGGTTCGACTTGATGGTGCTGCACGCGGACGATCTCGCGGCGATTCTGACTGCTGAGCAGGGCAAACCACTGAAGGAAGCCAAAGGAGAAATTCTCTACGGCGCGGCCTTCATCGAATGGTATGCCGAAGAGGCGAAGCGCATCTATGGCGAAACCATTCCGCACAATTCCGATGGTCGGCGCCTGATCGTCATTCATCAGCCGGTCGGGGTCTGCGCGGCCATCACCCCATGGAATTTTCCGATGGCGATGATCACCCGTAAGGCCGGCCCCGCGCTGGCCGCCGGGTGCACCATGGTGCTCAAGCCAGCAAGCGCCACGCCGCTTTCGGCGCTGGCCATGGGCGAGCTTGCAAGGCGTGCCGGCATTCCTGATGGCGTATTCAGCGTTCTCGCCGGGTCCGCCAGCGTTGTCGGCGACGAGCTGGCCACCAACCCGATTGTCCGCAAGTTGACGTTCACTGGTTCGACCGAAGTGGGCAAAGCGCTCATGCAGAAATGCGCCAGCACCGTGAAGAAAATGTCGCTCGAACTCGGGGGAAACGCGCCCGTTCTGGTCTTCAACGACGCGGATATCGAGACAGCCGTGGCCGGAACGATCGCATCCAAGTTTCGCAATACTGGACAGACCTGTGTCTGCGCGAACCGCATTCTCGTGCAGTCGGCCATTTATGAGCCATTTGTGAAGCGTCTTTCAGAGGCCGTAGCCGCACTTAAAGTCGGCGACGGCTTGGACCCTGACTCCGAACAAGGGCCCCTTATCGACGAAGCGGCAGTCGCCAAGGTGGAGGAGCATATTGCGGATGCTCTGGAAAACGGCGCGGAGATTTTGGTCGGCGGCAGCCGCCACTCTCTCGGCGGGACGTTCTTTCAGCCGACGGTCATCTCTGGCGTCACGCCCACCATGCGCGTCGCCAGGGAAGAAACGTTTGGACCGTTGGCACCCGTGTTTCGCTTCGAGACCGAAGAAGAGGGCATTGCCCTTGCGAATGCGACGGAGTTCGGGCTGGCCGCCTACTATTTCACCCGCGATCTCGGCCGTATGTGGCGGGTTGGTGAAGCGCTCGAGTTCGGGGTCGTTGGCGTCAATACCGGAATTATTTCTTACGAGGGCGCTCCCTTCGGGGGGATGAAGGAATCGGGGACAGGGCGCGAGGGCTCCCGGCACGGAATTGCAGACTTTCTCGAGATAAAGTATCTGTGCGTAGCCGGTCTGGAGAAGTGACGCCGATCACCTCCTGCCTCCCTCCCTTTTAGAATTGATATTTGCCATATGCCCGAAATCGTCGAACAGGAAAGCCGCGACTTTGTAAACTCTCTCGCGCGCGGACTGGAGGTTATCCGGTCGTTCACCCGCAACAAGCCCGCCATGACGCTGAGTGAAGTGGCGGAGCGGACCGACATGAACCGGGCCGCCGCAAGGCGCTTTCTGCTGACGCTCGTCCGTGAGGGCTATGCCGAGACGAATGGCAAATATTTTCGCCTCCGGCCGAAGGTGCTGGAACTCGGCTTCTCGGTTCTCGCATCAATGGACCTCACGGAAGTTCTGCGTCCCGTCATGGACGAACTCGCCGAGAAACTGGAGGAATCCTGCTTCGCCGCAGTGCTGGACCGTGACTCCGTCATCTACATCGCGCGAGCAGAGTCCCGCCGTTTCGTCAACGTGGGCATCAGCATTGGCAGCCGCGCTCCGGCGCACGCCATGTCGAGTGGACGGGTTCTCCTGGCCGCACTGCCGGATGCCGAATTCGAGGCCTACCTCGAAGCGCTCAAGGTCGAGAAGCTGACGCCCAATACCATGACCTCGAAGGTGAAATTGCGCGCCGCCATTGATGAGGCCCGCCGCCAGGGCTGGGCCATCGTCGATCAGGAATATGAAATCGGCCTGCGATCGATGTCAGTGCCGATCAAGGACCGAGCGGGGACAACAGTCGCGGCCCTGAACATCACGTGCCCGACGCCGCGCGTCACTCTGGACGATATGCGTGTCCGTTTCTTGCCGGAACTGCAGGCCGGCGCACAGCGGATCGCCATGGGACTTCCATAAAGCCAGCGCGAAGGGGACTGTTTCAGGGTTCGTCCGTGGAGACGCGGATCTTGGCCATTGCCATGAGCTTCCGGTCCCGCCATGCAACGCGTTCCTCCCAGGCGCTGAGCGGTAGCTTGGCGCGACGCTCGGCGCTTACCTTTGCCACGAGATCGTCTGTCCAGGGATCGTTTTGTCCCCGCTCCGCCCCCATCCGCGCATATGCGGGTCCTAACCGTTTCGCATGCGCCTCGATGCCGCCGCGGGTATTGAGGTCCACCGTTTCGAACGGGCCGATGATTGACCAGCGCGGTCCCAAGCCTTCGCGCATGACGGAGTCGATGTCCTCGACGGATGCGACGCCGTCGCGAACGAGACAATAGGCCTCCCGGAGAACCGCCCCTTGTAGCCGGTTGAACACAAAACCTTCGACCTCCTTCCGCACTCTCACCGGGACCATGCCAGCGCCCGACAGAATCGCCTCTGCGCGATCCACGATTGCGGGCTCGGTAAATGGAGCCGGCACAAGTTCAACGACACGAATGAGATAGGGTGGATTGCCCGGGTGGATCACCAGCACCCTGGCGCGGCTAGGCAAATGACCCGCAAACTGCGATGCGGCGATGGCCGATGATGAACTTGCGAGGACGCATTCAGCGGGCGCAGCAACATCAAGCGCCGAGAAGACGATACGTTTAATCTCGAGATTTTCCGGGACGGCTTCAAGCACGAGCTCCGCTTCTGCGACGCTTTCCGCGAGGTCCCGGCACCACCGCACGCGTGCGGCGATGGTGTGCGGTGGTTCGTCGATGAGGTTGAAGCTCTCAAGCGCCGCGAGCCGTGACGAAAGATCGCCCTTCGCTACTTCGAGCCGTCCGATGTCCGTATCCTGTACCGCCACCGGATGGCCTGCGCGTGCGAATACGATAGCCCATGCCACACCGATGCTTCCCGAACCGATGATGGCGATGGGAGACTTGCGGACAAGAGCCTCGACCATTGGAGTGCACCCCTTGAGGAAGACGAACAGTTGTTCGTATATCGCACGTTCGATCGGAAGATCAATTGCCGGCGTTCCTCTTGGTTGCTCCACGTTCACGAAGGCGAGGAAAAACGCGAACATTTGTGCGTTTTCGTTTTGCAGACGTGGGCAGATTTGGCAGAGTAATGGAAATTAGAGGATGAAGACATGGGGCTGTTGAAGAACCGCGTCGCACTCGTCACAGGCGCCGGTGGTGGCCTCGGCCGAGCGATTGCCCACCGCCTGCAGAGCGAAGGTGCGACTGGCATCGCGCTCGATCTCGATGAAGATGCCGTGGCTCAGGCGGCTCCCTCTGGATGGATTTCCGCCAAGGTCGACGTACGGAGCGCCGCTGAATTGCAGGCAGCCGTCGCGAAAGTTCGCGAGCAGTTTGGACGACTCGACATCGTGGTGGCAAATGCCGGGCTTGTGCCGCCCTGGAGAGAAACAGAGACTATCGATTTCGATGAATGGGACAGAGTGTTCGCCGTCAATGTGAGGGGCGTAGCCGCAACGATCAAAGCGGTCGTCCCTGCCATGAAAAAGGACGGTGGATCAATCATCGCGCTGGGTTCATTGAATTCCTGGAAGGCCCATGGCCGTCAATGCCTTTACTCGGCTACCAAACATGCCGTCCTCGGCATCGTTCGCGCGACCGCGCTCGATCTCGGACGCTACGGGATTCGGGTCAACGCCGTGGGGCCCGGAGCGATCGCGACGGAAGCGTTGATCACGCGGATGACAACGCGCGCGGCAGAAGGTGGTCTTTCTGTCGAGGACGCCCTGCGCCAGAATGCAGAACAGAGCGCCTTGCAGCGAATGGCGACCGATGAAGACGTTGCGAATTCAGTGTTGTTTCTCGCCAGTGACCTGTCAGCGGCGCAGACCGGATTGCTGCTACCGGTTGACGCTGGAATCGCCTGAGCACAGCGACCTGATTCAGACACTAACGGAGACGTCCACATGCAGAATCTTGCCGACAAGGTGGTTCTCGTAACCGGAGCCTCGAAGGGAATCGGCTCTGCCATTGCACGAGCGCTCGGCGAAGCGGGCGCGAGGGTCATTGCACAATACGGCAGCGATCTCGCAGGCGCGCAATCGGCCACGTCCGATATCCCGGAGGATCGCAAAATGCTGTTGCAGGCGGACCTCAGCGACATGGGTGCTGTGGAGGCTTTATGGAGCGCCGCGCTTGGCTGGCGAGGCAGGATTGATGTCGTCGTCAACAATGCCGCGGTGATGTTGTGGGATGGTGGCATTGATGAAGATGACGCTGCCTGGGACCGCGTCTGGTCAGAAACCCTTCAGGTTAACGTGCTGGCGCCTGCGAGAATTCTGCGCAACGCCGTTCGGCATTTTCGCCAGAGCAAGGGTGGCATCATCATCACGATTTCGAGCTGGTCGGCGCAGCGTGGAAGCACCGATCCGGACACGATCGCGTACGCCGCCTCCAAGGCCGCCATCAAAGCCGCGACGCAGACCCTCGCCCGGGGATATGCGAAGGAGAACATTTTCACTTACGTGGTCGCGCCGGGCGTCGTGCAGACCCAGATGTCTGAAAATTTTGCGGCTTCGCAGGGTGGTGCAGCGGCCGTCAATTCCAGTCTCGCCATGGGCGAGTGGGTACCTCCACGGGAAATAGCTGCTCTCGTGACATTCCTGGCCTCGGGAGAATGCCGCCACCTCAGCGGCGCAACCCTCGACGTCAATGGGGCGAGCTATGTTCGCTGAGTGGGGATCAGCCGGTCAAGACCGATTCCCGACGGCTTAGGGTCAGGACTCATTGGCTATAGCCAGAAGATGACGGTGGCGGCGAGGGCGATGGCTGAGAAGAAGACCGTCGGGCATCGATCGTAGCGTGTAGCGACACGACGCCAGTCCTTCAGGCGTCCGAA
>NZ_JAGEMM010000019.1 GCF_017921815.1 Microvirga antarctica | reverse complement strand
AGGTGTCCAACGGCGAGCAGCAGGCGCGCATTACGCTGAGTTTTATCGGCGAGCCGGAATATGCTTACTCACAGGACGGTAAACGGACCGTGGCGCTGGATATCAGGCAGACCGGCGTGATTCAGGGGCTGCCGCTTCAGTTTAGCGGTAACAATCTGGTAAAAACGATCCGTGCCGGAACGCCGAAAGATGCGCAATCTTTACGGTTGCTTGTCGATCTGACGGAAAATGGTAAAACCGAGGCGGTGAAGCGGCAAAACGGCGGCAACTATACGGTCATTTTCACCATTAATGCCGATGTTCCGCCGCCGCCACCGCCTGTCGTCGCGAAACGGGTTGAAAGCGCGCCCCGTCCGACGGAGCCTGCCCGTAATCCGTTTAAATCTTCTGATGATCGCCTGACCGGCGTAACCAGCAGCAATACCGTT
>NZ_JAGEMM010000199.1 GCF_017921815.1 Microvirga antarctica | reverse complement strand
CCATTTTTAACAGCAGATGATGCTCATATTTATCGCGCCAGTTTTTCATTCGCGGCGGCAGATGGCTGGGAAACAGGTGGCCGAATTTCTGCATCGCGCGGTCGGTGAAATGCGGACGGAAAAATTTTACTTTTTCCAGCATCGCATCGGTTCGGCCTTTTAGCGTGAAAAAGAATGGCATCTTGTCGGTGCCGAGTTTATCGATCATCAGAAAGGTATCTTTACCGTACTGCTCCGCAATATCGTAGATATCGCGATGCATATATTCTCCCGCCACTGGC
>NZ_JAGEMM010000198.1 GCF_017921815.1 Microvirga antarctica | reverse complement strand
GGCTGAGCGGCTGCTCATTGACCTGTTTGCTTATCGTGAAAACCTTGTCCGCATCGCCATCCAGGAGGCGGCGAAGCAAAACCTGGTCGCGTATTCCCGTGCGCCCATGCTGGATTATTTAGGCGAGCTGGTTGGCGTTCATCGTCTACCCGCTCAGGCGGCGAAAACCACGCTACAGTTTTCTGTTACTCAAGCGGCTAAAAGTAACCTGGTGATTCCACAAGGGACTCGCGCCAGCGCGTCGGATAGCGTGATGTTCGCCACCGACGAAGATGTTGTGT
>NZ_JAGEMM010000197.1 GCF_017921815.1 Microvirga antarctica | reverse complement strand
ACATAAATGACATGCTGGCGAATAGACGGCAGCGCACATCGAACCGTGCTTCGAGATATTCATAGGCTGATGTGACTTTCAATTTCCGAAAAAACGGAATATAGAAATAAAAAACCAGCGGTAAAATTGCGATAGCCAGATACTGACCAATGATAAACGTCCAGTCGGAAGTAAACGCTTTGGCAGGAATTGACATAAATGTAATTGAGCTTAACGTAGTAGCAAATACACTGACCCCAGCCGCCCAACCAGGAACCCGGCCACCACCGCGAAAATAATCG
>NZ_JAGEMM010000196.1 GCF_017921815.1 Microvirga antarctica | reverse complement strand
GCATCGATGCCCGCCATCACCTGGCGGAATTTGTCCTGACCGGTAATCGCATGGAACTGACGCGCATCCAGACTATCCACGCTAACATTGACGCCCGTCAGCCCCGCTTCGCGCCAGTTCGCGGCATCGCGCGCCAGTCGATAACCGTTAGTGGTCACCGCGATCTGGCGAATAGCATCATTTTCACCCACGGCGGCAATGATGTCGGTAAAATCGCGGCGTAATGAAGGCTCGCCGCCGGTAAGACGCACCTTCTCCGTGCCAAGACTGGCAAAAGCGCG
>NZ_JAGEMM010000195.1 GCF_017921815.1 Microvirga antarctica | reverse complement strand
GCAAAAGCACCAGCACGCCAACGCCTGCGGCGGAATCAAGCGCGATAAGCAGGGCGGCGATGACGAACATCCAGGCTACTGGCGTCAGCAGCGATGAGACTTGACGCCCGTGGCCTGCCAGCGCCATCTGTACGGCGCGTTCCGGAACGCGCGTCATCCGGTCGACAAAACCTTTTCCGGCGGTTGTCTGGCGCTCATGCGCGTCGTCGGATTTTACCGCCTGCGTTGTTGGCCATAGCGTACGTTGTTCTGCCGGGGCAAGGGCGAGAAAATCCCCCTCG
>NZ_JAGEMM010000194.1 GCF_017921815.1 Microvirga antarctica | reverse complement strand
CTGGCAATGTAGTTAGCGTTAAGAATCGCGACCTGACTTGCCTGCTTCAGGCCTTCTGCGCCCATCATGCGGATGTACATCCAGCTGATTGGCAGGATAGAGGCACTACCGAACGGCGCCGCAGAAACCGCGCCCTGACGGGTTAACATGCCTTCGATTTGCACCACGCTATGGCCCGGTACGAACGGTGCCAGATGCGCTTTCACGCCGATCGGTCCCATGCCTGGGCCACCGCCGCCGTGCGGAATGCAGAAAGTTTTATGCAGGTTAAGATGCGAAAC
>NZ_JAGEMM010000193.1 GCF_017921815.1 Microvirga antarctica | reverse complement strand
TGTACGGCTTCCGGGTGGTTGGCCCGCTGCTGATTGGCGCCAGCCGCCTGCCGCCTAAAATTTTTCTGCCGCTGAATATTGTAGGCGCGCTGATCTGGGCGCTGCTGTTTACCACGCTGGGATATCTTGGCGGCGAGGTGATCGCGCCATGGCTGCACGACCTCGATCAGCATCTCAGGCACGGGGTCTGGCTGATTCTGGCCATCGTCCTGGTAGTGGGCGTGCGCTGGTGGCTGAAAAGACGCGGCAAAGCGGAGGCCCGTTAAACCCGATGGTATCCG
>NZ_JAGEMM010000192.1 GCF_017921815.1 Microvirga antarctica | reverse complement strand
GGAATTCGCTTAACGGCATCAATAATGACTTCCCGGCGAAACTCGCTCGCAGCTGTGAGACGGCGACTCCCGACGATCGACTGGTGCCCGCGGTACTGGCCGCCTGGGCGCAGGCCAACGTTGCGCGGGCGAATCTGGACTATGCCAGCGCGCAAATGACGCCGACAATTTCGCTCGAACCTTCTGTACAACATTATCTTAATGATAAATATCCCAGTCATGAAGTGCTGGATAAAACCCAGTATTCCACCTGGGTGAAAGTTGAGATGCCGCTTTACCAG
>NZ_JAGEMM010000191.1 GCF_017921815.1 Microvirga antarctica | reverse complement strand
GTCACCGTCGCGCTCTCGATGGGCTTCGTTTCCCCGGCAGCCCGTCTCGCCAATGCCTGGGACACCAAGCTGGGTGGCGCGCTGGCCGACGCGGTGAGCTGCAACTCGGTGGTCAAGGCCTTCGGGGCCGAGGCCCGTGAGGAGCAGCGGCTGCGCCATGTGCTTGACAAGTGGGACGCGCGCACCCGACGGACCTGGAAACGCGGCAACCTGAGCGGTGCCATCCAGGGCTTCATGATGGTGGCCATGCAGGGTGGCATCCTGGGCACCGGGCTGCTGATG
>NZ_JAGEMM010000190.1 GCF_017921815.1 Microvirga antarctica | reverse complement strand
AAGTAATCCAATGCCGATCATTATGGTCACGGCGAAGGGTGAAGAAGTTGACCGTATCGTCGGGCTGGAAATCGGCGCCGATGACTACATTCCTAAACCGTTTAACCCGCGCGAGCTGTTGGCGCGTATCCGCGCCGTGCTACGTCGTCAGGCAAACGAACTGCCCGGCGCGCCGTCGCAGGAAGAGGCCGTTATCGCATTCGGTAAGTTTAAACTGAACCTCGGTACGCGCGAGATGTTCCGTGAAGATGAACCGATGCCGCTGACCAGCGGGGAGTTTGC
>NZ_JAGEMM010000018.1 GCF_017921815.1 Microvirga antarctica | reverse complement strand
ACGCGCCGATTGCGCCACTGGCAGGATCACGGACTCAATGGCGTCTTCCGTGATTCCCGTTTTTGTCACGTAAGGATCGGCAGCCAGCGCCGCTCTGCCGTTATAAATGGTTTCCGTTGCGCTCATTCCGACGCCCGCCGAATTGAAACCGGCTTCACCCATGGCGTTATCGTTAGTATCAAAGTCATGAATTGCCGTATAGCGCATCGCTGTCTCCGGAAGCGGCCAGCTAAAATTGTTCCGATGTGCTTTATACTCGCCTTGTTGATGAAACGCGACGGGATGAATAACCTTATGCTTGGCGTTATTTGCCGAGCCATCTTCGTTGCGCGCGATAATGAAGGAGCCGTCAGCCGAAGCCTGATTGCCTACCAAAAGGGTAGTACAGGCGATGACTTTACCCATACCCAGCAGCGTAACGGCGAATGC
>NZ_JAGEMM010000189.1 GCF_017921815.1 Microvirga antarctica | reverse complement strand
CAGAGGGATCACCGGCACAAAGCCGGGATGCGTAATGGCATTACGCCGGATAATGTCCGCGTCACGCGCCGCGTTATCAAACCAGGTCGCCGCCAGCACCAGCGCGGGTAAAACCTCATCCGGTGTGCGCTGAATGATCCGTGCAGACTGTTCAAGGCGCGTGTTGATATCCGCATTCAGATCTGCTTTCACCCGGCGCAGCGCCAGAAACAGCGCATCGCTGGTTGTACGGGACAACTCCTTATCAATTGCCGTATTCAGTGTGTCGCGAATGTCAGTCAG
>NZ_JAGEMM010000188.1 GCF_017921815.1 Microvirga antarctica | reverse complement strand
TTGCCAGTTACTGGCGGATCTGAATGTCGCGATGCTGGAGCAACCGCTGCCCGCGCAGGATGACGCCGCCCTGGAAAATTTTATTCATCCGTTGCCCATCTGTGCAGATGAGAGCTGCCATACTCGCAGTAGTCTGAAAGCCCTGACGGGGCGCTACGATATGATCAACATTAAGCTGGATAAAACCGGCGGTCTGACCGAAGCGCTGGCGCTGGCAACGGAGGCGAGGGAGCAAGGATTCGGCCTGATGCTGGGCTGTATGCTCTGTACATCAAGAGCGAT
>NZ_JAGEMM010000187.1 GCF_017921815.1 Microvirga antarctica | reverse complement strand
TATAATTAATTCTATTTTAAATACCAAAAAAAATTAATGAAATTTTAAGAATCGGTTCTGGAACTTGAATCATTTATGCTAAGTATAGTTGTTTAAACATGAACTTTTGGTCTATGATATCAATTGTTTATGGTATGGCGGGTTATTGTAGTATGTTGGCTAAATAATCATATAATCTCTGTTGTTTGGTTCGTCAATTCAATTTCAAATTAAAATTTTTATATTGTATGTAGATAATAGATATGAATAGAATAAGTGTTTGAGTAGACATGGTATTGAAAA
>NZ_JAGEMM010000186.1 GCF_017921815.1 Microvirga antarctica | reverse complement strand
GAACTTCCCGCCATCGGCGGCAGCGAGGCGGTCGGCATCGTCGATGCACTGGGCGAGGGTGTCGAAGGCGCCACCGTCGGCCAGCGTGTTGCCGTGGCCTCGGCACACGGTACCTGGGCCGAGTACTTCCTGGCCCCGGCGCGGCTGCTGGTGCCGGTGCCGCAGGCCCTGCCCGACGAGACCGCCGCGCAGCTCATCGCCATGCCGCTCAGTGCGTTGATGCTGCTGGAGTTCCTGCACGCCGAGCCGGGCCAGTGGATCGTGCAGAACACGGCCAACGGC
>NZ_JAGEMM010000185.1 GCF_017921815.1 Microvirga antarctica | reverse complement strand
CTCGGGTCCGACCCCGGTGCGAGTCGCCTCGATCTACCTGCCGAACGGCAATCCCATCGGCACCGAAAAATTCGCCTACAAGCTGCGATGGATGGAACGCCTGAAGCAGCACGCCCGGGCGCTGCTGGCCTTCGAGGAGCCGCTGGCCCTGGTCGGCGACTACAATGTGATCCCCGAGCCGCGCGACGCGGCCTTCCCCAAGAACTGGCTCGACGACGCCCTCTTCCAGCCCGAGAGCCGCGAAGCCTTCCGTGCTTTGAAGTGGCTGGGCCTGACCGAAGC
>NZ_JAGEMM010000184.1 GCF_017921815.1 Microvirga antarctica | reverse complement strand
CGCCAGGCTTTCTGCTCCCAGCGCCAGCATCACCAGACGATCAACACCCAGCGCCACGCCGGAACAATCCGGTAGACCGGCGGCCAGCGCATCCAGTAGATTTTGGTCAATCGGCTGCTGCGGCAGACCGCGCGCGGCGCGCTTACGATTGTCCTGTTCAAAGCGCTGTTGTTGCTCACGTGCGTCCGTCAGTTCGTGGAAACCATTCGCCAGCTCAATACCTTTGTAGTACACCTCAAAGCGCTCGGCGACGCGATGATCCTCGGTACTGATTTGTGCCAG
>NZ_JAGEMM010000183.1 GCF_017921815.1 Microvirga antarctica | reverse complement strand
AGCAGTACATCATGACGGGCCGTGGTTTCTTTCATCGATCGATACCTTGTAAAGCAGACAGCCGCAGCAGGTAGCTTGTCCGGCAGGCTACAGGGAAAAATGGTGCAGGAAATGGAAAGCCTACTGACGAGATTTGTTGATGTAGTTCTCTAACCACGTTTCTACTTCGCTGCGATACCAGCGGGAAGCGCGGCCCAGCTTGATGGGTTTGGGGAACTTACCGTCTTTCATCAGCTTGTAGAACCACTTGTCGGACATCCCGGTGTAGTGGGTGATAAAGAC
>NZ_JAGEMM010000182.1 GCF_017921815.1 Microvirga antarctica | reverse complement strand
AGCAAAATCCGGGTTTTCGCCCATCACCTGGGCTGAGCCGAAACCAATCATGTTGTAGTGAGTCAGGGCGGAGTTAGTGGCGACGACTTTCGCCCCGCTGACAATAATCCCGGCGTCCGTCTCTTTCTCCAGCTTGATATAGACGTCTTTCACTTCGTCGGCAGGTTTGTGGCGGTCAATGGGCGGGTTGACGATTGCATGGTTAAAGTACAGGCCGGTCTCCTGAATACGGGTGTACCAGTTGCGGGCGTTCTGCTCAAACTGGCCGTAGAAGGCTGGGTT
>NZ_JAGEMM010000181.1 GCF_017921815.1 Microvirga antarctica | reverse complement strand
TATTTGTTTACTGCACATTTAACGTTATCGGCAACCTTATTTGATGCCATCTAATACTGCACCTGCTTTGCTTACAATATCCCCTTCCCAAATATGGTTATAGTTTTTATCGTAAAAGCCAGTAAATCTTGTGATTATAGAACATTCATCTGTTGGACGAAGTTTGTGCAAATCCCATTCAACATAGTTTTCTGCCACAGCTTCATTAAATGAAAGCATTTGACCAGTTGAATAATCTAACCCATCAAAAAAGAACACACGAAAAGCAATCTCTTGGTGTTT
>NZ_JAGEMM010000180.1 GCF_017921815.1 Microvirga antarctica | reverse complement strand
GAATATTACGCAAATTGCACGGCTTTGACAAGTGCTACCATCAATACATGAAGAAAAAAAACACAACGCATACGGTAACGTTTATCTGCGGCGTTTTTTCAGTACAATCAGGGTATATTTCTAACCATAAACCCTACGTTACCTCATTCAGACATGGGATAATCGGGGCGATAAGCCCGGCTTTTGCGATGAATTTAGAAAAAATCAACGAGTTAACCGCGCAAGATATGGCGGGTGTCAATGCGACAATCCTTGAACAGCTTAATTCCGACGTTCAACTGAT
>NZ_JAGEMM010000017.1 GCF_017921815.1 Microvirga antarctica | reverse complement strand
ACGTTGCGGCAGCGACCGCGGGCGTGAGCGATCTCACCATCGATATTTCGAGCCGGTGGGAAGACCGCATCAACGGCACCGCCTGGTTCGATTTCCTCGGCCGCTCGAAGGTTGTGCTGGGCGTGGAGTCGGGATCGAACCTGTTCGATTTCGACGGCAAAGTCGCCGCCTGGTGCCGGACCTATGAGGCCGAGAATGCGGGACTCGATCGCGATTCCCGGGAGTTCTACACCAAGGCGCACGACGCCTACCTCCATCGCTTCGAAGGGAACGTGAACTACGCGCAGATTTCCCCACGCCACTTCGAGGCTGCCGTCTGCAACGCCGCGCAGATCCTCTACGAAGGCACCTATTCGGGAATCTTCCTCCCAAATCGACACTTCTTTCCGCTGAAGCGCGACCTGTCGAACCTCGCGGAGGCCCTGGATTTCGCCCGCGACGAGGCGCGTCTGAAAGAGTTCGTCGACCGCACCTACGCCGAGGTGGTGCTGAACCCCGCCTATCACTACGAGCATTT
>NZ_JAGEMM010000179.1 GCF_017921815.1 Microvirga antarctica | reverse complement strand
CTGGAGCAGATACTGCGCGGCGCCTTTACTACTGTTGCCGTGATAGCACATTACCATCACCGCGGTATCGAAACCATGCTCACGCATAAACGCGCCCAGCGTATCGTTAGTCAAGTGAAACGCCTGCGGCGCATGACCCATGGCATAACTTTGCGGATCGCGAATATCGACCAGCACCGCCGCGCCCTGGTGCAGTTTCTGATACGCCTCTTCTACAGTGATACATTCAAATTGTTCCATGAATCGCTCTTTCATTATTGCCGGTGAAGCCAATTAAGGCATT
>NZ_JAGEMM010000178.1 GCF_017921815.1 Microvirga antarctica | reverse complement strand
ACAAGAAGTTACCAAATAACAACAATTTAATATCAACTTGTTAAACAACAAGGAAGGCTAATATGATAGTTGTCGAACTTATCATTGTTTTGCTGGCAATCTTTTTGGGCGCCAGACTTGGGGGCATCGGTATTGGATTCGCAGGTGGGCTGGGTGTTCTGGTACTTGCCGCCATCGGCGTGAAGCCAGGGACAATTCCATTCGATGTCATTTCCATCATCATGGCGGTTATCGCCGCGATCTCTGCTATGCAGGTCGCGGGCGGTCTGGATTATTTGGTAAA
>NZ_JAGEMM010000177.1 GCF_017921815.1 Microvirga antarctica | reverse complement strand
CACTTGCTTGAGCTCGCCCTCCAGCAAAAAGGAATCGAAACGCATCGCAGGACTTTTCGTGAACTGCATAATCAATTGAGTACAGGCGCCGACAACAGGCTCATTCTCGAGGGTGTAGGCCCACTTGATACCGTCTACTTACGTGCCGGATATCAGTATTCTGATTATGAAGCATTCAATATCGATGAGCAGGAGTGTTGTCAGGCGCTGATGGCGACCCGAGTATTCATTGAGCAGCACCGGGTTGCAGTGAACGCCACAGTTGGCCAGCAACTGGCGACCA
>NZ_JAGEMM010000176.1 GCF_017921815.1 Microvirga antarctica | reverse complement strand
CGGCCTGGCGAGACTGGGGCGATTGATTGAATATATCCCGGTGTCGGTCACGTTGGGTTTTACCTCAGGGATTGGTATTACCATCGGTACCATGCAGATTAAAGATTTTCTTGGTCTGCAGATGGCCCATGTGCCAGAGCACTATTTGCAGAAAGTCGGCGCGCTGTTTATGGCGTTGCCCACCGTCAATATTGGCGATGCCGCCATTGGCGTGGTAACGCTGGGAACGTTGATTTTCTGGCCGCGTCTCGGTATTCGTCTGCCAGGACATCTTCCCGCGCTG
>NZ_JAGEMM010000175.1 GCF_017921815.1 Microvirga antarctica | reverse complement strand
TTAACATAAGTGATACATGCTACAGGCAAGTTTAATTCCGAATATTTAGCTTTTCGGGCACTGGCGCGTAAAGATTGTTTCGGATAATTCTGACTTGCTGTTAGAATCTCTGACAGGAATGTGTTCTTTCATTGGATAAAGTTTTCAGGTCATACGGCATGCCATCTCTTAATGTAAAACAAGAAAAAAATCAGTCATTTGCAGGTTACTCACTGCCGCCCGCCAACAGTCATGAAATCGATTTGTTCAGCCTTATAGAGGTGTTATGGCAGGCGAAACGTCG
>NZ_JAGEMM010000174.1 GCF_017921815.1 Microvirga antarctica | reverse complement strand
CCGGCGTCGGGCTGGTGACGCTTGCCGGCGGGCAGCGCCCTGCGGTGCGTGTAAAACTGAATGCTCAGGCTATCGCCGCGCTCGGTCTGACCAGCGAAACGGTCCGTACCGCAATTACCGGCGCCAACGTCAACTCGGCGAAAGGCAGTCTGGATGGCCCCGAACGGGCGGTGACGCTTTCTGCTAACGATCAGATGCAGTCTGCCGACGAATACCGCAGGCTTATCATCGCGTATCAAAACGGCGCGCCGGTACGGCTGGGCGATGTCGCCACCGTCGAACA
>NZ_JAGEMM010000173.1 GCF_017921815.1 Microvirga antarctica | reverse complement strand
CGTCGTAGTTGATTTTGCGAATCAGCGTATCTTCTGGCGGATCGACCACAAAGTTACGCCACACGAAATCGGTGACCAGTCCAGGGTTAAAAATAAACCAGCACTCTGAACCCTCTTTACGGATTGTCGGCTCCAGTATTTTCCATTGATATTCCGTCAGTGCATGGGCTTCTTCCAGCCACAACACATCGATCCCCTCCAGTGACTTAATTTCTTCGATGTTGCGCCATAACCCATAAAAAACAAATTCCGAGCCGGTAACCCGGTTAATGATTTTGTTGTT
>NZ_JAGEMM010000172.1 GCF_017921815.1 Microvirga antarctica | reverse complement strand
CAGGTGCTGTATAGCCGACAGGCTAAACCTGATCAACTGACAACATGGTTTACAATCACAGAAGCCTCCTCAGCAGCCTCAGCGTACAGGTTTTTTTGCCTCTCTGGTTTCATTTGTCACTCTGAATACAATGACTTGTCATTTGCTGTCTTGTGGCCAATCTTGTGAGTCAGAGTTGATATGTAAGCAGCACAAAAGTTTATAGATGAACTTACCAAAATCATTGTCTGTATAAATAAATGGCATTTGTATGTCTGTGGAAATCTCTGGTAATATAATGAAG
>NZ_JAGEMM010000171.1 GCF_017921815.1 Microvirga antarctica | reverse complement strand
CTAAATCTTCGACTGAGGAGGCAAAATTAACCGCTGAGCCGACTTCCGGCGTTTCCGGCGGAATAAAGGTATTCATAATCTGTGAAAATGGCACATCAAGATTCATGTTGATGCACAGTAGACCAATGACGCGCTGCTCGCGGTTGCGAATGGCAATCGTCAACGACTTCATCAAGACACCGCTTTTCGCGCGCGTGAAATAGCATTTCGACACGCTACTGTCCGCCCCTGTCATGTCGTGCAGCATGCGCAACGCCAGGTCGGTAATCGGCGAGCCAATTTT
>NZ_JAGEMM010000170.1 GCF_017921815.1 Microvirga antarctica | reverse complement strand
TATGCGAGTTGTCATCCTGGGGAGTGGCGTAGTTGGCGTGACCAGCGCCTGGTATTTGAGTCAGGCGGGGCATGATGTCACCGTCATCGATCGCGAATCCGGCCCGGCGCAAGAAACCAGCGCGGCGAATGCCGGACAAATTTCACCGGGATATGCGGCGCCCTGGGCGGCCCCTGGCGTACCGCTGAAGGCGATAAAATGGATGTTTCAGCGCCATGCGCCGCTGGCGGTGCGTCTGGATGGCACCCCGTTTCAACTGAAGTGGATGTGGCAAATGCTGCGT
>NZ_JAGEMM010000016.1 GCF_017921815.1 Microvirga antarctica | reverse complement strand
CTCGGCTCCTGATGGTCTGCTACTACGACCCTAACGGCATCCCGACGATCTATGAGAACATCGCCAACTGGCAGCAGTTCAGCCGTTACAGCATCGAGGTCCTCAACCTCTGGCCGGGGCGCAACGGCCAGCTTCTGCACCTGCCGGCGTCGCTCGACCTGAAGCAATATGCGGGGATCATCGTCCACTGCACCACGTCCTATTCGCCCCTCAACCTGTTCGCGCTCGACACGAAGCTTTCCCGCCCGTTCGAGGAATATGACGGCCTGAAGATCCTGATGAAGCAGGACGAACAGGTGCAGACGAACCGCTTTGCGGAATTCATCGCCGCGAAGAAATTCGACATGGTCATCACCTGTCTGCCGCCGGAGGAAGTCGAGAAGGTCTATCCCCGCGACATCGTGGGCGATGTCGACTTCATCCACGCCTATACGGGCTACATCGCGCCCTCCCTGCGGGACATGCCGCGCGGCGGGATGGCGGAACGGCAAATCGACATCAGCTACCGCGGGTCGATCCAGCCGCTGGAATTCGGC
>NZ_JAGEMM010000169.1 GCF_017921815.1 Microvirga antarctica | reverse complement strand
AGTAACTTTAACAGACACTATTGAAAGCTTAAAGGACAAAGGCTTTCTTAACATTTAGTTTTCTCATTTTTAACATATACTAGTAGTGGCACGCGCTTCGCGCGTGCTGGCTACGTAGCAGTTTAATGGTAAATAGATTTCATGTCTATTGAGCAATATAGCGTTTATATTAAAATGGGAATGGCAGAAGAATGAGGTGGTATATCATGAGAATGACGCCATCTAGCCGTCTATAAAGTGAAGTATCTCTAGCCGGGGCTACCTTAACGCGTGTAGGAGAATTT
>NZ_JAGEMM010000168.1 GCF_017921815.1 Microvirga antarctica | reverse complement strand
CGCCCGCGCCATGTCGCGGACGGTTACCGGCGGGAAGGCGCCGTAATAGGGCTTTCCCGTGGCGGGGTCGGGGCTCGCGGGTCCCGTGGTGCCGTAGCACGAGCCGACGATGTTCGCGCAGACCGTGAACCAGCGCGCCGGGTCGAGGAACTTGCCCGCTTCGACCGTGTGCGGCCACCAGTCGGCTACCTCGGAGTTGGCCGTCAGCGCGTGGCAGACCCACAGGGCGTTGTCGCCCGTGAAGGTACCGTAGGTGTGGTAGGCGATCCTCAGCGGAATCGCCG
>NZ_JAGEMM010000167.1 GCF_017921815.1 Microvirga antarctica | reverse complement strand
CTACTGTGCGGCGGCTTTAACGCGGCAACCGCCTGGGTGTGCTGGCGCTGGGCGTTACCCGGCTGGTGCGCTCTGACGCTGGGGATTATTCTCGGATCGTGGTGGGCGTATTGCGAACTGGGCTGGGGCGGCTGGTGGTTCTGGGACCCGGTGGAAAATGCCTCGTTGTTGCCGTGGCTTGCCGCCAGCGCGTTGCTGCACAGTCTGTATGTCAGCCGCCAGCGCGGGAGCTTCCGTCACTGGTCGTTGCTGCTGGCGATACTGACGCTGATCCTCTCGTTGCT
>NZ_JAGEMM010000166.1 GCF_017921815.1 Microvirga antarctica | reverse complement strand
GTTTTTGTACCGGCATTGAAATTCATCCGGCTGCACGTATCGGCCGTCGCGTTTTCATTGACCATGGCATGGGGGTGGTGATTGGGGAAACGGCTGTCGTAGGCGACGACTGCACGATCTATCACGGCGTGACGTTGGGCGGCGTCAGTCTCGGCCGCGGACAGAAGCGCCATCCGACGCTTGGAAAAGGGGTTGTGGTGGGCGCCGGTGCCAAGATTCTCGGCGGATTCACCGTGGGCGACAACGCACGCATCGGCAGCAACGCCGTTGTGGTGCATGAAGTA
>NZ_JAGEMM010000165.1 GCF_017921815.1 Microvirga antarctica | reverse complement strand
GACGCGGACGCCGTGCTTGTTCATGTCGTACTCGGCGATGGGCAGGCCCGGCTCGCCGCCGGCTGCGACGATCGCGTCGGCGACCCTGTCGAAGAGAGGGCCGACGACGGCGCTCACCTCGGGCTGCGAGCCGACCGTCTCGGTCAGGGCGGCGAGCCGGACGAACGGGAGGGGTTTCTCGGTGATCTGCACGTCGGACATCATCGTCTCCTGAGGTCGGTGGTCGATGCGGCCGATCCTACGCGTGGCCTCCGACGTCCGGCATCCCCCGCGCGTCCGCCCCT
>NZ_JAGEMM010000164.1 GCF_017921815.1 Microvirga antarctica | reverse complement strand
GTTGACCGCCACCAGATCTGCGAGCTCGAGGACACCCTTCTTGATGCCCTGGAGCTGGTCACCGGTACGAGCGAGGGTCAGGAACGTGAAGCAGTCCACCATGTTGGCAACAGTGACTTCGGACTGGCCGACACCCACCGTTTCCACCAGGATGACGTCGAAACCGGCAGCTTCGAGAAGCACGATGGTCTCGCGGGTTGCCTTGGCAACACCACCGAGCGTGCCGGACGTCGGTGACGGCCGGATGTACGCATTCGGTTCGACGGTGAGCCGAGCCATGCGTG
>NZ_JAGEMM010000163.1 GCF_017921815.1 Microvirga antarctica | reverse complement strand
TTTCGTCGATCATGCGGCGCTGGTTCACCACATCCTGCAGGCCATAGGCCATCCAGGCGTCGGCGGGAAGGCCATCGCGGCCGGCGCGGCCTGTTTCCTGGTAGTAGCCCTCGATGTTCTTGGGCATGTCCACGTGCGCGACGAAGCGCACATCGGGCTTGTCGATGCCCATGCCGAACGCGATGGTCGCCACCATCACGATGCCTTCCTCGCGCAGGAAGCGGTCCTGGTGGCGCTGGCGCACCTCGGGCGCCAGGCCGGCGTGGTAGGGCAGGGCGTTGAGG
>NZ_JAGEMM010000162.1 GCF_017921815.1 Microvirga antarctica | reverse complement strand
CTGATTGCGCGCTACAAGGTGCCGCTGGATGAATATCCGAAACGCTGCGTAGAACAACTGGCGAACTGGCATAAAGAACTGGAGGAGTATAAAACCGCCGAGCGTATCGACATCAAACCGTCCCGCGAGTACGCCAGCACCATTATGAACGCTCTGTGGACCGGCGAGCCGAGCGTGATTTACGGCAATGTGCGTAATGAGGGGCTGATTGATAACCTGCCGCAGGGAAGCTGCGTGGAAGTGGCTTGTCTGGTGGATGCCAACGGCATTCAACCGACGAAGGT
>NZ_JAGEMM010000161.1 GCF_017921815.1 Microvirga antarctica | reverse complement strand
CGCCTCGCGACTGCGGTCGTAACGGTAGTTGAAAATCGGCGACGAGTTCCCGCGCTGGTGGCGCAGCGGCAGCATATTCGCTGCATAGCGCGGCAGATAATCGCCCTCTTTTCGCGTCACCGGCTGCTGATCTTCGGGATAGTCTTCCGCAAAACCACAGCCCAGGAGATTGACTAACGGCAGATCCAGACCATCCAGCCATACCACCGGCTCTGATCCCGGATTACCATGATCGTGCCAGCGCCACTGCGGCGTCAGGATAAAATCGCCGGTATGCATTGGCG
>NZ_JAGEMM010000160.1 GCF_017921815.1 Microvirga antarctica | reverse complement strand
AATTTCTCTGGAGCGCGCGCTGCTTTATACCGCCAGCCATCAGCAGACGGAGGGCGAACCGGTCATTTTGCGCCGCGCCAAAGCGACGGCGTATATCCTTGAACATGTTGAAATTTCGATTCGTGACGAGGAGCTGATTGCCGGAAACCGAACCGTTAAGCCGCGCGCAGGTATTATGTCGCCGGAAATGGACCCGTATTGGCTGCTTAACGAGCTGGATCGGTTCCCGACGCGTCCGCAGGACCGTTTTGATATCAGCGAAGAGGATAAGCGCCTCTATCGTG
>NZ_JAGEMM010000015.1 GCF_017921815.1 Microvirga antarctica | reverse complement strand
AACGAGCTCCACGTCGGCAAGCTGGGCTTGAACTGCCTGCGCTACATGAAGGACCCGGATACCGGCAAGCGCCGCTCGCGCGCCAATACCGATGATGCGCTGGTCGTCCATGACGTCCCGGAGCTTGGGATCATCGATGAGGCCCTGTGGACGGCCGTGAAGGCCCGCCAGACGGCGTGGGCGGTCGAGACCCGGCCCCGACGTGTCATCCAGCCCCAAACCCTTCCACCAGCAGCCTCGGCCCAAATTCCTGCTCTCCGGCCTGATCCAGTGCGGCTGTTGTGGCGCCGGTTACGTCAAGGTCGGCAAGGACCGCTTTGGCTGTGCGTCGGCGCGCAACAAGGGCGCTGCCATCTGCAGCAACATGCTGACCGTCCGCCGCGAGACCTTCGAGGGCATTGTGATCGACGACCTCGAGCAGGGTTTGATGGATCCAGAGCTGTTCAAGGGCGTTTGCGGCTGAGCTTCACGCGGAGGTCAATCGCGGCCGGATCGATCGGCGCGCGGCGCGGGCGTCGATCGAGCAGGAGCTGTCGCGGACCAACCAGCGCATCCG
>NZ_JAGEMM010000159.1 GCF_017921815.1 Microvirga antarctica | reverse complement strand
CGCCATAACCGAATAACGATTCTATCGGACATCGGCTTTATTTTTAAGAAATGCGTTACGACATCAGTCGTGACGCGATCTGCTATGGATTTTTTATGAGATTACTAAAACGCGTTATTGTGGTTGTACTCTTGGGCGTGATTTTATTTATGGTCAGGGACGATATACGCTATGTTTATCAACTGATCCTCAAATATGGTGATAAACCCTCGGCGCTGGCACTGAGTAGCTATAAAGCGGTTATTCAGCAAAAACCAGTCGCAGGAGTTAAGAGTAACCTTTCA
>NZ_JAGEMM010000158.1 GCF_017921815.1 Microvirga antarctica | reverse complement strand
CCGCCTGCATGACTTTCTCAACCGTTTTGGGGCGAACCAGTTGTGGCGAATTCAATGCCCGGCTGACTGTCATCGGAGACAGCCCGGCGCTACGTGCTACATCTTCCAGCGTCGGCGCACGAGGTGATTTGGTTCTCTTCACGTCTGATGCCCCTGCAAAGATTGGCTGATTTATCCGCGCATTATTCATCATGCCTGCGGCTATTGCCAGCTTCGCATCAGGAAAGGCCGTAAATACAGTAGCTTATCAAGCTCAGTCATTACAAAATGATAGCGCCATCATT
>NZ_JAGEMM010000157.1 GCF_017921815.1 Microvirga antarctica | reverse complement strand
AAAATCAAATGCATCCACGTCATCGTTATCCGCAAGCGGCGTGCCTTTTACCTTCACCAGCATGTTGATTGGCACGCTTTCCGGCGGCGTCGGCAGGTTCGCCAACTGCAACAACAGTCCGGCGCGATCGGTAACCGTTTCGCCCAGACCCACAATGCCGCCGGAGCATACTTTAATCCCTGCTTCACGGACTTTTTCCAGCGTGTCGAGGCGCTCCTGATAGGTACGGGTAGTGATGATATTGCCGTAAAACTCCGGCGAGGTATCGAGGTTGTGGTTGTAGT
>NZ_JAGEMM010000156.1 GCF_017921815.1 Microvirga antarctica | reverse complement strand
AATGAACCTTTGCGCACCGATACGTAGCTTTTAGCGTTATACAGCGCGTCGTCGCTATCGCCGCCCTCCATATATTTGCCGATCTCATCCGGGTTGACGTGATACAGTCGCTGACCTTTTTCGTTGCCAACGGTAATGTAAGTCGCATCCGAAAACGAGCGCATTGGGTCAATCAGCGCTTTGATGCGTGACAAATCATGCGCCTCTACGGCTTCAACTAATTCTGGCATAGCGGATATTTGCATTGCCTGAATAAGCGCACGTTGGCCCACCTGATAATGCAG
>NZ_JAGEMM010000155.1 GCF_017921815.1 Microvirga antarctica | reverse complement strand
CTCATCCTTACGTTGCGGCGCCGGTACTGGGCGTGACCCTGGCAATGGAAGAAAAGCGTGCGAACGGCGCAGAGATTGACGATGGCGCTATCAACGGTATCAAAGTCGGTCTGATGGGACCGCTGGCAGGCGTCGGCGACCCTATCTTCTGGGGTACCGTCCGTCCGGTATTCGCGGCGCTGGGCGCAGGTATTGCAATGAGCGGCAGCCTGCTTGGTCCGCTGCTGTTTTTCATCCTGTTTAACCTGGTGCGTCTGGCGACCCGTTATTATGGCGTGGCTTAT
>NZ_JAGEMM010000154.1 GCF_017921815.1 Microvirga antarctica | reverse complement strand
CCGTTTTCCCAGTAGGCGAGGACTTTTAACCCTTTTGAATCGAGTGATTTTTTCAGTTCATCGCCGACTTTGCCGTCGAGCGTTTTATGCGCATGCGCGGTATCGCGAAACAGGAAGGGGACATCAAGTAAGTTGAATACAGGGGCCAGGCCGGTGAAATTGTTCGAACCGGACATTTCCATATCAATAGTTCCGCCGCGCACCCCGCTGATCATTGCCTGGGCGTTACCTAATGTGCTGTCAGGAAAGAGTTTTAGCGTTAATTCGCCGTTAGTTTTTTCTTT
>NZ_JAGEMM010000153.1 GCF_017921815.1 Microvirga antarctica | reverse complement strand
GCCCGCCAAACGTGAAGCTTACGCTGCCGACATCACTTACGGCACTAACAACGAATACGGTTTTGACTACCTGCGCGACAACATGGCGTTCAGCCCGGAAGAGCGCGTGCAGCGTAAACTGCATTATGCGCTGGTGGATGAAGTCGACTCCATCCTGATCGATGAAGCGCGTACGCCGCTGATTATTTCCGGCCCGGCGGAAGATAGCTCGGAAATGTACAAAAAAGTGAACAAAATCATTCCGCACCTGATTCGTCAGGAGAAAGAAGATTCTGACACTTTCC
>NZ_JAGEMM010000152.1 GCF_017921815.1 Microvirga antarctica | reverse complement strand
TCAAACGTGATGACTCCGTAAGCCTGGGCCGTCGTCTGCTTAACCATGCCTTAGGCGGTAGTCGTAAGCTGGCGGAAATTCCGCAGGAAAATATTCAGCGCGAATTGGATCGTATGAAGCTGGCAACGCTTGACGATCTGCTGGCGGAAATCGGTCTCGGCAACGCGATGAGCGTAGTGGTCGCGAAAAATCTGCAGCAAGGCGAAGCCGTGGTGCCGACCGTTGCGCAATCGAATCACGGCCACCTGCCGATTAAAGGCGCGGATGGCGTGCTTATCACCTTTG
>NZ_JAGEMM010000151.1 GCF_017921815.1 Microvirga antarctica | reverse complement strand
AACGGAGACGGATTATGCTATTTGGAGCAGGGCGGATTGAAAGGGATAAAGGTCAATGAAGCTGTGGGAAACCGGATTGTTTGTAATGAAACGGTAAAGCTCCGGCCGGGGACCGAATTGTTCCGGAATTACGATCATCGCTTTAATATCCGTTTGGACAAAGTGAAATCCGTACGGAAGATCCGGATAAAAATAAAAGCATGGACAGCGGATCGCTGTTTATGGCTGGAAGTGACCGACGAAGATGGCGTACAAGTGATTTTACGCTCGGAAGAAACTTTTGAA
>NZ_JAGEMM010000150.1 GCF_017921815.1 Microvirga antarctica | reverse complement strand
GGAGACCAGCCGGATGCCCGGCAAGCTGGCCGACTGCCGGGAAAAGGACCCCACCAAGACCGAGATCTTCATCGTCGAGGGCGATTCTGCAGGCGGTTCCGCCAAGATGGGCCGTGACTCGGCAATCCAGGCCATCCTGCCGCTGTGTGGCAAAATGCTCAACGTGGAAAAGGCCCGGGCAGACAAAATTTACGGCAACGATAAACTGATGCCGGTGGTGCTGGCCCTGGGCTGCGGCATTGGCGAGGAATTTGACATCTCCAAGCTGCGTTACGACAAGGTGTT
>NZ_JAGEMM010000014.1 GCF_017921815.1 Microvirga antarctica | reverse complement strand
GGATCCAGAGCTGTTCAAGGGCGTTTGCGGCTGAGCTTCACGCGGAGGTCAATCGCGGCCGGATCGATCGGCGCGCGGCGCGGGCGTCGATCGAGCAGGAGCTGTCGCGGACCAACCAGCGCATCCGTCGCATTCTTGACCTGCTGACGGGCAGCGATGACGCCCCGCGTTCGCTGATGGACGATTTGAAGGCCCTGGAGGTGCGCAAGGGGCAGCTCCAGGCCGATCTGCAGGAGCCCGTCGATGTCGAGCCGCTGTTTCATCCGCACCTGGCCGGGATCTACCGCCAGAAGGTCGCCAATCTCGGCCAGCTGTTGGAAGATCCCGCCACCAAAGATCAGGCCTTTGACCTTATCCGCGGTCTGATCGATGTGATCAGGCAAGTGCCTACTGGCGGCGAGCTCGAGGTCGGACCGCGCGGCGCGCTTGCGGGCATGCTGGCGCTCTGTCCTGGAAACGCAAACAGCCGGACCCTTTCGGATCCGGCTTTTGCTGGTCGACAATTAAAGATGGTTGCGGGGACAGGATTTGAACCTGTGACCTTCAGGTTATGAGCCTGACGAGCTACCGGGCTGCTCCACCCCGCGTCAA
>NZ_JAGEMM010000149.1 GCF_017921815.1 Microvirga antarctica | reverse complement strand
TAACCGAGCCCGTTACCCCTTTTTTACGTTGTATGGCCGGTACCAACCAAAAACAGCCGCACTGTAAAGCGCTAATTGGCACGCCGGGTGAAAACGTCAGTTGCGCTATTTATGAAAACCGCCCTTCAACCTGTCGCGAATTTTCGATATCGGGCGAAGGAGGCGAAGTGAATGAGGCGTGCAATCGCGCCCGCGCGCGATACGGATTACCGCCGCTTTACAAAGATATGCTTTTCCATACAACTGCTGATGCTGCCACTGTAGAGTTATCCAGGGTACAATTGC
>NZ_JAGEMM010000148.1 GCF_017921815.1 Microvirga antarctica | reverse complement strand
CCAACAACGGCATCCTGTTCTCGGAGAGTGCCCTGAAGGGCGCCCACTTCGTCGAGCTCTGCGCCCAGCGCGGCGTGCCCCTGGTGTTCCTCCAGAACATCACCGGCTTCATGGTCGGCCGGCGCTACGAGGCCGGCGGCATCGCCAAGGACGGGGCCAAGATGGTCACCGCCGTCGCGACCGCGGCGGTGCCGAAATTCACCGTCCTGATCGGCGGCAGCTTCGGGGCCGGCAATTACGGCATGTGCGGGCGGGCCTACGGGCCGCGCTTCCTCTGGATGTGGC
>NZ_JAGEMM010000147.1 GCF_017921815.1 Microvirga antarctica | reverse complement strand
TTTTATACTGGTCTTCCAGGCGGTACGAACCTGCTCAACAACGTTATCCGGCAGGCTGGCGTAGTCCAGATCATTCGCCTGCTTAGCGCCATTTTTGTAGGCCCAGTCGAAGAACTTCAGCACTTCAGCACCCTGCTCAGGTTTCTTCTGCGCTTTGTGGACCAGGATAAAGGTGGTGGAGGTGATTGGCCACACATCGTCACCTTTCTGGTTGGTCAGATCCTGCGCGAAGGTTTTGCTCCAGTCTGCGCCTTTCGCCGCATTAGAGAAGCTCTCTTCCGTCGG
>NZ_JAGEMM010000146.1 GCF_017921815.1 Microvirga antarctica | reverse complement strand
GCGTATTCTTACTGCCCGGCAGGATCACCAGATCAACGTCAGTCAACGCTTCCGGGCGGCGAATATAGCGTATGCGCACATCCGGCTGCGCCGCCAGAGCGTTAAAATCCGTAAAGTTAGAAATATGTGGCAGTTGCACAATGGCAATAGTGATATCACGGGGGGCGTTACCGCGATATTTATCGTTTTGCAGCGCGACGCCATCTTCATCTTCCAGATCCACATCCAGCCACGGCATCACCCCCAGAACCGGGACGCCGGTAAGCGATTCGATTTGTTCGATAC
>NZ_JAGEMM010000145.1 GCF_017921815.1 Microvirga antarctica | reverse complement strand
GGCTGGCTTTATCTGGCCGTGGTTATCGATCTGTGGTCGCGGTCAGTCATTGGCTGGTCGATGTCCTCGCGGATGACAGCACAGCTTGCCTGCGATGCGTTACAGATGGCGCTGTGGCGGCGTAAATGTCCGGAAAATGTCATCGTGCAGACAGACAGAGGCGGTCAGTACTGTTCAACGGATTACCAGAGCTTACTGAAACGCCATAATCTGCGGGGAAGTATGAGCGCCAGAGGTTGTTGTTACGACAATGCCTGTGCGGAAAGCTTCTTCCATACGCTGAGG
>NZ_JAGEMM010000144.1 GCF_017921815.1 Microvirga antarctica | reverse complement strand
AATCAATGGTCGCTAATCGTCCTGACTGGTGTATCTCACGTCAGCGTACCTGGGGCGTACCGATGTCGCTGTTCGTGCATAAAGAAACGCAGGAGCTGCTGCCGATTGAGCGTACTCTGGCGGCGATGGAAGAGGTGGCGAAACGCGTCGAAGTTGACGGTATCCAGGCGTGGTGGGATCTCGACCCGAAAGAGATCCTCGGCGAAGATGCCGATCAATACGAGAAAGTTCCGGATACGTTGGACGTTTGGTTTGATTCCGGTTCCACCAGTTACTCCGTGGTTG
>NZ_JAGEMM010000143.1 GCF_017921815.1 Microvirga antarctica | reverse complement strand
GTCAAGGGCTCGCGGCAGTTCCGCGACTTCGACGACTACCTGCTGCCGGCCGAGAAGTTCGCCGCACTCAAGCGCGAGCAGGCCCTGCCCCTGGCGATCAACCCGAACAGCGACCAGTACCTGGAAGAGCGTTTGCAGCTGCTGGACGAGCAGTTGGCCACCGTCACCCGCCTGGCCAAGGACAACGAGCTGCCCGATGCCATCCTCACCGAGTCAGGGCTGAAAATCACCCCGCTGGATGCGGCGGTGCCGGATCGGGCGCAGGCGCTGATCGACCAAACCAGC
>NZ_JAGEMM010000142.1 GCF_017921815.1 Microvirga antarctica | reverse complement strand
AGCCATGTTTTCAGCGACGTGCTGCGGCAGATTAAACCGCTGATGCGTCCGGATGCGCGTCTGGTATGGGCGACCAAAGGCCTGGAAGCGGAAACGGGGCGCCTGTTGCAGGATGTCGCTCGCGAGGCGTTAGGCGATCAAATCCCGCTGGCGGTGATTTCCGGCCCGACGTTCGCTAAAGAGCTGGCGGCGGGTTTGCCGACGGCAATCTCGCTGGCCTCAACCGATGAGACCTTTGCCGACGATCTCCAGCAACTGTTGCACTGCGGAAAAAGTTTTCGCGTC
>NZ_JAGEMM010000141.1 GCF_017921815.1 Microvirga antarctica | reverse complement strand
AGGGTATTGCCTATGTACATCGTATTTCCGGTCTGCCGGTTATCGTAAAAGGCATTCAGTCGCCGGAGGATGCTGAAATTGCTATCCAGGCCGGGGCCGCAGGGATATGGGTTTCTAACCATGGTGGCCGTCAATTAGACAGCGGGCCGTCCTCATTCGATATGCTTCCTGCGATTGCAAAAGTCGTCAACAAGCGAGTGCCTGTTATTTTTGACAGTGGAGTACGCCGTGGTTCGCACGTATTCAAAGCGTTAGCCAGCGGGGCGGATATTGTGGCGGTTGGCCG
>NZ_JAGEMM010000140.1 GCF_017921815.1 Microvirga antarctica | reverse complement strand
CGTCACCATGACGCAAGTCACGCCGACGCGCTCAAGGATATCCACTACTTCAAGCTGCATCCGGTCGCGTAATTTTTTATCCAGCGCGCCCATCGGTTCATCCAACAAGAGCAGCTTAGGACGTTTCGCCAGGCTGCGCGCCAGGGCCACGCGCTGACGCTGACCGCCGGAAAGCTGATGCGGCTTACGTTTTGCAAACTCCTGCATGTGCACCAGACCCAGCATCTCATTGACGCGGCTGATAATCTCCGCCTTCGGCAGTTTGTCCTGCTTCAGACCAAAAGCA
>NZ_JAGEMM010000013.1 GCF_017921815.1 Microvirga antarctica | reverse complement strand
TTGACGCGGGGTGGAGCAGCCCGGTAGCTCGTCAGGCTCATAACCTGAAGGTCACAGGTTCAAATCCTGTCCCCGCAACCATCTTTAATTGTCGACCAGCAAAAGCCGGATCCGAAAGGGTCCGGCTTTTTGCATGTCCGTCACACAAGGCCAGGATACCGGCGAGCTCACCGCGCAGCTCCACCTTCAGCGCGCCGTCCTCCGGCACCAGCCGGATCACCTCGATCAGGCTCCGGATCAGATCAAACGCTTCCGCTTGCGTCTCCGGCCGCTCCAGCAGGGAACCGAGATCAGCAACCTTCTGGCGATAGATCTCGGCGAGGTTGGGATGGAACAGCGGTTGGGCGCTGGCTGGCTCCCTCAGTTCGGTCTGGAGCTCGACCTTGCGAGCCTCCAGGACCTTCAGATCGTCCATGAGAGAGCGTGGAGCGTCGTCACTGCCAAGCAGCAGGTCGAGGATGCGGCGGATGCGCTGGTTGGTCCGCGACAGCTCCTGCTCGATCGACGCCCGCGCCGCGCGCCGATCGATCCGGCCGCGATTGACCTCCGCGTGAAGCTCAGCCGCAAACGCCCTTGAACAGCTCTGGATCC
>NZ_JAGEMM010000139.1 GCF_017921815.1 Microvirga antarctica | reverse complement strand
GAGCTGTCAGGGTTTCGCCCAGCAGTTCGCGGCCGCCATTGCCACGCAAAATCAGCGCGCGTTTGCCCGCAATATTTTGTAATTCAGGTAATTGTAGCAAGGCTTCGCTGATTTCCCGATCCAATGGATAACGAATATCGAACCCGCTAACGGTATGAAGGGCGAGCGCCGTGGTGCGGCCAATCGCGAAATAGCGCGGCGACGCAGGCCAGTTTCGACCATCCCGCTGGAGCTGGGCGTGAGCAAAGGCGACGGCGTGCTGTGAAAGGGCAAAAACCAGATCGTT
>NZ_JAGEMM010000138.1 GCF_017921815.1 Microvirga antarctica | reverse complement strand
GATGAGTACGCTGGCGTACGCCGTTCAGTCACAACGCTCACGTTCATAGCATTCAATCCTTCGTGCAATTTCATCCAACAAAAGGTCAAGGGTGTGATGCTTGCCCCGGGCACAGAGATGAGCATCCTGCTGGCATATCAAACATGGCCGGGCAGGATGCCCGAGTTCACGGCGTGATAGCGACTTACCGTCGCTATCAATAATGTCGATGTCCCAAAGCCGCCCTAACGGATGGCTCATCTCTAGTGTCGACATGTGCTGTTTCAACGCCATTGCCGGCGCACAG
>NZ_JAGEMM010000137.1 GCF_017921815.1 Microvirga antarctica | reverse complement strand
GCTGGAGGCGCTGATAACCCAGGCGTTGTCATCTAAAATCGCCATGAAGCCAGGCGATATTCGCGACAAAAAGGAGCTGGCGGAAGAGCTCAGGCTGGCGGCTGAGAAAAAATTGTCTTCTGAAGCGAAAACCGAAGCACCCCGTCAGGCGGAATCTGGCGGGGTGATGAAAATCATGAAGATTGTCGGTTTGATCGCGTTGATTGTCTGCGCGTTAAATCGATTCTTCCATTTTTTCTGAACAGGGGCAGTGAAAGCGCCGTTACGGCGCTTTCGGCTCGTCAAT
>NZ_JAGEMM010000136.1 GCF_017921815.1 Microvirga antarctica | reverse complement strand
CGGGATGAGCTGCGATTTGCTCCAGTCTTCGCTTTTCGACAAGCCGGTAAAGGTATCAAGGAAGAACAGAATGGCGGCGACAATCAGCGCGCCTCGCAGTGCGCCGAAACAGATCCCCAACACCCGGTCAGTTCCCGACAGGCCGGTCTTTTCTACTAGCTGACCTATCACAAAATTCACGATAGCGCCGACGATAAGCGTCGCGATAAACAGTACCGCGATAGCAATCCCATTACGAACCAGTTCGTCTTCAAAGCCCGTAAACCAGACAGACAGGTAAGTGTAG
>NZ_JAGEMM010000135.1 GCF_017921815.1 Microvirga antarctica | reverse complement strand
GGCAGCCCGTTCGCTGCGCGCCCGGTCTGTCCAACTGGCTGCGCCGCTACTCAGCCCATCCCTGGGCCTCGCCCCTTCGGGGCCAGAGCAAGCTCTGTTCAAAAACGCTCCCGGCGTTTTTGTGTCGAACCCCGGTCGGGTGTTCTCATCCCCCCTTGGTTTGGGGGATACATATAAGCAAAAAGCCCGTACTTCTGTACAGGCTCTCAACTTAAATATGGCGGTGAGGGGGGGATTCGAACCCCCGATACGTTGCCGTATACACACTTTCCAGGCGTGCTCCTTC
>NZ_JAGEMM010000134.1 GCF_017921815.1 Microvirga antarctica | reverse complement strand
ATCGCTTTTTTTGATACGGATGCGTCAGATGCTGAAATAAATATGTTGCCGGTGATAAAGGATACTGAGACTATTTGGGATTTAAATCGTACAGGTGATGTCCATTATATCCTTGCTTATGAATACACCGAGTTGGAGAAAACACATTTTTGGCTACGTGAACTTTCAAAACATCATTGTCGTTCTGTTACTGTAGTCCCCTCGTTTAGAGGATTGCCATTATATAATACTGATATGTCTTTTATCTTTAGCCATGAAGTTATGTTATTAAGGATACAAAATAACT
>NZ_JAGEMM010000133.1 GCF_017921815.1 Microvirga antarctica | reverse complement strand
TGACGCGCGAGCGCTCCACCTGGTAGACCACCAGCTTCTCGGTGAATTCCTTCAGCACGCGTTCCTCGGGCGGCAGGTCGAGCGGGTTCTTCCTGATGCCGAGAAGCACGAGCAGGTCGGAGATCGCCGAGGGCCTGGCCGTCGTGTCGAACTCCTCCAGCTCGTAGAGCTTCATGTTGCGCGCGACCTGCTTGATGAGGTCGGCCGATTGCAGGAGCTGGACCTGGCTGGCGATGCCCAGTTCATCGAAGGCCGGCCGCTCGCCGCCCTGCGCGCGGTCCTGGCC
>NZ_JAGEMM010000132.1 GCF_017921815.1 Microvirga antarctica | reverse complement strand
ATTTATATGCTTTTGGTGCGAAGGCCGGACTTGCCTTTAGGTTCAATGTATTGAAAATTGATGGATTTTTAGAATTTACTTTGGGGTTTGCCCCCAGAATGGGACATAAAATTGAATGCTGGGTGGAAGATCACAAAGTTGCGTGATTATTTTCCAGGACCGAAACGCATTCCAGAGTAAGGCTTTTCCCGGCATTGCGCCAGTCGAGATGCTAAATCTCCCACATGTAGCTCCAGCTTGTGGCCATCCGGATCAAGAAAATAGAAAGATTGCCCTTCGCTTTTATT
>NZ_JAGEMM010000131.1 GCF_017921815.1 Microvirga antarctica | reverse complement strand
GTCGAGCAGTTCCCGCTGTGTCGCCGCGATATCCAGATTGCTTTCTGGCGACCAGTTTTTTAGCGCATCAGGATCTTTACGTACTACGCCTTCGCCAGAGCAGGGCGCATCCAGCAGGATAGCGTCAAACATCTCCGGTAACGCAGCGCCAAATACGCGGCCATCGAAATGCGTCAGTGCGGTATTGGCGATTCCACATCGGCTGATATTAGCGTGCAGAACTTTGACGCGGCTGGCCGAAAATTCGTTGGCCAGAATGGCGCCGTGGTTCCCCATGCGGGCAGCGA
>NZ_JAGEMM010000130.1 GCF_017921815.1 Microvirga antarctica | reverse complement strand
AGATAATTAAGGAACTGGTAGGCCTCGTCTTTATTTTTGGCGTCAGCCGGCATGGCAAACACATCAAAAAACGCCATTGCCCCCTCTTTGGGGATCGAGAAAGAGATATTGACGCCATTTTTCGCCTCTTTCGCCCGGTTAGCGGCCTGCCAGACATCGCCCGCCCAACCGATGGCCACACAGGTATCGCCATTAGCCAGATCGTTAATGTATTGCGAGGAGTGGAAATAGCGAATGTTTGGCCGTAGCTTCAACAACAGATCGGTTGCCGGGCCGGTATAGTCATC
>NZ_JAGEMM010000012.1 GCF_017921815.1 Microvirga antarctica | reverse complement strand
TAGGGTCAGGACTCATTGGCTATAGCCAGAAGATGACGGTGGCGGCGAGGGCGATGGCTGAGAAGAAGACCGTCGGGCATCGATCGTAGCGTGTAGCGACACGACGCCAGTCCTTCAGGCGTCCGAACATGATCTCGATGCGGCTACGGCTTTTGTAGCGGCGCTTGTCGTATTTGATGGGTGCGAGCCGGGACTTCCGACCTGGGATGCATGGCTGAATGCCCTTGGCCTGCAAGGCATCCCGGAACCAGTCGGCGTCGTAGCCACGGTCGCCCAGGAGCCATTGCGCCTTTGGCAGATCTTCGAGCAGCGCCGCAGCGCCGGTGTAATCGCTGACCTGGCCAGCGGTCATGAAGAAGCTGAGAGGCCGACCGTTGGCATCGGTGACGGCATGAAGCTTCGTGTTCATGCCGCCTCTGGTGCGGCCGATCAGCCGCCCGAGACCCCCTTTTTAACCCGCAGGCTCGATGCCGTGCGGTGTGCCTTCAGATAGGTCGCGTCGATCATCACCGTCTTGGGCTCAGCGCCTGCGGCGGCCAGCCCCTCCATGATGCGGAGGAAGACACCCATCTTACCCCACCGCTTCCACCGGTTGTAAAGTGTCTTGTGCGGACCATAATCCTTCGGCGCATCGCGCCATCGCAGCCCATTGCGATTCACAAAAACGATGCCGCTCAACACCTGCCGATCATCGACCCTTGGCCTGCCATGGCTCTTGGGGAAATACGGCTGAAGCCGTGCCATCTGCTCGTCCGTCAGCCAGTAAAGGTCGCTCATGCTCAGTCTCCTTGCGGAACCTGAATCAGATCGAGCATCTTAAATCAATGGGTCCTGACCCTAG
>NZ_JAGEMM010000129.1 GCF_017921815.1 Microvirga antarctica | reverse complement strand
GCGCCGGTTCTCGATCGAACGATCGAGCTGGCAGGGGACGGCCCGGCGTGGCTCCTGACGCACCGGCCGTTGTGGTCGATCGGCGCGGGCAGCGACGGGCAACCAGCCGAGTGGTCCACCGCCACATTCGATGCCAACGGTTTCCCGGCTCGGGCGTCGGTGTTCGATGTCGTGATCGCGGGGCACGTGCATATGGCGCAGCTCCTGCTCTTCAGCCCCACCTCGCAACGGCCCACGCAATTGGTCGCCGGCGCCGGCGGCACCGCGCTGGACGATATGCCGAGCGG
>NZ_JAGEMM010000128.1 GCF_017921815.1 Microvirga antarctica | reverse complement strand
CCAGCCCGGCATGTTCAGAATAAAATCAGGATTTGGTTGGCCGCCAGCCATAAATCGACGATCGAAAAACACCCCTTTATCCAGCCCCTGGCGATCGATCCCTTTCAGGAACTGTTTTGGCATAATCACATCAGTGTCGATATTCGGTTCCAGCATCGGCGCAATTCGCCCGCTGATTTGCTTAAACGTATCCATCTTATTCCCCTGCCTGAAGTAATGACCGAACATCGACCAGATGCCCCGCTACCGCCGCCGCCGCAACCATCGCCGGGCTCATCAAATGCGTT
>NZ_JAGEMM010000127.1 GCF_017921815.1 Microvirga antarctica | reverse complement strand
GAGGCGGCGCTGGTGCCGCGCGTATTACAGCAGGCTTTTCATCTGATGCGCTCAGGCCGCCCAGGTCCTGTGCTGGTTGATTTACCGTTTGATGTCCAGGTTGCGGAGATCGAATTCGATCCGGATATGTATGAGCCGTTGCCGGTATATAAGCCAGCCGCCAGCCGCGTACAGATTGAAAAGGCGCTGGAGATGCTGATTCAGTCCGAGCGTCCGGTAATTGTCGCGGGCGGCGGGGTTATTAACGCCGACGCCGCGCCACTGCTGCAGCAGTTTGCCGAACTGAC
>NZ_JAGEMM010000126.1 GCF_017921815.1 Microvirga antarctica | reverse complement strand
ATCGCCGGCGGCGTGCCCTCCTGCGTGAGCATCGCGCTGAGCGTATTCAGTAAGGCGATATGATGCGCCTGTAATGGCGACGGCGCGTCGGCAACGGGCAGCGTTTGCGGCGCCATTGCAAAAGAAAGGTGGCGAATCACCGTGCGAATAGCGTGCTGATGCCAGTAATCTACGGTGAAATTGGGACGACGGTTAGAGGCTTCTAACAGCGCAAGCTGGCTAAAGTTAACTTTAGACGCGGTGCTGGCGGTCGTCCTTGCAGGCGTATTGGTTTCAGCGGCGTTACT
>NZ_JAGEMM010000125.1 GCF_017921815.1 Microvirga antarctica | reverse complement strand
CGTGGTGGCGCAAAATCATATTCTGTTCCGCCAGATCGTTAAGATCCCGACGAATGGTTTGCGGGCTGACAGAAAAATGCTCCACCAGCTCTTCCGTACTGACGTACCCCTGTTTTTTCACCAGTTCAATGATCGCGTCATGCCGTTGTGTTTGTTTCATGAATAATCTCTGAAAGTAACCAACCTTGCGCCGGATAGCGACATTCGCCCTACCCGGCCTGGAAAAATATCTCGACCACAGGCCGGATACGCCTCACGTTCGTTTTCGCGCATTCAGCGTATCAACA
>NZ_JAGEMM010000124.1 GCF_017921815.1 Microvirga antarctica | reverse complement strand
CGTTAAAACTGTCATAAATGACGTCCGGCTCGCTAAGAGCGATCGCTTCGCCATAATTGTAGCCGTATGTCAGGCCAACCGAAGGGCAGCCCGCCGCTTTTGCAGCCTGAATATCATTACGCGAATCGCCGACAAAAAGCATCTGCTCCGGCATCATGCCCAGCCGGCTTGCCACCAGCAACAGCGGCTCCGGATGCGGCTTCTTATTTTGCACATCATCGCCGCCGATAACCACACTAAAGTATTTGGCGATATCAAGCGATTCCAACAACGGCGCGACGAACGGC
>NZ_JAGEMM010000123.1 GCF_017921815.1 Microvirga antarctica | reverse complement strand
CGCCTCGATGATCAAGGATTCCATGAGTTTTGCCGAGCAGGACGTGAAAGCGCGTATGCTGGCGGAGCAAAAAGTCGAAGCCGCGCGCGTGCTGGAAAGTTTGACCGGCGCGCTAACTGCCGACGCCGCGCTGTTAAGCGCCGCAGAACGTCAATGCATTGATGATGCCGCCGCACATTTAAGCGCGGTCGCACAAGGCGATGATGTTGACGCCATAGAACAAGCCATTAAAAACGTAGATAAACAAACCCAGGAATTTGCCGCTCGCCGCATGGACCAGTCGGTTC
>NZ_JAGEMM010000122.1 GCF_017921815.1 Microvirga antarctica | reverse complement strand
CGTGCGTATCGACCGTCGCCGTAAACTGCCTGCGACCATCATCCTGCGTGCGCTGAACTACACCACTGAGCAGATCCTTGACCTGTTCTTTGAGAAAGTCGTCTTCGAAATTCGCGACAACAAGCTGCAGATGGAGCTGATTCCAGAACGTCTGCGCGGCGAAACCGCGTCGTTCGATATCGAAGCTAACGGCAAAGTGTACGTTGAAAAAGGCCGTCGCATTACCGCGCGTCACATCCGTCAGCTGGAAAAAGACGATATCAAGCATATCGAAGTTCCGGTTGAGT
>NZ_JAGEMM010000121.1 GCF_017921815.1 Microvirga antarctica | reverse complement strand
AACCTTGCGTTAACCGAACTCCATTCATCCGCCAGAGAAATAAGGTGCCCAGTGGCATATGCGCCTGCAAAAGCGCCAGCCAGGCCCATAGCAGAAGCCTTTGCTGAATTAAGCTGACTGGTTACCTCCGCCAGCGCTTTCTGTGTTTCTCTTGATGCTGCTGCCGCCTGACGCCCGCCATTTTGCATGGTTCGGTAATAATCTTGTCCGGTGCGTGAAGCGCGCGCGATCTCCGTCTGGAAAGACTGGGAGTTAGCCGAGATTTTAATTATCAATTCACGGAGTGT
>NZ_JAGEMM010000120.1 GCF_017921815.1 Microvirga antarctica | reverse complement strand
GATCACCGCAAACAGCCAACGCTGCCAGCCGCCGTGATCGGCGAGGAAACTGAATGCTGCTCCGGTGTTATAGGCCAGCGTCCAGGCGAAGTAGCCCGGGATCACGTCGACCTTCTGGTACAGGCTGAAGTTGGCTTCAAAGTAGTGTTTGGTCGCCTGATCGAAGGCGATCACCAGCACACTGAGCCACAGCCAGGCGAGCCGACCGAAACGCGCACTCATTGCACAGCCTCCGGCCCGCCGATCGTCCAGCGCGTATCACGCATAGTGACGAACCTCACCCGCGC
>NZ_JAGEMM010000119.1 GCF_017921815.1 Microvirga antarctica | reverse complement strand
ACGCTGTCGCCATCGCCCAGAAACAGACCAACAGAGGCGATATGGTGTTTCTTCGCCCAGGCCAGCAGAGTTTTGTTAGCGGTTCCCGCCAGCGCGCCGGTAATGATGCCAATCTGATCGGCAGGCGTCACGCGCAGGCCGTCTTTCTTTTTCACTGGCAAATTCAGCCCTTTCATCAGCTCATCCACCACGCAACCGCCGCCATGAACAATCACCAGCGGACGCTGATGGGACTCACGATAGTTGACCAGCGCGGTAAAAAGACGTTCCAGAGCCTCTTCGCTATC
>NZ_JAGEMM010000118.1 GCF_017921815.1 Microvirga antarctica | reverse complement strand
GGCCATTTTCGTCGCGAATCGGTTTCACCTGAGCGTACCTGATGGCGGACAGGGAATCCGCCGCCACCGACAGTCCGGCGATGCCGCACGCCATCGTCCGATACACATCACGGTCGTGCAGCGCCATCAGCGAAGCTTCATAGCTGTACTTATCGTGCATGTAGTGAATGACGTTCAGCGCGCTAATGTACTGCACCGCCAGCCAGTCCATAAAATGGTCGAGGCTCTCCATTACCGTGTCGTAATCCAGCACCTCATCCGTTAACGGCGCGGTTTTCGGCCCAACCT
>NZ_JAGEMM010000117.1 GCF_017921815.1 Microvirga antarctica | reverse complement strand
GCCCCCAGCAGCAGGGTGCGCGGGTTGGCCAGCAGCGGGCCGAAGTCGGTCATCGCGCCGACGCCCATGAAGATGACCAGCGGCGCGACGCCGGAGCCAATCGCCACTTTATAGAACAGCGCCAGCACCCCCGGCGTGTAGCCCATGTCCACCGCCAGGTTCTCCATCTGTCCCTGCACCGACGGCAGCGCCAGCGCTAACGCCTCCTTGATGGCGTGCACGTCCGGCGCGCAGTTAAGCTTCGCGGCAATCACCGCCAGCTGCCCGGCGTCGTGATGCGCCAGCAGA
>NZ_JAGEMM010000116.1 GCF_017921815.1 Microvirga antarctica | reverse complement strand
TGGCGCTGACCGCGGCGGCAGGCGTTTGTAAATCCGCCTGTATGGCGGCAAACGCGGGCAGGTACATGTCCGTAGCCAGAAATCCCAGCACGCTAAGACCGGCTAACCAGACTAAAAAACCTTTTCCAGGTTGCATATTTGTTTCTCTTTCTTATCAGACAGACATTGTCGCAGAGTGTAGGGAGTGAAATTACGGTTGTGAAACGTTAATATTTGTCCAGTGAATTCAAAATTTTTGTAGGCAAATTATGTGGTCGGAATACTCGCTTGAAGTGGTTGACGCCGTGG
>NZ_JAGEMM010000115.1 GCF_017921815.1 Microvirga antarctica | reverse complement strand
TACTGCAAACTGGAGGCGATAGTATTATCCTTCAGCGTTGTCAGTCGGAACATCTGACCCATTGCGGACAGCCCCTGCACCTGCTGTTTTGCCAGTTTTTCCGCATCATCCTGCTGATAGCCTTCCAGCTTTGCTATCTGCGTCATAAACTCGACCGCCATGTCCATTGGAATTGCCAGTTTCGCATCCAGCGATTTCACGGAGCGGTCGACTTCCTGCGCCAGCGTTTGCGGTTGTGCCGTTGTGGTTGCCGGATCTTTGAGGAACAGCGACAGATTCAGCGTGGTT
>NZ_JAGEMM010000114.1 GCF_017921815.1 Microvirga antarctica | reverse complement strand
GGCTGGCGGCCGACAGTTCGTCCGCCCCGTCTTGGCGGTAACGCCAGAATGGGCGTTTTTGCCACGCGCTCCACGTTCCGCCCCAATCCGATTGGCATGTCGCTCGTTGCGCTAAAAGGTATCGAGTGCCGGAAAGAGAGCGTAATTCTGAAATTAGGCAGTCTGGATCTGGTGGATGGCACGCCGGTGGTGGATATCAAACCGTATTTACCGTTTGCCGAGGCCTTACCGGACGCCGCCGCCAGCTATGCGCAACAGGCGCCGATAGCTGAAATGCCCGTGAGTTTT
>NZ_JAGEMM010000113.1 GCF_017921815.1 Microvirga antarctica | reverse complement strand
GACATCGCCGGTTTCAGGCAGGAAGGGCTGGCAGACGCGGACGGACTTATGGCGCTGATGGCGCAAGACAAGAAAGTGAAGCGCGGCCGCCTCACCTTCATCCTGCTGAAAGCGATCGGCCGGGCGGTCGTTGCGTCCGACGTCGAACCGGCGATGGTTCGCGATTTTCTTGCCGCCAAGCTCGCCGTCGCGCCGGCTTAGGACTTTCGAATCAGAGAAGTTGAAATCAGCAGCGTGACTCTGTTCTGACAGGACGCTTTTTCTTCGCGCGAACCGGTGCCCACTTCG
>NZ_JAGEMM010000112.1 GCF_017921815.1 Microvirga antarctica | reverse complement strand
CCAGTCCCAGAACTCGAACATATTGGCCGTGTCGATACCAAATTCGCCGACCGCTTTGGCGTTGGTGGAGAGCGCAGCAAAGTGTTTCGCCACGTGTTTTTCATCGCCTGCACTTTTCAGGAACCAGTCGCGCGCGCTGTGGGCGTTGGTCATGGTTTCCTGGGTGGTGAAAGTTTTAGAAGCGACCAGGAACAGCGTGGTTTCCGGGTTCACTTTTTTCAGCACTTCAGCGATGTGGGTGCCATCAACGTTAGAGACGAAGTGCATGTTCAGATGGTTTTTATACGG
>NZ_JAGEMM010000111.1 GCF_017921815.1 Microvirga antarctica | reverse complement strand
TGGCTGCCATCGTGTTATCCATCGACGACATTGAACACGGAAAACTCGATGAAATCGACGCAACGGGTTACGGTATTCCCGTGTTTGTCGCGACTCATGACGAAGGACGCGTACCGCCTGAGTATTTGCCGCGTATCTCTGGTGTATTCGAATATAATGAATCCCGTACTGCCTTCTATGGTCGCCAGTTGGAAACCGCAGCAAGCCACTACGAAACGCAGTTACGTCCGCCGTTTTTCCGCGCGCTGGTGGATTATGTCAACCAGGGCAACAGCGCATTTGACTGCC
>NZ_JAGEMM010000110.1 GCF_017921815.1 Microvirga antarctica | reverse complement strand
CCGGCGATCCGCGTTATCTGGCGGCTAGCTGGCAGTCCGGGCAGACTAACAGCGGGCTACGCTACCGCCGTTTTCCCTTTCTCGCCACGCTGCGTGAACGAGCCGGCCCTGTTACCTGGATCGTGATGCTCGCCTGCGTGCTGGTCTATATTGCGATGAGTCTCATCGGCGATCAGACGGTGATGGTGTGGCTGGCGTGGCCGTTCGATCCGGTTTTAAAATTTGAATTCTGGCGCTACTTCACCCATATCTTTATGCACTTCTCACTGATGCATATTCTTTTTAACC
>NZ_JAGEMM010000010.1:2500-3593 GCF_017921815.1 Microvirga antarctica | reverse complement strand
CCCCGATCTTTGATCGGCCCCGATCTTTGATCGGCCCCGATCTTTGATCGGCTTTGGCGGCTCCGATCTTTGATCGGCTTGGTGGTTTGTTGTTGGTTTTGTCCGGATGTCACAGAGGTTCGCGGGCTGCTTTGAAGAAGAGCGGTTTTGCGGATATTTGAAATCGTAAAGAGGGAATACATTCGACCGTTGCTGAGTGATCAGCGCGACGGCCCCGCAGGCTGTTGGGTCGGGTGTATTTGGCAAGCAAATGTCCGGATGAGAAATTGTCCGGACAGGTCTTTCTTTTAGGTCGTGTCCGCCTCTGCCGAGGACGGGCATCGATCATGAGAGTAATCAAGTGTCTTAAGAGCATTCGGTGGATGCCTTGGCGCTGAGAGGCGATGAAGGACGTGGTACGCTGCGATAAGCCTTGGGGAGCTGCGAACGAGCTTTGATCCAGGGATTTCCGAATGGGGAAACCCACCTTCGATCTCTTGTATTCTGGTCTCATTACTGGATTTTATTTGGTGGTGAGGTTGGACTACAAGGGGTCAGATGAAGGTATTAGATCCTGAATACATAGGGGTTTAAGGCGAACCCGGGGAACTGAAACATCTAAGTACCCGGAGGAAAGGACATCAACGAGACTCCGTTAGTAGTGGCGAGCGAACGCGGACCAGGCCAATGCCTGGGAACAGTTTAACCGGAACCATCTGGAAAGGTGGGCGAGATCGGGTGATAGCCCCGTACGGATAAGGACTTTCCCGGGATACGAGTAGGGCGGGACACGTGAAATCCTGTCTGAACATGGGGGGACCACCCTCCAAGCCTAAGTACTCCTCAGCGACCGATAGCGAACAAGTACCGTGAGGGAAAGGTGAAAAGCACCCCGACGAGGGGAGTGAAATAGTTCCTGAAACCGGATGCTTACAAACAGTGGGAGCCCAAGGTTTGTCCTGGGTGACCGCGTACCTTTTGTATAATGGGTCAGCGACTTAAAGTAACGAGCAAGCTTAAGCCGATAGGTGGAGGCGCAGCGAAAGCGAGTCTGAATAGGGCGTTCAGTTCGTTGCTTTAGACCCGAAACCGAGTGATCTAGCCATGTGCAGGT
>NZ_JAGEMM010000109.1 GCF_017921815.1 Microvirga antarctica | reverse complement strand
CATTGTGGAATGGATGTGGAAATTGACGCTAACGTTATCATCGAAGGTTATGTAACGCTCGGTCACCGCGTGAAAATCGGCGCGGGCTGCATTATTAAAAACAGCGTTATTGGCGATGACTGCGAAATTAGCCCATACAGCGTGGTGGAAGATGCGCATCTGGAAGCGGCCTGCACCATCGGTCCGTTTGCTCGCCTGCGTCCCGGCGCGGAGCTGTTAGCGGGCGCTCACGTCGGCAATTTCGTTGAGATGAAAAAAGCGCGTCTGGGTAAAGGTTCTAAAGCCGGC
>NZ_JAGEMM010000108.1 GCF_017921815.1 Microvirga antarctica | reverse complement strand
TTTCCCGTCCTTCCTGATAAGCCAGCGCGATGATATCTGTGATGTAATATTCACCCTGCGCATTATTGTTAGTCAGCTTAGACAACCAGCGTTTCAGGTCCGCGCCGTTGGCGATCAGAATACCGGTGTTAATTTCCTGGATTTGACGCTGTTCATCAGTGGCGTCTTTATGTTCAACGATGCCGGTCACTTTACCGTTTTCACGCGTAATACGGCCATAGCCGCTCGGATCGTCCAGCTTCACGGTTAATAACCCAATACCACCCTGCGGTTTGGCATCGCGCAGGC
>NZ_JAGEMM010000107.1 GCF_017921815.1 Microvirga antarctica | reverse complement strand
CAGCGCCACCACGGCGTGGAGCTGGAGCGGCTGCTGGAGATCGCCCGCCGGGACGACCTGCACGGCTAGAAGCCGATGTTGGTCCGCTCGAAGCCGTCCAGGCTGACCAGCCGGTGCTGCGCCAGCACCCGGTAGAACTCGGCCTCGCCCACCGAGCGGGAGAGGTAGGCGTCGCATCCCGCCAGCCCCGCCTTGATGCGGTCCATGCTGCCGGCGGTGGGCGCAAACATCAGGACCACCGGTGCGCTGCCATTGGGCAGCTTGCGCTGCTTGGCGCTGCGGCAGACC
>NZ_JAGEMM010000106.1 GCF_017921815.1 Microvirga antarctica | reverse complement strand
CTCAACAAAATCTTTGAGAAACTGGGCATGTGAGGATGCGATGATGATGCAACCATCTATCAAGCCTGCTGATGAAGGTTCAGCAGGAGACATCATTGCGCGCATCGGTAGTCTGACCCGAATGCTGCGCGACAGCCTGCGTGAACTGGGGCTGGACCAGGCGATTGCCGAAGCGGCGGAGGCGATCCCTGATGCGCGCGACCGTCTGGATTACGTCGTCCAGATGACGGCGCAGGCGGCGGAACGCGCGCTAAACAGTGTCGAAGCCTCGCAGCCGCATCAGGATGC
>NZ_JAGEMM010000105.1 GCF_017921815.1 Microvirga antarctica | reverse complement strand
GCTTGAACCCAAAAAAGTTGTGATGAGTTATTGTCGGAAGATGGGGTATCAAATCCTAGCTACATAGCCTTTAAGGGTGATAGTAGTGGTGTCGAGTGCTTATGTATCCGGTGCATTGCAAAACCTCTCGGTCCCTTTGAACCCAAAAAAGTTGTGATGAGTTATCGTCGGAAGATGGTATGTTATCGGATGGTGATAATGATTCATATCCTTGTTGCCCCGTGTGGGTGATAGCAATGGTGTAGGGTGTCCATTTGTCGGCCATGTAGCATAGACGATGCTGTGCCC
>NZ_JAGEMM010000104.1 GCF_017921815.1 Microvirga antarctica | reverse complement strand
ATTTCGCAGAAAAACATAGCTTCATGATCTCAGATTCGGCCATGGCAATGATCGAAGAAACGCGGGCGGCGCTTCGGGATGCTTTGGTCGTGAACGTTGGGGCCCCTCATGAGCGTTTGGAAATTGGCACGGGGGAGAGCGTATATGATGAACTTCGAGACTACGACTGATCTTCTCACGTATCAGTCCGACGCGGTGACGAAACTTCTACCCTCTCGTGTTGGGGCGCTTTTCATGGAGATGGGAACGGGGAAAACTCGCACGGCTATTGAGCTGGCCCGGCTACGTC
>NZ_JAGEMM010000103.1 GCF_017921815.1 Microvirga antarctica | reverse complement strand
TACGAGCTTCCACTTTCGGCGATCATCGTCGACTTCAACGACAAGCTGAAGAGCGTTTCGAGCGGCTACGCCTCCATGAGTTACGACGTCTTTGATTATCGCGAAGCTGACATCGTCAAGCTCGACATCATGGTCGCTGAGGACGTTGTCGATGCTTTCTCGACGCTTGTGTATCGATCAGAAGCCGAAAGCTCTGGTCGACGTATTCTCGAGATCTTGAAAGACTCAATTCCACGAACGCAATTCGTTATCAAACTCCAAGCATCCGTTGGCGGTAAAGTTGTCGCCG
>NZ_JAGEMM010000102.1 GCF_017921815.1 Microvirga antarctica | reverse complement strand
ATGAAAGGCGTTACCCGCCAGACGGGCATTATCAGCGATATTGATGAGGCGGTCGTGCGCGTCAGAGTCACTCTGCCGGAGTGCGATAACCTGCGCAGTAACTGGCTTGCGGTGCTGCAACGCAACACGCAGGACAACAAAGATTACTGGTTGCCGGATATTGGCGAACAGGTCGAAGTGCTGCTCGACGACAACGGCGAGGATGGGGTGGTGCTGGGCGCGGTTTACTCCAGCGTGGATACCGCGCCGCTGGCCTCGCGCGACAAGCGCTACGTGCAGTTTTCCGACG
>NZ_JAGEMM010000101.1 GCF_017921815.1 Microvirga antarctica | reverse complement strand
CCGGTGGCATAACCCCCCAGTGCGCCGCCGTGATTCAGGCTTGCATAGAAATCACCGTTAGAATAAAAATAGTCATCTTTCTTGAGTTTGATGCCCAGGAAGTCAAGGAAGTTTTGCGGGACAATGGCCACCATTTTGTCAATCTGGTTGGTGATCAATCGCTCTCGATCGTCATCGCCAAAAAGACTGCCGAAGTACAGCATGTTGTCGTGGAATTTGGTTTCTGTGAGGCGCCCGAACAAGGGGTTGCTGAGGTAGCGTTCGTCGTAGGGTTTCAAAAGGATGGTCA
>NZ_JAGEMM010000100.1 GCF_017921815.1 Microvirga antarctica | reverse complement strand
TGATGGTAGGCATCGAGGATACAATCAAAGGGTTCAGAATGATTCTCGACGGTGAGGTAGACAACCTCCCCGAACAGGCTTTCCTGAACGTGGGCACGATTGAAGAAGCGATAGAGAAAGGCAAGAAATTGCTGGAACAAGCGAAAAAGTAATCGAAACAACATTCCATGATGAAAGAATTGCATTTAAGTATCGTATCGCCCGAAAAGAGCGTATTCGACGGAGAAGTGAAGATTGTCACACTGCCGGGAACGGTAGGATCGTTTTCTATCCTGCCGGGACACGCGCC